>NZ_WUMV01000013.1 GCF_009826895.1 Stappia sediminis | reverse complement strand
CGCGCTCCAGGACGAATACGAGCTTCTGGCCACGATCGGCACGCTGGTGGAAAGCCTCCAGATCGCCTCAAGGTAGGCGTTATCCGAGACGACCCAAATTCCACTCGGCACGCCGCGCTGTCGAGGTGACGCCCTGCACAGCGTTTGGCCAGATGTCGAATGCAAGTGCGGGGCTTTGTCGAGCTCGCATGCGTATAAATAATTGCAAGTACGAGTTTATTGAATTTTATAATTGTATGTATAAATAAAAAATGTTCAATATACAGATTATATAGGTTGTAAAATATAATTATAATTTGCGACTTTAAAACAAAACCTCAATAAAACTATAATAAGATTTAATAAAAAAGCCTTATAAACACAATATTAACCATAATATAATGTATTTTAACCAACATTATGAAGATTTCTACAGAATAACAGGAACGTGAACGGTAGATTTCCAAAAAAAAAGTTAAAAATTCGTTACGGAAATATCAAAGGTTGTGCTTGTTCGGAGGAGCGCTCGCCCACGGAGATGCGGCACGAAATTCATCGTCATCGTCATCGCCACTTGCCATGGGTTCCAGGCGGAGCACGGCGGTGGATATGCGCAGGGTATCGATAGAGGCCGAGGTGCCCAGGAATGGTCGCGGCCTTTCGAATTCGATTCCGTGAGTTCCTCCATGTCGCTGCGCGATTCGAGGCGCCGAAGTCTTTTGGAAGCGCAAATTTTGAAGTTCCGAGCGAATCGGGATTTCCAGGCTTGGTTTTGAAGGGAAAGTCATGGCGACGGTAATTGTCGAAAAAGCTGGTGCACTCTCACACGAGCTTGAACTTGTCGAACAGGAAACCGTCCTCGAAATAGAAAGCGGAAACAAGATCGAAGTCGCCGATGCCGAGATAGTTCTCAGTACTACCGAAGGCGATGATTTGTTTCTTGTGCTGTCTGATGGCAAGACCCTTAAGCTTGACGGATTTTTCGCTCAAGATGGCGATGAGCCCGTCGAAGTTTCTGCCGGTGACAGAAGCTTCACGGCTTCCGAGGATCTGCGTGCTGAATTACTCGCCAACCTTCCCGCCGACGATGGGCGTGCGGTCGAATCGACGAGCTCGATCGGAGCCCAAGGAGTTCCGGCAAGCGGATATTCGCGTGCGCCTGAAGTTGTAAATGAATCGCGCGGCGTTGATCCTGCCGACCTTTTTCCAGAAGATCTGCCAGCGCTCGAACCGCTCCGGACACTAGCTCGCGCCGACTTCGATCGGCCGGCGACGACGCCGTTGATTGCCAACGCACTCGAAGGCGGCGATCAAGGCACCAACGATGCGCCTGTGGCTGTGGCGGATACGGCCTCCACTCTGGAAGACGCGGGCGCGGTCACGGGCAACGTTCTTGCCAACGACACGGATGTCGACGGCGACGCGCTTCAGGTAAGCGGCGGTGCGGGCACGGTTACAGGCACCTACGGCACGCTGACGCTGAATGCCGACGGCAGCTATTCCTACGTGGCCGACCAGGCGGCGGCGCAGGCGCTGGCCGAGGGCGAGACTGCGAGCGATGTCTTCAGCTACGAGGTCTCCGACGGCAACGGCGGCACGGATACGGCGGCGCTGACCGTCACCGTCACCGGCACGAACGATGGGCCTGTGGCTGTGGCGGATGTCGCCTCTGCGACGGAGGATGCGGGCGCGGTCACGGGCAACGTGCTGGCGAACGACACGGACGGCGACGGCGATGCGCTGTCGGTGGTCGCCTCCGGCAGCTTCACGGGCACCTACGGCACGCTGACGCTGAACGCCGACGGCAGCTATTCCTACGTGGCCGACCAGGCGGCGGCGCAGGCGCTGGCCGAGGGGCAGACGGCAACCGACACGTTCACGTATGAAGTCGCTGACGGCAACGGCGGCACGGACACGGCCACGCTGACCGTCACCGTCACCGGCACGAACGATGCGCCTGTGGCTGTGGCGGATACGGCCGCCGCTCTGGAAGACGGCGGCGCTGTTTCGGGCAACGTTCTTGCCAACGACACGGATGTCGACGGCGACGCGCTTCAGGTAAGCGGCGGCGCGGGGACGATTACAGGCACCTACGGCACGCTGACGCTGAACGCGGACGGCAGCTATTCCTATGTCACCGACCAGGCGGCGGCGCAGGCACTGGCCGAAGGCGAGACTGCGAGCGACGTCTTCAGCTACGACATCTCCGACGGCAACGGCGGCACGGACACGGCCACGCTGACCGTCACCGTCACCGGCACGAACGATGCGCCTGTGGCTGTGGCGGATACGGCCGCCGCTCTGGAAGACGGCGGCGCTGTTTCGGGCAACGTTCTTGCCAACGACACGGACGGCGACGGCGATGCGCTGTCGGTCGCCTCGGGCAGCTTCACGGGCACCTACGGCACACTGACGCTGAACGCGGACGGCAGCTATTCCTACGTGGCCGACCAGGCAGCGGCGCAGGCGCTGGCCGAGGGCGAGACTGCGAGCGACGTCTTCAGCTACGACATCTCCGACGGCAACGGCGGCACGGATACGGCGACGCTGACGGTGACGGTGACGGGCACGAACGATGCGCCTGTGGCTGTGGCGGATACGGCCTCCACTCTGGAAGACGCGGGCGCGGTCACGGGCAACGTTCTTGCCAACGACACGGATGTCGACGGCGACGCGCTGTCTGTTGCCTCGGGCAGCTTCACGGGCACCTACGGCACGCTGACGCTGAATGCCGACGGCAGCTATTCCTACGTGGCCGACCAGGCAGCGGCGCAGGCGCTGGCCGAGGGCGAGACCGCGAGCGACGTCTTCAGCTACGACATCTCCGACGCCAACGGCGGCACGGATACGGCGACGCTGACGGTGAGGGTGACGGGCACGAACGATGTGCCTGTGGCTGTGGCGGATACGGCCTCCGCTCTGGAAGACGGCGGCGCGGCCACGGGCAACGTGCTGGCGAACGACACGGATGGCGACGGCGACGCGCTTCAGGTGAGCGGCGGTGCGGGTACGGTTACAGGCACCTACGGCACGCTGACGCTGAACGCGGACGGCAGCTATTCCTATGTCGCCGACCAGGCGGCGGCGCAGGCACTGGCCGAAGGCGAGACTGCGAGCGACGTCTTCAGCTACGACATCTCCGACGGCAACGGCGGTACAGACACGGCCACGCTGACGGTCACCGTCACCGGCACGAGCGATGGGCCTGTAGCTGTGGCGGATACGGCCTCCGCGCTGGAGGACGCGGGCGCGGTCACGGGCAACGTGCTGGCCAACGACACGGATGTCGACGGCGACGCGCTTCAGGTAAGCGGCGGTGCGGGCACGGTTACAGGCACCTACGGCACGCTGACGCTGAATGCCGACGGCAGCTATTCCTATGTGGCCGACCAGGCGGCGGCGCAGGCGCTGGCCGAAGGCGAGACTGCGAGCGATGTCTTCAGCTACGAGGTCGCTGACGGCAACGGCGGCACGGATGCGGCGACGCTGACGGTGACGGTGACGGGCACGAACGATGGGCCTGTGGCTGTGGCGGATACGGCCGCCGCTCTGGAAGACGGCGGTGCTGTTTCGGGCAACGTGCTGGCGAACGACACGGACGGCGACGGCGACGCGCTTCAGGTGAGCGGCGGTGCGGGTACGGTTACAGGCACCTACGGCACGCTGACGCTGACGCTGAACGCGGATGGCAGCTATTCCTACGTGGCCGACCAGGCGGCAGCGCAGGCGCTGGCCGAGGGCGAGACCGCGAGCGACGTCTTCAGCTACGAGGTCGCTGACGGCAACGGCGGCACGGATACGGCGGCGCTGACCGTCACCGTCACCGGCACGAACGATGGGCCTGTGGCTGTGGCGGATACGGCCTCCACTCTGGAAGACGCGGGCGCGGTCACGGGCAACGTGCTGGCGAACGACACGGATGTCGACGGCGATGCGCTGTCGGTTGCCTCGGGAAGCTTCACAGGCACCTACGGCACGCTGACGCTGAATGCCGACGGCAGCTATTCCTACGTGGCCGACCAGGCGGCGGCGCAGGCGCTGGCCGAAGGCGAGACTGCGAGCGATGTCTTCAGCTACGACATCTTCGACGGCAACGGCGGCACGGACACGGCGACGCTGACGGTGACGGTGACGGGTGCGAACGACGCCCCGTCGATCGTGTCGCCGTCCGCATTCACGGTTGCGGAGAACACGGCTCCCGTCGGCACGGTGGCGGCGCGCGACGCGGACACCGGAGCCTCTCTCGGCTATTCGATCACCGGCGGAGCGGATGCGGCGCTGTTTGCGATCGATCCGGATACGGGCGCGCTTCGCTTCGTCTCCGCGCCGGATTTCGAGGCGCCGGGCGATGCCGGCGGCGACAACACCTATGAGGTCGAAGTTTCGGCCTCGGACGGCAACGGGGGCGTGGCGGTCCAGACGGTCCGGGTGACGGTCGGCGACGTCAACGAGGCGCCGACGGCGCTGACGCTGGCGGGGGGCACGGTGCGTGAAAACTCGGCCGCCTTTACGCCCGTCGGCACACTTGGCACCGCCGACCCGGATGCGGGCGAGACCTTCACCTACCGGCTGGTCGACAGCGCGGGCGGCCGGTTCACGCTCGATGGCGCGACGCTTCGAGTTGCCAACGGGGGGTCTCTGGACCATGAGGCGGCGCCCAGCCATGACGTGACGGTCGAGGTCACCGACAGCGGCGGTAACACGCGCCAGGAAACCTTCACGATCTCGGTCGAGGATTTGAACGAAAGGCCGACCGACATCACCCTGTCGAATGTCAGTGTCGAAGAGAATTCGGCTGACGGGACGGTCATCGGTACACTTGGCGCGATTGATCCAGACGCCGGCGAGACCTTCACCTATACGCTGCTGGACGACGCCGGCGGACGGTTCCAGATCGACGGCGACGAACTGCGTGTCGCCGACGGCGGGTTGCTCGACTTCGAGACGGCGCAGAGCCATCAGGTGACGGTACAGGTGCGCGACAGCGGCGGCAGCACGCGCCAGGAGACCTTCACCATCGGCGTGACGGATGTGAACGAAGCAACGCTTCCTCCGGCGGACCCCGGCGATATCGACGGTTCGAACGGCTTCGTGTTCAATGGCGCTTCAGGCAGCGATCAAAGCGGCCATTCCGTCTCGTCCGCGGGAGACATCAACGGCGACGGCTTTGACGATGTGATTATCGGCGCTCCGGGCAATGGAGCCGGCCAAGCCCATGTCGTGTTCGGCAGGGCCGATTTCAGCGCTCTGGGAACGATCAACGCGGATTCGCTGGGAGGCATCGGCTTCACGATCAACGGTGCCGTTGCCGGGGATGGGGCAGGCATTTCCGTGTCATCGGCAGGGGACGTCAATGGCGACGGCATCGCCGATCTGATCATCGGCGCGAACGATGCGAACAACGCGGCGGGACGAAGCTATGTCGTCTTCGGTGGCGCCGGTATCGGAGCCGGAGGGACGATCGAACTTTCCGCGCTCAACGGGTCAAACGGCTTCGTGCTGAATGGCGCCGCCGCGGGAGACGAAAGCGGCATATCCGTTTCTTCCGCCGGGGATGTGAATGGCGATGGCATCGACGACCTGATCGTCGGGGCGCGTCTGGCGGACCCATCGGGCAGAACGAATGGCGGCCAAAGCTATATCGTGTTCGGCGGTGGCGATATCGGCGCGAGCGGCTCGATCAATGCCTCCTCGCTGAACGGGACGACAGGCTTCAGGCTTAATGGCGGCTCATCCGAACGCTCCGGCATTTCTGTCGCGGCGGCGGGCGATATCAATGGCGACGGTATCGACGATCTGATCGTCGGCGCGAATTTCCACGGCGATCCGGACCGCGATGGTGCTGCCTATATCATTTTCGGCGGGCAGAATTTCTCAGCCGACTTCGACCTCACGGCCGTCAACGGCAGCAATGGATTCCGTCTCGATGGCTTCAATCTCGGCAGGGCGGGAAGCTCGGTGTCCGCGGCCGGGGATATCGACGGCGACGGTATCGAGGATTTCATCGTCGGCGCTCCCAATGGCGGCGATGCCGCCTTCGACAACAACGGACATGCCTATGTGGTCTTCGGTGGCCAGGATTTCGCGTCGATAGCGGGCGGGGACGGTGCGGTAGACCTCGCATTGATAAACGCTGCCGGCTCATCGGGTCAGCTACGCGGTTTCCGCATTGAGGGTACGGCCAACTTCGATGCTCTCGGTAATTCGGTCGCGGCCGCCGGCGACATCAACGGCGATGGCATCGGGGACCTGATCATCGGAGCCGACAATCGCAACGGGCGCGCCTATGTGGTTTTTGGCGGGCAGGCCTTCGCCAGCGTGATCGACGCGGACACGATCGGCGGGAGCGGGCCAAATGGATTCGTGCTTGACGGCCTGCAGAGCGGCGACCGATTTGGCTATTCGGTTTCTTCGGCCGGAGATGTGAACGGCGACGGCTTCGATGACCTCGTGATCGGAGCAAGGAGCGCAGATCCAAACGGTGCTTCAAGCGGACAAAGCTACGTCATTTTCGGCGGTGATTTCACCGGCGGGGTCACGGTCGGTACGAGCGGAGCGGATACGCTTGCCGGCAGTTCAGCCGCCGATCAGCTCGTCGGCGGGCTTGGCAACGATACGCTCGTTGGTGACGGTGGGGCGGATGTGCTCTCCGGCGGCGCTGGCGATGATACGCTCACGATCGGCGATGCCGATTTCGTGCGGGTCGACGGCGGTGGCGGCAGCGACACGTTGCGGCTGGGGGCCGGGTTCGATCTCGATCTGACGGCGATTTCGAACACGCGCCTCGACAGTATCGAGACGATCGATCTTGGCTCGAACGGCAACCGGCTAACGCTGAACGCCGAGGATGTCTTCGACATCAACGGCGCGGCGGGCAACGTGCTGACGGTCGATGGCTCCAGCGGCAACGTAAGTTTCGCGGGACTTGCCGCGGATCATCCGCTTGCCGGCGGAACTTGGGCGGCAAGCGCGCAGCAGCCGACCGCGGGCTATACCGCTTATGAATTCATGGTCGATGGCGAAGTCCGGGCAACGGTGAACGTCGCGGACGGATTGACGGTCGACGGGTTGACGTCGCCCGTCAGCGCGCAGGTGCCCGCGCCGGTCGATCTCGGCGATCTTGACGGCTCAAACGGCTTCGTGGTTATCGGTCAGGGCGGGGACGAGGGCGGCACCTCGGTTTCTTCCGCCGGAGATATCAACGGCGACGGCTTCGACGACCTGATCATCGGCGCTCCTGGCAACGACAGGGCCTATATCGTCTTCGGCACGAATGAAGCCGTTGGAACGAACGGCATACTCAATGCCTCGGCCCTGAATGGCACGAACGGTTTCACCTTGAGAGGCAGCGAGAGGGATACCGGCCTGTCCGTATCATCCGTGGGCGATATCAACGGCGACGGTATCGCCGACCTGATCGTCGGTGCGCCGGGCACGTTCGACTCTCCGGGCACAAGCTATGTCGTCTATGGCGGGCAGGCGTTCGGCTCCGAGGTCGTTCTGTCCGGCCTAGATGGAACGAACGGCTTTACGTTGACGGGCCCGGGCCGCTCCGAAAGCGGCTATTCCGTATCCTCCGCCGGCGATGTGAACGGCGACGGTATCGACGATCTCATCATTGGCGGAAACCGTGCCGACCCTTCCGGCCGGACGGATGCCGGCCAGAGCTATATCGTCTTCGGCGGCCAGAATTTCGGGTCCGGCTTCAGTCTGGCCAGCCTGGATGGATCGAACGGCTTCATAATCACGGGCGGGGATGGCGAGCGCCTTGGCGGCTCCGTATCGTCGGCTGGAGATATCAACGGCGACGGCATCGATGATCTGATCGTCGGCGCACCCAGGTACGGCGGCCTTTTCAACGAACATGGCGCTGCCTATGTCGTGTTCGGAGGACAGGCACACGGCGGGGAACTCGACGTTCAGAACCTGGACGGCACGAACGGCTTCCGGTTGAATGGCTTTTCCCTTGCTCGTGCCGGATATTCGGTTTCCTCAGCCGGTGACATCAACGGAGACGGCATTGCCGATCTGGTCATCGGCGCGGCCCGTGCGGATGATTCCCCGCTTTCCAACAATGGCCAGAGCTTCGTGGTGTTCGGGGGGCAGGATTTTGCCGCATTGGCCGCCGATGGCGATATCGACCTTCAAACGCTGGGCCAGGCTGGCAATTCGCAAGGGTTCCGGATCACCGGCGGATCGAGTGGCGATCTGCTGGGTTCTTCCGTCTCTTCGGCTGGGGATGTCAACGGCGACGGGATTGATGATCTCATCGTCGGCGCTTCGGGCGCGGACAGCCTGACGGGTAGCGTCTACGTGCTCTTCGGCGGGCAGGCTTTCGGCAACAACATCGCGGCGGATTCCATCGGAAACGGCGGTCCCGACGGTTTCGCGCTGGATGGTCTCGCCCCGTTCGGGCGAGCGGGGACGTCCGTTTCCTCTGCCGGCGATGTGAATGGCGACGGCTTCGACGACCTGATCGTCGGCGGGCGTGGCGATGGCACAGCAGACAATTATTCGGGCCGGAGCTACGTTATTTTCGGCGGAAACTTCTCCGGCGGGGTGACCATCGGGACGGACGGTAACGATACGCTCAACGGTTCTGCGGGCGCGAACCAGCTCGTCGGCGGGTTGGGCAACGACACGCTCGTCGGTGCCGGCGGGGCGGATGTTCTGTCGGGCGGCGCTGGTGACGATACACTGACAATTTCCGACGGAAGCTTCGTGCGTATCGATGGCGGGGCGGGATCGGATACGCTGCGCTTCGATGCGCCGATCGATCTCGACCTCACGGCGATCTCCAACGGCAGGATCGATGGCATCGAGACCGTCGATCTTGCGAACGACGGCGGCAACAGCCGGCTGACGCTCAACATCGAGGACGTCTTCGACCTCAACGACACGGCGGGCAACGTTCTGGAAGTGCTGGGCGATACCGGTGATACCGTGGATTTCGCGACACTTGCCGGTGGGCATCCGAACGCGGGTGGCGTGTGGTCCGCGGGCACAGACAACGGCGCGAGCACCGCGTATGAGTATATGATGGGCGGCGAGGTTCTGGCGACGGTGACCATCGACAACGACGTGAATGTGACGGGCGTCGTGTAAGCGCCGGAACTCCGGTGCGGCGGGTCGGGCGTCATTCGGTTTCGTGCTGCGGGGCGGCAAGCCCTTCCCGCACGCCGTCAGGCCTTGCGCTATGATGCGTGCCGATACAACAATACGTCTGATTTGAATTGGGGAGTTATTCCTTGACGGAGCAGAAGCCGGTCTTCGAGATCACCACCTCGCGCCAGTTCGAGA
>NZ_WUMV01000012.1 GCF_009826895.1 Stappia sediminis | reverse complement strand
TGGCAATGGCGAGCTAACATATTGGAATCGTTCAACTCACCAGTGACTCAGATGCCTGTCGGGTGCGCCATTTATGGCCTGATTCTTCCCGTAAAAAATTGAATTCATTGACCTATGCCCCGAATAACTTCAGGGCGTCAGGACAAACGGCCCTGTAAAGCGGGGGTTATCTCTCATTACGTGGCGCAGCTTCACGACGGCGCTGCATGTCGTGAAATCTCAACAGACCCTAGAGCATACCCTGCGAAATCCGGATCTGGTTTCGCGGACCAGGGATATGCTCAAGATATTGATTTCGGAGCGAATTCTTGTCACGAAAGCGATCCTGCTTTCGTGGAAAGCGCTTTAGTTGCGCACCAGCGTCTGCAGAATTCGGGTCAGTTCTTCAGCCTTGCCTTGCTGCAGCCGGTTGACGAGCTTTTCCTCTTGCTCTCCGACAACGCCTTCCAGGCGACCGATCAGCGCACCGCCTTTGGCTGTGAGAAACACCAGAACCTTGCGGCGGTCGTTGGGATCGGGCGCGCGATATACGAGCATCGCCGTTACCATCCGGTCGATGATCTTGGTCAGGGTTGTCGAATCGACGAGAACGCGCGCAGCAAGATCCCCCATTGCCAGCCCGTTACCATCCTTGAGCGCGCTGAGAATCCTGAACTGCTCGATCGGAATCCCTTCCGGGCGAAGCTTGTCCTGCAGTTCGTCTTCGAGCTGCCGGTTCACGATCGCGATAAGATAAGCCAGCTGGTTTTGCATCGAACTGATCCCGGCAATTCCGAAATTCTTAATTTCAATATCATCAGTTTCATAGAAATACTCCGTGTCTGCGCCGCGCGCAAGCCGGATTGCCCCCGAATGCGAATGCGAAGGTTGGCTTCAAGCTCACTAAAGCCTCTTAGCGCATGTCATCGCCGCTTGTCGTTGATCTGGGGAATTAGTAGATTTGACAGTAACGAGGTCAATTGGAGGCTCAGTTCCGGGAAAGCGGTTGCAAATCGACCACTTACACTGAAAATTTCCGGCTTGGAAAATCGAACTCGCGGTTGCGATTTCGAGATTAATGATCGTAGACGCTCGTTTATTTTCCAAATGCAAACCGGCTACTGCCGGAAATGTTCCAGCTCTTGCGGGGCAGGCGCGAATTATGAAGACAAGTACAGTCAGGATAGGCTTGCTCACGCCTGGGGAAGGTCCGGCCGGAATCTGGTCGCCCTCCGCACAGGCCAGTGCTTTGCTGGCTGTTGCGGAAATCAACGAGAGCGGTGGTTTGCTGAACCGCGAAGTAGAGCTGGTGCTCAAGGACGGCGGGAACACGGCCCGCGAAGCCGCTCTTGCCGCAGAAGATCTGGTTGAACTGGATGAAGCGGATGCCGTTGTAGCCTTGCTGCCGAGTTTCGCTCGCGGACCGGTTTCCCAGGCAATCGGGACTCGCGTGCCTTTCATCTACACCCCGCAGTTCGAAGGATTCGAGAGCGACACTTCCGTGGTGACGGTGGGAGAAACCTCGGACGAACTGCTTAGGCCCGGCCTGGCGTGGTTGTGCGAGCATAAATCCACGCAGCGCTTCTATCTCCTTGGAAACGACTACATCTGGCCGCGCTCCACGCTCGCGACCGCGCGTCGGATGATACGTGACATGGGCGCCATGGTTGTCGGGGAACGGATACTGCCCTTCGGCTTCACCGACTACGGGCCCGTGATAGAGGAGATCAAGCGCTCAAGGGCGGATGCGATCATGCCTTATCTTCTCGGCTATGAGGCGCTCGGCTTCAACCGCGCATTCGTCGAGGCGGGCCTGGACAAGCACGTCCTCAGGTTCTCGTCCGCGTTCGATGAAACGGTGCTTTATGCATTGGGGCCGGACTGCACCGAGAACATCTTCGTTACTTCGGCTTATTTTTCGAGCCTTCGCTCACGCAACAACGATCGCTTCCTCGAGCGGTATCACCAGTCTTTCGGCGATAGCCCGCCTCCCACCAACGGTTTCGGACAGTCCTGCTACGAAGGCGTTCACTGTCTGGCAGCCCTGGTTGCCGATACGGGCGACCTCGACCCCCGGGACCTCCAGCAACGCGTTGGAAGGACGATACAGGGGCGCACCGCGCGCGGGTTCGATCCAGCCGCCGTCGCCGGCGGCACCCGCCCGGTCCATCTGGCCACGGTGGACGGAATAGAATTCCGGATTATCGATCTCCAGTCCTGATCCGGCGCCGAAGACTTTCATCTTTATAGTAAAACGGCTCGGCACCGGGCTATTATATGTTGCGGCGCAATATAATCTTTTTGCCGTCGTAGCAAAAAATAGTTGCATTTTCAGATAACGCGGTTTCAAATAATTACGCATAGGCCAGCCATTGGCCCGCATACGGCAGGTTCACCGGAAATGGTCGACCGGCCCAAAGGAAAAAGCCACCAGAGAGGCGAACCATGTCCCATTCACATACCAAACCGCCGGTGCCCGTTGCGTTGCGCGTCAAGGCGATAGAAACGCTGCTGACCGAAAAAGGCGTGCTTGGCACGGGCGTTGTCGATGCGATCGTCGATGTGTTCGAACATGAACTCGGTCCCAAAAACGGCGCAAAGGTCGTGGCCAAGGCATGGGCCGACCCGGAGTACAAATCCTGGTTGCTCAAGGACGGTACGGCGGCGATCGAATCTCTCGGATTTTCCGGGTTTCAGGGCGAATATATGGTCGTGGTGGAGAACACGCGCGAAGTCCATAATGTCGTCGTTTGCACCTTGTGCTCCTGCTATCCCTGGCCGGTGCTCGGGCTGCCGCCCAACTGGTACAAGACGGCTCCCTACCGCAGCCGTGTGGTGCTGAACCCACGCTCTGTCCTTGCCGAATTCGACCTTCATATTCCAGACGATGTCGAGGTGCGTGTCTGGGATTCCACGTCCGACGTCCGTTATCTGGTGCTTCCCGAGCGTCCTGCCGGGACCGACGGCTGGAGCGAGGAGCAACTGGCGGCCCTTGTCACGCGGGATTCCATGATCGGCACCGGCATTTGCCGGCTGGCCGCCTGAAAAATCCCTGTTCCGTTCGCAAAGGACCGGAGAAACAGCAATGAACAGCATGCACGATATCGGCGGAATGGACGGCGTCGGGCCGCTTCCGCTGGAGGAAAACGAACCGATCTTCCATGAAGAATGGGAAAGGCGAATGTTCGGCGTGAAAGTCGCGCTGGCGATCGAGGGCGTCTACAACATCGACGAGACGCGCTGGGCGATGGAACGCATCCCCGCGCTGCGCTGGCTGCAGTCTTCCTACTACGAGCAGTGGGTTGACGGCGTCACCCGCAGCCTTCTCGAGAAGGACATTCTCACGCAAGAGGAAATCGATGCTCGGATCGAAGTCCTCAAGAACCAGGGAGGCGAATGATGCCTGTTACCCCTGACATGATCCCCGGGATCATCGCGACGAATTTCTCGCCGAAGGCGGATGTACCGCAAGCACCCGCATTCAAGGCCGGCGACAAGGTGCGTGCCGTGGTCATGGCCAAGCCGACGCATACGCGGCTTCCCCGTTACCTGCGCGGCCGCGTGGGCACCGTCGTCACCCATTACGGAGGCTTCGTCTTCGCGGATACCAGGGCCGTCCTCGAAGGCGACCACCCGCAGCATCTCTATTGCGTCCGCTTCGAGGGTTCCGACGTTTGGGGCCCGGATGCAGGTCCGAAAGACGCGATCTACGCCGACCTCTATGAGAGCTATCTGGAGGAAGCGTGATGGCCGGAACCGGATCGCTTTTCGATTTCGATCCTCTTTCGATCGAAATCGCCGGCGGGCAGTCTGACCATGTGGATGCCCCGAAATTCGTCCAGCCATGGCATGCGCAGGCGTTCGGCACGTCGATGGCGTTGAGCCGTGCCGGGCTCTTCACCTGGGCCGAATGGGTCGAGACCTTCAGCACGGTTATCCGCAACGTGCCGCCATGGCCCGGCGAGGACAGCAACTCGGTCTACTACAGGCAATGGGAAACGGCGCTTGAGACCATTCTCCTGCAAAAGGGAATACTTGGCGCCGATGAGATATCCCAGGCTGCGGAGGACTGGCGCAAGTCTTACCTTGCCACGCCTCACGGCCAGCCTGTGGAGTTTACGCGAGGCCTTGAAGAACGCATCGGCGAAGGCGGCGATGAGGGGCACCACCACCACCATCATCATGATGGCCGGAGGCCGGAGCCGATTGCCGTCAGCCCCGCGCGGATAGCTGCGGCCGGTTAGGCGCAGCGGCAACATGATTTAGCAATGGCGGATCTGGCCAGGGAAGTCCCGCCATCGCCCAAGGTATGTGTGCGAAGATATCAGAAGACATCGGCTAAAAAGTGCGCACGCATTCAGCTTCCATCTCCAAAGGGAAAGGCCAGCCGAAACGCGGCCAGGAGGATGTAATGAACAATATCAAGGCAATCCCTTCCATTAACGCCATGCCGGCGGATCGCGTTGCCGTCGCGAGAGCGGCGATGCTGGCGCTTGTGTTTGGAATGGGCATCGTTTTTACGGTCGGCTTTGCTTCGCCGAACGTGCTGCACAACGCCGCGCATGACAGCCGTCATTCGCTTGGCTTCCCCTGTCACTGACAGAGCGCTTGTCCTTCGGGCGGACACGCCTGAAGGACAGGAAATCGTTCCAGGTTCAATGTCTTGAGCATATCCTTGTCGCCAAATCCGATGCAGGTCTGGCGGGATATGCTCAAAAGGGAGCCCGTCGCGCTTCGCGGCGGTGTAGGATCGATGATCAGCCGGATATTCGGGTGTGCTCTGGGCGCGGGATGCGCCGCCGGGCTAACCCTTGCCTTTCTGCAGGCGGTGTTCACCGCGCCGATCATTCTGCAGGCCGAAATTTACGAAACCGCGTCTGCCACAGGCCTGCTGCAGCAGGCCGCCGCATCCGCAAACGATGTCGGCATCTGGCTCGTGCATGGCGGCGAAATCCATCAAAACATCGGTGGCGCCGGCGGGATCCTGAGCGGTCTTTCCGGAAATTGGGCGCCGGCGGATGGCGCGGAGCGTACGCTCTTTACAAGCTTGACCAGCGTTCTGATCGGCTTCGGCTTCGCTCTCCTGCTGCTTTCGGCCATGCTGTTGAGCGGGCGGAAGATAGATGCTTCTTCCGGGTTGCTCTGGGGGCTTGGCGGATTTGCGGCAGTCGCTCTGGCTCCCGCCCTCGGTCTTGCGCCGGAACTGCCGGGCTCCGCCGCGGCAGACCTTTCAGGCCGGCAGGGTTGGTGGATCGCCACGGCCATCGCGACAGCCGCCGGGCTCCGTCTCGTAACTGCGGGAAGGCCATCGCTTGTAAAGCTGGCCGGCGTCGCCTTGATTTTAGCGCCGCATGTTATCGGCGCGCCGCAGCCGCATGAATATACATCCACCGCGCCGGCGGAACTTGCGGGCCGGTTTGCCGCGACTTCGCTGGCGTGCGCCGCCGTCTTCTGGGCCGTGCTCGGCTCGGGGCTGGGGTACCTGTGGCAAAGGCGGGAGGGCTTCGCCTGAGACGTCACGCTATCCGGCTGGCCAGGGTGTTCTTGCCGGTTGGGTAGCGACCAGGAGCAATTGACGGGGAGAGCCCGCTTTCCATGCCGGCTTGGCCGAATGATCGACGGAAGGACAATTGCGCCTGAATACTAGTAATTTCATATATTGCATTTTCTTTTTTAGCCAAGCCGGGATGCACAAACCTCGCCCGAAAAACAGGGTGTTCTTTTGGGGAAAGGAAAAACAATGGCGATCAACAGGCCCAACGTTCAGCAGATCTTGGAGATCGCTGGGGAACTTGGCATGACGATGTCGGAGGAAAAGGCCGCGGAATATCTTGCGGTCATGCAGGCCAATTTCGACCCGTATGACATGGTCGACGAGATGCCGGACAACATTCCGGAGGTAAAATATCCCAGAACGCCGGGCTATCGGCCTTCGCGAAAAGACAACGAGCTCAACGCCTGGTACTACAGGAGCGAAATCAAGGGCGCGCCGACCGGAAAGCTCGCCGGGAAGACTGTTGTCATCAAGGACAATGTGGCGGTCGCCGGCGTTCCGATGATGAACGGGTCTTCGACGCTCGAGGGCTTCGTTCCGGGAATGGATGCAACGGTCGTGACCCGGCTTCTGGATGCCGGCGCCACCATTCTCGGTAAATCCACGTGCGAGCAGTTTTGCCTTTCGGCGGGCAGCCACTCTTCAGATCCCGCGCCGGTACATAACCCATACAAATACGGCTATTCGGCAGGCGGGTCGTCATCCGGCAGCGCGGCCCTTGTTGCAACCGGCGAGGCCGACCTGGCGATCGGAGGCGACCAGGGCGGCTCGATCCGCATACCGGCGGCTTTCTGCGGCGTTTACGGCATGAAGGCGACCTACGGGCTCGTTCCCTACACCGGCGTGATGCCGATCGAGATGACGGTGGACCATACGGGGCCGATCACCGGCAACGTGCGCGACAACGCGCTGATGCTGGAGGTGCTGGCCGGTGCAGACGGTCTGGACCCGCGCCAGTATTCGCCGAAAACGGACGATTACACCTCAGCGCTCGACCGTGGCGTGAAAGGAATGAAGATCGGCATCCTTAAGGAAGGCTTCGAGCTGCCGCTTCTTGAGGAGGATGTCGCCGAAAAGGTCAGGGCCGCGGGTGAGCGCTTCCGCGAGCTTGGCGCTGACGTGGAAGAGGTTTCGATCCCCGAGCACCCGCAGCTTGCCGCACTTTGGGGGCCTATCGGCATGGAAGGCCTCGCCGTCCAGATGATGTTCGGCAACGGCATGGGCTACAACTGGAAGGGGTTTTACGACGTCGCCCTCATGGAAGCTCATGCGGGTTGGCGGCAGAAGGCGGACGATCTTTCGAAAACGCTCACCATTGCCATGCTCGTGGGCCGCTACATGCAGACGCGCTACCGCGGTGCATTTTACGGCAAGGCACAGAATATCGCCCGGCGCATGAAGGCCATCTACGACCGGGCCTTTGCGGAGTATGACGTCATCCTGACGCCGACTGTCGCGATGAAGGCGACCAAACTGCCAGGCCCGGATGCTTCCATAGCCGAGATCGTCTCGCGGTCCTGGGAGATGCTGGGGGCGACCGCCCAGTATGACGTGACGGGCCATCCGGCGATGTCCGTTCCCTGCGGAATGAGCGCGGGCTTGCCCATCGGCCTGTCCATCGCCGCCGGAGACTATCAGGAAAGCAAGATCTACCGGGCCGCCGCCGCCTTCGAGGCATCGGTGGACTGGAAGCACGCCTGAGCGAATTTCGCGCCTGGATTACGGGCTGCGGGTCGGCCGCATGCCGCGAGCAGGGAGACGGGCGCGGGAGGGGAGCCCTGCTCGATCGAACAAAGAACAGCGCCGGTGCAGCCGGCGCCAACCGGAGGGAAAAGCAATGCCCGCAATAATGGCAATGGCAATCAGCGTCGGGTTCTTCGGCGGTATAGCAACCTGGTCGGTGCTTTCCGTGGGAACGATCCTTTTATGGGGCGTTTTCACCGCCTGGGCTTCGTTCTTCGCGGCAGGGGGCGACAACAAGGCGATCATGCTCAATATCGCCTGCAATTCGTTCGGGTCCCTCGTGGCCTGGGCCGTGGCCGTCCTCGCCCTTTCCAATCCCGTTCCCGGGCTTCCCGGTCCGGCGTGGATCGGAATCCTCGTGGCCGCAAGCATCATTTTCTTTGTGCTTTCGTCGCAGATCCCGGCGCTTGGCTTCGTTCCCGGCATCGTCTTCGGCTATGCCACGACATTTGCCTACCTCAGCCAGACACCCGGCGCGTTTGCCTATGAGGCGCTGCTTTCGGCGAGCCTTCAAAACGTCCTGCCGCTGGTTGTCGTCTCCATGGCAATCGGGACCGTGTTCGGGGCGGCCTCCGCGAAGGGCGTCGGGATTCTGTCCGCCCGATCCGAAGCAGCCTGATCAGCATAAACCGGCCGGGACCGTTTCAGGGTCCCGGCCGGTTTTTATCCCTCGGCATCGGCTGTGGTCGCCAGGGCGTCAGTTTAAATAAGAGGTATGCATTTTTCTGAAATGAAAAGCGTAATAAAAATCTCTAAAAGAAAATAGTTTTGGCGCCATTTCATGCATTCAAGCCCAGATCCGGATCGATGTTTGATCCCTTTCGGAAACCTTCGGCGAGCTTCGCCACGACTTCCCTGGCGGTTGTTCTTTCATTGACGAAACCAACTCCCTGGCCGGCGTAGAGGCTGAGCTTGTCGGCCATCTTCGGGCTGTCGACCTTGCGCAAGCCTCCGCCCATGAAGCGAAAGAGATTCCAGCCGCCCGGCCCCGGTATGGCGCGATGAGGCGTGCCGTATTTCCAGCCGTAGGAATATCCGGTCATGAATTTGGGGGCGTCCGTATCGGCATCGATCAGCTTTTGCTTGTAGGCGTCGTTCGTATCGCACTCATGGCAGGTCAGAAACGCCGTGCCGCACCAGATTCCTTCCGCACCAAGGCACCTTGCCGCACGTACCGCCCGGCTCTCGCCGATCGCGCCGGCGGCAATCACGGGCCGCCCCTCGGCGATATCCACCACCGCCGGAAGAAGCGCCATCAGGCCGACACGCCCGCGAATATGCCCACCCGATTCAATGCCTTGCGCAATGAGCATGTCGGCTCCATCCCGGATCGCCTTGCGCGCCTCCATGACGGAGCCGATCTGCACGGCCGTGACGATGCCGGCCTCCTTCGCACGAGGAATCGTCTCTTCGAAATCGCCGTAGAAGAGGGAAAGCACCTTCGGCTTTTCCTCCAGGACGACTTTGAAAGACGCTTCGAAAACTTCCGGGCCGCCGTACTGCGGAACGAGGTTCACGCCGAAGGGAAGGTCCGTCAGCTCCCTTGTCTCGTGGATCCAGCGGCGAAGGATCTTCGGCGGGACGCGCAGCCCGCCAAGATGCCCCATCCCTCCGGCTTCACTGACGGCGGCGACCAGTTCGGGTCCCGAAAGGCCGGCCATGCCGGCCTGAAAAACGGGAACCCTGATGCCGCACAGCTCGGAAGCTCTTGTCGACAAATATTGATCGCCGTCCGCGACCCAAAGGCCATCAAGGGCCTTTTTCGCCTGTCCGGCATTGCGTTTCGGTGCCATCGTCTCCTCCATTCCTATATATTTGTAGACGAAACGTGATGATCCCGTAAAATGATGATATAAGAAGTCTAGTATCTTTAAAGGAGAACGATATTGGAGATCCGAACGCTTAAAACCTTCCTTACGGTTGCCGAACTCGGGACGGTGTCCCAGGCATCGAGAAGGTTGAATTGCGTTCAGTCCAATGTGACGTCGCGGATCAAGGCGCTGGAAGAAGAACTCGGCATCGAACTTTTCTCGCGTGGGCGCAACGGCATGACGCTCACGCCCGCCGGCACATATTTTCTGGATCACGCAAAAGCCGTGGTCGATGCCGAGTCCGCCGCGATTGCGTCGCTCGCCAATTTCGCAGGCGCTGTCAGGTTGCTTCGGATCGGGAGCATGGAGTCGACTCTGGCAATACGGCTTCCGGCGTTTCTTTCACGATTCCGCGCGACCAATCCCGGTGTCCGGCTTGGCCTGAGGTCGGGCCCGACCGACGAACTGGTAGGGCTGCTTCTTGAAAACAGGATCGACCTCGCCCTCATCGGCGGGCAGTTCCGCCACCCCGACCTCAAGTCGCGCATTGTCTTTTCCGAGGAGATGGTGCTGGCGACGGAGGCCGGCATTCAAAGTCCCGAGCAGGTTGGAGCGATGCCCCTGATCGTTTTCAAGCCTGGCTGCTCCTACCGCGCCTATGCCCAAAACTGGATGCGCAGGTCCGGTTTCGCGCCGAACGACATTATCGAGCTTGGTACGCTGGAAGGTATTCTCGGCTGCGTCGCATCGGGCGTCGGCGTCACCTTGCTGCCCCGGTCGGTTGTCGAGGGCAGCGGGCATCGGGACATCGTAAATCTGCATCAACTCGGCGATCAGGACAGGTTTATAGATACGCTCGCTGTTCGAAACGCGGCCGCACCGGAAAACGGCGCGGTCGATGCTTTCCTGGATCTCGTTTGCGGAACCCGTGCCGCGTCCGGAGGTTCACTCGGCCGCCTTTTGCCGGCGTGAACGGTGCGGGGCCAGGTTTCCCGGCGCCCGAAGTATCGGCTGGGAAAGGATTTGCTTTCGCTATTGGAGATGGTTGCGATCGGATATTGCTGTCTATGCCCGATTTGCTGGTTTGCTAAAATCTTTCCCACACCGGACGTTGAAGAGATTGGGAAGATGAAACTCAGAGATACCGGCCTGGCCTTTGGTCTTGTAACAATCGCTTGCCACTGGACGGGAGCATTCTTATTGCCCGGGTTTTTGTTGCTCGCGGTGAATACACTTGCCGGTTCCGCTTCGCCGGATCCCGAGCGCCTGAACACGCTGACCACCCTTGCGGTCCTGTGTGCGGTCCTGTTTTCGTTCCGTATCTACTGGAGGCTGAAACACCACCACCCGATGCCCCTGGGAGGTGCGAAGCCTGTGGAAGTGATCATTGCCCGGTGCGTGGCCTTCGGGCTTTCGCTTGCCGGCGTCGTACTGCCTCTCATACTTTGGGCATCACTTTCTGCGAGCGGCTTGGAATTCCGGTTTTTCGGTCTGGAGTTTCCCCGGATCTGGTCGGAAGGCGAGGCTTCCGCGTTTTACCTCACGGGGCTCTTCTGGCTGGGTGTCATCGCCTTTACGCTCGGTTTCCTTCTTCATCTGTTCGGAGCTTTCAAGCATCAGGTGGTCCTGAAGGACGATGCGGTCTTGCGCCTGATGGGCAAGGAAGTCGAGCTGTGAATCATTGATTTCACTTGTCCGTCCCGGCGCTGTGCCAGTCGCCGGTTCCGGGAGGGTCTCGTATCGCGCGGCCGCCGCATTTCCGGTTCCGACTTCACGGTGGAATTGTTCGTTCAAAAAATACGTGTTAATGCACGCAGCGGAGTTTCGGAAAATTTTGTTATTGGACCGGGA
>NZ_WUMV01000011.1 GCF_009826895.1 Stappia sediminis | reverse complement strand
AGGTCGCGTGCCTTAACCGCACTTTGCGAGTTGGTATAGATCGAAATCTTGTCCGCCCGGCCGCGTTGGGGAATTTCGTAAAACCGGAACAGGATGAATGCGTCGTCTACCTTCTTGAACGTTTCGCTGCACGAAAGGATCGTGTTCAGCGATTGGCAACCATTGACGATGCTAAGGCCCCACAGGGAAAGCGTGTCGCCGTCCAAGCTCATCTTGTTGCACAGCGCCGTCACGCCGTTATGGAAGAAAAAGAAATCGCTGCGCTCTGCTGCCCACGACCCGAAGAAGTACCCCGAGCTTGCAAAGATGGACAAACCCCGCGCCCCGTGGAACTGGATCAAGCATTCGACTGGGGAGAAGGAAGCTTACAGGGTACTGCAACCCACCAAAACCTCATAGATTTGTCGACTCAATCGCCGAGGATATAGGGGCGCCGTTTGCGCCCCTTTTTCCAGCCAACACTAATGTCCGTGCCATCAAGCAACTATCGCTTGGAAAATTTCTGAGCGGCTGCTTGTTTTAATACTTACGGCTAATAGGCAATTCAGTTTTGATTGAGGGACGTTTATCGCCACCCCAATACTCGCCCTTTGGTCTTCTCCGTTTGAGACCACCACCAAGGCAGGTCAACTAGATGGCAAAGAACGTCCACAAGCTCACCACGGCTATGGCAATCCGCTACCTTGATGCTGCGAGGGTCGTTTGGAAAAACTCACCAGACGCAAACGCTTTCTGGGAGCCGCTAAATCATCTCCTTTCCATGTCGGCGGAGTTAACACTCAAGGCGTTTCTCGAACGCGAAGGTGTATCGGAAAAGGAGTTGAAAAGAGCCAGTATTCGACACTCTCTAAACGCGCTACTGCTTCTGGCGGTGAACCAAGGACTGCGGACGACCCGCGACGTCGCTGATGCAATAATGGCGATGGATGAAGCGCATTCATCCCATGCCTATCGGTACATTCCACGCCCCACGGAGGGGGAGGCTCTCACTGTATACTCCGCGCACCCGGCAGTCGCGTTCACGGCCCTCCAAGAACTGCTCGATCAATGTGCCACGGATACACATGAAATACGGGCACGAACCAATTTCCCAGAAGAATGGCCCCCTGCATTGCAACCGGTGCGCCCAATCACCACTCGTGAGTTAGAAGGGTGGATCGAAGAGAAGAAAAGTCTTCTTGAGTGGGCCGAAACGAAAAAGACTCGTGGAGCTGGGTAAGGGGATCGGTTGGGGAAAAAGGAGGCGGGAGCAGCGCTTGCAAACTAGCTTCCATCAGGAAGGTCAACACCACCACCTCTGCTGGTAGGCGCGGCCTTCCCCCGCTTTCTTGCCTCATCTTTGGGATCGAGTAGCACCCAACCCCCTTCACTCACTGAATACTCTACATACAATGCCCCACCCGTACCGCTCGAAACCGAAACGATTTCGCCTAGTCGATCCCCACCGCCTTCTGCGTGGTGTTCGGCAAGAAGGGCCAAGAGCTCCTCTAGAATCTTTTCATATACCTCATAGGAAATCCCTTCAGGAAACACGAACTTTATCGACCGTCCATCTCGCACGACCGATCGAACGGAAAAGACAAGCGACCGGCCGCTGGGCCTTGTTTCGGGCTTCGCACCATAAATCTTCACAAAGAGCCGGAGTATGGCGCGCTTCAAGGCAGCATAATGGTCCTTGCCCGCTTCACCGAGAAACGCTTCAAAGTACGGCCGCAGCACATAAACCACGACCAACGTTGAAACGGCCCATTCGATGCCCGCATAGTAGCCGATAGGCCGGGACTCGCCGCGAACGACCATGCCGCCTCTGCGAACGTCATTCATGAAATCGCTAGCGATCTGTTCTGGAAGATCCTCTTGATACGAAAACCCTATATGTTCGAATTCATTCATGCTCGCGTCCCCCTGCCCAGAGCCCTTGACGAAAACAACTACGACCCCTCAACTAATGTGCAGATCGTTTTAGCATCTAATCATCATCTTTAGGTAATACTGATGCAGCTTGTTCCCGAAGGCCCAAACATACCCGAAGCACTCCTCAATGCACACGCAGAGGGCGGCGTGGTGTTCTTCTGTGGAGCTGGTGTTTCCTTGGATGCCGGATACCCACTCTTTGGTGGCTTGGTGGAACAACTCGAAAAGCGAAATCCGATTACGGCGACCCCAGAACTACAGGAAGCCATCGATCGAGGAGACTATGATTTTGCGCTATCTATAATCCAAAGGAAGCTGGGGAAGAATGCGGTCAAGCTCAGGCATGATACAGCCCAAATCCTTTCCCGAAGGCCAAAGACGCTAAAAAACCACATATCAATCCTTCGCCTCTCTCGCTTGAGAGATGGAACGTGCAGGCTCATCACAACCAACTTCGACAGGCTATTCATAAAGGCGACGCGAAAGCTGGCGCCCATCAATGTCGATAGCGCGCCAAAGCTCCCCGTTCCGAAGGCAGATCGCTGGGACAGCATATTGCACCTGCACGGGCTTTTGCCTGCTAAGCCAAACGACCTCGAATTGGGCAACTTGGTTCTCACCTCCGCTGACTTTGGCGAAGCCTATGTGACCGATAGCTACTGTAGTCGCTTCGTCGTCGAGCTTCTGAGAAATTTTACGGTTGTTTTCCTTGGCTACAGCCTGAATGACCGCATTATGAGATACCTGCTCGATGCGATTTCATATTCTGAGAAGTTTTTTGACGAAACAGAGAACGATGGCCATTTCAAAAAGCCCTACGCCTTCGTAGAGCACAACGAGAATGACGAGGAGGAAGTGGTTCGACGTTGGGACCTGAAAGAGGTCACGCCAATACCCTACTTCGTAGAAGAGGCGCTTCGCCGCAATCGCGGCAGTCACCATCGGCTATATGACACTCTTGATGCTTGGGCAGATTTAGCATCGGGTGGGCAGAATGCCCGTGTGACGCTCGCTCTCAACGAAGCGACTAAACCGTTCCTTTCAGAAGATACCTTTGGCCAAGAGCGATTGCTATGGGCATTGCGCGATGAAAACGGAAAGGCCGCCGAGGCACTCGCTACAGTAGAGAAACGAGAGCAAACTGCCTCGATCGATTGGCTCCCATTCTTCGCCAAGAACGGTCTACTCGATCAAGCCTACTCTCCCGCAGAGCTGCAAGTGCTTTCGGCACAACGCGAACGCGATCCGAAAAAAGTCCTCGAACCACGTTATCTGGGATCAGTCACAAATGGGAACGACATTTCTCGTCTGAAGCCTGTGTCAGCAAACCTGCTCAGATGGATGCAATGGCACTTGGATACGGCCGAACTCGTAGACTGGGTTCTTAAAAACGGAGCGGTACCACACCCCGAATTCTCGCGGGAATATGGTCGGCCACAAGGTGGGGCAACTCGTGTTTCGCTTTCTGACGACCAAAAACGACTATGGGATATTCTAACAAGCGATGCATATGCCCAGTCACAGTTACCCGCGAGCTATTGGTTTGATTTGCGCGAAAGCTTGGACTTTCAGAACCCATTTGATGCTCTTGAGTTTCTGACACACGTTGCACCAAAGCTGGCGATTAAACCCTCGATCTACCGAGAATTTGAGGGCCATAGCGAAACTTACTTTGGTCAGTTTGAATTCGAGCTCAAACTGCACAATCACCAGATGGATTATCAAGTAGGTCAGATCATAAGCACTCCGGCATTGCAGAAAGGGCTTGAGAGTCTCTGTGAACCACTCAGCCAACTCGTAAAGTCCGGATTGGACTGGCTCTCTCTTGTTGAGAAAGTATCAGATGAACAAGATCTAAGCGGGTATTCAATTCCGTCCATTTCGCCCCACACGCAGAACGAGTTTGTGCGTGATTTCGGGCAACTGGTTTTTCTACTCCGAACGGCGTTTGAGAGACGGCTGGCTTCTGACGCTGAAGGCGCCAATACAATCGCTGGATATTGGGCACAGCAAAGCTACCCATTGTTCAAGAGACTGTTCCTCTATGCGGCCAACAAATGCGGATCAACGCAGGATCGATCGGCGCTAGAGCTATTGCTGACAGACGGTGCGCAATGGCTTTGGGCACTCGATACTACTCGCGAAGTGAACGTGTATCTTCGCGAGCGCGTGAGGCACTGGAAGACAAGCCAAGTGTCGCGCCTTTGCCGTGCAATCCTCAAAGGGCCTGTTCGAGAACGATACCGTGACATGCCCGATGGGGATTGGCGCGAGTTTAGAGATCGTATCATCACCAAGTACCTGAGCAAATTGGAGCAGGGTGGCGTAACGCTTCCTCAGACTGTGGCGTCGCGGTTCTCAGCTCTCAAGGAGAGATTTCCGTACTCTCCGCCTGAAGATCAAAGCGATGAATTCGTAATCTATTCTGGCCCTACGAGGTATGTTGAATGGGATGAGGGGATCGAGCCTGCAGCGCTTCCCGAATTTGTACAGATGACGGCCGGTGAACGAGTGGACAAATGGTCACCCGACCAATCGCGTATGCTGCAACGATTGGCAATAAGCAATCCACGCGCTGTGCTGGAAACTCTGGAGGAAGGAGTCGAAAAGAAACTGGAGGACGAAGACTTTTGGAGCGAGGGCATATCAGGGCTGGCTCGTGCCATAGAGAACGCAGGGACGCCCCCGACTGAGGCAGCGTCAGATGATTGACGAACAAACAACGGCTATAGAAATTCCGCCGAACTATTTGGACAGAATGCTAGTCATTCTGAGGAAGCTTCCCGACAAAAGCCTCCAGAGCCGGAAGGTCGCCAATGCAATTGTGGAGTTCTGGCGAAAATCTCCCATGGCTTCCCTCCCAAAAGAAAGATATCTTGAAATTTGGGATCGCATCTGGGTGGCATCCGCCAAGGATCCCTCCGAGGAGCGCGATCCAAAAGATGCAGTCGGTTTCGCAATCAATGATCCTGCGGGCAAGCTCACTGAAGAGCTCCTAAAGTACCTTTGGCCCAAAGACGCCAAGGTAGGCGGTGGAATACCACAGGAGCTATCTGATCGCCTCAAAAGGATAGTTGAACGAACAGATCATAGCGCAGTTGACGCATCTTCAGTGATTGTCGCATCAAGGGCCGAAATCCTTCACGCCGTAGCGCCCGAGTTCACAAAGCAGAATGTGTTGCCTCTACTGAGTTGGGAAGGCAATCCAAATGCAGCGGCCTACTGGAGCGCGTTTCTGTGGCCCGCTCGTATCAGTCCAGATCTATTTAAGCTGATCGAAGCAGACTGCATCATAGCTCTACAAATGCCGGAGCGGTTCGACGAGAACAACTATAAGAGGCTTTGCCAAATATTCCTGCTTGCATCCATGGAATTCAAAGCGGCCTCAGAGAAGACCGTAAGAGACATTCTCGATCGGATTGGCGCGAAAGGTTTGGAGGATATGTCGAGTTTCCTTAGACATCGAATATTAAATTCCAAAAAGGACGCTGCAACCTATTGGCTTCAGACTGTAAAACCTTGGATCGACACGCACTGGCCTCGCGACGCGGCGAAGCAGACCATGCATACAATGGAAGACTTCGCGATGGTTGCCGTGTACAGCAACGCAAGCTTCCCAAAAGCGCTGAGTTGGTTGGAAGACAATGGATTGTTGGGCCAAACACCGACAGCTTCAACGATACTCTTTTCTCTTAAAAAGTGGGAAGAAAACACACATGAGGACTTTAAAGATAGCTCAACGCTGCCGGAACGGTTTCCTGAAGAAGTTTTGCACCTTATATGGCTCACTCGCCCCTTCCAGTGGGATCATGGCTATGCAATGGAAATTCTAGGTCGAATAACCGAAGCTAATCCCGCGCTTGTAGCGACTGCTGAATATCAAAGTGTTGTAGAGCAACTGGCATAGCGATCTACCCCATCCCTTCGCATTCAAGCCCACGTCTTTTGCAACCCAGAAGGCAATCTCGGGCTTCCCATGCGGACTTGCTGTCATCATGTGATGCTATTGTTTCTGTGCGGCTCGATGGATGTGCTTTCATATTGGTGGCAGTTGTTAGTACGGGCTAGCCATGATTTCTGCTTGAAACCATGCTGTTTGGTTTTCATTATCGATACGTAGTTCTACAAGCGGTGAATGCGGTGAGTGAACGATCAAGAGATGGTGTAACCAGTATTAGTTTTGACCTTGCCCCTCAAACCTAATCCAGCTTGAAGTTCGTTCTGGCCGTATCGAAAGGACCAGAACATGAAGCGCAGCCGGTTCAGCGAGGAGCAGATCATCGCGATCCTGAAGGAGCAGGGATCGGAGCTGTCCGCATCGCAGCATCAAACGCCGGTGGTATGAAGGGAAGCGGTGGATCAAAGCGGCTTGCACGGCCCATGCAGCTACCCATAGGCGCCTTGAAAATTTAGCGGCGGAAGACAAGAACCGAAAACGGCCAAGGGGCAGCACTTGCGTTTCGCTGACCAAGGTCATCGAGGTGTTGTCGAGGATACGGCTCTTGGGAAAAAGCGGGTCCCAGCCCAACTGCTTGCTCCAGCGCACGATAAAACGCTCAAGCGCTGCAAGGGGGCCGCGATCCTTCCTGAAGTGATTAACGATGATCACAGTGCCGCCCGGCCGCACGATCCGCTCCAGTTCCACCATGACGGCGGCCTGCTGATCGGGCTGATCGAGACCTTCTGCTCCGGCTATTTCTCGATCGAATACAAGGACGTTGCGGCGTTTTCCATCCTTGCCACCGTGCTGATCTTCATGTCTGAAGGCCTGTTCGACTGCCCGGAAGTGGAGAAGGTCTGACCATGGCGGAGAAACTCGACAACACGTTCAACGCATCGCTGAAGGATGCGGCCGCAGGCGGCGTCATCACCCTAACCCGTTTGCGTTCATGCTGGCAGGTGGCAATGCCGCAGACAGTCTGGTTGCGCCTCTTCTGCTGGCGGGCCTGAAGGGTGCAAGGTACCTGCTCGCCGATAAAGGATATGATGCCAAGAGCTTGTGAAAGCGCCTGCGGCAGTCTCGAATCGTCCCGATCAATCCGGGCCGCTCAAATCGCAAGCGCCCAATTCGGTACGGCGCAAAGGTCTACAAGAGCCGCCATCTCATCGAAAACGCCTTCTGCCGCCTGAAAGACTTCCGATGCGTCGCAACCCTCTACGACAAATTCGCAAGGAACTTCATCTTCGCCGTAGCCCTCGCAACACTCGCCGCTTTCTGGCAATGAACGAGTCTGAATCCTAAGATTGCCGAATGATTTTTGTGTGTGATCTCCTTTGTTGGGCGCGAAAATTTTTGGATATATTTCGAGCTCGACCGAAATCTATGCATCTTGAGGGTGGCAATTTCCAAGAACGGGAAATATTAAATATAGGAATTTCAATGTAAAAAAATAAAGACAATGAGTAACTTGGCCATATATAATATAACTACAATTAAGAATATTATTGTTGCAATGAACTCCCAAAATTACAATGAGAACTTCAATAAAACATACGCTATAAACTACCCGATAACTGCTATTTCTTTACAAGATGAGGCAGAAAAAATTCTAAATGCCCTGAAGGACGGTCACTATCATTGGGCAGACCGATTGGCTGCTGATGACGTGATCCCCGTAGCTATTGCAGGGCTGATGCAGCCAGCATTTGAAAAATTAGCTGGGGCAGGCATTGAACACTATCAAATCGCTTCATCAAATCTAATGTCTGATGGCTCGATCGATGTTGAATTCCATATCCGTGACGAACGTGAATCTGTGATAGCTCGCTTAATATTAACATAATTTACTCACGGTTGTTTGAAATATTTATTTACTCAGAACATCTACAGAAAATGCCCTTTTATAGAAAATATTCGCTAAAGCCAAAAATTTCCAGTATTTTTGAACGATTAATCAAAAATACATTTCCCGGAGGCGCAATTATGCCAGTAAATAATGGCCTTAAGTATGATTTTCCGAAGAAAATTCATATAACTTACTTTCCAAAAACTGGAAGTTGTCTGATTCAGGCATCCCCTAGTGAAATAAATTTTGCGATACACCAGTTCGAAAAATCTCCACTCTCTCGATATTTTTTGTAGAGCCGCCTGAAAATGGTGACAGGCATGAATTTGTTGACGAATTGCGTTTTCGTGTTAGCAAAATTGCGTTAGCACGGATATTCACGTTGAAACTTCACACAAAAATGCCGAGGCCTATCGTTGGTTGGCCATTAGCTCCTGCCATCGCTCTCGACAAACAAGCCCCCGGCTTCCTCGTAAACTTATTTGAAGCTTCGCACTTGAGGCGTCAGTCGCTATTCGCGGTTTTCAGTACGGTAAATATCACTTCGGAGGGTGCATCGGGCTTTCTGCAGCAACTCGACGGAACTGCAAACGAAGCATACAACCTCGCTAACCCCATGGAGGCGTTCGCAAGAGCGCTGTGCCAGAGAAAATGCCGCGATCTCGTCCGGGCGGCTTTTGGTTCATTCGAAAATGGCCTGATGGGTGCACTGGGGCGGATTGGCGGCGGTCCGCTGGATCGGCCGCATCTCTATCGCGAATTGGTGAGCTTTTTCCAAGAGAGGGAACACCGGGCGAAAGCAAGAACCCTTCGCCATGTCCGGGTGATGTCATCCGAGACAATCAAGGTCTTGAGAACACTCGATCCGCTCTGGGTTAGTAATCCGCATCTCGTGGATATGTGCTCCCGACATGGGAGTGCGAGTGGGCTCAACGAAGCCCTGCGTTTCATTCGTTCATATTGCTCAGGCGCCGACGACCATGCTCTGCGCCGGAGCATCAAGATGGTCGGTCCCGCTAGCACGACGGACGCATTTTTTCAGGAATGGTTTCGAAAGGCGGACAGATTTCCGACTGGGCCCGAAATCAGGACAGATAGGTTCCGACCCTTATCATCAGCAACAGATATGATCGAAGCAGGTCGACGCTTCAGGAATTGCCTTGGGAAGAAGATTCGGGACGTCCTACTCGGTCGCTACTACTACCTTGAATGGGCCGTATCGCCGGGTGCCGTAGTCGAGCTGAAACCTCTTAGCGACGGACGGAATTGGTTGGTCGAAGCGATCTACGGACATGACAATACCTCATTGCATCACGAATTGCTTCGAAATATACGCGCCGATCTGTGTGATGCCGGGCTTTTAGAGTTGATTGAGATTCGCGAAGATCCCGAAAAAGAGGAGTTGGCCCGTACGCTCGGTCTTGAAAGTCCTCTCGATTGGTTGATTTGACGAACTCTCTCTCTCTTGAAAATCAATACTCTGCAGTTGGGCTAGGATTGAATTTAGCCGCAGTTTCGTACATCTTAACTCACTTCGATGGGAATTTAACAATGAATAAATCTCTTTTATTTGGCATATTTCTGATTATCTCGACGTTTAATGCGGCCATTGCAGAAACAACTATCGAAACACTAAATGGATCGTTGACGGTAAGAGAATTATCTGAAGAATTTCGTGTTGAAATATTAGTGGACGAACGTCCTTTATATTACCAAGATGACGCTCGATACGGGTTCGTGGCCAAGACCTACAACGTTTATGAGTCGGTCGGAGTGGCGATCATTGGTTTTAGCTCTGGCGGTAGCGGATGTCCGGCAATCTACCGGATTGTCGATTTGACGTTTGGCAGCCCGATATTGTCACAGCAATTTGGATCTTGCAGCGATACGCCAATATTTCAGATCGTAGAGGGAAAAATTCAGATCGACTTCCCGGCATTCGGTGAAGTACCTGCTGAGCGTTGGGTCTATTCGGACAGTAAATTGAAGCAAGTGAGATAAATCTCTAATTTTAAAGAAAATTTCTTATAGCAAATAATAATATGATGTTCCTTATAGGTAGTCGAAAAAGAATTTCGATAAAACCACGATTGACCGTAGGGGTTCAGAATGTAGTTCAAATGATATTCCTTATCACTATCTGGCGCTCAATCCGCTGGGCGGTATCCTCCCGGTTCCCTCAACTAGCTCCCAAATTACACTTAAGCGGATGTGCTGCTCAGTCAGCGTTTAGGCAGTAGTTTGAAATTCACTGTGTGATACGCATTGGTAAAAAGATTAAGCACTCATTCAATTGCATCCCAATGGAAATGGTTAAAAGCCCACGAATTTACAGCTTAAAGGCTGGGGTTTTAAACAGGATCGTCAAACCCTACCGACTAGGTCTTCAAGCGCGCCGAGATTATAGGATTATTTCTTCTTATCCCCGGAGTCGAAGAAAAGAAGCGCCAAGAACCCTCCTATACAGATATAGAATATGAATCCGAGCGTTCTGCGGATGATACCTTTCTTTTTCGGCATGTTACCCGTGAGCTTTTCGAAGCGTTCGACGGCATAGTCAGCGGCTGCGGCATATCCCAGTTCGTAGCCCTCGTCGTAGGTGCGCCTGTGGGCGTCTTTGGCCTCCCAGTGCAGTTCTTCTTCGCGCTGGCGATGGCGGGCGTAGATGCGCTCGATTTCAAGCTCGCGCGCCCGCGCCAGATCGCGCGCGAGGGCAAGATCGCTCTCAAGCTCGATCCGCTTCCTCACTTCACCTTCCAGCTTCCTGCGGAGTGTAGCGATCACCAACGTGTCCGCTGCATCCGTCTGGGTGAGCGCGTCCATAGCGCTGTCTTTCTCCCGCACGATGTCACAGAGGGGGGTTTGCGCTTGCTCTTCGTCACGGCGGACGATTACGGATTGGAGTTCCTTCGCGGGCGCGGCAATGGTTTCTTCCCACAAACATTCGTCGCTTTGGTCTGCGTCGCCTTGCCCCGGTTCGCCCAAAGCGCCCATCAAAACCGTAGCCAATTCGTTTTCCACGGTATCCTTCGGCTCGGTCTCCTTCATATCAACTCCCTCGTCGTCACCAACGTGATCCAAACGCTGATCGCGTAAGGCGAAAGAAAGCCACCACTGCTTTTTCCCTTTCAGAAACGTTCTTGAAGCTTTTGAACCTTTAAAAGCGCATACCAACGTTGACGGTAGCTCGTGCTACACCGATTTTCGCATTTGCCGATCCATATCGCTTCGAAAATACGCTATCTGCTACAAATGAGGTTTCATTGGTTCCGAACCACGAAATTCGGCCACCTACATAAACCCTCTCTGTCACATCGAAATCCATTCCGCCAAAAACCTGATACGCAAGCTCTACGCTAGTCTTGCTTTTAGCCCGTGTTTGGATATTGAAGCTAAACGGAAGCACCCATAAGCTCTGGTAATCAGGGGTATACTCGAATGAATGACGAATGATCGCTGGTCCAATCCCTGCGCCAGCGTATGGATGAAGACGCTGAAAGAGCGTTCCCCGCGCTGCCAAATTGAGCAGGAAGGCATGACTTGAAACCTCGTACTTCACACTCCCTGATGCAGCATCACGATTGAAGAACCTATCATTCTGACCATATCGATCTTTGCCGTTCACGGCCGTGTATTCCAAGCCGTATGACAACCAGTCAATATCCCACCAGATCGCCGCTCCGTAGGTGAAATCGTTGGGAATATCCAATGTGTGACCCGTACTCAGCGGGTGGATCGTGAAGTCCGGTTCCAACACGTATGTGTTAGGTTCGGTGCTTTTGTCATGGCCAGATGCGACACCGGCCATGATCTCCGCTCGATACTTGTAGTCAGATGCGGAAGATATCGTGGTTGATAGAACAAAAATCAGGAAAATATATAGTAATCGATACATTGCGATTTCCAAACTTATTCAATAATACGATCGCCGAATTTAGTGAATTACAATATTACAAAGAAAGGACGTAGCTTATTTCACCCTATACCCCCCTACTCTACCGTGACTATCCAATTTCCGCCTTTATCTTCGATTGAGTACTCGTAACGGAATCCATTGCATACGAGTGTGAAACCATAAGAAAGCAAGAACGGGCGAGCGGCTGATATGCTATCGCAGCGATATTTGTACAGTTTCACCATGCCCGCGAGCGCTTGCACCTGTTTAGGCGTTACGTACTCGCTGATGACCGCGTCACGTTCCACGGGGACATTCTGAGCGAACGAAGGCGTTGCAGTTGAGACCGAAACACCAGCTAATCCAGCAATGAGGAACATTCTCGCAACCGACATGAAAATGACTCCGGCCAATATGCAGTTGTATATTTTAGATATCTCAATCTGTAATTATCAATCTGAGTAGGGTCAACAATGCAGTGACATGAAAAAGCCCCCACGTTTGTCCGTGGGGGCTCAGGATCAAATCCAAATGATGTCCCTACTCACTTTCTGGCGCTCAATCCGCTAGTTGGCATCCTCCCAGATCCCTTTACTAGCTCCCAGATTACGCTAGAGCGGATGTGCTGCTCAGTCAGTGCTTAGGCTGCCTTGTATGGTTCGATGTCCTTGTAAGAGTGCTCCGCTTGAGCTTCCATCAGATCATATGATGCCTGCAAATTCAGCCAGAATTTGGCAGATGTTCCGAAAAAAGCAGACAAGCGGAGCGCGGTATCGGCAGATATGCTACGCCGTTCAGCAACGATCTCGGTTATCCTGTTTGCAGGAACACCGATAGCCTTCGCTAGCTGGGTAGCGTTCATATCGAGAGGTAGCAAGAATTCTTGTTCAAGCACCTCTCCGGGGTGTGTGTTTACGCGCTCCAAGCGCCCCATATGATTTCTTTCTCCCTTCCGTTAATGGCCCGTCGTTAGCCTATAATTTAGTCCTAGATTGTTGGCTCGCGCGGGGCCGTAGTCCCACGCCGCCCTGTTAACAGGCGTTTCCTGCCCTTAGTGATAGTCGACGATACGGACCAAAGTTGGGCCGCCATCTTCCCAGTAAAAAGTTACGCGGTACTGGTCATTGACACGAATACTGTACTTTCCGGGCTTCGACTTGATTTTCTCAAGGCGATTTCCCGGCACCTTCGATATGTCAACGATAGATTCGGCGCTATCCAACATGCGTAGTTTTCGTAGAGCGGGATTTTCTATTTGCCGTAACGTGGGAGGAACGACGCCCTCATTGAAAAACCGCTCTGTTTCTTCATCACCGAAGGATTTAATCATTCTCCAATCGATCCTTTACGTCTTCATAAGTTTTTCCGTCATGCGGCGCTCCTTCTCGCTGGGGTCCCTGTCCGTGGGTTATTTTACCCTAGCTATTAACCTCCGATCCCACGAACAATATACAATGTACGTATCGCGTACATTTCAGTCAAGCGGGTATTTTTTTAAGAACTGCCCACGCTAAAGCAGGCGTTCCTTCCCTCGTCGGATTCAACTCAGAAGAATAATTCAGCCAAAGCTGGGTGAGGGGCCCGGATTTTAAAAACAAATATGGCGCACCTTATAGTAACCAGTTTTTAGAAATATCTTCTGAGAATTTTATATGAATACACATACGCGCGCAGCAGCTGTGAGAAATAAAGATGCTTTTGGTATATTTACCTCATTCTGCGCAGTGCTTCCTATTTCCGGAATTAGTTATTATATCGGCGGTTAGTCCGCATAAATTAGATAAGTTTACTATTCTGAGTGAAATTAATTATCTGCGTTGCGAACATAACATGAGATGATGACTCCTCCCGTTGCTATGGCGACGGGGAAAATGAACATGTAAAAAAGCTCGCCGTATGTCATTTAGATGATTTTCTATAACCGGGTCAGCTGAAGCGAATAGGCCAATCATTGTAAATACAATGCGCGTTTTGCACTTTTTATCAAGAGCAAGCCCTATACATCGTCCCCCGCCCTTCATCACTTCCACCTGTTGTAGAGAGCATCAATATCCCTTTGATCTCTGATCGACGCGTTTTTTTAGAAGGCATCGCAGCTTGTCTTACTGAACAATGGCATAATCGGCCCAGACGTAATGCGTTAATTCACCCGGTTGGCTTATTGCGCAAACAGCTCCAATAAATTGCGAGCATAAAGAGAATATGCAAGTTTGGTTTGCATATTCAAAGGAGGAAAGCCTTGGATAGAACCAAGGAGTATGATGGCGAGCTGTACTTCGAACCGAACTATCATCCGGATTCTAAGTGGTGGTCGATTTGGCTAACCTTTCATCGCCCTTCGAATTTATCCGATGAGGATATGCAGTTCTACTTCCAAATATATGACGGTCGATGGAGTCGTGAGACAAAGTCCGCAATAGATTTGCACGATGCCAAAGGGCTCGATCTCAATGACAACTGGGCTCTTACGTGGAGGGTATGGTCTTGCCCCGGTTGTGGTCGTTCTAAGAATGAGATTTTCCGTTTGTCGAAAAGAAATATTTTGCTCGCCAAGTTGGAGCTTCACCATGATCATATGAGCGATTTCATCTGGCCACGAGCGGACGCTTGCTTTGGAAAAGGTTGGCGTGACAATGCCGCATGCAAACCATCTCTTCAGAAAGACTCCAGCTTCGCATCCTTACATTGCAGTTTTGAAAATCGATCCTGTAAACCATCTGAATGTAGCGCGCGTGTTGGACGAGGATGATGCGTACTGCATTGTTGACGTCGACAAGTCTGAGGCAGACGAGTGGGTTGTTTTCGTAGGCTGCGCTTCAAC
>NZ_WUMV01000010.1 GCF_009826895.1 Stappia sediminis | reverse complement strand
GCCGCAACACCGCCTCAGAAGCGCTCGGACACCGCGAATTCTCGATGACCAAGCTCTACAGAAGCGCCTGAATAAGGGCCTTTGCGGGCGCTCGCCTCAAGCGGCGCCCGGCCCCGTTCCGTGCAAGAGGCGCCGCCAGAGCTTCCAGCGGACCAGAGTTCGATTTCATGACTTCTCTTGCTCATACAGGTGGCGTGGTCTCTCGCGTGCGTGCACTGGTCCCTGGCATGGGAACGGCGCTGCTTGTTGCTGCCGCCGCAAGTTTCGTGGCCGATACCTACGGCGGGCCGGTCATGCTGTTGGCGCTCCTGATCGGCATTGCCCTCAACTTCTTGTCGGAGGGCGAGAAGGTTGAAGCCGGTATCCGTTTCACGTCCAAATCCGTGCTGAAGTTCGGCGTTGCATTGCTGGGTCTCAGGATTGCGGCAAGCGATGTTATTGCACTCGGTGGAAATACCGTTGTCGTGCTGCTGGTCGCCATGGCGATTACGATTTTCGCTGGCATCACTTTCGTAAGCTTGCAGGGCCATGGCCGGATCTTCGGCATCCTGATCGGCGGAGCGACGGCGATCTGCGGCGCCTCCGCGGCATTGGCGATCTCGACGGTGCTGCCGGAAAAACCAGGCAAACAGCAACAGACGATTTTTACCGTAGTGGCTGTAACCACGCTCTCGACGATAGCGATGGTTACCTATCCCGTTTTCGCCAATCTGGTCGGCTTTGACGACCGGACAACGGGCATCTTTCTCGGCGCGACCATTCATGACGTTGCCCAGGTCGTCGGCTCCGGTTATGCGGTGAGCGAACTTGCCGGTGACACCGCGACCATCGTCAAGCTGTTCCGGGTGGCAATGCTGTTGCCGGTGGTGTTCCTGTTGTCACTGCTTTTCCGGGAACGCGGAGAAGGTGCACGCAAGGGCCGGCTGCCAGTTCCGCTCTTTGCGCTCGGTTTCGTGGCGATGGTGACAGTCAATTCGCTTGGTTTCGTGCCGGAAATGCTGCGAGAGCCGCTCGTCTCTCTCTCGCGCTGGTGTCTGATCTCGGCCGTTGCCGCAATTGGCCTCACAACATCTATCAAGGAAATGCTGAATATTGGCGGCACGGCGATCCATGCGGCAATAGCGACCACCCTCGTGTTGCTCGTGACGGTCATGAGCCTTTTGTACTTCATCGGAGGATAATCCCGTGGCGGATGTCATTATCACCGAATTTATGGACAAGGCGGCTGTAGAGAGCGTCTGCGCCCGGTTCGAGACCATCTACGATCCCGGCCTCGTCGATGATCCTGCGCAGCTTATGGAGCTTTTGCCGGAAGCGCGTGCCCTGATCGTGCGGAATCGTACGCAGGTGCGAGGGGAGGTGCTGGCGGCCGCGAGACGGCTAGAATGCGTCGGCCGGTTGGGGGTTGGGCTGGACAATATCGATGTCGAGGCCTGTAAGGCGCGTGGGGTCGCCGTTTATCCGGCGACCGGCGCCAACGACCTCTCAGTGGCCGAGTACGTCATGACGGCAGCGCTTGCGCTGCTTCGCGGCGCATATTCCTCAAGTGCTGCGGTCGCTGACGGGGCCTGGCCCCGGCAATCCCTGATCGGGCGCGAGGCTTCGGGCAAGGTGATGGGCCTTGTCGGTTATGGCGCTATCGCGCGTGAGGTCGCGGGCCGAGCAAGGGCATTTGGCATGGAGGTGATCGCGTTCGATCCGTTCCTGCCTGAAGGCGATGCCCGTTGGGCGGGCGCAAAAAGCGTGACCCTGGAAGGTCTGTTGCAGTTGGCGGATGTCGTTAGCTTGCACGTGCCGTTGACCGACAAGACTCGCCACATCATCAATGCGGGCACGATCGCCAGGATGAAGGACGATGCCATTCTCATCAATGCCGCGCGGGGCGGCGTGGTCGACGAGGCGGCACTTGCGGACGCCTTGAATGAAAGGCGCCTCGGCGGCACGGCGCTCGACGTTTTCGAGGTCGAACCGCTGACGGCGGATGCCGGAGAAAGGTTCAAAGATCTCGACAACGTGATCCTGACCCCTCATATCGCAGGTGTTACGCAAGAATCGAATGTGCGGGTGTCCAGCCTCATCGCCGACACGGTTATCCGCCATCTGGACGGGAAAGCATGACAAGCGAAGTTTTGAATGTCGACACCGCGCACAGGCTGGTCATGGATGTGCTGGTCGCAAGCGATACATCATCGGTGAACGCGAAATCGGTCGCCGACGCCTTGATCGGCGCGGAACTGGCGGGCCAGGCCGGCCACGGTTTGCGCCGGGTTCCGGCCTACGCGGCCCAGGCGCGCGCCGGCAAGGTGAAGGGCCATGCCGTGCCGGCAGCGTCGCGCATTCGCCCCGGGGCCGTCCGCATCGACGGCGGTTACGGCTTCGCCTTTCCGGCACTTGATCTTGCTATCGATCAGCTTTCCCTCATCGCGCCGGAACAGGGGATCGCGATTGCCGGTATCCACCGCTCGCACCATGCGGGAGTTGCGGGTATCACCGTTGAGCGACTGGCCGAATGCGGGCTCGTCGCCCTCATGTTTGCGAACGCACCAGCAGCCATGGCCCCCTGGGGCGGGAAGAAGGCGCTCTTCGGCACCGACCCGATTGCCTTTGCCGCACCTGTTGCAAATGGGGATCCGATTGTGGTCGACGTCTCGCTCTCCAAGGTCGCGCGCGGCAAGCTGATGGCGGCGAAGCAGAAAAGCGAGCAGATTCCTGAAGGCTGGGCGCTCGATCCAAACGGCAATCCGACAACGGACCCAGCCGCCGGCATGGCTGGAACGATGATCCCGCTGGGAGACGCAAAGGGAACGGCGCTTGCGCTCATGGTGGAACTCATGTGTGCCGGCCTCACCGGCGCGAACTATGCCTACGAGCAAACGTCGTTCTTCGATGACAAGGGAGACCCGCCCGGCACGGGGCAGGCGCTGATTGCTATCGATCCATCCGCATTCGGCTCGGGCGCCCTAGAGCGTTTTGCGGAGATGGCAGGGCTGATTGCGGCACAGGAAGGCGCTCGCGTTCCCGGCACCCGGAGGCGGGTAGTCGCCACGCGGATCCGGGAAAACGGAATTGAAGTTGATGCGTCCTTGCTGCAGGAAATTGGTTCCCTGACCGCCTGAATCCGCAGGAGCGGACATGAAACGTGAATTCTTCGGCAAGACCGCATCCGGCGAAGTGGTGGAGCGCGTCACCGTTCAAGGTGGCGGATTGAGCGCGAAGGTGATTACCTGGGGCGCTGCCATCCAGGACTTACGCCTTCAGGGTCATGAGCCCCCTCTCGTCCTCGGCTTTGACTGCTTCGAGGATTATCCCGCCCATTCGCCCTATTTCGGCGCGGTCGCCGGACGCTATGCGAACCGCATCCGCAACGGCAGGTTTTCCATCGACGGGGTGGAGTGGCAGGTTGATACCAATTTTCTCGGCAAGCACCTCCTGCATGGCGGGGCCGGAGGCATAGGAAAGCGTGTATGGTCCATCGCCGATTACGGCAGAGATTTCGTCACGCTCACCCTTCGTGATCCGGCCGGGGCGATGGGGTTTCCCGGCAACCTCGACATCACCTGCACTTATCGTCTGTCAGATACAGGCCGCCTGGTCGTTGAATTGAGCGCGGAATCGGATGCTCCGACACTTTGCAATCTCGCCCATCATTCCTACTTCAATCTCGACGATGGAGGGGAAGGCAATTGCCTTGATCACAAGGTCATGATCGAGGCCGAAGCGTATCTCCCGGTGGACGCGGAATTGATTCCCACCGGTGAAGTACTTTCCGTCCAGGGCACACCCTTCGACTTCCGCAAACCGAGGCCGATCCGGTTCGAAGCCGAAGGACGGATTTTGGCTTACGATCACAATTTCTGCCTTTCAGAGGCACGAACCGGCTTGCGCCGGGCAGCACGGGTAGGGGGTGCGCGGTCGGGCGTGGCGATGGAAGTCTGGACGACCGAGCCTGGCCTTCAGTTCTATAGCGGTGAGAATGTCGCGCGAACCGTGCCGGGGTTGGAAGGGCGCCGCTACGGCGCGTATGCCGGACTTGCGATGGAACCCCAGATCTGGCCGGATGCGCCGAACCATGGTCATTTCCCGCAGGCTGTGTTGCGGCCGGGCGAGACCTACCGTCAGATTACCGAATATCGCTTCACGTCGTGAGCGATGCCGCATAGTCAAACTTATAGGCACCACCGCAGAATTCCGGCCGGAACATCCGCATCGGGAAGTGCGCCCTTCAAGTCGATCAACACGCCGCCCTCGGCAAGCATGGCCGTTATCTCCGCTTTTCGATCAAGATAGGCCCGATGCGGGACGGCGAGGATCAATGCGTCAAGACCGGTGAAGCAGCTAAGGTCGTCGAGTGTCAGCCCGAATTCATGCCGCACTTCTTCTGCGTTGCAATGCGGATCGTGCAAAATGGGCGCGAGCCCGAACGAACGCAACTCGTCGATTACGTCGGGCACCTTCGAATTTCGCAGGTCCGGAACATCTTCCTTGAACGCCAGGCCCAGTACACCAATGCGTGCGCCGGTCAGGGAGCGGCCGGCGGAAACCATCAGCTTGATCGTTTTGCGGGCGAGAAACCTGCCCATGCCATCATTGATGCGTCGCCCGGCCAGAATAACTTCCGGCTGATAGCCGACCTGCTCGGCCTTGGCGGTCAGATAGTACGGATCCACGCCGATGCAGTGGCCGCCGACGAGGCCGGGGAAAAACTTAAGGAAATTCCACTTCGTTCCGGCTGCCGCCAGAACTTCTCTTGTGGGAATGTCCAGGCGCTCGAAAATCATCGAGAGTTCGTTCATCAGTGCGATATTGATGTCGCGCTGCGTGTTTTCGATCACTTTCGCCGCTTCGGCGACGCGAATGGAACTCGCCTTGTGTACTCCTGCTTCAACGATCGCGCCATACGCACTTGCGACGCGCTCCAGCGTCGCATCGTCCTGACCGGATACGACCTTGGTAATAGTCTCGAGGCGGTGCTCTCGGTCACCCGGGTTGATCCGCTCGGGCGAATAACCGAGGAAGAAATCCGTTCCGCATTCCATGCCGGAGGCTTGCTCCAGCGCGGGGCCGCATACTTCTTCCGTGGCACCGGGATAAACCGTACTTTCCACCACGACGACCGCGCCTTGCCTCAGATGCGGTCCAACCATCTCGCATGCCGACAGGAGCGGCGTGAAATCCGGTCTATGCGCATCGTCGACAGGCGTTGGCACTGTGAGGATGTACATGCTCGCGCCGGCCAGGCATTCCGGATCGCTCGACAAATGCAACCTAGTTTCAAGAAGGTCGACTTTCGATATCTCTCCTGTCTGGTCGTAGCCGGCTTTCAATTCCTCCACCCGAGGTCGGGATATGTCGAAACCGACAGCATGTTCCGCGACCTTCGCGAAGGCAATGGCAACGGGCAAGCCAACATAGCCCAGCCCGACAATCGCGATACGTTCCGACAACGGAGACGTTTCGATGCTCATACTCGATACTCCTTAGCAGGCCGCTTCGCGGTTGGAATTGGCGGGAGGAATATACTGCAATCCCATTTCTTCTATCAGGATACGATTGACGACATGCACATCATATCGCTCCACGGCGCACTGCCTTGCGCGCTTGCCCATTTCGACGATCGATGACGGTGTCGTAACAAACTTCTCCATCGCCTGCGCAAGTGCGGCGGCATCAGCTACGGGTACTATGAAACCCGTTTCGCCGTCTTCAACCGTGTCCACGCAACCGGGCGCATCCGTCGTGACGACCGCTCGGCCCGTCGACATGGCTTCAAGAACGGTGCGTGGTATGCCCTCGCGATAGGAAGGGAGAACCAGCACGGAGCAGGACCGCAGATAGGGGCGGACATCCTTTGCTTCACCCAAATATTCGATAGTCCCGTTTGCTGTCCATTCTTCGACTTCCTTTCTCGCAATCGCTGCCGGGTTCGGGTCGAACGGGCCGAGTAACTGCACCCGCGCTTGAGGGTGCCTTGCTCGAAGAATCCTTGCGGCTTCGACGTATTCCCTGATGCCTTTGTCTTTCAGCAATCGCGCGATAAGGAGAAACACCGGAGGGCCATCGGGCGGGGGGGCCTGGCTGAAATGCCGGGTATCGATGCCTGAACCGGGCACCAGCATAGAATTGCTGTTGGTCACGATATGCAGACTTCGAAAAATTTCGGCATCGGTATTATTGTAAATGAAAACTTGAACTGCTCCTTTCAGGGCGTGTCGATAGAGAAATACGCATGCTTGGCGCAGGAGTTTCTTTCGAAAACTCGGATTGTCGCCGGTAAAGACATACCCAAGGCCGGTGATAAGGGCATAGCGTTTGGGAATGCCGACCATGCGCGCGGCAAGACCGGCATAGATGACGGGTTTCATTGTGTAGGGCAGAACAATATCGGGCCGGATGCCGTCGAACGCGGCCTTTATCGTTCTAAGCGTCCGGATGTCCGCAAGCAGCCCGGTACCGGTTCGGTCCATCGAGATTTGCCGGAAGTGCACGCCGGCTTCTTCCAGCAGTGCAATACTCTCGGGGTCGTCATCCGGGGCAAGTGCGTAAACGTCGCAACCGCTTCGAACCAGGCTGCGCAACAACTCAAGCCGAAAATTGACGAGTGAAAATGTAAGGCTGGCAACCACGGCGACGCGGGTTCGCGTCCTGGACGTTTCAGTACTTGCAGCCATCAATCGGGTCTCCACTCTCACTACGCAACACGACAGAGAAGATCCATCTCACTCAACGGTATATGCTAAAGCACGTTGCGTCGAATATGCACAAAAACTTCACGCCACTTAAAAATCAGGTTGTGCCAAACGAATAAATTAAGCGATCGATAGACGTGTCGATCCCTCAGGGCATCTTTCAGGAAACGGCAATCGATCATGCCTTTGAAATCTCGGGCGATAAAGGGAAGGGCGATTTCCTGATCCATGAATGCGACTGCATATTCGTGGAAAGCGCTTCCCGGAAGAAACCGGGCCCTTCTGAATTGCGATGCAATTGTGCGCGAAGTCTTGCAGTTTACGCAGTAGTAAATAAGAATAGCGGCGCCCCTAACGGATGGTTATGGCGTTGGAAAATTCCGCAGGGAAGCGAATTCTCTGATTCAAGTAGTGTGGTACAGGGAATGAGGCAAAATCTGCGATGATTATGCATCTTATTACGAACTTTGCCGATATCGGTGGGGCGGAGACGATGCTTGTTCGCCTCTTGCAATCATCTGGTGAAAAAGCTCTTGTCGTGTCGCTGAAGGACGTTTCTGACAGAAATCGGAGACTTGTCGGCGGCCAGGTCGAATGTATAGCCCTTGGGATGAATTCGTGGACGCGATATGCTGGTGCGGGCATCCGGCTGACACGCCTGATCGAGCGGAAAAAGCCGACCATCATCGTATGCTGGATGTATCACGCCATGGTGGCGGGCATTCTGGCCGGGCGTCTTGCAAGAACCTCTGCTCCCATCTTCTGGAATGTGAGGCAATCACTGGACGATATGAATGTCCTGTCGCGCAGTTCAAGGCTTGCGGCCAGGGCTTCCCGTGCGCTTTCCCGCCTTCCCGACGGGATTATCTTTAATTCGAAAAGGGCAATGGAACTACACCAGCGCTTCGGTTTCGAAAATGACAATATCGATGTAATCCCGAATGGATTTCCGCGGATCGATGTCGTGAGAGATCAGGGGGAGAGGCCAAGGATCTACGGCATCGCGGCGCGTCTTCATCCCCAAAAAGATCATGCTCTCTTTTTCAAGGCTGCTGCCCAACTGGCCGCGCAGGAGGATGATGTCCGCTTTGTTGCCGCCGGCAGGGGACTGAGTTGGGAAAATGAGACCGTCAGGAAAATGATCTCTGATGCCGGCCTGGCGGAAGACCTTATTGAACTTCGCGGCGAAACGGATGATATGGGATCGTTCTATCGAAGCATTGACGTCCTGGTGCTATCTTCCAGGACCGAAGGTTTTCCGAACGTCATTGCGGAGGCCATGGGACATGGTATTCCCGTTGTCACGACCGACGTTGGAGAAGCGGCAACGATCGTCGGAAGCACCGGAAAAATCGTGCCGGCGGGCGATGCGGTAGCGTTGTGCAACGCGATGAAGATGATGCACGATGTTTCGGCCTCCAAATATTCGGAGCTGTCAAACGCCGCTCGGCGGCGGATCGATGAAAACTATTCTTTGCCAATTATTTCTGAGAGGTATCGCAATTTTTTAAGGTATTCATAAAGTTATTTCTCAGAGGGGCTTGGGTGTGGATTTCAGTCGCGTTATTTTTTATGGGCATGATTGATTCACACTGCTGCATGTTATGCAAACAAATGCACTCCGGATCTCATCGCTGTCTGGGATTGATTGGATTTGTGTTGAATTTACAATCGATGCTTCTTTTGGATCGAGTTTCTCGGCGTTTGACAATGATAGCGCTAACATGGCAATCAATTCTGGTATTTATTAATTTCTGGACCGAGGGAACGACGTGGCGGAAACACGCAAAATCTATCTGGTCATGGGTGTCAGTGGCGTCGGAAAGTCAACGGTGGCGGAGGAGGTCGCCAGGAGATCTGGCGGCATTTTCGTAGAAGCCGATGCGTTCCATCCGGCACAGAATATTGAGGCGATGTCGGCAGGCATTCCGCTGAACGATGACATGCGTTGGCATTGGTTGGAGGCTCTTTGTCTCCATGTTCGGTCAGAAAATTGCGGATCGGGAGAAAGTCCCGTTTTTATCGCCTGTTCGGCGTTAAAGAGGAAATATCGTGATTTCCTTCGAGAGAGGCTGGGGCCTCTCTTCATCATCCACCTTGATGGTGATCGAGAATTGATTCTGAATCGCCTTCAGGCGCGCAAAGGCCATTTCATGCCGCCTGCGCTGCTCGACAGTCAGATTGGGGATCTGGAATACCCATCTCAAAAGGAAGGGGCTTGCGTGCGGTTCGATATTGCCGAACCGATTGATAAGATCGTAAGCGAAGCTTTCAGCCTGATTGAAAATGAGTGGCGGGAAAAACCCCGGCATTCTTGACCGCCGTACAGGAGTTCTTTGCACGAAAGCGGTTCGCTGTCGTGCAAGAATTCGGTCCAGGTTCAATAGCCTGAGCATATCCTATTCGCCGAATTCGCTTCAGAATTGATGGGATAAGCTTTAGGTAATTCCAAAGGCTTCTCGAAAGTGCCGTGCTTCTGAACACGCTATAAGTCGGTTGGTCAATTCCGGAGGGATATGGTGAGAACGGTGAAGGTCGAACGCCTGACAAAGGCGGAATTCGCACCCTTCGGAGATGTGATCGAGAAGGAAGGGGTCGAGAATTTCAAGATCAATGACGGGCGCTGCACGCGCTACCACGATCTGGCGCATGTGGAGATTGCCGGTCCTCAGCCGAGAGCGCTCGTCAACATCTTTGAAAGCACACCTGTTTCCTTTCCCTATGAACTGAGGATGGTGGAGCGCCATCCTTTCGGCAGTCAGGCTTTCGTGCCCTTGTCGGATAGGCCTTTCCTGGTGATTGTCTGCGAAGATGAAGGCGCTGTTCCTGTACGCCCACGAGCGTTTGTCACAGCACCGGGGCAGGGAATAAATTTCTTCCGCAACACTTGGCATGGCGTGCTTACGCCGCTTGAAGCGGTGTCGGATTTCGTTGTTGTGGACAGAGGCGGCGAGGGGAACAACCTCGAGGAATATTTCTTCGACGAACCCTATTGTGTGGTCGAAGGATAGGCGCGCCGTCGAGTATCGAAAAACAGGCCCGGGCGATTGCCCGGGCCTGTTTGCGTTTCTTTGAGCCGGTCATTCTGCCGGGTCGTTCTTCAGCCCCGCTCCGTGGCCCGCCAGACCGCCGGAAACCTCTTCAGTCGATTCTTCCGAAAGGTGTTCGGGCAGGACGAGATTGAGGACGATGGCTATGAATGCGGCGGGCAGCAGGCCCGACGTCATCAGGATGCGCAGCGTATCGGGCAGATATTGCAGCGCCTTCGGTTCGAGCTGCAGGCCGAGGCCCAGTGAAAGCGCCACGGCGAAGATCACCATGTTGCGGCGGTTCCAGTCGACGTCGGAGAGCATGGATATGCCAGCCGCCACGACCATGCCGAACATCACGATCACACCGCCGCCGAGAACCTCGATCGGAACGGTTGAGATAATCGCGCCAACCTTCGGAACCAGCCCACAAAAGATAAGGAATATCGCGCCGATCGTTACCACGTGCCGGCTCATGACGCCTGTCATGGCAATCAGGCCGACGTTCTGGCTGAATGAAGTATTGGGAAGGGCGCCGAAAATGCCTGCGATGGCGGTGCCGAAACCGTCTGCGTAGGTCGCACCGGCGATTTCCTTGTCGGTTGCCTCGCGCCCCGCGCCACCCTTCGTGATGCCGGAAACGTCGCCGACGGTTTCAACTGCCGAAACGAACGCCATGAGACAGAAGCCGACGACGGCTGCCAGGCTGAATTCGAAACCGAAGTGGAAAGGTGCGGGCACCTGGAAGACGGCCGCGCGCTCGACATTTGCGAAACTCACCATGCCAAGCAGATAGGCGACCGCATATCCCGCAAGAAGGCCTATCAGTACGGCAGAGACGGAAAGCATCCCACGAGCGAAGAATTTAAGCCCGAGGGTGACCAGGATGACGATGCCTGCGACCGACCAGTTGAGAAGGCTGCCGTATTCCGGCTTGTCGACTGCCGGAACGCCGCCGGCCGCGTACTGGATACCCACCTTCACGAGGGCCAGGCCGATCATCGTCACAACGAGGCCGGTGACGAGCGGGGGAAGGGCGAAGCGGATCTTGCCGATCACGGTGCCGAGTGACGCATGGAAGAGGCCGCCGAGCACGACGCCGCCGAAGAGCGCGGGAAGCGCTTCCACGCCCTTGCCCGCGACCAGCGGTATCATGATCGGCAGAAAGGCAAAGCTTGTTCCCTGCACGATCGGGAGCCGGGCCCCGACGGGGCCGAAGCCGATGGTCTGGAAAAGCGTGGCGATGCCGGCGAAGAGCATCGACATCTGGATCATGTAGATCAGCGAAGGAAAATCCGGAGAGTTCGAGCCGAAGCCGAAGCCGGCGGCGCCTGCGATTATGATTGCCGGCGTAACGTTGGAAACGAACATCGCCAGCACGTGCTGGATACCGAGCGGGATCGCCTTGGCGATCGGTGGGGTGTAATTCGGGTCTTTCAACTGCGCCGGGGTACCAATCCCCGTATCCGCCAATGCCATGGTATTCTCCTCCATGTGACATGCCACGTGCTCTATCGCCCTCTGGATTGTTTTTTTGAGCGATATTTACGGTGATTACTCCGGTGCCTGGTGCGCCGGAAAGGTCGGGTTTTCTCCTTACGACAGCGTTCCACCCAGTTTGGCGTGTCTGTTTACGTCCTTGTAAAGAAGGTAACGGAAGGGACCCGGGCCGCCCGCGTAGCAGGCCTGCGGACAGAAGGCGCGGAGCCACATGTAGTCGCCGGCTTCCACTTCGACCCAATCCTGGTTCAGCCGGTAGACGGCCTTGCCTTCCAGCACGTAAAGCCCGTGCTCCATGACGTGCGTTTCGGCAAATGGAATGACGGCGCCCGGCTGAAAGGTGACGATGTTGACGTGCATGTCATGACGCACGTCTTCAGGGTCGACGAAGCGCGTGGTCGCCCATTTACCGTCGGTGTCGGGCATCGGTGTCGGTTCGATTTCCCGCTCGTTGGTAACGAAGGCCCGAGGCACCTCGATCCCTTCGACTCGCTCATAGGCCTTTCTCACCCAGTGGAAGCGAACGGGCGTTGCTCCCTCATTCTTCAGGGTCCAGGCGCAGGCCGGAGGCAGGAAGGCATAGCCCCCGGCTTGCAGCGCGTGAGTGCGCCCGTCGACCGTGAGCGACATTGCGCCTTCGACCACGAAGAGCACGCCCTCCGCTGTGGGGTCGAGTTCCGGCTTCTCGCTGCCGCCACCGGGCGCGACTTCCATGATGTATTGTGAAAAGGTCTCGGCAAATCCGGACAGAGGCCGGGAAATGATCCAGGCTCGCGTCTTGTCCCAGAACGGCAGGACGCTGGTGACGATATCCGTCATCACACCCTTCGGGATGACGGCATAGGCCTGGGTAAAGACCGCGCGATCGGTCAGTAGCTGCGTTTGCCCCGGCAGCCCGCCATGTGGTGCGTAGTAGGTGCTGGCGGTCATTTTCCTGTCCTCATCCTTTGCGCATCGAGAGCGTCTTCGCCGTCGACATCGGTCCTGTTCAATCGAGCATTTCGTTCAGGCGAAAGCGCGCGATGCGCTCCACCTGGCGGCAAGCCGTGGCGAACTCGGTATCTCGGTCGTTCTCGATACGCTGTTCGAAAGCTAGCAATATTTGTGCCTTGTCGAGCCCCTTGACCGCGATGATGAAGGGGAAGCCGAACTTGTCCGTGTAGGCTTCGTTCAGGATCGTGAAGCGCTCGCGTTCGTCGTCCGTCAGGGCATCGAGGCCGGCGCCTGCTTGCTCCTTCGTCGATTCCGCTGTCAGGCGTTTGGCGGCTGCCAGTTTTCCCGCAAGATCGGGATGTGCCCTCAAGACCGCGAGCTTTTCTTCATCGCTGGCAAGGCGGAACTTTATGCAAAGTGCCGAATGCAGCCCGACGGCGGTATCGTGAGCCGGGCCAAACTCGCCATCCCATGCCCGCTCGGCGATCCAGGGCGAATGCTCAAAGATGCCGCCAAAGGCTTCGACGAAAGTTTCGCGCTCCATTTGAGACGGCGCGAGGCTTGCGGCTTTTGGCGGATGATGTCTCGCCCAGTGTCGGGCTATATCGATCCGCCTTGAAAACCAGACGTTTCCTCGGGATTTGGCGTATTCGATGAACCGCTTCAGTGCGGCTGTACGCCCGGGACGACCGACAAGGCGACAGTGCAGGCCGATGGACATCATTTTCGGGCTGCCCGCTTCGCCTTCGGCATAAAGCGTGTCGAAACTGTCCTTCAGATAGGAGAAGAACTGGTCGCCCGAGTTGAAGCCCTGCGCGGTGGCAAAGCGCATGTCGTTTGCGTCGAGGGTATAGGGGATGATGAGCTGATCGCGCCCTTCATGATGGCGCCAGTAGGGCAGATCATCCGCGTAGGTATCCGAAATATAGTCGAAGCCGCCTTCCTCCGTTACCAGATCGACCGTATTGAGCGAACATCGGCCCGTGTACCATCCTCGCGGACGCTCGCCGGTTACGGCTTCATGCAGGCGGATTGCCTCTTTTATGGTCTCGCGTTCTTCCTCGACTGCGTAGTCCTTGTGCTCGACCCACTTGAGACCGTGCGACGCGATCTCCCAGCCGGCAGCCAGCATGGCTTCCACCTGCGCCGGAGAGCGGGCGAGCGCCGTTGCGACACCGTAAACGGTTATCGGAATTGCCTGTTCGGTGAATAGCCGGTGCAGCCGCCAGAAGCCGGCGCGCGCGCCGTACTCGTAAATCGATTCCATGTTCCAGTGGCGCTGGCCCGGCCACTGCGCGGCACCGACGATTTCGGACAGGAAAGCTTCGGACGCTTCGTCGCCATGGAGAATGCAGTTCTCGCCGCCTTCCTCGTAGTTCAGCACAAACTGAACGGCGATCTTCGCCCCATCCGGCCAGTTGGCATTCGGCGGATTCTCACCATAGCCGTGAAGGTCGCGCGGATAGCGTTGGTTCACTCAACATCCCCTCAATAGAGTTCGCTTAAGGCGTGGATTTCACGTATATCGCAAAATAATCACCATCGGCTTCAAAAAGAAATTGAAGAACCTTCAGGAAGCTTGCCATTTTCAATCGACCTTCGTTTGCGAATAAATGCGAGGGTGAATCTTATGGAGCCAAAAATGTCAGACAGCGCGGGCTATGTGACGACGCATATCCTCGACACAGCGAATGGCTGTCCTGCCGCCAACGTCAGGATCGTGGCCTATCGCATAGAAGGTGACCGTCGGGAAGAGTTGGTGGATATCAGTACGAATCACGATGGCAGAACCGATCAGCCGGTGATCGGCAAAGGCAGTCTTCGCGCGGGCGTCTATGAAATCGATTTTCATATCGGAGACTACTTCAAGGCGCGCGGACTTGAGAGCGCTACGCCCTTTCTGGATGTGGTTCCGGTACGGTTCGGGATCGACGATGCAGGCGAACATTATCATGTGCCGCTGCTGGCATCGCCCTTCGGGTACTCGACCTATCGCGGAAGCTGACGGTAGTCAGGAGCCTAGCTCGATCGCTGTGCGGCAGCCTTCCACGATGTGTTCGATAAAGAGCCGGGCTTTAGGATCCTGCAGGCGTTTGTGCGGATAGACGCATGAAAACGGCAGTGGCGTGGGCGGCGTGTCCGCGGCGACTTTCATGAGGTCTCCCGCTTCGATGAGCGCCGCCACTTCGAAAAGCGGTTTGTTGACGATACCGCAGCCGGCGAGCGCCCATGATGTCAGGACGTCTCCGTCATCCGATTCCAGGGAGCCCGATACGTCGTATCTTTTCAGCTTTCCGCCTTCCTTGAGCACCCAGAAGAATTCCGCGGCTCCCGGATAGCGCAACAGCAGGCATTTGTGAGCCTGGGCCATCAGATCGTCGCCGCTTCGGGGCATTCCATGTTCGGCGATATAGGAGGGCGATGCGCATAGTACGCGCTCGAAGTCGCAGATGTGGCGTACCCGCAGTTCTGAATCCGTCAGATCGCCGGTGACGAAGGCGAGGTCCAGCCCTTCGTTCGCGACATCGATCTTCCTGTCGGAAAGGCGCAGCCGCACATTTATGTCCGGGTACATTTCCTTGAATTCAGGGATCAGCGGGGTGATGAGCTTCTTTCCAAGCCCGAGAGGTGCTGCGACGAAGAGCGTTCCCTTCGGACTTGAGGTGATTTCCGCGATCTGGCTTTCCACCTGGTCGATCGTCTCCAGAATCCGCGTCGCACCCTTGTAGAAGACCTCGCCTTGCTGGGTCGGGCGCAGGCTGCGCGTCGTGCGGTGAAAGAGGCGCACGCCGAGATGTTTTTCCAACTCGGATATCCTGCTGCTCGCAACCGCAGCAGAAACGCGCAGGTCTCGCCCCGCTGCCGACATGCTTCCCAGTTCGTAGACCCTGACGAACGTCTTGAGATTGCTCACATATGCCATGTCGGACGGCTCATTATTCGGAAAAATTTGAAAGTGCTTGGAATTTAAACCGCTTCCTAATGCGCGGCAAATTTGCAAAGAGCAGAAGGAAGAAAGATGAGGGGAAAGCCATGTTTGACTTTGCAATCTGGTGGGACTGGCTGTCGTTTGCGGTGCGTTGGCTGCACGTGATCACCGGCATTGCCTGGATCGGATCGTCGTTTTATTTCATCGCGCTCGATCTCGGCCTGCGCAAAAGCCCGGATCTGCCGGCCGGTGCGTATGGCGAGGAATGGCAGGTTCATGGCGGTGGCTTCTACCACATCCAGAAATATCTGGTCGCACCCGAAAGGCTTCCCGAGCATCTGACCTGGTTCAAATGGGAATCCTACGCGACCTGGCTTTCCGGCTTCGCGATGCTCTGCATCGTCTATTACGCAGGCGCGGAACTCTATCTCGTCGATCCCAACGTTCTCGACATTTCGGCGACGACCGGCATCCTGATTTCGCTCGCTTCCATCGGTATAGGCTGGGTCTTCTACGATCTTCTGTGCAAGTCGCCACTGGGCAAGGACAACGCGAAGCTGATGCTGCTTCTCATGGTCGTGCTCGTCGCCATGGCATGGGGCTATACGCAGGTGTTTACGGGCAGGGCGGCCTTGCTGCACCTCGGCGCGTTCACTGCAACGATCATGTCGGCGAACGTCTTCCTCATCATCATTCCGAACCAGAAGAAGGTCGTTGCCGCGTTGAAAGCCGGTGAAACGCCCGATCCGGCCCTGGGCGCCCAGGCCAAGCAGCGTTCCACGCACAACAACTACCTTACATTGCCGGTTCTCTTCCTCATGCTGTCGAACCACTACCCGCTGGCATTCGGCACGGAGTTCAATTGGGTTATCGCGTCGCTGGTGTTTCCGATGGGCGCACTCATCCGCCACTACTTCAACTCACGCCACTCCGGGACGGGCAATCCGGTTTGGACATGGCCGGCGGCGGCCGTCATCTTCATTGCCATAATCTGGCTGTCGACGATGCCGCGTGCGGGTTCGGACGCCGTCGATGAAGCCGAGCTCACCGTCCACGAACAGCAGTTCGCGAGTGCCGAGCATTTCGAAGAGGTGCGCGACACCGTGCTTGGCCGCTGCTCCATGTGTCACGCTGACGAGCCGTATTGGGAAGGCATCCGAACTGCGCCCAAGGGTGTGAAGCTGGAGACCGATGCCGAGGTCGCGAAGCACGCCCGCGAAATCTACATTCAGGCTGGCCGCAGCAACGCCATGCCGCCCGCGAACGTCAGCTTCATCACCGATGAGGAGCGCGATCTGATCGTCGCCTGGTACGAAAAAGCGGTGAAGGAGCAATAGAGGCCCACAGGCTTTTGCGGCGTTGCCGGCGTGTCAGACGTTCGTCCAGCCGCCGTCGATCGCGATCGCCTGTCCGGTGATGAAGCTGCTCCTGTCGCTTGCAAGGAACACGGCCAGATCGGCGATTTCCTCCGGTTCGCCGATGCGCCCCATCGGCTGACGCGCGATGAAGGCCGCGCGTGCGGTCTCGTAATCTCCCATGGCCTTCATCCGCTCCCGAAGTGACGGGCTTTCCACTGTGGCAGGGCAGATTGCGTTGGCTCGTATTCCCTTCGTAATGAAATCGGCGGCGATGGATTTCATCATGCCGATCACAGCCGCTTTCGTTGCGCCGTAAACGAAGCGGTTCGGCGCGGCAATGATGGATGACGCAGCGGACGACATGAAGACGATCGACCCGCCGCCCGCGTCGAGCATTGCGGGAAGGAACGCGCGCGTAACGTTGTATGTCGCTTTGACGTTCAGGTTGAAGCTGAAATCGAAGTCATCTTCCTCGCAGTCGAGGATCGTGCCGTTATGGACGAAACCCGCGCAGTTGAAGAGGATATCGACGGCTCCAACTTCCTCTGCCATCGCCTTTACGGCGGCCTTGTCCATAACGTCCAGGCGCTTGGGCGTGATCCTTTCGCCTTCGATCTCTCCCAACGCGGTTTCGTTTATATCGGTGGCGATGACCTCGGCGCCTTCCGCCGCGAATGCCTTTGCCGTGGCCAAGCCTATGCCTGCGCCTGCGGCGGTGATGAATGCCTTTTTTCCCTGAAGAAGCATGTTTCCTCCCACCAATTCACATTACCGCGCCGATCTGCCAGGGCACGAACTCGACCCCGCCGAAGCCGAGCGCTTCGCTCTTGGTCTTTTCGCCGGAGGCGATACGGATGAAATGCTCGAAAATTTCCCGGCCCTTCTCCTCCACGCTCACGTCGCCGGAGACGATATCGCCGCAGTTGATGTCCATGTCCTCCTGCATGCGGCCATACATTTCCGTATTGGTGGCGAGCTTGATGCAGGGTGTCGGCTTGTAACCGGAAACCGAGCCGCGGCCTGTCGTGAAGGCGACCAGCGTCGAGCCTGATGCGATCTGGCCCGTTACGGAGCAGGGGTCGTAGCCAGGGCTGTCCATATAGAGAAATCCGCGCTGCGTGACCGGTTCGGCGAACTTTAGAACGTCCGTCAGCGGGGCTGTACCGCCCTTGGCGACAGCGCCGAGGGACTTTTCCAGGATCGTGGTAAGCCCACCGCGTTTGTTGCCGGGTGAGGGGTTGTTGTCCATCTCGCCGCCGTTGCGGGCGGTATAATCCTCCCACCAGCGGATGCGCTCGATCAGTTTCTCTCCCACTTCCCGACTCACGGCACGGCGCGTCAGCAGATGCTCGGCGCCATAGATCTCAGGCGTTTCGGAGAGGATCGTCGTGCCGCCATGGCGCACGAGAAGGTCCGAGGCATGGCCGAGTGCCGGATTGGCCGTAATGCCGGAGTAACCGTCCGAACCGCCGCACTGAAGACCGATCGTCAGGTGGCTGATAGGCGCTGGAGCGCGCGTAGCCTTATCGGCGGATTTCGCCATATCCCTGAGCGCTTCCAGCCCTTGTTCGATCGTCTTGCGCGTGCCGCCGGACTGCTGGATTGTCATGTAGCGGAAGTTGCCGTCCTCCCGCATCCTGCGCTCGCCGATGAGGTCGGGTATCTGCATGACTTCGCAACCGAGGCCGATCAGCAGAATGCCTGCGAAATTCGGATGGGCCGCGAAGCCGGACAGTGTCCGGAAAAGCGTGCGGTATCCCTCGTCCTTGGAGGACATGCCGCAGCCGGTCTGGTGGGTTATCGGCACGACGCCGTCGATGTTGGCGAACTCATCGCAAAGTCCGCTTCGCTCCGCAGCTTCGGCGATAAAGCGTGCGACACTTCCCGAGCAGTTCACGGAAGTCAGGACGCCCAGATAGTTTCTTGTTCCGACCTTGCCATCCGCACGGTGATATCCGTCGAAAAACCTTTCTTCCTCGATCGCGGGAAGGGGGATGGATTCGCTTGCATGACCATAGTCGCGGCTGTGTTCGCCCATGCCCAGATTATGGGAGTGGACATGAGAGCCCGCGGGAATGTCTTCTTTGGCATATCCGATTATCTGTCCGTAACGCAGTACCGGGCTGCCTTTCGCGATATCGGCGATGGCGACCTTATGGCCCCTTCCGATTTCGTCGCGCGTGGCGACCTGGATGTCGTCGAGATTTATTCCTGCAGCGAGATTCGCGAGAGCTACCGCAACGCTGTCTGAGGGATTCAGGCGAATGACCTGACGTCCTGCGCTTGCCATGACCATGGTCCTTTTGTACTTCCGGCGGCAGTGGTTGACACAACCTTACCTAAAGCTAACATGTTAGCATGTTGCAAGGCCAAAGCGACCATCTTAAGGAACGAGATCCGGAAAGCGGAAGATTTCGCTCGCTTGACGCATTCAGCGGTTCGCTGGCGGCCCGTACATATTTGTCCTTGCGTGAGGCGATCCTCGATCTCAGATGCCGGCCCGGCGAACCTCTGCGGAAGGCGGAAATCTGCGAAACGCTTGGAATTTCAAGATCGCCTGCGGCTGAGGCGATCGCTCGCCTCGCGGCGGAAGGCCTTGTCGAAGTCGTGCCGCAAGCAGGTACTTTCGTTGCGCGTTTTTCAATGGATGAAATCCGCGAAGGCGCCTTTCTGCGCGAGGCGATAGAACTTGCCGCGATGGAAACGCTTGCACCGGCAATCACGGATGAGCAACTTGTGCGCTTGCGACGGAACATTCGTGTCCAGGAGGCGTTGATCGAAGACGGGGACTATGCCGGCTTCTATAAGCTTGACCGAGAATTCCACGAATTGATCCTGTCGTTTACCGGCTACCGGAAGCTTATCCAGGTTGCCGAAAGTGCGTGGGTGCATGTCAATCGTGCTCGCCGACTTGTCCTTCCCGTACCTGGGCGGGTGGCCGCCACGCTCGACGAACATCGGGCGATCTTGAAGGCCTTGGAAAAACGGAACCCGGAACTTGCACGCAAGGAAATGCGCGACCATCTACGCCAGCTCATGACGTTCCTTGCGCCGCTGGAGAAGGAACATCCCGACCTTTTCGAGCCGAAAAAATCAAATTCCTAACCGGTAGAATTCCGTGGCGGTTTCTCCGAAAATTCTCTTCCTTTCCTTGGTCGAAAGGTGAGCCGTCAGGTCTTCCGCGACCATTCTCCAATTGGAGTATTGGGCCCGAAGCCGGCAAACCGGCCAGTCCGACCCCCACATCACGCGCTCGGCGCCGAATTCCGAAAGCACATGTTCCGCGTAGGGTTTCAGGTCCTCCGTCGCCCAGGCTTCGGAAGCTTCGGTTACGAGCCCGGACAGCTTGCAGAAGGCATTCGTCTCCTTTGCAAGTCGTGACATACCGTTTGCCCAGTGCTGAAAGCGCTCCGGCGAATGGTCGCGTATTTCCGGCTTCATGCAGTGATCGATGACCGTGCGCGTATCGGGATAACGCTTCAGGATCGTAAGAAAATTTTCCAGGTGGATCGGAAATCCGAGCGCATCGAAAGTCAAATCCAGTTCGCTCAGGGCTTCGAAACCCCATTGCACGTCGGCGCGCAACATCCAGTCCTTGTCAGGAATGTCCTGGATCATTGGGCGAACGCCGCAAAATTTCGGATGTTTTGCCAGGCGCTCCAGTTGCTTGCGATCTTGCGGGCGCTCGAAGTCCACCCAGCCGACAACCCCGGCGACATGCGGCGTCGCATCGGCAATGCCGAGCAAATATTCGGTTTCTTCGACCGTGGGGGCGGCCTGCACAAGCACGGTCGCGTCAATTCCGTGCGCTTCAAGCTCCGGTGAAAGGTCGGCGGGCATATAGATGCGGGTCAGGATCTTGTCGTCCTTTGGCATCCAGCCGTAGTCGCCGCGTGCCGGGTTCCAGTAGTGCTGGTGTGCGTCAACCTGAGCCACGTCTTGCTCCTCAATCTGTTGGGGCATCCTGCCTCAGGAGGCCTTCGCTCTTCAGATCGGCCCAAAGGGTTGCCGGAATATCGGCCTTGCTCGCTGCGAGATTGGAGCGCACTTCATCGACGCCCTGACCGCCGGGAATAACGGAAACGACCGCCGGATGGTGCAGCGGAAACTGGAAGGCTGCGTCCAGCAGGCGCACGCCATTGCGCCCGCATACGGTCTGTATCTTGCCGACACGATCCAGGATTTCTGGTGGGGCAGGGTCGTAGTTGTAATAGGCGCCCTCGCGTGGCCCGGTCGCCAGGATGCCGGAGTTGTACGCGCCGCCGATCACAATGCCGATGCCGCGTTCCGTGCAGAGCGGAAGGAAGCTGTCGAGAGCTTCCTGTTCCAGAAGGGTGTAGCGGCCAGCGAGCAGGAACAGGTCGAAGTCTCCGCGCTCGGCCATCCACTGGCACGATTGCCATTCGTTTACACCGGCTCCGAAGGCACGGATGACGCCCTGATCCCTCAGTGAAAGCATTGCCTTGTAGCCACCGGATATTAGCTCGTTCAGTTTCTCATCGAGTGCGCTTTGCGTCTTGTGGTTGAAGACGTCGAGATCGTGGGCGTAGAGGATGTCGACCCGGTCGACCCCCAGACGTTCCAGCGAAAACTCCAGTGACCGCATAACGCCGTCATAGGTGTAGTCGTAGATTTCCTTGCGGTTCGGTACGTCGAACCATTTTCCGATACCGTCCCGGGTTTCAGGTGTCGCCGGGCTCAAAAGCCGTCCGACCTTCGTCGAAAGAACATACTCATCGCGCGGTCTGCCGCGAAGAAAACGGTTCAGCCGCGTTTCGGAAAGGCCAAGGCCGTAAAGCGGGGCGGTGTCGAAGTAGCGCACGCCCGACTCCCACGCCAGCGAAAGGGTGGCATGCGCCTCATCATCGCTGATCGCGCGATAAAGGTTGCCAAGTGGCGCGGTGCCGAAGCCCAGTTCGGTAAAGGTCAATCCGCCGTTGCCGATCCTGTCAAAGTGGCGTGTCGCAAGGCTCATCAAACTCTCCCTGTTTTCTAACATGTTAGTATGATTATTATTGGGAACCAATGGGTTCAGCATCGGTGTCTTGTGAAAATTCGAGCGGGGAGATATGCGGCATGAACCGGTTTCAAAAAGCATTTGGACAAAAGAAACCGGTGATCGCGATGGTGCACCTCGGTGCACTGCCGGGTTCTCCGCTCCACGATCGGGAAACGGGCCTTGAGGGGTTGGTGGAAGCAGCACGCGCCGATCTTCTGGCCCTGCAGGCAGCCGGTTTCGATGCTGTAATGTTCGGCAACGAAAACGATCGCCCCTATGAATTTCAGGTCGACACCGCGTCTACGGCGACGATGGCATATGTGATCGGGCGACTGCGCGATGAAATCACGGTGCCCTTCGGCGCGAACGTGCTTTGGGACCCGATGAGCACAGTTGCGCTTGCCGCAGCCACCGGGGCACGGTTCGTGCGCGAAATCTTCACTGGCACCTATGCGTCGGACATGGGCATCTGGAAACCGGATGCGGGCGCGGCCATGCGCTATCGTGACAGGCTGGGATGCGACGATCTCGCCATGCTCTATAACGTTTCCGCCGAGTTCGCGGACAGCCTCGACCGGCGGTCCCTGCCGGACCGCGCAAGGAGCGCCGTCTTTTCGAGCATACCGGATGCTGTGCTCGTTTCCGGCCAGATAACGGGCGAAGCCGCGGCACTATCGGATCTCGAAGCGGTGAAATCGGTTCTCCCGGATACGCCCGTCCTGGCGAATACCGGAGTGAAGCATGAAACGATCGCGGATGTGCTGAGGGTGGCGGACGGTTGCATCGTAGGTTCCGCGCTAAAGGTCGATGGCGACACATGGAAGCCGGTCGATCCCGAGCGTGCGGCTGACTTCATGCAGCGCGCCAGGGCGGCGCGGGGTGAAGGCTGATGAAGGACCGGCTCCGCTCCAATTTGACCGAACTCATGATGATCCCGGGCCTGAGCGGGCATGAGGATCGTGTGCGCAGGTGGATTGCCGAACGCCTTGACGCGGATGGCATTGGGTGCCGATCGGATCGCGCCGGCAATCTTTTCGCCACTTTCGACGGTGATCCCTCGTTGCCCTCCGTCATGGTCTTTGCGCATATGGATCAGCTTGGCTTCATCGTTCGCAAGATCGAAGACGACGGTCTGATCCGCGTTGAGCGGTTGGGCGGTGTGCCGGAGCGTGCGCTGGCCTCCCAGGCGGTTCTGCTTTGCGGGCGGGACGGTCGAGATGTAGCGGGGGTGATCTACAACAAGAGCCATCACGCGACGTTGCCGGAGGAAAAGTACACGGTCCTGAAAGCGGCGGACCTGCGGATCGACACGGGCCACTCCTCTAAGGAAGAGGTTGAAGAAGCCGGAATCTCCATCGGCACGCCGGTGGTCTACATGCCGAATGTCGTCGACTTGGCCGGTGACCGGATAGCAGGCACAAGCATCGACGATCGTGCGGGCTGCGCGGTGCTGATGGAAATCGCAAGCGCATTGCAAGTGCGCGAGACCGGGCCGACGGTTCATCTCGTTTTCTCCGTTCAGGAAGAGTTTAATCTCCGCGGCGCCGTCGTTGCGGCGCAAGCCCTCAAGCCCGATATCGCGATCCAGATCGACCTGATGCTCGCGACCGACACGCCTGAAATGGCGGACCGGAGTGATATGCGCCTCGGCGGCGGGCCGGGCATGAGCCTTTATTCGTTTCACGGGCGCGGCACGCTCAACGGCGTCATCCCACACCCTTCCGTGGTTCGCCTGCTGGAGGAAACGGCGGCGGCCGAAGGAATGCCTCTACAGCGCAGCGCGCAGGTGGGCGTGCTGACCGACCTTTCCTACGTTCAATTGATCGGCGAAGGGGTTCTTTCGGTCGATGTCGGCTTTCCGATGCGCTACTCACATTCAAGCCTTGAGGTCTGCGATCTCGGCGATCTCGAACGACTTTCCAGGCTGCTGATTTCCGCGCTCGCAAGCATCGACGAGGACTTCGAACTCGGGCGCGACGGGGAGGGGTAATGAGCTATACGCTCGGAATTGATATCGGAACTTTTGAATCCAAAGGCGTTATCGTTGATGAGGCGGGCGATATCGTCGCCAGCGCTTCCTCGCCGCATAAAATGATCGTTCCCCAACCGGGCTGGGCGGAACACAGGGCGGATGAGGACTGGTGGCATGATTTCAAGGTCATCAGCCGAGAGCTTTTGGAAACCTCGGGCGTGGACCCATCGGAAATCCATTGTGTCGCGACCAGCGCAATCGGTCCGTGCATGCTGCCCGTCGACGATACCGGCACGCCGTTGATGAACGGCGTTCTCTACGGCGTCGATACGAGAGCGGAAAAGGAAATTGTCGAGCTTGATGAAAGGTTCGGCGCAGACACCATCCTCAAGCGGTGCGGCAATGCGCTGACTTCGCAGTCCGTCGGCCCGAAAATCCTCTGGCTGAAGCGGAACCGACCGGAGGTTTATGAAAAAGCCGCTAAATTCCTGACGTCTACGAGCTATGTTGTTTTCCGCCTCACGGGCGAATACGTCATCGACCACTATACGGCAGCGAATTTTTCTCCGCTTTACGATGTCAGTGTGCAGGACTGGGCAGCCGACTTATCCGAAGGCATCGCCGATGCCTCACGCCTTCCGAAACTGATGTGGTCGACGGAGATCGCGGGGTGCATATCTGCTCAAGCTGCCGCCGAAACCGGCCTGGCGGAGGGTACGCCCGTCACCGCCGGCACGATCGATGCTGCGGCGGAGGCGGTCAGCGTCGGTGTGCGCGAAGCGGGCGACATGATGATGATGTACGGCTCCACCGTGTTCATCATTCTGGTTACGGATAATCGCGTGCAGGATAGCCGCCTGTGGTATGCGCCGTGGCTGTTCCCCGGCACTCACGCCTCCATGGCTGGGCTTGCGACAAGCGGAACCTTGACCCATTGGTTCAGGGACGAATTCGCCACCGAATTATCGAAAGAGGCTGCCTTCGCCACGCTTGCGGAGGAGGCGAGAAGCTCGCCCAAGGGCGCTAAAGGGCTGATCCTGCTGCCATATTTCTCCGGCGAACGGACGCCGATACATGACCCTCGGGCGAAAGGCGCGTTTTTCGGGCTCAACCTCACGCATGGGCGTGGCGATCTTTATCGCGCGCTGCTGGAAGGCATTGCCTACAGCACCGGACATGTGATCGAGACCTACCGCGAGGCCGGTCAGGCGCCGGCTCGCATTTTGGCTGTCGGCGGCGGCACGAAGAACGACGTCTGGCTGCAGGCGACATCGGACATTGGCGGGCTTGACCAGATCGTATGCGAAAAGACCGTGGGCGCTGCCTACGGCGACGCCTTTCTCGCGGCGATCGCGGTCGGAGCAGCGAAACCGGGGGACATCCAGCGCTGGAACCCGCCAAAGTCCACGATCGAGGCGGAAGAGAATGCCGTCTATGCCCGCCAATACCGGCTGTTTCGGGAGCTTTACGAAAGCACGAAACACATCGCCGCTGCCTTGAGCGAAGACGGTGAGTAGCTGTCATTACGGGTCGCGGCGCTGCTTTGAAGCTGCGCCCTGAACCGAATTCGAGGATTTATTCTATTTCACCGCGCCGGCGGCCATGCCCTTGATGATGTAGCGCTCAAGCACGATGCCGATGATGATCAGCGGCAGGATCGCCGCCGTGCTCAGCGCTGCCATCGCCCACCAGTTGATGCCCTGGCTGCCCGTCTGGCTGGCGACCATGACCGGCAGGGTCTTGGCGTCCGTCGATGTCAGAAGAGCGGCGAAGAAATATTCGTTCCAGGTCAGGACAAGGCAGAGGATGAAGGCCGCGACCATTCCCGGAAGCGCGATTGGCAGCACGATCGTGAGAAAAGCTCCCCAGATCGAAAGCCCGTCCACGAGAGCGGCTTCCTCAAGCTCAACCGGAATTGAGGAAAACTGGTCCCGCATGATCCAGATGACGATGGGCAGCACAGTCAGCGTATAGAGCATGACGAGCCCGACGCTCGTATCCAGAAGGTCAAGCTGCTTGTAGAGCACAAGGAACGGGAGGGCGAGAACGACCGGCGGCAGGATAAGCTGGCTTAGGAAGAAGAAGGAGATATCCGGATTCCTCATGAAGCCGAAGCGGTAGCGAAACCGGCTCAGGCCATAGGCCGCCATGCTGCCGAGGATCACTGCAAGCGTCGAGGAGGCCAGTGCCGAAATCGTGGAATTCGTGAAGCGTTTGAGGAATTCCTCACGTACGGTCGATTCCGCCCAGATCGTATCCGGCGAAAGGCCAAGCGATTTCCACCCGAGCCATTTCGGCGCGAAATCGACCAACGGCACCAGATGTCCCTGCATGACGTTCGGCGCCATCTTGAAAGATGTCGTTATCGTCCAGTAGATCGGAAACAGGCACACGACGGTCCAGAAAATCAGGATGCCGTAGACCGCGACACGTCCGGAAAACCAGCGCGTTTTTTGTAGCAGGTCGGATTCGCCATCGTGGAATATCTGCTTGTCGGGCATCTCAGTATCTCGGGTTCATCCAGCGGTCGACGAGTTTCATGAAGACGGTGATCGCGACGACGATCAGCACGAGATAAACGATGGCAAGTAGCGTTCCGTAGCCGACATTCGAGCGGTCGCGGTATTCCCGGAAGATGAAGCTCGTCACGCTGTCGGTCGCGCCCCCCGGGCCGCCCGATGTGACGTTGATGATGATGTCGGCAAGCTTCAGCTTGAAGATAATGCGGATCAGGATCGCCGTGATCGAAACCGGCAGCATGAGCGGGAAGGTGATTTCCCAGAAGCCTCGCCACGCGCTTGCGCCATCCACGCGCGCCGCCTCCTGCAATTCGCGCGGGATCGCCTGAAGTCCTGCCAGGATCATGATCATCATGAAGGGGATGAACGTCCATGCATCCATCATCATGATCATGGCTCGGGCGACCTCGGGATCGCCGAAGAACGATGGCCGCTCCCAGCCGAGCCAGCGGGCGAGCCGGGCCAGAGGGCCGAAGCGGATCTCCATCATGGATTTTCCGACCATCCAGCTGACGGCGACGGGCGAGAGCATCAGCGGCATCAGGAAGGCGACCCGGAAGAACTTTCGTGCCTTGATATCGGAGGCAAGCAGCAGCGCAAGGCCGAAGGCCACGGCGTATTCCGCGAGGATCGCCAGCGTGTAATACGCCATGTTTTTCAAAGCGTTCCAGTAGAACGGGTCGTTCCACATCTGGCGCACGTTATCGAAGCCGTTGAATTGGCGCCCGGTCGGCGAGGAGAGGTTCCAGTCGGAAAAGGCTATGCCGAGCGCGAAAACGAGTGGGAATACGACCATCGCCACGACGAAGAGCGCGGCTGGAAGCACGAAGAGGGTGCGTTTTCCCTGTTCGCCGTAAAGCACCACCTGGGCGGCGCACAGGCATACGCTCCAGAAGAGGAATCCATAGAGCGCGGGCCGCCAGTTCGCGAATTCCAGCGCGATATATCCGCCCTCGGCGAGAGCCAATGCCGCGAAGGTCAGCGCCATGACCGCCGCCGAGCCCCAGATCAGCAGTTTTCCGAAGCGCAATCGCATCGGCGTCATGTCGTCGAATGTCACGACGTGGAGAAGATCGCCGTCCTTGCTCATGCGTTCATGCCAAATGCGCTCGTGGTGAATTCAATGGATCGGGTCCTCTTGCCGCGTCGGCGCTTTTGGCCGGCTCGCCAGCAATCAAACAATGCAATTTGCCGGTTTGGAAGGGTAATCGGGATCGAGATAAAAAGGAGCCGGCAGATGGCCGCCGGCTCCAACTGTCGTCAAAGCCCGAGAGAGGCCTTGTAGAGTTCGACCTGACGCTCGCGGCCGATCTGTTCGGTGATCTCTTCCCAGGCCTTGGCGATCGCATCCGCCGTTTCCTGAGCCGAGGCGTATTGACCGGCAAAGCCCTTCGCGAGTTCGTCTTCCGCGACGGAATAGTACTGGAAGATGCCGGGAATGCGCGGTTCGATCGCCGCATTGGGGTGATTGTAGCTGTCGGCGTTCGATCCGAGGTAGTCCTCCACGAAGGCGCGGTCGTAGCCTGCTTCTTCCCATTCGCCATAGTTGAAGTGCGAATTGCGGTAGGGCTGGAAGCCGGACGGGTAGGCGGATGTCCAAAGCGACAGGTCCTTACCACCCAGATGAGCCGCAGCCGACCAGGCGGCTTTCTGCTTCTTGGAGTCCGAATCCACGCGTGCCATTACGTAGACGCCCCAGCCGATGTAGGCCATGTTCGGCGCTTCGTTGGGCCCGCTCGCCAGCGTTTCCCATTCGCCCTTCTTGTGGTTCCAGACATCGTCCGAACCGGGCAGATGACGGAAGCCGACCACATCGCCCACGACCGAGGAATCGGACGTGCGGGCGTTCGAACCGACGTCGCCCCACCAACTGATCATCGAACCGGTGCCGGCAAGAAACTGCTGGAAGGCGGTCGTGCCGGGATCGGCGTTTATCTGATCCGGCGGCTGCGTGGACATGACATCCATCACGTCCTGAATGGCGCGCACGAATGCGGCGTTGTTTACCCGCGGCTTCATGTCCTCGGGATCGAAAAGCCACGCCGGATCGTCGGGGTGCTTCGCGTAAGCGGTTGCCCGCGATTCCAGGAAATAGAAGCCGAAGCCGCCCCATCCCTTCAGCGGGTCCAGATAGCCATGGGCATCAAGGCCTGTGAGCGGGTCTTTCTTGCCGGCCAGGAACTTGGTGTGCTTTTGCACCTGTTGCCATGTCGTCGGCGGCGCCCAGGGCGTGCCGTCGCCTTCCTCGGCCCAGGCCTTGGCGAATTCCTCGTTGTCGTAATAGTCGGTCCGGTAGGCGAAGGTGTGGCAGTCGCCATCGATCGATACGCGGTAGGTCTTGCCGTCCCATGTGCCCACGGGGGCTTTCAGATAGCCGACGTAATCGTCCATATCGATGATGCTTTTCACCCAGTCGGGCATGACGGAGGCAAGGCCGCGGCCGGTCACGTCGCCTTCGAAGGGGGCGCCCATCTCGATGATGTCGAAGTCCACCGTTTGCGTGGCGATGGACTGCTGCAGGCGGGCGTTATAGTCGGCTTGCGCGAGGTCGATCCAGTTGATCTTGGCGCCGGTATAGGCTTCCCACGGCTTCAGGAAGCCGCGGAACAAAAAGTTGTGGAGATTCTGGTTGTTGAGTCCCATGAAGGTGAGTTCGACACCGGCGAATTCCCCTTCCTGAACGACTTCCTTGACGGGTCCGAGACATAGCTCGCCGACTTTCTGCCAATCGGCATCCGTGGGAGAGCCGGCGCCGACGCCCGGAATCTTCAGAATCTGCGCGCGCAGGCTGGCATTGTCCGCAGCCCACGCGGGACGTGCGCTGATGCCGGTCGCCACACCGGAAAACGCGGCAAGCGCGCCGGTACTGGCCATTCCTTTAAGCACGTCGCGCCGGCCGAGCCGCCCCGCGCGCATCAGTTGGTTATACAAATCGACCTTCATGAATGTTCCTCCCTTTGGCAGGCGGTCGGGCGACTTTGGCGGGTGGCGGCGGACGGTAAACTCTGGATTTTTATGGGTATCCGCTGCCGTGTCGCCCCTGACCGGTCGGGTATTGCGCGACCAAGCCTGACCGATTGCAAAAGTGTCACAACGATGTAGGGACCTGTCAAGCTTCTAACATGTTAGCATGTCGAGAGAATGGACAGCCACGATCCGCTCGGCTTATCGTGCTGTGAAAAATCGGGCTCGGGGGATATATGGCCGAAGTCACAATTCGCGATGTGCGCAAATCCTATGGCGCGGTCGAAGTGCTTCACGGTGTCGGTGTTGATATCGAGGACGGTGAGTTCGTCGTCCTCGTCGGACCGTCCGGTTGCGGGAAATCCACGCTCTTGAGGATGATCGCGGGTCTTGAGGCGATTTCTTCCGGCACGATCGCGATCGGCGAAAGGGTGGTCAACAATCTGCCGCCCTCCCAGCGCGACATTGCGATGGTCTTTCAAAATTACGCGCTCTATCCGCACAAGACCGTTGCTTCGAACATGGCGTTTGCGCTGCGTATGCGCGGCATGGAGAAATCCGAAATCAAGGCGAGGGTCGGCCGCGCTGCGGAGATCCTGGGCCTGACCCCCTATCTGGACCGCTACCCGCGCGCTTTGTCCGGAGGGCAGAGGCAACGCGTGGCCATGGGCCGCGCGATCGTGCGCGATCCTCAAGTGTTTCTCTTCGATGAGCCGTTGTCCAACCTTGACGCGAAATTGCGCGTTCAGATGCGTACCGAGATTCGCGAGCTTCACCAGAGGCTTAAAACGACAACAGTCTATGTCACGCATGACCAGATCGAGGCGATGACGATGGCCGACAAGATCGTCGTCATGCAAAACGGCCATATCGAGCAGATCGGTTCGCCGCTGGAGCTATACGACAGGCCCGCCAATACATTCGTCGCCAGCTTCATCGGTTCGCCATCAATGAACATGCTCGACGGTGTGCTGCGGCGAAACGGCGACGGCTGGACGGCGGATGTCAATGGAACAAGCTTGCCGATAACCGCGGGCGAAGGTGTCGAGGAAGGGCGCCAGGTGACGGTCGGAATTCGGCCCGAAAAGCTTTCGCTGGCAGACAGCGGCCTTGAAGGCAAGGTCTCCGTTGTGGAACCGACCGGTGCGGAAACGCATGTGGTTGTGGAGACGGGCGGCGGTGAAATCGTTGCGGTATTCAGGGAACGTCATCAGCTTCGGCCAGGGCAGCCGTTGCATTTCATGGCAGCGCCGGATGCCATTCATCTGTTCGACCGGGCGACTTCCGCGAGGATCGGGTGAGCATGTCGGCAGATCCGAAAACGGTCGTTTGCTTCGGTGATTCCAACACCCATGGAACCAGGCCCATGGTTCGCTTCGGGGAACGGGGCAGATATGCTGCCGATGTGCGCTGGACCGGGCATCTTCGTGCGGCGCTGCCGGATAGTGTCACTCTGATCGAGGAGGGCCATCCCGGACGCACCACGGTTCATGATGACCCGATCGAGGGAGTTCATAAAAACGGCCTTCCGGCGCTGCAGGTCGCGCTCGAGACCCATCGCCCGATCGGCCTTCTCCTGATCATGCTCGGCACGAACGACTTCAAGGCGCGTTATTCCGTAACCGCGGCGGATGTCGCCCGATCGGTGGATCGACTGCTGCGTATTGTAAAAACCTCGGAATCCGGGCCGGATTCGGGCGTTCCCAAGCTTTTTCTGATAGCGCCTCCGCCGATCGAGGAGCGTGGATGTCTCGCCGGCATTTTTGAAGGCGGGAGCGCAAAATCCCGCGGATTTGCGCCATTGCTTGAAGAGGTTGCGAGGGAACACGGCGCGGCGTTCCTGGACGCCGGGAGCGTAATTCGGGTTTCGAAAGTGGATGGGGTGCATTTCGAGGAAGACGCTCACGCAGTACTCGGCAAGGCAATCGCCGTTGAAGTCTCGAGAATGCTCTGAACGTTATGTGAAACAAACCAAAGCACATGGCAACGGGGAAGAAGATTCGTCGCCAATTTGCCGTTTGATACCATTGGGAGGAAAACAATGCTCAAGGGACTGGACCCACGATTGAACGCCGAGGTCCTTTTTGCTTTGCGGGCGATGGGACATGGCGATCTATTGGTGATCGCCGACACGAATTTCCCGGCCGACTCGATCGCGCGGCAGACGGTCTTTGGGGAACTTTTGCGCATGGAAAACCTGACGGCGGGAGAGGCAGCAGAGGCCGTCCTGTCCGTCTTGCCGCTCGACACATTCGTCGACGATTTTGCCGGGCGCATGGAAATCGTTGATTCTCCAGACGAAATTCCTCCTGTGCAGATGGAGGTCCAGGCGGCGATCGATGCCGCAGAAGGCCGCAGCCGGCCGATGGTGGGGATCGAGCGCTTCGATTTCTACGATCGCGCCAAACAGGCCTATGCCGTCATACAGACCGGGGAACGGCGGTTTTACGGCTGTTTCATGTTCCGAAAAGGCGTTATTCCGCCGGCGTCGTGAAAGGTGAAAAAAGGTAAAATAATGGGCGGAAAAATAGTCATACTGGGTGTTTTCGTAGCCGACACGGCTTATCGAGCCGACCGCGCGCCACGAATGCACGAGACGATCCTGGGTAACAGTTTCGCCCTCGGTCCGGGCGGGAAGGGGTCGAACCAGGCAGTCGCGGCGGCCCGCGCCGGAGGCGACGTGCACTTCGTCACGAAGCTCGGCAAGGACACCTTCGCGGACATGGCCTTGCGCACATGGGCCGATGCGGGCGTGGTGCCGGAAATCACCCAGCATGAAGACAGCTACACGGGAGCCGCCTACATATTCGTGGAAGAGGCAACCGGCGACAACGCGATTATAGTCTGCCCCGGCGTGGCGAGAACAATTTCGCCCGCCGATGTCGAGGCGAGGCGGGAACTGATCGAATCCGCATCCGTTTTCGTGACGCAACTGGAGCAGCCGATGGACGCCGCGCATCGCGCACTGGAAATAGCGCGCGATGCGGGCGCCAGAACGGTGCTCAATCCCGCGCCCGCCGCCGATATTCCCCGCGACATGCTGGCGCTATGCGATTTCGTGACGCCGAATGAATCCGAAGCCGAAGGCATCACCGGCATAAGGGTCGAGACGCTTTCCGATGCCGAGCGGGCAGCCGAAGCGCTGCTTGAGGCAGGGGCCGGTGCGGCGGTCATCACGCTTGGCGAAAACGGTGCGCTTTATCGCGACCGCGAACGCAGCCTGCATGTGCCGGCATTTCGTGCTGGTGCGGTTGTGGAGACGACAGGTGCGGGCGATGCGTTCAACGGCGGATTCGCGGCGGCACTTGCCCGAGGGGTAAACCCGGTGGATGCGGTGCGTTTCGGTTCGGCAACAGCGGGAATATCCGTTACCCGTCCGGGGACGGCTCCGTCAATGCCCCGACTTGCCGAAATCGAAGCATTGCTAGGTGGATAGCGTGTCAATGCTCCTCGTGCGAACCGCTTCGCGGGTCGGCGCCTCGGACTTACGCGTTTTCCCGTCCTCTACGGATTGACTATACGACCGCCGATAGGTCGACTTATTCATACCCTTGCGTTAATTCATGATATGACAATGACATGCAGTACCTTCGCCCGCCGTGATATTATCTCTCGGTCCCTTGGTGAGGTAAGCTGCTAATATAGTTTTGCGTTCCATTGGAGTAGCTGCATGTGCGGTATAGCGGGATTTGTAAATTATTCCCCGGAAAACCGTGATTATTCGGCAAAAATACTCGGCCAAATGGCTACTTCAATCGCGCATCGCGGCCCGGATGACAGCGGAATCTGGATTGACGAGGAAAGTCGCGTCTGCCTGGGCCACAGGCGCCTGTCGATTATCGACCTTTCCGCCGCCGGCGCGCAGCCCATGCATTCCTCGAGCGGCCGCTACACGATCGTCTACAGCGGCGAGTTCTACGGATTCGGAGCACTTCGAGACGAACTGATCGACCGGGGCCATCGATTTCGCGGGCATTCCGATACGGAAGTGATGCTTGAAGCGGTCGAGGCGTTCGGATTTCGCAAGGCGCTCGATCGATTCTACGGAATGTATGCGTTTGCGATCTACGACAGGGCGGCGAGGAAAATTTTTTTCGCGCGTGACCGACTTGGCAAGAAACCGATGTACATCGGCTTCTCCGGAAGCTCGCTGGTGTTCGGCTCCGAACTCAAGTCCTTTCGCGAGCACCCGGCATTTGCAAACCCGAGCCTTGACGTCGGTGCGATTACGCTGTTCACGCGATACAACTACATTCCCAGTCCTCACTCCATCTATCAGGATGTCATCAAGATACCACCCGGCTGCTGGTTGGCGGTTTCGACCGAAAAAAAGCCGGGATCATCCTCCCAACTCCGCGAAGACCTGCAGCGCAACTGGGATCCCTTCGATGTCGCATTGGAAAGTTGCAACAATCCCATTGCCGATGTCGAGGAAGCTCTGGAACAGCTGGATAGCACGCTCCAAACCGCGGTACGCGAGCGTATGGTTGCGGACGTCGAGGTCTGCGCGCTGCTGTCAGGCGGCATAGATTCCTCGCTCGTTGCGTCGATGATGCAGGAGGCCTCTTCCACCAACGTGCGCACCTACACGGTGCGCTTCAACGAACAGTCCCACAATGAAGCGGATGCGGCGGCAGCCGTCGCCAGGCACCTGGGCACGGACCATTCGGAAATCCTTGCGGAGCCCAGTTCGGTTTTCGATCTGATCGGGGACTTGCCGGACATTTATGACGAACCCTTCGCGGACAGGTCGCAAGTGCCGACCCTGCTCCTTACGAAGATGGTGAGGCGGGATGTTAAGGTCGGATTATCCGGCGACGGGGGAGACGAAACCTTCGGGGGTTATACGCGCTACCGTCAAATGATGATGTTCGACGGTTTGTCGAAAAAAGTACCGAGTTTCATCAATCATGCCGTAAATATGGCGCCGGCCTGGGTTGTCGAAAGCGCCTTGGCACTGGGGAGTCCGATAATTCCGCTTACTCTGCGCGAAGAGATTACAGCTGATCGCGTCAAGAAGCTTGCCGAATTGATGCTGGTGCGCGACTTCGACCGAAGATATTTGCATTTTGTGTCGGAATGGCCGCAACCGGAGGAGATTGTAAAGGGGGGGTACGAGCCGAAAACCATCATGACATCAGAGTTTTCTCCGGTTCAACTCGCTGAACTTGATCGGATGATGGTCAAGGATACAGCCACCTATCTTGCCGACGGAGTTCTGGTGAAGGTCGACCGTGCCTCCATGTCAGTGGGACTTGAGATCCGAGCGCCGTTGCTTGACCACAGGCTTGTTGAACTCGCATGGAGATGCCCCCGGGAGCTGCGTTATGAAGATGCCCAGGGCAAGGTTGCATTGCGGCGACTGCTGGAAGGTAGGGTGCCCAACGAACTGATAGATCGGCCAAAGCGAGGCTTCGGTGTGCCCATAAACGATTGGTTGCGTGGCCCTTTGAAGGATTGGGCTGGCGACATGCTTTCGCCCTCACGGCTGGAGCGCGATGGCATTTTCCATTCAGAGCCGATCCGCATCTGCTGGAAGGAACACCTTTCGGGCCGACGAAACTGGGGAAGCAGGCTTTGGAACGTGCTCATGTTCAACGCCTGGATGGACAGATGGGGCAAAAGTTGCGTGAATGTACCACCGTCTTGAAAGCGCTTCCCCAGAAAACGCAGCCTCTCGCACGAAAGGCGCGCCTACCTCTTCGATCCCGGACTTTCCAAGCGCCCCGCCGGAGCCGCTCGCTTAGCTAGGAAGTGTAGGTTCGCCAGCATCGGGCAGGTTCATCCACCCGTGCCTGACGGCAAACCGGACGATCTGGGCCCGCGAATGAAGCTTCAGTTTCTCGGTCGCTCGCGCCTTATACGTTTCGATCGATTTGATACTCACGTTCGCGCGCGCAGCGATCTCCTTGTTGGCGTAGCCGAGGGCGACCATCTTCAGGACGTACTCCTCGCGCTCCGTCAACCCGAGCTCGCTGTTCGAATGAGAGAAGTCGGCACCGTCTTCCGCAGTTGGCGCCATCACGTCGCGCGCAGTCGGCGGGTCCAGAAACAGGCCGCCTAGCATGGCCGATCGTATCGCCAGAAGCAGGTTCTGGTCCGCGGAGCGCTTTTGTATGAAACCCTTCGCACCGATATGCAGCGCTTTCTGGACGAACGTACGCTCCTCATAAAGCGTCATCATCACGATGTGGCCCTTGAAGCCGCCATCCAGGAGCTTTTCCGCCAGGACCAGCCCGTTCACATCGGGAAGCGACACGTCAAGAACCACGACGTCGGGCTTGACCTCCTTGATCAGCGCTTCGGCATCGGCGCCGGTATTCGCATCACCGACGCAGACGATGTCTTCCGACGCCTCGATCAGGGCGCGGGCGCCCGCAACCACGAGAGGATGATCGTCGACCACAACTGTACGGATTTTTTTTTCAGTCATCGGTTCACCCGGTGTTCGAACGATTATTCGGGTGCCCGATAGGTATCGACACTGAGATCGCGCTGCCGCGCTTCTTGTCCGCGGGCCGGCGTATCGTGACGTCGCCGCCAAGCTTGCCCACCCGCTCGCGAATGCCGGATATCCCGCCGTTTCCGTAGCGCCCCTGCTGGCACTCGAAAAAGCTTTCCGGCGAGCTGGAGAAGCCCGGTCCGTCATCTTCGATCGTCAGTTTCAAGAAGCCGTACTGCAGCTCGGCCCGGATTTCGACGAGCGTGGCGTTTGCCGCATGCTTGGCGATGTTGGTCAGGGATTCCTGGACCACGCGATAGACGACTTCCGATATCTTCTTGCAGAAGCGGACCTTTTTGAGAATGTCGCAGGAGACATCGACCTGGATCTGGGTATGGCTCATCCAGCGGTTCGCAAGCTCCTCCAGGGCCTCGACGAGACGATCGGGGGATGGAATGCCAAGACGCATACCCGATGAGATGGCCTTGATCTCCAGGCTGAGCTGCTCGAGCGAGGCCCGCAACGCCGCGATCTGGGGCGCCAGTTCGGGGCTGCCGGAGTTCCGCTCCAGACTCGCAAGCATGAGCTTCGCGCCGACGATCTGCTGTCCCAGATGATCGTGAAGATCCAGCGCAATGCGCTTTCGCTCTTCGGCGACGGCAGCGTCGACCACCGCGCGCGAGACGCCCTCTACCGGCCTGCCGCGCGAACCCGGCGCCGGCACGGATTGCAGGCGAGGCCTCGTCGGCAAAATGGATTTTGCAGGCTCAATCAAAGAGAGCCGGTTCGTTTCCGCAGTTGCCTCGCCCACGCGATCGCCGGATGAGGATTTTGGAAGAAACTCGACCGCCGGAAGCGGACCCGCGACGCCATCGGATTCGCGATTGCAGTCTAGATTCAAGTATCGCCCCGTGACGTCAACAGGCGTTAACTTCCTGATCCGGGATCTGAATGTAGATCCCTCTGGGGAATTACGCATTACCAGCCCCCACTTGTTTTATGTACGCCTCTTAGATCAGCGTTATTTCAAAGACATTTTAATAAGATTCTACAAAAAGCCACACAAGAAATGACTACACGATCAAATTCATTGCCGTTAGGGTTAAATAACTTGGCATTAACAAAAAATTATTAATTAATACAACATATTACGTTGAGTAATTGAAGGAGTCAAGCAGTCGGGCATCCATTGGAAAGGCGGGAATATCCTCAACTGAAAATTGAGAATAACTCCAAGGAAAACGCAGAGTAGTATAAGAGTTGTCAGCCATATCGAGATTTAATTTGCCGGGATGCGCCAGCAATAACGAAATGAAGCGAACTATGAATTGATTGGATGAAAGAGGTCGCTTCGCATTTGCCTGCGACCTTCGGCTGAATTTCAAATGAAGTCAGGTCTTGAATCCTCTGGCGACATTCATGGCATGATTTATCCTATTTTGTCTTTTCTTGGGGCTCGCAAATTGCGCAAGGACGCCGGGCGGCGCGAAGGATGCGAAAACGGCGACCCGGCTCGAACACATCGCTCAGGAAATCCAGGCTCCAGCGTTCATTGAGGCGGAGTGGTGCATCAATCGGCACCCGGATGCCAGTTGCCCTTTTTGCGGCCTCGCGTGCGCTTTACCGTCAATCCACTCCAAGGTTGCGCCGACTTCCAAACCATCGCGAACGAGATCATCTCGCCACCGGTGAAGAGCAACCTTTGCGGCCTCGGGGTCGCCAAGCATCTTCCCCTGCCACTGTATCTCGCCGGCCTCGCCAACGATGCAAATGGCTACCGCTTCGGGAGAAATATCGAGCCCTGTATAAACGCCCATGCCGGTCTCCTCTTGCCAGGTCGGCTCAGACCATCAGCCGAACGCAAGCATCCAGGAAGAGTGCGGGCCATCAAGGAGTTGAACCGAATACCCCATATCTTCTGAAAAACCGTGACTTCCTATATCCGCCTCCTGAGTGCGACGGACTCTCCTTAATAATGAGGGAGCTTTCGGGCTCAGACCGACCAGGGCCGCAATAAATCCTTGAAGCGTTTAAACTTCGGAAGATCCTTACGTTGATGATAATCAAAAAAATTGGAGTCTAATGGCGGGCCTGAGCCAGAGATTGAATTCGTTAGTACGAGTTTGAGGCTGTTTTGGCCCGAAAATCCGAACGCGAAGTCGTTTTTCCGATATCTTTGCTGTCTGTCGGGTCAAAGCGTGAGCCCTGTCAGGTTTTAAATCTCAAATCGGCGATCAACGCTCGAATCCTCTTGTGTTATCTTATTAAAATCATGTGGTTTGGGTTGGAATCCAAAGCACTGAAATAGGCTGAATTTGGGAGGTTAGTCGCAAAGAAAAACCTCGATGCTGTACGTCTGTGGAGCGATAAGCATCGCTTTCTCTGGATATAGTTTCGCGTAACGCAGAGAACGGGATCAGCCTTAGTTATGAGTACGAAGCAAATTGCCAAACTGGCCGAGCGAGTTGGCGCATTAAGCATCTTTGCGAAGCCGGCGCATGCGCGAATGGGGCATTTGGCAAATTTCCCATCCAAGGAAAAATCAATGACGGAATGTCTTAGCTGGCGCTCTGGCACTTCGATCCGCGATTCATATCTCAAAGAAGAGACATGCGTTCAGTTGCGGCTCAGGCATCGAAGCGGCATGATGAACTTCTTCGATAATCGTAGCTTGGGTATCCTGCAGTCCCTATCTGTTTTCGAGCGATACCTCATCTTTTGCACTCAACGACTTTTCGATCCGGGTTTTCGGGAGTTCCAGGCGGCGGAGAGCGACCGCCAGAGGGCTGAGTGTTATGAGCATCGGCACCACCAAGAACCGTCCGTAGATATGTGCGTTTGCATTGATCAGAAAAAGAAACATTGCAAGCGTTGCGGTAGCGGCCTGTGTCGAGGAGCGCAACGTGTTCAATTGCCACGCGTAAACGATCAGCACCACAGCCCCGAGGATCATCGCAATAAAACCCACAAGGGCTATCAGACCGCCTTCATTCCAGATCAGCAGATAGAAATTGTGAACCGGCAGGTCGTACTGGCTGATTACGCGATATTGATCCGCTCCAAGGCCGATCCACATCGTGTCCTTTGCGAACTGGATGGCTTCACTGTTGAGAAGCATTCGGTCGGAGAACGTTCCGGCCTCGCTTATATCCCCGGCTTCGAGTCCGGTCAGAACTCGTCGCTGAAAAGCCTCTGGAAGAATTGCGTGGAGGTCGGTGAAACTGAGAGCGGCGATTGCAAGCGCGACGAAACAGCCGACCAGGACGATGCGCTGAAAGTTGGCGGAAAGAATGAGGTAGAGGCCTACGCCAAAAACCAGCCCGGAAAGGGCTGTATTGGACGCGACCAGCATCACGCCGTATGTAATCAGGACAACTATTGCATAGCCGAATATAGGGCTGAAAATTTTTGTGCGGATCATCGAAAGTACCAAGGGGATCGTCAACGCCATTACGGCCCCCCCAGCATTAATGCGTTGAACCAAGCCAAGCAATCGACCATTTCCGCTAACGAAAATAGTATTAGTTTCTCCGGTTATGTGAATAACATAAATGCCGTGAAGCACTACGGTAACAATCGAGGCGACATAAACCTTCAAAAGTATTTCTGTTTCTCTTTGGTTGCGAGTCAGAAGAATGAGAGGGACGACCAGGTAAGCGAAGAAATACTGCGCGCCAAGGATGAGGCCTCTTGCGGGAACTCCGGCAACGAGGCTGCTGAAGAAAAGTGCGCCTATCATCGTCGAGAGTCCGATAACCCAGAGGAAGGTTCCTCCGACGAACGGCCGGACATTCAAGCTGTGATGAACGATCATCGTAAGGAAACAAATGCAGGCGAAGCCGTCGCTGGCAGTAAAATACACAAAGGGAAGCTGAAGCACGTTCATCGGAGCCAGATAGACGAATATGCAAGTCAGGTAGAATTCTATCCGGTGAGGCTTCATTCGACCGGCCGGTCTGTGCGGAGATTGCAGTTGGGTGGTCACGGGTCGCAAGACTTCGTTTTCAGAGGAGGTGAGGAAAACAAGTTACGATTAAAAAGTAAGTTTAACAATAAAAATTATCGGAAAAAATTTATTTTGGAAGAAGTAAATAAATATTTGTATAATGTAACTGGCGTCGCGTAGGGTTATGGCATGCTTGAAAAAATAACAGCATCTCAAAAGGGCTATCCATCGGGCTTTGATGCGGACGAAGTCGTCAAGCATCTGCCAGCATCTAGTAGCGTGATGGGTATTCGCGAGATCCTTTCAATCATTCGACGTCGGTTCGCGTTGTTTGTCTGCATCGGCTTGGTAAGCACTATTTCGCTTATCCTGATGGTGTCGCTGATGAAGGACATCTACACCGCCTCGGCAACTTTCGTCCTGGAGCGAGACGAAGCGGGAATGCTTGAGGCAGTTACGCAAATTCAGAGCGAGACTTTGGATCTGGTCGCGATCGAAACAGAAATGGATATCGTTTCTTCACGAATATTTGCGGGTAAGGTCGTGGATGAAATGAATCTTGTAAATGACCCATGGTTCAACACGTATCTTCCAAGCGATGAAAGTGAAGAGCCATCATTTTTCGCGAAGAATATTGAATCTTTACGGGCATGGCTAGAAAAGAACTTCGGGATTTTTCCCGAGGAGGCAGTGGCGCCGCTGCCCGATATTGCCGAACAGCGTGATCGCACGATTTCGAGGCTTTTGGCCAATCTGGGAGTATCCAGAAATGGCCAGACCCTTGCCGTTACGGTGAGAACAGATGCGCCTAATGCCGTGCTTGCGGCGAACTTGGCGAATACCATAGCCCGCATTTATGTCGATCTTTCGCGTGAAAACACCCGTAAGGCAATGAGCGACGCGGTCGGCTTTTTGCGCGAACGCGCAAACAAGATCGCAAAACGTCTTGCGGAAAACGAAAGAACGATTGCGACAATTATTCAAGAACATCAGTTATCCCCGGATTCACGAGACGACGTCGTGCGCCAGCGGATCGATGGTTTGAATGCTCAATTGACGACCGCGCGCGTTGAATTGGCCGGGGTCAAGGCCAGGAAAGAGCAAGCTCAACTGATAATGGAGGGTAACAAGGACCTCGAAACGTCAGCCGTTGAATCGTCTCTGCTCGGTACGTTGAGGGCAGAACAAGCCCGCTTGCTGCGCGAAAGAGCCCAGTATTCCACGAACTTCGGCAGCAATCATCCGGAAGTCATCAAGACGAATGCCGAGCTTGAAAGCGTCGGCGAGATGATCACGGATGAAATGCGCCGGATCAACGATGAACTATCCGTTGACGAGCGGATCGTAGAGGACCGCGTGCGCCGGCTTGAAGCGCAAATAACCGGATGGCAGGAAACGGTACACAATCGCAGCTTTGCGGAAATCCGCATGCGCGAACTCGAGCGTGAAGTGAAAGCGGACCAGAAGCTCCATGACCTGGTTTTAGCGAGAATTGGAAGCCTCGATCCTTTCGCCGAACTCGCGAGAGCCAGTGCTCGGGTCGTTTCATATGCCGAGGTGCCGCGCGCGCCCTCTTATCCGCAGAAAAAACAGATCATCGCCGGCGGAGTGATCGGCGTTATGACGCTATCCATGATCCTCGCAATTCTTATGGAAGCGAGCGATACCCGCATCCGCTCGGTGCGGCAGATCGTAAGCGCAACCCAATTGCCCGTTATGGCGGTGGTGCCGAAGGCAAGCCAATCGTTTCTGCCTAGAAAGCGCGCGTTGATCACGAAATATCTCACAAACCATCGAACGCTTTTTGCGGAGGCAATGAGGTCTATCTATTTCGCATTCCGAGCGCAGGCGCCTTTGAATAGCTCGAAGGTCATGTTCACGGCCCCACTGCCCGGGTGTGGTACGACTTCTACTGCCCTGGGTTTTTCTATCTGCGCCGCAAGAGATGGGATCAGCACGATTTACGTGAACCTTGATCCACGGGTATTCGATTTGAGTAAATTTGGTCCAGCCGTAAGCAAGGACGAGGCGCAATCTCAAGAAACCAAGACCGGGCAGGGAACCCTCAAAGACTGTGTCGGTGCTATTCAGATTATGAAGAATGTGCCTGGGCTCGACCTCTTGGCTGCTTCCGGCCTCCTGAGACGCGACGGGTTCAATGGGCCATTCCAGACGAGGGAAGTCAACGATCTGCTGAACCAGTTGGCGGCGAAATACGATCTGATCGTAGTCGACTGCGCTCCGGTATTGATTGTTGAGGACTCAAGCTTGCTCGCAACCTTTGTGGATGCGGTCATCCTCGTTACCCAATTCGGGCGGACCAAGGAGCAGGATCTCAATGGGGCCGTGGACCGGCTCAGGATCAATCACGCTCCGCTGATCGGCACGGTGCTGAACCAGGTCGACCCGCGCGCTCAAACTGTGAAGGAGCCATTGGGCGCAATAAGCTACCCCCACGAGGCGAAGGGCTATTTCACAATGTAACTGAATGGATGCCTTTGGATGGTGGTTCCAATCAGATTCCATGATGAGACAACGCTTTGTGAGGGCTATCGGACGTGAAGCTAACAAGCTTGGCTAGCGGATGTATCGAGCATCCTAAGTATTGGAGGCTATGCGATGTCGACGCAACGATATAGCGGGAAGCCGTTGCATTGCGCAGTAGCAACTATCTTGTTGTTATGGTCACTTTCCAGCGCTTTGGCAGCTTCCTCCTTGGATCGAGAAGCCGAGGATCTGGAAATTCTTCTCGCGCCGGGTGATACCGTCAAATTCGATATTCTGGATGACGAGAAAGACCCGATTGACCTGATGATTTCAGATAGCGGCGAAATACAGGCGCCTTTTGTGGGTGGCGTGAAGATTTCCGGGCTTACGCTGCGTGCTGCACTCCAAAAAGTAACTCAACGGTACATAGAAAGTGAAATCTTTCGTAAGCCGAGGATTGGCCTCTCCGTAGCGGAGTACCGTCCTGTCTTCGTAATCGGAGACGTCCAAAGTCCGGGCTCTTACTCTTATCAACCGAAACTCACGATCGAAAAGGCGATTGGCCTCGCGGGCGGTCAAATAACCTCAAAACCGGCCGAAGATCCTTTCCTGCAGCGTGCGCGAGTGCGCGGTCAGCTGTCATCGCTCAAGGCCAATATAATTGCTGAGGCAATCGCGTACGCGCGTGTAACAGCTCAGTTGGAAAACCGCGTTGAGATTCTTGATTCCGACATTCCGGCAATGGCCCGACCGTATATGGACGAATCCCTTGTCAATTTGTACCGCGAAATTGAACTCAAGATACTGCGGGCAGACGTAAAGGGTTTTGTCGAGCAACGAGAAAATCTCAAAGAAGGGTTGAAGGAAGCTGAACTTAGCCTCGATCTATTCAACAAACTCTACGGCAAGCTTGAAAAGGCAATCGAATTCACAAAAGCAGACCTCGACCGTGCCAAAGGGCTTCAGGAGCGGGGTATTCAGACTTTATCGAATGTTTCCAATATCGAACGTCAGTTAACAAATGAAGAAGCACGTATGCTTCAGGTTTTGACTATGATTTCGGATGAGAGAAGAGGGGTCGGTCAGCAAAAGCGAGAGCTTTCTAGCCTCGAACAGACGAGAAAAATGCGGCTTCTGGATGAATTGCAGAAAAGAAACACTTCCTTGGCAACTATAATTTTTGAACGGCGCACGGCGGAGGAGCAACTAGTACTCCTTTCCACCATGTCTGAAGAGGAGTTGAAAGATAACAAGCAAGTTACGCTCGAGTTTATGGTCCGTCGCGATAATGGCCGTGAGACCAATATATTCCGCGGTAATACAGACACGCTTCTCGAGCCCGGGGATGTCGTGATGGTGCGAATGCTTCGCGAGGGAGAAAGCAGTGGTTTCTCCAAGCTGGGCAATACGTTGTCCCAAAGCGACAATGCCAAGGATAAGACGACTGAAGTCAATTCCAAATTGGCAATTTCATCGAGCGCAAAGTGACATTTGCATTTGGAGACCTGGTAATCGGAAACAGGGGGCAGCGTGTTAGCGGAAACGGAAAAAGACTCGAGCGTACGATTGCGTCCTGCTTCGACAATTGCCGGATTTGGCGGCCGGGCAGCAGCGCTGATTATGCTGATTGCCTTTTCTATTCCGGCAGCCCTGACCGCGCTTTCCGTTTGGGCGACGCTTGGGCGCCCGATCATGTTTCGGCAGGTGCGGAGCGGACTCCATGGGCAAAACTTTACGGTCATCAAATTTCGAACAATGAACGACCGCCGCGATTCGGCTGGATGTCTGCTTCCTGATAGTGAGCGCGAGACTCGCGTGACGCGCCTTGTGCGAAGGCTACGGCTCGACGAAATCCCGCAATTACTTTTAATACTGATCGGCCATATGAGTTTCATAGGGCCTCGCCCGCTTCTGCCTGTTACGGTATCGACCTTTGGTCATTGGGGCGTAATGCGTGGACGTACGCGGCCTGGATTAACCGGTTGGGCGCAGGTGAACGGGGGAACCAAACTCACCAACATCCAGAAGCTCGCGCTCGACCTCTGGTATATCGAAAATAGAACGCCTCTTATAGACTTTTGGCTTTTGGTTCTTACTGTAAATATGCTTTTACGTGGCGAGCGAGTGCGCGAAAAACCATTGGCGTTGGCGCAGGCATTTTTGGTTGATCGATCGCGCGAAGTGACATCAAAAGGCGGGCGCCCGTCAAAGCGCCAGCAGATGCGAATTGCGTTGGCAGGACCACCACATCTTCTGGCGAGAGCGCGTGATGCCTTGATCGAAGACGGTTATGAGGCATCGCGCGTTCTTTCTATTCCGGTAGATTCACAGGACTGGCCTGACCCTGAAACGACCATTAGCACCGGACTTGAATACTCAACCACCCTCGGAGCAGGAGCTGCGGAAATTGGTGAGGCCGAATTTGCTTCATTAGTGGTTGAATTCGATCCGGACATTCTCTTGCTGCTGGATCGGCCGCAATTGTTTTCACCTTGTGTGGGATCTATCCCGAATTTGCGAACAATCGGCTTTCATCCTTCTTCCTTGCCACTGATGAGGGGACGGTGCGCCGTTTCCCATGCCGTGCTGGAAAATCTTCCCGCCACCGGCGCAACGTTGCATTGGATCGAACGCGCGGATGACACGGGGCCGTTGCTTATGCAAACGCAGATAAGTCTGGATCGCGGGGAAACGATTGAAAGTCTCTGGCGCAAGCAGTCAGATACGCTTGCTTCGATGTTGCCGAGTGCCCTCGAATTGATCCACTCCGGCAATCCACCTCGGATCGAGCAGGACAATCAATTGGCGACCTATTGCGGTGATTTGCAGATCAAGGATCGTCGCATCGACTGGACTGCCTCTGCGGATGAAATCTTGCGCAATGTCAGTATGTATGCCGACACGCCTTCCGGTATTTATGGAGAGATCGGCGGGAACTCTCATCGAATTGCAAAAGCCCGCTTTTCGCCTGTCGAAGGCGAGGCCAGCAGCGAACCCGGGATGGTAATAAGAGAAACGCCTGACGGTTATATCGTCACTTGTGGTGATGGCAAATGTATTAGGGTTATGCCCTGGTGCCGACATGGCGAGCGGTCCTGGCGCGAGACGTCTTCATACCATTCGGCCTTGGAGGGTGGGGCATGATCGTCGCTTGCGCCGGAACCGTCAGGGCGGGGTCTCTTGCGGCTTCAAATTACGCCAAGACCGTATGGCATCAGCCGAACATCGCTCGATCGTTCTGGGAGGTTCGCCGTGCGTCGCTGGCCTGAATTCGACGATGAGCAGATCGAGGATGTCGTCAATGTACTGCGTTCAGGCAGGGTTAATGCCTGGACCGGCGAAAAGGTGGGCGAATTCGAAGCGGCCTATGCGGAGCTTCTCGGCAGGCGGCATGCGGTGGCGGTCTCCAACGGCACGGTCGCTCTCGACCTCGCGCTTTATGCGCTCGACTTGAAAGCGGGCGATGAAGTCGTCGTCACGCCCAGGAGCTTCGTCGCCTCGGCCTCCTGCGTCGCCATGGCGGGCGGCGTTCCGGTTTTCGCCGATGTCGATCAGGACAATCAGGCGATCACGGCGGATACGATCCAAAAGGTGCTCACCTCGAAAACGCGTGCCGTCATCGTCGTTCATCTTGGCGGTTGGCCGGCCGATATGGATCCGATCATGCAGCTTGCACGTGAGCATGATCTGGTCGTCATAGAAGATTGCGCCCAGGCACACGGCGGCGAATACAAGGGCCGTCCCGTCGGCAGCCTTGGCAATATCTCAACATTCTCGTTCTGCCAGGACAAGATCATCACGACCGGGGGCGAAGGGGGGCTCCTGGCGCTGGACGATGACGACTGGTGGAACAAGATCTGGAGCCGCAAGGACCACGGCAAATCGTACGACGCCGTGCATCGGCGGGACCACCCTCCCGGTTTCCGGTGGCTGCACGAGACATTCGGCTCCAATTACCGGATGATGGAAATTCAGGCTACACTCGGCCTCAGGCAGCTTGAAAGGCTGCCCGAGTGGCATGAAAGGCGACGTGAAAACGCCGCCATCCTGATGCGTGCATTCCGCCAGGTGCCAGGACTTCGAACGCCGGAGCCTCCCGCTGAAATCCGCCATGCATGGTATCGGTTCTACACCTTCGTGCGGCCCGACGTGCTGAAGCCGGGTTGGACACGGGACGCGATCATGCAAGCCGTTCTGGACCTCGGCGTCCCGTGCTTCAGCGGAAGCTGCTCCGAAATCTACCGGGAAAAGGCGTTCATCGATGCGGGTTTCGTGCCGCCTGAACCGCTTCGCATTGCAGCGGAGCTTGGCGAAACGAGCCTTGCTTTCCTCGTGGACCCCTGCCAGGGCGAAGATGACATGCAGCACGTTGCGGATTGCGTGGCGCGCGTGATGGGCGAAGCGGTCGATCATGCCGCGGTCCGTGGCGCACGGCAGCCGGAAACGCCTGCCCAAGCGCGCACTTCCGTGTAGGGGCCGGCTGATGGCTGTCACCTTGTTGCTATCATCGGCGGGACGGCGGGTGGGGCTGCTGGAGTGCTTCAGGGCAAGCGCACGCACCGCGAATATCGATATCAGGATTTTGGCGTGCGATATGGAGCCGGGCCTGAGCCCGGCCTGCCGGCTGGCGGACAAGGCTTTTGCCGTGCCCCGATGCGGCGACCCGGCGTTCGTCGAGTGCATGCTTGAAATCTGCGCTCGCCACGATGTCGATCTCATCGTCCCGACGATCGATCCCGAATTGAGTGTCTATTCGCGAAATATCGGCCGTTTTGCCGAATGCGGTACGCGCATTCATGTTTCCCCGCAATCCGTGGTCGACGTGGTGCGGGACAAGCTCCTTACCGCCGAAACGCTGGATGCGGCCGGAGTGCCGGTACCGGAGACCCATACGCTGGCGTATGGCCGGGAAAACGCCGAAAAACTCGCGTGGCCGTTGTTTCTCAAGCCATCGGGCGGCAGCGCCAGTCGCGGAATTCGCATCGTCCGCGGGCCCGGCGACCTGCCTGACGAACCCGACGAGCCCATGATCCTTCAGCAATTGCTCGAAGGGCCGGAATACACGGTCAATATCTTTATCGATGACGGCGGCAAGCTTCGCTGCGCGGTCCCGCATCGGCGCCTCAGCGTGCGCGCGGGAGAGGTTGAAAAAGGCATCACGGAGCGCGCGCCCGTTTTTCGCGATCTTGCCCTGGGCGTCTCGCGCGCTTTGCCGAATGCCCGCGGCGTGCTGTGCTTCCAGGTCATTCTGGACAAGGTGGCCGGGCCGCGCGTTTTCGAAATAAACGCCCGTTTCGGCGGGGGCTATCCGCTCGCTCATCATGCGGGGGCGCATTTCACGACCTGGTTGCTTGAGGAACTCACCGGCCGCCGATCTTCGGCCAATGACGACTGGCGGTCCGGCGCGCTCATGCTGCGCTATGACGCTGCCGTATTCGAAGGATGAAAGGGGTCTCGATGGCGGCACGCGCTCTTGTGGTATTCGATCTCGACGACACGCTCTACCTTGAACGCGATTTTGCCGTCAGCGGGTTCAAGGCGGTCGGGAAATGGCTGCTTCAAGAACGGTCGATAAACGGTTTTGCGGATGTCTGCATCGGTCTTTTCGATGAGGGCGGGCGAGGCAACATTTTCGATCGGGCTCTGGAACGTTCAGGCGTGGCGGCAGACGCCAGGCTGGTGAAAAGCCTCGTGGAGATCTACCGGGGCCATGAGCCGTCGATTTCCCTGGCGCAGGACAGCGAGCGCTACCTGGCGAACCGCTCACGGAGCGAGCCTCTTGCCTTGATTACCGACGGGCTGGCCGAAACCCAGAGCGCAAAGGTGCGTGCGCTGGGCCTTGAAGGCGTGATCGAGCGTATCGTCTACACCGGAGCCCTCGGGCCCGGATTCGGGAAACCTCATCCACGTGCCTACGAACTGGTGGAGGCCTGGGCCGCCCCCTTCGGTTTGCCCCTCGTCTATGTCGCGGACAATCCAATGAAGGATTTCGTGACGCCGCGCGCGCGCGGTTGGCTTACGGTCCAGATCAAGCGCCCGGAAAGGGTGCACAAGGTGGACGCGCCGAGCGAAGATCATTGTCCGCACGGCGTGATTTGCAATCTGGATGAGCTTGATGTCCGGCTCGAAGAACTGATGGAGATATGCTGAGCGCCCGCCCGGTGATTTGCCGGTGAACGACGAGGCGGGACGAGACCCTTTTTCCGGCGAACGAAGAGTGATGATGACAATTGCGTAACGCGGTCCGAAAAGTCACTGACAGGTTCGCGCTCCTTTCCTACGGAGGGGATGCGCTGCGCTTGCGCTTGATAAACATCGGTCATCTTCTGACTGGTGACTTTCTCGGCACGTTGATTGGCTTGCTTGTATTCATCATCTCGGGCCGAGCTCTCGGGACAGAAAATTTCGGAATCCTCGCACTGACGATAAGTTATGGCCGCGCAGTGCAGCGCCTCGTCGCATTCCAATCCTGGCAACCGCTCATCAAATACGGTGCGGAACTGAGCAAGCCGGAGCATATAGAAGACTATAAATCGCTCATGAAATTTGGCTTTCTGGTCGATGTCGCTGCGGCGGCGGTAGCCTATTTGGTGGCGATCGGTGGGGCGCTGATATTCGGTCCGCTGATCGGTGTGAGCGAAGCAGCCTTGCACCTAGTTCTCATTTATTCGACTATATTACTATTCAATATCAATGGATTTCCTACAGCGGTGATGCGTCTTGCGGGCCGTTTTCGTATTATGGCCTATTCATCATTACTAAATTTGATGCTGAGATTGGTTTTGTGCGTTTTTGGTCTTATTTTCGAGCAGGGAATTTTATATTTTATTATTATATTTGCCATGACCCAAATTCTTGGCTCATTATTTCTTTTCGTTCTGGCGATGTTTGAGTTGCGCCGGAAGGGTGCTTCGGGTTTGCTTTGGGCGCCAATAAGAGGTGTTTCCAAGAGATTTACCGGATTGTGGGCCTTCACGATCGGCTCTAACGTCGAACTGACGTTGCGGGCCACGGCGAACGAACTCGATACTTTATTTGTCGGCGCACTGGCTGGACCGTCGGCTGCGGGTCTTTATCACATCGCGAAGCGCTTTGGACGATTGATGCTGCAATTCGGAGTGCGGGTTCAGGCCGTATTGTATCCCGATGTGGCGCGGCTTTGGGCTGACAGAGCAATCGACGAATTTCGCAAGACGGTCATGCAAATGGAATTGCTTCTGGCCGGCTTGGGCGGGCTTATATTCATCGGCATTTCGTTGACGATCCATCCGATAATTCACTGGACCCTTGGAGATGAATTCATCGACGCGGCGCCATTGGTGACCGTGCAGATGATCGCCGTCGCGATGGTGCTGAGCGGCAGCGTTGCACGCTCCGCCCTCCTTGCCATGGGGCGGCAATTGGTGGTCTTGAAGATCGTTGTAATAGCCACTTTGGCCTTTCACGCGACAGCGATTGTCGCGATATACTACATCGGCGCGATGGGGGCTAATATCGCGCATGCCGTGATGGCTACGATTTTGCTGGTTGGTCTTCTGACAGCCTATACGTCTGCCTTGAAAGCTTCCTCGTCCACGATGCCGAATGTCGAGGGTATGAAGCCCGATATATCCATGAAGGCCGATTGAGCAACGGATGCGAGGGTAGGCAGGAAGGTTTCGTTGCGGAATTTCCTGACGAGGCAGGCGTGGAAAATAACGAAGCATGCTGTAGTAGAAACAAGCATTGAAATATCGCAGAGGAATGTGGATTGTAAAGGTGCGCTTAGCGTGAGCGTAGCTAAGTGGTAAAGAATTCCAGAGTGAGTCCGGTGGTAGTAATGAGTAATGGACGCATCACAATTTGCTTTCCATTTGTTGGAAACAGCTTCGGAGGGAGCCATGTTTCCGCGACCAAGCTGATATTAGCGCTTGATCGGAATATCTATCGGTCACTTGTGGTGCTGCACGTGGAAGATGGCCCGGTCGCATCTTACCTCAAAGAAAAAGGTATTCCTTTCCTTGTCGCTCCCGTCGGGGCGCCGCCGCTGGTTCGTGAGCAAGGCCGCTCGACGGTGGCACACATGATTTCGATGGCGCGTTTCGTATCCGGCGCAATTCCGTCGCTCGTAACATTCCTGAAGCGGCACAATGTCGACATTCTTCATACGAACGACGGTCAGATCCACGCTGCATGGAGCATACCGGCGCAGATCGCCGGCGCGAGGCACGTCTGGCATCATCGGGCGGATCCGGAAGCGTTTGGCGTGAATTATCTCGCCCCGGTTCTATCTCATCATATCGTTGCCGTCTCGCGCTTCGCCAAGCCGTGCAAGCCGATATGCAACGTCGACGGCAAATTCGCGGTGGTGCACAGCCCCTTCGACGTCCCGCTGAAAACGTCGGATCGCACGTCCGCCCGCTCCGGGCTTATTCAGGAACTCGGCTGCCGTGAGGATACGCTTCTTCTGGGCTACTTCGGCAGCATCGTTTCGCGAAAACGACCGGTTGCCTTCGTTGAAGCTGTTGCGGCTTTTAAGGAGCAACATCCCGATGTCCCGGTCATGGGCCTGTTGTTCGGGGCGCCTAATCTGCGGGAGCCAAAATATGATGGAAAGGTCAAGCAACGCGTGGAGGAACTGGGCATTGGCGATGCCATTCGCCTGATGGGCTTCAGACAACCCATTGAGCCTTACATTCATGCCGTGGACGCGCTTCTCGTGCCGGCCGTTCGCGAGCCATTCGGAAGGACGCTTATTGAAGCCATGTACCTCGGGACACCGGTGGTGGCGACGCGCGATGGCGGCAATCCGGAAGCGATCGAGGACGGAGTGAACGGCATCCTGGTTCCGCCGGATAGGCCGGAAAGTTTCGTGGAACCCATTTACAAGCTGCGAAACGACCCGAAGTTCCGGGAGAACATCGTCAAGGCGGCGGAAGAACGTGCTTACGCGAGTTATGGCGTCGATGTGCATGTGAACAAGATAACCGACATCTACGACAGGCTGCTTGGGGGGCGCAAAAGCGATGATCTCAACAGCCATGCGCGGCTCAGCAGAACAAGCCTGGGTCGCTGAAATGAAAATGACGGATATCGACTTTCTCATCATCGGAGCGACCAAAAGCGCAACCACGTGGCTGCAGAAGTCGCTGCAGGCGGATCCGAACGTCTTTATGCCCGGCCCCGAGCTTCATTTCTTCAGTCGCGAATACCATCGCGGCGAAGACTGGTATCTGTCCCGATTCTCGGAAGCGACGGACGGCCAGCTGATCGGCGAGAAGTCCAATTCATACCTGGAGGATGCGCAGGCAGCGGCCCGTATCTCCAGAAGTCTCCCCCATGCAAAGCTTGTCGTTCAGTTGCGCAACCCCATCGACCGGGCTTATTCCGACTACTGCATGCTTTACCGCCGAGGCGAAGTCGGCCGTGATATCGACAGGTATCTCGATCCGGAGAAACCTCAGACCGCGCGCTTCATTGGGGCGGGCGAGTATTATCATCATCTGCAGATCTATTTCGAGCTGTTTCCCGCCGAGCAGATCCTCGTTACCTTGTACGAGACCATCAAGACAGAGCCTGAACGACAGCTGGAAACTGTGCGAACCTTTATTGGCCTTGAGCCTGATAAATCTGCAAGCTTCATGCGCCCTAAGGTCAAGGACAAGACGACGCCCATGCTAAATCCCCGCATGCGGCGGGTGTTGCGCCCGGTCAAGCCGCTCGTGGCTCCAATGCGCGGTAACAACCTATTCCAAAAGGTGCACGGCGCTCTTGCGTCAGAAATGCGTTATGAACCCTTGCCCGCGCACCTTAGGGATGCGCTCATAGAATATTATAAAAGTGACGTAGAGGCGCTTAGCCGGATGCTGGGCCGCGATCTATCCGGCTGGCTGCGTAGCCCAACAATGGGATTCTCCGCCTGAGCAAAGAGGCTCCCCTTAAATCGAATTGTGCCGAAATTTAAAGATACATCATACGCATAGATGGGCGCACTCGTTGCCTGGCCGCTTCGCATAATCGGCAATCCCGACAGGGTTTAACTGACAGGCAGTGCGCTTATCGCACCTATGATTGCCCTGCCGGTTAACGCAATATTAATCTAATGCTTTGGCTTTGAAGCTTTATTTGCTGCGTAAATAGCTTCCAAGCAGGCTGTATAGTTCAACTAAAGCGCTGTTTACAGTGGCTTTAACATGAACGGTCCGGCTCAAAGCTAAATACACTCCTAACTGTGTAAAGTATTGCGTTGACGGAGTTGTAGATATGGGGCGCGAATATAACCGCAAGGGGCAAGCATCTAGGCGAGTGTCAGTTGTCGAGCACATTTCCGCTGAATTAAAAGCGTCCTTAACGGCAATTTTCTCCGGGGAAGCACTCAAGGACTGGCTGAATGCTCAGAGGAAGCGAAACGAAGGGCTTTTGCGCAGGGTGCGCGCGAAATCCTTGGGTATTGCAAAATCGGTTGTCCGAAACTACCGCCTCTACATTCTAGATCTTACCCTCTCTGCCTTTGCACTGGTGTTCGCGGCGGCATTGCGCGTCGGGCCTCAGGCATTCGCGGCGGACGGGGAGTTTGCGCGATCGATCGTCTTTGTCACGGTTGTCTTTGTCGCCATCTGTTCCGTGACTTTTCCCGTCGCCGGTCTTTACAAGCGCAACTGGCGGTACGCCTCTATCCTGGACTACATCATCCTTGTCAGGGCGGTGCTTATCGCATCGATTATTCTTACCACCTGCGTCTTCCTCTACTCGCGCCTCGCTTTCGTGCCGCGGTCCGTCATCCTGATCGAAATCATGGCGCTCGTTCCTTTGCTGGCTTCGGTGCGTCTGACCTTCAAGCATGAGGACCTGAAGAGCATTGGTCACTTCACGCGTACCGCGGAGCCGGACCTGCGCTCGGTTGTTCCGGTCCTTCTGGTCGGTGCGGGCGATGAAGCGGACCACTATTTACGGGCATTGCAGCGCGACAACTCGTCGTCCTACTGCCCCGTGGGCCTGATAGACGGATCCGAGGCCGAGATCGGAACCATTTTGCGCGGTGTCCAGATTCTTGGCACTCCGCCGGACTTCGACGGCGTCGTGGCGGATTTGGACAGCAAGGGAAAGCGGCCCCGGCATGTGATATTCACGGCGCCGGTTTCCTCGATCGACGGTGCCGATCACGTCGTCAAACGCGCGGAAGAACTCGGCATGGCAGTCTCGCGCCTCAATCCCGCGACCGCGCTTCGCAAGACGCGCAATTCCGAGGAATTCGAGCTGCGCCCCATCGAACTGACAGACCTGCTGGAGCGGCCGCAGGCTTCGCTCGACGTTGCCGCCCTGCATCGCTTTATCGGCGGTCGGCGCGTGCTCGTTACCGGTGCGGGCGGTTCGATCGGCAGCGAATTGACGAAGCAGATCGCCGCGCTTGGCCCCTCGCATCTGGTGGTCATCGACAACTGCGAATTCAATCTCTATTCGATCGACCTGGAGTTGTCTGAAAACTTCCCCGATGTCCCGAGGTCGGCTCATCTTTGCGATGTGCGCAGCGTCGACCGATTGAACGACGTGTTTTCGAAGCATCACCCGGAGTTTGTGTTCCACACGGCCGCACTCAAGCATGTGCCGATGGTGGAGCTCAATTCTTGCGAGGGTGTCTACACGAATGTCTTGGGCACGAAGAATGTCGCCGAAGCCGTGATGTGCTGGGGTGCGCTGGGCATGGTGCAGGTTTCGACCGACAAGGTCGTGAATTCGACCAGCATCATGGGTGCGACCAAGCGGCTGGCCGAGCTTTATTGCCAGGCGCTTGACCTGGAAGGCGTCAGCCGGGAGGGGTCGCCCAGGTTCATGACCGTGCGTTTCGGAAACGTGCTTGGTTCCAGCGGTTCGCTTATTCCGCTTTTCAAGCGCCAGCTTGCCCGTGGCGGGCCGCTTACCGTGACGCATCCGGACATGAAACGGTTCTTCATGACGATCCGCGAAGCCGTGGAACTGACCCTTCAGGCTTCGGCTTATGGCCTGGAAAAGGAAATCGGGCAGGGCGAGATATTCGTGCTGGATATGGGCGAACCGATAAAGATCGTCGATATCGCGCGCCGCATGATCCGCCTGGCCGGCTTGACGCCCGACGAGGATGTGAAGATCGACTTCGTCGGATGCAGGCCGGGTGAAAAGTTGTTCGAAGAACTGTTCGATTCTTCCGAAGAGCGCGTTTCTCCGCCGGTTCCCGGCGTGCTTGGCGCGGTGCCCAAGCCGGTGTCGTTGCCGGAGCTTTACGACACGTTTGCCAAGCTGGAAGCGGCGGTGGCGAATGGCGATGCGGCCGCCATCATCGATGCCATCCGTTTGGTGCTGCCGAATTTCCGCGCCGAAGGGCCGGCGCAAAAGCACAAGAAGGCGCTTGCCCACCGGAGCAATCGCAACAAACTCGCTGTCCTCGAGAAGCGACCCACGCGAAAGATCCGGCCTGTTTTCGAACCGCGCGGCACTGGTGAAGATTCCATTCGGCACACGCGCTGAAAGTTTACGTCCCGTTCTTGGCATGTGCCCGGCGGCATCTCTTATTTGGAGCTGTTTTTGAAATCGCCGGCCAAATAGCTCAGGTACTCCTCAATATTCGACCAACCATCGCCATCTCGATCTGACCAGGCATCGCCGGGGTCTTCGGGGTCAAGCCCCGGTATTGTACGCTCCCAGTCGTCGGGCATTCCGTCTTTATCTCCATCGGCAGAAGCTTCGATGGTAGGAAGTTCTGGCCATCCTCCCGCTTCCGCAGGCGAATCGACGCGAGATCCGTGGCAGTTGCGCACTTCGTCAATCAGTTTTTGGTCAAGGGCATCAAGCTTTCGCGCCGGGCCGGTGCGGGCACCGACATTGCTGAGTACATTTTCCAATGTTTCCGAAGCAGGTTCGGGTTTTACCGTAAGTGGGAAAACCGGGGCGTCGATCAGAAAAGGTTGTGTCCGATCGCCTACGACCGGCAATCTTTGATCATAGTTGCATCCTCCGCCACGCTGGCGATCAAGATTGATATTGTCTTCGGCAAAAATGCTTATTCGGTAATCGGGGTTCTTCGGATAGGCGTCAAACGCATTTGGCCTCCTTGAGGAACGCGTACTCGGCCCTGGCAATGCTATGTTGCCGACGTAGTTAACCACCGTTTCACCGTAATGGTTGTAGAACTCCCCAAATTGACTGGTGGGGTTGTAAAAGACGTTATTGACTATTTCTATCGGTCCGGACGGGGTCGAGGCGATATCCGGGTTTCGATCTCTATTGTGCGCGAACAGGTTTCCGACGAGCGAAAGACGGCCGCATTTGGCATTCTTTCCGTCCTTCGTGCACAAAAGCGCACCCTTGGAGTGCTTTCCCTTCTTGTGGTTCGCCCGGTCGAGCCCCCAGCCGACAATACTGTTAGCAATGGTAATGTCGACGGTCGGCCGATACTTGGTCGTAACGCTGACATTCTCATCGGTCGCAAATTCGACAGAGAGATGGTCGAGATAGATGTCGTTGCTGCTACCGATCATAACGCCGTCCACGCTTGTGGATGGGAGAGGGCTGGGGCCCGGCCGCAATTTAATGTACCGGACCAGAACGTCTTGCGACTTTAAGATCAATAAGGGAGTGCCTTGAGCTTTACCGATACGGATCTGAACGCCCTGTCCGGGAGCGGTTTGGCCGGCGATGTAAGTATTCGAGGCGACCAAAATCGATTTGTCGACGTTGATAGTGCCGCCGATGGTGAAGACGCAGACGCGTGGCTTGCCCTCATGCTGCGCGCATGCTCTCAGTGAGCCGGGGCCGGAGTCTCTCAAGTTGGTTACCTGAACGATCTCGCCTCCGCGCCATCCTACGGCATGACGTCCGAACCCAACTGCGCCGGGAAAGGCTGCATTCGAAGTTCCTGAGTTTGCGTTCCCCGAGGGAAATCCCAGAGCTCCTAATGCAAGAAGGGTTGTCGCAAACAATTTCAGGTTCGAGGCCATGGATACACCTCACCGGCTCGCTCTGATCTAAATTAATAGTATAATAATTGCAAACTTATTAGAATCAAAAATATAGGCCTTTTTGTGACAAATAAAATCCCCATTTTTCATGAGTCCTTGGAATTAATTAAAATAGATGTTTTCACGAAAAAAGAATTTTGAGTTATATTGAAAAGCGTGAAAATCCAATTTTTAAATATATATATAAAAAAGTTGTTTGTTGTATTTTGTAATACTATAATTTTTTATATAGCATAACCTTCGTGATGAACGTGCTACAGATGCGACAAGAAACTCGAACGAAGAACGAGGTAAGTTTGGCTCGACTATGCAACAGAAGCCAAGCTGGACCGGTCGGCACGTTGTTAAACCTGCTGGCTGGTAATCTCGGTTCGCGCCTTTAGATTAACCTCGAGCATATGTCGCGAAATCCGGATCGGATTTCGCGACATATGCTCAAGATATTGATTCTGGAGCGAATTCTTGTCGCGAAAGCGATCCTGCTTTCGTGGAAAGCGCTCCAGACATCCTATCGGATCCGCAAGGATGCACGGCGAATCCGAGCCGAGAGAGCGTGGGGGAATTAACGGTGGAGCCTGAAACAGACACTTTGCCGGGGCGGAGCGAACAAGAGGCGGAACTCCCGCCCTACGGGAAAGTAGTGTTTGTGCTGCCTGGTCTCATTGCCGGCGGAAGCGAACGTATTGTCTCAGGCCTTGCAAATCATTGGGCGTCAATCGGCGGCGATGTTTCAATCGTGACATTCGAGCCGCCCGGTACCGAGCCATACTATCCGATCGATAAAAGGGTCAAGTTGGTGCAGCTTGACGTCCGCGCTGCCCCGAAACCGCGGGTCATTTCAGCATGGCAGGTAGCTAGACGCATAAGGGCGCTAAGGAGCGCGCTCAAGCAGATCCGTCCGGATGTTGTCGTAAGCTTTCTGACCAAGATAAACGTCGTATCCATTACGGCTGCCGCGGGGCTCGGCATCCCAGTGATAGTTTCGGAACGCAACAATCCGGAGGCGCAACGTTTCAATGCGGTTTGGGACTGGGCTCGCACGAAGGCCTACCCTCATGCCTTCGGCCTCGTGACGATGACGGAAGGTGCCAGGCGTTTCTTCCCGCTCTACATGCGCAAGCGATCTTGGGTGATCCCCAATCCGGTTCGATTGCCGGGAGAGTGGTCGCCGCAGCGCGGCAACAATAATCTGATTGCTGTAGGCCGGCTGGTGGATCAGAAGGGATTTGACCTGCTGCTGGAGGCGTTTTCGAAGGTTGCGCGTTCATTTCCTGATTGGACGCTTACGATCTGGGGGGAGGGGCCTTTACGATCGGAATTGGAGGCGCGGCGCGACGAACTCGGCCTTGGAGAGCGGGTTCGGATGCCAGGCGTTACCGAGCGCCCGACCATCTGGATAGAAACCGCCGATATCTTCGTTCTTTCATCGCGCTATGAAGGCTGGGGAATCGTGTTGCTCGAGGCGATGGCCGCCGGGTTGCCGGTTGTCTCCTTCAACTGCGAATGGGGGCCGAGCGACATGGTAACGGACGGTGTCGACGGATTGCTGGTTCCGCCACTGGATGTCGATGCGCTGGCCGATGCGCTGGCGAAACTGATGGGAGACAAAACGCTTCGTGTTCGGCTTGCTCAATCGGCTGCACGGTCCGCCGCGAAATTCGCGCCCGATCGCATAAATGAGCTTTGGCGCGAGGCGGTGCAGACCGCGATTGACGGAAACTGACGGCAAAATCGAGGAGGTCCCGTCGGTCGGTTTGCGCAGACGCCGAGGGAATTTAAGCCTTTTCCCTCTTGTCAGCCCAGCATGTTCTCAACGGCCTTAAGCCCGGCTTCGTCGTCTTTGTGAATGCAAATCACGTCACGATTGGCATTGCCTTCGATCTCAACGGTTTGTGTTAGCGAAGAGCCTTGCAGGCCTCGATGCTCATGAAACTGGAAATGCTCGTATCCGGTCGCTTTCGTTATTGAAATCACGTCGTGAACATCTTCACCCAGTTCTCTTATTTGCGGGGGATGGACTTCGATGAGAAGCACCGGTTTGTTTTCAGCAAGAAGCCTGGACGCCCCGCGCAGAGCGGGCACCTCGAAACCTTCCACATCAATCTTCACGACATCGGGCGGGCGTGACATCCTGCTGACGAAGTCATCGATTGTCGTCAGCTCTACCGCCATCAATTCCGTCTCTCCTTTAAAGGCGGAATTGATGTGATGCGATGCATTATGCGGCCTATTTTGGGGTAGATTTAACGTGCCTTGAACGTCCGAAATGCCCAAGTTGACAGCGTGAAGTTGGCCCCTGACCGGTTCCGCCTGCCAATTGAAGCACCGCTCCAACTCACGAAAATTGGAAGGGTCCAGTTCGATGGCGGTTGCTTCATGATCGGGAACAGAAGCGAAGAGCACAGAAAAATAGCCGAGATGAGAGCCAATATCGAGCAATGAATGCTTGCTCTCGGAAAGCCGTTCCAGGAGGAACGTCATGGCCGGCTCATGATATCCGTGGATTGCTCTTCGAAGGCGATTTCGGAAATACCATGTTTTCGGGTATGGACGGTCAGCCAGAAAGGCGGCGACATTCCCCGCGAAGGGGACTTCATAGTGATCCGGCCGGCTATTGATATAGGCTGCCGCCACAAACTTCTTCAGGCGCTGCAGCATGTCAATTACCGTTGCCGATCACGAAGGGGGTCAGTAATTTCGTTGACTTTGAAGAATCGCCCTGATTCAGACGACCTACAATGTACGACGCTATGATCTCGTTACCGTTAGGCGAGAGATGGCACCAGTCGATATAAAATGCCTCGTCCACATCGTCGAGTGCGGTTCTCAAGTCGAGGAAATTTTCCTGAAGGTCTGGAAATTCCTCCTTCATCAGGTTGACCACCTGCGGATAGACCGCGGCATATTCCTCTCCAAGGCGGGGGTCGAGCGACAAATGGTCGATCCGCGATTTGCTTATGTAGGCATGCGGCTGGAGGATGGCGATAAATCGGCCGCCATATCCCTCGACGAGATCTTTCATAAGCCTCCAGTCGTAGAGAAGGTTGCGCGCGACCCGTTCGGCCTTTTCGGGACTTTCCTTACAGTCGTAAGGACCTTCCGCAACCCGCTTTCGAGACGCAAGTGTGCGTTTGACCCGTCCGGCGAGATCGTTCATCGGCCCTACGACGTCCAGGAGCGAAGCTTCCTTGCGGTTTGCAAGAAATGTGCGGATTTCTTGTTCGCGGGCGTGAGAATATGAACCATGCTCCCGCCTGCAGCGGTTCCATACGTCGTTGACCCCGTCGTAAAACACGACAATATCGGGGCGGAAGCCCGTAGAGTAACTTTCGAAAAAGCGGTTGAAGCTCTGGTGGGAGATGTAGCCGGTCTCGCCAAAGTTATAGGCTTTGAGGTTCGGGCTTTTCTGCGCCACGTATGAAGGGATCGTTGTTTCATCGTTCGCGCCGGTTCCCCACATTGTGGAACCGCCGTAAAGGGCAATTGTCTGGTTTGGCTCGGCATCGTCGAGGCCCACGGTGCGCCTTAAACCATTCTCGTCGATATTTATCGTTTCGCCAGAATATTCGGGCCGGCGCCAGCCGACGAAAGAGGCGAAGTAACCCTTTGTCAGATTGTCGTATTCCTCAAAATGCTTGCGCGCCCAGTCGATCCCCTCATAGTTGGGAAACAAGTGAGAATTGGCATATTGTTTTGTTTTGCTTGCATTATATTGATTTATGAAAATAACAGCGAAAATGTTTCCAAGTGTAATAAGCGCCAGAAGAATGAAAATATTGGCAAAAGTGACTTTGAAGGCCTGTGCGATTTTGTTGCTCATCTGCCCGCCCTTTATACAAACCGGCGCGCTATGACACGTGCCGTACTCAAGATGCCTGGCATTCCGAATTCGATTCAGCCGTCTGATTTTGCGTATTTATTCGCTTCGGCTTACTCGTATCCGCGAGGCAGCGACTGCCGCCTGCCGCGTCGTCGGCAGAATGCATCCGGAGATCAAGCTTTACCTTGAATGTCACTCTCCTTTTGCATTTACCTGTATATTCTAATGTATCTTAGCGTAAGGCAAGTGAGTTCAGGATTTTTCATTAATTCGCATAAAATACAGGGAAAATGGTCCTCGCTACAATTATCGCCTGCCGGCGATTTATTCGAGGACCAGCCAAATCGGCCATATCCCAAGATCAACCGAACCGAAATCGTCCCGATTTCGGTTCGACATGTCGATCGCCGATTTCTTGCGGAACAACTCGCCTGCGCCCGACCGGGCGCAGGTTGCACCGTGGACACCGAAACGGCTTCGACCTGCTTCGTCGAAAGGCTTGACCGGGCGCCCAACCCGCCCCGCGCCCCTCCCCGTGCAATTTTTTGCCGTTTCATGTGCCATTTTCATTAATCTTATGAGTCCGTTACCTAGAGCGCATTTCCACGAATGCGGAATCGCTCTCGTGACTAGAGTTCGCTTCAGAATCAATATCTTGAGCATATCCTGACCGTGAAATCCGATCCGGATTTCGCGGGATATGCTCTGGAAATTCAAGATTGAAAGCTTAGCCTAAATCGCGCGGCAGGACCCGAGGCGAATCCTTACCGATAAACCTTACGTAGAGAGTATTTTGTCAGGATTAAGTATAAGAGGAAATCCCATAGTTATTACCTAACATTATGAAAATACAAATGGTAGAGTTTTCGCAGAGCTTGTCATGCAAACGAAACGTCGCTATCATTTTTTTTGTGAAAATACAGGAGCTGGCAGGAACTGCGATTTAGGGTTCACAACCCGAGTTTGCATCTTTCGTAAGTATACATGTCACGGAGTTGGAAGAACTTTTCGGTGATATGTAACTAGTATCAAGCGGAGATGGGTATGTACTGTAGGCGTATGCGTAGTGGCCGAAATGTCGGCTGCGGATCGGTACCTGTCAGCGTTCCGGGCGCAATGTATTCTGCGCGACAAACCAAAGTGGAACATGCTCCGTATTGCAAGCGCGAAGCGGCGCTCGAATTCGCGTTCCAACTCCCTGAAAACTTAGAGATAGAGCTTCTATCAGCGAACACCTTGCCGGCGCGAATGTCGCTGGAGGTTCCTTGCAGTCATGAGCAGGGGCTGGGTGTTCATGCTCGCTTTCCCGAAGGGACGGGGCAAACAGGCAGGCTGATCGAGAGAAAGTTTCCCTCCCGGATTTTGTCTCGCAGCCGACGCTATCAACAACCAGGACCGCGATCGTGGTGTGTGCCGCCTCCAGGTCTGGAGTTCAGGCAATCTGTCCGCGCGGCATTCGAGCCTGTCGTGAGGGGGCGAATATGACACATGAAGTCATTATTGACGAAAAACCCAAAGGCCCGAACAATCGAGCCTTTGGATACACGGTTGGTGGAATTCTCGTCGCCTTGGCGCTTGTAAGATGGGCGTGGGTCGGCGAACCGGGCGCCGTGTTGACCGTGCTTGGCGCGATCGGGCTTGTACTTGTTATCGCAGCTTTTGTTTATCCAGATATTTTGGAAATACCAAACAAGCTTTGGTATAAATTGGGTCTTTTGCTTTTTATGATCGTAAATCCAATTATAATGTTCCTGATTTACATCACGACATTCCTTCCTATCGGTCTCATCATGCGTGCCAAAGGGCATGACCCGTTGGCATCGTCTATCGACAAAAAGAGCCACAGCTACTGGATTTCCCGTTCGGAAGAGCCAGAGGAATCATCTTCGATGCAAAATCAGTTCTAGAAAACATGCATCGAACGTAACACCAGGTTTGCGGCAAACCGCAACGCATTTGGCCTTGGGAGGCGGAAATGGAATTGGTGCGTGAGCTTTGGGTTTACATGAGTTCCCGGAAGAAATTCTGGCTACTGCCCATCCTGATCATGCTCGGGATCTTCGGTACCCTAATCGTTCTGACGCAAGGTACTGCTGTTGCCCCGTTCATCTACACCCTGTTTTGACGGAGGCTCTATGCTGATCCTTGGCATTTCAGCTTTCTATCACGACAGTGCCGCCGCGCTTGTGCGCGACGGCCAGATCGTCGCCGCCGCGCAAGAAGAGCGTTTTACACGCAAGAAGCACGATCCGTCGTTTCCGTCGAATGCCGTCGCTTACTGCCTCGAGGAAGCAGGGTGTCGGATGGCGGATATCGACCACGTTGTTTTTTACGACAAGCCGATTTTGAAATTCGAGCGTCTTCTGGAAACCTATCTGGCGACCGTTCCGCGAGGATTCCGTTCCTTTCGGACAGCAATCCCTGTATGGGTGAAGGAGAAGCTCTTTCAAAAAGGAATGCTCAGGAAGAAGCTTGGCGAAATTGATGGCGTGAAGTCGTGGGAAGGCTCGTTGCTTTTCACGGAACATCATCAGTCGCACGCGGCGAGCGCCTTTTTCGCCTCACCCTTCAAAAGCGCGGCTGTTCTGACCATGGATGGCGTGGGCGAATGGTGCACCACGTCGCTCGGCCACGGCCGCGAAAACCAGCTGGATATTCTTAAGGAAATACGCTTCCCGCATTCGCTTGGTCTTCTGTATTCGGCCTTCACCTACTACACCGGATTTAAGGTAAATTCCGGGGAATATAAGGTAATGGGTCTGGCGCCTTACGGAAAACCCGTCTATGCGCAGAAGATTCTCGACAATATCATGGATTTGAAGGACGACGGTTCGTTCCGTCTGGATCAGAAGTATTTTAATTACTGTACCGGATTGACGATGACATCTTCGGCCTTTCATGAGCTGTTCGATGGCGAACCGCGCAAGCCCGAAACGCCGTTGACACAGCGCGAGATGGATCTTGCGGCTTCGGTACAGCTTGTCACGGAAGAGGCCGTATCCAGGCTCGCGAGGTTCGCTCGCGAGGTGACCGGCGAACGCCAACTTTGCCTCGCCGGGGGTGTTGCGCTCAACTGCGTTGCGAACGGCAAGCTTCTGAAGGAAGGCGTCTTCGATGACATCTGGATCCAACCGGCCGCAGGCGACGCGGGCGGGGCGCTGGGTGCAGCGCTCGCCGTCTGGCATCAGTATCTGGGTGAAGAGCGCAAGACCAACGGCAAGGACTTCATGGAAGGCTCCTACCTCGGTCCCGCCTTCGAGCAGAGTGAGATCGAGAAGCGCCTATCCAATGCGGGTGCCGTATTCGATGTCCTGTCAGACGATGACATGATCTCCACCACGGCCGATGCGCTGGCGGAAGAAAAGGCCGTCGGCTGGATGCAGGGGCGGATGGAATTCGGCCCCCGCGCCCTTGGCGGGCGGTCCATCCTGGGCGATCCGCGATCGCCGACAATGCAAAAAACGCTGAACCTCAAGGTGAAATATCGCGAGAGCTTTCGCCCGTTCGCGCCGTCGGTGCGTCGCGAGGATGTCTCCGACTGGTTCGATCTCGATACTGACAGTCCGTATATGCTCCTGGTCGCGGAGGTGCTGGAGCGCCGGCGATATACCCCGAACCAGGATGAGAAGGAACTCTTCGGCATCGATCTTCTGAACGTCCCGCGTTCGGAAGTTCCGGCGATCACGCATGTCGATTATTCGGCGCGCGTTCAGACGGTCCATAAGGAAACCAATCCGCGCTACTGGAAGCTTTTGACGGAATTCAAGTCGCGCACGGACTGTCCGGTCCTGGTGAATACCAGTTTCAACGTTCGCGGCGAACCGATCGTGTGTACGCCGGAGGATGCCTTTCACTGCTTCATGGGCACGGAAATCGAACGCCTTGTGGTCGGCAATTGCGTGATGCGCAAGGAGGATCAGCCCGCGCACTTGAAGAAGGACTACAAAGAGGAGTTCGAACTCGACTGAAGCCGGGCACCGCACCGTCTTCTTGATCGGGCCGGATGCTGTTGGAATGGCTGTGATCTTACTGGGCTACTAGATTTGTCAGGGGGTGGAAGCGAGCAGGAGGTCAGGCATTGAAACGCCTAGCTGAGACATAGAGACGCTCTCCAAGATGGAGGGGGGTATGAAGATAAATGATGTCATCGAGATTGCGTCAAATGGCCAGGGCGCTCCGACCGGCTTGATAAGGGCCATTTACCAGGCCAGTCAATTCGGCCAGATTGCATTGGTCCTGCACGATATTGAACCCGAATCGGTCGATCAGATACTTGATCCCGTCGTGGAGACGCTACCGAGAACGATTCCCGGAGTTGTCTATATTGACTTCAACGATAAGGATCGGATCAGGGAAGTCGTCAGTTCGGCAAATTGCGTTTTCTTTGCAACTCGGGCCTTTCGGAGGATCGTGTCAAGCTGCGGTGTAGACAGCGACAGGCTCTATTCAGTCAAGAGTTCGGCGCTGGGAGTTACGCCGCTCGTCATGAATGGTCACCTGCCGATTTTCTGATGAAGCACTATGCTTGATCCCACAATCTAAGGCGGATTCGAGCGTAAAGGTTTTGGGGAATTGGGATTCATTCGATCCGCAAATCACTTCTTGCCCGCTTGATGATGATCTCTGACCTGCTCCCCAGATTGTCCGCGATTGCGAGTTAGCTCTTTCGAGGTGTGATCTTCATTGGAACGGGTTGCAAATTCGTTCGGGATCATCTCGTCGAGGCTGCTATGCGGCCGGTTGAGATTGTAGTCGGTCCTCCGGTTCTCGATGATTTCTCGGGCGTGGCGGTAGCTGCGGAACAGATGCTAGTCGAGGCATTCGTCCCTCGGCCGTCCATTGAAGCTTTCCACGAAGCCGTTCTGCATGGGTTTGCCGGGGCGATATAGTGCCATTTGACACCCCGTTCCTGCTGCCATCCCGAACATCTCGCGGAGCGTCGACACGTCCATCATCGACTCCGCCAGCAGCTACTTCAGCTGCGCGTTTTCGTCCTCAAGCGCGTTCAGCCGCTTGGCATCCGACAGTTCCATGCCGCTATACTTCTTGCGCCAGGTACAGAACGTGGCATCCGCGATGCCGTACTTGCGACACAGAATGGCAGACGACATCCCCGCCCGATGCTCGTTCAAAATGCCGATATCTGTACTTGCGGGAAACGTGATCGCTTCATCGCCCATCTCCTCAATTAAAGAACAGGCTAACCCAAAAACGAGGATCGTTCAGGGGAGCAGGTCAGTGAGTTGCAACAAATTCTTATTCACCAAATAATCGAATAGCAAAGATGGATTTCTATCTTCAATTTTCCGTCGTCAAAGAGCAGTGCTTGAGAAAACGGAGCCGGCTTCAGGAAAGCGCATTAGCGCTGCGATACAATCGAATGACCAGCGACACTTTTGTCGAAAAAGGCTGAAAATGCCCTGTGCCCCTTCGCGTTCCAGTGGCTATCGCTCTTCAAGAAATATTGCGGGTCTTTTTGAGGGTTGATATCGTAGAAAATACAGTCATTATTCGCGCAAATTTCTGAAAGTTCTAGGATTTTTTTCAATTTCTCAGGATAGCCTTGAAATATGAACGTAGTCTCCGCGCCGTGAGAGTGTTTAGATATAAAATCGAATTCCTTGATAACCTTCTTCGTGTCCTGATCATCGCCGTGGATGCTATCAGAGAGAGAAATAGATCTTGCAAAAAGATAGTATAGATAAGAATTATCTCTTAAATGTCCATGTAATACTTCAAGATTGTTGAGATAAATTATTTTGTCGTCATAAAGGTAAGGTTTGTAACGGTAGTGGTTCAGGTGTTTCTGACTATCGATCACGTCATTGGGCGAACTCAGTACGATCTGATGCCGTAATCCAGTGCACTTCTTATTGTTTCTAAAAGCGTCGAACTTCAAGAAAGACTGCAACGGAGAATATCCCATAACCCCAAAATTAAGCGAGTGATTCTTAAGGTTGGCGCTGATGTAGTCGAAACGCTCTTCAATATTTACGCCTTCTCCGAATGCAAATGAGTCACCCAATAAAACGATCTCCTTACCCTCACAACGAATTTGCCGATTGCTGTTCGAATCGATGCGATAACCAACTTCATTTGTGAACACGTCCCAATTGCGAGTTGGTTTTTTTCTGGAAACTGCGAGATTATTTTGTAAGTCCCAGCCAAGTTGTCTGGAGACTTCGAAAATTCTTGGTTCGCCAACGATGATATATCTGATAAATATTTCAGCGGCAGCAATGGATAGGCATAAGGATAAAACAACAAGGAGTGCATTCGCAATCGAAGGCGAGCGGACAAAGATACGCATTACTAATCCTCTCACGACTTTCTGTTATCAGTCGCTAACTGCTAGTTTATAATCAAAAATCAAATAAACAACAATTTATAGCTCTTTTGAAGTTTTCCGGAGCCTTAGTTTAACCGGAAGCGGGTTTCTGCCCTAGGGGTATGCGGCGGCCTTTGAAAGTCGTTCGAAATCCGTGTATGGCTCCCTCAAAATCGTGGAAGGTGTGCGCTCCTGTCCGAACGGATTGCCGAGCGGATGAATCAATCTGGAAGCCATGTATCGTAAGGCCCTGGAGAATAACGAGAAGATCTTCGCCGTCGCACCCATGATGGAGTGGACGGACAGGCATTGCCGTGTTTTTCATCGGCAGTTGAGCCGCCATGCGCTTCTCTACACGGAAATGGTCGCCGCGGCCGCCGTCATTCACGGCGATCGCGAGAAGCTGCTTGGGTATTCGACGGCGGAGCATCCGATCGCCTGCCAGCTCGGCGGATCGGATCCGGCGGAACTGGGGGAGGCTTCGAAGATCGTTCGTGACTTCGGCTATGACGAGGTCAATCTGAATGTCGGCTGTCCGTCGGACAGGGTTCAGTCCGGTCGCTTCGGCGCCTGCCTGATGCGCGAGCCGGAGCTGGTCGGGGAACTTATTTCGTCGATGAAAGCCGCCTCGGATATTTCGATAACCTTGAAATGCCGCATCGGCGTCGACGATCAGGATCCTGAAGAAGCGCTGGACAAGGTCGCCGACGCGGCCGTTTCCGCAGGGGCCGATGCCATCTGGGTGCACGCCCGCAAGGCCTGGCTGAAGGGGCTGTCACCCAAGGAAAACCGCGATATTCCGCCGCTCGACTATGATCGGGTCTACCGGTTGAAAGCACGGCTGCCGGGTGTTTTCATCGGCATCAACGGCGGCATTGCCGATCTTGCGTCGGCAAAGACCCACCTTGAGCATATGGACGGCGTTATGCTCGGCCGGGCCGCCTATCACGACCCGTGGGTGCTTGCCGGCGTCGACCCTCTGGTAAAGGAGCTTCCGGCCCCGGTCTTGCGCCGTCGCGAGGCGATCGAAGCTTTCCTCCCCTACATGGCCGACAAGCTTGAGGCCGGCGTCAGGCTTACCAACATGACCAAGCATATCCTCGGGCTTTTCCATGGGGTGCCGGGTGCGCGGGCATGGCGCCGCCGCCTTACCGTCGACGCGGTGAGACCCGGTGCGGGGCTCGAAGTCGTCCACGCTGCGCTGGCGGAAATCGGCGCGGACGCGCTGGACAAGTCCGCGCCACCGCTTCAGGAAGAAGAAAACGCGGCAGCCTGATGCGGTTTTTCCTGCCTAAGGTGGCTCGCTCGGGGAGCTTTCATGGATCTTTCAACCTTTAACGGCGAGGTTGCGGGCCTCGTCGCCGCCCTGATCGCGTCGGGCGCGATCGCGGGCCTGCTCGCCGGCATGTTCGGCATCGGCGGTGGTGCCGTGCTCGTGCCGGTTCTCTACCAGTTTCTCACCGTCCTCGGCATCGACGAGAGCGTGCGCATGCATATCTCGGTCGCGACTTCGCTCGGCATCATCGTGCCGACGTCGATCCGATCGTTTCTGGCCCACAGGAAACGCGGTGCGGTCGACATGGCGCTCTGGCGAAGCTGGATCGTGCCGGTGCCCCTTGGCGTGGTTCTGGCAAGTCTTGTCGCGGCTTATGTATCGGGCGATCAGCTCAAGGGCATATTCGCCGTCATCGCGATGGTCGTTGGCCTGAAAATGATATTCAACAGAAGCAGTTGGAAGATCGGCGACGATATTCCGGGCAACCCGGTCCGCGCCGTCTGCGGCATGCTTATCGGTTTCTTCTCGACCCTTATGGGGATCGGCGGCGGTGTCATGAACAATACGTTCATGACACTCTATGGCAGGCCTATTCATCAGGCGGTCGCGACCTCTTCGGGTACGGGGGTGTTGATCTCCGTTCCCGGCGTCATCGGCCTGGCCTGGGCAGGGTGGGGCGATCCGCTGCTGCCGCCGTTTTCCGCTGGCTACGTCAATCTTCTTGGCGTCGCCCTCATCATCCCGATCACGACATTCGCCGCGCCCTTCGGCGTAAAGATCGCGCACGCGCTTTCGCGGCGCACGATGGAAATCGCCTTCGGCCTGTTTCTTCTTTCCGTCGCGGCGCGGTTTGCGTGGAGCCTTTGGGGCTGATCCGAAAGCGCGCGCGGCCCTCAAGGGGTCAGGATCAGCCTGTTGCCCTCAACTCGCCAGCTCGAAAGCCGGTCGAGCGCGGAAAGGCCCAGGAGGCTTACCTCAAGCGCGCCGTCGCGGCTGACGTAAGCGCGCGTATCGTTGAGATGGATTGTGCCGATGTCGAGTTCGTCGATTTTGACGGGTGCCACGAACGTCCTGCCGTTCGCGGTTGAAACTGGAATCGTGTAGCTCAGGCGGTCGAGGTCAAAGCCTGCGGCGCGCGCATCCTCGGCCGTGAGCGTGACGGCGGAAGCGCCCGTATCGACCAGGAAAACCGCTTCGGCTCCGTTCACCCTGGCTCGAATGCGGTAATGCCTGCCTCCGTCGCGCAGCACGACGACGGAGCCGTCCGTCTGCTCGATCGCGGTGCCGGGTACAAGGGCCGCCATCAGCCGCCTGCCCAGGATCTCGAACTCGTGGCGGAAGGTATAGCCCGTCACGAGAATAAGGCCGAGGCCGCCCCAGATGATCAGCGCGCGCAAGACTTCGCGTATGCGAGGGCCGGAGTGGAACAGCGACACCAGAAGGACGGCGAGAAGCGCGCTCAGCGCCACCATGCGCGGCCCGCTGCGGTCGAAACTGAGTGTCTCCGGATCGCTCGTATCGCCAAGCAGGTAATAGGCTACGGCGCCCAGCATCACCACCAGCAGGATCGCCAGGACAAAGGATCTGAAGGCTCTCGGGTTCATTTCAGCCGGCCTCCGGCAATGAAGAACGCCGGGCGTCAAGCTCGTCCATGATCGCCCGCCTATCCTCCTTCGAAAGCGTGCTCCACACCGCAATCTCGTCGAGCGTGCGATAGCAGCCGAGGCAAAGGCCGGATTTCCGGTCGATCTGGCAAATGTTTATGCAGGGGCTTTCGGGCACGGTCATATGGTCTGCAAGGGTGATATTACCGTTGAAGTGGTGGCTATTGCGAACCAGACAAGACCTTCACCGGCGCCGTCAATATCGTCACGGGTAACGTTATGGCGATCCCCGCCGTCGTTCCCACGATCTCCCCGATGCCACGGCCAAGTCCATTGGCTTGGGTGGACAGGTCCTCGGACCTTCGGTCGAAGCCGGTGGTGACGAGGGCATCTCGCATTTGCGGAGCGATGGCGGCTACCTGCGCGAACTTGGCGTGATTGGCGGCATCCTGGCCTTCGAGCTTGGTAAGGTCGATGATGATCGCGCCGAGTTCCGCCAATTCTTCCTCGTCTTCGTAACGGCCGACCCGCTCCTTGCCGCCTGCGATTATGCTGGAGGCCTTGAGCGCCCGATCGTCTTTCGACAACAGAATTATGAACGGCCGTTCGGGCCGCCCGACGCGCTTCAACTGAGATTTGAATACGTCGATATCGAGATCGGGCGCGGCAAGTACGATCAACCCGATCTTTTCCTGCGGCACGGGCTTTCCCGATATCTTTATCTGCCGGATCGTTTCCATCAGCACCCAGTTGCCCATGGAGTGCGCCATGATGTGGACCCTCTTGGCGCCACTTGCCAGGATATCGCGAATGGTGCGTTCAAGCCCGTCGCGAGCGGCAGTCGCACTGTTCGTATCGTAAACGTAGTCACTCAGTTCGCCGCGCGAAGCCCAGGTAAAGAGTACCGGAACGCGGTCGGTCGACGAGTCGTGATAAAATTGCGCAAAGCGAAAGAGCGCCTCCGGAAACCGCGTGTTGTATCCATGTATGAAGAGGACGACTTCGCGAGCCTGAGGCTCTCGCTTGGCCAGTTCAGCGTTGAGCACCCGGCGAAAAGCCTCTTCACCGTCAAGGTAGGAGGCCGATTTGAGCACCATGTCCTTTGCGGGATCGCCAGGAGCTTGCGCGGGCCACTCGATCTGGCCCGACTGATGCGTCGGCGGCACGGAGACGACGGCTTCCGCGTAGTTCAACTGTTGGGAACGCTCGCCATTGAAGTAGGTGCCGGGGCGTTCGTCCTTTTCGCGGGTCGTGGCAACGAGAAGCAGATGCTCGCTCGCGCCTGGTGCGTTCGTCGTGGCGATCGCGAGCGAGCCCGGGCCTGGCCGGCCGCCACACGCCGCAAGCATGAGCATCGCAAGGCATATCGCCAATGCCCGGAAAAACGGGCCGCAAGGCGGCACGATGTCAGTGAAGTAACTTGCCGAGAAACGCAAACGCAGACCCAACCTGAATGACGTTACCGGCCGGGCGGTTATTTATCGTACTCACCGGCTATCCACGGATGACGTTAACACGCTTGCGGGCGGCTGAATTATCCCGCGTAGCAGGATCGGGTCGGCATGAACCGATTCTCTCTGCGCTGTTGTTCTCACGCAACGGCCGAAAGGCCGGCCAGCGCCAGCGCCATGGCGACTTGCTGCGTCGCGCCCAAGACGTCGCCCGTATGGCCGCCGATCTTGCTCAATGCCAGCCGCTCCATGCCAAGGGTCGCGACGACCAGCCCAAGGAGGGCAAGAAGAAATCCGGTAAAGGGAACCAGGAACAGAAGCGGCAGCGAGATTGCCGCCGCCATGGCCGTTGCCCATCCCGCTGAATATCTCGAAGGTGCGCCGCAAATGCGAGCGAGTCCATCCGGGCGGGCGGGCGGCAGCTTGTGCCAGACATGGACCATCGCCGTGCGGGACGCTGCGTGGGCGGCAAGAAAGGCGAATGACGCGGTAAAAGGGCCGAACCGGTCGACAAGCGTAGCGAGAAGAATGGCCGATAGCAGAAGGCTTGAAGAAAGGGCCAGCGCGCCGAAGGCACCTGTTCGGCTGTCCTTCATGATTTCAAGCCGCCGCTCCTTCGTGGCCCCGCCGAAGAACCCGTCGGCCACGTCGGCCAGTCCGTCTTCATGCAGGGCTCCGGTTATGGCGCAAGTGACGAGGATCGCAAAAAGCGCCGTGGCCATCGTCGGCAAGGCACTGAAACTCAATACGAGCAGCAATAGGGCGCCAGGCAGCGCGATCAGCGCTCCCGCTACAGGCACGACGCGCGCGGCAATGGTGAAATCCGGCAGGCGCAGCGGATCGTCCAACCGATTGATTTTCGGCACAGGAAGGCGGGAAAAAAAGCGGACTGCCGCGGCAATTTCGGCAAGAAGGTCGGACGCTGACCAACCCATGTCGCTTGCTCTCTTGTCATCGTTGTGGAGCATTTTACCGTTCGGCCGGGTTTCGGAAGGTCTCCGACCCGGTTATAGATCGGCGCCCGCCCGCTTATCAATGCTTTGGGAGCAGGGGCTGAAATCTCGCCAAGAGGAAAGAATGTCCGTTTCGTCAAGCGCTCTACCGTTCGAAGATATCCGCAATCTCGTGCGTACCATGCCGACAGCGGACACTGGCGCCGTTGAAGCGGCACGCCTGCGCGATGCGCAACTTACGAAACCGGCGGGATCGCTCGGAAAACTTGAAGAGATCGCCGAATGGCTGGCGGCGTGGAGCGGACCCGAGTGGCCGAAAGTCAAGCGGCCCCTGGTCGCGATCTTCGCGGCCAACCATGGGGTGACTGCCAAGGGCGTTTCCGCATTCCCGGCGGACGTTACCCGCCAGATGGTCGAGAATTTTTCCGCGGGCGGCGCGGCTATCAATCAGATCTGCATCGCACACGACCTTGGCCTCAAGGTTTTCGAGCTCGCACTTGACTACCCGACGCCTGATATCACGGAAATGGATGCCTTCGACGAGGCTGGATGCGCGGCAACCATGGCGTTCGGCATGGAGGCGCTGGCCGGGGGAACGGACCTTGTTTGCATCGGCGAGATGGGAATCGGCAACACCACGGTCGCCTCCGCCCTACTCAATGCCCTTTACGGAGGTACGGCCGCGGACTGGGTCGGGCCCGGTACGGGTGTCGACGATACGGGCCTCAAGCGCAAGTGTGCGGCCGTGGAAGCGGCAGTAGCGAGGCTGGGTGGCGAGAAGGACCCGCTTGAGATCCTGCGGCGCATCGGCGGGCGAGAATTTGCCGCCATGGCGGGACTTGTCCTTGCCGCGCGCCATCAGCGCATTCCGGTCATTGTCGATGGATTCGTGACCACCGCCGCGGTCGCCGTGTTGCAGGCGATGGATCCGGGTGCGCTGGACCATTGCCTTTTTGCGCATGTTTCGGCAGAGCCGGCCCATGAGCGCGCGTTGCAGGCGATGGGAAAGCAAGCGCTTTTCGATTTCGGTATGCGATTGGGGGAGGGCACGGGTGCCGCCCTTGCGGCAGGCCTCGTCAAGGCTGCGGCGCAGGTTCACACCGGCATGGCGACGTTCGAAGCGGCAGGCGTTTCCGGCAAGTCGGAAGCCTGATTTCGGGAGATGTTCGGCGTCAGGAAGCCTGGGCTCGCACGACTTTGCGTTGCGCGGGCCGGGAAGGGCGTTGAACGAGAGGGTCTGCGCCCTCCACCGCCGGCATTGCCTGCAGGACGCGGCTTGCCGGGAACGTGACAATCGCTTCGGTGCCTTCGCGAAGCTTGGAATTCAGCTCGAACTTGCCGCCGTGCATGTTCACCAGCGCCTGGACGATCGAAAGGCCGAGGCCGGTGCCTTCCTCCGCGCTCTTGATCGAAATCGATCCCTGTCCGAAGGCTTGCATGACGATCGGGATTTCATTCTCGGGTATGCCCGGCCCGTTGTCCTTCACGGAGACATACTGGCCGCCGCCGGCCGTCCAGCCGCATTTCAGCACAACCTCGCCATTCGTCGGCGTGAATTTGACGGCATTGGAAATAAGGTTGAGCACCACCTGGCGCACCGCGCGTTCGTCCACCCAGAGTTTCGGGAGGGACGATTCGAACTTGTCGATGACCGCGATGTTCTTGTTGCGGGCGCGGATCGCCATCATGCTCTGGCATTCGTCCACGACGTCCGCTAGCGCGATCGCCTCTTCGTTGAGTTCGTATTTGCCTGCCTCGATGCGCGAAAGGTCGAGGATTTCGTTGATCAGGTTGAGCAGGTGCCCGCCTGAATTGTGAATGTCGGTCGCGTATTCCTTGTAGGTGTCGTTGCCGATCGGCCCGAGCAATTCGTTCTTCATCACCTCCGAAAAGCCGAGGATGGCGTTGAGCGGTGTCCGCAGTTCGTGGCTCATGGTGGCCAGGAAACGGGATTTGGCAAGGTTCGCTTCTTCCGCGCGCCGGCGCGATTCGTCCGAAATCGCCTTGGCCTGTTCCAGTTCGGCGATCAGGTGATCCTTTTGCGCCCGATATTCCAGCATCGTCAGCGTCGAGGTGTGAAGCTGGTTGCCGAGCATCAGGAAGAAGCCTTGCGCGCCCACCGCCATTGCCATCATGGCATAGTATAGCGGAGTCTGATGACCGAGAAACGTCAGGAGGATCGCCAGTGTGATCGGCAATGTGCCGGCAAGCAGTGCCCGCGGGATGGTCGATGACAGCATCGTCCCCATCGCGACGACGATAAGCATCGTGGCGAATTGCAGGATTTCGAAGCCGTTTTGCGCCTTTTCCGCCGGCGGCAGGAGGAAGAAACCCGCCCAGCAAAGACCATAGAGCATATCGCCGATGATCATCTGGCGCCTGATCGGTTTCAATTCCGGATCGGAGGCGTCGCTGCGCTCGAACCGGCGGCACGTGGTCAGGATCAGCGCATGCGCGATGAGGATCGAAACGAGCCATGCGCCGATGGCTACGGCATCCATCCAGAGAAATGTGATCGCCCCGACGATGATTGCAAAAAGGGGCAGGGCGACCGCCGCGCTCAGGCGGTTCTTGGCATAGATCAGCATGAGTTCGTGATCGAATGCGGGAGACGTCCCGTCGATCGAACTCAGCCGCTCGCGCGCATCGCGAACGGTACGCGCCATTTCGCGGCGCTTGATGGCGCGCTCGCGGTTTAGCGAGATTTTCTCCTCGTTGGTCCTCGTTTTCTTGAGGGACATTCGCGCTGACCGTGCTGTGGTTATCGGTTGGTTTCCGATGAAAACGACTTTGTGCCCAGCATGCTCACCAACCCTTAATAAGCGCCTCAAAGACGTGGTTAACGCGAGGTTGATTGCCGGCCGTCCGATACGGCCGATGCGCGGTCCCGTCGCATCACAAGCCGTGATATGAGGAGGGAAGGTTTCCACTTCGACGAGGAAGATATGAAGCTTTACGACACCGCCGGTGCGCCCAACCCCAGGCGCGTTCGCATATTTCTTGCGGAGAAGGGCATTCAGGTCCCCACCGAACAGGTCGACATCATGTCGAAAATGGCGAAGACCGATGCTTTCACCACCCTCAACCCCTTGCAGCGCGTGCCGGTGCTGGAACTTGACGATGGCACCGCGATCTCGGAAAGCGTGGCGATCTGCCGCTATTTCGAAGAAATGCACCCCGAACCTCCGCTTATGGGACGAAATGCGGTCGAAAAGGCGCAAGTGGAGATGTGGAACCGGCGCGCGGAATTTGGCGTGTTCGCCCCGGTCGCCTTTGCCTTCCGCCATTCGCATCCGGCGATGAGCGAGCTTGAGGTGCCCCAGGTCAGGGAATGGGCGGAGGCCAATCGCCCCAAGGTGCTTGAAGCCTTTCGGTTCTTCGATCAAGTCTTGAGTGACCGTCAGTTCCTGGCGGGCGAAATGTTCTCCATCGCGGATATCACGCTTTTGTGTGCGGTGGACTTCGCCCGCGTTCCCAAGCTCGGCATTCCCGAAGATCATGCGAACCTGAAGCGCTGGCATGCGGAGGTTTCCGCCCGGCAGAGCGCGAAAGCCTGAGCCATGGGTGGTGGGGGCGTTCGGTCGGTTGGCGAGCGGCTTTCGGGCCTTGCCGGGGAAATCGCCGGCTGCAGGCTGTGCCGGGATGCGCCGGCGGGAAAACATCCGCTTCCCCATCAGCCGCGCCCGGTCTGCGTCTTGTCCGAAACCGCACGCATCGCCGTTTGCGGGCAGGCGCCGGGCACGCGGGTGCATCAAAGCGGTCAACCCTATACGGACCCTTCCGGAGACCGGCTGCGGGGCTGGATGGGAGTAGGGCCCGAGGTCTTCTACGATCCGGCGCTTATCGCCATTGTGCCCATGGGGTTCTGCTTTCCGGGGCTCGATGCCAAGGGCGGGGATATGCCGCCGCGCCGTGAATGCCGGACAAAGTGGCACGACCGGATTTTCGAGGCGATGCCGCAAATCGAACTGAAACTCGTGATCGGCCAATATGCGATCGACTATCACCTCGCCGGCCTCAAGCGCAAAAACGTAAGGCAGACAGTCGAGGCGTGGTCCGAAATGATGGATCTTTCAAGGGCGCGGGATGGGGCTGCGGTCCTGCCGCTGCCGCATCCATCCTGGCGCAACAACAGATGGCTGACGGAAAACCCCTGGTTCGAGGGGGAAGTCGTGCCTCGCTTGCAGGCTACGGTTCGCGAAATGCTTTCGCGCCTTAAATCTGCGTAGAAAAAATTTAAGGGAAAAATTTTCTCAATCGCGCACCCAATTGACAGAGTATTGGAAAACAGCGACAACTCTATCAATAATCTTGGAAGATGAATCCCTTTTGGGGTTCGGTTCCAGTCGTGGTGGCATCCGTTGAAGCCGCCATGCAAACACCATGGACGGCTTACATGATCGACCGTATCGACCGGCGTATCCTATCCATCCTCCAGGAAGACAGCACTGTTCCCGTCGCAGAAATCGGCCGCCGGGTCGGCCTGTCGACGACGCCCTGCTGGCGGCGCATACAGAAGCTTGAGGAGGAGGGCGTCATTAAACGCCGCGTGGCCATTCTCGATGCCCGCAGCGTGAATGTGAAAGTGGCAGCCTTTATCTCGATCACCACAAGCCAGCATAATGCGGATTGGCTTGCGAAGTTCGCCGATGTGATCAGGGAATTTCCGGAAGTGGTCGAGTTCTATCGCATGGCCGGCAAGGTGGACTATCTGCTGAAGGTCGTCGTGCCGGACATCGAGGCCTATGACGCCTTCTACAAGCGGCTGATTTCCAAGATCGATATTTCCGACGTGTCGACGACCTTCGCCATGGAGGAGATCAAGAATACCAGCCAGCTTCCGCTCAACTACGTCGTGACGGAAAAAACGCGAGAGCCGGCAAAGGAATGACCCTTCGCCCCATGCGGCGGATGCCCGCCGCATGGGCTTGAAAAAATCGAGCTTATTTCTCTGCGTTCTCGATCCGGGCGATCAGGCTTGAGGTGTCCCAGCGGTTGCCGCCCATTGCCTGCACTTCGGCATAAAACTGATCGACCAGCGCGGTCACCGGCAGGCGCGCGCCCGTATCGTTCGCCGTCTTCAGGCAGATGCCAAGGTCCTTACGCATCCAGTCGACGGCGAAACCGAACTCGAACTTGCCGTCGCGCATGGTCTCCCATCGGTTTTCCATCTGCCAGGATTGGGCGGCCCCTTTGGAGATCACCTCGATCACTTTCGCGACGTCCAGATCCGCCTTCTTGGCAAAATGGATCGCCTCGGAAAGCCCCTGGACAAGCCCGGCAATGCAGATCTGGTTGACCATCTTGGTCATCTGGCCCGCACCGGACGGCCCCATCAGCCCAACCATCTTCGAATAACAGTCGATCGCGGGCTTCGCCTTGTCGAAGTCGTCCTGATCGCCGCCGACCATAACGGTAAGCTGGCCGTTTTCGGCACCTGCCTGACCGCCGGAAACCGGCGCGTCGAGGAATCCGCAGCCCTTGGCCTTGGCGGCGTCATAAAGCTCGCGGGCCACTTCCGCGCTTGCGGTCGTATTGTCGATGAAGATTGCGCCTTCCTTCATTCCGTTGAAGGCGCCGTCCGGCCCGGTCGTGACGGAGCGCAGGTCCTCGTCATTGCCGACACAGGCGAAAACGAGATCGCAGCCTTCAGCCGCCTCGCGCGGGGTGGGAGCATGCGCACCGCCGAATTCGGCGACCCATTTTTCCGCCTTGGCGCTGGTGCGGTTATAGACGGTAACGTCATGACTGCCGCGCGTTTTCAGGTGTCCGGCCATGGGATACCCCATGACGCCCAGGCCGATGAAGGCTACCTTGGCCATTGTGCTCGATCTCCCCGTGAAAGCGAATATTGGTACGTGCGATTGCGCTAGCCGTTTCTAAGCGATCAGGTTTGACCTGTCACGGGTATCGGGAGTTTCAGCCGGATCGTTTGAGCGTCAGGGCGCGATCGAGGTCGGCTATCAGGTCTTCCGCGCGCTCGATGCCTATGGAGAAGCGCAGCAGGTTTTTCGGAACGCCCGTGGCGTCGCCCTCGATGGTGTATCTGTGTTCGACCAGGCTTTCGACACCGCCAAGCGATGTGGCGCGTTTTATCAGTTCAAGGTTCCCGGCGACCTTCAGCGCTTCCTCCGCGCCTCCCTTCACGAGAACGGAAACGAGATAGCCGAAGCCTCCCGTCATCTGTTTCTTCGCAAGTTCGTGGCCGGGGTGGGAGGGAAGGCCGGGGTAAAGCACTTTCTCGACGGCGGGATGCCCATCCAGGTGTTCGGCGATTGCTTCGGCATTCGCGCACATGCGCTCAAGCCGCAAGGCGAGCGTCCTCATTCCCCGCAGCAGGAGATAGGCCTCGAACGGGCCCATCACCGCGCCCGCGTCGTGACGTTCTTCGCGGATGAACGTCCATATTTCGGAATTCGCATCCCGCGTGGAGACCAATCCGCCAAGCGCGTCGGAATGGCCGTTCAGCGCCTTCGTGGCGGAATGGACGACGAGATCGGCGCCAAGGTTCAGCGGTTTCATAAGGAGCGGTGTGGCTGCCGTGGCATCCACGGCAAGGGCGGCGCCGGTTTCCTGGCAGATTTCTGCCGTTTTCGCGATGTCGGCGATCTGCAGTGCCGGATTGGCCGGGACCTCGATAAATACGAGATCCGGTCCGGCTTCGCGCACGACGTCGCAAAAACCCTCCGCCTCGCTCGCGTCGGCTTCGATAAGGGCAATGCCTGCATGCGCGCAGTGCTTTCTGAGCCAGGCGGTCGTGCCCCAGTAGATGTGCGACTGGACGACGATGGAGCGTCCCGGTTTCACCGCGCGCATGATTGCGGCAATTGCGGCCATCCCGCTTGAAAAAAGCCGCGCATCGGCAGCGTTCTCGAGTTTCGCGACGAGGCTTTCGATCTGCCGGTAGAGGTCGTTATCGTCGCGGCTGTAGAGGTGTTTTTCGCTCGTGAGCGAATAGTCCTTGTCGCGAACGAACGTGGTCGCGGGAGATATCGGCGGCACCACGGCGCCCGTTGCGGGATCGACGCCGCCTCCGGCATGAGCAAGTATCGTGTCGGCGTGAAAAGGCTTCTCGGCCATTGGAAACTCCGCGAATGCTATCGCTTGAGATGGCGCGTCAGACGGGCTTCGATCCGGTCCCAGACGCGGCGCAGCGCTTCGACCATCACGAGATAGAGGATCGCGGCCCAGATATACGCCTGGAAATCGTAAGAACGGGAGAAAGCGCGCCGTGTTTCGCCCATCAAATCGTAAATTGTGATGATGGACGCAATGGCCGAGCCCTTGATCATCAGCACGACTTCGTTGCCATAAGGCCTGAGGGCGACGATGAGCGCCTGAGGCAGAATGATCTTCCAGAAGGTGACGGGCTTGGAAAGGCCGAGCGCTGAAGCTGCCTCCCATTGGCCGCGTGCGACGTTCTGAATGGAGCCGCGCAGGATTTCTGCCTGGTAGGCGGAGGTGTTAAGGGAAAAGGCGAAAACTGCGCAATACCAGGGATCCCGGAAGAACCACCAGATCCCGATATCGGAGAAGAAATCGCGGAAAGAGCCTGCGCCGTAGTACACCAGAAAGGCTTGCGCGATCAGGGGAGTGCCGCGAAAGAAATAGACGAAACCATAGGCGATGCCACCGAGGATGCGCGAACTGGACAGGCGCATTGCGGCTATCGGGAGCGAAAGGATCGCGCCGATCGCTAGCGACAAGCCAACCAGTTCGATGGTGACAATGAAGCCCGAGACGAACTTCATGCCGTATCTGTCCATGAACTCCGGATTGAAGTCCCGGATCATGTAGGACAGAAGCCCGGCGCCCGCCAAGGCCCAGAGAACCATGAGTACGTGGCCCAATATCCTCTCGTTCGACCAGCGCCGTGGAGGAGGTGCGGGCGCAGTGAGCTGCGGTCTTGCCGTTTCGACTTGCTCTGTCATCGGCGCACCTCGCCGCGGCTGCTCCAGGCTTCGATCCGCGTGATGCCGATGGATGAGATCATGGCAAGGACGAGATAGATCAGGCAGGCGACACCGAAGAACAGGAAGGGTTCCTTCTCCACGCGCGCGGCAATGCCTGCTTGTCGGACGAGGTCGGACAGGCCGATGACGGAAACCAGTGCTGTGTCCTTCAGAAGAATGAGCCAGAGGTTGCCGAGGGCCGGCAGGGCGAGCCGTATGAGCTGCGGCAAAATTATGAGCCGCAGCGTCTGAACGCGGCGCAGGCCCAAGGCATAGCCGCCTTCATATTGTCCAAGGCTGATGCCGCGAAAAGCGGAAAGGAAAGCCTCGGAAGCATAGGAGGAAAAAACGAAAGACAGCGCGACCATTCCCGCGACGAAGGAATTCACTTCAACCTGGGCATCGGGAAAGAGAAAGCTGATCAACTGTTGCAGGACGATCTGCCCGCCGTAATAGACGAGAAAGAGCGTCAGAAGTTCGGGTAGTCCTCGAAAGATCGTCGTATAGATGTTCGCCGCCGCGCGAAGGCTGGGCTCTTCGGATTTTTTTGCGAGTGCCAGCAGGAAGCCGAGTGTCAATCCGAAGGGAAGCGTTGCGATCGCCAAAGTGATCGTGACCAGGACGCCACTGGCGATTTCATCGCCCCAGCCATTGGGGCCGAAAGATACGAGGGTGAGGATTTCATCCATCAGCAAAGCGCCCCGGCGACGGCACGGCGGGAAACCCGCCGTGCTGCATTTGTGTCAAGGATTGCAGCGAAAAATCAGCCGCCGTAGACGTCGAACTCGAAGTACTTGTCGTTGATCTGCTTGTAGGTGCCGTTCTCGCGGATCGCCTTGATCGCCGCGTTGAACATTTCCTGGAGATCGGTTTCACCCTTGCGGATCGCGATGCCGGCACCTTCGCCGTTGATGACGGGGTCCGGCGTCAGCGTGCCGAGGATGCGGCAGCAGGCACCGTCGGAGGAATCGATCCATTCCGACAGAACGACGACGTCGTCGATCGCCGCGTCGATACGGCCGGATTCAAGGTCGAGCTTGTACTCGTCCGGCGTGGGATAGAGGCGAAGGTCCGCGTCAGGGAATTTCGCTTCGGCGTAGTTCGAGTGCGTCGTGGACGACTGGGCGCCGAGCGCGATGCCGGCAAGGTCTTCCGCGGTCACGCCCTTGAGATCGGAATCCTTCGGCACGGCGATTGCCGGCGGCGTGTTGTAGTACTTGTTGGTGAAGTCCACCTTCTCCTTGCGCTCGTCGGTGATCGACATGGACGCGATGATCGCGTCGAACTTGCCGGCCTGAAGGGCTGGAATGATGCCGTCCCAATCCTGCGTGATGAACTCGCACTCGACGCCCATCTCGTCGCAAAGCGCCTTGGCGATATCGATGTCGAAACCGACGAGCTGACCATCCGACGTCAGGTTGTTGAACGGAGGATAGGCGCCTTCGGTGCCGATGCGGACTTTCGACCAGTCCTTTGCTTCGGCTCCACCGACGGCAGCGAGAATGACCGCGGCAGCCGCCGCCCAACGCATGAATTTCATGAGGATGTCCCCTGCTTATGTTGTTATCGAAAGGCCGTTGTCGTGGCCTTTTCAAGCAGTCGGCATACTCCCATCAAAAAACCGCATGTTTCAACTGCTTTGCGGCGATTTTCCCATAAAGTCGGCAAGTTCACGTTACGTAATAATCTTCAGGCTCGAAATGATTGGCGATATTTTCGGCATTAATAATACAAAAAAGCGTGTTTCAGCGCGCAAAAAGCCCCATCTCGGTGAAGGGCATGAAATTCACGAATTCGCCGTGATCGATGCTCGTCGTCTCTTCGGGAATCTCGATCAGCCCGTCCGCCTCTCGCAGGCCGGTGATAAGCCCGGAGCCGTCGCGCTCGAACTTGCGCGCAACGGTCACGCCTTTCGTGTCGGTCGCGAGAATGCCTCTGTAAAATTCACGCCGGTCCGGCTTTTTCTTCGCGATCTCGAAATCCGCCGGCATCTGATACCGGCGCGGCTCGGTGAATTCTCCGCCGCCCAGAACCGTGAGTACGGGGCGGGCATAAAGCAGGAAGCAGACCATGGCGGCGACCGGGTTTCCCGGCAGGCCGAGCATCACGCAATCGCCGATCTGGCCGAAATTCATGGGCCGGCCCGGCTTGATGGCGAGTTGCCAGACGTGGCGTTTGCCGAGCGTATCGAGCGCCGTAACGAGATGATCCTCTTCGCCGCGCGAAGCGCCGCCGGTCGTGATGATCGCGTCATGCGATTTCGCCGCGTCGGCAAGCGTTTCATGTACGATTTCGGCCTTGTCCGGCAGAACGCCGCAATCGGTGACGGTCGCACCGACCGTTTCAAGTAGCGAGCGAAGCAGGAAGTGGTTGCTGTCGTAAACGCCGCCTTCTGGCAGGGGATCTCCGGGCCTGCGGATTTCGTCGCCGGTGGAGACGAGGGCGACCTTCACCGGGCTCCAGACCTTGACCTCCGCCTTGCCGGTGGAGGCGATGGCGGCGATATCCTGCGGGCGCAACTTCGCGCCCGATGCGAGGATGAGTGCGCCTTCCTCGACATCCTCTCCGGTCTTGCGCCGGTTCGCCCCGGGCTTCAGCCCCGGCGGGATGACGATGAAGCGCAACCCGTCCTGTTCGTGCGTCTCGCAATCTTCCTGCATGGCGATCGTATCGAGACCTTCGGGCATAACCGCGCCTGTGAAGATGCGAACCGCGCCACCTGCCGGAACGGGATCGGGTGCCGGGTGACCGGCGGCGACACGCGCGACGACAGGGAAGAAGCCGCCGGTCGCCTCGAAATCGCGGCTTGCAAAGGCGTATCCGTCAACCGCGGCGTTGTCATGGGCCGGCACGTTGCGTGGCGCGTGGATATCTTCCGCCAGAAGGCGCCCGTGCGCGGCCTCCAGCGGAACGGCTTCCCCGGACACGACGCGCGAGACGCGTTCTTTCAGGATCGCCAGCGCATCGGCGTGTTTCAGCCGGTCCTTGTCGTGCAAAAAGCAATCGTCGATGAGCCGCCTATTCCGCTGCATGGCGTCGGCCCAGTCCGCATTGGTCGAGGATAAAATCGGCGATCGTCGAGACGTCGTTAAGATCGAAGGTCGGCAAGTCCGTGTCCGGAATGGGGAAATCGGCGGCAATCGCCTTTATCTGCGGATCGTCGTCGGCGAGCGCCTGGCCTTTTCGTCCGTCTTTCCGGCGCGTCTCGATCTTGGGATGGCTTTCACGCTTGTAGCCTTCGATGAGGATCAGGTCGCAAGGAGCGAGCCGGGCGAGGATATCTTCGAAGGGAGGTTCCTCCTCGTCGCGAAGTTCGTGCATGAGCGCCCACCTTCGACCGGAAACAAGGGCGACTTCCGTAGCGCCCGCCTCACGATGGCGGTAACTGTCGGTGCCTTCATGGTCGATGTCGAAGGCGTGATGCGCATGCTTGACCGTGGATACCCTGAACCCGCGCCCGGTTATTTCGCGCACCAGACGCTGGACCAGCGTCGTCTTGCCGGAGTTCTTCCATCCCGTCACGCCGAAAACCGGCGGCAGCTTCGTCATGCGGCTTTCCCTCGATAAAGTGCCTCTGCGGTTTCAAGCTCTTCCGGCGTGTTGATATTGAAGAACGGGTCGAATGTCGCGGCATCGGACCTTGCCGCTTCGAAATGGGCGCTGCGATTCGGATGACGGTCGACGAAGGCGAGAACCTTGCGGGTGTCGCCGTTTTCAAGGAAATCCCTGAGGTCACTCGCAACGGAAACCGGCCAGAGGCCGAAAACGGGGTGCGTTCCCTCATCCGAGCGTGCGAGCACGATTTCGCCCGGGGACAGGCCCGAGGATAAAAGCCTGGCGACCAGATCCTCGGGGAAAAACGGGGTGTCGCCTGCTACCGAGACGACGAACTCTGCGTCAGGTTCGTTCGCTTTCGCCCATTCGAGGCCGGCCAGAACGCCGGCGAGGGGGCCTGCGAACCCTTCGATCGGGTCTGCCGCGACCGGCAAACCGAAATCGGAAAAGCGCGCCGGATCGCCGTTGGCGTTCAGCATGACGCAGCGGACCTGAGGGCTCAGGCGCTCGATCACATGCGCAAGCATCGGCCTGCCGGAAAGCTTCTTCAGCGTTTTGTCGCCGCCCCCCATGCGGCGCGCAAGACCGCCGGCAAGCACGCAGCCGGCGACGTTTTGGGCAAGAGCGGTCATGCGTCCTGATCCTCCCGCGCGCCCTTGCGGCGGTGTTCGGGTGCTTCGTCCTCGGTCTGAGACATGTCGAGATCGAAGACGATTCGCTTATCGCCCGAAAGCGCCACGAAACGTTTTCCCCGCGCCCGGCCGATCAGCGTCATTCCGATCTGGCGGGCGAGATCCACACCCCAGGCGGTAAAGCCGGAGCGCGAGACGAGGATGGGAATGCCCATCATCGCAGTCTTGATCACCATTTCGGAGGTCAGGCGGCCGGTCGTATAGAAAATCTTGTCGTCCGGCGAAACGCCGTTCAGCCACATCCAGCCGGCGATCTTGTCCACGGCATTGTGGCGGCCGACATCTTCCATATAAACGAGCGGGCGGTCCTCCTGGCAAAGCACGCAGCCGTGGATCGCGCCGGCGGAAAGATATAGCGAAGGCGCGGTGTTGATCTTCTTCGTAAGTCCGTAAAGCCAGGATGTCTTGATTTCCGCACCGGATTCGAACCTGATTTCGTCGAACCTGTCCATGACGTCGCCGAAGACAGTGCCTTGCGCGCAGCCGGAAGTGCGCACCTTCTTCTTCATTTTTTCTTCGTAGTTCGTTTCGCGCTCGGTGCGGACGACGACGATCTCGAGATCGTCGTCGTAGTCGATTCCGGTTACGATATCGTCCGTGCGCAGCATGTTCTGGTTGACGAGATAGCCGACGGCGAGAAGGTCCGGATGGTCGCCGATGGTCATCATCGTGACGATTTCCTGCGAATTCAGGTAAAGCGTCAACGGACGCTCCGTCACCACGCGCGTATCGACGGGCCGGCCATCCTGATCGATACCCTGAACGGCTGTCGACAACCTTTCGTCATCCGGGTCCGGGCGCACGATGAATTCACCGTCAGCCGGTTCGAAAAGCTTCGCCGTCTTCTGGCGTCCGCCCACGCGAAATCCTCCGAAACGTCATTGTTTACCGGAAGGTATGGCGTTCGCGGGGGTGCAGGCAAGTGCGGGGATTACGATTTGCGTGAAGCGGACAGCCGGGGCGCAAGCCGCGACAGGCCCAAAAGGCCGAGACCGGCGAGCAATCCCCAGAACGCGCCTGAGACGCCGAAGAAACTTGTTCCCGAGGCCGTGACCAGGAAAGTGACGATGGCCGCTTCGCGCATATCCTCGTCCTTCAGTGCCGCCGAGGTAGCGGCGGCAAGGGAGCCGAGCAGGGCAAGGCCCGCCACCGCCTCGATGAGAATTGGCGGGGCCGCGGTGGCAAGGCTTGTGGCTATCCCCGCCAACAGGCCGAAAAGGCAGTAGAAAATGCCGGCGAATATCACCGCCCAGTACCGGCGCTTCGGGTCGGGGTCGGCATCGGGATTTGCGCAAAGGGCGGCGGTGATCGCGGCCAGATTGACCGCATGGCCGCCGAAAGGCGCGGATAAAAACGAGAATATCCCTGTCGACCAGAAGAGGCGCTGGGCCGCGGGGCGATATCCATTGGCGTTCAGGACGGCCATGCCGGGGATATTTTGCGAGGCCATGGTGACGACGAAGAGCGGTAAGGCGATGCCGATGGCGGCATCCAGCGAAAACACCGGCGAAATCAAAAAGGGTTCGGGCGAGAGTATCGTGCTGTCGAGCTTCGCGCCGTCGGTGGTCATGACGATCAAAACCGCGGCGATAACCACCGCGACGGGAATGGCCATCAGCCGGTTTATGCGCGAAACCACGAGCCAGACGAGGATGACGGGAAGCGCCAATTGCGGAACGTTTGCAAGGGCTTCCACCGGCGCAAGGCAGAGGCCCAGCAGCACCCCGGCGAGCATTGCGTTGGCGAGCGGGGCGGGGAGTGCCGAAACGGCCCGCCCGAACGGCCTGAAGAGCCCTGATGCGACGATGAGGACCGCGCAAAGGATGAAGGCACCGACGGCGGCGGGAAAGCCGCTCGCAGGTGCCGCGGCGGTGGCAAGCAGGGCGGCGCCGGGCGTGGACCATGCAACCGAGATCGGCATTTTGTGCCATAAACTCAAGACGATACCGCCAAGGCCCATGGAAATGGAAAGCGCCATGAGGCCGGAGGCCGCCTGTTCGGGCGAGGCGCCGACGGACGTCAGCCCCTGAAGGACGACGGCGAATGAACTGGCGAAGCCGACGACGGCGGCAAGCAGGCCGGCGGAGAAGGTGGGCCAGCTCGGATGGCGGGGATTACCCGACACGGCGGCGGGGATATCATGCTGCATCGAAAGCTCCCGAAGTGCCGTTTCGAGGATGCGTCGAGGAGAATTCCGAATGCGGCGAAAAAGGTGATTTCGGCGCGAAACAGAATTCCAAAAGGTGAATTCGGCGCTGGGGGAGCGAACCGCCTCGAGCGGGAGGTATTTTTGCGAGCAAGCCACTCGACCCGGCACCGTCATGGTGATATACAATCACATATTGGATCCAATGTACATATGGATGATGTGAATGCCTGATCAGAGAGCCGAAGGCGAGGATAAACCGGATGAGGCGGACCGGGGAAAACTGGAAAACGTGCTCCTGAAGGTGGTGCAAGGCGCCATACGCCCGCGTACGGCGACGGCCTATCTTGAGGAAAGCCTGAGATCAGCGATCGTTTCAGGAGATATCCCCGGCGGAACGGCGCTGCGCCAGGAGGCGGTGGCGGAGGTTTTCGGCGTCAGCCGGATGCCGGTGCGCGAGGCGATCCGCCAGCTTGAAGCGCAAGGGCTGGTCGAGTTTCAGCCGCACAAGGGCGCGGTCGTCGCCGCGATTTCGGCGCAGGATGCCGCCGACAACTGGGCGATCCGCAAGGCGCTGGAATGCGCGGCACTGGAATATTCAATCCCCGGCCTTCGGGAAGAGGATATTCTTCGGGCTGAGGAGGGAATTGCGGAGATGGACAGCGAGACGGATTTCTCGCGCCTCGGGCTCCTGAACCGCCGTTTTCACATGACGCTTTATTCAAGAGCGGAATTTCCGGGAATGCTTCAACTGATCGAAAAGCACCTGATCGCGTCCGACCGCTATATCCGCTTCCAGCTTGCCGCACTCGGACGGGACAAGATGGCCCAGGACGACCACCGCGCGATACTGGCCGCAGCAAGAGAAGGGGATGCGGCGGGTGCGTGCCGACTGCTGGCAAGCCACATCGAAGATGCAGGCCGGCGGCTAGTGGAGCGAATTCGACATTTGAGTTCCGTGCGCGGCCAGGCTGATGCTCAAATGTCAAATTCAAAGGCTCCACTAGAATAATAAAGTTGCTGGTGATCCCTTTGATCCCGACATTTGCTCGGGCGAATGCTGCAGGGGGGAGGCAAATGTCGGAACCGGATCACTCGTGGCGTGGCTGAGGACGCGGGAGGGACATCTCTGATTGAGGAGAGAATTCACGAATTCGCGAATGCCTGACGATGGTTTGCGTCACAATGTTGGGAAAATGGTAACCCGTTACTCTAACCGCGGTTGCAATCAGGTTCGGACGGCGATATCGACGAGAACCCTTATCTAGTGTCGTGGAATCCGAATTCAATGAACTCCCAAGAAAACGTTTCTCTGGCAAAAAAATTTCTTTTAAAGACAACTTCTGTTCGATTTCCTTATTTTCTATTTATTCCGAAGAATGGCTGCTCGTATATCAAAAACAGTTTATTGTTGGAGCGCGATAAACGAGTAGGAATAGAAAATCTCGATTTGCAGGATGTGCACAGGGAGGCGGCCCGGCACTTATCACTAAAGCATGTGGAATACCGCGACTTCCTTAGCGAGCAGCCGCCCGTTCCCGTTGTGATACGAAACCCCTATGAGCGCCTGGCCTCGGCATTCCTCCAGAAGTTTGTTACTTCCTCGAAAAACACGCCTGTAGTGCGGAAAATGGAAGCACTGATCGGGATGTCCATTCCCGATGTGACTTTTTCCGGATTTGTCGAGAAATACGCAGATATCATGATGGAAGGGCGTGCGTCGGAGATCGATCCGCATTTCCTGCCGCAAAGCTATTTTCTCGATGGTATTTCCAATCCGGTGATTTTCGATCTGGAGGAAGTGGACGAGGCGCTTCGTTTGGTGGAAAGCCAACCCGTCAAAGATCCGGTGCGAACGCATTCGGTGCGTGAGCGGCTGAATAACAACAGTGCGCAATTCGAAGGGGCATTGCAGGATATTCCACATTTGACGGTGCGAGAACTGCACAAAAACCTGCGTGAAGGCGTGCGGTTTAGTTACAATGATCTTTTCGACCGCGAGAGTTACGAACGCTTGAAAGAGGTCTTCGACGCCGACCTCATCTTGAGCACTCTCCGGCAGACGCCACATACCAAACCTCAAAGCACTGCCAATATGCAGAACTCCAGGCGGGGTGCTGTGCTTGCCAACATTATTGGCGCGCCGGGCCATGTGACCGCCAAAACGCTTCTCAAACAAATGGCGGCCCTGGAGAAGAGCGCCTACAGGCGCGAAGCGCTGGAAAAAGGTGCTGCTTTCATTAAAAGCTCCCAAAAACCTCTCGCGACCAGAAGCGAGCGGTTGATTTGGAACCGGTGTCAGCGGTTGGCCCTGTCTCTGACAGGCGATCGCGTGGATTTGGGGGTCTCAAGGGAAGGCTTTGGCGAGGGGGACGACACGCTATGGACATCCATAGAGCTCCTTGAGGCGACTATCAATCGTACCGAATATTCGATTCCCGCACAGCTTCATCAGGAATTGACGAATTATACCATCGCTCCGGTTTTCCTTGTGGCCGCCTATCTGTTGGATCCTTCGCGCTACCGAGACGCTCTTCTGGAACGGGTAATGCGAAGCATTGGATCGGGGCCACGCTTCCAGCGCATCAAAACGGCCGAGGCGCAGAGCCTGATCCAGTTGTTGAGCCTGATAGGTAATCGTACCGTGCTCAGCGAAAACACGGCTTTGCTGGGTCTGCAGTATCTGCTTGGCGCGAAACTTGATGCACGTATACGTGACTCGGGTTTTTTCGCGACGCTGGTAGATCAAGCGCTTTCAGCCGAGGGCTATCAGTCGATAAAATTGATAGAGAGGGTGGAATCTGCCGTGGCAGAATCCGGCGGGCGTGTGGTTTCGTCCTTGTTATTGGCTCGTGGCTACCATTCTTATCTCAATGGCGCCCGGAAAGACGCCGCAGGCTATTTCCAAAAGGCAAATGAACGCGCCAATGAACGTGACGAGGTTTTCTTCCATTTCAACAACGGCGTGCGCACCTTTTATCCAGCCTCACAGGAGGCAATGGAGGCGGGTTCCTTCCTTAAGCAATACACGCCCGTGGTTACCAGTGCGAAGGATCGCAATGCTGAGGATCGCACTTATGTGCTGACGGTGGGCGCGGATGACGGCTATTTCAGCAAGTTTTTCCTGCCCTATATCGACGCCATTGCCGAGCAGGCCACCGCCCTTGCCGAGAATGAAAGGCTGGTCGTGTCGTGCATTTGCGCGGACCCTTCGGCGGACTCCGTAAAGATGATGGAAGAGATCGGGGAGGTTGCGGCATCGCTTCCCGGGCGGGTGGAATTTGACCTTGGCTATCTGCCTCTTCCCGATGATTTCAAGACGAAAAGCTTCTACACGTGCCTCCGATTTATCGCGCTCCCGCGCTTGTCGCGGATATTCGGTACGGCCCGTACGACGGTTATGACAACGGATATCGATATTCGGTGTAAAGACATCGTCGACACGTTCCGCATGCTGTCGAACTATGACATCGGAGTGAGGCTTGCCGGTAATCCCGATTGGCAAGGCGCGGACATCGTCCGGGGCCGTCCATGGATGATAAATGCGCAGATGGTGTGTTTCTCCGGCGAGGCCCTGTCACTGGTCGCAGAGGATTTTGCAGGAGACATCATCTCGAAATTCCCATCCGAACGGGACCTTTGGATGGTCGATCAATCCTGCCTGCGAATGGCAGTCGACAGAGCCGTCGAGAGAATTCCGGCAACCCACGGGCATAAGCCCCGCGTTCGCAACCTGATGCGTGGCCTTAATGTGCTGGAAAGTAGTGGTTGGGACAAAGATGCCTTTGCCGAAAAATATTCGAGCATTTCACTCGATCATATTGCCAAAAAGCTCGCTGCAGCGGGATAGGTATCGGGTGGAATGGGCGCGCAGCCGTGTAAGTGCGTGAGCAATAGTATCGTCAGTCACGGGTTTCAATAATGCAGTTTTCGTGGATGTGAAGTCTCGATAACTCAATTATTTGAATTTTCGGTGATCGCCGAAACTGCAGTTTATTTCGCCAAATCGTCGTTGCGCTGACGGGCGATGCTCCGGCCGGTTGATTCCGGAGCTCTTCCTCGATTGGCGAAAGCGAATTCGCCTTCGTCGAATTTGTCCGGACTTCAGATCATCAATGCGGCGCGGGTGATGTAAGCGCCGTCGAGACCGGATGCCACCCGTCGCATCGCCTCGAAGATCACCGAAAACTCCGGTCGTTCGCCGGCATCGGCCTCGCGGCGGAGGAAATCCGGCATGTCGGCCCACCCTTGCGTCCGGCAGTCGGAGTAGAACATCCAGCTTGCCTGGAAGAGGCGATGGGAAATCGCGCCGTCGCCAATCACTTCTATTTCCGTCACGCGTTCGTCGCGGCTTGCGCATTCGAAGGTGTCGGCGACGCCGGCAGGCTCCCCTTCGATCCACTGCACGATATGGCCGGGAAAAAGAAGGATGGCGCCGGTGACGTTGTTCAGCCGGTTGAGGCGTCTTGCGCGCGAGAGCGTGCGCTCGATCTCCTCTTCGACCGGGCGGCGCAATGCGCTCCAGTTGATGGTGGCTTTGAATGCTCGGGCTGCAAGGTCCATGATCGTCTAGCCCCGTTCAGGTTTTGCCCTGAAGGAAGCTTGCCTGACGATCGTTCTCAAATCGTAAAAATTTAGGAAAATGCCCCGAAATACTTATTCAATGGTTAACAAGAGTGAAGACCTGAAAGCGCATTTCATTTTGTCTTTTCCTTCGTAAGGTAGGGGCTTCCCGAAACGGTATACGCGGACCTTGAGTGTGCACGCCCGCGACCGTAAGCGGACGGGACATCGACTGCCAACGGCGCACCGCTCGGCAAGCGCCAGTTTCCGCCAATTCGCCGGACTGGATTTCATCCTCCCTGATGATAAACTTTTTTCGGGAGGACGTTCGATGGAACGCCGGATTAGTGCCATCCTCGCTGCTGATATGGTCGGCTATTCGCGGCTGATGGAGGCTGATGAGATTGGCACTCTCGAGCGCCAGAAAGCGCATCGCCGAGACCTGATCAATCCCGCTTTCGAAGAGTACCACGGCCGGATCGTCAAGGAGATGGGCGACGGGATCCTGGTGGAATTCCCTTCCGTCGTCGAAGCGGTTCAATGCGCGGCCACCATTCAAAAGGCTATGCCGGGCCGGGAAGCGGAAGTCGTCCATGACCGAAGGATAGCCTACCGCATCGGCATCAACCTTGGAGACATCGTCGTTGAAGGCGACGACATTTACGGCGACGGTGTCAATGTAGCCGCAAGGCTTGAACAAATGGCCGAGCCTGGCGGGATCTGCATTTCCGGAACGGCCTATGACCAGATGCGCTCGACGGTCGAAGTCGGCTATGAGGCGCTCGGCGAGGTCAACGTAAAGAATATCGAACGCCCGATCCGAGCCTACAAGGTGCTGATCGATCCTGCGCGTATTGGCGAACTCATCGAGCCGGCAGGCGTTACCTCCGCCAATGACAGGGGGCGGCGGGTGAACGGGATCATCGCGGCAGTTGTCTTGCTTGCCCTGTTTGCCGGCGGCGGTTGGTGGTGGTCCCGACAGCCCGACTTCGAACCGGCGAATCCGGACAAATTTGCGTTGCAAATGCCCGACAAGCCCTCGATTGCCGTGCTTCCATTCGACAACTTCAGCGGCGAGCGGGAACAAGGCTATTTCGCCGATGGCATGACGGAAGACCTGATCACGGATCTTTCGAAGCTATCGGGCGTATTCGTGATCTCCAGGAACTCCAGCTGGAGCTACAAGGGCAAACCGGTAAAACCGCAGCAGGTCGCGGAGGAATTGGGGGTTCGATACGTTCTCGAGGGCAGCGTTCGTCGGCAGGGCGATCAGGTTCGAATAAACGCGCAGCTCATCGACGCGGTCGGCGGCCAGCATTTGTGGGCGGAGCGATATGACGGTGCGCTGGGCGATGTTTTCAAGCTGCAGGACGAGGTGATTGAAAAGATCGTGGCGGCACTCGCCGTCAATCTGACGAAAGCCGAGCAGGCAGAAGTTGGGCGGGCGGAAACCGGCAGCCCGCAGGCCTATGACGCGCTTCTTCAGGGGCTGGACCGGCTGCGTCAGGATACGGAGGAAGGCACCCTTGCGGCGATTACCTTTTTCGAGAAGGCGATCGACCTCGACGCCGATTATGGCCGGGCCTACGCCGCGCTTGCGGCCGCGCATTGGCGCATCGCAAGCTCCAGCTGGTTTGCAGCGGCCGAAGGCGGGTTTTCACGGTCATGGGAAAAGCTGAACGAATATCTTGAAAAGGCGATGGCGGCCGACACGGCGCTCGGACATGCCACCATGGCCGAAGTCTTCGCTCAGGAGGGGCGTTTCGACGAAGCCTTTGTCCAGATCAACCGGGCAATGGCCATAGCGCCGAACGAGTCCGACAATTTCATCAGCAAGGCCAAGATACTCAATGCCAAGGGGAGGGCTGCGGAAGCGGAAGTGGCGGCGCGCTGGGCAATGCGCCTGGATCCGCGATACTCGCCCGAATATCTGCGCGTGCTGGCCCGGTCCCTGTTTCACCAGAAACGTTATGAAGAGGCCATACAAACGCTGCAACGCGTCGTCAGCCAGCAATCGGACGTTATCGAGGACTACGCAACCCTTGCGTCGAGCTTCGGTCATCTGGGGCGAATGGAGGAAGTCCCGGCGATGGCCGAAAAATACAATGAAATCGCCGTTCCGGCAGGATACGACCCACTTACGGTCCAGGAATTGGGATGGTGGTGGTATGGCGACATTTTCGACTATGACAATGGCTACCGCGAGCATCTGCAGGAAGGACTGCGCAAGGCGGGAATTCCGGAAGGGGCCGGAACCGATCTCTCGCGCCAGGATTACGTAAGGTTTATCTCGAAGGTCGACGGCGAGTACGAGGTTCGAGGCGCCCGTAAAGTCGACGCGGCGGCGGCCAAGGACCTCTTCGACGAAGGCTCAGCCAAATTCATCGATGTGCGGTCGACAACGGACCATGGATGGGGCTACATCCCAGGCGCGATCAACCTTTCGCTGGTAACCGACTTGTCCAAACCCAGCCTTCTTGCTGTCGCCGACATTGACGACCCGGTGATTTTTTATTGCCACGGCGAACATTGCCCCTACTCGGCGTATGCATCCGCCAAGGCGCTGGCCTGGGGATTTACAGATGTCTACTACTTTGCCGGGGGCTTCCCTGCCTGGCAGGGTGCAGGCTACCCGACCAAATCCGTTGCGACGGATTAGGGGCTGGGCCCATAAAACCCTTGGCGATGGCATCTTGATCGCATGCAGCGGCCGTGAGCGAACCTTATATTAGAGGCAGGGAGCGATCCCGAGACGCAACGGGCAAGGGCACCGACCGCGTGCTCCCGCGCCCGCTCAAAAGGTGCCGCACTCATCCCGCCGGGTTTGCCGAACCCGGAGCGAGACACCCCTCAAACAGGAGGATGTCCAATGATCGAGCAATTACAAGGATTTCCCGAAAGCGTGGCCGCTTTTGCCTGCCACGGGCACGTTACCCGAGACGACTACCTGAAGACCCTGGTTCCAGCCGTCGAACAGGCTTTCTCGAAACATGAGAAAGTGCGCCTTTATTACGAGATCGGTCCGGATTTCAAGAATGTCGATGCGGGAGCCGTCTGGACCGATTTCGCGACCGGTGTGAAACACTGGATGCGGTGGGAACGGATCGCCGTCGTGACGGATGTGGAGTGGATCAGAAATACCATGTGGGCGTTCGGATTCCTGATGCCTGGCGAGATTCGGCTTTTCCCGATTGCGGAACGAGATGCCGCGAGAGAGTGGATAGCGGCCGAATAGCCCTTGCATCACCTTCGCATGCCGAACGGCGTCCGGTACGGCATGAATGCAGCGGCGACGCGACAGGCGGCGTCTCTTGACGTTCCCCGATTGATTTGTGCGCGCGGCACGGTAGGTTACCGGCCAAACACGAATATGGAAGTGCCGCATGTTTTGGAAGAAGGGGTCTGGTGTGCTGTCGAAGGATGCCGTGCTGAAGGAGCTTTCCAAGGTCAAGGGACCGGATCTGAAAGACGATATCGTCTCGCTGGGGTTGGTATCTGACGTCTTCATCTCCGACGGGCGCGTCGCGTTTTCGATCACCGTGCCGGCCGAGCGGGCCCAGCAACTGGAGCCCTTGCGCCAGGCGGCGGAAAAGGTCGTCTCGCAAATGCCGGGCGTGGAAAAGGCCATGGTGGCGCTGACCGCCGAACGCGCGCCTGGTGCGAAGCAGGCGGCTGGCGCACCGGCGGGCTCTCCCGTGCGTCCCGCACCGTCCGCAGCACAAGCCGGCAGCGTGCCGCCGCCGATGCAGGCGCGCGCCCGCGCGCAGGCGCCAAAGGCAGGCGACACGCAAAAACCCGGCGTGCCGGGGGTGAAGAAGATCATCGCCGTGGCATCGGGCAAGGGCGGCGTCGGCAAATCCACCACCACCTGCAACCTCGCGCTCGCCCTGCAGGCGAACGGGCTGAAGGTCGGCGTGCTCGACGCCGATATCTACGGCCCGTCGATCCCGCGCCTTTTCCGCGTCACGGGAAAGCCGGAGCCGGTGTCGGGGCGCATTCTCAAGCCGCTTGAAGGATATGGCGTCAAGGTGATGTCCATGGGTTTCCTCGTGGATGAGGAAACGCCGATGATCTGGCGCGGGCCGATGGTGATTTCCGCCATTACGCAGATGCTGCGCGAGGTCGCCTGGGGCGATCTCGACGTGCTCGTCGTCGACATGCCGCCGGGCACGGGCGACGCGCAGTTGACGATGGCGCAGAACGTGCCACTGGCGGGTGCGGTGATCGTCTCCACGCCGCAAGACCTCGCGCTGATCGACGCACGCAAGGGCCTCAACATGTTCCGCAGGGTGGATGTGCCGGTCCTCGGCATCGTCGAGAACATGAGCTACTTCCTGTGCCCCGACTGCGGCGGGCGGCACGACATCTTCGGCCACGGCGGGGCGAAGGCGGAAGCCGAAAAGCTCGGCGTGCCCTTCCTCGGCGAAGTGCCGCTCGACATGGCCATTCGCGAGAAATCCGACGCGGGCACGCCGGTCGTCGTCACAGATCCGGACGGCCCCCATGCCGGCGTCTACAAGGAGATCGCCGCACGCGTGTGGGGCGAACTGGAACGCCAGGACGCCGATGCCGAGCGCGTGCCGCCGAAAATCGTCATAGAGGACTGATATCTCTGCGAAATCCAAATTCGCGGATTCCGTTGGGGCGGCGCGGGCCGCCCCTTTTGTTTTGGCAGCCGGCGAAGAATCAGCCGTACCCGGCGCCCCGCTTAGCCGCCTGTGGCGGGCTTGTCATATGTGACAGGGAAAAAATTGACGTAGAGTTTTTCGTAACGCGACCGTGATCGGTTCCGGGATTTGTGCGGTGCGAAATTCGACTTTCAAGCGCGGTGGCTGCGTTTGATGTCATTTTGCGTTATTTTATTCGAAAATGGCGCATTTTCAACGGCGGGGACGGCAAATTCCTGGGTGCGCCGCAATACCGAATTCATTTGCAGTTTTATAGACTTGGCTAGTAACCTCCTCTCCAATCGGGAGGTGGTGCATGGCATTGGCAAACGCTGTCCTTAAACGAGTCAGCGAAGAAGAACTGGAACGGGCAGGTCTTTACAATTTGCTCGGAAGTTCGCTCCAGCAGGCGGTTTCTCCGGCCTGGCTGTCGGAGGCGGGTGCCTTGCGTGGCGGCGAAGGCGCGATCGGTTCGTGCCTGGACGAGCTTGCAGATGCGTCGCGCAGTGCCGACCCTTCCGGGATGTCCCGAGAATACCAGGATCTTTTCATCGGCGTCGGGCGCGGCGAACTCGTGCCCTACGGCTCATATTATCTGACGGGCTTCCTGCACGAAAAGCCGCTTGCCGACCTCAGGCGCGACATGGCCGGGCTCGGCATCGAGCGCGACCCTTCCGTGAAGGAACCGGAGGACCATATCGCATCGCTCTGCCAGATGATGGCGGGGCTGATTACAGGCGCATTCGGCGAGCCGCGGGACCTTCAGGAGCAAAAGCGGTTCTTTTCGGCGCATCTCGGCAATTGGGCGCCGCATTTCTTCAAGGATCTGGAAAACGCGAAGACCGCACGGTTCTACCGCCATGTCGGCAAGCTCGGCCGCACGTTCATGGAGGTTGAGACGCGCGGGTTCGAAATGGTTGAGTGAAGAAGACACCTGCCGCTTGCCGGACGGGGGCAGGCAGGGACGAAGACGATCGGCGCGGGCCGGCCTTGAACCGGACCTGCAACCGCCTTTCCCGGAAGATCCGGGCAGGCGGATGTGCACTGCAGCCGCGGAGCCTTGCTCCGCCGGTTCGAACGAATGGGTTCAAGGAAACAGGCCGGCGAATGCCGGTTTCAAGTTCAACGTTGGAGGACGATCGCCATGACGAAGAAGGTGGAGAAGGTCGATACCGACAGGCGAGGCTTCATGAAGCTTGCCGCCATTGGCGCGGCGGCCGGGGGAGCGACGCTTGCATCGGGCAAGGCCTCGGCGGAAGAGGCGCCGAAGTCTGCGACGGCGGCGGGCTACCGCGAGAGCGAGCACGTAAAGACCTTCTACAAATCCGCACGCTTCTGAGGCGGAGTTCGCAACAACGCCGGCGCCAATAGCCGGCAAACGGTGCTTTCGCGCTTCGCCTGACTGAATCGCCGATGCCTTTAGGGAAAATCGGCGCATGGGTGAGCGAAATCACGATCAGGGAGAAACGACATGCTGAGGAAAAAGACGAGCTCGCTTGCCCGTCGGACCCGGTTGTCTGCCGCCGTCGAGGCGGTCGGTGCGAGCGCGATGGACCGCCGGACGTTCCTGCGCCGCTCCGGGCTGACGGCCGGTGGCATCGCCGCCGCAAGCGCATTCACCGGCGGCATGGTGCGCCGGGCGGAAGCCCAGGCGGCATCGGCGGCCAAGGTCAGCGTCAAGAAGTCCGTCTGCACGCACTGCTCTGTGGGCTGCACGGTGCTGGCCGAGGTGCAGGACGGCGTGTGGATCGGGCAGGAGCCCGGCTTCGACAGCCCGTTCAACCTGGGAGCGCATTGCGCGAAGGGCGCATCGGTGCGCGAACACGCCCACGGCGAACGGCGGCTGAAATATCCGACCAAGCTTGTCGGCGGCAAGTGGGAGCGGATTTCCTGGGAGCAGGCGATCGACGAGATCGGCGACAAGATGCTCGAGGTGCGCGAAAGCTCGGGCCCCGACAGCGTCTACTGGCTGGGCTCGGCCAAGCACTCCAACGAGCAGGCCTACCTGATCCGCAAGTTCGCCGCCTTCTGGGGCACGAACAACGTCGATCACCAGGCGCGTATCTGTCACTCGACCACGGTCGCGGGTGTTGCCAACACCTGGGGCTACGGCGCGATGACGAATTCGTACAACGACATCCATAATTCGCGCGCGATCTTCCTGATCGGCGGCAACCCGGCGGAGGCCCATCCGGTCTCGCTCCTGCACCTCCTGAAGGCCAAGGAAGAAAACGCCGCGCCGCTGATCGTCTGCGATCCGCGCTTCACCCGCACCGCCGCGCACGCCACCGAATACGTGCGCTTCCGCCCGGGCGCGGACGTCGCGCTGATCTGGGGCATTCTCTGGCACATCTTCGAAAACGGCTGGGAAGACAAGGAATTCATCCGCCAGCGCGTCTGGGGCATGGACCAGGTCAAGGCCGAGGTGAAGAACTGGACGCCCGAGGAAACCGAGCGCGTGACCGGCGTTCCGGGCTCTCAGCTCAAGCGCGTGGCCCGCACGCTCGCCAACAACCGCCCCACCACCGTCATCTGGTGCATGGGCGGCACGCAGCACACCAACGGCAACAACAACACCCGCGCCTATTGCGCCTTGCAGCTCGCGCTCGGCAACATGGGACAGGCCGGCGGCGGCACGAACATCTTCCGCGGCCACGACAACGTGCAGGGCGCAACCGACCTTGGCGTGCTTGCCGACACGCTGCCGGGCTACTACGGCCTGACGGACGGCTCCTGGGCGCACTGGGCGCGCGTGTGGGAGGTGGATAACGAGTATATCCGCGGCCGCTTCGCCACCATGAAGGGCGCGGACGGCAACGACGTCGCCATGATCAACGAGAAGGGCATTCCCGTCTCGCGCTGGATCGACGGCGTGCTGGAGGACAAGGAAAACCTCGTCCAGCCCGACAATACCCGCGTGATGGTGTTCTGGGGCCATGCCCCGAACTCGCAGACCCGCCAGCCGGAAATGAAGACGGCGATGGAAAAGCTCGACCTCCTGGTGGTGGTCGATCCCTATCCGACTGTGTCGGCGATCCTTCACGACCGCACCGACGGGGTCTACCTGCTGCCGGCGGCGACGCAGTTCGAAACCTACGGGTCGGTCACGGCGTCGAACCGCTCCCTGCAGTGGCGCGAAACGGTGGTGGAGCCGCTGTTCGAGTCGCTGCCCGACCACACCATCATGTACAAGTTCGCCAAGAAGCTCGGCTTCGCCGACGAGATGTTCAAGAACATCGAAGTCAACGACGACGAGCCGCTTGTCGAGGACATCACCCGCGAGTTCAACCGCGGCATGTGGACCATTGGCTACACCGGCCAGTCGCCGGAACGGCTGAAGATGCACATGGCCAACCAGCACACCTTCGACCGCACGACGCTGCGCGCACGCGGCGGCCCGGCCGACGGCGACTTCTACGGCCTGCCGTGGCCGAGCTGGGGAACGCCGGAGATGGGCCATCCGGGCTCGGCGGTGCTTTATGACACCTCTCTGCCTGTCGCAGAGGGCGGCATGGGCTTCCGCGCCCGCTTCGGCGTGGAACGCGACGGCGACAACCTTCTCGCCGAAGGCTCGTGGCCGGTCGGCTCGGAAATCGAGGACGGCTATCCGGAGTTCACCTTCGCCATGCTGCAGAAGCTTGGCTGGGATGGCGACCTTACGGCCGACGAACTGGCGGCGATCGAAAAGGTGGCCGGCTCCAGCGACGCGGAAGCCATGGGCAAGGTCAACTGGAAGACCGACCTTTCCGGCGGCATCCAGAGGGTCGCGATCAAGCACGGCTGCGCGCCCTACGGCAACGCCAAGGCCCGCGCGGTGGTGTGGACCTTCCCGGATCCGGTGCCGCTGCACCGCGAACCGCTCTATACCAACCGACGCGACCTGCTCGACAAATACGCCACCTATGACGACAAGGTCTTCTGGCGTGTTCCGACCAAGTACAAGTCCATTCAGGATCAGGATTATTCGACGGACTTCCCGATGATCCTGACCTCGGGACGTCTGGTCGAATACGAGGGCGGCGGCGACGAGACGCGGTCGAACCCGTGGCTTGCCGAGCTGCAGCAGGACATGTTCGTGGAGGTCAATCCGGTCGATGCGAACAACCTCGGCATCCGCGACGGCGAGATGGTCTGGGTCCACGGTCCGGAAGGCGGCAAGGTGAAGGTCATGGCCATGGTCACCGAAAGGGTGGGCCAGGGCGTCGCCTTCATGCCGTTCCACTTCGGCGGATGGTTCCAGGGCGAAGACCGCCGTTCGAAATATCCGGAGGGAGCCGATCCCTACGTGTTGGGCGAAGCGTCGAACACCGCCCAGACGTATGGCTACGACTCGGTCACCCAGATGCAAGAAACCAAGGCCACGCTGTGCCGCATAGAGCGCGCGTGAGGGAGGAGTAACCCATGGCTCGGATGAAATTCCTTTGTGACGCGGAGCGCTGCATCGAGTGCAATGCCTGCGTGACGGCCTGCAAGAACGAGCACGAGGTGCCCTGGGGCATCAACCGGCGCCGCGTGGTGACGATCCAGGACGGCAAGCCGGGCGAACGTTCGATCTCGGTCGCCTGCATGCACTGCTCGGACGCTCCGTGCAGCGCGGTCTGCCCGGTCGACTGCTTCTACCAGACCGACGAGGGCGTGGTCCTTCACTCCAAGGACCTGTGCATCGGCTGCGGCTACTGTTTCTATGCGTGCCCCTTCGGCGCGCCGCAGTATCCGCAGGCGGGCAACTTCGGCACGCGCGGCAAGATGGACAAATGCACCTTCTGCGCAGGCGGCCCGGAGGCGGACAACTCGCAGGCGGAGTTCCTGAAGTACGGCCGCAACCGCCTTGCGGAAGGCAAGCTGCCGCTCTGCGCGGAAATGTGCTCGACGAAGGCGCTGCTTGCCGGCGACGGCGACGTGGTCTCGGCGATCTATCGCGAACGCGTGGTCGCGCGCGGCTTCGGCTCCGGTGCCTGGGGCTGGGGCACCGCCTACCAGCAGAAGGCGGGCAGCTTCTGAGGCCGCCGCTATTCTGCCGGGTGAACGACGCGGAGGCGGCCTATTGGGCCGCCTCTGCTTTCTCGGCAGGGTGAAAATCCTGTGTGTGAGAGACCGGGAGCGCCTGTAAAAAGGCGGATGTTCCTGATAAACCAATCCAAATGCCGTTGCGTAATAGACGGAACTCCGGCGTCGCGTTGCACATGCGATCGTCTATCGAGCCGTAAGGCGGGTTGAAGGCTGAGCCTGGTTCCGATGAATTTCGCTTCCTGTGCCGGCTGTCGAAAAGAGGTTGGAATGCCGAGGCGATCAGGGCTTTGGACTGTCGTTGCAGCGTTTGCGCTCATCGCGCTTGCCGGCTGCAGGGAAGACGAACAAAACCGCGCATTACACATCGAAAAGGGTACCTATGCGGGCAAGCCCGACACCGAACTTTCCAAGGAACAGCTCCGTGAACTGGACGCGCGCGCGAAAGAGCAGCGCTTCCAGTGACGCGAAGCCGGAACGCGATTGATTGTGCGGCGGACAGGCGACGGGACGGGCCGTTTCGGGTTCAGGCCCTGATCCGCCGGGAGGGAGAGTGATGCAGATGTTCCAGACCGTAATGTCGGGTCGCGGTATTCAGGTCCGCAATTGCCTTTCCGGTTTTGCCGCACTGCTGCTGGCGATCGCTTTCGTCATTTCACCGGAGCCGTCCTTCGCCCAGCAAACGCGTGACACGGTGCAGCAGGAAAACCCGGTCGAGGGCCAGGTGCCCGGCAATACGCTGGGCGAGGCATCGGACACGGACCTTTGGCGCGATATCCGCCATGGCGTTACCGGCAATGTCTCCATCCCCGACAAGAAGGCGGGAACGCTCGTCCAGTCCGAGGGCGAACTTTGGCGTTCTCTCAGGAACGGGCCGCTGGCGCTTTACGCAAGCTGGGCGATGCTCGGCATGATCGTGCTGCTTTGCCTTTTCTTCGCGATCCGCGGCCGCATCAGGATCGACCACGGCATGTCAGGCGTCACGATCACGCGGTTCAACGGGTTCGAGCGCTTCGGCCACTGGATGCTGGCAACATCCTTTATCGTTCTGGCGCTTTCGGGCCTGAACGTCATGTACGGGCGCTACCTGCTGCTGCCGCTTATCGGGCCGGAAGCCTTCGGCTTCGTCACGTTGATGGGCAAGTATCTGCACAATTACCTCGCCTTCGCCTTCATGGCGGGGCTTGCCATCATCTTCATCATGTGGGTGCGCCACAACCTGCCGAACCGCACGGACGTCAAATGGGTGCTGGTCGCAGGCGGCCTGTTCTCCAAGAACGTTCATCCGCCGGCGAAGAAATTCAACGCCGGCCAGAAGGTGATCTTCTGGCTGGTGATCCTGTGCGGCGTTTCGATCTCGCTTTCGGGCTGGGCGCTGCTATTCCCCTTCACGACCCACTTCTTCAGCGACACTTTCGTCCTGGCGAACAATCTCTTCGGCACGGAACTGCCGGCACCGCTGGCGCCGATCCAGGAGCAGCAGCTCAACAGCCTTTGGCACTCGATCATGGCTGTCTTCCTGATCTGCGTGATCCTCGCCCATATCTACATCGGGTCCATCGGCATGGAAGGCGCCTTCGACGCCATGGGATCGGGGGAGGTGGACCTCAATTGGGCAAAAGAGCACCATTCGCTCTGGGTTGAGGAGGTGGAGCAAAAGGAAAGCGGCGCGGCTTCGAGGGGCGCAGCACAACCCGCGGAATAGACGAACCGGGAGGACGGCATCGTGCAGGTGTCAAAAACTTTCGGGGGCGCATTGACGGGAGCGGTTCTCGCTTTCCATAGCATTGTCGCCATGGCTTCGGCGGAGGAATGGCCGGCGCGTTTCGAAGGCCACGGCGGGCCGGTGAAATCCGTCGCGATTTCCTCCGACGGTCGGTCGGTCCTTTCCGCCTCCTTCGACTATGCGGCGATCCTTTGGTCCATAGAAGGGGGCGAAGCGAAGATCGTCCACCGGCTGATCGGTCATGAGGCGGCGGTCAACGACGCCCACTTCGCGAACGGCACCTTTGCGGTGAGCGTTTCCGACGACGGCTCTATCGCTCTGTGGGATCTTGAAACCGGTGAAATGGCTTCGCGGATCGACGAGGGCGGCGACAAGATGCTCTCCGTCGCGGTGAACGAGGACGGCTCGCGCGCGCTTGCCGCATCCTGGGACCGCAATGCGTATCTTTATGCGATCGAGGAAGGCAAGCTTACCCGGCTCGCCAAGCTTGGCGGGCACAGGGGCAACGTCAACTCGGTCGACTTCCTGCCCGATGGAACGGGCATCCTGACAGCCTCCTACGACGGCGGCATCCGCCTGTTCGATGCGACAAGCGGCGAATTGGAGCGCGAGATTTATGCGCACGGCTGGGGTGTCAACGTCATCAAGGCGATGCCGGACGGCAAGACCGTGCTGTTCGGCGCGACGGATGGGGCGGTCGGGCTCGTTTCGATCGAAACGGGTGAGGAGGTGAAGGTACTTCCCCCTCATGAAAGGCCGGTGCTTTCGCTTGCGCTTTCCACGGACGGCACAAAGGCCGCTTCGGGCGGGGGTGACGGAAAAATCCGTTTCATGTCAACGCTCGACTGGGCTTTGGAAGAAGAATTCGAAAACCCGTACGGTCCCGTATGGGGAATGGCGATAACGCCCGACAACACGACGGTTCTTTATGCCGGGCTCGACGACCACGTGAACGCCTGGCAGGTGAGCCCGCGCAAGCCGTTCGAGCCGATAGACAACGACTTTCCCCGCCGTTTCCAGGTCTCGGATACCGATGACCCGGGCGAATTGCAGTTCGCGCGCAAATGCTCCGTCTGCCATACGCTGAAGCCGGATGACGCCAACCGGGCGGGGCCGACACTCTACAAGCTTTTCGGCAGGAAAGCCGGATCGCTGCCGGGCTACCCATATTCCGATGCGCTGAAGCGGGCCGACTTCACCTGGACGGAAGAGACCGTCTCGAACCTTTTCGATCACGGGCCGGACGTCGTGACGCCGGGCTCCAAAATGCCGATCCAGCGGCTGAAGGACCACAAGACGCGCGATGCGCTGGTGGCTTTCCTGAAGAGGGCGACGGACCCGGCCGCGCAATCGGAAGAGGACGTGACCAAACAGAAAGAGGGTGAGAAATGAAAGCCTTTGTAGCCGCGATCTTCGCGGTGGCCGTCATCGGTGTGGGGGCATGGGCCGTCCTGAACAAGGGGCTCGATTATTCTTCAGCCACCACATACACCTCCCACAATCCGGGAGCCGTCAGGCTTTCGCCGGCGGACGGAGGGCCGAACGGCTGATGAGATTTCCGCAACGCCGCGCCGTTTGCGCCGCACTCGCGACGGTGTTGCTTTCCGGCGTCCTTGCCGCGCACGCCAAGGCGAACGGGATCGCCGAGGCGCGAAACGCCGTGGTGGCGCTGCTTCCGGCATGGCCGAAAGGGCAGGCGAACCAGGAAGAGCCGGAAGGTTCCGCCGTTGTAGTAAAAGACGGAACGTGGCTCGTTACCGCCGATCATGTGCTTGGGCCCGCAAAATCGGCCAGGATCCGCCTCGCCGACGGGAGCGTTTTTCCGGTCGAGATCATCGCCCGCGACAGGGCGAGCGATCTGGCGGTTCTCAGGTCGAGCGAGGCGCTGCCGGCGCTTGAATTCGCGAAAGAAGACCCGGAAGTCGCCGAAGAGGTTTGCGCGATCGGAAACGCCTTCGGCCTGGGGATGACGGTCTCCTGCGGCGTGGTTTCGGCGGTCGCGCGCGGCGGGGTCGGTTTCAACGCGGTCGAGGATTTCATTCAGACCGACGCCTCCGTGAACCCCGGTGCGTCTGGCGGCGCGCTCGTCGACGGGAAGGGGCGGCTGGTCGGCGTTCTCTCGGCGATCTTTACCAAGTCGAGCGACGGTGACCTTGGCGTCAATTTCGCTGCTTCCGCACCGCTGGTGCAGGCGGTGCTCGCCTCGGTCACGAATTACGGGCGCATGGAGCACATCAGCCTGGGCGTCGCTCTGGAGCCGACGGAACCCGGCCCACAACCCGCCGGGCTGACGGTGCGGCGGCTTGACGAGGAGGGGCTTGCGGCGCGAGCCGGGTTTTTGCCGGGGGATGTGATCCTCGCTGTCGACGGCGTTGCGGCCATGTCCGTTCCCGCACTCAGGGGCAGGCTGGCGAGGGCGGGATCGCAACCGGAGATTTCAATCCGCAGAAACGGGAAAACGGAAACGCTGACGATCAAAACGAAATAGAAACAATGGACTATATGCAGTTTCCGATTCAATCTCATACATGATTGACTCAACTTTCCAACCGGTTGAACCGCGTTCGCAAGCGTGTGGGCCGGGGGTTCGTCAGACAGATTTAACTTACTGAAATAAAACGGTAAAAAAGGACAGAAACGATGAACGAAGACACATTCAACATGTCCATGCGCAAGTTCCTGAAGCAGGTCGGCGTAACCTCGCAGCAGGCGATCGAGAAACAGGTGCGCGAAAGCGGCGCCGCCTCCGGCTCGCTGAAGGTGAAGGCGGTGCTGACGATAGAGGGGCACGACTTCGAGCATGTGGTCGAGGGCAAGATCGACCTCGATTGAGGCGGGGCTGCCGGCACCAAACGCGGAGCGAACGAAACGCATATGAACGAACCGAGCTTTCCACCGCTCCTGACCGGACACGCCGTGGATGCGGGCGAAGACCCTTTCGAGCGCGCATGCGCGGGCGCCCGCGATGCGGAATTCGGGGCAGGCGACCTCGTCTGGTCGCGGGCTCTCGACAGGACCGCCATGGCGCTGGTGCTGGAACCCGATGTCGACCGGCAGCGCTCGCGCGAGATGATATTCGTCGCCATGGTGGCCTGCGCGGATGCCGTGGGCGCGAATATTCCACCCGAAATCGGCTTTACATGGATGTGGCCGACAACCTTGCGGGCGAATGGCGCGCGCGTGGGCGAAGTGCGTTACGCAGAAGCGCGAACCGACGCGGAGGACGGGGCGCCGGATTGGATTGTCGTCGGTCTCGAGATCACGCTTTTCGACGCCACGCCGCGCGAGGTCGAACCCGGTGAGACGCCCGACCGCACGACTTTCTTCGACGAAGGGGCAGGCGATATCGAGGCGGATGAGCTGATCTCCTCCATAGCGCGGCACTGGACGACGTGGATCCACCGCTGGGACAGCGACGGCTTCGCACCCGTGCACGAGGCCTGGCTCTTCCGGGCGGACGGCCACAAGAAGACAATCAACCTCAAGACGGCGGAAGGTCCCGCGGAGGGCGTGTTCCTGGGCGTCGACGAGGCCGGAAATCTGCTTCTCAAGGAGGAAGGCGGCGCCGTACGTGCACTGTCTCTCAGCCGGGAACTGGGCCTTGCGGACGACAGGCAAGGGGCATGAGATGCCGCGCGTCCTGAAAGCGATCCGGCTCGACCGGTCCGATGTCCATGTCTTCCCCGAAGCGGCCGAACCGGGGGACGTCGTGATACCGGGAAGCTTCGCCTTTCAGCGCCATGGCGAGGGGGAACTCACGGGGAAGCTTCGGCAGGCTTTCGTCTCCGGGTTTCTGTCACTGGAGACATTCGGCTGGACGACGCTTGCGACGCCTGCGGAGGTGGACGATGCGCAGGTCGATGCGCTGCGCGAGCGGTTGGCGGCCCATTTCGTTGAGCGATACGGCGCGCCGGACATGGAGGCCGCACGCCCTGTCGCGCAAGCCGAGGTGGACGACATGATCGGGCTCGCCGGGGGGCTTGCCATCAACACTTTGCTTGCGGTGAAGCGGGAATTTGACGAAAGCGGAGCGATCCGCGAACGGTTCCATGTGGTGACGCCGCCTGCCGGCGAGGTGCACACCCGTGTGTGGGACGTGAGCGAAGACGAGTGAGCGGGAGCGACATGCGGAATTTTTGGAAATCGGCGGGCTACCACCTTGTCGAGCGCGACAAGAACGGCTGGCTGACGGTGACGCCGGATTACCTGCGTGCCTATTACACACGGCCCGAAATCCACCCGATCGAGGAATCCTGCGAGGCCGAACACGCGCTGTTCGACAAGCTGATGGCCGACCCTTTCGCGAAGGTGGGCGAAGAGGAGCTTTCCGCGATCGCCGACGGGGACGCGGCGGACAACTACCGCCTCGTGCTTGCTTTTCGCGATCATCTGGTCAGGCACGGCACGCTGGAAGGCGCCTATGCGGCATTCTTCGAGGAGGGAGCGGCGATCAATGTGCCGCCGATCTTCATCGACCAGATGGTCCACCTGATCATGCGCAATATCCTGTGGAACGCGCATGACCCGCTAAGGGCGCGGGCAGGCGAGATATTCTTTCGCGAGCAATCGGTCACGGCGGATGACGGGCAACTGATGCTTGCCGATGCGGAAATCGTGGAGATGTACGCCGAAACCGGCGGTATGGGCGGGCTCGGCGCGCTGCTTGCCGAAGCGGGCACGCCCATGCGCGAAATCTCGCTCGACGTGCTGGGCGAGGAGAATGGCGATATCTACTGGGAGCGCTCCGACCGGTTCGACACGGCTATCGACTTCCGCTTCACACAGCCCGCGCTCGACGCCTTCGCGCGCGATCTGGAAGCGTGGGTCCGGCATTTCCTGAAGGTGGACGTTCGCATCCAGCCGCAGCAGTCGGTACGCGACGAACGCTGGTCGTGGCACGTCGGGCTCGATGCGGATGCGACGCGTATTCTCAATGCGCTCTACAATGGCGACAACGTGAGCGAAGAAGACATGGCGTCAATCGTCGCGCTGTTCCGCCTCGATTTCGAACGGTCGGGCGACATGCGCGAAGAATTGCGCGGCAAGCCCGTCTGGCTGGCGCTTGCCATGGGGCCGGACGCCATCGTGCGCATGAAACCGCAGAACCTGCTCACGAACCTGCCCGTCCGGCGGCGGAATTGAGATCAGATTGTGAAAACGACGCTTCCGAAAATTACCAAAATTTGGTAGAAATCACCCTCAGGAGATTATGCCATGGCCAAGAACACATCAGTCGCTCTCGGTGACCACTTCGAGCAGTTCATCAGCGACCACGTTTCGCAAGGACGATACCGGTCTGCCAGCGAGGTGGTGAGAGCCGGTTTGCGTTTGCTTGAGGAACGCGAAGCGCAAGTGGAGGCTCTAAGAAATGCTTTGATCGCCGGTGAAGAAAGCGGTGAATTCAAGCCGCTGGACAAAGACTCGTTTTTAAAGGAAATGCGTCGCAAGCATGTCGAGTAACGATGGGGCGTACCGCCTATCCGCTTCTGCGCAATTCGATCTTGAAGGTATTTGGTTATATACTTACCAAAATTGGTCAGAAGACCAAGCGGAGCATTATATAGGCCAGATTTTTGATGCGCTGGATTTGCTTGGCGGAAATGCGCGAATCGGTAAGAGTATTAACCACATCAGGCGTGGTTATTTCCGATACCAGTGCGGATCACATCTTATTTTCTATACTATGGCAGACGAGGCCATAAACGTCGTACGCATCCTGCACAAGCGAATGGATGTGGACGGCAATCTCCCGCTTTGATTGACTATCCCTCGCCGAAGGACATGCGCCGGCGGAGCGATACGCGCGGGCGGTCTTCGGGCAGCAGGTCCTCTGCGGGTTCGTCGCCCGTATGGGCAATGGTTTCGGCGGGTTCGGATGCCGAAGTCTCGTCCGATGGAATTTCAGCCGAAGCATTGGCACCGTCGGTGGCGGCCACTTCCGAAGTTTCGACGCTCGGGATCTGTACGGCCGGTTCTTCCGCCTCAGCGGCTTTCGCCGCCGCTGCAGCTCGTTCGGCCTCCGCTTCGGCCTCCAGCTTGCGGGCGTAGCCGCGCCCGACCTCCCAGGCGGATTTCACCTGATCGCCGACATGGCTGACGATACGAAAATCTTCATCGTAGTCGTTGAGACCGTCGACGCAGGCGAGCACCGGATTGGACGCCCAGAGCTTGCGCATGGCCGCATTCTTGAGAGCGGCGGGCACGCCCTTCCTGAAGAAGACGGAAAAATCGGACTCATACGTCAAGCTTTCGAGGTCGACCGCTTCCGCGGCGGCGCGGTTCTGCGCCTCGATCTCGCTTTCCGCTTCGTCTTCTGCGGGGCCGTGAGAGACGGCTTCCGTCTCAAGCGAAGGCTCGTTCGTTTCGCCCGTTTGCTTTCGCCGCGACCAGCGCTGGAGGAATCCTTCGCGTTCAACCATCACAATTGCCCGTCGTTTTCATCCACCCGCCTGCCGAGGGGCGAAAAGATGGGCTCCTTGCCGAACTTCTGCTCCTCGACCTTGACGCTGTCCCGCCGGCGCTTTCTGAAGGCCGGAGCCTCCGGCGCCTGTTTGAGGAAGCCCGCGAACCAGGCAAGCGTTTCCTCCGGCATCGGCAGCTTTTCGACGAGACCTTCTCCGGCTTCCTGCCAGCTTTGCGCCTGATAGGGGTCAAGCGTGACGCCCTGGACTTTCCACGGAGGATCTTGCGAGGAGACTTCCTCCAGCGCCGCCCAGATTGAAGGCTCGCTCGATTCCAGATTGGCGTCGTAGGTTTCCACCATCTTGTAATGAAGTGTCACGGCGAAGGGGGCGATGATGTATCGCACGCGATCGCCGTCGCGCTCCATCTCGCGCCAGCCGCCCGTTGCCGGTGCGTCGGGAATGATCGCCACGACCTTCCACGCAAAATCGGCCCACTTCGAAACCGAAGGCCTGCGCTCCAGCACCACGCCGAACGACCTCGTATCCTCCTTGAGCAATCACACCTCCCGCATGTGTTTCTTTTTATTTGAATTTGGTCCTCAACCGGGCATTTGGCAATGGGGTTCGATACGCCGTTCCTTACTCTTGGCAAGTCGCAAGACTCTGCTAGAACTTTTATAAAGCAAAACATAAGCGGGCGATCGCCCCGCCGGAGGAAATATATGCCCGTATCAAGCCGCCGCGTGCTTCTGTGCAACTGCGAGAAGACGATGGCGCTGAACCCGGACCGCCTGCCGTTGCAGGAGGGCACGCCGCTTTATAGCCATCTTTGCCGCGCGCAAGCCGAAGCCTTCGAAAAAGCCCTGGAAACGGGCGAACCGCTGCTTGTGGGCTGCACACAGGAAGCGCCGCTTTTTTCCGAGATCGCGGAAGAACAGGCGCCGGGCGCGGATGTCGCCTTCGTAAACATACGCGAGCGCGCCGGCTGGTGCGCCAGGGACGCCGACCCGCATGCGAAGATCGCGGCTCTTCTGGCCGAAGCAGCGCTTGAGCCGCAGGCAGCACCCTTGCGGGCCGTCGAAAGCGACGGGCTCTGCCTTGTCTACGGAAGCGGGCAGGCGGCACTGGACGCCGCCCGGACGCTGGAAGGCAGATTGTCCGTAACCCTGCTTCTCAAGGACGGCGATGACGTTCTTTTGCCGTCCGTTCTCGATTTTCCGATCTATTCGGGCATCTTGCGTACGGTCTCCGGTTCCTTCGGCGGGTTCGAAGTGACGGTGGACGGTTATGCGCAGCTCGTTCCTTCTTCCAGAGGCGGGCCGCAATTCGGTTTGCCGCGTGACGGCGCCAAGGCGACCTGCAGCCTGATCCTCGATCTTTCCGGGGACACGCCGCCGGTAACCGCGCCGGAAAAGCGGGACGGATATCAGCGCGTCGACCCCAGGGACCCGGCGGCGGTGGCGCGCGCTCTGTTCGACCTCGCCGACATGGTCGGTACGTTCGAAAAGCCTGTCTATGTCGGATATGACGCGGATATCTGCGCGCATGGACGCGCTGGCAAGACAGGCTGCACCAACTGCCTCGACGCCTGTCCGGCAGGCGCGATCAGCGACGAGGGGGAGACGATATCGATCGACCCCGGCATATGTGGCGGCTGCGGTTCATGCGCCGCGCACTGCCCGACGGGCGCCGTTTCCTACCAGTATCCATTCCGGCGCGACCAGATCCGCCGGGTGCAGACGCTGGTTGCGGCGTATCGGGATGCCGGCGGCAAGAAGCCGGCTCTTTTCGCCCATGAAGACCCGCACGGCACGGAGATCATCGCTGCGATCGCGCGCTTCGGTGAAGGATTGCCGCAAAATGCGATCCCGTTTGCCGTTCATTCGGTAGCGGCATATGGCCATGACGCCCTGCTTTCGGCCGTCCTTGCCGGCGCAAGCCGGATGGTGCTGCTGTGTCCGCCGCAAAAGGCAGGGGAACTCGACGCGCTTCGTGCCGAAATCGCCATCGCCGAGGCGCTGCTTGCCGGGATGGGGTTTGCGACGGATAACCTGTTCGAGGTGCTTGTCGAAAGCGATCCCGACCGGGTGAATGAGGCGCTTGCGAAAGAAGCAGGCGCACCCGTGATCGCCGCTCCGCACAGTTTCGATGCTGTCGGCGGAAAGCGCGATGTCGCAAGAAGCGCGATTTCGGGCCTGATCGAACGCAGCGAACAGGCACCCGAAATCATTCCCCTGCCCGGGGACGCGCCCTACGGGCGAATTCGCATCGACACGCAAGGCTGCACGCTTTGCCTGGCTTGCGTCGGCGCATGTCCGGCGAACGCGCTGTCCGACAACCCGGACCGGCCGCAGGTCAGCTTCACGGAAGCGGCTTGCGTACAATGCGGGCTGTGCGCCGCGACCTGCCCTGAAAACGTGATCACGCTGGAAGCGCGCTACAACGCCGGCGACGGCGCTGTGCGCCCGGCCGTATTGCACGAAGAAGAGCCCGCGACCTGCACCCGCTGCGGCAAGCCGTTCGGCACCAAGTCGGCGATCAACCGCATCTCCGAGCGGCTTTCGGGCAAGCACTGGATGTTCCAGCGTCCGGAACAGATCGCGCTGATCGGCATGTGCAACGACTGCCGCGTTTCGGCGCAATGGGAAATGGAGGACACGCCGCTCAAGGCCGGCGGAAGGAACCGCATCACCACGACGCAGGACTATGTGGACGCCGAGAAGAAGGGGCTTTCCCTCGACGATTTCCTGAAGGAAAACTGACGCGCAGACATTATGAGCCGCGATCCGGACCGGGGAGCGGCTTTTTCCCATTTCATCTGGATCAGACCGGGCATGGATTTTCGCGAAAACAGCAAGGCGATCGTCGCGATGATGCTCGCCATGCTCGGCTTCATCGTCAACGACACGCTGGTGAAGGTGGTCTCCGAACGGCTGCCGCTCGGCGAGATCATGTTCGTGCGCGGCATCATCGCGATCGTCTTCATACTCGGCTTGAGTGCTGTGACCGGCATGCTTTCCCAGTACCGCCACCTCAACCACAAGACCGTGCCGATCCGCGCACTCGCCGAGGTTTGCGCGACGATCCTCTACCTCACCGCGCTGTTCCAGATGCCTATCGCCAATGCCACGGCGATCCTGCAAGCGCTGCCCTTGGTGGTGACGGCGGCGGCGGCGATCTTTTTCGCGGCACCTGTCGGCTGGCGGCGCTGGTCGGCCATCGGGGTCGGCTTCGCGGGCGTCCTCTTGATCGTCAGGCCGGGGCTGGAGGGCTTCGATTCCTGGGCGCTTGTCGCGCTTGCCGGCGTTTTCTGCATGGCTGTGCGCGACCTTGCCACGCAGCGGATGCCGAAAAACGTGCCCACGCTGGGTGCGGCCGCCGCAACGCTGGTCGGAGTTTCCGTCGTCGGGCTGGCGCTTTCCGTCCGTGAAACCTGGGTGGTGCCTACGGGAAACGAATTCGCGCTCCTCGTCGGTGCAGCTCTTTTCATCAATATCGGTTTCAGCTTCATCATCATCGCCATGCGCACGGGCGATATTTCCGTCGTCGCACCCTTTCGCTATTCCATCATCCTGTGGGCGATCGCGCTCGGTTATCTCGTGTGGGGCGATGTGCCGGATGTCATGACGCTCGCCGGAACTGCGATCATCGTCACAACCGGCATTTATTCCTTCTTCCGCGAACGCAAGCTTGCATCGCAGGCGGCCAAACCCCTTCACGCAAAAAGTGAAGCGCCTGCGCTGGACTAGCAATGCGAATAAATCATACAAAACCCGTCAGCGTTATATTCCCGGGTTTCATGTATGCTTCAGGACAACAGGCGCGCCATTGTCGCCATCGTGATCGCGATGCTGGCGGGTATCGGCAACGACGTCTTCGCCAAACTGGCCGCCGAGCGATTGCCGCTCGGCGAGATCATATTCTTTCGTGGTTTGATGGCGCTTGCGATGGTCGTTTCGCTCAGCATCGTCATGCGCAAGAAGGTGACGGCAAGAATGCTCCGGCATCCGATGGTGCTTGCGCGCACGGCGGCGAACGGCCTCGGCACGGTCCTTTTTCTTTCCGCTTTGTTTCACCTGCCGCTCGCCAATTCCATTGCCATTCTCCAGGCTCTGCCGCTCGTCATCACGGCAGGGGCGGCGATCTTTCTGGCCGAGCGCGTCGGATGGCAGCGGTGGTCGGCGATCCTTGTCGGTTTTGTTGGCGTTCTCATCGTCGCGCGGCCGGGCGCGGAGGGGTTCGACTACTGGGCGGTCGTTGCATTCGCGGGCGTTCTCCTGAGCGCGCTTCGCGACCTCATCTCCAAGCGGACGCCGGCTGAAATTCCCAGCATCGCGCTGAATATCGCAAGCCTCATCGCGATCATCCTGATCGGGCTCTCGCTATCGGCAAGAGAAACCTGGCTGGTGCCGACGTCGCACGATCTTCTGCTGCTTGCCGCCGCTGCCGCCTTCTTCACCGCCGCCAACCTGCTGATCATCATCTCGGTGCGGTTGGGCGACATCGCGGCGGTCTCTCCCTTCCGCTACACGATCGTCGTCTGGGCGATCGCGCTAGGGTTTCTGGTCTGGGGCGAAGTGCCGGATGCCCTTACGCTTACCGGCAGTGCGATCATCGTCGGCGCGGGGTTGTTCACCTTCTTCCGCGAGCGGCGGCTGGCGAGGGCGGCCCGGGCGGCGGGCCCGGCATCCGTCAGGGTGTGAGGAGAAGCCAAAGGCCGAGAGCAAGAAAAACCGCTGCTGAAATTCTGGAAAAAACCACACCCCACGGCAGGACCTTTTCCAGCAGCACGAAGATGGCAAGACCGGCGATCCAGACGACGTTCATGATGCCGCCAGCGAAAAGAAGCGCCATCAGGACCCAGCAACAGCCGAGGCAATAAGCCCCGTGCAAAAGCCCCATACGCAAAGCGCCCGCCGCCCCGGGGCGGAAATGCTCTGCAAGGAAAGCCGCCGGAGACCGGCAATGGGCAAGGCAGGCGTTTTTCCATGGCGAAAGCTGATAGAGGCCCGCGGCGATCAGCAAGACCGCGCTTAACTGCCGGTTCGTGCTCCACATCATCATGGAATCCACGAGGCCAAGCCGCTCAAGCAGCCACTGCAGCGACATTGCCACGACGCTGAAGCCGAGCCAGGCGACAAGATAACCCGCAAGAAACGCGAAGGTGGGAGCCGTCGCCGCGCCCAACCGTCCCTTCTTCTGCTCGTTGCGATAGGCGGTCCCGTAAAGGAGGATCAATGGCGCGGCGCTCGGCGTCATCATGGCGATCATCATGACCCACCACATCATGAGCATTATGAAGGCGTAGGAAAGCGACCAGTCCATCGCCATCCCCATCCGCGCTGGGGGAGGGAACGTGAACGTCGTCATGGCCCGGGTGCTCATGCCCGTGCCAGCCCCGCTCAGCACGTAAGCCCAGGACAAAAACGTGATGACGAAAAGGCCTGCGATGATGATCCAGCGCTCGCGCCGGATCATCCGTTCCGCGGCGGTGAGGCCGGAAGGAGACGCACTTTCACGTGTCATCTCGTTCCGCCCCGCTCAGGCGGCGCGATGACGGACCACGCCGTGGTTGTTCATATGCATGTGGGCCAGATGCGCGTGACTGTCGTTGAGGTCCAGTTTTATAGCACCTTCCGCCCTTGTCGAGCCGCTGCCGACTTCGGCAACGTCGTATTCGAAACCGGTCGGCAAGTTTATCCGCGCGCGATGCGGCTCGCCCGTCACGGGATTGCGGATTGGTCTTGCGCTGCCCTCCGCGAGGTTTGGAATGCGGAAGCGGCCGGTGCAATCATCTACCGATATCTCCAGCTCGATCGGCGTGAATATCGGATCGTGGACTTTCGCAAAAGTGGTGGCAAAGACTGCGAAAACAGTTGCCATGGGATCCGTGTCCTCGCCGGACATGATCTTGAGAATGGCTTCGCGCTGGGCGGGGGTTGCGCTTTCGTCAATGAACGGCTGGCACTGCCCGTTACCTTCATGGATCGCACCCGGCCAGGAAACCACCGCGCCAAAACGAACGCCGGCGAGGTCTGTATCACCGTAGTGTCCTTCCGAAATTTTCATGCAAACGACGGCGTCGCAATGTCCTTTGGAAGGATATGAGTTGAATTGGCATGGGCATCCATAATCGCAGTTGCAATTGGAAACTGACTCCGCCTTGAATTCCCAAGGTGTCATGCCGAAATCTCCTCTGCGAGAGTTTTGTGAATTATTTAATGTGTCTGTTGATTTCCAACCCTAACACATGGGTGAAATACATAAAGCAACTTCAGTTTGCGCGATGATAGCCAAAGTTGTTTTGTTGCATGAGAAACAATATGAGCCCAATGCGTGAATATCTGGCAAGGCCGGAAATGCGGCGCCTATTCGCGGCTTGCGATCGATTTCATTGCGCTGCCTGACCGACTCTGATTTTTGATCACACCATGAAACGCAAAATCTCCGGGCGCGATGCGGCACTGACAATCGGCCTGCTGCTGCTGTTACCTGCCGCTTGGTCACTGCCGCGGCGGGCATGGCCGATACTGGCCCATGCTTTCGCCAGCTCTGCGCGGCGGTTCGTAAACAACAACCGGTCCGAGCGCATTCCCAACCGAATCGCAGAAATCCTGCCCGCGACCAAAAGCAAGGAAGAGGCAGAGGCGGTCATTACCGGGCTTGCGGGCGAGCAGGTCGTAATGCTTATGGAGATGCTGCGTTATTACCGCCCGGGCAAGTGGGAACCGGCAATCGAGATCGAAGGCCGCGAGCGCATTGAAGAAGCGCTTCAAAGCGGAAGGGGAACGATATTCTGGATCTGCCCTTTCGTTCACATGGACATTATTGCCAAGGCAGCGCTCAAGCGCTCGGGTGTCGACTTCGTGCACCTGCTGCGCACCACGCATGGGCTGTCCGAGACGGCATTTGGCGAGAGGTTTCTGAACTGGGTGATGCAGAAACCGGAAAAAGCCTTCACGCTGCGCCGTGAAGTGATCGATCCGAAGAATGCGGGCATGGCAGCTCTGCATCTGGCCCGCGTTCTCAAAAACGGCGGCAGCGTCTGGATCACGGCGGCAAGGTCGAGGCACAAGAACAAGGCCGACCCGATCCGCGTGCCGTTTCTGGACGATACGTTCGATTTTGCGCCGGGTGCCGCGACGCTCGCCCTCAAGACAAAGGCGAACCTTTTCCCGGTTGTGACGATACGCGAGGCGGGGGGTGCCTACCGGATGGTCATTGGGCCGAACCTCAACGAGCCGCCGGCCGGGAAAGACGATTTGCCGCCCAGGCTCATCGTGCGAAGATATGCGGATTTCGTTTCCGGATACGTGGCGGAATATCCGCGGCAGTGGCGCGGCTGGTTCCAGCTTTGAAACGTCGGGAACGATCAATGACGATGCGATGACGCCGAGCCGGCAGAGTTCGGCAACATGTTGCAGATCGGGAATCGGTTTCGCGTAATCCTGCCTTGCCGGAAGATCAATAGCAGGCGATATAGGTTCGCATGAAACAAGATGTCATAACGCCGGCGGCAGTCCGGCGTCCTTCAATTGCCATTCTCGTTGCCGTTTCCGCCGTCAGTCCTCTGGCAATGAATATTTACCTGCCGTCGATGCCGAGGCTCGTGGACTATTTCGGCACGACGATGAGCGAAGTGCAGCTTACGCTGTCGCTATATCTTGCGGCCGTCGCGCTGGCGCAAATCGGTATCGGCCCGCTGTCTGACCGTTTCGGACGCCGCCCGGTGCTTTTGTGGGGGTTTGCTATATTCCTGGGCGGATCTTTGATCTGCGCGCTCACCCAGTCGATCTCGATCTTCCTTGCCGGGCGCATCCTGCAGGCGGCGGGCGGTTGCGTCGGCATTGTGCTCGGGCGCGCGATCGTGCGTGATCTCTTCGACCGCCGGCAGGCGGCGAGCATGATCGGCTACGTGACGATGGGCATGGCGGTAGCGCCGATGATCGGCCCGGCGATCGGCGGCGTTCTCGACCAGGCGTTCGGCGTGGAGGCGATCTCGTATTTCGTGATCGCCGTCGGTCTGCTCGTATCGCTCGCCGCATTCGTCAATCTGCATGAGACGAACCACTACCGGATGTCCGGTGGCGTTGGCGAATTGTTCAGGAATTTCGCGACGCTGCTGACACTTCCCGCCTTCTGGGCCTATGCGCTTACCGCCGCCTTCACGTCTATCGCGTTTTTCGCCTTCCTCGGCGGAGGGCCCTTCATCGCCTCCGAGCTGCTTGAAATGACGCCGTCCGAATACGGGTTCTATTTCATGCTTGTCGCGGCCGGATATATCGTCGGCAACTGGGTTTCGGGTCGCTACGCCTCGACCGCCGGCGTGTTGCGGATGATCACTGCCGGAAACCTGCTGCTCCTTGCCGCGATATCCGCGATCGCGATCTTCTTCGCGGTAGGCTTCATTCATCCGCTTTCGCTGTTCGGGCCGATCTTTTTCGTCGGCCTTGCAAACGGCATCTGCCTGCCGAGTTCGCTCGCCGGCGCCGTCAGCGTGCGTCCCGATCTCGCGGGCGCAGCGTCCGGCCTTGCGGGAAGCATGCAAATCGGCTTCGGCGCGATAGCTTCGGCGCTCGTCGGGTGGCTGCTTTCCGGCGTCCTTTGGCCAGGCACGATCTGGCCGCTTGTGCTTGTCATGGCGCTTGCTTCCATCGCGACGCTGATTTCAGGCTTCGCCACCAAGATCGCCGATCCGGACGGGTAGGTCATGGACCCATAAATATGGCCGGAATGGCGCTACAAACGGCAAAGAGATGCAAGGAGAAGCGCGCAGAGCGGGTTGGCCACCCGGTCAAGCGCTTCGACGAAGCAGGTCGAAGCCGTTTACGCGTCCTTTCAGGATATGGCGGATTTGCCCGGCAACATCGTTGCAAGCCTTTGAAAACCGGACGGTTTCCTGCAGGCTTGCGCAGAGCATATTCCGCCAAAACGGATTGCGTTTTAGCGACAAGAATATGCTCCAATATCAGGCTGGAGCGAATTCTTGACACGAAAGCGATTTCGCTTTCGTGGAAAGCGCTCCGGTATCCGACCAAATCCGCGCATACCATTTCAACCTTATTTATGAGTCCATGACCTGGGGCCGCAGCGTCAAGATGCGCCGTCGTTTAACCCGAACAGCCATGATAGGGTTCCGGTCGATGAGGTAACGCGCGAATCCGACACATGTTCCAGAGACGATTTTTGCTACCCAACCGCCGCGATCTCCTGAAGGGAGGAGCCGCGCTTTTGGCATGTTCGCGCCTTCCGAACGGCGCGATCGCATCCGAAGGGGAACCGCTGACGATCGAAGCGCGGGAAGGCACTGCCGAGCTTTGGGAAGAAGGCGGGCCGAAGGCCGATATCTGGGGCTACGAGGGCAGGGTGCCCGGCCCCGTGATCTGGATCCCGCAAGGCGAGACGCTGCCCTTACGCTTCGTGAACAGGCTGAAGCAGCCATCGACGATCCATTGGCATGGCATTCGCCTCGACAATGCCTACGACGGCGTGGCGGGGCTGACGCAAGAGGCTGTCGAGCCTGGTGAAAGCTTCGATTACCAGGTCAAGGCGCCGGACGCCGGCACCTACTGGTACCACCCGCATAACCGTTCGTGGGAGCAACTGGCACGCGGGCTTTACGGCGTGCTCATAGTGCAGGAGGCGGGGGCGAAAGCCTATGACCGCGAACTTCTGTTCGTCTTCGACGACTGGCGCCTGAACGAGGAGCGTCAGATCGACGAGGCGAGCTTCGGCAACCTGCATGACTGGAGCCACGCAGGCCGCCTCGGCAATGTGCTGACGACGAACGGCCTGCCGTATTTCAAGGAGCGTGCGCGACCCGGCGAAAGGCTTCGTGTGCGGGTTGTCAACACAGCGAATGCGCGGGTGCTTTCCTTCCGCTTCTCAAAACTGCGCCCACGGGTTATCGCCCTCGACGGGCAGCCGGTGGCGCCATATGAGCTGGCGGACGATACGCTCCTGATCGCGCCGTCGCAGCGCGCCGACCTGATTGTCGACGTGCCTCATGAAGGTGGCGTCTTCAAGGTGGACGAAGTTTCCGGAGCGCCTTTCGCCGCCGGTGAAATCGCGGCCGGAGGGCCGGTCATGCAGCGCGAAACGCCGCTGCCGGAGGATATCGCGCTTCCCGCCAATCCGCTCAACCGGTTCCTCTCGCTTGGCGATGCGCTCTCAGCCGATCTGCTGATGCAAGGTGGCGCGATGGGCGGCTTGAGCCAGGCGACGCTGCATGGCGAGACGAAAGACCTCAGGTCGCTTGCGCAGGAGGGCAAGGTCTGGGCGTTCAACGGCATCGTGGGGTCCCATCACGATCCGGCGCTCTTTTCGGTCGCGCGCGGTCGGACCGTGCGTATGCCGATGATGAACGACACGAGCTTTCCGCACGCCATGCATATTCACGGTCACCACTTCACGGTGCTTTCGCGAAACGGCGCGAAACCGACCCGCGAGGTCTGGCACGATACCGTGTTGATGGAACCAGGCGAGAAGGTTGAAATCGCTTTCGTCGCGGACAATCCGGGCAAATGGATGATCCATTGCCATATGCTGGAGCATCAGGCGGCAGGCATGACAGCCTGGTTCGAAGTAGCGTAAAAAACTGAAAAGAAAACAGAAACAATCATAACGATGGAAACGGCATGAACAGGCAGGAGCGCCGCGCACAACGCGCCGAGGGCAATCTCGACACGAAGGGTTTCCTTGACGTTGCTGGGAAATTCATCGACGTCGCTAACCGGGAAAACCGGAAGGTCCCGGCAACCGAACTTCAGATGGCGTTTCTCTGGGCGGCAGCCCGGTACAACGCGCATGTCGCCAAGGCCGTGGTGGAAGTGGAAAACCACGAGGAATTCGTCGAGCACATGGTGAAACAATATACGGAAATGCTGCGCCAGCATCTGGCGGATCCGGAATTGGGGTGAGGGTGTTGCGGCTGGCTAAAGCCGCTTCTCGACCGCGTAATTGTGGATCGGTATCCCGTCGATCTCGAAGTCGCGGCGGGCGGTTTTCGTGAATCCCTTTTTCAGAAAGAAACGAAGGGCGGCTTCGCTCGCCTCCAAATAAAGCCGTGTGATGCCGAGTTCGCGCGCTTTTTGCTCAAGTTCGTCGTAGAGAGCGGAGACCCGCCCGGTGCCCGCGACATCAGGATCGGCGTAGAGGAAGTGTATATGCCCATCGGGCTCAAGATCGGCAAACGCGACCGCGCGGTCTTCTTCGTCGGTCGCGACCAGCGTCAGGCGCCCGTCGCCCGTTATTTCGGCGAAACGTTCCGGCGAAGGGGCTAGCGCGGACCAGGCGAGGACCTGATCCGGCGAATAGTCCCGAGTGCCGATTTCCGTGACCGCGGCCCTGTAAATCGCGCTCAAGCGCGATGCGTCATCAGGCCTGTAGATGCGAATGAGCATCACGCCCTCAAAGCGTGCGCCGGCCGAACATATTGGACCGTGGGAAGCCGGTCGGCGGCAGGCGGCCCGCCTGCGCGCGGTCGCCGCGCCAGTCCGTCAGTTCCTCCAGGGAGCGGGTAAAGCTTCTGCCCGAGGAGTCCACCCAGGTGAGGCCTTCCGTCGCCTTGAAGACGACGGCATCCGAAATTTCGCCGTCGCGGTAGCGCTGGAGCCTTACGCCGCGCCCGCGTGACATTTCCGCGATCTGCGCCAGCGGGAAGACGAGGAGCTTGCGGTTCTGGCCTATCACCGCGACATGATCGCCATCGGCGGCAACGCAGATCTTGGCTTCCGCGGGGCCGGAAACGTTGAGCACCTGCTTGCCTTTGCGGGTGTTGGCGACGACATCGGATTCAGCAACGACAAAGCCGCGCGCTTCCGACGATGCAACGAGAAGCTTGCGTCCCGGCTTGTGGACGAAGCATTCGACGACGTCCTGGCCTTCCTCCATATCCACCATGAGGCGGATCGGTTCGCCATGGCCGCGCCCGCCCGGCAGCCGGTCCGCGGCGATGGTGAAGATCTTGCCGCCGGTGGAAAAGACGAGGATCTTGTCCGTCGTCTCTGCGAAGAAGGAAATCTTGAGCTCGTCGCCCTGCTTGAAGGCAAGGCTCGACAGGTCCTGCTGGTGGCCTTTGAGCGCGCGGATCCAGCCCTTTTCGGAAACGATGACGGTGATCGGTTCCCTCTCGATCATCGCCTGCTGGATGTCGCCCAGATCGTGCTCCGGTGCTTCCGCAAGGTCGGTGTGGCGGCGGCCAAGCTCGGTCTCGGGGCCGAAGGCCTTGCCGATTTCCGCGACTTCCTTGCCGATACGCGTCCACTGGCGCTGATCGGAGCCGAGAAGCTTGATAAGCTCATCCCGCTCTTCGGTGAGCTTCGCATGCTCCTTGCGAATTTCCATTTCCTCAAGCTTGCGCAAGCTCCTCAAGCGCATGTTGAGGATGGCTTCCGCCTGAACATCGGTCAGCTTGAAGGTACGGATAAGCTCCGCTTTCGGCTCGTCCTCCTCGCGGATGATGCGGATCACCTCGTCAAGGTTCAGATAGGCAATGAGATAGCCTTCCAGAACCTCAAGACGATGCTCGATCTGGGCGAGGCGGTGCTCGGAGCGGCGGACGAGGACTTCCTTGCGGTGCTCCAGCCATTCCTGCAGCGCGCGCTTCAGGCCCATTACGGTCGGCACGCGCCCGCGCGACAGCACGTTCATGTTGAGCGGGAAACGGCTTTCAAGGTCGGTGAGCTTGAAGAGCGATTCCATCATCAAGGCTGGGTCGACGTTCTTCGAGCGGGGCACGAGAACGACGCGCACATCCTCCGCCGACTCATCGCGAATATCGTCGAGAAGCGGTAGCTTGCGGGCCTGGAGAAGCTCGGCAATCTTCTCGATCAGGCGCGATTTCTGCACCTGATAGGGGATTTCGGTGACGACGATCTGCCATGTGCCGCGGCCAAGATCCTCAACATCCCACCTTGCGCGGACGCGAAAACCGCCGCGGCCCGTCTCATAGGCTTCAAGCAGGCTCGCCTGGTCTGAGACGAGAAGGCCGCCGGTGGGAAAATCCGGCCCCTTGACGAACTGAAGAAGCTCTGAGGTTTCCGCCCTCGGGTTCTTGATGAGGTAGAGCGCCGCATCGCAAAGCTCGGCCGCGTTGTGCGGCGGGATGGAGGTCGCCATGCCCACGGCAATGCCCGAAGAACCATTGGCGAGCAGGTTCGGGAAACCGGCGGGAAGGACGATCGGCTCTTTCTCTTCGCCGTCATAGGTTTCGCGGAAATCGACGGCGTTTTCGTCAAGACCGTCAAGCAGGCGCTTGGCGACATCGGTCAGCCGCGCTTCCGTGTAACGCATGGCGGCGGCGTTATCGCCGTCGATATTGCCGAAGTTGCCCTGACCGTCGACCAGCGGGTAACGCTGCGCGAAATCCTGCGCAAGGCGGACGAGGGCATCATAGACGGCCTGGTCGCCATGCGGGTGATACTTACCGATGACATCGCCGACGACGCGCGCACACTTCTTGAAGCCGGCGCCCGGATCGAGCCGCAAAAGGCGCATGGCGTAAAGCAGGCGGCGATGAACCGGCTTCAGCCCGTCGCGCACATCCGGCAGCGCGCGATGCATGATCGTCGACAGCGCGTAGGAGAGGTAACGCTCCTCCAGCGCCTCGCGCAGGTTGATCGGTTCGACGCCACCGGGCGGAATCAGCTCGTTTCCCATATGTTCCAGTTAACCGCAATGCCGCGGCGAATCAATTCGCCGGCCAATATCTGTGCACAGATTTTCGCGGAATTCAGCCGATTTTCCGGCGGTGTTGTCTGTCGGAACTGACATCGAATTGATTTTTGCACACAGCGGGCAGATGCCACTTTGGTCCTTAATTTGGAGGAGGTTCGATGAACCTGGAAAATATCGAGGTTTACTGCCCGCGCGGTGTTTCAAACTTGGGCCAATGGGAAATTGGCGGTCTGCAATTCAAGATCTACGGTCTTGTCGCTGAGGAAAAAACAATCGACGAGACTACCGTTTCATTCGCGCAGTCATTCGTGCGCGAGGAAGTCGTGCCGCTTGTGGAGGACGAAGGCGACGACAATGGCATGGGTTTTGTGATCATTCATCCAGGCGAGCTTGGAATTTCCATCGCGGCGCACTGGTGGATACAAGGCTCGGTGCTGTGTCAGCATATCTACCGCAAACAGTATTCCGCAAGCGAGCCTATGGACACGGTGAAACGGCCGGCAATCGCCTGTGTCTGGGAACTGGCCTTGATAAATGCCGAACAGGAAGCCTGGCGCAAGACGATGATGAACAGCCAGCCAAGCCCTTCGGCCTATATGGCCATTCGCGCCGATTTCGAGGCGGCGTAGTAGCATCACATATCACAACGCATCGCGCAGGACCGCCTGGATGAATCCCTCGCGCGCGGGCGAAGGTTCAAGCCCGCGCGGCTCCCACACATGGCGGTGCAGGAAAAAGCCGGTGAGGCGGAAGGCGGCTTGCAGCGATGGGGCATCGGCGGAGCGGGGCGTTCCTTCCTCGCTTTCCCGCAAGAAAGCAGGCAGCGCCAGCAGCTTGTCGTGATAGGGCTTCCCGGCTTCCCGGCTTACGGCGCGGCCCGATTTCGGCGAAACGTACACCAGATCGGCCTTCGCGCCGGTTGCCGCGCAGCGTGCCAGGTCAAGCCCGAAGCCAAGCTCGTTCAACATCTGCAGCTCAAGGCGGACGACGAGCGCGCCGACGATTTCCGGCGTATCCGCGTGTTCGAGAATAACCTCGAGAGCGTCGAACAGGGCGGGGTGGGGATCGCGCTCCGGCAGGAGGCGCAAGAGTGCCGCGACAGCCTGAATGCCGTAGATCCCCTCGGCCGATTGCATCAGGGACGCGGCGCGAAGGTGCGAAGGCTCCACGGTAAAATTGCCGAGATGACCGTCAAGCCGCGCACGCCAGACAAGGCCGACCTCATTTCCCGGCTGAAGTGTCGCTTGATGACGGCGGCTGCGCCCGCCGCGCACGAGGCCCAGATGCCGGCCCCGGTCACGGGTCATCACCTCGACGATGACGTCATGCTCGCCATGGCGGCGGCAACCGAGTATGACGCCTTGCCCCGTCCATTCCATCGTCCGGACCCGCCTCTCGCGCCCGTTTCCCGCGTTAGAGCATATCCCGCGAAATCTGAATCGGATTTCGCGACAAGGATATGCTCAAGATATTCATGCTGGAGCGAATTCTTGTCACGAAAGCGCTCTAGTGCGGAAACTCCAGCCCCATCTCGCGGTAGCGCTCGGGATCGTCGGCCCAGTTCTCGCGCACCTTCACAAAGAGGAAGAGGTGGACCGGCTGCTCCAGCATTTCGGAGATTTCCTCGCGCGCGGCCTGCGAGATCGCCTTAATCGTCTGGCCGCGCTTGCCGAGGACGATGCTCTTCTGGCTGTCGCGCTCCACGAAGATCGTTTGCTCGATCCTGACCGAACCGTCCTTGCGCTCCTGCCAGCTTTCCGTCTCCACCGTCGAAATATAGGGCAGTTCCTCATGTAGCCGCAGGAACAGCTTTTCGCGCGTGATTTCAGCCGCAAGCATGCGCAAGGGAAGGTCGGAAGCCTGATCTTCAGGGTAAAGCCATGGCCCATCCGGCACGTTTTCGGCGAAATATTCGACAAGATCCGAAACGCCGTCGCCATTGAGCGCCGAGACCATGAAGGTCCGTTCGAATTGCGTTCGGGCATTGATCAATTGGGCAAGCGCCAGCAGGCTGTCGCGCTTGACCGTGTCGATCTTGTTGAGGATCAGGATTTTCTTCAGCTTGATGTCGGCAAGCTTTTCGAGGATCTTCTCGTTCTGCTCGTCGAGCCCCTTGCGCGCATCGATCAGGAGCGCCACGACATCGGCATCCTTCGCTCCGCCCCAAGCGGTGTCCACCATGGCGCGGTCAAGCCGGCGCCTGGGACGGAAAATGCCCGGCGTATCCACGAAAACGATCTGCGAGGCGCCGTGCATGGCGATGCCGCGGATGATCGCGCGTGTCGTTTGCACCTTATGTGTGACGATGGACACCTTCGTGCCGACAAGCTGATTGAGAAGGGTCGATTTGCCGGCATTCGGCGCGCCGATCAGCGCCACGAAACCGGCCTTCGTCGGTCCGTCGCCGGCGTCGGCAGCCGAATTTTTGCCCGCCATGGGCTCTTCGTGGTTACTCACCGTCTCTGTTTCCTGTCCACACGCCTTCGTGCACGAGTGCCGCCTCGGCCGCGTTCTGCTCGGCAATGCGCTTCGAGCCGCCCACGCCGGACGCCTTCTCCACACCGTCAACATACACCGTCACGGTGAATTCCGGTGCATGATCCGGCCCGCCCCGGTTGGTGATCTTGTAGGACGGCGGTTCGAGACCGCGCCCTTGCGCCCATTCCTGAAGGCTCGTCTTGGCATCGCGCAACGGGCCCTTGAACTCCGTCATGCGCTTGCGCCAGAAGCGGTCGACGAACTCGGCCGCCGTCACATAGCCGGCGTCGAGATAGATTGCGGCAATAAGGGATTCGCAGACATCGGCCAGGATCGCCGTTTTCTTGCGTCCTCCGGTCTGCGCCTCGCCTTCGCCGACGCGAAGCGCCTCGCCTATATGAAGTTCGGATGCGACTTCCGCGCAGGTCTCGCGCTTCACAAGCTGGTTGAGGCGGCGGGCAAGCTCACCTTCCTCGGCATCGGGAAAGTCGGCATAAAGCATCGAGGAGATGGCGAGCCCGAGCACCCGGTCGCCCAGGAACTCCAGCCGCTGATAGCTTTGCGTGGCAATGCCGTCGCCGGAAACCGCCGAGGCATGGGTCAGCGCGCGTTCCAGAAGGTCGGGATCGCGAAAGCGATAGCCGATGCGCTCCTCCAGCGCCCGGTCGGTGCGGCGGGGGTTCATTTTGCATTCACTCCGAAGGTGTCGCGCCGGTCAAAGACCGCGGAAGATACGGTTCCAGCGAACCGTCCAGGGCCACTTCCAGACCATCCAGGCGGACGCGTCCTCGTCGATCGAGAAGAAGATTATCTCCGCGCGGCCGACGAAATTCTCGAACGGTACATAGCCCACGGCCGACAAAACGCGGCTGTCGGTGGAATTGTCCCGGTTGTCTCCCATCATGAAGAAGTGGCCGGGCGGCACCTTGTAAACGCGGGTATTGTCCCACGTCCCGCGCTGGGTCAGGTCCAGCGTATCGTAGGTTACGCCATTCGGCAGCGTCTCGCGGTATCGCGGCACGCGGCGCACGTTTCCGAAGGGATCGGTCTCGATGTAGTCGTCGATCCGCTCGCGCTTGATCGCCTCGCCGTTGATCTGCAGGACGCCGTCGATCATCTGGATCTCGTCGCCCGGCAGGCCGATCACGCGCTTTATGTAATCGGTGGAATTGTCCTTCGGCAGCTTGAAGACGGCGATGTCGCCGCGCTTGGGTTCTTCGGCCCACAAGCGGCCCTCAATGGGCGCCAGGCCGTAGGGGAAGGAATATTTGGAATAGCCGTAGCTGTATTTCGAGACGAAGAGATAATCTCCGATGAGGAGCGTATCCATCATCGAACCGGAGGGAATGTTGAAGGGCTGGAAGAAGAGCGTACGGACGACGAGCGCCAGGATCAGGGCCTGAACGATCACCTTGACGGTTTCGTACAGACCGCCTTCCTTTGCCTTCTTTTCTTCGGACACGCTCATTTCATCCTTCATCTTTCAATTCAGGGTCTCACCATCCGCGCATCCAGCCCCCGGCGCGAAAATGCCGTCCCAACAGAAATTAAGCTTAACGGCCGGATCGAGCCCGCCCCGGCCGCAGTCGCAAAAAACTTCTATCGGTTCGTCTGGTGCAACGCAACGAATAGCGCGGAACCATTCAGTCATTCCGTTCGTGAAGTGTTTCAAGGCTCGGCCAATCCGGCGGCCAGGCGGTAATGACGACGAAGGCCTGGGCGAGGGGAAAATCGTCCGTGATCGTCAGGTCGATCCTCGCGGAAAACCCGAAGGGAACCAACGATTCCAAACGCTTAAGCGCGCTTCCGCTCAATTCCATGGTCGGCTTGCCGGACGGCAGATTGACGACGCCCATCTCGCGCCACGCAACGCCCATGCGAATTCCGGTGCCGAGCGCTTTCGAACAGGCCTCCTTTGCCGCAAAGCGCTTTGCGTAGGATGCCGCACGCTCCGAACGCCGGTCGGACTTGGCTCTTTCGACTTCCGTGAAGACGCGATTCGTGAACCGCTCCCCGAATCGCGAGAGCGTTTTCTCGATGCGCCTGATGTCGATGAGGTCCGATCCGATGCCGACTATCATGTGAAATCCCGTCAGTCAGGCTGGTTGCGCCGGGCAATTGCGCGAATTTCGACGATGGCGTCTTCCGTCACGAAACCTGCGACTTCTATCGCGGTCCAGGCGGGGTAGGGTTCCGCCACGAGCTCCGCACGCACCTTTTTGAACGTTTCGAGGTGGTCGCGCAATCCCACGTGGTACGTGGTCATCTCGACAATGGAATCGAAACTCAAACCGGCCTCGCGCAGAACCAGGCCAACCTTGGCGAACGCCTGCCGGATCTGCATTTCGGTATCTTCCGGCATCGTGCCGTCCGTACCCGCCCCGGTGAAGCCGGTGAGAAAGAGGAAACCGTCTGCCTCAAGACCCGGCGACATGCGCCAATCGTCATAGTAGCTTTGAAGATCCTTCGGAACATGTGCTCTTTTGGTCAAAGGCGCCTCTTTCAAGCTCACGAATATACGAAGTGCCTGCGAGCCTTTCGGCGCACCACGCACCTTATTCGGCGGATGTCATGCGCTGGGGAAGCGAACGGCGCGCCGCAAGCCGCTGGCGCCGCCCTCGCTGATAGGCATGCACACTGTAGTAGACGATGAAATAAGACAGGACGCCGACGGCGATGCCGATCGGAATCGAGCCGACGAACATGGGCTTCAGAACCGGCCAGAGCGTATCCAGCGATTTCTCAAACAGCGTTTCGCCAAGCTCCCCTTTCAGCGCATTGCTCCTGAAATGCCGTGCCTCGCCGTGCAAAATCAAGGTGCCGAGCTTGTAGGTCGATGTCCAGATAAAGGGGAAGGTAAACGGGTTGCCGACCGCCGTCCCGAGGGCTGCCGCCAGCATATTGCCGCCGATGATGAAGGCGATGATGAAACTGAGGATGAAGTGAAAACCGATCAGCGGCGTGATCGATGCAAACGCACCGGCGGCGAAACCAAGCGCGATCGCATGGGGCGAGCCCGTCAGCCGCAGGATGCGCTTCGAAAAATACCTCAGGGAACGCGACCAGCTGTGGCGCGGCCAAACCGCCACCCTAAGGCGCTGCAACTGGTTCGGTTTCTGACGGCGTTGGAAGAGCATCTCGATCTATAGCGCAGATTATATTTGTCGTTGAGTGCTGCTTGGGTGTGATCCTATCAGGTCACGGGGCGGTAAATCTTGAGGCAATTATGCCGCAATCGGACCGGAGGCGGATTGCCAACAGATTTTTGGGCGCCCGAGCTGGTCTTCCTCATCGTCACGAGAGGCCCCGGCTGCCGGGCTTTACTGCCGGAATGGCGGCCAGTTCGGGCGGAAGATCATCCGCCGCATAAGCCGGCACCTTGAAATCGCAAAGCGAAATCAGCGGAGCGCCGGGATCCGCTTCGCCGGCGGAACGGTCAATCAGGCAGGCGACGGCCAGAACCGTCGCGCCCAGGGCCCTGAGCGCTTCCACCGTTTCGCGGCTCGACAGGCCCGTGGTCACGATATCCTCGACGATAACGACGCGCGCGCCCTTTTCCATCTCGAATCGGCGCAGGCGGAACTCGCCTTCCTCGCGCTCCACCCACATGGCGGGAACGCCAAGGTGGCGTGCCGTCTCATAGCCCGGAATAAGCCCGCCGAGCGCGGGCGAGATGACATAGTCGATGTCGCCCAGGCCGGCCGCGCGGATGCGATCGGCGAGCGCGCGGCAAAGCCGCTCCGTCTTGTCCGGATACATGAACACCCGTGCCTTCTGGATGAAAACGGGACTGCGCAAACCCGAAGAGAGGATGAAATGACCCTCGAGAATCGCGCCGGCCTCCCTGAATGCACTGAGAACCTCTTCCCGGGTCATGTTTCGCTCTCCTTCGTCATGGGATCAGCCGTTCACCCTTGCCACGCTGGAGACGTTCGAGCGCGCCCTGAGCTGGTTGATCACGCGATTGAGATGCTTGAGGTCCCATACCTCAAGATCGATGATCATCTCGTGAAAATCATGCGCGCGGCGCACCATTTTCAGGTTGTCGATATTGGCTTCCAGATCTGCGATCGTTCCGGCGATCGTGGCAAGCGATCCAGGCTCGTTGAGGGCGGCAACCACAATGCGCGCGGGAAAAAGCTCGCGCCGATCCGCCTCCAGATCCCAGCGCACGTCGAGCCAGCTTTCCGGCTCGTCCTCGAATTCCTTCAGCGCAGGCGACTGGATCGGATAGATCGTGATGCCCGTGCCTGGCGTCAGGATGCCGACGATGCGGTCCCCCGGCACCGCGCCGCCGTCCGGGGCGAAGCATACCGGAACGTCGCCTTGCAGGCCGCGTATCGGGATGGACGGACCGTCATTCGTGGCGACCGCACCTTCCGGCACGCGAAATTTCATGCCCGACCCGGCTTCGAGGTCGAACCAGCCGTCTTCGGTGGATGCCTGGGAAACGAGCGGGCGCGTATCGGTATGTCCGGGTTCGTGATCGGGATAGAGGGTGCCGAGAACCTCCGCCGCACGAATTTCGCCGCGGCCAACGGCGGCCAGCAGATCCAGAAGATTGTTCTGCCCCAGCGAACCGAGAACGGCGTTCAGGCTCTCGTCGCTCAACTCCCGCCCGGCGCGGTCAAACGCGCGCTCCAGAATATGCCGGCCGAGCGCGCCATACTGTTTGCGCGCGGATTCCCGCGTTGCGCGCCGAATCGCGGCTCTTGCCTTGCCCGTGACGGCAATCGATTCCCAAGCAGGCGGCGGAGTTTGCGCCTGACTGCGGATGATCTCCACCTCGTCGCCATTCCTGAGTTCGGTGACGAGCGGCATGATGTGGCCGTTGATCTTGGAGCCGACGCAGGTATTGCCAACGTCCGTGTGGACGGCATAGGCGAAGTCGATCGGCGTCGCGCCGCGCGGCAGGGCGATCAGCCGGCCCTTGGGCGTGAAGCAGAAGACCTGGTCGTGGAAAAGCTCAAGCTTGGTGTTCTCGAGAAATTCCTCGGGCGTATCGCCCTGCGACAGAAGATCGATCGTCCGCCGCAGCCACTCGTAGGCGCGGCTTTCCTCCTGGAGCTTGGCGATATTGCGTCCGCCGAATTCCCCATCCTTGTAAAGCGCGTGGGCGGCGATGCCGTATTCGGCGACGCGGTCCATGGCGAATGTGCGGATCTGCAGCTCGACGCGCTGCCGGCTTGGCCCGACGACGGTTGTGTGGAGCGAGCGGTAGTCGTTCTGCTTGGGGGTGGAGATATAATCCTTGAAACGGCCGGGCACCGTGGGCCAGGCGGTATGGATGACGCCGACGACCCGATAACAGGCCTCCACCGTGCCGACGACGATGCGGAAGCCATAGATATCCGACAACTGCTCGAAAGCGATCGATTTCGATTGCATCTTGCGGAAGATGGAATAGGGCCGTTTTTCCCGCCCCCTGACGATCGCCGCAATGCCGCGCTCGGCGAGGCGTTCGGTCAGATTGCTTTCGATATCTGCGATAAGGCCTTCGTTCTTTTGGCGAATTTGCGCAAGGCGCTCGGTAATCGTCTGGTATGCGTCGGGATTGAGGATGCTGAAGGAGAGATCTTCCAGCTCCTCGCGCATATCGTGCATGCCCATGCGTCCGGCGAGCGGGGCGTAGATTTCCATCGTCTCTTCGGCGATGCGCCCGCGCTTGTGCTCCGGCATGAACTGGAGCGTGCGCATGTTGTGCAGCCGGTCGGCCAGCTTGACCAGAAGGGCGCGCACGTCGTCGGCGATGGCAAGAAGGAGCTTGCGGAAGTTTTCCGCCTGTTTCGCCTTTTTGGATACGAGGTCCAGGCGCTTGATCTTCGTCAGACCTTCGACAAGGCTGCCGATTTCTTCACCGAACAGCTTGTCGATCTCCGCGCGGGTGGCGTCGGTGTCCTCGATCGTGTCATGCAACAGCGCGACGGCGATCGTCGCCTCGTCGAGGCGCAGGTCCGTCAAAATGGCGGCAACTTCCAGGGGGTGGGAAAAATAGGGGTCGCCCGAGGCACGCGTCTGGCTGCCATGTTTTTGCATGGCATAGACATACGCCTTGTTGAGCAGTGCCTCGTCGGCGTTGGGATTGTAGCGTTGAACCCGTTCTACGAGTTCGTATTGGCGCATCATGGCCGTAACCGATCACGGCATATGGAAGCGCCGCAGGGCGCCGGTCCGGACGGCGAGACGCGCGGCAATCTTGCGCTCACGCCCATCCGGACATTCTCTTGATCTTCAGATGTCGTCGGAACGCTCCGGCGGGACGAGGCCCTCCAGCCCGCGCAGCAGATCTTCTTCCGACATCCTGTCGAATTCGATGTCGGTGTCGTCGACCTGATTGACCTCTGTGCCGCCTTGCGACTGGCTGGGCACCATCGGCACGGCATCCGGCTCCGGCTCGTCGACCTCGACATACTTCTGCAGCGAGTGGATGAGGTCTTCCTTGAGGTCCTCGGGGTTGACCGTCTGTTCGGCCACTTCGCGCAGTGCGACGACCGGATTCTTGTCGTTGTCACGATCGACGGTCAGCGGAGAGCCACTGGAAATCATCCGCGCCCGATGGCTCGCAAGAAGTACCAGTTCGAAGCGATTCTCGACCTTGTCGATGCAATCTTCGACTGTTACGCGCGCCATGCATCATCTCCATATCATCTTGGGGAATTCGAATGTGGACACATAATGCGTGTGGGAGACGAACGCAAGCCTCGCGTGGCAAGAGGATAAAGTCTGATATGTCAAGGCTGTCTGGAAATAACGCTCCATAAACATGCATTTATCGTATGAATTACTAGCGGTAAATCGCCTCAGTCCGGTTGCGGGCCCTGGAATTATCGTGTACGCACGTGGTCGGCGGTCACGTTTTAGTAGAACGCCTAAAAACCAAGAACAATGAGGTCTACCTGCTCGGTAACACCTCGTAGGGCACAGGCACGGATCCGCGATGCGGATGAATTGCAAGACGCAGGGCAAATATCGGAAAGACTTCGCGACAGTGAAAAATTTGCAGACCCATCGGGCCTATATTTCAAAACGTGAAGTCTACTTCCAATCGTAAATCAATAGACGCGTCTTGTATTCCAGAGAAAGGCTTTTCCAGAATGTTCGACCCACGCGAAAAGATTGCTCTTTTTATCGATGGAGCAAATCTTTACTCTACTGCAAAAGCGATCGGTTTTGATATCGATTACAAGCGGCTTTTGAAGGAGTTTCAATCTACCGGCTATCTTCTTAGGGCATATTATTATACGGCATTGATCGAAGACAGCGAATATTCTTCCATTCGCCCCCTGATCGACTGGCTGGACTACAATGGCTACAAGGTCGTCACGAAACCAGTGAAGGAGTTCGTCGACTCCAGCGGCCGCCGTAAGGTCAAGGGCAACATGGACATCGAGCTCGCGGTCGATGCCATGGAAATCGTCGAAAACGTCGATCACATTGTGCTGTTTTCCGGCGACGGGGATTTCCGTTCCCTCGTCGAGGCTCTGCAGCGCAAGGGACGCAAGGTAAGCGTGGTGTCCACGTTGCAGACGCAGCCGCCCATGATCGCGGACGACCTGCGCCGGCAGGCCGATCACTTCATCGATCTGGCCGCTCTTGCCAACAAGATCGGCAGGGACCCGTCCGAACGCACGCCGCGCACACCCGTAGCGGACGATGACGACGACGATTATTGATCCTCCGGCTACGATGCTTTCAGCGGATCCCGAACGCGACTGCCCGGCTTGTCCGCGGCTGGTCGCGTTTCGCGAATTGCACAGGGAGCGCGAGCCGGATTGGTTCAACGCGCCGGTACCGACCTTTTCTGGCGGAACGCCGCGACTTTTGATCATCGGGCTCGCACCGGGCCTGAGAGGGGCGAACCGGACGGGGCGCCCCTTCACCGGCGATTATGCGGGTGATCTGCTCTACCAGACAATGATCGACTTCGGTTTCGCGCGCGGCACGTACCACGCGCGGCCCGATGACGGCCTGGAACTGGTGGATGCGGCGATTACCAATGCCGTTAGGTGCGTTCCGCCCGAAAACAAGCCGGTCGGCGCGGAAATACGAAACTGTCTTCCGTTTCTCGGCGAAACCATTCGCCAGGAGAGCGGGCTTGTCGCCTTGATGGCGCTTGGCCGCATTGCCCATGACGCGACGCTTTCGGCATTGGGCGCCCGCCGCGCGGCGCATCCCTTCTCGCACGGGGGCGAGCATGAGCCCGCACCGGGACTGAAGCTGTTCGACAGTTATCATTGCTCGCGCTACAACACGAATACCGGCCGCCTGACGCCGGAAATGTTCCGCGATGTGTTTCGCAAGATCAGGGCGCATGTGGACGCGGTGACCTGAGTTTGGGTCCCGCGCCTATTCGTCGTCGTCGCCCGTTTCGCGCCAGCCGCGCGCGCCAAGGTGTTGCTGAGGGCGGAAGCGCGCCTTGTAGGCCATTTTCGGCGATCCGTTGACCCAGTAGCCGAGATAGACATACGGCAGGCCAAGCGTGCGTGCTCGCTCCACATGGTCGAGGATCATGAAGGTGCCGGGGCTGATGCCTTCGACATCCGGATCGAAGAAGGAATAGACCATCGACAGGCCGTCGCTCAGCCGGTCGGTCAGCGCCACGCCGAGAAGGGGCCCGTCGCCCCGTCCGGTAATGAAGGTGTCCGGCCCGCGCTTGCGGTATTCGATCACCATGGTGTCGACATGCGTATCCTCCACCATCATCGCATAGTCGAGCACGGTCATGTCGGACATGCCGCCGTGGGTGTGGCGGTCGTCGAGGTAGCGGCGGAACAGGTCGTATTGTTCTGATGAAGGTGCGGCCGGGAGAACGTCGCCCACGATATCGGAGCATCTTCGCATTTCACGCCTGAAAGATTTCGTCCAGTCGAAACGGTCCACCATAATGCGCACCGACACGCAGGCCCTGCAGTTCTCGCAGGCCGGGCGATAGGCGATGTTCTGGCTTCGCCGGAAGCCGCCTTGCGAGAGAATGTCATTCAGCGCCGGCGCATGCGGGCCGACAAGGTGGGTGAACACCTTGCGCTCCTGCCGGCCCTCCAGATAGGGACAGGGTGAAGGGGCCGTCAGGTAAAACTGCGGTGTATCGGTCGAATGCCGCGTCACTTTCTGCCTCCGACATTGTTCTCCGACAGCATCATGACGTTACGTAGGTGAACCGTTCCAGGAGCATTTTCAAGACAAACCATAATACATCGGGGCGGATAAAGTGAATGTCATCCAAAGGAGCAGTGCCAGCGGAATGCCGGCGACAATGAAATCGGAAAAACGGTAGTGCCCCGGCCCCATGACGATCAGGTTGGTCTGATAACCGATCGGCGTCGCGAACGAGCAGTTCGCGGCGAAGATCACGCATACCACGAACGCTTCGGGCGGCATCCCGATCTGATTGGCCATGCGCACCGCGATCGGCGTGAAGAGCACGGCGGCGGCATTGTTGGAAAGCACGTTCGTCAGCAGCATGACGAGCATGAAAAGGCCCGACAGATAGACCGCGGGCGGCTGGCCTTCCATGAGGGCGACAAGCCCGTTGGCGATGAAGGCTGCTCCTTGCGTGGCTTCCAGGGCGGTTGCCGCGGCGATCGAGGCGCCGATCAGCATGAAGATGCGGCTGTCGATCGCGCGCAACGCCTGTCGTACGTTGAGGCAGCCGGTCACGATCATCGCGAATGTGCCGGCAAGGGCGGCGGATACGATCGGCACAAAGCCACTGGCCGCCATGGCGACCATGACGATGAAGATCGCAAGAGCCGTGGGCGCATGCCGGCGCTTGGGAAGTTCCGTTGCCGACCAGTCCAGCAGAAGAACGTCGCGATTGCCGCGCAGGCGTTTGATCTCATCCCTCGTGCCGGCGACCAGAAGCACATCGCCGGCCTCAAGTCGGATATCGTTCATCGCCATGCGGGGCATGCGCGACCGGCGCTGGATGCCCATCACCACGCAGCCCGTCATGGTGTGGAAGCCAGTCTGGGCGAGGGTGCGTGAAATCAGTCGTGAGGCAGGGGCGACCACCACTTCGGCAAGCGTGAGCGAGCCCGCCGATGCTTGCGAGGAAGCTTCCTGATCGCTGCTCTCCGTCGCCATGAGCGGATTGCGCCGTGAAAGCGCCTGGGTCAGCGCGGTGCGCGTCGCGGCGACGATGACGGTGTCGCCCGGCGAGAGCGTGACGTTTTCGAAAGGAGGGAGGATCGGCCGCTCGCCGCGCTGGACGAGGCGGACGGTCATGTCCTTGAGTTCCGGAAAAAGGCCTGAGACGGCCGTCGCCCCGACGAGGGGGTGTCCATGCGTGATGTTTATCTGGGCTATGAACTGCTTGCCGGATGCGCCCGCGAGTTCGTCGGCCATGGTTTTGCGCGGACGCAGGAGAAACGGCATGACGAGCAGCACGTAGACCGCGCCGACGCCCGCGAGCAGCATCCCGAGCGGCGTGAAGCTGAAGAAGGTCAGGTGAACGTCGCTTGTCTGGCGCGCGACGTTTGCGACCAGAAGGTTCGTAGACGAACCGATCAGCGTCATCATGCCGCCGAGGATGGCAATGAACGACAGCGGCATCAGATAGCGCGATGACGAAGTGCCCTGCGCCACCGCGACGGCGGAGAGGATCGGCAGGAACATCACCACCACGGGCGTATTGTTCAAAAACGCGCTGATGACGGCAACCGCGAGCAGGATCGGGCCGCCCGCGAGCCAGGGTTTGCGTCGGCTTACGCGCACGATGAACTGGGCGGGCTTTTCCAGGGCGTCCGTCTGAAACAGTCCCTGGCCGACGACGAGAAGCGCAATGACCGTCAGGAGCGCCGGGTTGGAAAAGCCGGCCAGAAGGCTGTCGACGCCGACCGGGCCGGAGGGCGTTTCCACCTGAAACAGTGCAAATATGGCAATCAGCGCCACGACCGAACCGAGTGCGATCAGTTCGATGGCGACGCGTTCGAATGCATAAAGGACGATCGTCGCCGAGATGACGATCATCGTAAGGACCATGGGTAGGTCGGCGTAGTCCATGCGTCGGCCTTGTCCCTTTCACGTTCCGGCTCTTCGTGGCCGGCTCTTCGCTGACAGGCTAAGGCTTTATTCGCTCAAGGTCGACGGATTCAATCGCCGCGTGAGGTTTGCGATTGTGGATGGATTTGCGTTTTTTGGCTGAAGCGTGAAAAAGCAATTCTCATATCGCCACGGAATTCCGGTCCGAGTTGATGACGACCGTGCCCAGAATCAGGTCGTGAAGCAGGCGCTTGCGGTCGCTCAAAAGCGAGAAGACAAGCACCAGCGGCGTCAGAACGGTGACGGAAAACCAGAACAAAAGCGAATGCATGGCGGCGAGCAGCGGATAGGGCCTTTCGCCGTGCCACAGCCGCATTTCAAGCCCCATGGCGCGCATTCCAGGCGTTGCGGCGTTGGGCCCGCCAAGGGTAAAGGCGGCATAGGCGAGTGCCACCGTCTGCCACAGGATGGCGTAGAGCAGAAATCCAAGGCCGAACGTGAAAATTCCGAGGAAGAAGACGAGAATTCCGAAAAATACGGTCAGGACCGCGATCGCGATCACGTCGATGAAGAAGGCGAATATGCGCCGCGTGCGCACACCTTCGAACAGTGCAGGATGGCTTAGCGGGTCATATCTATCGACACGGGGCGCCGGTATATCGATGGTCATTTCCTGCGTTCTTTCTCTTTATCGGCAAATTTGGCATTCGCAATTTTTACATAGGCATTGACCGTCGGAGTTTCAATTTGTCCCGGTTGACAAGCGACCCCTTTCCCGTCGTGATTTCCTGTGTGGGAACGTGTTGAAATCGCGCGACTTCTTGGCGGCCAAATATTTGTTCGGTATGGGTGCCGTTTTTTCTTGCTAACTCCTGATTTTTGACAAGAAATCATGGTTTCATTTTGTGGTTCGGCTTCGGCGTGCCGCATGAAGCGCCGTGAGGGCATACGCATGTCGCGTCTGGAGTCCCGCCCGGACAACGTTTCGTTCGATTGCGAGGATGGTGAAAGCGTGCTGAGCGCCGCGCTGCGCGCGGGCCTGCCGATGGCCAACGCGTGCGGCGGCATTGCGAAGTGCTCCACCTGCCGGATCTGGATCTTGAACGGAGGCGAGAACTGCCCGGAGCGCGAAGGCGCCGAAAGCGACCTTGCCGGCAAGCTGGGATTCGCCGCCCGTATCAGGCTTGCCTGCCAGCTTCGCCCTTCAGGCGATGTCACGTTTCGACGCCTCGTTCTGGACGAGATGGACGCCGTCGTCGCCAGCCAGCTCTACCGCAAGCAGCCGTCGCAGACCGGGGAGTTGAAAAAGGTCGCGGTCTTCTTCAGCGATATCGTCGACTTCACCGGACATTGCGAGGAAATCACGCCTTACGACCTGATGTTCCTGCTAAACCGCTATTTTGCGCAAGCCGGTGAGATCATCGAGGCGAACGGCGGTCACGTCAGCCTATGCATCGGCGACGGCATGATGGCGCTCTTCGGCGCGGACGGAGATAAGGATGCGCCGCTGTGCGCCGTCAATGCAGCCCTGGAAACGCTGGAATGGATCGACCGCGCCAAGCCTTTCGTCAGCACCATGTTCAACGCCGACCTCGAAATCAGGATCGGCCTTCACTACGGCGAGGCGATCGTCGGCACGGTCGGATGTCCGGGTGCGGAAAGGCTGACGGCGGTCGGCCCGGTGGTCAATCTGGCGAGCCGCATCGAGGAGGCCAACAAGGAGGCGGGAACGCGGCTGCTCGTCTCCAAGCCGCTGTTCGATCTTGTCCGTGACAAGGTGATCGAAAAGGACTTTCTGCGCGTGCGCCTGCGCGGCGCGAGCGAACGCATCACCCTTTACGAAATCGGCGGGCTCACGGAGGAGGCGGCAAGGGAGGTTTCGGTAAGGAAACTAAACGGTGCCAGCCGCTATGCGGGCCGCCACTGGCGCCGCATCGGTCCGGCCGCCGAAATCCCTCCAGGGGGCAAGCGGATCGTGGAATTCGATGATTGCGACATAGTCGTCTTTCATTCCGATGAGGGCTATTTCGCCTTCAACAACGCGTGCCCGCACCTCAAGCTGCCGTTTTTCGACCGGGCGGGAGAAACCGTCCACCCCCTGCGCCCGCCGGAGATCGCGATCAAGCGCGACGGGCGGCTTCACTGCCGCTGGCACCACGCCTGTTTCGACATCAGGAGCGGCGCGATCCTCAACTGGTGCACGAACCTGCGGGCGGACGGAACCACCGCGGAACATGAGGAAATCGGCGACGTTTCCAAGAACCGGACGCCACTGCAGCCGCTTGCCTGCCGGGTGCAGGACGGCGACGTCTGGGTTTCGGTGGATTGACCGGTGCGACTTGCCGGGCCTCAAACCCTGGATTCAGCGACATCCAGATGCTTGATCGTATAGTCGCGCTCTTCCATCGCCTTGATGATCGCCTTGCCGTGCTCCGCATCGTGCGTCTCGAAGGTGACGTCGAGCGTCGTTCCCTTGACCGGCACGTTGAGGAAAAGGCGATGATGCGACACTTCGAGGATATTGCCGTCGAGATCGCCGATCAGCGTCGAGATTTCGCCGAGCACGCCCGGACGGTCCGGCGCGGAGATGCGGATTGAGAAAATGCGCCCGTCGCGGGCAAGCTCGCGCACCATGATGGAGGACAGGAGGCGCGGGTCGATGTTGCCGCCGCAAAGGACGAGACCGACCTTGCGTCCCATGAAGCGCTCGGGCTCGGACAGCATTGCCGCAAGACCGGCTGCGCCGGCACCTTCGGCCATGGTTTTCTGCTGGGTAAGGAAAGCGTTGACCGCACGCTCGATCGCGGTCTCGTCGACGAGGAGAATGTCATCGACCGTCTTGCGGACGATCTGTTCGGTAAGCTTGCCGATATTCTTGACGGCAATGCCTTCGGCAAGCGTCGCGCCGCCGCATTTCACGGGCTTTCCCTTCAAGGCGCCCCACATGCCCGGATAGAGTTCGGTTTCCACGCCGATGATCTCGATTTCGGGTTTCAGCGCTTTTGCGGCAATCGCCATGCCCGAGATGAGACCGCCGCCGCCGATGGGAATTACCAGCACTTCCAGGTCAGGGTCGGCGGCCAGCATTTCCAGCGCAATCGTCCCCTGGCCACGGATCACCTGCGGGTCGTCATAGGGGTGAACCCAGACGAGATTTTCGGCTTCGGCGATGCGTTCGGCCTCGGCTTGAGCTTCCGCAAGGACTTCGCCCGCCAGCACCACATTCGCCCCATAGCCGCGTGTCGCCTTGATCTTCACGAAGGGGGTGGGCTTCGGCATGACGATGGTCGCCGGAATGCCGAGGCGGCGCGCATGATAAGCGACAGCCTGCGCGTGATTGCCGGCCGACATGGCAATGACGCCGCGTTCGCGCTCCGCCTTGCCGAGGGACAGGAGTTTCACCAGAGCGCCACGCTCCTTGAAGGCGTTGGTGACCTGAAGGTTTTCGTATTTGACCGAGACCTCGGCGCCGGTGAGTTCGGAAAGCTTGGGTGCCGGCAGGCAGGGCGTCAGCATGACCGCGCCATCGATCAGCTTAGCCGCCTCGCGGATATCTTCGAGCGTGGGGATCATGGTGCGCACACCGGTCCTGTTTCCTTCGAAAGATCGGTGTGCCACCAAAGTTAGGCGAGATGCAAGCTTGCGACGGTTGAGGCGACCATGAGCGTGGCAAGCGTCACGTTCACGGCAAGGAGCACCCGGGGGTTTTGGGTCAGCCGTGCAAGCAGGTTGCCACCGGCCATCCAGCCGGCGTTGAGCGCGCCGCCAAGAAGCGCGATGACGAGGCAGAGGATCAAGGAATCCGCAAGATAACGCTCCGGCGAAACGAACTGGGCGATTGCCGCGATCTGCGTCGCATAGGCCTTCGGATTAAGAGGGTGCACCCAGAAACCGCGCCAGAAACCGGGCACATCCTTCGCTTTCGCCGCGTTCGGCTTGGCGCGAACGATCTTCCAGGCAAGCCAGGCGATATAGGCAAGGCAGAGATAGCGCAGGCCGTCCCAGACGAAGGGCGCGCCTTTCAATAGCGCGAAAAGACCCGCGAAATTCGCAAGGAACATCACCTGCCGGCCGGCAAGCGTGCCCAGCAGGAATGGCAGGGAAGAGCGCGCGCCAAAGGTCAGGCCGCAAGCCATGAGCGACATGTTCGCCGGTCCGGGCGTGCCGACAAGCACGATCACGAACAGGCACAGAAGAATGAACTGATCCAACGGCATGGGTAAGGCGCGACACCGGAAACAAGAACTAGACGTCCGTAGCAGGCCATGTTCAGGCACGGTGCCTCAGAGCGCCGGGCGCAAGACTGGCCGTTTCGGGCGAATGATGAGCCCCCGGACTTTTCCGAAAGTACCGGAGCGCCGCCAAGTTAGACGAACAAAGGTGGTCGCTCGTTCAATGTTCGGTGAAGCGTATGTGAAGGTGCTGCTGTCAGGCGAGATGCAGGCTTGCGACGGTGGAGACGACCATCAATCCGGCCAGCGTGGCATTGACGGCGGTCAGTACGCGGGGGCTTTTGGTAAGGCCGGCAATGACGTTCCCGCCGCCAAGCCAGCCGGCATTCAGGATTCCGCCCAAAAGCGCAAACACGAACGCAAGCGTCAGGGCGTCGGTAAAATAGCGTTCAGGCGAGACGAACTGCGAAATGCCGGCGATCTGCATGGCGTAGGCTTTCGGGTTGAGCGGGTGAACCCAGAAGCCGCGCCAAAAACCCGGTACCTGCGACGCGGTGGCGGCTTGAGGCCTTGAGCGCAGGATTTTCCAGGCAAGCCAGGCGATATAGCCGATGCAAAGCATGCGCAGGATATCCCAAACGGCAGGGAGGCTTTGAAGCAATGCGAAGAGGCCCGCCGCATTGAGCCAGAAAATGAGCTGGAACCCTGCAAGCGTGCCGAACAGGAATGGCAGGGCGGGGCGTACGCCGTAGGCCAGGCCGCAGGCCATGAGCGACATGTTCGCCGGTCCGGGCGTGCCGACAAGGGCGGAGACGAAGAGGCAAAGCAGGATGAATTGATCGAGCGGCACGGCGCACACCATCGGGTTCGTGTCGGTTTTGTTTGTAGCAATTTCCGTGAAATTGAACTGGACAATTTTTTGATACAATCGTTTTAATGTACCAATGACAATATTCTCAGACTTCCGGGAAAGAAGCGATACAAAGCCGACAGCTCGGTCGCTCGAGCGGTTTTTGAGCGAGCGTATTCGCAGCGGATCATTGGAAGCGGGAACGCGGCTTCCCCCCGTTCGCGAGGCGGCATGGCAGATCGGTTGCGCGCCCGGTACGGTCGCCCGCGCCTATCAGGCACTGACAAGCCGCGGGCTGGCCCATGGTGAAGTGGGGCGAGGCACGTTCATCGGCGAAGCCGCCTCCTCGCTCGGCCTTCCTCTGACCGCCGCGCGCGATGCGTGCACCGCGGGCATGTCGGTCAACAGCTTCCTGATGGAAGCGCCGGATGCGCTGCTTGAAGATGCGCTTGCGCAGGTCGCGAAAAGGGCAGGGGCGGGGCGGATCTCGCTTTCCTACCAGCCGGAGGCGGGACCGCTGAGCGACCGTGAGGCCGCGCTTCCGTTCCTGTCGCGCTGGTGTGATGCGCTCACGCCTGAAGATATCGTCCTGACCGCCGGCGGGCAGGCCTGCCTTGCCGCGGCATTCGCGTCTCTCGTCGCGCCCGGAAGCGGGATCGCCTGCGATGCGTTGACCTATCCTGGTGTGATAAGTGCCGCCGCCGTCAATGATGTCAGGCTCTATCCCGTCACGATGGACAGGTGGGGCATGATCCCGGAAGCGTTGGAGGAGTTGTGCCGGCGCCAATCGATCTCACTGCTTGCCGTCATGCCGAGCGTGCAGAACCCGACCGGCGTTGCGATGCCGGCGGAGCGGCGCGAGGCGATTGCCGGCATTGCGGCAAGGCATGGTCTCACGGTGATTGAAGATGAGGTCTATGGCTTCCTGCGTCCGCCCGCGGGCGAAAGTTTTTCGAGGCTGCTTCCCGACAGCACGGTGCTGGTGACGAGCCTTGCCAAATGTATCGCGCCGGCGTTGCGTGTCGGTTATGCCGCCGGGCCGGGGCCGCTGGTGCGCAGGATCGCGGCTGCGCAAAACGCCATGCTCTTGATGATTTCGCCGCTGTTGACGGCCTCTGCGGCGCACATCCTGAAAAGCGAAGCGTTCGAAAAGCGAATTCTGACATTGACTGACGGTGTCAGGAAGCGTGCGGCCTATGTCGCGGGCGCTTTTGCGAATACCGACTACGACGCGATGACGGGCGGGCTTGCCTGGCTCAAGCTTCCCGAAGCTTGGGAGGCCGATGTTTTTGCGTCTGAAGCCGAGGCGCTGGGCGTGAAGGTGAGCCCCGGACGATATTTCGCGGTGGAAGCGCGCAGCGCACCCAATGCCGTGCGCCTCAGCCTGGGCGCCGTCAGCGGCGAGGAGCGCTTCCGAAAGGCAATCGACACCATAGCCGGACTTGCCGCCAAACCCTATGCGACCTTACCTGTCACGCCATAGAACGGCTATGCACCGGCCTTGAGACGCTTTGCCACTTCCAGCCCGAAATAGGTGAGGATGCCGTCCGCACCCGCGCGCTTGAAGGCGGTCAGGCTTTCCATCATCGCCTTGTCGCGGTCGATCCAGCCGTTTTGTCCGGCTGCCACGATCATCGCGTACTCCCCCGACACCTGATAGGCGTAGGTGGGAACGAGGAACGTGTCCTTCACACGGCGGACGATGTCGAGATAGGGCATGCCCGGCTTCACCATCACCATGTCGGCGCCTTCGGCCAGATCCAGTTCGACCTCGCGCAGCGCTTCGTCGGAGTTGGCGGGGTCCATCTGGTAGGTGCGCTTGTCGCCCTTCAGCGCGGCATTGGTGCCGATGGCATCGCGAAACGGACCGTAGAAGGCGGAGGCGTATTTCGCCGCATAGGCCATGATCTGGACATTGCGATGATCTGCGCGATCGAGCGCCTGGCGGATTGCGCCGATGCGCCCGTCCATCATGTCGGAAGGCGCGATGACATCGGCTCCCGCTTCCACCTGCAACAGCGCCTGGCGGGTCAGTTGCTCGACCGTTTCGTCGTTCAGGATCTCCTCGCCGAGAAGCAGCCCGTCGTGGCCGTGGCTGGTGTAGGGATCGAGCGCGACATCGGTCATCAGGCCTACGTCGATTCCCTCCGCCTTGATGGTGCGGCACGCCCGGCAGACGAGGTTTTCGGGATTGAGGGCTTCCGATCCCATTTCGTCTTTCAGTTTCGGGTCGGTATTGGGAAAGAGCGCGATCGCCGGAATACCGAGCTTCGCCGCTTCCTCCGCAGCACGCACCGCATTGTCGATACTGACACGCTCCACCCCCGGCATGGAGGGAACGGCTTCGCGCACGCCTTCGCCATCCGTCAGAAAGATCGGCCAGATAAGATCGTCGACTGTCAGCGTGTTTTCGCGGACCATCCTGCGCGACCAGTCCGTGCGCCGGTTGCGGCGCATCCGGCGGCCACCGACGACATCGTCAACCGATGTCGTGTCCAGCGTGATCGGCGCATGCGGTTGGGCGGTCATGTTCGAGGCTCCGTCTTGTTCGAAATTTGGCGGAACCTAGCACCAAGGAACGCGCAACCCAAGCGCGGCCATCCGTCAATTGAAGAGATTGACGCGTAATTGCGCTCTCTGTAAGCCAATCGCCGTTACTATGCGCTCTGTAAGCCAACCGCCATTATCGTGCGCTCTGTAAGCCAACCGCAAAGAGGCCGTTTGCCGGAGAGCAGGGCTGAGAACTGTGGGAGAACGCCATGGATTTCACGCTGGGCGAGGATCAGCGGGCCTTTCGCGACGTCGCGGCGCAGTTCGCGCGCGACGAAATGGAGCCATACGCCCGCGAATGGGACGAAAAGTCCATTTTTCCGGTGGAAACGCTGCGCAAGGCGGCGGAACTCGGCTTCGGCGGCATTTATGTGCGCGATGACGTCGGCGGTTCGGGGCTTTCGCGCCTCGACGCGGCCGTGATCTTCGAGGAGCTTTCAAAGGGCTGCACCTCGACTTCCGCCTATATCTCCATCCACAATATGGCGTCGTGGATGATCGACACGTTCGCCAGCGACGAGCAGCGCGCGCGTTTTCTGCCGAAGCTTTGCTCGATGGAGCATTTCGCAAGCTACTGCCTGACCGAGCCGGGCTCGGGATCGGACGCGGCGGCGCTGCGCACCAAAGCAGTGCGCGATGGCGACCACTATGTGCTGAATGGCTCCAAGGCCTTCATCTCGGGCGGCGGCGCTGCGGATATCTACGTCGTCATGGTGCGCACCGGCGATGATGGGCCAAAGGGCATTTCCTGCATCGTGGTTGAAAAGGACACGCCCGGCCTTTCCTTCGGCGCGCAGGAGGTCAAGCTCGGCTGGAAGAGCCAGCCGACCGCGCAGGTGAATTTCTCCGATTGCCGGGTGCCGGCCGAAAACCTCATTGGCGGCGAGGGCATGGGCTTCAGGATCGCCATGGCCGGCCTTGACGGCGGGCGCATCAACATCGGCGCGTGCTCGCTGGGCGCGGCGCAGACCTGCCTCGACCGCGCGGTCGACTACATGAAGGAGCGCAGGCAGTTCGGCAAGCCGATCGCCGAGTTTCAGGCGCTGCAGTTTCGCGTCGCCGACATGGCGACGGAGCTTGAAGCCGCGCGCCTTCTCCTGCACAAGGCGGCGACGCTGGTTGACGCCAAGGCGCATGACGCAACGAAAACGGCGGCGATGGCCAAGCGGCTCGCAACCGACACGGGCTTTCGTGTCGTCAACGAAGCGCTGCAACTTCACGGCGGCTACGGGTACCTTCGCGACTATCCGATAGAGCGCTACCTTCGCGACGTGCGGGTGCATCAGATCCTGGAAGGCACCAATGAGATCATGCGTCTCATAATCGCGCGGGATTTGTTCAAGGCATGAAACGCGGGCCTTTCAGATTGTCTCGGAAAACGACGGATAAAGCATGACCGATGAAATCCTGTTCGAGCGCCGCGGCAAGGCCGGCGTTATCACGCTCAACCGGCCGAAGGCGCTGAACGCGCTGAGCCACGCCATGGTCAAGGCGATGACGGCGCAGCTTCGCGATTGGGAAGACGACGCCGCAGTTCGTCATATCGTCGTCAGGGCGGCGGGCGACAAGGCGTTTTGCGCCGGCGGCGACATCGTCAATCTCTACCATATGGGCAAGGCCGGAAAGGCGGGCGGCCCGGAGCAGGTTGCCTTCTTCGCCGACGAATACCGCTTGAATCACTATATCAAGATGTACCGCAAACCCTATGTTTCGCTTATCGACGGGATCGTCATGGGTGGGGGCGTGGGCCTGTCCGTCCACGGCAGCCATCGTGTGGGAACGGAGAGGGTGACCTTCGCCATGCCGGAAGTCGGCATCGGTTTTTTTCCAGATGTCGGCGGCAGCTTCTTCCTGCCGCGCATGCCGCAGGAGACCGGCATGTATGCGGCACTCACCGCCGGCCGCCTGAAGCAGGCCGATTGCCTTTGGAGCTCGATCCTCACGCATGCCGTGGCATCCGACCGGCTCGACGAGCTTGCGGAAGCGCTTTGCGAGGCGGACAGCGTGGATCTGGCGATAGAGCCGTTTTCGGTGAACCCGGGGTCGGCGCCGATCGCGGAAAAGGCCGGCGAGATCGAAACGGCGTTCTCCGCGGGCAGCGTCGGTGAAATTCTTGATCGCCTCGACCGGGCGGGAGAGGCCGCGCAAGGCGAATGGGCGGCGAAGACGGCGGCCGTCATCCGCTCCAAGTCGCCGACGAGCGTGGCAGTCGCTTTCCGCGAACTGAGGGAAGGGGCGACACTCGACTTCGCGGGATGCATGAAGCTGGAATTCAGAATCGTCAGCGAGATCATGCGCGGGCACGATTTCTACGAAGGGGTGCGCGCGGTCCTGGTCGACAAGGACAATTCGCCGCTATGGAAGCCCAATAGGCTGGATGCTGTGGACTTGAGCGCCGTCGACAAGCATTTTGACGAACCGGACAACGGCGATCTCGAGCTTTCGGTCTGAAAGCGCGGGAGGCTCGCCGGCCGATATACGAATTCAGGGAAGACCCCCGGCCATGATCGTGACGCTTCAGGATATCGTACGCAACAGGCCGCCGTGGTCGACGGTCCTCGTCTGGTATCTGCGTGTGATGGCCGTGCTTCTGCTCGGCGGCGGCATCATCCACTGGGCCCGCATCATCGGCATCGAGCCGTGGCGCGGATTGTGGTTCTGGCAGATGCCACTCGAATGGCAGGCGGCGACCGTCTTCTTCGGCGTGCTGGACCTTGTCGCGGCGATCGGCCTGTGGCTCACCGTTTCCTGGGGGGCTGTGATGTGGCTCCTGCGCGCCTTGTCGCAGGTGGTGATGCACACGGCACTCGCCGATGTATTCGGCCGAAGGCCCTACGAGATCTCGTTCTACGTGGCGACGATCCTCATCTATTTTCTTCTGCTCTACCTGACGGAGCGCGAAAACCGAACGTGATCCCGCCGATGCGGGATCGCCACCATCTTCAGGGAGGTATAAATGGCGACAATCGGGTTCATCGGGCTTGGCAATATGGGCGGGCCGATGGCGGCCAATCTGGTCAAGGCGGGCCATGACGTACGCGGCCTCGACCTTTCGGAGGATGCGAAGGCGGCCTTGAGGAACGCCGGCGGCACGCCGGTCGGGTCGATCGCAGAGGCGGTTTCCCAGGCGGATGCTGTGGTCACCATGCTGCCCGCGGGCGCTCACGTGCGGTCCGTCTACACGGGCGACGGCGGCGTGCTGGCCCACGCCCGGCCAAAGACGCTGCTGATCGATTCTTCGACCATCGACGTCGACAGCGCTCGTACCGTCGCGGAAGCTGCGGCAAAGGCGGACATGCCGATGGTGGACGCGCCGGTTTCCGGCGGTGTCGCAGGGGCGGCGGGCGGAACCCTTACCTTCATGGTTGGCGGGCCGGACGAAGCCTTCGAGGCCGCCAAGCCCTTTCTCGACATCATGGGCAAGACGATCGTGCATGCGGGCGGGCCCGGAAACGGCCAGGCGGCGAAAATCTGCAACAACATGATCCTCGGAATTTCCATGATCGCGGTGAGCGAAGCTTTCGTGCTGGCCGAAAAGCTCGGTCTGGATCACCAGAAGCTTTTCGACATCTCGTCGACCGCATCCGGCCAGTGCTGGTCGCTCACGTCCTATTGTCCGGTTCCGGGACCTGTGCCGGCGTCGCCCGCGAACCGCGACTACCAGCCGGGCTTCGCCGCCGGCATGATGCTGAAGGACCTCAAGCTGGCGCAGGCAGCGGCCGGCAGTTCCGGCGCTTCGACTCCGCTCGGCGCCGAAGCGGCACAGCTTTACAACATCTTCTGCAACGCGGGCGAAGCCGGGAAGGACTTTTCCGGTATCATCAATTTCTTGCGGGGTCAGGGAAGCTGACGAAGAGGAAGATAAGTTGGCTGCCCGTGGAAATGCATGGGCGGCCAGTTACCCACCGTTTGTTGCTCGAATGGTAAATGTTTTCTCAACCGGATTGTTTGAATTCTTCCGGATATTTAAGGTTTCATTCAGTCTGCTTTTTAAGATGATTTTATGAGAAGGCCTGTAGTCTTTGTCTCAAGGTGACGAAAAAGACGCACCGATCCAACACCAAAAGAGGCGAAGACAGATGATCACGGCAAAAAGGGCAGTCGAAACTCTCGACGGCGCCGAGGACGAAGCGGAGATCAAGCCGCTCTATCTCGAGGCGCTTACGCTGGTCGAAAGGCTTCACCGGCGTCTTCTGGACGTCATCAAGGACGAGTTCGACCGGAAGGGACGCGCCGACATCAATGCGGTTCAGGCGTTGCTTCTGTTCAACATCGGCGACTCGGAGCTGACGGCAGGCGAGCTGCGTACACGTGGCTACTATCTGGGCTCCAACGTTTCCTACAACCTCAAGAAGCTTGTCGAGATGGGCTTCATCCACCATCAGCGCTCGCGTACCGACCGCCGGTCGGTGCGGGTCAGCCTGACGGAAAAGGGTATTGAGGTCGCGAAGATCGTGAACGAGCTCTACGAGCGTCACATGCTGTCCGTCGAGCAGGTGGGCGAGATCGGTCCGGACGATTTCAAGCACCTCAACCAGGCGCTGCGCCGCCTGGAGCGGTTCTGGACGGATCAGATCCTCTACAGGCTCTAAAAAACAAAATCCCGACAGGGGATGGTGTCGAGTAAAAAACCGCCCCGGCTTCGGGGCGGTTTTTTCGTTTGGTGATGAGGCGAATGATTATTCTGCGGGCTCGTGCGTTCCCTCGCCGGAAACGGACGGCCGTTTCGGCGGCCGGGGAATGAAGGCGCCGGTCGTGGCTGCCCAGTCCTCGTACCCGGCCTTGCGAGAGCCAAGGTGGCGGTCAAGCATCGCCACGCCCGAAACCTTCACAAGAAGGACGGTAAGAAGCAGAGGTCCGACAAAACTCCACAAAGAGCCGGACCCTGAATATGCAATCAGGCCAAGCCCCCACCAGAGGACGGATTCGCCGAAATAACTTGGAAATCTGCACCAGGCCCTGAGACCGGTCGTCAGAAGCTTGCCGTCGTTGGCCGGATCGTCGCGAAAACGCGAGAGCTGAACGTCGCCGACAACCTCGAAGGCAAAACCGACCGCGAAGAGGGCGCACCCCGCCGCGGCAAACGGCCACGCGATTGCTGACCTTGCCCCCGCGGACATCAGGGCATGAATCGGGCTCGCGACTGCCCACAGAAGGACGGCCTGGAGCCAGAAAACTGTGAACAGCGAACGCAGCCACCAGCCGCTGCCGCCTTGTTCGCGCATGGCTGTATACCGGCTGTCTTCCTCCCGCGATCCGACGTGCCGCCTGACAAGATGAACCGTCAGGCGAAGTGCCCAAAGCATTAGAAAGGCAAGGAAAATCACCAACACGGGGAATGCGGCGGTCGAGTGCGGCAGCCATAGTCCAGCAATGACCAGAAAGCCCGGCCCCCAGTAGTAGTCGACAATGCCGGCATCTCTCAGCGAGACATGAATACGCCATATTATCGTGAATATCAGGAGCGTGACGGCCAGTGTGGAAATGAGCGGCTGGGCCAACAGTGTCTGAAGGGTCACGGACGGAGTTCCTCTATCGCGATCGAGTTGCGCGATGGGCGAAGCGGCGATAAACGCGGTGCGTCTGCTGGAAAGACACAAGTGCCAAAGTCGACCTTGCCCTGTTCGGCGCCCAACCGCAGCAATCCGCAAGGGCATTTGCTGGCGTAGAGTTTGTTAAGCATACGGATGATAACCTTTACAGGCATCGAAAAGTGCCGAGACTGGGAGTTGATGTGGTGGTGTTACGCAAATCGGTTCGCTGTGGATCATGGAGCCGGCTGAATCCCGCCGTCCACCTTGGGATCATGGCCATGGCGTTTGCGCTATCGGGCGGCGTGGCATCGGCCGAATCTCCGCTTGACGCCACGCGCCAGTTTCAGCAGCGCGCGGAATGGGAGGACCGTTTCGACGCGACGCTTGAAAGCCTGGAAGCGATCAAGTCCGACAAACCGACGCTGTCCGCCGATACGGCCACGCATATCGAGCAGGCGATGGCGCGCTATCAGGCGATCGTCAATCAGGGCGGCTGGCCGCGGGTGACCTCCGGCAAGCAGGCCATGAAGCTCGGCACGCGCAGCGAGCATGTGGTGACGCTTCGCAAACGGCTGATCGTTTCGGGCGACCTGGAACAGAACGCCGGGCAGTCCGACACGTTCGATTCCTACGTCGATGCCGCGGTTCGCCGGTTTCAGGTTCGTCACGGGCTCAAGCCCGATGGCGCTGTTGGCGCAGGCACGCTGACCGCTCTAAACGTTCCGGCGGAAGTTCGCCTCGCCCAGCTTGAAACGAACCTCGTCCGCGTGCGTTCCATGTCCGGCTTCCTTGGCGACAGCTACGTGATGGTCAACATTCCCGCAGCCGAGATCGAGGCGGTGGAAAACGGGCGCGTACGCTCGCGCCATACGGCCGTCGTCGGCAAGATCGACCGCCAGACGCCGGTTCTCAACTCCGAGATCTACGAACTCAACTTCAACCCGTACTGGACCGTTCCGGTCTCCATCATCCGCAAGGACCTGATCCCGAAGATGAAGGAGGATCCGGAGTATCTGGCGCGCAACAAGATCCGCATTTTCGACTGGAAGGACAACGAACTCGACTGGCGCCAGATCGACTGGAACACCGACGAGGCGACGCAGTATCAGTTCCGCCAGGAGCCGGGTGCGGAAAATTCTCTGGGCTCCGTGCGCATCAACTTCCACAACGAGCATCAGGTCTATCTGCACGATACGCCGTCGAAATCGCTGTTCGGCTCGGACTATCGCTTCCATTCCTCGGGTTGCGTGCGTGTGCAGAACGTGCGTGAGCTGATCACCTGGATGCTTGAGTCCACGACGCCCGACTGGGATCGCGCCCGCGTCGACTACACGATCAAGACGGGCGTGCAGGAAGATGTGAAACTGAAGTCCAAGGTGCCGCTTTACATGACCTACGTGACGGCATGGTCGACGGCTGACGGCATCGTTCATTTCCGCGACGATATCTACAACCGTGACGGCTTCTCGCTTGCCGGAGATGCCACGGTTCAGGAAGCAAACCTGCAATAAATCCGCCCGCGTTTCACCGCGTGACGCAAATCAGCAAGGCCCGGTCGGATTCGGCCGGGCTTTTCCTTTGGGGAAGCAGGATGATTGCCCGCGTCGAACGGCGGATATTTGAACGCGCGCTTGCATTTGCCGGGCGACACGGCCTTATCTTCGTTTTCGCAGGGCCATGAGTCGCGAATGGCGATTGGCCTCATTGGCGAGGATGGGCATATGGCCGAGCATGCCGGCAATCCCGGTGAGATATTTCTGGAATTCGCGCAGATCGGCCGTCAATTGAAGGTCACGGCGGTCGATGCGCAAACGGGCGTGGAGGTGGTCGTGTTCGGTCCGGTTTCTACGCCGCAAAAAAGCCTTCAGGACCTTGCCGTGCGTAAGTTGAAACGGCGGCTGGAGCAGCTCGGGCACTGAATTTCAAGCGCGCGCAGGGCCGCAATACCGGACTTGGTTCGCTACCGGGTTCGTGTTATGGGCTGGCCCGCTACTTCCCGCTCGCGGTCCTGAACCGCGCCGCCTGAGCCATTCGGGCCGGCGGCTGCAACCTGAGTTAACGACCAAGGGGAATTGTCAATGTCGCTGACAGATACGACGCTCGACTCCGCCATTTATCCGGATTTCTTCACGCGTACGCTGAGCGAGGCCGATCCGGAAATTGCCGATGCGATCGGCAAGGAGCTGGGCCGTCAGCAGCATGAGATCGAGCTGATCGCTTCCGAAAACATCGTCTCGCGCGCCGTTCTGGAAGCGCAGGGCTCGATCATGACCAACAAATATGCCGAGGGCTATCCCGGCAAGCGCTACTACGGCGGATGCCAGTTCGTGGATATCGCCGAAAACCTGGCGATTGAACGGGCGAAGAAGCTGTTCGACTGCGGTTTCGCGAACGTGCAGCCCAACTCCGGCAGCCAGATGAACCAGGCCGTGTTCCTGGCGCTGCTGAAGCCTGGTGACACCTTCATGGGTCTCGACCTCAACTCCGGCGGCCACCTGACGCACGGTTCGCCCGTCAACATGTCCGGCAAGTGGTTCAATGTCGTCTCCTACGGCGTACGCAAGGACGACCACCTGCTCGACATGGACGAGGTGGCGAGGCTTGCCGAAGAGCATATGCCCAAGCTCATCATCGCCGGCGGCACGGCCTACTCGCGCACCTGGGATTTCAAGCGCTTCCGCGAGATCGCGGATTCCATCGGCGCCTATCTGATGGTGGATATGGCGCATATCGCCGGCCTTGTGGCGGGCGGTGCGCATCCCTCGCCGTTTCCGCACGCGCATGTGGCGACCACGACGACCCACAAGTCGTTGCGCGGCCCGCGCGGCGGCATGATCCTGACGAATGACGAGGCGATCGCCAAGAAGGTGAATTCCGCCGTTTTTCCGGGCCTGCAGGGCGGACCGCTGATGCATGTGATCGCGGCGAAGGCGGTTGCCTTCGGTGAGGCGCTTCGTCCCGAATTCAGGACCTACGCCCAAAACGTGGTGGCAAATGCCAAGGCACTGGCGGAAAGCCTGAAGGAGGAAGGCCTCGACATCGTCTCCGGCGGAACCGACAACCACCTGATGCTCGTCGACCTTCGCCCGAAGAATTCGACCGGCAAGCGCGCTGAAGCGGGCCTTGGCCGGGCCAATATCACCTGCAACAAGAACGGCATTCCCTTCGATCCCGAAAAGCCGTTCGTGACGTCGGGTATCCGCCTCGGCACCCCGGCGGGTACGACGCGCGGCTTCGGCCAGGCGGAATTCCGGGAAATCGGCAAGTTGATCGTCGAGGTACTGGACGGACTGAAAGTGGCGAACGATGATGAGGGCAACGCGCGAGTCGAAGCGGCGGTCCGCGATAAAGTGATCGCCCTGACGGAGCGTTTTCCGATCTATCCGACCCTCTGACGCTCAGTCAAAGGAGGGGCGAAGCTCAGGAGCTGAAACAGGCGATGCGTTGTCCCTTCTGCGGCGGAAGCGAAACCCAGGTGAAGGATTCGCGGTCCACCGAGGATGATACTGCAATCCGCCGCCGCAGGATCTGTTCGTCCTGCGGCGGCCGTTTTACGACATTCGAGCGCGTGCAACTGCGCGAGCTGACGGTGGTCAAGAGAACGGGCCGCAGGGTGCCGTTCGACCGCGAAAAACTGGCGCGTTCCGTACAGATTGCCATGCGAAAGCGCCCGGTTGAGCCGGAGAGCATTGAGCGCATGGTGAGCGGAATCGTGCGACAGCTTGAAAGCTCGGGCGAAACCGACATCCAGGCGGAAAACATCGGCAACCTCGTGATGGAGGGGCTGAAGGCGCTCGACGATGTCGCCTACGTGCGTTTCGCCAGTGTTTACAAGAACTTCCGAGAAGCCAAGGACTTCGAAGCGCTGCTCGACGAGATGAGTGGCCCGGAAGGTGAAATCATTGCCGAATAAAATTCCAAAGCAGGCGATGAAGGTTATCGAGAAATCCGAAAATTCCGTAAGACCCCACGATCCGCGGTTCATGGCGGCGGCCATATCGCTCGCCGCTAGAGCGAGCGGACGCGTGTGGCCGAACCCGGCTGTGGGCGCGCTGATCGTCGACGAGAGCGATTATATCCCCGTTGTGAGGGGGCGGGGATGGACGCAAGCAACGGGAGGGGCGCACGCCGAGGCGAGGGCACTTCATGACGCAGGGGAAGCAGCGAGGGGCGCAACCTGCTACGTGACGCTGGAGCCATGCTCCCACCAGGGCAGGACCGGACCTTGCGCGGTCGCGCTTGCCGAAGCGGGCATCAAGCGGGTGGTTGTTGGTGTTGCCGACCCGAACCCGCGCGTCTCGGGCCGCGGGGTGGAGATCCTGCGTGAGGCGGGGGTGGAGGTCGTCGTCGGCGTTTGCGAGGGCCAGGCGGCGGAGCATCACGCGGGCTTCATCCGGCGGATGAGGGACGGGCGGCCCCATGTGATCCTGAAGCTTGCCGTCTCAAATGACGGCTTCATCGGGCGGCGGGATGACGGGCAGGTGGCGATCACTGGCGAGGACGTGAAGCGCAGAGTGCATCTCTTCCGGGCGGAATGCGACGCGATCATGGTCGGCATCGGCACGGCAATCGCCGACAATCCGTCGCTGACGTGCCGTCTGCCGGGTCTGGAGGACCGCTCGCCGGTGCGGGTGGTGCTGGACCCGCGCGCCGATCTGCCGCTCGACAGCAAGCTTGTGAGGACCGCCGATAAAACGCCGGTCTGGGTGATCGTCGCCAATGACGCGGATTACGAGCGGACGGACGCCTTGAGCGAAAAAGGCTGCAGCGTCATCCGCGTGGCGCCGGACGGGAAGGGGCGGATTTCGCCGAAGGTGGCGCTTCGCGCGCTCGGCCAGCGGGGCATCACCAAGCTGCTGCTTGAAGGCGGCAGCCGGATCGCCAAAAGCTTCGTGGAAGCCGATGCCGTGGACGAGGCGATGATCTATAACGGCGCGGCGACGGTCGGCAACGGCGGCATCCTGCCGTTCGGCGACCGGGGACTCGACTTTCTGGACGAAAGCGCGCTTGTGATGGCGCCGGGCCGGATCGAGGTCGGGCCGGAAAGCTGCGACCACTACATCCGTAAGGGGAAGTGAGCGATGTTCACCGGTATCGTTACCGACGTCGGCCGGATCGTTTCGGCGCAGCCGATCCCGGCAGGCTTAAGGACCCGCATCGAGACGAAATACGATGCCGATACCATCGACATCGGCGCGTCGATCTCCTGCGCGGGCGTGTGTCACACGGTGACGGCGAAGGGCAAAAACAACGGCCAGAACTGGTTCGAGGTGGAATCCGGCGCCGAAACGCTGAAGCTGACGACCGTCACGCATTGGCGCGAGGGGCAAAGGGTCAACCTGGAACGCTCGCTCGCCATCGGCGACGAGCTGGGCGGCCACATCGTGCAAGGCCATGTGGATGGACTGGCCGAAATCATCGAGCGCAAGGACAGCCCGGACAGCGTCTATTTCCGCTTCCGCGTGCCCGGTGAGTTCGCCCGCTTCATCGCCAAGAAGGGGAGCGTGGCGGTCGACGGGACGTCACTCACGGTCAACGAGGTGGAGGGCGATACGTTCTCCGTCTTCCTCATCCCTCATACTCTGGAAGTGACGACCTGGGGAGAGCGGCAGGAAGGCGACAGCGTCAACCTCGAGGTCGACATGATGGCGCGCTATGTCGCCCGGCTCGCGGAGTTCTCGGGGGAATAGGAGGGGGGCGATTTGCGATGCTTGCGAGCGCCGGGCCACAGCCTGAATATGCGCGGTTCGGCATAAGGTGACCGGCTCTGTCTCAGCACAGAAGAAAGCTTTCAAATCCTCATTGTTTCGGGTGTCGTAATATGGCGTGCATACGCCTCGAAGCAATCGATCAATTCGCCATCCAAGAAATTCAAGAAGGCAATCGCCCGACGAAGTCATTCCTTTCTAAGTATTCGACTCCAATAGCTTATTCGCGTCTTAGTGCTCGAAAGTCATTTAATTTTACTCACTCCATCCGGGAAATGAGAATAGTCTCGATAATCAATGGGATGCCAAGTACAGCAAGCGCGATAAAAAGTTGTCTAATGTTTCTGTGGAGCTTTCTGGCATCAGATCGCAATATTCCAGGATCTTTTAGGTCATACGTTATGATGAAGCGCGATTTGAATCGAACAGATTTTGCTTTTCCTATATATTTTCGCAATATAAAATAGTCATCAATTGCAATAAATAGCATGAATAAAATAAATGCTAGAAAATTTATCATTGCAACGGCTCTAAGCATATTAATATACTATATATTCTGTGCGATACGGCAAAATATCGTAACCGCTATATGTTGAAGGTTCGAAATGATTCTTGAGATCCATCCATATAACGAGACGAACTGCGGAATTGAGTGACCAGGGCGAGAGTAGATTCGGGCGCGGAAAAATTCCCTTAATCGGGCCACGCGAAATGGCTCTTACGCTGTGGACGCGGGGGCTGTGAGTGGATCACGTCGCGCACATCGCATCGCTGGATGAGAGGAGTTGACAGAGCTTCGAATGTATTCGGAGTCAGGCGTCTATTCATGACGCCAAAAAATCGGAAGCCACCTTACGCATGTCAGGGTATGGATTGAGGCATTCGGGTTGGTGCACTTTCAACGAAGCGGTAACCCGCTGCACCGCGTTTTTGTCCAATTCGGGCGGAGGCCGGATGTTTGTTGCGTGCTGAGCGAATGGCCAGAGCGGGGCCGAAAGCGGACTGTCAGTCTGTGGACGCGAAACCAGCGGAGCGGACATTGTTGCTTGCATATATTCTGGTTATCTTGTCGTGCCTCCGCTTATAAACTCGAGCTAGGGCCAAAAGAAGACCGAATGCATCCGGAAGGCTAGGTGCAAGACTTATGTGAGACGCGCTGCACATTTATTTCATCGTACTAATCTACAATATTTTATAGTGGAGAAATAGGAATTGTTTGAAGCGACTCTAAGAGATCTTATCGCATCCCAGATAACTGCCATTGAAGCAGGGCTCGTTGTTCTGAACATCGAGAAGTACATCCCAAGCACGATCGGGACACGAAGCTTCATTGATATTCTAGCCAAGGACGCAAGAGGGCGCTGGGTCCTTATCGAGCTCAAAAGAAGCGATGCCGCAAGCCGCGAAGCCATCCACGAGATTTACAAGTACGTTGAAGCTGTAAAAGGCCATCTTGGCGCTCGCGATGACGAGATGAAAGCGATTATCGTTTCGACTGAGTGGAAAGAATTGCTGGTCCCCTTCTCCCGTTTCGTTCACGACACATCCATATCGATTTCGGGGGTAAAAATATCGGTAAGTGAACCGGATCGAGACATTAAGGCAGAGTTCATTCGACCGCTGGAACTGACCTCCGGCCGGGTTCTTTCTCCGTGGCATGAGATTAGCCTCTATACCAGCGAAGGGAGACTTGCGGAAGGCATCGCAAGTTACGATGCGAGCTGTAAGGCCAAAGGCATCAACGACTATGTAATGGTAGAGATGAAAGCTTCGGAAGGCTTTTATGAGCACTCAGTTCTATGTACAGCCGCCTCACTGCACGGAATTCGGGGCGGCGCCGGAGAGCTTACGGAAGAAGAAATCGCCGATGTGGCAAGCAAGATGGATCGACTCGATCATATGATCTATTTTGTCCCTCAGCTTCAGACGGCGGAAGAATACCTCGAAATGATCCGGGTAGACCCGGAGCAATACGAAGAGGCGAAGGAATTTTCCTGCCAAATGGAAGGCGATGAGCTTCTGTGTTCTCTTCAGGAATATGCTCTGGACGCCAACCCGAAGGTTGATCGCGATTATTTCGAGATCGGATATCCCGCAAAGTTTCGATGCAAGCTCCTTGTCGATGAAGCGTGGACAATCACAAAGGTCCATCGTCGTGGTGCATTTGCTCGCAACGCGGTCCTTACCGACGAAACTATTCTAGGTGAGATAGAAGGCGACGCAGGCACATCCGGCCAACGCCTGAAACGCACGATCAGACTGTCCGACAAGGCCGAATTTGCACAGTTGCAGAAAGATGTTGCTGAGGCTCTTCCCAACAATCCTGTCTGGGCCGGGATGGTCCGTGCTCAGTTGGAGGAGGCACGGACAGAATTCCCTAGAGGAACTGCGGAGACTTCGATATTTGCACCGTCAACCGGATTAATGACACTTTTTTTCGCGACGACACAGGAACAGGGGATCAGTTACGTCCCTAGTTACACGATTCTGATCCGTAGTGATGCGGATGTTTGTCGTGCCTACGTTGGGGAGCTGCTGGCTGCAGATGACGCCGCACAGCCACCTGAGGCATTTACGGACATTCTGATGAAGTACTACAGCGGAGACCTCGGCTCACTGATCATGAGTATGACGTGGGGAGGATATGAAGCACGCGACATTGACATGTTGGAAGACCTCGGCCTGATCTATGGCTCGTTCCGCTGCGACATCCAGGGTGAAGAGCGTGAATTCTTTAGAATGAAGAATAACCGGTGGCGCAGTGTCGGCCAGATTGATCCATACACTGAATTCGGCAGCTACCTCGAAAGGAACGAGAGACTGCTGCGGATCATCGTCAATAAGCTCTCCCCACGCATTGGCGGCGCAATATGTGATGGAAGTTCTGCGGATCGCCAGCTCGAAGACTCAATTGATCCGGTTACCGAGGCAAAGGGCAAGTATCATCTCGATGCGCCGGAGGATTGCGACATCTGCTCCATCCCGCTTGCCGGAGAGACTTTTTTTTCCGACGGACGCCTTCAGAGTAGTCCGGAATGGGCCAATATGTGTGCCGATTGCAGCGTCTACTACGGAGAAGGCATTGGATGGGGTATCGGCCAACTGTATCGGAAGGAAAGCAACGACAGGTGGCTAATGGTCGGCGGCTCGTCAGATGAAGGCGACGATAGCGACGACGAGGAATGACACCGTCTCGATAACGACCGAGCCGGTCCAGGTAGGCACTGGAACCCAATAAGTCGAATGCTGCATCGACCCGAACTGCAACTTTCCCCGCATTTTCGACGGTGGTCGTCGGCGCAACCGGTGGCAAGCTTTTGTGCATCTCGGAAGTTTGCATCCTGCGATAACAATTATCGCTCCCAGCCCATCAAATATCCATCGGACATGGCAACGAACCTCCGCTATGCAGAGCAGGTTACGATTCTCTTGAGTGACTGACATGGGTGCGCAAAGCTGCCATTGAACGAATAGCTGTTGAACGTCAGCAAAGGGCCAAAATCGGACAATGCTTTATAGCGATGCAGCTATCGGTTGACTCCGGGTGACCGGCGCTACGACCCTTCATCGTCCGCCAGCAGTTCCCGCACAGTCGCAACCGGCAGGAACATCCGAAGCGGGTTTGAGGGCAGGGGCTGGAAACCATAGCCCGCATAGAGCTTTGTCCGTCGTTCGACGAGTTCCGGATTGCCGTCGTCCAGCATATCTCGAGCATATCCCGCAAAATCCGGCTCGGATTTCGCGACAAGGATATGCTCAAGATATTGATTCTGGAGCGAATTCTTATCACGAAAGCGATCCCGCTTTCGTGGAAAGCGCTCGAGAATGACAACCGCGATCTCGATTTGCTCCGCCGCTTGGGCTACACGCAAGAGCGCATCGACCAGCAGATCGCCGCCGAAGCCTTGACCGGCATAGCGCCGGTCCACCCCGATCATGGACAGGAACGCCGCCGGGATGGAGCCATGCACTGGCCGGGTGCGGGCGTATTTCTTCGGCAGGTCCTGATAATCGACGGCGTGGGCATTGAGCGAATAGAAGCCTATCACCGTGCCATCCGGCGCGGCCATCACATAGACGCGGGCATTGTCCGCCTTCGCGAGCTTGTTGGCCGTTTTCCTGAAGAAATTATCGACCTGCTCGACACCGCAAGAAAAAGCCGCCCGATCATGCTTGTCCGGATCGAACGGCTCTATGATATTTTTTCGAAGGGCGTCTTCGCTCACTTCGACAGGACGCGCGACTTATGACGGGCGAATGCGGCCTTGAGCTTCTCTGTCGGCTGCGGCGGTGTGTCCAGCGCATCGAAGAAGGCGGCATGATCGACCGGCGCCAGCACGGTGCGTTCATGCGCGGCTATCGTTTCAAGCGCGGACTGATAGGCGGCATTCATCGTGAACACGCTATCGTCCACCCCGCTGAGGGCCGCCGCGCGCTTGATCGCCTGCTTGATGTGCGGTTTGGTGCGGAAGTTCATCCGCTCGCTCGCCCGCTCGTCAATGTCCTTTGTGGTGTCATGGAACGTGCGCATGGCCGTTTTCCTCAAGTCCTGTTCGTGTAGAATGTACGTCACGAAAGCGTACATTTCAATGGCCGGACGGGCGACAGGAAGCTGCGGCAAGGATATGCTTATTGATTCTGGCTCCGTAAGCCGACCGCTTGACGCCGGCTCCGTAAACCGACCGTTTGAACCTGGCTCCGTAAACCGACCGCTTGAATCCCGCTCCGTAAGCCGACCGCAAGGTATTGATTCTGGAGCGAGTTCCTGATCCAAGAAAGAGATCCGGTGGTCAAGACAATGGATCAGGGTCCAGGCCCTGAGAAAGAATTCTTCAGCATTTCCAACGGGCAGAGGGAAAAATGGAAAAACGCAAACTGGGCGCCAATGGGCCGGAGATAGGCGCAATCGGCTATGGAGCCATGTCCTTCTCCGACATGTACGGGCCGACGAACGAGACGGAAAGCCACGCGATCCTCGATGCCTGCCGCGAGCTGGGCGTCACGCACCTTGATACGTCAAATGTCTACGGCATGGGGAAATCGGAAAACGCCATCGGCACCTATCTGAAAGCCAACCGGGGCGCGCGGGACGAGTTCATCATCGCGACGAAGGCCTCGATCACCCGCGATGCGGACGGCAACCGCAGCTTTGACAATTCGGCGGAACACCTTGAGACCGAGCTCGACAAGTCGTTGCAGCGGCTCGGCCTGGAGTGTGTGGACCTGTTTTACGCCCATCGCCGCGATCCGCGCTTCACCCCAGAGGAAACGGCGGCCAATCTTGGCCGGCTCGTCGAAAAGGGCAAGGCCCGCGCGATCGGCCTTTCGGAAGTCGCGCCCTCGACCCTGCGGCGCGCCATGAAGGCCTTCCCTGTCGCCGCCGTTCAATCGGAATATTCCCTCGCCACACGGTTTCCCGATCTTGGACTGGTGCAGGCCTGTGCCGAGCTTGGTGTCGCCATGGTGGCCTTCTCTCCCGTGGGCCGCTCTCTGCTGACGGACAACCCGATCCCGCGAGAGCGGATCCCCGATCTGCCGTTCCTCGCCGCCAACCCGCGCTTCACGGAGCCGAACCTGACTGAAAACCTGCGCATTGTGGAAGCTTTTCGCAAACTCGCGGCGGAGATGGGCACAACGGCGGCGGGACTGGCGAATGCCTGGCTCTTGACCCGTGGACCGCATGTGATCCCGATCCCGGGGACGCGGTCGGTGGATCATCTGCGCGAGTGCATCTCGGGCGCGAGCCTGACCCTCACCGCGGAGGACCTGGAGCGTATCGAGGCTGTGCTGCCTGTCGGCTGGGCCCACGGCGACCGGTACTCGGAGGCGCAATGGATCGGGCCTGAGCGGTATTGCTGACGGATACCCGGCCACGTCGGTTGACCGGGCTGAGGAGGGGAGGGCGATCCATCACCATAGCTTGTCCGAAAAACACTGGACATTGAGGGCCGGGAGTGGTTCCTGACACGCCACGTTACGCGCGACAAAAAATCCAAGAAAGACGACAAGGTCATGGCCGCTCCCAACATCCTGATCATCGACGCCCGCTTTTACGAGGACATAGCCGACGCGCTGCTGGAAGGCGCTACCGATGTGCTGGAAGGTGCCGGCGCGCGCTACACGCGCATTTCCGTGCCCGGCGTGCTGGAAATTCCGGCCGCCCTTGCCATGGCGCTTGCGGCGATGGAAAACGGCACCGCCGACTATGACGGCTTCGTGCTGCTTGGCTGCGTCATTCGCGGCGAAACCTCGCACTATGATATCGTGGCGAATGAATCCGCCCGCGCGGTCATGGAGCTGGTGATCGACGCGGCCCTTCCCCTTGGCAACGCCATCCTGACGGTGGAAAACCGGGAACAGGCGATGGTGCGGGCCGACAAGACGCAGAAGAACAAGGGCGGAAGTGCCGCGCAGGCCGCGCTCGACATGATCAAGGTCCGGGACGAACTGGGCGTTTGAACGAAAAGATGACCGATAAAGCTTCCAAACCGCGCCCGGGCGAACCGAAACCCGCCAACAAGCGGGGTGCAGCGCGGCTTGCCGCCGTGCAGGCGCTTTACCAGATGGACGTGGGCGGGGTGCGCCTGTCCGACGTGCTGGGCGAGTTCGAGGCATACCGCCTGGGCCAGGAAATCGACGGCGAGCAGTATCGCGATGCCGATCCGGCATGGTTCCGCGATCTCGTTTCCGGCGTCGTCGCCGACCAGCGCGTGCTCGACCCGGAAATCCACAAAGCTTTGGCAGAAGACTGGCCGCTGAAGCGCATCGACACCACGCTGCGCGCGATCCTGCGCGCCGGCGGCTTCGAGCTTTTGCGCCGCAAGGACGTGCCGGCCAAGGTGGTGATCAACGAATATATCGACATCGCCAAGGCGTTTTACGAAGGCGACGAGCCGCGCATGGTCAACGGCGTGCTCGACAAGCTGGCGCACCGGCTGCGCTCCGGCGAATTCGGCGATACGGGCGAGGAAGCCTGATGGGCGATAACCGGCCCGGCGAATTCGAACTCATCGCCAAATATCTCGCACCGCTCGCCACCGACCCCGGCAGCCTTGCGCTGACCGACGATGCCGCCGTGATCCCCTCCTGGCCCGGGCAGGACCTGGTGCTGACAAAGGACATGCTGGCGGCGGGCATCCACTTCTTTCCCGACGATCCGCCGGCGGCGATCGCGGCGAAGGCGATCCGGGTCAACCTCTCCGACCTTGCGGCCAAGGGCGCCGAGCCGAAGGGCTATCTGCTGGGCCTCGGCCTGCCGGGAGACTGGACGGAAAGTTTTCTCGCCGAGTTCTGTCAGGGGTTGAAGGCGGAGCAGGACACCTTCGGCATCTCGCTTTATGGCGGCGACACCATCCGCTCGCCCGACGGGTTCTTCGTCTCCATCACGGCGATAGGCACGCTGCCTGAAGGAACGGGCGTGCGCCGCAGCGGCGCGAAGCCGGGCGATGCCATCTTTCTGACTGGCACAATCGGCGATGCCGCACTTGGCCTGAAGCTCAGGCTCAAGCCGGAGCTGGCGGGGACGCTGCAGCTTTCGGATGCGGACCGCAGCCACCTGGAAAACCGCTACCTGCTGCCGCGCCCGCGCGTGAAGGCGGCGGCAGCTGTCAGAAACCACGCCAATGCGGCGGTGGATCTTTCCGACGGGCTTGCGGCAGACCTTGGCCACATCTGCGAGGCCTCAGGCGTGTCGGCGCGGGTGGACATCGAGAAGCTGCCGATCTCGAAGGCGATATTCTCCGTGATCACGAAGGATGCCGCCGAGCTCGGCACATGCATCGCGGGTGGCGACGACTACGAGATCCTGGCCTGCGTGCCGGCGGAGCGGGCGGAGCAGTTCGCCGCCGAGCTGAAGGCCGCCGGCGTACCGGCACGCCAGATCGGCGAGATCGCGGAAGGCGAAGCAAAGGTCGATTTCCTGCAGGGCGGGCGGGCGATCGATTTCGCGGCGATTTCGGGCTTCAAGCATTTTTGAGCGGGCGAGACGGCTGTCGCTTTCCCGGCGGTAACCGGATTTCATGCGCTTGCGACTGGCAAGGCGGGCGAAAGCCCTTTAAACAAACGACTTTCAAGGGTCGGGTGCCTAAGGTGCCCGGCCTGAAATTCGTTTGGGGTGACAATGACCGCGATTCCTTCCTCGGCAGCTTTCATCGACGACAGATTGGCGAAACGAAACGCCATGCTGCTGGCGGTCGCGCAGGCGCTGGGAGGGGCGGCGGCCTCGATCGTATTCGCCACCGGGTCCCTGATCGGGGCGAGTTTGCTTGGCTCCGACAAATCGCTGGCAACGCTGCCGATATCCTGTTTCGTGCTGGGAACGGCCTTCGGCACGCTGCCGGCGGGCGTGATCATGCATCGCTTCGGCCGGCGCGCGGGCTTCATGGGGGCATCGCTTTTCGGGGCGTCCGCTTCCATGGCCGCGGCCTATGCGGTGTTCACGGCCGACTTCCCGCTTTTCTGCCTTGCCGTTTTTTGCAGCGGCTTCGTCGGCGCATTCGTGCAGCAGTTCCGTTTCGCGGCGGCAGACACGGCGAGCGAGGGCTTCAAGCCCAAGGCGATCTCCTGGGTTCTGGCGGGCGGCGTACTGGCCGGCGTCGTGGGGCCGCAGACGGTCATCTGGACCAAGGACCTCTTCTCGCCGATCCTTTTCGCCGGAACCTATCTGGCGCAGGGCGGGCTTGCGCTGATCTCCTTCACGATCCTTTCGTTCCTGCGCATACCGAAACCGGTGCGCGGAGTGGCGAAGGCGGGGGGGCGTCCGCTCGGCGAAATCGTCGCGCAGCGGCGCTTCATCGTGGCGGCGGCCTGCGCGATCACGTCCTATGCGCTCATGAACCTCGTCATGACGGCCACGCCCCTGGCCATGATCGGCTGCGGGTTGAGCGAGACGGATGCGGCCCTTGCCATCCAGTGGCACGTGCTTGCCATGTTCGGACCGAGCTTCTTCACCGGCAACCTGATTTCGCGAATCGGCAAGGAGCGCATCGTCGCATTGGGCCTTCTGCTGCTCGCCGGATGCTCCGCCGTTGCGCTTTCGGGCCTCGATGTCGGACATTTCTGGGCCGCGCTCGTCCTGCTTGGCCTCGGCTGGAATTTCGCCTTTATCGGCGCGACCTCGATGCTGACCGACACCTACCGGCACGAGGAGCGCACGCGCGTGCAGGCCGTGAACGACTTCCTCGTCTTCGGCTTTGTCGCAGCAGCGTCTTTTTCGTCCGGAAAACTGCTCCACACCTTCGGCTGGGGTACGGTGAACGTGCTCGTCTTCCCCTTCACCGCGCTTTGCGTGGTGCTGCTGGTCTGGCTTGTCGCAGGGGAAAGAAAAGTTGTTGCTTCCTAGCACTGTTTCCTAACGTTAGTTCCTTCCACTCGAAAGTCCAGCTTGACGGATGACGCAGGCCGGATACCGTTTCCGCACCGGCGACAAAGACAAAAAGAATTCGCCGTTCGGAATCATCCTTGTAGGGGGGAGCTTATGACAGAGCTCGTATTAGTCGTACTATGTGGTTTATTGTCCGTCGCCTACGGCATATGGGCCATCCGGTCCGTCATGGCGTCGGACGCTGGCAATGAACGGATGCAGGAAATCGCCGGCGCCATCCAGGAAGGCGCGCAGGCGTACCTGACCCGCCAGTATTCGACGATCGCCATCGTCGGCGTCGTCATCTTCGTAATCGGCATAATTCTCCTGGGGCTCCCCGTTGCAATCGGCTTCGCCATCGGCGCAGTGCTTTCGGCCGCCGCAGGCTTCATCGGGATGCTCGTTTCGGTGCGTGCCAACGTGCGCACCGCCCAGGCCGCGAGCCAGTCGCTCGCCGCGGGCCTTGAAATCGCCTTCAAATCCGGCGCGGTGACCGGAATGCTTGTTGCCGGTCTCGCTCTTCTGGGCGTCGCCGTCTACTTCATGATCCTGACCGAGTTCGCGGGCTATGCACCGACCGACCGTGTCGTGATCGACGCGCTGGTGGCGCTCGGCTTCGGCGCGTCCCTGATCTCCATCTTCGCGCGTCTGGGCGGCGGCATCTTCACCAAGGGTGCGGATGTCGGCGGCGACCTCGTCGGCAAGGTGGAAGCCGGCATTCCCGAGGACGACCCGCGCAACCCGGCGACCATCGCCGACAACGTGGGCGACAACGTCGGCGATTGCGCCGGCATGGCAGCCGACCTGTTCGAGACCTACGCGGTGACCGTGGTGGCCACCATGGTGCTCGCCTCGATCTTCTTCACCGGAGCGGCGGCGGTCGAACTCATGCTGCTTCCGCTCGTCATCGGCGGGGCGTGCGTGGTGACGTCGATCATCGGCACGTTCTTCGTGAAGCTCGGCGCGAACAACTCGATCATGGGTGCGCTCTACAAGGGTTTCGTAGCGACCGCCGTGCTCTCCGCGATCGCGCTGTTCGTCATCATCTCGATGTGGCTCGGGCTCGGCACGGAGTATTCCAGCGAAACCGCAGGCGCGAGCTTCACCGGCATGGGGCTTTTCATCTGCGGCCTCGTCGGCCTGATCGTGACGGGCCTCATCATCTGGGTGACGGAATATTACACCGGTACGGACTACCGCCCCGTGCGCTCCATCGCCCAGGCCTCGGTAACCGGCCACGGCACGAACGTGATTCAGGGCCTTGCCGTTTCCCTGGAAGCGACCGCGCTGCCGGCGATCATCATCATCGCCGGTATCCTGGTCGCCTTCAACGTGGCGGGGCTCTTCGGCATCGCGATCGCGGTGACGACGATGCTGGCGCTCGCCGGCGTGGTGGTCGCGCTCGACGCTTTCGGGCCGGTGACGGACAACGCCGGCGGCATTGCCGAAATGGCGGGCCTGCCCGATGAGGTGCGCTCCACGACCGACGCGCTCGACGCGGTGGGCAACACCACGAAGGCGGTGACCAAGGGCTATGCCATCGGCTCCGCCGGCCTCGGCGCGCTGGTGCTTTTCGCCGCCTACACGTCGGACCTCAAGTTCTTCGCCCAACAGCAGGCGGGAACCGGCGGGTTCTTCGACGGCGTCCAGGTCGACTTCACGTTGTCCAATCCCTACGTCGTCGTCGGCCTGCTGTTCGGCGGCCTTCTGCCCTACCTCTTCGGCGGATTGTCGATGACGGCGGTGGGGCGCGCGGGCAGCGCGGTGGTGCAGGAAGTGCGCCGCCAGTTCCGCGAAAAGCCGGGCATCATGGAAGGCACCGAAAAGCCGGACTACGGCCGGGCCGTCGACATGCTGACGAAGGCCGCGATCCGCGAGATGATCGTGCCCTCGCTGCTGCCGGTGCTCTCGCCCATCGTGGTCTATTTCGTCGTCGCCGCGATTGCGGGCAAGGACAACGGCTTTGCCGCGCTCGGCGCGATGCTTCTGGGCGTGATCGTCACAGGCCTCTTCGTCGCCATCTCCATGACGGCGGGCGGCGGCGCCTGGGACAACGCCAAGAAATCCTTCGAGGACGGTTTCGTCGACCAGGACGGAACGCGCCACGAGAAGGGGTCGGAAGCGCACAAGGCCTCGGTGACGGGCGATACCGTCGGCGATCCATACAAGGATACAGCCGGCCCGGCGGTGAACCCGATGATCAAGATCACCAACATCGTGGCACTTCTGCTGCTCGCGGTACTGGCGCACTGATCAAGCGGCAAGCCGAAAAACGATACCCCTCGCGAGGAATTCGCGAGGGGTTTTTCTTTTTTCCGGGACGCCGCGCCTAGAGCGCGTCTTGTTTAATCGGAATCACCGAACGCGCTCTATCTATTTGATATTGCGCATGTCCTTGTCCCAAAACCGGTTCCCACTTTTGGGGGACATGCTCTAAAGCCCGAGCGACGGGTTCTGCGCGCCGCGCAGGATCTGCGTCAGGAAGCCGTAGTCGGCGCCGCCCGTGCGCGTCTTGCGGGTCAGGATATCGACGACCTTGCCGTCCTCAAGGCTGTAGAAGCCGACGTCGCGCACGAAGCCTTCCTCGTCGAAGTAAACGGCGACCACGCGCTGCTCCACCACTTCGGGCGGCAGGAAGGCGGTCGTCTCCGTCACCTGGGAGATGTAGTAATAGGCATCGCCTTCAAGGCGCGAGGTGGTCGACGGGGAACCGAGCACCAGTTCCACCTGCTCTCGGCTGGAGCCGATCTGCACGTCCTGCACCGTATCCGGCGAGATGACATGACCGTGAGTCAGTGTCGTGGTAAAACAACCGCCGAGAGGAAGAGCGAGCGCGCTTGCCAGAACCGCGCCGCGTAGCCATGACTTCATCTGTGATCACCTTGTGCCGTCTGCCTTCGCCGTTCTTGGCAAACTCCCTAACCTGCGATAGGCCACTTGGCAACTGTGGTCGGAGTGAGGCATGAAATGGTGTTCGGATTTTTCCGCAAGCGCGAGAATCCATCGGTCTATGCTGTCTACAACAAGATCGTGGAGCAGGCGCGCCGCCCGCATTTCTACGAAGGCTTGCGCGTGCCGGATACGATCGACGGGCGATACGACCTGATCGTGCTGCATGCGATCCTCGTCTTTTACCGCTTCGGCAAGGAAAAGGACGAACAAGCTTCCGCCTTCTCGCAGGAGGTGTTCGACCTCTTCTTCCAGGACATGGACCGGAACCTGCGCGAACTCGGCGTCGGCGACGTCAGCGTGCCGAAGAAGATCAAGAAGATGGCGGAGATGTTCTACGGCAGGGCCGGGGTCTACACCGAAGCGATCGAAACGGGCGATCACGAGGCGTTGACGCGCGCGGTCGACCGCAACCTCTTTCCCGACGAAGGAGACCCGGTGGCGGCGAGCGCGATTGCCGCCTATATGGAGGCGACGACGCAAAGCCTGAAGGCCGAGCCTCTGCAAAGCCTTCTTTCAGGCAATATCGCCTGGATCGACGAGACCGCATTCACCGCATAAAGAAAAAGACCATGCCGGAATTCACCACCCCCGTCTCGCGGGTGCGGGACGTCACCCGCATCGGCGACAAGCCTGAAGCCGCGAGCATTCACCCAAGCGATGAGGAGCGCGCGGCGATGATCGCCGCATACGGCCTTGTCGATCTGCCCGCCTTCGACGTTGAAATGGAACTGAGGCCCTGGCGCAAGACCGGGGTCGCCGTGAAGGGGCGGCTTCGCGCGAGCGCCGTGCAGCAATGCGTCATCACGCTCGAACCGGTGGAGCAGGACATCGACGAGACGTTCCAGGTGCGTTTCCTGCCCGAAGAGGAAGCGATGCGCGCCGTTCCGCGCGTTGAGGATGCCGAGATCGACGTCGACTTCGAAAGCGACGATCCGCCCGAGCCGATCGTCAACGGGACGATCGACCTGGGGGCGGTGGCCTGCGAGCAGTTCGCGCTGATGCTCGATCCATTCCCCAGGGCCAAGGGGGCGGGATCTCCCGACGGGATCGTGGCAAGGGCAGGAAACGACGACGGGCAAGACGAGCGCCCGCCGTCGCCCTTCGCGGCCCTCAAGGCACTGAAGGAAAAGGCGAACAAGCAGGATTAAGAACGCGAACGAGCAAAATCCGGTTGTCACCGCTTGCGAAACAGGTATGTTCCGGCATCCCGGTATGACTTGGCCGTTGGCCGGATCATGCCGGTGTTGCCCCAGTTTACGAGAATCAATCAAGCTGCACTGAAGGAAGAGTAAGGGCAGTTGGATCCGGGGTGGTGGATCCGATCGAATTTCCGGTCGGCCCAAGCCGCGGGGACGCGACTGCCGCGCGCGGCGGCGCGCGGAGAGGAAAGGCCGAACGGCAAGACACGATATATGGCGGATACCATCACGATATCGCTGGATGCCATGGGCGGCGACTACGGCGCCGATGTCGTCATCCCCGGTGCGGCAATCGCGCTGGAGCGGCGGCCGGACGCAAGATTCGCAATCTACGGCAACGAAGGAACCGTCCTGCCGATTCTGGAGCGCTATCCGGCACTGAAGGCGGCATCGACCTTCCACCATTGCGATATTGCCGTGGCGATGGATGCAAAACCCAGCCAGGCGCTGCGCCAGGGGCGCTGGAAATCCAGCATGTGGCGCTCGCTGGAAGCGGTGAAGACGGGCGAGGCGCATGTGGCCGTCTCCGCCGGCAACACCGGCGCGCTGATGGCCATGTCCAAGTTCTGCCTGAGGACGATGGCGAATATCGAGCGTCCGGCTATCGCGGCGATCTGGCCGACGATGCGCGGCGAATCCATCGTTCTCGACGTGGGCGCCACGATCGGCGCGGACGCCCAGCAGCTGATCGATTTTTCCATCCTCGGCGGTGCGATGGCGCGCGCGCTCTTCAGCATCGAGCGGCCGAGCGTCGGCCTGCTCAACATCGGCGTGGAAGAGGTCAAGGGCCTTGAAGAGGTGCGCACGGCAGGCAGGCTCCTGCGCGATGCGGGGCTGCCCTCGCTCGACTATGCCGGCTTCGTGGAAGGCGACGACCTCGGCCGGGGCACGGTCGACGTGGTGGTGACCGAAGGCTTCGCCGGCAACATCGCGCTCAAGACGGCCGAGGGCACCGCAAAGCAGATCGGCGAATACCTGCGCTCCGCGATGAAGCGTACATTTCTGGCCAAAGTGGGCTATATACTTGCCAAAAGCGCATTCGACCGGCTGCGCGACAAGATGGACCCGCGCAAGGTGAACGGCGGAGTTTTCCTCGGCCTCAACGGCATCGTCATCAAGAGCCATGGCGGCACGGATGCGGAAGGCTTCGCCTCCGCGGTCGAACTCGCATACGAAATGCAGCGCAACAAACTGCTCGACAAGATCTCGCAGGATCTTGTCCATTATCACCGCGGCCGCTTCGCCGGCGCGACGGAAGGTGTGAAGTGACGGTAACGCGATCGGTGGTTCTGGGCACGGGGAGCTACCTGCCCGAGAAACGGCTTACAAACGAAGACCTTGCCAGGATGGTCGATACCTCCGACGAGTGGATCGTCCAGCGCACGGGCATCAAGGCCCGCCATATCGCGGCCGAAGGCGAGATGACCTCCGATCTCGCGCTGGAAGCCTCGAAAAGAGCGCTTGAGGCGGCCGGCGTCGCGCCGGAAAGCATCGACCTGATCATTCTTGCGACCGCAACGCCCGACAACACCTTTCCCGCATCCGCTGTCACGGTGCAGGCCAAGCTCGGCATCACCTCCGGCTTCGCTTTCGACGTTCACGCGGTCTGTTCGGGTTTCGTCTACGCCATGGCGACGGCGGACGCCTATATTCGCGGCGGCCTCGCCCGGCGGGTGCTGGTGATCGGCGCGGAAACCTTCTCGCGCATCCTTGACTGGAACGACCGTACGACCTGCGTCCTTTTCGGCGACGGGGCGGGCGCAGTCGTCCTTGAAGGCCAGGAAGGCGAGGGAACGGCCTTCGACCGGGGCATCCTGTCCTCGCACCTGCGTTCCGACGGACGGCACAAGGAAAAGCTCTTCGTCGACGGCGGCCCGTCTTCGACCCAGACCGTCGGCACGCTGAAGATGGAAGGGCGCGAGGTCTTCAAGCATGCGGTTTCCATGATCACCGACGTGATCGAGGACGCGTTCGACGACACCGGCATTTCCGCGGAAAACCTCGACTGGTTCGTGCCGCACCAGGCGAACCGGCGCATCATCGACGCAAGCGCCAAGAAGCTCGGCATCGCGCCCGAGAAGGTGGTTGTGACGGTGGACGAACACGGCAACACCTCGGCCGCATCCATCCCGCTCGCGCTTGACGCCGCGGTGCGCGACGGGCGCATAAAACGCGGCCAGACGGTGCTTCTGGAGGCGATGGGCGGCGGCTTCACATGGGGTTCGGTGATGCTTCGCTGGTAAAAGAGCCACGCTACGCAGGTTTTTTCCCTTTTTCGCAGAACGCCGGTTCGAAGCGGTTGACCGTATCCCTCTGAACCAATACCGTAATTCGCAACTTCAAAGACTTGTGTCATATAAAAGCCAGATCTTTGATCCTGGCCAAGGAGGGGCCATGGGCGGTAAAACGGTTACTCGCGCGGATCTCTGCGAAGCGGTCTATCAAAAGGTAGGTCTCTCGCGCTCCGAATCCGCGGAACTCGTGGAAAGCGTCCTGTCGGAAATCGCGGATTGCCTGGTGACCGGCGAAGCTGTGAAGCTTTCGTCATTCGGGTCGTTCGTCGTCCGCTCCAAGGGGGAAAGGATCGGGCGCAACCCCAAGACCGGCGAGGAAGTGCCGATTTCGCCGCGCCGGGTCATGGTCTTCAAACCGTCGAATGTGCTGAAGCAGCGCATCAACGAGGCGTTGTCCTACGCCGGCGCGGGGGAGTGAATGGCGCCCCGGTCTTTCAGCGAAGGCAAAGCCGGCATATCCCCGAAACCGTCCCGACAGGGTAATCCACAAGGCTGACAACGACCGGTGAGCACGGACAAAAGCCCGGACGCATTCCGTACCATCAGCGAAGTCGCGGATTCGCTCGACCTGCCACAGCATGTCCTGCGGTTCTGGGAGACGCGGTTCGTGCAGATCAGGCCGCTGAAGCGCGGCGGCGGCAGGCGATACTACCGCCCGGACGATGTCGAACTCCTGCGCGGTATCCGACACCTGCTCTACAACGAAGGCTACACGATCAAGGGCGTGCAACGGATCCTGAAAGAGCAGGGGCCGCGTTTCGTCATGCAGATCTGGCAAGAAGATGCGATCTCGGTTCCGGTCGCGGCCGTCGCGCCCGCCGGCGCAGGCGAAGGCTCCGGACAGCGCTATGAGGCGCCGGAGGACGACCGCGCCTATCGCTCGCCGCGCGCAGGCAAGGCGGATGACGCGGAGATGGGCGAGAGCGACCGCCACGATGCCCAAAATGTGGATGGGGAAGAAGAGGCCGCTCCTCGCGATGTCCTCGTCGGCGAGGAAGAGGGCGGCCAGCGCGGGGGCTTGCGCTTCATGGACCGCCTTTGGCGCGAACGCCCCGACCCGCAACCCGGCGGCCAGCTTTCCAAGGACGACATCCGCCGCATGCAGGCAACGCTCTTCGAGTTGCTGGAGTGCAAGCGCATCCTCGACCAGGCGCGGTGAGTATATAAATAATTTTTCTATAATATTCTGAAGAATATAACTGCCGTTTAATCTAGATATTTGATTGAAAATTTAATTTTTAGGGATTTAGATTTTTATAGGCTATGCTTTTTAATGCGTTCGATTAACAATATAGACGGATAAGTTTTTGTATGAGTTTTTATGCATTTCAGGTTAACGCTTATTTGAAGTATTTACTTGTATATTTGTATAGATACTGCGGTGATTCGTAATAAATTTTTGTCAACCGGATGAAGCATAGAATTTGTGCCTTCAGGTCAACTTGCCATTCACGAGCCCCCCGCTATCCACAAAAGACCACAACATTTGGTGGGTATTAGTTTTTTGCCCACAATCAATGGGAAGTGCTGCTTGACGCTCGCAGCGGACATATTTTACTTAAGATTGTATTGATGACTAAGAGGCAGCTCGGACTGGATCTCCGAGCTGCCGATACGGGTCAGGTTCGCTATCGAAAGGGATCGCCGCGAACCTTATGAGGTTACTCCCCCGTGTGCGGAAGAATTACCGCACACGGCCCTCATTATCAAGGCGATCTCGGATATTTGGACAATTGAAAGAATCTAATGTCCGATGAAGAAAAATGGCGCGGCAGCAGCCCGCGCGGAGTTCGTGCACCCTCAAGGAAGATTCTCCCGGAATGGGTTCCAGAGATTAAGAAACGCATCTTACAGGGTGAGTTTCTGAACCGGATCGCCGCCGATTATGACGTCAATCCCGGGCGGATATCTGAAATAAAGGCTGGATTTAAATTTTCTGAGATTCCTCCAGCCACTTAGATGACGATGATTGAGGCGCGGTGGCAATCGCGCCTCTCCATTCGGTTCTAAGTGGGATTGGGAAGATGATGCCGATCTCGATCTGCAACGTGGAATGCGCATGCAGAAGGCCAGCTTTCCAAGGACGACATCCGCCGCATGCAGGCGACGCTCTTCGAACTGCTGGAATGCAAGCGGATTCTAGACCAGGTGTGGTGAGGGCGGTGTTCGGATAGGGCAACGCTTCCGAATGGCGCGGTCGAGCGCCGCGCATTGCCGAACGATTTCCATCACAGAAAAATCGAATAAGGCTTATCTGCCGCTTCGTCCACCGTCGACGGGAAGGGTAATGCCGGTGGTATTCGTGGCGTCGTCGCTGGCGAGATAAGCGATGGCGGCCGCGACCTCCTCCGGCCTTGCCATCACGCCCATTGGCGATCGCGCCGCAAGCTGCTCGCGAAAGCGGTCAGGATCGTCGCTCGTGGCGACAAGGGCGTCGATGATCGGAGTGCCGGTCGCGCCCGGGCAAACGCAATTCACCCGGATACGCTCGTGGACATGATCGACCGCGAGCGCCAGCGTCATGGCCAGGATGCCGCCCTTTGAGGTCGCGTAGGCCACCTGGCGCGGGACGCCGCGAATTGCGGCGAATGACGACAGGTTGACGATTGCCCCGCCGCCCCGCCGTCGGAGAAGGGGGATAGCTTTGCGACAGCCCAAAAGCGTGCCGTAGAGATTGGTATCGCTGATAAAATCCCAGATTTCGCGGGTGGTTTCCTCCACGCCGGCGACGCGGTGCACACCGGCGTTGTTTACCAGCACATCAAGCCCGCCATGGGCCTTTACGATATGGGCCAGAACGCGATCCCAATCGGCCTCGTCCCGCACGTCCATGACCTGGCCGTCGAAGGCACCAACCGCTGAAAGCTGATCCTTGTCGAATACAGCGGCGACAACGGCTGCGCCCTCCGCCGATAAGCGCTTGGCGGTGGCGAAGCCGATCCCGCTTCCGGCCCCCGTCACGATCGCGACCTTACCTACAAACCGCTGCACCATCGCACCGTTTCCCGCATGGCGCCCGTGTTTCAAACGAGCTGCCGGAGTGCAATTCGATTGTAATCCGAAGGAAGGCCGACCGCGCGAATTAACGTGCGGAAACCGAGGCGCGCCGTTTTCACGATGGGTGTCGTGGAGATGGTTTTGAGCCGGTGACCTGTTCGCTCCCGGCGGCAATTCGGGATTCGAGAGGGAAAATTCCGTTACGTAAACTTATTTGACAAAAAGGCCTGCTTTGCGTATTGAACTCTGAATTCAGAATTCGGAATGCAGAAATGAAGCTCATCCAGACCCAGCCCAGCTTGACGCAACAGGTCTATGACGTGATCGCCGATGAGATCTGCGACGGCGCGCTTCCGGCGGGCGCGCATCTTGTCCAGGAGCAGCTGGCGGAGCGTCTCGGCGTCTCGCGTCAGCCGGTCCAGCAGGCGATGGCGCTTTTGAAGGCGGACGGCATGGTCGAGGAAATCGGCCGCAGGGGCTTGCAGGTCACGCCGCTCGACCTCGACTTCGTGCGCCACCACTACGACATCCGCGCCGCGCTGGACGGCCTAGCGGCGCGCATGGCCGCGACGCGATGCCGGGACGGCAAGGCCTTCGGCCGGAAACTCGCCGAACGCGGGGGGGAGGTGCTGCGGCTGGGCGAGACGGCTGTGCGCAACGGTGCCGTTGGCGATCAGGTCCGTCACGACGCGGCCTTTCATGACCTGATCTATCGGGCCTCCGGCAACCCGCTTCTGGCACGCGCAGCGGAACCGCATTGGCGGTTCCTGCGCCGGGCCATGGGCGATGTCCTGCGCCATGCGGAACTGCCGCGCGAGATCTGGCGTCAACACGCCGAAATTCTCGATGCGATCGTTGCCGGTGAGCCTTCCAGGGCTGAGGAACTTGCGATCGATCACGACCTTCGCGCCGCAAAGACACTGAAGGCCGCCTTGAGCGAAAAATAGCTCTGCGACCGGCAAGAAAAAATAATCGGCGCCTTGTGGGAGGATAGCTGCCATGCAGCCGGTATTGACTGTCGGAGAGATGCTGAGCGCCCATGCGCGGCTTCAGCCGGACCGCCTCGGCGCACGCGACCTTGAGCGCGAAATGACCTTTCGGGAATGGAACGACCGCGCCTGCCGGCTCGCGAACGGGCTGATCGGGCTCGGTCTTCGCAAGGGTGATCGTGTCGCGGTGCTTGCCTACAACCGCGTGGAATGGGCCGAGATCTATGCCGCTCTCGCAAAGGCGGGTCTGGTCGCCGTGCCGATCAACTTCCGGCTGACGGCGCAGGAAGCGCTCTACATCTGCGAGGATTGCGGCGTCGCCGCATTCATTGCCGAAGATGCGCTTCTCGACATCGCCAAGGGTGTGCGCGAACCCCTTTCCATCGCGGCGGAGCGCTATGTCCATTTCGGCGGCGAGACGCCCGATGGCTGGCGTTCCTACGAGGCGCTGATCGCGGAGTCCGGTGCGTCCGAGCCGGAGGTGAGCGTCGAGGGCCATGACCCCTGGTGCCTCATGTATACCTCCGGCACGACCGGCAAGCCGAAAGGGGCCATACGCGGACACCGGGGCATGGCAATGCTTGCGCTCATGACCGATGTGGAACTTGGCCTCAAGCGCTCGGACGACGCGCTGCTCGTCATGCCGATGTGCCATGCCAACTCGCTGAATTTCTTCACTGCGTTTCTTTATGTCGGTGCGGCGGTGACGGTGTTTTCGCGTCCGAGCTTCGATCCGGCACTCTGTTTGCGGATCATCGGGCGGACCGGCGTCACGTTCACATCCCTTGTGCCGACCCATTTCGCCATGATGCTCGACGTCCCGCCGGGCGAGCGCGGCGAGGCCGGTTTCGAAAGCGTCGAGAAGCTCATGATCTCGTCGGCGCCTGCGCGCGCCGAAACCAAGCGGGCGGTCATGAAGATGTTTCCCAATTCGGGGCTGTTCGAGCTTTACGGTTCGACAGAAGCCGGATGGGTGACGATGCTTCACCCCGACGAGCAGTTCGACCATCTTGGCACGGTCGGGCGCGAAGTTGTCGGCTCGGCACCGATCCGGCTCCTTGACGAGAACGGCGACGAGGTGCCCGACGGAGAACCCGGCGAACTCTATTCCTGCGGCCCATATGCCTTCGACGGCTACTGGAACCTGCCGGAAAAGACCGCCGAAGCCTTCCGCGGCAACTACCTTTCGGTCGGCGACATGGCGATGCGTGACGCGGATGGCTACATCCGGCTGATCGACCGCAAGAAGAACATGATCATTTCCGGTGGCGAGAACATTTATCCGTCGGAAGTGGAGAACGTCCTGTCCACCCACCCGGCGGTAGGCGACGTCGCCGTCGTCGGATGTCCCGACGAAAAGTGGGGAGAGCGGGTCGCAGCCGCAGTGGTCCTGCGCGAGGACGCGAGCGCTACATCCGAAGAACTCATCGAATGGTCGAAAGGCAAGCTTGCCGGCTACAAGCGGCCGAGAACGGTTGTCCTGCTCGATCATTCCGAGATGCCGCGCACCGCGACAGGCAAGATCCTCCACCGCGTTCTTCGCGACATGCTTGCCGAACGCGACGCCTGACACCGGGCAAACAGGAAACCACCGGGCAAACAGGAAACAAGGCCAGGGAGAGATGCGATGACCGAACAACAAGACCTCAACCGCGACGAGGACAATGTCGCCGCCTGGATCGCGCTCGCCTTAAAGAAGCGCGGGGTGGGACGGGTTTTCGGCCTTCAGGGCGGCCACATCCAGCCGATCTGGGACCATCTCGCCCGGCAGGGGATCAAGATCACAGATGTTCGCGACGAGGGCGCGGCCGTGCATATGGCACATGCCCATGCCGAACTGACCGGTGACCTTGGCGTCGCGATGGTGACCGCCGGACCGGGTGTGACCAACTGCGTGACAGGCATGGCGAACGCATCTCTGGCCCGGGCCCCCGTGCTGCTGATAGGGGGCTGTACCTCGCGACCGCAAGCCAACATGGGACCGCTGCAGGATATTCCGCATGTCGATATCATGCGACCGGTAAGCCGTTACGCGCGCACCGCCCGTGTCGCGGAACAGGTCATGCGCGAACTCGACGAAGCCATTGCGCGGGCCTTCGGCGCACTCGGCGAACCGGGACCCTCCTATATCGAGATACCGACGGACGTGCTGCGCACGCGCGTTGCCGCCGGACTGGTCGCCGAAGACTGGCTGAACCCTCATCCGCAGCGACGCCTTCCGCCGGAACCGGAGCGCGTTGCCGAGGCAGTCGATGCAATTCGAAAGGCGAAACGCCCGCTCGTCATAAGCGGACGCGGCGCGCGAAACGCAGGCGAGGCGCTTGTGCGCTTCCTGGACACCGCCGATGCGCTCTACCTCGATACGCAGGAGAGCCGGGGCCTGGTCCCGGCGGACCATCCGGCGGTCGTGGGCGCGGTGCGTGCGGCGGCGATGACGCAGGCCGACCTCGTCATCACGCTTGGGCGAAAGCTGGACTACCAGCTTGGCTTCGGTTCGCCCGCCGTGTTCCCGGCGGCGCGGTTCCTGCGCATTGCCGACACGGACGGCGAACTGGTGGACAACCGGCGCGGTTCTCCGGAGATCCTTGCTTCGGTGGACCTCGCCCTCGACGCGCTGACGCGAGCACTCGGCAACGACGCCGGGACGCGCGACGCGGACTGGCTGGAGGGTCTGCGCGCCAAGCATTGGGAACGCCTTGCCCAGGGCAAGCTCAATCCGGCTCCCCGCACGGGCGGCGACGGGAAGGTGCACCCGATGGCGATCTTCGAAGCGTTGCGCGAGGTGGCCGAGCCCGACTACATCGCGATCGCGGATGGCGGCGACCTCCTGAGCTTCGCGCGCATCGGCCTGAGCGCATCGACATATCTCGATGCCGGCGCGTTCGGCTGTCTGGGCGTTGGCGTGCCCTTCGCCGTGGCCGCGGCGCTGGCTTATCCCGACCGGCAGGTGATCTCGGTCAATGGCGACGGTGCTTATGGGATCAATGCGATGGAGATCGATACGGCCGTGCGCCACGGCGCGAAGGCCGTCTTCATCGTATCCAATAATGCCGCATGGAACATCGAGCGCTACGACCAGGAGGCCAATTACGGCGGCAGGGTCGTGGGGACCGTTCTGCGCCACTCCGACTATGCGGCCATGGCGAAGGCCCTTGGCGCCTATGGAGAGCGCGTGGAGAACCCGGATGACCTTGCCGGCGCGATCCGCAGGGGGCTCGAAAACGCGCCAGCGGTGATCGACGTCGTGACGTCTCAGGACGCGATCTCTTCGGATGCGAAAAAGGGCCTCGGCTTCGTGCCCGATTACCAGGCACTGACAGCCTGGGACGACGCGGAACGCAAACGCCGCGAGACGGCCTGATACGCGAGTAAAATAGGCCTGTGGAGATCAGGCAAAAGGAGAAACGCACGCTCTGAGCCGGCGCGTTTCTCCGAACCGGATCTTGCGACGGGAATGGGCTGCAAGTTAATGATTTTTGGCAGATTCCCGACCTCTGATGCGCGCTTTCGTTCATGTGAACAAAGGGACGCTTTACCAAGATTGGCCAGGTAATTGGAAAGATTGGTCGGGCAGGCCGGATTTGAACCGACGACCCCTTCACCCCCAGTGAAGTGCGCTACCAGGCTGCGCTACTGCCCGTCAGGAAACGGTGATCTCTACCTATCCGCTTCATGAGCGGGGCGCAAGGGGCCTTGAAACGGCGGTGGATATTCTTTTTCTCGTCTGGGCGCCCTTGGCGCGCAAGCGGCGCAGCACACCGGATTCCGCCGCGATCAGGCCCCATGCCAGCCCCACCAGCATGTACATGTGCCGCCAGTGATCCGTATCGATAACGACGGCGATCAAGGCGTGGCCGAAAAAGACCACGAAAATGCATTGTGCATAAGGCTGCCACGCACGCGGCTGAAAGACGAGCGGGAAGAGGCGGACAAGCGTCCATACCATCAAGATGAAATATGAAAAGCCGCCGAGCCAGCCGTAGCTCGTGAAGGCCTTGAGGTAGGAGTTGTGCTCGTCCTCCGGGAAGAAGTTGCGGAACTCCAGCGCGCCGAGGCCGAGCGGCTTGTCCATGATCATCTGAAAGCCGGCGGCGTGGCGCGCGAACCGGCCAAGGCGCGAGGCGTCATAGTCCTGCACGAGTCTTGCGCGTTCTTCAAACAGCGAAGAGACCATGTCGAAAGAAAGGGCAACGGCGAGAAGCGCGATCAGGAAAGCGGTGCCGGCGATCGCGAGCCCGACGAGCCTTGCCCTTCGGACGGAGCTTCGTTCTCCGATGAAAACCAGCAGATAAAGCCCCAGCCCGGTGAAGGCCAGAAGGCCCCAGGCCGCGCGCGAAAACGAAAGGAAGATCGCCAGAACCAGAAGCGCGGTAAGCGCGATGGCGCCCCGACACTCACGCAAAGGGCGGGTGAGGATGTCGCGAATGATAAAGGCGGTCGGCAGGACGAGAAAGGGACCGAAGACGTTCGGATCCTCGAAGGTGCCTTTCGCCCGGTCGTAGAGCGTGAAAAGTTCCGCGCCCGGAATGAGGCCGAAGTAGCCCAGGATGCCGATGCCGCCGACGAAGGCCGCACTTGCCACATAGGCGCTGCGGATAACGCCCAGACGCCGCGGGTCATCCGCCACGACCGCGGCATAGAAGATCGCGGTGATCGCCAGAAATCCGCTGACGGCGACATACATTGCCGCCTGCCCGAGATTGCCCGCGACGGTGACCGACAGAAGACCGCCCGCGATATAAACGAGATAGCACACGACCATGGGCCCGATGCCGGATGACAGCGTGAGCCCGAAAATGGCCCAGACGCTGACGAGCGCCAGCATGTAAAGCTCATAAGGAGCAGGCTCGCGGATCACGAACCCGCCGAGAAAGACCGCGACCCAAAGGGCCGCCGCCGTCACGCCGCCTGCCGTCGGCCTGACCGGCGAGCGGGCGACCTTCGGGAAAGGGCCTGTCGTGGCGGTGAGCGCGGTCAATAGGCGTTTTCCGTATTGAGCAGCGCAAAGGGCGTGCGTAGGAGAATGTAAAGGTCGAACAGGACCGACCAGTTCTCGATGTAATAGACGTCGAACTCCACGCGCTTCTGGATCTTTTCAGGTGTGTCGACCTCGCCCCGCCAGCCGTTGATCTGCGCCCAGCCGGTCACGCCCGGGCGGACCTTGTGGCGGGCGAAATACCCGTCGACGACCTGCTCCCAAAGACGCTCGTTGGTGTGCGCGTTGACGGCATGCGGACGCGGACCGACGAGCGAAAGCTCGCCCCGCAGAACGTTGACGAGCTGCGGCAGCTCGTCGAGCGAGGTCTTGCGGATGAAGCGCCCGACCTTCGTGACGCGCGGGTCGTCCTTCGTCACGACCTTCTTCGCCGACGGGTCCGCCATGTCGTGATACATGGAACGGAACTTCAGGACGTTTATGACTTCATTGTTGAAGCCGTAGCGCTTCTGGCGGAACAGCACCGGCCCCTTGCTGTCCAAGCGGATGGCGGCAGCGACGGCCAGCATGAGCGGAGAAAGCGCCACCAGAAGCAGGACCGAGAAAAAAAGGTCGAACACCCGCTTCGATATTGCGTCCCAGTCGGCTATCGGCTTTTCGACGACATCCACGAAGGGCACCGTGCCGATGAAGGAGGACGCGCGCTCGCGAAAGCGCACCTTGTCGGTATGCGCGGAAAGGCGGATATCGACCGGCAGTACCCAGAGCTTCTGCAGAAACTCCACCAGGCGCTTTTCCGCACGCAGCGGGATCGTGACGATGAGCATGTCGATCCGCGCGATGCGGGCGAAGTTCACCAGATCCTGAATGGTGCCGAGCTTGGGGTAGCCGGCGACGAGCGCCGGCGAGCGTTCATCGTTGCGGTCATCGAAAATGCCGCAGATGCGGATGTCGTTATCCGATTGGGCCTCGATCTCGTGAATGAGATCTGCCGCCGTTTCGCCCCCGCCGACGATGATCGCGCGGCGCTCGAGCCGGCCCTTTTTCGTCCAGCCGCGCACGAAGGCGGAAAGTATCGCGCGCGAAAGCGTCAGTGCGATCAAGGCGAAGGAATACCACAAGCCGAACCAGACGGCCGGCAAGTCCTGAAACGGCTTGAGGAACGCGCCGGAAATCAGGAATACGCCGAATACCATCGACCATGCGATCAGCGTGCGCCCGACCTGGGGCAGGACCGTGCGCATGACCGGAATCTGATAACAGTCCGCCGCCTGGAAGAACGCAGCCGATAGCACAATTGCCGCAACGAGCGGTACGACATGCAGCCATGCCAACGAGGACAGGCCCGGAACGGCGGAATAAAGCGTGGCAAGCCCAAGACCGCCGACGATCAGAAGGTCGATCAGGCGCATCGAGCCGCCAAGCACGGACGGAGAGATCGTCGCGGTCTGCAGGGTGCGTGCGATTTCGGCGGCGAGCGGCGGCAGGCGGTCGTCTTCAAGCTCGTCCTGGCGGACGGCTTGCCCGGGGGGAAGGGCAGCACTTACCTCACGCAGGTCGAACGTCTTGACCGTGCTTCTCGAAGAACCGTTGTCGAACATCTTCGCTCCCGAGAGATTCAGTCGAATCGACCGCTGGAAGGGGGCTCGCCGGCACGTGCGAGCATTTCGGACGGTGTCAGATGAGGAATCCCGCGTCCGCCCGCGCCGACCGGCGGCATTTCGCCAAGAGTGTCATTGCGCACACCGAGATAGAGCGAGGTGATGCGGTCGTTCATCAGATCGATGTTGAAGCTTTCAGCCAGACCCTTGCGCAGCCTGACGGCCAAACGGCGCATTTTCTCAGGCTCCGCGAAGGCAGCGCCCATCGCGGCGGTAAGAGCTGCCGGGTCGCCCGGTTCCACGAGCTGATCGGAGAAACGGCCGAAGATCTCCGGGACGCCACCGACGCGCGTCGCGATCAACGGCTTTTCGGCGGCGACGGCCTCGAGCACGATGTAGGGCATCGCCTCTGCCCGCGAAGGAACGACGACGCAGTGCGCCTTGCCAAACGCCTCGCGCGCGGGCAGGGCGCCGGCAAAGCTGACGCGCGCCTGAAGGCCAAGCTCGGCAACCATGCGCTCGTATCGCGGTCGATCCTCGCCTTCGCCCACGATGATGGCTGACGGCACCATGCCGTGGGCGACCTTGAGGTTGTGGAGCGCGCGAATGAAAAGATCCGGCCCCTTGAGGTCTCTCAGCATGCCGATGAACAGGAAATCCGCCGCATCGCCGTCGGCCTCGACAGGTGCGAACTCATGCGGGGCAAGGCCGTTGTAGACGACGCGGGCTGGCACCATCGGCCTGGCGACCTTGGTTTCGTATGCGGCGTATTCATAATCCGAAACGAAGACGACCCCGTCCGTCATCTTCTGCTGGAGCCACTCCAGCCAGAAATAGATGCGCCCGTCCAGGCGTGCGGGATCGAAATGCAAACTGCCGCCGTGCGGGCAGTAGATGCGCGTGACGCGGCGGCCACGAAGGCGGAATATCGTGCCGACACCGCGTGCGAAAAAACCGCCCTTTGCCCCGTGGCCGTGCAGGATGTCGGGTTTCAGATCCCGAATATGCCGGTAGATGCCGAAAGCGGCGCGGATATCGCCCGGCGTTACCGCACGGCGCATGGCATATCGCCTGATGCCAAGCGCAAGGCGCGGCTCGAGATCGGCAATCGCGCGCTCTTCGAACGCGCCCCCGCTGGACGCATCGCAAACGACGCCGACGTGATGGCCGTCGCGCGTCTGGGCGAGTGCCAAATCGGAAATATGGCGGAAAATTCCGCCAATCGGTGCCCTTACGATGTGCACGATCCGCAATGGTGCGGGCGACATCCCCTGCTCCCTCGTCTGACGACCCGGCAAGCCTGCGTTCGCGCGAACGCAGGTTGCGCCAGATACCCTGTGTGCGACCGGCTTTGGCGCCACAGGGCGGGAACACCCGGCGGCAGGCCGATCTGAGTCGGACGGCATTCTTCGGCCGTCTCGAACGAGCCTGTTCTAGCAGGGAGGGATGAGTGTCCGGTTAACCGCAGGGAAGGTCGGCGGGGAGCGATCTCAGAAGAATCGCTCCCGCACGTAGATCGTGTCTCCGGGGCGAATCGGGTCGGTGATCGGAACGCGCCCGGAGATGATCTCGCCGTTGATCTGGCGGGTAATGTCCACGGTGCCCTGTTCGCCGCGAGCGGAGAAGCCGCCGGCGGTCGCCACCGCGTTCTGCACGGTCATGCCGGCGACATAAGGGTACTGGCCGGAATTCGAGACCTCGCCCATGACGAAGATCGGCCGGTAGTTCTCGACTTCGACAGAGACGTCCGGATCGCGCAAGTACCCGCTGCGCAAGCGTTTTTCGATGTCGTTCGCCAGTTCCTTCACGGTCATCCCGCGTGCGGGAACATCGCCGATGAGGGGCATTGCGATATAGCCCGCCTGATCGACCGTGTAGGTGTTCGAAAGGTCTTCCTGGCCGAAAACGATGATGCGCAAGCCGTCGCTGGAATCGAGGCGGTAGGGCTGGGTCAGGACCTCATGGAAGGCCGTCGGCGGTTGGCGATAACCGCTGCACGCGACAAGCGCGAGCGCCAGTCCGGCTATGAGAATGAGACGGGCAACCATGATCGACTCCTGAACGAACGCGCCCAGTATTTTTACGAGCATGGTTAACGTGCGGTGAATGAATTCAATTCAAATCAATCACGGTCATTTGGAAACGACTCTCGCATCAATGCCTTAAACTTCGTATCGCAAGGGCATTTTGCATTCGCCATTAACCCTCCGCTTACCATAACCGGCAATCATGGGCGTGGACAGGTTATCGGAGTTTCCGGAATGAACCAGCCGCATTCACCCATGGCGGACGAAAGGGTGGAACTCGATCTTCCGGCCCTTCTCGGCGCGCTTCGACGCTCGGTGAAGTGGCTCGCGCCGCTGACGATCGGCTGCGCGGCGCTCACTTTCGTGGGGCTGCAGCTCGCGCCATCCTACTACCGGGCGGACTCGAAAATCCTGATCGAGGGCTCGGAAGCGGTCTATCCGGGAGAAAACCGGGGCGTGGAGGAGGAGCGGGCGCTTCTGGACGAAGAGGGCGTGGCAAGCCAGGTCCAGCTTCTGACATCGCGCGACCTTTCGCGCCGGGTCGCAAAGCGGCTCGATCTTGCGGCGATCCCGGAGTTCGAGGCCGAAAGTGGCGGGCTTGTTTCCGGCGTTCTTTCCATGCTCGGGATCAAACGCGATTCCGGCTTCGTTTCGCCCGAGGAACGCGTGCTCGAGGTCTATTACGACAACCTCAAGGTCTACCGGGTGGAAGGATCGCGCGTTATCGCGGTGGAATTCTCCGCGCAAGCGCCGGAACTTGCTGCGAACGTGTCCAACTCGATCGTGGAAGAGTACCTCGATCTGCAAGCTGCGGCCAAGCGCCAGTCGACGGAATTCGCGGCGGCGGCGCTCGAGCCGCAGATCAAGCGGCTCAGAGAGGACGTGACGGCCGCGCAGAAGCGTGTCGAGACCTACCGCGCCAACAACGACCTCCTGCTCGGCGCCGACAACCAGACGCTGAGCCAGCAGCAGCTCGGCGAACTCAGCACGCAGCTTTCCGAAGCACGTGCGGCGCGCACGGAAGCGGAAGCCAAGGCACGGCTGATCCGCGAGCTTTTGAACTCCGGCGGCTCTCTGGAGACGGCAAGCGATGTACTGAACTCGCAGCTGATCCAGCGGCTGCGCGAGCGCCAGGTCGCGCTTCAGTCGCAAATCGCCGAGCTTTCAACGACACTTCTGCCGAACCACCCCCGGATCCGTGCGCTCAATTCCCAGCTTGCCGATTTCGACCGCCAGATCCGCGGTGAAGCCCGCAAGATCATGATCGGGCTTGAAAACGACGCCAAGATAGCGGCTGGCCGGGTCGCCTCTCTCTCCGAGGAACTGGAGCAACTGAAGGGGAAGGCCGTAGAGTCCGCGGAAAATCAGGCCAAACTTCGAGAGCTTGAGCGCGAAGCGGCAACGAAATCGGCCCAGCTCGAGCAGATGATGCAACGCTTCCGCGAGGCCGACACGCGCCGCAACGCAGAATTCCTGGCAGCCGACGCGCGTGTCATTTCCCGCGCTTCCGTACCGCTGGAACCTTACTGGCCGAAGGTGCTGCCGACGACCATCCTCGTGGCGCTGGCGGCTTTCATCCTTGGAACGGCATGGGTGATCATGCGCGAGTTCCTCTCGGGTGGGGCGCTGAACCGCGTTTCCTACGGCGGGCCGGAGTTCAGCGAAGCCGGGCGGGATCCGCGCCGCGGAACCGACGACAGGCCCGCCATCGCCTCTCAGCCCGAAACGCAGAGCGAGCAGGGTGCGATTGGCGCGGAACATCCCGCCGGCACGATGGAAAATGCGGATCTGCCACTCGAACCCAAAAAGGCGATCGCCCACAATGTGACCGTCGCGCCGGCGCTGCACACGAATGCGCCGACGGCCGCGATCGCTCAAGAGGAAAGGAACGAAAACCACCGGCGCGTCGCGGTCTTGAGCGTGGACAGCGACGAGGTGGCGCAGGCCGTTACGTTCCGCCTCGCCAGGCAGGCGGCGGAAGAAGGCAAGCTTCCGCTGTTCCTAGAGGTGCGACCGGACATGGACGATCCGCAGGCCGTGCCGGGTTTTGCGGAGCTGCTTGACGGCAGCGCGTCCTTTGCCGGGGTGATCTACCGTGATCCCTCGTCGCGTGCGCATGTGATCGAGGCCGGACAGCGCGCGATAGACGACGAACTGACCATGAACGGGCGCTTCGATCTCGTTCTGGAAGCGATCGACCACACCTACGACCAGGTGTTCTTCGATCTTGGCCTCATCGACGACAGCCTCATCAGCGCGCAGATACTGTCGCTTGCCGATATGGTGGTGGTCGCGACCGGCGGCTCACCGGCAGGACCGGAGCTGGAGGCGGCCCTCACCATGCTGGAAGAGCACACGGGCGCGCCCGTGACGGTGGAAAGCGCCGATCCGAAAGCGGCTTCGGGCAAAGGGCGGTCTTCGGATATGGCGGCGTAGCCTGCGGTTTACGACATTTGTGCGCGCAACGCGCGTGCCCGGCGCACCAGCGACCAGGCCCGAGGGTTGTCGCGGATCACTCGTTTGAGCGCGGTTTTGGCCCGTGTGGACGCTGAATAGAGCCTGCCGCGAATGGACAGCGGAATGACGATGTCCGAAAGCGATTCTGCTTGAGCCCAGGCGGTCTTGTAGCGCTCCGCGCCGAGGCCGAAATCAAACCGCTCAAGGCCTGCTTCGCACATTTCCCGAACGAGCGCCTTCAACAGGACGTCGCCGGGGCTGAATTTCAAAAAATCATCCTCGGCGATGCTGTTGGCGTAGGCATAGAAGCAATTGCCGCGCATGCCGCCGAGATAGGTCGCGCGCACCTTGCCTTCTGCCTCCAGCGCATGAATGGTGAAGCGCTTCGAACCGTCCGCGATCGAGGCAAGCAGCAAGGAGCGGAGGAAATCCCGCGCCGCATAACCGGCAAAAGCGTTCGGAATGCCGCTCGACGCTGCACGCGCGCTACGCTGGGCGATCATGCAATCGAGGAAACGCAAGGCGGTATCCTCATCCCGCGCAAGGGAAATGCGAAAGCCGTTCATCTCACCAAGCTTGCGTTCCTTGGCATTCAGCTTCTTCCTTGCCGATGAACTGCGATGCTTGCGGTAAAGCGCTTCGAAATCTGCTTCCAGGGCCATCGCGAAAATCGGGGTAAAGCTCTGAGGTTGAGCCTTTGCCGAAATCGGGTTCGGCCTGCCGTCTATCGAGTGCGCCATATCCCGCAGGTCGAGGCAATCGGCCCCAAGTTTCGCAGCTTCTTCTTTCATCGCACCAAGCAGGAGGCTCCCGGTGCGCGTATCCATTGCATCGGGTCGCCAGAGCCCCGTGTTCTGGTTGCCGAAGCCGTAACCGAGCGGGCGCGCGATGCGCATGCCGTAATGGCCTTCAAGACCGAGCGCAAAGCCGGCGACGGGGCCGCCTGCGTCTGCAATCACGACGAAAAGCGGCGTAACGCACTTCTTTTCGCCGATGTTCGCCTGAAAGGACGAAAGCCAGTCGAACGTGTTGTAGAGGCAGCCAACGGAAACGGATTCCAGCAGGCGCCACGCATTTTCCGCTTCTTCAACAGTGCGAAAGCAATGAACGCCGGGCGCCAGTGGCGCGCGTTCTGCATCGCATGAAACGGAAACCGCGGATGACGGCATTGCTGCGGAACGATCCCTTTTCAATCCTTCGATGATCGTTTCTAGCAAGGAACTCTAAAGAAACCGTGCGTAAGATACCGGAATATAACGATGAAAATTTGGGTCTGTAGGGTCTCAGGATTTGGAGCGCGGTATGAGCGAAAATCGTTCAGCTTCAGGAGCAGGACCGACGGAAGGGCCGATCCCTTTCAAGGTTCTGCAACGCCAAGATGGGCGATTTTCGCCATATCCCTTCGGGACGCGTCGAATTCCGGCTCTGAATACGTCAAAAATGCTCGGCGGTGGTCGACACCGCCTTGCGCTTTTCTCCTTTTCAGATCCCAAATTCGTTTCGCGCAGAGCCTGTCCTCGGGCTTGCCAAAGGCAAGACCCGGGGGCCCGAAACCTGATACCCCACAGACCCTAGGACGTTATGTTGGATTTTCGCCGGAAATTGCTGGCCGGAGGCTGCCGCTTCCTTGCGCTGTCCGGCGCGGGGCGGCTGATGGCGCCCTGGACGCAAGGCAACGGGCTGATCTTCACGCTCCATAATGTCCTGCCCGACAGCGAGGCCCACGCCTTCCGCCCGAATGCGCATCTGGACGTCACGCCCGATTTTCTGGACAGCACCATTCGACAGGTAAAACAGGCGGGCCTTGAGTTCGTCACGCTCGATGAAGCCTTGCGCCGCACCAGGGACGAAGAGCGCGAGCGAAGGTTCGCCGTGCTGACATTCGACGACGGCTACCGCAATAACCTCGTGCACGCCTACCCGGTGCTGAAACGTCACTGTGTGCCCTTCACGATTTTCGTCGCGACCGGATTCGTCGACCGGACTTCGGAAATCTGGTGGGTGGCGCTGGAGCGCATCCTGGAGAAGGCCGATTATCTGGACATGCCAATCGGCGCGCGCATGGTGCGCCTGCCGACGCGGACGACGGCGGAAAAATGCTCAGCCTACGGGCGTGCGGCGTTGTGGCTTGCCCACGACATGAGCGAAGCGGCACAGCGCCTTGAAATCCGCCGTATGGCACGGGCCTACGGCATCGACATGGAGGCGCTGGCGGAGGAACTGATCCTCGACTGGGGCGAACTGGCAGAGCTTGCCGGGGACCCTCTGGCAGAGATCGGCGCGCATACGCACGATCATCTTGCGCTTGCCAGGCTCGCCGAAGACGAGATGCGCGATAACATTCAGCTTGGCCTTGACCGGCTGAAGGCTGAACTCGACCTTGAACCGCGCCATTTCGCCTACCCATATGGATACGAGGCGGCTGTCGACCGAAGGAGCGCCGAGACGATCGGAAGATTCGGATTCGATTGCGCGCTGACCACACGCCCCGGGATGATGAGGAAAGGCCTTCAGGAATTCGCCTTGCCGCGCGTTTCGCTCAACGGTCATTTCCAGAGCGCGGCGATCGTCTCGCAATATATCACCGGGGCGCCGTTTCCTCTCTACAACGCGTGGAGGACGGCTCGCGAGCGCCTGACGCCGGGCGGCGAAGGAATGGCCTCCGCAACGCGCGGAACCTATTGACGCTCAGACCTTCGGTCGGCGCTCCATCCACCAGATGATTGCGCCCGCCGGGATCACCCAGACAAGGCCGGCTATCGCGAAATAGGTGAAGCGCGCCAGCGTGGAAGACTGCTGGAGCGTCAGGTCTCCGATCACCATTGCGATCAGCGCGTAAGTCGTCACGAAGACCACGAGGACGATCATGCCGATGAATTTGCGCAGGCGAGGGGGCAGCATCGATTTCGGTTCCGTTGCAAAGTGCAGTGTAGTCGTTTCGCGTACGATCCAGTGCCGCTGACGCGAATTGCCGCAGCCGTTTCGGGCCGTGAGCTCTTGTAATGGCGATCACTGGCCTATAACGGGGTTCAGGTCGCGGACTCATAAATAAGACTGGAATGGCGCTACAAACGGCAAAGAGATGCGAGGAGAAGCGCGCGGGGTGGGTCGGCCACCCGGTCAAGCGCTTCGACAGAGCAGATCGAAGCCGTTTTCGCGTCCTTTCAGGATATGGCGGATTTGCCCGGCAACTTCGTTGCAAACCTTTGAAAACCAGACGGTTTCCTGCAGGTTTGCGCCTCGTATCCGAACAAATCCGCGCATACCATTACAATCTTATTTATGAGTCCGTGACCTAGTGCAAGCCAACCCGCAGCCGAAAACGAATATGACCGCGCCCGCCATCGACACCGAGACAGTATCCACATCCTCGCGCTCCGATATGCGCAACCGGACCGCGATCAGGCTCTGGCTTTATGGCGTGTGCCTTCTCATTCTGGCGATGGTGGTCGTGGGCGGAGCAACGCGGCTAACCGAATCCGGACTTTCCATCACCGAATGGAAGCCGATCCATGGCGTGATTCCGCCGATCGGCGAAGCGGAGTGGCAGGAGGAATTCGCCAAGTACCGCCAGATCCCCGAATACCAGCAGATAAACAAGGGGATGAGCCTTGACGAGTTCAAGTTCATCTTCTGGTGGGAATGGGCGCACCGCTTGTTGGGGCGTTTTATCGGCGTCGCGTTTTTCGTGCCGATGGTGTGGTTCTGGGCGAGGGGGCAGGTCGAGCCGTGGCTGAAGCCGAGGCTTGTGGCCGGTTTCATGCTCGGCGGGCTGCAGGGGGCCGTCGGCTGGTGGATGGTGGCCTCGGGCCTCGTCGAGCGCACCGACGTCAGCCAATACAGGCTTGCGACGCATCTGACGCTTGCGATCGTCATCTTCGCCTACCTTTTCTGGATCGCGCGAAGGCTGGCGCCGGAAAACCGCCCGGCAGAGGCGATAGAAGCGACGCGCAGGCATGCCGTCGGAGCGCGCGCGATCCTCGCGCTTGTGGTCTTCCAGATATTCCTGGGCGGGCTCGTCGCCGGCCTGAACGCCGGGCTTACCTTCAACACGTGGCCGCTGATGGATGGGCGGATCATCCCGAGCGGTCTGCTTGCCATGGAGCCTGCGTGGCTCAACGCGTTCGAGAACGTGATGACGGTGCAGTTCCAGCACCGGATGGTGGCCTACCTGGTGACTGCTGCCGTGCTCTGGCAGGGTTTGCGTGTTTTCGCCGACAGCGATGCGAAGGCATTGCGCATGCCGGTTGCGATCATGGTGGCTGCGGTCGTCTTGCAGGTGCTTTTCGGCATCGCCACGCTTTTGAAGCACGTCCCGCTCGACTATGCGCTCATGCACCAGGCGATGGCGGTGATTTTGCTGGCGATTGCGGTCAACCTGACGGTTCTGACCGGGAAGTCGCGAGCCTGAATATGAAAAGGCCGGGCGAAGGTGCCGCCCGGCCTTGAATTCGGCTCAGGACAAATTTTTTCAGACCGCCGAGAGCGCCTGTTCCAGGTCGGCGATGATATCCTCCACATCCTCAAGTCCGACGGAAAGACGCACGACATCCGGCCCGGCGCCGGCGGCCGTCTTCTGTTCGTCCGTCAACTGGCGGTGCGTGGTGGAGGCGGGATGGATGATGAGCGAGCGCGTGTCGCCGATATTGGCGAGATGGGAATGCAGCTCGACATTGGAGACGAGCGCGACGCCCGCGTCATAACCGCCCTTGACGCCGAAAGTCAGCACCGCGCCGCCACCCTTGGGCATGTATTTCTGCTGCAGCGAATGATAGGGATCGCCCTTGAGGCCGGCGTAGGATACCCATTCGACCTTGTCATGGCCGGAAAGGAATTCAGCCACCTTGCGAGCGCTATCGGAATGACGCTGCATCCTGAGCGGCAGGGTTTCGATGCCCGTGAGGATCAGGAACGAATTCATGGGCGAGATCGCGGGCCCGAGATCGCGCAGGCCAAGAACGCGGCAAGCAATCGCGAATGCGAAATTGCCGAAGGTCTCATGCAGGACCATGCCCGAATATTCCGGCCGGGGCTCCGACAGCATGGGATAGTTGCCCGAAGCCGACCAGTCGAACGTGCCGCCGTCGACGATGACGCCGCCCATGGAGTTGCCGTGGCCGCCCATGAACTTCGTCAGCGAATGCACGACGATATCCGCGCCATGCTCTATCGGCCGGCAGAGGTAGGGGGAAGCGAGCGTATTGTCGACGACGAGCGGGATGCCCCTATCTCTTGCGATTGCCGCAATTGCCTCGATATCGGTGACCACGCCGCCTGGATTGGCGAGGCTTTCGATAAAGATAGCGCGGGTGTTTTCATCGATCTTGTCGGCGAAACTTTGAGGATCGGTCGCCTCGGTCCATTTCACTTCCCAGCCGAAGCTCTTGAAGGAATGGTTCATCTGGTTGATCGAGCCGCCGTAAAGCTTGTTGCCCGCGACGATATTGTCGCCCGGGCGCAGCATCGCGTGGAAAACGAGAAGCTGTGCCGCATGCCCCGAAGCAACCGCGAGGGCCGCCGTGCCGCCCTCAAGCGCGGCAACGCGTTCTTCCAGCGCAGCCGTCGTCGGGTTGGTGATGCGCGTATAGATGTTGCCGAAAGCCTGAAGCCCGAAGAGGGAGGCGGCATGATCGACGTCGTCGAAGACGAATGCTGTCGTCTGGTAGATCGGCGTGACGCGGGCGCCCGTCGACGGATCGGGCTGCGCGCCGGCATGGATGGCGAGCGTCGAAAAGCCTGGAATACGGTCGGTCATGCGCTGTCCCCCTTATCTGGTGGCTGAAATTCTTAGTTCTCGTAGCGGAAATAATGCCGTCCGTCAGCCCTTCGTACCTGCACGCGGGTTGACGCCCGGAAGCCCGCGATGCTGGAAGCCGGCCTTGAGCGCCGGGCGCTTTGAGGAAAGCACTCGGGAGTTCACGCCCGTCCAGCCGATTTCGCCGGATAAACGGCCGTATTCGATCTTCGGGCAGCGGTTCATCACGACCTTCACGCCTTCGGCTTCCGCGCGCGCCGCCGCCTCATCGTTGCGGATCGTAAGCTGCATCCAGACGACCTTCGGCTTCGGGTCGAGCTTCAACGCCTCGTCGACGATCGCGCCTGCCGCTTCGGAGCCGCGGAAGATGTCGACCATGTCGATCGGTTTCGGAACGTCGGCGAGCGAGGCGTAGACCGTCTGTCCGAGGATTTCCTTGCCCGCCTGGCCCGGATTGATCGGAATGACGTCATAGCCCTTCGCGAGCAGGTATTTCAGCACGAAATAGGAGGGGCGCACGGTATTGGCGCTGGCACCTACCATGGCGATGGTCTTCACCTCGTCGAGGATGCCGCGAATATAAGCGTCTGTATAACTGTCGTGGTTCATTCGCCCGTCCATTCCGGCTTGCGCTTCTGCAGGAAAGCGTTGATGCCTTCTTCCGCATCGCGGGCAAGCATGTTCTCCACCATCACGTTCGCGCAATAGTCGTACGCATCGGACAATGACATTTCCGCCTGGTTGTAGAAGGCTTCCTTGCCGATCTTCACCGTCAGCGGCGACTTGGAGGCGATCGTCTCGGCGTATTTCTTCACCACCGGCTCCAGATAGTCCTTCGGCACGATGCGGTTGATCAGGCCGAATTCCTTTGCGGTGGAGGCGTCGATCGTCTCGCCGGTCAAAAGCATCTCCATCGCCTGCTTGCGCGAGACGTTGCGCGACAAAGCGACCATCGGCGTGGAGCAGAAAAGCCCGATGTTGACGCCCGGCGTGCAGAAAGTGGCGGTGTCCGTCGCAATCGCGAGGTCGCAGGAGGCGACGAGCTGGGCCCCGGCCGCAGTCGCAAGCCCCTCCACCACGGCGACAACCGGCTTCGGCAGGCGCACGACGGTTTGCATGAGCGTCGAACAGCGGCCCATCATTTCCGCGTAATAGGCGCGGCCACGGTCGTCATGCGCACGCGCCGCCGTCATCTCCTTCAGGTCATGGCCGGCGCAAAAGACGTTGCCAGTCGAGCGGATCACAACGACCTTGACTTCAGGATTGGCCGCAGCCTCCTCCAGAGATGCCTGAAGGCCCGCCAGCATTTCCTCCGAAAGCGAGTTCTTGCGTTCGGGCCGCTGCATGGCGAGCGTCAGGATGCCGTTTTCCAGGCTTTCGCCAACGGGCGGCGAGGGGGCGTTTGCGGGTGCCTGCACTCCTTTGTGAGGGGCTGTCATGGCGTTTCTCCGTGAAAGTTCTCTTTGTCCCCTTATAGAGGAGGTGCGGGCCGTTTCGATAGCCGCCAAAAAGCCGACTTGCAGTGTGCGAATTCCGACCTTAGGCAAAGGTATGACGAATTGCGGAGGAGGGCGTCCATGCAGCCGGTCATGACGATCGACGAAATTTCCGAATTCCTGGACCGGGAGTTCCCGCAAATCCACGACCGGGGCCGGGTCTATTCCTTCACGTCGATCGAACCGGGCAGGGCGAGCCTGAAGTTTTCGGCAAACGAGCGCCACCTGCGCCCCGGCGGAACGGTATCGGGCCCCACGCTTATGGAAATGGCCGACCTTGCCGCCTATGTGGTGATCCTGGGCCATATCGGGCCGGTGGCCCTCGCCGTGACGACGAACCTCAACATCAACTTCCTGAGGAAGCCGGAGCCCGGCGCCCTTGTTGCCGAATGCTCGCTCCTAAAGCTCGGCAAGCGCCTCGCGATTACCGAATGCGGCATCAGGAGCGAGGCGGGCCCGGACCTTGTCGCTCATGCGACCGCGACCTATTCCATCCCGCCGAGGTGAGGTAGTTTGGCCTCTATTGATTGCTATAAGTGTCAATTGAGATTAATCGTAAAAATTTTATATTAAACGAGAATTTTTGATATTGAGAAGTTGTTGGAGAATCGACAATGAGCGCTGGTGAAATTATTTGCGAAGCTTTCAATTTAAGAAAGGTAATTTCATTTTTTTACGCTGGATCCAGGCCTTCAATGAGGATTGTTGAGCCGCATTTACTTGGTTGGGATCAGGCGGGCGATGATCTTACATTGAGCGCTTGGCAATTGTCAGGTGGCAGTGGCGCTGGATGGCGCGACTTTCATGTCTCACGTATGGGCCCCATAAATGAAACCGGTGACGTATTTCTTGGATCGCGGCCCGGTTTCAATCCGAGCGACACGACAATGAGCAGAATACTCTGTCGTGTTTAAGCGTTCGGGAGCATGTCGCGAGCGTATTTTATGTGGTAATATATTACCAAATTTCTAAGGTATTGAAATTATTATAGAAATCATCGAGTGATCTGAAAAAATGCGCTTGACGCAGCGCGCGGTCCACCGTATTACCCCTGCCTTGAGAGGACGGGGCGACCCGTGTGCGCCCGTCAAGGCGCCGCCTCAACCGGTTTCACCAACTGAACCTATGGATCAAACCCCATGAAGACCTACTCCGCCAAGCCGGCCGAGGTCGAGAAAAAGTGGATCTTGATCGACGCCGAGGGCGTTGTGGTCGGCCGTCTGGCCGCCTTCATCGCCAACACTCTGCGCGGCAAGACCAAGGCGACCTATACCCCGCACGTCGATTGCGGCGACAACGTCATCGTGATCAACGCCGACAAGGTGGTGCTCACCGGCCGCAAGTACAACAACAAGAAGTACTACTGGCACACCGGGTACCCGGGCGGCATCAAGGAGCGCACTGCGCGTGCGATCCTGGAAGGCAAATTCCCCGAGCGCGTTCTGGAAAAGGCCGTTGAGCGCATGATCCCGCGCGGGCCGCTCGGCCGCCGCCAGCTCAAGAACCTTCGGGTCTACTCGGGCGCCGAACATCCGCACGAAGCCCAGTCGCCGGAAGTCGTCGACTTCAAGGCGAAGAGCGTGAAGAACTGGAAGGCATACTGATCATGGCTGAGCTGCAGTCCCTTGAAGAACTCGGCAATGCCGTCGGCACCAGCGAGCCGGAAGCCCCGGTTCACGTTCAAAAGCTCGACGGGCAGGGCCGCGCCTACGCCACCGGAAAGCGCAAGGACGCGATCGCCCGCGTCTGGCTGAAGCCCGGCACCGGCAAGATCCTCGTCAACAAGAAGGACTTCACGTCCTACTTCGCGCGCCCCGTGCTGCAGATGATCCTGCAGCAGCCGATCTACGTCGTCGCCCGCGACGGCCAGTACGACATCGTCGCCACCGTTTCGGGCGGCGGCCTGTCCGGCCAGGCGGGCGCGCTGCGCCACGGCATCGCCAAGGCGCTGACCCACTACGAGCCGGACCTTCGCGGCCCGCTCAAGAAGGGCGGCTTCCTGACACGCGACAGCCGTACGGTGGAGCGTAAGAAGTACGGCAAGCGCAAGGCGCGCCGGAGCTTCCAGTTCTCCAAGCGTTGATCATACGCTTCGGGAAATACGAGAATTCAAAGGGCTGCGGATTTCGCAGCCCTTTTTTGTTGGCCGGTAAACCTTGGATTACGCAAAAGGTATCGGTTATCTTTTCCGACATCGATGCCTGCACGTATTCTCCGTTTCAGGGGATTTTTCCGTCAATTTTTTCGCCCCCGGCCCGAACACGCCCGTTTGCCTGAATTTTTCCGTGACCTAGTATTGAATTTTGTAAAGGCGCGGGCCGCGGAAGAACCCGCCAGAACAGGGAACGCGAAGCTACGGGATGGATATTGTCGGCTTTACGCTGTCCGCGCTCACGCTCATTCTGCTCACCATCGCCTTCGCCACGCCCGTCGCCGAATGGCTGAGGCTGCCGCAGCCGGTGATGATCGGCGGACTGGGGTTCGCCGCCGGCCTCGCCTCGTGGTGGAGCGGGATCGACATCGGCGGTCAGTTCCTCGATAGCTACGACATCTGGTTCGTCACCTCGCTTTCACTGGACGGGCAGACGCTGCTTCTCGTCTTCCTTCCGCCGCTGCTCTACGAAATGGCGCTCGGCGTCAACGTTCGCCGCCTTTATGAAGACTGGTTCGTCGTTATCGTCATGGCGGTTATCGCGGTGCTTCTGGCGACCGCTTTCGTGGGTGCATCGCTCTGGATCGTCTCGCCGCTCGGCCTCATCGCCTGCATGCTTCTGGGGGCGACCATTTCCACCACGGATCCGGGCGCCGTCATCACCACCTTTCGGGAAATCGGCGCGCCAAGGCGCCTGCTCGTGATCCTGGAGGGCGAAAGCCTTTTGAACGATGCCGCCGCGATCGCGATATTCGGCACGCTGGCCACCCTTGCGCAAATGAAGGTGGAGGCCGATGCGGGAACCGTGCTTGCGGGGTTCGTTTACGATTTCGCGGCAGGGGCGGGGATCGGCATCGCGCTCGGCTGGATCGGCACCCGGCTCTATCCGGTCCTTCGCGGTTCGGCGGCGGCGGAAGCAACCGCGACCGTCGCCCTGGCTTACGGAAGTTATCTTGTGACGGAGACGGTCGTCGGGGCGTCCGGTGTCGTCGCGGTGGTCTTTGCCGGGTTGACGACGACCTCCGCGGGCATCATCCGCATGGGGCCGGGAAACTGGAGCACCACGCTTGCGATCTGGAACCAGATCGGCTTTTGGGCAAGTTCTCTCATCCTGCTGTTTGCCGCCGCCCTTGCGCCGTCGCTTTTGTTGCGGCTCAGCTGGTCGGACGTGCTGATGGTGATCGTGGTTTATATAGCCGCGCTCGGAGCAAGGGCCGTGGTGCTGTTCGGCCTTCTGCCGGTTCTTTCCGCAATGGGGCTGGGAACGCCGGTAACGCGCCCTCAGAAAATCCTGATCCTTTGGGGCGGGGTACGCGGCGCGGTTACACTGGTGCTTGCCTTGACGCTTGCCGATATCGGCTCAATCGCGGAAGACGAACGACGTGTTATCGCCGCGCTCGCCGCCTGTTACGTGCTCGTCACGCTTCTGGTCAATGCCGCGAGCCTGCGCATGGTGGCAAGCCGGCTCGGGCTCGACCGCCTTTCTCAGGGCGACCTCGCACTTCGCGAGAAGATCATCGCCGGAACGGTGGCGGACGTTCGCGACTACGTTTCCAGGCTGGCGGCGGACAGGCGGGTCGAGCCCGACGCCATCGAGGAAATGCGGGCCATCTACGAGAAACTGGTCGAAGAAGCTGCCGAACAGTCGCAGTCCGCCGTCATTCCCTTCGGCGAGCGGCTTCGGTTGGGACTTGCGATTCTCGCCAACCAGGAGCTTCGCCTCGTTCAGCTCGCTTTCGAGGAGGAGGCGATCGGGTCTCGCGTGATAAGGCCCTTGCAATCGAACGGTGAAAAACTGGCCGATATTGCCCGAATCGAAGGACGCGAGGGCTATGAACGCGCTGCCCTTGCCGTCTTCACCTCGCAGTACAGGTTCCGGGTCGCGGTCGCGCTGCAACGGTATTTCCGCATCGACCGCCCCTTGCGCGGGATGCTGGCGATCAATCTGACCATCCTGCTCGAGACCGAAAATATTCTGCGCGAACTCTCCCGCTTCGTCGCCTCGGCGTTGCCTGAAATGATCGGCGACGATGCCGCCGCCAATCTGGAAGCGCTCGTCGTCAAGCGGCTCGACCACATCCGCGATCAGGTCGCCACCATCGCCCGGCAGTATCCGAACTACACCGAAGAGATCGAGCGCATCCTGCTTTTGCGCGCGGCCACGCGCCGCGAGGCGACGCAATACCGCCAATTGTACGAGGACGGGATCGTCGGTGCGGAACTCTACCGCGAACTTGCGAAGGAACTTGCCGGCCGCAGGCGAAAACTGGGAGCCCTGCCATCGCTGGATCTCGGATTGTCACCGGGCAAGCTGATCGATCAGGTCACTCTTTTCGCTTCACTTTCTCCCAAGCAGCGTAAGAGCATCTCACGCTGGCTGAAGAGTCAGTTCGCGGTCCCGGGCGAAGCAATCGTAAGGTACGGCGAGCGAGGCAATGCGATGTATTTCATTGCTTCGGGCGTTCTGGAGGTTCGCGGCCTCGCACAACCTGTTCAACTGTCGAACGGTGACTTTTTCGGCGAACTCGCCCTTCTGGCGCCGACCCGGCGCAGACAGACCGAAATCGTCGCGAAGAGCTACTGCCGCCTGCTGACGTTGAGCCGGCGCGACTTCCAGCGCCTCACGGTGAAGGATCCGACGATCCTCAAGGCGATTGTCGATGCGGGAGAGCGCCAGCTCGGCGAAGGCTTCGGCAAGGCGTTGCCGGAGGAGATGGACTGGGCCGGAAAGCCGCAGGCATCGAGCGCCGAAGGGGAGGCGCCGGCCGGTCCGCGCGCACCAGGGAAGCCGCCGGGTGAAGCGGGTCAGGCCTCGGAAGGGTAGTGAATCAGGCGGCGGCCTTCCTCGAACGCATCCATGGACAGCCTCCACTCCGCGTTGGGCCAGTGGTAGGCGATCGCTCGTTTCCTGGGGTAAAGAGCGGCCGTGTAGAGCGTTCCGAAGCCGCGCCAGAAGGCAAGCGAATAAAGCGGCGGGCGCATGAAATGCGAAATGAAGCGATCCTCGCTTTCTTCATGCAGGACCAGCCGCGAGAGCAGGAAACGTTCACGTTCGACCGTTGCCGTCTCCCTTGCATGGGCCACCCATTCGACATCTTCCTGATGGTTCGTCGCAACCGCCGCATTGCTCACGACCGCCTTGCGGTCCGGCGCCATGTAGACGGTCACGCGCCTGCGGCGGGCGTCGAGGGCGGTCACGTTGTACGACATATGGGTCGGGATCGAGGAAAGCGCGCGGCCCGCTTCCTCGGCGGTCTCGCAGGTTTCCAGAACGTAGCGCAGGATGATCGGTACGCCGAAGCCCGTTCCCACGACGCGGCGCCCGCCGAACGTGAGCGAAACGCCCAGACCCGCCTCGTTCACGCCATCCACGAGCCCGATCAGACAATCGCTCGTACCCATGACATTGTGCCGGCCCCAGGCCGTCTTTATGACCACGCCGTCGAACGCTTGCGGGCTGTAGTCGTAGTTGCGCACGAGAAGAGGTTCGGCGCCGGGCCATACCGCCTGCGAGCAGCCGCTCAGATACGCAGGAGGGCAATAGAGGCTCAGGAACCGGGCCGCGAGATCTCCGCCGCCCGCAAGGTCCACGAGCCGTTCCCACGTCGGCACGAGTTCCGGCATGGAGCTCTTAATGGCGCTCCGGCATTCGAGATAGGTTGGCCGGGCGTCCGCGCCCTCGCTCAGATACCAGTCGCGATAGGCCGGCCACAATTCGTCGAAGAGGTGCTTCCACCTCTCTCCGCCGGTATCCGAAATGGCTGAAAACGGAAACTGCATCCGCCGGTTATGATCCTGGACCTGATTTCGTCAACCCTTCGAATGGTTCAGAGTATCTTGAACTGATGCCCCGCGAGCTCCGCCGGGGCAGGTTCCGCGATTGCCGAAAGCGGCTTCGACTTGTAGTGCCTGCGCAGGCCTTCGATCCATTTCATCGACCTGTCGCGAAGCTGGAACTTGTCGTCCATCGCCCGGCCCCTGGTTACGATGATGCCCAGATCCGCGCCTTCGTACTGATAATCGCCCGGCCGCAGGATGCGAAGGAAGAAAGCCTCGTTCTCGCTCTCCACCGCTCTGCGATGGTAGTCGAAGCGGTCGTATTCGACCGAGCCGTCCTCCAGCATCCGCCAGATGCCGGTCTCCGGCGCCTCGGTTATGAGGTCGATTGAATCGGCGGTGTGCTTGACGACCATCTGGCACCAGGAATCGATATTGTCCTTGTCGGCCCAGCGATTGTTCAACTCCTCGATGTCGATATCGAAGGGCACTCCCGAAAACTCAAGCAGGTGGAAAAGAAACAGCGGCGCATCCGCATGGGCGAAAGCGGCGTGATTTGTCATGGAGCTCGCGCCGGTTATCCGCGGGTTCAACTCGCCGAGGTAGATATCCTTGGTCTTGGTGTCGATGAGGAAATCGAGCTCGAAATACCCGCGATAGCCTTCCTTGAGCAGCTGTTCGCCGAACTTGAACGTGTATTCGCGAGCCTGCTGCCTGACCTTGGGGGCGAAGGCCGTTGAGAAGATTTCGTTCCCGCACCAGCCGCCCCGATAGGGCGTCAGTTCCTTGAAGCCGACAAGTTCGGTCATCAGCGGCCCGACGATGGTTCCCTCCTTCGTCGCGCAGGCTTCGATCGCCGAGCCCCGGCAGTTGATCCGCTTCATGATCTTGATTTCGCCCTGGCCAACGATCTCGTGCTCGTATTTCCGGAAATCGGCCTCGGAATTGATGAAGAAGGTCGTATGTCCTGAATCGCCGAACGCCGACTGCAGCACGAGATCGCGTCCGATGCCCGCACCGTCGGAAACCTCGCAGAGCTGTTCGTAGCTTTCCACCTCGGCAAGCGTGTTGGGCACGCTCGGAACGCCGGCCTTGTTGCCGATCCTGACGGTCTCGATCTTGTTGTCGACGCGATTGCGCAACGACGCTTTGGGAAACCAGACTTCAGCCCCGATCTCCTTTGCTAGCTTCTCGGTCTTCTCGTCGAACATGAGGAAGACGAGCTTCGGCTTGCCGCCGCGATCCGAGATGAAGTCCACCACCTCCTTGTGCTGCAGGAGATAGTTGTTGATGTCCTCTATGGACGTGAACTCGGCGTGGGGAGCCTCGGAAGGGCAGAAGACATTCGGGTGGCCGCCGTCATAACAATCTATGTAATTGATATATTTGAAATTCTTTACCCACTCATCAATCCCGAGAAGATTGAAGTTTGTCGCGCTCACGAAATAGACCGGATCCTCGTTGCGATGAAAGAAGCGCCGGATCTCCGACATGTTCTTAAGTTTCTTCCTGCTCGCCATGACAAGGTCCTCCTCTTTCGCAGCTTAAATTCGGGTTTGTTCGTTCAACGGTCTTTTTCGAGCTCCTTCAGCGCCGCCTCGGAAAATACCCTGAGGCCCAGGTCCGGCCGGTAGCCGTGGATCTCCTTCACATCCAGCGCCCGCATGAAATGCAGGATTTCCTTGGATATGACCTGGCCTGGAACAAGGATCGGAAATCCGGGCGGATAGGGGATGATGAAAGACGTCGAGACAAGCTCGCGCCCGGCGTCCATCGCCTTTTCCATCGACCCGTCCTCGATCGGGAAATAGTCGCATTTGCCCTCGTCGTAGGCGAGGAAATACGCCTTTCGAAGATCGCCCTCCGGCGTATCGCTGCCATCTGCCGAGCGAAATGCGTCGTGAAAACGAGAGAAATCGGGCAGGGGAGGCAGGTCTTCCGTCAGGTTCTTCACGCGTCTTTCGAAGGCGCGGCGTTCCATCGGGCTTGAGTCTTCGCGTTCGCTTTCGAGGTCTTGCGCGATTTCCACCAGTACCTCGATCAAATAGGCGACCGAGGATCGCGTGGTCCCGATATTCGTCATGAAGAGGACGGTATTGCGCGAGGTCTTGTTGATCTGGATGCCGAATTTGTCCATCAGCACGGAATTCTTGAAGGTGTCGCCATCAAGACCCGCGGCCCCGACAGCGATCGTGACGCGGGTTGCGTCGAGAGTGAATTCGTCCTGCGCCCAGGCATCCCAGATGTCGTTCCAGCCATGTTCAGGGTCCCAGTAGGACTGGATGCCGGATTCCCGGTAGACCTCGGGGATCATGTCGCCGACCCGCAAGACGCGGAAATACTTGCTGAGAAGCGGATGGGAGGTGATCGCCTTGCGCATCGCCATGGCCGCTTCCACCTGCTTTTGCACCATCTCGAAGCCTTCCAGTTCGACCTGGCGGCGCCCGACGTCGAGAGAAGCGATGATCTGGTAGTTCGGCGATGTCGAGGTGTGGGTCATATAGGCCTCATGGAAGGCCTGCTCCACCTGTCCCCTGAAGTCCTGATCATGCACGTGGATCATCGATCCCTGACGCAATGATGTCAGGGTTTTGTGGGTCGATTGAGTTGCATAGGCGCGTACCCGCACCTGGTCGGGATCAGGCATGAGACGGGTGGTGAGAAGTGCCGCGTCATCCAGGCCTTCGATCTTCTTCTTGTGCTTCATCCAGGCCTTTCGATACTCCGGCGACCTGTAGCGTTCGCGAAGGATCGCGGCGGTGTGCATCGCCGTGCGCTGCCGGTAGGTCGGCCCGAAGCGCGCAAAAGCAAACCATGCCTCGTCCCAGAGGAACACCAGATCCGGCTTGATCGCCAGACATTCCTCCATCACCCGCTCGACGTTGTAGACGATGCCGTCGAACGTGCAATTTGTCAGGAGCAGCATCCGCACCCGGTCCAGCTTTCCCGCGCTCTTGAGTTCCAGCAGCCGATGCTTGATTTCCTTGAGCGGAACGGCTCCGTACATGGAGAATTCCGACAGCGGGTAGCTGTCGAGATAAACGACATTCGCCCCGCCAAGCACCATTCCGTAGTGATGGGACTTGTGACAGTCGCGATCGACGAGAACGATATCGCCGGGCTGAACGATGGCCTGGACGACGATCTTGTTGCATGTCGACGTGCCGTTGGTTGCAAAGAAGGTGTGTTTCGAGCCGAAGGCGCGGGCCGCCGCCTCCTGTGCTTCCTTGATCGGTCCGTGCGGGTCGAGCAGGCTGTCGAGGCCGCCCGACGTCGCCGAGGTTTCGGCAAGGAAAATGTTCATCCCGTAGAAGTCACCCATGTCGCGGATCCAGTTCGACCGGATGATCGACTTGCCCCGCGAGATGGGCATGGCATGGAAAACGCCGGTAGGTTGCCGCGAATATTCCTTGAGCGCGGTGAAGAAGGGCGTTTTATAGCGCGCGTTGACACCTCTGAGTATGTTGAGGTGCAACTCCATGTAGTCTTCCTGATTGTAGAAAACGCGCAGGCAGCCGCCGAGATCCCGCCCGGCGATCTCCTCGACCGACCGGTCCGTGATCAGGAAGGTATCGAGTTCTGGGCGAACCTTCCGGATAACGCGGCAAAGCTCCGGCCCGTAATCCTCCTCCGGAATATCGTCGAGGACTTCGTCGCTCACGCGGTTGAGGTAGCGCTGCAGGATCTTGAGATTGTTATGAGATTCAAAGCGGAAGTCATACCGGATAACCACTGACTGGATATTGTGGTTGAACAGGACGGCGATCAACGCATCCTCGAAGCTTGGAACCGTAACCGCTTCGTAGATGAATTTATCGTCCGCACGGCGCATGTCGCGAAGCGCCAGCCTTTGAGCCTCTTCTTGCGCTGTCGTGAGATTGTCGACGAAGAGGACCTCGAAATACGGCCTGGCATGCGCGCGCTCTTCTACAGGGTCGATAACCTCCTTTTCCGGATCGTGTTCGTCTTCATGCGCGACATCTATGAAGTGCCGGCGATACGAACCGGAAACGAGTGCCCTGACGATTCTGGAAACCAGATGTGCAAAGGCCGGATAGTCCTCACGCGAAAGAAGCTTGCGCAACTGAAAGAGCCCAATGCGACCTGGAAAGGCCCAATAGGCTTCTATCGGCTCAAGCGCTTCCAGCAGCGCCTCGGCTTTCTCGACAAGAACGGATTGCGCCTTGCCGGCGGGGGTAGCAGACACGCGGCTAGCGACGTTTTTCAGGTCGGTCCAACGGTCGTTGCGAAGCTGCGAAGCGCTGTAAAATTCGCTGAGAGAGCTTTTTGCCTTCCCCGGTTTAGCATGCGCCCCGCTCACAGACCTACCCCTCCGAGTTTTTCTCCGAAATTCTGAAGTTCGAAGAAATAGTTTCGGACAGATGCGGTTTGTTTGTAAAGGTTTGTAATGCGTGAGGCTCTGCTTCTGCCGGAAGGGTATGGCCCTCGGATACGTTCAGAGCGGCAGAAGATTGCTTCTCAATATCGCCAAGTCCGGCCCGGGAACCTTTTTGCGGCATGGCCAGCGGCCCCAGCGAATAGAGATATGAATCTGCACCGGACGCCCGGTCGTAGACCGGGAATTCGGCCGCACGGTCGCGGAAGGATTTCAAAACCTGCCCTAGGCCGCGAATGCCGGTTTCGCGCTGCCTGCGGACCTGCCTCAGGTCGACCTCGATGGGGATGAACTCCTCCTGCCCGGCGGCCTGATAAAGGACGGTGCCGGCAGGATCTACCACGCAGGAGCGCCCGACCCCGCCTGCGCCGAGGCCGTTGATATCGAAGACGTAGCATTGGAACTGGGCGGCGGTGGCGCGCGCCATGGCAAGCTCCACGTCACGGTCGATCGTGCCGGTGAGAACGGGATGCAAGAGCACTTCGACGCCCATCGAAGTGAGGGTGCGTGTCGTTTCCGGAAACCAGATGTCGTAACAGATGGAGACGCCGAAGCGGCCGATCTCCGGAACGTCGAACACACAGAACTCGGTCCCTGCCGAGACGTCGTGCTCATATGGCCTGAAAGGAAACATCTTCCGGTATCGCGTGACGATTTCGCCCTGCGGGCCGATTACCGAACAGGTATTGAAAACGCGACCATCCGGCACCTTCTCGAACATCGAACCGGTGACGACCCAGACCCCGTGCTTGGCTGCGACCTTCTGGAGCGCGTGCTCACCTTCTCCGGGCAGCGCTGCAGGACGATGAAGCACCGGCCCGCACATGGCGAGTTCGCTGAAGACGATCATCTGCACCCACGGGAAGCGGGCCATCACCATATCCACGCGATGCACCATCGCGGCGATGTTGTCGTGCATCGCAGGAACATGCATCTGCACACCTGCAATCGCGAAAGGTATCATTGCGACCTCTTCAGTCTTGTTCCGCCTGTGCACCCCGGGAATGGGGTTTCACGAGCTCCTTCTGCAACGCCTATTGCCATGGAATCAGGCATATCCATGACTTGATCATAATAGAAGCAGGCAATTGCCGATAAAGAACCTGTGTTCTTTTTTCTGATTTGGCTTGGATTTATGCCCGAAAAAATCCCCGATCGCTTTTTGGTGACCAAGAAATCGCTACAACATCAATACCTTAAGCATGCCCTTGATGCCAAATCCGTTTCAGATTTGGCGAGATATGCTTTCGTTTCCTGCGCATTTACTCCTCGTCTCCGCTTCAAAACCGCTCATGCGATTTTTTCCGAGAGTTATGAGTCCAGACCCTAAGGCGCGGTATTGCAAGTAGAATTCCCGATGGGGAAGATGAGCGACTTCCGTAAAGTGAAGTGATATTGAGGGAAAAAGATGCGGAAACGGTGATCGCATTGTCATGAATGGATACGGCAATCCTCACGGAGAAGAAGTTGCCTGCACAAGGCGCGGCCCGTTTTTCGGTCCGAAACGTCGGCACCCTCCTACTCATGATGCTTTAAAGCAATGACCCGGTCCGAATCCCAAGTTCAATTGGCTGACCGCCCCGAAGCCGCGCAAGGGGTCGTATCGTTCGTTTCCGGTTCGGTGGTCGATGTCAAGTTTCCCGAAAGCGCGCTTCCGACGATCAACACGGCGCTTGAAGTGCTGTGGGATGGCCCTCATCGCCTGGTGCTTGAGGTGCAGCATCACACCGACGTCGCTACCGCGCGATGCGTCGCCATCCAGGAAACAGCGGGTTTGGCTTGCGGCACGGCCGTCGTGGACACTGGGGCGCCGATCCGGGTTCCCGTCGGCGATGCGGTAATGGGAAGGCTTCTGGACGTGATGGGCGCCCCCATCGACCACGGCCCGCCGCTTCCCGACGATACGCCGCGCCAGACCATTCACCGCAAACCGCCGAGCCTCGCGTCGCAGAAAGCCAGCGGTGAACTTTTCCTCAGCGGCATAAAGGTGATCGACCTGCTGGCCCCGCTCGCGTATGGCGGAAAGGCGGCGATGTTCGGGGGGGCGGGCGTCGGAAAGACCGTGCTCATCATGGAACTCATTCGCTCCGTTGCCGACCGCTATCAGGGCGCCTCGGTCTTCGGCGGTGTCGGGGAGCGGTCGCGCGAAGGGCATGAACTCTGGCTCGATCTCAAGCAATCGGGCGTTATCGAGCGTACCGTGCTTGTGTTCGGCCAGATGAACGAGCCTCCGGGCGCCCGTTGGCGCGTCGCGCTCAGCGCGCTTACCGTTGCCGAATACTTTCGCGACACCATGAAGCAGGATGTGCTCCTGCTGATCGACAATGTTTTCCGCTTTGTACAGGCGGGTTCCGAAGTCTCGGGCATTTTGGGCCGGCTGCCGTCGCGCGTGGGCTATCAGCCGACGCTTTCCACGGAAATCGCCGAACTCGAGGAAAGGATAGCCTCGGTCAAGGGCGCTGCGATCACCTCCGTCCAGGCGGTCTATGTGCCGGCGGACGACTTCACCGACCCGGCGGTGGCCGAGACGTTCACCCACCTCGACAGCTCGATCGTCCTCAGCCGGAAGATGGCGAGCGAGGGTCTTTATCCCGCCGTCGATCCGCTGGCATCCAGTTCGACACTGCAGGACCCCGCAATTGTCGGGCAGGAGCACTACGAGATTGCGGAGGAGGTCAGGCGGCTTATCGAGAAATATCGCGAGCTTCAGGAAATCATTTCCCTGCTCGGCATCGAAGAATTGAGCGCCGCCGACCGTCAGGCCGTCGCACGTGCGCGCCGGCTCATGCGCTTTCTCACGCAGCCGTTTTCGGTGACGGCGCAATTCACCGGACGTGAAGGCGCGTCCGTTTCGCTGGCGGATACCCTTGCGGGTTGCCGCGCCATCCTGAGCGGGGAAACCGACGAGTGGGAGGAAAGCTCACTCTACATGGTCGGAACATTGGAAGATGCCCGCAAAAAGGAACTAGCCGAGGGCGATGCGAAATGAGGTTCATCGTAACCACGCCTGTCGAACTCATCGCAACGGTGGAGAATGTGCGTCATGTGCGAGCTGAAGATGCCACGGGCTCGTTCGGCATCCTGCCGGGACATGCGGACTTCGTGACTGTGTTGCCCGTGTCGGTCGTAAGCTGGCGAAATGTTGACGGCCAGGAAGGCTTTGTCCTGATCCGGGGTGGCGTTCTGAGTGTAAGGGACGGCAATCTGGTGGAGATCGCAGCGCGAGGCGCGTTTCGGGAGAACGAACTCGGTCAGCTCAGGCAAACCATGTTGGAGGAGTTGCGCCGGTCGGACGAAGGAGAGGAGAACGCGAGGCGCAGCGAAGCGCGCATCCACCTGGCAACGATGCGGCAGATCGAGCGCGTTCTCAACGCAGCGCGCGCTTCGCATCCATATGCACCGTCGCTGCAACCCGGTGAAGCCCCGGCAACCGAAGGAAGCGGGGGAGCCTGAACAATGAACGCAAACACGAATGAGGATCCACGCGAGAAGGGAAGGGCCGACATAAACCACAAAGGGCGGAAGGAAATGAAGGAAGCGATCGAACTCCGCCAGGAACGCCTCGAACGGTGGCAAAAAGAGGGTGAGCGCCCGCTCTGGAAGAACCTGTCGATGATCGGCGCTCTCGGCTGGTTGATGGTGGCGCCGACGCTGCTTGGCGTGGCCGCGGGCCGTTGGATCGACAATCGTCTCGGCACGGGCGTGCAGTTCTCGGGTGCATTGATCTTCCTGGGCGCATGTCTCGGATTCTACCTGGTGTGCAAAAGGATGAACGAAAAATGACCTGGCCCCCCTTGTACGAAACCGCCGGCTGGCTGATGGCGGGCGGCGCACTTGCCAGCGTTTATCTTTATCTCGTCGGCCGTACTGTCGCGGCCGTCGCCCCGCCTTTCGCGCCACTGGCGGCGGCAGGTTATCTGATCCTTCGCATCGCGCTTGCCGGCGCGCTTTTCACTTTCGCCGCATGGAACGGAGCCTGGGCGCTGCTCACCATGTTTGCAGGCTTCCTGCTCGTTCGTTCCCTCAGCGTACGATACATTGCGGGCCTAGAGCATGAACGCTAACCCGCTCCTGCCGGATACTCTTTTTCATCTCGGGCCGGTCCCGATCGGGCGCGCTGTGGTGACCACCTGGGTGATCATGGCGGCACTTGCGCTCTTCTTGCCCTGGGCTCTGCGAAATCCGTCGATGAAGCCGGGGGCCGTCCAGGCGGTGCTGGAGATCGTCGTGACGACGATCGCACGCCAGCTGCGTGAAATCCTCGGCCGCGATCCCTGGCCGTTCATGCCGCTGCTCGGCTCGCTTTTCATCTACTTGTGCCTTGCCAATCTCGCCGCCGTGTTTCCCGGTGCGTCCCCGCCCACGGGCCATATCGAGACGCCCGCAGCGCTGGCGCTGGTCGTCTTTCTGTCGGTGCATGTGTTCGGAATCTCGTCACGCGGCGCGCGGCGCTACCTGCGCCACTACCTGGAGCCCAGCCCGCTTCTCCTGCCGTTGAATGTCCTGTCGGAACTTACCCGCACGTTTTCGCTGATGATCAGGCTCTTCGGAAACATGATGAGCCATGAATTCGTCATCGCGATCCTCGTGTTTCTGGCGGGATTTCTGTTGCCCGTCCCGTTTCTGCTGCTCGGGATCATGATTGGTATCATTCAAGCCTATATTTTCACGGTCCTCTCCGCCGTCTACATCGCGGCGGCAGTCGGCGCGGTGGAAGCTTGAGAAAGGAGCGCAAATGGACATCGCCATCGAAACCGTCAGCATCATCGCGGCAGCGATCGCCGTGTCTTTCGGCGCGATCATGCCGGCGTTCGCCGAAGGCCGCGCACTGGCCGCTGCAATGGATGCGATCGCGCGTCAACCCGAAGCTGCCGGGACGATATCACGCACCCTTTTCGTGGGCCTGGCGATGATCGAAACAATGGCGATCTACTGCCTCGTGATTGCGCTTTTGTTGCTCTACGCAAATCCGTTCGTCGGCTAGCCATGCTCATCGACTGGTGGACCCTGGCGATCCAGACGGTGAACTTCCTGGTCGTCGTCTGGCTATTGAACCGGTTTCTCTACAAGCCGGTCCGTCGCATCATCGAAGAGCGGGAAGCGGCGGACGTACGGGCGGTATCGGAGGCGAAGAAAAAGGCCGACGATGCGGAGGCGGCAAAGGCCGACTATGAGCAAAAGGCGGCCGAACTTGCAAAGTCGCAACGAGGGCTCGAAGCGGAGCTGCACGCCACGATGCGTAAAGAGCGAGACACCATGCTCGAAGACGCGCGGCAGGAAGCCGATGGGATTCTCGCCGAAGCCCGCGAAAGGACCGAACGCGAACGGATGGAGGCGCTCGAGGGCCTGAAGGAAGGCATCGCCGACCTCGCGGGAGAAATGGCCAGAAAGGCGCTTTCAGGTCATGCTTCGAACGGCGAAGCGCAGTTGCAGCAGGTTCTTTCCCATCTGGACGGGCTTTCGGACCAGTCCCTATCGGATTTGCGTTCCGACCTTGAGGATACGGCAGGAGCTTTGGAAATCGTATCGGCTTCGGAGTTGGGCGAGGCGGAACGCCAGCGCTGGCAAAGCGCGCTTGAGCGAAGGCTCGGCAACGGGGCGCGGATCGTTTTCTCCGTGGACCCGTCGCTGATCGAGGGAAGCGAGCTTCACTTTCCCCATGCCGTGTTGAGCTTCTCTGTCGCCGACCGTCTGCGGCAGCTTTCACGGGAGATGAAACCCGCACATGACGCTTGAGGACGAGACCCGGACCTGGATCGATGCGGCCCGGCAACGGTTACGGGAGGCCGAAGCCCCGCCGCGCATGGATCTGATCGGCCGCGTCGAGGAAATTGGAGATGGGGTTGCGACCGTATCGGGCCTCCGGCACACGAAGCTCGACGAACTCCTGCGTTTCGAGGATGGGACAACCGGCCTTGCCATGAGAGTGGGCACCGGCGAAATCGGCTGTGTGCTGCTTTCGCACGGAACCGGCATCACGGCGGGAAGCAGCGTTCGCGGAACCGGCGAAATCATCAGGGTTCCTGCGGGAAAAGAGCTGCTTGGACGTGTCGTCTCTCCTGTCGGCGAACCTCTCGACGGGAAAGGTCCGGTGAAGGCGGAAACGCGCCAGCCCATCGAGCGTCCAGCGCCCGGCATCGTCGACCGCGATCTGGTGACGCAGCCGCTGCTTACCGGATTGACGGTTATCGACGCGATGATCCCTCTCGGGCGGGGGCAGCGGCAGCTTGTCATCGGCGATCGCAAGACCGGCAAGACGGCGATTGCCATCGATACGATGATCAATCAGCGCGCTTCCGACGTGATCTGTGTGTACGCGGCCATTGGCCAAAAGGCGTCGTCCGTGGCGCGGGTGATTGAGTCCGTTCGCACGCATGGCGCCTTCGATCGATGCATATTCGTCGTGGGAGCCGCCGATGCCGCGCCCGGCGCGCAGTGGATCACGCCTTACGCGGCATGCACGATGGCCGAATATTTCCGGGATCGCGGCCAGCATGCGTTGCTGATCCTCGACGACCTGACCAAACATGCCATCGTTCACCGTCAGATATCGCTCCTGTTGCGCAAGCCGCCGGGACGCGAAGCTTATCCGGGCGATGTATTCTATATGCACTCGCGCTTGCTCGAACGCGCCGGAAAGTTGTCGCAGGAATTGGGGGGAGGGACGCTGACGGCGTTGCCTGTCGCCGAAACCCAGGCCGGCAACCTGACCGCATATATTCCCACCAACCTCGTATCGATCACCGATGGCCAGATCTATCTGGAACCAAAGTTGTTCTACGAAGGGCAGAAGCCGGCGGTAAATGTGGGAATGAGCGTTTCGCGCGTGGGCGGCGCGACCCAGGCCAAGGCCATCAAGAGCCTTGCGGACACGCTAAAGCTCGATTACGCACAATTTCTCGAGCTTGAGGTGTTTACGCGCTTCGGAGCCATGGTCGATGAACGCACGGCCAGGAAAATCGATCATGGCCGGAGGCTGCGCGCCGTTCTCGGGCAGGCGGAATACGCCCCGCTGCCGTTATCCCTTCAGGTAGCCCTTCTGCTTGCCGTGCATGACGGCAAGCTCGACGATGTTCCGCTTTCCGAAGTCGGGAAGATGCGCGAGGCCATGCGCAAGCTCCTTCCACTGAAATACCCCAGGGTCGCGGCGGAGATCGATCGTACCAAGCAGCTTTCGGACGATGCCAGGTCGGCGCTGGTCGATGCGATCGAGGCTTGCATAGCGGAGTTGGGGGGGAAGTGAGCACATGACCCAACTCTCGCGGATCAAGGCGCAACTCGAAAGCCTTTCCGAATTGGACGAACTGGTCGGCGCGCTGCGGTCAATGGCTGCCTGGCGTGCTCGCGAGGCACAAGACGCATTTCCCGGTACGCGGGCTTACTGCCGGATCATCGAGCGCGCTATCGCGGAAATATCGCCGCTCGTGAAAGCCCCTGAACCGCCTGCGCAGAGTAATGGAAGTCTTTTGGTCGTCTCTTCCGAAAACGGTTTTGTCGGCGGATTCAACAACCGCCTGGTCGAAAAGGCCCTGGATATACGCGAAGCCCGCGAAAAGCTGATTATCGTTGGCCGGCGCGGCCTGGCCGCGGCGAAGGAAAAGGGCGTGGAGCCGGACCTGTTCTTGCCGATGACGTCACATGTGGCAGGCATAACGCCTCTTGCGCGGCGCATTACGGCACGCTTCGACACTGTGGTCAGTGCCCGGATCGTGTTCGCGCGGTACATGCAGGGGGCCTCCTACAACACCGAGGCGAAGCGCGTTCTGCCGCTGGATACCTCCCTGCGGGCGAAAGATGTCCCCGGCATTCCGCCGCTGCACCATTTGCCGCCGGAAGATCTTTTGCGCGAACTTGCGAACCAGTATCTGTTCGCGGAGATCGCTCACGCACTCATGGAGAGCCTTGCCAGCGAAAACGGGGCACGGCTTCGCACTATGGAGTACGCATCTCAAAACATCGGCGACAAGATCGACGACATGAAGAAAGAAGAAAGGATCGTCCGGCAAGAGGTGACGACGTCCGACATGCTCGACGTCATCACCGGTGCGGAAGCCGTTTCCCAGGAGAGCTGAAGAATATTCATGCTGGAGCGATTTCCGATCGCGCAAGCGCACTCGCCTTCCTATGTCGGCAGCATAAAATGCGGGGCCAATGCTTTCCGGTTCGCTCCGGCACGCATAATCTGCATATGCCGTCCACCCGAACCGGCGGTCTTCTAGGTGAAGCGACACCGGAGCGGATAAAACGGGGCTCGAACCGTGCGATGCCGGAGCATTCGGCCAGAATGGATCTCCAATGAGTACGAAGAACACTGAAGTGCAAGGCATAAAGGGGCACATCAACAATTCCTTGCGTGCGCGGCGCCTGGGTATCGACACGCAATACGAGACGATCATCTTCATGCGAACGGATTGTCCGGTCTGCAGATCGGAAGGATTTACAGCGCATGCGCGCGTGAAGGTGACGAACGGCCGACATTCAATAATCGCCACGCTCTACCAGGTGAGCAGTGAACTGCTCGGGCACAATGAGGCCGGATTATCGGAGTCCGCGTGGAAGCGTCTCGACCTGTTGGACGGCGATATCGTGACGGTGAGCCACCCCCATCCCCTCAGCTCGCTTGGAAAGATACGGCGAAAGATCAATGCCGAGCGGCTTGGCGCGGAAGATTTTCAGGAAATCATCGATGACGTCGTCGCCGGCAGATATTCCGACATTCATCTGTCTTCCTTCGTCACGGCGTGCTCATCGAACACGCTGGCGCTCGACGAAGTGATCGCGCTGACATGGGCCATGACGCAAGCCGGCGAGCGGCTGAAATGGAAGAAACACCCTATCGTCGACAAACATTGCGTCGGCGGATTGCCCGGTAACCGGACAACGCCCATCGTGGTTTCGATTGTTGCCGCTTGCGGCCTCACCATGCCGAAAACGTCGTCGAGGGCCATTACCTCCCCGGCCGGTACCGCCGACACGATGGAGACTATGGCCCCGGTCGATCTCGATATTCCGGCCATGCGGCGGGTCGTCGAGAAGGAAGGCGGTTGTGTGGTCTGGGGCGGTGCGGTTCGCCTGAGCCCTGCCGACGACACCTTGATCCGCGTGGAGCGCGCATTGGAGATCGACAGCGAAGGCCAGCTCATCGCATCGGTTTTGTCGAAGAAGATCGCAGCAGGATCGACGCATCTGGTTCTCGATCTACCGGTTGGGCCTACCGCCAAGGTAAAGGATGCGGCGCTCGCGCAGAGGCTGTCAGAAAGCCTCCTTTTGGTCGCGCGCCAATTTGGTATCGAGGCGCGAACGATCACGACGGACGGCAATCAACCGGTCGGCCGTGGGATCGGCCCGGCCCTGGAAGCGCGGGATGTGCTTGCGGTGCTGCAAAACCGCCCTGGAGCGCCGGGCGATTTGCGCCACCGGGCGACTTCACTGGCGGGTCAACTGCTTGAACTGGGCGGCGCGGCGAATGTTGGCGAGGGCGAAAGCCTCGCGATACAGGTGCTCGACGACGAGCGGGCCTGGCGCAAGTTCCAGCGAATATGCGAAGCGCAGGGAGGCATGCGCGAGCCTCCCAACGCACCGTACCGCCACGAAATAGCGGCTCATCGGCGCGGCACAGTTACCTCGATCGACAACCATCGTCTTGCAAGAGTGGCAAAGCTTGCGGGTGCGCCTGACGACAAATCGGCGGGTCTTGAGCTTCATGTGAGACTGGGCGACGCAATCGAAGCCGGTCAGCCGCTCTTCACCGTTCACGCCGAAAGCCCGGGAGAACTCGCCTACAGCCTCGAATATGCCGAAACAGCCGGCGGGATCATCGGTTTGTCGGAGGAATGATGCGGCCCCTTTTGATCGATATGCGAGAGCACGGCACGTTGACGTCTTCCCTGGCGAGTGCAATCGGCGCGCAGGTCGGGTCCATCGAACTCCGCCGCTTTCCCGACGAGGAAACTTACCTTCGCTACGAAAGCTCTCCGAAAAACCGGGACGTCGTGCTTCTGTGCAGCATGGATCGTCCCGACGCCAGATTTCTGCCGCTACTTTTCGCCGCCGATACGGCGAAGGAGCTTGGTGCGACCTCGGTCGGTCTGGTCAGCCCGTATCTTCCGTATATGCGGCAGGATCGGCGGTTTCATCCGGGCGAGGCCGTGACTTCCGCCTGCTTCGCCAGGGCGATTGGCCGCAACGTCGATTGGCTCGTGACCGTCGATCCGCATCTCCACCGGCGAAAAGACCTCTCGGAGATATTCGAAATACCGGCGTGCGCGGTTCACATTGGCCCGGCAATCGCCGCCTGGCTTCGGGAATCCGTTTCGCGGCCCGTTCTCATAGGTCCGGACGCAGAGAGTGAACAATGGGTGTCCGCCGTGGCCCGGGAGGCGAGCGCCCCCTACCTGATCATGGAGAAGCGGCGGTACGGTGACCGGGACGTCGAGGTCACCGGGCCCGATTTCAAGAAGTGGAAGGACCATACGCCCGTTCTTCTGGACGACATTGTTTCCACCGGCCAGACAATGGTGGAGACCATCGGGCAGCTTGCGCGCTCGGGGATGCGAGAACCGGTGTGCATCGCGATACACGGAGTATTCGCGGCAGACGCCTACCGCCGCCTGCTTGAGGCGGGAGCGTCGCGCATCGTTACATCGAACACGATCCCGCAAGAGAGCAACGCCATCGATGTGACGGACTTTCTGGCGAGCGCCATTGAAGCGTTTACGTGATTGGAGATCTCGGCCCGGCTCCGGCCAGTCGCTCGCCCGTCCGGATGACGCCGAGCTCCTCCAGAAGCATATGAAGAACAAGGAGAATGATTAGTTCGAAATCCAGCATGACTGCCGGCGGCTGACCAATTCAAACGGTGCGCATCAACACGACTATCCATTTCACAAATGACGGGAGATCGGCAAAATTTGGTATAGGGAGGGTCTGGCATGTCAGGCGAGAACCAGAACAATAAAAGGCGAGCGGGAGCGGTCTCGCAGGCGCCCGATCCGGATTATCTGACATTTAACCCATCCCCGTCGCGCCCACATTTCAAGCCGCCTGCCGGCGCGGTGGATGCGCATTGCCACGTTTTCGGGCCTTCCAGCCACTTCCCCTTCGCGCCTGCGCGCAAATACACGCCGGTCGATGCGCCGGCGGAGCGTCTGTTCGCGCTTCGCGATCATCTCGGCCTGAGCCGCAACGTGATTGTGCAGGCCACCTGCCACGGGACCGACAACAGCGCAATGCTCGATGCGATTGCCCGCTCGGGTGGATTGGCGCGCGGTGTCGCCGTTGTCGATGCGGAGGCACCTGAGGTGGAGCTTGACCTGTTGCACGAGGGCGGCGTGCGTGGGGTTCGTTTCAACTTTCTGAAACGGCTCGTCGGCGACGCGCCGAAAGACCAGTATTTCCGTATTGCCGAACGCATTGCCGCGCGCGGCTGGCATATCGTCGTCTATTTTGAATCCGCCGAACTGAACGAGCTTGCGCCTTTCATCCGTTCCTTGCCCGGCATCATCGTCATCGATCATATGGGCCGGCCCGAAGTCGCGCATGGAGTAGAAGGGGCGGGCTTTGCGGCTGTGCTGAACCTTTTGGAAGGCGACGAGCGCTTCTGGATCAAGGTGTCGTGCCCGGAGCGCCTCAGCATCGCCGGACCGCCCTACGAAGATGTTGTTCCCTTCGCCAGAACGCTGGTCGAACGTTTTCCCGATCGGGTTCTCTGGGGCACCGACTGGCCACACCCGAACATGCGCAGCCACATGCCGAACGACGGTGCGCTGGTGGACCTCATTCCCGAGATCGCTGTGACGGAAGACCTGCAACGCCGGCTTCTTGTCGAAAACCCGATGCGGCTCTATTGGCCGGAAGAAGCGTCATGATCGAGGTGGATCAGCCGCCTTGGGACTGCCGGACCGTCGTGATCCTCGCTGTGATGAATGGCGTGCGAGGCCGATGCTTTTCTCAATTGGCGCTGTATTCTCCGTCCATGCCCTGCTGGCCTCCGATCTCGACCGGACAATGATGGATTGCGATGACGCGGTGCAGGCCCTCAAGGCTTTATCGGGCGAGCCAACCGCCATCCACGGGAATGACGATGCCGTGGACATAGCGCGCCGCGTCCGAGGCAAGATATGTGACGGCGCCTGAAATATCCTCCGGTTCGGCCCAGCGGCCTGCGGGAATGCGCTCGAGGATAGCCTTGTACCGCGCGGGGTCGTTGCGCAACGCTTCGGTATTGTTGGTCACCACATATCCGGGTGCGACGGCGTTCACGTTGATGCCGAGCGACGCCCATTCACACGCGAGAACCCGCGTCAGCCCCACGAGCCCGCTTTTGGAGGCGGTATAGGAGGCAACGCGAATGCCGCCCTGGAAGGAAAGCAGGGAGGCGATATTGATGATCCTTCCGCCGCCGTGTTCCTTCATGTGGCGCGCGGCAGCCTGGGAAAGGAAAAACGCGGATTTAAGGTTGATGTCGATCACCGCATCCCAGTCGTCTTCCGTGAAGTCGAGCGCATCGTTGCGGCGGATGATGCCGGCATTGTTGACGAGGATGTCGACGCCGCCTGCCCAGGCGACCGCCTCGTCGATGACAGGCGCAAGGTTTGCTGTCCTGGAGAGATCCGCGCTGATTGCGTGAACGCGACCGGGATCGCCGATCTTCGCAATCGTTTCGTCCATCGAGGAACGGCCCACGACCGCGATACGCGCGCCTGCTTGCGCCAACGCCACGGCTGCCGCCTGACCGATGCCGGTATTGGCGCCGGTGACGACGGCGGTACGGCCTTCCAGGCTGAATGGATTGCTCATCGCAGATCCTCCATCGCTACCATGTCCATGTCGGTGAATTCCTGATTGTCGCCGGCCATCGACCAGATGAACCCGTAGTTCGACGTGCCGGCGCCGCAGTGAATAGACCACCCGGGCGAAAGGATCGCCTGTTCGTTGGCGACGACCAGATGGCGCGTTTCCTGCGGTTCGCCCATGAAATGAAAGACCCGCGTTTCCGGCGCCATGTCGAAGTAGAGATAGGCCTCGGACCGCCTGTCGTGCGTATGACAAGGCATGGTGTTCCAGACACTCCCGGTCGCGATCATCGTCATGCCCATCAGGAGCTGGCAGGAAGAGCAGATGTCAGGATGGATGTACTGGCGCAGCGTCCGCCGGTTGGCGCCATCATCCTCGCCGATCTCGACCCGGTTTGCCTCGTCCCGCGCAATTATGCGGATTTCGTGATGCGCGTGCGCAGGCGTGCTGACGAAATAAAAGCGTGCCGGGCTTGCCGCGTCCTCGCTCTTGAACGCGACCGTTTCCACGCCCATCGGCACATAGAGGCAATCTCCGGCGGGGAGGGGATGCTCCGTCCCGTCGAGGATTACAGCTCCCTTTCCGCCGATATTGAAGACGCCCATCTCGCGTCGGGTAAGAAAGCTCGCCACCATGAACTTCTCAGGGGCGTGGAGTTCGAGGGGGGATCCGCCCGGAACAGCACCGCCGAGAATCGTTCGGTCGACATGCGAATGGGTCATGCGTATCTCGCCGAAGCCGAAAAGGTCGGTCACGAGGAAATTCCGGCGAAGCGCATCGGTATCGAACGTGCGGGCCTCTGCCGGGCTTACGGCCTGGCGGATTGACATATTCATGAGTTTCAACAGCGCTCCCTTTATTGAAATCAGGTGACTATTCGGCAAGCAAATCGCTGTCGACGGCGGGGTCTAACAGGAAATAATCGGGCCACATGTCCCTGAACACGGCGATATCCAGTTGCAAATTGTTCAGGTGATAGGCCATTTTCGCAACCGCTTCGTCGGCGTCGCGACGCACCATGGCCTCAAGCACCGCTTCATGCTCGCCGACGACTTTGAGCATGCGCCCCGGTTGCGGCAGCGTCAGGCGGCGGTACCGCTCGATCTGGATGCGGATTTGCTGGATCATATCCCATATGCCTGCAAGCCGCCCTGCGGCCGCGATGGCGGCATGGAAATCGTCATCAGCGCGGTGGAAGGCCGCTTCGTCTCCGGCTTGGGCGTTTTCGCGCTGGCGCTGGATGATCGCGCGAATTTCCATGAACTGGCTTTCGCTCGCCTTTTCGGTTGCCTCGCGTACCGTAGCGGCCTCCAGCGCGCGACGTGCCACCAGTGCCTCACGCACCATGGCAAGCGGAATTGGCGCGACGAATGTGCCGGATTTCGCCACCACATCGATCAGGCGATCCTTGGCAAGCCTCACAATAGCCTCGCGCACCGGGGTCCGGCTGACGCCATATCGCTGGGCAAGGTTCTTCTCCAGGATCGCGGTGCCAGGTGTGAGCCGCATCGAGATGATCTCCCGGCGCAGGTCCTGATAGACGAAGTCCGAATTCCTTGCGGGCAATGATGCGCCTTGATGGCGATGGGCCTTCGGCGGTGCATTCGGCGCGCGCGGTTTTCGCGGTCGGGCCGTCGGTCTGGAACTCGCGTTTTGATCGCCGTTTTCCATGCTGTCACTTCTCGATGACATTCAGGCTCTGCAAGCGGGGGATTTCGCGAGCTCGCAGCATTTGACGCCTTCGGAGGAGGCTTTTCGAACCGGGATTGCCCGTTTATGTATCTTGTCAAGTATATCATGTATACCAGAAAAATTGAGATGGAACAACGATGCGATAACGGGCATTCAGCCGGCCTGGCCGTCCGCCGCCGTGCGCGGGAAGAGGCAATTCCAATCCCCGTGCCGTTCGTCGGGGCACTCGCAACAGCGGACCTCCGGTGTCGACAAGTTCACCCTTCAGGCCCGGGCCTTCTGGCTCAATATTTCTGGGGCACGTAAAGTTCCGGCGGTAACACCGCGCGTTCGTAATCCGGATTGAATATCCGCTCGGGCAGCTCGATTTCCTCGCTGGGAATATCAGCGTAAGGAAACAGCGAAAGAAGGTGGTCGATGCAGTTCAGCCTGGCGCGCTTCTTGTCGTTTCCTTCCACGATGTACCACGGCGCTTCCGGAATATTCGTGCGCTCCAGCATCTCCTCCTTGGCCTTGGTATAATCTTCCCAGCGTACGCGGGACTGCAGATCCATCGGGGAAAGTTTCCACTGCTTGAGCGGGTCGTGAATGCGCATCATGAAGCGCAACTGCTGTTCTTCGTCTGTGATGGAGAACCAGTATTTCACGAGCTGAATGCCATCGCGCGCGAGCATGCGTTCGAATTCAGGAACGTCCTTGAAAAATTGTTCCACCTGCTCCTCATTGGCGAAGCCCATCACACGCTCCACTCCGGCACGGTTGTACCAGGACCGGTCGAATAGCACGATTTCGCCGCCCGCAGGCAGGTGCGGCACATACCGCTGAAAATACCACTGCGTTTTTTCCCTGTCCGATGGGGCAGGCAAGGCGACCACGCGCACCACGCGGGGGTTGAGCCTTTGCGTGATGCGTTTGATGACACCGCCTTTGCCGGCGGCATCCCTGCCTTCGAACAGCACCACGACCCGCTTCTTGTGGTGCACGACCCAGTCTTGCAATTTGATCAGCTCGGCCTGCAGCCGCAAAAGCGCGCGGAAGTAATCGCCTCTTGGAAGCGATTCCCCATGTACACGCTGATAGATTTTCTTGATCTCCAGCGAAAGACCGGCCTCGCCAAGCTCGAGCTCGTAGTCTTCGTCCAGGGTGTCCGCAAGTTCGGCTTCCAGCCAATCTGCCGGGGCAAAATTCTTCGAACTCTCTCTCATGGCAGGTTTCTCCGACAATTCGATCATCGCGATCAATATTGCAATATTTTGCATTTGATTGTGACGATAGCTTTGAAGCGGTCGTATATCGGAAACCCGGCCTATAAGGCTTCTTCAACAAATTGAATCCGAAATTACGCGCCGAAAAATCAAAAATCCTGCGCCTGTTTCAGGAGAAACGGTCTGGACATTGAAATGTAATTTCGAAAACAATATTCCGAGGATGATAGTAATCCTTAGAGGAAAATCTTGCGGGGATGGGCGATGCGTTGCGTACCCGGACCGTTCCTTGTCACGCCTTTGATTTTCTCATTCCTGGCGAGTGCCTCCTTGCTTGCCGGGTCAAGTGGCAGGGTGCATGCGGAGGGAGACCGCCCCCCCGTTCGGCTCGCGCAGGCCGGGCAGGGCGCTCAAGCCGAAAATGCTGCTGTCCAGGAAGTTCCGTTCTTCATCTTCAACAATGCGGACCTGCTTTCCCGCAGCTATCGCTCCGGTGAAGATGATTCCGCTTTGAGCGGAATATCGGCCGTCGATTGCAAGAACCTTTGCGCCGCAGATCAGCGATGCGCTGCCTTCACGCACCTGACCGCTGACGGGATCTGCCATCTGAAGGAAGGCGTCGGTGAGCGAGTAACTCTCGATGGCGCCATATCGGGCACGAAAGCAGATGCCGAGCAGAATGTAGCTCGCGCGGGTGAGGGTGATCAAAAGCCCTCCGATAGCCCGGCGCAGGCCCAGCCGGTGCCCAGCGAGGCGGCTCTGCGCACAAAGGTGGCAGACTTCATCCGCAGACAAGATGATGCGTCCGGCCTTGAGCCCCACCCCGACAGAAAATTCGACATCGCTTTCGCCGATCTCAATCTGGATGGCGTGTCCGAAGCGTTCGTCCTGATAGAGAGCCCTTACGATTGCGGATCTCTCGGGTGTGCGGCCTGGGTGCTCGATTTGACCGGCGAGGCGGCGAGCCGCATAGGAAACCACATAGCCTTCGACATGGCCGCGCTGAATACGGTGACGAACGGTTGGCGGGACATTCTCGTCAACGGCCTTCGGCAGGCATATGACGGCAGCGAATATATTCCGGCCTGGAAGACAAGCGAAACTTCGCAATTGGCCTATGTGCAGCGGCTATTGAACGAGCGGGGATACGGCGCAGGCGCTGTCGATGGCAGGATGGGGCGACGGACGCGGGGCGCGATCCGCGGTTATCAGCGGGACAACGGCCTTGAAAGCACAGGTGAGGTGACGGGCGAGCTCGTGGTGTCCCTGGAGGGTGCGGAGGCACCGGCTCTCGTGCAAATGGGTCGGGGGAAGCCGCTGGCTGAAATAACGGGCCCGATTGCCCGCGCGCCGGCAGCCGGGACAGAAGAGGCAGGGATCGCGGCACCTCCGGCGGCAGCGGGCGGAGTGCCAGACCAGGTGCGAGAGCAATCGGCTTGTGCCGCGTCGGTTTCGCAAGGGCCATGGTCAAGCCCCGTAAGGACCCTGGCCAACTACATTTTCTTCTCGGACGGTGCGGATGCAATCCGCGTGGATGACGCGCCGGGCGTCAGGGGCGTGGATGCAGGCGACGGCGACGACCGGATCTACATATCGGACTCGGATACCAATGTGGGCATCGTCGCCGGTGCAGGCGCCGACAGGATATTCGTCTGTTCGATGTCGACATTGTCCCTACAGGTCAACCTGAGTTCCGAGGAAAGTCTTGGCGGGGATAATTCGCTGGATGAAATCGTATTCGAACCGGCTGTTTTTACAGGTGTGCCCGACGGGTTCGACCGACAGATCCGGATACTTTCGTTCACGAATTCGAGCGACAGAATTAGGCTGAAACTACCGCCGGGCGTAGATTTCACGTTTATGCCCAACAGCTCGGTCATTGCGAGGGCGGGGCCGGTTTCGTTCAATGTCGCGCGCGCCGATTCGGTTTTTGCGGTGACGAGGGACGCGTTCGTCATCGAACGGGTGGGCGCGCCTGAGGCGGTCGATCCGATCATCGCAGGCCCACCGCTTTCAAACTACGACGAGACGCAAGGCTGCCAGGACGCGGACGCGATGAGGCCTGCGGAACCTGTCGGCATGGAACTGATGCATGCATTTTACAGCCCGCAGGGAAATGCCATCCGGATCGACCGCAAGCAAGGCGTCACTATTCACGATACGGGCGGCGGCGATGATATTGTTTATACATACACATCGCAAAACCTCCACACCGGGCAAGGCAGCGACCGGATATTCATCTGCGGGATGGACGACCCCCTGTTCCTCGTGGATGTGCAGCAAGATACCATCGATGCGGAGCCGGATCTCGTCGTCGTGGAAGCTGCCCGACTCCTAGACGGCGTGAAGCGGTCGATAGTCGTTGGCGGGATCGCGAAGCCGAACGACCGGATCATCCTGCGCCTGCCCGAAGGTGTGGAGGCCGATATCGACCAGGGCGGCACGCGCGCCAAGGTGGGCTCGCTGACGGTCGATGTGGCAATGGCGGGATGGCGACGCGAGCTCAAGGAAAACCCGGATATCTTCATAATCGAGCGCACGCGGCAGACGCCTGTCGCTCCAAGCGGCTTCGCTCCGCCGCCGGAGCTGAGCGGTCTCGTTTGCTCGCCTCCTGATGAGGCGGCGCAAAGCATGGCGAGCGTGAACGCATCCGATGGCAGCACGAACCCGCCGCTAGATACGGGCGACAACGATTTGATCTTCTTCGGGCGCGCAGGCATAGCCTCTCTGGACGGGCGGGAGGGTGACGACACGCTGATCTTCTACGATCCGCGCCCCGATACATCCGTTACCGCAGGGCCGGGAAACGACAAGATCATGCTGTGCACCATCGATGCCCTGACGTTCAACGTCAGCCTTGGTGCGAACAACCTGCAACCGGATCTTGATGCCGATGGCGTAATCCTCGGGCCGGATGTATTCCTCGGAGTTCCTGACGGAATTCAGCGCTATATTCGTATTTTCGGCTTCATGCCCGAGAACGACCGGGTGTTGATGCGGCTTCCACCCGGAAAAAGCGTGACGAACATTCGCGATGCCACGGGCACCAGCGTCGAAATCCGGGTCGGAAATGTCGTCGTCACCCTTTATGGAGCCGATACGACGCGAAGGGAGCCATTCGGTCGCGAGGTGATCATCACCGAGACGGCCGAGCCTCTCGAGCGATCTTTTGCTTCCGGTGCTCCCGCCGGCGTCGTGGCACCGACGGAAAAGACTTGCCCCGATCTTTCGGTGGATCGGAATTTCAGCGAGCGCAGGGAAATCGTCAGCTATGGCACAAAGACCGTTCATTACAGCGAAGGTGACGACCGTGCCCTGATCGACGACACGCCGGGTCTGCAAGGTTTCAGCACCGGCGGCGGGAATGATGTCGTCTACGTTTTCGATCCGCTGGAGACGACGAGCGTCAATCTGGGCCCCGGCGAGGATACGCTCATCATCTGTTCGTTCAGGGAAATCTCATTCTCGGTGATTGTGGGGCCGCACGACATTGAAACGGACACCGTGGTCCTGAGCCCGAATGCATTCAGGAACATTCCGCCCGGCATGACGCGGCAAATAAGTGTCTTCAATGTCGGCCTGCCGAATGACCGCGTGATCCTCCAGGTGCCTGACGGAATGAGCGTGAGTTACGAAAAATCGCTTGAAGGAGAAAGGTACGTCGTCGGTGATACCGAGGTATACATCTACCCCAGCGACGAGAAGGCGGCCGAGCACAGGAAAGACTTTTACGTCATCGAGAATGCGGGCGCCGCGGGTCAAGGCACGGGTTCGTTTTCCCCGCGACACCAGCGGGATAAAGCGCCAGCGAGCGATGATGCGAGCACCTTGCAGGACGACAAAGGCTGTATCCCGATCCGGCTGACCGCGATGAACGATATGGTCGAGGTCTCCGGTGTGGCGCCGCCCGAAGACGTGACCTGCTACCGGATTTCTTCGAATGCCAACCGCCTCGTGCGTGTCGAGGTGCTGAGAGGCGCCAATATTGTCTTCTCGCTCAAGGACATCGTCGACGCACAGACGCACTACATTTTCCCGATGCGCGACAAGCCGGTGGAAATGGTGGTCGGACAGTTGATGCGCTCGGTTCAGGACGAGGCCTATCGCGTAAGGATCGCGGTACAGGGCTTATGAGAGGCTACTCGAAAACCTCAGGCACATGGCTGGTTGCGACCATCGGTATGATTTTCCCAATTTGCAGGCGCGTGCGATCTGTGTATCCCGACTGAATAATTGCCTAGAGTTAATTAATTTTATGCGGGTAATTTTTGGCTTATCAACCCAGGATAAATGGACATTAAAAGAAAATTCCCAAAAAATACAAGAAATATAAACTAAATTACGCGCGAATTTGAAGTACGTCGGAGCGAGGCGATGCGTTGCGTACGACTGTCGTTTTTTTCCGTTCTTTGTTTCGTTGCCTTGACGATCGCGGGTGCCAAGCAATCCGCAAGCGCGGGAAATGAAGCCGGGGGAATTTCAAGCGAAGATCGGGGGGCTGACCCCGCGGGGGTGGTGCTCGCGCGGCGATGGCAAAATCCGGATCGCTTTCGTGACAAGGCATCGGCTGAAAATCGAATTCCTGAGCATATTTTCGCCGCCAGATTCGACGCGGATTTGGCGGGAAATTTTCGAAACCTGCAAAAGGTTCAGTGGCGGCCCGCGAATCGGAGGCAGGACCGGCGGCAAATCCAGCACCGTTTGAACATACTCGGGTTCGATGCCGGACAGGCCGATGGCGTATTCGGGTCCAGAACGCGCAGGGCGATTATCCGGTTCCAACGTTCTATCGGCGTTCGCGCTACCGGGCGGCTGACCGCCGAACAGATCGACATTCTCTACGCCCGATCGGACCAGCGTCTGACAGGCAATCAGGCGGGCGGCGCATCATCGCCGCAGCGGCCGGCTGGACCTGCAAATACCCAAGCGCCGTTTATCGTCCTGAACAACGTCGACCTGCCGGCCGGCGACTATAGATCGGGCGTCTCCGATCCATCCTTGCGCGGCATATCGGCCGTGAATTGCAAGAACCTGTGCGCGGCCGATGCGAGGTGCTCCGCCTTCACCTTCAACCTTCGGGCAAGGGTTTGCATTCTCAAAAATACCGTCGCGGCGCAAACCGCGTTTCGCGGGGCCGTTTCCGGCATCAAGGTTAGCGATGGCGGAACCGCCGGAGCGGGCCAGGCGACGGCTGCCACGTCCGGGCAGGCCCGGTATCAGGCGTTTGTGCCAACGCCCGTGAACATGCCGCCTGGCTTTCGCCAAATCGCACCCGTCAAATCGGGTGAGCGGCTGGTCACAGGATACCCGATCGTTTATGGCGCGCAAAAAGGCGGCGATACGCGGGTCGGGCGCCGCGACATGATCAAGCCGCATCTCGATCTCGCAATGCTTCTGGACCTGGTGATCGTCAAAAACTGGCCGGGCATACTGTCCGACCAGTATGTCGCCTATGAATATGCGAACCGTTTCCTGACGGGCGATCTCCTTGCCACCTATGTGCAAGGCTGTAACCGGAGTTGCAGCCGTAACGTTCCGTTCGATGGCTGGCGCGGACAAAACGAATTCGAACGCGAAGAGGCCTACAAGGCGTTCGTTGCGGATATCGGACCGAGACTGGCTGGCCTCGCTCCTGAAATGCCGATCAAGATGCTGCATGTGCACGAGGCTGAAGTTCAGCCATATGACGCGGCCAAGGGCGAATTTCCGATAAGAATCATTCGCCCCGCGAACCTGTCCGGAACGGTCAGGCCGGTGGCGAACTTCGATCTGGAGCAGAAGGGTGGCGTTCCCGATGCGATCCCGTTGCCGCGCGATGAAGCGGAGCTTTTTCTAAGCCGACTGCCGTCAGCCGACCGGAAGGCGTTCGTCGTTGTCGAGAAGACACTGGACATCCCGGAAAAAAAGGCAGCTTCAGGCAATGCCGAACTGCTGCTTGAAGCCTCACATTCGAAGCTCTACGCGGATCCTGACGCCAGAGAGCTGCTGTTTGATTTCAATGCAGTGACAAAGCCCGTGGCGGTAGACCCGAATGCACTGGCGGGTATCGCATTTTTGGATGGCAGACCCGTCATGGTCACCCCCGGAGGAGGGGGGTACGTATACCGGCTCGACGAAGGTTCGGATGAACGTCTTTCGTCCTGGAGAAGGGCGGCGATGAGGATTGTTTTCGACCAGAATCCGGCTTTGCTCGAAACGCGCGAATTGGCATTCGACTCGATCTGGTTGGCCGACAAGCCTTCAAGGGCCAGCATTCTTTCAAGCGCCGGAATTGACCCGAACGTCATATATGATTCGAGAAATGCCGGACGACCTGATCTTCTTTGGTATCGGAACAAGATTGATGAATTCGCCAGGCGGGCGGTGCTTTCCTCCATACGAGAGAAGGTGCCGGAAATCCTGGCGCGTACAGCACCGAAGCTGCCCATTTCGGTCAAGATCCTTTGTTCGTTCGGGCTGGATGAGTACGACTTCAAGAAGCAGGTTTATCCCGTCTCCAGCCGTTCGAACGTTTGCAAGACGGTGGCTTTCGATCGCGGCGGGTATGGCGAAGCTGTAATGGGATCGAACGCCAAGATCGTCGTTACGGCTCCCGTTCCTGTAGAGCGATTGAAGTTCGAAATCCCGATTCCGGAGGCTCAGGCACGGCAGTTTCGTGACAATCTTCGCGCCGGAGGTGCCCGATTTGATACCTCCGGGGCGATAATGGGGATTGACGCCAAAATAACCGGTTTACGCAGTTCCGACGAGAAACGTGGGAACTCAAACCAGTTCGAGCTCGTGATCGAGCCGGAAGACGCCGCGCTCTACCGCTTCGACAATCTGACAACGCCCGTGATGCGCCTTGGAATTGAGCCGGTTCCGTCGCTAGACACCGTCAGCGCGGTTCCGCGCGGTTCTGCCTGGCTCGGCACGGATACGCTCGGCGTGATCCTCGGGCAGGACGGTGAGAGCAAAGGCCTTTCGCTGCCGCGGCTTGCGCGCATTCGCGCTTCCTTGGAAGCCTATCCTGATCGGATCAAGGGCATGGATGATGCCTGGGAGCGCTTTTTCCCTGATGACCTCGTAGCCAACATCGGCAGGGGTTACGATGCGCCTCCGGCGCAATTGCTCGAAAATTTCGGGCAGTGGCAAAAGGCGCGAATTGCCAATCCGCCGAAAACGGTAACCGTGGAGACGATTAACGGTTCGGCGCAGTATTTCGGCGGGAAGGGCGAGCGATCCTTCACCGCGGGCGTCTTCTATCCGCCAGGCTCCTCGCGCAGGCGCAGCTTCGAAAAAGTTTCTGAACTGGCGAATGTGCCGTTGGAAAGGCTAACGGGGGTCTATGCGAATCTGGATGGCGTGGCGGGGCTTGAGGGATCCGACCTGTGGCTATCCCTGCCGGCGCCCGCCGAGAGCTACAAGATCAGGCCTGAAATCCCGCAAGGCCAGCGCAATCCGAGCATTTCCGTAAACGTGGAAATGCGTGTCGTCAGAAAGCAGGTGCTGTGGGATAGCGGAAAAGGATATCCGGTCTTCGATGTCGAACCGGTGGGGGCGAGCGTCCTTATACCGGATCGGGACAACATGGTGATCGGGCGCGCGGCTTATGACGCTACTTTCTCCGAGCTTCCGAGCCAAAGGAAGCCGGATGATACCGCGCAGGCGAAACAGGTCGCCGTTCTCGCGCTCCCGAAGGGGCAGCCCTCCTCAGCCGGCGCATGCGGGCCGGGCGAAATCGTTTTGATTTCGAGCCAGGACCAGTCCGTACTCGTCAAGTCACCAATGAAGATCGCGAATTTGGGGCTGGAGAAGGCAGACGCGAATTTCCTCGATGCCGCCTTGAGAAATGTTGCCGTGCGAAACATCCAGTTGCCGGAAAAGGAACTCGGCGCCGCGTTGAAAACGCAAGTCGTTGACCTGGTGGTCGGTTCCTGCGCGACCTACGTGCAGGGCGGGGCGCGCATGAAGAGCCTGTTCGATGGCTACAACATTTGGCTTTTGGCGAAAGACGGGAGCGTAAAGACGTTAGGGGGCAAGCCTGCCGCCAACCCGAAAGCCCAGGTCGCCGCCGCGACGCCGCCGACGGCAAGCAACGCCGCCAAACCGGAGAAAAAGGTTGCCAAACCCGTTCCGCCGGCAAGCAAGGTTACGGGCGAAAGCGACATTAGCGGCGTTCGGCTGGGTCAGGGTTTCGAGGAAGCGGAGAAAATTGTCCGCGAGACCATAAGTGTCGGCAAAGTAGCGGTTCTCGATCCGGAATTCGCGAAAGGCTACAGCTACGATATGAACGCCCCTTTCAACAATTTCAAGGCGTTCGTAAGAGATGACGGCGATGAATATTTCTCGCTATTCAGCAACGGGGAAGGTGGCGGCGACGTTATCGGTGTGGCGCGTACCATCCGAGTGCGTGGTGCCGTGACGCAGGAACAGATCTTGGGCTTGCTGAAGGATAAATACGGGGAGCCTTTGTCGGGTTCGACCACAGATTCCTGGGTCTGGACGAACCACAAGGGCGCGGTAGGAAAAAACGTCAATACCGTGGCCAGCGATGGTCACCAATTCTCTCAAGGTGTCTGCTCCGCGCGTGTTCGCATGGCGTGGAAACCGCGCACGTTGCGGGTCGTGGAGGGGGAGGGAACGGGAGAGCGTTTGAACGACAAATTCTCGAGCGTCCAGGCGCCGAGGATCGATGTCGTCGGCGGGGCGACTTCGGCGGGTTCAACCTCCTATGTGTATGACACCAGCGTTTGGGACAATTGCGGCCCAACGGTGCTGGCACGTATCGGCAGCCACTGGGACGGCGATGGGCTGGTATTTGCTTATGCCCTGATCGATCTCAAGAAACTGGCTGAAAAATACAGGGAAAGGATGACCGATACGCCCGTTCCGGAGCTTCCGAAGCTCTGAGGCTGGCAAGCTGGAGCCTGGTCGGGCCAATCCCTGTAGGCGTCTGGTTGAAAAGCGTTGGCAAACCATAATGGCGCGAACGAAAGCACCGCTTTTTCAAAGGCGTGCCGAGCCGAAAGTGTCGCAGTTGCGCAAATCGCCCGACTGATAGCCCGTTGCGAACCAGCGCTGGCGCTGTTCGCTCGTGCCGTGCGTGAAGGTGTGCGGGCTCGGTATACGCCCCGCGCTGCGTTGAAGCTGGTCGTCGCCGATCTGCTTGGCCGCGTTCATCGCCTCAAGAACATCGCCTTCCTCAAGCGTGCCGAAGCTTTCTGCGGCATGCCGGGCCCAGATGCCGGCGAAGCAATCGGCCTGCAGTTCGATGCGAACGGAAATCGCGTTCGAGTCCGCCTGGCTGACCTGGGAGCGGACCTGATTGGCCTTGGCCAGAATCCCGAGTTCGTCCTGGACATGGTGGGCAACCTCATGCGCCACGACATAGGCGGCAGCGAAATCGCCCCTGGCGCCGAATTGGCGGCTGAGCGTGACGAAGAAATCGGTATCCAGGTAGACCTTGCGATCGTTCGGACAGTAGAAAGGTCCCGTGGCGCCCGAAGCATTTCCGCAAGGCGAAGGTGTAACGCCCTTGAAGAGCACAAGGGTCGGTTCATTGTAGGTCTGCCCCAATTCGTCGCGGAATATCGCGGCCCAAATATCCTCGGTGTCGGCGAGCGTTACGCTGACGAACTCCGCGGCTTGCTGGTCTGCCTCCGTCACCTGCGTCGAGCCGTCCGGATTGATCTGTTGCTGGTTTACGAGGGGCGAGACGTCAATCCCGAAGAAATAGCCGAACAGCAGGAGCGCCACGAGCCCGAGCCCGCCGACTCCACCCGCGACGGCTCCCCCGCGGGCCCGTCCGCGCCTGTCTTCAATATTCGCGCTGCCTCGCCGTCCCCGCCACCTCATGACCGAGCCTCACGTCGCAATTCATGGAAATTACCTGGCGGAAACTATATTAGGGCGGCCACAGGCGTCTGCATCAAAATTTCACGCGGGATTGTAATCAAGGCCTTGCGCAGACGCTGCGTACCGCGGGCCCGGGGCGCGAGCCGGCAAAACGATTTGCACAGGCTTTGCGGAAGTCGATAAGTCGAATTCTCATGTTTTCCGGTTTGCCCGGTCGATATCTCAAAAGGCAATGAATTCGTCACAAGGATGACTTGCGCAAGCAATGCTGCGGTGCAACAATGCGTTTGGAGGCAAAGCGCATGTCCGGTAAAATCATCACGATTGCCCAGCAAAAGGGCGGCTCAGGAAAAACCACGATTGCGGCCCATCTCGCCGTCGCTCTCACTCGGCGCGGGGACTATCCGGTTGCGATCCTCGATGTGGACCCGCAAGGAAGCCTCGGGTCCTGGTTCGAGATGCGCGAGGAAATGCTGGGCGAAAGCGAAACGGGGTTGAGTTTTCGCACTTCGAGCGGCTGGGGCGTGCGGCGCGAGGCGCGCAATCTTGCGCGCGACCACGGTATCGTCATCGTCGATACGCCGCCAAAAACGGATTCCGACGTAAAGCCGGCGATCGAGATTGCGGATCTCGTGCTCGTTCCGATCCAGCCGACGCCGGTCGACCTCTGGGCTACGGATCGCACGCTCGACATCGCCGATCGCGAAAGGTCGCCGGCGCTTCTGGTCTTCAATCGCGTGCCGCCACGTGCCGCACTCACACAGGAGATGCTGGACGCGATCAACGAAAGCTCCCTGCCGCTTGCGAAATCCAGGATTGGCAACAGGACCGCCTATGCGTCGAGCATGGGCAAGGGCAAGACGGCGATCGAGACCGAACCTTCCAGCAAGGCAAGCGCCGAGGCTTCGGCACTTACGGAGGAAATTCTGGCGCGGCTGCTCTCGGGCTGAGGCTTTCAGAAGCGCGATTGCGGGTGAAAGTAGCGCCCGCCGAGCCAGAGGCCTAAGGTAAAGGGGTGGAAGCGAGGTCCCGGGCCGGCGAGCGCTTTATAGTTTGTTCCGCGACATTTTTGGTCAATGGGGCGTCGCGGAACGCATCGCGCCGGGTCCTTTTGCTGAGCTGACCATTCAGCAGGACCTCTTCGCCGCGACTATCGCAAGGCAATCAAATCCCGTGCCATTTCAGTTTCGGGCGGATCGAACGAATTCTCACCCATGAATTTGGGGAGAAAGTCCAGCAATCATAGATAGTTAATGCGGATATTGGTTCGTTTGCGGTTTTATGCGCAAACAAGCAATCTTTGCATTTTGCGAAGGAATTTACCTTTGCAATTCGCAAATTTGCGCGAAAAACGGTTCTCGCTTCGCATCCGCTTCACATCGAACTACACTTGCGGCCAAGGCATCCGCCGCGAGGTTCATGCATTGACCAGTCCAAACGGGCCAACACGACCACCCATCGCGCGCCATGTCGGGCTTTTCTTGTTGCTGGTACTGGCCCATTGCGCCCTCGTTTTGCTGCTGCGGGCAGCACTCGACCCCGGCTTCGACATATCTCGGGGCGGGGCACGCGCCGGTGTGCTTTCATTGTTTGCCGGCGTGGCGATCTATGCCGTGCCCGCCGCTGTACTTTCCTACTTCGCAATTCTTCTCGCGGGTGGCCGGGACAGGCGCCAGGCGCAAGGTTCGCAACTCGACCTCCTGCGTGATCCGGATATTCCGCGCCGGCGTTCGGAAGACCGGGAAGCGCGGCTTCAGGCAATCCTCGACTGGATGGGCGAAGGGCTCGTCACGTTCGATGAGGATGGGGTGATCGAATTCGTCAATCCGGCGATTGAAAAGATGTTCAAGCAAAGCGCGGCCGAACTTGTCGGCGGCAATATCTCAAGCCTCGTGCCGCCGGACAAGCGCGATCTTCTCAAGGTTCTGGCTGCAAAACCTCCCGTATCGGGGTCTGCCATCAGCCTCAAGGCCGATGGCAGGCGCCAGGACGGAGAGGATTTTCCTCTCGATATTTCGCTTACTGAATACAAGTTCGGCGGCAGGCGGCTTTTTGCAGGCCTCCTGCGCGATATCAGCGAGCGCAAGGCGACGGAAGCGAAGCTTCGCGAAGTGGAAAGGCAGCTTCGCGAGGCGATCGAATTCCTGCCTGATGCCTTCGTTCTTTTTGACGAAAGCGACCGGCTGATAGTTTGCAATGACAGGTATCGCGAGCTTTACGCTACGAGCGCGGACTTGATGCGGCCCGGCATGCGTTTCGATGAAATAATCCGCGAAGGCGTAAGGCGCGGACAATATGTCGATGCAAATGACGATCCTGAAGGGTGGATCGAAAGGCGGCTTGAAATGCATCGCCGTCCGCCGCTCGAACCCATAGAACAGCACCTTGATGATGGGCGCTGGCTCAGGGTTTACGAGCGTCGCACGCCGGATGGGCGGACGGTGGGTTTCCGCATCGATATCACGGAACTCAAGCATCGCCAGGAAGCGCTGGAGCGCAGCGAGGCGCGGGCCCGAGCCATGGTGACGAGCGCGCTCGACGCGATCGCGATCCTCGACGAGGATTGTAACGTCGTCGATTTCAATCCGGCGGCCGAACGCATTACCGGATACAGGCGTGCGGAAATCGTCGGCCGCTCGATCGTGGACGTGCTTGTGCCCGAACGCCATCGCGAGGATGCCCTGCGCCGGTTCCGGGCGATCCTTCAGAAGGAGCCCGGCGAAGAACCGGGGCAACGCGTCCACGCAAAGGCCGCGCGCAAGGACGGCTCGGAATTCCTTTGCGAACTTGCGATGAACGTCGCAACCGGCCCGAACGGGAAACTGCTGATCGGCTTTGCGCGCGATGTCACGGAAGAGCGGGCGAAGACGCTTGCGCTGAAGGAGGCGAAAGCAAGAGCAGAGGATGCCAATCTCGCAAAGGCGAATTTCCTGGCCATGATGAGCCACGAAATCCGTACGCCGCTTAACGCGGTTACCGGCATTCTCGACTTGTTGAAGGAAAGCCCTTTGACGCCCGTCCAGCAGCAATACGTTCGTGCTGCGGCCAATTCGGCGGATGCGCTTCTCAATATCCTGAACGACATTCTGGACCTTTCCCGGGTTGAGGCGAACCGTCTGGAATTTCAGGAGAAACCGTTCTTCCTGCGCCCGCTTGTCTTCGGCGTGCGGGATCTCTTTGCGGTTCCTGCGCAAAACAAGGGGTTGAAACTCGCCGTACATATCGAAAGCGCGCTTCCCGTGCGTCTTGCGGGCGATGTCGGGCGCATTCGTCAGGTGCTGATCAATCTCGTGGGTAACGCCATTAAGTTCACGCCCGACGGCGTTGTGGAAATTCGGGTGACAGGCAAGCCGGAGGGTGAAAGCGGCTTGCGGATACGGTTCGAGGTTTCGGATACCGGCCCCGGAATTCCCCATGACATGCGCGACAGCGTGTTCCAGAAGTTCACTACGCTCGAAACGGCGTCGACGGATGTGCGGGACGGCGTCGGTCTCGGTCTGACCATCTGCAGGGAACTCGTTGACGGGATGGGCGGGCGCATTTCGCTCGACAGCGAAGAGGGCAGGGGCAGTTGCTTCGCCTTCGAACTCGACCTTGCTCCCGCTCCGGAAACGGAAGCGGACGATGCCGGCGATGAAGCGGAAACGCTGGCCCAGACGCTGATAGGCGCAAGGGTTCTTCTGGCGGAGGACAATGATACCAATCGCATGATCACCGTCGATCTTCTGAAGCGCTGGGGGTGCGAGGTCGAAGCCGTGCGTGATGGGGCGGAGGCGATCGAGCGTTTGGATCGCGAAAGCTACGATGTCATTCTCATGGATGTTTCCATGCCGGTATTGGACGGGGTTTCGGCTACCGCCGAGATCCGGGCTCGTGGCGACGATGCGTCGAAAATTCCGATAATCGCTCTTACGGCTCATGCTTTCGCAGAAGAAAGGGACCGCGTTCTTCAGGCCGGGATGAGCGACTTCCTCACAAAGCCCGTCGATCCTGCCGAACTCGGGCGCCACCTCGCCCAAGCGCTTTCCACCTCGCGCACACGAATGCGCGAACGGCCGATGACCCTGCCGCTTGTCGATACCTCCGTCCTGCAAGGAGTGATCGACAATCTTTCGGATTCGGCACGTATCAGGGTGTTGGAGCAATGCGAAAGCGATCTGATGGCCCGAGCGGAAGATCTCAGGAACGCTGGCGATGATCTGGACTGCGTCGAGCGTGCAAGTCACGTTTTGAGTTCGCTTGCAGGCACATTTGGTGCCTCGGCCCTTTTCTCGCTGTCCGACACCGTCAATCGCGCGGTGCTGGATGAAGACCGCAAGGCGCTGGAAAAAGTGCCCGAACTGGTCTTGCTGATCGAGCGCACGGTCGCAGCGCTTCGCCAGGCCGTTGATGAATGCCGTGAGGCGTCGGGGCATCGCGCGCAAAATGAAGACGCGAGCGAAAAGGCGAGGCGACGACGGGTCGCCGCAGCGCATTGACGCAGCCTTCGGGCGCCGTCCGGCGGATCGCACAAGCGGCTATACGGAAAAGTGGTTTTGTCCTTGCGGTAGCGCAGGCGGCATGATTGCGTATTTCCTTCACGCAGGGTTTGCCCGTCCGATTTCGCTATAAATCCTCCCTGCGTGGAAGCTGCGTCTACGTATTCTCGGGAGGTTCGCCATGTATGAGCTTGCTGTCATCGAAGCCAGGCCCGGCAGCGCCTTCCGAAAGATTATCAAAGCTGGTGCGGCTGTTTTATTTGCGACATTTGCATTTTTCACCGCTCCGCCCGCACAGGCGGACGAACGGCGCACCGTAACGGTGGAGGGAGCGGATTATTTCGGCGCGGATTTCCAGACGCTGAAGGAAATCGATCTGGAAGCCTGCAAGGCCGCCTGCCTTGCAAACGATATGTGCCGGGCTTTCACCTATAATGTGAGCGCGCGCTGGTGCTTCCTGAAGTCGGATATCGGCGACTTGCGTGCCTTCGACGGCGCGATTGCGGGCCGCGTCGTGGAAATCAGGGATGTTGCCGGAGTGTCGCTGGACGAGAGAGAGGGGGAACTCGCGTTCGTCCCGCAGCCGTTCATCGAAGAGGCGAAACGGTTGTCGCGGCGCTTGCCGCGCGAGTACGAGCCGGCGAACGCGACCCTTACCGATTTGAGCGCCTCCGCACGCGCGGCAATGTCAGCACAAGACTATAAGGCCGCACAGCGCACATTCGGTCAGGCATTGGCGCTGGAACCCGCGGCGTTCGATCTCTGGGCGGGTTTTACCGCGTCATTGATCGCCCAGAATCCTCAAAACTGGCAGGAACAGAACGAAGTCAATGAACTGGGTTCGTCGGCTGCGATCAATGCCTATTTAAGGTCTCGTTCGGATACGGAGCGTGCGCTTGCGCTCGATCTTATCGGCACGGCCCTTTCCAAACGCCAGGCCTGGAAGCCGGTGATCAAGGCCTGGCGGCAGGCGCTAACGCTCGACGACCGGTCGGGTCTTCGCGAGCGCTATGACAGGATGGTTGCCGAACACGGCTTCCGCATTCTCAATCATCAGGTCGATTCCGACGCGGCAACCCCGCGTATCTGCGTTGTCTTTTCAGAAACCTTGCCACGCGGCAGCGATATGACGCCCTTCGTCAAGGTGACTGGCGAAGGCCCGTTCGCGGTGGAAAGCGAAGGCGCGCAGGTTTGCATAGACGGTGTCGCGCACGGCCGCCGCTATGGAATTCTGGTGAGGGAAGGCTTGCCCTCCGCCGAGGGTGAAAAACTGCTAAAATCTGCCGACCTTTCCGTCTATGTGCGCGACCGTGAGCCTTCGGTGCGTTTCCTCGGTCGGTCTTACGTCTTGCCAGCGGGCGAAGGCGCGACGATCCCGGTCGTTTCGGTCAATACGCAGGAAGTGGAGGCGGAGATTTACCGCATCGGCGACCGTGCGCTCGCCTCCGCCCTTCGTGACCGCAAGTTCCTGGCGCAGCTCAATTCGTATCAGGCCGACCAGATCAGGAGCGACTACGGCGAGGCCGTCTGGAAAGGCGTCGTCGAGGTGGAGCGCGACCTCAATAAAGACGTCACGACGGCGATCCCCCTTGCCGATATCGGCATTGAGCCGAAGCCCGGCGTCTATGCGATGACGGCGCGCGCCGGAACGGATGTGAAGAACCAATGGGGCCCATGGGCGACCCAATGGTTCATCGTCTCCGATCTGGGTCTCACGTCCTATTCGGGAAGCGATGGGTTGACCGCGTCCGTGCGTTCGCTCGCCACGGCGAAGGCGGTCGTAAAGGCAAGCGTGCGCCTTGTCGCCGTAAACAACGAAATCCTGGGCGAAACGACGAGCGACGAAAAGGGCATTGCCCGGTTCGCGCCTGGCTTGACGCGTGGCACGGGTGGCCAGGCGCCGGCACTTCTCGTAGCAGAAACGAATGGCGGCGATTACGCCTTCCTCGATCTGACCAGGCCTGCCTTCGACCTCGGCGATCGGGGCGTGGAGGGGCGACCGGCCGCCGGGCCGATAGATATTTTCGCGTGGACGGAACGCGGTGTCTATCGCCCTGGAGAAACGGTTCATGCAGCGGCAATCGCCCGGGATGACAAGGTCGATGCGCTGGGATATCTGCCGCTAACCTTTGTTTTCCTTCGCCCTGATGGGGTGGAGCATGCCCGCGTTCAGGTGAATGACGAAGGGCTTGGCGGGCGCGCGCATTCGCTTCCCCTCCCGCCTTCCATCCAGCAAGGCACTTGGACGCTGCGCATTTTCGCCGATCCGCAAGGCAAGGCGCTCGCCGAGGAAAGTTTCCTCGTCGAAGACTACCAGCCGGAGCGGGTCGATTTCGCTCTTGAAACGTCGGCAGGCGCGATCGATCCGCGCAATCCGCCTGAAATCTCGCTTTCCGCGAATTTTCTTTATGGCGCTCCCGCCTCCGGCCAGCGGCTGGAGGGCGAGACGATCGTAAGCCCCACACGAAAAATGCCGAAATATGCCGGCTATCAATTCGGACTTGAGGATGAAGACGTCTATTCCGCGCGCGAACCCCTGGCGGACGGCATGGCGACGGACCAGGCAGGCAATCTTTCGTTCACGCCTGTGCTTCCAGATCTGGCAGGTACGAGCGCGCTCTATGAGGCCACGATCGCCGCAAGGCTCGTGGAGGCCGGCGGGCGTTTCGTGGAGCGTCGGCTGGAACTGCCCCTTCTCGCCGACGGTCCGCGCATCGGCATAAAGCCGGCGTTCGACGGCGGTGTCGACGAGGGCGGGCCTGCGGAATTCGACGTCATCGCCGTTTCGCGCGATGGCGGACGGATTGCGGCAGATCGCCTGGAATGGTCGCTCCTGAAGCTCGACCGGCGCTACCAGTGGTACAGGCTGGACGGGCGCTGGTCCTTCGAGCCGATAACCACGACGAGCCGTGTTGCGAACGGTACGCTCGATGTCGCTTCCGATGGGGCGGCAAGGCTATCCGTTCCCGTCGACTGGGGACAATACCGCCTTGAGATCGCGTCGGGAGGCGACGCGCCGATGGCGACCAGCGTCACCTTCAATGCCGGTTGGTATGTCTCCTCGGCGAGTTCGGAGACGCCGGATGTTCTGGAGATTGGCCTCGACAAGGCGAAATACCGTGTCGGCGATACGGCGATCTTGCGTCTGAGGTCGCGTTTTGACGGTACGGCGGTCGTCAATGTGATGTCCGACAGGCTGATCGCCAGCAAGGTTGTGGAGGTTTCGGGAGATCGGGCGGAAGTTCCGCTTGAAGTTACGAACGACTGGGGTGCGGGGGCCTATGTCACCGCCTCGCTTTACAGGCCGATGGATTTGGAGGCCAAGCGCATGCCGGCCCGTGCGCTGGGCGTGGAATGGCTGAGTGTCGATCCGGCGGAGAGGGCGCTTTCGGTCTCGATCGACGCGCCGGAGAAGATGCGCCCGCGTTCGACTCTGCAGGCGGGCCTTGAGATCGCGAATCTCAAAGCCGGAGAGCAGGCTTTCGTCACGCTTGCCGCCGTCGATGTCGGCATTTTGAACCTGACCGGCTATGAAACGCCCGATCCGAAGGCTTGGTATTTCGGCCAGCGCCGCCTCGGCACTGAAATCCGGGACCTCTACGGCCAGCTCATAGACCGCACCGCAGGCACACGCGGCCGCGTGCGGTCGGGCGGCGACGGCATGGGTCTGAGGCTTGATGCTCCCCCGCCGCAGGAAGAGGCGATGGCTCTCTTCTCCGGTGTCGTCGCGGTCGATCGAAACGGGCGGGCGCAGATCACATTCGATATTCCGGATTTCAGCGGCACAGTCCGCCTGATGGCGGTTGCCTGGTCGAAATCTGGCGTTGGAAGCGCCGAGCGGGACGTGATCGTGCGTGACCCACTGGTGATGACGGCAAGCAGCCCGCGTTTTCTGGCGCCCGGCGATCGTTCGCGCCTTCTTGTCGAACTCGACAACGTGGAAGGGGAAGCGGCGGACTACACATTCCGGGCGAGCGTCAATGGTCCCCTCGTTTTGCCTGACGGCGCATCGCGTATGCTGGCGCTTGATAAAGGTGAGCGCAAAACCGTCATCGTGCCCTTGCAGGCAACGGGCGAGGAGGGAGACGGCGAGCTGAATATCGCTGTCGAAGGGCCGGATGGCGTTCATGTCGAAAAGCGCCTGTCGCTTGGCGTTCGCGACAATAGCCCGGATATTACGCGCCGCTCTTTCGTTTCCCTTGCGCCATCCGGCAAGGTCACGCTCGATGCAGCCACGATTGCCGGGCTGAAGCCTGCCTCCGCGCTTGTCAGCGTTTCTGAAGGCAATACGGCGCGCATCAACATTCCAGGCTTGTTGAACCAGCTAGAGCGTTATCCATATGGCTGCACGGAACAGGTGACGAGCCGTGCGCTGCCGCTCGTTTATCTGAACGAAATGGCGGTCTCCGCCGGCCTTGAGACCGAAAGCGGCATCCGCGAGCGTGTGGAGGGCGCGATCTCCAGCGTGCTCGCCAACCAGGGTTCGAGCGGCTCCTTCGGCCTCTGGTCGAGCTTCGGCAGCAACGACATCTGGCTTGATGCTTATGTCACCGATTTCCTTTTGAGGGCGGGGGAGCGCGGTTACACCATCCCTCAAAGGCCGATTGAAAGCGCGCTCGACAACATCGAAAACCGGATTGCCTACGCTTCGGACTTTTCTGATGGAGGTGAGGGTATAGCTTATGGCCTTTACGTTCTCGCGCGCGCGGGCCGGGCGTCTATCGGCGATCTTCGCTATTTCGCCGATGAGAAGCTTGGCGATTTCGCAAGTCCGCTTGCAAAGGCGCAAGTGGGAGCGGGCCTTGCGCTTTACGGCGAGACGCAGCGCGCGGAGCGCGCTTTGCGCGCCGCCGTCAGTGAGGTTGAGGCGCAGCCGGCAAGCCTTGCCCGAAACGACTACGGCACGGCCTTGCGCGATGGCGCGGGCATTCTCTCTTATATCGCCGAAGCCGATCTCGATACGCTCGATGGGCGCGGGCTCGTATCCTTCGTCGCCGACCGCCAGAACGAGTCGCGCGGCTTTTCCACGCAGGAGATGGCCTGGCTGTTGATGGCCGCTCATGAGCTGCGCGAAAACGCCCGCGACGCGGAATTCCGCATCGATGGTCGAGCGGCTTCCGCCCCGCTGATGGAGCGCTTTACGGGTGAGATGCTTGAAGGCCGTTCGGTCGAGGTTGAAAATCCAGGCGCAGAGCCTACCGAGATCGTCATTTCGGTGACCGGAAAGCCTGAGGTGCCCGAACCTGCGGGTGGCGAAGGGTTCGCGATTTCCCGCGAGATCTACAATCTCGACGGAAATCGCATCGAAGGTGATGCGGTTGCGCAGAACACGCGTCTTGTCGTCGTCGTGAAGGTGGAAAGCACGTTGGTTCAAAACGGGCGCCTTCTCGTTGTCGACCGTCTGCCGGCCGGTGTCGTCATCGACAATCCGAGGCTCGTTCGGGCCGGTGATGTCGGCGCTCTCGACTGGCTGGACCCGCTCTCCGAGGTCGAGCATTCCGAATTCCGGGACGATCGTTTCGTGGTGGCCTTCGACCAGCAGCGGGCGAACGGCGACAGCTATACGTTCGCCTATATGGCGCGTGCGGCGTCTCCAGGCGTGTTTGCCCATCCCCCGGCGACGGTGGAGGATATGTATCAGCCGCAATTCGCCGCGCGCACGGGCGGCGGCACCTTCGAGGTGCTCGGGCCGGTGAGATAGGGCGATGGCAAAGGGCCGGGCTGTGGATTCGTCGCGAAGGGCGGGCTGGGGGCGTTATTTGGCCCTGGCTGTGGCCGGGCTCGGTCTTTGTTTGATCGTGGTGCTCGGTTGCGGTGCCTGGCTGGCGGCTCAGGTCGGGAAAGCCGATCCTCTGGGTGATGCCGGAGAGATTGCCGTCTCCCGCAATGTGCTGGACCGTAACGGCGTGCTTTTGCGCGCCTTTCAGACGAGCGACGATAAATGGCGCCTGCCAGTCGCGCCTGGCGACGTCGATTCGCGCTATCTCGCCATGCTGAAGGCCTATGAGGATCGCCGGTTCGATGCGCATGCCGGAGTGGATGCCCGCGCGCTTGCCCGTGCCGCGGTACAGGCTGCCCGCAATGGCGGTATCGTTTCGGGCGGGTCGACGCTGACGATGCAGGTCGCGCGCCTGCTAAAGGAGAAGCCGACGCGTACGCTCACCGCCAAGCTTGAGCAGATCGTCGATGCGCTGGCGCTTGAACGAACGCTCACCAAGGACGAGATCCTGTCACTTTATCTTCTGCGTGCGCCTTACGGCGGCAATATAGAAGGTGTTCGCGCGGCAAGTCTGGCATGGCTTGGCAAGGAGCCCGCCCGGCTGACGGCGGCAGAAGCTGCACTTCTCGTTGCCTTGCCACAATCTCCGGAAGCGCGCCGGCCCGACAGGCACCGCGAGGCGGCGAGGTTCGCGCGCGATCGCGTGATCGACAGGATGGTGGCGGCAGGCGTGCTGGGGGCAGGGGAAGCAGCGGCCGCAAAGCGTGATCCGGTGCCCTCGCGCCGCCGCGACGTTCCGCTGCTTGCCGCCCATGCCGCGCGCGAAGCCATCCTGCATGAGCCGGCGTCGGCGGTCGTGCGGCTGACGATAGATGCCCGCCTGCAGGCGTCGCTTGAAAATCTGGCGAAGCGCCGTGCCGCCGGACTTGGGCGGAATGCTTCGGTGGCGATCCTCGTCGCGGATCATACGAGCGGCGAAGTGCTGGCACGCGTCGGCTCGGCCGGGCTTCTGGACGAACGCCGCCGCGGGCATGTGGACATGGCCAAGGCGGTCCGCTCGCCGGGCTCCACCTTGAAGCCGCTCATATATGGTCTCGCCTTCGAGGAGGGGATCGCTCATCCCGAAAGTTTTGTCGAAGACCGCCCATCGTCCGTGAATGGATACAGCCCGACGAATTTCGACCGGACGTTCCAGGGCACCGTCACGGTGCGCGAGGCCTTGCAGCATTCCCTCAACATTCCGGCGGTGAAGCTTCTTGAGGCGGTTGGCTCGCCCGTGCTCTTGAGCCGCCTGCGTCTGGCCGGCGTTCACGTGCAGTTTGCGCGCGAAGAGGCGCCGGGGCTTGCGCTTGCCCTTGGCGGGCTTGGCGTCAGCTTGTGGGATCTTGCTGAACTTTATGCCGCGATAGCCAACGAAGGACGTGCGGTCGACCTCTTCGAACGCGACGCGGAACACCCTCGATCGTCCGGGGGGCGAAGGGTGCTTGACGCGGTGGCCGCCTGGTATGTCGGCGATATCCTCAGCGGAATGCCCGCGCCGCGAAACGCGCCGGCAGAGGGAATCGCCTACAAGACCGGTACGTCCTATGGCCATCGTGATGCATGGGCGGTCGGCTTTGACGGCCGCCACGTTGTCGCGGTCTGGGCGGGGCGCGCGGACGGCACGCCCATTTCCGCGATTACGGGATACGGGACGGCTGCGCCCATTCTCTCCGAAGCGTTTCAAAGGCTCGGGCCGGAGCGTTACCCGCTTGCCAAAAAGCCCGCGGGCGTATTGACCGCGCATGCGCAATTGCTTCCGCCTCCGCTCAAGTATGCGCGCGTGGGTGGGCGCAAAAGCACGATAGAGCGCGGGTACGGGCCGGAAATCGCATTTCCTCCCGAAGGCGCGCTGCTGGACCTTGGCATGGAGAAGGGCGGGGCCGCTGCCCCCCTTGTCGTCAAGCTTCGGCGCGGCACGCCGCCCTTCGCATGGTATGCGAACGGCCGTCCGGTCTCGCAAGGGGGGCGTGGAAAGTCCCTTGTCTGGATGCCGGACGGGCCCGGGCGTTCCACCATCGCGGTTGTCGACGCGCATGGCGGGTCGGCCCGCGTCAGCGTCGATCTCAGGTGAAGAATCGGATTCGCCCTGCCCTGTGGATGAAGTTGGACGAGTCGGAATCGCGGTCGTGATTCCCCCTGCGGAAGGTCTTTGTGGCAACCTTTCAACAGGTGTTGGACCCGAAAAGAGCCCCAATTCTAAACAGGTTCTTAAATCTGACCTCCCGTTTCGTGACTTTGGTGCAACACCAAGATTTGAAAGAGCCGTGAGAGCCTTTCGAAGGCCATTCCGCAGTTGAACAGAAGCTCCCGTTGCGTATGGTCGATCTTGCGAGCGGCAGCGATGCCGCATCTGATTTGCCTGCCACGGACGTCCAACCTCCGGTCGGTAGGGTTCAGAGGAAATTCGCGGGGACGGAGTTCTGGAACTCATTCGTGCAAGCGCACACCAGGCTCCATGATTGACTGATTTGGAGGTCAGGACATGAAAATTAAGAGCATTCTGCTCGGCGCTTCTGCAGCTGCTCTCGCTGCAACTGGCGCTCAGGCTGCCGATCTTCCGGTAGCTCCGGAGCCCGTCGATTACGTTCGCATCTGCGACGCTTTCGGCACCGGCTTCTTCTACATCCCGGGCACCGAAACCTGCCTGCGCATCGGTGGCCGTATCCGTACTGAAGTTCGTTTCAACGACTTCGGCGATTCCGGCAACCACGACCTGAGCGCCTGGGACCAGGACTCTGATGTTGGTGTTGCTTTCCGTGCTCGTGGCTACGCCCGTTTCGACTCGCGTACCAACACCGAGTATGGCCTGCTGCGCACTTACCTGGAAATGTACTGGACCAACACCACGTCCGGTGCCACGCCGGCTGGTGACAGCACCACCATCGACAAGGCGTTCATCCAGTTCGGTGGCCTGACGGCCGGTCGTGCAGCGTCGTTCTACGACTTCTACACGGGTGATGCCTGGGGCTCGGTCTTCAACCAGGGCTTTGCCGATAACGGCTCGGTCAACCTCTTCGGTTACACCTTCGCCTTCGGCAACGGCTTCTCGGTTTCGGCGTCCGTGGAAGATGGAACCGACCGTCGTGCCGGCATCCTCTATCCGTCCTTGGCGACCGTTGCTACCACTGGTGGCGGTACTGCTCCTGCTACCTCGGGTAATGCGGTCTGGCCGGCCAGCACGCTCACCTACGTGACTACTGGCGGCGTGACCTATCCGGTCAACGTCACCAATGGTTACGGCGGTCACCGCATGCCCGACTTCGTCGCGAACCTTCGCGTCGATCAGGGCTGGGGTTCTGCCCAGATCATGGGTGCCCTGCATCAGGTCTACACCGACAACGCGATTGTCGGCTTCGGTGTGGATGATGAGCTTGGCTGGGCGATCGGCGCTGGCGTGACCATCAACCTGCCGATGCTTGCTCCGGGCGACAGCTTCTCGTTCCAGGGGTCGTACTCGGACGGTGCTGCCAACTACGCGGCCGCCGGCAACGGTATCTACGCCGATGCGGTTGTGAATCCGTTCACGGGCGATCTCAAGAAGACCAAGGCTTGGGCGATCGGCGCCGGCTTCACTCACTACTGGGTGCCGGAGTTCTCGACCTCGCTGTCGGCCAGCTACCTCGACTACGACCATGGGTACTTCATCCCGGATCTTTCCGAATGGAACGTTCAGGGTAACCTGGTCTGGCACCCGGTCGCCGGTCTCGATATCGGTGCCGAGCTTGAGTACTCCAACCAGGATTACAGCTCGGGTGCAGGCGACAAGGACGCGATCTCCGCGATCATCCGCGTCCAGCGCACGTTCTAATCAGGTCCTTTCAGGATTTGGTGAAAGCCCGGCGGGAAACCGCCGGGCTTTTCTTTTGTCGACTTTTAATTGCAGTCCGTCATTAAAGTAATTTGAGCAGAAATATATAATTCTACTAGAGTAAAATTGTATAAATATCGGACTTACTTCAAGTGGAAATTTAGTTCAGTTTCAAAGGTCAGAATAAATCTGTATGTATTTGTCCTGATCACATATGTGGCATTTGCGTCACTTTCGGGAATGAAAGCCGTGAAGCGAAAAATATCGAATTGAAGCCTCGGTGAGCAGCGAGTAGGTAGAAAATAACTCTGCGGAATCAACTGATGCGCTTCTGCGATTATGTGAGGTCAGGACATGAAAATTAAGAGCATTCTGCTTGGTGCTTCCGCAGCTGCTCTCGCTGCAACTGGTGCTCAGGCTGCCGATCTTCCGGTGGCTCCGGAGCCCGTCGATTACGTCCGCATCTGCGACGCTTTCGGCACCGGCTTCTTCTACATTCCGGGCACCGAAACCTGCCTGCGCATCGGCGGCCGTATCCGTACGGAACTCCGCATCAATGACTTCGGCGATTCCGGCAACCACAATCTGAGCGCATGGGACCAGGACGCGGACGTCAGCACCGCATTCCGCGCTCGTGGCTACGCACGGTTCGATTCGCGCACCAATACCGAGTACGGCTTGCTTCGTACCTACCTGGAAATGTACTGGACCAACACCTCACCGGGTCCGGATGCGACGACCATCGACAAGGCGTTCATCCAGTTCGGCGGACTGACGGCTGGTCGCGCGGCGTCCTTCTACGACTTCTACACGGGCGATGCCTGGGGAGCGATCCAGAACCAGGGCTTTGCCGATAACGGCTCGGTGAACCTCTTCGGTTACACCTTCGCCTTTGGCAACGGCTTCTCGGTTTCGGCGTCCGTGGAAGATGGAACCGACCGCCGGGCTGGCATTGCTGCGCTTTCGACGACGGCTATCGGTTCGGGTAACGCCATTTATCCGAACAGCTCGCTTACGTTCGTGACGGCCAACAGTACGGTCGTCGGTTTGAATGTCTCCAACGGTTACGGCGGTCACCGCATGCCTGACTTCGTCGCGAACCTTCGCGTCGACCAGGGCTGGGGTTCCGCCCAGATCATGGGTGCCCTGCATCAGGTCTACACCGACAACCAGATCGTTGGTTACGGTGTGGATGACGAGCTCGGCTGGGCCATCGGCGCAGGCGTGACCATCAACCTGCCGATGCTTGCTCCGGGCGACAGCTTCTCGTTCCAGGGCTCGTACTCGGACGGTGCTGCCAACTACGCTGCCGCCGGCAACGGCATCTACTACGATGCGGTTGTGAATCCGTTCACGAGCGATCTCAAGACGACCAAGGCCTGGGCGATCGGCGCCGGCTTCACCCACTACTGGGTGCCGGAGTTCTCGACCTCGCTGTCGGCCAGCTATCTCGACTACGACCACGGTTTCGTGATCCCGGATCTTTCCGAATGGAACGTTCAGGGTAACCTGGTCTGGCATCCGGTCGCCGGTCTCGATATCGGTGCGGAACTTGAGTATTCCAACCAGGATTACAGCTCTGGTGCTGGCGACAAGGACCAGATCTCGGCGGTCATCCGCGTGCAGCGCACGTTCTAATCATATCCTTGCAGGATTTGATCAAGGCCCGGCGGGAAACCGCCGGGCTTTTTTCTTGTCATGTCCGAGCTCATGCTCGCTGCTTGAGAAATGACAGGATTTCGTGCTGGGTGGCCGTGTCCCAGAGCAATGGCGCATGTCCTTCGCCGGTAACGGTCAGCGTTTTCATTCCGGGCCGCGCCCTGCGTGCTTCCTCCACTGTTCTTCGGGTCAGAATATCCGAGTTCTCACCCTGAATCATAAGTAGAGGAATTTCAGGTAAGGAATTGAAAAGCGGCCATAAATCCGGAACCGTATCGGGCGTCAGGTCTTCAAGCGCCACTGCAAGTGCGGGATCGTAATCCAGCCTCACGCCGTCGTCGGCTTCCCGGTAAAGCTGGCTTGCGAATGCCCGCCAGTCATCGTCGCTCATGCTGGTGAAGCTGCTTTCGTAAGCTTGTTTCAAGCGCGCTGCCGCAGCCTCCCAGGAAGGCTCTTGCATGTTCCTGCCTACGATACCGGCGATGCGGGCAAGGCCCTGGTATTCGACCTTCGGCCCGATGTCGTTGAGAACGACACCTTCGACGCGCTCCGCCAGCGTGGCGGCAAGCACCATCGCGTGTATGCCACCGCGCGATGTGCCGACGATCGAGAAGTTGTCGATGCCGAGCGCATCCAGGCCGAGCCGGATATCCTCGCTTTCCGATGCAAGCTCGTAATCTTGTTGCGGGTCATGGTCGGATCTCCCGCGTCCTCGGTAGTCCATGGCGATTACCCGGAGGCCATGAGCGTTCAGAAAGGCCGCCAACCTGTCGAAGTCGCGTGAATTGCGGCTCAATCCCGCAAGGCAGAGGACGGTTTGCTGTTCCCTCGTCGCTGTCCAGTCGCGCGCTCTCAGCTTCAGGCCGTCCTTGCCCTGCCATTCGCGAAGGGTCCAGCCTTGCTGTTCGTCGGTCGCCATTTGTCGTCATCTCCCGGTGTCATTGCGGTCAGGATAAAGGAGGGAAGCAGGCGGGGCGATCCATCCGTTGCGGGCAGACGGTGTCGTTTTGCCAAAGCTGCAGCGTTTCTTTCGCAAGCGCGCGGAAAATGCGCCCATCCTTGTTGCTCCCGGTTGCTTCGCCGACTATTGTGCCGATCCCGTAATGCCGGTTACGGACAATCCTGCAAATCCAAGAGGAAAACCCAGATGTTCAAGGGATCGATGCCCGCACTCGTCACGCCGTTCAGGGACGGGGCAGTGGACGAGAAAGGTTTCCAGGATTTCGTGGACTGGCAGATAAAATCGGGCTCGCACGGGCTTGTCCCGGTCGGCACGACCGGCGAAAGCCCGACCCTGAGCCATGATGAGCACAAGCGCGTCATCGAGCTTTGCATAGAGGCGGCTTCGGGCCGCGTGCCGATCATGGCGGGTGCCGGGTCCAACAATACCGAGGAAGCCATCGATTTCGCCCGCCATGCGGAAAAGGTCGGTGCGAATGGTATCCTTGTTGTCACCCCTTATTACAACAAGCCGAACCAGGCCGGCCTGATCGCGCATTTCAAGGCAATCGACGCCGCGGTCGGGATTCCGATCTACATCTACAACATCCCGGGCCGCTCGGTGATCGACATGCTGCCTGAAACGATGGCGGAGCTCTTCAAGACGACCCGCAATGTAAAGGGCGTGAAGGATGCGACGGCCAACATGGCTCGTGTCACCCAGCAGCGCGCGGCCTGCGGGCCGGATTTCGTGCAGCTTTCCGGTGAGGATATCACCGCGCTCGGCTTCAATGCGCATGGCGGCACGGGGTGCATCTCGGTCACGGCCAATGTCGCGCCGGCGCTGTGTTCTGAGTTTCAGGAAGCGTGCCTTGCCGGCGATTTCGCCAAGGCGCTCTCGATTCAGGACCGTCTCGCACCGCTTCACGATGCGCTCTTCATCGAGCCGAACCCGACGGGCGTGAAATATGCGCTCTCGCTGATCGGCAAGGGGGAGAACGAGCTGCGCTTGCCGCTCGTGCCCGTGTCGGAAAAGACGCAAGGCGCGATCCGCTCCGCCATGCAGCACGCGGGTCTTTTGAACTGAAGGCGCAAAACAGCAAACGACTGCCCGTCCGGCGCGCCAAACCCGCGTCGGACGCAGTTTTTGGAAGTTGGTTATGAGTTCCAAGCGTGGAAGCGATCCCGGACGCAAGATCGTCGCGGAAAATCGCAAGGCCCGTTTCAATTACGAGATCGAGCAGACCTTTGAAGCCGGTATCGAGCTTCAGGGAACGGAGGTGAAGTCGCTTCGCCAGGGCCGTTCGAACATCGCGGAATCATATGCCGCGGAAAAAGGCGGAGAGCTATGGCTCTACAACGCCTATATTCCGGAATATCTGCAGGCGAACCGCTTCAATCACGAAACGCGCCGCCCGCGCAAACTCCTTATGCACAAGCGCGAAATCGGCAAGCTTGCCGGTGCCGTGCAGAAGGAGGGCAAGACGCTCGTGCCCTTGAAGGTCTATTTCAACGAAAAGGGAACGGCCAAGCTTGAGCTTGCTCTGGCGCGCGGCAAGAAGATCCACGACAAGCGCGAAACACAAAAGCGCCGCGAGTGGGAGCGCGACAAGGCGCGCCTGTTGAAAAGTCACGGTTAACCTGTGGATAACCTGTCGGTTTTCTGTTGGCTTCCGGCATGCGGGCCGATTGCAGGCCGCTGAATTTCAGCCTTCATCAACTTCAAAAATACGAATTATTTCAAGCAGTTCGCGGCGACGACCGGTAATTTCCACCGGACGGCGGCTTTTCGCGTCTACCTGCACGTGAACGAAACGGCCTTGCGCGCAGGCGCTAGTCTCGTCATTGCGGAAAAGTCCGATGTCATAGGCAACTGAAGAGCGCCCCAGGCGCGCGACGCGAATACCGGCGTCGACCGTGTCGGGAAAATTCACCTCCGCGAAATACTGGCAGGCGGTCTCGACGACCAGGAAAACCGTTTGCGATGTTGCCGGTGACAGCACGCCTTCCTCGATCAGCCATCCGTTTACGGCGGTGTCGAAGAAACTCAGGTAGTTCACGTTGTTGACGTGGCCGTAGATGTCGACGTCCATCCACCGGGTCGGAATGCGCCGGAAGAGGGAGAATTCCGCGCGCTGGAATGGTGCTGCCCTTTCGCCCATCAACGCGCTCCTAATATGCGGCCCGGTAGATGTCGAAAGCGTCCTGTTCGCTCACCTCGCGCGGGTTGTTGACGAGAAGGCGCGTCTGCTTCATCGCATCGCTTGCCATTCGCGGCAGGTCGTTTTCCGTAATGCCGACCTCGCGAAGCTTTGTTTGCAAGCCCAAACGCTTGTTGAGATCGGCGATTTCCTCGATGAATTGCGCCGTGATGTCCTGCGTGGCGGTCGCCGGTCCAAGTCCGAGCGAGGGGAAGACATGCGGCGCGAGTTCCGCATAAGCCCCGCCGGCGGCAGGCGCGTTGAAGCGCAGGACATGCGGCAGCACAAGGGCGTTCGAAAGCCCGTGAGGCACGTGGAAGCGCCCACCGATCGGATATGCAAGTGCGTGGACGGCGGCGACCGGCGAGTTTGCGAACGCCTGCCCTGCCAGCATGGAGCCGAGCAGCATGCCGGATCGGGCGTCGATGTCGTCGCCTTGCTCTACCGCACGCTCGATATTGGCGGAAAGTAGCGTCAGCGCCTCGATCGCCAGCGCGCGCGAAAGCGGATTGTTGTTGGCGGATTTCGAGGTATAGGCCTCGATCGCATGCACCATGGCGTCCACGCCGGTTGCGGCGGTCACGTGAGCGGGGAGGCCGAGCGTCAGTTCCGGGTCGAGGATGGCTACATCCGGCAGGATAACGGGCGAAACGACGCCGCGTTTTTCATCCTCCTCGACGGTCACGATGGAGATCGGCGTCACTTCCGAGCCCGTGCCCGCGGTCGTGGGAATAAGGACGAGCGGCAGGCGCGGCCCTTTCGCGTTGCCTACGCCCCAGGCGTCGTCCAGGTTTTCGCCGCTGCCTGAAAGAAGCGCCGCGATCTTGGCGACGTCCAGCGACGAGCCGCCGCCGAGCCCGATGACGCCGGTTGCCTTCATTTCGCTTGCGCGCTCGGCAGCGGCCATAACGATCGAGCGTGCGGGGTCGGCCGCCACATCGTCGAATATCTCAACCGCAATGCCCGCCGACTTGAGGTTCTGGACCACCGGCTCGACGAGGCCTGCTGCGACCAGTCCCTTGTCGGTCACGAGAAGCACGCGTTCGCCAAGCAAGCCCGCATGATCGGCGATCCTTGCGGCCGTGCCTGCTCCGAATGCGAGCCCCGCGGTCGTGTTGAATGTGAAGGGAGCGATCACGCGAGCAGCCTCCTGTTCCGGTTTTTCCGGCAGGGTGCCCGAACGGCCGACGAATGTCGAGGCGGAAGAAGCGGTTAGCCGCCGGGTGGGTGTTCGGCCTCGCAAAAGGCGATCGCGCGGTTGCGGAAGGTCTCGTACTGCGCATCGGAGACGACGCCGTCGCTGCGCATCTTCTCCACCACCGTCAGGCGTTGTTCAAGGCATGTGGCCAATTCCGGGTTGGCGTTCGCCGGCACAGCCTCGTTCTGAAGCCCACCGGCAAGGCCCAGATTCACGTTCGCAAACGAAAGGCCCGGCAGGTCGTTGCGGCCGATCCACGCCATGAGCATGAGAACGAGCACGGCAAGAGCCAGCGCACCCACTCTTGCCGGCCAGCCGTCCAGACGGGAGTGCGCATGCATCGCGGATTACCCTCCCGTGACGCTCATGTGACGGGTGACGGCGGGCTGCTTCGTGCGCCGGTCGATGATGAAGTCGTGCCCCTTCGGTTTGCGCCCGATCGCCTCGTCGATGGCCTCGTAAAGCAGTTCGTTGCCCTCCGAAGCGCGCAGGGGCGCGCGCAGGTCCGCGCTGTCGTCCTGGCCGAGGCACATGTACAGCATGCCCGTGCAGGTAACGCGAACACGGTTGCAGCTTTCGCAGAAGTTATGCGTCATCGGCGTGATGAAGCCGAGTTTCCCGCCCGTTTCCTTCACCTCGACGTAGCGCGCCGGCCCGCCGGTCTTGTAGGGGATGTCTTCAAGCGTGAATTCCTCGCCGATGCGCGCACGCACCAGCGAAAGCGGCAGATACTGGTCCGTACGGTCGCCGTCGATTTCGCCGAGCGGCATCGTCTCGATCAGCGTCAGGTCGTAGCCGTGCTCGTGGCACCAGCGCAGCATGGGGATGATCTCATGCTCGTTGACGCCCTTGAGGGCGACCATGTTGATCTTCACCCTGAGGCCGGCTTCGGTCGCGGCGCGAATGCCGTCCATGACCTTGCCGAGGTCACCCCAGCGGGTGATCGCCTTGAAGCGGTCGGCGTCGATCGTGTCGAGCGAGACGTTCACGCGCCTGACGCCGCAGTCGTAAAGCTCTTTGGCATAGCGGGCGAGCTGCGAACCGTTCGTCGTAACGGTCAGTTCGTCGAGCTTGCCGCTTTCGATATGGCGGGAAAGGTTGCGCACGAGGCTCATGATGTTCTTGCGCACCAGCGGCTCGCCGCCGGTCAGGCGCAGCTTGCGCACGCCCTTGTCGATGAAGGCGGTGCACAGTCGGTCGAGTTCTTCCAGGCTCAGGACCTCGCGCTTCGGCAGGAACGTCATGTCCTCCGCCATGCAATATACGCAGCGGAAGTCGCAGCGGTCGGTCACGGAGACGCGCAGGTAGCTCACATGCCTGCCGAAGGGGTCGATCATCGGTGCCGTTTCCGCCGTGTCGCCGCCCTTCATGTTTATTTCGTTCTCGGGGCCGTTGGCCATGCAGTCCTCCGGTGGGGCGGCATGGGTCGACGCCGCGCCGAACAGATTGTTGTCTTGTCTGGAAGGTTAGCGTCTTGAGCGCATAGGTCAATTCATGATCGTGCGGGATGGATATGCACATGGCGGCGCTTGTCAGACGCGGGCGAATGCCTATCGTCTCCTCTAACGAGATGAGGAGGCGAATCCCGTGAGCGACAACAAGAAACCCTGGCCGACCGAACTCCGGCTGAAGAAGGACCGCAAGGTGCTGACCATCACCTTCGATGACGGGCAAGCCCATGAATATTCAGCCGAATATCTGCGTGTCTGCTCGCCATCCGCCGAAGTGCAGGGGCATTCGCCTTCCCAACGCAAGACAGTGCCCGGCAAGCGCGAGGTCGCCATCATGCAGGTGGAGCCGGTTGGCAATTACGCCGTGAAGCTGCATTTCGACGACCTTCACAACTCCGGCATTTATTCTTGGGATTATTTCATCAAGCTTGCCGAAGAGCGCGAGGCGCTTTGGGGCGGATACCTGAAGGAGCTTGAGGATAAAGGCCTCAGCCGCGACAGGTGAGACGTTATTTCAACAGGTCCTCCTCGAAGGGGAAGTTGCTCAGGAGTTCGATGCCGGTTTCGTTCACAAGCACCTGCTGTTCAAGCTTCACGCCTTCGCGCCCGCCTTCCTCGCCGATGTAGCTTTCCACACAGAGCGTCATCCCCGGTTCGATGACGCCATCGTAGCCGGCATCCGGAAAGTCCGCGCGGTGATAGAGGTACGGGTATTCGCCCGTCATGCCGCAGCCGTGGGCCGAGAGGTAATATCGGTTGGCGAAGTATTTATCTGGGATATCCCATGCCCTGTCGGCATAATCGCGAAAGCTCATGCCGGGTTTCAGGATGTCCATATTGTGGTGCACCTGCTCGAAGGCGACCTTGTAAAGCTCGCGCTGATGGTCGCCGGGGGTGTTCGGACCTGCATGAAACGTGCGCGAAAAATCGGAGTAATAGCCGTAGCAGCCGACCACATCGGTATCGAGCGCGATAAGGTCGTTTCCCTGGATGATGCGGTCGCCCGATTCCTGGAACCACGGGTTTGTGCGCTCGCCGGAATTGAGAAGCCGCGTTTCGCAGTAGTCGCCGCCAAGCTCTATGACCGTCTTGTGCAGGACGGACCAGAGCGCGTTCTCGCTCATGCCGGGCCGGATCGCCTCGCGCATCCTGGCAACGCCCACTTCCGTGGCCCGAAGGCTCGCGTTCACGCATTTCATCTCTTCCGCCGACTTGATGGACCTTGCGCGCTCCACAGGAGCCTGCGCATCGACGATGTGAAACCCGAGCCCGGCAAGTGCGATCGCCGCCCCCGCATTCACCCGTTCGAGGCCGACAGTCACGCCATCGCCCGCGGTCTCGCGGATGGCATCGGCGATATGCCTCGCCCAGGCGCGTTCACGTTCGGCGATCCTTTCGCCCGCCGCCACATAGCTTGCGGTCAGCGAAGGGCGTACCTCCGTCAGTGTCTCGAAGCCTTCCGCCAGATGCATGCAGCCGGTGAATTCGAAGAGGATGGAGTGGTTTTCGGTTAGAAGCAGATATCGGGACGGCGCATTGCGTGAGGTGAATATCTGCATGTTGCGCGTGCCGGTCGCGTAGCGGATGTTGACCGCGTCCGTCAGGATGAGCGCGGCGATATCTCGTTTGCGCATTTCCTCGCGCACACGCTGCTGCCTGTAGCTGCGCACCGCGACAAGGTCGATTTCGCCCGCTTCCGGCTCCCGGTCGAGAAGCGCAAGATCGCTCAGGTCCGATCTTTCGGCATGCCAATCCAGTGTAACCATCTATGCCGATGTCCTTCATTCCTTCATGTCGTTCGCCAGAGCTTCGGCATAGGCGACGATCGCTTCGATATCTTCAACCTTCAGGACAACTTCCTTGGTCGTGGCCGGAAGGTCGATCGGCCTTGGTCCGTCTCCCTCGAAGCGCACGTGCGCCGGATGCGGCAATCTTGCGTGGAAGGTCGCGAAGCGGTCGCGCCAATCGTCCAGCGCCTTGATCAGGATCATGAAGGAAGGCGTGGAAGAGATGCCGGCCATCCTGTTGTCGGGATCGACGACATGGCATCGCGAGCAGTGGACTTCGGAGATCTGCCGGCCCTTTTCCGCAAGCCCGTCCTGCGCGGCCGCCGCGTCGGCCGTCGAAAACAGAAGAACCACTCCAGCGGCGGCGGCCGCCGCCGCGATTGAGGGTATCCGGTGTTCCGTTTGCAAGGCGTCCTCCCTAGGGTCTGGACCCATAAAATTGACGGAAATGGTATGAGCCGATTTGGTTGGATACGAGGAGCAAGAGCGCAGGAAACCAGGCCGGTTTTCAAGATCTTGCGACAAAGTAGCCGGCCAAATCGGCCATATCTTCGAGACACCGAAACGGCTTCGATCTGCCGCGTCGAAGGGCTTGACCGGGTGCCCGACCCGCTCCGCGCCCTTCTCCTTGCACTTCTTTGCCGTTTCAGGTGCCATTTGCATCAATTTTATGGGTCCAGACCCTAGAGCGCTTTCGTGATTAGAAATCGCTCCAGAAACAATATCCAGAGCAAATCCCGCCAAATCCGATTCAGATTTGGCGGGATTTGCTTTGGGGCGCCAGCTTGAACGGATTCCTATGGAAGGCAAACCTTCTGACGGCAAATGTAAATCGCGATCTTGCAATCTCTTCAGGCAATCGCATTGAAAAGGCCGGCGCAAGGCCGGCCTCGGACAAATGTTCGCGGGGGTGGGTTCTCTTAACGGCGGACGACGACCCTCGTGCCGACGCCGACGTTATTGTAGAGATGGATGATATCCTCGTTCGCCATGCGAATGCACCCGGAAGATACCGCCGTACCAATCGTCCATGGTTCGTTGGAGCCGTGGATGCGATAGAGCGTCGAGCCGATGTAGAGCGCGCGGGCGCCAAGCGGGTTGTTCGGTCCGCCTTCCATGTAAGCAGGCAGCGTCTGGCCCTTGGCCCGGGCTCGGGCGCGCATTTGTGCCGGCGGCGTCCAGCCCGGCCATTCCGCCTTGCGGGTGACGCGATGCGTACCTGCCCACTGGAAGCCTTCCCGGCCCACGCCAACGCCGTATTTCATGGCCTTGCCGCCGGGCTGCACGTGGTAGAGCCTGCGTTCGCCGGTATCGACGATTATGGTGCCAGGTCCGTAGGGGCCGTCATATCCGACCGTCTGGCGCGGGATCGGAGACTTGCCGCCTCGCAATGGACCGTATGAAACCCATTTCTTCGACGCCGCATCGAAAAACTGGCCGCCGGCCTGCGCCATCGCCTCGGCTGCCGAAAACGCCACGGCAATTGCCGCGATAATCCCAAGAAGCTTCCGCATCCCCTCAAAACCTCTCTCAAATTTGGTCGCCGCGCGACCTTCGCGGCACAATCGCAGCGCAAACGTACGACATATTCGACATCAAAGCGCTCGACCGATATTCATGCCCTCCGCTTACAATCATGTTAACGTATAGGCACTTTTCGCAAGTCCATCTTAAGCGGTTCAGTCGTCAGGATTGTGATGACGATCACACTTTAGTGATCAAGATCCAGGTTTCGGAAGTTTTGGAACAAATAACCGGCGGTTGTTTCCTGACCTGGCAGAAATGGCGGCGCAGTCACGCCGCCTTTCCGCTTTGAAACCAATTACGGAACGCATCTACCCCAGATTGAGTTCCTTGAAGAAGTCGTTGCCCTTGTCGTCGATGACGATGAAGGCCGGAAAATCTTCCACCTCGATGCGCCAGACGGCTTCCATGCCCAGTTCCTCGTACTCCACGACCTCCACCTTCTTGATGCAGTCCTGGGCAAGGCGCGCGGCGGGGCCGCCGATGGAGCCGAGGTAGAAGCCGCCGTGCGCCTGGCAGGCGCGGCGCACTTGGGGCGAGCGGTTGCCCTTGGCAAGCATCACCATGGAGCCTCCGGCGGCCTGGAACTGGTCGACATAGGCGTCCATGCGCCCTGCGGTCGTCGGGCCGAAGGAGCCGGAGGCATAGCCTTCCGGCGTCTTTGCCGGGCCTGCGTAGTAGATCGGATGGTTCTTGAAATAGTCGGGCAGGGGTTCTCCGCTTTCAAGGCGTTCGCGCAGCTTGGAGTGGGCCAGATCGCGCGCGACGATCAGCGGGCCGCTCAGCGAAAGTCGCGTCTTGATCGGATGTTTGGTCAGTTCGCCCAGGATCTCCGGCATCGGGCGGGTAAGATCGATCTTCACCACGTGATCGGAAAGCGAACCTTCCTCGATTTCCGGCATGTATTTCACCGGTTCGCGTTCCAGCGCTTCCAGGAAGATGCCGTCCTTCGTGATCTTGCCGAGCGCCTGGCGGTCGGCGGAACAGGAGACGCCGATGCCGATCGGCAGCGAGGCGCCATGGCGCGGCAAGCGGATCACGCGTACATCGTGGCAGAAGTATTTTCCGCCGAACTGGGCGCCGACGCCGGTTGCCTGCGTCAGCTTGTGGATCTGCTTTTCCATCTCGTGGTCGCGAAAGGCATGGCCGAGTTCGGAGCCTTCGCCCGGCAGGCCGTCGAGATAACGCGCGGAGGCAAGCTTCACGGCCTTCAGGTTCATTTCCGCGCTGGTGCCCCCGATCACGATGGCGAGGTGATAGGGCGGGCAGGCCGCGGTGCCGAGCGTCAGGATTTTCTCCTTCAGGAATTCCACCAGCCGCTCCGGCGTCAGCAGCGAGGGCGTGCCCTGGTAGAGGAAGGTCTTGTTGGCCGAGCCGCCGCCCTTGGCCATGAACAGGAACTTGTAGGCATCGTCGCCTTCGGCATAGAGCTCGATCTGCGCCGGCATGTTGTTGGCCGTGTTCTTCTCCTCGAACATGGAAAGCGGCGCGAGCTGCGAATAGCGCAGGTTTTTCTTGAAGTAGGCGTCGCGCGCGCCTTCGCCCAGCGCCTCTTCGTCACCGCCGCCGGTCCACACGCGGCGTCCCTTCTTGCCCATGATGATCGCCGTGCCCGTGTCCTGGCACATGGGCAGCACGCCGTGCGAGGCGATGTTCGCGTTCTTGAGCAGATCGTAGGCCACGAACTTGTCGTTTTCGGTCGCCTCGGGATCGTCGAGGATCGCCCTCAGTTGTTCCAGGTGGCCGGCACGCAGAAAGTGGTTGATGTCCGCGAAGGCCTCTTCCGCGAGAAGGCGCAGTCCTTCAGGCTCCACGACAAGCATTTCCTCGCCCCGAAACGTTTCAGTGGAAACGAAATCGGATGTGATTTTCCGATAGGGCGTCTCGTCGGCGCTCATCGGAAAGAGTGATGTGTGCTTGTAGGCGGGCGGGGTCTGTGCGGACATGTGATGGTCTCCCGAGTGGCGGGATCGCGGAGGAGGTGAACCTGCCGCAATCCGGCGGAAACGATTTGACCGCCTTTTACGCCATCGGGAAGGAGAACGCCAAGGGATCGCACATAGCGCTTTCGGCTGATCGCCCGTTCCTCATTTCTGCGCGGTAACCTCGAAGCTGACCTTCACGGCCGTACCGACGGTGGATTCGGGAAATCCCTCTCCCACGGACCACTTGTCGCGCAGGATTTCCATTTCGCCTTTCGCGCTGGCGGTGTCGCCGTCGATTTCCAGCGTGAAGGGTACGGTTATGGGCAGCGATACGCCATTGATCGTGAGCGAACCCTCCGCTTCATAGACGCCGTCCTCGCGCTGGCGCGCGCTTGCCGCTTCGAACACCGCCTGCGGGTGCTCGCCGGTGTTGAACCAGGCTTCGCCGGTGATCTGCCCGTCAACTTGCGGTTCGCCGGTAACGACCGAGGCCAGGTCGATCACGGTTCGAATTTTCGCGCTTCCCGGCGCTGCCGGGTCGAAGTCGATTTCCGCCGTCCAGCTTTCGAAAGTGCCGATAACTTCGGATCCGCCTTGTGTTGCGGTGAAGCCGAGCGTGCTCTTTTCCTGGTTCACGGTCCATTCGGCGGCGGTTGCGGCTGTTGCAACGGCGAGGGCCAGCAGGCTTGCGGCGGCGAAGGCAGTTGCGAGAGATCTGGGTGTATTCATGTCCGAAACCTTGTCTCCACACTTCGGCTTGCTTGCTTCGGCAGCCGGAAATCAGCGAGTTTCTGCAACCGGTTTGAGGCTTGTCATGCGCCGCAAGACCGTATCGCGTGAAATGAAATGATGCTTTAGAGCGGCTGCGGCATGCAGCCCGACAAGCACGATCAGGAACCAGCCGAGCACCTCATGCACCTCTTTCAAGAGAGCCTCAGCGGCGGCTTTTTCGCCCAGCGCGTCCGGTACGGGCAGATGCGGGACGTTGAAGAGGTTGAAGAAGACCGTAGGAATGCCCCAGGGCGATGCGGAGACCATCAGCCAGCCCGACAGCGGAATGGCGAGCATCAGCGCGTAAAGGCCCGCATGGCCGAGGTGGGCGGCGGCTTTTTCAAGGCGCGGCATGGTTTGCGGCAGGCGTGGCGAAGGGTTGACCGTGCGCCACCCTAGCCGAAGCACCGCCAGAGCGAGCGCGGCAAGACCGAGCGACTTGTGCAACTGGTAGAGCGGGAAGAGCGAGGGGTCGTTCTGCTCAAGCCCTGTCATGTAGAGGCCGAGGCCGACAAGCACGAGGAGCAGAACCGCCATGGTCCAGTGAAATGCGATGGCGACAGCGCCGTATCCGCCAGTGGTATTGCGCAGCATGGGCGGTCTCCTTCGGCTGAAAGCAGAGTGCTGGGGAAGGGCGGAGTGGATCTCCGCCCCGGGCGGGTGATGCGCCTCGTCAGTCCTGGACCTTCAGGACTTCGGCGTTGATCGTGACGGGGATTTCGTCGCTCACATAGGGGACGAATGCGTCCATTCCGTAGTCGGTGCGTTTGATGACGCCCGTGGCGGTTAAGCCGACGGCGGGTTGCTTGCGCACGGGATGATCGCCGATCTTGTTGATCGTGACGTCGAGCACGAGCGGCTTGGTGATGCCCTTGATGGTGAGGTCGCCCGTCACGGCCAGCGTGTTTTCGCCGGTCTTTTCCACGCTTGTGGAGATAAACCGTGCCGCGGGGTGCTTTTCCACCTCGAAGAAGTCTCCACTCTTCAGGTGCGTGTCGCGATCGGAGAAGAAGGTGTTGATGCTCGCAACATCCACCTTCACGTCGACCTTGGAATTCGCCGGATCTTCCTGATCGATGACGAGATCGCCCGTCCAGTCGCCGAAGCGGCCTTCGGTCGTTGAAAAGCCGAGGTGGTCGAAGGTAAAGCTGATCGCGGAATGCGACATGTCGAAGGTGTAGGCGACCGGCTCTGCCGCGGCCTGGGCGGCGATAAGGCTTGCGGCAAGGGCCGCGGCGGCGAAACGCTTCATGTTTGTCACTCCATCAAAGGGCGTTTGTCTGGACGGAACGCCCTTGAGGGGCGCTTCGCGCTAACAAGTGGTCACTTCGATGGAAGGTTCAATTTGACGGACCGTTCAAGCGGGGCGAACGATCGCGCCGCGCCGTGCTGCGCGGTTCAACCCACGGTGCGTCCCAGAAGCGCCTCGCGCAGGCGCCTGTCCTCGCCGTGAAGGTCATGGCCGAAGCGGATATCTCCATCTTCGGTGATCCAGGCGGACTGATAGAGCACGACGACTATCGCATCGTCGCGCGGTTTGAAGGTGATGGTTTCGCCCCGCTTGACGATGTCCTCGAAATCGTTCACCGGCATGACGCGCGGATCGACCAGGTCTTGCACGAACTCCAGTCCGTCGACGATGCCGAAGCCGGAGCCCGGCAGATACGGGTTGCAGTAGTCGCGCGCATCGGGTGCTTCGGGAATGTCGAAGAAGAAGAGGTTTGCCGCTTTCGCAAAGCTTACCCTGAAGCGGCCGAGGGGGTTTTGCGCAACCGGCGCCAGGCGGATATCGAAGCTCTCGCCCCGAGCCTTGATTTCCCGTTTGGAGAATGCCGCCCATGGAAAGGCCGAAAGCGGGGCCGGCGCATTGTCGAGGCGCAGGGAATATCCGCGCCCGGCAAGTGCGGCGGGATCCGTCCTCAGTTCATCGAGCAGTTCGCCGACGATATAGTCGGTCGGGACGTGCCATGCCGGATTTATCGTCGCTTGCGTCAGGCTGCCGGCGGTGATCACGGCATTGCGGTCAGGGCAGTTGGGGTAGGCGGAAATCGTTTTGCGGACGCGGCCGTTATCGATCAATTGCAGTATGTTCTGCTGCTTGTCGACCAGAAGCGTAAGGCCTTGCACCAGTTCCGGCAGCCAGCGTTGTCGCTCCATCGCAAGCTCGATCTGTTCCACCCGGCGCTCGGCGGGAATGTTGAAGGCGATCGTCGTTTGCTGGTCCAGGCGCCCGGTTAGAGGGACGCCGTAGCGTTTCTGCGCCTTGCGCAGGGCATCGGCGAGCGGAGCGTCGAATTGCGTGCCTGCCGGTAAAGGGTCGAGAAGTCCTTCCACTTCAAGCCGCCGCCGCAATGCGTCAACGCGTGGGCCGCTGTCGCCGATGTTCAGGTCCGGGCCCGGCGCCATCGCCTCGAAACCGCCTTCCAGCTCGATCTCCCGGTAAAGCGCGAGATGGCGGCGCAGTTGCCGATAGGTCGGGTTATAGGGTTCCCAGGCCCTGAAGAAGCTCGCAAGGTCGCCGAGCTGCATGACCGCGTTCAGCACATTCGCGCCGTTGATCGATTTTCGCGGCATATAGGCGGATGGATAGACCATGCGCGGCACGACCCGACCGACCTTGATGTCTTCCGCGAAGCGGAGGAAATGCGCCGAAAACCAGAGTTCGACCCGCGCCAGATCCGCCTCGCCCGCCTCGGTGGCGTTGCTGCTGATTTCGCGCAGGAAGGAAAGCGGATAGTTGTCGCTCGACAGCCCGTCGAAGGCGGATCGCTCCATGCGCGCCAGCAGAACGGGAATATTGTTCGTGCCTATCCACAGCGGCGCGCTGTCGCGTTCGTCGTAAAAGGCTGAGAGATCGTCGAGCCGGGCGCGCACCGGCAGGGGCAGGCTTTCTTCGTCGTTCAGTTGGCGGCGTATTTCGCCGATCACTTCCGTGGTGCGCGTGGTCGATGGGGCAAATGCGGCGCTCGCGGAAGGTACGAAAAAAGCAGCGATGACAAAAAAAGATACAATCAATCCGAATATTATTTTTCTCCCAAAGTCAGTCACTCAAATAATCTCCAGTGACAGTCGCGGAAGCGTTAACTGCATTAACGGCAGTAGCGCAGTGATTAGAACTTATTCTGTCCTTGCGGGGAAGGGATTTCTTGAGTCCGTGTCATACGATTGAAATTTTCCAGTATTATTTCGCTTTCCGCAATGGAATGCAACCATTGATAGAGTTGCATAGAAATACGCACCTCTTTCTAAGAGCCGACCTCGATTCGCGTGGCGCGAAAGGTCGCCGGCATTAAGCGGTAGATGGCGATGAAGCGAATGTGTTCGCTTCCCCTGCAGGTTTTTTTGCCTTGATCGGAAGGCCGAACTAGTTTCCATCTCACGTCGCACATTTCCCTGACCGAGGAAGCCATGTTCAAGATAATCGCCGCATTCGCGCTCGCCGTCGCCGTGGCCTTTCCGGCGGCTGCCCAGGAATTGCAGATCCGCGACATCGTCAAGGGAACGGGGGAGGAAGCCGCCGTCGGCAGGACGGTGACCGTTCATTACACCGGCTGGCTGGAGGATGGCACGAAGTTCGATTCAAGCCTCGACAGGGGCCAGCCGTTCGAGTTCACGCCCGGCACCGGCCGCGTCATCCGCGGTTGGGAGCAGGGTGTGATCGGCATGCGCGTCGGCGGCAAGCGGGAGCTCATCATTCCGCCGGAGCTTGGATACGGCAGCCGCGGCGCCGGCGGGGTCATCCCGCCCGATGCGACGCTACGCTTCGAGATCGAGCTTCTGGACGTCAAGGCGCCGAAGTTTTCCTCGCTCGACAATTCAGCGCTCAGGGAAAAGCTGGAAGGTGGTGCGACCGTCATCGACATCCGCCGGCCGGACGAATGGCGCTCGACGGGGGTGGTGGAAGGAAGCCGCCTCATTACGTTTTTCGACGACAAGGGCCAGGTCAATCCTGATTTCCTGGAGGACCTTTCCGCAGTTGCCGGCAAGGACGACGATGTCGTGCTGATCTGCCAGCAGGGCGTGCGTTCGCTCGTCGTCTCCAGGCTTTTGTCGGAACGTCTGGGCTATTCCAAAATCAGCCATGTTTCGTCGGGCATCGCGAGCTGGATCGGCGAGGGCAACCCCGTCGTGGACGCCGAAACACCGGAAAAATGCTGGCTTTGCTGATCGGCCCATTCCGCGCTTCGGGCGTTGGCGCCTGACTGCGCAACCGCCGCCGCTCAGCGGCCGCATCCTCCTTGATGGCGACACCCCACGGGGAAGGCCGCCATCAAGTAGTGCAGGGCACCTTCGACTGTCTCTCTCAAGGTCGCTTCGAAAAGGCTTCCAATAAGAGCGGTTCCTTATTCGCTTGCCTTTTTGTCGCGCATCGCCGCCTCGAGCTTCTTGATGTCCTCCGGCGACAATTGCGGCCGGTCGATTTTGATCGTCAGCTTGTCGAGCTTGGCGGTCAGCGGGAAGGGCGGTTTGTAGTCCGCATCGTTCACGCCCGTCAGCGTGTCGGAGCCGATATCGAAGCTTTCGTCCCATTGCAGGATGATCGGAATGGTCCTCTCCATCTTCCTGGTATCGACCACCTCGCCATCGACCTTCAGTGTGCCCGTGCCGGATCTGCCGACCCCGCTCATGTTGTTGAAGGCCAGCGTGCCGGCGCCGATCCCGTCATAGGTGAAGTCGAACTCGACCGTATGCTTGCCGGGTTTGAGCGCGTCCTTGCCTTCCCATTTGATGCGTTCGAGGTCGACCATGTTCCACAGGAACACGGGCTTGCCTTCGAGCAGGTAGAACCCGTAGCCGGCAAAGCGGCCGCCTGAGGTCAGGATCATGCCCTCGGCACCGCCTTCGGGCACTTCAATCTCGGCGGTGATCGTATAGGAGCTGTTGAGAATGCCTGGCGAGTCGCCTTGCGGGAGCCCGGTCATCGGCCGCGTGTAGACGAATTCGTCCCGTCCCGCCGTAATGTTCGGTCGTGGTGCCGCGACCCGGGGGCCGACCGAGGCATCGAGCGGGAATACCTGGTATTTCGTGGCCTCCCGGATGAATGTCTGCCTAAGGTCCTCCACCATGTCGGGGTGATCGGCGGCGATGTCCGTGGTCTGCGTCGGGTCGTTCTTGAGATCGTAGAGTTCGAACACCTGGTTGTTCAGCGGGTCGGGATTGCCGGGGCCGAAAGCATCCCACGGAGTGCGGTTGACCTTGGTGGCGAGGAACCAGTCGTCATGCCATAGCCCCCACTGCCCGAACATCTCGAAATACTGGGTGTCGCGCGGCGGCGGAGCGTCGGCATTCTCCTTGTCGAAGAGATAGGCGAAGCTCTTGCCGTCCATCGGCGCCTGGGTGATCCCGTCGACGCTCCGCGGCGGTGTGATACCGGCAACCTCGAGGATCGTCGGGACGACGTCGATGACGTGGAGGAACTGGTCGCGCTTGCCGCCCTTGTCGGAGATCTTCGCCGGCCATGTGACGGTCATGTTCTGCCGGATGCCACCAAGTTGGGAGGCAATCTGCTTCATCCACGGATATGGCGTGTCGAAAGCCCAGGTCCAGCCGACGGCCATGTGGTTGTAGGTTTCCTGGGTGCCCCAGACGTCGTACCACTTCATCTGTGTCTCGACGGGGATCGCGTTGATCCCGTTGAAATAAGCGACTTCGTTGGGAGTGCCGAGAAGCCCCCCTTCGGCGCTCGTTCCGTTGTCGCCGTTGATATAGATGATCAGGGTGTTGTCGTATTCGCCGATGTCCTTCAGCGCCTGAACCACGCGGCCGATCTCATCGTCCATATAGGCCGAGTAGGCGGCGAAAACGTCAACCTGCCTGATGAAGAGCTTCTTCTCTGCGTCGTTGAGCTGATCCCAATCCTTTATATACTCGGTGGGCCAGGGTGTGATCTTCGCATCTTCCGGGAAGTAGCCCATCTTCTTCTGGTTTTCGAAGATGGTCTCCTGCAGCTTGTTCCAGCCGTCGTCGAACAGATGCATCGCGCTTATCTTGTCGACCCATTCCTTGGTCGGGTGGTGCGGCGCATGCGTGGCGCCAGGCGCGAACTTGACGAAGAAGGGCTTCGACGGGTCGATCTGGTGCATTCGCGTGATCCAGTCGATCGCGTCGTCCGCCATCGCCGTCATCAGGTTCCATGTCCCTTCTTTCCCTCGGAAGGGATAGATCTGGGTCGTGTTGCGGAAGAGGTTGGGCTCCCACTGGTTGGCGTCGCCGCCGACGAAGCCGTAGAAATACTCAAAGCCCATGCCCGTCGGCCATTGATCGAACGGCCCGGACTGGCTTGCCTGGAACGCGGGCGTGTTATGGTCCTTGCCGAACCATGAGGTGTTGTAGCCATTGTCGAGCAGGATCCGGCCGATCGTGGCCTTGTCCTCGCCGATGATGCTGTCGTAGCCGGGAAAGCCCGTCGACTGCTCCGAGATCACGCCGAAGCCCACGTTGTGATGGTTGCGCCCGGTAATGAGGGCTGCGCGCGTCGGTGAGCAGAGCGACGTGGAATGGATGGCAGTGAACCTGATCCCGTCAGCGGCGAGTGCGTCCATCGTAGGATGCGGGATGACGCCGCCGAAGGTGCTGGGAATGCCCCAACCGGAATCGTCGGTGATGATCAGCAGCACATTGGGCGCTTCCTCGGGGGGCACCACCGCGGGCGGCCACCAGGGTTTGGACTGGAGCGCGTCATTCGCGATCTCGCCTCCGAAGGGCAGAGCGGGCGGGGGAAGCTGGTCGCCCTCCAGCACTCTTTTCGCGGAAGGCGAACCCGGCGTGCCGATGATTTTGTCGGCGGCGTTTCCGGCGGATGCAAGGGGAAGCGCGCAAAGGATCGAAACGGAAAGGACAGCCTTTGCCAGCTGCAGGTATGACCGATATTCCATGAATACCTCCCATCCAGATACCAGCCGCACGATGCGTATTGATATTCGAGAGAATTCCTATGGTTTAGTTACCCCCCCTCGTATCGGGGTATACGCTCCGGCAAAAACAACGAAATCTGTGAATCTAACGTAAGGATAATCAGTGAACGTCTTTTGACGCGAGTCAATTTCAGAGCGGGAGAAGCAGAAAGTCAAATGGACGTCCGGAATTTTCGGCAAGGCTATCTGATGTTTTGGCCATCGCTGCCTGTTTAAAATATCCCGGTGAGGGGTTTTGCATGGCGCTCGCCCACTCCCGTCGTCGCCTCGCGCGCTTCTCTCGGCCCCCTAATATTCCTTCTCGAAGAAGACACCGGCCTTGGTTTCTCCGTCGGCGCCCACTTCGCCGCGAAGCTTGATGTTCTTTGAGACGTCGATGTCGACCGTCACCCGGCTCGACCCGTCCCCAGTGCCCTGTTTCACGCCGAGATAGATGTTGTCATTGATGTATTTGCCGACGGCAAGCGCCGGTCCCTTGTCGCCGTCGTTGACGATATCGATGGCATCGAGGCCGAGCGATTTCCTGAGTTGGCCGAGTGGACCTTCGCCGCCGCCGCCGGTAAGAACCGCGACGGATGCGGCAAGCTGGGCGATTTGCGTCGGCGAGAGGTCCGACACGCTTTGGTCGAACAGGAGCCGGGCCAGGATCTCGTCCTGCGGCAGTTCGGGCGAGGAGGTCAGCGCCACAGTCGGGGATTCGGCTTCGCCCGTCACCGAAATCGTAATATTGGCGTTGCTCGTGCTCGTCGTGGCCGCGAAGTCGAGGCGTGGCATCAGCGAGCCGGTGAAGGTGATGATGCCCTTTTCGAAAGTGATCTGGCGCGTCAGCAGGCTCATTCGCCCACGGATCAGCGAAAAGCCGCCGATGGCTTGCGGATTGCTGGTTGTGCCGGCGAGCTTCAACGTCCCGCCAAGCTCCGCGTCCAGCCCGCGTCCGCGAACGAATATCTGGTTCGGCGCGTTGACGGTCACATCCAGCGCGATCGGCTGACTGGAGCCGCCGCTCCCGTCGCCCTGGCCTTGCGCGAGCGCTTCGCTTTGCGCGCGCACCGCTGCCGGTGCGTTTTTGTGTTTCACCGCAACCGGGTTGATCGCCGCCGGAAGCTGGTCGGGAATATTGATGTCGGCGCGCTCGATGTCGACCTGGCCTGAAAGCGTGGCCCCCCGGGCAGGGTCCGCCAACGGGCCCTTGAGCGCCAGTTCGGCACTCAGTTTCGCCGATATGGTGCTGCCGTCCATGTACCGTCCTTCGCGCAGCGCCACGTTGATATCGGCCGGAAAGCCGCCCGTCAGGCCCACGCTGCCGTTGGCGGTCAGATTGCCGCCGGTTCCAAGTTCCGCGGAAACGTTCTCGATACGCACGCCATCGTTGGAAATCGTGACGGTTCCGGCAAAATTCCTGAGCGTCATTCCGGAACCCAACTCGGTGATCTGGAGTTCCTGCGGCGTCACCGTTCCTGAATAGCGTATTCCCGTGACCGGGCCTTCGACGGTCGCATCGATGCGTGCACCGCCTTTGCCGGAAAGGCCGGCAAGGGTCAGCTTCCTGCGCGCAAGCTCCAGCGGTATATTGCCACCGACCTTCATGTTGAGGGAGACGGGCGAAGCGAGGGATGCCTGCCCGTTTGCCGTAACTTCCAGTCCGGGCGCGCCGGTCACCACCGTGCGCTGGTCTATCGTCTGGCCTTTCATCGTGCCGGTCGACTTGACGGTCAGCGCCGGAATGCCGTTGTCGCTCATTGCCGCCGCGGTCAGGCCCGCGATGTCCACCGTCCATTTCGCATCCGGTGCCGAGCCGCTACCCTTCACGGTGGCATTGCCTGAAGCCGTGCCGCCAAGGCCGAGGCCGGACGAGAATGCGTTTGCGAGGGAGAGCGGCACCTTGTTGATTTTCGCGGCGATGTCGATCGTTTCGCCT
>NZ_WUMV01000009.1 GCF_009826895.1 Stappia sediminis | reverse complement strand
GTTCCACGCCTATCAGCGCGCCGTCGCCGGCCGAAACCGTCAGATTGCCAACCGCCTCGATCCGCCCGCTCTCGGGCACATGTTCGCCGGATGCCTTCAGGTCAACCGTACCCGTCTTTGCGCTCAAGGTGCCTGACAATGGCGCAAATTCGCTGGAAAATCTGGCGTCCAGTGCAATATCGGTTCGCCCGAGCAGGAAAGCATAAAGTTCCGGCGGCGAGAGAGCCTCGAAATTGCCGTCAAGGTCCGCCACAAGCCTGCGGCCAGCCGAGTTTTGCGAAAGCGTCGCCGTACCCGACACCGTTCGCTCGCCATCGAGTGAGAGTGCAAGATCAGCGCGCCAGTTATCGAGCGGGCCAGCGCCTTTCAGGTCGAAGTCGACCGCCGGCAAGTTCTCTATATCCAGAAGCCGTGCCGTCAGCCCGCCGCGCCCTTCATGAAGGACGAGGGAGAAGTCGAGAGCTTCGAGATCAGGCTGGAAGCGGACATTCACCGACAAATTTCCATCCGCATTATCGGTTCGCTTGACGTCGAGCTTTGCGAGAATTTCCTTAAGGCCCTTCGCCGTTCTGGCGTTGCCGGCCGCAGTAAAGCGCAATGGCGCGCCCACCACCGGCTCGGCAAGGACAATACGCTCCACCTCGAGCGCGTCGATCTGGAGTGGGGGAACCCAGATTCCGCCGGATTGCGAGGAAACCTGCTCTACCGGTTCGCTCGGCACCGGGGCGGGTTTGCGATAGACCTCAACCTCGCCGACGTCTATTGCACGCACAAAGACTACGCCGTGAAGCAACTCCGAGGGTTTCCAGGCGAGAGAGGCATTGGAGACCGAAAGCCAGTCCCCTTGAGAATCGGTCAACGCGAACTTTTCGAGCGACGCATCCAGGCCCCAACCGATCCTGATACCGGAAACCCTGAAGCCGGAGGTGGGCGATGCGCCGAAATGATTGATTACCGCAGCCAGAGCCGTCCGGCCCGGCTCCGTCTGCAAGCCGGCAAGCAACGCCACGACAAGGGCTGCCACGGCAAGAATCAGCAAGATGACGCCCTTCAAGAGGCGTTTTGCAAACCGTTTCAAAACCCGCCGACTTCCGATCAAAAGGCCTGGCTAAGGCCGACATAAACCGCAAAGGACGGATCGTCCTTTCCCGGATCGAGCGGAACGGCCACGTCAAGCCTTAACGGGCCTACGGGAGTGAAATAGCGCAGTCCCGCGCCTATGCCTACCCTAAGGTTTTCAGAGAAGTCGGGATACACTGCCGCGAACGCATTGCCTGCATCCACGAAGCCGACGGCGCCAATCGTCTCGGTAACCTTGAAGCGAATTTCGCCCGAGGTGAGGAAGAAGCTTCGCCCACCCGTGACTTCGCCATTGAGGCGTGGACCGACGTTGCGGTAGGCATAGCCGCGTATCGTACCGCCGCCGCCAAGGAAATAACGCCTCGACGCCGGAATATCCGGCAATTCAGGCCCTATGATGCTACCTGCGGCGACGCGGCCGGCAAGCACGAAGCGTTTGGCTTCATCGAGTGCCTTGTAGGCTGAGAAGTCGCCGCGCAGGAAGAACATCCCGTCCGAGTTCCGCACGTCGTAGGCCGGCTCCCCGAAAAGGGACGCATTTATTCCCTTTGTGGGGTTCAGGATATCATCCCGGCTGTCATACCGGATGTCGGCCGGGATGCCGACGAGAAAATAATTGTGTTTGCCGAAGACGTCCTCTTCATCCGCATAGTAGACTTCGGCTCCCGCGCGCCCGGTGACCTGCTCGTTGAACTGGTGGCGGATGAAGGCATCGGCGGAGATGCTGCGGCTGAGATAGGCGTCGGGATGTTCCTGCTTGGCGCCGATGCTGGCGGTAAAATCCGTCATCGGGCCGAAAGCGCCCGGCTTTTCGAATGCGGCCCTCAACGCATATTCCATGTCGATGACCGATTCGTTTCCGATCCGACCGACCGAGCCTTCTATGCTCAGGAGCTCTCCCCGGCCGAAAAGATTGCGCCTGCGCCAATACCCTTCAACGCCGAAGCCTTCCGAACTCGACCAGTTCGCACCGACGCCGATGACGTGGCGCTTGCGCTCGGAAACCTGGATCGTGATCGGCAGCGAGCCGTTCGGGCCGAGGCTTTCACCCTCGACGATGCGCACGCTCGAAAAGATGCCGAGATCGTTCAGACGCTTCTCGGCCTTTTTCAAGGCCTCGGGATCATAGCGGGAGCCCGTCGGGATAACCGCATATTCAGCCACGAACGCCGGATCGGTGCGGTCCGTGCCTTCAACCATGACCGTCCCGAAAGTCGCCTCCCGTCCAGGGTCGACAGTTAGCGTGACGTCGAGCGTATCGGTATCGTGGTCGGCAATGACTTCGCGGTCCACCACCTCGGCAAGTGGGTAGCCCTCTGCCTTGAGCTCTTCCACAATCGCGTTTTCGGCGCGCAGGATTTTCCGCGATCCCGCGGTTTCCCCCGGGACGAGACCGAAACGGCCCGGATCGTTCATTCCCGCGAAATCCAGCGGCCCTCCGCCCGCCTTGCGAATGGCGACATCGCCGAACCGGAAAACCGGCCCGGCCTTGACCATTATTGTCACGGGAACGGGGCGAGTGTCCGGCAAATCGCCCGAGTCGAGTGCGGCTTCAAGCCCCTCTCCGGCAAGGCGAATGTCGATCGTTCCGCCGTATCGGCCGTCTATAAAGAGGCGACCGACAAGCCGCTCGAAATCGGACACCGCACGCGCTATCAACCCCGCCTCGCCAGAGGGCGGGCTATCCTGCTGAGAAACGAGGATTGACGCTTCTTTCAAGGTATCTTGAAGTTCCTCATCTGCGTCCACCACCGTCAATTCGGCGGTATAGGGCAAAGGGTCGGGCACCTCGACCTGCGGTTCCTCTTCCTTTTTACCGAAGAATGTAAATCCGAAGAGCTCGAACGCAGACGCCGGAGAGACCATCGTGTAGGCCGCGAGCAGGCACAGAATAGCCGCCACAGCTCTTTTGAGCCGCGCCCGTGGTCGGTTCGGTAACTCCAAGCCCTGCTCGCTCACTGATCGGTACGCATTTATCTCGATGATACGCACGAGGAGACCGCTTCGGACCACTTCTCGCGCACCGGCAACCTTTTGCATGTTTCAAACCGACGAGGGACCGCTGCGAGACCGGACTGGACGCAAGGGCAAACACGATCGGTTGAACGGCAATATTCTATCGCCTTGAGGTTAAGGATAGCCTTTTTCGTGTGCGACGTAGCTTACTTCCGGCAGTCTTCCGTATGGAAAGGCGGATTCTGGAGAAGTTTCGTCAGGGTGTGTCAAATCAGCAACGATCATTGCAAGTTCAAACGCCTTGACGCCGGTCGTCCGCAGAATGACGCAGGGATATGGCCGAATCCCTATATAGTCCCAAGCAATGGTGATCGTTTCTCTTGGATTTTCAGTTCGTTAACTCCCCTGCGTTAGATGGTGGCCCAAGGGATACGGCAGGCATCGAAAGGGTGGATTGCCCCATATAAGCGGTTGGCGTTCGTCGGGCTGGAATGCTAACTGAGGGCGTCGACGGGGAATGATCAGGTTGTTAATGCGATTACCAGTGGTTGCACTTTTAAGCGTGCTGTTGGCAGGCTGTGCCGCTTTGCCGGGCCAGGGACCGGCTGCGATTTCAATTACGGCTGAGGATATCGAGAGCGACAACACGAGCGCGCAGTATGCCGTCGTCCCGCTGACGCAGAGTACCGTTTCCACTGTCCAGGCGTACCAGCCTGTCCTGTTCGGGCGGAAATTCGGCGATGTCGGGGGCGGGGGCAGAGCGGCAACGCTCGGAGTGGGCGATAGTCTCGCCATAAATATCTGGGAAGCCGCGCCCGATGGGCTGTTTTCCTCCTCGGCCGGCAAGTCCGTCTCCATACCGACAGTGATCGACCAGTCGGGCTTCATCTTCATTCCCTATGCCGGGCGGATACCCGCGAACGGCAGAACCGTCGAAGGTCTTCGCGTCGCGATTGAGGAGCGGCTGAAGGGAAAGGCGATCGAGCCGCAGGTCTCGGTTCTCGTAGAGGGTAATGAAAGCAACAGTGTCGTTGTCGTCGGCGATGTTGTGAAGCCTGGCCAATACCCGCTCTCGGTGCGTGGATCGCGAATCCTGGAGGTCGTGGCTCAGGCAGGCGGCGCGCGTGAAGCGAGCTACGAAACGGTGGTGACGCTGAAACGCGGGCGAAGCTCGGGAACCGCGCGCTTCGAGGAGTTGATCGATTTTCCTGACAACAACGTGCGCCTCGCGCCGGGCGACAATGTGCTTCTGTCGCACAAGCCGCGCACCTACTCCGCTTTTGGCGCCGTGGGGCAAACCAAGCTTGTGCCGTTCAAGACCGAGAGCGTGACGCTGGCCGAGGCACTGGCGCAAGTGGGTGGCTTGAAGGATTTCTTTGCAGACGCGGGCGGTGTGTTCCTTTTCCGGTATGAAAGCGCGGATCTTCTGCGCCGCGTGAGGCCGGATCTGGAAGGCAGGATCCCCGGAGAAACCTTCCCGGTGGTCTACAAGCTCAATTTCCGGCAACCGAATGCCTTCTTCATGGCGCGGTCGATGGAGATGCGCGACAAGGATGTCATCTACGTTGCCAACCACCCTACGGCCGAATTCGGAAAATTCCTTCAACTCATCGGGCCGCTCTTGAGCAACTACAATGCGGTGAACCGGGTGATCACCAACTGATCGAAGACATTCTGGTGGTCGATCTCGGGAAGCGATGTGCAGGCGCTTGCCAATACCGGACGGAAAGACGGCAGCTGTGGGGGAAAGAAAAACCGTCCTGTTTTTGCAGGGGCCTCCGGGCACATTCATCCGGCACGTCGCGGACGAACTGGAAGTGCTCGGCCACCGTTCACTCAGAATAAATCTCAGCCCGGCGGACTGGTTTTTCTGGCATGACAAGCGTGCCAGGCTTTATCGGGGATCCTTGCGGGATTGGCCGGCCTATCTGGCGCGCTTCGTCGAGGACCACGGCGTTACGGATATCGTCTATTATCAAGACCGCTTGCCTTATCATGCGGCGGCGGCTGAGCTCGCTCATAATCTGGGCCTCAATGCGGTTGCTTGTGAGTTCGGCTATTTGCGGCCGGATTGGATCACGCTGGAGCTTGACGGCATGTCCGTGCTCTCGCGGTTTCCGGATCAGGCGGACGTAATTCTCGCGGCGGCAGGCGATCTTCCCGATGTCGACAGGAGGCCACTTTACAAGCACAGTTTTTTTATTGAAGCTTTCAATGAAGTTCTTTTCAATCTTTTGAATGTATTTTTCTGGTTTATAAGCCCGCGCTTTTCACAGGATAAATATTATCATCCGATTGCTGAGTACCTCTCGATGATTCCGAGATTACTGTTGTCGCGCCACCGAGACAGGAGCGCGACATTTCTGATCGATGATGTGATCGACGCGGGTACTCCGTATTTCGTATTCCCGCTCCAGCTGCAAAGCGACTATCAGCTTCGCTACAATGCCCCTTTCGACCACTTGCTCGATGCCGTCGATATGGTGATGGCGTCGTTTGCGAAAAATGCACAATCGGAAGCGCGTCTTGTCGTCAAGGTCCATCCGCTGGATCAGGGGATCGAACCATGGAAACGCGAGCTTAAGGCCATGGCGCGCCGGCACGGCTTGAAAAAACGCGTCTATATGATCGATGGCGGCAATCTCGATACGCTGTTGAAGAACGCGGCCGGGATGTTGACCGTGAACAGCACGACCGCTCTTCATGCCGTCCGGGTGAATTGTCCGATCAAGGTGCTTGGCATTGCCGTTTACGATATTCCGCGACTGACGGCGCAGGGCGATCTCGATGATTTCTGGCGCGACCCGCCGAGACCGGAGCCGGAACTTGGCATTGCGGTCGAAAAGCTGATGGCCACCGGTATCCAGGTGAAGGGCAGCTTCTACGAAAAAACAGGCCGCAAGATCGCCGCCGCCGAGATCGCGCGCCGGATCGTGGAGGAACGCATCAACCTTCCCGAAGCGCTTCGTGGCCCGTCACCGCGGGTCGCGAAGGCGAAAAAGCTCGGCCTTCCGATCGGATTTGCCGAAATGCTCGCCAAACCACAGAAAACGGACAGGTGGCGGAATGCCGTACGCCGGTGAAAATGCACCAGCGGCCCCAAATGCCACCTGGCCGACAGGGCGCCGGTTTCTATTCTTGCAAGGGCCGTTGTCCCCGCTTTTTCGCCTGATTGGAGCGCGCCTGGAGGCAGCGGGCCATGAAGTCAGGCGGATAAATTTCTGTCTTGGAGACCGATTATGCTGGAGCGGGCCCAATACGCTGTCTTTCAGGGGCAAGCCCGGGGAATGGGCAGGTTTCGTCGCAGCTTTCCTCGATGAGAATGCGATAACGGACCTTGTGGTTCATGGCGATCGGCGGTTCTATCATCGTGTTGCGATCGATGCTGCGAACGCCAAAGGCATCGGTGTGATAGCCTGCGAACTCGGCTATCTGCGGCCGGGGTGGATGACGGTCGAGCGTGGCGGCTTTTCGACGTTGAGCCACTTTCCGGATGATCCTTCGAAAATTCGTGAAATCGCGGCGACAGCCGGGCCCGTCGATCTGACACCGATGTTTCCGGGCAGCTTTGTTCTCGAGGCCTGGCAGGATGTCTCCTATCACCTCGCGAACCTCGCGGGCCGGCCGTTTTATCCGTTTTATCGAAGGCATACGCCGCTTCACCCGCTCAACGATTATGCGGCGTGGCTCATGCGCCTCTCAGGCAGCCGGCGACGGCGCAAACGGGCTCAGGCGACCGAAAGGGACCTTCTTTCGCACGGGAGGCCGTTTTTCGTTGTTCCGCTCCAGATAGACGGGGACTATCAACTCACCGCTCACTCTCCATACGCATCAATGCGTGCGGCACTTGAGGATATCGTTTCGTCTTTCTCAAGGTCGGCGAGGAACGATGCGCGGCTTGCAGTCAAATCCCATCCCAACGACAACGGCATCACGAACTGGGCGAAGGTAGTTGCGGAGTTGGCGGATCGGTATTCGCTCGCGGGCAGGCTTGTGTTTGTTGATGGAGGCAGGCTGGGGGCATTGCTTGAGCGGGCGGCGGGACTGGTGACCGTAAACTCGACCGCAGGACTTGAGGCATTGCGCGTGGGGTGCTCCGTAAAACCGCTTGTCCCGGCACTCTACGACATTCCGGGAATGACGCATCAGGGCGATCTCGACAGTTTCTGGAATGCGCCAGAGAAGCCGGATGGCGAACTTATAAAGGCGTTTATGGCGGCTGTCGCGGCAACGCTTCAGGCGCGTGGGTCGATCCACAATCGCAAGGGGCTGAGTGTCGCGGTGGAAGAGATGGCCCGCCGGATCCTGAGTGACGACCTCAACGAGCCGGGTGGTTTTGTCGATACCCCGCCTCGGCTTGAGCGTGCGCGCAAGGTCGGAGTGCGGCTGTGACGAGGCGCGTTGAGATCATTGATCCCGCGCTCATGCCTCTCAAGGCTCATCTTGAATCGGTCGCCAAACAGCCATCGTTTCAACGACACTTGGCCCGCGGCAAGAAAACCGCGCTTTTTACCGGCCTCTCCTTGAAAGGTTATTCGGCTGCTCGAGAGCGCGCAAAGCGCGAAAACTGCGATGTATTTCTTGCGGGCGAAGGGCCGTTTTCGGATCGGGTCGACAAGGTGTTCGTCTGGCCGGCATCGATCCTGATCGTGCCGGTGCCGCAACCCGTCCTCGAGCGTGCCGCGACGCCGGGCCGTGCCTTGCGGCTGGCGTTGCTTGATATGGCCAAAAGCCGGGAAAGCCAAAGGTCATGGCAGGCAATAGAGCGCAAGATCGCGCAAATCGATCCGATCCTCGCGAAGGCCTTGAGAAGGGGAGGCGCCGTCGCCATCGCTGGAGGCATGCATCTTGGCGCGGACGAAAAGGGAGAAGAATTCGCGCATGAAGCGGTTTCGCTGTCGGAGGTGCTGGTCTTCGATGCACTTTGGTTTCCCGACCCCTATTCGCAGTCGGGCTTCCTTGATCCCTGGACGGCACTGGATGCGCTCGGTGCAGGAGCGCAGGCGCTGAAGGACAATTCTCTTCCGGCTTTTTGCGCTGGTGCGCAGTCCTGGAACCACGCTTCCATCAGCGCGGCTTTCGGAACGGCTGTGTCACCTGTGACGTTTTGCGCAGCGTTGGATGAGGCGATCGAACGGGCAGCGGAAGCAAATGGACGCGTCATTTCCTGGGCCGGTAAAACCGACAATGCGCTGTCATCCTTTGCCGCTGCGCGCGGTGTGGAACTCATCAGGATCGAGGATGGCTTCATCCGGTCCGTTGGGCTTGGTGCTGGGTTGGTCGGCGGCGCGATGATTGCGTGTGACGATGAGGGCATCTACTACGATGCGACGCGACCAAGCCGCATGGAACGACTGCTCGCGACCGAGACCCTGAGCGAAGACGACAAAGCGCGCGGCCGAAACTTGCGGGAGCGCATCGTCGAATTGAGGCTTACCAAATATAATGTCGGTCGACGAGCCGTGGCTCTCGACCTGCCAACAGACAAGGAAATTGTCCTTGTGCCGGGGCAGGTCGCGGACGACGCGGGGATCAGGCGATCGCTTTCTTCGGTCATTGATTGCAAAACTACTGCGAACGTAAATCTTGACCTGCTGCGTCTGGTTCGAGCGAGAAATCCGGATGCGCATATAGTCTACAAGCCGCATCCGGACGTACAGGCGCGGCTCAGAAAGGGCAAGATTGCGGCGTCGGAACTGCAGGGGCTTGCCGACCGGATAGTGCCGGACATCGATATCCTGGAACTGATCGGGCTTTGTGACCGTGTCGAGACGTTTTCGTCACTCTCCGGCTTCGAGGCGCTCATTCGGGGCAAGCCGGTCACAGTTTACGGAATGCCGTTTTATGCCGGCTGGGGATTGACCAAGGACACCGGCTTTTGTGCGCGCCGCAACCGTAATCGATCCGTCGATGAGCTTGTTTACATAGCACTTGTGAAATATTGCCGGACGATAGACCCGGTATCCATGAAATCTTGCACGCCGGAATATCTGCTGGAGCGACTTGCACGACGGCGCGAAAGCGTCTGGCACACTTTCAAGGTACGCGCGCTAAGCGAATTATCATGGGTAGGACGCAAGCTCGGATTTTGATCGGGCATTTGAAATGTGGCGGTGAAGCCCGCTATCGGTGAGCCATCTCCTCGAATACATCCATATCGCCTTCAACCGACAGCCAGTCCGGTTTGGTGCGGGCGAACACGAACCTCTCGATCTCATACCAAAATGTCGGGCTGTCGAATGTTCCGCCTGCTATCCCTCGGAAACCGGGCAGAAACTCCAGTGTCCACGTAACGGTGGTGCCGCAGTGCGGGCAGAATTCGCTATCTATCCAGCGACCGGCATCGGAAAAAAGCCGGTATCGCTTCAATTCTCCAGCCGTGAACTCGACATCTTCCGTGCCGAAATAGACGGAAATGCCCAACGCGCTTCCCGTGCGCTTCTGGCACCAGCGACAGGAACAGACGCTGACCCTTTGCGGCTGGCCGGATGTCCGATAACGGATGTTTCCGCAAACGCATCCGCCTTCATGCTGTTCCGACATTCGTCTCTCCAATGAAAGCGTGCAGCGCAATTCGTCGGCGCGGGCTGCTTGTTTAAAGTGAATGGTATCGAAAATCGGAACGCTGAAAAACGATTGTAAGCTTTCGGTCGTGACCCGGGGATTGTGGTCAGCCGCCTTTTGCCAGAAGCGCGCTCACATCGTAGTCTGCGCCTCTGACAATCGCCAATTCCTCGGCGACTATCTCCACGGCACGATCGATCTGATCGAATGTGTGCTCACTGGTAATGAAGAAGCGCAACCTTGCGGATTTTTCTGCGACCGCCGGAAAGATGATGGGCAAGGCGTTGATCCCGCGCTCCAGAAGCCGGTTCGAAAGGATGGCCGCGCGCGGTGAATCTCCGACAATAACCGGAACGACCGCGTACCCTGCGCTCGGTCCGATATCCAATCCGGCGGCTTTCGCCTTCTCCAGGAAACGTTGGCCATTTTCCTGCAGGCTTGCAACGCGCTCCGGCTCCTGCTTCATCACCTCAATGGATGCAATCGCAGCCGCGCCAAGCGCGGGAGAAAGGCCAACGGAAAAGACGAAGCCAGGCGCCGTAGCGCGAAGATAATCACAGAGCGCTTTCGAGCCGGCGATATATCCACCGCAGGCGGAAAACGTCTTGGACAGCGTGCCCATCCAGACCTCGACGGCGTTCGGGTCGACCCCGAAATGTTCGGCAATTCCACGGCCGGTATTTCCCATGACGCCCATGGAATGAGCCTCGTCGACCAAAAGCCAGGCGTCGTGCTCCTGTTTCAAGGCAAGAAGTTTCGGAAGGTCCGGAAAATCCCCATCCATCGAGTAGATGCCCTCGACGGCAATCAGCACGCGCTCATATTTGTGCCGATTGGCGACAAGGAGGTTTTGCAGGGCCTCCAGATCGTTGTGACGGAAGTTCAGGCGCGTTGCGCCCGAAAGACGCGCACCCTCGGAAACGGAATTATGGATCAAGGCATCCGTCAGGATGAGATCCGACTTGCCGAGCAGATGGCCGATCGTGGTGACGTTGGTTGCGTGGCCGCTCACCATGACGATGGCATCTTCAACACCGTGAAGATCCGCTAGCGCGTGTTCCAGCTCGCCATGAAACGGCCGTTCTCCCGCGACGACCCGGCTGGCGGAAACACTGGTTCCGAAGCGCTCCACCGCCGCCTTTGCCGCCTCGACGACGTGGCTGTGCCCATTGAGACCAAGATAATTGTAGGACGCGAAATTGTCGTAACGTCGCCCATCGATAAGGGTTTCTCCGGCGGCGAGTGCATCATGCGGCCGGAAAAACGGATTTCCGATGCCCATGCGGTCTGCAAGTGCCCGCTGCATCATCAGTTGCTTGACCTGGGGCAACGAACCGAAATCGAAAGACTTGGCATCCGTTCCGTTCGCGGAGCCAGTGCCCTGCCGCATCGATTTGCTTTGGTTGGCGTTGCCTGACTGGCGCTGCGACCGCTTTTCCGTTCGCAGGCTCTCCAGAAGCTTTGCGCGATCTCCCGCGGCCAGCCCTTTGGATTTTCCGATGTCTTCGCTCAAAGCAGTGATCTCAGCTTGTCGCTTTCTGCTTCGATGTTATCAACAATTTCCGTAAAGTCAGCAAGGTCGGCATCCTGGATATGTTGGCCCGCGAGGTTTCGTGCCTCGCGAGACAGGCCCGCCGAACTATCTTCTCCTCCTTTGACGCTGGCCAGAACCTTCGCTGAGATGTCGGCAAGCGTTGTGCCATTGGCGAGCGACATCAAAGGTATATCAACGCCAAGTTGCCGCTCAGCGCCCATGCGCAGTTCCAGCGCCATAAGCGAATCCATGCCGATGTCCGACAGCGGTCGTTTGGCATCGATTTCATCTGCGGATACGCGCAGGATCTTTCCGATCTCCTTTGCAAGAAGGCCGGTAACCAGCGTGTTCGCTTCCTTGTCGGACAGGCTTTCAACCATGCCCGCCAGATCGATTTCCCCATCACTTGCGCCTGCTTCATCGGCATCGTTGAGGGCGAGAAGATCGACAAGTGGCGTGGACAGGAGCTTGAGGTCGCGCCTTGCAGCCTGCCAGTCGATGCGGGCATAGCCGGCGGCGGCAAGGCCGACTTCGTCTTGTGGCCGGCCCATCAGATCGAAAAGGCCGTCGAGAGCTTCGCGTGCCGTGAGCGCGTGGCGACCGAGCTTTCGAGCCAGAAGATCGCTCACCTCGCTGTTGCGTGCGAGATATCCGGCATCGGAGATGGCGCCCCAGGAGACGGCAAGCGCCGGCAGACCTTTCGCGCGCCTGCTGCGGGCAAGCCCTTCAAGGTACCCGTTTGCAGCGACATAATTCGCCTGGCCAGGATTTCCGACGAGTGTCGTCGCAGATGAAAACAGCACGAAGTGATCGAGCGGATCCTTCGCCGTCAGCCGATCGAGGATCTGTGCCCCGCGCACTTTTGGAGCCAGTACCTTCGAAAGGGCTTCATGCTCAAGATTTGCCATGAGCACGTCTTCGATGACCATGGCGGTGTGAAATACGCCGCGGATGGGCGGCAGAGACTTGCGCGCTTCCTCGAGGCTTTGCGCGACGGCGCTTTCCGACGTGACGTCGCATTCTCGCGCATGAACCTGTGCCCCCATGGCTTCAAGTTCATCAATCGCGGCTTTCGTGGCGTCGGATGCGGCCCCGCTTCGCGAAAGCACCAGAAGATGGCGCGCGCCCGAATGGGCCATCCGCTTCAGGAGTTCGGTTCCAAAACCGCCGAAACCACCCGCGACGACATAGGTCGCATCGGGGAGAAGTTCGCAAACCTGTGAAACGGACTCTGATCCAAGTACTTGCGGCGGCGTTAGCACGATCTTGCCGATATGTCCGGCCTGCTGCATCAGCCGGAAGGCATCGACAGCCTTATCGGCCTTGAACTGCCTATAGGGGAGGGGTGACAAGGCGCCCTGCTCGAACAAGGCGACGAGGTCGCCGAACAGCTTTTCGGCTAGCGGGCGCTGGCGCGTCAGTAGTTGATCCGCGTCTATGCCGAAGTACGAAAGGTTCTGACGGAACGGCCGGAGCCCGATATGCGTGTTCTCGAAAAAGTCCCGTTTGCCCAGCTCCAGGAATCTGCCGAATGGGCGCAGAACCTCGATGCTGCGTTCCATCGCCTCGCCGTAGAGCGAATTCAAGACGACATCGACGCCGTCGCCGCCGGTCAATTCCATAACCTGGTCGACGAATTCGAGGCTGCGGGAATCAAGAACATGATCCGCACCAAGAAGCCGGAGAAAGGAGCGCTTCTCCTCCGATCCGGCCGTTGCGATTACCCGCGCGCCTTTCCATTGGGCAATCTGAAGCGCAGCCAGGCCGACGCCACCCGCACCACCATGAATCAGGACCGTCTCGCCGTCGCAAAGGTGGGCCAATTGGCAAAGCGCGTAGTAAGCGGTAAGGAATGTCACCGGGATCGTGGCCGCTTCTTCGGCACCGAGCACATCCGGGGCAGGGGCGCAGGCAGCTTCCGTTACCGTAACATGCGAGGCGAAGCAGGCGGGGGCAAAGGTGATTACCCTGTCACCTACATTGAAGCGGCTGGCGTCTTTTCCTGCCCGTACAACCCGGCCGCAACATTCCATGCCGAGGGTCGGGCCCGCGAAACCGTCTTCCAGCGCCTCCTCCGGCAAAAGCCCGAGCGCCCACATGACGTCCCTGAAATTCAGACCACTCGCCTCGACTGCGATTTCGATCTCGTCGCCGGAAGGCTCGACGCGCTTTTCCGCGTGCCAGACAAGCTCGTCGAGCGATCCCTGGCGGCGGATATCGAGGCGCATCGCCGTATCTTCGCGGCCGTGCCCGGCCCCCCGCATTGCGGTGCTTCCTTCGTCTCGCTGGAGGCGAAGGCCGTAGAGCTTGTCGTCATTGACGATGATCTCGCGTTCATCAGTGCCGGAGCGAAGGATTTGCGAAATGACGCGCGCGCACTCCAGCGGATCCGCATCCGGGTCGACGTCTATGAGGCTGAGGTCGATGCCCGGAAACTCATTCATCGCAACGCGCGCGAATGACCAAACGGCCGTTTGTACCGGATCGGCCGGACTTGCCGTGACAAGATCGCGCTGCGCTCCCGGGGCGACGATCCTGACAGAGGTCGCCGACGTTCCGATTGCCCGAAAAAGCGTGGTCAGGAACCAGACGCGCGAATCCACCGCCTGTTGATGATCGACGGCGCCGTCACAAGCGTCGGCAAGGCAGACAATGCCCGCGTTTGCCGTGTCGACAAGGTCCCGCAGGCGTTCGGAGTCGTTATCCGGCGATATCGTCCAGACCCCTTCCGCGTCTTCCTCAGTCGTTTCCCCGGGGGTCGCGATGGAAACATGTATGCCGTGCGCATGCAGGACCGACCCGAGGCTTTTGGCTATCTGCCGGCTTTTCCCTTCCGGTTCGCAAATCACCAGCAAGCGGGACGGCTCATCCGTTCCGGCTCCGTCGGAATGGACATCAGCTTCACGGTGCTTTTCGCCTGCGCGGGCCAAAAGCACCGTGCCTTCGACGATCTTCGAGGAAAGTTCGTATGTATCGACGGTTGCGAAGCCTGCACCGAGAAGGGCGGAACGCCACTCGTCCGGCCATTGAAAGCCGGACATCGGAAGATCGGGCGAAACGCCTTTTTCCCACCAATCCTGACCGACGCCCCGGATAAGGTCGTCCATAATTGTCGGGACGGGCTCGACTGCGAATAGAACACCTTCGGTCGCCAGAAGCTCGTTCAGCCGAAGGCGTGAACGATCGTGCAAGGATCCCAGGCCGCCTGCCGACAGGATAATGTCAAACGGCCCCGAAGCGTCGACCTTCTCATCGTCAAGTGCAAGGAAACGAACTTCGCCGCTACCTTTCCAGTCTTCCTTGAGGCGGTGTTGCATTGCCTCGTCTTCACCGGCGATGACAAGCCTGCAGCGAGCGGGATCCATGAACGGCGCGATTGCCCGGGCAATCGCGTTATCGCGCGGTCCGGCAATCAGGACGGCAAGCGTGCGCTCGTGCGGCCAGCGCTTGATGGCATCGCGAGCTATGCCGATAGCGCCTTCGACGAGGGCCTGAACCGAAGGTGAAGATGACCGATATCCTTCGTAGAGGGAAGGCGCAAACCAGTTTTCGGCTTTTTCCGGCAGGCCGTCTCTCAGCAGTCCGGGAAGCGCTTTGTCGAGTCTTGCGAGAAGTGCGGCAGGCGCAACGTGATCGCCCGCCTCCTGAACAACCGTTTGCAGCAGGGCATTTACCGGCGGATGCGCGGAGGGATTGTCGAGCCGCCAGCCGGTTTCGGTTTCTTCGGCGATCCCCGCAGTTTGCAGCCAGTGCAAAAGTGCATAAACGAGCGGGCGCGCATTCTCGGCGATGTTGCCTGTGGCAATAAGGCTTTCGGCATCGAATTCCGCGTCGCCAACGATCGCGTAAAGAGAATTGTGAGCGATTGCGCGCGATAGTGCTTCCAGAAGGAGGGGCGCGTCGTCAAATTCCTTGGCTTCTCCTGTAACGACGCCTGTTTCGCGCAAGAACGCATCACCTTGCCCCAGTAATTCGCGTGCCGGTGACGTGGTCTGGGCATCCGGCAAGAGACGGGCGATCGTTCGATAAGAGAGTCTTTCCTCGCGCGCATCAATTCCGAGTTGCACGGCCTTGAAGCGCGCCTTGGCCAAGCGGGCCACGATGAGGCCGTCGGCATTCAGGAAGTCGAAGCTGGCCTCAACGGAGCGCGGAGAGGCGCGGGTGACCCTGATATGCACCTGCGTCGGGTCTTCCTGCGGCCTGAATAGCTTCAGACGCCCGATACGAACAGGCAGAAAGCTTTTCTTGCCCGTCGCTTCACCTTCGTTGCCGGCCAGAAGCGCAAACAGGCCATGGAAGCCGGCATCAAGAAGCGTCGGACACAATGCGAAACTGTAAGTCTCAACTGCCGGCGAACGCTGAAGAAGATCGACACGGGCGGTGTGATCGTCCAGACGCGCCACACGCTTCACTCGGCGGAATGCGGGGCCATAATTGAGGCCATAAGACGCCGTCAGTTCATAGAGCGCGTTTTCATCAAGAGTGGTTTTCGCCTCGCCTTCGCCAATTGAAGACAGCTTCGTTTCCACATCGCCTGTAAGCGTAACGAAACGCCCGCGTGCGTGCAGAGACCACTCGGCGTGCTGAAGCCGGGGACGGCTGAATATCTCGATGACGCGATCATCGGCCGAAAGCCGAACCATTGTTTCGCGCATTCCGCCGCCGTCGAATACCATCGGCCGGAATATCTCGAAATCGCGAAGTTCGATCCCGGGCTTTCCCGTCCACTGCTCAACCGCCCGCAAGGCCATGGCGACGAAGCCGGCAGCCGGAAAGACGGCCGCTTCCTCCACCTTGTGATCGAGGAGGAACGGATAGCGCTGCGGATCGCAATGATCGTACCATTCGGTTGAACTGGCGTTGAACCGATATCCAAGCAGCGGCCAGTTCTGGCCGAACATCGCCTGGTTCTGTTCGTCCGTCGAAGCGGGTTTGAATTCCTCGTTCTGCCAGGGATAAGCGGGCAATGAGCCGGGCATACGCCCACGCGAGCCGACGAAGGCATCAAGGTCCACGTACCCGCCATTGACGAATACGCTGGCAGCCACGCGCTCGACCGGATTGATGTCAGGCTCAAAGTCCTCGCAGGCGTCGAGCGAAGGAACCACGCGTCCGTCTTTTTCGCGTTCCCTGATATTGTCGTTGATGTATGTCGCGAGGATCGGCTTTGGCCCGATCTCTACGAAAACGGCAGCATCATCTTCAAGAATGCGCGCAACGGCTTTCTCGAATTGCACAGGCCTGCGCACGTTACGCCACCAGTAGCCTGCATCGAGAAGGGGGGATTCCGTATCCTCATCGACCGTCGATACGAAGCGGATTTCCGGTTTCCGGGTTTCGATGTTTGCCAGATCGCTCAAAAGCGGCGCTTCGATCGTGTCGACAAGGGCGCAATGGAACGGATAGGCGATCTTCAAGCGGCGCATCGCCCAGCGGTTCTTGCGAGCGTGGCGGGCAAACCCCTCCAGGCTTTCCGAAGGGCCGGAGATCGTCACGCTTCGCGCGCTGTTGACGGCTGCGATTTCCAGGCCGGGAAAGGCGGGATCATCGATTGCCGCGCGGGCGGCATCCGCGGACAATAGCAACGCGGCCATTCCACCAAGATCGCGCGTCACTTCCTGATGGGCCGAGCGCGCATGAACGACCTTGACGGCATCCGCAAGCCCAAGCGCTCCCGAAGCCCAGGCGCCCGCAACTTCGCCGACACTATGGCCGATCACCGCATCTGGACGTACGCCTTTTTCCCGTAGTGACTGAACGAGCGATACCTGGAGGGCAAAGAGAAGCGGCTGCGCAACCGCGGCACGATCGATTTCTTTTTCAAGGTCTTCTGAAAACAGCATCGTTTCCAGAGACCAGCCGGCGAGCCCCTTGAAGATTTCGTCGATATTCCGGAAAGCAGTTCGGAATGCGGCATCGGCAAAGAATGCATCGCGGCCCATGCCGGGCCATTGGGAGCCATTGCCGGAAAATGCGAAAACCACTTTCAGTGATTGCGCGCCAGCATAGCCAGCCACTACGGCCGGTGTCTTGCGGCCTTCGAGATGCGCATCCAGCGCATTTACCTTGTCGGCGGCGGTCGCGCCGTGAATGACGATACGTTCCGTAAGCGCGTCGCGATTGTGAGCGGCCGCCGCAATCAGTGCAGCAGCGGAAGTTGCATCCTTCCCCGAGGCGAGAAGTTGCCGGTAGTCATCGGATAATGCGCTCAATGCTTCCCGGCTTTTAGCCGAGACGACGAGAGGCGCGCTTTCCGCCGCAGGGCTTGGAGGCAGGCGGGAAGCTTCGCCATCGGCAATAACGACATGGGCATTCGTGCCGCCGAAGCCGAAGGAGTTGATGCCGGCCAGCCGAGGACGAGAATTGCGTTCCAGCGGCACCTGGTCGCTGGCGACAGAGAGGTTCAACCCCTCGAAGTCGATATCGGGATTCGGAGTTTCAAAGTGCAGTGAACGGGGGAAACAGTCGTGGCGCAGCGAAAGAACGGCTTTTAGCAAGCCTGCTGTGCCGGACGCCGATTCCAGATGCCCGATGTTGGTCTTGACCGACCCTATGGGGAGCACGGAACCTCGCCCGCGTGCGAGCACGGTACCAATGGCGCTGGCTTCGGCGGGGTCGCCGACACGGGTGCCGGTGCCATGCGCTTCTATGAACGCCAGATCGTTTACGTCGAGTTCCAGCTTGCCGTAAATCTCACGGAGCAGATCAGCCTGCGCAAAAGAGGAGGGAAGCGACAGCCCGACGGTGCGCCCGTCCGAATTCAGGCCGGACGCGACGATACGTGCATGAATCTCGTCGCCCCGCTCGCGCGCCACGTCCATTCGGCGAAGGATCAGCGCCACAGCACCCTCGGAGCGAACGTAGCCGTCTCCATTGGCATCGAAAGCCCTGCAAAGGCCTTGCTCGGACAGCATCGATGCGCGCGAAAACCCTACGAACGACAGCGGGCTCAGCAGCATGTTGACGCCGGCCACGATCGCCGTGTCGACCTGACCGCTGTCCAGAGCGTTTATCGCCTCGTGCAGGGCGACGAGCGATGACGAGCATGCCGTGTCGACGGTGAAGCTGGGCCCGCGCAGGTTGTAGATATAGGAAATCCGGTTGGAGATGATCGACAATGTATTGCCGGTCATCAATTGGACGTCCGCCGCTGCCGGATCGAATACGAAACGGTGATGGTAATCGATGGAAGATGCGCCCACGTAAACGCCCGCGCCGGACTCGGAAAGTTCACTCGGCTTGATGCCCGCGTGCTCGAGCGCTTCCCAGACGACCTGCAGCAACAGCCGTTGCTGCGGGTCCAACTGGATCGCCTCGCGAGGCGAAATGCCGAAAAAGCCGGGATCGAAGCCCCAGACATCGTCGATGATACCCGCTGCGAACGTATAGCTCTTGCCCGCCGCGCTGCGATCCGGGTGAATGAAGCGAGCCGTGGGAAAGCGATCGTCGCCGATCGAGGTAACGGAGCATTCGCCGGATTTCAGAAGACGCCAGAATTCATCGGCGGACGCGGCGCCGGGCAGGCGGGCTGCATAGCCCGAAATTGAAACCTCACAACCCCTGAATGCCATTCCAATCGCCGTTCAATCCGGAATTTCCAAAGTTGAGCCCATTCTCTTGATCCTCCAACCATCAAACGTCCGCCCGCAACGCCGCCGGGCCGATGCAATGCCGCCTGATTTAGCCGGAGCAGAGCCGGGCTGATTCACGTTTAAACGTGCCGGGTCATTTGATGAATGGTCCTCTCGTAACGAAACCGGCGCACTTAAGCAGTTGATTTGATAATGGCTGGTCGGGCCATATGCAACTGCGGTACTCGCACAGCGTAATCTTAGCTAGGAAATTAACGAAGACGCAGCGTTTATAATTGGGTCGCACTCCCGCGGGACACTTGATTGTGGATAATCGCGGAATTGCCGGCTCTCGGTGTGCAATGTTGGCGTCCGGCACCCGCGCCGCGTTGCGAAGAGACCGTGCGTCGCTGGTGGGATGATCGCAAAGGGCGTGTACCGTTGGAAAATCATGCTCCGGTCGAAGGGATATTTGGGCGGGTGTTTCCTTGCAAATCGCGAAGGACGGCTATACCTGCTGCCTGTCCGAACGCAAAGGAGGCTGCGGTGGCCGATTTGGAACTCGCGAAGAAGTTGAATGCGATCGCCTGGGCGGCCGGCGCCATTACGCTTGAGTATTTTCAGGTCGATACGGCGGTGGAAAGCAAGGCGGACGACTCGCCGGTGACGCAGGCCGACCGGGCGGTCGAGGAGTTCATTCTTGCCGAACTCGAAAAAGCGTGCCCCGGCATTCCCGTTGTCGCGGAAGAAGCGGTCAGCGCTGGTTCCGTGCCCGCCTCAGCGGACCGTTTCTTCCTCGTCGATCCGCTGGACGGTACGAAGGAATTCATCGCCGGACGGTCGGATTATACGGTCAATATCGCACTTATCGAAAAGAACCAGCCGGTATGCGGCGTCGTGCATGCGCCAGCGCGCGGAACATCCTATGCGGGCGGGCGTGAGTGTGGCGCGTATCTGTGCCGAGGTGAGGAATTCGGCGATAGCGCCTCGCGCATAGCGGTTCGACACGCCGACCCGGCTGGCATCGTGGCGGTAGCGAGCCGATCCCACAATTCGCCTGAGACCGATGCGTTTCTTGCGAAGTTCGAAATCGCGGAGAGGGTTTCCGTGGGCTCCTCCCTGAAGTTTTGTCTGCTGGCGGCGGGAGAGGCCGATCTTTATCCGCGTTTCGGCCGCACCATGGAGTGGGATACGGCCGCCGGCCATGCCGTTCTACTGGCAGCCGGCGGGGGTGTAATGACGGATGCGGGCGTACCACTCGCCTACGACAAGCGCGACCAGACGAGCGATTCCGATTTCGCCAATCCGCATTTCATCGCGTTCGCCGATCCCGAAATCGGTTCTAAGGTCGAAAAAATGCTCAAGTCGACGGATATCGCCAAGGTCGGTTGAACCATCCACGGCCTGTCCAAGTGCGCCGAGTTCAATATCAAGTCGCCGGCTCGAAGCGAGCCCAAGTATTCGGAGTTGTCGATCGTGCCTCAAAGGCGTAGCCATCTTAAAAGACTGGAAGCGGAATCGATCCGCATCATCCGCGAAGTCGCGGCGGAAATGAAAAAGCCGGTCATGCTCTATTCGATCGGCAAGGATTCCAGCGTCATGCTGCACCTTGCGCGCAAGGCGTTTTATCCTGCTCCGCCGCCGTTTCCGCTCATGCATGTGGATACGACCTGGAAGTTTCGCGAGATGATCGAATTCCGCGACCGTATGGCCGCGGAAGCTGGAATGGAGCTGATTGTCCATACCAACCTTCAGGGCAAGGCGGACAATATCAATCCTTTCGATCACGGATCGTCGTACTACACTCAGGTCATGAAGACGGATGCGCTGAAGCAGGCGCTCGATATGCACAGGTTCGACGCCGCTTTCGGCGGTGCGCGGCGGGATGAGGAAAAATCCCGTGCGAAAGAGCGCATCTTCTCGTTCCGCACGGCCGCGCATGCGTGGGATCCCAAGAACCAGCGCCCGGAACTCTGGTCCATCTACAACACGCGCGTGAAGCAGGGCGAATCCATCCGTGTCTTCCCGCTGTCCAACTGGACCGAGCTGGATATCTGGCAGTACATCCTGGCGGAAAACATCCCCATTGTGCCGCTTTACTTCGCCGATCACCGCCCTGTCGTGGAGCGGGATGGCACGATTATCATGGTCGATGACGAGCGCATGCCTCTGAAGGACGGAGAAAGCCCCGAAATGCGGCTCGTCCGCTTTCGAACACTTGGCTGCTATCCACTGACCGGCGCCGTTGAATCGGGGGCAAACACACTCGAAGAGATCGTCGAGGAAATGCTGATTGCCAGGACCTCGGAGCGTTCCGGGCGAATGATCGACCACGACGATTCTGCGTCGATGGAAAAGAAGAAGCGCGAAGGCTATTTCTGAGGGGCCGGGACCATGAACGAATTGACCGAGATTTCGGCGAATATAACCGATTACCTGGCCGAGCAGGAAAACAAGGGCTTCCTTCGCTTCATTACCTGCGGCAGCGTCGATGACGGCAAGTCGACCCTGATCGGACGGTTGCTGTTCGACACGAAGCTGATTTTCGAAGATCAACTCGCGGCCCTTGCGCGCGATTCGAAAAAACACGGCACCCTTGGCGACGACATCGACTTCGCCCTGCTTGTGGACGGGCTTGAGGCCGAGCGCGAACAGGGCATCACGATCGACGTTGCCTACCGCTTCTTCGCCACCGACAAGCGCAAGTTCATCGTCGCCGATACGCCCGGCCACGAGCAGTATACGCGCAACATGGCGACAGGGGCTTCGACGGCCGATCTTGCCGTTATACTGATCGATGCCCGCAAAGGCGTTTTGACGCAAACGCGACGCCATTCCTTTATCGTGTCGCTGCTCGGCATTCGCCATGTCGTCGTCGCCGTCAACAAGATGGATCTCGTCGACTACAGCGAGGAGCGGTTCCGCGAGATCGAAGCGGCCTATCGCGCATTCGGCGAAACCTTCGATTTCGAGACACTCGAGATTGTTCCGGTATCCGCGCTAAAGGGCGACAACATTATCGAACGTTCGCCGGCCATGCCGTGGTATCAGGGCATGAGCCTGCTCGATCACCTCAACACGGTTGAGATCGGGAGCGACGAAGCCGAGCGCCCGTTCCGCATGCCGGTGCAGTGGGTAAACCGGCCCAACCTCGATTTTCGAGGATATTGCGGGACGGTTGTAAGCGGAACGGTGCGGCCGGGCGACAAGGTCGTTATCGCGAAATCCGGCAGGGCCACGGAAATTTCCCGTATCGCTTCGATGGACGGCGACCTTGAGGAAGCCGTCAGCGGCGATTCAATCACGCTTCTTCTGAAAGATGAGGTGGATATTTCCCGTGGCGACGTCATTTGCGCTTCGGATTCGCGCGCGGAAGTCGCCGACCAGTTTTCCGCACACCTGATCTGGATGAATGACGAGGCGCTATATCCGGGGCGCCCCTACCTGCTCAAGACCGGCACCCAGACGGTCACGGCTACGGTCACGGAGCTGAAGCACAAGATCGACGTAAACTCCTTCGAGCATCTGGCGGCGAAGGAAATGCATCTCAATGAAGTTGCCTTCTGCAATCTTTCGCTGTCGTCTCCGATCGCGTTTGATCCATACGAGACAAACCGGGAGATGGGATCATTCATCCTCATCGACCGTTTCACAAATCAGACCGTGGGCGCCGGCGTCATTTGGTATGCGTTGCGCCGTGCCTCGAACATTCATCTGCAGGCGCTTGACGTCGACAAGACGGCTCATGCCGATCTCAAGGGCCAGAAGCCGGCGGTTCTCTGGTTCACCGGGCTTTCCGGCGCCGGCAAGTCGACGATTGCGAACCTGGTGGAGAAGAAGCTTCACGCGCGTGGCCGCCACACATACCTGCTTGACGGCGACAACGTTCGCCACGGGCTCAACCGCGATCTCGGCTTCACCGAGGCCGACCGCGTGGAAAATATTCGCCGTGTCGGTGAAGTTTCGAAGCTATTCGTGGATGCGGGCCTGATAACGCTCGTTTCCTTCATCTCGCCGTTCCGCGCCGAGCGCCAGATGGCAAGAAATCTCGTCGAAGACGATGAATTCATCGAAATCTACGTTTCCACACCGCTTGCGGTTGCCGAAGAACGCGATCCGAAAGGGCTTTACCGCAAGGCGCGTGACGGACAGTTGAAGAACTTCACCGGTATCGACAGCCCGTATGAAGAGCCGGAAAATGCGCAGCTCGTTCTCGATACCGTCGGTAGCGATGCGGATGTGCTTGCCGACCAGGTCGTGCGGTATCTGGAAGATAACGGCTATATCGGGCGGTAGATCGCGCGTTTAATCAGATAGATGGAGATCGGCCTGTGTTCCGCCCGCTATTGCGGAGCACAGGCCGAATGCTATCAGGATGTCGCCAGGTGCTGCCTTTTGGGCGGTCCGATATCGATTACGCGTTCCAGAATTTCCCGCAAAGCTTTTAAGTCCACCTCTGAACTTGCCACTGAATTTCGTCCTTCGGCTGCCAGGTTCTGGAGGGCGAAATAACCATGGCCGAAGGCATTCGCGATCAGGGCATAGTGAAGCGATTGCAGATTTGGGTTGAAAAGTTCAATAACGGTCGTCGGCGAATGTCGGCGAAACAGCAGGTTGGTCAATCCGGCACCGTGAGCCGATATGAGAATTGCCGCCTGGCTGAATGTTTCAATCTGCTCGCGAAGGGTAAGGTCCTGAGGGTCGACTTTCTCGATCCCGAATTCGTCCAATAGCGCATCAAGGTCCGACTGGTTGCGAAAGAAGCGCCGATTTGGGGACTTCGGGCCGCGCGCGATAAAGATGCGCCGGTCTCCCTTAGGGTATCTCTCCAGACCCAATTCGTCGAATGTCGCGTCGATCAACGTGCGATCGACATCAAAGGGTTTGGCTACGTAAATCTCGCCGGCCTTGATGACCTCCCGCTTTCCCTGGACGATTATGGGGCGCTCTCCGAAAACGCCGAGTTCCAGCGCCTGGGCGAAGAACGGAACGTCCACGGCCGTCTTCGGCACCACGATCGGGACATCGGCGGGAACACCAGCCAGCGAAAGCAAAGGTGCCTTGGGGGCGATATTGTTCCAGAAGTGGAAATAGTTGCCGGAAAACTTGTGGTGAGCGAGCGCGATCCGGTCGAACGTGCGGCCGCGTCGCAATATGTGGCGGGCAAAGATCGGCGTCGGCTCTGCCGACCGGTTCCGTTCGATGTCGGTGGAGCCTCGCAAAAGCGTCCTGCCCGAAAAGACGTGCCCCGATCTCGGATCCACCGCGAGGTCGCCACGATATCGCCGCACGTAGGCTATATCTCGCCCGTCGGCCCAAACCTCACGTAGATGCACCAGGAATTCCGGCAGATCGACATTGAACGGTTCGGAGATCAGATGCCGCGTCGCGCAGTGTAATTCTTCTGCGAAGGGTGAGTACTCGGCCCACGGCCAGGCATTCATGACCTTCCGGCGAAGCCGTACGAACCGACTTTTTTGATGCAATTCATTCATCTGCTTGATACTAACGCAGCGGTAAGAAGATAGGGGACTAGGGAATGTTGTCGGAGTTTCAATATTGGCTGAAAAGCCGCGTGCCCCTGTCGGTACAGGAACGATTGCGCCCGGGCAAGGCGAAAAAGTTTGAAGCGAAAGCACGCGCTGCGGGAGCCGACGCCGTTGTCATCAAGATGGGGAGCGACCGGCAGCTTGCTCACGGCACCTGGTACAGGGGCGAGAATACCAACTATCAGCCGACCAAGGTAAATCTCCACGAAGCCAATGCGATCGAAGACTATTTCTTGAAAGGGTGGCTGCCGGAGAAGCCGTTCATCACGAAGCAGCATTATGTTACTGCATTCGGCAGCTGCTTTGCCGCGCATATGACGAACTATCTTGCGAAAAACAATTTCAACATTTTTGGCGGAAACCTGAAGCTTGATAGCTACGTCGTTCGATGCGGCGAAGGAATGGTGAATACATTCGCGATAGCCCAGCAATTCGAGTGGGCGTTCGGCGAGCGTGCTTTCGGTGATAATCTCTGGCATGACAAAAAGGGAAATGTTGCCGAGGATAGCCTCGATATACAGAACGAAACCCGCCACATTTTCGAGCAAACCGACGTATTCATCATTACGCTCGGTCTATCGGAGGTCTGGTACGACAAGCGTACGGGCGATGCGTTCTGGCGCGCGGTGCCCAGAAGCGAATACGATCCGGAGATTCATGGCTTCAAGGTTTCGTCCGTTGCGGAGAACCTGACGAACCTGCAAACGATCTATCGATTGATCCGTGAGCATCGGCCGGATGCCGCGATTGTTGTGACGCTGTCTCCCGTTCCGCTGGTCGCGACGTTCCGCCCCGTCTCCTGCATTACCGCGAATTCGGTGTCGAAGGCCGTGCTTCGCGTTGCCGTCGACGAGTTTTATCGTGACCACTCGGACGATGATAATCTGTATTATTTTCCATCATACGAATTGGTGAAAGAATATTTCAAAGATCCATATGAAAAAGACAACAGACATATCAGGTCAAGTGTGGTCGAAATGATCATGAAAACATTTCACAAGCATTTTCTGATCGGCTAGGCGACCAAGATATGTACGGAATAGGTACGCTTTCCAGTTCTCTATACTATGATTTGTGGGTTCGACTCCCGTCGGGAGAGCCGAGAAAATTCATACGTGAGTTGGCGCCTGAGTTTCATGAATATCGTCGACTGAAGCTTATGTTCATCATCTCGCATGAGCGCAAATATCTTTATGTGATCAATCCCAAGGTCGCCAGCACGTCTATCCGCAATCGCCTGAGGGAACTGAACGGATTTCCGCCTTTGGAAAACCCGCGCGATGTCATGGGACACAAGGGCTCCGGGTTCGTGCTTCCCAAGCATTTGAGTGAGAAGGATTTTTTTGAGATTTGCTCCGGGCGGAGAAATTACTACACGTTTTCGTTTGTGCGAAATCCGTTCGACAGGCTTGTGTCGGCCTATACCTACTTTCAACGTGGCGTGGATCAGCCGGGCTTCAATGCTGAAAAGAAGAGCATTTATCTGAGGAAATGGGACCCGCATCGCGATCCCAAGACGCGGGCAAAGATGGGTTTTGAAGAATTCGTCGAAGGTGTTTGCCGTCATCAGCATTACATGCAGGACCAGCACTGGAGGACACAATGTGACTTGTTGAAGGTAAAAAACATAAACTACGACTATGTGGGGAAGATGGAAGATTTCTCTTCGGATTTTATGAAGGTATTGAAGCATCTTGATGCTTCTGAAGAGATAATTGCACGTGCCGGTGACGTGACGAATGCCAGTGAGCGCCGGAAGAATGACATTGCATCTTTCTTCACGGACAAAACTGCCGATATGGTACGTGAAAAATTCAAGGAAGATTTTGTAAGGTTCGAATATTCGATGGACTTTCCCAGCCTTCATTCCATTTCGACATGAGCAAACCCCATATCTCGTATATTGTTCCGGTCTACAACAAGGCAAACTATCTTGATGAGCTTGTTGAAAGCATAATTGTACAAGTTCCAGATAAGCTGAAACAGATATGCTTTGCGGATGATGCTTCGACCGATAATTCAGTCGAAGTGCTGCATGACCTTGCTGAAAAATATAATCATATCCAAAACGTGGATATCAATATCGCGGCGAGTCCGCAAAACAAAGGGCCTGCCGCCGCAACCAATCTGGCATTATCCAATGCGACCGGAGAGTATTTTCATTTTGTAGATGCAGACGATCGTTTGCCTGAGGGTGCGAGCGCCTCGATGATCGAGGCGTGCGAAATTTCCGGGGCGGATATCGTTTATGGCGGCAAAGCGCATTTTATCGATGGTCAGCGCTCAAGAAGCGCAAGAGTAACGCCGGACGCGTTCAAGACATATTCTCCGGCTTTGCCTGCGCTCGTTCGGCGTCGTCTCGTCGGCATCAGATTTCTGGCCAGAGCGAGCAACGTTATTGCTGCGAATGGTGCGGATGGAAGCGTCTTTATCCAGGATGTGAGCCTTCCGCTTCGTATCGCTGCCGCATCTTCTTGTCTTGCGGTGCTGGAAGCTGCCGTCGTCGAAGTGCGCGATGCGGCGAATTCTGTGTCCTCCAACAAGTCGCAAGAGCTGCATGACTATTTGATGGCCGTGCGAAATTTCCTCGCTGAAGGCGATGTGGATCGTTCGGTGCAGAGCAGGCTGCTTCGCCGCTGCTATCAACGCATTGCCAGGCGGCGAAAATCGGAGGGAGTATCGGCGGGCGCGGTCCGCATAGCCTGGTTTGGCACTGTTATTGGGTGGTTGCCTGCCGACCCGCTAAGGTCCCTGGAAGAAGAGTGTGCGCGCCTCGCAGCCACCGGGAATGTGCGAATTCCCAACAGTCCGGGTTGATTGTCCGCCGGGGCGGTGGCTACGCTGCCCAATCGCAGTCAGGCGGACCGGGCACCGGCCAGTGCGCTGTCCCGGTAGTGCTCGCGGTACCAATCCACGAAGGCGCGTATTCCGTCCCTGACCGATGTCTCTGGCCGATATCCGGTCAGCGCGTGCAAAAGCGATGTGTCCGCCCAGGTGGCGGGAACGTCGCCCATTTGCATTTCCATGTAGTTGCGCTCGATCGGCGTGCCGATCGCAGCTTCGATTTCATCGATGAATTCGAGTAACGTGACCTGTTCCGAGTTGCCGATGTTGACGACGCGGTGCGGCGCAACTGCGCTCAAACTGTCGTTGTGAATGGATATCCCGCGCTCCGCGACCTGAGGAGGCGGACAATCGATGAGCAGGCGAATGCCGCGCACGAGGTCTGTCACGAATGTGAAATCCCGAGCCATTTTCCCGTGGTTGTAGACGTCGATCGGTTTGCCTTCGAGGCCTGCCTTCACGAATTTGAACAACGCCATGTCGGGGCGACCCCACGGCCCGTACACGGTAAAGAACCGGAACATCGTCGTCGGGATTTTCCACAGGTGGGCATAGGAATGCGCCATGCTTTCATTTGCTTTTTTCGTGGCGGCATAAAGGGTCAGCTGCGTATCGGCCTTCTGGATCTCCATGAACGGCATGTTCGTCTCGCCGCCGTAAACGGACGACGTGGAAGCCATCAAAAGGTGCTCGGGCGGGAACTCGCGGGCGCACTCGAGAAGGTTGAATGTGCCGACCAGGTTGGAATCGATATAGGCGCGCGGGTTTTCCAGACTGTAGCGCACACCTGCCTGTGCCGCGAGATGAACGATCACCTCAGGTTTGGCGTCGCGAACGGCGGCGGCAAGCGTATCCATGTCTTCGAGGTAGGCTTCATGTGCCGTGAAGTGCGGATTTTCGCTCAGAATAGCGTGCCGTTGCCGCTTCAGTTCCACGTCGTAATAGTCGGTCATGCCATCGAAGCCGACTACGCGGAAACCTTCCTTGAGGAGAAGCCGAGCCAGATGAAAGCCTACAAAACCGGCTGTTCCAGTTACAAACGCCGTACGCATACCGACCTCATACTTGCACATACGCAATGAGTGAAGGCTGTCGCCGAATGAAAGTCAACGCCTGAAAACCCCTTCGATTACCGGGATATTGACCGCCGACGCAGTGCTCACGGGAGGAGCCACTGCGGATTTTCCAAGGGGGGGCGCAGAGCCCCTGCAGCCATACGCAGATCCCGCCAAAACCGATACGGATTTGTCAGGATTCACTCTAGGTCACCAGATGTACGACAGTGACGAACGTGAGATCAGGCTCGGAAACTGGAAGCGGGCGAAAAGGCTCTCCGCTTTCAACGAACTTTAATCGCCCCTCTCGCTCCAACGTTTCGCAGAGTTTCCAGAGGCCCCGCTCTTTTGCGCGTTCATCGGACCCGCAGTAGACGATATATCCGCCCGGCTGCACGATGCGGACGAATTCGCGATAGCATTCAACGGGAAGGTGGATGCTTTCTCCAACGATGGTCACGGCTTGAAAGGCGTCGTCTGGAAATTCGAGCGATTTCGAGAGGTCGCCGGTCACCAGCTCGCGGTAGATGCCCTTGCGTCTCGCCTGTTCCAGCATCGCGGGCGAAAAGTCGAGCCCGACAAGGTTGGTGAAGCCCTTGTCGTGAAGTGCGGCGCCACTCAGCCCCGTGCCGCATGCGGCATCCAGAGTGCGAGCGTCGGGCCTGAGGTATCGTGCAGCCGCATTGGCCGCTTTCGCGGGAGCCGTGTAGTTCTCGATCTCGGTCAGGTCGGCGTCGTAGTGCCGGGCCCAAAGGTCGTAGCGAGCTTTCAGTTCCTCACTTCCGGCCGGAGACACCGCCCAATGAATTCGCTTAAGGCCATCGTCGGGTATGTTCGCCATGGACGCCTCCTCGTGTGACGTAAGGGCCGAGCGCTATTTTCAATCGGGCGCGGCTGTGTGACCGGACTGCAAGGCGAAACGTCCGGCAGAAAGTTTAGGCGCATTCAAGCGGGAGATCACGGCATCCGGAATCGCCAGGTTTTCGGCGCTTACGAACGGTCCTTCGTAGGGACGAATGCGGCCGGCTTTAAAACGCAGGCTCATTCGGCCGCACGGCGCAGCGTGACCCTCAGGCCGGGCCGCAGAATGTAGTTCGGATTGGGGAATTGGGCGATGATCGTGCCCATTTGCGTGGCTTCGTTGATATAGGGCCGCGCGGAAAGTGCGCGTCCCGTATGCTCGTAAATGCTGCCGTCGGGCAATTGGAGTTCTATGCGAAGTTTTTTCAAGATCTCACGATCGATGGCACCCGACTGCATCCGCGAAATCAGCATGGCGACGGGAAAATCGAAACGGACATTGATTGGGTCGAGCCGATATATGGTGCCGATTGCGCTGTCTTCGCCAACTTCGACATCCGCTCCCTCATTCGCCTTGGGTGATGACATCTGTCCGCTGAAGGGAGCATATAGCTTCTGATCTTCAAGCAGGATCTCCGCCCGGCGGCGCGTAATCCTCGCAAGTTCCAGATCCGCTTCGGCGACTTGCATGTCATGTACCGCCGTCAGGTAGTCGGCGACCGAGATCGTGTTGTTCTCCTTTAGCCTTTCGAGGCGCTCCAGTTTGTCGCGGGCGAGGGAGAGTTGAGCCTTGGCCTTGTTTTCGGCGGCCGCCGCGTAATCGGCGTCCAGACTTATGAAACGCGGGTCGAATTCGACTAGCAGATCTCCCTTGTCGACAAGCTGGCCCTCGATGAAGTTGAGCCGCAGTATCTTGTTGTCCGCAGCAGGCGTTATGTCAAAAGCGTGCGCGATTTCAACCACACCTTCAAACGCCATGCCTGCATCCAGGGCCTGATCTTCGGCCTGCGCAGTTGCATTCAGTGCGAGGAACACTGCGGCGAGTGCGAGAAGGCACCTGCGTCGAGGGATCGGTCCTGCTGTGACGAGGGCTGGAACCTGCATGGTGGTAGCGCCTCATTTCGCTGTGCATCCACTCTAATCATATTTCATCCGTGAGTCCGCATCGCGGGGTAGCGTGGGATCACGTGCAATAGAGCTGTCATCATTCTTCGCCGACAGTACCCTGCTCGAAAGTCGGTCATGGACCTTGTGCGGTTTGACCGGTTTCGCCCCATGACCAACAGCAAACGTAGAGGAAACTTGTCCTGCCAACCCGGATACCTGAGGATGTGTTAGGGTTTGGACCCAGTCCTCAACCTTTGTCCGGAACCCATAGTTCAAGCATTCAACAGGCGGATGAGGCCAACTGTCAGCCCGGTTGCTTCAAGGATTTAGATAAGGATTTACATATGGCTCTGACACCCACGACAAGCGCTCACGACGGTTCGCTTCACAACGAAGACCTTGCTCCGCTGCCGCCTGAAAAAAGAAAATGGGGCGCCTTCGAGATCTTCAACGTGTGGAACAACGACATTCAGAGCCTGTTCGGTTATTCGTTGGCCGCATCGCTTTTCATTACATATGGCATCAATGGCTGGGCGGTATTTGCTGCAATTGTCATTGCGGGCTTTTTCGTGATGATCCTCGTAAACCTCACCGGCAAGCCCTCGGTGAAATTCGGCGTGCCTTATCCGGTCATGGCAAGAGCGTCCATGGGCGTCTACGGGGCGCGCTTTCCCGCTCTCATCCGCGGTATCGTCGCCATTTTCTGGTACGGCGTTCAGACCTACTTCGCCTCAACGGCCGTGGCGTTGCTTCTCAACACGATACTGGGCACCGATGGGGGCGGCGAATTCCTGGGCATGACGTTGGTCGGGTGGCTCTCCTACGCCATCGTCTGCGTTTTCCAGGTCGCGCTCTTCATGCGTGGCATAGACTGGGTCGGCAAGTTCCTGAACTGGGCCGGTCCTTTCGTCTATGTGGTCATGATCGCGCTATGCCTCGTGATCTGGTGGAAGGCCGGCAACGGCATTTTCGGCGCGCTCGGTACGATTTTCGAAGGTGCCGAAGCCACGGACCCGCGAGGTCCCGTTGCCGCCTTCTTCACAATTATCGGCACCATGATCGCGTATTTCGCGGCCGTTATAATCAATTTCGGCGATTTTTCGCGCTTCGTGAAATCCGAGCGCGCAATGAAAACAGGCAATTTCTGGGGCTTGCCGGTCTCAATGGCTTTCTTTTCGCTCATCGCGCTGTTCGTCACAGCGGGAACCGTCATTCTTTTCGGAGAAAAACTCACCAATCCGGCCGATATCGTGGACCGGGTGGACAACGTGTTTCTCACGCTGGTCGCGGCCGTCACGTTCTTCGCGGCCACGGTCGGCATCAACCTGGTCGCGAACTTCATCCCGCCCGCCTATGACATCGCAAATCTTGCGCCATCGACGATCTCTGCAAAGATGGGCGGGATCATCACCGCAATAATCGCCTTTTTCATCGGCGCGCTATGGGTGCCCCTGATCTCCAACATCGGTATTGCGGGATTTGTCGATACGCTCGGTGCATTTCTCGCACCGCTCTACGGAATCCTCGTGGCCGACTACTACCTGCTGAGACGGCAGAAAATTTCGGTCGAGGACATGTTCTCGTCCGACCCGGAAGGGCCCTATTTCTACGGCAACGGCTGGAATCACAAGGCTATTCTCGCCTTTGGCGCTTCCGCGATTTTCTCGGTGGCGACCGTCTGGGTGCCCGCACTGGCGGGGCTTTCCGGTTTCGGATGGGTGATCGGCGCAGTTCTCGGTGGAACTCTGCATCTGGCGTTAATGCGAAGCAATTTGCCAATTCCAGAAAAAATCTGACCGATTGACCTCTCAATAATCGAAGCGGGGATACAACAAACAACGGCAATAAATCGCTGAAAGAGCCGTAATCCCCAACCGTCCGGATCAAAATCTTTTGCGACGTATTCGCAGCTCTTACCGAAGAACGCGCCTACAAGGAGCACTACTCGTGGCGCTTAGCCTATGCGATCCTGCTCGAGATGGGATCGAAAATCGACAGGGAGCTAACGAAGCAATTCCGGCCAGTGGCGTTGCGAAGCGAATTCGGTGAATTGGGCCGCGCAGCCAAGACCGGGGGGGGGCTCCCAAACTCACCGCTTCCGCCTGACAGAAGAAACGGAGAAGAACAACTCCGGGCATCCGGAGCGAATTCCTCCCATGAAAGCGATCCTGCTTTCGTGGAAAGCGCTCTAAGCGACCCACTCCGGCTGTGAAATTGACGTTCGTCTGCCACCCGCCGAAAACCTTTTCATTAACGGCACGAAGCGCGTTGATGACAATGACATTACGCCAGATCTTACAGATCCGATAGCCGGCGCCGAGGGCCAACTACCAATCAATCAACGTTCCCGGGGTTGCGGCAATTTGGATCCGTTGCCGACAAGATCTTTGCGGACTGAGGCGTGAAATGGCCGAACCAAACGCGGCGTCATCCGTGCCTGAACCGCAAGATGGGCCACCATACGAAGCGCCAACGCTATGATCGTCAAAGTCGGGTTAGCATGGCCACCTGTAGGGAATAGAGCGCCCCCGATAATGTAAAGGTTTCTCAAACCATGGACACCGCCGTTAGCGTCGGTTACGCCATACCGTGGATCTGAGTGCATGCGGGTAGTTCCGAGATCATGGGACGATGACGTTAAAACTGGCCAGCTATTCATTTGCGGGTCTAGGCGGCTTTGAAGGCTGCCAATTTTGTAGCGGCTGAGGTTTTGGCCTAGAAGTTCGTGGAAGCGGCAGAGGCTTTTCTTCTCCGCGTCACCGATGCGCCATCTCGTGCGCAGGAGAGGAACACCGAAGCGGTTCGTTTCCCTGGAAAGCTCAATGCGGCTGGATGGCTCGGGCAATTGCTCCATATGGTTGATTACCCGATAGTGCAGGGCTCCATGGGATAAAGAAGAGATTATATTCCTGCAGGTGGAAGCCGCGACCTTGGGTATGCCAATCGCACCAGAAGTCGCTACCATACGAAAGGCTTTTCCACATTGCCTCTCGCTCCATAAGGCGCGGAGTTCGCCGTAGCGTCTGGCGGCGTGGCTTCCCGAAAGCTGCAACAACGGAGCAAGTACGACCCGGTGGTTCAATAGCTCTTCGCGGCGCTGCCGTTGGTTTGTGAGCGAGATACAAGCCTTTAAAAGCCGATCTTTAAGCAAAAGGCCCGGCACGTAGCACTTCAATTTAGTATTTTTTCGAAGGGCTATATGCCCGTGGCTGCCTTTGGGATGTTGCATATAGTAGCGGCCAACCAGATCATTCTGATTTCCTACGCCGCAGGCATGTTTGCGTTTGGAGGCAAGCAGGAGTCGCGTGGTCTCAAGACCGCCGCATGCCAACACGAATATTCCTGCAGATAACCGGTGCTTTTTTCCGCCCTTTGCAAAGGAGTGGATAAGGCTAATACCGTGCTCTGATCGGCATTCTTCGATTTCTGTCGCGTAGGAGTTCAGCAGAACGCGGACATTTTGTGCCCGACCCAACGCCTCTTGGTACTGCTTTCCAAACCTGATGGGTCTGACAAGATAGGTCATGCACGATCGGAAAACGTCATCGTCGAATGCCGCGAGAAGGTGATCGCTATGCCGCTGTGCATCAAAATCTTCACTTGGCAGTTCGTTAACGAGGCTGCACGCGCGTTCGTAAAAAGGCTTTAACTCTTGGTAAGAAATTGGCCAGCCGCTGTTTGGCACCCACGGTCTCTTCTCAAAGTCGATTGGGTCGAGCGGCATGAAACCAACATTGAGTCCGCGTACGCCGCCCCAAGCATTGCTCATACCGCCAAAGTATCTTGTTCGTGGGTGAACTATGATCGAATGATTTAGCTGTTCGGACACGCTGGGGACCGCATGATCACTTTGTGGCAGCAAGCCACCTGCCTCCGTGAGGCAGATCTGTAATCCCATCTTTCCTAGGCCATCAGCAAGGACGATCCCTGCGGGACCCGCCCCGATAATGCAGATTTCGCAGTCCAATTGAGCATTGTCCGCCAATTCATTAGCGTCGATGAACATTTGGGCTGCCCCGTAAACTGGCATCAAAATCTAAGAAACAATCCGGTGGTCGTTGGTCAGAATTAAGTCGAGTTCACCAACAGCTTAGGCCAGGAAGGACGCTAACGGCAAGGCTGTAACAAGGCAGCAGGTCAGCGTAAGCAAAGGTGTCAGGTTTTATGGGCTCGGAGCGGTTTAAAAGTCCCTCTTTCCATAAGGCGGACGCGCCTATCCAACACCAGAGATTGATGGAGATTATGCGCGGGATCGAAGGTGCGATCGCCTCTCGGGACATCTTCGTGAAGCCAAATTCAATCAAAAGTATCTAGGGTCAGGACCTATTAAATTGACGGAAATGGCACCTGAAACGGCAAAGAGATGCTAGGAGATGGGCGCGGGGCGGGTTGACTACCCGGCCAAGCGCTTCGACAAGGCAGGTCGAAGCCGTTTCGGTGTCTGTACAGATATGGCCGATTTGGCCGGCGACTTTGTCGAAAAGCCTTGAAAACCAGACGGTTTCCTGCGCTTTTGCTCCTCGTATCCAACCAAATTGGCTCATACCATTTTCCTCAATTGAATAGGTCCTGACCCTAGGGTCTGGTTTCCTGCGTTCTTGTTCCTGCGTTCCTGTTCCTCGTTACCGCCTCAAATCGGCTCATACCATTTCCGTCAATTTTATGGGTCCAGACCCTAGCTATGGAACGCCCGAAGCGTCCACCGCTCGCTCTTGCATGTTTCGAGCGAAGGGCATCGATTATCGGGCGCATTTGAATTCCATATCGCCTGGGGCCGCCATCGGTAGTGGCTTTGCGCAGACACCCCAAGCATCCTTCAAATCCGGCCAACCGTTTTGCCTCGACTCAGGCGAACCTCGGCCTCTCGGAACAGCGCGATGATTTCTTCGGGGGAATAGCGTTTCTTCGGCATTCTCAGCTCCAGTATTGGAGCCAATGCTAACCTAGAGGAATGGCCACTTTCCGTGGAGCAGATCACCGTCGGGAACGTTTTTCGCCGAAAGTCGGGCCGTTAAAACGCCCATAAAGTGGCAGATGGGAAATACATCAATCACAGGCTGTTCGAATGCTACTTTCACGTGATGATTATTCATCGAGTCAACCAAATATTAAAATTTGCTTAAAAATAATACTTTAATTCACGTAAAGTTTCGTTAATATTAGTTTTCCACAGAAATTTGATTGGGACGTTGCCGCTCCGGTTGACAGTAGAAGGATTTTGGCATGGTCCGATTAAATGTAAACGAGCGAATTCTTGCCCGAGTCGTCGGAGCGACCCTGATCCTAGCCGCGACGGCGGGGGAATTATCCGCACAGCCTGTGGCTGGTAGGGCGGTCGAGAGCGTGCCCGACGCGCGAAGGATCAGTGCCAAAGCGGAAGTCGACATCGTAATCGTCAGGGGCACGGCGGTGCAGGAAGGAGACCGTATTGCAACGGATGCGGCGGGTCTCGTCCATCTCATATTCAGCGACCAGACTAAGCTGGTGGTAGGACCGCGCTCGTCCCTACTGATAGAATCCTATCTTCTTCGCTCAAGCAGTACAGCAAACAATTTCACCGTTCGGGCTCTAGGCGGGTCCTTTCGTATGATTACGGGAAATAGCGAAAAGCGGGCGTACAGGATAAATACGCCCACGGCGACAATCGGGGTCCGCGGAACTGAATTCGACATGTCGGTGGAGCCCAATGGCGCTACGCGCGTCGTTGTGTTCAGTGGCGCCACGGATATCTGCACCTACGACGGTTTTTGCCAGATCCTGCGCGGCGGCTGCGCGATGGCGCAAGCGGCGCCGAGGCAGGATGTGGAGCTCCTTGAGGACGAATCCGTCCGAGAAGAACAGCTGCGGGCGAATTTCCCCTTTGTGAAGACGCAAAATCCGCTGAGAGCGGATTTTCAGGTTTCGTTGGACGATTGCCCGACGCTCGGCCTGCAACCGAGCGCGCCGACGCAGCGGCGGGCGGGCACTGATACTGATCCAGCAGCGCTCGCGTCGCCACCGTTGGTGCAACGCGTTGGGCTATTCCCATCGCAGGAAGAACCCGAAGATCGCGGAGTGGTGGAGCTCACGAACTCAGGAAGCGCGAACTGAGGTCATCGTTCAAGGCGAGATCGCCATTGTAGTCGGGCAGCACCGAAAGCGGCGGCAGGCCGACAAAGAAAATTTCTAAAGCTGAATTCCCCAACGAAAAGCATTTGGTCTTTCGGCAGGCTTGGTGCGCTTCGGGAATTGGCTGCGAAGTGGCGAGGTAATAGGGGGCACAAAAGGGGGGGCGCCTGATCGCCGTGCGGAGCTAGGGCGATTTGATAACGGCGCTGCACGGGACGGCCGTACTTAAATACGAACGCGCATGGAGGGGTGCGCGTCGCAGCCTTGAGGAGAATGTTTTGCGCATCCTCGAAGAAAAACGGGCCTTTCGGCAAAATGTGCGTCCATCGGTAGCCATCGCCCTGAGCCGATCGGGGACGGGCTCCCATCGATTGGCGATACGGGCGGACCTAATCGGCCGTCGCCTGACGCCGATCCTGCGGCGGACGTTGAATTCTCCGCTACCGGTCTGGAAGCGCGGCTTCGACATAGCTGTCTCGCTGGCAGCGATCATGGTTCTTGCGCCTGTGCTGCTCATGATATCCGCGCTTGTCGCCATGGATGGAGGCCCCGTCATTTACTCGTGCAAGCGCCCAGGTGCAATGAAGCGCAGTTTTCGCATGTTTAAATTCCGGACAATGAAGATGGACGGGGACAGGATTCTCGAGGCGTATTTCGCGGAACATCCGGATGCGCGCGCCGAATACAACAAGCGCTTCAAACTTCGCGACGATCCGCGCATCGCGGGCGCGGGGCGCTTTCTGCGTAGATACAGCCTCGATGAGTTGCCGCAGCTTTTTAACGTGCTCAGGGGGGACATGAGCATTGTCGGCCCGAGGCCGCGCGGGTACAACGAATTAACACAGGCTTGTCTTTTCGATGGCGCCGACTTCGACGCTTATTTTCGCGTCCCCCCGGGAATGACCGGTCTTTGGCAGGTTTCGGGCCGCTCCGATACCGACTACGGCATCAGAATACAATTGGACGCCGAATATGTGCGCACCATCGCATTGAAGCGCGATGTGGCAATCGTTCTGCGCACGATACCGGCCCTGCTGAGCGGGCGGGGGGCATATTAGAGGATTTTCTGCCGAAAAGCAGTCGATTTAACGGTAAGATTGTACTTCAACATACTGATGTCGAAGCGTTTTCTTATCACAAAAGCGACTTCGCTTTTAGGGGAGAAGCTTTAGAATGATTAAGCGGTCTCGGCCCGCGGTTGCAAGCAAGCGACTACGCAGTGGGGCGCGCGTTGCGGAGGAGGAAAATGATCGATGGCTTGCGGCAAAACCGGGCGAGCCTTCCCCCTGAAACACTCATCTATGTGATCGGTGACGTTCACGGCTGCCTCGACCTCCTGGAAGGTGCAATCGCGGCGATAGAGGCCGATCGCACGAAACGTCGGCAGCAACGTCACTTCGTCGTGACCCTCGGTGACTGTATCGACCGCGGACCACAATCTGCTGAAGTCCTCGAAAGGCTGGCAAATAATCCCTTTCCTGGGGCGGAGTATGTCGCGCTTCTCGGAAACCATGAGCAGGCGATGCTCGGGTTTCTCGAGGAACCGGAGCGCTGGGCGAGTTGGCTAGAGATCGGCGGACTTGCTACTCTGGAATCCTACGGCATCAGCATGCAGTCGCCGGCAACGCCCGAGGCGCTGGCGGAAACGTCAATGTGCCTCGGTAGCCTTCTGCCTGAGCGCCATCGCGCATTCCTGCAGAGCCTCCAGCCGTTTTGGTCGGTCGGCGATTATTATTTTGTTCACGCCGGCATCCGCCCCGGAACACCGCTCGATCGGCAGTCGATCAGAGACCTAGTGTGGATCCGAACGCCATTCCTCGACACGAACGAGGAGTTTACTAAAGTTATCGTGCATGGCCACACCCCGGTCCCTGAAATTGATGTGCGGCGCCAGCGGATCAACATCGACACCGGGGCATATTTCACCGGAAACCTCTCGGTGCTCGTTCTTTCGAACGGACAAAGGGAAGCCCTGCGAATAATCCAACCGGCCCACGACCACGGCAAGATCGGGAAAACGAATGGAGGCGCACGTCCTTCAAGGTTGCGGCCGAGCCGTGCCGCCCATCCTGAAGGAGCTTGGAGGACGTCTGGATTTCAGGAGCAGGGTGCGCCGAATTCGCTCCGGAGAGTGGCGGATGCGAAGGTGCCAATGCTCCTGTCGGCCGCCATCATGCTGAGCGTCGGCCTTTGCTTGGCTTACAGCGGCGTATCGAGAGCAATGTCGGCGTACAACGAATTGACGCCGCTAGGCCTTTCGGCGTTGGTGGGTAGGGAATCAGTCGCAGATGGATCCAAGCGCCTGGTCCTTGCGACGCGCCTCACTCGATGCCGCAAGAATTATTTTTCCGGCATCAAAACACGCACGTCGCTTAGTTCTCAGGCCGTTTATCGGTCCTGTCAGAAACTGATCGCCGACTACAATGGACAATCTCCTGGTGATCCATATGGATGGCTGAATGCGGCTGCATTTGCGTACGAAGCCGACGGCGTCGGGCTGTTGCCGGTAGAATTGCTGCGAATGGCCTACAAGACGGGAAGGTCCGAAGGGTCGGGCATCGCAAGACGGATCGTCCTCGGCTTCTTATTGGACAGTATGTTAGACGAGGAGTTGCGGGAAAGGCGGCGTGCCGACCTCGAGGTCGCGGTTCGAGACCGGCTCTACATGATCCCTTTCATCGAGCATTATATGAAGAGCGCCACTGATCGACGCCTCATAAATTCGGTTATTGCCACCCTTCCTCTCAAGGAGCAGGAGTATCTTGTCGCAGCGATCGATCATGTCCGCTCGGCGGAGATGGAAATCAAGGCGCCGAAGATATCCTCCCCAAGGAACAAGGGACCGATATCGCGGTAAACAAAGCGCAGGATAGCCGGCTTTCGCGTCTTGCAAAAGCTGCTCGGCATTTGCAGGAGCTTAATATAATCATCAAATAGTATAAATTGATTTTCTATGACCATTAATAAAATTATTTTCTTTACATGTAATATTTTTTCAATCTAAGTAAAATAAATTGAAAAAGAGAAAATGGAAGTTTTTGTAATTAAATTTCGTATTGATATTTGATAATATTTTGCAAAAATCATGCTACGAATTAAAAATGGTAAATTCGCCAAACCTGTGAGAGCTTGGTGACTCTTCATAGAGGACTTGCGCAATGCACGACAGCTTTGGGCGGTCGCACAATCTCCAGCACCTCCAGCCCTCCAGCGACGAAACGCTGAGGCAAGAACAGAATTTGCTTGCGTGGGCCGCTGAGGTTTTGAAACGGCAACTCATCGTCGCGATTGCGGTATTTCTCTGCGTTGTCGTCCTTAGCGTGCTGCTCGTGGCAATGCTGGAACGATTCTACACGGCTACGGCACTCGTCGTGGTCGATCCGACCGAATCCCGGCTTCTTGGAATGATGGAGAGGGGGCGCCAGGATGATGCGGCGCTTGGTGTCATTGAAACGGAGGTGGAGATCGCGCGTTCCGCTGATGTTCTTGACGCCGTGATCGAACGGCTCGAACTGGCGGAGGATGATGAATATCGATATCGACCTTCCTCGGTAAACCGGGTTCTCGGCTGGATTGGATTAAGCCCTGTTGCCGATCCGCTGATGGTGGGGGAGGGAGCCCGGCTGCGCAGGGAGGCGGAACGGGCGGCCGTCGTTCAAAACCTTGCCCGCACGCTGAATGTCCGCCGGCGGGGGATCACGAGCATCATTTCGGTCTCCGCCGAGAGCCGCTCTCCGGAAAAAGCGGCGATGATCGCCAACGCCGTGGCGGAGGAATATATCGCGTTTCAGGCCCGCAGCAAGGCGATGTCGGCAGAGCGGGCCGTACGCCTGCTTGACGGACGGGTCGAGGCGATGTCGGCCAATATCCGCAATGTGGAGGATCGCCTCGATCTTTTCATCGCGTCGGCGGCTGAGCGTTACGGTACGCCCGAAGTGGCGACTCGGGTACGCGAACTGAAAACGCTGCTCAAAGATGAGACCGAACGCGCGGGAAACCTGAGAGCGGATGCGGCGAGCCTCGCACGGCTCCGGTCTCAGGACGGAGAGCTCGAAGATATCGCCGAACTTGTTGGCGGTGGCACGTTGAACCGCACACTGGCTGAGCGCCGCGCTGCGCAGACCTTTCTGCAGCAAGCCGGCCCAGACGAGACGGAGCGCGCGAATGCGGTGAGAGAACGCCTTGCTGAAATCGATCGCACGCTTGAGACGACCATCGGGGAATATAAGCAGAATCTCTCGCAGGCCCGGCAGGAGGCGAAGGATCGCATTGGCGAATTGCGCGCCGAATTGCAGTCTAGCCTCGGGGATATTTCGATCCCGAACGAGGGTATGGTGGAATTCTACACGCTGCAGAGGGAGGCGGAATCAGGGCGTCAGCTTTACGACGAAACGCTTACACGACTACGGCAACTGGAACTGCAGTCCAATTTCGCGATTGCCGATGCGCGTATCGTTTCGCGTGCGATGTTGCCGGAGGAGATCAGCTTTCCCGCCGTCAAGATCATGCTGGGACTCGGCTTCGCGGCGGCACTTGCCACGGCTTGGGGTGCCGCAGTGCTGCGTGAGCAATATATCGGCGGTTATCGCTCCGTCGATCAGATAGAGGCTCTAACCGGCCAAACGGTGTTGTCGAGCATACCCTATTATCGCCCGCTCTCCGGCGATTTGGCTAATGCATTGGTCGAAGAGCCTCTAAGTCCCTACGCGGAAGCCCTTCGGCGCGCAAAGCTGAACATCGACGTCATGCTCGATTTTCCGGAAAAACTCTCGCTGATAATGACTTCGACGACCCGAGGCGAGGGGAAATCCACCGTTGCGCTCGGCCTGGCCGAGACTTACGCGCTAGCGGGACGGCGGACAGTTTTGGTGGATGCGGATCTCCGGCAGCCTTCGATCGCAAGTATGGTCGGGGAAGCGCAAGGGGCCGGCCTCTTCGATTGGCTCACCCGTACGGATGTGCCGCTGCAAAGTGTCATCTATCCGGACCAACGTCCGCGGCACGGCGAACTTTCTTTCATCTTCGGCGGCTCGCGAGACGAACTGCCGACGGATCGGCTTGTTGCTTCCGAACGCTTCGGCGAACTCTTGAAGGCACTTTCCGATGCGTTCGAAGTGATCATTATCGACACGCCGCCATTTGGTCAGGTCGTTGATGCCGGCATCATGGCGCGCAATGTCGATCTTTCACTCTACATCGTCCAGTGGGGCGCGACGAGCCAGATCGAGGCGTGGACTGGCCTGCGCGAACTGGAGAGGGCGAGGGCGAGCCGCCTTTCCGTAATCGTGAACCAGTCGAAAGAAAAATCGACCTCATATGCGTATGGCTACGGCTATCACAGCGACACGAAGGCGTAAACGTTCATGCAAGTGGCCCGCTTGCACGCCACGGCGTTTGTTCTGGCTATTGCGGTCGTTTTGGTCGCGCCACTGCCCTTGGGCGCGAACCGGCCGCTGTTTTGGGCCGTCAACGGGGCCGTGATCGGTCTCTCGCTCGCTCTTTCGGGCGTAGCGCAGTTGTTTTCGCAAAAGGCGCCCAAGAAACTGTCGGCGCCTTTGAGGATCGCCGGCGCGATCTTTCTGTCGCTTCTAGCCTGGATTGCAGTGCAGATGGCTCCATTCGTGCCGCGCGCCTGGCAGCATCCTTATTGGGACGATGCCAGAGTGTTGGTCGGCGCGCCGATTCAAGGCGCGATAAGCGTTTATCCCACCGGCACCCTGGACGCCGCCCTGCGCTGGCTAAGCACGGGAAGCCTGTTCGTTGTTTTCCTCGCAACGGGACAAGACCGCAGGCGAAGAGAGGTAGCCTTGTTCGCGATTGCTGCGGCAACAACCCTTTATGCCTTTGGCAGCTTGATCGTGCATCTAAATGCTCCTCTCCTGATTACCGGGATCCGCAAATGGGCCTATTTCGATTTCGTGACCGGCCCGTTCGTCAATCCGAACCACTTTGCGACCTATCTGGGTATCGGATCGATGGTTCTTCTTGCTCTCATTTTATCGCGCATCGACTTGCTCCAACGGCGGACGGCCGCTCGCTTTCGCGTCGGGATGGCCTCCTTATCGGCAGTTCTGGACGCTCAAGTGTTTGTTTTGGTCTGTATGGCCGCGGTTGCCATCCTTGCGCTCTTGGCGACAGGCTCGCGCGCGGGGATCGCTTCTACAGCGGTGGGAGCGATCGTCTTGCTGGTGACCTTTAGCTTGCGTTCGCGTGAGCGTTCGGGACTTGCCAGCGTGATAGCCGCCGCGCTACTGGGCGCCCTGGTATTGGCGTTGCTGGGTTTCCTGGCAGGCGTGATGACGGGTGGCAGCGGGCAGGCGGCAAGCGACGTCGAAAATCGGTTGCGTCTATTTCGCGATACGCTTTCGGCAATCGGCGCGCGCCCTTGGACGGGGCATGGGGCGGGGGCCTTTTCTGATGCTTTTGCAAGCTTCGTCGGTGTGGATATTCACGTCGGCCGGACCTATCGCGAGGCCCATAACACCTATCTCGAGATTGCGGCGAGCTTCGGCATTCCAGCCGCGCTAGCCGCGCTCGTCATGTTTGCCTGTCTCATGATTCCCGTCGTGAAGGCCAACTTCCAGCGCGGACGACCATACGCGGCACCACTTGCGGCCACCGGTGCGATCGTTGTGGTCGGCATCCACGCTCTTTTCGATTTTTCGATCCAAATACAGGCCGTGACCCTGACCTTTTTCACGTTAATCGCGATCGCTCACGCACAAGCGATGTCGCAACAGTCGCAACGCGAAAAAAAGGCGCAGCGCGAGGCGGACCTCGGGCAACCCGGTCTGTCGGTTCGCGACGTGATTATTCGCGGGCCGGCGCCTTTTCCTCGATCCGAAGCAGGCGGTGACGAAGCGACGAGCGATAAAGGCGATTGGCCCACGAACGGGGGATGATGCGCATCAGTAAGCGGCAAAAGGCAAACGCGTAGGCAGGCGAAAACGGGCCGCGCGTTGCAAGGATGTATCCGGAATAAAGCCTCAGTTCGACGAGGCCTCGCGACAGAGAAATGCGGCGCGCGAAAAAGGCGCCCGCAACCCGGAACTTCAACAGGCGGGCGGGAGAGTTGCCGAGGCGGTGCCCTGCGAGAGCGAGGCGCATCACGAAATCGAGATCTTCGCAAAGATGAAAGGGCCGATATCGGATGCCCGGGTCGTCGAAGAGCTTGCGGCGCATCGCATAGCTTGGATGGAGAATTGGGTTCATGTAGGCGAGTGAGCGGACGATGGCATCGTGGTCCGTAGGGAAATTGCGGTCGCCTAAGGGCCTGCCTTCCGTATCGATATCGCATGCCTGGGCGCCGATTAGCGCGATTTCAGGATGTTCGACCAGATGAGCGACCTGAACGCGGAAGCGGTTAGGTTCGCTGATATCGTCCGCATCCGCTCTGAATACGAATTCTTCATCTTCGAGCATCTGGATCAGAATGTTGAGCGTGCGGGCAAGACCGATGTTCCGCTCGTTGCGATGGATCTTGTGGATCAGCGATGCGAACTCATCGTTCGCAGCCTCGATGGCTTGAGGAACCTCGCCGTCGATGCCGAGATAGATCCGGAGGTTATGCGAACTGATATCCTGATCCGCGATCGACTGGAGAGCATCACGATAAAGACATGGATCATCCTCACCGTAGACGCAAAGAAGCACGGCCACCGAAGGACGCGTTCTCTTTTCGATGTTCTGCTTTATTTTTGTTGGACGCTGCGTCATTTCATCGAAAATATCTGAAAAATTCGATTTAGGATCGAAAATAAAATAAAAATATAGCAGTTCAAAGCGATGGAGCAGCAAATTGCTGAGAAGGACTCTTCGTGAATCAGCGATCTTTGCCACCAATGTCGGTCAATGAACCTATCGTGTCGAATTCTCCGGTCATGCGTTTACTTGCGTCGGGTTTCTGGATCTCCGCGTTGCGGGTCGTCGGTCGCGGGGCCCTTTTCGCCGCCACGTTGTTGATGGCGCAGGCGCTAACGGATGAGGAATTCGGCGTATTTTCATTCGTGCTGGCCTATCTCCTCGTTGCCAGCCTTGTCGGTGCTTTCGGACTGGAGCAAGTCACCCTCGTGTCAATTGCAAGGCTTCGCGGCGCCGGGCGCGAATGCGATATGCCGGGACTGCTTGCACGCATCCTCGTGGCTCGTGCCTGGACGCTGTTGCTGGTGCCAGCCGGGGTCACCGCACTCAGTGCCGGTGTTCTTGGCACAGTCCCAGACCTGTTGGCGATGTTCCTCCTGAGCACATTCCTATCCGTCCTTGCCGTGCTGTCGGGCATATTGCGAGGCGCGGATCACACGCTTGCTAGCGTGGCGGTTCAGGAACTGCCGCGCGGAGGGGCATTGCTGTTCGCGGCGGCGCTAGTTCATGGCAATCCTGTCATGACGCACTTCTGGTGGATCGCTCTGGGATTGCTGGGTCTTTTCCTAGCGATCTCAATGCTTGTGACGGCGCGTGCGATCAGCCGATTGGGCAGGGAAGCGATCGGCAACGGCGAGCAGGGAGCGAGGGGGGAAGGAACGCTTGAGCTGCCGGGGCAGGTCGCCTTCATGATGATCCTGATCGCCACCAATCTCTACATCTGGATCGTGCCGCTGCTGCTGGAACGCCTGAGCGGCGTCGGCGAGGTCGGCAATTTCAATGTCGCCATGCAGTATCCCGCCCTTGTTTCGTTTGTATCGACATCGCTTTCAAGTCTGTACATGTCACGTATCCCTTTCCTGCAGCACCAGGGCCGCCTGCAGAAGATGCGCCCGGAACTGGTTGCCGGATCGGGCATGGTGCTGGCGATCGCCGTGCCAATTATCGCTTTGTTGGTGTTGTTCGGCGAGCCGTTGCTCGCTCTGTTTGGAGAGACCTACCGGCGCACCTACGACGCGATGCTGGTGATCGCGCTCGCCCATACCGTCGCGATTTCCTGCGGCCCGGCGGGGTATATGCTGCTGTTGACGGGCCGGGAGAAAACCAACCTTTCGGTGATGGCTTCCACCAACCTAGCCGGCATTGCGGTCGCGGCGGGGCTGGCGTCCCAGATGGGGCATATGGCCGCCGCCATCGGTTTTCTTGCGGCAACCGTCCTCGCCAATACATTCATGGCTGGTTATTGCATCCGGAAGTTACGCATCAACCCTACGCTGACATGCATCTTATGGTGGCCCAAAGAGCAGCAGCCATGAGCAATCCCAATGCGCTGTCAGGGACGTTCGATCGGAAAGAGACGGGCCGGGGAACCCGCTTGCGGAGGAAGCCCGCACGCGCGAGAAACAAGGTTATCGAGGCGCTCGCGGTGCTTTTCATTCTGACGCTGCCCTTTTCAAGCGTTAGTCTCCAGATTCCGCTGGGCAATTTTGCGCATAACGCGGCACTTCCCTTCTTCCTGATGCTCGTTCTCGCCTGCCTGCCGGTCATGCGCCAAGTGCGCCTTCCGGCCATCGGCGCGCGAGATCCGGCTGCGCAATTCCTGCTAGTGATAATCCTGTTTTTCGGATGGTGCGCGTTCACGACCCTCATAACAGGGGTAATCTTCGAGTATCGCGCGGTCGACGCCTTTGGCCATAGTCCGTTTGCCCATTCCGTCGCACGTTTTCCGATCCCGGTCTTTCTCGGCTTTGTCGTGTTCGCATCGTTTTTTATCGCACGCTTCATTCTGCCTCCGCGCAGGCTCGACGGGACGCTGCTTCTTGCCTCGACGGTCGTTACCATGTACGGCTTGGTTCAGTTTTACTCCCTTCAGTTCCAACCTGAATGGTACACCCGCATCGCCCTCCTCATGGAGGGTGCGCGAACGGCACGCGACCACATTTTTCTCGACTATGTGACGCTCAAGGGCCGGCTGAACCTCACGACCTACGAGGCCGCGGAAGGGGCAAGGCTCGTTCTTATCCTGCTGTTGCCGGCGTTACTGACGATGCCGCTGGTCAACGGGTTCGCAAGAGCGCTCCGCGTACTCTCGGTCTTGAGCCTGATCGTCTTCATATTCGCCGCCGAAACGTTGGTTGGCCTTGCCGGTCTGGCAATACTCACGGTAGTCATTATCTTTCTTGAACCATCACGCCAGCGCTCGCGGATTGTTTTTGTGATCGCGGGGTTCGGCATGGTTGCCTTTGCCCTTTTGCCAGGCGAGTTCCTGGACCGCATTCGCGTTATCCTGACCAATCCCGGCCTTGCCCAGACGGACCCTTCCACGCTTACTCGCGCCGCTTTCGTCTATGCATCGCTTGATATCGCGCTGGATCACCCGCTTTTAGGCATCGGCTGGTCCAAGGATATCTTCTTCATGCATGAGGCAATTCCCGATTGGGGACTTTCCTGGGAAGTCGTCAATTCGATCACCAGCGGTGAAGCCGTCGCGGCGAAAAGCCTAGCGATCAGGCTGTTGCTCTACGGTGGCTTGCCTGCCTTCGGAATTCTCACTTGGTACTATGTGAAAATGTTCCTCACCGCTGTGAGCAAGGCCAGACAATCGCGCGACCCATGCTGGCGGAGGCTGGCCTTCGTGCTCGCGACGTTTGGAATTTGCGGCATCGTCGACGGCGGAATCCTGTCGACTCTCTATCCTTGGGCTGCGATTGGGCTCGCCTTGGGGTCTATCCGCCCCGAAGCGGCATCGGGAAGGGATGGCGAATGAGCCCCGCAAAACGCGCAGTTCTCGTCTTGAGCGCCTACCACCCGTCTTCCGAGGCGGTCTCTTCAGGGCCGAAGATCGTCGCCAGCGTCATCGCCGGTCTGGAGCGAAAGGGCTATCTTGTTTCGGTCGTTTCATTCGAGAACGAACTGGATTGGGCTCATCGCCCCGGCGGTTACGTGGCACGGGGCGCCCCTGGGAGCCGCGTCTTCAAACTGACGAGGACAGGTCGCATAATTGCAGGCCTTCTCCATCCATTGCTCCCCTTCGCTGCCTCCGTGCGCCGCTATGCTGCACGCAGGCATGTGCAATGTGTGCTCGCGGAACGGGATTTCGCCAAGATCGAGGTCGAGTTTACCCAAGCGATGGAGGCGCTGCCTCACAACCTATGGCCGCGAGCGCGGCTGGTATGCCACGACGTTCTGACACAACTTCATGAGCGTCGGCTTGAACATGCGCAGGGGCTCTGGAAGCTTTTTGCCCGTTTCGAGCTCTTCCGTATTCGACGATGGGAAGAGAAAGTGCTGCGATCCGTGGGCGAAGTTGTGACGTTGAACGGGAAGGACAAGGCATTGATCGAGGCGATCTCGGGGCGAAGCGATGTGAGCGTCCGGTACCCTGAGATAGCATCATATGTGCAGCCGCAGGAAAGAACATCCTCGACGGTCGAACCCGCCAGCTTGCTCTACTGGGGGCATATGGGCCGCACGGAGAATGTCGACGCCGTGCTCTATTTCGTTGCGGAGATCCTGCCGCGCATCAAGCTGCACTGCCCCGAAGTGCGGCTCATCGTGGCGGGGATAGATCCGCCAGGGGCAATTCGCCGTCTTGAGGGGCAAGACGTGGAGGTGACCGGCTTCATTGAAAATCCGGCCGACGTATTCCGCCGCGCCGGCATCGGCATCGTACCGCTGAGATTGGGCGCCGGGCTAAAGATCAAGACGCTGGAGCTTCTTGCAAGCGGCCTTCCAGTTGTCTCGACAAGCGTCGGCGCCGAGGGTGTCGAGCCTTGTGCACGACTTCGTGTGGCCGATGATCCCGAAAGTTTCTCTGCCGCGGTGATCGAAGTCATCAAGGAAGAGGGACCTTTGGGGCTTGGCAAGCGATCCTAGAGCGCTTGTCCTGAAAGCGGGATCGCTTCCGTGACAAGAAATCGCTCCAGGATCAATGTCTTGAGCATATCCCTCGTCCGGCCCCTAAATCCGGCGCATTATTACGACAGAGCCGCAAACCGTTAAATCGTCAGTACGTCCTATTGTCACTGTGTCCTATTGAATATCCCACCTAATCCGGATCGGATTTTTTGACAGGGTATGTTTTATGTATTGATTCTGGAGATGTTCATGACCCGCGAGAGCGATCTAACGCATGATTCTCGTGGCGAGCCCGAGACGCAATGCATCTTGAGCATCGATCCATGTCATATCGCGGGGTTTGGTTTGGTCGATAAGCTTTCGAAGGGCTGGAGCGCTTGCACCTTGCGTTCCCATCAAGTAGGCGATGCGTCGATTTACTTCTCGGTCCGGCTTGAAGTTTCCATAATACGAAGAGTGAAATCCGATCCGCGAACGTTTCGATATTTCTCGATTTTTCCCGGCCGCAAACATTAGTGCGCAGATTGATGCGCAAGAAGCGCCGCCTGCAACGCGCGTGTCGGCCTTCGAATTGCGGATGGTGTCGCTTATATCGGCGCCCGCGAGTACGTGGCCACCCGGTGAATTCAGGGAATAGACAATCTTGTCGCCGGGCTTGCGCAATAGGCCGTCAAACCCTTTTACCTCTTGCGCCATGACCTTTGTTACGCGGCCGCGAATGTCGAGCAGCAGCGTCCTTTTGCAGTCTTTGGTCACCACAGTTGCCCGAATTCGGGAATACGCTGCGACATAGCGATCCACGCTATCCTTGCAGATGTTTGAGGTGGAGGTCAGCGCGAACTTCGGGGGATCGGACGTTTCCGCCATGTGAGCAGGACTGCAGGCCGCAATCCAAGCCCCTGCAATGCCGAGCTGCAAGAGCCTGACGACCCCAACCGAACCGGATACCCTTACGTTGCTTTTTCTCCGATTCGATCGAAGAAAGTTGCAATACACGGGTAAACGAGGCGCTGTTTTGATCATTCGCAGGTATCCCGCATTGGTACTTGCGGAATATTGACCCAGAGTCAGTTGAAAATATGTGAAAAGCAGAAGGGTATATTTAATACAATAATTATTTGAATGTGATGCCGGCTGGTTGCCTTTGCTGTCACGCTCCATTCAAGATGTGTGCCTGTCTAATCTTTCTGGATATTCCTGCAATCCGGATGCCGAGCGACAATACGGCAGTGCCAGGTCGTCATCGACCAATGCCAAGGCGACGACAATCACATCCGCCTACCAAGGTTTCAATATGTGCGCACTTATACCGGAGACAATCTAGGGTCTGTTGAGATTCAGGATTTGGAGCGTGGTATAAGCGAAAATCGTTCAGCTTCAGAAGCAGGGCCGCAGGAAGGATCGCCCCCTTTCAAGGTCCTGCGACGCAAAGATGGGCGATTTTCGCCATATCCCGAATCAGCCGAACCGAAATCATCCCGATTTCGGTTCGAGAAGTTGATCGTAAATTTATAGCGGAGCAACATGTCTGCGCCTTCCAGGCGCAGGTTGCTCCGTGGACGCGGCGAATTTCGGCCCTTGCCCTTCGGGCGTTCGGCTCGCGAAACGTCCACCGGACGTTTCGTCGGGCAAGCCCGATAAACGAGGCCTCACCGTTGAAGAGCCCTTGTGGTGGAATACACCACGGCGGTCTCTTGGCCTGTTCAGATCCGAAATCCGTCACGCGCAGAGCCTGTCCTCGGGCTTGCCAGAGGCAAGACCCGGGGGCTCGAAACCTGATTCTCAACAGACCCTAGAGAAAACCGGAAATCCGCCGCAGACCGAGGGGTATTACATTTAGCAAAACCATAACAACCGACGAAACGAGCGGCCGTTTTTGCTGCCGTTCGCAAGTGTATATTGGCCGGATATTCTATGGAATAGGGATATTACAGGCATAAGTGATTGAATATAATTGAAAAAATTGGCACGCCCAAGGGGACTCGAACCCCTGTTTCCGCCGTGAAAGGGCGGCGTCCTAGACCGCTAGACGATGGGCGCGCGGTCGACGTCGTTGCGACGTGGGCGCGTTATAGGGATGTTTGCGCAGGCGGGCAAGGGGGAAATCGTAGTTATATCCACAGGCTTGAGTTTGGCAGGCGCGGCACCGGTGTGGGGTGCCGCGCGCGCGTCATATTCAGGAGGCCTTACCAGCTGCCCGTGTTTTCCATGGACGCCCATGGTTCCTGTTTCGGCAGCGCCTCGCCCTTCTGCAGGAGTTCGATGGAGATACCGTCCGGGGAGCGAACGAATGCCATGCGCCCGTCACGCGGCGGGCGGTTTATCGTAACGCCCGCGTTTTGCAGAGACTCGCAAAGCTCGTAGATGTTGTCGCACTCATAGGCGAGGTGGCCGAAATTACGCCCGCCCTGATAGTCTTCCGTGTCCCAGTTATAGGTGAGTTCCACAAGCGGCGCCTTGTTTTCCAGCGCTGCTGCCTTGTCTTCCGGAGCGGCCAGGAAAATCAGCGTAAACCGTCCGGCTTCGCTTTCAGTTCGCCGGACCTCGGTAAGGCCGAGTTTGTTGCAATAAAAGTCGAGAGATTCGTCAATGTCCTTCACACGGACCATTGTATGGAGATAGCGCATGGTTTTCCTCATTGCTTTGAGTGGAAATTGAAATCCGGTTCGGGGTTCACAATATGGCGGCGATCACAAACATCAATGAGGCATCTGACCTGCTCCGCGCCTGCGTGGAGCGCGCGCGGAGAGGTGTCGGCTTTACAGGGGCAGGAATCTCGACGGATTCGGGTATTCCCGACTTTCGCTCCCCTGGAGGGATATGGGAGCATTACCGACCGATCGAATTCGACGAGTTTCTGGAATCCGAGGAGGTGAGGCTTGAGGACTGGCGCCGGCGTTTCGATATGATCGATACGATCCGCAATGCCGAGCCGAACGCCGGTCATATTGTTCTGACGAGATTGGTTCGGGAAAAGAGATTTTCACTCGTAATCACTCAGAATATCGATGGTCTGCATCATAAAGCGGGGCTGTCGCATGAAAATCTCGTCGAGCTGCATGGCAACGGAACATATGCCGCCTGCCTTGACTGCGGCCGGCGCCATGAATTTGACGATTTGCGATCGACATTCGCGGCCGGGTGTGCGCCGCGGTGTGCGGACTGTGGCGGCTTGGTCAAGGCTGCGGTGGTCAGTTTCGGTCAGGCGATGCCGGAGGCGGAGTTGGCCCGTGCCGCAGAAGAGACAGAATCCTGTGATCTTTTCGTGGTTCTTGGATCGTCCTTGCAGGTTCAACCGGCGGCGAGCCTGCCGATCCTCGCCAAACGGGCGGGAGCGCGCCTCATTATCGTAAATCGCGAGGCAACTCCGATAGATGATCTTGCCGACGTCGTAATTCGAACTTCCATCGCGGAGGTTTGCGAATCGCTGATTTGAGGTCACAATAGTCGCGACGAAAACGGAAAGTTTTCAACGACTGTAAAAATTATGTCTGTAGACGCCGCCATGGAGTGTTATGCTTATTATAGGGAATCGGTCGAAAGCGGATTGATTCACCGTTCTAAGTACATCGTGGCGGTCAAGACGACGGAGACAGGGTATCATGGGGGCGAAAACAGCAACTCAGCCGCGTCCCATTGACGTTTCGGGAGAAGATCCTTCGCTTGACGTCTCTGTAGTTGCGGGCGCCATCAAATGGTTCGATGTCGCCAAAGGTTACGGCTTCATCGTTCCCGATAATGGCGTCGGAGATATATTGCTCCATGTGACCTGTCTCAGGCAGGATGGATTTCAGACCGCTTACGAAGGTGCGCGCGTCGTCTGCGAAGTGGTTGAGCGTTCGCGCGGCCTGCAGGCGTTCCGCATCCTGTCGATGGATGAATCCACGGCAGTCCATCCTTCGCAGCTTCCTCCTTCCAGAACCCACGTCCAGGTCACACCTGAAAGTGGGTTGGAGCGGGCGGAAGTCAAGTGGTTCAATCGGGTCAAGGGTTTCGGCTTCCTCACTCAGGGGGAGGGAACGGAAGACATCTTCGTCCATATGGAAACGCTCCGGCGGTTCGGAATTACCGAATTGCGGCCGGGACAAACCGTGCTCGTCAGGTTCGGTAACGGCCCGAAAGGGCGGATGGCGGCTGAAATCCGGCCGGCAGGTGACGGCGCGCATATTCCCTCATCTCATTGAAGTCTGCATCTCGACCACTAAAGTATTGTTATAATTTATCTTTGCGCCCGGTAGATAGACGGGACGCGCCTGCCGCTGACGAGGTGTCCTGCTTCTCGAAAGTTTCGCCTGGCGAATGTCCTTTCGGCTTGCAATCCGCCTTGACGAACGGCAGCGGACGGCCAAGTCTGGACCGGAACATTCAGACACTGGTGACGCATGACGCCTTCGACCTTGATATCGATATACCGCACTACCCGCCTGAAATTGGTTCTGGCGGCTTTGACAATCTTCGTGATCTTCGGTCCGGCCGCAGCGGATTTGGCACGGGAAACCCTTATCGTCGAAACCGCTCGGGGAAGCAGCCACAGGTTCGAAGTCGAGATCGCCAACACTCCGGAGGCGCGCGGGCAGGGGCTGATGTTCCGCAAAACGCTTGCCGATGACGCGGGAATGCTGTTCGATTTCGGCGAAGAGCGCCCGGTTTTCTTCTGGATGAAGAACACTTATGTCCCGCTGGACATGATCTTCGCGGATTCAGCTGGAGTAATCGTTCGCATCGCGAAAGATACGACGCCTCTCTCGCTTGCTGTCGTGCCTTCCAATGCGCCGACCCGTTTCGTGCTCGAGGTGCCTTCGGGCACGTCGGACAGGCTCGGCATCGACGAAGGCGACCTGCTGAAAAGCCCGACAATTAATACCGCCGGCGACTGATGTCGCCGGATTGAAAGCCGAGAAACCTTCGCACCGGAGGGCGTCTCGATTATCAAATCAGCCTCTGAAGCAGGAATTGGGCGTGACTTGATCGCAAGTCGGTGTCAGGCTTGTTTCGGGTGCATGCAAAGAAGGGGGCGGAATAGTCAGCAACCTCGAAGGAGGCGGCTATGAAGCATACTTCACTCGACGACCTGAAGGTCGTGTCCACAGTCCGTGCCGATCCGCAGACGGGCGAACTTTCCCGCAACGAGCGCCTGGAGCGTTGGGCCAAGTTGCTGGAGCGGGCGCCAGACAGAAGACTGGCGACGCTGCGAGGCACCGAATACGAACCGCCAGACGTGCGCCACGGAATGCGAGCGTCAGGTTCCGCGATTTCGGTTGCATTCGAAGATCCGGTTCTGCGCCGGCAAGGCCTGAAAAGCGATACCTACGGCGATGCCAAAGAGTTCTTCAATCTGGACGACTGGCAACTGCACGGTATCGTCTGCTACTGCCACTTCGGCGCATCGATGTCGGCGGAAACGGCTGCGCGCTGCGTGCGCGCGACGATCAGCCAGCCGACAGGGCCCGGCATTTTCGAAAGACTGGCCCGGATGCTGATCAGATCCACGCGCTAGGTAACGGACCCATAATTAAGGAGCTGATCGCCGGATGTAGCCCTTTTGAGCCGGCCGCACTGTGATTGATTGCTCGAAAAGGACGCAAGCCAATCATTCGGCCGGCATATTTTTGCCAAGTCCATGGCATCGACGTCTTCCTTCAGGCTTCGCACTTGACGGGACAGGACAAACCCCGCTACATCGCGAAGCTCAATGTTCGGGGTATAGCGCAGCCTGGTAGCGCATCTGCTTTGGGAGCAGAGGGTCGCAAGTTCGAATCTTGCTGCCCCGACCATTTTTTCAATGACTTGGCCATTGTTGCTAAACCTTTGCCAGATGCCCTGTGAGAGTCCTGTGAGGGCAGGGTCTCGCCCTTGCCCTTGTCGAGCCGCCGACGGCATGCACGAATCCGCGAAGAGAAATCGACAGGGGCCGAAAAAGGTTATTCGGCGGCCGGCTTCAATTCCTTTTGGTTCCTTCGAGGCGTCAGCCGAATCGACGCAAATTCACCACCCGGCGGGGATAAAATTTTCGGGGAAACGGGGATAAGTCTCGCGCGAGGAGGCCGGCGCCGCTTGGCGGGTTGTTCGCCGCTCGCTTGAAATAGGAAAATTATCCCCGTCCACTCCGCGTGGCCCTATTCTCGTACCTGATCTTCACGGAGAGGGACGGATGACCACGCGATCGTTTTCGATACCCGAACTTGCCGCAGCCCAGGCGCAAAAGCACGTAACCGTCAACGAGGCGCTTCGCGTCATCGACGCGGCGATGAACCTCGTCGTGGCTTCGCGGGCAGTGACCGATCCGCCCATCGAGCCGGGCGAGGGCGAAAAATACATTCCCGCAAACCCGGCGACCGGCATCTGGTCGAGCCACGAAAACGAGATCGCGGCCTTCGTCAACGGCCAGTGGCGTTTCTTTTCGCCCGAGGTCGGCTGGCGGGCCTTCGACCAGGCGACGGCCAAACTCGCGATCTGGGACGGCGCCGATTGGACCGACTTCGCGGGCGGCGGAACGCAACCGCTGCTTGGCATCAACACGGTTGCCGACGCGACGAACAGGCTTGCGGTCAAATCCGATGCCGTGCTCTTCAGCCATGACGACGTGACACCCGGAACGGGCGACATGCGTTTCGTCATCAACAAGGCGGCGGTCGGCAACACGGCCTCGCTTCTCTTCCAGACCGGCTATTCCGGCCGCGGCGAGGTGGGGCTTGCCGGCTCGGACGCGCTGGAACTGAAGGCGTCGGCCGATGGGGCGACCTTTGACGACGTCCTGACGCTCGATCCCGTGTCCCACACGCTGAGGTTTACGCTCGACGGTTCGGAGCGTGCGCGCGTCTCCGCCGAGGGCTATTTCGGCATCGGCACGTCTTCGCCGCTGGAGCGGCTTCACGTCAACGGCACGGCGCGGATGTCCGAGATCTGGACCGAGCAGGGCATTGCGATCGGAGGAGACAATACGCCGGCCGACTTCTGGGGCTCCGGCGGCAACGCGGCGCTGTTTTTCAACAAGGGATTTTTGGGAACGAACGGCTCGTTCGCGACGAGCCTGTTTTCGAACGGGCACCGGAACAACGCCGGCTCATTCACCTTTTTGGGTGTTGCGGGCATCACCGACACGGCGAGCGGCATCGACCTGTACCCGGACGGTGCAATCTGGTTCCGGGGTGGGGCCGCGGTCGGCACGACGATCTTGCCGCGCATGATAATCGACGCGAGCGGCAATGTCGGCATCGCGACGACGAGCCCATCCGACACTTTGAGCGTGAATGGCACCGTTGGTATATCCGGCGGAACGACAAACATCGTCCTGAGCCTGGAGTCGACCGACGGACGGTGCGGGCTTGCGCTTTCCGACGTTTCGACGACCGGCCCGTTCCAGGTCCTCATCGAGGCGCTTGGCGACGACATGATCCTGAGCGCGGGCGGAGCCGCTCGTTTGACGCTGGGCAGCAACGGCAGCCTGACGGCCGGCGGCGTTTACACCATGACCACGGCTTCCGCCGCCAATGTCAATGTCGCGTCCGACGGCCTGCTGCGGCGTTCCACATCGTCCGCGAAATACAAGGACGATATTCGGGAGATGACTGCTCCCGAGCGCGACGTGCTGAAGGCCCTTCGCCCGGTCTCCTACCTTTCGACCTGCGAGGGCGACGACCCGAAGCGCCGGCACTTCGGCCTTATCGCCGAAGAGGTGTTCGAGGCGGCTCCTTCGCTGGTTCACCTCGGCGCGGACGGATCGCCGGAAGGCGTGATGTACGACCGCATCGTGCCGCATCTGATCGCCGGCCAACAAACCCACGAAACCAGCATCGCCGAACTCCGCGGGCGTGTGGAGGCTCTCGAAGCCGCCTGAAGGTTCAAGAGCGCTCGCGCGATCGCGGCGAAATTGCGTCGTAAACACTCACTTCCATCAAAGGATAATCGCCCCATGAAATTCATCGAGCTGAAGAAACTCGGCAGCGATCTCGACGACCTCAACCGCCGTCTTCAGACAGGCGAAATCACGCAGGGCCAGGCCGAGGCCGAACTGACGGAAAAGGGCGCGCCCGCCGATTACCGGGTGTTGATCGGTGCGATGGTCAACCGCGTCGATCCGCAAAAGGGGATCGACTACGGCCAGATGAAACGCCGGTTCCGGATATCCGATGCCCTCGAGGCGGCCAAGGACGGCGTTCTGGCGCTGGAAGACGAAGACCACCGTCTGCTCGCCGACCTTGCCCAGACGCACCCCTGGGGCATGGTCGACCGCAATCTTGCGCGTCTGGTGGAAGATATTCGCAAAGCGCCGGCTGAACTTCCGGTTCGGCGGTAGGGGGGCGTGCGCGTTACCGGGATTCGCTGAACAAATCGTGCCGGCAGGCTTCAAGCGTTGCCTGAAGGATGCGAAGGCCGAGCCTCAAACCCTCCGCCTCGACATCCATCGGTATGCCTTCCGTCACGGTTCCCTTCGCGCGCGTCATCAACGTTTGACTGAGCTGTTCGAACCAGATGCGCGCATCCTCGCCTTTCGTATCCACGCCTTCTTCAATGGCCTTGCGCAGGGCCGGCTGCAAGACGGTAACGATTGCGGCCCAATGCTGGGGCGTCATGTCTTTCGGGAATTCGATATGCCAGTTCATGATGCGCGGAAGGCCGTTCATGCGGTGGAAAGGGAAACGCGGCCCGAACAAGCCGCAATCGAGAAGACGAATCCTGTTTGTGTCACAATTCCTAGCGGATTCGCACGCATGATTGGGCGCACAACCGGATTTATCCGTTGTTGCATTCCGCTCCTTGCAGGAATTGGCCATGCGCCATTGACAGGGCGGATTTGCGGAGAAATAAACGAGCGACAAGCGCCCCGTTGCGGGTGCCGTGTTTTTGGATGAACTGACGGGATCGAACACGAGATGGTTGCACGGATCTACCGCCCGGCGAAGACGGCCATGCAGTCTGGCAAGGGCAAGACGCACCTGTGGGTGCTCGATTTCGAGCCGGAGCAGCCGCGCTCGATCGAACCCTTGATGGGCTACACGTCTTCTTCCGACATGAAGCAGCAGATCCGCCTTCGTTTCGAAACGAAGGACGAGGCCATCGCCTACGCCAAGCGCAATGGAATTCCCTATCGCGTGGAAGAGGCGCAGGACCGCAGGATCCCGAAGATCGCCTATTCGGACAATTTCAAATACGACCGCTACATGCCCTGGACGCACTGAGCGTCCTTGATCGTGGATGCCGCGCGCCAACGGCGGATGCGCGGCAGTTCGCTTTTGCGCAAAACGGCCCCGTAGCTCAGTTGGATAGAGCACCGGCCTTCTAAGCCGATGGTCGCAGGTTCGAATCCTGCCGGGGTCGCCAATCATTTCGGTCCATACTCGTCACATGGGTTACGCGCCGGTCTTGAGCCTGGCATTGGACCCTCGAACCATGCTTGAAGTAATATGACCGCCCGTGCTCGAAGAGGAGCGGTCAAATGTCGGATCATGTTTACAAGCTGGTCGATCTGGTCGGGACATCCCCCAAAAGCATCGAGGATGCGATCAACAACGCAATTGCCCGCGCCGACGAAACGATCCGCAATCTTCGATGGTACGAAGTCGTTCAAATCCGCGGCCATGTGGAAGGCGGCAAGACGGATCACTATCAGGTGGTCCTGAAGGCGGCTTTTACGCTGGAATCCGCCGGCTGAACGAACAGCGGCCGGTCAGGCGTGCGCCTGAGGCAACCCGGTCCGTGATATTTCGCAGATTCAATCGGCGTCCGTACAGCTTTTCATTGCCGTTTTCCGCCTTTGCGGGAGAGCGAGTTCAACCGCGTTCCATGTCGATAGGTACGGTGAGGCCCGCCTTCACCGTATCCATGACGATGTTCGTCTGGAATTTGCGGATTTCCGCGTTTCCGAAGAAATATTCCCGTGTGAACTCCTCATAGTCCTTTATGTCCCGAACGGTGAGAATGAGGATGAAATCGGCACTTCCCGTCGTGTAGTAGCACTGCTGGACGGTGGGCGAGGAGCGCATACGCCGCTTGAAGGCATCGAGAACGGCGAGATTTTCACGCTCCAGCGTCACTTCCGCGATGATCGTCATGGAAAGGCCGATGCGCTCCGGTGCGATCACGGCGATATCCGCGCAGATCGTGCCATTGTCGCGCAATCGCTTCAGCCGCTTTTGAACCGCTGCCGGCGACAGGCCCACAGCCTCGCCGATCTTTTCGCTCGAAAGGCGATTGTCGGTCTGGACGAGGGCGAGAATCGAACGGTCGAAATCATCCATTTGTCCTGCTCCTGAAAACTGCGGTTTGTACAAATTCGAGGTTATTCCGAAAATCCTCAGGATTGTGGCAAATATCGACGCAATGCCTCGTATGGCCCATGGAATGCGATGAGTTTCATCGCATCATGCTGCTATTTTGGTTTCAAACAGTCCATCGATTTGTTGAGGTGAGGTTCCATGAGACAGGCATTGGCGTCCGACAAGTACGCGTTCGAGGCTGGGCGCATCGAGCATTTCCAGGCCAAACCGGTGTTCGGGGGATTGGAAGAGAAAATCCTCACCGGGCGAGATTACGACCGGGCGCGGAGCGAAATCACCGCGTGGGAAGGATACCGCCCGACGCCGCTTCATTCGCTGGACGCTCTTGCGGGAACGTGCGGGCTAGGCTCGATCCTTTACAAGGACGAGGGTTCGCGCTTCGGCCTTGGAAGCTTCAAGGCGCTCGGCGGGGCCTATGCCGCCTGCCGCCTGCTGGCACGCGAAGTCGGCCGGAAACTCGGCAAGCCCGTAACACTGGAAGACATTCGCCTGCGGCGCTACGCGGATGAGGCGAGCGCGGTGACGCTTGTTTCAGCGACGGACGGCAACCACGGGCGTTCGCTTTCCTGGGGCGCGCAGCAATTCGGCGCGCGCTGCGTGATCTATATCCACGCGGAGGTGAGCGAAGGCAGGGCAGAGGCCATGCGCAATCTCGGCGCGGAAATTGTCCGTATCAGCGGCGATTATGACGATTCCGTCGCTCAGGCCCGTGCGGATGCTGAAAAGAACGGCTGGTTCGTCGTCTCCGACACGTCCTGGGAAGGCTACACGGAGCCGCCGCGCGACGTGATGGCCGGATATGGCGTCATGTTCGACGAGATCGCGGCGGAAATGCCCGAGCCGCCGACGCATGTTCTGCTGCAGGGCGGGGTTGGCGGGCTTGCGGCCTCCGCGCTTGCACGCTTTCGCCAGCTTTGGGGCGAAAGGGCACCGCGCGGCATCGTCGTGGAGCCGGACCTCGCGCCATGTCTGCTCGAAAGTGCGAAGGCGGGCGCGGCAAAGGTGGTGACGATCGAGAGCGAAACGCTGATGGCCGGGCTTTCCTGCGGCGAACCTTCCGCGCTCGGCTGGCCGATCCTTGCCGATCTCGCCTCGGACTTCCTGGCGATTTCCGATGACCATGTCGCCCCGGCGATGCGCCTTCTGGCAAGGCCTTCGGGCGATGATCCGGCGGTTGAAGCGGGGGAATCCGGCGTGGCCGGTATCGCCGCGCTCATCGCGGCGTGCAAGGATGAGGGCTTGATGGCGGCACTCGGGCTCGATGAAAACTCCCGCGTGCTGGCGATAGGCACTGAAGGCATTACCGATCAGGCGATCTACGACCGTCTCGTCGGCGGGGAGGCAATATAATGAGCGGCAAGGCACCCGAACGGGGCTTTCCGACAAGCGAATACGAACGCCGCCTTGCGCGGGCCCAAGGCGCGATGGCCGAAGCGGGATTTGCCGCCCTTTTGCTGACGACAGAGCCGGAGGTGCGCTACTTCTCGGGCTATCTGACGCAGTTCTGGCAAAGCCCGACGCGGCCATGGTTCCTCGTCGTGCCGGCAAGCGGAAAGCCGATTGCCGTGATCCCGGAAATCGGCGCGCCGCTCATGCGCAAGACGTGGCTTGACGACATCCGAACCTGGGCCTCGCCGCACCCGAGCGACGATGGCGTGACGCTGCTGACGGACTGTCTGCGCGAGGTGACGGGCGAGGGGGCTATCGGCACGCCGATGGGGCAGGAAAGCCACCTGCGGATGCCGCTTCGGGATTTCCGGCGTCTTACGGAGGCTCTCGGGCAGGAGAGATTCCGCGATGCATCGCCGATGATCCGCAAGCTCAGGATGGTGAAATCCGAAGCCGAGATCGAGAAGATCGCACATATCTGCGGGATAGCGTCTTCCGCGTTCGAGGCAGGGGCTGAGCTTTTCCACGAAGGGCAGTCGCTGTCCGACGCATTCCGCGCGTTCAAGAGGAAATGCCTGGAGCTTGGCGCGGATGACGTGCCTTATCTCGTCGGTGGCGCGGGGCAGGGCGGCTATGACGATGTCATCTCGCCGCCGTCCGAAACGCCCCTTGAGCGCGGTGATGTGCTGATGCTGGATACAGGCGCGGTGTTCGACGGATATTTCTGCGATTTCGACCGGAATTACGGGATTGGGGAAGCCGATGATGCCGCGAAGCGGGCTCATGACGTGCTTTACCGGGCTGTCGAGGCGGGCTTTGCCGCGGCACGCCCCGGTGCGACCTGCCGCGACCTCTACAACGCCATGCGCGGCGTGATCGCGGAAGCGGGCGGGGCGGACGGCGATGTCGGCCGGCTTGGCCACGGGCTCGGCATGCAACTGACCGAATGGCCGTCGCTGACGGATTTCGACGAAACGGTGCTTGAGCCGGGTATGGTGCTGACGCTGGAACCCGCGACCCGGACGGTCGGAAGCCGTATCATGGTGCATGAGGAAAACATCGTCGTGCGCGAAGACGGAGCGCAGCTGCTGACGCGCCGCACGCCGCGCGAACTGCCGGTGCTGACGGCGGGATAATCCGGGGAAATGCGATGAAGCTTGGCTATGAAACCGACGATGGACTGGGCACGCGGGCCTCGCTCGGACTTGTCGTGCTGCAGGCGGACGAGACCATCGAGGCCGAGTTTCGCCGGTTCCTGGATATCGACGGCGTGTCGCTTGCCACGAGCCGAATCCCGAGCGGGCGCGACGTCACGCCCGACACGCTGAAGCAGATGGAGCTTGATTTGCCGGCGGCGGTGGACCTTCTTCCGCCGACCGTCCGTTTCGATGCGATCGGCTATGCCTGCACGTCCGGTGCAGCGGTGATCGGCGAAACAAGGGTCGCCGAGATCATCCGCGAAATCCGGCCGGGTGCTGCGGTGAGCGACCCGGTGACGGCGGTGCGTGACGCCTGCCGCGCGCTCTCCATCACGCGGCTTGGTTTCGTCACGCCCTATGTGGCGGAGGTTTCCGCCGCGATCCGCGCGAAACTGGAGGTGGAGGGAGTGTCTATCGCCGGCTTCGGCTCTTTCGAGCAGAGCGAGGAGGGGATCGTGGCGCGCATCAAGCCGCCCTCCACGCTGCGGGCGATCCTGGCAGTTGCCGAACTGGAGCCCTGCGACGCGGTGTTCGTATCCTGCACGAACCTGCGCGTCGCCGGCATCCTCGAGGAAGCGGAGGCACTTACGGGAAAGCCCGTGATCTCATCCAATCAGGCGCTTGCCTGGCACATGCTGCGCAAGGCGGGGATCGCGGACGCGCGGGACGGCTTCGGCGAATTGTTCCGCCGGCAGCTTCGGTAAGGCGCGAGAGACGCTTCAGCGGTAATGCAGGATGCGGCCGATGACGTTCATCAGAAGCTGGGCGGCGAGCGTCGTCGTCGAGCCGGTCGGGTCGTAATCGGGCGCGACCTCCACAAGGTCCAGCCCGACGATCTTGCCGCGTTTCGCAAGCCCGTCCAGGAACTCCAGCATCTCGTAATAGTAAAAGCCGCCGTGGCTCGGCGTGCCGGTGCCGGGCGCGATCGACGGATCGAAACCATCGATATCGATGGTCACGTAGTAGCGCGCGCCTTCGGGAACGCGCGCAAGCGTGCCATCGACACCCAACTTGCGGAACTGGCGCACCGACAGGATATCGGAGCCGTAGCGCCGCGCATCGTCGTAACCCTCCTTCGCGGTCGACGAGACATTGCGGATACCGAGTTGCGTGAGGCCAGTGACATAAGGCTTTTCCGCAGCGCGGCGCATCGGATTGCCATGGCCGTAGCGCACGCCGTGACGCTCATCCACGAAATCGAGATGAGCATCGATCTGCACGATGTGGATCGGCTCCACGCCGTCAAAGGCGTTGATGCAGGGAATGTTGACCGAATGATCGCCGCCGAGCACGACGGGCAGTGCATTTGCCGCCAGGATCTTGCGCACGCCATACTCGATGTTGGCGTGGCTTTTCATCGTGTCGGTGTGGACGATGTCGGCATCGCCAAGGTCGACGATGCGTGTCGTTTCCGCCGGCAGATAGGTGACGTCGTCCTCATGGTCGTAGGCGCCGGCATGACCGAAGGAAAAGAGTGTCGATGCTTCGCGGATGCCGCGCGGGCCGAAGCGCGCACCGGACCGCCACTGCGTGCCAAGGTCGAACGGCGCGCCGAGCACCGCGACATCGGCATCGATCTTGTCCCAATCCTCGACGTAAGGATTCTTGCCGAAGGTGCAGATGCCGACGAAGGGAAGGTTCAGACGTCCGCTTTCATGCTGATGTGCCATGCGCGGTCTCCGTTCGCGAAACGAAAGTGATTGAAATCCAAGCCTACCAACAGGGAGGCCGGTCAAGGGAGAAAAGATTTCAAATCGCTAATGATCCAGGGATTCCCGGGCAAGCATCAGCAGATACTGTCCGTATCCGTTCTTTCCAAGGGTTTCCCCCATTCGCTCAAGATCATCCTGCGAAACCCAACCATTCAGGAAGGCGATCTCTTCGGGCACGGCGATGCGATATCCCTGCCGTTTTTCGACGGTCTGAACGAATGACGCGGCTTCCACGAGGCTGTCGTGAGTGCCGGTGTCGAACCATGCATAGCCGCGACCGAGCAGTTCGACGTTCAGGCCGCCGCATTCGAGGTATCGGGCGTTGATGTCGGAGATTTCCAGTTCGCCGCGCGAACTGGGGCGGATTTCCCGAGCGATGTCGACCACGTCGCGATCGTAAAAATAGATTCCCGTGACCGCCCAGGGCGATCTCGGTTTTCGCGGCTTTTCCTCAATCGAGACGGGGCGTCCGGCCTCATCCATTTCCACGATACCGAAACGCTGCGGGTCGACGACCTTGTAGCCGAATATGGTCGCGCCTTCGCTGCGCGAGGCCGCTGCCTTCAACTTATCCGTCAGGCCGTGGCCGTAGAAGATATTGTCGCCGAGCACCATGGCGCAGGCATCGCCCGCGATGAAGTTCCGGCCGATCAAAAACGCCTGGGCCAAGCCTGCCGGGCTTGGTTGCTCGGCATAGGCAAGGTGGATGCCCCATTGGCTGCCGTCGCCCAGGAGATGGCGGAACGCTTGTGAATCCTGCGGTGTGGTGATGACGAGAATATCGCGGATACCCGCCAGCATGAGCGTGCTCAGCGGATAATAGATCATCGGCTTATCGTAGACGGGCAGAAGCTGTTTGGAGACCGAATAGGTGATGGGATAAAGCCGCGTGCCGGACCCGCCCGCGAGGATGATGCCTTTCATTCGCACGCCCCTTCACCTTTGCGATCTATGACGTGTTCCGGTCTCGGGAGAATGTGTCGAGCATTCCGGCGAGCGACGATCTCCAGGGCCGCGCGCGAAGGCCATAGGCGGCCTCGATCTTCGAGCATTCGAGAGCGGAGTTTTGCGGCCGGGGAGCCTTTGCCGGAAAATCCGTTGTAGCAATCGCCTCCAACCGGGGCGCCTTCATGCCGAAGGCATTCGACAGTCGAAAGATTTCCCGCGCGAATTCGTACCAACTCGTTTGCCCCGCGCCTGCATAGTGGAAGAGACCGAACCCATCCTGGGGAGGGTTTCCGTCTACATGGCGGCGGCAAATGGACAATATCGCGGCGGCAAGGTCGCCCGTATATGTCGGGCAGCCGGTCTGGTCGGAGACGATGCGCAGGACATCGCGCTCCTTTCCAAGGCGTAGCATCGTCTTGACGAAATTCCCGCCGTGAAGCCCGTAAAGCCAGGATGTGCGGAGGATCACGTGGCGCGCGCAAGTCGATTGCACCGCCGTTTCGCCGGCAAGCTTGCTTTCGCCATAGACGTTGATCGGGGACGTTTCGTCCGTTTCGGCGTAGGGCAATGATTTCGAACCATCGAAAACATAGTCCGTGGAAATGTGAACGAGCGTTGCGCCGGTTTTTTCGGCGGCTTCGGCGAGATTGGCGGGGCCATCGCTGTTAACCGCGAATGCGGTTTGCCGGTCGGCTTCGGCGTCATCGACGGCGGTATAGGCGGCAGCGTTTATGATGACCCTGGGACGAACCGCAGAGACGGCGTCAAGAACGGCTTCCCGTTCGCTCACGTCAAGTTCGTGATGGGCGAGGGCAGTCAGTTCAAGAGCGCTATCTCCAGCTTGCCGGGCGATCTCCACGCCCAACTGCCCGCCGGCTCCGGTGAGCAAGATATCCATCGTCAGCGGCCCGCGGCGGCTTCGCGCGGCATTGTTCCGGCGGAAAGTCCCAAACGCGCGCCCGAATAACGGCCGGAGCGGATCGACTTCCACCAGTCGCGGTTATCGAGATACCAGGTAACCGTCTTCTCAAGCCCTTCCTCAAAACTATGGCGGGGGCTCCATCCAAGCTTCGCGCCAATCCTGGAGATATCCATCGCGTAGCGAGCGTCATGGCCCGGACGATCGGCTACGAAGGCGATCAGTTCGCGGCGTGGGCGGGCAGTCGGAATGGATTGGTCGAGCAGTTCGCAAATCTCGCGAACCACATCGATGTTGGTGCGTTCGGCTTCGCCGCCGATATTATAAACCTCGCCCGGCTGTCCCTTGTTGAGGACCTGCCACAAGGCATCCGCATGATCCTCGACGAACAGCCAGTCACGCACGTTTTCGCCCTTGCCATAGACGGGCAGCGGCTTTCCCTCCAGCCCGTTCAGGACCATGAGGGGAATGAGCTTTTCCGGAAACTGACGCGGGCCGTAGTTGTTGGAGCAGTTGGTGATAAGCGTCGGCAGGCCATAGGTGTGGTGCCAGGCACGGACCAGATGATCCGCTGCCGCTTTGGAGGCCGAATAGGGCGAGTTTGGAGCATAAGGCGTGGTTTCGCGGAATGCGCCGTCAGGCCCGAGAGAACCGTAGACCTCATCCGTCGAGACGTGATGAAAGCGGAATGCGCCCTTGCGTGACGCCGGCAATCCGCTCCAGTAGTGGCGTGCGGCTTCAAGCAGGCAGCTGGTGCCGACGATATTGGTATCGACGAAGGCTTTCGGGCCGTCGATAGAGCGGTCCACATGGCTTTCGGCGGCCAGATGGATCACGGCATCCGGCATCTCGGCCTCGAAGAGATCCGCCATCGCCTCGCCGTCGCGGATATCGGCATGAACGAACAAATGACGGGGATGATTCATCACCGGGGCGAGGGACGAAAGGTTTGCGGCATAGGTCAGGCTGTCCACGGTGACGACGTCGACACCTTCCTCAAGAACCAGCTTGAGTACGAGCGCGGATCCGATGAAGCCTGCCCCGCCGGTGACGATGACCTTCATGGGGCTTCGGCTCCTTCGTAGCGAAAGACCCCGGGCAGATCTTTCAGCCGTGGTTGGCGGCGGTCCTTTTCGGAAACCATCGCGGTGTGCTCGTCGATCCTCCAGTCGATGCCGAGATCGGGGTCGTTCCATAGGACGCCTTTGTCGTGCTCGGGCGAAAAATAGTCGGACACCTTGTAGAGAACCTCCGTATCCGGCTCCAGCGTCAAAAGCCCGTGCGCAAAGCCGATTGGCACAAGGATCTGGTTCCAATCCTTGGCCGAGATAACGGCGGAGACGTGACGGCCGAATGTGGGCGAGCCGACGCGAAGGTCTACGGCGACATCGAGGATCGATCCGCGCACGACCCGCACGAGCTTGGCCTGGGAAAAGGGCGGTATCTGGAAATGGAGGCCGCGAATGGTGCCTTTTTCCGATGAAAAGGCGTGGTTGTCCTGCACGAAATCGATATCGATACCGCAATCGTGAAGCGCGCGCTTGTTGTAGGTTTCGGAAAAGAAACCTCGATCGTCACCGTGCCTCGCGGGCCGGACGATCTTCACGGAAGGTATTTCCAGCGAAAGTAGATCGAGCATATGCACGCTCTTTTCGGATCGCTTCACAGGCCGGGTTCGCTCGGCAAATCCAAAGTGCCGGCACGGTCTTTTATCGATGCATGGATTATGAAATACAAGGTAAAAACCAAATATATATTTATATTACTATAATATTTCGAAAGTTGAAATTTCAAGCGATGACCAATTCCAAAATAATATTTTCATCAAGCTTCGAAGCGGGGGATTTGCGCGATGCTTCAAGACCGGGTGCATCGTTATCGTGGCGCCGGACGAACCAAGGCTGAAAGACTGCCCTTGCGGCAGTTATAGGCAGGTCTGCGAGCGGATAACCATCCCTGCAAAAAGCGGGGACGTATAAGCGGACCCTTTCGGGTATTGAGATAGCAAAAGGTTGTGAATTGCCATTCGCGAACGGGCGGCCGCACGATGAACGCCGGGGTGCGATATGCTAGGGAAGAATGGCCTTTGGGGGTGTCGTCAATTGTTCCGTGGATTTCCCGCGACCGCGAAGGGGCTTCTCCTTTCAGGGAAGGGGTGTCGCCTTCAATTGGGGCCGGATAAAAATTCCGTCTCCTTCGTTCGTAAAGATTGTAAGCAGGGTCTGTGCGGCTGAGTATCCCGACACATGTGGCGTCGAACGCCGAAAGCCAACAGATATAGGGTAATTTTTGATCGAAGTTCAGAACGCGATGTTGTCTCGATACAAGAAAGTAATATTCGTCCTTCCGGAGATTGCCTCAGTCGAGAACATCGAAGACGATTTCTACAGAATGCTGTACTTTGCCGGCGCGGCGGATGGGCCCGACACGGGCTACGTTCTGTTTTCCGACGTATTCCGGGAGATTCCAGAGCTCGATTGCTCTTCATATCTGGACCGACAGGTCATCCAGGTGCGACGGAAGCTGGAAAAGCGAGTTCACATATTCAAGACGGGCCAGATAGCCGAAACGGTTAAGGGTTTCGGTGGCGAAAAGGTGCTCTGGTTCTGGGATGAGAAGTCCAGGCTCGACGAGTACCGAAGCCTGGCAACCGAACGCGACACACTGTCCGTTCGGGCCGATCATCGTGCGGTGCAGCACGCCGCCAGCCTGTGCCTGAAATTTTCATCCAATGACGGAAAAGGGACGGCGGAGCAGCTGAAGCTTTCGAGGGAGCGTTTCGAGAAGCTCCGCGCTTCGATCGATACCGACGACATCTACATATTCGGCACCGGGGCATCCCTGAGCTCGGTCGATTTCGACCTGTTGGAAGAAGGCGAGTTCATCGCCACCAACAGCATGATCAGGAACCGCGAGGTGCTCGAGAAGATGGCGCCGCGCATAATCGTCGCCTCGGATCCGATTTTTCACGCAGGACCGTCCACCTATGCCGCCAGGTTTCGGCAGGATCTGATCGATGCGATGCGCACCTACGGCTCCTGTTACGTATTCCCCATGCGAGACTATGGCGCGTATCTCACGTATCTGCCGGAGGATCTCCACGAAAAGCTCATCCCCGTGCCGATCAGCAATTCGCACGGGATGAACCTTCGCTTTCCGGAAGACTTCTGCGTTGGCGCCACTTCGAACGTGATGACGTTGTTTCTGCTGCCGCTCGCGGCTTCGCTTGGAAAGCGGATCACGCTTGCCGGCTTCGATGGCCGCCCGATTGGAAACAACGAATATTTCTGGTCCCATTCAAAGGACTTCCAGTACGATGCGGAGATGGACGAAATACAGGATGCCCATCCTGCGTTTTTCAGCATCGACTATGACGAATACTACGAGGTGCATTGCCAAACCCTGAAGGCATACCTCCGCGAAATCGAGAATGCCGGCATCGAGGTTTCGAGCATTGCCGATTCCTTCATTCCGGCGATCAAGGGGCGCTATGTCGCGCGCGCTGGCGAGGTGGCACCCTCATCCGCAAGGCCGCTGGTGAGCATCATAATGCCGGCCTTCAACGTTGAAGAGGGTGTCCGGTCCACGATCGAGACGATACGCTCTCAATCGCTGAAGGACTTCGAGATTATTTGCATCGACGATGGTTCGACAGACCGTACCCTTGAGATCATCAGGGAATTGTCGAGGAAGGATGCAAGAATAAAGGTTGTCGAGGGGCCGCGTCAGGGGGTGTCGGGCGCCCGCAATGCCGGACTGGAGCGGGCCAGAGGCAAGTATATCTGCTTTGCGGATGCCGACGACCCCATGCCGGCGGAATCCCTGTCCGTCCGGGTCGCCGGTCTCGAGCAGGCCGAGGTCGGCAGCATCTGCTTCGGCCGAACCGAAATCATCGGCGACGACGGCCGGGAACTGGGTATCCAGTTCGGCGCACGCTCCGAGATCGGTTTCGAGGGGATGTTCGACAGCCGCTTTCACCTGAATTCCGTGATCGGCCCCGCCCACATCATGAAGATGGAGCGTTTTCCGGCCGGTGTGCAATATGGCGAAGACTGGCTCTATCTGGCCAGGCTGATGCGGCATGGCGTCAAGGCGGTGCCTGTCGAGCAGGTCGTTGCGGCCTATCGCTGGCATTTCAACTCGGCGACGGGCTCGGCGTTCAGGCGGCACTCGATGGGTCTTCTGGAGGTTCTCGACATGCTCGGCAAGGACGAGCCGTCGAATATCCACCTGCCCTTGAAGTACCGCGTCGGGATCTCCAGCGAGCGTATCTCGGCCGAGAAGCTGCGGCGCCTATGCCTTCTGGCGGTCTACGAAGCGTTCAAGGGGAGGGAGGTGCCGGACCCGAGGCTGGTGGATCAGATCCGGCTTTATTCCAGCCGCGTGACGAAGGTCGAGTTTTCGGTTCGCAGCCTCGAGGCGATCGCGGCTCGCGTATTCCTTCTGCCGGTCGGCACGCGCGAATTGAATTCGGCGATACATGGCCGGCGAGAAGCCTTGATGCGCGTGCAGGATGAACTCTCATCAACCGCCATTTTGGCGACCTTCAGGACCGAAATCTTCAGGCTGCTGGGGCTCGAGATGAAGGCAAACGCACAAAGCAGGGCCAACAGAACAAAAAAAACGCTTGGGAAGACAATGCATCGCTGCTTGTTGCATTTACATCGTGCGACGCGCGACAAGCCGCTCGTATCCGGAATATCGAACGAACTCGCGCGGCTTTATGACCGCCATTTGGCATGAACTCCATCCAACCGACAGATACGGGTTCCGGACCGTGGGAACCGGGCGCGGAGGCCGGCAACCAGCCGTTCCGCAACCTGTCGGTCGTGGTGCCGATAGGATTTGTCTATCGTCCTGCGGGAATTTTGAGACGGCTGCGGCGGCTGATCGATTCGAGGCTGTTTGACGGGGCGGAGCTCATAGTGTCGGTCGCGGTGAGGAACAGGTTCGGAGATCGGCTGTTCAGCTCGTTGGCCCGGCGAATTTCCAAAGCCTGCCGCGTCATCTTCGTGGAAGAAAGCGGAGCCGAAATCTCCATCGCGCGGCTCAGACACGAGGGGGCCAGAGCCGCTTCGCGAGACCTGCTCCTGTTTTACGATGTCGACCTGATCTGTTCTCAATCTGTCGTTGAAAAAGCGATCACGTATCTGAAAGGGAACCGCAACCCGTTCGTCATAATTCCCTCAATCTATACCAGAAAAAAGGCACTATCGGCCGGAGTGTCGGCGGGCGACGGGCCTGTGGATCAAGTTTGGAAGGGGCTTCTCGCAAAGCGCAGATACGATTTGATCTATCATGTCGCCATGTACACTTCGACGATATTGATAGAGCGAAGCAAATATTTTCAATCGGGCGGGTTCGATCCAAATTTTTCTTCTCATGGACTTGAAGACCTGGAATATATATGCCGGCTTTGCATTCGGGAAAAAGTGTTTGAGTTGAGTGATGTTGAAGAATTTCTCAAAGACGGAAAGGCTGTCTCTCCATTATTTACCGAAGGTTTTCGAAAATATTTAAATATTATTACAATTCCGGTTTGGCTTGAGGGTATTTTTACTGTTCATTTGTGGCATTCTCGCCCGAAACGGACGCGTTATTTCAAGGAAAGAAAGCGGAATTACGGTATTTTCTCTTCTAACATAAAGGAAGAGTATTATAAAAACTTATCAAGAGAAGAAAAATATCAATTTAAACGAGAATATCTTGAATCATATTATGAATCTCCGCTAGCGGAAATAGAAAAAATTCTCAATTCCTACGGGGAAAAACTTGCAAATCAGGGAGTATTATTTCTTGACAATCCGGCAGATTTATATCGAAACCGAATTGAGAGATTTGTCATTGACGTATTGCGCCGATTGGACAAGAAAGTCTCTGATTGAGTCCTGTCAATAGTCAGGTGACCGCATCGTTGCGTCAGGTCTTGAAGCGAAAGTGGCAGACATTTCAGAAATGAGCCAACCCCCTAAAGTTTCAGTCATAATTCGTAGCCTCAACGAGGAATTGCACATCGGCAAGCTGCTGATCGGGCTGGAGCAGCAGGATTTTCGCGACTTCGAAGTGATTCTGGTGGATTCCGGGTCGAGCGACCGGACGGTCGAAATCGCCGAGAAATTCGGTGTCAGGATCGTGGAGATCGCAAAATCCGAATTTTCCTTCGGCCGTTCGCTCAACCTGGGCTGCGCTGCTGCCCGAGGCGAGATTTTGCTCGCCGCAAGCGCTCATGTCTATCCAACGCGCCGGGACTGGATCTCCAGGATCATCGAACCGTTTTCCGATCCGCATGTTGTGCTGAGCTATGGACGGCAGGTCGGCAACGATGCGACCAAATTTTCCGAGCACCAGATATTCAAGGCGTGGTTCGGCGAGGAATCCACGAACAGGCAGCGCTCTCACTTTTGCAACAACGCCAACTGTGCGGTCCGGCGGTCCGCCTGGCTCCAGCACAGGTATGACGAGACCCTGACGGGCCTTGAAGATCTCGCGTGGGCCAAGGAAATGCAGAAGACAGGCGGCCGGCTTGCATATGTTGCGGACGCCGAAATCGTTCATGTGCATGACGAAACGTATGCCGGCATTCGCAACCGATATCGCCGCGAGGCGATAGCGATGAAGCATATAGAGCCGACGATCCGTTTTGGCGCAGGCGAACTCGTCACCGCCTCAGTGAGAAATATTGCCTCCGACGCGATTGAGGCCTTCCGGCAGGGCCGGCTTTCGCGAGAAGCGGCAAGCATCCTGCTTTTCCGGCTCAACCAATTCTGGGGAACATATGTCGGTCACCGCCAGGGCGGTGAAGTGAGCGAAGCCCTGAAGGAGCGGTTTTACTACCCCGCAGCACAATCGAATTCCTCGAAAGAGGCATCCGATGACGGTGCCGGGGAAGACCGCGCACTCGAAATCGACTATGCGGCACTGCTTGGCGCCCAGGGCGGCTCGAAGTAGGTGGCCAAGTCAAGATCAGACAAACATGTGAGGAACAATCGATGGTTCATCGCCTCGTGGCGCTAATGCCTATGCGGCACTCTTCCGAACGGGTGAAGGGCAAGAACTTCCGCCCATTCGGCGACGGGCGACCACTATATCAGCACGTTCTGGACGTTTTGAAGCAGTGCGAGCTGATCGACAAGGTGGTCATCGATACCGATTCGCAGGTCATTCGGGATCAATGCGCCGAGCACTATCCGGATGTGGTGCTTCTGGAGCGGCCGGAACACCTGCGTGCGGGCGAGACGCCCATGAATGAGGTTCTCCTGCATGATATTGCGCAGGTGCCGTCGGAGTTCTATCTCCAGACGCATTCGACGAACCCTTTGATAACCGCGCAAACGGTGAATAAGGCGATCGAGACCTTCTTCCGCAATTACCCGACGTATGACAGCCTGTTTTCGGTAACCCGATACCAGACCAGGCTGTGGGATCAGCTTGCAAGGCCGATCAACCACAATCCGGATATACTGCTGCGCACGCAGGACCTGCCGCCGCTCTACGAAGAAAATTCCTGCATCTACATCTTCAGCGGCAAGACGCTGGAGGAGAAGAAGAACCGCCTGTCTTCGCGGCCTTACATGTATGAAATGTCGCCCTGGGAGGCGATCGACATAGACGAGGAAATCAATTTCCGTATCGCAGAAGTTGTCTACCGGGAACGCGCCGAAGGACGCCTCGCCGAATGAGCAAGGTTCTGGTTACCTGCGGTCATCTGATACGGCATTTCGCCAGGTTTGCCTCGGTATTCGAAGCGCATGGCGTGTCTGTCACCATTCCCGAAATCAAGGGACAGCAGCTCGCCGCCGAGGAGATGCTCGTCGCGATCCGGGGCCACTCGGTGGTCATCGCGGGCGACGACTTTATCGACCGTGCGACGCTTGAGGCCGGCAAGGCCGATGGCCTGAAGGCGGTGGTGAAGTGGGGAATCGGCACCGACAGCATCGACAAGGCAGCGGCAAAGGAACTCGGCATCCCGGTCTACAACACACCGGGGGTTTTTTCCGACGAGGTCGCGGATCTCGCCATGGGGTATGTGATCGCCCTGGCGCGTGATTTCCTGCGCATTCACGAGTCGGTCAAGGCAGGTGGCTGGCTCAAGGTGGAAGGAACCACGCTTAGCGGCAAGACCGCGGGCGTCATCGGGCTTGGCGGTATCGGCCGCGCGGTCTGCCGCCGCCTGAATGCCTGTGGGATGCGCGTGATCGGCTCGGATCCGGCGAAGATCGGCGATGACGATATGCAGGACGCATGCGCGACACAGGTGAGCCTTCCGGAGCTCCTCGAACGGTCGCATTTTATCGTCGTTACCTGCGCCTTGACCGAGAGCAGCCATCATCTTCTGAATGCAGATGCGTTCGGAGCGATGAAGGAGGGCGTGAGGCTCGTAAACGTAGCGCGAGGGCCGATCATCGATGAAGCCGCGCTCGTTCCGGCGCTGCGCAGCGGACGCGTATCTTCCGCCGCACTCGATGTTTTCGAGGATGAGCCGCTTTCGCCGGGCAATCCGCTTCGCGAATTCGAAAACGTCATCTTTGGCTCACACAACGGCTCCAACACGGCGGATGCGGTTCACAAGGTGAATTCCCTGACCGTCAATCTTGCGCTGGATATTCTGGGACTAAGTGGGCAAACGCCACGAATTGAGCCGCTGGTCAGTTGAATAACAAGTATAAATAGAGAAAATTTATGTACCCGAGCGTTTCCATTGTAGTGCCGTGTTATAATTCTGAGCAGTATTTGGAAAGTACGTTTGAAAGTATCTTAAGGCAAACATATGAAAACATTGAAATAATCGCAGTCAACGATGGTTCGACGGACGCTACCGCTGGTATTATAAGTAAATATGCGCGTAAAGATAAAAGAATAAAAGTTGTAAATCATCGAGCGAATTCAGGTTTATCCGCTGCGCGCAACTCGGGCGTTAGGGCTGCAAGCAGCGAGTTCATCTGCTTTCTGGATTCTGATGATTTGTTGATGGCTGACTCGATAGAAGATCGCGTCACGCATTTGCATCGATCGGCCGAAGATGTGGCAGGCGTGTACGCTGGAAGCGTTACGATTGGCGAGAGCGTACTCGAAGCGCCGTCTTCATCGGAATTCAGCGGCAGTGTAGTGGATTTTCTATCTTCCTCCGGCCAATGTCCGTTTAACGCAAATCAACCAATGCTGAAAAGGACAATATTCAATAAAATTGGTGGGTTTGATGAATCCCTGAAGCAAGCCGAAGATTTTGATCTGTGGCTACGGATACTTCGGGCCGGCTACATGTTCTTGCCTACGAAACGGAAAACGATAACGTATCGGGCGAGAGCAAACAGCATGATTCGCAATGGTCCGGAAAAGCACCTGGACGTCAGTTTGCAGTTGATCAAAAGCAGCTATGAAGACTGGACGTCGGTTCCCCGGACGTATCCAAGATCAAGCGCTTGGCAAAAACTTCATTATCAGATCAAGTCGGTAAACAGAATTCTTGAATTCAACGGCATGCTGGCTGCGACCGAAGCCGAGGTGAGTGAGGTCGTCGATAATCTCAGACGGCAGCTTCCGGATATTACTACATTCATCAGCAAGCATCGCGATATTGGCAAGGGCCTGTGGCGCGGGGTCGAGCGATATTATGCGGGAAGTCTCGTCCGCGAGTCTCAGAATTGGCGTGCGTTGTCGGAAAAGATCGCGGCGATAGAAACGGCCGTCAGAATGCCATGCGCGGAGAGCTTCGGGAGCTTGGAGGCGCCTGGAAAGAAATGCAAGGTCAATGAGGATGTTTTCGAACGTCTGATCGGTAGACTTACTTGGGACTACAACCGCCAGAGACAAGTGCGCGTAGCGTTTTTCCCACATAAAGATTATCACGTGTGGACGTATGCACTAATAAAGGAAGAACTGGAGCGTAGAAATATCAGTTCGATACTTGTTGATTTTTCTGCGTATTATCGTGACGAACGTGTTCGTTCAAAGGCGAAAGAGCTCGGCCTGGAATTGGTTTCATTCAGCAATTTCGTGCTGTCGGAGATACGCCCTGAAATTGCAGTCTGTTTCAATGACTGGGACCCGATACTGAGAAGCGTTTTGCTTGCCGCGAATGAGGCGAATATTTCGACGGTGGGTATTGTCGAAGGTATTCAAGATTATTGGGATGAAGACGTCGGCCGGGAAAGGCATGCTTACCGGACTGTGTCCAATGTTATTCTGCCTGGCAAATTCGACGCAAAATATTTCAAGGATAGCGAGCAGACGATTTTTATTGGCGGGATACCGCGCATCGAGGCCTTGGCTAACGAGGGCTCCGGAAAAAAAGCGGGTGATGTTCGTAAAAAATGTCTGATCAATTCTAATTTTTCTTATGGGGTTCTTGTCGAGCATCGCGATGATTGGCTGGAGTCTGCTGTAGATGCAGTGAAACGAGCAGGATTTGAACCGATTGTTTCGCGTCATCCTGCCGATCTCGGAAAAAGCTGTAGTGAATTCGTATCCGATAAGAGTTTTTATGAGCTATTGGATGAAGTAGACGTCACCGTACAAAAATTTGCCTCGGGCATTCTTGAGGCCTTGGCAAAAAATGTACCGGTAATTTATTATAATCCACATTCGGAGAAAGTAGATAAATTTAAAGATCCAAAAGAAGCTTATTTATATTGTGAAGACCAAGAAAGATTAACGGAAATATTGAGAAAGAGAGAATATTTCTGCAGCCAAGAAAAATCTCGGGAGTTTTTGTCAGAGCATTGTAATTTGGGAGCTGCAGATTCCGCAATTAATATTGCCGATGCGCTGGAGAATATTTTACAAAACAGGAATAAACCTGTTGATGGCGATAGATTTGATTCTTGTATTCGTCAAATTGACCTGGAGACGAATTGCTTTTCGCGATTGCCCAATCTTGAAAAATACCGAGCCACTTATGCACGGAGGTCGCCGGCGGCGGGCAGGAGTGACAGCCCTTTCACTTCCGTGAAGGAGACGAACTGGAACGGTGACCGACAAGCCAATACGAAGCAGCCGGAGGGAGCAGGGGAACTGCTCGGGAATATTCCAAATACTGACGTAAAGCCTGCGGGGAATTCAGGTAAAGAGGTTCCCGGTAGCGTGAATGATTCCATGGATGCAAAGAAGAAGGACGATACTCAAGCGATGAGCGGCACGAAGGTGGGAACTTTCGAGCGACGGTTCCCGACTTTTTCATTGATTGTCGATACTGTTTATTTCGGGTGTTTGTGGCTCTCCAAACGTATTCTTGGTTGGGGCGGGGTCTGGCTCTTAACCCTTGCCGGGCTCGTCGCCGGCTATTTCATGTATCCGGAATTGCGCTCTCCCTGGCTTGCGGTTGCGGTATCCGTCTTTGCCGGGTGGAGCGTGCTGTTCCTGACCGTGGCGCATGGCCAATATCTCGGGAACCGTAACCGGCGGGAAAGGCGCGTTGCCATTAACGACCTCCGTGGAACGGTGAAGAAGCAGCAGCGGGATATCGATCGCCTTTCGCGGGCGTTGGAAGCGGCCAAGACGGAAATCGCGCATTTGGCCAAAGGGGATGATGCCAGGAAAGTTGCTGCGGATTTGGGGCGGCAAATCGAGCTTTCTAGGTCGGATGCCGAGGAATTCGCCAGGAAACGGATCGATGCCGCCGTTGATGAGTTGAAAAGGCGGATCGCGGATATCGAAGGGCGCCACCTCGAAGGCGATATGGAAAAGATCGCGGCGGAGTTGCGTGAGCGGATTGAAGGTGCGGAAGAGCGATTCGCGGAAACTGCTGAGGATCTGCGTGAGCGGATGTCAGCCTCCAGTGCGCAAGGCATCGAATCCGTAAGAATGCTGAACGATGCTTTCGAGCGGCTCGATGCCGTGGTGAAACGCGAAGTGGAATATCTGAATCGTGCAATTCAGCTCGGTTCCGGCAATGGAGGTGGAGAAAAATCGGCCGATCCGGCTCTCGGGCCGGATGGATGGGTGAAGCGTGCGATCGATAAAGCCGACGCGGACCTGAACAAGGTGACCAAACGCTTCGACGCGCAGATTGCTGCGGTGGCCAAGGACATCAAGAGTAATGCCGATGTTCAAAACAAGAGATTCTCTCTCCTGTCCGGGGCCAATTCCGCCGGCGCGAACGGGCATTTGAGATATCTGAACGATACCGATATCAAGCGGATTCTGGAGTTCTGGATTCCGACCTTCGGGCTTCCGCGAAACCGGAAGGCGCTCAGCTACATTGCCAACAAGATCTGCAATGTCGAACAGATCTGCGATGGACGCCTTGCTACTACCATCCAGGCTGCGATGCTGCGTACGCTTGCGTTGCGCTCCCTAGGCAAGGAAACCATCGAAGTTCTGGAAATAGGTACACTGTTCGGGATCGGTGCTGCGGCCCTTTACAAGACAGCCGATTTCGGGACGCGTGTTTCCCTCACGCTGATAGACCCGCTAGATGGCTATTACAACGCTGGCGCAGATTCTGCCACAGGCATGCCAGTGAACCGGGATGTGCTTGAGGGCAATCTGTCGGCGCTTTCAATTCCCGAAAGCGACTACAGGATCATCCAGCACTATAGCGATAGCGAAGAAGCCTTAGGGATGGCCGGCGACAGATTGTACGACTTCGTCCTTATCGACGGCGATCACAGCCTTGCGGGTGTGACGAGAGACTTCGAGCTTTACGGGGATATGGTGAGGCCTGGCGGCTTGCTCGTATTCGACGACTACGACACGACCGACTGGCCGGCAATCAAGCCTTTCGTGGACGATGTCGTGCGCGCGGACGGACGCTGGCAGTGGATCGGCGGCGAGTGGCGGACCGGTATTCTTCGACGTGTTTCTTCCTCTCAGGACCTGGCAGCCGAGTCCAGGATTGCCGATGGTTCTCCTGCCGAGCGGGCCGGGAACTCCGGAGAGGCGAAATGAAAGCGGCAGCGCCGGCCTCTTCCGGTCATGGGGCAAAGGCAGCGGAGTCTATCTCAGTTCCCGATCATGCAAGCGTGCCGAACTGTATCGTTTTCTTTGGGCACCACAAATGCGCGTCCCGCCTGTTCAGAAGCGAAATTTTCAAGCGCATTGCGAAAAAACTCGATGCGCGCGTAAGAAGCTACAAGATCAAGGAAGCTCCATTCAGGTTTGGTTTGAATTTGGATGACCTGGACCTTCAGAATATCGACCTTGCGAATATAGGCCGCGACGGTCGCGATGTCGTACTGTTCTCGAATTCCACCGAGAGATCCCTCGACCGGATCAAGTCTGAAACCGACAATTGGAAGGGGGTCAGAATAATCCGCGATCCGCGGCAGGTGCTGGTGTCGGATTATTTTCATCATAGGGAAGGCCATGTTACAGAATTCAATGGTTGGATCTGGGAGCAACTGAAGCGGGATAGGCCTGTTTTGCTCAGTGCTTCCAAGGAAGACGGCATCCTGCACGAACTCGACAACATAAGCCGAGCGGTCATTGAGGATCAGGTGCTTGGAAATTTTGACGATGAACGGATCCTGACCATCAAGCTTGAAGATTTCTCGCGCGATCCGCAGGAATATCTGCAGCGTATTTTTGAATTTCTCGGGATTGCGGAAGTGGAGGGTATCGATCTTTCCAGGACCTTCGCCAACCCGGAAAGTGGGCCGTGGCAGGAGCATTTCACGGACAGAATTCGCGAAGTCTTCAAGGCGCGTTATGGCCAGGCGCTGATCGACCTTGGCTATGAGACCGACCTGAATTGGTGAGCCGCGGAGAAGTTTGAGAGCATATCTATACCAGAGCAAGTTGCTGCTTCGGGAACCCGGCGAGTGCGGCTTTACGCAAACGACGTTGCAATCGGCATGGTGGCCGGTCGCACGCCCACCCCGAACATGATCCGGAAGTTGAAGGTCAAGCCGGTGATTGGCGGCTTAGTCGGTGGACCGTCTCCCAGAACGTCGTGGGTTCGCCAGACGGAGTGCAATATAGCGGATATTCAATGAGCGCAGAGTGGGCAAGTGCCTCAAGCGTCGCCCTTCCACGGCGCGTGGGTGGGCTTTGATCGTCTTCCGTCAAACCCCACCCTGCATAAAAAGGCATGCCGAATGTGTGCACCGGCTTTCCCCATAGGAGGGCCTCAAAGCCAAGCTGGGACGTGACCGTGTAGATCGCGTCCGCTTCCGCGATGAGGCGAGCCGGATGAACGGCTTCTGCGAAAAGGCGGACTCTGGGCGAAATTTTCGCGACGTCTGCGTCAAAGTAGCCGGCCTTCCTGCCCGCCATGACATCCGGATGAGTTTTTACGAGGATTGTATGGCCGGGATAATCGCGGATCGCACTTTTCAGCATTCGTTCGAATGAACTCCCATCGCCTGCGCCGAAGCGGATTGAATGGTCGTTGAGCGTCTGATCGACGACGAGGACGAAATTCTCGGGAAGCGATCCGGCATAATCGGGCTGAAAGTTATACTTCGAGACCCGTGAATTCCGCCATGCACGAATGATTTCAACAGCTTGCGCAGACTGTTCAGGGGCAAGCGGGGAACTCAAGAGCCGCTCCAGACGGGATGGCCTATGGCAATCGTAGTAAATCCCGACATCGTCCACGACAAGCGAAAGCGGCGGGTCGACATGACCAAGGTTCCATGATCGCAGGAACCCGTCCTCCAACCGCCATACGGCCTGTCCGGCTCGCATACCAATGCGCTCCGCGCGAAGGCCACTCGCCTTGCGCCCCCAGCCAATTCGTACGGCATTTTTTGCACGTAGCGGAGCGAAGTCCCTGACGACAGGCCCGCCCAGAAAGGCCTCGAGCAGCTTTTTCTGACGCCAGAGCCCGCGGTCGGCTACAGAAACGGCGAACACATTGGATTGACTAACCGGAAGGGGCATAAATTCTTCTTGGTGGGTTTTGTGGGCGGACCTTGAACACGTCTAAGCACATCGAACCCTGACCGCTTCCAGAGTGCTTTCCACGAAAACGGAACCGCTTTCGTGATTAGAGTTCGCTACAGATTCAATATCTTGAGCATTTCCTTATCGCGAAATCCTGTTCGGATCATGCGGGATATGCTCTAGAGCATGTCCCCCAAAAGTGGGAACCGGTTTTGGGGCAAGGACATGCACAATATCAAATAGATAGAGCGCGTCCGGTGATTCCGATTAAACAAGACGCGCTCTAGCTGGCAGATTCCCCGACGGCGACATATGCCCGCGTACTCCTCCGGTTGGAGAGGCGGTAATATGCCCGACCGTCGGGACCGTTATCTCCGATCCCTGAAATTGTAGAATGTGAGGACGCACACCAGCCAAACTCCAAACAGCAAGAGAAATACCGTCAGCGAGGAGAGCAGGCGATAAGGATATTGCGCGTCTTCCGAAAGGGACGGATGCAGCGAAACTGCGAGATAAATTTGCTTGGAATCCGCTTCCGCCCGGGCATTTTCAAGACCGGCAAGTGCCGCAGTATAAGCCTTTTGCGCAAACTCGCGTTCCACTTCCAGCTCTTCGTAACTTGCCAGTCGGTTGGAAATCGAACGCCTGGCGACATCCGATGTGCCGTTTCCGGCACCTAACCTTTGCCGTTCCGAACTGATCTGTTCTTCCAGGCTCAGTATCTGGCGTTCAAGAATCCGGATCTGCGGAGACTGTGGGTCCAGATATTGTTTGAGGGTCTTGAGTTCCGCCTGGTTCTTCGTGAGTTCCTGTTCAAGGGATGCGATCAGCTCGACCGTGATCCTGGCATTTTCCAGTGGGCTTATTTCCTGAGTTTCTTCCCGGTACTGGAGGAGTTCCTTGCGGTAGATTTTCAGCCGCGCCTCGGCGCGTGCCACTTCCTGTTTGGCGAAACGAATAGACTCGCGATGCGCCTTGTCGGCGAGCCGGTTTACCAGCCGTTCGCTGATTTCGACCAGGGCGTCGGCAATGGCGGTCGCGTCTTCAGGTGCGAACGCGCGCGTTTCGATGGTTATCAGGCCTGAAGTTGCGTCGTAATTAACGTCAACCATCGTATTCCAGTATTCGACCTTGTCTTCGATCGGAAGGTCTTCGCCCATGGCGAAATACCAGTCCGAATTCGACCGATTGAAGATTGCCTCCAGGTCCAGCGTCTTGGAAATATCCTCAACCACAGCCTGGCTTTGCAGATAATCGCTGATGATATAGCTATCCGATGTCGTTGAAGCGCCGCCGCCCTGGACCACAAGCCCGAGTAGTTCCGTCGCTCCGGCATTTTCGATTGTGCGTACGGCGAAAGCGGTGCGGCTATGGTACTGATCCGCCGCAATGAAGACCATGTAGACCGTTACCACGATCGCTGGAAGCAACACGCCGAAAACGAAACCCAGGACCATCCAGCGATGCCGGAGCGGGATTTTGACCTGGCCTTCTTCAGCCGCCGATCTCGCTCGAACCAGTTGCATCGGATCGAGGCCGGCGTGCCTGAGGCGCGCTGACACCGCATTGCCTGCAACCACAGCCAGTTTTCTCGACGCGTTCGCTTTCCCGGCAATTTCCGAACTTCGGCGGTTCCCATTTTCCGCGAGGCCGGAAACCTTTCCCACGTTTGAGGCTTCAGGTTCGTTTATAGCCATAGACTCAAATCCTGGTCCTCTCCGCCATATTTGACTGATGAATTTGCAAGGCTTCTTCAATGTCCTCGTAAAAGGTCAATTTTCCGTCTTCGAGCAAAATGCCGGAATTGCAAAATTGGCGAAGCGTACCCGCGGAATGGGAAACCATGACGATATCTGATTCTTTCAGTCTTTCATGGAACACCATTGAGCATTTTTTCTTGAAATTCGTATCGCCCACCGCCGTGACTTCATCAATGAGGTAATAGTCAAACGCGATGCCCATGCTCACGCCGAAAGCCAGTCGAGCCTTCATGCCGGACGAATATGATCCGACAGGCCTGCGGAAGTGCTGGCCAAGTTCGGCGAAATCCTCCACATAAGAAACAAGTGCTTCCGTATCCTTGCCATAGATGCGGGCAACAAACCTTACATTCTGTTCTCCCGTGAGAGCGGTATGGAAGCTTCCCGCGAACCCGAGCGGCCAGGACACGCTGGCGGTCTTGATGATTTGTCCGCGATCGGGAGCGGCTATTCCAGCTATGAGCCGCAAAAGCGTCGATTTTCCAGCGCCGTTGCGGCCGATGAGCCCAACACTGCGCCCGCGCGGGATGGTGAAGGATACATCCCGGACGACGTGGTGGGTCTTGCCTTTGAACTTGAACGATTTCGAAACCTGCTCGAGGCGTATCATCACGCTTCCCTGACTTTCGCACCGAACACTGCCAAGAGGCTCAAGCCGGCCACAACGAAGCTGGCCGACAAGGCCAGGACATAGGATATATCGATGTAATGTGCCCGGTAGGTTGGATAGAATCCTTGGCGAAATAGGGAAACGATATGGGCGATAGGGTTCCAGAGTAAGTATTCGCGGTAAGGGTGTGGAATGGAATCCGGTAAAAAGAAAATACCGGAAATGAAAAAAAGAGGTCGACTGACGATTTGAAAGATTTTCTCATATAGACCGCTGAAATGAAAAAGAACGCAATTTGTAATGCCAATGCCCATGCCAAGGCTTATCGCAAGAAAAAAGGCGGCAAGCACCGGAGCCGGGCTTATTGAAGAAAAATGTTCGATCAAAAGGAAAATTCCGGAAAATATCGCCACGCAAACAACGAACTGCGTGACGATTTGCAGCGTTGTGCGCGCAAGTATCGTGTCGAGCGGCGAGACCACCGGATAGGTTAGCAGTGCTTTATTTACCTGGACCGACTTGCTGACCTGGTCCGCCATGGTCCGGTATATCCAGAATGCAAGATAGCCCGTCGCATAAAACAGCATGAAACTTCGCCCCAGCGGGGGCGTGCGGGCGATCGCGGAAAAAATCAAGGATAACGTGGCGATAAAGGCTACAGGCTCTATGATGGCCCAGGCGTAACCGCCAATCCTCGTACCATAGCGGGTGGTAATCTCGCGGATGACGAGCGCGGCAATGATTCGGAAACGTTGTCGTAAAGCGGCAATCATACGGCTTCTGTATCAAATGCGAGTAACATTCGCCCTTGATACACATTTCCTCCGGCCGGAAAAAGAGCGCGGCCGCAACAATCAAGCCCTAATTTCCGGCGCTTAGAACCCTCAGGCCCGTTCCAGCGAAGTCACGACGCCATCTTCGCCGATGGCGCAGGTCGCCTGTTGTCCGTCCATGGAAAGGTCGACAAGGTAGCCGCCGTCGTCGCCCTGCCTTGAAGAGACGGGCAATATCTTGTCACTGGAAACTGCGAAGCGGGTGGCGGCTTCCGAAGCGCAGGTGAGCTGCAATGCAGCCGGCGCGGTTGCTTCCGACGTGCGAACAACCGGGCTTGTCGGTGAGGAACTGCTGGTGGAGCAGCCGGCAAGGGCAAACGGAATTCCAATCGCCATGAAGAAGGCGGAACGGGGCTTGAACGAGTTCATCTGGCCAGGATCCTTCGCTGGTTGATTGGTTTGTTTTATGGAAATCCGGTGTCAAACCCCGCGGTAGAGGGCTGCTCCCTGCATCAGCACGATCACCTTCGCGCCGATCTCGACGCGGCTGTAGAGGTCGGTCACGTCGTCGTTGTTCATGCGAATGCAGCCCGACGAGATATTGAGGCCGATCGACCAGGGCTGGTTCGTACCGTGGATGCGGTAGATCGTATCCTGATTGCCCTCGTAGAGATAAAGCGCCCTGGCACCCAGCGGATTTTCCGGGCCGCCGGGCATGCCGTCCTTGTACTGGGCGGCCTTGGGATCGCGCTCGACCATTTCGGCCGGCGGCGTCCACGTCGGCCATTCCTGCATGCGTCCGACCTTGACGATGCCGGCCCAGCCGAAGCCTTCCTTCCCGACGCCGATGCCGTATCGGATCGCCTGGAAATTCGGCAGCACGAAATAGAGGAAGTGCTTGTCGCCATCGATGATGATGGTGCCGGGTTTTTCCGCCGTCTTGAAATCCACGATCCTGCGCTGAAATTCCTCAGGCGTTTGTCCATGCGCGCGGTAATATTTGACCGCCTGGCGCGGATCATAGGTGACCCATGTGCGGGTCGCCGGATCGAAGATTTGCGTTTCCAGCGCCTGTGCGAGCGCCGCACAAGCACAAAAGATGACGAGCAACGCCGCGATGGCGGGCCGAAACGGCACGTTCCGCCGGATGGAAGGGCTGTTCAGCCTCGACGCGATACCTAAAGCACTCACTTCATCCACTCCCCGATACGATCGCCGTTTGCCTCGATCCACGATTTCGCGACGTCCTGAGGTGACTTGCCCTCGACCACGACCGCGTAGCTCATGGCGGTGGTATCCGAAGGGTCAAACGATATCCGGTTCAGGAATTCGGCGACCTGAGGCATGTCCTTTTCCAGGCGTGTTGCATAGCCAATGTGAAAGTGCGAGCGGTCCCAGGCGGTGTCCGCCGTGGATTTCTCCAGCCATTGCGGATCGTCCGCGCGCTTGACGATCGTCCAGTGCGAGGCGTCGTAGGGCGGTTCCTCCAGCGTCACGATGTCATGAAGCTCGAAGACGTGATGCGGTCCGTAGCAATAGAAAACGATCGGCTGGCTGATTGCGACCGCGGCATCGACCGCAGCCATTGCCACGTCTTCCGGCATTTCCAGCAGGTTCATGGTCTTGTCGTAGCCGTAACTGTGCGCCCGGATCCTTTCGATCTCGGTCGAGGACCACGTCTTCGCACCGATCCAGATTTCGCCCTTGCCGTCGCCGTCGCTGTCGAACTGCTCGGCGATTTCCGGCCTTGTGAGGTCGCTGACGGCCTTGATGCCCGTCGAAGCCGCCGTTCCTCGCGTGACGCAGATATTCTGCGTTGCGTCCACGCCGATCTGGCTGAGGCGCAATGGGCCTTCATCCTTGCTCATCCGCTCGACCATCTGCGAAAGGTTGGGCAGCCAGATTTCCGGGTGAACGTCGATATCGCCGCTGCCGATTTCACCCAGGATCGTCAGCGTTCCGCGCTCCTGAAGGTCCGTTTCGACGCCAAGCCGATCCTTGACCGACATTGCGATGATGTTGGCGGTAACCTGTGCGGAGGGCCATGCCGGAACGCCGATAACCAGTTTGTCGGCTTGCGCGGACGAGGAAAACGCCAGAAGGCAAGAAATTATCGCTGCCTGTACTGTCACGCTGAAAGTTGCTTTCATCGCTTCCGGGGCCTTTTCTAACGTTGGCTGGAAAATGATCGCGGATGAATATCGGAATAACGCTGCGGCAGATATTAGCGGGTGTATTTTGAATTATTAATGCGGATCATGGCGAAAATAGTCATAGATTGTTCACGCTGCGGTGGCTTGCCCGACAAGTGGTACTCTTATCGAAAATCATAAGAAGGTGGTCGACTGAGTGCTACGGCATGTGCCGGTTCCAAAAAAGAAACCCAAAAACAGGTGACGACAGTGGGGGAGGTTCATTCAACGGTCGCGAACGAGTGGAGGTCGATTGGCATGGCCATTGCGGCCCTGCTCCTGATGTTCTTCATCACGCCTGCCGCCAACGCCGTGGAAAACGACGCGCAAATCCTGCGTCTGGGCATCGACGCCGCCGACCTTGGCACGGGCGATCCACACCGCGCGGCTTCGCGAAACGACCGGGCGGTCGTGGACATGATCTTCAACGGCCTTTTGCGCTACAAACCCGGCGAGGCGCCGCAAATCGAGCCGGATATCGCAACCTCCATTCCGGTTCCGAAGATCGCCGACGGCAAGCAGGTCTGGCGTTTCGAATTGCGCCGGGATGTCATGTGCCATCCCGGTCCGCGTACGGAAGGCTACCAACTCACCGCCGATGACGTCGTGTTTTCGCTCATGCGCGCCGCCGATCCCGATGTCTCGTCCTATGCGGGTGACTATGAAGGGATGACGGCAAGCAAGGTCGATGACTTTACGGTCGACATCGCCTTCGATACTCCGCTCTCTTCCATACTGTTTTTTCCGAAAGTTGCCGACTACGCCGGCGGCTTCATCGTCTGCAAGAAAGCGGTCGAATCCCTTGGCGACGAGGATTTCGGGGCCCATCCCGTCGGAACCGGGCCGTTCGTGTTCAAAGATCGGGTCGCGGGCGAGCGCATACGCCTTGCCGCGAACGAGGCTTACTTTCGCGGTCGGCCCCAGCTTGACGGCGTGGAGGTCCGTTATCTCCCCGATTTCGAGAAACGCGACGCGCTTTTGCGGGACGAAGAACTTGACGTGATCTTCGGCTCCGAGAAGCCGGAATGGTTCGACGCGATCTCGGGCGATGAGTCCATCAACGTCGACGTATTCGGTGTCGGGCAGGTGATCACCATGCATTTCAATACCGCCCGGCCTCCGCTTGACGATATCCGCGTGCGCAAGGCGCTGGCCTACGCGGTGGACCGTGATGTCTTCCGTTCGCTCTTCGCGCAAGGCGTTGTCGAGAACGTCTATTCGCCGGTGCCGGCGGAATTCCTGCCCGGCGGGCTCTCGCGCGAAGAGGCGGCCCGCCTGCAGCTCGACTACCCTTACGATCCGGCAAAAGCGCGGGAACTGCTTGCTGAAGCCGGATATGAAGACGGCTTCAAGCTGAAGCTCGTGACGTCTGAACGCGGCCACTACCTCTCCAACTACGAAAGTCTGCGCGATCAATTGGCGAAGGTCGGCATCGAGATCGAACTGGAGGTCGTGGAGCACCGCGAGATGCACAGGCGCATCCGGGAGGATGAGAACGCCATCGTGATCTATGTGGCATGGCGTCCGAATGCGGATGTGTTCCTCACGAGGTTCTTCCATTCGGATTCCACGGTGGTGACCGGCAAAAGCCCCGATACGAATTTTTCGCATTACGACGGGATCGACAAGCTGATCGAAATCGCGCGCAGCGCCCGCGATCCGGCCGATCAGGTCCGCATCTGGAAGCAGGCGCAGGTCAAACTCCTGTCCGATGCCGCAGCGCTCCCGCTTCACTACGTGAACCTTGTCTATGCGCGGCGCAAGAATGTCGACTACGGCCATCCGCTGACGGCAGCGATGGCGCTTTATCCGCAGTTCACCGAAACGACCCGGTTCAAGGACTGACAGCGCGAGGGGCCCATGAAAATCTCCAGCAAGATTTTATGGGCCACCTTGCCTCTGCTGCTTGCCGCCTTTGCCGCAGCCAGCGGCATCACCTATTTCCTCTCCCGCGAGGCGCTGCGTGAAATCGCCGAACAATGGCTGGAGACCCGGGGGCAGGAAGCCCTGCAGGCAGCGCAAAACCAGGCCGAATTCCTGAAAGCCTATTCGCTCGATACGGTAGAAGCCAGCGTCCGCCAGGCCCAAAGCGACGCAGCGGCGATCATGGCGACGATCGAGATCGGCCAGGAAGGTTTCGTCCTGGTTATCGACGGGAGCGGGCGTATCGCCCATGCGCCCGATCCGGGGCTGGTCGGCGCGGATGTGGGAAAGGAGCCCTGGTTTGCGGAAATGACGTCGGGGCAGGACGGGCAAATCAGCTACCGTTTCGGCGGGCAGAAGTATCTGGGCAGCGTCCACTATTTCGAGCCCTGGCAGTGGTATGTCGTCGCGACCGATCCGGAAAGCGAGGTCTATGGCGCGGTAAACCGGCTCGGCACCTATGTCCTGATACTCGGTCTGGCGGGGTCCGTACTGATCGCCATCGTCCTGATGACGCTGACCCGGCGCCTGACCGCGCCGCTTGCCGAACTGGTGCAGGGGGCGGAGCGTGTCGGCCGGGGTGAGCTGGACACTACGATCCCCGTTCGCACCCAGGATGAAGTCGGTATGCTGGCACGCTCCTTCAACGATATGACGGATGAGCTGCGCGTGCTTTACGGCCGGTTGGAAGAGCGACTCACCACCGTGGTGTCGAATGCCCCGATCATCCTTTTCGCGCTCGATGGGAATGGGGCAATAACGCTTCTGGAGGGAAAGGGCCTCGATACGCTCGGGCTCGATCCGGAAGGGGCGATCGGTCGTCCATTGTCGGGCGTATTCGCAAGCTCGCCCGAAATCCTGTCAGCGGCGGAAACCGCGCGGCGCGGCGAGACGGCAAGCTCGGTCGCCGCGTTGCACGATCAGATCTTCGAGGTCTGGTGCGCGCCTCATGCCGGTTCATCGGGCGATGCGAGCGGCGTGATCGGCGTTGCGACCGATGTGACAGAGCGGGTGCTGGCGCAAGAGAAACTGCGGCGGCAGGCGGACTATCTGACGGCTCTCAACGAAACGACGCTCGGCATCATCAGCCGGCTCGACCTTGACGAACTGTTGCAGGCGATCGTCACGCGCGCGGGCGAAATGCTGGATGCCGCCCATGGGTACATCTATCTGGCCGATGAGGCCGACGCAGCCATCCGCCGGAGGATCGGCGTTGGCGTCTACGCGGAATCGGTTGGCTACGAACTGCAGCCGGGGCAGGGGGTGGCCGGTAAGGTCTGGATGTCGGGCGATCCGGTCGTGGTCAATGATTATGCCAACTGGCCGGACCGGGTTCCCAATCCGCGGCACGACGGTTTCATTCGCGCGGTGATCGGAGTGCCGCTGAAGTCCGGTACGCAGGTGATCGGCGTGCTCGGCATGGCCTACGACGAGAGGTCGGAGCGCAATTTCGGCGAAGAGGAAGCCTCGGTCCTGTCCCGTTTTGCGGAACTGGCCTCCATCTCGCTGGACAATGCCCGCCTTTATGCCTCTGCCCAGGCGGCGTTACGCAAGGCGGAAGAGGCGAATGAACGCGTTCTGGAGCAGAACCGGATGCTTGAATCGCTTTCCACGAAACTATCCAAATACCTTTCGCCGCAGGTCTATTCCTCGATCTTCACCGGCAGCCAGAGTGTAGAGATCTCCGCCAAGCGCAAGAAGCTGACGGTTTTCTTCTCCGATATCGCGGGCTTCACGGAAACGGCCGACAAGATGGAATCGGAGGATCTGACCCAGCTTCTGAACCATTATCTCACGGAGATGTCGCGGATTGCGCTGGCCCATGGCGCGACGATCGACAAATACGTGGGCGACGCCATCGTGATTTTCTTCGGCGATCCTGAAACGCGCGGCGTACGCGAGGATGCTCTTGCCTGCGTGAAAATGGCGATCGCCATGCGAAAACGCATGCGCGAACTGGCCGGGCTCTGGCGCGCCTCGGGTATAGAGAACCCGCTGCGCTGCCGGATCGGGATCAACACCGGCTATTGCACGGTCGGCAATTTCGGCAGTGAAGACCGGATGGACTACACCATTATCGGCGGCGGCGTGAACCTTGCCTCTCGTCTCGAGACCAGCGCCGAACCGGGCGAAATCCTGATCTCCTACGAGACTTTCGCGCACGTGAAGAATGAAATTCACTGCGAGGAACGCGGGCACATAACGGTCAAGGGGCTCGCCTATCCGGTCATGACGTATCGCGTGGTCGATAGCTACGAAGCGCTCGGGACGTCGGGGCGGCAATTGCGCGAGGAAATGCCGAACATGCGGCTCGATCTCGATGCGGGTTTGATGTCGCCAGATCAGCGTGCCCAGGCAACGGCAATCCTCAAAAAAGCGCTGGACGAGTTGTCAAACTGATCCTTCCGGCTACGTCGGCGCGAAACGGAATTCGGACGTCGGCGCTGTTCCTTGTTCCGGTCTATTTCGTTTGTATTCGAATTGCTTTTTCAAGGGGGGGTCTTTGAAATTTTCAATTTAACCTCACGTAGAGAAATTATTGTAACTGTAAATAATATTGGTTTTTTAATCATAGAGGTGCAAGGCCATGGCCGAAGGAGCGAATGCCGGGCTCGAGTCTCGCAAGATTCCCCGTGCCGATTGCGAAATTTCGGGCAGGATCATTGACGGTGACCGGGAAATCGAATGCGTGATCGAAAATCTGAGCGTTACCGGTTGCGGAATCCGCACCGACGGGCCGCTTGAAATTTCGGGAACGTTTTCGCTGTCGATCCCCCAGTCCGATACGCAGCTTTACTCCGTCATAGTCTGGTCGGACGGATGCAGATACGGGCTGAGGTTCCTGCATCCGAAGTCCCAGCACCGGATCGAATTCGTCGAATAAGAAACAAGGGCGCAAGATGGCTGCGCCCTTGCCGGTTCGTATCAACTTCGGCGATCAGGCGGCTACCCCGCCCCAGATCGCTTCCGCCGTCCTGACGACGAGTTCCAGCTTGCGACGCTGGTCGTCATAGGTGACGAGGTTGCCTTCCTCCGTTGAGGCGAAGCCGCATTGCGGCGCTATGCCGAGCTGGTCGATATCGGCGTATTTCGAGGCCTCCTCGAAGTGCCGCTTCAGGTCGTCCAGATCTTCAAGATCGCCGGTCTTCGTGGTGATGAAGCCCGGCAACACGCGTTGCTTGCCCTTGGAGAGAAGGCGCAAGGGCTCAAGCCCCCCGGAGCGGTCCGTGTCGTATTCCATGAAGAAGATGTCGACGCCCGTCTTGTTGAAGACGGCGTCCGCCGCCGGGTCGTAGCCGCCTTCCGCGGCATAGGTCGAGCGAAAGTTGCCGCGGCACATGTGCATTCCGATCAGCATGTCGTCCGGCCTGTCCTTGATCGCCTCATGCATCATCCAGGCGTAGCGGTCGATCAGCCAGTCGGGGTCGAAGCCCTGCTCCTTCTTGTCCGCGCGGTGCTTGGGGTCGCAGAGATAGGCGAAGAAGATGTCGTCCATCTGCAGGTAACGGCAGCCAGCGTCATAAAAGGTCTGCACCGCCTTCTTGTATGTTGCGGCGATGTCGGCGGTCAGCACCTCGACGTCCTTGTATTCCGCCGGGGCGATGTCGGCCGGCAGCGTGCGGAAGTGGCATACGCTCGGGCCAGGTATCGAGATCTTTGGCGTTACCTTCGTCACGCCCGCAAGGAACCTGAAATGCTCCACATGCGGATGGTCGGCGGGAAAGTCGAGCTTGCCCTTGATCGTCGGGTAGATCGGGCGCAGTTTCTGCCCGTGGAATTGAACGCCTTCCTCGCGCTCCTCCAGTTCGTAACCGGTCAGTGCGCCAAGAAAATCGTAATGCCACCAGGAGCGGCGGTATTCGCCGTCGGTAACGGCCAGCAGGCCTATGTCCTCCTGCATTTTCACGACGTCGCGGATGGCGTCGTCCTCGATGGCGCGAAGCTCTTCCGCCGACATTTGCTTGTCTTCGAAGCGCTTCTTGCGCGCGGCCTTCACGCTTTCCGGCCGCAGCAGGCTGCCGACATGGTCTGCACGATAGGGCGGCTTTGGAACGGTCATGTCTCTCTCCTCCCGATTGATTTGATTGTGTATCGCAGGCAAGCGCCGGGCAGGACGACTCCTTGCGCCATTTGGGCGGCAGTTTCGCCGATCTGGCGAAGCCTTGCAATTGGGTGGTACAAATTGTATACAGTCCGTATCTTGCCAAGGCAATCGGCTGGGGAAATTCGGGAGGGCCGATCATGGAAGAGCACAGCTTCCCCTTGAACGCATGGTATGCTGCTGCCTGGGATGTCGAGGTCGGGCGCAGCCTTCTGGCGCGAAAAATTTGCGGAAAACCGGTCGTTATGTATCGAAGGCAGGATGGGGCGGCCGTCGCGCTGGCCGATGCCTGCTGGCATCGTCTGCTCCCGCTTTCAAAGGGCGAGCTTCACGGTGACAACGTCATTTGTGGATATCACGGCCTGGAGTTCGATGATACGGGCCGGTGTGTATACATGCCGTCGCAGGACACCATCAATCCATCCGCATGCGTGACCAGCTTTCCGGTCGTCGAGCGGCATCGCTTCATCTGGATCTGGCCGGGCGATCCCGCTCTCGCCGATCCGGACCTCGTGCCGGACCTGCATTGGAACGACGATCCGAAGTGGGCGGCGGACGGCAAGGTCATTCACGTCATGTGCAACTACCGGCTGGTCATCGACAACCTGATGGACCTGACGCATGAAACCTATGTGCACGGCTCTTCCATCGGTAACCGAGCCGTGGCCGAAGCGCCGTTTACGGTAAGCCATGGCGAGGGACGCGCGACCGTCACGCGCTGGATGGCGGACATCGATCCTCCCCCGTTCTGGCGGGCGCAGCTTGGCAAACCCGGCAATGTCGATCGCTGGCAGATCATCAATTTCGAGGCGCCGGCAACGATCGCGATCGATGTGGGCGTGGCGCCGGTGGGAACGGGCGCGCCGGACGGCGACCGCTCGCAAGGGGTGAACGGTTTCGTTCTCAACACCATTACGCCGGAAACGGAGTCTACCTGCCATTACTTCTGGGCATTCGCGCGCAATTATCGCCTGAGCGAGCAGGCGCGCACGCATGAGCTCAGGGAAGGGGTGGCAACGATCTTCCGCGAAGACGAACTGATCCTTGAAGCCCAGCAGAAGGCAATCGAGGAAAATCCCGACCATATCTTCTACAACCTCAATATCGATGCGGGCTCCATGTGGGCGCGCAAACTCATCGACAAGATGATCCTTGAGGAAAATTCCGCAAAGGCCGCGGCCGAATAGGAGAGGACGATGGCGCAGCGCAAGGCGAGCGAAAAGGCGTCCTCGCAGACGCTGAAGGCCGTGCTCGGGATCCGCGAGCTGGTCTTTTCCGGCGAGGTATCGCCGGGCGAACGCCTGTCGGAGGTCAACCTTTCGGCGCGCCTCGGCCTGTCGCGTACGCCTATCCGCGCCGGGCTTGCGCGCCTGGAACAGGAAGGCATCCTGGAGCTCATACCCTCCGGCGGCTATACCGTGCGCTCCTTCAGCGAGGCGGATATCGTCGACGCCATCGAACTTCGCGGCGTGCTTGAGGGTACGGCGGCGCGCCTTGCCGCGGAACGCGGAATATCGCCGTCGCGGCTTGTATCGATGAAGGCGATACTTGCGGAGATCGACAAGGTTGTGAGCGGACCCGGCGATGCATTCGATTTTCCGCGCTATGCGGAAATGAACGCGGAGTTCCACGATCTCCTGAAGGTGCTTTCCGGCAGTGAAATCGTCGCCCGCGAAATCGACAGGGTCATGCGCCTTCCGTTTGCGGGCCCGAGCGCCTTCCTGAATGCGCAGCCTGATATTCCCGCCTTCCGCACTTCGCTCGTCGTGGGCCAAGCTCAACACAGGGCGATCGCCCACGCGATCGAGATGCGCGAAGGCGCGCGTGCGGAAGCGGTTGCGAGAGAGCATTCGCGCCTTGCCCGGCAGAACCTCGACTTCGTCATGGACGATCACAAGCTGATGGCGCGGGTTCCGGGCCTCATGCTTGTTTCGGGATAAGAGGCAAAAAGGAGGAACGCGGCGATGAAGGGCAGGCAGGAGTGGCGCGGTGCCGTCGTCACGCGCGCCCAGTCGATAGCGGACGGGATAAGGCTGATCGAATTCGCGGTTGAAGGCGGGCTGCCGCCCTTTGAGCCAGGCTCGCATGTCTCCGTCGAGGTCATGATCGAGGGCGCTCCCGCCATCCGCTCCTACACATGCGTTTCAAGTGATGCCGGCCATATCCGGCTTGCGGTAAAGCGGCATGAAAACAGCCGCGGCGGGTCGCGCTTCATGTGGACCCTTGTAGAGGGCGCCAGGCTGCGCATCACGTTGCCGGAAAACCGCTTTGCGCTGTCGTGGCGCGCCTCGTCCTATCTGCTGCTGGCAGGCGGCATCGGGATTACGCCGATCTACGGCATGGCCAAGGCCTTGAGCGTACGGGCAAGGCCGGTTCGTCTCGCCTATGCGGCTTCCACGCGCGGCGAACTCGCGTTTGCCGGTGAGCTTTCGGAACTGATGGGCACCGACGCCGAGTTCTTCGTATCCGAAGAAGGGCGGCGTATCGACCTTGCAGCCGAATTCGCCGAACTGCCGCCGGATGGCGAGGCCTATATCTGCGGTCCGCTCGGCATGCTGAATGCCGCGAAGGCCGCCTGGGCTGCGACCGGCAGGCCGTCGAGCCGTCTGCGCTTTGAGGTTTTCGGCGATTCGGGCGAGAGGCCGGAGGTGCCTTTCAGTGTCGAAATCGCGGGAATCGGCAAGCGTGTGGATGTCGCCTCCGACCAGTCTCTGCTTGATGCGCTCAATGCCGCGGGTGTGGATATGATCTGGGACTGCCTTCGCGGAGAATGCGGACTTTGCGCGGTAGATATTGTCGAGCTTAACGGAGAGCTTGACCATCGCGACGTATTCTTCTCCGATGAGGAGAAGCGCGAACAACGCAGGATGTGCACCTGTGTCTCGCGCCTTGCAGGTGGGAGCGCGATAATCGACACCGGCTACAGGAAATCCTGACCGGCAAGGTTACGAACGAAAAAGACCCGATGGGAGGAAAAGCCATGAAGAAACTGACACTCATGCTTGCGGCTGCTGCCGCCGGCATTGCCATTTCGGCAAATGCCTATGCGCAGGACGTGACCCTGCGCCTGCACCAGATGCTGCCGCCGCAGGCGACCATTCCCGCCAAGGCGCTTGAGCCCTGGGCGGCAAAGGTGATGGAAGAATCGAACGGCCGCATCAAGGTCGAGCATTATCCGTCCATGCAGCTCGGCGGCAAGCCGCCGTCGCTTTACGATCAGGCGCGCGATGGCGTCGTCGATCTCATCTGGACGGTGATCGGCTACACGCCGGGCCGCTTCCCTTCCACGGAAGTCTTCGAGCTTCCCTTCATGGTCACGAACGCGGAGGCGACTTCCAAGGCGTTCCACGAATACTGCGAGGAGCACTGCCAGGACGAGTTCCAGGGTGTGAAGGTGATTGCCTGGCACACCCATGGCCCGGGCCTCATTCACTCCAAGCAGCCGGTCCAGAAGCTTGAGGACCTGAACGGGCTCAAGCTGCGCGGCGCAACGCGCGTCATCAACCAGATGCTTGAGGAACTTGGTGCAACGCCAGTCGGCATGCCGGTTCCCGCCGTACCGGAATCGCTCTCAAAGGGCGTTATCGACGGTGCGACAATCCCCTGGGAGGTGACGGTGCCGCTCAAAATCTCCGAGCTTGTCGACAATCATACGGGATTTGCCGGCGAGCACGGGCTTTATGCAGCCACTTTCGTCTTCGCCATGAACCAGTCGTCCTACGACAATCTCCCGGACGACCTGAAGAAGGTGATCGACGACAACTCGGGCATCGAGACCGCGGGCCTGTTCGGCAAGGCGATGGACGAGGGCGACGTTACCGGCCTGGAGATCGCCAAGAAAGCCGGCGACAACATCTACATGCTCGACGGTGAGGAGAGGCAGCGCTGGGTTGACACCGCGACGCCGCTGATCGATGCCTGGGCGGCGGAAATGGACAAGGCCGGCAAGGACGGCAAGGCGCTGGTCGATCAGGCGCGTTCGCTGATCGACAAATACAGCGGCGGTTCGTAGGTATCTGATTTGCAGAAATTACGAGGCGGCGGAGGAAACTTCGCCGCCTTCATTCTTTGTTGAGCGGCTGATCGCGAGCGGCAAAATGGGATTTCGATTTTTTTCAGACAAGCACAGGCCGGTGCATATGGGTCCGTTCCCAATGGAGCGCCTGCGCCGACACGAAACGCCTGCCGATCTTGGCAAGGTGCCGCCATTCGAACCCGTTTCGTTCGAGCGCGCTGACGCGCCGTCCTCGATCGTCAACGCCATGCGCGACTATCAGGCGATGCTGGACGCGATCCGCGACGGGCTGGTCAACAAGGTGAGGGCCGAGTGTCCCGATGACCCTCAGGAGCGTTCCGATCACCTGAAGGCGTTCGGATACTTCTCGGATGCGTCGATGGTCGGCGTTTGTGAATTGGCTGCCGATGCCCTTCTTGACGAACCTTGTTACAACGCGAACGTCGGGAAACTGGCGCAGGATCTGCGCACCAGGCAGACCAAGACGCTCGCGTCCGGCATCGACATGATCATGGCGGACCTGAAGGAGTCCATGGAAGCGCCGCCGACGACTATCGCCGGGCAGACGCATGCGATCGTGTTCCTCTACGAATTTCCGCGCGATCCGAAAGCCGATGAACCGGGTGCGGACTGGATCATGGATGCGCAGGAAGCGCGCGCATGCCTGCGGGCGTCCGAAACGGCGGTCGTCATCGCCAATTATTTGCGGCTTCTCGGATACGAGTCCCGCGCGCACACCGGCACGTCGTCGGATGTCGATCTCAATCGTCTTGCCGTTGCCGCCGGCCTTGCTTCCGCGGAAGCAGGCGAAGTCGTAAATCCCTATATCGGAAGCCGGTTCGGCATCGCCGCCGTAACCACGCAATTCGAGCTTGCGGCGGACAAGCCGCTGGCAAGCCTTGCCGAACAGCCATGGTTCACGACCAAAGGTCCCGCATGGTGGATGGGCAAGGGTTTTGCCAGGAACGCCTTCAATCGGGAGGCTTTCTCAACCCGCCGCTATATCGACGGGCAGCATCCCTTCGAGAAGCTCAGGCGGGTGGAAAAGCCCACCACCTTCATCGACGAGCAACGCGTCGCCCGCGTGCCGAAGCGCACCGACATGTTCGCACGCGCGCAATTCGGCGATATGGGAAAGGCCGTTCAGGAAGGTGCCAAGAACGGGCATTACGCGCGAAAATCCGCCCCCTCCATGGCGCAGAGGAGAGCGCTTGGCGCATTCGTTCTCCTGCAGGACGGCGATCCCGAGCCTGATGTGGCGCGCGACGGGCGCGACCCGGTTCGTGATGCGGAGCGGATAAAGGCTGCAAGCTATTTTCTCGGTGTTGACGCCGTCGGCATCTCTCGCTGTCCGGATTGGGCCTGGTATTCGCACGATGCCGTGGGAGAGCCGATAGATCCGCCGCACGACCAGGCGATCTCCATGATCATCGATCAGGGCTACGAGACGATGGAGGGCGCTTCGGGCGACGATTGGATATCGGTCGCCCAGTCCATGCGGGCCTATCTGCGGTTTTCCCTGCTTGGCGGAGTGATCGCGAAGCAGATCCGCAACCTCGGCTACAAGGCGAAGGCGCATACGGTACTCGATGGCGAAGTGCTGCAGCCGCCGCTTCTGCTTCTTTCCGGGCTTGGCGAGGTCAGCCGTATCGGCGAAGTGATCCTGAACCCCTATCTCGGCCCGCGCCTGAAGTCGGGCGTGGTGACGACGGACCTTCCGCTTGCCCATGACAAGCCGATCGACTTCGGCATGCAGGCCTTTTGCGAGGCCTGCAACAAATGCGCGCGCGAATGCCCGTCAGGCGCGATCACGGCCGGCCCGAAGCTGATGTTCAACGGCTATGAGATATGGAAGTCAGACAGCCAGAAATGCGCGACCTACCGCATCACTACGCAAGGTGGGGCGATGTGCGGGCGCTGCATGAAAACCTGCCCGTGGAACCTGGAAGGTCTGTTTGCGGAACGCCCGTTCCGCTGGGCGGCGATGAACATTCCCGCTGCTGCTCCCTATCTCGCGAAGCTTGACGATATGGTCGGCAATGGCGGCCTGAACGCGATCAAGAAGTGGTGGTGGGACATAGAGATTTCGGACGACGGCGGTTACCGTCCGGCGAAAGCGTCCGTCAACGCGCGCGACCTGCAGCGCGACCTCGTTCTGAAATATGAAGACCAGACGCTCGCCGTTTATCCGGCAAATCTCGCCCCGCACCCCTGGCCGTTTCCCTTTCCCATGGACCGGGAAAAAGGGATCGAGGCTTATCAGGCATTGATAACGGCTGAAGAATACAAGGCACGGCTTGAGCGCGGCGAAACGGATGGTCTGGCGCATGAATACCGCATCGAAGGCGATGCGCCCGTCATCCGCGTGAAGGTGGCGAAAGCCGAGCATATGACCGATGACGTCGCCAAATACGATCTGGTTTCGATTGATGGCTCGCCGTTGCCGGAATGGGCGGCGGGAGCCCATATCGACATCGTCGTCGCGCCGGAGTTCCTGCGGCAGTATTCGCTGTCTGGAGACCCGGCGGACCGCACGAAATATCAGATCGGCGTCTTGCGCGAGGACGCCGGCAAGGGCGGGTCGAAGCTCTTGCATCGCATATTCGCCGAGGGGCGAAAGATATTCATCTCAAAGCCGATCAATCATTTCCCGCTCGACGAGACGGCGGCGAAAACTTTCCTGATGGGCGGCGGTATCGGCATTACGCCGATGATCGCCATGGCGCACCGGCTGCACGCGCTGGGCGCCGACTTCGAGCTGCACTATTCGGCTAAGTCTCGGAATACGGCGGGCTATCTTGATGACCTTGCAGGCTTTCCCTGGGCAGACAGGGTAACGCTGCACCTTTCCGACGAGGGGACGAGAGCCGATCTTGCTGCGGTCCTGGAAGGTTATCAGAAGGGCTGGCACGTCTATACCTGCGGGCCCGACCGCTACATGAATTCCGTTATAGAGGCCGCCGAACATGCCGGCTTCCCCGAAGAAGCACGGCATCTTGAATATTTCTCCGTGCCGGAACAGCCGGATTACGAGAACCACCCGTTCGTTCTGCGCCTCGCCAGGTCGGATGTCGACATCGAGGTGCCCGCGGACGTCACTGGCGCCGACGCTTTGGTGGAAAGGGGCTTTCCGGTCGACATCAAATGCTCCGACGGGCTTTGCGGCGTCTGCCAGTGTGGTGTTCTTTCCGGCGATGTGGAACATCGCGATTTCGTTCTGTCGAAAAAGCAGCGCGAGACGACGATGATCCTTTGCCAGTCGCGCGCAGCTGAATCCGGCGGTGTCATTACCATCGATCTTTGATCCGAAGTCCTGAAGCACCAGCTGGATGAGAGCGAAGCGCCTAGGGTCAGGACCTATTAAATTGACGGAAATGGCACCTGAAACGGCAAAGAGATGCTAGGAGAAGGGCGCGGGGCGGGTTGACTACCCGGCCAAGCGCTTCGACAAGGCAGGTCGAAGCCGTTTCGGTGTCTGTACAGATATGGCCGATTTGGCCGGCTACTTTGTCGAAAAGCCTTGAAAACCAGACGGTTTCCTGCGTCTTTGCTCCTCGTATCCAACCAAATTGGCTCATACCATTTTCCTCAATTTAATAGGTCCTGACCCTAGGCCCGCTGTATTTTGGCTTTCGGCGCACGAGTTTGTATAAGCTTCTGAGGATCACCTGGTGATTCATTTAGTGCTACGAACCATTCTGCCCTCGAACCGGAGCAAGCAGACTTGAGCGCCATCATCCCTTGCATCCTGTCCGGTGGCGCTGGCTCGCGTTTGTGGCCCTTGTCGCGCCAGACAATGCCCAAGCAGTTCCTGCGCATTTTCGGGGGCGAAAGCCTGTTTCAGAAAACGGTCGAGCGCGTGTCCGGGGAAGCGTTTTCCGCGCCGCTCGTGATCGCCAACGAGGCGCATCGCTTCATGGCCGGCGAACAGTTGGGCGAAGCGGGTGTTGAGCCGAGGGCGATCGTCCTGGAACCGTTCGGGCGCAATACGGCGGCACCTGCTGCGCTTGCGGCGCTTGTGGCCAGTGAAGTGGCCAAGGACGCGCTGGTCGTGCTTCTGCCTTCGGACCACCTCATCCGGGATACGGATGCTTTTTTAAAGGCGGTAGAGACCGCGCGCCCGGCGGCGGAGGCAGGCCGGATCGTCACGTTCGGCATCACGCCGGACAGGGCACACACGGGTTATGGATATATCCGCCTGGGTGCGGGTGCGGGCGGTGTATTCGACGTCGCGGCATTCGTCGAGAAGCCGGATGAGGCGCGGGCGGGAGCCTTTCTGGCGTCCGGAGACCACGTCTGGAATTCCGGCATTTTTCTGTTTTCGGCGCGCACGATGTTGCATGCTTTCGGCGAGCATGCGCCCGGCGTTCTCGAAGCGGTATGCAAGGCTTATGAAAGCGGGCGCGTAGACCTCGACTTCTTGCGATTGGATGCGGATGCCTTCGCAAAGGCCGACAACATATCGATCGACTATGCGATCATGGAACGGGCCGGCAATATCGCCTGCGTGCCGATGGATCCGCAATGGAGCGATCTTGGCGCATGGTCCGCCGTCTGGGAAATCCTGGACAAGGACGACGCCGGAAACAGCGCACTGGGCGAAGCGCTCTTCGTCGATGCAAGCGACAATCTGGTCGTTTCCGACGACGCGGTCGTCGCGATGTTGGGGCTGAAGGACGTCATGGTCGTTTCCACCAAGGACGCCGTCCTGGTCGCTGCGAAGGACAAGGCGGAAGACGTCAAGGCGATCGTACAGCGGCTCGACAGTGACAAACGTCGTGAAACGCAACGTCACCGCCGTGTCTACCGACCGTGGGGCTGGCGCGAGGAAATCGCGACCGATGCGCGATACCATGTTCAGGAAATAGAAATTAAGCCTGGCAAGAGTCTCTCCTTGCAAAGTCATGTTCACCGCGCGGAACATTGGGTCGTGGTTTCCGGTACGCTGGAAATCGAGATCGAAGGCGTCAAACGGTTTCTTTCGGAAAACCAGTCGGCCTTCGTTCCGATCGGAGCGCACCACAGGCTCGCCAATCCCGGCCTCATTCCCGCACGCCTGATCGAGGTCCAGTCTGGCGCGCATATCAGCGAAGAGGACATTACCCGGCACGATGGTGGAGAGGGCGCTTCGTAAAATCTCCAATTTGAGTGCCTAATTGCCGAAGAATACGAGTTCCCTTCCATCCTTCCTCAACCGTGGGAAAGTTCATGTTTCCGCAGCCCGTAGCCAAGCTTTCCCCCAACACCTATGCCTATGAATCAACGCCACTGGTGAAGCCGACGGGCTTTCGCGAGTACGATGCGCGCTGGCTTTTCGAAAAGGAAATCAACCTGATGGGGATGCAGGCGCTGGGCCTCGGCGTCGGTACCTTGATGCATGAACGCGGCGTGCGGCCGGATATCGTCGTTGGCCATGATTTCAGAAGCTATTCCGGCGCGATCAAGATGGCCGTCGTCAACGGGCTGATGGTGGCGGGCATCCAGGTGCATGACATCGGGCTTGCGCTGTCGCCGATGGCTTATTTCGCCCAGTTCGCGCTGGACTTACCGGCGGTTGCCATGATCACCGCCTCGCATAACGACAACGGCTGGACCGGCGTGAAAATGGGTATCGAACGGCCATTGACCTTCGGCCCGGACGAGATGGGCCGGCTGAAGGAGATCGTCCTCAACAGCGAATACGTAACGCGCGACGGCGGTGGATACCGCTACGTCGAGAATTTCCGCGAGGTCTACATGAAGGACCTGACGGACCGGCCGAAGCTCAAGCGCCCGATCAAGGTTGTAGCGGCCTGCGGCAACGGGACGGCGGGCGCGTTCGCGCCGAAGGTGTTGGAGGCGCTGGGCGCGGAGGTCATCCCGCTAGACTGCGAACTCGATCACACCTTCCCGCGCTACAACCCGAACCCTGAAGACCTTAGGATGTTGCACGCGCTGCGTGACAAGGTGCTGGAGACTGGCGCGGAGGTCGGCCTCGGCTTCGACGGCGACGGAGACCGTTGTGGCGTCGTCGACAACGAGGGTGAGGAGATTTTCGCCGACAAGGTAGGCGTCATGCTAGCGCGTGACATCTCCGCACTTCATCCGGGCTGCACCTTCGTTGCCGACGTAAAGTCGACGGGCCTTTTCAAAACCGATCCGGTGCTTGCCGAAAACGGGGCAACGACCGACTACTGGAAGACCGGCCACTCCTATATCAAGCGGCGCGTGACGGAGCTTGACGCCATCGTCGGGTTCGAGAAATCCGGCCACTATTTCTTCAACCGGCCGATCGGGCGCGGCTATGACGACGGCCTTGTCTCGGCGATAGCGGTGCTCGACATGCTCGACCGCAACCCGGACAGGACGATGGCCGATCTTCGCCGTGCCCTGCCCAAGACCTGGGGCTCGCCGACAATGTCGCCGCATTGCGACGACGAGATCAAATACGACGTGATCGAGCGCGTCGTCGCACGTTTCGAGGCAATGCAGGCAAACGGCGAAACGGTCGCCAGCCACAAAATTGCGGAACTCGTGACTGTGAACGGCGTTCGTGTCGTCGCGGACGACGGGACATGGGGCCTGGTGCGCGCTTCCTCCAACAAGCCGGAACTGGTGGTCGTTGTGGAAAGCCCGGTTTCCGAGGCAAGGCTCAAGGAAATGTTCAAGGCGGTCGACGCTGTTTTGCGCGAAAATCCGGAAGTCGGCGAATACAACCAGACGCTTTGAGGAATGATGGGCGAGGCTTGCGAAGACGAGGCGCAGGCGCTGCGGAAGGCGGCGGACCGGCTGGCAAAATGGACATGCGAGGAGGCGCTGCCGGTCTGGACCGAAGCCGGATTCGACGGCAAAACGGCAAGGTTTCTGGAGGCTTTGGAACCTGAAACCGGCGCTCCTGCGGATAGGCCGATCCGAGCCCGGGTGCCGCCGCGCCAGATCTATTCGGTGATTGCCGGAGGAAGCCTCGGTTGGAGCGGAAACTGGTGGGAAGTCGCCAATTCGGCGCTTGATCGCTATTTCGCCGACTTCTTTGACGCCGGACCTCTGGCGGTCAAGTCGGTCAATGCGTCCGGAGAGCCGGTCGACGATGGCATCGACATCTACGACCAGGCCTTCGCGTTGTTCGCGCTTGCGACTGCGGCAGAGGCAATTCCTTCAAGACGCGACGAGATGTCGACGCGCGCAGCAGCCGTCCTGCAGGCGTTGCGGGACGGACTGTCGCATCCCCTGGCCGGTTTCGAGGAGGCGAACCCGCGCGTCCTTCCGCTACGTTCCAATCCGCACATGCATCTCTTCGAGGCAGCGCTCGCCTGGGAAGCGCTGGAACCGGAAGGGCCCTGGAGGGAGCTTGCGGACGAGATCGCAAACTTGGCGCTGTTGAAATTTGTCGCTGCGGAAACAGGGGCTCTCCGGGAATTCTTCGACGGAGACTTCAATCCCGCGCCGGGCGACGACGGACGGCGGGTCGAGCCCGGCCATCAATTCGAGTGGGCATGGCTGCTTGCCCGCTGGGGGCGTTCGCGCGAAAACGAAAAAGCTCTAGCGTCTTCAAGGCGCTTGTTCGAGATCGGCGAGCGTCACGGCATCGATAAAAAGCGCGGCGTCTGCGTGATGGCGATCGACGACGATTTCAACGTCGTCGACCCGGTCGCGCGGCTCTGGGGCCAGACGGAATGGCTGAAAGCCGCACTTTTGCTGGGCGAAATGTCTTCCGGGGCTGAGAGAAAGCGGTATCTGGCTTCTGCCGTTAGGGCAGTGGAGGCGCTAGAGCGGTTTTTCGACGTGCCGGTGAGGGGGCTTTACCGCGACAGGATGCTGGCGGACGGCAGTTTCATTTCCGAACCCGCACCTGCAAGTTCGCTCTATCACGTCGTTTGCGCAATCGTAGAGCTTTGTAATTACTGCAAGAATCCGGACGCGTGCCGATGAAAATTCCCAAGGCGGCGAATTGATGGAATTCAGGTGATTTCCAGGGTGATTTCCAGGGTGATTTTAATTCCGGAGAAATCCGGCACGAATTCAACTTCCGGTCTTCGATGCGAGGAGCGTAACTCGACGCCGGGGCGCGGGGATAAGTTCACTCCGCCCGGTTGCGCTTCGACAACTTATCCTCCCATGCCAGAGCATGGGTTACGATCTCCTCCAGATCGTCATGATTGGGCTTCCAGCCGAGCTCGGAACGGATCAGCGACGGATCGGCGACGACTTTCGGGCTGTCGCCGGGGCGCCGGCCTTCCATGTCGACCTTGAAGTCCTTGCCCGAGACGCGCCTGACCGTATCGACAACCTCAAGCACGGAGAAACCGCGCCCGTAGCCGCAGTTCATGGTGAGGCTTTCCCCACCGTCCTTGAGACGGTCAAGCGCAAGCTTGTGGGCGGCGACGAGATCGCTCACGTGAATGTAGTCGCGGACGCCGGTACCGTCGGGCGTGTCATAGTCCGTGCCGAAGACGGAAAGGCTGTCACGTTTGCCGAGTGCGGCTTCGCCGGCGACCTTTATGAGATGGGTCGCGCCTGCCGTCGACTGGCCGGTGCGCCCTTCCGGATCGGCGCCGGCAACATTGAAGTACCGCAGAGCGGTGTAACGGAAAGGATGCGCCGCTGCCGTGTCGCGCAGCATCAGCTCGGTCATGAGCTTCGACGTGCCATAGGGCGACAAGGGCGCAAGCGGCGCGTTCTCGCCCACCGGAACGGTTTTCGGGTCGCCGTAAACGGCGGCGGTCGATGAGAAGATGAACTTGTCGACGCCGGCTGCGGTGCAGGCCTCGATCAGATTGCGGGAGGCGCAGGTGTTGTTGCGATAATATTTAAGCGGATCGGCGACGGATTCCGGCACGACGACGGAGCCGGCGAAATGGATTACCGCATCGACGGAATATTCCTTCAGGACGCGGCCGATCAGGGCCATGTCGCCGATATCGCCACGCACGAGCGATACGTCGCCCGGAAGCGCCCAGTCGAAACCGGTCACCAGATTATCAACGACGACGACCGCTTCGCCAGCATCCTTCAACGCCCAGACCATGTGGCTGCCGATGTATCCGGCGCCGCCGGTGACGAGAACGGTCATGATGTAACCCTTAAATGAAGAATCGAGACGAACGAACGATTAACCCTTCTGGCGGGCTTTCTTTTCTCTGGCAAGACGGTCGCGGATTTTTGCGGCCCGGCCCGGTTTCTCGCTCTGGCGGGATCGGCCAAGGGCGAGGGCGTCGGCGGCGACATCCTCGGTGATGACGCTGCCGGCGGCGGTATAGGCCCCGTCGCCGATGGAAACGGGGGCGACGAGCGTGGCGTTGGAGCCGATGAAGGCGCCCGCGCCAATGTCGGTATGGTGCTTCAGGAAGCCGTCGTAATTGCAGGTGATGGTTCCGGCACCCACGTTCGCCTTCGCACCGACCCGTGCATCGCCGATATAGCTGAGGTGATTGACCTTCGCGCCGGCCTCAATCGAGGCGTTCTTGATCTCGACGAAATTGCCGATATGCGCCGTCTCGCCGATGCGCGCGCCGGGGCGCAGACGCGCGTAGGGGCCGACGGTGGCGCCGGCCGCGACATGCGCGCCCTCCAGGTGACTGAAAGCGCGAATGCGCGCGCCGGCCTCGACCGCCACGCCCGGCGCAAAGACGACGTTGGGTTCCACCGTCACATCGGGCTCAAGGCGGGTGTCATGGGAAAAGAACACCGTTTCAGGGGCAATCAGGCTGACGCCGGAAGCCATTACCCGCTCGCGCGCAAGGTTCTGGAAGACGGCTTCGACGGCGGCAAGCTGCCCGCGCGTGTTGATGCCCTGAACTTCCCACTCGGGCGCCGTTTCGGTTTCAAGACGCAAGCCCCGCGCGTGGGCGATCCCGATCGCGTCGGTAAGGTAGAATTCGCCCTTGGCGTTTTCATTGCCGATCGCGCTCACGAGATCGGAGAATTGCGTGCCACGGAACGCCATAATGCCGGAATTGCAGAGGGTTATCGCCTTTTCCGGATTCGATGCGTCACGCTCTTCGCGTATCGCGACAAGGCGCTCGCCTTCCTTGATCAGGCGGCCATAGCCGAAGGGGTCGGCAGCCTCGAAGCCGAGGACGACGACATCCGCGCCATCTTCAAGGCGGGCTTTCACGCGCTGGATGGTCTCGGGCGATACGAGCGGCGCATCGCCAAGCAGGACGAGGATGTGATCCGGCGCATCGCGATAAGCCGCCTCGGCGGCACGCACGGCATGGGCGGTGCCAAGGCGCTCTTCCTGAATATGGCAGCTGGCGGAGGGCGAGATGCCCTCGACGAGCTTTTCAAGGTCTTCCATGCCGGGGCCGATGACGACGGCCGCGCGCCCGACATCCGCCGCCTGAACCGCCTTCAGCACATGGCCGACGAGCGGCAGCCCGCCGACCTCATGCATGACCTTGGGCCTGTCGGACTTCATGCGGGTGCCGAGACCGGCGGCAAGGACGATGGCCAAAGTCGAGGGTACTGGCGAGGAGGACGCGGACATGAAGGAACCCCAGAGCAGGAAAACGCTTTGCGTTTCTTGGCTGGGCGACGGTGCGGCGTCAAGTGGGGAGGGGAAGGAGGGCTGCTTTGAAGTAGCAGTTATGACATGGCAACTTTCACCGATAGCCGCTATGCCACATTTAATTCGGTAAATTGAGCAAAGCTGATGTATTCCGCCGCTTCAAGCCCGCTGAGGTACGCATTACCTTTGCCCCCAGGCGGGCTATCTACGGTGTAGCCAAGCATGTCTGCGCGTCGTGGTTGCCAAGCATTCCTTGATTTATCTGAAGTCACAGAGCGGTATGGGCAGTTCGTCGATTGAACCAGGCACTAATCCGCTTTCGCCATTTGGAATGTGGGGGTCTGACTGGAAACTGCAGTTGATATGCCTTGCGCTGCTTTGAATTATGGGAATTCGTCAGCATCATCCGGGTCATTGAATCGGATGCATTCATCCCCTTCATTATCTGTCCGCCAATCGTCGCAGGCACACCGGTGAATACATGATAGACTGTCCAGGTTCCGTCGCCTTCGATACGTCGTCCATACTCGTTGTACATAGAGTCGCGGTTGGACGCCCCGCCGTCGTCATCCCATCTATCCAGCCCAAATTTTGGGGACTTGGATTCATTATTTGTCTTTTGACGCGGCATTTTATGCGCTGAAATATTCAAAGTGCTTTCAGTAAAATCGCTGAAAATTGTGGATTGAGCCGAAAACGGCGACCATTTGTTTAGCTCAATATGCCCCGTCCTATTGTGGAAAATTCGTTGATTCACTCTGCCTGATCCACTGCATGGCGGCCATAAGAGTGGGGCGACGATCAAGTTTTCGTTTTTTGCTGGCATGATGAAACCCTCATAGTAGCTACAGAGTGAAATAAATTCGAGACACGTGTTGGTGGTGACGGGGCATCCAACTGCATTCGCTTGTGCCAACCTGCGTCAACACGGACCATGACGAGTAGGTGTTTCTTAGAGATATTTTTGGGCGTTGCCCCTCAAGTAGAAGTTCAAAATTAACATAAATACCCATTGGCAAAATAAAAATATATTTTAATTGAGGTTTTATAAAGGCTGACTAAAAATATATGCGATAGCTATAAGAAAAAAATCAATTAAAAATAATTCTATCTAAAAAATATATATATCAAAAAATAAAAATCAATATGAAACACACCATAGGTGCTGCAAATTTCCTTTTCCCGAAAATAAAGGTGCTTTCATAGCGGAATACGATCTGTCAGGCCCCAGTTTGTCCCACCCGCGCAAATTTTGCACCGGGTTCAAAGTTGGTATCCGGCATATCGGGATACCCCCCGGTGTTTCAGCGTCACCGTGAGAATATGGAAGACAAAAAAGGCGGGCGCGCTATGTGAACTTATCTGAGATGACTTTTTCTCCTCAGAGAAGGTGGCAATGGCGAAACAGCCATAACAGGCGTCCCAAGAGACAGTAAGCAACCGGCTCCGCAAAGCCAGAGAGCGACAACAAATGTTGAAATTTACGAATTTAGGCCGCAGCTACGATCCGGTGCTTCGGCGCATCAACTTCACAGGTTTCGATGGTGAACTGGAAGTTCCGTTTACCGTTGACGTGGATGTCTTGACTTCCTTACCGGCAGAAAAGTACGGAGATAAGGCAGCATATTTAATCGCCTTTGACGCAGACAGAAGTTCGATTAATGACGTTGCCCGGGAAATTTATTATAATAGCAGCAAGAAAATATACTTACTCACTCCTGTAGATTTCCAATAAGGCCTGCCCTGGATCCATGCTAATAAGATATGGCTACGAAATTACACTGACGTGTCCGCAGCCAACTCCGATGGTATGCCTTCTCTCGGTGCATGAAGACCGCGAGGCGGACATTCGCGTACCCGAAAAGTTGTACTTCACGCCTGATATTCCAAGCACGACCTACCATGACATGTTCGGCAACCTCTGCCGGCGCTTTGTGGCTCCGGCAGGCGATCTGACGCTTTGGGGCGACGCGACAATTGAGGACGACGAAAAGCCTGACCCGGAAGATTGGGGAGCTGCCGAAATCCCGGTTGCCGACCTTCCGGACGATTGTTTGGTCTACCTGATGGGCAGCCGGTATTGCGAGACCGACCGGTTAAGCCAGATTGCGTGGGACATGTTCGGAACGGCGCCTCCGGGATGGGGACGTGTTCAGACGGTCTGCGACTTCGTTCATGGCCACATCCATTTCGACTACATGCAGGCCAGGGCAACGCGAACCGCATTTGAAGCGTTCAACGAACGTGTTGGCGTCTGTCGCGACTTCGCCCATCTTGCGGTGGCGCTGTGCCGCTGCCTGAACATTCCGGCGCGCTATGTAAACGGCCACCTCGGCGATATCGGCGTGCCCGTGGTCGACCCCATGGATTTCTCAGCCTGGATGGAGGTCTATCTGGGCGGCAAATGGTACACGTTCGATCCGCGCAACAATGCACGGCGCATTGGCCGGATCGTGATCGCACGTGGCCGGGACGCCACAGACATCCCTCTCATCAACTCATTCGGCCCGCACGTTCTGAAGTCCTTCCGCGTATGGACTTACGAGGTGGCGAGTGTTTGAAGACTGTCGCGAACTTGGGCGTGCGCCGAACATGCCCATCAGCGATTCGTTCAATGTTCGGATTTCTCCGGAGGAGCATAAGAGGGTCGCGATGGCAGCGGCCGAAGACGGGCAATCGCTGAACAGTTAAATTTCTGGGGCGATAATGCGACGTCTTGCCAGACTGGAGAGGCGGGCGATCCATGGGAAATCGCCCGAGCGGATAATCAACGCCGTCAAGCCTGCAAAAGCGATGGCATGAATCATGAGAGTCGATAGACGCAAGGCCGATACGGCAAGCGGCCTTGCCCGCTCGTTCCCGGTCGCCGTACCCTGTCAGAACCGTGGCGAAGGCACGGGCCTTCACCGCCGCCACGGACGCTTCGGGGGAGGGGTTCGATGATCTGGGGCAAAGACGTCCTCAACGACCATCGCCGGGACGTTCGCACGAACGACGGCGTACGCCTGAGCGTAATCGACATAGGCCACGGCCAGCCGCTCCTTATATTGCCGGCATGGTCCAACGCCGCGATCGAATACTGGCGCCAGATCGACGATTTCGCGCGGGACCATCGGGTTATCGCGGTCGATATGCGCGGTCATGGGGCGTCCGAAAAATGCGGGCATGGCTATCGCGTGAGCCGTCTCGCAGCCGATCTCGACGGGTTGTTGAGGGAACTGGACGTCACCGACGCCATTGTCATGGGTCACTCCATGGGATGCTCGGTGATCTGGGCGTATATCGACCTCTTCGGACCGGGGAAGCTGGCGAGGCTCATCCTTGTCGACCAGGCCGCGACGCAACTCATCCAGCCGTGGTGGTCGCAGCAGGAACGGCTCGATTATGGTTGCCGCAACACCATCGGGGACATCTTCGATTTATGCGCGGACCTGACGGGTTCGGCAGGAGAACAAAAGACGCGCGAACTGTTTCTGGGCTTTTCACGTCGAGTTTCCCCATTGAGGAGGCCGAGGCGATCGTGCAGGAGGTGTTGAAGATGCCGCGTCGCCACGCCGCTGCGCTGATGCTCGACCATGCGCCGCGCGACTGGCGAGACGTCATATCCCGGATCGCAATCCCCACGCTGGTCGTCGGCGCGCAAAAGAGCGTATTTCCAGCGGAATCGCAGGCATGGATCGCAGGCCGGATACCGGGTGCCGCCCTTGAAATCTTCGATGAGGACGACGGCGGATCGCATTTCATGTGCATGGAGAACGCCGAGCGCTTCAATGCGGTCGTGAGAGGTTTTCTCGCAAAGTGACGCACGGCCGCTCCGCCAGTTGCGCCGTACTCCGGTTCATGGCCTGGCATCGCGGGCTTTCCCCCAACAGTTTTTCGCATGGGGCAATCGACTTTTTGCATTTCGGCCCCGAGGCTAATGCGGCTTAGCATCCCCCTTGTGACGCCGCTTGCCTTCAAGGCGAGGGCGGCGCCGATAACCAGTGCGCGGGGTCGACCGCGCCGGAACCAGAGGGGGCAAGGCCTGTGCGCAACCGGGGGCTTTGTCTTGACGCCAGATGTCGAGCTTTTCCTTGAACGCCGTGCCGAGCATCGTCTCCGGCGCAGGCAAGGCCGAAGATCTCGGCCGGATACTGCATGACCTGCGGCTTGGAACCTGCAGCGTCTTTCTTGTCGCCGATCCGGGGTTGACGCACCTTGGCATGACGAAACGCATCGCCGACATCATGAAGGGCGCCGGACACCGGGTCGTCACCTTCAGCGATATCAAGAGCGACCCGAGCGAGGCACAGGTGCGCGCGGCTGTCGACAAGGCGCGCGAAAAGGGAGCGGAGGCCGTCGTCTGCCTCGGCGGGGGATCGGCGCTCGACGCGGGCAAGCTGATCGCCTCGCTGATCGGCGCGCAAGGCGACGTGTCGGATTATCGCCTCGGCGCGAGCCCGCTTCCGGTCGCGCGGGTGCCGCTCGTCTGCGTGCCGACGACCGCTGGTACGGGATCGGAAGCGACGTCGGTTTCCATCGTCTCGGGCGATGACGGGGCGAAATACTGGTTCTGGGCACCCTCGCTGAAGCCCGATTCCGTTGTGCTGGACCCGGAGTTGACGACGGGCTTGCCGGCGCATCTGACGGCCGCATGCGGGATCGACGCGATCGTGCATGCCATGGAAGCGGCGACGAACGCCAACGCGTTCGAGACCAACAACCGGGTCTGCCTCGATGCGATCAACCTCGGCGCGCGGCACCTGCCGGTCGCCGTATCCGAGCCGAACAACATCGAGGCGCGTGCCGGAATGCTGCTCGCCGCGACATATGCCGGCATCGGCATCGACAACGCGGGCACGGGGATTGCCCATAACGTCGCCCATGCGCTTGGCAGCCTCGTGCCGATCCACCACGGGCGGGCAGTGGCTGTCGCCATGTGCGCAACGCTCTGCTGGTCGATGGAAAAGGACAAGCTGCGCTACACGGAAGTGGCCCGCGCCTTCGGCTGCGAGCGAACCGGTGAGCTGCCGATGTCCTTCGCCGCTTTCGTGCGCAGGCTCGGCATTACGCTGAACCTCGAAGAAGAGCTTCCCTTCCTTGCCCCTAGCCGGCTGGCCGAGCAGATGGCGCGGCCCGAGAACGCGGCGATGCGCGCCTCAAGCTACCGGGAAGCGAGCGACGACGATCTTCTGCTCCTGGCGGAACGCACGCTCGCCTTCCGCTGATATGACGGTGGGTTTCAGGAAGGCAGCGGGCGAAGGGTGGGCAGGCGCGAAGATAACGGCCATCGAGAATTCTCATCACGCGCTTTAGGTCACGGGCTCAGGGGCGAGCTTGGACACGCATCGCGGATCGCGCTTCTCATTTCGAAAGCCAAGGCTTAGTCTTTTTCCTTGAGGGATTCCCAATTCGCTGCATGGAACCGCTTTTTCGATGTCGACGACCATCGACCGCCGCAGACTGCCGCTCAACTCGCTGCGCGCCTTCGAGGCGGCCGCGAGACACATGAGCTTTACCCGCGCCGCCGAAACTCTCGGCGTGACACAAAGCGCGGTAAGCCGGCACGTGCTGAACCTAGAGGAGGTCGTCGGGGTCGCGCTGTTCGACAGGCGCGGCTCCATGCTGGCGCTGACCGACGCGGGCCAGGACCTGCTTTCCCATGTGACGCCCGCCTTCGACCGGCTGATCAAGGCGCTTGACGGGATACAGGGGCAGGACCGGGGAGGGATGCTGCGCATCGCGCTGCCGCCGTCATTCGCCTTCAGGTGGGCAAGCCCGATCATCGAGGCGTGCAGGAGCGAGGGCAACATTCGCATCGAGATCGAAACCCCATACGAGATGGTGGACCTCGACCATACGAACCACGATGTCGCAGTCGTCTTCTCGCGCCCCAAGGCGACGAGCGAGGTGATGGACCTTTTGTGGATGGAGGAACTGACGCTGATCTGCCGGCCCGACCAGGTGGAAGGCAGGGGCGAGCCGGACCTGAACGAAATGCTCAGGCGTCACGCCGTCGTCCACGTGCGAAACGCTGGCGGGCGGCATTCGGCCTGGCGGCACTTCCTGCGCGAAATGGGGGCGGACATCAACCTCAGCGACGGGCTCGTGTTCGACACGGCGCATCTGGCGCTCGAATTCGTCATGCGCGAAGGCGGGCTGATCGTCGCCGACCGGCATCTTGCGCATGACGACATCGAGGCGGGCAGGCTGGCCGCGCCTTTCGAGGTCACGTCGGAATCGGGCTTCGGGTATTTCATGCTGCTCCGCCCCGAGGACATGCAGCGCGAGGCGGTGCAGTTCTTCCGAAGGCGCATGGTGGAGCGCTTTGCGGGTGCCGCGCGGGAAACGGCTTGAAAGGAAACACAATGGGAGGAGGCGCCATGACGATTGAATACCGGCGAATGACGCGCGCCGATCTCAACCTTGCAATCGACTGGGCAGCCGAGGAAGGCTGGAACCCCGGGCGCGACGACGGAGATCCGTTTTTCGCCGCCGACCGCGACGGGTTCCACATGGCAACCGTCGGCGGGGAACCGGCGGCGGTGATTTCCGCCGTGCGCTACGGGAAGGGCTACGCCTTCGTCGGCTTTTACATCGCCCAGCCGGAGCACCGTGGCAAGGGCATCGGCTGGGGCCTGTGGCAATACGCGATGGAAACGCTGAAAGGACGCACCATCGGCCTCGACGGCGTGGTGGATCAGCAGGAAAACTACGCGAAATCCGGCTTCGAGCTTGCCCACCGCAACATACGAATGAGCGGGATTTCCATCACCGATACGCCGATGGACCCGAGACTTTCCATGATCGGGCGCGGGCTCTACCCGAGCGTGAAGGCCTATGACAAGCCGTTCTTCCCCGACGACCGCAGCCCGTTCCTCGCTGCGTGGCTGACGCCCGAGGAAAACCGGCGCGGCTTCGCGCTGGTGGAGGATGGCGAGGTTAAGGGCTACGGCGTGATCCGCGCCTGCCTCGACGGCTTCAAGATCGGTCCGCTGTTCGCCGATACGGAAGCCGGTGCAGATACGCTTTTCCGCGCGCTTGCCGGGATGGTGCGGGGTCAGGAGGTGATCCTCGATATCCCCGAGACGAACAATGCGGCGCAAGCGCTTGCCGAGCGCTACGAACTGTCGCCCGTTTTCGAGACGGCGCGCATGTATCGAGGCCGGAGGCCCGACCTGCCGCTGAAAAGAACCTTCGGTATCACGACCTTCGAACTTGGATAAAACAGGGAATTCCATGCTGCCGCATCTCGACCGTTACCGCGCGTTCCTGCCTTACCCTTCGGCCGATGTGCCGGCATCCGCCGAAGGACCGCTGAAAGGCCTGCGGCTTGCGGTGAAGGACCTCTTCGACGTCGCGGGCTATCCGACCGGCTGCGGCAACCCCCTGATGCTGGCGGCAAGCGGGATCAAGACGACGCATGCGCCCGCCGTCGCCAGGCTTTTGTCGGCCGGCGCCGACTTCTGCGGCAAGACGCATACGGACGAGCTTGCATGGTCGCTTTATGGCGTGAACGCGCATTTCGGAACGCCGGTAAACCCCGCCGCACCCGAGCATATCCCCGGCGGCTCCTCATCCGGATCGGCGGCGGCCGTTGCCGGACATCTGGCGGATATCGCGCTTGGAACCGATACCGGCGGATCTGTGCGCGCGCCTGCAAGCTTCTGCGGCATCTGGGGCATTCGCCCGACGCACGGGCGCCTGCCGCTCGACGGCTGCATGGCTCTTGCGCCGAGCTGGGATACCTGCGGCTTCTTTGCGCGCGACGGCGAGACGATGGAGCATGTCGCCAATGTCATGTACGACGTCGACGCGCACCCGCTGAAGGACCCGCGCCTGCTTGTTCCGCAAGACATGCTCGACGGCGTGGAAGCGGAAGGTCGCAGGCTGATCGAGACTGCGATCGAGCACATCGAGCATCGGCGGGGCAAGCTGAAGCGGGTGAACGTCTATCGGGGCGAGCGCGAGGCAATCTACACGGCGTTTCGCGAGATCCAGGCGGTGGAAGTGCTTGGCGTTCACGGAGACTGGGTGGAGCGTTATCACCCGCCGCTTGGCCCCGGCATCGCGGAACGCTTCGATTTCGCGCGCGGTGTCACGAGGGAGGCGCTGAAGCATTCAAAGGAACGGCGCGCAGACCTTGTGCGTCATCTCGAAGAGATCATCGGGTCGGACGGGGTGCTGGTCGCGCCCGTCGTGCACGACGCGCCATTGAGGCGCGACGACGGGCCGGCGAAATTCGATAGCTATCGGCACGACGCCATGAAGCTTCTCTGCGTATCGGGCCATACAGGCCTGCCGCAGGTTGTCTTCCCGCTGGGGCGCGTGCATGGTGCGCCTTTCGGCCTGTCGCTGATCGGGCCAAAGGGAACGGATCTCTCGTTGATCTCCCTGGCGCGCGAAATCTCCGAAATCGTCGCCTGAACGCATTCGTCCGTGTCGGATATGTGAAAGACACGGACGCAAACAGGCCATTGGGTAACGGCGCCCCGCGGGTTACGGTCGGAAATCCGGTATCAGCAGTAGGTGATATGCAGCGCTATTCGATCTTCTCCGTCGTCAGACACGCGCTTTCCGGCCACAAGAACTGGCAACCGGTGTGGCGTAAGCCCGAGCCGAAGCCGGAATATGACGTCATCATCATCGGTGGCGGCGGGCACGGCCTTGCGACCGCCTATTACCTTGCCAAGGAGCACGGGATCAGGAACGTCGCGGTGCTGGAAAAGGGCTGGCTCGGCTCCGGCAACATCGGCCGCAATACCACGATCGTGCGCTCCAACTACATGCTGCCCAAGAACAACCGCTTCTACGAATGGTCGCTGAAGCTCTGGGAAGGCCTGTCGCAAGACCTCAACTACAACGTCATGTTCTCGCAGCGCGGCGTCCTGAACCTCGCCCATTCGCCGGCGCAGATGGACGCATTTGCCAGACGCGGCAACTCACTCAGGATCGAGGGGGCGGACGCGGATCTGCTGGACCGCGACGAGGTGGCGCGCTTCGTGCCGGGCCTAGACGTCTCGGCCTCCACGAGGTTTCCCATCCATGGCGGTCTCTTGCAACGGCGGGCCGGCACGGCGCGCCATGATGCGGTCGCCTGGGGGTTCGCGCGCGGGGCGGATGCGCTCGGCGTCGACATCATCGAGAACTGCGAGGTCACGGGCTTTCAGAAGGACGGCGACCGGGTGATCGGCGTCGAGACAACGCGCGGACCGATCAGGGCGAAGAAGATCGGCGTGGCCGTGGCGGGCAGCACGTCGGAAGTGATGCGTCGGGCGGGCGTGGAGCGTCTTCCCATCGAAAGCCACGTTCTGCAGGCCTTCGTCTCCGAACCGCTGAAACCATTCATCGATTCCGTCGTCACCTTCGGCGCCGGGCACCTCTACATCTCGCAATCCGACAAGGGCGGGCTCGTCTTCGGCGGCAGCCTGGATGGCTACAATTCCTATGCGCAGCGCGGCAACCTGCCTCTGGTGGAAGAGGTGATGAGCGAAGTCGCCACCATGTTCCCGGCGATCAGGCGCATCAAGCTGCTTCGAAGCTGGGGCGGCATCATGGACATGTCGATGGACGGCAGCCCGATTATCACCACCGGGCCGCTGCCGGGCATGTATCTGAACGCCGGATGGTGCTACGGCGGCTTCAAGGCCACGCCCGGATCCGGCTGGTGTTTCGCCTGGACGATCGCCAAGGACGAGCCGCATCCGCTGAACGCCGCCTTCACACTCGACCGTTTCTACCAGGGCGCGGTGATCGACGAGGCCGGACACGGCCCGTTCCCGCGCCTGCACTGATACGACTGCGAAGAGTTTCAACCGATGATTATCCATTGCCCCGCCTGCGGACCGCGAAGCCACCACGAATTCACCTATGGCGGTGACGCGACGATCATACGTCCGGCGCCCGATGAAACGGACATCGCCAAATGGCAGGCCTTCGTCTACGACCGGGCAAACCCGAGGGGCGACCATAAGGAGCTGTGGCATCACGCATTCGGCTGCCGCCACTGGCTGAAAGTGACGCGGAACGTGAGTACGCACGACATTTCCGCCGTCGAACTGCTGGGACCGCATGCAAAAAACGCGCATGCCGGGGAGGCCGGTAAATGAGCGGCTACCGGCTTGGCAAGGGCGGTCTTCTGATCGACCGGGAAAAGGAAATCGCCTTTTGCTTCGATGGGACGATGCATGAAGGCTATGCGGGCGATACGCTTGCTTCCGCGCTTCTGGCCAGCGGGCAGACGCTTTTCGGCAGGTCGTTCAAGTATCACCGTCCGCGCGGGCTCTATTCCGCCGGCCCGGAGGAGCCGAACGCGCTGTTGGAGCTGAGGCCAGGCCCCAACCAGGTGCCGAACACCCGCGCAACCATGGTGGAGCTTCACGAGGGGCTGGAGGCGAACAGCCAGAACCGCTTCCCCTCGCTCGGCTTCGACCTTATGGCCGTCAACGACCGCTTCTCGCGGTTTCTCTCGGCCGGCTTCTACTACAAGACCTTCATGGGTACGGGCCAGCCCGTCTGGCATTTCTTCGAGCATTTCATCCGCCGGGCGGCGGGGCTAGGACGGGCGCGGCATGACGCCGACCCCGACCGCTACGAGAAAACCAACGCCTTCACCGATGTGCTCATCGTGGGCGCTGGGCCGGCCGGGCTGATGGCCGCGAAGGCGGCGGCGGACGCGGGCAAGCGCGTTCTTGTCGTCGATGAAAACGCGCAGGCCGGCGGCAGGCTGTGGGACGAGGGCGGCGAGGTGGATGGTCTGCCGACGCACGAATGGGCGAGGGCGGCGATCGCCGATCTTGAAGCGCGCGGGAACGTCACCCTGCTGCTTCGCACCTGCGTTTACGGCTATTACGACGACAACATCCTGGGTGCGAGCGAACGGGTTTCAGAACACAAGAAGACGCCTGGCGCCTTCGAACCCCGACACCGCCACTGGACGATCCATGCGAAAAAGGTCGTGCTTGCGACCGGTGCCATCGAGCGGCCAATCGCCTTTGCCGGCAATGACGCACCGGGCGTGATGCTTGCCTCCGCCGGGCTTGCCTATGCTGCACGCTACGGCGTTGCGGCGGGGCGCCGGGTCGCCGTCTTCGCGAACAACGACAGCGGCGCGCGAGCCGCGATCGCGCTGAGCGACCTCGGGGTCAACGTCTCGGCTCTTATCGACGCACGGGCAAGCCTGGGCGAAGGGCTGACGGGCGCCCTGTCGGCACGCGGCGTGATGGTCTGGAGCGGTTCGGCGGTCACCGCAACCAAAGGGCGGCGTGCGCTGAAATCCGTGATCGTCTCCGGCTATGACGCCGACCGCGGTGCGCTTGTTGGAGGCCGGGAGACGATCGCATGCGACGCGTTGCTCGTTTCCGGAGGGTGGACGCCGACCGTTCATCTGGCCAGTCAGGCGGGCGGGCCGCCGGTATTCGACGAGACGCTGCAGGCATTCCTGCCGGGAGAGCCGCGCGAGGACTGGATCGCCTGCGGCAATGTGGCGGGTGAACTCGATCTTGCAAGCTGCATCGAGGGCGGGACGCGCGCCGGAGCCGAAGCGGCGGGCGCGGTGTTCCGCGAGGATGCATTGCCGAAGGTGCATGGCGTTTGCGGCCCGGAGACGCCGCTGCCCGTCTGGGAAGTGCCGGCGGCGGGCAAGGGCAAGGTCTTCGTCGACCTGCAAAACGACGTGACGGCGGAGGATGTGCGCCTTTCGGAGCGCGAAGGCTTCCGCTCGGTCGAGCACCTGAAACGCTACACCACGCTCGGCATGGCGGCCGACCAGGGCAAGACGTCCAACGTCAACGGCCTTGCGATCCTCGCCAGGGCGCGCGGACAGTCGATCCGCGAGGTTGGGTCGACGCGCTTCCGCCCGCCTTACCAGCCTGTGCCGATCGGCGCGATCGCGGGCCGCGAGGCGGGCGCCCATCTGATGCCCGTCCGGCGCACACCGATGCACGACTGGCACCTTTCGCATGGCGGAGAGATGATGGAAGCCGGCCTGTGGATGCGCCCGCAAATCTATCGCCGCGAAGGGGAAACGCTGGAAGAGGCCTATGTGCGCGAGGCACGCAACGTGCGCGAAAACGTCGGCATCGTCGACGTTTCCACGCTCGGCAAGATCGACGTGCAGGGACCCGACGCGGCGAAATTCCTCGATCTGATCTACACCAACGCCATCGGCAAGGTGAAGGTGGGCAAGGCGCGCTACGGGCTGATGCTGCGCGAGGACGGCATACTCTTCGACGACGGCACGGCGTGGCGGCTTGGCGAGAACCACTATCTCGTCACCACGACGACGGCGGGTGCGGCGGCCGTCCTTGCCCACATGGAATATTATCTTTCCGCGATCTGGCCGGAGCTGAAGGTGCATGTCGCCTCCGTCTCCGACCAATGGGCGGGAACGGCGGTCGCCGGCCCGAAGGCGCGCGATCTTCTGCAAACAATCGTAGCGGACTGCGATCTGTCCCATGACGCGCTGCCGCAGATGGGCATCGCCGACGGCAGGATCGGTGAAATCGAGGTGAAGATCGCACGGCTGTCGTTTTCCGGCGAATTGGCCTATGAGGTCTATAGCGGGTGGAACGAGGGGCTTGCCGTGTGGACGGCGCTTCATGAGGCGGGGCTTCCATTCGGCCTGATGCCTTACGGCATGGAGGCGATGGGGACGCTCAGGATCGAGAAGGGCCACGTGACGCACGCGGAAATGGACGGGCGCACGACCGCCGCCGACCTTGGCCTTGGCGGGCTTGCGGCGAAGAAGAAACCTTATATCGGCAGCGCGATGCAGGACCGCCCGGCACTGGCCGATCCGGACAGGGAGGCGATGGTGGGTCTTGTCTCGAAGGACGGCGAACCGATCCCCGCCGGCAGCCACCTGGTGACCGACGACGGCAGAAGCCTCGGCCATGTAACGGCCTTCGCCTTTTCGCCGATGAAGGAGACCTATATCGCGCTTGCGCTGTTGAAACAGGGGCGGGAGCGGATCGGCGATACGCTGGAAGCCGCGTTTCCACTGAAGAACAAGAGCATCACCGTGGCGGTGGCGGACCCCTGCTTCTACGACAAGGACGGGAGCAGGCTCAATGTCTGACACCGATATGCCGAGGCTTCTGGAACCGGGCAAGCGCGACGGGCGCGATCCGAACGCGCTTTCCTTTCGCGAGGCGCGCCCGGCAAGCATCTGCGAAGTGGCGAGCTGGCCGGACCGGCTGGAAGCGGTTGCGAACGAGCTTTCCAAATCATGCGGTGTCAATCTGCCGAAAGGACCGGGAGGCTTTACCGCAGGAGGCGGCAAGCGGCTTTGCTGGCTTGCCTTCGGCAGGTTCCTCGTTATTTCGGAAGATGCCACGACGACGGCCGCGCTGAAGGAGCGGATATCGACGGATGACGGTTCGGTCGTCGATCTCGGCCACGCGCGCTATGGCGTGAGGATCGAAGGGGAAAAGGCGGCTGCCGTGCTCAACAAGGCGGTTGCGATCGACCTCGACATTGCCGCCTTTCCGGCTGGCGCTCTCGCCCAGGCGCCGATCCACCACATTCCGGTGCTGATCATGCGGCTGGACGACGCGCGATTCGATGTGTTCGCACCTTCAAGTCTTGCGCAGGCCTTCGTGGACTGGCTGGAAGATGCCGCGCAGGAGTTCGGCTACCATATCGGCGCGCCCGGCGGGCTTTCCTGAGAATCTGTGGGCGCGCGGCAACTGTGATAGCCGTTCTTGCGCGGTAACCTAGATATCAGCTTGCTAACGTCACATTTCTGATATTTCTACATGTCCAGCCGCTGATCCAGAGTGCTTTTCGACCGGACGGAATCGCCTGGCCGATAAGAAATCGCTGCAGATTCAATGCTCTAGCACAGTGGTAAAAGCCTTTATCGCGCGCGGAATTACAAAAATGACGACGACTTATCCAGCCGACGCCAGATCGGCGGCCCAGCCCGGTTTCGTGGCGAAGCTGATCTTTTACGCAATCGTGCCGACGGCGGTCCTTGTCGCGCTTTTGTATATCGCCCATGTGAGCCCTGCTGCATATGACGCCAATTTCGGCGGCGAGACAGGCTACCTCGAGATATCGCACATCGTCCTCCCGCTTATCGCGGCCTTCATGGCTGCGCGGCTGATCTTCGCCTTCCATCGCGACCGCAACCTGCCGATGACCCTGTTCAGCGTGCTGGCTGTCGCCGCAAGCGTTTTCGCGGCCGGCGAGGAGGCAAGCTACGGACAGCACTTCTTCGGCTGGGAGGCGGAGGGCGTATTCCGCGAACTCAACGACCAGCAGGAAACGAACCTGCACAATATCGGCTCCTGGTTCGACCAGAAGCCGCGGGCGATCCTGGAAGCCATCACCATTCTGGCCGGCCTTGTCGTGCCCTTCATGCAGGAACGGGTGAGGAGCTGGCTGCCGACGTTCATGAAGCCCTATGTGACGGGCTTCTGGTTCATGCCGATCGCGATCCTGATCCAGCTTTCCGAACTGCCGAAGCGCCTCGGACTCGGAGGTGTGGGCATCATTCCCGACATTCGCTACAGCGAAGTCCAGGAATTCTTCATTTTCTATTTCCTCGTGCTGGCGGTCTGGCACATTTCCGAATGCCGCAGACGCGATATCGCGGGGCGGGCCCAGGCCTGACGCCCGCCCGCGCGAGTTCGAACGTCATCACTTGCGAGAATTGGTGATGATGTTGTGCTCCGGCCCGAAGGGAAAGCCGGTGATGTTTTCCGCACCGTCTTCCGTCACGATCAGGATGTCGTGCTCCCGGTAGCCGCCCGCACCCGGCATCCTTTCCGGGATCATGATCATCGGCTCCATGGAAACGACCATACCGGGCTCAAGCACCGTCTCGATATCCTCGCGCAGTTCCACCGACGCCTCGCGCCCGTAGTAATGACTGAGCACGCCAAAGGAGTGCCCGTAACCGAAGGAGCGGTATTTCAGGAGGTCGTGCCGGCGATAGATCTCATTGAGTTCGGCGGCGATATCGCAGCAGCGGGCGCCGGGGCGGATGAGCTTGAGCCCCGCCCGGTGAACGTCGCAGTTGATCTGCCAAAGGCGCAGGTGCTCGGCTGAGGCATATTCGCAAAAGAGCGTGCGCTCCAGCGCGGTGTAGTAACCGAAGATCATCGGAAAGCAGTTGAGCGAGAGGATATCGCCCGGCTGGATGACCTTGTTCGTGACAGGGTTGTGCGCACCGTCCGTGTTGATGCCCGACTGAAACCACGTCCAGGTGTCCATCAACTCCACGAAGGGAAAGGAACGCGCGATCTCGCGGATCATGGCGGTGGTGGAGGCTATCGCCACTTCGTGTTCGGGAACGCCTGCCGCGACCGCCTCCACGAGTGCCGCGCCGCCGACGTCGCAAATGCGCGCGCCCTCGCGAATGAGCTTGCGCTCTTCCGTGGACTTGATCGTGCGCTGTTTCATGACGTCGGAGGCAATGTCCACGAATTCGGCGCCAGGAAGGGCCTGCTCGAGCAGGCGGCGCGTGTCGAGAGAGACGTGGTCGAATTCGATGCCTATGCGCCGGGCACCCTTGGCCAGCGTCGCAACGGCATGGAAATAATTGTCCCTGCGCCAGTCCGTGTAGGTGAGGCAGTCGCCATGGGTGCGCCGCCAGGGTTGGCCGCCGTCGATAGCCGCGGCGATCGTCGTTGCGTCGGTCCGGTCGACGAGGAAGCCGTAGCGCCTGCCGAAAGAGCAATAGAGGAAGCCGGAGAAGTAGCAGACATTGTGGTAGGAGGTGAAAAGGCAGGCATCGATATCGCGCTCCGCCATCATCGCCCGAAGCTTCGCCTGCCTTCCATCCATCTCCGCGCCCGAAAAGGGCGTGTAGGCCTTCTCTCCATTGTGCCAGCGTACCAGACGGTCCATCTCGTTCGTCATTCCATCGCTCTCCTTCCTGTTCGTGGCCTAAACAAAAAACGGGCCGGCTCCGTCTGGAGCCGGCCCGCCAGGCCTGGTTGAAGTCGGTGCGTCGCGCGCCCGGATCAGATGTTTGAACCGACCATCGAGCGCGAAGCGCGGTGTTTGTGCATCAGCCCGGCGACAGGCCGCGCAACCTTTCCGACCGACGACGGAGCATTTCCAACGTGGTCAGCAGCAAAATCGACAGGAACACCATAACAGACGCTACGGCAAGAATGGTAGGCGAAATTTGCTCGCGCAAGCCGGTGAACATCTGCCAGGGCAGCGTCTTCTGGCTGGCCGAGCCAAGGAAGAGCACCACCACCACTTCGTCGAAAGAGGTGATGAAGGCGAACAGGGCGCCGGAGACCACGCCAGGGACGATGAGCGGCATCTGCACCCTGAAGAAGGTGGTGATGGGATCCGCCCCGAGGTTGGCCGATGCCCGCGTCAGGCTCCTGTCGAAGCCGACGAGGGTTGCCGTAACCGTCACGATGACGAAGGGCGTGCCGAGGGCCGCATGGGCAAGCACGACGCCCCAGTAGGTGCCCTGAAGCCCGATGCGGGAGTAGAAGAAATACATGCCGGCCGCGGAAATGATCAGCGGCACGATCATCGGCGAAATCAGGATCGCCATGATCGCAGAGCGGTAGGGCACGTGGCTTTGCGAAAGACCGATCGCGGCAAGCGTGCCGAGCGCGGTGGCAAGAAGCGTTGCGACGGGAGCGATCAGGAACGAATTCTTGAGCGCCCCCTGCCAGTCCGGATTGTAGAAGAAATCCTGATAGTGCTTCAGCGAATAGCCTGCGGGATCGAACGCCAGCATCTCCTTCGTGAAGGTGAAGAAGTCCTGAGCGTTGAAGCTGAGCGGGATGATCACCATGATCGGGAAGATGAGGAAGAAGAAGATCAGCGCGCAGATGACCCTGAAGCCGTAATGCCACGCGATCTGGCCCGCCGAGTAGTAAGGAGGAAGATTTCTCATTGCTGGTCCTCCTTAACCGAGCTTCACGTTATCGATGCCGACGATCTTGTCGTAGACGTAGAAGAGCAGCAGCACGAGCGACAGCAGGATGACGCCGAGCGCGGCCGCAAGCCCCCAGTTGAGCGACGACGAGATGTGGTAGGCGATACGGTTGGAGATGAAGATGCCGTCGGTGCCGCCGACAAGTTCCGGCGTGATGTAGTAACCGATCGACAGGATGAAGACCAGGATCGCGCCGGCGCCGATGCCGGGGATCGTCTGCGGGAAATAGACCCGCCAGAAAGCGGTCCAGTCCGTCGCGCCGAGGCTTCTGGCCGCGCGCATGTAGGACGGCGAGATCGTGCGCATGACCGAATAGAGCGGCAGGATCATGAACGGCAGCAGGATGTGCGTCATGGCGATGATCGTGCCGGTCTGATTGTTGATCATGACGATACGGTCGGTATTGGAAACGAGGCCGAGCCATACCAGCGTGTCGTTGATCACGCCTTGCTGCTGCAGCAGCACCTTCCAGGCGGACGTTCGCACGAGAAGCGACGTCCAGAAGGGCAGAAGCACCAGGATCATCAAGAGGTTCGAGTAGCGCAGCGGCAGGTTCGCCAGAAGGAAGGCGATCGGATATCCAAGCAGCAGGCATGAGCCGGTGATGACCATGCTGAGGAACATCGTGCGCCAGAAGAGGTAGAGATAGATGCGCTCATCCTCCGGCTTCATCTTGATGCCTTCGATGCCGTATTCGGCGTCGACCGCGTTCAGGAAGTAGCCGGGCGTATATTTCGGCGAATAGCGCTTGAGGAACAGCCAGGTCTCGACCTTGCCCCAGTCCTTGTCGACCTTGATGAACTGTTCCTTGTAATTGCCCTCGTCCATACGGTCGACACGCCGGCCCGTCTTGCGGAACAGGCTGGACATGCCCGAAAGCTCATAGTTGAGCCGGGAGCCAAGGCGCGTATGGGACTTTTCATCCACCGCAATCAAAAGGTCGTCGTGAAGGGCGGCATAGACATTCTCGTCGGGAAGTTCCCCGCTCGAGGCGTTCCATGCGCTCAACGCGGCCACCGTCTTCGGCAGCGTGTCGGCGACGATGCGGTTTTCAACCGAACGGAACAGCATGTCCGCGATCGGCAAGAGGAACGAGACCAGAATGAAGATGAGCAGCGGCGCGATGAGCACCAGCGAGCGCATCTTCTCGCGCCTGAGCGCTCTTGCGAGGCTGACCTTGAGAGGCGTTCCGTCCTGCGTTGTCAGGACCGGTCCACCGTTGGCCGTTGTATCCGTCATGGCGGTATTCGCGCTTTTTGTCGTTTGTACCGGAAGGATTTCTTGAGCAAAGACGGGGCCGCTGAGGCCCCGTCTTCATGACGTGATCTTACTGCGTCAGCCAAGCCTGGAACTTGGCGTCGAGATCGTCGCGATAGTCCGCCCACCACTCGTAGTTATACAGGAAGGTGTTCGTCGCGTTGGCCGGATCCGTCGGCATATGCGGCGCCATGTCGATGCCGAGCGTGGCGTGCTTGCCGACGAGCGGAGCCGAGGACTTGCGGGCCGGGCCGTAGGAGATGTACTTCGCCTGGTCGGCCAGACGCTGCGTATCGGTCGCGAAATACAGATAGTCCTTGACCATCTGCAGGCGGTCCTCGGGAAGGCCGGTCGGGATGATCCACCCGTCAAGGTCGAACACCTGGGCGTCCCAGAGCATCTTCACCGGCTGCTTCTGCTCTTCGATCAAGGAGAAGAGGCGGCCGTTGTAGGTGGAGCCGATGACGACTTCCTTGTCGGCCAGAAGCTGCGGCGTTTCTGCGCCCGCAGACCACCAGACAACCTGGTCCTTGATGGTGTCGAGCTTGGCAAGCGCGCGGTTCACGCCTTCCTCGGTCTCAAGCACGTCGTAGACTTCGTCCTTTGCCACGCCGTCGCACAGAAGAGCCCATTCCATGTTGTTGATGGGGCGCTTTTCGAGCGAACGCTTGCCGGGGAAGTTCTCCAGGTCGAACACGGCGCAAATGTCTTGCGGTTCCTTGCCGTTCCACTCGGCAACGTCCGACCGGTAACCGAAGGTGGTCGAATAGACGATCTGCGGGATGAAGCAATCGGAGACGATCAGGTCGCCAAAGTCTTCCGAGGCGGGTGTTCCGTCCGGAGCCGGGGCGAGCATCTCGTCAAAATTGATTTCCATCGCAAGGCCTTCGTCACAAAGGCGAATGGCATCGGAAGCGACGACGTCAACAAGATCCCAGGTGATGTTGCCCGCCTCGTTCATGGCGCGCAGCTTGGCGACGGCCTCGTTGGAGGATTCGTCGTTGATGATGTTGATGTCGGGATGCTGCTCCATGTAGGGCTTGTGGTAGGCGTTGTTCTGGCTTGCAGAATACGCACCGCCCCACGACACGATCGTCATGTCCTTGGCGACCGCGGCACCGGCGAACATCGCCGTGGCCGTGGTAGCCAGAATAAGCGTCTTGAGATTCATATTATCTCCCCTTTTCAGGTTGTCCTCTCGTTGGAGGCATTTACCGGATTGGTTCTTCACCCGGTATTTCGACGGGGCGGATAGGAAGCCTGCCGGCGGCAACGGCCTTCGTCGTGCCGGCCTGAAGAGGCGATCCCTGGCGTGCGTGCCGCCAGTTCAGGCCCGCATCAGGCGTTGCCGGAGGCTCCGGCGCCCCAATTCCTACTGCACAAAGTCGAGTGCCTTGCAGTCGTCCGCGGCCCATCCGATATCGACCATCTGGCCCACGGCGAGATCGCGTTTCTGGCCGCGGTTGCGGACCTTGACGACGAACTCCCGATTACCTGCGACATCCATTCGAACACGAATGTGGTCGCCGAGGTAGATCAGTTCCTCGACCTTGCCTTTCACGATATTTTCAAGACCTTGCGGTTCGAACTCGATTCGCTCCGGCCTGAGCGACAGGGTCGTCCGGTCACCGACGGCATTCACATTGACCTTGTCGGCCTTGAGCCTGGTGCCGTCGTCGAGTTCGACATCGCACAGGCTGCCGTTCACGTGCGTGACCTTGCCTTCCAGCTTGTTGTTCTCGCCGATGAACTGGGCGACGAAGGAATTCTGCGGATCTTCATAGAGATCGTCAGGACCCGAAAGCTGCTGGATGATCCCGTCGTTGAAGACGGCGATGCGGTCCGACATGGTCAGCGCTTCCGACTGGTCGTGCGTCACGTAGACGACCGACACGCCGAGATTCTCGTGAATGTGCTTGATCTCGAACTGCATCTGCTCGCGCAGCTGCTTGTCGAGAGCGCCGAGAGGCTCGTCCATCAGCACGAGTTCAGGCTCGAAAACAAGGGCGCGGGCAACCGCCACGCGCTGCTGCTGACCGCCTGAAAGCTGAGCCGGGCGGCGATTGCCGAAGGCGCCAAGCTCCACCATCTCCAGCGCGCGCTTGACCTTCTGTTCCTGCTCGGCCTTGCTCATCTTGCGAACCTGCAGAGGAAACGCGAGATTTTCCGCGACGGTCATATGCGGGAAAAGGGCATAGTTCTGGAAAACCATGCCGATGCCGCGCTTGTGCGGCGGCACATTGTTGATCGGGCGGCCGTTCAGATAAATCTCGCCATGGGTGGCGGATTCGAACCCTGCCAGCATCATGAGGCAGGTCGTCTTTCCGGAACCCGACGGGCCGAGCATCGTCAGGAACTCGCCGCGCTGGATATCAAGGTTGAGGTTTTTCACGACGAGCGATACGCCGTCGTACGATTTCTGCACCTCGCTGAACGAGACGATAATGTCTTTTTCGCTCACAGCCTGAAACTGCCCCCTTTTTCTTTGGTCTCAGCCGTTGGGTTGAACGGCGGGCCTGCTCTGGTTTTTCCGTCACAGTAACGCCAAAGTTTATGAAATCAAGGGCAACTTTCTAAAATCGGTGGAGTAAAGAAAATTGTGCAGTAATCGTATTAACAATGGGCAGTCAGCACGCAATTTATGCACGCTGACTGCCTTATTACCTATTGGTCAGTATTATTTACGGTCTTTCAGACGTTGCTGTCCGGGAATTCAGACTTTCTCCTTGTCATGAACGAGACGAGCTGTTCGTCGATAGCCGGATCGAGCTCGGGCGCCTCGTATTCGGAGAGCATCGCCTTCCAGCGCTGATTTGCGCGCTGTGCCGCGTCCCTGCTGCCGTCGGAGACCCATTGCTCGAACGAGTTGTTGTCCGCGATTTCGGAGCGAAAGAAAGCTGCCTCGAAATTGCGCTGCGTGTGCGAGGCACCCAGGAAGTGACCGCCGGGACCGACTTCGTTCAGCGCATCCATAGCCTGGGCTTCCTCCGAAAGATCGATGCCCTTCGCCAGCACATGCATCATGCCGAGCTGATCGGCATCCATGATGAACTTCTCGTAGGAAGAGCAAAGCCCACCCTCCAGCCAGCCGGCGGAATGCAGGGCGAAATTCACGCCGGAAAGCACGGTGGCATTGATCGTGTGCGCCGATTCCTGCGCGGACTGGGCGTCCGGCGTCTTTGAGGAGGTGAAGGAGCCGCCCGAGCGGAAGGGCAGGCCCAAACGGCGGGCGAGTTTCGCGGCGCCGTTCAAAAGCAGCGTGCCCTCCGGCGAGCCGAACGTGGGCGCGCCCGACTGCATGGAGATCGACGACACGAAGGCGCCGAAAACCACAGGCGCGCCGGGGCGGATGAGCTGCGTCAGGGCGCAGCCGGCAAGTGCTTCGGCGTAAAGCTGGGCAAGCGTGCCGGCGACGGTAACCGGGCTCATGGCGCCTGCGAGGATGAACGGCGAGACGATGCAGGCCTGGTTCGCCGCCGCATAGACCTTGAGGGCGCCGAGCATGGTGGAATCGAAAACGAGCGGCGAGTTCGCGTTGATGAGCTGGATCATCACGCAGTTGTTGTCGACGAACTCCTCGCCGAAGACGATCTTCGCCATCTCGACCGAATCGGCTGCGCGCTCGGCCGCCGTGACGGATCCCATGAATGGTTTGTCCGAATACTTGATATGGCTGTAGACCATATCGAAGTGGCGCTTGTTGACCGGAAGGTCGACCGGCTCGCACACCGTGCCGCCGGAATGGTGCATCCACGGCGAGGAATAGGCGAGCTTCACGAAATTCCGGAAATCCTCGATCGTGCCGTAACGGCGGCCGTTGTCGAGGTCGGTCACGAAGGGGGGGCCGTAGACGGGCGCGAAGACGGTATTGTTTCCGCCGATCTCGGCGTTGCGGGCAGGATTTCGCGCGTGCTGGGTGAACTGTGAAGGTGCGGTCTTTACGATTTCGCGCAGCATGCCCTTGTCAAAACGCACGCGTTCGCCGGAGACGTCGGCGCCGGCATCCTTCCAGATCTTGAGCGTATCCGGATCGTCGCGAAACTCGATGCCGATTTCCTGGAGGATCCTGTCGGCATTGGCCTCGACGATCTCGGCCCCCTCATCGGAAAGAAAATCGATCAGCGGGATGTTGCGGGAAATATAGGGGGTGGCGATGGCGGTCTGTCCGCCGCTCCGGCGATCGCGCCGCGCCGCCCGTCCCCGCCTTGCGCCACGCACGTCCAAATCAGTCATTCTTGTCGACCTTTTTTAAGGCATATGCAGATGGCCTACTGTGCGCCCGCCCGGCTCGCGCCTGCGGCGTCAAACCGTCGCCGCATTGGTCAAATCCGTCATGTCGACCCACAAGTGCGACCGCATGCCAGCATGGCGCGTTGACGACATTTCCTGTCGCGCCGGCACGTCCTGCGCCCACCCATGTTTCTTAGGGTGAATTCAAATCGAAACGATATTTTCCGGCGATCAGGCATCTGGCCGGACGGGCAAGGAAGACGAGGATGAAAAGTCACGCGCGTGTTGTGGTAATCGGCGGCGGCGTCGTCGGCGTGTCGACGCTATACCATCTGGTGAAGAAGGGATGGTCCGATGTTGTGCTGATCGAGCGCAAGGAACTGACCTCCGGCTCCACATGGCACGCCGCCGGCCTCCTGCCGCTGTTCAACATGAGCTACTCGGTCGGCCAGATCCACAAGTATTCGGTCAAGCTTTACGAGAGCCTGGAAGCGGAAACGGGCCAGCACGTCGGCCTGCGCCAGTGCTCCAACATTCGCCTCGCGCGCACCAAGGACCGCTGGGACGAATACATGTATTACGCCGGTGTGGCGGAGACGATCGGCGTCAACGTGAAGATCCTCACGCCCGAGCAGGTGAAGGAGATCTGGCCGCTTTGCGAGACGGACGATCTTCTGGGTGCGATCCAGCACGTCGACGACGGCTATGTGCAGCCGGCGGACCTGACGCAAGCCCTGGCAAAGGGCGCACGCGCGGGCGGGGCCGAGATCTACCGCTATACGACCGTTACCGGCATCGAGCAGAAGCCGGGCGGGGAATGGGTCGTCTCCACCGACAAGGGCGATATCACCTGCGAGCACATCGTTACCGCAACGGGCAATTTCGCGCGCAAGACCGGCGAGATGGTCGGCATCGATGTGCCGGTGATCCCGGTGGAACACCAGTATATCGTCACCGAACCGCACCCTGCGATCGTGGAGCGCCAGAAGGCGGGTCTGCCGGAAATGGGCGTGCTGCGCGAGAGCGATTCATCCTGGTACATGCGCGAGGAAAACGGCGGGTTGCTGCTTGGTCCCTATGAGGTCGGCGCGCCGTGCTGCTATGTCGACGGGCCGTCGGACGACAGCGAGTACGAGCTTTTCCAGGAAGACCTGGAGCGCCTGGAGCCGCATATCGAAACCGCGATCGCGCGCGTTCCGGCCTTCGGCGAAGTGGGCGTTAAGCAGGTCTACAACGGCGCAATCGCCTATACGCCCGACGGCTCGCCGATCATCGGCCCGGCGTGGGACCTCAAGAATTTCTGGCTGAACGAAGGCCATTCCTTCGGCGTGACGGCAGCAGGCGGTGCCGGCTGGCAGCTTGCCGAATGGATCGTGGAAGGGGAGCCCTCCATCGACATGATGGGCGTCGATCCGCGCCGCTTCGGCCCCTATGCCTCGCGCGGCTACCTGAAGCAGAAGAACGAGGAAGCCTACGCCAACGTCTTCACCACGCACTTCCCGGACGAGGAACGCGCGGCGGCCCGCCCGCTGAAACGCGCACCCTGCTACGACCGGATGAAGGCGCTCGGCGCCGTCTTCGGCTCCGTCTACGGCTGGGAACGGCCGAACTGGTTCGCCCCGCAAGGCTACCAACTCACCGAAGAAGACCTGAACCGGCCCGACGTTCTCCTCAACGAGAACCATTCGCCCGCGCTCGACGATGGGCGGATCGTGGAGAAATATTCCTTCCGCCGCTCGAACTACTTCGAGCATGTTGGCAATGAATGCCGGAACGTGCATGAAAACGTTGGCCTTCTCGATATGTCGGCCTTCGCCAAATGCACGATCAAGGGGCCGGGCGCTGAAAGCTGGCTTGAGCGCATTCTGGCCAACAAGATCCCGAAAAAGATCGGTCGCGTGGGCCTCTGTCACCTGCTGACGAAATACGGCGGCGTGAAGTCCGAGTTCACGGTCTACAAGACTGGCCCGCAAAGCTACTATCTCGTCTCGGCCGGCGCTTTCGAGCGCCACGACCACGACGTCCTCCAGAAGCTCCTGCCGACAGATGGTTCGGTTCGCTTCACCCCGGTGACGACGGCCTATGGCGTGCTGGTGCTGGCAGGGCCGAAGGCGCGCGACGTGCTTGCCAAGCTGACGGACGCCGATCTTTCCAACAAGGCGTTCCCGTGGCTGACGGGCAAGCGCATCAGCATCGGCCACGCGATGGCCGACGCGCTTCGCGTCAACTTCGTCGGCGAACTTGGCTGGGAGTTCCACCACCCGATCGAGATGCAGACCACGATATTCGACCTCCTGATGGAGGCAGGTGCGGAATTCGGCATCAAGCCGTTCGGCATCCGGGCGATGGATTCCATGCGGCTCGAAAAGTCCTACCGCCTGATCCCGCGCGAACTTTCGATCGAATATTCCGCGCTTGAAAGCGGTCTCGACCGGTTCGTGCGCCTCGACAAGGAAGATTTCCTCGGCAAGGCGGGGTTGGAGGCCTGGAAGGAACGCGGTTTCAAGTGGCAGTTCGTCACGATGGAAGTTCACGACGTCACGGACGCGGATGCGCGCGGCAACGAGGCGATCTACCGTGGCGGCGAGCTCGTCGGCCGGGCGACGTCTGGCGGATATGGCTGGCGCGTCGGCAAAAGCCTTGCCCTTGCCATGGTGCACCCGGATCTTGCCGAAGTCGGCACGGAGCTTGAGATCAAGATCCTGGGCCGAATGCACCGCGCGACGGTCGTCCCAGAAAGCCCGTTCGACCCGGAGAACGAAGCTCTCCGAGCCTGATAGGGTAGACGAAAAGCTTTCCGCCCCGGCTGTGAAGATCGCAACCGCAATGCTTTGCAGCCGGGGCCTTCCGTATTACGAGTCTCGGTAACCTCGCAGTCGCTCTCGGCTGCGGGGCGCTTTTGCAGGAGAACTCACTTGCCGAGCCTTCAGGACCTGATCCGGGAAAAGGGTGCGCTGCTCGCCGATGGCGCGACGGGCACGAACCTATTCGCCATGGGGCTGACCTCCGGCGATCCGCCTGAAGAGTGGAACGTCACCCAGCCCGACAAGGTGCGCGCGTTGCACGAAGGTTTCGTGAAGGCGGGATCGGACATCATCCTGACCAACACCTTCGGCGCGAACAGGCACCGCCTGAAGCTGCATAACTTTCAGGATCGGGTGGCCGAGTTCAACAAGGCAGGCGTGGCGATTGCCCGGAATGTGGCCGAAGCCGCCGATCACCCGGTGATCGTGGCGGGCTCCGTCGGCCCGACGGGCGAATTGCTGGCACCTCTCGGCGCGCTCACTTATGAAGACGCCGTCGAGGCCTTCGCCGAACAGATCGCGGCGCTCAAGGAAGAGGGTGCCGACGTCGCCTGGATCGAGACCATGTCCTCGCCGGACGAGATGAAGGCGGCGGCGGAAGCGGCTGCGAAATGCGACATGCCTTTCGTCGTGACGGCAAGCTTCGATACGGCGGGCAAGACGATGATGGGCCTTTCGCCCAAGGGCATGGGCGAGCTTGCCGGCCAATTCGCTTGCGAACCGGTCGCCTACGGCTCCAACTGCGGTGTCGGCGCATCTGACCTGCTGGCGGCGATGCTCGAAATCACCGAGGTGAACCCGGATGCCATCGTCATCGCCAAGGCGAACTGCGGCATTCCCGAAATCCGGGGCGACGAGGTGGTCTATACCGGCACGCCGGACCTGATGGCTCGCTATGTCGAGCTGGCGATGGATGCGGGCGTGAAGATCATCGGCGGCTGCTGCGGCACATCAGCCGAGCATATCGCCGCAATGCGCAAGGCCATGGATACGCACAAGGCAGAGACCCGCCCGGATCTTGAGCGTATCACCAGCGATATCGGTCCGCTTGTCGCTCCGCCTTCGGCCGGGAACGGCGGCGAGGGCAGGCGGTCGCGGCGGAGAAGGGGATGACAGGTTGCTGGCGACACAGCGCTTGGAGGGAGATCCCGGCTCTGCGAAGCATCACTTCGTGCTGCACCGCGTCCGGGATGACAAGAGAGATGCGTTGGAGCTAGAGCATATCCCGCGAAATCTGAGCCGAATTTCGCGATCAGGATGTGCTCAAAATATTGATATTGGAGCCGATTTCTTATCACGAAAGCGTTCGCGCTTTCGTGGAAAGCCGCTTTTCGAAGAAAGCCAGGATTTCGTCTCTTGCCTGCAAAGTGGGTTCGCCCGCCACGTCGATGAGATGCTGCGTAAATACGGAGTGCGGGAAAGGGACGTGTTTTTCGAAGAACGGATCGACGCTGGCATTCGCCGCGCTGTCCGGCAGCGTGCGGGGCATGAAATTCGGCCCCAACGCCTTGGAATAGGCCGCGAACCGCTGCGCCTTGCAAATCTGGTCTCCCTCGAAGCGATAGGCGAGAACGGTCAGGTCTTCATTTTCCAGACGCTGGCGTACGGCAGCCAGTTCCTCAGGTGAACTTTCAATGCCTTCCGGATCGTCAAGCGGAAGCGATGGCTGCGCGACGACCGGGGCAAGCACTTTCGGCTCCAGCATCATCGAAAGGGCGAAGTTGCCGGTAAAGCACATGCCGATTGCGCCAACACCTTCCCCGCCGCATTCCTCGTGAGCGTGCCTCGCGAGAGCGCGCAGCCATTCAGTGACAGGGCTTGCGCCTTTCCCTGCTAGCGCATGAAATTCAAAGCTGATGCAGGCGCGCCTGAAAACAGCGGCCCCTTCATCCGCGCTCGGGACCGCGCCATCCGGCCCGAACAATGAGGGCATGAAAACGGTAAAACCAGCGTCACGAACCCAGCGCGCGAAACGGGCGATGCGGGGGCTGATTCCGGGCATTTCCGCCATGACGATCACGGCCGGTCCTTTTCCCGAGACGTAGACACGTTTGGTGGTGCCGTCCAAGGTGATCTGCCGAACTTCGAAATCGGTCAGCGGATCCGCTTCGATCCGGTTGTTTTCCATGATGACGCTATCCCATATAAGTCTGTATTTTGAACTCAGCTCGTTTTCAGCTATCTGGTTCCAAATGTCAAACTCAGATAATCGGACGGACATCAGGCATCGAGCGGCGGTTCCGAAAGAGGCCTGCCCAATGGCACTGGCAACTGAAGTTGTCGGAGACCGTTGGACGCTTCTTGTCCTTCGAGAGGCTTTTTACGGTGTGCGGCGTTTTGACGATATGCGCGCCGATCTCGACGTAACGCGCTCCATGCTGTCGGACCGGCTTCGCAAGCTCGTCGAGAACGGATTGATGACGCGCCAGCCCTATCAGGAGCCGGGCGAACGGGTGCGCTATAGCTACGTGCTTACGGAAGCCGGCAGGGAGCTGGCGCTGACGATGCTTGCCTTGACGCAGTGGGGCGAAAAACACGTCAGCCGGAGTGAAGCGCCGGTGCAGGTTGTCAGCGGCAAGAGCGGCCGGCGACTACATGTGACATTAGTGGATGAGGCGGGGGAGATCGTTCCCCTGGAAGAAGCCAGACTGGCGCTCAGGACGGATACGGCGCCTTAGACAAGCAGTCCTACCCCCGCCGCCGTCTTCGACGACGTCCGCCGTCATCCGGTGCATCCGCTTCGTCCATCACCCTTGGCGCGGGCAGGGTCACGGCGGCGCGAAGCTTCTCGAAGGGATCGACCTTGTTCGGGATCGCCATCGCGTTGACGAAATGCTCCTGGAATTTCGGCTCAAGCGCCGTTTCGATCTTCTCGATGTCGCGTACCACACGCTCGATCTCGCGCCGCTTGGCACGGTTGACGAGAGCGATACGCGCGCCCGTGCCCGCCGCGTTGCCGATGCCTGAGACATTCTCAAGCTCGCAATCGGGAATAAGGCCGAGGATCATCGCGTATTTGGTATCGATGTAGCTGCCGAAGGCGCCGGCAAGGCGGATACGCTCGATCGGCGCGCCGCCGAGCTTATCCTGCAACAGCTTCACGCCGGCATAGAGCGCCGCCTTGGCAAGCTGGATGGCGCGAATATCCGTCTGGCGGATCGAGATCGGCGTCGTGAAATCGGTGATGTGATACTCGAACGTGCGCCCGTTCTGGACAATGCGCGGGCTTTTCGCGGCAAGAGAGCCGTCTATCAAGCCGTCGGTCGTGATAACGCCCGCCATGTAAAGCTCGGCTACGGCCTCGATGATGCCGGAGCCGCAAATGCCGGTTACGCCGACGAATTCGGCAGCTTCCGCGAAATTCTCCTCGTCCGACCAGGGATCTGCGCCGATAACCTTGAAGCGCGGTTCAAGCGTCTCGGGGTCGATGCGGATGCGCTCTATCGCACCGGGAGCCGCACGCTGGCCGCAGGAGATCTCCGCCCCTTCGAAGGCAGGCCCTGTCGGCGAACTGGCCGCAAGGACACGCTCACGGTTGCCGAGGACGATTTCGGCGTTCGTGCCGACATCGACCAGAAGCGTGATCGGGTCGCTGTCATAAGGCGCGGTGGAAAGGGTTGCGGCTGCCGCATCCGCGCCGACGTGTCCGGCGATGCAGGGCAGGGTGTAGACCCTTGCGCCGAGGTTCAGGTCGAGATCGATATCGATTGCGCGGGTATGAACCGCATCGGAAACCGCAAGCGCGAACGGCGCACCGCCCAGTTCCGTCGGGTCGATGCCGAGGAAAAGGTGATGCATGATCGGATTGCCGACGAAGACGGCATCCAGAATGTCGCTGCGTTTCGCCCCGATGTCATCCACCAGCTTCTGAACGAGCGAGTTGATCGCGTCGCGTACGGCTTTAGTGAGGTCCGGCTGACGGTCCGGGTTCATCTGCAGGTAGGAGACCCGAGACATCAGATCTTCGCCGAAGCGTATCTGCGGGTTCGACGTGCCGGCGGAGGCGACGGTGCGCCCATTCGTCAGGTCGCAAAGGTGAGCGGCGATCGTGGTGGAGCCGATGTCGACGGCCATGCCGTAGACCGTGCGCTTTTCACCGGGCCAGAGCGCGATGACAGTGGGCCGCGCCTTGTCGTCCTGCCAGATTGCGGCCGTGACGGTCCAGTGACCAGCGCGAAGCGTGCCCTGAACGGAGCGCAGGAGCGTGAAATCGAGCGAGAGATCCTGAATTCCGGTTTCGCTCTTCAGCGCATCCAAAAGACGGTCGGCATCGCCGCGCGGAACTTCCATATCCGGTTCGGCGATGGTGACGGTGACCAGCGAAACGGTGCTGTCGACCGGCACGCGAACGTTTTCGGCACGCTTGCGCACGATCTGCCGGTTGGTTTGAGCTTCCGAGGGCACATCGATGACCATGTCGCCCTGGACCGTCGCCTGGCAGGAGAGACGGCGATCGGGCGCAAGGCCGCGAATTTCCTTGTAACGGGCTTCGGCGCTTGTCACTTCGCCCAGATTGTCGCGCGAGGAGACTATACCTTCCTTGGCGAAGGTGCCTTCCGAACAGCTTACCTGGCAGCGACCGCAAGTGGCGCGACCGCCACAAACGGACTCAACGTAAACGCCCAGCGAGCGGGCAGCATCGAGCACAGGCGTGCCGACGGGGAATTGACCCCGCCGGCCGCTCGGCTGAAATACGACTTTCGCGAGTTTTTGCGTCACCGTCATAGTGTACAGGCTTACGCTTGCGCGCGGCGCCTAGATTCACGGCCGCCACGGCGGCGTCCGGCACCCGCATCCGCGGATGCTCCCGGCGCACCGGTGGAAGCGGCGGCGCCGGCGCCATGGTCGCGATAGGTCATGATCCAGTTGGTGCAGTTCGCATCCGTGCCGTTCAGCACGTTGGCGGCATGCACCATTTCCATCTCCTGCGGGCGGCAGGGGTTCATGATGGCGCTGGTCATGCCGGAGGCGATCACCATGGGGATGAAGGCCGCGTTGATGCCATGGCGATGCGGCAGGCCGAAGGAAATGTTCGACAGGCCGCAGGTGGTGTTGACCTTCAACTCCTCACGCAGGCGGCGCAGCAGGCGGAAGACCTGCTGACCGGCGGTGCCCATGGCGCCAATTGGCATGACGAGCGGATCGACCACGATGTCATGCGCCGGGATGCCGTAATCCGCCGCGCGCTGGACGATCTTTCTCGCCACCTCGAAACGCACGTCCGGATCTTCGGAGATGCCCGTCTCGTCGTTGGAGATCGCGACGACCGGCACGTTGTACTTCTTGATGAGCGGCAGGATCGCCTCGAGCTTTTCCTCCTCGCCCGTCACCGAATTCACGAGCGGACGGCCCTTGGCGACCTTGAGGCCGGCCTCGATCGCCGCCGTCACCGAACTGTCGATCGACAGCGGAACGTCGACAAGGTCCTGCACGATCTCCAGCGTCTTGACGAGGAGCGGCGGCTCCGTCTCGTTCGGGTTCACCGCCGTCACGCCCGCGTTGACGTCGAGCATGGTCGCGCCCGCGGCAACCTGATCCAGCGCGTCCTTGACCACCGTCTCGAAGTTGCCCTCGGCCATTTCTGCGGCAAGCTTCTTGCGTCCGGTCGGGTTGATGCGTTCGCCGATCACGCAGAACGGCTGGTCGAAGCCGATTGCGATTTCCTTCTTGGCGGACGCGACGATGGTACGGGTCATTGAGCTACCTCGTAGGCCTTGGGTAGAGGGGCATGGGTCTGAAAGGACCAGCTACCACGCGACACCAGCCATTCGGACGTCTTCTGGATGCCGCCGAAGGGATAGACGTGGATCTGTTCGAGCTGGGTGTCGGGACGCGCCTCGATGCGAGCTTCGAGCGGACGGACCATCGTTTCCGGATCGTAGCCCGAGAGCATTGAAACAACGGCGCCGCCACGCTTCTTCAGGAAGTCGATGGAATTGCCGATGCCGGCGAATGCTGCGTATTTCATCAGCGTCGTCAGTTTGGCGGGACCGGCCACGCCCACGTGCACCGGGAACTTGTTGCCCCAGGCCTGCAACTGGTCAAGCCAGACGCTGACGGCATGCGGATCGAAGCCGAACTGGGTGACGATATGGAAATGCGCGTCGCTTTCGGCGGCAAGCTCATGCTTGCGGGCGAGGAACGCGCGGATCGTGTCCTGCGGGATCGCGGGCGCGCCTTCCGGATGACCGGCAACGCCGATGCTCTCGATGCCGAGCTCGTCGAAAAGTCCGGTCTCGATCAGCGCGACGGAAGAGGTGAGAGGGCCGCTCTTTTCCGCTTCACCGGCAATCGTCAGCACTTCGCGCACGCCCGCTTCAGCCACGAGACGGCGGATGCGCCGGTCGAAAGCCTGAACGCTCGGATAGCGGCGCGCAGCCAAATGCGGCACCGGAACGAGACCGGCTTCATGAACCCGCCGGGCGGCCAGCACGATATCATCCTCGCTCGCGTTGCCCAGGTCGGTGATGTAGGCTCGCGTCAGCTTCGGCAGATAGGTCAGGTTTTCAGGCTTTTCCAGAACCTGGCGCGGTGAGACTTCCGTGGAAGCCGCGATAAGCCCCTGGGCGTTGAGGCGGGTGTCAGGCATGTTCGAACCCTCCGTTTTCGACGAGCGTCTTCAAACGCTCGGTCGGGAACGCGGCTTCAAGCTCCGCCAGGGCCGCGTCGGCTTCCATCTCAAGATCGTCGCTTACGGAATGAGGCTCGCCGCGCCGCCACTCGGCCAGATAGGCGTCGGTATCCCGCGCACCCACCTTCATCGCGCAGCGATCGATCGCCTGGATGAAACGCTCCGGCAGTTCGCGGCGCGCGGACTTGCGGCCCGCCTTCACCAGAACCTGTGCCGGGATGTCCCGCCAGAAGACGACGATTCTGTCTGCCATTCCTTCGCTCCGAATTGTCGGGCCATCATGCCTGCGCATGCATTTCGGGTCGGCTTTCACACGACATCCGCAATCGAAAATGCGACGTGGCGATTTCAGGTTTTACTCAAGGTGCCAGTATTTCCGCGCAGATAGTCTGCCTTGGCGTCGAGACGCCAAGTCGTATTCGCGATATTTTCGAGAATTGGGATCAGGACCGACGCAGGAATTCGTCCAGCAGGCCGTATCCCGTGAAGCGTTTTTCAAAACGAAGGCCGAGGCGGGAGGCGGCGTGGCGCGCCCGTTCCTCAAGCTCGTCATCCTCGGTTTGCGCGATATAGAGCAGGCGGGTGTAATGCTCGAAATATAGATCGCGGAGTTCCGGGTTGGAATCGAGGCCGAGCGGGCGGATAACCAGCGTTTCGAAATGACGGGCCAGAAAGTCCGTCAGATAGAAGGTGCCAAGCTCGCGTTCGGCTTCTTCGTCGAAAGCTTCCAGACCGGTAAAGAACGCGTAGCAATGCGCACCCGCAATGCGCTCCACACCTTCTTCCTCGATCAGGCGGTCGATCTCGCCGCCTGTTCCGCAGTCGCCATAGCCGACGAGGATCTTGCCGTAGCTCTGCTTAGCGGTGTGGATCGCGTTGCGCAGGGCGGACGGGATCTTCTGCGGGCGATTGTGCAACTGCGCCGGAAGGCACTGAAGATCGACATGCTTCAGCCCGTGCTGCTCGATCACCGCAAGCACTTCTCGCGCAAGCGCGCCGCATGCAATGATCAGCACGCGCGTGGCCGCATCGCCAACGATCGGGACATTGCCGCCCGGGGTCGATGCGGTCCACGCTTCAGCCGTCATGCGGTCAGGCCCCCTTGGCCAGCTGGTTGTGCTTGCGCATCATCAGGTCCTTGGCGATTTCCACCGTAACGGCGGCATCGCGGCAATAGGCGTCCGCGCCGATCGCCTTGCCGAACTCCTCGTTAAGCGGCGCGCCGCCGACGAGAACGACGTAATCGTCGCGCATGCCCTTCTCGATCAAGGTGTCGATCACGACCTTCATGTAGGGCATGGTCGTTGTCAGTAGGGCCGACATGCCGAGGATGTCGGGCTGGTGCTCCTCGATCGCGGCGAGGTAGTTCTCCACCGGATTGTTGATGCCGATGTCGATCACCTCGAAGCCGGCGCCTTCCATCATCATCGAGACGAGGTTCTTGCCGATGTCGTGAATGTCGCCCTTGACCGTGCCGATGACCATCTTGCCGACCTTCGGCGCACCGGTTTCGGCAAGCAGCGGGCGAAGAAGGCCCATGCCCGCCTTCATGGCATTGGCGGAAAGAAGCACTTCGGGCACGAACAGGATGCCGTCGCGGAAATCGATGCCGACGATGCGCATTCCCTCAACGAGGGCGTCCGTCAGGATCCTGTAGGGCGTCCAGCCCCGCTCGAGCAGTATCTCCACGCCTTCTACGATCTCATCCTTGAGGCCGTCGTAAAGGTCGTCATGCATCTGCTCGACGAGTTCTTCGTCGGAAAGGGACCGGAGGTCGAGTTCTTCGTCGGACATCAATCACTCCATGCACGCCAAAAGGCTTGCTCTCCACCGTACCACGGCGGCGGCAAGTCCGGCCGCTTGACAACATCCCGGCGTTTCCGGCGAGGGCGGAAAAATTGGCCGCTCGGCGAAAGAATCCGGTTTTCTGCTTATTACTTTGAGGTCAGCCGCCCATTCGTAATATCTTCAAAGCGACATACCGGGTCGCTACAGCGACAACCTAGCGAAGCTTAAGTAAAAACATGCAAATTGCGCCGTTACGTCAATACGCGCGGCACTCCTCCCGCCCGGGGCGGGCGGGAGGGAAGTTTCCGGGAGCTGCCCTTAAAACAGACCTTCGATCAACCCGGCCTCGTCCAGGCGGATGTGGTTGGCCGAAGGCACCCTCGGCAGGCCCGGCATGGTCATGATCTCACCGCAGATGACGACGATGAAACCGGCACCCGCCGAAAGCCTGACCTCACGGATCGGCACGATATGGCCGGTCGGCGCGCCGCGCAGGTTCGGGTCGGTCGAGAACGAATACTGCGTTTTCGCCATGCAGATCGGCAGATTGCCGAATCCGTCTTCCGTCCACTTCTTCAACTGGTCGCGCACGGCCTTGTCTGCGGCGGCGTCGTCCGCACGGTAGATGCGGCGGCAGATGGTCTGGATCTTTTCGAACAGCGGCATGTCGTCCGAATAGAGCGGGCCGAACTGGGCGCCGCCGTTTTCGACAAGCTGAACGACCTTCCTTGCCAGTTCTTCAGTCCCGGCGGAGCCATCGGCCCAGTGGCGGCACAAGACCGCCTCCACGCCATGTTCGGTGGCATAGGCTTTCACCGCCGCGATCTCGGCTTCCGTGTCGCCGCTGAAATGGTTGATCGCGACGACGACCGGAACGCCGAACTGCTTCACGTTGTCGATGTGGCGGCCGAGGTTTGCGCAGCCCTGCTTGACGGCCGCCACATTTTCCGCGCCAAGTTCGTCCTTCTTCACACCGCCGTTCATCTTCAGCGCGCGGATCGTGGCGACGATGACCGCCGCCGACGGTTCCAGCCCGGCTTTGCGGCATTTGATGTCGAAGAACTTCTCCGCACCCAGATCCGCGCCGAAGCCGGCTTCCGTCACGACGTAATCCGCAAGCTTCAGCGCCGTTTGGGTCGCGATAACGGAGTTGCAACCGTGGGCAATATTGGCGAACGGCCCGCCGTGGATAAAGGCCGGATTGTTCTCAAGCGTCTGCACGAGGTTCGGCTGCATGGCTTCCTTGAGAAGCACCGTCATCGCGCCATCCGCGTTGAGGTCCCGCGCGGTCACGGCGGTCTTGTCGCGGCGGTAGCCTATGATGATGTCGCCGAGGCGGCGCTGCAGGTCGTCAAGGTCCGTGGCAAGGCAGAGGATCGCCATGATTTCCGAAGCGACTGTGATGTCGAAACCTGCCTCGCGCGGGAAGCCGTTCGCCACTCCGCCAAGCGAGCAGACTATCTGGCGAAGCGCACGATCGTTCATGTCCATGACACGGCGCCAGACCACGCGGCGCGGGTCGATCTCCAGTTCGTTGCCCCAGTAGATGTGATTGTCGATGAGGGCGGACAGAAGATTGTGCGCCGAAGTGATGGCGTGAAAATCGCCCGTGAAATGGAGGTTGATATCCTCCATGGGCACCACCTGGGCATGGCCGCCGCCCGCAGCACCCCCCTTCATGCCGAAGCAGGGGCCGAGCGAAGGTTCGCGCAGGCAGATCGCCGCCTTCTTGCCGATGCGGTTAAGCCCGTCGCCCAGCCCGACGGTGGTCGTCGTCTTGCCTTCACCCGCCGGCGTCGGGTTGATCGCGGTCACCAGGATCAGCTTGCCGTCCGGCCTGTCCTTGAGCGTTTCGATGAAATCGGCCCGGACCTTCGCCTTCGTCTTTCCGTAGTTTTCAAGCGCGGAAGGGGGGATGCCCAGTTTCTCGCCCACTTCGTTGATGGGCTGCATGGATGCCGCCCGTGCGATTTCGATGTCGCTCGCCATAACCAGTCTCTCCCGAAAAACTCTGCCGCTGCGCCCGGCTTTTTGCCGCGATCGCCTGTGACCAGGAATTGTTTGGGAGGCTAGGGGAGGTAATGCAAGTCGACTGTTGAAAATCCGACGTCTGCTGACACGCATTCGACCCATGCTGGGTGCTTTGCGAAAAGGGGACCGGAAAATAAAAAAGGCGCGTGAAATTCACGCGCCTTTTTCCGTCGATTGCGGAACCGCGGCAGTCGGTCAGCGCGACGCGATGCGCGCCGTCGAGTTGGAATTGCGCCGGCTTCCTTGAGCCCAGAAGTAGTTCTGGCGCTCTTCCGTCGGCGTGCAGCCATAACGCTCGCGATAGCATTTCGTGAAATGCGAGGTGGAGGCAAAGCCGCAGGCAATCGCCACGTCGAGCACCGCACGGTTGGTTCGCCGCAGCAGGTCGCGTGCGGTTTCGAGGCGAAGCTTGAGGTAATATTGACCCGGCGTGCAGTCGAAATGACGGCGGAACAGGCGCTCGAGCTGGCGCGGGCTCAGGTTTACCGTCATGGCGAGTTGCTGGCAGGACAGCGGATCCTCGATGTGCAGGTCCATGATGCGGATCGCATCGAGAATCTTGGTGTTGGAAATGCCCGTGCGGGTTTCCAGGTCGTGGCGCTGCGCCGATTCGCCGGAGCGGATGTTGTGGTACAGCGCCATCTCGGCAATTTCATGGGCGAGATAGGCGCCATGCTGGATCGCGATCACGCGCAGCATCATGTCGAGCGCGGCCATGCCGCCGGCGCAGGTAATGCAGTTACGGTCGATCGCGAAGATGTCGGCGGAAACCTCCACATCCGGGAATTCCTCGCGGAAGGAGCGGAGGTTTTCCCAATGGATCGTGCAGCGGCGGCCTTCGAGAAGGTTGTAGCGCGCAAGTACGTATGAGGCGGTGCAGACGGCGCCGTAAGTCCGCCCGCGTGCGTTCAGCCGGCGAAGGCGGATACCAAGCTCACGGCTGAGGGGGATGCGCTCGACATCGACGCCCGCGCAAAGCAGCGTAATGTCGGCGTCATCGAGCTCCGTTATCGAGCCGTCGACGGAAACGCGACAGCCATTGCTGGCCGCTACTTCGCTGCCTTCGAGCGAATAGGTCTTCCATTCATAGAAGTCGTCGCCGATCAGCCGATTGGCAAGGCGAAGAGGTTCTATGATCGACGAAAACGCGATCATCGAGAAATTGTCGAGAAGTACCAGAGCGATACGCTGCCGCTCGGATGTCCGCACGCTACCAGCCATATTCCGCACCCGCATTTCGAAACGCCGGAAGATCTTATTGTTTATTATCCATCAATGCGGGTTATACACCCATTTGTCAAATAAAATTCATGGATTTGTAAGTTGCCATACTTAAAACGCAATTTCAACAACTCGAAAATAAAAGAAAAAAATCGCTATATGCTTGTATTTCGTGTGACTGCGTCAGTTTATCGGTGGCAGCTCAGGGAAATCACGCACGCCAATCGGATCGCGTATCAAATCCGTTTTTACTGCGTTGAAGTTTTGCGGATTACGGAGGCCAACCAGAGCTTTTGAGGCATAAGGCGAAATTTTTCGACCGTTATTCGAAAGCTTCTTAAGATATGCGCCTATATTCAGCAAGAATGAGGAAATTGTTTTGCCGGTTTCCGGCTCCCGGTGCAATCACGAAACGCTGATCAAGAACAATAGGAGAGGGCGCACCAATGGCGGTCCCCATTACATATCCCGCAAGACCCGATTCGGGCTTTGCTGGATATGCCCTCGAAGCGGATGTCAGCCGGACGTTTCAGGCAATAAACGACTTGATATAGCGAAGCTTCAGCACGGCATCAGGATAAAGCCGCGAGCAGATTTGCCCGTAAAGCGGCTGGACAACCCCGTTGAAACGACGCTTGAAGGCGTCGGACGGCGTCTCCTCGCGCGTGCCGCTGACGTTTGCTTTCGGGTAGGCGGCTTGTGTCGGTTCGACGCCTATGAAGCTGCAAAGTGCATCGATATCGAAGTCCGATCCCGTTTTCATGATCATGAAGTTCGCTGGAGACCGCTTTTCGAAAAACTCGGCCACGGCTTCATTGTGGCGCTCATAAAAATCGGTATATGCGCCCTTGAAGCCGTGCGGAAAACGCGTGCCAAAGAAACGCTTCTGCTTGTGTTTGACCGGATGCGCATAAATGTTGTGGCGCAGCATGCTTGCGTACCACGTTTCGGCGTCTTGCCTCGTGCTCAAGATGTATTTCGCATTGGAGCCGTAGCGCTCGAACAAGGCTTCATAGGCAAATGGCGTCGGGACATCGCAGTGATATTCGCCCTGATCGTAAAAGCGAGCCATATCCGCCAGGCGGTGGGCATAATAGTATTTGCTGAGGGTGTGGCTTTTTCCGTAAGCCGCAACGCCATTGTCGAACATGAACGACAAAAGGCTCGACAGCCCTGTTTTTGGCAACCCCAGGCAAAAAATCTTCATGGCACAGAGTGTCCGCTCGCACATCAGTTGAAGCGTGCATATACACCTATGCGCCGGTTGGCAATTTCTTGCCAATCGGATTGCAGAAACGGGTGCCCGGTTGTCGGCCTGAAGCGCGCCGATCATGGTGGACGGACGGGGAAATTGGCACGATGTACCATCCGTGAACGCCATGGCGCTCGTTCGCGAGACCTTGCCAGACGGCAAAAACCTCGCGGCGGGCTGCGCCGTTCACTCGCAATTCAAGGCAGGAAATCGGTGGGCGAATTCGGCATGGCGCGGCTTCTCATAGTCTATCATTCAAGAACCGGCGGCAGCCGGCAGATGGCCGAAGCGGCGGCCGCTGCAGCAAGGCAAGAAGCCCGGACAATTCTAAAATCCGCAGACAAGGCCGGGCCCGACGATCTCCTGCAGGCCGACGGCTACATTTTCTGTGCTCCGGAAAACCTGGCAGCGATTTCGGGTGTGATGAAGGATTTCTTCGACAGATGCTACTACCCGGTTTTGGGGCGACTGGAGGGACGCCCCTACGCCCAAATGATTTGCGCGGGCTCTGACGGTGAGAATGCGGCTCGCCAGATTGCCCGCATTGCAAAGGGATGGCGTCTGAAGGAAGTCCAGCCGCCCCTGATCGTTTGCACCCACGCCCAGACACCCGAGGAGATCCTTGCCGAAAAGACGATTGGCGAGGAGCAACTCGGCCTTTGCCGCGACCTCGGGGCAGCTATGGGGGCAGGGCTCGCAATGGGCATGTTTTGAGCAGGTTATGTGGCGTTGTCGAGGAGAACCTGCTCCACGCTGCATCCTTCCGTTCCCGGGATAAGATGCGCCGTCAAATCCCGGGATCATACAGTTAGCTTCCACTGCGCAATAATGTGAGCCTTGAAGCGATATTAATGAATTCTCCACGGGCTATTGCATAGCGTCGATTTTCGGAAAAGGCAGATACTTCATAATGTTTTTTGCGCATTCGACGGGCGATCCATCGAAATCCGATTGGCAGGGTCTCTCAGATCATCTGACTGGCGTCGCGGAACTCGCCGCTTCGTTCGGGCGGTCCTTAGGGCTCGAAAAGCCCGCTCGGCTGGCGGGGCTCCTGCACGATCTTGGCAAATATACTAATGGCTTCCAGGCAAGGCTTGAAGGGGCCGGAGCGCGGATCGACCACTCCACGGCCGGCGCCATCCTCGCGCGGCAACTCGGCGAAAGTGCGGGCGATCGGGCTGTCGCCGAGTTGGTTTCTTATGCGGTGGCCGGCCATCACGGCGGTCTGCCCGACATGCGCGGTGAGGCGGGAACGCTTGCCGAGCGGTTGAAGAAAGACATGCTGGAGTCGCTCGATCCAGCCTGGGCCAGAGAGATCGAGCCGGACGGCATGAGCCTGATGCCGGCGCTAAAGCTTGCCGGCACGAGGGAAAAAGCCGCGTTTCAGTTCTCCTTTCTCGGGCGGATGATCTTTTCCTGCCTGGTGGATGCGGACTTCCTCGATACCGAGCGGTTTTACGCGTCGATAGAGGGGCAGGAACCGGATCGAGACTGGCCGGAACTACCGGATATCGTCGACGGGCTGATCGCGCGATTCGACGGTTATATGGCAGGCTTGCGCGAGCAAGGCGAGAAAACGCCCCTCAATGGGCTTCGCACGGAAATCCTCGATCACGCACGCCACCGGGCGGGCGAGCCGCCAGGGCTTTTCACGCTGAATGTGCCGACTGGCGGAGGCAAGACGCTGGCTTCGCTCGGCTTCGCGCTCGACCATGCGAAGCGGCACGGGCTCAGGCGTATCATCTACGCCATCCCCTTCACCTCGATCGTCGATCAGACAGCGCGGATCTTCCAGCAGGTGCTGGGCCCGGACATGGTGCTGGTGCATCATTCGACGATTGAGGAAGACGGGACGCTAAAAGAAAGGTGCAGAGAGGGCCGGGGAAAACTCAGGCTCGCCATGGAGGACTGGGCGCCGCCGGTTGTGGTGACGACCAATGTGCAGTTCTTCGAAAGCCTGTTCGCAGCAAAGCCCTCCCGTTGCCGCAAGCTCCATAACATTGCCGGAAGCGTTATCGTGCTTGACGAAGCGCAGGTCCTGCCGCGCGCGCTGCTCGCGCCGACAGTGCGGGCAATCGAGGAATTGGCACGTAATTACGGCTGTTCCGTCGTGCTTTGCACGGCGACGCAGCCCGCTTTCGATGCACGAAACTTTCCCGAAGGCCACCCGCTCGCCCTGCCGCTTGAGGGTCGTGAGCTCGCACCGGATCCGCAGCGCCTGGCGAAAGAACTGAAGCGGGCGACCATCCGCCACACGGGCGAGATGGCCGACACCGCGCTGATCGATGCGCTTGGCGCGCGCGCGCAGGGGCTCGTCATCGTCAACAGCCGCAAGCACGCCTACGAGCTTTTCACGGCGGCCGGATCGGCGGGGCTCGACGGCCTGATTCACCTGACGACGCGCCAGTTCGCGGCCCACAGGCGCGAAATCCTGTCGCGCATCCGCGAAAGGCTGAAGGAGGGGCGGACATGCCGGGTGATCGCGACCTCGCTGGTGGAAGCGGGCGTGGATGTGGATTTCCCGAATGTCTGGCGCGCGGAAGCGGGGCTTGACCAGATCGTCCAGGCGGCGGGGCGCTGCAACCGCGAGGGGATTAATCGGGCGGAAGACAGCATCGTGACGGTCTTCGCCTGCCCGGATTATCCGCCACCGGCGGAAATCCGGCAGTTGGCCGGCGATCTCTCCCACGTGCGGCGCGAGCATGACGACCTGTCTTCTCCCGAGGCGGTCGAGGCGTTTTTCCGTCAGGTCTACTGGCGTCTCGATGACGGGCTGGACAAGCACCGCATCCTCAAGCGCTTCAGGATGGACAGAACGGGCACCGATTTCGCCTACCGCACTGTGGCGGAAAATTACCGGATGATCGAAAGCGGCCTGGCGCCGGTGATCGTGGCGCGCGACGAGGCCGCGCGCAACATTCTCGAAGCCCTGAAATCCGGGCGCATGTCCGCCGGCGCGGCGGCACGGGGGCTTCAGCCCTGGACCGTGCAGGTGCCGCCGGCTGCGCGGAAGAAGCTTCGGGCCAAGGAACACATCGGTTATGTGCGCGCCGATCTTTACGGCGACCAGTTCGCGGTGCTTCGCGGCGAAAAGCTCTATAGGCAGGAGGCGGGGCTTATCTGGGAGGATGCGGACTATCTGGCTCTTGAAGGGCCTGTGATCTAATTGTTGTTTACGGCAAAATGATAGCTATCCACCGATTGAAGTGAAGGCGTTGAATCTGAATTGATTTCATGATACAACCCCAACTTGAATATTGGTGGAGGTATTCAATGCGCATTCCTTCGTGGGGCGAGCATGATTTTTGGAGCTCGATCGTGGCTATCGTGGTGCTCGCTTTCATCAAAATATTGGTATGGACAGTAAGTGAATAGGGCTCACTCCTTGTCGCTCATCAACTTATGGGCGTGGATAGAAACAATCGTTGGATCGCTGCGACTGAAAATTTGAAAAGCAATTAATGGAGTGAGCCCGTATGTCCTATGGGATCAGATTAAGGGTTTCCGGCCCGCGCGCGTTGTTTACTCGCCCGGAGACCAAGGTTGAGAGAGTTTCCTACGATGTGATGACGCCGTCCGCGGCGCGCGGCATTCTCGAGGCGATCCACTGGAAACCGGCGATCCGCTGGGTGGTCGACGCGATCCACGTTCTTGAGCCCATCCGTTTTCAGTCGATCCGCCGCAACGAGGTCGGCCACAAAGCCTCGTCGCAGAAGATCAAGACGGCGATGAAGCGCGAAAGCCTGGAAGGGCTTGGGCTTATTGTCGACGAAGACCGGCAGCAGCGGGCTTCAATGGTGCTCGTGGATGTCGCTTACGTCATCGAAGCGCATTTCGAGATGACGGCGAAGGCCGGGCCGAACGACAGCGAAGGCAAACACCTCGACATGTTCAACCGGCGCGCGGGCAAAGGGCAGTGCTTTCACCAGCCCTGTCTCGGCACGCGCGAGTTCGCGGCCGATTTCGAACTTTTAGCAATCGATGCCCCGCCTCCTGAGCGGAAGGAAAAGCCGCCGTCTCTCGGTTTCGGGATGCCGCGCGACCTCGGCATCATGCTTTGGGACATCGACCACACAGCACCCGGAAGGCCTTCGCTCTTCTTCCGCGCGAAACTGGAAAACGGGGTCATGCGGGTGCCCGCGCCCGGATCGGCGGAGATCCTTCGATGAGCATTCTGACATCGCTTGCCAGTGCCTACGACCGGCTGGAAGATGCGCCGCCGGTTGGCTATTCGCTGGAGAAAATTTCCTTCCTCATCGCCTTGAACGATGCTGGAGAGCCCGTCGGCCTACCTCACGATTTGCGCGATGTGTCGGGAAAGAAGCCGCTGCCGCGTCCGATGGCCGTTCCTCAGGGAGCGAAGCGGTCTTCCGGGATTGCGCCGAACTTCCTTTGGGACAAGACATCCTACGTACTCGGCGTGACGGGTGGGATGGGGAAACGCGTGCTGGGTGAGCACGCCGCCTTCGTGGATTTTCACCGCGAAGCGCTTGCCGGTATCGGCGATCCGGGCCTCATCGCCCTGCTGCGTTTTCTGGACGGATGGTCGCCTGAGGATTTCGACAGGCTCGGCTGGCCGGAGGAGATGAAGGACCAGAACGTCATCTTCGCGCTTGAGTCCGAACGGCTTCAGAATATCCACCTGCACGATCGCCAGGCGGCGCGCGATGTCTGGGCGAAACTTCAGGGCGGGAAGAAGGGGGCGGAACAGCTCTGCCTTGTAACCGGCGTTCGCGCGCCCGTTGCCCGGCTCCACCCGTCGATCAAGGGCGTTTGGGGCGCGCAAACCGCAGGCGCTTCGATCGTTTCGTTCAACCTCGACGCCTTCACCTCCTACGGACATGAGCAGGGCGACAACGCGCCGGTATCGGAAGATGCGGCGTTCAAATACACCACCGTTCTGAACCGGTATCTCTCCACAGACAGCGGCCATCGCGTGCAGATCGGCGATACGTCGACGGTTTTCTGGGCCGACGCCTCGCATGCGCCAAGCGCCGAAGAGGCCGAAGAGACCTTCATGGCGATGTTCGCCGAGGTGGATGAGGAGATGCAGGCCGGCGGCGTCGGCGAGATCCTGGAAAAGATCCGCAAGGGCAGGCCGCTGAAGGATTTCGCGCCCGAACTTGCCGAAGGCGTGCGCTTTTGCGTGCTCGGCCTCGCGCCCAACGCGGCACGCCTTTCCGTGCGCTTCTGGTTCGACGACGATTTCGGCGTGCTTGCGCGAAACTATCAGCGGTACGTCGCGGATATGCGCATCGAACCGGCGCCGAAAGCGGAAAATCCGCCGATCTGGCGGTATCTCGTTGAAACCGCCGTGCTCGGCAAGCGCGACAATATCCAGCCCAATCTGGCCGGCGACTGGATGCGCTCGATCCTGAGCGGCACGAATTATCCGCTCACCCTTATGTCGACGGTCCTGATGCGCATTCGCGCCGACGGGCACATCAATGGTTTTCGCGCCGGCCTGCTAAAGGCGGTGCTTGTTCGAAATTTCAAGAAGGAGGTTCCCGTGGCGCTAGACACCGCGAACGACGACACGGCCTATGTTCTCGGCCGTCTTTTCGCAATCATGGAAAAGATGCAGAACCTTGCGCTTGGAAAGGTGAACGCCTCGATCCGCGACCGCTACTTCGGCACGGCATCCTCCGCGCCCCGCTCGGTCTTTCCAATCCTGCTGCGTCTCAATCTCCACCATCGCTCGAAAGCGGAAAAAGACGGCGCGAGCGCTCGTCTGGCGGGCTATTTCGCCGGCCAGATGGGGGAGGTCATGAACCTTCTGCCCGCGCGGCTTCCGGCGACGCTCAGCTTGCAGGCGCAAGGCACCTTTGCCATCGGATACTACCACCAGATGCATTTCCGCAATTCCGAAAAGACTGATTCAAAGGACAAATCCGAATGAACGCCATTGCCAACCGCTATGAATTCATCCTGCTTTTCGACGTGACGAACGGCAATCCGAACGGCGATCCCGATGCCGGCAACCTGCCGCGTATCGACCCGGAGACCAATCGCGGCCTCGTCAGCGACGTCAGCCTGAAGCGCAAGATCCGCAACTACGTGGAACTCGCTCACGAGGGCGAGGAGGGGCGCCACATCTATGTGCGCGAAGGCGCGATCCTGAACAATCAGCACCGAAAGGCTTACAAGGCGCTGCGCCCGGACGACAGCAAGGTGGACAGTGCCGCGAAACTGGAACCCAAGGGCGACGAGGAAGCCAAAAAACTTCGCGATTTCATGTGCGCGAACTTCTTCGACGTGCGCACCTTCGGCGCGGTCATGTCGACGGGCATCAACTGCGGCCAGGTGCGCGGCCCCGTGCAGATGACCTTCGCGCAATCGGAAGAAACGATCATGCCGCTGGAGGTTTCCATCACCCGCATGGCGGCGACCAACGAGAAGGAAAAGGCCGAGCGTCAGGCTGGTGACGACAGCCCGGAGCGCACCGACAACCGCACCATGGGCCGCAAGCACATCGTCCCCTACGGTCTTTACCGCGCGCATGGATACGTGTCGGCGAAGCTTGCCGAACGCAGCGGCTTTTCGGATGCCGATCTCGATCTGCTGTGGCAGGCGCTTGAAAACATGTTCGAGCATGATCGTTCCGCGGCACGCGGCGAGATGGCGGCGCGCCGGCTGATCGTCTTCAAGCATGCTTCCCAGCTCGGCAATGCGCATGCGCACAAGCTGTTCAGCCGGGTGAAGGTGGGACGCGACATCGACGGCGAATTCCACGAGATCGATGAGCGCGTTTACGACTACCCGCCCGCGCGAAAGTTCTCCGACTACAGGATCGTGGTCGACGAAAATGACCTGCCCGATGGTGTCGAGATCATCGACCGGCTTTAAGGTGATGGCTGCAGAGCCGGAGCCAACGGAAGCGGACGGAGAGCGGGCGGGAGAGCCGATCCCGCTGTCCGCCTTGCAACACGCGGTCTATTGCCTGCGTCAGGCCGCCCTTATCCATCTGGAGCGGCTTTGGGCTGAAAACCGGTTCACCGCGGAAGGGCAGATCCTGCACGTCAACGCCGACAAGGCGGCAAGCCGCAAGACACGTGGCGTGCGCCGGGAAACGGCGTTGCAGATCGCGTCGAAACGCCTGGGGGTCGCCGGCGTGGCCGATCTCGTGGAGTTCCACAAGGCGGGCGAAGAGGAGGTGCCGTTCCCGGTGGAGTTCAAGCGGGGCAAGCCCAAGCCGCACCGCGCGGATGAAGTGCAGCTTTGCGCCCAGGCGCTTTGCCTGGAAGAGACGACAGGCAGACCGGTGCCGGAAGGTGCGTTGTTCTACGGCGAAACGAAACGCCGCGTGACCGTGCCCTTCGACGAAGAATTGCGGCGGCTGACCGAAGCAACGATCGCCGAGTTGCGCGAAGTCTTCGCAATCCTTCGAACGCCGGTACCTGTCTATCGTGCGGCGCGCTGCCGGGCTTGTTCGCTCAAGGATATCTGCCGTCCGCAGGCGGTGACGCGCAGCGCCGCATCATGGCGCAAGCGCATGCTGGACGAGCACCTCACGGAAAATGAAGCAGGGCGATGAAAAAACTTCTCAACACCCTCTACGTGACGACGGAGAGCGCCGGCCTTCGCAAGGACGGCGAAAACCTGGTTGCCGAAGTCGAGGGAGGCGAGCGTGCCCGCGTTCCTCTGCACATGCTTGCCTCCGTCGTCGTTTTCGGCGGCATATTCGTGTCTCCGGCGCTCATGCAGACCTGCGCGGCGAACGGCGTCACGATCGTCCTTCTCGACCGGGTCGGTCGGTTTCAGGCGCGGATCGAAGGTCCTGTATCGGGCAACGTGTTACTCCGCCGCGCGCAATACAGGCAGTCGGACGCCCCTGACGAGATCGTGCGGGGCATGGTTATGGGAAAGCTCGCGAACCAACGCAGCGTTCTGATGCGTGCGTTACGGGACTATGGAAAAGAATTCGAAGAGGACGCGAAGAGCCGGATCGAAGATGCCGTGGCACGCATGGCGCGAATATTGCGCCGCGTGGAACGCGCCGGTGAGGGGGCTGAGGTCTTGCGCGGGGCGGAAGGCGAAGCCGCGAACCTCTATTTCGGCGTCTTCGACCATTTGTTGCGCTCTCCCGACCCTGAAATTCGCTTCAACGGGCGTTCGCGCAGACCGCCGCTCGACCCGGTGAATGCCGTGCTGTCGTTCCTCTACACTTTGCTGACGCATGATTGCCGTTCGGCGGCAGAAAGCGTCGGACTGGATCCGGCGGTTGGCTTCCTGCACCGCGACCGACCCGGGCGGCCGAGTCTGGCGCTCGACCTGATGGAGGAATTTCGCCCGATCCTCGCCGACAGGCTCGCCCTTTCGCTTTTCAACCGCCGGCAACTGCGGGCTCGCGACTTCGAGAGGCGTGACGGTGGAGCTGTCTTGTTGAGCGAAGATGCGCGGCGCACCGTGCTTTCCGCCTGGCAAGAGCGCAAGCGTGAAGAGCGGATGCACCCCTTCCTTGGCGAAAAGGCGCCGCTCGGCCTCATGCCCTACCTTCAGGCACAAATGCTGTCACGCCATCTGCGTGGCGACCTTGATGCGTATCCGCCCTGGTTCTGGAAATAGGAGGTGGCATGCTTGTCCTCGTGACCTATGACGTCAGCACGTCCACACCCGGTGGAGCCGGGCGCCTGCGCGGCGTGGCAAAAGCCTGCCGTGATTTCGGCCAGCGGGTGCAATATTCCGTTTTCGAGATCGAGGTCGAGCCTGCGCAATGGACGAAGCTGAAGGCGCGGCTGGAAGGGATCATTGACGCGGATACCGACAGCTTGCGCTATTACTACCTCGGCTCGAACTGGCAGCGCCGCGTGGAACATGTCGGCGCGAAGCCGGCTGCGGACCTCGGCGGCACGTTGATTGTGTGAGCGCGGCTAACTTTGCCAGAGCATATTCCGTTCGGATTGAACCGATCTGAATGACAGGAATATGCTCATTGAATCCGGCTCCGTAAGCCGACCGCAAAATATTGATTCTGGAGCGATTTCTTATCCTTCAGGTGATCTCACTTGAAGGGAAAGCGCTCTAGGCCGCTGCGCGAACCGAGAGCGTGCCGTAATTTCCGGGCAGGTTCGCGCTTGGGCCAGATCTTTGAAATCGTGAGGGAATTGCAGATGCGCTGCGGGTGCACGCCAGCCTTTCACCGCCTGAGGGGCTGAGTTCGCGCGCTCTTCCTGCTTTTTTATGCTTTCTCAGCATGTTAGCGCAGAACGGTCGCCCCCCACGCGGGGGCGTGGATCGAAACTTCTACGCCGACGATGCCGGGCGCGCGGCGCAGGGTCGCCCCCCACGCGGGGGCGTGGATCGAAACCGTCGCCCGAAAGGCTGATAGGCGCGATCTTCAGAGTCGCCCCCCACGCGGGGGCGTGGATCGAAACATCAAGGTCAATATCTTCTCGGTTGCCGCGACCGTGTCGCCCCCCACGCGGGGGCGTGGATCGAAACACGTCATCCTTGCTGACGCGCTCGCCCCGCCATGTCGCCCCCCACGCGGGGGCGTGGATCGAAACGCGTCATCGACGGCGGATTGCCGGAAGAAACGCATGTCGCCCCCCACGCGGGGGCGTGGATCGAAACGAAGATCTCGGCTCATTCGACGCGATCCTCAAGCGTCGCCCCCCACGCGGGGGCGTGGATCGAAACCAGCGACACGATGCGCAAGCAGCTCCGAGAGCATCCGTCGCCCCCCACGCGGGGGCGTGGATCGAAACAGGGCAGACAATGTAGCTGGTCTCCCCCCTGAACTGTCGCCCCCCACGCGGGGGCGTGGATCGAAACATGTTTTCCCGGCTCCCTTCCCTTGAGGAGGCGGAGTCGCCCCCCACGCGGGGGCGTGGATCGAAACTTCATTGTCGAGGCGGTTCTGAACGACAACCAGTGTCGCCCCCCACGCGGGGGCGTGGATCGAAACGCCGCTAGAGAGATCCCGGTTTCGGCCAGGCCGAGCGTCGCCCCCCCACGCGGGGGCGTGGATCGAAGGCAGGTTTTCGCGATTAGCGGTAAATACTCACCGTTGATTATTGGAAGAAATGTACAAAGCGCGCCAATGATTGCCTATTGCCCGGTTGCCTTGGACGACAATGCGTGATGGATGCCTGCCCCCCGTCCCGAACCTGCTGCTCTTCAACGGCATCTCCGGACGTCAAACTCGTTTCATATCGTAGCAAATTTCCGGACAGGTAATTTTGTTAAGCCGATCCGGTAATGCCGGGAACCTGATTGACGGGCTGGTGGATGGGGGGTGGGTTTGCCTTCCGCCGAGACGCGCGCTCGAAAGTTCGAAGCTTCGCAACGAGCCTCCAATGGTACCCGTCGCCGAGTGACGCTTTGAACGGAAAATGACGCCCAGCATGATACCCAAAAGCTGAGAATGCCACGCCGACATAAGTCGCCGCCAATTTAACTATCTGAAAAATCTAGGGAAAATGGTGGGCGATACTGGGATTGAACCAGTGACCTTTCCGGTGTGAACGGAACGCTCTCCCGCTGAGCTAATCGCCCGATGCCAATCAGGATGTGGCGGGTATCTAAATGAGTTCCCGGACGGAGGCAAGGGTCCTCATGAAATTTCCCTTACATTCTTCAGCTTCCGTTGAAATCAGTACGTTGCAACCGACATCGGGAGCCGATTTTGCCATCAGATCAGGCCAACGAAGGGGCTGGAAAAGGTTGTTGAGGCGAAGCATCCTCACAGCGCTATCGCCTTTTCAGTCGCGGTCAGGCGCTTTTCAAGTTCCGCCTCTTCGCGATCGAATTCGACATCGGGCACTTGCGCGCCACGACCTTTTCTGTGGTTGTAAAGTTGCCCGACAGCCCTTGAAAGGCGCTTTGTGTCCGGCGTTATGGCGCCCTCCGTCAATTCCTCGATCATCTCCACGACGCGATCAATATCGTTCAACTCGCCGGTGCGGATTGAGAAATTTTTAAGTCCTTTTTGCGGAAGCAGTTCTTCATAAGCGGCCTGGCGCTTCTGGATTTCGAGCGCATACCAGTAGCAGAGCTGATAGTCCGAAAGCTGCTCCCAGTCCTGCGCGGACAGGAAGACGTCATCCTGAGGGGATAGACAATAGGCAAGTCCGCCCCAGGTTCGCCCGGGAATCGTACGAAGCATCAGGTGCGATGTGGCGATCGCGCGCGGATCCCTTCGCAAGGTAATGAATGAGGGTCGCAAGCCGAACTGCAACGCAGGCTCAATGAAGGCCTTGCAGAAGAGGTGCGATGTCTCGACATAGGCCTTGGCGCGAGAGCGCAGCATGGCCGGAAACTTCTCCCAGCGCAGGAAATCCCTTGCCCATTCGGGATTTGTCTGGGCACTGCGCATGACCTTGTGGAATTTGGGCTTCGGTTCATGGAACGCATCGACATCCCGAAGGCTGTCCCAGATCCGATACATGGTGCCGGAGCCGGACCTGCCTGACGTAATACAAAAAATATTTATGCGATCATTGAGTTTGGAGATTTCATTCTCCAATTTCGTGTCGGTTTCAAGGTATTTAAAAGTTTTGAACTTCGCATGATAGTAGTATCTCCGTCGTTTATTCATCATGGCGAGATTCTCGCTTTTGGGGTCGTTTCTGCGTCAGTTCGGGCGAGTTCTTCTCCGGGCATCACTCTCCGCTTCGCGTCCACCGGAAGCGGATTTTCCAGCCACCGATATTCTTCCCGACGTTGCAACGCTGAAGCCATTCCAAGATCAATAGGCATCCTGTCGACGGTCTCCATAGCTAACGTCAAGACAAGCCATTCGAGGCGGTGGAAATTTGCGGCTGTCGGAAATGAACGAAAGCTGCCGATAATCCCGCCTCTTTCGGCAACCTCCGTCCCGCTGGCACCTGTGCGGTTTCCTTGTGCGCCAATATTTGTGGTCGTTCCAGCGTCACGGTGATAATACTCATCAAGAATTGTATCATGTCAGACGTGTGCTGGAATGTGTCATCAGGTCAAGTGACGCGGATGCCGTATAGTCTTATACGCTGATTCGCATTGCGTAAGTTGCGAGTTCATGCCGAGCGAATTTTTAAACGTGAATGTATTTTCGAATGTGGCTTCGAGGAACCTGGATCGTTGCCTCGCGCCATTGGCGGTCCGTTCTTGCCTGGACACATTCGCCCTGGGTGGTCGCGATGGAGTGATCGTCAGGGCTTTCGTCGACCCAAACCCGAATCCCTCGCATTTTGAGGCCTGGGCTGACACGATTTGCGAAGGCCTGTCGGAGCTGAATGTCGAGGTTGTGAAGACCAGCGGGTTGGCAAGCGGCTTCATCAAATCGATCGAAATGTCAAAAGCGCCTTACGCGATCCAGCTTGAGCACGATTTTGTATTCGTGAAGCGCCGGATCGACCATTCGATCGATGAAATTCTCTCCGGGATGGAGCGCCTCGGTATCAACTATCTGAAGTTCAACAAGCGGGCGAACCGGGTTCGAGGCTATGATCATTTCATGATCCCGGCCGGCGACGAACGCTTGCCCGTTTGCAGGATCAATGGACGCTCCAACAACCCGCAGGTCATCGAGATAGACTATTACCGGAGGATGGTGGCGCCTTTGCTCGATCCCGCACGAAAGGGGGCAAGCGGTATCGAGGGGTGGATCTGCCGGCAGATCGGCGGTGGTTACGTTTATGGCGAATTGGGACACCCCGCCACGACGGCGCATCTCGATGGCCGTGACATCCGCTGGAAAGACCGGATCAGGAGGGTGCTCTACAAGGCGGCATCCGCCGAAAGGCGTGCCTCGTGACCGCTGGTTTCAGGTCGCGCCGAAAGCCAGGGGATTACGCGTCGACCGCGGCCATTTCGCCAATGGAGCCGACGGCGTCGTAAAGCTCGTCGAAGTGTGAGATCACCTTGTCCGGGCCAAGCTCGCTCACGTGCACCGGAGTATAGCCGAAAGTGACTGCTACGACCGGAATGCCGGCAGCGCGCGCGGCATCTATGTCGGTGCGCGAATCGCCGACCATGACGGCCCGTGCCGGATCGCCGCCAGCGCGCTCAATCGCGCCGAGGACAGGCATGGCGTCCGGCTTCGGCTTGTCGAAAGTGTCGCCGCCGACGATCGCCTCGAAATATTTCGTCATGTCGAGAGCATCGAGGAGTGGGCGGGACAAGCCTTCAAGCTTGTTCGTGCAGACCGCGCAGGCCCATCCTTCTTCGCGAAACCGCGCAATTGCCTCGAGAATTCCAGGAAACGGCTGGCTGTGTACCGCGATATTCGCCGAATAATACTCGATAAACCTGTCGAACAGCGGATCGATCGTGGCATCGTCCGCGTTCACGCCGTTCGCTTCCAGGCCACGCTCGATAAGCTTGCGCGCGCCGTGGCCGACCATCGACCTGATGCGCTCGGGATCGATCGCCTTGTGGCCGGCATCCTCCAGAGCGAAGTTCAGTGCCGCGGCCAGATCGCCCATCGTTTCGATGAGGGTTCCGTCAAGGTCGAATACAAGCACAGGCTGCGGCACGGCGTTTCTCCGTCGGTTCGGGACGTCGTGGGATTACCTCCCTTCGCGCGACACCGCAAGCGGTCGTTCGGTCGCAACAACGTGAAGGCGGGTGGAATTCAGAGCTTGTAGGCCGTGCGGAAACCGCCCCAGTGCCGCCCCTCGATGATGATCGGAGCGTCGACTTCGCTCATCCAGATGATGTTTCCGTTGCCCATGTCGCGCGGATAAGTCTGAAGAAGGAAGGGCCGGGTGTTCCGCGCCGCACACAGGCCCGCACGGTCGTCGAATATGCGGCGGTTGCGGCAGTTGGCGGCATTCCATGCCGGATCATCGGGTTTTTGCGGCCTGGAATAGATCTTGTTGTGAACCGGCAGATAGCCGTTTCGGTCCACCGCTGCGCAAAACGCCATGCCGGACTGGGCCGAGTTGGCGAAAAGCTCTTCCTGGATCGGCGGCAGGATCTCGTCAAGGACCTTGAGTGCGCGCGTTTCGAACTGTACCGGATCGGTGCCTTCTATCTTACGATACTCGGTGTCGAAAAGAGCATCGACGGTCAGGCGCCGTTGTTCTATCGCACGCTCCATCGCCTGCGTCACGCGAGCGGCGAAGCCTTGCGCGAGATCGATCTTGGCCCTGGCTTCCCTTGCAATCCCTTCGATAACGCTTCGAATGGCGGACTGCGCCGCCGCTTCCGGGTTCTCGAAGGCGCAGTGAAGCCCGTTTTCCGACTGCCCGACAATGCGAACCCCGATACGGCCGACGCCCGAAATCTCTACCGTTCCCGATGCCGGTAATTGAAATTTCGTCTCGGCCTCGGGCAGAAGCAGGACGCCCCCTTCGGAAATGTCACGCGTTTTGGCTGAAATAGTTTGGCCATGCAGGACGAGAACGGCCTTGCGCTCGACCGGATAACGGTCATGCCGGCGCCGGTCGCCCATCGCGCTTTGGCGCACCATCATCGTGAAGCGCCGGTTGAGCGCGGCGCTTAGGGCCGTCATGTCCTGGCTTGCGGTTTCGGCGGCGGATCCCGATTGTTCGGCCTGATCGGTGGCACTGACGATGGCATCGACCTTTTCGGCGACGGCATGAACGAACTCCGCCGTCTGGCGGGCGGTCATGCCGATTTCCTGTGTGGTCGAAACCTGCTGCTGGACGCTGCCGGCAACAGCGGAGAAATTCGGCCTGATATCGCCGATCACCTCGATGATCCGGTCGACTGCCTGAATGCTCGTTTCGGCCGATTTCTGAAGCCGTTCGATATTGGCGACGATGACGTCCGTTGCCTTTTGCGTTTCGACCGAAAGCGATTTCACCTCGCTGGCGACGACTGCAAAACCCTTGCCGGCTTCGCCTGCGCGTGCGGCTTCGATCGTCGCATTGAGCGCAAGCAGGTTGGTCTGCTTGGCGACATCCGAGATCAGCTTTACGACATTGGCAATATCGTCGATCGCGGTCTTGAGGTCCTGAACGCCGGAATTCGCGGTATCGGCGACGGTACGCGCCTCCTCTGCAAGCGCACTCGACTGCTTCACCTGCGTGTCGATTTCCGCACTTGCCGCCGCAAGTTCCTCGATAGCGTCGGCAAGACAGCGGGCATTCTCGTTCGCGGCATCGGACTCTGTGCGCAGAAGTTGCGAATCATTGCGGATTTCCGACAACTTTTCGAGTTGTTCGGCGATACGTCCGCGCAATCCACCGGCGCCCGCCTCTATATTTCCTGCGGCGGCTCGAAGATCCGCCTCTATCAGGTCCAGGGTCAGGGAAAATTGCTCGGAATGAGCCGCGCCGAGGGTGTCGGGACTGATACCTGACTTAGGGTCATTATGTGTCGATTCAGCCGTTGAATTGTCCGCATTCTGTGTGATTTTATCATTTCTTCTTGCGAACAAACGCATTTCGAGCCTCAACTTTCGCTTATCTACGCGGATGCTGCCGAAAACCTAGATAAATATGCTGAATCGCTGGTTAACAGCGTCCCGTAACTCCGCCAGGCGGCGATCCTTTCGAAGAAGCGCAAAGCCGTGCTTTGCCCTGTGCCGTTGCCATGCTAAACCCCCGCTCGCGGATGCGGTGCGGTATCCCCTCTTGTAACAATTGTCGGGCGGTCGAATGAGCGACGAACTGAAGCGCAAGGCGGCTGCGGCCGCGTTGGAGGAAGTCGGGGGCGGGATGCGCATCGGCATCGGTACCGGATCGACGGCCGAGCATTTCATCCGGCTTCTGGGCGAAAGAGTGAGAGGCGGCCTCGATATTGTCGGCGTGCCGACTTCCGAGCGCTCGGCGGCACTTTCGCGCGAAGAGGGGATAAGGCTGTCGACGCTGGAGGAGTTGCCGGAACTCGACCTGACGATAGATGGCGCCGATGAACTCGACGACGCCCTCAACCTGATAAAGGGCGGTGGCGGCGCCCTTCTCAGGGAGAAGATCGTCGCGACGGCTTCAAAACGAATGATCGTGATTGCCGACAGCTCCAAGCACGTTCGGCACCTTGGCGCTTTCCCGCTTCCGATCGAGGTGGTGCCTTTCGGTCTTGGCTCCACGGAGCGGGCAGTGGCGCGTGTGCTTGAAACCTGCGGCTATGAGCCGCGGCTTTCCATGCGCGAGGGCAGGCAAGATCCGTTCATCACGGATGGGGGCCACCATATTCTTGACGCGGATTTGCGACAGATAGCCGACCCGAACGCACTTTCCGACGCATTGTTGCGGATTCCGGGTGTGGTCGATCACGGACTTTTCCTCGGCATAGCGGCTTGCGCCTATATTGCGGGGGGCGACGGTGTCAGGCGGATTGAGGCAGCGCGTTGAGGCAGCGCGAATGCCTCACGTAATCGGAAATTCAAAACGTTAGCGAAAGGCGGGGCCGGCGAATGATCGCGCGCCCCGGTAAATTGAGGGAGATCGGTATGGTCAACCGGACTGTCAAAGCCTTGAAGGCAGCACTAGCCGCAACGGCGTACCTTGCATTCGTCAGCACCGCTGCCTACGCCCAACAGGCGCAGAAGCCGCAGCAAGAGCAGCAGCAGCAGGAAAAAGTCGCGCCTGAGCATCTGGAAGCGGCAAAAAACGCGGTTCAGGCGGCGAAAGTGCTGGATACCTACGACAACATGCTGCCGCTGATCGCAGATCAGACGAGAACGCTTTTCGTCCGCAGCAATCCGAGCGCCGCGGCTGAGATTGACGAAGTCGTGAACACTATTGCGCTTGAGATGGTTGATAAGCGTGCCCAGTTGAACAACACGATCTACCGTGTCTGGGCACGCCGGTTCAGCATCGAGGAACTCAATCAAATCGCGGAGTTCTACAATTCTCCCGTCGGGCAGAAGTTTTCGAGGCTCGGTCAGGAGCTTACGGCTCTTTCTGTTGGCGCCGGCAAGCAGTGGAGCGACCGTATCTCGACGCAGATGGTGTCCCAGGCGCGTGAGCAGCTGAAAGAGCGCGGCTATATCGACTGATCCCCGAGCGGGGGCCGCGGCATTCGACGGATGAACGAGGCTTATATGGCGGATTTCGACTACGATCTCTTTGTGATCGGAGGGGGCTCGGGCGGCGTGCGCGCTGCGCGTATCGCAGCCGGCTACGGAGCGCGCGTGGCGGTGGCGGAGGAATACCGCTATGGCGGGACCTGCGTCATTCGGGGTTGCGTGCCCAAGAAACTGTTCGTCTATGCTTCGCATTTTTCCGAGACCTTCGAGGATGCGGAAGGCTTCGGCTGGTCGGTGGGAGAGAGATCCTTCGACTGGGAAAAGCTCATCGATGCCAAGGACCGCGAGATCACCCGTCTCGAGGGCATTTATCGGCGCAACCTGGAACGTTCGGGCGTCGAGCTGCACGACACTCGTGCCGTGATCGAGGATGCGCATACCGTCAGGCTGATGGCCGATAATCGCAGGATCACCGCACGCTACATCCTGGTTGCCGTCGGCGGCACGCCGAACGTTGACCCGGACATGCCCGGCGGCGAGCATGTGATCACTTCGAACGAGGCGTTCCACCTCGCCGATTTCCCGAAGAAGATCGTAGTCGCGGGCGGCGGCTACATCGCGGTCGAATTCGCCGGTATTTTCAATGGTCTGGGCGCGGAAACCACGCTGATCTATCGCGGCGAGGAAATCCTGCGCGGCTTCGATATGGACCTGCGCAAGACGCTGCATGAAGAAATGGAAAAGAAAGGCATCCGCGTCATTTGCGGGGATGTCTTCACATCCATCGAAAAAACCGCCGAAGGGCTCATCGGGTCGACAAAGCTCGGCGAGACGATTACCGCCGACAAGATCATGTTCGCGATCGGCCGCCGTCCGAATACGGCTGGTCTGGGCCTTGAAACCGCGGGCGTCGAAACCAATCGGAACGGCGCAATCATCGTCGACGAACAATCTCGCACGAACGTTCCGTCGATCTATGCCGTCGGCGACGTGACCGACCGGGTGAACCTGACGCCGGTGGCGATCCGCGAGGGCCATGCCTTCGCCGATACGGTTTTCGGCGATAAAGCGTGGTCGACGGACCATGAACTCATTCCGACCGCGGTATTCTCGCAGCCGGAGATCGGCACCGTGGGCATGACGCAGGAAGAGGCGGAGGCGAAATTCGCCAACCTCGACATCTACCGCGCTTCGTTCCGGCCGATGAAGCATACGCTTTCCGGCCGCGACGAGAAGATGTTGATGAAGGTCATCGTCGACGCCGACAGCGACCGGGTGCTCGGCGTTCACATTCTCGGGCCGGATGCGGGCGAGCTTTCGCAGGTCCTGGGCATCGCGCTGAAGATGGGCGCGAAAAAGGCCGACTTCGATGCGACGATGGCGGTTCACCCGACGGCGGCGGAAGAGCTTGTCACCATGCGCGAACCGGCGGAACGCATTCGCGCCTGATTTACAATTCGGCATTCAAGTTGCGGCACCCGCCAGTCAGACCGACCGGCGGGTGCCTGTCGTTTCATCCGTGAAGAGCTGCGAGAAGGCGGGCGATTTCCTCTTCCGTGTTATAGGCGTGAAGCGAAGCGCGAACGAGGGAACTGAGACCGCGCGCCGGCAGGTCGATCTGTGATGACGTCGCGCTGGTGACGGATGTATTGATCGATTGACGGGAAAGACGTTCCTTCGTTTCCTGCGGATCCTCGCCTTCGACATTGAAGGTGACGATACCGCATTTGCGAAGGCCCTTGTCGTGAACGCTGACGCCGGGGAGTGCGGCGAGCTCCTGCCGGAGCTGCGCGGCGAGACCCGATATGCGCGCTTCCAGGCGGGGAAGGCCAAGGTCGAGCGCGTACCGGATGGCGACGCCAAGGCCGATCTGGCCTGCCACGAACCGCTCCCAGGATTCGAAACGCTTCGCTCCGGGCACCCAGGAAAAGCGTTCAGCATCATTCCAAACCGACGACCCAAGTTCCACAAAGGGTGGATCAAGGTTATCGAGAATTCCATCGGCGACATAAAGGAAGCCGGTGCCGCGCGGGCCGCGAAGGTACTTGCGGCCCGTGCCCGAGAGCATGTGACAGCCGAGACGGGTGACGTCGAGCGCAATCTGGCCTGCCGACTGGCAAGCATCCAGCAGGTAAAGCAGACCGTGACGGCGGGCGATATCCCCGACCTCCTCGGCCGGATTGACGAGGCCGCCGAAGGTCGGGACGTGGGTGAGGGCGATCAGCCGGGTTTTCTGGCCGATCGCGGCTTCAAGGGCCTTCAGGTCGATCTGGCCGTTCTCGTCATCGTCGATCAGATCGATCTCGATGCCCTTGCGTTCCTTCAACTGCAGGAAAGCGACGAAGTTCGAGACGTATTCGGCCCGGCCGGTGATAACCCGGTCACCCGGTTTGAAGGGAATGGAATAAAACGCCATATCCCAGGCGCGGGTCGCGTTTTCGATGTAGGCGATTTCGCCGGGCGTCGCGCCGATAAGTTCGGCGACTGCCGGATAGAAATCTTCGATCCTGGCTTTTGCTGTCGCCGCGGCTTCGTACCCGCCGATCGTCGCTTCCAGATCGATATGCGCCTTTACCGCCGCGACAACCGGGCGAGGGGGCAGCGAAGCGCCGGCATTGTTGAAATGGGTGACCGTTTCGCAGCCGGGAGTGTCGGCGCGAAGGCCGGCAATATCGGCGGACGTGAAGAACGGCTGTTCGCAGTAGTTTGCTGGCATTTGACGGCTCGCTTGATGGGGGTATGGTCGCGGGCATCGAATGGACACCCTCGATTCATCGATCAGGATAAAGCGTTGACGATCACTTATTTCGGCTATGGTTCGCTCGTCAATCGGCAAACCCTTTCGCCCGAAAGCACGGCCGTGCCGGGCGAGCTGCAGGGCTGGGTGCGCGAATGGCGGGTGACGGGCAAAGTTGCGGGCATCGGAACGGGCGCTTGCGCGCTGACAGTGCGCAGGCAAACGGGGTCCGCGATCCGTGGCGTGATGGTCAAAGAACCGGCAAGCGGGCTGGCGGCGCTGACGAAACGCGAAATCCGGTATGACCGCATCGACGGCATCGCGCCGGAATTTCGCCCAGAACGCCCGGAAGACGGTGTGTCGGGCGACGCCTTCCTCTACCAGGCGAAATCACGCCACTACGATTGGGGGAGCGAGGACCATCCGATCCTGCAAAGCTATGTCGATTGCGTGCTTGCCGGCTTCTTCGATCTCTGGGGCGAAAGCGGGATCGACCACTTTCTGGCGACGACCGACGGCTGGCATGCGCCGATCCTTGCCGACCGCGCCGACCCGCGCTACGCGAGGTCGGTTTCGCTGGACAGAAATCTTGCCGCGCTGATCGACGAGAAGCTTGCGCAAATTGGCGTGGGCTACGTGGGGGCCTGATCGGCCCAAGCGCCAGATCGCGGCCCGCCTGCCGGACAAGGCAATGTGAACGCGGCCTTCCCGAAAAAATAGTAAGAGCAGCTCGATTTCGCGGACCGAATCCGTCCGGCCGGCAAACGAAAATACCGATTGGTTTTCCCGTAGTTCAAGAATTAGCCTGAAGGAACAACGATGGAATTTTCTCTCTGGATCGCATTCGCGACCATTTGCGCAGCAAATATCGTGACGCCCGGCCCGGCGATATTGAACACGATCAACCGTTCGATTTCCCTCGGTTTCAACGCGACGCGGCCCACCGTATTCGGCAATGCGCTGGGACTTGCCGCAGGCGCGATCCTTTGTGGCGCCGGCGTCGCATCTTTCGTCCTGGCTTCGGAAGTGTTGTGGGCGATCTTTCGATGGGCCGGTATCGGCTACCTTGCCTATCTGGGCCTCAAGTTGCTTTTCAAGCGGGAGAAAATCGACCTTTCAATGGCTGCGCCTGATTCAAGCGCGTCGCCCTTGCGCCTCTTCGTCGAAGCGTTTCTTCTCGCCGTCATGAACCCGAAGGCGGTGCTTTTCTTTGTGGCCGTGTTTCCGCAATTCATGCGGCCCGATCAAGCGTTTCTGCCGCAGATTTCCGTTTTCGTCCTGACGTATTGCGCCTTGTCGATCTGTTCCTTGACGACATACGCATTCGCGGCTTCGGCGCTTCGAACACGCTTCCTTACGCAGGCGCGCTACGACGTATTCAGGAAGCTTTCCGGACTGTTGCTTCTTGGAATTGCCGGGCGGCTGGCGGTTTCTCCAAGGTAGCCAACATCTTGGCTGCCGCCGGAAGGCGGGATAACGTCCTGCTCGAGCATAAGACCATAAACGGGAGGGTGCGTCCGTGAAGACCGAGCGCTATGAAATCCGCGACGAGCGTTTCAGGAGAAGTATCAAGCTTGCCGAGCCTGTCGAGCAGATCTGGTCTGACGGACAATGGACGGAAGGCCCGGTCTATTCGCCTGCCTTTCGCTCGCTGATCTGGAGCGACATCCCCAACGACCGGCGCCTCCGGTGGGACGAACTGACGGGAGCCGTCGGCGATCTTCGAAGCGGGCTCGGCTGCTATACGAACGGAAGCACCCTCGACCGGCAGGGGCGCATCGTCGCCTGCGAGCACGGCACGCGCACGGTAACGCGTATCGAGCACGACGGTACGGTGACGACGCTTGCAAGCCGTTACCAGGGAAAGCGCTTCAACAGCCCGAACGACGTGGTCGTGAAATCCGACGGTTCGATCTGGTTCACAGACCCGGCCTATGGCATCGAATCCGACTATGAAGGCTTCCAGGCGGAGCCGGAACAGGACGGCGAGCATGTCTACCGTATCGACCCGGCAAGCGGTGAGATAACGCGGGTTACCCACGATTTCGCCTGCCCGAACGGACTTGCCTTTTCCTTGGATGAAAAGACGCTCTACATCGCGGATTCCGGAGGGACGCGCTACGCAAGCGGCGAGCACCACATCCGCAAGTTCGCCGTCGGCGACGACGGCAAGCTTTCGGGCGGAGAGGTTTTCGCCGAGTGCGAGGAGGGCGTCTTCGACGGCTTCCGCCTCGACAACCAGGGCCGCATCTGGACGAGCGCGGCAAACGGGGTGCACTGCATCCACCCCGACGGGACGCTAATCGGCAAGATATTCGTACCCGAAATCGTCTCCAACGTCTGCTTCGGCGGGCCGAAGGGGAACCGGCTTTTCATCACAGCATCGAAGAGCGTCTATACCGTGCGGCTTTGCACGACCGGCGCGAAGACCTTCTGACGTTCGAGAAAACGCGGGTGAGGCGGCACTGCATCGTCATCGGCGGCGGGATCATGGGCGCAAGTGCCGCCTATCATCTGGCCCGAGCCGGCGCCCGCGTCACTGTGCTTGAAAAAGGCGAAGAACCGGCGCCCGGCGTGACCCGGCACGCTTTCGGCTGGATCAACCTGATCAATCTGCCACCCGATGCGACGCTGGAGCTTTACCGTTTTCGAAATGAAGCGGTCCAGGGATACAGGGGGCTTGATGGGGAACTCGGCGGCAAGCTGGGCCTGCGGTGGTGCGGATCGCTCGTCTGGAAAGATACGGCGGAGAAAACCGAGCGCTTGTTCCGGGAGCACATGACGGCGGGCAACAGGGTCGAGCTTGCAGGGCCTGAACGCATCGTCGAACTCGAGCCGGGACTTGAGGCCATACCCGATTGTGCGGTCCATTCTCCCGACGAGGCGGTGGCCGATCCGCTGCACGTCACGAAAACGCTTCTAGACGCCGCGCGGGAGCGCGGAGCGGAAATCCGCTTTTGCACCGAGGTGGAAGCGATTGAAACCCTGGGCGGCAGCGTATCCGGAGTGAGAGCGGGCGAAGGTTTTATCGAGACCGATGCAGTGATCGTGACCGCAGGAGCGAGGGCGAAGGCGCTTCTTCAGCCGCTCGGCATCGATCCCGGCTTAAGCACATCGCCTGCCGTACTGCTGCGGTTCAAGGCGGAAAACGCATTCGTGCGCGGCGTCGTGTCCAACCCGGATCTCGAGGTGCGCCAAGGCGCGGGAAACGAGGTTCTCGTCGCCGAAGATTATTCGGAGGCCGAAGACCAGGCGGAAGTGCGGAATAAGGTGCTGGCAAGCATTCGGGACCGATTTTCAGGAACGGGAGCTATCCAATCCGTTTCACTGACGGTCGGCCAGCGTCCGATGCCTGACGACGGAATGCCGATCGTTGGACGGGCGTGGGAGATCGATGGCCTCTTTTTGGCCGTCGCGCACGCAGGGTTGATCCTGGGCCCGTTGGCCGGGAAGCTGCTGACGCGTGAAATAATGGAAGATGCAGCGGCTGCGATACCGACATCGATTTCGGCGAAGCGACGAATGCGCTTCCAGGGTGAAGGTTGAAGACCTTGCCGGCGGTTTGGGGCGAGGGGCGCTGCGTGTTAAAACTCTGTCCTCCATCCGATGGGCACTCATGGGAATGCCGATTGGATGACAAGTATTTGTTGCGAATGCCGTATGGGTTGCCGGGTCAAGCCCGGCAATGACGAACGGAAGGGAGAAAGCGCCAATCTCCAATCCATCGGCATGAACGCACGACCATGCCGCACAGGAGGGGGTAACGATGCCGGCCAATCCCGTTTTCCGACGTATCGCCGGAAGCTGCGTCATGGCCGGCTTTATCTGCGGAACTGTCTTCATCGCCGATGCGAATGCCGCTGACCTGACCGTGGTGACATGGGGCGGGACCTACGCCAGAAGCCAACAGGAAGCCTATGGCAAGCCTTTCGAGGAAAAGACCGGCAAGACGATCCGCTGGGTGAACTACAATGGGGGGCTTGCCGATATCCGTGCGCAGGTGAAGAGCGGCGACGTGATATGGGACGTTGTCGATGTTTTCCCGAGCGATGCCCGCAAGGGATGCGCCGAAGGTCTGTTCGAGAAGCTGCCGGAAGAAGTGGTAACGGCGCCGGATGAGAGTGGGACCGCCGAAGGCGACCTGATCGTACCGCGTCCGAACGATTGCGTTTCTCCGAACATCATCTGGTCATGGGTGACGTTCTACGAAAGGGGCAAATTTGGAGATGAAGGCCCGAAGACCATTTCCGATTTCTTCGATCTGGAGCGCTTCCCCGGCAAACGGGGCCTAAGCGTTTTCGCGCAATCGAACCTGGAAATGGCGCTCGTAGCCGACGGCGTGGCGCCGGGTGACGTCTATGACGTGCTGTCCACCGACGAAGGGCTGGACCGCGCGTTTGCCAAGCTCGAGAGCCTTGGCGACCAGGTCGTTTTCTGGTCGGCTGGGACGGAACCGCTGGAACTGGTCAATTCTGGCAAGGCCGCGGTCTCGACCGGCTACAATGGACGGGTGAGCGAGGCTATCCTGGCGCATGGCGCGGACTACGAGATCGTCTGGGACGGCCAACTGCTGGAAGAGGAATGGTTCGCGATCGTCAAGGGCGCCCCGAACAGGGAGGCCGCATTCGAGTTCCTGAAAATCAGCACCACACCGCAAGCACAGGCCGAACAGGCCCGGTGGATCCCGTACGGTCCGATGCGCCGGTCGGCATTGAAGATTATTCGCGAGAACGAGCCCTGGTTCCACTCTGGCCAGACCGTCATGGAACACATGCCGGACCGCGAGGAGGTTATGGCGCGCACCATTATCGCCAATCCGGACTGGTGGGCGGAAAACGGGACCGACGCTTCCGAGCGCTACAAGGCATGGATGGAAAGCCGCTGACGGGCTGTTGCGTACTTTAACAAATTCCCCAAGGTTAAGTCGGATGGATTTTTCCTCGGGGTTTCATGGACGAGGCAAATACTCAACGCCGGCTTTCCGCAATCGTGGTCATGGACGTGGCCGGATACAGCCGGCTTATGGCCCGGGACGAGGCCGGAACATTCAAGCGCCTCACCGACACGCATGACAAGACCATTCGGCCGCTGACCGGAAAGCACCATGGCCGTGTCGTCAAGCGCATGGGCGATGGATTTCTGCTCGAGTTTGCCAGCATCGTCGATGCGGTGGCGTTCGCGCTGGCCGTTCAGGAAAAACTGGCGCAAGCCAACGGGCAGCGGGCGGACGGCGAGAAGCTCGTATTCCGGGTCGGAATCAACTTCGGAGACGTGATCGGCGAGGGGTCGGACATCTATGGCGACGGCGTGAACATCGCCGCGCGCCTGGAGCCGCTGGCACCGCCGGGCGGCATCTGCATATCGGCCAAGGTCGAGGAGGAAATCCGGGGCAAGATCGACACTTCCTTCGAGCCGATGGGCGCACAGACGCTCAAGAACATTCCCGTTCCGGTCGAAACCTATGCCATGCGTATCGACCCTTCGGCTCCACCCGTTGCAAAGCCGCGAAAGAGGTGGCTTTCGGTTGCCGGAGCGTCGGTTGCTCTGCTTTTGGCTGCTGCAGGTGGCGCATACATCTATCGGTCGGCCGGCACGCAAGTCGCCGAGCCGGCAAGGGAAGAGCGCATGGCGCATCCCTTGCCCGACAAACCGTCGATCGCCGTGCTTCCCTTCAAGAACATGAGTGCGCAAGAAGAGGCCGGATGGTTCGCCGACGGCGTTACCGAAGACCTGATCACCGATCTTTCCAAGGTCAGCGGGCTTTTCGTGATCTCGCGAAATTCTTCCTTCACCTTCAAGGGCAAGGAAACTTCCACCAGGCAAGCGGCGGAAGCGCTTGGCGTCAGATATGTTCTTGAAGGAAGCGTGCGACGGGCCGGAAGCGAGGTGCGTATCAACGCGCAACTCGTGGAGGCGACGACGGGGGGCGCGGTCTGGGCCGAACGCTACGACGGCGAGGCCGATGCCGTTTTCGACCTGCAGGACGAGATAACCTCACGCATCATCGCCGAGCTTACGAACCGCCTTCTGCCGGGCGAAGGCGAGGTTTCGCCGCGCGAGGAAACGGAAAATCCAGCCGCGTATGATGCCTATCTCCGGGGTCTTGCGCTTTACCGCAGGGGCGGGCCGCAGGACTACGCGGCCGCGGCCAGGGCGTTTACGCGTGCAATGGACCTCGACCCCGGCTATGAGCGCCCGCGCACGGCACTTGCCAAGACATATGCTCAGGCTGCCTTTGGCGTGCAGGCCTATGCCGACGCCCTCGACCTGCACTGGTCGGATGCGCTTGCCCGTTCCTGGGCGCTTTTGACGCGAGAAGGCGCAACGGCGAATGAAGATGCTCACGTAATACGGTCCTGGCTTGCGCTCAGGAAACATCAGCATGACCGCGCGATCGCCGAGGCAAGCGAGGCGCTGAAGCAAAGTCCCAACGACAGCGACGCCATGGAGGCGCTGGCGGAGGCCGAAATCTACGCCGGACAGGCGGAAACAGGGCATGCCACAGCAGAGGAGGCGTTGCGGCAGAACCCCGCGGCACCTGCCAAGGCGCATTTCCTGACCGGGCTGGCCGAATATGCGCTCGGCAATGCGGAAGCTTCTCTCAAGGCGCTGGACCGGGCAATTTCAACCGCGCCGGAGCGGCGTTCGGAGTTCGATGGTATCCGCGCAGCCGCGCTTGCGGAACTTGGGCGAACGAAGGATGCGCAAGAAGCTTTCGAGACGTTTTCGCGTGGTTATCTCGACCGGCCGGCGATGTCGTGGACCGTGCGCCCGCAAGCCTTTCGCAATCCGCGATTCCACACATGGCGGAACATTGATCTGGCCTGGGCCGTCTTTACCCATCCCTTCCGCGACCCGCTCGTGCAGGAGCGTTTCGCCGCTTCATTGCGGGCCGCAGGCGCGCCGGCTGGCCTAGGGGGCTATCTTTCGCTCAATCGCGGTAACAGGCTCAAAGGCGTGGAGATCAGGGACGTCCTGTTCGGGAAGGAGATTTCCGGCAGCGATTTCTGGCTCGCCGAGAACGAATGGCGCCAGAAAAGGACGGAAGGCGGGCAAGTAACGCACTACGGCGTGCCGATCCACGTCGGGCCGCCAACGGCGGATACGGGCGAGGGGGCGATACGCGACGACCTTCTTTGCGAAAGCTGGCAGCTTGAAGAACAGCGGGTGGAAATCTGCTCGACCGTTTACCGGATGTTCGACGCGCGCTCGCGCGCCCGCTGGGGCGACTACGTGATGGTGACGGACATCGGCCCGTTTCCGTTTTCCGTGGTCGAATGAAAACGCTCGGGAAAGCGCTCTATTGCTTCTTTCCGCCGACGCTGTCCCACCAGACCAGGATCAGGTTGACCGCGCCGAAGACAAGGATAATGCCGAAGGACACAGCGCCGAAGGCTTTTGCGCTCAGGCCCGTCGGATTGCCGAACAGCAGGAAGGGAATGCTGATCAAGGCGATCAACATGATTGCGGCGGTCAGCTTGTCTTTCAGGGACATGGCCCATACCTCCACAACCGTGCTTCGTCTTACGGCGTTGCCATAATGTGCCCAGAGTATATTACGTAGAGTTTTTTAAAGAAGAAGCATCTTTCCGGATATTCATGAATTCCGGGGCAAATAATTCAAAATTTCCAATGTTCTGATATGATGTTGTTTTCCGCCGTCGCGCAGTTCGCGCGGCAAAGAACAGCCGGGATGGGAAATGTGTCAGCGTAGACCATTATCCCGAGAGACAGTATTCAACCGATGGGCATGCGCCTCTCGATATGGTCTTGTCTGGCTTGCCGCCATCGCGTGGCTTGTCTTATCCGCCGATAACGCCCTTGCGAAGCGCGTCGCGCTCGTCATCGGCAACTCCGCATACACCAACGTCGCAACGCTGAAGAACCCGGCGAACGACGCGCGCCTGATTTCGGACAAGCTGGGGGAGGCGGGCTTCGAGGTGACGACCGTCATCGATGCCGACCTCAGGTCGATGAAGCGGGCGATGATCCAGTTCGGGCGGGACATCCGCGCGCAAACGGAGGCAAGCGTCTTCTACTACGCGGGCCACGGCGTGCAGGTGCGCGGCGAAAACTACCTGCTGCCGGTTACCGCGAACATCAGCGCGCAAGACGAGATCGACCTTGAGGCAATCAACATCAACCTGTTCCTGCGGCTGATGGAATCCTCCCAAAGCGGGGTGAATATCGTCATCCTCGATTCCTGCCGCAACAACCCGTTCGCGAGCCTTTCGCGTTCGGTTTCGCGCGGTCTGGCCCCGGTGCTCGCGCCAAGGGGAACCTACATCGCCTATTCCACCGCGCCGGGCGATATCGCCCTCGACGGGGAGGGCCAAAACAGCCACTACACGAAGGCTCTTGCCGAAACGATCACGACGCCGGGCCTCGAAATCGCCCGCGTTTTCCGCGATGTGCGCCGCAAGGTCGTGGAGGCGACCGGCGAACGGCAAGTGCCGTGGGAAAGCAGCTCGATCATCGGCGAGTTCTATTTCATGCCGCCGCAACCGGCGCCTGCGCCGGAGGTTTCTTCCGGCGACAACCAGCCGGGCGTTGCAGACCCTTACGTGAAGGCGGCCAGGGAATGGCAGGCACTGGAGGCTTCAGGCGACCGCGCCGCCCTTCGCGCCTTCGTGGAGCAATATAAAGGCAATCCCTTCGCATCGCTCGCCGCCGCACGGCTGAAGGAACTTGGTCCGGGAAGCGTGGATACCCAGCCTCAAGTGAAGGCGTCCGCTTCGCAAAGCCAAGTCCCGCAACCGCGAAAGGAAGAAATGAAGGTAGCCGCGCTGCCCAAAGAGACGATAGCCTCTCGGTTGCTTGAGGATATGCCGGACGAAAGCGAGCCGAGCGAACCGTCCACGGAACCAGCCGAGCGAGCCTATAAAATCGCCAAACGGATCGACACGCCGCGAAGCTGGCAGCTTTTCTACCGCAAATACGGTGCGCACAGGAAATACGGTCCGCTGGCGCTGGCCACAATCAAGACGGGCGACCAAGCGCGATCGATCGCCACCGATGAAGAGGCGGTGGAGGCAATACTTGCCCTGGACCGGACGCAGCGCCTCAATGTGCAAAAACGCCTTGCGGCGCGCGGTCACCCCGTGGGCGCGCTGGACGGTATCATCGGGCCGAATACCCGACGGGCGATCGCGCGCTACCAGCGCGACCTCGGGATCAAGCAGACCGGCTTTTTGAGCCTGTCTTTCCTGAGGCGGCTGGGGGCTTCTCCTTCGCCGGATGGGGGCGAAGACTTCGTCAGTTCGCAAAAGGCGAAAATAATTTCCTCGAATGACCTTGAGGCACTGGGGGAAGATAAAAAGATTGTCGATGCCATCCGGTGTCTTGGCCTGAACTATGTGATCTACGGGAGATATCAGAACAAGCTTTATATTGCCGTCATTCGCGGGATGAACGGCGGTTACATCAAGATGTTGGCGGAAAAATGCGGCGGGTATCTGGTGGCGATCAATTCGCGGGCCGAAAGCCGCTTCGTCTACGATCTCGTCGCGAACGAAGACAGGTTTTTCACCTATCAATACTTCGACGGACAATCCTTCAAGCACGGACCGATGATCGGCCTCGTCCAGGATCCGAAGGCGAAGGAGCCTCGTGGCGGATGGCGATGGGCGAACGGCGACAAGATCACATATTCCAACTGGTCGCCCGGCAATCCTGACGATTTCCGGTCGCGGCAGGATTATTCCAGCTTCTTCCTGGTGGTCCGCGGCAAGAAGGATCTACGAAAGGCGCGGGCCGACAGATGGGACGACACCAGCGGCACCGGCAGCGGTTTCATCATGGAGTTGGATTGAGCGTTTCCCTGCCGCCGAAATCGCTTCGGCTTCGCCAGGAAATGCTCAGGAACGGGAGCGCGCGATTGCGGCATCAAGGCGTCTTGCGAACGGCGGGGAGTATCTTGATGGCGGCGCTTGCCTGCCTGATCGCAGCCGAGGCATTCGCCGCCGAGTTCGTCGTCACCCGGACGAAGGGCACGGGCCTTCCCGAGCGGGGCGCTATAGTGGAGGAAACACGGGAAATCGATCTCTTTCCAGGCGAATATATCGCTCTACTGTCGCAAGGCGGGAAGACGATCCAAATCGAGGGGCCGTTCAGCGGGCGTATCGAGGATCACGCAGGCGGAGGGAAGGATGAGGCAACGGGCGAAGGAACGTCCGCGCTCAAGGAAATATCCGCCTTCCTCAAGAGCGACAGGCTCGACACGCAGATCCTCGGTTCGTCGCGGGCGTTCGGCGGTATTGCCGGGCAAGCGGATCCGCGAACCGTCTGGGAACCGAGCGTATCAAAGCCCGGAACATACTGCGTGAAGCGCGAGAACCCGCAGGTGCGCCTGCCGGCGTTCAACGGCAGGGTGCGTATCACGCTCGTCGGCCAGGGCGGTGCGTTATATGAAATCGACCCGCCAGCAGGAGATGAGGTGGTCAGCCTGCCGGAAGAGGCGCTCGAAAACGGGGAACTTTTAACGCTCGTCTTCAGCGATCGTCCCGGGCGCTTCGAAATCAAGGTCGTCGAAGAGACGTTCCGCAACCGCACGGAGGAAATTGCCCGGCTTATCGCAGGGCGGTGCCATGCGCAGGCCGCCCGCTTCTTTTGACACGCCGCATTCAACCGCCGTTCACGAAACGCTCAAGCAGGAAGCCGACGCACCAGGCTATGCCGGCCGCGGTCATGCCTATGACGAAGGTCTCAACGGCGGATGTTAGCCAGTGTTGCGTTGACCAGACGGACTTTGCGGCCCCGATCATGAGGAATACGAGACCGGTGAGAAGGGTTGCGATCATGGCCGTATCGACAACGCCGAATGCGAAAGGAAGAAGCGGTACGCATCCGCAGATGACGAAAGCCGAAAAGGTGGCAAGGGCAGCCTTGACTGGATGGCGCAGCACGGGCGAAACGCCATGCTCTTCCTCCAGCATGGTATCGAGCCAGACCTGACGCCTGGAGGTGATCAAGGAGACGATGCGGCTCAGGTCACCCGCCGAATAACCCTTTCGGGAGTATATCTGGCGGACCTCCTCGCGCTCGCCCTCCGGCACCGTATCGATATGGCGCTCCTCCATCCTGCGCAGGCGGCGATAATCATCCCGCTCCGCCTTGGTGCCCGAATAATTGGCGGCTGCCATCGAAAAACCGTCGGCCAGAAGATTGGCGACGCCGAGCACGATGGCGACACCAGAGGAAAGATCGGCCCCGACCACGCCGGCGACAATCGCGAAGGTGGTGACCGCACCGTCGATGCCGCCGTAGATCCAGTCGCGCAGGTAGTTGACCCTCGGGCCGCCCTCAAGCCTTCTGGCGATCGCCTCCGGGTCGTGCTCGTGTTCAAGGCGCATGGAAGAATCGTCCTAACGCAGAGAAATAAATAATCGCAGCGTAGACGAAGAAATGCCAACCCGGCTTATGGCCACAGGGGGCCCATGCGTGTATAACCCCGCGCACGCTTGTTGCGGGCAATATTCCGAAAGCGTGCTGACCATGCGAGAAAGGGTCGAGAAAGCGGCGGTCGTTACGCGCAACGAACGACCGCGCGACATGACTTAGGAGTTGGAAAAATGGCGGAGAAATGGACACCGGAATCCTGGCGGTCGAAGACGATCGTGCAGGTGCCGGAGTATCCGGATCAAGAGGCTCTGGCGGATGTTGAACATCGCCTGTCGACCTATCCGCCCCTCGTTTTTGCAGGCGAGGCGAGGAAGCTGAAAGCACAGCTCGCCGAAGTCGCGGAAGGACGCGGTTTTCTGCTCCAGGGCGGCGACTGCGCCGAAAGCTTCGCAGAACACCACGCCGACCATATTCGCGACTTTTTCCGCGTCTTCCTGCAGATGGCGGTGGTTCTGACTTATGCCGCCTCGCAGCCGGTGGTGAAGGTCGGGCGCATTGCCGGACAGTTCGCCAAGCCACGATCCTCCAACATCGAAAAGCAGGGCGATCTGGAACTGCCGAGCTACCGTGGCGACATCATCAACGACATCGCCTTTACGCCGGAAAGCCGGATTCCCGATCCGAACCGGCAGGTGATGGCCTATCGCCAATCGGCGGCGACGCTGAACCTCTTGCGCGCTTTCGCGCAAGGCGGGTTCGCGAACCTCGACCACGTGCACCGCTGGATGCTCGGTTTCGTCAAGGACAGCCCGCAGAACCACCGCTATCAGGTGCTCGCCGACCGCATATCCGAGGCGCTTTCCTTCATGCGTGCGTGCGGTATCGACCCCGACAGCGCGCCGCAGCTGCGGTCCACCGATTTCTTCACGAGCCATGAGGCACTGCTGCTCGGCTACGAGCAGGCCCTGACGCGCGTGGATTCCACCTCCGGCGACTGGTACGCGACCTCGGGCCATATGATCTGGATCGGCGACCGCACCCGCCAGCCGGACCATGCCCATGTGGAGTTCTTCCGCGGCATCAAGAACCCGATTGGCCTGAAGTGCGGCCCTTCACTCAAGCCCGACGGACTGCTTGAGCTTATCGACATCCTGAACCCGGACAATGAGGCCGGCCGGCTGACGCTGATCTGCCGTTTCGGCGCGGACAAGGTGTTCGAGCACCTGCCGGGCCTTGTGCGGGCCGTGGAACGCGAGGGCAAGAAGGTCGTGTGGTCGTGCGACCCGATGCACGGCAACACGATCACCGCGAATGCCTACAAGACGCGGCCATTCGAGCGCATCCTAAAGGAGGTCGAGGCCTTCTTCGCCGTTCACCGTGCGGAGGGAACGCATGCCGGCGGCATCCACGTCGAGATGACCGGCAAGAACGTGACCGAATGCACGGGTGGTGCGCGCGCGCTGACGGCGGACGACCTTGCGGACCGCTACCACACGCATTGCGACCCGCGCCTCAACGCGGAACAAGCGCTGGAACTCGCCTTCCTGATCGCCGAAAACCTGAAGAAGGAACGCGACGAGCGCGGCGCGGAGCGGGAAGCGGCAAGCGCCTGATAAAAGACGCGATTTGACGGAGAAATCCGGATTGGCCTGCGCCCTGGCGAAAACGCCGGGGCGCAGGTTTTTTTTATTGTCTGTGCAAGGCGGAGGTGATCAAGCGAGACCGCGTAAGGGGGGCGTTCGGGAAGCCGTCAACTCTGTGTTTTTCCAGATGGTAATTTTGCCGAGTCAATTTAACCGCCCATACATCTCTGCCTGAATATAAACCTGTACTTGCATAAAAATTCTTGCACTTTTGACGGGAAAAGATTCATGAAAACCATTGGCTTGCGGATGAAACTCGCACTCCTCGCCGGGGTCGGTCTGTTGGGACTGGTAATTGTAGGCCTGATCGGCTGGGTTACGATCCAAAACTTCAGCGACACGGCGCGTGCGGCGCTCAAGGCGGAAAAAGCAAGCGAAACACTTCTGTCGCTGGACAAGCATGTAGCCGGGAGTGCATCGCTGCTCGAAAAGTTCCTTCTGGCGCCCAGCGAGGAAGCCGTAACCCGCATCGAAGCCCGTCTGTCGCTTGCGGAACGCGAACTTGGCAAGCTGATGGGTGCGGATTACGAGCTCGATGGCGGTGTGATGGCGGACATTGAGAACGCCTTGCGTGTTCTTTCGTCGAACGCTTTCGCGACAATCAACCTGCAGAAGGAACTTGGTTTCGACGAGAATGCCGGCCTGCAGGGCGCGCTGCGCACTGCGGTTCATGAAATCGAGGAAAAGATCGAGGAAGTCGGCACCGGCGGTTCGAGTACGGTGGAGCTGGATCCTCTGCGCGTGAAGATGCTGCAAATGCGCCGGCATGAGAAAGATTTCATCCTGCGTGGAGATGAAAAATACATCGGCCGCCTCGACAAGCGGGTGGACGAGTTCCTCACGCTATTGAAGGCGAACAGCTTCGATGAGGGCGCAAAAGCCGATATCAGGTCTTACCTGCTGAAATATCAGGAGCGATTCAAGGCATGGGCGGAAAGGAAGCAGGCGCTTTCTTCCGCTGTGGACACATTTCACGCAAGCCAGGAACTGATGAGTGAAATGCTCGCGAAATCAGAAGCCCGCGCCACGGAAATCGTTTCCGCTTCCACGATAGAACTCGATGAAACCCATGCGCGTTCTTCCTTGTTGATTGTCGTTTCCGGCGTGATCATTGCGCTGGCGAGCGCGGCCCTTGCATTTTTCATCGCGCGGTCGATCGCAACTCCCCTCTGCCACATCGCCGCAGGAATGACGGAAATTACGGAAGGCAACCTTGCAGCGGATCTTCCGGTTCTCAACTCCGGCGACGAACTGCAAGCACTTGCCGAAGCCGCTGCCGATTACAGAAAAAGCGCTGCCGCGCAAGCGGAGTTGCAGGAGTCCAGCCGCACCAGTCACGAAAAAACCCTTGCCGACCGCGATCGGCTGGAAGGCGCCATTGCGGCGTTCAGGGACCGGATCACGCAGATTGCGGCGACGCTCACGCGTCAGACCGACACCATGCGCAATTCTTCCAAGGCCCTGATCTCGATATCCGGGACTGCCTCAAGGGAAACCGAATCCGCGAAAAGGGCGGCCGAAAGCTCGTCTCGGAGCCTGGAGGGCGTCGCGGTAACGACGCAGCAATTGGCGGCCTCCGTCCAGGATATCGCAGGCCAGGCAGGCAAGGCGAGCTCGGCGATATCGAAGGCTGCCGACGTTTCCCGCTCGGCTGCCGAAGACGTCACGAATCTTTCGAACGCCGCCGAGCGGATCGGCGCCGTCGTCAGCCTGATTTCCGACATCGCGGCGCAAACGGATCTTCTGGCGCTGAACGCAACAATCGAAGCCGCCCGCGCCGGCGAAGCGGGCAAGGGTTTTGCCGTGGTTGCAACGGAAGTCAAGGAACTGGCGACGCAGACTTCGAAGGCGACCGAGGAGATTTCAGGCCAGATCCAGGCGATCCAGGCATCTACGGAATTGGCGGTCAAGGCTATAAAGGCGATCCACGAGACCATCGATGATGTCGACGGGCTTTCCGCGGGCATTTCAGCCTCTGTCAGGGAGCAGGAAGCGGCGACGCAGGAAATCGCCGACCGAATTGGCGGAGCGGCAAGCGGGGCAGGGCAGATCACGGAAAATGTCGACACGGTGGAAAGGACGATCTCCGAGAACAATCGCGAGGCGGCAAATGTCGATGAGGCGGCCAACGACCTCACCCGGCTTGCAGGGGAACTCGATGATACCCTCCACGGGTTCCTTGCATCGGTGAATGCAGGCGTGGCCGCCGCATAGCCCTCCTTCCGACGCGGGCCGATTTCGTGATCGGTCCGTTCACCGCAATGCGTCTCCCGGAAGTGGCGAAGGTATCCTATCCTGTAAGGCAAGAACGCTGCAGAAGCCTGCGGCGAACAGCCGGGGAGCAGGTATATTGCCCGCCCTATTCGTATCACACGGCGCGCCGGACCTTGCGGTTCTCGATACGCCGGAACGCGGTTTTCTGGAAGGCCTCGCAGCCGACCTGCCGCGTCCGCGCGCGATCGTCAGCGTATCGGCGCACTTCGAGACGACAAGACCCGCCGTCGTCGCCGATCCCGCGCCGGAAACGATCTACGATTTCGGCAATTTCGATCCGCGTTTGTTCGAAATCGTCTATCCGGCGCCGGGTGATCCGCAACTCGCCCAAAGGATCGCGACGGGAATGCGCGAGCAGGGGCAAGCTGTCGACGTGCTGGAACAGCGCGGGTTCGACCACGGGACATGGGTGCCGCTGACGCTTGTCTACCCGCAGGCCGACATTCCGGTCGTCCAGCTTTCCGTTCAGCCGCGCGAGGGACCGGAGCATCATTTGCGCATCGGGCGGATGCTGCGCGACATCCTGTCCGATGACGTGCTTTTGTTCGCGAGCGGCGCATTGACCCACAATCTGCGAGAGCTTTTCAGCGGCGGCATGCCAGCGCTTGATGCACCCGCGCCGGACTGGGTCAACGACTTCGGCGACTGGGTTGGCGATCGGGTGGCGGCAGGCGACGAAGCCGCACTGCTCGACTATCGCGCCCGCGCGCCGCATGCCGCGAGAAACCACCCGACGGACGAGCATCTCTTGCCGATTTTCGTTGCCATGGGATTTGCGGGAGAGGGATGGAACGGCCGCAGGCTTTTCGCAGGACACTCGCGCGGGCTTATCCGGATGGATACGTTCTCTTTCCAATGAGGCATTGAACGCTTCTACAAACCGTCTACAGCCGACCTGCCCGTACGATTGAGTTACTTGACCTAAGGTAAAAATGATTGGACACCTGATCGTACAGGGGTGAACGCGATTCGCAGTCGGAGTAGCGGGGAGGGGAGTCGTGCAACTGACCCCGATGGACCTGTCGCAGTTGTCCGTTCTGGTGATTGACGACAATTCGCACATGCGGACTCTGCTTCGTGCGATCCTGACCGGATTTGGCATTCGCCGCATTTTCGAGGCAAACGAAGGCGACCGTGGATATTCCTCCACTGTGGACCATCAGCCTGATATCGTCCTATGCGACTGGGTGATGTGGCCCGGCGATGGTGCGGACTACATGACCCGGCTGAGAGCCGATGAAGACCGACGCATCGCCATGACACCCGTCATCATGCTGAGTGCCGACACGCGTAAAGCGGTGATCCTCAAAGCGCTCCAGCTCGGCATTCACGAGTTTCTCGCAAAGCCCGTTTCTCCCGCACTCATGTATGCGCGCCTTGAACGCACGGTGCGCGAGAACCGCCCCTTCGTAAGGCGGGGGCGCTATTTCGGGCCCGTGCCAAGAGCGTCCATTCCCATGCCGGCAGCGAACGGCCAACGCAAGGAACCACCGTCAGGGGAAGACGAAGCCGTCTTCATATGATCTATCGGCGAACCGGCGATTGCATGGATGGCCATGGCGGGATAAACCGCTGACATGACCGACGAAAGCGCTTCCCGCATCGAAAACCGTATCCGTATTGCCGTAGCGCAATTCAACCCGACCGTGGGCGATGTTCGCGGCAACCTGGAACTTGCGCGAAAGGCGAGGGCCGAGGCAACGCAGGCAGGCGCCGATCTGGTGCTTTTTTCCGAATTGTTCCTCTCAGGCTATCCGCCTGAAGACCTGGTGCTGAAACCTGCATTCGTGCGCGCCTGCCGCAAGGCCCTCGACGAACTGGTGGAAGATACGAAGGACGGCGGGCCGGGCGTTGTGATCGGGTTGCCGTGGCGCGAGGGCGAACTCCTGCACAACGCGGTTGCCGTTGTCGATCGCGGCCGGGTCGAGGGGGTGCGCTTCAAGGTCGATCTGCCGAACTATGGCGAGTTCGACGAAAAGCGCGTGTTTCAGCCGGGCCTCTTGCCGAGCCCGGTCGGCTTTCGCGGCGTGCGCCTTGGCGTGCCGGTCTGCGAGGACGTGTGGACCGACGAGGTTTGCGAGTGCCTGGCGGAGACAGGCGCCGAAATGCTGCTCGTCCCGAACGGCTCGCCCTATTACGCCAACAAGGCCGAAGTGCGCCTGCAGGTGGCGGTCGCCCGTGTCGTGGAGAGCGGACTGCCCTTCATCTATTGCAACCAGGCGGGTGGTCAGGACGAACTCGTTTTCGACGGCGGATCCTTCGCGCTGCAGGCGGACCGGCGGCTCGCCTTCCAGATGAAGCAGTTCGAAGAGGGCATAGGCGTTACGGACTGGGTTCGCGGCGAGGACGGAAGCTGGATTTGCGAAAGCGGCCCGACGGCGAGCCTGCCCGATCTTCACGAGGCGAACTGGCGAGCCTGCGTCATTGGCTTGCGGGACTACGTGCGCAAGAACGGATTTCCGGGCGTGGTGCTGGGGCTTTCAGGCGGTATCGACAGCGCGGTGGTGGCGGCCATGGCCGTGGACGCGCTGGGGCCTGAAAAGGTGCACTGCGTCATGCTGCCCTACCGCTATACATCGGAAGAAAGCATCACGGACGCCGATCAGCTGGCGAGGGACCTCGGCATTCGCTACGACACCGTGCCCATCGCCGAACCCGTGGAAGGTTTCCAGCGCGCGCTTGCCAGTGTGTTCGAGGGTACGCAAACCGGCGTCACGGAAGAAAACCTGCAGTCGCGCGCGCGCGGAGTCATCCTGATGGCGATCTCCAACAAGTTCGGCTACATGGTGGTCACGACCGGCAACAAGTCCGAAATGTCGGTGGGATACGCCACGCTCTACGGGGATATGAACGGCGGCTTCAACCCGATCAAGGACCTCTACAAAACGGAAGTCTATGCGCTTGCCGCGTGGCGCAACGAAAACCGGCCCGAAGGAATGAAAGGGCCGGGGGGGATCGTCATCCCGCCGAACATCCTGACCAAGGAACCTTCGGCCGAGCTTGCCGAAGGCCAGAAGGACCAGGATAGCCTCCCGCCCTACGATGCACTGGACGACATCCTGGAATGCCTCGTGGAAAACGAGATGTCGGTGGGCGACATCGAGGCGCGCGGCCACAGTCGCGAGCTTATCCACCGGATCGAGAACCTGCTTTACATTGCCGAATACAAGCGCCGGCAATCGGCACCGGGCGTGAAGATAACGCGCAAGAATTTCGGCCGCGACCGGCGCTATCCGATAACCAACCGTTTCCGCGACCGCAGCTGATCTCAAAGGAGTGCGGGCGCAGCACCCGGTCTTTTCAAACCCAAGACCCGGTTATCGCCGGTGAGGCAATCGCAATGTCGACATACAGGTTTGTGGTCGCAAACATCCGCTGGCTTTCGGCGGGCCTGCTGCTGACGCTGTTTTCAAGCTTCGGCCAGACGTTCTTCATTTCGCTCGTCGCAGGCGACCTGCGCGAAACGTTCTCGCTGTCGCATGGCGACTTCGGCGGGCTCTACATGATGGCGACGCTGTTTTCCGCGGCAACACTCGCGATGTTCGGCAAGATCGTCGACGACCATTCGATCGCGGTTATTTCGACCGGGGTGATTCTGGGTCTTGCGCTTTTTTGCATCGGCATGGCGAACGTCTCGTCCGTGTGGATGCTCTTCGTCGTGATCTACGGTCTCAGGTTGTTCGGCCAGGGAATGATGACGCATGCGGCGATGACGGCGATGGGGCGATGGTATTCCGCCGAACGCGGCCGGGCGGTTTCGATGGCGACACTCGGCCACCAGATCGGCGAGGCGACGCTGCCATTGATTTTCGTCGCTCTTTTTGCCGTCGTCGGCTGGCGCGGCGGCTGGTGGATCGCAGCGGGGCTTCTCGTGCTTGTCGGCTTGCCCGCGCTTTTGTGGCTGTTGCAGATCGAGCGTACGCCGCGTGCAAAGAAGGTTTCCGGCGCGCCGGAAACAGGCCGTCAGTGGACGCGCGGCGAAGTGCTGCGCGATCCCGCATTCTGGATCATGTCCTGTGGAACGCTGGCGCCGGCCTTCATCGGCACGACGATCTTTTTCCACCAGGTCTATCTGGTGGAGTTGCGCGGCTGGACGATGGAGCTTTTCGCCTCGGCTTTCACGGCGATGGCGATCATGACCATCGTTTTCGCGCTGGTTACAGGCTGGCTGGTCGACAGGTTCACCGCGGTGCGGATCCTGCCGGCGTTTCTTCTGCCGCTTGCTGCGGCGTGCCTCGCGCTTGCCGGGATTACGCATCCGATCGCCGCCTTCATCTTCATGATGCTGCTGGGTGTAACCTATGGCATATCCTCCACGCTTGTCGGCGCGCTGTGGCCGGAGGTCTACGGCACGCGCCACCTCGGTGCGATCCGCTCCATCGTCGTGGCGATGATGGTGCTGTCCTCCGCCCTTGGGCCGGGCGTCACGGGCTGGCTGATCGACATCGGCGTACCTTACGAGACGCAGATGGTGGCCATGGCGGTCTATTGTGTCGGTGTCGCAATGCTGATGGGCGTTATTTCCGTACGGGTCACGCGGCGGATGAATGCGACCGCCTGATCCCGCTCTTGCCGGAAAGCTTCAATTTGGGTAGGGACTTCGCCCATGTCTGTTACCGTTCGTTTTGCCCCGTCCCCGACCGGCTATCTCCACATCGGCAATGCCCGTCCGGCGTTGATGAACTGGCTTTTCGCGCTGAAGAATGGCGGAAAGTTCGTGCTGCGCTACGACGATACCGACCGTGAGCGTTCGCGCGCCGAATATGCGGATGCGATAGCGGAGGATCTTGCCTGGCTCGGCATTCACCCGCACCGGGTGGAGCGCCAGTCGCAGCGGATCGCCATTTATGATGCAGCGGCAGAAAAGCTGAAAGCGCGAGGCCTCATCTACCCCTGCTACGAAACGCCGGACGAACTGGAACGGCGCAGGCGGCGGGCAAGAGCGCTCGGACGCCCGCCCGTCTACGACCGCGCCGGCCTGAAGCTGACCGACGAGCAGCAGGCGACGCTGGAGGCGGAAGGCCGCAAGCCGCATTGGCGCTTCCTGCTGCCGAATTTCACCGACGATCCGTTCAGGACCGAGCGAACCGAAGTGCATTGGGACGACCTTTGCCGCGGGCCGCAGACGGTCGATCTTGCATCGCTCTCCGATCCCGTGCTGATCCGCGCTGACGGCAGTTACCTCTACACGTTCCCTTCGATCCTGGACGATATCGACATGGGCGTGAGCCACGTCATCCGGGGCGAAGACCATATCGCCAACACCGGCGTGCAGATCGCGATTTTTCGGGCGCTTGGCGCGGAGCCGCCGATTTTCGCCCATCACAACCTGCTGACGACGGCCGACGGAGAGGGCCTTTCCAAGCGCTCGGGCGCCCTGTCGCTGAGAGCTTTGCGCGATGACGGGCTGGAGCCGATGGCGGTTGCCTCGCTTGCCGTGCTGACGGGCACGAGCCACGCGATCGAGCCGATTGCGACAATGGAAGAACTGGCGGTAACGCTGGACCTTGCAAGCGTCTCCAAATCCGCAGCGAAATTCGACCCTGCCGACCTCAGGCCTCTGAATGCCAAGCTGGTGCATGCGATGAGCTATGAAGAGGTGGCGGAACGGCTGAAGGAGCTTGGAACCGAAGGCAATGCCGCGTTCTGGGGTGCGATTCGCGAAAATTGCGAAACCGTCTCGGATGCGCTCGGCTGGTGGAAGGTGGTGACCGGGCCGGCCAAGCCGAAGGTCGACGACGAAGATCGAGAATTTGTCGCGCTTGCCGGCGATTGCCTGCCGGACGAACCATGGTCGGAAGAAACCTGGAGCGAGTGGACGAAACTCCTCAAGGAAAAGACCGGGCGCAAGGGACGGGGGCTTTTTATGCCGCTCAGGAAGGCGATTACGGGCCTCGACCACGGACCCGACATGAAGCGCTTCCTGCCCGTCATTGGGCGACGTAATACCTTGGACCGACTATCCTGACGTTGCTCTTGCCCGGATCGGCGGGCTTTGCGATGACGGGTTTCGGCTCTTCTTTTCGGCTGTCGCCGAGTTTCGAAACGGACGGTGACGATGCCTCGGGTGCGAAACCGAGGCGGATGTTCATTGCCGTGTCGGGATCGGCGCCATCGGGGATAACGGGGGCCGGCAGGCGATTCTCCATGCCGGAAACGAGCGTGTCCGGCTCGAACGACTGCGTATTCGCGTTGGGTCGGGCCTGAATGTCTCCGCTTCTGATCAGACTCGCGATTGCTTCTTTCCGCCGGGGATCACCCTGGCAACTGCAGCCTTCGACGAATTTATTGCGGAAAACGAACGCGTTTTCCTGCTTCCGGTAGGGGATGCCTTCGAGGGAAACCATCTCTTCCGCCGATTCGCCGGGATTGAGATGAACGTAGAGCGAGGTTTCCACTGCCGGGCACATGGAGCGGCAGATGATCTCGTCGCGCCCGAAGCCGTATTTCGTCGTCCTGAAGCTGACCGGAAAATAATAGCCGTCACAGGTCCTGACGCAGAGCGTGCGGTAATATCCGCTTCCGAAACGCGCCGAAGCGAGGCCCTGCTCCTCCTCACGCGGCTGGTTGTTGCGCGCGTAAGCGGCGCGAGACCGGTTCGCGCCATCGCGGTGGCGCGAGGATATGCCGAGCGAAGCATCCCCCTCCCGCCGGCTGGTGAAGCCGGCTTCGGACTGGTCTTCTTCGTGCGATGGCCATGGGGAGGCTATTTCTTCAATGCAGCCCTGCCGTTCGAATTGCCGCTCAAGCGCTGCGCGCCTTGTGTCGTTTTCGCCGGACGGGCCGGCATAGCGATCGCGCAGCGCTTCCATCTTCTCGAGATTGGCGCGCATGCGCTCGATCTTCGTCATCATCGGTTCGCAGGCCGAACCGAGATCGCCGTCTGCACAGCCGTAGCGCAGGGCATCATGCTCCGCGGTGCGCAACGCCATGGCCTGACGCGTGGCTGCCGCATTCCACTTCGCGTATTCGGGGTGGACGGATGCGGCGCGCCCAAGTGCCGCCAGGCGCGCTTCCAGCACCTCGCAATCCGCCGCGATAGCGGGAGGCGCCAAGAGAGCGCCAAAACCTGCCGTGATGACCACGGCTGCAACCCGCGCCCTGATCGAGCGGATATCCGGCATGCCTTCAAACGTCCTTCCCGACGGATTGCGGGTGCAAGATGCACCTGATGCGCAACCGATCACTCGATAAAGACTATCTCAGCGGAAAGAGAGGGAAACAAGCGAGGCTTTTTGCTCATGACCGCCCTTTGTCTCTTGCAAGGAGCATTTCACCTGCCAGCCGAAAGGATGTTTCCGTCAGTTGTTCCAGTATCCTTTCGAGCGATTCCTGTTCTTCCGGTGACAACGAGGCGACGAGTGCGCGGGAAAAGGCGAGGGCATCCGGGGTAAGCTCTGCATAGATCTTTCGCCCTTTGGGCGTGAGTTCGAGAAAGCTTTCACGCATGTCCTCGATGTTCGGCTGACGCTCGACAAGGCTCTTTTTTTCCAAAGAGGCCACGGCGCGGCTGACCTTCGTCTTGTGCATGCGGCTGTGTGCGCCGATATCCTTTGCCGTCATCCTGCCGTACTGACCGAGGGTGGCGACCACCCGCCATTCGGGTATGGCAATGCCGAAGCGGCTTTCGTAAAAGCGGGCAAGCGACTGGCTGACGGTTTCAGCAAGGACATTCAAGCGGTAGGGCAGGAAGTTTTCCAATTCGAGCAGGGCACGGTCACCCTTTTGTTCTTGCCGGTTCATCGATCGCCCTCTATCTCCGACCCTTGATTTTTTGAATCGGATCACGCTGAGAAATAGCGCTTCGCGTATCCAGACTATCAATCCCATCAGCTCAAGTGAAGATTGTTGCAGGTGAAATCAATTGACGGAGTCTGATGGCACGACCGGAAGCTCGAAGGCGTCCAAACCGCCTCCGCAAAGTGCGGCGCTGTTTTGGCTGGTGTCGTGCCACGTCTTTATTTTGCCGTTGTTGGGCTTCTTTACTCCCATAGTGACTGGGGTAATATTCATGTTACTTAAAGTCACGTATAACGTTGAAGCTTGGTCGCTCGCGTCAATACTTGTTCTGGCGTCAATAATCATCCACTGGCGCCTATGGTATCTGGCACGAAGCGAGGGGCGGAAACTACTTGAATGGGTCACGGTATGCCTGGGAGTTCTGAGCCTGTGCAGCCTGTTCGGGGTTGGAACAATCTCGCCGCTGGTGGCGGCAGTGCGCCTTATGGAATTGAGCATCTGATCGGAAGATGCGGTTCCGAAGTGACGCCTCGCCAGTAAAAACACTGAAAGTCGGGTCAATGAGTAAAGAGTTCGCATCCGTCGGCGATACGGAAGAAAAGTCTATTTCCTTCAACGAGATCGGCCGGGGCTGCTATGCCTTCACCGCCGAGGGCGACCCGAATACCGGAGTTGTCGTCGGCGACGACAGCGTGCTCGTGATAGATGCGCAGGCGACGCCTGCGATGGCTGAAAAAGTGGTCGACAAAATTCGCAAGGTAACGAGCAAGCCGATTCGTCATCTCGCGCTTACCCACTATCATGCGGTCCGTACTCTCGGCGCCTCCGGCCTGGAAGCGGACAACGTCATCGCTTCCGACCTGACCCGCCGAATGATCGCCGAGCGCGGCGAGGCCGACAGGAAAAGCGAAATGGGTCGCTTCCCGAGGCTTTTTCGGGATGCGGAATCGATTCCCGGCCTGACATGGCCGAGCTTCACTTTTTCCTCGGCCATGTCCGTCTGGCTCGGAAAGAGGGAGGTTCGCCTGTCAACGCTCGGCCGTGGTCACACGATGGGTGACATCGTCTGCTACGTTCCGGACGCCGGTGTCATGTTCGCGGGCGATCTCGTGGAGCATCGTTCCGCATGTTATTGCGGCGATGCCCACCTTGCCGACTGGCCGAAGACGCTTGACCGGATCAAGGCGTTCAGGCCGAAAGCGCTGATGCCCGGGCGAGGGGATGCGCTGATGGGAGCGGAGGCGGCGGACGGGGCGATCGACCTTACGCGCGGCTTCATCGTCACGCTTTTCGAGACCACGAAAAGGGCCGTCAATGATGGCGCCTCGCTCGCCGAGTGCTACGAGGCCGTACGTGCGGCGATGGATCCGAAGTTTTCGGATTTCGCAATCTACGAGCACTGCATGCCCTTCAATGTCGCGCGTGCTTTCGACGAGGCATCGGGCATCGATCACCCCGTGATCTGGACCGAGGAGCGCGACCGCGAGATGTGGGAGGCCCTTCAAGGCGTGGCCGAAGCGCCAGATGCGTCCTCGAACGGCGAGGACGATACCGACGAGGTGGTGCTCCAGGAAGAAGACGCAGCGCAGTAGAATTCCGCATTCACCGGTCGCGAGGGGACGGGAGAGTTCCTATATGCCTTTCGTGCAACCGAACGGAGTATTCTGATGCGCCTTGCCGGACTTGCCGTGGCGACCTTGATTTCAGCGGCCGCGAGCGTGGCTCACGCCCAGGACGAACCCGACCTGATATTCAAGAAATCGACCGTCTGGAAATTCCTGACGCCGGACCACAAGCTCGCGACCTATGCGATAGACGATCCGCTGATCGAAGGCGTGGCGTGCCATTTCACGGTGCCGGAAAAGGGCGGGATTTCCGGCTGGATCGGCGTGGCGGAAGAAGTGTCGGATATCTCGCTCGCCTGCCGGCAGGTGGGTCCCGTAACCTTCAAGGAAAAATTCGAGCAGGGCGACGAGATGTTCCGCCAGCGCCGCTCGTTCCTGTTCAAGAAAATGCGGATCGTGCGCGGCTGCGACACGAAACGCAATGTGCTCGTCTATCTGGTCTATTCCGACAAGATCATCGAGGGTAGCCCAAAGAATTCGACGTCGACCGTGCCGATCATGCCGTGGGGCGACAAGGCTGCGCCGCGCTGCGGGGATTGGCTCGACGAATAGCAGCGCCGATCCGGCGAACCGCCGATGCTGTCAGCCCGCGGTCTCTGCAAGCCCCTGTTTGGCGGCGGCGAGCACTTCCGGCGGGCAGAAATGGCGCTGGAGAAGGTGCATCACATCCTTGGCGGCTTCGCTCGCGAGCCTGTAGTAGATGGTCGTCCCGTCGCGGCGGGTGGCGACGATTCCTTGCGCGCGCAAAAGCGCCAGCTGCTGGGACACCGTCGGCATTCGCATGCCGGTGAGATCCGCAAGCTGGCCGACACTCACCTCTTCCTCCGCCATGTGGCAAAGGAGCATGAGACGCGGCGCTGACGCCAGCATCTTCAGGAAGGTGGCGGCTTCTTCCGCCTTGTCCTCAAGAGGGTTCATGACCATCGACCATCGTTGGACCCGGTAGACGCACGGGGATTGGGTTCTTTGCCACATTGTCGGACGCAATTGCGGCAAGGCGCGGTACGCGACGGAATAGCGCCAGAAGTATATCCACATCCGGTGTATCGATTTCAAGAGACGCCGGGAACGCACACCGATTATTCTTGGAAAAGCCGATGATTTCTCAACGGAAACCCTAAAATTTTACAGAACGACAAAAGCCGGCTCCAGGCAGGCACTGCGCATGCGCCGCATATGCACCGGCAGGTTCGCGCGGCGAAGCTACAACGCCCGCGAGCATCAGGAACGGCGCAAAAAGAGCTGTCAGGATGAAGGCGCGTGCGGCGAAGGCAAGGAGGTGCTGGTGCATCGGACGGTTCTCGCAACTCGGGTACTGATGATGCCGCAAACCTACCCGAATGCCATTGAACGCAGCCTGAGGGGACGATTTAGCTGCCGTTCAGGTTCGTAAACGCTTCGATCCATGTCTTTGCCTCGCGCTCGGGGGTTGACCGGCAGGGTCATTCGGGTCAAAAGCTTCTGTCATGACAACGGCCGCGAAGACGATCATTCCGACGATCATTATTTGCAGCTAGCGACATCGCTGGCTGTGGCCGTTCTCCTCATGCAGATGCGCCCCAAGGGGCCTTGAGACGGACGCCCCGGCCAGCCGGCTGGAGGATGGTCCGCCGCATGCGAGCGATCACCTCTTTCAATTTGTTTACCGCGCGATGGCAATTTCGCGCTGGAGGAGACGGATCGGCATGAGTGAGGCGACGCCCACCGGGCATGAGCTGACGCTTACCAATACGCTGACGCGCGGACGCGAGATATTCGTTCCGCAGGACCCGGAAAACGTGCGCATGTACGTGTGCGGGCCGACCGTCTATGACTACGCGCATATAGGCAACGCACGGCCCGTCGTCGTCTTCGACGTTCTCTACCGTCTCCTGCGCCATCTCTATGGCGAGGATCACGTCACCTATGTGCGCAACATCACTGACGTCGACGACAAGATAAACGCCCGAGCGGCGAAAGAGGGCGTTTCGATCCGCGATCTCACCGAACGCACGGCGGCGCAGTTTCATGCCGACATGCATGCGCTTGGCGCGCTTGATCCCACGATCGAGCCTCGCGCGACCGAGCACATCGAAGACATGAAGGCGATGATCGAGACGCTGGTCGAAAAGGGCAATGCCTACGAGGCCGAAGACCACGTGCTGTTCGACGTTTCCTCAATGGCGGACTACGGCAAGCTGTCCGGCCGATCCGTCGAGGACATGAAGGCAGGCGCGCGTGTCGAGGTTGCCCCCTACAAGAAAGGGCCGATGGATTTCGTGCTCTGGAAACCCTCCAAAGAGGGCGAGCCCGGCTGGACGAGCCCATGCGGGATCGAAACGCCTGGACGCCCCGGCTGGCACATCGAATGCTCGGCCATGGCGGGCAAGCATCTGGGCAAGACGTTCGACATCCACGGCGGTGGGCTGGACCTGACGTTTCCCCACCACGAGAACGAACTCGCCCAGTCGCGCTGCAGCCACGGCACGCAGATCATGGCGCGCTACTGGCTGCACAACGGCTTCCTGCAGGTGGAAGGCGAGAAGATGTCGAAGTCGCTCGGCAACTTCTTCACCGTGCATGAGCTGCTGGATACCGACAAGGTCGGCGGGCGGAAATGGCCCGGCCTGACGATCCGGCTCGTCCTTTTGATGACGCAATATCGCCAGCCGCTCGACTTTACGGAGAAATCGCTGGTGGAAGCGGAAAAGCTGCTCGACCGCTGGGCCGAACTCATGAAGGCGAACGAGACAAGCCTCGGCTTCGGGCGCAAGCCGCCGGAGGAGATCGTCACCGCCCTTTGCGACGATCTGAACACGCCGCGTGCGATCGCTGCGCTCCACGCCTTCGCGCGCGATGCACGAAAGGGCGAATTCACAGCGGCGCAGAAGCTGACGGATGCACTGGAATTCCTCGGCTTCAATCCGAAGGGAATGTTCTCACGTGCCGAAAAGACCGAGATCGCCAGCGCCGCCGACCCGGCGCTTGCGGAGCGGGTGGAGGGTCTGATCGCGCAGCGTCTTGCCGCGCGCGCGGCGAAAGACTGGGCGGAGGCCGATCGTATTCGCGATGAACTGACGTCTGAGGGAATTCTACTAAAGGACTACAAGGACAAGCAAACGGGCGAACCGAAGACATCCTGGGAGGTGAGCCGGTGACCGAAGAACTATCGATCGTGCATACCGGCGGATGTCAGTGCGGTGCGGTGCGTTTCCGCGTCGAGGGCAAGCTCGGCACGGCATCTATCTGCCATTGCCGCATGTGCCAGAAGGCCTATGGATCATTCTTCGCGCCGCTTGTTGACGTGCCCGCCAAAGGGTTCACGTGGACGCGGGGGCTGCCACGCATGTTCCAGAGTTCGAACCATGTCGCGCGCGGTTTTTGCGCCGATTGCGGCACGCAGCTTACCTACGAGGCGCCGGGAGATTCGATCGCGGTGTCGATAGGGGCGTTTGATAATCCGGATGAGATCGAGCCGACAATCGAGTACGGAACCGAGGGCAAGCTTCACTATGTCGACGATCTCGCTTCGCTGCCGAAGCGGGAAACATTGGATGATACGGAAGGTGCGCCTTTTCTGAAGTCCATCGAATCCTATCAGCATCCAGATCACGAAACCCCGGAGTGGCCCGTCAAGGAGCGCAGGAAATGAGCCGCGAGCGCCTTTATCTCTTCGACACGACCTTGCGCGACGGCCAGCAGACGAGCGGCATCGACTTTTCCGTCGATGAGAAGATCGCGATCGCGGACCTGCTGGAGCGACTTGGCGTCGACTACGTGGAGGGTGGCTACCCCGGCGCCAACCCGACCGACACGGCATTCTTCGCCGAAAAGCGGACGAAGAAAGCGGCTTTCACCGCATTCGGCATGACCAAGCGGGCGGGGAGGTCCGTCTCGAACGACCCGGGCATTCAGGGCCTGCTCGAGGCGGAGGCGGATGCGATCTGCTTCGTCGCCAAATCCTGGGATTATCATGTGCGCGTAGCGCTTGAGACCACGAACGAGGAAAACCTCGTCTCCATTCGCGACAGTGTTATCGCTGCAAGGGAGGCGGGCCGCGAGCCCCTGGTCGACTGTGAGCACTTCTTCGATGGATACAAGGCCAACCGGGACTATGCGCTGGCCTGCGCCAGGGAAGCCTATGAGGCGGGTGCCCGCTGGGTGGTGCTTTGCGACACGAACGGCGGCACCATGCCGGGCGAGGTGCGCCGGATCGTCGAGGACGTGCAAAGCGTTGTGCCCGGAAGCTACCTCGGCATCCATGCCCATGACGACACGGGACAGGCCGTCGCGAACTCGCTGGTGGCCGTGGAAGCCGGCTGCCGGCAGATCCAGGGCACGCTGAACGGTATCGGCGAGCGCTGCGGCAATGCCAATCTGACGTCGCTCATTCCGACCCTGATGCTGAAGGCGCCCTACAGCGAAATGCTCGAAGTCGGCATCAGCGAGGAGGGCCTTCGCGACATCTCGGCGATTTCCCACGCATTCGATGAGCTGATCAACCTTTCGCCGGATGTTCATGCGCCCTATGTGGGCGCGAACGCATTCGCCACGAAGGCCGGAATCCATGCCTCCGCGCTCCTGAAGGAGCCGGAGACCTATGAGCACATTCCGCCCGAAACGGTGGGCAATCGCCGGCGCGTGCTCGTCTCCGACCAAGCGGGCAAATCGAACCTTCTCAACGAGCTGACGCGGATCGGCATCGAGGTCGATCGCAAGGACCCGAGGCTCGACGGACTTCTGACCGATATCAAGGAGCGCGAGGCGCAAGGTTATTCGTATGAAGCGGCGGATGCCTCGTTCGAGCTTCTGGCGCGGCGCAGGCTAGGTGAAGTGCCGGTTTATTTCGACGTGAAATCCTTCCGCGTGATGGTGGAGCGGCGTTTCAACGCGATCGGCGAACTCGTTACCGTGTCGGAAGCCGTTGTGAAGGTCGATATCGACGGCGAGACGCGCATGTCTGTCGCCGAAGGCAACGGTCCGGTGAACGCGCTCGATATCGCGCTCAGGAAGGACCTTGGCCGATATCAGACGGCAATCGACGGGATGGAGCTCATCGACTTCAAGGTGCGTATCCTGAACGGAGGCACGGACGCCGTCACCCGCGTTTTGATCGAAAGCCAGGACAGGGCGACGCACAAGCGCTGGTTCACGATCGGTGTGTCGGGGAATATCGTGGATGCCTCCTTCCAGGCGCTTGTCGATTCCGTCACATATGCCCTCCTGAAGGCTGGCGCCTGAGCCTTCCGTCACCACTTGAAATCGAAGCCGGCGGACGAATTTCGCGCGGCCTCTTCCGGAGTTTTCATGACCGAGATCGCCCACGCACGGACGGCGGAGCAGGCGGAGTTCCGCCTTGGAATGATGGCGGGCCTTTCCGCCTATCTGCTTTGGGGTTTCCTGCCGATCTACTACACGCTTACCGATGAGGTGTCGGCGCTCATCGTCGTGGCGTATCGCGTGATCTGGTCGGTCGGTTTCGTCGCCCTTTATCTCGCGCTCGTCGGGCGCATGGGCGAAGTTCGCGCGATCCTCGGTGACCGGAAGCTTCTTTCGCGGCTTTTCGTGTCGGCCTGCGTGATCTCGCTTAACTGGCTGACCTTCATCTGGGCGATCGATGTGGGGCGCGTGCTCGAAGTCAGCTTCGGCTATTTCATCAATCCGCTCGTCAGCATCGTCATAGGCATGGTGCTGCTGGGCGAAAGGCTGAACAGGACGCAAGCTGTGGCCGTCTGTCTGACGGTGGTCGCAATCGGCATTCAGGCCGTCTCTATCGGCGCTTTGCCCTGGGTTTCGCTGGTGCTCGCCTTCACTTTCGCGACCTACGGCTATCTGCGGAAGACAATTCCCGTTGGTGCGACACCCGGTCTCCTGACAGAGGCGTTGGTCGTCAGCCCGTTCTTCCTAGCTCTGCTGCTCTACCTCGGCGGCAGCGGGGAAAACGTCCTGCCGTTGGAAGCTCCCGGCCTGATGGCCGCCCTGATCGGCACGGGAGCCGTCACGGCGCTGCCGCTGATCCTGTTTGCGACCGGTGCCCGGCGGCTGCCGCTTTCCGTCATGGGGTTCATGCAGTATGTCGCACCGTCCATCCACTTCATCCTGGCGATCTCTCTGTGGAACGAGCCGCTATCGCAAGCGAAACTGGCAAGCTTCGTGATGATCTGGATATCGCTGGCGATATTCTCCGTCGACATGCTGCGCAGGGGGCGGGGTCGGTAAGACCCTCACAGAGCCGCAACAACTCCGACAACCGCTGCCTGGATCGCACATGCGCCGCAGTAAACACGCAAGGCACGCGTAATATCGTCGGCATCCGCTTCCCGCCGGCCTTTTTCGTTCATGAACGGATCCTCGACGGCATAGCCGCGGTAGCGGCGCGGACCGGCGAGGGCGAGATCAAGAGCACCGGCCATGGCGGCTTCCGGCCAGCCTGCGTTGGGCGAACGGTGGCGGGGGGCATCCGCCATCATGACCTTGAACGCATTGGCGATACTGCCGCGCGCAAGCGGAGCGGAAAATGCGATGAAAAACCCCGCAAGACGGGAGGCGGGAAGGTTTACCAGATCGTCGAAGCGGGCCGACGCCCAGCCGAAATCCCGATGCCTTTCGGTCTTGTGGCCGACCATGGAATCGGCCGTGTTCACGGCCTTGTAGGCCATGAGGCCCGGAAGCCCCAGCAGTAAGAACCATAAAGCCGGCGCGACGATGCCGTCCGAAAAATTTTCCGAACAGGATTCGATTGACGCACGGGAAACGCCGGCTTCGTCCAGCAGGTCGGGGTCGCGCCCGACGATCATCGCAACCTCGCGACGCGCCGCGTCTAGAGCGCTTTCCACGAAAGCGGGATCGCTTTCGTGACAAGAATTCGCTCCAGAATCATTATCTTGAGCATAACCTTTTCGCGAAATCCGATCCGGGTTTCGCGGATTATGCTCTAGGCCATGCCTTGCCAAAGAGTCGCGAACGCGTGCGACGTGGTCATAAAGGCTGCGTTGCGCAAGAAAGATGGCGGCAATGAGCACGATGCCGATCTCGCCATAGGGAATGAGGCGAAGGATGCCTTCGATCAGCAGACCCAGCGCGAACGAGACGGCGACAAGTGCGGCCAGAAAGGCCGTCCCATAGGTCTTCTTCAGGCGTGGCGACAGGTCCGATGTGTTGAAATCCTGATCGGCAATGGAAATCACTGCGCCGAACAGCGCGACCGGATGAGGCAGGCGGCGCCATAACCAGTCCGGATCGCCCAAGGCCGCATCCAGAAGCAGGGCTGCGAGCAAGAGGGCGGCAACGTCGGGAAACAGCAGCATGCCGTGTCAGATTTCGGCCAGAGATTCCTGAAGGCCCGTCTTCAGCCGCTCAAGTTTGTGAGTGCCGCCAGGCAGGCCGAACCGGATCCAAGTGGGAGCGTAGGCGAATTTCCGCGTCCAGATGTGCCTTTTTCCAAGTGCGCTGTGAAGAGCTTCCGCCTTTTCATGCGCGGCCAACGCGAACAGGGGCGTTCCGCCGAAAACCGTGAGGCCGCATTCGTGAAGAGCGATGTTCAGGTCGGCGATCTCATCGGCGAGCGTGGAAAAAGCCTTTGCCTGCCATTGCTTGTCGGACAGGGCCTTTGCCCCGATTTCGATTGCCGGACCGGACACGGCCCAACTTTCAAGCGAGGCGGCAATGCTCGCCGTGATGTTTCTTGGGCCGACGAGAAAGCCCAGCCGCAAGCCCGCAAGCCCGAAAAACTTGCCGAACGAGCGCAGCACGACGACCGGCTCATTGGTTATGTGCGGCAGGATGCTTGCCCCGGGGACGCAATCGGCGAACGCTTCGTCGACGATCAGCCAGCCGCCCCGGCCGCCGAGTTCGCGCGCCAGATGCAGGAGCGATTTCACGTCCGTCAGCCTACCGTCCGGATTGTTGGGATTGACGATGACGGCAATCCGGCAGCTTTCCGGCATGGAATATGGATTTGCGGATTCGACGACCGTTCTGCCCGCGCCACGCCAGATTTCGGCGTGGCTGGCGTAGGTCGGCGAAACCACCGCCACATCCCCATCCGGCAGGAGGCGCGGCAGCCAGCTCAGGATCGATTGGGTGCCAGGCGCTGCCGCAACCCCCAGGGCATCCGGAATTGCGTAGCTTTTCCGCGCTGCCTCAAGCAAGCCGTTGAGATCGCCCGCCGATGGCAAGCGTTGCCAGGCATGGTGCGGAAGGTCTTCAGGCAGGGGGTAGGCGTGCGGGTTTATGCCGGTCGACAGGTCGAGCCAGTCTTCTAGAGTACCGCCGTATCGGCGCATTGCCGCGCCGAGGTCTCCGCCATGTTCCATCGTCAGCTCTCATTTTGCAGCGCAGGGAATCCGAACCTCGCGAGTATCGCTTCTATATCTTCCGGCGCCGGCTCGCCAACCACCCTTGCGACACTTCATGCCTTGACAGCGGCGGTATTCAAGCGCATTGAAAAGAACAAAAGAAGAACATTATACTATCACCTCCGTGCCGTGGACATCCGCCGATGACGAGCCGAAGAGCCAGATCACCCCTTGATTTCGATAGCAAGGCGCTGCTTGCGTGCCTGGGAAACGCCCGCGGCGAGCTGATCGCCGCGCGCAGCGCCATGAGGCCGCGCTCTGGCCTTGCGCGATGCGTCGATGCGTTGATCGACGATATCGACGAACTGGCACTCGTCATGACCGGGCGGCGAGAATATTTCCACTCCGGGGGACATGCGAGGCTTTCGGGAAAAGCCGCCGAAGGGTGAAGTCAACCCATCCCCGTCACGCTTGGACGGTCGCCGAAGCGCTTGCGGTCGTCCCACTCGCTCCAGACGGCCATGGCGCACCATGCGGCAACGTAAATGGCGCCCATCGCGATCATCACTTCTCCTGGAATCGGCCCCACGTCCGCCCTGCGCATGAACTGGTCCATGCTGGTGAGGGGAATCGGGTGGACGATCAGCTTGCCGACATAGGAAGCGGCCTGGATCAGCAGAATCCACAGGTAGTTGCGGCGGATGCGTCGGCCGAGCGCCGTCATGAAGGAGATGTGATAGTGCGGATGCCAGTAATCCTCGGCAAGCGTCGCCTGCCAGCCTTCTTCCATGTGCAAATCGCCATCGACCAGCATCGGCGCGTAAAGATGGTTTTCAATCCATCGGGCCCGAGCGCGCCAGACATTGAAGTACCGATATCGCCGCGCTTCCAACATCAGGAAGAACAGGATCAATATGCCGACAAGGACGAGGGGCAGCGGCGATGCGCTCGGTGAGGAAAAGGTGATCGAAAGCGCGACGCCAAGCGTCACCACCGCCCAGTTGGTCGTAGTGTCCAGCCGCGTACGCCAGATCGTGCTGCGGTAGATCTCGCCGCGATAAAGATGCGCAATTGCGCCAAGTTCGGCGCTCGAGAGTTCCCGCCGCCGCTTTTTCGTATCGGTATCGGCCATCCCGTCCTCCCGGCGTTTCCGGCCGAACGCATCGGAGAACTATAAAGTCTATCTCACAAGCCGTTGGAATTCACGGATTTCCGGCAAGAGCTAAATCGCGGCTCATACTGCGGAGGCAAAAAAGGCGGAAAGGAAGAATGCAACGGCCACACGCGATGCCGCCACGCCGGGGCGTGTCTCAATCTCTTGGCAAACCGAGGAATTTCAGGATGGAGGCCTCGCCCGGAATCGAACCGGGGTATACGGATTTGCAGTCCGCTGCGTCACCACTCCGCCACGAGGCCATGCAGCGTCTTTTCAATCAGTTGCCATGCGCTGTCAATCGGTGTGTGCGAAATTGTCGATGTATGTGTGCAAAAATTTGTTTGCCGGCCGCACGCTCACGAACTCGACAGGCTGTAGAGATGGCGCACGCCGGCGGAACTCCAGAAAGGCAGGATCAGGCGATTGATCGTCATGCCATGCTCGCCTTCAAGCGTCTGCACGCTGATTTGCACGGTATCGTGAACCGGATGATCCGTGCGTATGGCGTCGTGAAGTCCTGCCGCGATCTTTCGTCGTACCGACGGCGGCAGGGCCGGTCGACTCAGGTTCGGCGAATTGGCCCATTCAAGCCCCATCCAGCGGGCGATTACACTGTCTTCTCCGCAATAAAAGAGCGCGGGGCTGTCTCCGTCCTCCGCCTTGTCGTCGAATATCGCAATTTGTTTCATCAATGGATGCAGGGCTTTGTCCGGCCGTCCGCCCGTCTTTTGCCAGATCCGATAAAGTTCAGACTGGGCGGCATTCAGATGCGAGGGCGGAGGCATGTCGAATGGTGCGTGAACCGGCGCCCGGCAGGGGCCGTGCAGCGCAAGGCCGACGATGGCGCTTGCCAGGCAAAGCCGGCAACGTTCCAGAACAAGCTCCTTTTCCGCGTCGCTTAGATTTTCCGTGTCGCAAACCCCGAAGAGTTGCCGGATGGCGCCTTCGAAAAAGGTTTCCAGACCAAGGCGCGAAACCGTTTCGCGAAACTCCACAAAGCGGGAGGAAATCGGTCGCTTCAGGCTGAGATAGGGCGGAGTCGCAGCGTAATTGCCAAACATATAACCGAACGAAAATGAGGCCTACAAACGCAAGCCCGCAACGCGCGAGCCTTCAAGTATCTGATTTTTCGGGCTTCTGCGTTATGAGATCGTTATAGACCCAGGCCATGATCTTTCCGAAATCGTCCAGTGAACCACTTCCGCCGATGAGGGAACGTTCGAAGGCCACGGCCTGACCATAGGCCTGCTCGATCAATGTGTAGCTCGCCAGTTCGCCGTCCGATGGCCGTGCAAGCGAAGAAGCGCCATGCACGTCCATGCCGCCCAGATCCCGGATGAAATGGAAAGAGCTCTGAGCCGGCGCGTCGAACAGAAAATGCGCTCCCGCATCCTCCATTCCCGGAAATCCGATGACGCCTTGAGACACGTTCGAAAAACCGGACGGATGCCGGTTCTCGTTATCGCGCTCGCTTGCAAGCTTTTCTGCCTTGTCTGGATCGTTGTCGGAATCGCTCATCGCGCAAATCTGAAATTGCTGCAGGAAACAAAGGCCTTCGACAAAGCCGGATAATACCCATCATCCGCGGCCATTTTATTTCGAACCGTCGTTACCGTCCAGTTTACGGCGCGGGAAAGGGATGTGGATTGTGCACAGTCTGGCCCCCGGCGGACTGAAACAGCGCCTTTGCAACGCTGTGTGCGACGTGGGCGAGGTTCGCCCCTCTTCGATTCGCATGACGGGAGAGCTTGTCATGAGCGGCTTCGCCCGCTAATGAGGCTTCGGCGCAGACGCGAATATGAACGAGGTACGCCATGGGCGACTTTACCCAGTCCCGAATCCGTATGGTGGACACCCAGCTTAGAACCAACGATGTCACCGACTATCGGGTTCTCGACGCCATGCAGGAAGTGCCGCGAGAGCGCTTCGTACCGAGCGCCAGGCGGACCGTCGCCTATATCGATCAGGATATTCCCGTTCAGGGGGACGGGGCCGGACGCTATCTCCTGAAGCCCCATATCCTGGGCCGCCTCGTGCAACTTGCCGATGTGAAGCAAGACGACGTGGTACTGGTGGTGGGATGCAGCACGGGCTACAGCGTAGCCGTCCTTGCCAAGATCGCTCAGTCGGTCGTGGGGCTGGAAGGCGACGAAGCTCTGGTGGACGCCGCGTCCGCCACCCTGATCGAACTCGGCATCGAGAATGGAGCGGTGGTCCAGGGCGAACTTACCGCCGGCTGCGCTTCCGAAGGACCGTATGACGTCATCCTGATTGACGGAGCGGTGGAACGTCTGCCCGATGCCTTGACAGCTCAACTCAAGGACGGAGGCCGGCTGGTCACGATCGAAGGGCGCGGCGGCTCGGCATCGGCCCGGATCTATACGCGCTCCGGCGACACCGTTTCCGGTCGATTTGCCTTCAACGCGGCGGCGCATGTCCTGCCGGGCTTTGAGCGACCGAAGGAATTCAGTTTTTAGTCAGGCGAATACAAAGCCTCTCTCTATACGCGGAAGGCCCCGAAAGAACTTCAATTTCAAAAGCATGACGGCCGAGTATATGTTCCCCGTGTGGTTATGGAGTTTGAAATACGCTGCAGAGGCGGCTGCTGAAACGAGGCGTATTTAAAGTACGCCACACGAGGTTGCAGCGACAATTTAACGGTTCGAGGCGCCTGAACCCGAAATCGCTTCTCCGGCATGAGAATAGAATGGGGCCGCGCGGCCGGTCTCCAGCTATAACGAAGTGTTTGGCCGGGTGGCTGGCCGCTGCATCTTGTTTTCCGACATGTATTTCTTTGGCGTTTCGTACGCCATTTCTATCAATCCGACAGATCCTGCTCACGTTAATGTGCCGGCCAATTGGCCGACACATAGTACCTTCGCCGGAACTGCCGCTATTTAAGAGGCGATTGCAGGTGGCTGGCTTGCCGCGAGGTGTCGCATTTCTTGGAGCTTCCGCTGTTGCTGCAATGCCGCAGGTGGCAAAAATCGATGGGAATTCCTGCGTTTCGGTGTTGTTTGTTTGCTTGATCCGGATATCAGTAAGGGAACCGTTAGGAGTCGTGCGTGCAACCTGAGGGGACACGCCATGGGGGAAAACTCCGGCCTGCCGCCATAACGACAACGCCGGCAGGCATCCGGACCAAGGGTGAAGATGAGCGTAGTGATGCGGACAAGTGTAGTTTACCGAGGACTTCTGAGCGCGCTGGCCGGTGTAGCGCTTCCACTTGTCGCCATGTCGTCAAGCCACGCGCAATCCATCAGCGAAGCGCTGGCGCTCGCCTACCGAAACAATCCGACAATCAACACGGCCCGGGCCGAGCTGCGATCGGTCGACGAATCGGTGCCGCAGGCGCTTTCAGGCTGGCGCCCTCAGATTTTCGGCAATTTCGACGTGGGCGGCGTTTACAGCAACAACAATCCGGGGTCGGACAACTACAGCAATACGGCGTCGCTCGGCTTGTCCGTGCAACAGGCGCTCTTCCGCGGATTTAGAACCGTGAATTCGACGCGGCAGGCGGAGGCGATCGTCCGCTCGCAGCGCGAAAGCCTCAGGGCCACGGAACAGAATATCCTTTTCGATGCCGCCGCATCCTACATGGATGTGATTCGCGATACCGCCATCGTTTCCCTGCGCCGGAGCAATATCTCGTTCCTGCAGGAGCAGGTGCGCGCCGCGCAGGACCGGTTCGAGGTCGGTGAGGGAACCCGCACGGACGTTTCCCAGGCGCAGGCCCGTCTGGCCGATGCCCAGGCACAGCTGAACCTTGCGCTTGCGAACGTAAATACGAGCCGCGCCATTTTCCGGCAGGTGATCGGACAGGATCCGAAGAGCCTTTCCGCCAGCACGAGCATTCTGAAATTCCTGCCGAAGTCCGTGGAACTCGCTATCAGCATCGGTGCGCAGGAACATCCGGCGATCCAGGGGTCGCTGCATCTGGTCGACGCCGCCATCTTCAACGTGAAGACAATCGAGGGCGAGCTTCTTCCGACCGTGACGCTGGAAGGCAACGTCGGGCGCCAGTGGTATCCGCCGAATTCGAACCAGACTTCTTCGGATGCGGCCACTATCTTCGGACGTGTGTCGGTACCTATCTATCAGGGTGGCCAGGTATCCTCGCGTGTTCGCGAAGCCAAGGAAGACCTGGGTCAGGCACAGGTACAGGTGGATGTGGCACGTGACCAGATCCGCGCTTCGATCGTTTCCGCCTGGGGGCAGTATCAGGCGTCGGTGGCGTCCATTTCCGCGGCACAGGCGGCAGTGTCGGCAAACCAGCTGGCGCTTGAAGGCGTCATCGAAGAGCAGCGGGTGGGGCAGCGCACAACTCTTGATGTGCTCAATGCGCAGCTGGAACTCGTGGACAGCCGCGTGCAGCTCGTGACGTCGCAGCGTGATCGTGTCGTTGCCGCTTACCTGCTGATCTCGACGATTGGCAGGTTGAGTGCGGAGCGGCTCGGCGTGCCCGCCCAAATTTACAAGCCCAAGGAACATTACGAGGAAGTGCGCAACAGCTGGTTTGGTATCAGGACGCCGGACGGCCGCTGAAGCTTACCTACCGGCAGTGCTGCCGGGCTGCGAAATTTCGACAGATTATTGGACTTGACGGCCGCAATCGTAAGGATTCGCGGCCGTTTAGCTCTTTGCCCGACTCTGTCGCACGCGGTATATTTTGTTTACCGATTCGCGATTTCGCGCGTCGACCTGACGAAAGCAATCGTGCAGCGAACGGAAATGCTGTCAGGACGCATCGCGCGGCGAATTCGGCCGGCCATTCAGCTTCCGGGCGAATTCCCGGAATGCGGTTGGACCTAAAGCGCTTTCCATTCGGATGGAATCATCTGAAGATCGTGAAAGCGTTTATTTCGACCCGAAAGGGTGTTTATGGCCGTTGCTCCGGACAACCGGGCAACGGACCACCCACGGGGTGGGGCACGTTGAAGTTTTGGGGGACCTGATGGCCAATCCAAACCCGGCTCAAGAACCGTCGATGGAAGAAATTCTGGCGTCGATACGGCGGATCATTTCCGACGAAGACGCTCCGGCGGCTGAGCCATCCGGCGGCGAGCCCGCACCAAGTGCGAAGACTGGCGAGGCGGACCAGATGGAAGCTACCGGGGAGGCCATGTCCCAGGACGATCTGGACAAGCTTTTCGATTCCGATGCGGATACCGCAATCGAGGAGCCGGAAGCCGCGCCTTCGGAGACGGAAGAAGAGGATATTCTGGAGCTGACCGAAGAGCAGGCGGTTTCGGGAGACACTGCTGAAAAGCAGGAAGCAGGCGAGGAGCAGCCTGATCCCCTTGAAGACGGGGCAAACGATGAGGATGAGTCCGAAATCGCGTTCGTAGATTCCGGTGAGGTCGATGAAGCGGCCGATAACGCCGCCGAATTTTCCGAGCCGGACAAGTTGGAAATTGCCGCGGCCGTTCGTGCGGGGACTTCGGAGGAAGTCGATCGCCTCGTTTCGCCTTCGGTCGATACCGCGGTGAACAGCGCTTTCAACAGTCTTGCCAATACCGTGCTGATGAACAACGCCCGCACGCTTGAGGATCTGGTAAAGGATATGTTGCGGCCGATGTTGAAGGACTGGCTCGACCAGAACCTGCCCCCGCTTGTGGAGCGTCTCGTGCGACAGGAAATAGAAAGAGTTACCCGGGGGCGGTGACAATCGGGACAGACCGGACGAAGCCGCCTCCAGGGGCGGCTTTTTTGTTGCTGGCATCGTATGAAATTGCGCCGGGAGTATGCCGTGACGGCGGATAACGGGATAGAAGTAACAAAGCGCAACCGTGGCGAAGCGTTGCGGCGGTTGACTTAGCTTCAAGCTTCCGATTTACACCCTCTCGACATCCTTGAGATCTGGAACACTCCATGCTGGACAAAACTTACGATGCGGCGGCGGTGGAGCCGCGGATCTACGACACGTGGGAAAGCGCCGATGCATTCCGGGCCGGCGCCGGGGCGGAACCGGGCGCAGCGACCTATTCGATCGTGATCCCGCCGCCGAACGTCACCGGTTCGCTGCACATGGGCCATGCGCTGAACAATACGCTGCAGGACATCCTTGTAAGGTTCGAGCGTATGCGCGGGCGTGACGTGCTCTGGCAGCCGGGTGTGGACCACGCCGGTATCGCCGCCCAGATGGTCGTCGAGCGGCAGTTGATGGAGCGTCAGGAACCGGGGCGCCGCGAAATGGGACGCGAAGCCTTCGTCAAGCGCGTTTGGGATTGGAAGGCCGAGTCCGGCGGCATGATCCTGAACCAGTTGAAGCGGCTTGGCGCGTCCTGCGATTGGTCGCGCGAGCGCTTCACAATGGACGAAGGGCTTTCCCGCGCCGTCCTCGAGGTCTTCGTTTCCCTTTTCAAGGAAGGCCTGATCTACAAGGACAAGCGCCTCGTCAACTGGGACCCGAAGCTTCAGACCGCAATCTCCGATCTTGAGGTCCAGCAGCTCGAGATCAAGGGAAATCTCTGGCACTTCCGCTATCCGCTCGAAGGTGGGGAAACCTACCAGGCCCCGGTCGAGTGGGACGATGAGGGCAATGCGACGGCGTTCGAAACGCGCGACTACATCGTCGTCGCCACGACGCGGCCGGAAACGATGCTGGGCGATACCGCCGTTGCCGTTAACCCGGAAGACGAACGCTACAAGGGCCTGATCGGAAAGCATGTGATCCTGCCGCTCGTCGGCCGCCGGATTCCGATCGTCGCCGACGACTATGCCGATCCGGAAGCGGGTTCCGGCGCGGTGAAGATCACGCCGGCGCACGACTTCAACGACTTCGAGGTCGGAAAGCGCCACGGCCTTGCGATGATTTCGGTCCTCGACCGGGAAGCCAATATCAGCCTTGGCGAGAACGAAGACTTCCTTGACGGGGTACCGGCGGACGAGAGGCTGCGCAAAACCGTCGATGCGCTCGACGGGCAGGAACGATTTGCCGCCCGCAAGAAGCTCGTCGGGATGATGGAGGCCGAAGGCTGCCTGCATGCCATTGAAGACCATACGCATATGGTTCCGCATGGCGACCGCGGCGGCGTCCCGATCGAGCCGTTCCTGACCGACCAGTGGTATGTGGATGCCGCGACGCTCGCCAAACCCGCGATTGAAAGCGTGCGGGAGGGACGCACGGCCTTCGTGCCCAAGACATGGGAGAAGACCTACTACGACTGGATGGAAAACATCCAGCCGTGGTGCATCTCGCGCCAGCTATGGTGGGGACATCAGATTCCGGCGTGGTACGGGCCTGACGGCGCGGTATTCGTGGAAAAATCCGAGGAAGACGCGCTCAAGGCCGCTCAGGCGAAATTCGGCCGCCCGGTCGAAATCGTCTCGCAAGCGCAAGCGCTGGCGCGCTGGGAAGAGGGCGGCGAGGAGACTGTCGCTCTTCATCGCGACGAAGATGTGCTCGACACCTGGTTTTCCTCGGCACTCTGGCCGTTTTCCACCCTCGGCTGGCCCGACAAGACCGAAGAGCTTGCCCGCTATTACCCGACGAGCGTTCTGGTTACAGGCTTCGACATCATTTTCTTCTGGGTCGCGCGGATGATGATGATGGGCCTTCACTACATGAAGACCGAGCCGTTTCATACGGTCTACATCCATGCCCTCGTTCGCGACGAAAAAGGGCAGAAGATGTCGAAGTCCAAAGGAAACGTGATCGATCCGCTCGATCTGATAGAGGAGTATGGTGCGGATTCTCTGCGTTTCACCCTGGCGGCAATGGCGGCGCAAGGACGAGACATCAAGCTCTCTCCGAGCCGCGTTGCCGGATACCGCAATTTCACGACCAAGCTCTGGAATGCCGCGCGCTTCGTCGAGATGAACGGGGGCGTTCGCGTTGCCGGCTTCGACCCCGCGCAAGTGTCGCAGACGATAAACCGCTGGATCGTCACCGAGACGGGCCGCACGATCGGCGCCGTGACCGAAGCGCTGGAAAACTACCGGTTCAACGATGCAGCCAACGCGGCTTACCGCTTCGTCTGGAACACATATTGCGATTGGTTCCTGGAGTTCGCGAAGCCGATCTTCAACGGCGATAACGAGGAGGCCAAGGCGGAAACGCGTGCGACGGCCGCGTGGGCTCTGGATGAAACCCTGAAGATCCTGCATCCGTTCATGCCATTCCTGACGGAAGAGCTTTGGGCGCGTACCGTTGAAGGTGCTGCACCGCGCGCCGAGCTTCTTCTTCATACGCGGTGGCCGGGCTCTGTCGGCGGCGATGATGTCGCGGCAGCGGAAATCAACTGGCTGGTCGACGTCATTTCGGAAATCCGCTCGGTGAGAGCGGAAATGAACGTGCCGGCTGGCGCGCAAATCCCGCTCGTCGTTACCGGCGCGCAAGCGGTGACGCGTACAAGGCTCGATACGCATGAGGCCCTGATCAAGCGCCTTGCACGCGTCGAATCGATTGCCCTGCAGGAGGCCCTGCCGAAAGGATCGGCCCAGATCGTCGTCGGCGAAGCTACATTCTGCCTTCCTCTGGAGGGCGTTATCGACCTTTCGGCGGAACGTGCGCGCCTTTCCAAGGAGCTTGCCAAGATCGACGGCGAGATTGCACGCATTGATAAAAAACTCAACAATTCCGGTTTCTTGGCCAAGGCACCTGAGGATGTGGTGGAAGGTGAGAAGGAAAAGCGCGGCGAATACGGTGAGCGGCGAGGCAAGGTTGAGGATGCGCTTGCGCGGCTTGCCAATCTGGGGTGAGGATTGAAGTCACGGTCGGGAAAATGCATCGTCGAGCAATACTCGGGCGATGCCTTTTCCGGGCCGCAATCCGTGCCTAGAGCATATTTCGCCAAAGCTGAACCGGATTTGGCTACAGGGATATGTGCAAGGTATCGGATCCGGAGAAAATTCTTGTCACGAAAGCGGCTGTGCATTCGTGGGAAGCGCTCTCAACGCTTGAAATGATCTTGGTCACACGAGGATAGACGGCAAGCAATGGCAACGAGGCTGATGAACGCGGCGAAGCGAAGCGCCTCTGCCGTTGCAAGAGGCTGCGGTCTCCTTGTAATCGTTTCGGCGTGGATTTTGAATGCGCCTTCCGCCCAAGCGGAGAAGATAGCCAATCCCGTCGCAGTCTTTTCCGGCCTCGACAAGATCACGGGCCGGATCATCTCCTTCGATGTCTATGTGGGCGAGACCGTTCAGTTCGGCGCGCTGCAGGTCACACCGCGTGTGTGCTACACGCGCCCGCCAACGGAAGCGCCCCAGACCACGGCCTTCCTGGAAGTCGATGAAATAACGCTCAACAATGAAGTGCGGCGGATCTTCACCGGCTGGATGTTTGCCGCAAGCCCCGGCCTGCATGCCGTGGAACATGCCGTCTACGACGTCTGGCTCACTGACTGCAAGAGATCGTCGACCGTGCCGCCGCCAGAGGGATATTCCGGCCCGCCCGTGGAAGTCATCGAGGATGCGGGCGAGGACGTGCTCGCGGGCGATACGCCGCCTTCCGATGCAAGCGAAGTCAAACCCGTTCCCAAGCCCTTGTTCTGAAGTGCCTTTTCCGCAATGACAGGTCGGTCAGGGTTGGTCCTCATCTAGGATAGAAAGAACTTCCGCTCCGAGTATGCGGTCTGGAAGGACATCGAAATCGCCTTCATGGCGCAGCGCCTCTTCCAGGATCTGGTTGTACTTCGACTTGGGAACCTCGACAGCGCCCATGCTTGCCAGATGGTCCGTCACGAATTGCGTGTCGAGAAGCGTGAAGCCGCCAGCTTTAAGGCGCGCGACAAGATGCACGAGTGCAACCTTCGAGGCATCGCGGGCAAAGGCAAACATGCTTTCGCCGAAGAACGCTCCGCCGAGGCGCACCCCATAAAGGCCACCGACAAGCACGCCTGCCTGCCACGCTTCGACCGTATGACAGTGCCCCATATCGAACAGCGCGCCGTAGAGGCGGCGGATTTCCGCGTTAATCCAGGTCTTGCGGCGGCCGGGCGCGGGTGCCGCGCAACCGTTGATCACGCCCTCGAAATCGTGATCGATCCGGATGTCGTAGACGTCCTGACGGATGGTCCGCCTTAGTCTGCGGGGGGTGTGCAGCCCATCGATCGGGATGATGCCGCGCCGCTCCGGCTCAATCCAGAACAGCCCCGGATCGTCCTCCGATTCGGCCATCGGGAAGATGCCGCAGGCATAGGCTTTCAGCAAAACCTGCGGCGTTATTTCGAAGGCAATGTCACCGCCTCTGCCGGCCATGATTCTCCAACGGGACTCGAATCAGTCACTCTTGGCTTCGAGATATTTTTCAAGCCAATGGATATCATACATTCCGTTCGCGATGTCCTGATTTTGCAGGAGGTCGCGGAAAAGCGGGATGGTCGACTGGATTCCGTCGACGACGAATTCGTCCAGGCAGCGGCGCAGGCGCATCATGCATTCCACGCGGCTGCGACCGTGAACGATGAGCTTGCCGATCAGGCTGTCGTAGTAGGGCGGGATCCTGTAGCCCTGATAAACCCCGGAATCGACCCTAACGCCAAGTCCGCCGGGCGGGTGGTAATAGGTAATCGTGCCGGGGGACGGAGCGAATGTGCGCGGATCTTCCGCATTGATGCGGCACTCGATCGCGTGCCCCTCGAAGGTCACGTCCGACTGTTCGATCGACAGCGACGCACCAGCCGCGATGCGTATCTGTTCGTTGACCAGATCGATCCCGGTAATCATCTCCGTCACCGGATGCTCCACCTGAAGACGGGTGTTCATTTCGATGAAATAGAAGTTGCCGTCCTCATAAAGGAACTCGATCGTGCCGACGCCGCGATACTTCAGCTTGCGCATGGCATCGGCGACGATGCCGCCGATCTCTTCCCGCTGGCTCTTGTTGAGTGCCGGAGAGGGAGCTTCTTCCCAGACCTTCTGGTGGCGGCGCTGCAGCGAACAGTCACGCTCGCCGAGGTGAATGGCATTGCCCTTGCCGTCGCCGAGAACCTGGATTTCGATGTGGCGGGGCTTGCCGAGGTATTTTTCGATATAGAGCGCATCGTCGCCGAAGGCGGCTTTCGCTTCCGCGCGCGCGGTGGAAAGGGCGGTATCCAGGTCTGCTTCGCTCCTGGCGACCTTCATGCCGCGCCCGCCGCCTCCGGCTGCCGCTTTCACCAGCACCGGATAGCCGATCTCGCGGGCGATCGCATGGGCGTCATCTGTGGGTTTCACTGCGCCGTCGGAACCCGGCACCACCGGAATACCGAGCTTTTCCGCGGTCAGCTTCGCCTCGATCTTGTCACCCATGATGCGGATATGTTCCGCCGTGGGGCCGATGAAGGTGATCTTGTGTGCTTCGAGAATTTCCGCGAAACGTGCGTTTTCGGAAAGAAAGCCGTATCCCGGGTGCACCGCATCGGCGCCCGTGATCTCGCAGGCTGCGAGAAGCTGCGGAATATTGAGATAGCTTTCGCGCGCGGCAGGAGGGCCTATGCACACGCTCTCGTCGGCGAGCCTCACGTGCATCGCATCTGCATCCGCGGTCGAATGAACGGCAACGGTCTGGATGCCGAGTTCCTTGCACGCTCGCAGGACGCGAAGGGCAATCTCGCCGCGGTTTGCGATCAGGATCTTGGAGAACATGGAAGCCACTCCGTCATTCGATGACGACAAGAGGTTCGCCAAATTCGACCGGCTGGCCATCCTCCACGAGAATTGCGGAGACCCTGCCCGCACGTGGCGCGGGGATCTGGTTCATCGTCTTCATGGCCTCGATGATGACGATCGTATCGCCCTGGGCCACGGTATCGCCAACTTCCACGAATGCGCGCGCGCCCGGCTCCGGAGAGCGATAGGCCGTCCCGACCATGGGCGAGGGAACCGCGCCGGGATGGCCCGCGGGGTTGGAAGTGGGGGCGGCTTGCGGCGCCTCGGCCTGAGCACCGGCCGGTGTGGCGGCGGGTGCCGCCGCCGGGGCGGCCTGCACCGGTGCCTCGACCGTCAACTGACGGGCGACACGGACGCGGAAACCTTCACGTTCGAGTTCGATTTCGGACAGATTCGTTTCGTCGAGCAGCGTAGCGAGTTGCCGGATCAGTTCACGGTCGAACTGGTTTTTCTTTTCTGACATGGTCTTTGGTCTTCCGGTTCCCGATTGTTTGTCAGGGGCGGATCACGGTGGAAATCGCCTCGAGCGCCAGCCTGTAGCCGGTTGCGCCGAAGCCGCAGATCACCCCGCGCGCCACGGGTGAAACATAGGAATGATGGCGAAACGCCTCTCGCGCGAAGACGTTCGACAGATGCACTTCCACTGTCGGAATGTCGGCGGCGCGTATGGCGTCATGGATAGCGATGGACGTGTGGGTGTAGGCGGCCGGGTTGATCACCAGACCCTGCGCCAGGTCACCGGCTTCCTGAATCCAGTCGACAAGGATGCCTTCCACATTGGTTTGGCGGAATTCGATATCCAGATCCAGATCTTCCCCGACCTCCCGGCACATCATCTCAATTCCCGACAGGGTGAGCGAGCCGTATTCGTCCGGCTCCCGCGTGCCGAGAAGATTGAGGTTGGGACCGTTGAGGATGTAGATGGAGGCGGACATCGGACTCCCGTCGCGGTGGCGTGGACGCAGCGTCCCCGCTCACATATCCGCTCCTTATAGGCATTCGCACGGGTAAGGAAAAGCCCTCAGTCGCTTTGATCACAACCGGTTGCGGTCAGCAGGATGCCGAACCGCAATCGCGAAGGGCTGCGATCTTCTGTTTCAGCGTGTCATAGCCAACCGCACCCATGACAACCTCGTCGCCCAACACGAATGAAGGCGTGCCGGTAAGGCCCAGGCGGTTCGCCAGGGAATAGACTTCTTCGATCGTTGCGCGAACTTCCGGCGAAGACCCCATGGTGGCTTCGATGTCCGAACGGTTAAGGCCGATCTTTTCAGCCACCTGGAGCGCAAGCTCCTGATTGGCCTGCCCGCGGGAGCCCAGGAGGTTCTTGTGGAACTCCAGGTATTTCTCCGGGGCATTCTCTTTGACGGCGACGGCTACACGGGCCGCTTCGACCGAACCTTGGCCCAGAACGGGAAATTCCTTCAGGACGACGCGCAGGTTGTCGTCCTCGTCGAGAAGGCGAAGGACATCATCCATCGCGCGGCGGCAGTAACCGCAGTTGTAGTCGAAGAATTCGACCAACGTAACGTCGCCCTGGGGATTGCCGAGTTCCACCTGGCGCGTGGAGTTGAAGAGGTGTTCGGATGCCGAGCTTACGGCTTCCCGCCGGGCTGCGTTCTGCGCTGCCTCGTCGCGACGCTCAAGCTCGATCAACGCGTCGCGAACGACTTCAGGATTTTCCAGAAGGTATTCGCGCACGATCGAGCGGATCGCATCCCGGTCGGCCTCATCAACCTCCGCCAGGCCGGGAGTGGTGAAGGCGATGGATGCGATCGCGATCGCGAAAACGGCGCCGATGGCGCGGCGGAAACGGGTGGTCATTGCAAGCTCCCTTGTCGGCGGCAGCGGGAGGACATGTCTGCGCCGACGCATCTCGATTACCGTCTTAACTGAGGAGGTTTATACGACAGGATATCATCCGCTTGCAGCCATTCACGCGACCCGCGCTTCAAATTTTTTTGTGCGCGGCTGGCGTATTGCTTGGCGCCCCTGAGGTCGCCGCTGCTCATCAAGCCCTGGGCCGTGGCGAGATTTGCCTCCGCGGTTTCGCCCTGCCGGGAATGGGCAATGGCAAGCTGCTGATATCCTATCGGTGAATTGGCATCCATCTGAAGTCCGGCCTTCAGTATCTTTTCCGCTTCGGGAAGCAGCCCCGGATCATCCGAAGCGACCATCGCGAAACCGAGCCATATCAGGAACTGGCCTTCGCGCGGTCTCAGAGAGACCGCCCTGCGGAACGGTTCGATAGCCGCTCTCGGATTGCCGGATTCCAGAAGCGCCTGGCCCTTGAGCTCGTAGAAGTACGGGTTGTTGGGCTGCTGCCTGAGAAGACCGTCGATGATTTTCGAGGCGGCTCTGCCGTTGCGGCTTTGCGCGGCGACGACGGCCCTTGCGTATTGTGCGGCCATGCTCTTGTCGGAACGCGGGTAGGCGCGCTCCACCGAGCGCGGGTGGCTGGTGAACGCAAGCAGCTTGGCCCGCACCAGATCATGGCGTGCCTGAAGGGAAGCGGGAGCGGGCGTATCGTAGTACCGGCTTTTCTTCGCAAGCGTTTCCAGCGCATTCAACCGTTCGCGCGGAAGCGGGTGGCTGATGGCGTAGGGGTCCGCGTATTTCGCCGAAAAGAGGTTCTGGTCGGCAAAGCGGCTGAAGGTCGTCAGCATTCCCTTCGCCGATTGGCCGGTACGCTCGAGGTAGGTGAGCGCCGCGCGATCGGCGGTTGCTTCTTCGCCGCGCTGGTAGGACAGGAGAGAGCGTTTGGCAAAGCCCGCGCCCGCGGTCGCAAGCCCCGCGCCGCCGCCGGCCAGATCGGCCGAACCCGCGCCCGTGCCCGCCGCAATCGCGCCGACGCCCAGCAGTGCCCCGATCACGCCGATGATCTGGGCATTGGCGACGGCCTGGCGAAGGCGCGTCAGATGGTTGCCGGCAATATGCCCGGTTTCGTGCGCGATCACGCCGATGACTTCGCCAGGCGTTTCGGCGTCGAGAACGACGCCGATGTTGATGAACATGCGCCGTGAATCCGGAACGAAAGCGTTGAAGCCTTTATCGTTCACCAAGATTATTTCGACCTGCGAGCTGGGAATGCCCGCCGCCTTGAAGATCGGCTGTGCGTAATCGCGAAGGAGATCTTCCGTCTCGGCGTCGCGAACAAGCGGAAGCTTGCCCCTTTGCGCCTCGGCGGGAAGGGGAGCGCTGGACGCGGCTATCGCCATTGCCGCGATAAGCGCGGTCGCGCGGCGCCCGGCGCGTGACAACGAACGCTTCATCTTCGAAAGACGCTTTAACGCCAGGAGACTCTGGGGTAGTGGGTTTAAAATCATACTCACGCTCAGGCTCGCTTTCGCACGGTTTCGACCGAAGGTAGGAAGGCTCGCATATCCGGTCAACCGGGGCTTTCAATCGGCGCGATTAGGGAGCGGGATTGCGGCAGCAGGGTGGCGCGCAAGGCGCCGATATCGTGAAAATGCCGTAACGGGTTTCGTACCGTCGGCATCAGGGATCAATCTATGTTCGAACCGTCTCGAAGAAGCGCAGTTGAACCGTTCATCGCCATGGACGTGATGGCGGCGGCAAATGCACGTGAAGCGGATGGCCGGCGCGTCATACACATGGAGGTGGGCCAGCCCGGAGCGCCTGCTCCGCGCGCCGTGCTTGATGAAGCGCAATCCGCGCTCGGGCACGGGCGTTTCGGCTATACCGAGGCCAAGGGCATGCCGATACTTCGCGAAGCGATTTCCGCGCACTACGGCAGGGCATACGGAGTGGATGTTCCCGCGGAGCGGATCGTTGCCACGACAGGCTCGTCGGCCGGTTTCAACCTCGCGTTCCTTGCGGCATTCGACGCCGGCGACCGCGTCGCCCTGACCACGCCCGGATATCCCGCTTATCGCAATATTCTTTCGGCACTTGGCCTTGAGGCAGTCGAAATCGAAGTGGGCCCGGAAACACGTTGGGCGCTTACGCCGGAACTGCTCGAGGCGGCGCACAGGGAAAAGCCGCTGAAAGGCGTGCTCGTGGCAAGTCCCGCCAACCCGACCGGCACGATGATGACGCCCGATGCGCTGAAAGCGCTGGCGCAAGCGTGCGAATACCTTGGGATCTGGTTCATTTCCGACGAGATCTACCATGGCCTCGTGTTCGCGGGCGAACAGGAGACGGCGCTGCGCTATTCCGACAAGGCGATAATCATCAACAGCTTCTCGAAATATTACTGCATGACGGGCTGGCGCATCGGCTGGATGATTCTGCCCGAGATGCTGCTCAGGCCGGTCGAGCGGCTTGCCCAAAGCCTTTATATCTCGGCGCCCTATGTTTCCCAGATCGCTGCAGTCAAGGCGTTTTCCGCCACGAATGAACTGGAGGCCGTAAAGCAGGGTTACGCCGAGAACCGCGCAACGCTTCTGGAGAAGCTGCCGCGGATCGGCTTCGATGAATTGCTGCCGGTGGACGGCGCATTCTACGTCTATGCGAGCGTGCGCCGTTTTTCGAACGATTCGCATGATTTCGCCACGCGAATGCTTCAGGAAACGGGTATTGCGGCAACGCCGGGCGCGGATTTCGATCATAACCGCGGCCATCGTTACATGCGCTTTTCGTTCGCGGGCAACCATCAGGACATGGTCGACGCGATGGACCTGCTATCGGACTGGCTGAAATAGCAGCGGGATTGGGGCGAAATACTTCGCCCCAAGGTCTGGTTCGTTGCCCTTTGCGTTCAGAATTTCTCGGTGAACGGGCGCAATTCCAGTTCCCATGTCCAGGCACTTCGGGGCTGCGTCGCCACGTTCCAGTAAGTTTCGGCAATGGCATCCGGATGCAGGCGGCTGTCGTCGTCGGTGATGCCGACCTGGCCGTCGATGACGAAATGGGCGACGTGGATGTTCTTCGGCGCGAGCTCCCGCGCCATCGATTGCGCAAGTCCGCGAAGCGCGAATTTGCCCATGGCGAAAGCCGCCGATTGGGGAACGCCCTTGACGCTGGCAGTCGCGCCCGTCAGCAGGATCGTGCCGTGCCCCTGAGCTTCCATGCGTCTTGCCGCTTCCTGGCTGGCGACGAAGCCGCCCCAGGCACTGACCCGGATCGCGTTCAGCACGCCATCGCGGTCAAGCCCCGTCAGCGGCCCCCGCACGCGAGCGCTCGGGTTGTAGAGAAGGATATCTACCGAACCCAGCGCTTCATCGGCGTATTCGAAAAGCTTCTCGATAGCGTTCGCGTCGGCGGCATCGGCCTGAAACGTATGGGCGCCGGTCTCGGCTGCAAGATTTTTGAGTTTTTCGATATTGCGGGCGGCGAGAAGGACTTTCGCCCCAGCCTCGCTGGCGCGGCGGGCGAAAGCGCCGCTTATGCCTTCTCCCGCCCCCAAAATGACGACGGATCTGTTCGGGTTGGCTTTCATCTTCATTCCCGTTTCGAGGCGTTGTTTGGCGAATTAGCTCGCGGAGAAGATCGGTCGAATGTTTCGTGGCGGCAAGGCTGGTGCCAATCACATTCGAGATAGTCCATACGCAGGCGAATGGCGATGGAAACCTGTGGATTTTTGGCGTGCAATGAAATTCAAAAATGAAAAACCCCGCCGTAACTGACGGCGGGGCTTCAAACATTTGGATTGCGCTGAACGTCGGATCAAAAGAAGCCGCGGCGCTGCCACCAGCCGGAACGTTTCGGCTTTTTTTCTTCCTTCTCGACCTCGACGGTCGATCCATCGGGTTTTTCGGACACCACAACGGGCTCCTGCGAAGCAGCCGTTTGGCTTTCCAGCGGTGCCGAGGAAGCCTCCCGAGCGGCCGGCTCGGCCAAGTCCACCGATGCTACTGCCGCTCCTTCCGGCTTTGCGGGTTCGGCTTCTTCGACGGAAACCGTCGCCTCCGCTGCTTCAACGGGTTCTGCCGGGGCTTCCGCATTTACCTCGGCAGGCACAGAATCGTCCGCCTTGTCCGGCTCGGGGTTTGCGTCCGTCGATACCTGCTCGGGAATTTCCGTATCATCCGACGGCGCAGTTTCGTCCGTTTCCGCTTCCTCGGAGGCTGCCTCCTGATTTGCGGTATCGCCCTCGCGATCACCCTTGCGGCCCCGCCGCCCCCCTCGGCGGCCCCTGCGGCGCTTGCGCTTGCGGTCGTCTTCCTGTTGCTCGTCGTCGGCATCCGAAGCAGCGCTCTCCGCCTCGTCGTCCGGCTCCTCGTTGTCGTTGGAGACATTTGCGTCGGCTTCTGCACTTGCCGCCTCGCCGTCTCCCTGACCGGATTTGCGCCGGCGGCGCCGACGGCGGCGCTTGCCGCGTCCGCCTTCCTCGTCTTCACCGTTTTCGTCGGCGGCTATCGTTTCCTCAATGGTTTCGGCGACCGGCACAATCGTATCCGGCTGGACGATGACCGGTGCCGCGGCGGCATCGCGGTCAAGCAATTCGCCACGCTCGAGGACATAGTGCTGGCCGTTCACCATCGTATCGGCCAGCACCGAGATGCCGAGTACGAAGCGCGTTTCCAGATCGATGAGGTGGCTGCGCTTCTGGTTCAGGATATAGAGCGCAACCTCGGCCGGCGTGCGAACGATGATATTGTGCGTAACACCCTTGAGGAGCTGATCTTCCAGCGAACGAAGGACGTGAAGCGCGACCGATTCCACCGAGCGGATCATGCCCGAACCATGGCAATGCGGGCACACGGTGGTGGAACTTTCCAGAACGCCCGTGCGCAGGCGCTGGCGCGACATTTCCAGCAGGCCGAAATGCGAAATCCGGCCGACCTGGATACGCGCCCGGTCGTTCTTCAGGCATTCCTTCATGCGCCGCTCGACCGACCGGTTGTTCTTGTTCTCCTCCATGTCGATGAAGTCGATCACGATCAGGCCGGCGAGGTCGCGCAGGCGAAGCTGGCGGGCGATCTCTTCCGCCGCCTCCAGGTTCGTCTGAAGGGCGGTATCCTCGATATTGTGCTCGCGCGTGGATTTGCCGGAGTTCACGTCGATGGAAACGAGAGCCTCGGTCTGGTTGATGACGATATAGCCGCCGGACTTCAGCGTCACCTGCGGCGAGAACATCGCATCGAGCTGGGCCTCTACGCCGAACCGGGTGAAGACGGGCGTTGGCTCGCGATAGGGCTGGACGTTGCGTGCGTGGCTCGGCATGAGCATGCGCATGAAGTCCTTGGCCTCGCGATACCCTTCATCGCCGGCCACCAGCACCTGGTCGATGTCCTTGTTGTAGAGGTCCCGGATCGAGCGCTTGATGAGCGAGCCTTCCTCATAGACGAGACAAGGCGCGGAAGACTGAAGCGTGAGGTCGCGCACGTTTTCCCAAAGGCGCAGAAGATATTCGAAATCGCGCTTGATTTCCGCCTTGGTGCGGGACGCCCCGGCCGTACGCAGGATCACGCCCATACCTTCCGGCACATCCAGTTCCGAGGCGATCTTCTTGAGGCGCTTTCGGTCGGTCGGATTGGTGATCTTGCGCGAGATTCCGCCGCCCCGGCCGGTGTTCGGCATGAGCACGGAATAGCGTCCGGCAAGCGAAAGATACGTGGTGAGCGCAGCGCCCTTGTTGCCGCGCTCCTCTTTCACGACCTGGACGAGAAGCACCTGCCGGCGCTTGATCACTTCCTGGATCTTGTATTGCTTGCGGATCTTGGGCGTGCGCTGGGGCACTTCCTCCATCGCGTCTTCGGCGCCGACGGATTCGACTTCGTCTTCATCCCCTTCGTCGTCCGCCCCATTCGCGTCGCCCCCGTTCGCGTCGGAAGCCTTCGCGCGTTTCGGCTTGTCGTTCGCCTCTTCGCCGTTTTCCTCCGCGCCGCGCTCCTCAGCGTCTTCCGCCTCCAGAAGCGCCTGCCGGTCGGCGACGGGGATCTGGTAGTAATCGGGATGGATTTCGCTGAAGGCGAGGAAGCCGTGCCTGTTTCCGCCGTATTCGACGAAGGCGGCCTGAAGCGACGGTTCGACCCGGGTTACCCGGGCCAGATAGATATTGCCGCGTAGCTGCTTTCGATTTGCTGCCTCAAAATCGAATTCTTCGACACGATTGCCGCGCACCACGACCACCCGGGTCTCTTCCGGGTGGGCGGCGTCTATGAGCATTTTGTTCGCCATTGACTAGGATCTCCACGGCCGGTCCCCGGGGCCGGAGCGCATATGCGGCTCCGTGCGGCCCGATAGGTCCGGTCGCCTGGTTGTTCTTGCTGCGGGAAGGGAGCAGGACGTTGCGCGCGTAGGCACCGCGGAGCGCCGCGACGGGAGTGTCGCGTCTTGTCGCTCCTTGAGTTTTCGGTCTCGCGCTGTTGCTCATGGCAACGCCTGCTCAAATTGATACCACGTGGGTTCGCCATTCTGGCGAACGTCGGAATTTGCCGGCAGGTAAACCTGTCGTCGAACGCGCCCCGGATTCGAGCTGCTCTGAAGAAATGGACTTTACGCCACGCGCGTGATGCGCGTTCGGACTACACCTCTCAACGAGGGCTCGGCCAGTACGCGCCGGAACATGACGCCCCCGACCGAGGTTTGTCGGTCATGGACGGCACAGTCTGCCTTGCCGCGTTGCCCGGATCCATCGGGATCAACGGTATTCGGTCGCGACGCGGAACCCGGCGCGGGCTCCAAACCTTCGAGATACCCGGTTCAGACATAATCTGAATCCGAAACCCGTTCTTTTCCTTTTACGGGCGGGAACGGCGGAACGCAAGCAATGTTAAACGACGTAGGGGAAACAATATCGCGCCGGATCGTGACAGCCATTGTTGCCCGTCGCCCACACCCCAGCGCAGACCGGCCCGGCATGGGGCTGCCCGTATTGTCAATGGAAGGTTAACTTGCCATCCATTATGCAATACGCAGGTGGTGCGCCGCCGCATCACCGCAGCAAGTCGACAGGAGCCCCGGTGATCCGAAGCATTCAGATAAAAACAGCGATTTTTCTGGCGCTTGCGATCTTCACGGGCGCGTCCAGGGCGGAAGAAGCCGATTCCTCGGCAAAACCCGTTGCCGAAGCTGCGCGCCTTGCGGGCGATGCGGTGCGCACGCGCTTTGTCATGGACCTTGTCGAGCCGGTGGATTTCGCGATCTCCACGCTTGCCGATCCCTATCGGGTGATCATCGACCTGCCGGAGACGAGGTTCGATTTCGGCGAAGATGCCGGCAAGGATGGCCGCGGCCTCGTTTCGGCGTGGCGCTATGGCCGATTCGCGCGCGGCAAGTCGCGCATCGTTCTCGATGCGGTCGAGCCGGTCACGGTCGACAAATCCTTTATTCTCCCTCCGGTGGACGACCAGCCCGCCAGGCTCGTGCTGGACCTCGTGAAGACGACGCGTGAAGCGTTCCTCGAAGGTGTCTCGCGGCCCGAGGCGTCGGCGCACACGGTCACCAAGGGTGACAAGTTGACCGCCAAGCAGGCCTCTTCGCGCCCCCTCATCGTCATCGATCCGGGGCACGGCGGCATCGACACCGGGGCGACGGGCAGGGGCGGGACGCTTGAAAAGCAGGTCGCGCTCGACTTTTCGAGCCTGCTGAAACGGAAACTGGAGGAAACCGGCCGCTACGATGTGGAGATGACCCGCGACAGCGACGTTTTCATTCCGCTCAAGAACCGTGTGGAGATCGCCCGGTCTCTGGAGGCCGACCTTTTTATCTCGGTGCATGCGGATTCGGTGCGGGTCGGCAAGAACGAAGTTCGCGGCGCATCCGTCTATACGTTGTCCGAAAAGGCATCCGACGCCGTTGCAGCCGAATTGGCAGAACGCGAAAACCGTTCGGATATCATCGCCGGTGTGCATCTGGAGGATGAGCAGAGCGAAGTTGCCGATATTCTGATCGACCTTGCCCGGCGCGAGACGAAGAAGTTTTCGATCTTCTTCGCGCGCACGCTTGTGGACGAACTCAAATCTGCGGCGCGCGTGATCAAGAATCCGCACAGATCGGCGGGCTTCCGGGTTCTTGAAGCGCATGATATGCCCTCCGCGCTCGTCGAACTTGGATATCTTTCGAATCGGCTTGATGAAAAACTGCTGACGAGCGATGAGTGGAGAGAGCGCATGTCGACATCGCTCGTCGCCGCCGTCGACCGGTTTTTTCGTCCGCGCCTCGTCAGGAACGGGGCGGTAAGTTCGGCGGAAACGGCCCGATAAGTTTGACGTTTGCCGTGACATCGACGGAGAAAACCGTTTGCACCGCCTCAGCATCGCCATATTGGTTGCGGAATGAGAGGTTGAGAGAAAACGCGTTGTGCGGGGCCGGAACACACTGAGCGCCGGCCGATGAATGAAAGTCCCGATTGAGCCGGCTGGCGGCATATGGCAGACAGGCACAACGCAGGATCGGAAAACGAGCCGACAATATGAAGTTTTTTGTCAAGTTCTTCGGCTACCTTTTCGGCATCGGAACGGTCATGTTCCTGATTGTCGCGGCAGGGGTGTGGATGTACCTGTCGGAGATGGGCAAGGACCTGCCCGACTACACGGCGCTGAAGAACTACGAACCGCCGGTCATGACGCGCGTGCACGCCGCCGACGGGCAGCTGATGGCGGAGTATGCGCGCGAGCGCAGGCTGTTCCTGCCGATACAGGCTGTGCCCGATGTTCTCAAGCAGGCCTACATCTCTGCTGAGGACAAGAATTTCTACGATCATCTGGGTATCGACCCGGAGGGTATTGCGCGTGCCGTCCTGGCGTTCGTGCAGAACTACGGCTCCGGCCGGCGGCCGCAGGGTGCTTCCACGATCACGCAGCAGGTGGCGAAGAACTTCCTCCTCACGAATGAGCTTTCCATCGAACGCAAGATCAAGGAAGCGGTGCTGGCGCTGCGTATCGAGCAGACGTTCACGAAGCCCGAGATCCTCGAACTGTACCTGAACGAGATCTACCTTGGCCTTGGCGCCTATGGCGTGGCGGCGGCCGCGCTCGTCTATTTCGACAAGTCCGTGCATGAGCTTACCGTCGCCGAGGCGGCATATCTCGCAGCCCTTCCCAAGGCGCCCAACAACTATCATCCGTTCAAGCACACCGATGCGGCAATCGCGCGCCGCAACTGGGTGATCGACCGAATGGTCGAAAACGGCTACGTCGATGTGGAAACTGGCGAAAAGGCCAAGGCAACGCCGCTTGAAGTCACCCCGCGCACGCGTGGCTCGCATCTCTTCGCATCGGAATATTTCTCCGAGGAAGTGCGGCGCACGCTGGCCGATATGTATGGCGAGGACCGGCTTTACGAAGGTGGTTTGTCCGTCCGTTCCACGCTCGATCCGGAAATGCAGGAACTTGCGCGCAAGTCGCTGATGGACGGCCTGATCGAGTTCGACCGCCGCCGCGGCGGATGGCGCGGGCCGGTCGAGAAGATCGAACTCGGATCCGGCGATTGGGGCGCGCCGCTTGCCGAAGTCGAGGGCCTTGGCGACGTACCGGAGTGGACACTGGCTGTCGTGCTGTCGGTTGAGGGCGGCGAGGCGGAAATCGGCCTGCAGCCGGAAAGGCTGGTGTCGGGCGCGCTCTCCACCGAACGCAAGCGCGGCGTCATTCCTTTCGACGCGATGAAATGGGCAAGGGTGAAGGGCCGCAGCCCCAGTTCGCCCGCCGATGTTCTTGCGCCCGGAGACGTGGTCTATGTCGCAAAGCAGGAAGGCCCGGCAGCGTCCTACTATGAACTGATGCAGGTGCCGAAGGTTTCCGGGGCGCTTGTCGCGCTCGATCCCTATACGGGCCGTGTGCTGGCGATGTCCGGCGGCTTCAGCTTCGCCGAAAGCGAGTTCAACCGCGCGACGCAAGCCTATCGGCAGCCGGGTTCCTCGTTCAAGCCGTTCATATATGCCGCAGCGCTCGATAACGGTTATACCCCGTCGAGCGTGGTTCTCGACGCACCGCTGGAGATCAGTCAGGGACCGGGTCTGGCGACGTGGCGCCCGCAGAACTACGGCGGCAAATTCTACGGCCCCTCGACGCTGCGCACTGGTATCGAACTTTCGCGAAACGTCATGACCGTGCGCCTTGCGCAGGACATGGGCATGCCGCTTGTCGCCGAATATGCCAAGCGTTTCGGCATATACGACAACATGCTACCGGTCCTTTCCATGTCGCTTGGTGCGGGCGAGACGACCGTCCTGCGCCTGACAACCGCCTATGCGACGATCGCCAATGGCGGGCGCAAGCTTGACCCGACGCTTATCGACCGTATCCAGGACCGCTACGGCAAGACGATCTTCAAGCACGACCAGCGCATTTGCGATGCCTGCGTCGCCGAGACCTGGGACGGCCAGCCGGAGCCTGAACTGGAAGACAATCGCGAGCAGGTTCTCGACCCGATGACGGCCTATCAGATCACCTCGATGATGGAAGGTGTGGTCCAGCGCGGCACGGCGACCAAGGTGCAGGCCGTCGGCCGGCCCGTTGCCGGCAAGACCGGTACGACGAACGACGAAAAGGATGCATGGTTCGTCGGCTTCACGCCCAACCTGGCCGTCGGCGTTTTCGTCGGTTACGACACGCCGAAGCCTATGGGCCGCGGGGCGACGGGCGGGCAGGTCGCCGCGCCGATTTTCACCGAGTTCATGAAGCAGGCCCTTGCCGATGAACCGCCGGTGGAGTTCCGGGTGCCCGAAGGCCTGCAACTCATTCCGATCAACCGTCGTACGGGCCTTCGCGCCTCGGCCGGAGCGCCCGGCACGATCCTTGAATCCTTCAAGCCGGGCACCGCACCGCCTGATGAATATTCGATTATCGGCTTTCAGGACGAGATCGGTATCCCGCGCGATGTTTCGCCGGATGCAGGGCGCGCGGTGTTGACGGGAACCGGCGGTCTCTATTGATCGCCGGGTGAGGATTTCTCATATATTTACAGTGTCAGGGGGTGCGGCTATGGTCGCGCCCCGCGGAGCCGTCAGGCTCGGCTTAAAATTCACCTGCAAGAAAAAGAGGATACGATGCGCGCCGAAACCGAGGCCGTGGTCGACGAAATCAAGCAGGCCATAAGCCTGCTGAGGAGGCATCTTTGACTGGGATACCGCTATATCCCGGCTTGATGAACTGAACGCGCTTTCAGAGGATCCGGAGCTTTGGAACGATCCCTCGCGCGCACAAAAGCTGATGCGCGAACGCCAGCACCTGGATGACAATATCGGCGGCGTACGCCGGCTGGAAAGCGATCTGACCGATAATCTGGAGCTGATCGAGCTTGGCGAGGCCGAAGGCGATCAGGACGTTGTCACGGAAGCCGAAACCACGCTGAAATCGCTCAAGAGCGAAGTCGAGAAGCGACAGCTTGCCTCCCTTTTGTCCGGTGAGGCGGACGCCAACGATACCTATATCGAAATCAACGCGGGCGCCGGGGGAACGGAAAGCCAGGACTGGGCGAGCATGCTTTTGCGCATGTATACCCGCTGGGCGGAGCAGCACGGCCACAAGGTGGAGCTTCTGGAAGTGCATGACGGGGAAGAGGCCGGCATCAAGTCCGCCACGCTTCTCGTCAAGGGCGAATGGGCCTACGGCTGGCTGAAGACCGAATCCGGCGTCCATCGCCTCGTGCGGATTTCGCCTTACGACAGTCAGGCGCGACGCCACACGAGTTTCGCTTCCGTCTGGGTCTATCCCGTGATCGACGATTCCATCGAGATCGAAGTCAACGAGAGCGACTGCCGGATCGACACCTATCGCGCTTCCGGGGCGGGCGGCCAGCACGTCAACACGACGGATTCTGCGGTTCGCATTACACACCAGCCGACGGGCATCGTGGTTCAGTGCCAGAACGAACGCTCACAGCACAAGAACCGCGCGCAGGCATGGTCGATGCTGAAAGCGCGGCTCTATGAACTCGAGCTGCAAAAGCGTGAGGAAGCCGCCAGCGCGGAAGCGGCGTCGAAAACGTCGATCGGCTGGGGGCACCAGATTCGGTCCTACGTTCTCCAGCCCTATCAGCTCGTCAAGGATCTGAGAACGGGTGTGGAGACGACCAACCCGCAGGCCGTGCTTGACGGCGCCCTCGATGCGTTCATGGAAGCAGCGCTTGCCCAGCGCGTTCTGGGCGGGGAGCCGGTCGAGGTCGAGGACGTGGAATAACGAAAACGCGAAAAAGGGGCGGGGTGTTTCCCGCCCTTATTCGTTCGAAGCGGGCATTCAGATCACGCTCGCGATGCGATAGCCCGCATTCAAATATTTGCGCGGATTTATCGCTTTACCCCCAAATCGCAATTCATAATGCAGATGCGGGCCCGTGGACCGGCCGGTGGAGCCGACCAGCCCCAGCGCCTGGTTCACGTCCAGTTCATCGCCCTTTTTCACGAGAATGCGACGCAGGTGGGCGAAACGGCTGACGATGCCGCTCGGGTGTTCGATTTCCACCATCAGTCCGTAACCGCCATTGCGCCCGGCATATGTCACCCTGCCGGAAGCCGGTGCCTTCACGGTCGTTCCGCTGGAGGCGCGAAAGTCTATCCCGGTATGCATGGCCATGCGCCGGATGAAGGGGTCGAGCCGCGGGCCGAAGGAGGACGTTACCTTCGCCCCCTCGATCGGTGCGCGGAACGGCACGCCCTGGGCAGCGGTCTTGAGCGTTTCCAGCCTGGAAAGTGCTGTTTCCGCACGGGTAATGCGTTGAACGAATTCATCGTCCTCGATATCGACGAGCGGTCCCCCCAAGCCGGTACCGTCGTCTTTTTCTTCTTCGGCGGACGAAGCGAGATCGATGCCAAGGTCCGAGGCAGCGCGTTCGATCTTGCGGCTATCCCGGTCGGCGGAGACCGCGATGATGTCGAGCGCGGAGTATGTCTCGTCGCTCATCCTGTCGAGAGAAGACGTGATTGTGCTGAATAGCGTATCGCGCCCATCGTCGAGAATCAGGGAAGCTCCCTTGCCGGGCAGAGAAGTCGAACCGCGCAACCCGATCGCGTCATCAAGTTCGATCGGTTCGCTCGTGCCGCCAATGCCGTCCGACGATTCCGGAGCGCTTGCGGTAACCGGCTGCAGCGTTCCCTCAGGTTTGCGGCGAGGCAAGTTGTCTGTAGGCGAAAGTGTTATCCCGTTGTCCGCGGCTTTGGCGAGAAGGACGGATACGCGGGCGTGGCGTTCATCCAGTTCGCGCTGGCGCAGGACAAGACTATCCACCCTTTCTTCAAGCGTAGCACGGTCCATAACCGAGCGGCTGGTCAGCCGATCGATCTGCGCTCTCAGGTTGGCGATCCGGTCTTCATAGGTCAGCTGGAGCTGCGCCTGCTTTTCGCTCGACGTGCGCAGGATGTCGTCGCGAAGGACCAGATAACCGGTCGCGCCGATATAGCCGATCGCAAACAGCATCCCGGCTCCGGTTATCAACCCCATGGTCCAGGGGGACACCGTAAAGGAGCGTACGTTACCGGCCCGCGAGATGGTTATGCGATGTGGTTCGCGCCGCTTGCCGAATTGCCGATGGGTGTCTCGTGATCGCATCTCAGCCCCGAAGCTGCGTCTTCTTGAAAATGACCTTTATGTCGAGGCTGATTAGAAATTAGTAAGGTTAACAAACCCTTTTGACGTATGGGCATTCACCCCACGAGGCGAACGAGAGGACGGTAAAAACCGGGCGTGAGGCCGGCTTCCGAGCGCGCGCGGTCATTGAACGGCGGCTTGAGGCCGCCCTTGAAATGGGTGCGCACGAGTTGCTGGAAACGCGATTCGGGCTTCAGGCCCTGACGGTCGCAGATATAGCGAAACCACTTGGCCCCAAACGCAACATGTCGTTTTTCATCCCGGTAGATGATCTCGAGAATCGATGCCGTTTGCGTATCGCCCAACGCACCGGATTTCTCGATCATGCCGGGCGTGATATCGAGGCCGCGCGCTTCGAGTACGAGCGGTATGATGGCAAGCCTGGCGGCAAGGTCGTGTCCGGTGGCTTGTGCGGCTTGCCAGAGCCCGTCATGGGCGGGAAGTGCCCCATAATGCGAATCGAGGTCTTCAAGCCGGCGCTCAAGAAGCGAAAAATGCTTGGCTTCCTCCAGACCGACCTGAACCCAGTCGTCAAAATAGGATCGCGGCATCTTCGCATGCGCAAACCGGCCTATAAGGTCCCACGTCAGATCCACCGCGTTGAGTTCGATATGCGCGAGGGAATGAACAAGCGCGATTCGGCCGGCCTCGCCACCGACGGATCGCCGGGGCATGTCTCGCGGCGGCAGGAGAACGGGCTTGTCCGGGCGGCCGGGACGGTCCGGCATGGCGAGCGGTCCGGAGCCGCGCCTTAACGACAGTTCACGCCGGAACCACGCTCGCGATGTCGCATAGGCCAGTTCGACCTTCCGCGCGGTATCGGCTTCGGCGACGATTGCACGTGCGCCTTCTTCCAGGGACGCGGGCTTTTCCACGGAAATGCATTCTTCCGATTCAGCGTCGACGTTTTCCATCATGCCTCAAAGCGCCTTTACCGCTTCCAGCACTTCTTCCGCATGGCCGGGAACCTTTACCTTCCGCCAGACGCACGCGACATTTCCATTTGCATCGATCAGGAATGTCGAGCGTTCGACGCCCATGTACTTCTTGCCGTACATGGATTTTTCCACCAATACGCCGTAGGCCGAGGCCGTTTCGGTTTGCGTGTCGGCAGCCAGCGTCACCGTCAACTTGTGCTTTGCCTTGAACTTGTCGTGCTTGGCGACGCCGTCCGGCGAAACGCCGACTACGGTTACACCCAATTCTTCGAACTGTGGGCCAAGTTCGGTGAAGGCGATCGCCTCCCTGGTGCAGCCCGGCGTATCGTCCTTGGGATAGAAGTAGACGACTACCGGCTTTCCGCGCAGGTTCGACAGCCTGATCTTATCCCCGCCGTCTGTGGGCAGGTCAAAATCAGGTGCTATGCTGCCTTCGATGATCTCGCTCATTTTTGCCTTCCTTTCGACACAGGATGCAGGGAAAGGGGTGTGTGACACAATTTCAACACGCATTGCGGCGATATGCGGCGGTAAAGATGCGTCGAATGTGGCCGCCGGAACGCCGGTAAAGCGCTATCATGTCGACATTGAAAAAGCGAAGCGAACAAACGCTCCGGGAAGGAAACGGACGCCCTGACTAGAGGACTGTTTCGGCGAAGAGATTCCAAAACTGCACCGGCCGGCAGGCGCTGGGGCAGACGAATCGCCATTGCGTTTTTTCTGTTGATCGCGATTCTCGCCGGAACGGCGGCATATTTTGTGGCCGCCGGCCCCGTGGATGTGCCGAGGCTTGCGCGTCTTGTCGAAGATCGCATTGCGGAAAAAGGCCTCTCGGCAACCGTTACCAGTGCGTCGATCGATCTTACGCTCTCGAATGAAGCCTCGATCACATTTGAGAACATGATGATCGGTCCGCTTGACGGACAGGACTTTGCCGTAACCATCCCGCGTGTGACGATCCCGGTGGAGCTTTCCGCCTTGCTGACCGGACAGGTCAGGATCGGCGCCCTGGTGCTTGAGCGCCTGCATCTGGTTTTCCGGCCGAAGCCCGCCGGGAAAGACATTCCGAAAATGGCGCAGGTGATCGAGACGATCGACCAGGTGTCGCAATCCGTTCTGGATGCGTTCGGCGAGCGGGGTCTGGAATCCATAGAGGTCGACAATGGTGACGTAACCATTCGTTCGCAAACCGATCGCCATATCTCCGGAATCGATGCTCGTCTTTCGAGAGGCGAGAAAAAGAGCCTGATTCTCGAGGCCGATATTGCAGGACGCTTCGGCCGTTGGGAGGTCGAGTTCCGCCGCATGATCGACCCCGACAGTGGCGAACGGATCGTTTCCGCATCCTCAAGCCCGGTAACGCTTGGCGAGTTCATGGCGCCAGACCGGGAACTCGTGCCGGGAAAGGGGCTCGGAGTGCCGTTCCAGCCGCGATTCGAGGGACGGCTGACACCGAAGGGCGGCTTCAAGACCGCGCGCTTCAACGTCGAAGTTGCCGGTGGCTGGATAAAAACCGGCCGTTCGGTCGTGGCATTCGACCGGATAAACGTCGGCCTTGCATGGGCTCCGGATCTCGACGGCTTTCGTATCCAGCCTTCTCATTATGTGAAGGGGCGGACGGTGATCCCGTTTCAGGGTGTCGTGGAAAGTCCGCGCGATTGGGAGGACACCTGGTCCTACAAGATAATATCGCGCAACGCGCGCATCCTTCCGAGCGATGTTACAGGCATGCCGCTGCCCGTCAGCACCGCGCTTGTGCAGGGAAGGGCCGATGTGGGCAAGCGTACGGTCTTCTTCGACCGTATGGCGATCCGCGCGGCGACCGCCAAGATCGATGGAGCCGGGTCCCTCCAGTTGACCGACGAAGGTCCTTATATGGCGCTGGCGCTGGAAAGCGACGGGATGCCGGTCGCCACCTTGAAGCGCCTGTGGCCTGTAACCTTCGCGCCGCCGGCACGTGCCTGGGTGATCGATCACCTGCTGTCCGGCAACGTCGAATATGGCCGGGCGAATGTATCGGTGGGGCCGGGGGCGTTCGATCGCTCCAGCCCGGACCCGGGCTGGAGCGGTGATGATGTCACTGCGGAAATTAAGTTCAACGGGCTTGGGCTTACCAGTATAGGCACCGTTCCGGCATTGCAGGACGTGGCGGGTACGCTCGTGATCGCCGACGAGGTGCTGACGATTGCCGGCACCGACGGCTACTTCGACCCGGGTGGGGGAGAGACGATCGCGGCCCCGCAGGTGCAATTCTCCATTCCGAACTTTCGCCAGCAGAAAGGCAAGATCGGCCGGCTGGACATATCGGGAGAAGGGGCCGCCAAGGCGCTCGGCGCCATTGTCGACAGCAAGCCTTTCCGTGCGCTCCAAAAGCAGGGCATCACGCCGGAAGATCTCACAGGTGACGGCAAGTTGGTGCTGGAGGCCGAATTCCCGCTGGAAAAGGAGCGGAATTTAGCGGATGTCGACTGGAACCTGACCGGGAACCTCAACGATTTTTCGATTGCAAGGCCGGTGAAGGGGCGGCGGATCCAGAATGCCGATCTGACGTTTTCGGTCGATGGCAAGAGTTTCGCGGTCAAGGGGAGAGGCCGGCTCGACGGATTGGCGGCGGATATCGACATTTTCGAGCCCCTCGGCGGTTTGACCGGTGACGACAGCGAAAACCTTGCCCGCCAGGGTATCGTGCTGGACGTTACGGCCGCGGATCTGAAAAAACGCGGCATCGACCTCGGATCATTGGTGAGCGGTTCCATGACCGTTTCGCTCGACAACAGCGGCCAGGGCCAGCTTTACGAGATAGATCTTACAAACGCCAAAGTCGCGATCGACGAGTTGGGATGGCAGAAAAGCTCGGGCGTTGCCGGAACCGCGCAATTCGAGTTGGTGAAATCCGACGCAGGGCAGGTTCTCAAGGATTTCAGGCTGACTTCGGAAGGTGTGGATATTCAGGGGACCGTCGATCTGGGTGCGTCAGGCGACCTCAAGCAGGCGCGTTTCAGCCAGTTCAAGCTTCGCCCGAGCGATTCCGCATCGCTCAAAATCACGAAGACCGGCCGCAATTCCCTTCGCGCGGACCTCAATGCGCAACAGTTCGACGGGCGCGGGCTGATCGCGGCCATTCGCTCGGACAGCACGGAAGGGAGCCGCAATGAAGCCGGCGGAGGCGGGTCCATTTCGGTCAATGCCGACATCGGCCTCCTGATCGGTTTCAACGGTGTGTCGGCGCAAAATGTGCGGATCGACTTCGACCGGTCGGGCAAGACCCTCAAGAATTTTTCGATGAAGGGGCAGACCGGCGGCAAGAACGACTTCGACGTCGATTATTCGCCGGGCGGCGGCGGAGGAACGCTGAGCGGCACGCTCGCGAACACCGGCGAAGTCCTCAGATTTCTTGATTTTTACAAGCGAATGCGGGGCGGGCGCGGCCGCCTTTCCGTTGATATGGACGCAAACGACAATTGGGTCGGCTCGCTTGTGGTCAAGGATCTTTCGATTACTGAAGACCCTGCCATCAAGCAGTTGAGTACGATACGTGAGGCGGCAGGAGACGAAGGCGCGCTCATCCGCAACCTCGGTGCCGTGCGCCAGGGCGAGGCATCGTTCCAGCGCATGAGCGTTTCCTTCCGCCGCAGCGGCGACACGATTACCGTGACCGATGGCACCATGACGGGCGCGACCGTTGGCGGCACATTCTCCGGTACGGTGAACCTTGGCAGCAAAACCCTTGATCTGACAGGGACTTTCGTGCCGGCATTCGCGCTCAACAACCTTTTCGCGAAGATCCCTGTGCTCGGTTTTGCGCTCGGCGGCGGCAGCGACGAAGGGTTGATCGGTGTGACATACCGGGTGACCGGCGCGCTCAGCGAGCCGCAGCTTTCGGTGAACCCGGTTTCGGCCATCGCCCCCGGAATCTTCCGTAAATTATTCGAATATCGATGAATTTCAATAGGTTAGAAGAATTTCCGGAATCAATCCGCGAAAGCGGCGAGCTCAATTCCAAAATTGCCGGAATCGATGCTTTAAGGGGTTGAATCGGTAAATTAAAAATCCGGCGACTCTTTCGAACCGCCGGATTCTGTTTCTCAAGACTGTTGCCGAAATCGCTCGTCCGAGCGGGGATAAGTCAGACCGGCTTCAGAAGAACGTGGCGCTTCTTCCCCAGCGAGAGTTTGATCACGCCGTCTTCCACCACGTCCGAGGCCGTCAGCACGCGCCGGTCGTCGCTTTCCGGCTTGTCGTTGATGCGGATCGCACCGCCCTTGATGTTGCGGCGAACCTCGCTGTTGGTGGCGCACAGCCCGGCGGTCACGACGGCACTCAAAAGGCCCAGGCCTTCGCTGAGGTCACCCTGGCTGATCTCGACCGTCGGCAGACCCTGGGCCAGCGCGCCTTCCTCGAAGGCCTTGCGGGCCGTCTCGGCCGCCTGGTCCGCCGCCTCGCGGCCATGGGCCATGGCGGTTGCCTCCGTCGCCAGCACCTTCTTGGCCTCGTTGATCTCCGATCCGCCAAGGCCGGAAAGCCGCGCGATCTCGTCAAGCGGCAACGTGGTGAAGAGCTTCAGGAAACGCTCGACGTCCGCATCCTCGGTGTTGCGCCAGTACTGCCAGTAGTCGTAAGCCGACAGCATGTCCGGGTTGAGCCAGACGGCACCGGCCGCCGTCTTGCCCATCTTCGCGCCGGAAGACGTGGTGAGCAGCGGCGTGGTGATGGCGAAAAGCTCGACATCCTCCATGCGCCGGCCGAGATCGACACCGGAGACGATGTTGCCCCACTGGTCCGACCCGCCAAGCTGGACGCGGCAGCCGGTGCGCCGGTAAAGCTCCACGAAGTCATAGGCCTGAAGCAGCATGTAGTTGAACTCAAGGAACGACAGATGCTGCTCGCGCTCCAGACGCAGGCGAACGGAATCGCGCTGGATCATCTGGTTGACCGAAAAATGCCGCCCGACATCGCGCAGGAACGGCAGATATTCAAGCTTCATCAGCCAGTCGGCGTTGTCGAGCATCAGCGCATCCTTCGGCCCGTCGCCGAAGGAGAGGAAGCGGTCGAACACCTTGCGGATGCCGGACTTGTTGTCCTCGATCATCTCCTCGGTCAGAAGAGGGCGGGCCTCGTCGCGGAACGACGGGTCGCCCACACGGGTGGTGCCGCTGCCCATCAGCGCGATGGGCTGGTGCCCGCACTTTTGCATCCAGTGCAGGATCATGATCTGGACGAGGGAGCCGACATGCAGGCTCTTCGCCGTGCAGTCGAAGCCGATATAGGCGGTAACCGTCTCGGACGAATACAGCTTGTCGAGCCCTTCCGGGTTCGACACCTGATGGATGAAGCCTCGCTCCTGGAGGGTCTTCAGAAAGTCCGATTTGAAAGCGGTCATTTCGCCAGTTTCCATATTTCCCGTGATTGGATTGAGTAGCCGGCCCGATAAGTACTCAGAAACAAGGCCGGCCCGCTCTATAGCCGATGCGGGACGGGATTTCACGGGGAAATGGGAGAGGCAGTCCGCCTAAGTTTTTTTTTGAATGCTTTGGTTTCGGGACATGCGAGGAGGTGACCTTCGCGTATTACACGCAAATTTACGCTTGATCGTTCCACATTTTTGACCGCCCCCTGAAATCGGGAGAAGTCGAAGTTCGTTAGAATAAATCCTTTTCGAAGAACCGCGCAGATGGTGCGACAATTTTTGATTGCGAAAACGCAGGTTCTGGCGAGGCACTTCCGGTCTGCAGCCCCATAGCTGCGTAATTCTTGCAACGTATGTTCGATGATATCGACAGCTGCATACCGACGCGCTAATTTGGAGACCGATTGCCAGATGGTGGAAGATGTTACGTTTATATTTGAAAATTCTAATCGCTGCGATCTTGCTACAAATTCCAGTATCGAGTGAGGTAAGGGCCAATCTCCGTTACAAATTTGTCGAATTTGATGGCTTCCGTATTGCTCTAGTTACAGGTGCGTTCGAGCCATCTGACCGGTTGGAGACTTTCGCCCGCTTCATTGAAGCGCGCGGGGTGCGTGTCATATTATTCGATTCGGGCGGTGGAAATCCTTACAAGGCGATGGAGTTCGGGAGATACATTCGCTCCACCGGCCTCGCCACGACGCAGGTCAAGGAGGGCGAATGTGCATCGGCCTGCGCGCTTGCCTTTATGGGCGGCGTAATCCGCTTAGCCGAACCTGGCTCCATTGGCGTTCACAAGTCGTCATTCAGTGGTGAATTCGGCATCAACGCGCACGCTGCCGTTTCCGCGATACAGGAACTAACGGCAGAAACCATTTCTTACATGATAGAAATGGGTGTCGATCCCGCCCTTTTGCAACTCGCGCTCAAATACGAAAGCAACGATATCCGCTATTTATCGGGAAGCGAAATGAAGCGCTTCCGACTGATCACGGAGGGCGTCGATGCGCCGCCACGGGATGTGACCGTGTCGCCAAGGGCTGCCAATCTACCTCCTCTTGGCGGTGAACAGAGCACTGCCGTTTTCTTGTCGCCTGAAGCAGCGCGAAGCGGCGCTGTACGCCATCCGGCTGGCCAGGCGCCGCTCAAGCAAGCCGCTCGGGGGAAGTCTGCTGATCTGGCGGTTCTTTCGAACGGTGAACGGCTTACCATTCTCGGTAATCACGACCGATGGTATCGCGTTAGGGCCGGCACCCTCACTGGCTACATGCATCATACTTGGGTTTATGTCGACCAGTTCGCTTTGGCGCCGTTCGACCAAAGGCATGTCCAAGTCAGAAGCTTCCGTAGTATCGAGGAGGTAAATCGCTACGTGCGCTCATCGAGGCTTCCGCTGTCCGCCTATCGGGCGAGCAACGGTTGGTATGCTGTGACGTTGCGTAATACTTATGACAAGCAGCACGCTATCAATTTGGCGCGAAAGCTAAAGAATCAAGGCGCAATACCCTCCGATTCTTTCATCACTTATGGCAATACATACCTTGAGAAGGTGTGCTGCGAGTAGGATCCCAAATTGCTCGAAATATGCCAGTTAGCATCATCGGTTGCTGGGTCTGGGCCTTCTTAGTCAAGTCGGAGACAAACGGCGAAGACGAAGGAGAGGTTACGGCGTGTGGCACGAGATGCCCGTCTTCACGGGCATGACAGGTGGAGAGGGCGCGGCATGTGGTGTGACGACGGGGCACGGCGCGTGGAGGGAGGTCCCCCGATCGAGCCGAGGGCAAGCCCCGCCCTTCGCGGGGAAGACAGGAGTGATGCGCCGCGTCCGGAATGACAGGATGCTAAGCGGGATTTCACGGGGGAAATGGGGAAGGGGCGCTATGCGAACGCCTTGGATATCAAAACCACGCCATAACCGAACATGAAGGCCAGAAACAACCTCTCATATACGGCCTGATGAAGGCTGGCGAACGTTCGTCGGCCCAAGGCAACATATACCGCTCCGGCTATGGACATCAGGTATAACTGGCTCCACGTGAATATTTCCGGTTTGAAATTATATAAAATAAGCAGTTGGATACATGCAAAACAGAGATAGCAGAAGGCGATGGTTTTACGGACATCGGATTTTTCATGGAAACAGGAATTCGCGACCAACGCCAATACACTGCCGCCGAGATTTGAGATGCCATGAACGGCGCCCATTATGAAAAACCATGCTTTAAGGTGGTGGCGGATCATGCCGTTCGTTTTCACCGAATACCGCGGCAACATCTGGAAACAGACACTCAAGAGCATGATCGTGCCGAGTGCGAGCTCCAGCGAAATCGCAGCCCCGAACTCCAGCAGTGCAATGAGCCCCAATCCCAGCGCGGGAAGGCACCAGACGATAAACTGACGTGCGAAACGCCCATCCACCAATTTGTCTTCGTAAAGCTGCAACAAGCTGATTACGATTGAGGCTGGCAGTAAAATTGCCAGTACTTCAGAGAATTCAAAACCCAATAAAAGCAAGGTTGGCGTTCCGAACACAAGCAACCCCATCCCGAACAAGGATTGTATGAAGCTGAAAAAGATGACGGTAGCGGCAGCTTCCATGTCGGTCCTTTTTGAAGCGGTCTCTTCCACCTGAATAGAAAGAAGCCGGAGACTTTACGCTGGTCGTTTCTGCGGGTGATCGTTCTCCTGCATTATCGGCGAAATGTCCCAATGAAGTGCTTCGGCCAGATCGCCGATGCGATGGGTCTGGATGAGGTTCATCCGATTGCCCGAACGCGGGTAACCGACGGTCGTGACGAGCACGACATCCTCAAGCGTCAGTTCGCCCTGAAGAAAAAGAGCTTCCAGGCATTCGGCTATGTGGTCGGTGGATGTGCGCGGAAACTCGATGTCGAGATGAATGCCCCGCACGCCCTGAAGCAGATTGAAGCTGCGCGCCGCCATGCGGTCATTGCTCACGGCCAATACGGGCTGTCTAAGCGAGCGGGAGGACACCAGACGCGCCGCAAATCCGGAGATCGTGATGGCCACCACCTTGGTGATCGCCAGTTCGTTGCAGATCAAGCCGATCGCATCGCCCATGGCCTGAGGCGTTTCGAGGTGTCCGTTCACGGCACCGGAGCCGACCACATGATGCATGGCCGCATCAACGATGCGGCGCATCGTCCTGACCGATTCGACCGGAAAGGCGCCGAATGCGGTCTCGCCCGACAACATCGTTGCAGCACAACCATCGAGCACCGCATTCGTGATGTCGCTGACTTCCGCCTTGGTCGGCATGGGCGACTCGATCATGCTGTGCAGCATTTCGGTGGCGACGATGACCGGCTTGCTGTGCGCTTTGGCGGCGCTCAGGACGCGCTTCTGGTAAAGCGCGACGTTTTCCACGTTGGTTTCGACCGACAGGTCGCCACGGTCGATCATGACGGCATCAGTCGCCTTGAGAATGTCTTCAACATTGTCGAGGCCGATCTGGTTTTCGACCTTGGCGACGATGCGCGGCCAGTTGCCGCCGGCAAGCTCACGGATACGTTCGACGTGGGCGGCGGATTCCACAAAGCTGATGCCGACGAAATCGACCTCCTGTTCGACGGCGAATGCCATCATGTCCCGGTCCCGCTGGGTGATCATGGGAGTGCGAAGGCGAACGAAGGGAACGTTGATGCCCTTGCGGCTTCTCAACCGGCCATCGCAATTGGCTTCGACGTAAATGTCCCGGCCGACGACCTCGATGACCGTAAACCTGAGCGTTCCGTCGTCGGCGAGAATGATATTTCCAGGCGCCAGATCCTCGTGAAGGCTCGGATAATTCACAGGCACCTTTTCACCGCCCGCATATGAGATATCCGTCGTCAGGACGATGGTATCTCCGGCCTTGAACCTGGGCTCCGCCATGAGCTGGGTCGTGCGGATTTTCCGGCCCGGGATATCGAGCAGGATTGGCGTGTTGGGCAAGACCTCTCGAATGAGCGCGATTGTTTCGGCGTGCCAGCCCAGTTCGTTATGCGATCCGTTCAACCGCGCAACCGTCATGCCCGCGTCTTCAAGCTCGCGCAGCATTTGGGCAGACGCGCTCACCGGCCCGATTGTCGCGACGATCTGGATCTTGCTCACATTTCCTCTCCCTCAATGAACAAGGGTACGTCCGCCAGTGCGGCCACGATTTCGGGCCGGATGATCTTTGCGTCGACCGCCTTTTTGCCCGCCAGGGCCGAGCGAATATCCGTACCGGAAATTTCGGTGATCATCGCTGGCGCTTGAGAGAAGTGCCGGCACGTGTGTTCCGTGACGATCGTTCGGCATCCGTTGCAATAAAAAGGGCCGTTCAGCCGCAGGACTTCGATGCCGAGTTCGCCTTCGAATTCACGCGTCGCTTCGTGCGCCTCATACTTGCCGTAATAGCTGCCGACGCCCGCGTGGTCCCGGCCGACGACGAAATGGGTGCAACCGTAGTTGCGGCGGATGATTGCGTGAAACACAGCCTCGCGCGGACCGGCGTATCGCATCGATGTCGTCAAGATGCCGAGGACCACGCGCTCCGGCGGAAAGAACCCGTCGATCAGCGCCCGGTATCCCGCGACAACGGCCTCGGGCGTATAGTCGCCGGCTTTTCTCAAACCGACGAGAGGCTGAACGAAAAGGCCGTCCGCAATCTCGAGTGCGACGCGCTGCAGGTATTCATGCGCCCGATGCGGCACGTTTCGCGTCTGAAAGCCCACGACGCTCTTCCAGCCCCTGGACCTGAAAAGCCGGCGCGTCTCCGCCGGTGTCAGCTCATATTTGGTAAGACTGTGCGTAATCCGTTTCTTGAGGGAAACCGGACCTCCGACGAACCAGTCTCCGCCTTGCATGAAGAACCGGACACCGGGATGGGCGATGTCGTCGGTGCCGTATATCTTCCTTGCCGCAGCCGCCTTGTCGACCGTGAAAACGCTTTGCGGATCGATCTCTCCGACTTCATGCCCCTCGTGCAGCAGTGAAACGCGATGCGCTCCCCGCATCCGCTCGGCATCGCTTGCGCCGACGCCAAGGACGATCGGCAGGGGAAAGGGCGATCCATCCGGCAGCCGCCGCCTTTCGACCACGCTGTTGAACTCGTCCTCCGTCATGAACCCGGTGACCGGCTGGAATGCGCCGAAGGCTAGCTTTTCCAGCTCGAAATACCGGATGCGGTCGAGAACGAGTTCGCTCATGAAACGGCGTCCAGATGGTCGATCTGCAGCGCCGCCGCAAAGCGCGGTATTGCCCGCGCAACCTTTCTTGCAAGCTCCGCCGGCCTGGGGACCGTGGCCGCATCAATTCGAAGATCGGGATTTGCGGGCGGGTTCCACGGCACGTCTATACCGACGACGAATTCCATTTCCCCGCGGTCGGCCTTGCCGTAAAGCCCTTTGGGGTCGCGCTGGCGAACCAACGAGAGCGGTGCGTCCAGATAAATCTCGAAATAGTCTTTGAAGTTTTGCCTGTTCCAGCTGAGAAGATCGGGATGCGCATAAAGGGCGGCGACGATAACGACCTGTTCTTGCTTGTCTAGCTCTCGCGCAAGGCTTTGTATGCGTTTGATCTGGCGTGCGCGATCCGCCTCGCCAAAGCCAAGATCCCCGCCGAAAATCTCGCGCACGACATCGCCGTCGATAAGTACAAGTTCCGGTATCCGCGGCTTCAGCAGCGATCTCAGCGCCTCGCACAAAGTCGTTTTGCCCGAACCGGAAAGACCCGTGACCCAAACAACCACTCCACACCCCCGCTTCCTGGAGCATATCCCGCAAATTCCGAATAGGTATCTGCGATAAGGATATGCTCAAGACGTTGAATTTAGGACGAATCCCTGTCCCGATAGCGATCCCGCTTTCAGGACAAGCGCTCTATGCGGCGTTAGAAGAATCGACCCTCCGCCATTCGTCGAGATCCCTTCCAAGGAGACGGGCAAGCCGCTCCGTTTCCGGCTGAAAGTAGGCCGCAAGGCGTGCGCGTATCGGTTCGGTCAGCGGGGGATAGCGGTTCGGCTTCGCGAGCAAGGCACGCGCCGACTTGAACGCCGACGTATGGCGAAATGGAGCGACGACACCTTTCATCGGCCCAAGAAGCCTGCGCACGCCCAACGGCAGCATTGCGGTGTCCCTGGCCTTGGCCCGTTTGCCGATATCTTGAGGAATGACCGGATCATCCACGCCGACATGCCGGGAAATCGAGCGAAGGACGCCGGCGGGATCCCTTTCCATCTCTTCGTAGATCGTCACCAGAACCTGATCCGGCGGGAAAAAATCGAGATACCTGGTAAGGTGCGTATGATAGCGACCGTCGTTCAACAGCCGTGGTATCGGGGTGCGGTCCGGATCGAGATAACGCTCGATGTCGCCACTTGCCTGACCCCTGCGAAAATGCATGCAGTAGTCCGAATAGGCGCGGTCCACCGGATTGCGCAATTGCGCAATCAGGCGCGCATGAGGCAGCAGTTCTTTCAAGCGTGCGGGAACATCGGGATGCGGCAGATAACTTGCCGATTTCTCGCCGACGAACCTGATTTCGTCGCTGATGCCGGAGAAATGCTTGAGGTACCAATCCGTCCCGCGTTCGAAATTTCTGCTGAAATAGTGCACTCCGGCGCTTGGTTGCATCGGAATCGATACATCTTCTTGTAGCTGAAGGTTGGCAACGATCCAACTCGTGCCACCTTTGGTCGCACCGATAATAATGAAATCCGGATACCGCACATTTTCCAGCACGCGAACACTCCATACACTAGCGTATAATGCGCAGTCTAAATTTATTAAATATGATTATATTAAAATCGGCATATCAACTTATTAGCAAGTTAGCCAACTAAGCTAAAATATAAAACATTTTTGCGCAATATTTCATCTATTCCTTCATGGATTGCAGTTTTTCCTAAGTGCGAAAGGGAAAAACCTTTCATGCAAGCGCAAGCGCCGCGAAGAGTTCCGGGAACGCTAGGTAGCCGAGTTCCTGGCGTGGCGCCGCCTGCGCCGGTTCCATCAATGCGGTCTCCGTGACCGAACGCTCAAGCGAGCGTGACAGGTGCGATACGGCTATCGGAGTCAAAAAAATGGCGGCCCGTGAGGGCCGCCTAGTTTGCGGGTAAGGACCGACCGGCAATTGGGCTGCGTACGCCGCACGAAGCGAAACCCAAATGCCGGCCGGCCCCAAGGCATGGCAAGGGCAGAGCTTCCAAGCCTTGGGACGGATTACTAACTGTCTACGATGACGGCTGCGTGACAGATTACCGATAAGAGAAAAAGCCCGCGCCGGGGTGGCGCGGGCTTTGCAATAATCAGTCTTGCAAACTGGCGAAAGCCTCTGGCTTAGACCGAATAGTACATGTCGTATTCGACCGGATGCGGCGTCATTTCGAACCGCATGTTCTCTTCCATCTTCAGTTCGATGTAAGCGTCGATCTGGTCGTCGTCCATCACGCCGCCGGCCTTCAGGAACTCGCGGTCGGCATCGAGCGATTCCAGGGCTTCGCGAAGCGAGGCGGAAACGGTCGGGATGTCCTTCAGCTCTTCCGGCGGCAGGTCGTAGAGGTTCTTGTCCATCGGGTCGCCCGGATGGATCTTGTTCTTGATGCCGTCGAGGCCGGCCATGAGCATGGCGGCAAAGCAGAGGTACGGGTTCGCAGACGGATCGGGGAAGCGGACCTCGACGCGCTTGGCCTTCGGCGATGCCGTGAACGGAATGCGGCAGGAGGCCGAACGGTTGCGCGAGGAATAGGCCAGAAGCACCGGAGCCTCGTAACCCGGAACCAGACGCTTGTAGGAGTTGGTCGACGGGTTGGTGAAGGCGTTGAGCGCCTTGGCGTGCTTCAGGATGCCGCCGATGTAGTAGAGGCAGTTCTCCGAAAGGTCGGCATACTGGTTGCCGGCGAAGACGGGCTGGCCTTCCTTCCAGATCGACTGGTGGCAGTGCATGCCCGTGCCGTTGTCGCCGAAGACCGGCTTGGGCATGAAGGTGGCCGTCTTGCCGTAGGCGTGGGCGACCTGATGCACCGCGTACTTGTAAATCTGCATCTTGTCGGCGTTGCGCACCATCGTGTCGAACTTGATGCCGAGCTCATGCTGGGCTGCGGCCACCTCGTGGTGGTGCTTTTCGACGACGACGCCCATCTCGGTCAGGACTGTCAGCATTTCGGAGCGGATGTCCTGGGCGCTGTCGACCGGGGGAACCGGGAAATAACCGCCCTTGGTGCGCGGACGGTGGCCGAGGTTGCCCGTCTCGTATTCCGAACCCATGTTGGTCGGCAGTTCCATGGAATCGACCTGGAAGCCGGTGTTGTAGGGATCGGCGGAGAAGCGAACGTCGTCGAAGATGAAGAACTCGGCTTCAGGGCCGAAGAAGACGGTGTCGCCGATGCCGAGCGTCTTCATGTAGGCCTCGGCCTTCTTGGCCGTGGTGCGCGGGTCGCGGTTGTAGGCCTCTCCGGAGACCGGGTCGATGATGTCGCACATGATGGCAAGCGTGGACTGGGCGAAGAACGGATCGACGTGCGCGCTCTCCGGATCGAGAACGAGTTGCATGTCGGACTCGTTGATCGCCTTCCAGCCGGCGATCGAAGAGCCGTCGAAGGCGACGCCTTCGGCGAACATGTCCTCATCGACGAGGCCGGCATCCATCGTGACATGCTGCATCTTGCCGCGCGGGTCGGTGAAGCGCAGGTCGACGAACTTGATGTCCTTTTCCTTGATTTCCTTCAGAATTTCGCTTGCGGTCGTCATTACGTTTTTTCCCAGGTTTCGCTTTGGATTGGCGACTTGGAGCATGTTCCGCCGAAATATGGACGTTTTCGGGAAAACAGGCCCATGCATCGCTTGGCCCGAGCCGGCGCGGAAGCACGTTCGTGCGCCCGCGACCCGTCAGGCGGTTCAGATGGCGTCCACGCCGGTCTCGCCGGTACGGATGCGAACGGCTTCCTCGATGTTGGAGACGAAAATCTTTCCGTCGCCGATTCTGCCGGTTTGGGCGGCGTTGCGAATCGCCTCGACAGCCTTCTCCACCAGGTCGTCGGCAAGGACGATTTCGACCTTGACCTTGGGAAGGAAGTCAACGACGTATTCGGCGCCGCGATAAAGCTCGGTATGGCCCTTCTGGCGGCCGAAACCCTTCGCCTCGGTGACGGTGATGCCCTGGAGGCCGACCTCCTGAAGCGCTTCCTTCACTTCGTCCAGCTTGAAGGGTTTGATGATCGCTTCGATTTTCTTCATAGCCTCCGTCTCTCCGCATCAGATGCATTCGGCCGGGCGGCCGGTGCCGACCTGACGATCGGCTGGAGCTCTTTCGTCTTCGTCCCGACGGCCAAGCCCCGGCCTTCCCAGATCGATCAACGTCTCTGCATCCAGGTGGGATCACCTGCATGAAGGTTGATCTAGCACGAGCCATGCCAAGCGCGCATGCCGAAAAAGTCGCCTCCAAATGCGGCAATTCGGGCTGGAAAATCCGGGATGTAGAGCGCCGTGCCGGCCGAGAGTGATCATAAAGTGATCAGAACGCTCATTAAATAGGCAAAGAATCGGCCGAACCAAGCTCCGCCGAAGGCCATTGGAACAGTATGCCGCTTTGCGAAAGCTTGCCGAAAAACGCCGGCCAGTGTGAGAATGGTGCGAGGATAAAGGCAGATTGACAACGATGTGTGCACGCGGAGCGGATCCACCATGCGTATTCTTTCGCTCGATCATGTGGTGCTGACGGTCAAGGACATCGACCAGACGGTGGCCTTCTATTCCGGCGTCCTCGGCATGGAGGAGGTGGTCTTCGCCGGTGGGCGAAGGGCACTTCGGTTCGGCGGCCAGAAGATCAACCTGCACAAGGCCGGTGCGGAGTTCCTGCCGCATGCGCAAATGCCGACATCCGGTGCGGGCGACCTCTGCTTTCTGGTGGAAAGCCTGGAGGCGGTGGAAAGGCGGCTTGCCGAGGCGCAGGTACATATAGAAGAGGGACCCGTGTTCCGAGCCGGTGCCGTGTCGCCCCTGCGGTCCATATATATACGCGACCCGGACGGAAACCTTGTGGAACTCGCAGAACCGCAGGACGTCGTCATCGCGGGTGGAAGCTGAAACGGGAGGTCCTTGTGTGGAAGTTCTCCTGACACCGGAGGAAATGAGCGAGGCGGACCAGCGCACGATCCGCGGCGGCACGCCGGGCATCGAGCTTATGGATGAGGCGGGACGCGCGGTCGCCGACACCTGCGCGCGAATGATGGACCACGTTGCGCAGGTACTGGTGCTGGCGGGCCCGGGAAACAACGGCGGGGACGGGTTCGTGGCCGCGCGCATCCTCAAGAAACGGGGATACCCGGTGCGGCTCCTGCTGCTTGGCGAGGCGAGCCGGCTGAAGGGTGACGCGGCAACGGCGCGTGACGACGCGGCCAATGCCGGCGTGCCGATCGAAAGGCTCAATCTTGCAAAGCTGCCCGAACGGCTGAAGGAAGCGCGGCTTGTGGTCGACGCATTGTTCGGCGCGGGCCTCGACAGGCCGCTTGAAGGCGATGCCGCTCAGGTGGTGCACCTCGTCAATGAACGGCGGGCAAAGACGATCGCCGTGGACCTTCCGTCAGGCGTTTCCGGAGGAAGCGGGGCGGTACTCGGCGAGGCGATCCGCGCGACACGCACCGTCACCTTCTTTCGCCGAAAGCCGGGACATCTGCTGTTTCCCGGACGCGAACTCTGCGGCGGGGTGAGCGTGGCCGATATCGGCATAAGCGCGGACGTACTGGAGGAGATACGCCCCCGCACCTTCGTGAACGACAGGGAACTGTGGCGACCCCATTGGAATCCGCCGACGGTCACCGGCCACAAATACGACCGCGGCCATGCCCTGATCGTTTCCGGACCGGCTGTGCGGACAGGCGCTGCAAGGCTTGCGGCAGTCGCCGCCCTCCGCGCCGGCGCGGGGCTTTCGACAGTGGCGGCATCGCCCTCGGCGGCCTCCGTTCATGCCGCGCATCTGACGGCCGTCATGCTGAAGGCCTACAAGGACGAGGAACAGTTTGCCGCGATCCTTGCCGACAGGCGGTTGAACAGCGTCGTGATCGGCCCGGCGGCGGGCGTGGGCGAGGAAACGAGGCGGCGCGTGGCGATGTGCCTGGACGGCGAACGCGCCGTCGTGCTTGACGCCGATGCGCTGACGAGTTTCGCAGAAGAGCCGGAAGCGCTGTTCGCATCGATCCGCAACAAGACGAGCGGCGGCGTCGTCATGACGCCGCACGACGGCGAATTCGCGCGGCTGTTCCCCGATATCGCGGCTCAAGCCTCGATGTCGAAGCCGGACCGCGCGCGCGAGGCGGCCAGGCTGAGCGGAGCGGTGATCGTCCTGAAAGGCGCCGACACGGTGATCGCGTCCGCCGACGGGCGCGCCGCGATTACGGAAAACGCATCGCCATGGCTTGCGACCGCCGGGTCGGGCGATGTTCTTGCCGGGATCGTCTGTGCTATGATGGCCCAGGGATTGCCGGTTTTCGAGGCAGCTTGCGCAGGCGTGTGGATACATGGGCAAGCGGCGAAAAAGGCGGGTCCCGGGTTGATCTCGGAGGACCTTCTGCCGGTTCTCAAGGATGTGATCGCGGAGCTTGCGGAGGACCGGGCCTGAGAAGGAGCGCCGATCGCCTCGTTTTTTCTTTGACCCTGCCGATCCCGATGTTATAGAGGCCGCGCCTCGGCTGCGGGCGTTTTCGACCGTTGCGGGCGTGGTGGAATTGGTAGACACGCCAGATTTAGGTTCTGGTGGCGCAAGCCGTGGGGGTTCAAGTCCCTCCGCCCGCACCATGCCTGGAGAGCCGGATACCGGTCTTAGCGGCGAAGTCGTAGGCAATTCTCAATTCATCCTGCCAGCGCCGTACGCTGACAGACAGACGTTCTAGACCGAGGACGAAACACATTACCATGCAGGTGACCGAAACCCTGGCCGAGGGGCTGAAGCGCGAACTGAAAGTCGTCATTCCGGCTTCGGATCTGTCGAGCCGCCTCGATTCCTATCTCGACGACCTTAAAGGCAAGGTCCGCATCAACGGATTCCGGCCGGGCAAGGTGCCCAAGGCCCACCTGAAGCGTCTTTACGGACGCCAGGCGATGGCCGAGCTTTTGTCCAACCTGATCCAGGAAACCACCCAGAAGGCGATCGAGGAGCGCGAGGAAAAGCCTGCGCTGCAGCCCGAGATCGATCTTCCCGAGGAGGAGGCGGAAGCCATCCTGGAAGGCAACGCCGATCTCGCCTTCAAGATGTCCTACGACCTCATGCCCGAGTTCGAGCTGATCGATCTTTCGACGCTCGAACTGGAGCGCCCGATCGTCGAAATCTCCGATGAGGAAATCGATGAGCAGGCGCTCGGCATCGCCGACGCCAACCGTCCGTACGAGACAAAGGACGGCGCAGCGGAAGAGGGCGACCGCGTCTCCATGAGCTATGTCGGCAAGCTCGACGGCGAAGCCTTCGAGGGTGGCAGCGACGAGGACGGACATCTCGTCATCGGCTCCAAGAGCTTCATCCCCGGTTTCGAGGAGCAGCTCGTGGGCCTGAAGGCCGGCGACGAGAAGACGATCTCCGTGACCTTCCCCGAGGAATATGCCGCCAAGCACCTTGCCGGCAAGGAAGTGACCTTCGACATCGTGGTCAAGGAAATCCAGGCTCCCGGCGAAGTGAAGCTCGACGACGAGCTTGCCAAGACGCTGGGCCTTGAGTCCATCGACAAGCTGAAAGAGCTGATCCGCGAGCAGATCGAGAGCCAGTACGGCGCGATGACGCGCCAGAAGATCAAGCGCCAGCTTCTCGACAAGCTCGACGAGGCCTATTCGTTCGATCTGCCCGGCAAGCTGGTGGAGACCGAGTTCGACAACGTCTGGCGCCAGGTCAAGAACGACATGGAGCGGGAAGGCAAGACCTTCGAGGACGAAGAGACGACCGAGGAAGAGGCGAAGGCCGAATACCAGCGCATCGCCGAGCGGCGCGTGCGCCTTGGCCTCGTGCTGTCGGAAATCGGCGAGAAGAACGAAATCCAGGTGTCCGACGACGAGGTGCAGCGCGCCCTTTACGACCGCGTGCGCCAGTTCCCGGGCCAGGAGCAGCAGGTGTTCGAGTTCTATCGCGGCAACCCGCAGGCGCTCGCCAGCCTTCGCGCCCCGATCTACGAGGAAAAGGTTGTCGACTACATCATGACCCTTGCCAAGGTGACCGACAAAACGGTTACCAAGGAAGAGCTGATGGCAGAGGACGACGAGGACGGCGAGACGGCCGCCTGAGTCCAAAGCGAGATATGGCGCGACGCATTCGCTTAACCTTGTATAGCGTGATGCGTCGCCTATCTTTCGAAACGAAGCGACATCCCCTATGTTCCGGGTGTCGCTTTTTTCGACTCATGACGAACGAACACGGGCGAGGGCGCGCGACGCCTTAGTGGAAACGGGTTTCCGCTCCTGGCCCTCCCAGTTTTCGCCAAACCATGGACGAGGCATGCAAGATCCTGTCGATTTCGCGGTTAACACGCTTGTGCCGATGGTCGTCGAACAGACGAACCGCGGAGAACGCGCCTACGACATCTATTCGCGCCTTCTCAAGGAGCGCATCATCTTCCTGACCGGCCCGGTCGAGGATCATATGGCTGCGCTGATCAGCGCCCAGCTCCTTTATCTGGAAGCCGAGAACCCGAACAAGGAGATTGCGCTTTATATCAATTCTCCGGGAGGTCTCGTGACCTCGGGGCTCGCGATCTACGACACGATGCAGTTCGTGCGCCCGGAAATCTCCACGCTGTGCATCGGCCAGGCGGCTTCCATGGGATCGCTGCTTCTTGCCGCGGGCACCAAGGGAATGCGTTATTCGCTGCCCAACGCCCGCGTGATGGTGCACCAGCCGTCCGGCGGCTTCCGAGGGCAGGCGGCCGACATCATGCTGCATGCCCAGGAAATCCTGAAGCTCAAGCGCCGGCTCAACGATATCTACGTCAAGCACACGGGCCAGACGCTCGACTCCGTCGAAGAAGCGCTTGAGCGCGACAACTTCATGACGGCGGAACGGGCGCAGGACTTCGGCATCATCGACGAGGTGATCTTCGACCGCTCGAAACTGGGCGAGACGGAGGAGAAATGAGGCGTCGCGCTTTTGCCACAGTATTCTGTGGTGATCGCCGGGTTAACCGTAACGCTTTAGCTTTGCCTTAAACGTATGTTGATTTTTGAGGGCGAAGCATGGTGACATTCTTGGAACATCGCCGATTGTGACCCACAATCGGCGAGTGCGTTGGCCGGACATCGGATAATGCGATATCCGGAGGCAAAGAGGGGGCTGGGCCTGCTCTTTGTCCGCAACATGAAACGGGAAGGCATTTGGCGCTTCCCAGGAAATGCGGGGACTAACATATGAGCAAGGCCAGCGGCGGCGACTCGAAAAACACGCTCTACTGCTCGTTTTGCGGCAAGAGCCAGCACGAGGTTCGCAAGCTGATCGCCGGCCCGACCGTTTTCATCTGCGATGAGTGCGTCGAGCTGTGCATGGATATCATCCGCGAGGAGAACAAATCCTCGCTGGTGAAGTCGCGCGATGGAGTGCCGACCCCGCAAGAGATCAGGCAGGTGCTTGACGACTACGTGATCGGCCAGGACAGCGCGAAGAAGGTTCTCTCCGTTGCCGTCCACAACCACTACAAGCGGCTGAACCACGCCTCAAAGAGCAACGACGTCGAACTTGCGAAGTCGAACATCCTGCTGGTCGGTCCGACCGGCTGCGGCAAGACGCTGCTTGCCCAGACGCTGGCGCGGATCCTCGATGTGCCGTTCACCATGGCCGATGCGACGACGCTGACCGAGGCGGGCTACGTCGGCGAGGATGTGGAAAACATCATCCTCAAGCTTTTGCAGTCGGCCGACTACAACGTGGAACGAGCGCAGCGCGGCATCGTCTACATCGACGAAGTAGACAAGATCAGCCGCAAGTCCGACAACCCCTCGATCACCCGCGACGTGTCGGGCGAGGGCGTGCAGCAGGCGCTTCTGAAGATCATGGAAGGCACGGTGGCGAGCGTTCCCCCGCAAGGCGGACGCAAGCACCCGCAGCAGGAATTCCTGCAGGTCGACACCACGAACATCCTGTTCATCTGCGGCGGTGCCTTCGCGGGGCTGGAGAAGATCATCTCCGACCGCGGCAGCAAGACCTCGATCGGCTTCAAGGCGAACGTAAGAGCGCCGGAAGACCGCAAGACCGGCGAACTGTTCGCCGAACTCGAGCCGGAAGATCTGCTGAAATTCGGCCTGATTCCCGAATTCGTCGGCCGCCTGCCGGTAATCGCGACGCTGGAGGACCTCGACGAGGATGCGCTCATCACCATCCTCATGGAGCCCAAGAACGCGCTCGTGAAGCAGTATCAGCGGCTCTTCGAGATGGAGAACGTGGACCTCACCTTCCACGAGGAAGCGCTGCGGGCCATCGCGCGCAAGGCAATCGAGCGCAAGACCGGCGCCCGCGGCCTGCGTTCCATCCTCGAGGCGATCCTCCTCGACACGATGTACGAGCTTCCCGGCCTGAAGGGCGTGAAGGAAGTCGTGATCTCGCCGGAGGTCGTGGAGGGCAAGGCGCGACCCCTCTATATCTACGAGGACAGGGCCGAGGAATCCGCGACGAGCGCTTGACCAGAAGCGACTCGCCATAGTCAGCCAAAGGCGCCGAACCAGACCGTTCGGCGCCTTTTTTCGTCTCGATGGCTGCAATTTCGCCACTCTCCGCGGCTTTGTTCACTCTTACTTGAGGTAATCAACAGGGAACCTGTATCGCGCCCCATTGCGCGTCCTTGACACCCATGCCCGCGGTAGCCACCTAATAGGACAACCCACGGCGGGGCGAGCCCGGCATGCTCTTGCAGGAGGTGCCGCGTATCGGCCGCTTTCCGGAAAGAATTTCCGGCCGCCGTCTATTGAGCGCCCGTCCGTTTTTCGCGAGTAACTCGGGGCGGCGGGCCGCGATGAGAGGAAATGAAATGACAGATTTCCAGACGCGACCTGCGGACGAGGGCGGCGGTGCCATCTACCCGGTTCTGCCGCTCCGCGACATCGTCGTTTTTCCGCATATGATCGTGCCTCTGTTTGTCGGGCGCGAAAAGTCGATCCGCGCGCTGGAAGAGGTGATGAACTCGGACAAGCAGATCCTGCTGGCAACGCAGGTGAACGCTTCCGACGACGAGCCCTCTCCCGAAGACATCTACAACGTTGGCACCCTCGCGACCGTTCTTCAGCTCCTGAAGCTTCCCGATAATACGGTGAAGGTTCTGGTGGAAGGCGTTTCGCGCGCCAACATCGGCGCATATACGCAGCGCGACGACCTGTTCGAGGCGCATGCGGAACCGCTGCCGGACACGGACGCCGAAACCGTCGAGGTCGAGGCGCTGGCCCGTTCCGTCGTGTCGGAATTCGAGAGCTATGTGAAACTCAACAAGAAGGTCTCGCCCGAGGTTCTGGGCGCCGTCGGCCAGATCGACGAGTATTCGAAGCTCGCCGACACGATCGCATCCCACCTTGCGGTGAAGATCCCCGAAAAGCAGGAAATCCTGGGGATTGCCTCGGTTTCCCAGCGGCTTGAGCGCGTGCTCGGCCTGATGGAGAGCGAGATTTCCGTCCTGCAGGTGGAAAAGCGCATCCGTTCGCGCGTCAAGCGCCAGATGGAGAAGACGCAGCGCGAGTACTACCTGAACGAACAGATGAAGGCGATCCAGAAGGAACTCGGCGACGGCGAGGACGGCCGCGACGAGGTGGCCGAACTGGAAGAGCGCATCTCCAAGACCAAGCTTTCCAAGGAAGCGCGCGAAAAGGCCAATGCGGAGCTGAAGAAGCTCAAGCAGATGAGCCCGATGTCAGCCGAAGCGACGGTGGTGCGCAACTACCTCGACTGGCTGCTCGGCATCCCCTGGGGGCGCCGCAGCAAGGTCAAGCACGATCTCGCCTTTGCCGAGGAGGTGCTGAATTCCGACCATTACGGTCTTGAGAAGGTCAAGGAGCGCATTGTCGAATACCTGGCGGTGCAGAAGCGGGCCAACAAGCTGAAAGGCCCGATCCTGTGCCTTGTCGGCCCTCCCGGCGTCGGCAAGACCTCGCTCGGCAAGTCGATCGCCAAGGCGACGGGGCGCGAATTCATCCGCATGTCGCTCGGCGGCGTGCGTGACGAAGCCGAAATCCGCGGCCACCGCCGCACCTACATCGGCTCGATGCCCGGCAAGGTCATCCAGTCGATGAAGAAGGCGAAGAAGTCCAATCCGCTCTTCCTGCTCGACGAGATCGACAAGATGGGCATGGACTTCCGCGGCGACCCGTCCTCGGCCCTTCTCGAAGTGCTCGATCCGGAGCAGAACTCGACGTTCATGGACCACTATCTCGAGGTCGAATACGACCTGTCGGAAGTGATGTTCGTGACCACGGCGAACACGCTGAACATTCCGGGCCCCCTGATGGACCGCATGGAGATCATCCGTATCGCGGGCTACACGGAGGACGAGAAGGTCGAGATCGCCAAGCGGCACCTGCTGCCCAAGAGCATCAAGGACCACGGCCTCAAGGAGGGCGAGTTCGAGGTGGGCGACGATGCGCTGCGCACCGTCATCCGCCGCTACACCCGCGAGGCGGGCGTGCGTAACCTCGAACGCGAACTCGCCACGCTCGCGCGCAAGGCGGTGAAGGACATCCTCATGTCCGACAAGACCAAGATCGCTGTCGACGACAAGATCGTCGAGGACTATCTCGGCGTGCCGCGCTACCGCTACGGCGAGGTGGAACAGGAAGACCAGGTCGGTGTCGTTACCGGCCTTGCCTGGACGGAAGTGGGCGGCGAACTGCTTACGGTCGAAGGCGTCATGATGCCCGGCAAGGGCAAGATGACGGTGACCGGCAACCTGCGCGACGTGATGAAGGAATCGATCTCCGCAGCCGCTTCCTACGTGCGCTCGCGCAGCGTCGATTTCGGCATCGAACCGCCGCTCTTCGAGAAGCGCGACATCCACGTGCACGTCCCGGAAGGCGCGACGCCGAAGGATGGGCCGTCCGCCGGCATTGCCATGGCAACGGCCGTGATCTCCATCATGACGGGCATTCCGGTGCGCCGGGATGTGGCCATGACCGGCGAGATCACGCTTCGCGGCCGTGTACTGCCGATCGGCGGGCTGAAGGAGAAGTTGCTTGCAGCCCTTCGCGGCGGCATGAAGACGGTTCTGATCCCGGAGGATAACGCGAAGGACCTCGCGGACATCCCCGATAACGTGAAGAACAGTCTGGATATCGTGCCCGTTTCGCGCATGGACGAAGTGCTTTCCAAGGCGCTGACCCGCATGCCGGAGGCGATAGAGTGGAGCGAGGAGAAGGCTTCCGCACCGGCTGATACCGCCGCGACGGAGGAAGAATCACCCGGTCTCGTCGCCCACTGAAGCGGTTTGCGAAACGAAAATTTGAAGGCCTCGGCATCCGCCGGGGCCTTTTCTTTTGAAAAAATGGTGTTTTTGGGCAAAAAATCCCGGATTTCCGCCACTTTCGGCTTGCGTTAGACAATGATTCGAAAGACTGTCGCCTCCGGAGCCCGTTCGAATCGGCGGGCATACCGAGGTTTCCAAGAAAGGTGACTGCCATGAACAAGAATGATCTGATCGCAGCCGTGGCCGAGAAGACCGGGCTGACCAAGGCGCAGGCGGGTGAGGCTGTGGACGCGACTTTCGATGCGATTACCGGCACTTTGAAGTCCGGTAGCGAAGTCCGCATCATCGGCTTCGGCAACTTCTCCGTTTCCGAACGCGCCGCCACCGAAGGCCGCAACCCGCGCACCGGCGAAGCGATCAAGATCCCGGCTTCCAAAACGCCGAAGTTCAAGGCCGGCAAAGGTCTCAAGGACGCCGTCAACGCCTGAGGCGGTTGACCGGACGGTTCTCAAAACCCTGCGGGACGGATGTCCTGCAGGGTTTTTTGTTTGTCGAGGCCCTTTACCAGGGGCATGGCGAAGCGGGATTAGTGGATTGTGGGTGATGTGATGCATGAGACTTGCAATCCGCAGCCCAAGCGCATAGACATCCGCAATCCCATGACGAGCGCAAATTGCGCCGCGAGGGGCGGTTAGCTCAGTTGGTAGAGCGCCTCGTTTACACCGAGGATGTCGGGAGTTCGAGTCTCTCACCGCCCACCATCTTCCCTTCGATCGACAATCCGTCATTCCCATCGCGTGTGCGCGGGCACGGCGACTGAAAACCACAGCCGTATGGTCGTCGAAACGCGGCTTGCCGATTTTGCTTTTTCCACAGTGGAAGAGCTTAAAATCAGGCGGGGAAGGGCGGCTAAGCGCGGCGGACTGCAATCGTTTCGGGAAATCGTCACAAACAGCTGCCGCCGACCCTTGACTAAAGCGGCGCAGCGCCGTACATCAGCGCCACTTCAAGCGGTCACGCACCGCTTCGATGCAAGCGGGTGTAGCTCAGTTGGTTAGAGTGCCGGCCTGTCACGCCGGAGGTCGCGGGTTCGAGCCCCGTCACTCGCGCCACTTCCCTGAAAGACTTTATGTTTCAGCGAAGTGGCCAACATCATACGACCAGGCGAGCGGGTGTAGCTCAGATGGTTAGAGTGCCGGCCTGTCACGCCGGAGGTCGCGGGTTCGAGCCCCGTCACTCGCGCCAGTCGTATGTCTTCTCCTCCGAATAAATCATCCGATTGCGGTTGCGCCTTCACGGCGCGCCGGAGCACGCGCCCCCGGGGCGCATTCCTTGTTTCATGTCAGAGTTCTAAGTTCCGCGCGCCGCGACTCGCGTCAGCGAAATGGCGGGTTGTCGGATGCTGCAAGGATGTTAGTTTTCCTCGTGTGGGAAATCGCGCGTTATTGATCGCCGCCGGCTGTGGGTATCCTCCCCCGTGCCGTGCGGTTATCCGCAACCCGTCGCGATTATAAGCGCTTGTGGGACTTGCGTTGGGCATGAGCGTGGGCTAAGCGTGCCGACGCGATCCGATGCATCGTTCCACGAGCATTCGATCGCCGGTCATGACCGGGGGCTTTCCGAGTGCGGCGGTGCCGCATCCCACCAGCGGGAAGCCTTTGGGTTTTCGCCGGTAATTCGGTCCATTGGCAGGGACACGGCTGAAAAATGGAAGACCTCCTGAGGGAATACGTTCCCATCATCGTGTTCATCGGCGTTGCACTGGCAATCGGCCTGGCGCTCTTGCTGTCGCCATTCCTGATTGCCTACAAGAACCCGGATTCGGAGAAGCTGTCGGCCTATGAGTGCGGCTTCAACGCGTTCGACGACGCCCGAATGAAGTTCGACGTCCGGTTCTACCTGGTCTCGATTCTCTTCATCATCTTCGATCTGGAGGTGGCGTTCCTGTTTCCGTGGTCCGCGGTGTTCGGCGACCTCGGCTGGTACGGCTTCTGGTCGATGGCGATCTTCCTGGCCGTGCTCACGATCGGCTTCATCTACGAATGGAAGAAGGGAGCCCTGGAATGGGATTGACGACTTCCGAGCCGCTCGTCGCGCCGCAGCCGAAGGGCATCATCGACCCCAATACGGGCAATCCCGTGGGTGCGGACGACGCCTATTTCCTCGAAATCAACAACGAGCTGGCGGACAAGGGGTTCCTCGTCACGGCCTCCGACAGCCTCATCCAATGGGCGCGCACCGGCTCGCTCATGTGGATGACCTTCGGCCTCGCCTGCTGCGCGGTGGAAATGATGCAGATGTCGATGCCGCGCTATGACGGCGAGCGCTTCGGCTTCGCGCCGCGCGCTAGCCCGCGCCAGTCCGACGTCATGATCGTGGCCGGCACGCTGACCAACAAGATGGCCCCCGCGCTTCGCAAGGTCTACGACCAGATGCCGGAGCCGCGCTACGTGATCTCCATGGGATCCTGCGCGAACGGCGGCGGCTATTATCACTATTCCTATTCGGTCGTTCGCGGGTGTGACCGCGTCGTTCCGGTCGATATCTACGTGCCGGGGTGCCCGCCGACGGCGGAAGCGTTGCTGTACGGCGTTCTTCTTTTGCAAAAGAAGATCCGGCGCACGGGTACGATCGAACGCTGAGGCGGTACGGGAAATTGCAGGTTCAAACGGGTCCAAACGGGACGGGTGGAAATCTCATGGACGAGACGCTCGCGGAACTTGGCGAACACATCCAGGCATCGCTCGGCGATGCGCTCGACGGATGGAACGTCGCCTACGGGGAGCTGACGCTGGTCGCGCGCGCGGCGGAAATCGTATCCGTGCTGCGATTCCTGCGCGACGATGCAAGCTGCCAGTTCATCGCACTTGTCGATATCTGCGGTGTCGACTGGCCGAGCCGGGAGCGGCGTTTCGACGTGGTCTACCACCTTCTTTCGCCGCGCCAGAACCTGCGCGTGCGGGTGAAGGTTGAGGCGGACGAAGACACACAGGTGCCGTCCGCATTCGGCGTCTTCCCGGGGGCCGACTGGTTCGAGCGGGAAGTCTACGACATGTACGGCGTGCTCTTCTCCGCCCATCCGGACCTGCGCCGCATCCTCACGGACTATGGTTTCGACGGTTTCCCGCTGCGCAAGGATTTCCCGCTCACGGGCTACGTCGAGGTGCGCTACGACGACGAGAAGAAGCGGGTCGTCTACGAGCCTGTGCGCCTGACGCAGGAGTTCCGCGATTTCGATTTTCTGTCTCCCTGGGAAGGCACGGACTACGTGCTGCCGGGTGACGAAAAAGCCAAGACGAATTGAGGCGGTCGATGGCAGAGGCTCAGGTTCGCAATTTCAACATCAACTTCGGCCCGCAGCATCCGGCGGCGCATGGCGTTCTTCGCCTCGTGCTGGAGCTTGACGGCGAGGTGGTCACCCGCGTCGACCCGCACATCGGCCTGCTGCATCGCGGCACCGAGAAGCTTCTGGAGCACAAGACCTATCTCCAGGGCGTGCCCTATTTCGACCGGCTGGACTACGTCGCGCCGATGAACCAGGAGCATGCCTTCGCGCTGGCCGTCGAAAAGCTCGTCGGCATCACCGTGCCGAAGCGCGGCCAGCTCATCCGCGTGCTTTATTCCGAAATCGGCCGCATACTTTCGCATATCCTGAATATCACGACGCAGGCGCTCGACGTCGGCGCGCTCACGCCTCCGCTCTGGGGTTTCGAGGAGCGCGAGAAACTTATGGTGTTCTATGAGCGCGCGTCCGGCTCGCGCATGCATGCGGCCTATGTGCGCCCGGGTGGCGTGCATCAGGACCTGCCGAAGGAATTGCTCGACGATATCTGGGATTTCTGCGATCCGTTCCTCAAGGTTTGCGATGATCTCGAAGGCCTTTTGACGGAAAACCGCATCTTCAAGCAACGCAACGTCGATATCGGCGTCGTGTCGCTGGACGAAGCATGGGCGCGCGGCTTTTCCGGCGTGATGGTGCGCGGTTCCGGCGCGCCTTGGGACCTGCGCAAGGCGCAGCCCTACGAGTGCTACGACGAACTGGACTTCGACATCCCGATCGGCAAGAACGGCGACTGCTACGACCGATATCTCATCCGGATGGAAGAGATGCGCCAGTCCGTACGCATCATGAAGCAGTGCCTGGAAAAGCTGACGGTGGAAACCGGCCCGGTATTTACGACCGACGGCAAGGTGTTTCCGCCCAAGCGCGGAGAGATGAAGCGCTCCATGGAAGCGCTGATCCACCACTTCAAGCTCTATACCGAAGGCTACCACGTGCCCGAGGGCGAGGTTTATGCCGCCGTGGAGGCGCCGAAAGGCGAATTCGGCGTCTACCTCGTCTCAGACGGGACCAACAAGCCCTATCGCTGCAAGATCAAGGCGCCCGGTTTCGCGCATCTTGAGGCGATGGATTTCCTTTGCCGGGGACATATGCTTGCCGACGTTTCGGCCATCCTCGGTTCCCTCGATATCGTGTTCGGAGAGGTTGACCGGTAATGGCCGTTCGTCGCCTTTATCACGAGCAGCCCGAAAGCTTCGCCTTCAGCGATGCGAATTACGACTGGGCGCAAAAAGTGATCAGCCGCTACCCGGAAGGGCGGCAGGCATCCGCCGTCATCCCGCTTCTTTGGCGGGCACAGGAACAGCATGACGGCTGGCTTCCGGAGCCGGCGATCCGCTATATCGCGGAAATGCTGGGGATGCCTCATATCCGCGTGCTGGAGGTCGCGACCTTCTACACGATGTTCCAGCTGCAGCCGGTCGGCAAAAAGGCGCACATCCAGGTGTGCGGCACGACACCCTGCCAGCTGCGCGGGGCAGAAGACCTGATCAAGGTCTGCAAGCGCAAGATCGCTGAACATGCGCACGACCTTTCCGAAGACGGCGATTTTTCGTGGGAGGAGGTCGAGTGCCTCGGAGCCTGCGTGAATGCGCCGATGATCCAGATCTTCAAGGATACCTACGAGGATCTGACGCCGGAAAGCCTTGAGCAGCTGATCGACGATATTTCGGCCGGACGAGAAGTGACGCCCGGTCCGCAGATCGACCGCCGCTTCGGTGCTCCGGAGGGCGGGGTGACGACGCTTTCCGAGATCAAGGACAAGACGAAGGGCGGCGACCCGGTCGCCCATGTCGTGAATGGTGCCGAAGTTGCGTCGCATGCCTTTGCGGGCGTTTCGATCAATTCCGGCGGCAACGACTTCGACGGAATTCCCGGTGACGGGAAAGGCCCGAAGGGAAAGAAGCCGAGCGCGAAGAAGGAAGCGAAGGAGACTTCGCCCCGCACGAAGACGGCGAAGGCGGAAAACGCCGGCAAGCCAAGCTCGGAAGACAGGCCTGAGGTTGAGGCCGCGCGCTCTCAGCCGACGGACGAACATGCCGTTTCCGACGATCACAAGCCAGAACTTCTGGACGGACCGCGCGACGGCAAGGCCGATGACCTGAAGCGCATTCGCGGCGTGGGTCCGAAGATCGAGGGCATCCTGAACGATATGGGTGTCTATCACTTCGCTCAGATCGCGTCGTGGGACGAGAACAACAAGGCGTGGGTGGACGAGCGCCTGATGTTCAAGGGCCGCATCGACCGCGAAGACTGGATCGCGCAGGCCAAAACGCTGGCCGAGGGCGGTGAAACCGAATTTTCCAAGCGCGTCGACGATGGCGACGTGCCGACATCGAAGTCATGAGGTGAGGGAACGGGATGCTGAAGGATCAGGATCGGATCTTCACCAATATCTACGGCCTGCACGACTGGGGCCTTGAAGGCGCGCGCCAGCGCGGCCAATGGGACGGGACCAAGGCGATCCTCGAAAAGGGGCGCGACTGGATCATCGATCAGATGAAATCCTCGGGCCTGCGCGGGCGCGGCGGAGCGGGCTTCCCGACCGGGCTCAAGTGGTCCTTCATGCCGAAGGAAAGCGACGGACGTCCGGCCTATCTTGTCGTCAATGCCGATGAGTCGGAGCCGGGAACCTGCAAGGACCGCGAGATCATGCGCCACGACCCGCATACGCTGGTCGAGGGATGCCTGGTCGCCGGTTTCGCCATGGGCGCGATTGCCGCCTACATCTACGTGCGCGGCGAATTCATCCGCGAGCGCGAGCGCCTGCAGGCGGCGATCGACCAGGCTTACGAGGCCGGGCTGATCGGCAAGAACAACGTTCACGGCTACGACTTCGATATCCACGTCCACCATGGCGCGGGCGCTTATATCTGCGGCGAGGAAACGGCACTTCTGGAAAGCCTTGAAGGCAAGAAGGGGCAGCCGCGCCTGAAACCGCCGTTCCCGGCGAACGTGGGCCTCTATGGTTGCCCGACGACGGTCAACAACGTGGAATCGATCGCGGTCGCTCCGACGATCCTTCGCCGGGGAGCTGCGTGGTTCGCGGGTCTCGGCAAGCCCAACAACACAGGCACGAAGCTCTTTTGCGTCTCCGGCCATGTGAACAAGCCCTGCACCGTGGAGGAGGAGATGGGCATCTCCTTCCGCGAACTGGTCGACAAGCACTGTGGCGGCATTCGCGGCGGCTGGGACAATCTCATGGCCGTGATCCCGGGCGGTTCTTCCGTTCCTTGCGTCAAGGGCGAGGATATCGCCGATTGCGGAATGGATTTCGACAGCCTGAAGGAAAAGGGCTCGGGGCTCGGGACGGCGGCGGTGATCGTCATGGACAAGTCCACCGACATCATCAAGGCGATTGCCAGGCTCAGCTACTTCTACAAGCACGAAAGCTGCGGCCAGTGCACGCCCTGCCGGGAAGGCACCGGCTGGATGTGGCGCGTGATGGAGCGCATGGTCAAGGGCAATGCCTCGCGCGAGGAAATCGACATGCTCTTCCAGGTGACGAAGCAGGTCGAAGGCCACACAATCTGCGCCCTCGGGGATGCCGCGGCATGGCCGATCCAGGGGCTTATCAGGAATTTCCGCCCGGTTATCGAAGAGCGTATCGACCAGTACACCGCCAAGGCGCGGTCGTCGGGCGCCGCTCTTGCGGCGGCTGAATAACGCCGGTCAAGGAATTCGGAGACAACGATGCGCACGATCATCGTCGACGGGAAGGAAATCGAGGTACCGCCCGAGTACACGCTTCTTCAAGCGTGTGAGGAAGCCGGTGCCGAGATCCCGCGATTCTGCTTCCACGACCGGCTGTCGATCGCCGGCAATTGCCGCATGTGCCTGGTAGAAGTGAAGGGCGGCCCGCCAAAGCCGGTCGCTTCCTGCGCCATGAACGTGCGCGACCTGCGCCCCGGACCGAACGGCGAGGCGCCCGAAATCTTTACCAAGACGCCGATGGTCAAGAAGGCCCGCGAAGGCGTCATGGAGTTCCTGCTGATCAACCATCCGCTGGACTGCCCGATCTGCGACCAGGGCGGCGAATGCGACCTGCAGGACCAGGCGATGGCCTATGGCGTCGATGCCTCGCGCTACCATGAAAACAAACGCGCGGTAGAGGACAAATACATCGGCCCGCTCGTGAAAACGATCATGACGCGCTGCATCCACTGCACGCGCTGTGTGCGCTTCACGACCGAGGTATGCGGTGTCTCCGACCTCGGCCTGATCGGCCGTGGCGAGGATGCCGAAATCACGTCCTATCTGGAGCAGTCGCTGTCATCCGAAATGCAGGGTAATGTCGTCGACCTTTGCCCGGTCGGCGCGCTGACGCACAAGCCCTATGCCTTCAAGGCACGGCCTTGGGAGCTGAAAAAGACCGAGGGCGTGGACGTGATGGACGCGCTTGGTTCGGCGATCCGCATCGATACGCGCGGACGCGAAGTGATGCGCATCCTGCCCCGCCTGAACGAGGCGGTGAACGAGGAATGGATCTCCGACAAGTCCCGCTATATCTGGGACGGCCTGCGCGCGCAGCGCCTCGACAAGCCTTACATCAAACGGGACGGCAAGCTCGTCGCAGCTTCCTGGAAGGATGCGTTCGGCACGATCGCCGAAAAGGTGAAGGCGGCCGGGGGCAGCAAGCTCGCGGCGATCGCCGGCGATCTGGCAAGCGTTGAAGAGGTCTTCGCGCTGAAGAGCCTGATGGAAGCGCTCGAGAGCCCGCACATGGATTGTCGCCAGGACGGAACGGCGCTCGATCCGAGCCTGGGGCGTGCCTCCTATCTCTTCAATGCAACCGTCCAGGGCATCGAAGATGCCGACGCCGTGCTGATCATCGGTTCCAATCCGCGGATCGAAGCGCCGGTGCTGAACGCGCGCATCCGCAAGCGCATGCGGATGGGCCGGCTGCCGGTCGGCGTCATCGGCGAGGCTGCGGACCTGACATACCCGACGACCTATCTCGGCGCCGGACCGGAAACGCTTTCCGACATCGCTTCGGGCAAATCGGAATTCGCGAAGGTCCTGAAGGACGCCGAAAGGCCGCTGATCATCGTCGGCCAGGGCGCGCTGATGCGCGCCGACGGCAAGGCGGTGCTTTCGGCAGCCGCGAAGCTTGCAACAGATTTCGGGGCCGTGACCGACGAATGGATCGGCTTCAGCGTGTTGCACACGGCAGCCTCCCGGGTCGGGGCGCTCGACATCGGCTTCGTGCCGGGCGAGGGCGGGCGCGACACCGGCGGGATCCAGGATGGCGCCGCCAAGGGCGATATCGAAGTCGTGTTCCTGCTTGGCGCCGACGAGCTCGACATGTCGGCTTTCGGCGATGCGTTCGTCGTTTATATCGGTACGCATGGCGACCGTGGCGCGCACCGGGCCGACGTGATCCTGCCGGGTGCGGCCTATACGGAAAAATCCGGCACATGGGTGAACACCGAAGGCCGTGTCCAGCTTGGCGATCGCGCCGGCTTCCCGCCGGGCGACGCACGTGAGGACTGGGCGATCCTGCGCGCACTTTCGGCGGAGCTGGGAAAAGCGCTTGCCTTCGATTCGCTCGGGGAGTTGCGCGGGGCGCTTTACGAGGCTTGCCCGCATATGGCCGAGATCGAGCAGATCGTCGAAACCGGCGGGCAAGGCGTGGAGAACGCAGCCAAGCTTGGCGGCAAAATGGACAAGGCGCCATTCGCCAATGCTTTCCAGGATTTCTATCTGACCAACCCGATCGCTCGGGCGTCCAGCGTCATGGCCGAATGCTCGGCCGAGGCGAAGGCCCGCGCGGTCGAGGCAGCCGAGTAAGGGGCGGAGGCTAGAATGGCTGATCTTTGGGCGGATTATCTTCTGCCGCTGATTATCATGGTGGCCCAGAGCGTCCTGCTCATGGTCGTGCTGCTCATTGCGATCGCCTATATCCTTTATGCCGACCGCAAGATCTGGGCAGCCGTGCAGATCCGCCGTGGCCCGAACGTCGTCGGGCCCTGGGGCTTGCTGCAGTCCTTCGCCGATCTTCTGAAGTTCGTGCTGAAGGAACCGGTCATCCCGGCCAGTTCAAACAAGGGGCTCTTCCTGCTTGCCCCGCTTGTTATGGTGATGCTGTCACTTGCCGCATGGGCGGTGGTGCCCGTGGCCGAAGGCTGGGTGATCGCCGATATCAACGTCGGCATCCTCTATATTTTCGCCATCTCATCGCTCGGCGTCTATGGCGTCATCATCGGGGGATGGGCATCGAACTCGAAATATCCGTTCCTTTCGGCGCTGCGTTCGGCCGCTCAGATGGTCTCTTACGAAGTCTCGATCGGCTTCGTGATCGTCACCGTCCTTCTTTGCGCCGGTTCCCTGAACCTCACCGATATCGTGAAGTCACAGGAGACGGGGCTTGCGACGATGATCGGCCTGCCGTGGCTGACGTTCCTGAACTGGTACTGGCTGCCGCTCCTGCCGATGTTCGTCGTCTTTTTCGTGTCCGCGCTTGCAGAAACGAACCGTCCGCCGTTCGATCTGGCTGAAGCCGAATCGGAACTGGTCGCGGGCTTCATGGTCGAATACGGCTCCACGCCGTACATGATGTTCATGCTCGGCGAATACGTCGCTATCGCGCTGATGTGCGCCCTGACGACGATCCTGTTCATGGGTGGCTGGCTGCCCCCCTTCGATTTCGCGCCGTTCACCTGGGTTCCAGGCATCATCTGGTTCACTTTGAAAGCGGTGTTCGTTTTCTTCATGTTCGCGATGGTCAAGGCGATGGTGCCGCGCTATCGCTACGACCAGCTGATGCGTCTTGGCTGGAAGGTGTTCCTGCCGCTGTCGCTCGCCATGGTGTTCATCGTCGCGGCCGTGCTGATGGCGACGGGGTGGGCGCCTTGAGGACAAGACCATGCCGGTATCGCTCGCAGGGGTGATCGGAGCTGCCATCGGGCTCTATATCGGTTGGTTGGACTATAAAATCGTCGCCGGTGTCCTGAACGGGAGACTGGATCGGCGAAAGCAGAGGAAGGGTGCCGAAGATTTCCTGGTGCGAAACCGGGAAGGCATTCGGATCCTCGTCCTGATCACCACGATCATCGGGTTTCCGGTGATCGGATACATAGCCGCCGTGTCGATGACCGGCTGAGTTGAACCGCGAGAGAGGCATTTGGGTCATGGGACTGCAACAGGCCGCCAATTCGCTCTTTCTGAAGGAGTTCGTGTCGGCGTTCTTTCTCGCCATGAGATACTTCTTCAAGCCGAAACCGACGATCAACTACCCCTTCGAAAAGGGGCCGGTGAGCCCGAGGTTTCGTGGAGAACATGCGCTGAGACGCTATCCCAACGGCGAAGAACGCTGCATTGCCTGCAAGCTGTGCGAGGCGATCTGCCCGGCACAGGCGATCACCATCGAGGCCGGCCCGCGACGCAACGACGGCACGCGCCGCACCACGCGCTACGACATCGACATGGTGAAATGCATCTACTGCGGCTTCTGTCAGGAAGCTTGCCCGGTGGACGCGATCGTCGAGGGACCGAATTTCGAGTTCGCCACGGAAACCCGTGAAGAACTCTACTACGACAAGGAAAAGCTTCTCGCCAATGGCGACCGTTGGGAGCGGGAAATCGCACGCAATATGGCGATGGATGCACCCTACCGCTGATGGCAGGCCGAGCGGAAGCGAAGTGGACGTGACGGCGGGCCCGGTGTAAAGCCGGTGCGCGCCGGCAAAAGCCCTCCTGGGCTACTGAATTTTCGGAGCAAGAGGCGTTCTGGCGAATGCCGTTCATGCTCCGGCAACTGGAAAGCGATCGGTTTATCTGTTTTGGGGTAATCCAACCCGAAGGCAGGCCGGTCTTGGAGAGTGACGGGGGCAATCCCAGACATGGTCCTGCAAGCCGTCTTTTTTTACCTTTTCGCGGCGATATGCGTCGCCTCGGGCTTCATGGTGATTGCATCGCGCAATCCCGTGCATTCGGTCCTGTTCCTGATCCTCGCGTTCTTCAACGCCGCGGGATTGTTCATCCTGCTCGGCGCGGAGTTCCTCGCAATGATCCTGATCGTCGTCTACGTCGGCGCGGTCATGGTGCTGTTCCTATTCGTCGTCATGATGCTTGACGTCGATTTCGTGGAACTCAGGCAGGGCTTTCTTCAATATCTGCCGGTGGGTGCTCTCGTCGGCATCATTCTTCTGGTCGAATTGCTTCTCGGTCTCGGAGCTTGGGCGTTCGCGCCCGAAGTGCCGGCCAATGTGGCGGCGCCCATACCCCCGCTCGAGCAGGCCTCGAATATCCAGGCGCTCGGCGAGGTTCTCTACACACGCTACATCTTCTTCTTCCAGATCGCCGGGCTCGTTCTTCTGGTGGCCATGGTCGGCGCGATCGTCCTGACGCTGCGTTACAAAGAAGGGGTGAAGCGGCAGGACATCCCGACGCAGGTCGCGCGAAACCGCGAGACGGCGATCGAGGTTCGCAAGGTCGAGACCGGCAAGGGCATCTGATGCCACCGGCTCGGCCAGGAAATTAAACGTTTGCATGGATGGTCCCGCGCCCCGCGGGATCATCTGCTGGATGAATACGGGGGAGCACGGCGAGGCGCCCATGGAAATCGGTCTGTCACACTATCTGACGGTAGCGGCGATCCTGTTCACGATCGGGATCTTCGGCATCTTCCTGAACAGGAAGAACGTCATCATCATCCTGATGTCGATCGAACTGCTGCTCTTGGCCGTCAACATCAATCTCGTCGCGTTCTCATCCTTCCTGGGCGACCTGGTCGGGCAGGTGTTCGCGCTTCTGGTTCTTACCGTCGCGGCGGCGGAGGCGGCCATCGGGCTTGCCATTCTCGTCGCATTCTTCCGAAACCGCGGCTCCATCGCCGTGGAAGACATCAACATGATGAAAGGCTGAGGGGCGGATGTATTCGGCTATCGTCTTCCTGCCGCTTATCGGCTTTCTGATCGCCGGCCTGTTCGGCCGCATGATCGGCTCAAAGGCCAGTGAGTATATCACCTCGGGTCTTTTGATCGTGGCCGCGATCCTTTCCTGGATCGCCTTCTTCTCCGTCGGATTCACCGACGCGCCACCTCAGCATGTGACGATCCTGAGGTGGATCAACTCCGGTACGCTCGACGTGAACTGGATGATCCGCGTCGATACGCTGACCGTTGTCATGCTCGTGGTGGTCAACACCGTTTCGTCGCTGGTGCATGTCTATTCCATCGGCTACATGCACCACGATCCGCACCGCCCGCGCTTCTTCGCCTATCTATCCCTCTTCACTTTCGCGATGCTGACGCTGGTGACGGCAGACAATCTCCTCCAGATGTTCTTCGGCTGGGAAGGCGTGGGCCTTGCGTCCTATCTTCTGATCGGCTTCTGGTACCAGAAGCCGTCCGCTAACGCGGCAGCGATCAAGGCGTTCGTGGTGAACCGCGTCGGCGATTTCGGTTTCGCGCTCGGTATCTTCGGCGTTTTCTACCTCTTCAATTCGATCGATCTCGACACGGTCTTCGCCAACGCACACGCGTTCGTCGAGGGAGAGCACAGCGAACCTGTACTCGATTTCCTCGGCTACCAACTCGACGCTCACGGCGCGATGACGGCCCTGTGCCTGCTGCTTTTCATGGGTGCTATGGGCAAGTCCGCCCAGTTCCTGCTGCACACCTGGCTGCCGGACGCGATGGAAGGCCCTACGCCGGTTTCCGCGCTCATCCATGCGGCGACGATGGTGACGGCCGGGGTCTTCATGGTCGCGCGCCTGTCGCCGCTCTTCGAGCTTTCGCATACCGCGCTCACGTTCGTGACCTTTATCGGTGCAACGACGGCGTTCTTCGCCGCCACCGTGGGTTTGGTGCAAAACGACATCAAGCGCGTGATCGCCTATTCGACCTGTTCGCAGCTTGGCTACATGTTCGTCGCGCTCGGCGTTGGCGCCTATTCGGTCGGCATCTTCCACCTGTTCACTCATGCCTTTTTCAAGGCACTCTTGTTCCTTGGCGCCGGCTCGGTTATCCACGCTGTTTCGGATGAGCAGGACATGCGCAAGATGGGCGGGCTGAGGAAGCATATCCCGGTCACCTACTGGATGATGATCATAGGGACGCTTGCGCTGACCGGCTTCCCGTTGACCGCCGGGTACTTCTCGAAGGATGCGATTATCGAATCCGCATTCGTCGGCCACAACAGCTTCGCCCTTTACGGCTTCTGGCTGACGGTGGCGGCCGCCGCTCTGACATCCTTCTACTCATGGCGGCTAGCGTTCATGACCTTCCACGGCAAGCCTCGCGCGCCGGTGGACGTGATGAAGCACGTTCATGAATCGCCCTACGTCATGACCGTCCCGCTGATGATCCTGGCAGCAGGCGCGTTGTTCGCTGGCCTGATCTTCTCGGGTGTCTTCATCGGCGAAGGCTACGGCGAGTTCTGGCGTACGTCGCTCTTCACATCGTCGGAAAACCACGTCCTGCACGACATGCACGATGTGCCGACCTGGGTGAAGTTCGCTCCGCTCGTCATGATGATCGGCGGTTTCGCGCTGGCGTGGCTCTTCTACATTCGTTCGCCCGAAACGCCGAAGCGCCTGGCGGAGCGCCATGAGGGGCTCTACAAGTTCCTGCTCAACAAGTGGTACTTCGACGAGCTTTACGATGCGATCTTCGTGCGGCCCGCGATGTGGGTCGGCCGTCAGCTCTGGAAAAAGGGCGATGGCGCGACGATCGACGGCCTGGGGCCGGACGGCATCGCCGCACGGGTGCAGAACGTGACGACATGGGTCGTCCGGCTGCAGACGGGCTACATCTACCACTATGCCTTCGCCATGCTCATCGGCGTTGCGGCCCTTGTAACCTGGTCCATGTTTGGCGGCGGGAGTGCCCATTAATGAGCTGGCCTATTCTCAGCACCATAACGTTTCTTCCGCTCGTCGGCGTTCTCTTCATCCTCCTCGTCCGCGGCGAGGAGGAGAGCGCCAAGGAAAACATCCGCCGCGTTTCGCTGATCACGACGGTGTTCACGTTCGTCGTCTCACTGATCATCTGGATCAATTTCGATACGCAGAGCCCGGGCTTCCAGTTCGAGGAGCGGGCGGACTGGCTCGGCGGAAACATCACCTATCGGATGGGCGTCGACGGCATCTCCATGCTGTTCGTCATCCTGACGACATTCCTGATGCCGTTCTGTATTCTGGCGAGCTGGCGCAGCATCGAGAACCGCGTCAAGGAATACATGATCGCGTTCCTCGTTCTGGAAACGCTGATGATCGGCGTGTTCTGCGCACTCGACCTCGTCGTCTTCTACGTCTTCTTCGAAGGCGGACTTATCCCGATGTTCCTGATCATCGGCGTGTGGGGCGGCAAGCGGCGCGTTTATGCGAGCTACAAGTTCTTCCTCTACACGCTGCTCGGCTCCGTGCTGATGCTCATCGCCATCATGGCGATGTACTGGAACGCCGGAACGACGGATATACCGACGCTGCTCGCCCATTCCTTCCCGGCCGAAATGCAGACGTGGCTGTGGATTGCCTTCTTCGCGAGCTTTGCCGTGAAGATGCCGATGTGGCCAGTCCACACCTGGTTGCCCGATGCTCACGTGGAGGCGCCGACGGCAGGTTCGGTGATCCTGGCGGGCATCCTTCTGAAAATGGGCGGCTACGGGTTCCTGCGGTTCTCTCTGCCGATGTTCCCGATCGCGAGCGACCTGTTCGCGCCGTTCATCTTCACATTGTCGGTGGTGGCGATCATTTACACCTCGCTCGTGGCGCTGGCGCAGGAAGACATCAAGAAGCTGATCGCCTATTCGTCCGTCGCGCACATGGGTTACGTTACCATGGGCATCTTCACGATGACGGAACAGGGCGTGCAGGGCGGTATCTTCCAGATGCTTTCGCACGGCATCGTGTCGGGCGCGCTCTTCCTCTGCGTGGGCGTGATCTACGATCGGATGCACACCCGCGAGATCGACGCCTACGGCGGGCTCGTCAACCGCATGCCGGCCTATGCCGTCGCATTCATGATCTTCACGATGGCGAATGTCGGGCTGCCGGGCACAAGCGGCTTCGTCGGCGAATTCCTGACGCTGATCGGCGCTTTCAAGGTGAACACCTGGGTAGCGCTTTTCGCAACTTCCGGCGTGATCCTTTCGGCGGCCTACGCGCTTTATCTCTACAGGCGCGTGATCTTTGGTGTCATCGACAAGGAAAGCCTTAAGTCGATCCTGGATCTGTCGGTTCGCGAGCGCGTGATCCTGGTGCCGCTCGTGGTGCTGACGATCTTCTTCGGCTTCTACCCGGCACCTGTCTTCGATGTGACGCAGGCGTCCGTCGATCAACTCATCCAGAACTACCAAGCCGCGCTTGATACGGCACAGCAGACAGCATCGCTGGCGCATTAAGGTCAGAAGGGCGAGATTAAACGATGGTTAGCGAACTTCCCGATCTGATGCCGGCCCTGCCGGAACTGCTTCTGGCCGCAGGTGCACTTGTTCTTCTGATGGTCGGCGTTTTCGGCGGCGAACGCTCTACCCCGATCGTCACGGGCATGTCGGTCGCACTCCTCGCGGTTGCCGTGCTGATCTATATCTTCAGCCCGGCGGAGGGGACGACTTTCGGCGGGGCCTTCATTCAGGACGGCTTCGCCCGTTACCTGAAGATCCTGACGCTGATCGGCTCGGGTTTGGCGATCGCCATGTCGGTCGCCTACGCCCGCAACGAGCATTTCGAGCGTTTCGAGTATCCGGTGCTGATCGTCATCGCCACGCTCGGCATGCTTCTGATGCTGTCGGCGAACGACATGATCTCGCTCTATCTTGGGTTGGAGCTGCAATCGCTATCGCTCTATGTCGTGGCCTCGATCAACCGTGACAGCATCCGTTCGACGGAAGCCGGCCTGAAGTACTTTGTTCTCGGGGCGCTCTCTTCCGGCATGCTGCTATACGGAATGTCGCTGGTCTATGGCTTTACGGGCCATACCGGTTTCGGACCGATTGCCGAGGTGCTGGCGGCCGACGAGCCATCGCTCGGGCTCATCTTCGGCCTTGTCTTCATTCTCGCGGGCATCGCCTTCAAGATTTCCGCCGTCCCGTTCCACATGTGGACGCCGGATGTCTATGAAGGGGCGCCGACGCCTGTTACCGCATTCTTCGCCGCGGCACCGAAGATCGCCGCGATGGGCATGCTGACGCGCATTGTCATGGATGCATTTCATCCAATCACCGCGGACTGGCAGCAGATCATCGTCTTCGTGTCGATCGCTTCCATGGCGCTCGGTGCTTTCGCCGCTATCGGCCAGCGCAACATCAAGCGGCTGATGGCTTATTCGTCGATCGGTCACATGGGGTACGCGCTCGTCGGCCTGGCAGCCGGCACGGAGCAGGGCGTCGAAGGCGTCATCGTCTATCTGACGGCCTATATGGCGATGACGCTCGGTGCGTTCGCCTGCATTCTCGCCATGCGGCGAAAGGAAGGGATGGTCGAGGAGATCTACGAGCTGTCCGGCCTGTCGCGCACGAACCTGCCGATGGCGATCCTGCTTGCGGTGATCCTGTTCTCGCTCGCCGGCATCCCCCCGTTCGTCGGCTTTTTCGCGAAGTTCTACGTCTTCCTGGCGGCCGTGGAAGCGGGCCTCTATCCGCTCGCCGTGATCGGTGTGCTGACCTCGGTCGTCGGCGCATATTATTACCTGCGCATCATCAAGGTGATGTTCTTCGACGAGCCGGCACCGAAATTCCTGCCCATGCCGGGCGAGATGAAGATCGTGCTCGGCGTATCGGGCGCTTTCGTCCTCTTCTTCGTCGTCATCGCCGGCCCGATCGTGGAGATGGCCGGGACCGCAGCGAAGACGCTGTTCTGAACGCCATGCAATACGACGGAAACGAACGCCCGGTGCCAGGTGTGCCGGGCTATCGTTTCAGGGCCTATTCCTCTGTCGGGTCCACCAATGCGCTTGCCATGGACGCGGCACAAGCCGGCGATACGGGGAAACTCTGGATCGTCGGAATGGAACAAACCGCGGGAAGGGCACGGCGCGGACGGGACTGGACTTCCGAAAGAGGCAATCTCTACGCTTCGCTTCTGATCGTCGATCCGGCGCCGCCTGAACGTATTGGCGAATTGCCGATGGTCGCGGCGGTCGCGCTTGCCGACGCCGTGGAAGCGGCCTGTGGCGTGCTGGGTGTCGTCAAGCTCAAATGGCCGAACGATCTCCTGATCGAGGGGCGCAAGATTTCCGGCATCCTGCTCGAGGCTCTGACGCTTGATGCACACAGGCGGGCGATTGTCTGCGGTTTCGGGGTCAATTGCGCGCATCATCCCGATCTTGGCCTCTATCCGGCGGGTGACCTGGCTGGATTTGGTTTCAGAGCGACGTCGGATGCTGTTTTCTCTCATCTTGCCAGAAAGATGTCCGAGAAACTTGAGGCATGGTCGTATCCGGATGGATTCGCCGATATCCGGACAGGCTGGCTCAAACGTGCGACCGGCGTCGGCGAGCGGATCAACGTGCGATTTGCCGACCGGGAGATTGCCGGTGTCTTTCTTGGCATCGACACGGATGGCCGCTTGCGCTTGCGCCTCGACAACGGCGAAATAGACCGTATATCGGCAGGCGACGTTTTCTTCGGTGATTAGGGTTCAGACCCTGGGAACCTCCGACGGTCGGCAGGCCATCTTTCAGGAGTGCATGCATGTCGAGCGACAATGAGCTCGTATTCGTCGCCCTAGGCGGCCTAGGCGAAATCGGGATGAACCTCGGCCTTTATGGTTACGGCCCGGAGGACGACCGCCGCTGGCTCGTGGTCGATTGCGGGGTAAGCTTCGCCGGGCCCGACTTGCCGGGTATCGACCTTGTCATGCCCGATATCCGTTTTCTGGAGGATGAGCGCGACCGGATTGACGGGATCGTCATCACCCACGCGCATGAAGACCATTACGGCGCGCTGATCCATCTCTGGCCCAAGCTGCGGGCACCGCTATACATGACGGCTTTCACCGCCGGCCTCCTGGAAGCGAAAAAGGAGAGCGAATACGGTGTGGAACATATTCCGGTAACGGTGGTGAAGCAGGGAGAGCGGCTCGAAATCGGGGCTTTCGACGTCGAGGTGATCGCCATGTCGCACTCGATCCCCGAACCTTGTGCCCTTGCGATCCGCACCGGCGTCGGCACGGTCGTGCATTCCGGCGACTGGAAGATCGATCCGGAACCGGGTGTCGGCAAGCCGATCGACCTGGAGCGGCTTGCCGAAATCGGCCGGGAAGGCGTGCGTGCCCTTATTTGCGACAGCACGAATGCGGTGCGCGACGGGGTGAGCCCCAGCGAAGCGGACGTTGCGCGCGAGCTTGCCAATATCATCGGCAAGGCGGCGAACCGCGTGGTGGTAACGACATTCGCGTCCAATGTGGCGCGCATCCGCTCCATCGCGCTTGCGGCGAAGGCTGCCGGGCGCGAGGTCGTTGTCATGGGACGCTCGATGCAACGGGTGATCGAGGTGGCGTCGGAACTCGGTTATCTCGACGGCCTGCCGCCGTTCCTCGATGAAGAGGCCTTCGGATATCTGCCCCGCGACAAGGTGGTGGCGCTGCTGACCGGCAGCCAGGGCGAGGCGAGGGCCGCCATGGCGCGCGTTGCCCAGGGCGACCACCGCAATGTTGCGCTTGCGAAAAAGGACCTTGTGATCTTTTCCTCGCGCACCATCCCCGGCAACGAAAAGGCAGTCAACGCCATCATTAACCAGCTTATCGAACAGGGCATCGAGGTGATGACCGACCGGGACGGGCTGGTGCATGTTTCCGGCCATCCGCGAAAGGGCGAACTGGAGCGGCTATACGATGTGCTGAAACCCCAGGCACTGGTGCCCGCGCATGGCGAGGCGATGCATCTGGCGGCGCAGGAGGCGTTTGCGCGCCAGCAAGGGATCAAGGAGACCACGATCGCACGAAATGGCGACATGGTTCGTCTGGCGCCCGGCAAACTGGAACTCATCGATGAAGTGCCCGTAGGCATTTCGGTAAAGGATGGCGCGATCCTGGGCGACCCGGAAGAAACCGGCGTGCGCGAAAGGCGCAAGCTTTCGTTTGCCGGCGCCGTCGTCGTGACGCTCACGGTCGACGGCAAGGGGATGCTGGTCGGCGAACCTGAAGCCGTGCTCTTCGGCCTGCCGGACGCCGACAACAAGGGGCGCGACTTCGAGGATATCGTGCTCGATGCGGTGATAGGTGCGGTGGAGAGCATTCCCAAGGCGCGGCGCAAGGACCCTGACCTTGTGGCCGAGGCCGCAAGGCGGGCGGCGCGGAGTGCCGTCAATGAAGCCTGGGGCAAGAAACCGCTGACGCGCGCGATCGCCACGCGCGTGTGACCTTTGGCCGACTTGAATACCGAGCCGTTTGCCGTCACATCGGGAAAAGCAGCGAACGGGAAGGATGGATCATGATCGGACGTCTCAATCACGTGGCAATTGCGGTGCCGGATCTTGAAGCGGCAACGGCGACGTATCGCGATACGCTTGGCGCCAAGGTCTCTCCGCCGCAGGAAGAGCCCGACCACGGTGTCACGGTCGTCTTCATCGAGCTTCCCAACACCAAGATCGAGCTGCTGGAGCCGCTCGGCGAAAATTCGCCGATACAGGCGTTCCTCGACCGCAGCCCGTCCGGCGGCATCCACCATGTATGCTACGAGGTCGACGATATTATTTCGGCACGAGACCGGTTGAAGGAGCAGGGCGCGCGCGTTCTCGGCAACGGTGAGCCGAAGGTCGGCGCACATGGAAAGCCGGTGCTTTTCCTGCACCCCAAGGATTTCAACGGAACGCTCGTGGAACTGGAGCAAGCATGAGAAGAATTATCGGAGCCAAGCCGTGTCGCTGACGTCGGGCCTTGCGATCTATTTCATTATCTGGTGGGTGGTGCTTTTCGCGGTGCTGCCGATCGGCGTGCGCACGCAGGAAGAAGAAGGCGAAATCGTTCCGGGCACGGTGCCAAGTGCGCCGCATGCCCCGCAACTGGCCAAAAAGGCCGTTCTAACGACGATTGTCGCGGGCGTGGTTTTCGCGATCTTTTATTGGGTGAAGGTCCATTCCGGCCTGACCCTGGACGATTTTCCGATCTGATCGAAAAATCTAACTGTAGAATTCGACTTCGCCGATGTTCTTGGCACGTGCGACGCTGCGCCGGCCATAGCGCCGCTGGACGGTCTCGCCGAGCTCGGCACGGAATTCGGCGCTGATCCTGATGTCACCGGGCGCGGGCTCGCCATCGAGAATGTCTTCCTTGTGGACTTCCTCAAGACGGGCCGCCTTGTTCACGTCCTTGCCGATCAGCGTGAATTGATGACGGGTAGCGGAGCCGAAATCCCCGCTGAGCACGAGGCCGATGTGCAAACCGACGCGTAGATGCAGCTTCGTATTGCCCACGCGAATCCCGGATACGGCCTTTACCGCCTTCTCCGCCGCCCGCAGCGCCTCAAGGCATGCTTCCGATGCGCTGCCGCTATCCTGAAGGACCCAGAATGCCATCAGCCCGTCGCCTATGAATTTGTCGATATATCCGCCATGCGCGGAAATCGGCACTGACTGGGCATTGAAGAAACGCTGGACGATATCCGCCGTGCGCTCCGGGCTCATCGACAGCGTATGTTCGCTAAAGCCGACAATATCCGAGAACCAGACGATCGCGCGGTCGACCTTGTAGTCGGTCAAGCGGCCGCCGCCGGCCTGCATGCGCCGGCTGAGCGCGTACTGGTTGGTATAGGCGTGCAGGATGCGCGTGTCGTCCTGAAGCTGACGGCTCAAGGACGCGACCTTGATGCTGGCATTCTTCAGCTTGAGCGAGATGATGCGGGCGATATTGCGGTAGATGACATCCCTTTCGGGATGTTTTTCTATGTTGGCCTTGTCGACGACCAGCACTTCGACATTCATTTCGCTGGCGACGAGGTCGTACATTCGACGGTAGCCGTTTCCCAGTAGGTTCTGCTCTCCAACGACCTCGCCACGCCTGCGGACGAAGAGCGTTCGGTCTCCCTCCTTGACGGCGACGGACCCCGTGACGATCACCCAAAGAGATTCGGCCACGTCGCCATGCCGGCAGATGAACTCGCCCTCGGCATAGCGATAGGGGCGAGGTTCGAGATCGGAGATGTCGGCGATATCATCCACAAGGCCACTTGCGATGATCGCTTCGATATATTCACGTCCCAACGTTTCGAGAGGACGCGGTTCGGTTTTTCTTGCCATCTGCTTGTTCCGGGTCGACCGTCTCACGTAGTACGGGCCATGCTGGAGAAATTATAACCCGGAGCTGTCGCTGCCGGTTTGATATGGATCGAACCGGCGAAAACAGCCTGATGCGCCGCGTGTGTAAGTGACCTTACGTAATTGTGATCGATGGCGCGTGCGATTTACGCGATCGGCCACAATTGGCGTCAAAAGATAAGTATTGTTTGTGCAGCCCTTAAAGAGGGCAGATCAGGGAGGAGCAATATGGTGTTTTCCCATCGGAAACTATTATTCGCCTTTGCATTCGTCTCGGCAGCCGCCATTCCGGCCTACGCCCAGTCCCCGGACATGACATTCTTCATCACGAGCGCCGGCCCCGGCAACGGGGCGAACCTGGGTGGCCTTGAGGGGGCGGATGCACATTGCCAGGCGCTGGCCGAGGCCGCGGGCATTACCGGCAAGACATGGCGCGCCTACCTCAGCACATCCTCGACGAATGCACGCGACCGCATCGGCAGCGGCCCCTGGGCAAATGCCAAGGGCGAGGTAATTGCCGAAAGCGTGGACGCGTTGCATTCCGACGCGAATGCGATCAGCAAACAAACCGGTCTCACCGAAAAAGGCGAAATGGTGAATGGGCGCGGTGACGACCCGAATCGGCACGATATCCTGACCGGCAGCAACGCGGACGGGACGGCGAACGAGAACACCTGCGGGGATTGGACTCTGAACGGGGAAGGCAGCGCGATCGTTGGCCATCACGACCGCATGGGCTTGCGCGACGATGCACCTTCCAAGTCCTGGAATTCATCACACCCAAGCAGAGGCTGCAGCCAGGAAAACCTGCGAGGCACGGGCGGTGATGGCCTGTTTTACTGCTTCGCCATTAACTGAACGCGAGTTGTCCCCAAGCTCGGAACAAAAAAAAGCAAGGCCTGATGGCCTTGCTTTTTAGAAGTTGCGCGTCTTCAACCCTTCATCACCGGAATTGGCTTACACCTAGTTTCCGGCGGGCAGCTACCAATAGTGGGCGCCGAAAGGTCTTTCCTCCCAAGACTCAGACCGCGATGTCTGTTATGTGGTGTGAACTGCTTGATACAGCCCATCCCTTTTTATGAGGCGAGACGTTACTCCATCGAAATCCACTTGTCATCATTTTGTGCAGGGTCCGCCTAAATTTTTTGCTTGGCAGATAAAATGAATCCTGCATTCGTATTTGACCATTTGGTCAAAAAATCCGGACGTAAGCAAATACTTTCATGACGCCACAAACGAATTGCCGGCGGATGCTTCATTCGGAATGCGAGGCGGGCATCGGCGGGGCTTGTGTTTTTCAGACGCATAAGGTTTGACTGCACGCGAAAGATTTAGTTGAAGCGCGAGCCGCGAGAACCCCGATGCGCCTATCCCGATATTTCCTTCCCATCCTCAAGGAAACCCCCAAGGAAGCGGAGATCGTTTCCCACCGTCTGATGTTGCGCGCGGGCATGATCCGGCAGGAATCAGCGGGCATTTACGCCTGGCTGCCGCTTGGATACCGGGTGCTGCGAAAGATCGAGCAAATCGTGCGAGAGGAGCAGAACAGGGCAGGGGCGGTCGAGCTTTTGATGCCGACCATCCAGTCCGCCGACCTGTGGCGCGAAAGCGGACGGTACGACGCCTATGGCCGCGAGATGCTGCGTATTACCGACCGGCATGAGCGCGACATGCTTTTCGGCCCCACCAACGAGGAAATGATCACGGAGATCTTCCGCGCCTATGTTCGCTCCTACAAGGACCTTCCGCTCAATCTCTACCATATCCAGTGGAAGTTCCGTGACGAAGTGCGGCCGCGCTTCGGCATCATGCGCGGGCGCGAATTCCTGATGAAGGACGCCTATTCATTCGACGTCGACAAGGAAAGCGCACGCCACGCCTACAACCGGATGTTCGTGGCCTATCTCAGGACATTCCACCGCATGGGCCTGAAAGCGATTCCCATGCGCGCGGAAACCGGCCCGATCGGCGGCGACATGAGCCACGAATTCATCATCCTGGCTTCAACCGGCGAGAGCGAGGTTTTCTGCCACAAGGACATATTGGATCTGCCGATCCCGGGAGCGGACACCGACTTCCAGGCTGATCTGTCGCCGATCGTTAGCGCCTGGACAGCGCCTTATGCGGCGACGGACGAAATGCACGACAAGGCGGCGTTCGACGCTATTGCCGAAGACCGGCGCGTTACGGCACGTGGTATCGAAGTCGGCCATATCTTCTATTTCGGCACGAAATATTCAGAACCGATGAAGGCTAATGTGACGCTTTCCGACGGGACGGAGACGCCGGTGCACATGGGCTCCTACGGCGTTGGCGTTTCACGGCTTCTCGGCGCCCTCATCGAAGCTCACCATGACGATGACGGCATAATCTGGCCGACTTCCGTGGCGCCTTTCCATGTCGGTCTCGTCAACCTCAAGACGGGTGACGCTGCCACCGACGCAGCGTGCGAAGACCTTTACGCCCAACTCGAGAATGCGGGCGTGGAAGTGCTCTACGACGACGAAGACACGCGCGCGGGCGCGAAATTCGCGACGATGGACCTGATCGGCCTGCCGTGGCAGCTGGTGGTGGGACCGCGCGGGCTAAAGGATGGTATCGTTGAGTTGAAGAATCGCTCCAGTGGCGAACGCGTCTCGCTTTCGCCACAAGAAGCGGTCAATCGGCTGGTGGCGGATATCAAGGGATGACGCCGCACGCTTAACAGGCCCACGGGACCGATAACGCGATGACAGCAGAAGCAGCCGACGAAAACCTCGAGGGAACACGCCCCTTCGCAAGGTTCGAGTGGATGCTGGCCGGGCGCTACCTGCGTTCCAGGCGGCGGGAGACGTTCATCTCCATCATCGCGGGGTTCTCGTTCATCGGCATCATGCTGGGCGTTGCCACCCTCATCATCGTCATGGCGGTGATGAACGGCTTTCGCGGGGAATTGCTGTCGAAGATCCTGGGCGTGAACGGACATATGCTTGTCCAGCCGATCGACAGCGCACTCGACGACTACGATGCGGTGGCGGCGCGAATCGACAATCTGGACGGCGTGCGATTCGCGATGCCCTTCGTGGAAGGGCAGGCACTCGTCTCCGGTCCGGTGGGTGCGCTTGGCGGATTGGTGCGCGGAGTACGCGAGGTCGACCTGCGCCGCGTGCCCCTCGTAACCAAAACGATCCGCGCCGGCGCCTTCGACGATTTCGATACGAGCGGCGGCGTCGCCATAGGCACGCGCATGGCCCAGCAACTGGGCGTAGCCGTTGGCGACCGGGTGACGATCGTCAGCCCGCGCGGCAACATCACGCCGCTCGGCACGACGCCTCGCGTGAAGGGGTATCCGGTGGTCGCGATCTTCGAGATCGGCATGTCGGAATACGACAGCACATTCGTGTTCATGCCCTTCGAGGAAGCGCAACTCTACTTCAACCAGGAGGAAGCGGCGACGGGGATCGAAGTGTTCGTTGATGATCCCGACAACGTAGGCCCGATGCGCCGGGCCGTGGAAGACGGTGCGGGCAGGCCCGCCTTCGTGACCGACTGGCGGCAAAGAAACATCACATTCTTCTCGGCGCTTGAAGTGGAGCGGAATGTCATGTTCCTGATCCTGACCCTCATCGTGCTGGTCGCTGCCTTGAACATCATTTCCGGCATGACCATGCTCGTGAAGGACAAGGGACATGACATCGCGATCCTGCGGACGATGGGCGCGACGCGCGGCGCGATCATGCGTGTCTTCGTGATAACGGGCGCAAGCATAGGTGTCGTCGGGACGGTCGCCGGGTTCATCCTCGGCTTCATCGTCTGCCTGAACGTCGAGACGATCCGCCAGGGAATATCATGGCTGACCAGAACGGAGATCTTTTCCCCGGAGCTTTATTTCCTGAGCCGCCTGCCGGCGGATATGGACACCGGAGAGACCATCACCGTGGTCGTCATGGCGCTCGTCCTTTCTCTGCTGGCGACGCTTTATCCCGCATGGCGCGCGGCGCGGCTCGACCCGGTGGAGGCGCTTAGATACGAATGAGCGAGGAAGCGCATTATCAGATGGACGAGACGCCGCACCTTCGCCAGGCCGCAATGGTTTATCCGTTGCATCTCAAGGGTATTACCCGAAGCTTCAAGGAAGGACATGGCCGCCTTCAGGTGCTTAAAGGCGCGGACCTGACGCTCTATCCCGGCCAGATCGTGGCGCTTGTCGCACCCTCCGGCGCCGGCAAATCCACGCTTCTTCACATCGCCGGACTTCTGGAGCGTCCCGACAGCGGCGAAGTCTTCATCGGCGGCACGCCATGCGGCAAGGCGAATGACGCGGAGCGCACGAGAATCCGGCGCAACGACATCGGCTTCGTCTACCAGTTCCATCATCTGCTGCCCGAGTTCTCAGCGCTCGAGAACGTAGCCATGCCGCAGCTCATTCGCGGGCTTGAGCGGAAGGAAGCCCTGGAGCGCAGCAGTCAGCTTCTCGGCTACATGCGCCTGCAGGAAAGAATGGACCACAGGCCCGCCGAGCTTTCCGGCGGCGAGCAACAGCGCGTGGCGATCGCAAGGGCCGTCGCCAACGCTCCGAAGGTACTGCTTGCCGACGAGCCAACGGGCAACCTCGATCCCAAGACGGCGACATATGTGTTCGATGCGCTGGTGGCGCTGGTGCGCGCATCAGGGCTCGCGGCACTTTTCGCGACGCATAACATGGAACTTGCCGAACGCATGGACCGCTGCATCACCTTGGAAGATGGACACGTCGTCGAGATCGAGCGCTGATAGGCGACGACGTCATGTCCAGACGATTCAGTTCCAGTCGCAAGGCCAATTAACGATTGATTTACCAGCGAAAGAACAAGAACAAAACGAGATTGCAAAAAGAACAAAGAAAGAACAATATAAATGCCGTGACGTGATCATGACGAAGGAGAACCATCATGGCCGCCGACATCAGAGGATTTTTTCAGGACCTTGCCGCATTCGGTTCGATTATCGCCTTCACCGCCACGATGGCCGTCTGGAGCGATGTGTTGCTCTATGCGGGATAATGCTGGCGAATGTCCACAAGGCCCGCGTAATTCAGTGGGTGACGGGCTTTGAGCTGTCGACATCATGTGGCCGAACGTGGACTCTTTAAGCCTGAGACTCAGTGGCGAGGGAACGGCAAATGGCGGACGTCGGGTTTGTGCACCTTAGAACCCATTCGGCATACTCGCTTCTGGAAGGTGCGCTGCCGCTTGCCAAACTGATCGACCTTGCCAAGTCGGACGAGCAGCCCGCGCTCGCGGTGACCGATTCCGGAAACCTGTTCGGCGCCCTCGAATTTTCCGAGAAGGCCTGGGGATCCGGAATCCAGCCGATCGTCGGTGTACAGATTCTCGTCGATTTCGAAGACGGGGGCATCAGCTCGCGCCGTGGAACGGAATATCTGAGCGAACTCGTTCTCATTGCACAAAGCCGGACCGGTTATGAAAACCTGATGGACCTCGCCAGCCGGGCCTACCTCGATACCGATCCGACCAAGCTTGCCCACGTTCCGATGAGCCGCGTTGTCGCGAAGGCGGAAGGCGTGATCGCATTGACGGGCGGTCTGGCGGGCCCGCTCGCCCAGGCCCTGCTTGCCGGTGACAAGGACAAGGCGCTAGCGCGCCTGACTACGCTCCACGCCGCATTCGGCGACCGCCTTTATATTGAGCTTCAACGCCATGGACTTGGCGCCGAGGCTCAGGCGGAGCAGGGACTTCTCGATCTTGCCTACAGCCGGAATATTCCAATCGTCGCCACGAACGACGCATATTTTCCGAAGGCGGAGGATTTCGAGGCGCACGACGCGCTGATCTGCATCGCCGAGGGAAGAGTCGTCGCCGATGACGAGCGGCGGCGATTGACGCCGGAGCATTACTTCAAGACCAGGGCCGAAATGATCGAGCTTTTCGCCGATCTGCCTGAAGCCGTTCAAAATACGGTCGAGATCGCGAAACGTTGTCATTTCCGTCCGCTGAAGCACAGCCCGATCCTGCCGCGATTTACAGGTGCGGGTGCCGACCCGGAAGAAGCGCTGAATGCGGAGGCTGCGGAACTTCGCAGGCAGGCGCGGGAGGGACTGAAGGAACGCCTTGCCGCGCATGGTCTTGCGCCTGGCATGGAGGAAAAGGACTACTGGGAACGGCTGGACTACGAACTCGGCATTATCGAGCGGATGAAGTTTCCGGGTTACTTCCTGATCGTGGCGGACTTCATCAAATGGGCGAAGCTGCGCGATATCCCGGTCGGGCCGGGGCGCGGTTCGGGTGCCGGCTCGCTGGTGGCGTGGTCGCTTACCATTACAGACCTCGACCCGATGCGTTTTGCGCTGCTGTTCGAGCGTTTTCTAAACCCGGAACGCGTTTCGATGCCGGATTTCGACATCGACTTCTGCCAGAACCGGCGCGAGGAAGTGATCCGCTACGTTCAGGAAAAATACGGCCGGGAGCAGGTTGCCCAGATCATCACCTTCGGAACGCTGCAGGCGCGCGCCGTGCTTCGCGACGTCGGCCGTGTGCTGCAGATGCCGTACGGCCAGGTCGACCGACTGTCGAAGCTAGTCCCCGCCGCGCCCGGAAAGCAGGTGACGCTGGCGCAGGCAATCCAGGACGAGGCTCGCCTCCAGGAAGCCCAGCAGAATGAGGACGGCGTCGACAAGCTGCTCGACGTGGCGCAGAAACTGGAAGGCCTCTATCGTCACGCTTCCACGCATGCCGCCGGTGTCGTGATCGGCGACAGGCCGCTTGAACAGCTCGTGCCGCTCTACCGCGACCCGCGCTCCGACATGCCGGTTGCGCAGTTCAACATGAAATGGGTCGAGCAAGCAGGCCTGGTCAAGTTCGACTTCCTGGGCCTGAAGACGCTGACGGTGATCGACACCGCGGTGAAACTCATCAAACGAAAGGGCATCGACGTCGATATGGCGGCTCTGCCGATCGACGACGAAAAGACCTACAAGCTTCTGGCGGCTGGTGAAACGGTTGGCGTGTTCCAGCTGGAAAGCCAGGGCATGCGCCGGGCGATCGCCGGCATGAAGCCCGACCGTTTCGAGGATATCATCGCGCTTGTCGCGCTCTATCGTCCGGGGCCGATGGACAACATCCCGGTCTACAACGCGGTGAAGCACGGCGAGCAGGAACCGGACTATCTGCATCCTCTGCTCGAACCCATCCTGAAGGAGACGAACGGTATCATCGTCTATCAGGAGCAGGTGATGCAGATTGCGCAGGTCCTCTCCGGTTATTCGCTCGGCGAAGCCGACCTCCTGCGCCGCGCCATGGGCAAGAAGATCGCCTCGGAAATGGAGATCCAGCGCGCGCGTTTTACCGATGGCGCGGTGGAGCGAGGCATCGACAAGGAGCAGGCGGGGACGATCTTCGACCTCGTCGCGAAGTTCGCCAACTACGGCTTCAACAAGTCGCACGCCGCCGCCTATGCGCTCGTCTCCTACCAGACGGCATGGCTGAAGGCGAATTACCCGGTCGAGTTCATGGCCGCCTCCATGACGCTCGATCTGGGCAATACCGACAAGTTGAGCGATTTTTGCCAGGAAGCGCGGCGAATGGGCATCGAGGTGCTGCCGCCGTCGATCAATCGCTCCGATGTGCATTTCGAAGTGGAGGACGGAAAGGTCCGATATGCACTCGGCGCAATCAAGGGCGTTGGCGAACAGGTCGTCGAACATATCGTTTCGGTGCGTCGCGACGGGCTCTTCAAGACGATCAGCGATTTTTCCCGCAGGATAGGCGCGCGAAATCTCAACAAGCGTACGCTTGAAAGCCTCGTTGCAGCAGGCGCGTTCGATGATCTTGAAAGAAATCGGGCCCGCGTCTTCGAAGGGCTCGACCGGATCGTTGGAGTGGCGCAACTGACCGAAGAAGAAAGCGTGTCCGGCCAGGGCAACATGTTTGGCGGCGGCGAAGAGGAAGAGGCGGTGCATCTTCCCGATGTTTCGCCGTGGATGCCGGACGATCAGCTTCAGCGCGAGCATGCGGCGATCGGCTTTTATCTTTCAGCCCACCCGCTTGATGAATATCTCACGCTTTTGAAGCGGATGCGGGTGCAGATGTGGGCGGAATTCGAGCAGGCGGTAAAGGCGGGTGCTTCCGCAGGAAAACTGGCCGGAACGGTGATTTCCAAGCAGGAGCGCAAGACGCGGACCGGCAACCGGATGGGGATCGTGCGGCTTTCCGATCCGACCGGACAATACGAAGCACTGCTTTTCTCCGAAACGCTCTTTCAATACCGCGACCAGATAGAGCCGGGACAATCCGTTGTGCTCGTTGTTGGAGCCGACATGCGCGATGAGGAAGTGAGCCTTCGCATACAATCCGTCGACAGGCTGGAGACGGCTGCATCGCGCGTCCAGAAGAGCCTTACCGTCTTCGTCAGGGAAGGCGTCTCTGCTGCCAGTCTTTCCAGGCATTTGAAAGACCGCGGCGACGGCGATGTGAACGTGGTGGTACTCCTGGACCAGGGGCAGCGGGAGATAGAAGTGAAGCTTCCAAGCCGCTACCGGCTCTCTCCGCAAATCGCCGGGGCGGTGAAGGCGATCCCCGGCGTCGTCGACGTCCAGATGGCCTGAGGTCGCGCAGCTGGGCTCTATTGAAAATCCATTTCGGATGTAATTCGCGAAAAAGCGCCGGTTTGATTGACATTGTGGACTTGAATTGCGGCCGCGCGCTGCTTATAAGGCGCTCATTCCACACGCAGGGTTCGGTATTCGCGCCTTCCATAGATGCGAAGTCCATCCGGTGATCGTACGGTCCGGCCGTAAAACCCTGCGGAGGTCAAACCGGAAAAACAGGAGTAGCAAGGCCATGGCCCTGCCTGATTTCACTATGCGCCAGCTTCTGGAAGCTGGTGTTCACTTCGGCCACCAGAAACACCGCTGGAACCCCAAGATGGGCTCCTACATCTTTGGTGTGCGCAACAACATCCACATCATCGATCTTGCGCAGACGGTGCCGCTGCTGCACCAGGCGCTGAAGGCGGTGTCCGACACCGTGGCCGGAGGCGGCCGCGTTCTCGTCGTCGGTACGAAGCGCCAGGCCCAGGAGGCGGTTGCCGATTCCGCCCGCCGGTCCGCGCAGTATTTCGTCAACGCACGTTGGCTTGGCGGCATGCTGACGAACTGGAAAACCATTTCCAATTCGATCCAGCGCCTGCGCAAGCTCGAAGAGACGCTTTCCAACGAAGGCAGCGGCCTGACGAAGAAAGAGCGTCTGTTCATGGACCGCGAGCGCGAGAAGCTTGAGCGCAACCTTGGCGGTATCAAGGATATGGGCGGGCTGCCCAACCTGATTTTCGTCATCGATACGAACCGCGAAGCGATCGCGATCCAGGAAGCGCGCCGTCTCGGCATTCCGGTTGCCGCCGTCGTCGATTCCAATTGCGATCCGGATGGCATCGACTTTCCGATCCCCGGCAACGACGACGCCGGCCGCGCGATCACGCTCTACTGCGATTTGATCGCTCGCGCCGCGATTGACGGCATTTCGCGCGCCCAGGGCAACATGGGTGTCGATGTCGGCGCTTCGGAAGAAGCCCCGGTCGAACCCGCCGTGGTGAGCGAGGCTGCGGCGGAAGAAACTGCGCCGGCGGCCGAGGAAGCTCCGGCTGCGGCGGACGAAACCGCGGCACAGTAATCGTGAAGACTTCGGTGCGGATGAGCCGCGCCGAAGATCGTCCATGTGCGCCGCCGAATAACGTTCCGGCGGCGCTGTCATAATTTCGAGGTTAGCCAGGGGCTAAACCCTCGTTCAAACTGGATTCTCATCCACGAGGCGATTGATGAGCATTACCGCAGCGATGGTGAAAGAACTCCGCGAGACCACTGGCGCGGGGATGATGGACTGCAAGACGGCCTTGAAAGAGACCGACGGCAACATGGAAGCAGCTATTGATTGGCTGCGCGCCAAGGGGCTTTCCAAGGCCGCCAAGAAAGCCGGCCGCGTGGCCGCGGAAGGTCTTGTCGGCGTATCTTCCGCCGACGGCAAGGCCGCCGTTATCGAACTCAATTCCGAAACGGACTTCGTCGCGCGCAACGAAAACTTCCAGAAGCTCGTAAAGGGCGTCGCGGAAGCCGCCCTCGATGCCGATGGCGATCTCGGAAAGCTGAATGGCGCCTCCTTCCCGGGTTCTTCGAAGACCGTCGAGGACGAAATCAAGGACGCGGTCGCGACTATCGGCGAAAACATGACGCTGCGCCGCGTGGCGAGCCTTTCGGTCTCCGAAGGTGTGGTGGCCTCCTATGTCCACTCCGCCGTCATTGAGAACCTCGGCAAGATCGGCGTGCTTGTCGCTATTGAGTCTTCCGGCGACAAGGCCAAGCTGAACGACTTCGGCCGCAAGGTCGCAATGCATGTCGCGGCGACCAATCCGCTTGCCCTCACGGTCGACCAGCTGGATGCCGATGTCGTCGAGCGCGAGCGCGCCGTATTTGTGGAGCAGGCGCGCGAGTCCGGCAAGCCGGAGAACATCATCGAAAAGATGGTGGAAGGCCGCATGCGCAAGTTCTACGAGGAAGTGACGCTTCTCAAGCAGGCATTCGTGATCGACCCGGACAACACGGTCGAAAAGGCTGCCGAGGCGCTCGCGGCCGAGCTTGGCACGCCCGTGAAGATAACGGCGTTCGTGCGCTTCGCGCTTGGGGAAGGCATAGAAAAAGAAGAATCGGACTTCGCCGCGGAGGTCGCGGCGGCGGCCGGTAACTGACCAGGAAAGCGCCGGTTTATCCGGCGCTTTTTTTTGCCTGCGGCCTGGATGAGGACTGCGACGGTCGACTGAAGTCGGCTGGGGATTTGCCTGAAAGCTGCAACAAGACGGTTTCCTTGAGCCGTTTGCGGCGATAGGTATACCTGCTTTCATACGCCGCCGGGTGCGGCTGCGCCTCGGTTGGCGTTCCTGACAGCAAACATTTCGAAAAACAACGCGTGGGATGAACGATGACCAGCAAGCTTCGGTGGCGCCGTGTGCTCGTCAAGCTTTCCGGCGAGGCATTGATGGGCTCGCAGGACTTCGGAATCGATCCGGAAACCGTGGATCGGGTGGCGAAGGAAATTGCCGAAGCTGTGCGCCTTGGCGCTCAGGTCGGAGTCGTCGTGGGCGGCGGCAATATATTTCGCGGCGTGGCTGTTGCGGCGAAGGGTGGCAACCGGGTGACGGGCGATCACCTGGGCATGCTCGCCACAGTGATGAACAGCCTGACGCTTGCGGACGCCCTGCGCCGTTTCGGTGTGCAAGCGCGCGTGCTTTCTGCCGTGCCTGTGCCTTCGATCTGCGAAACGTTTACGCAGCGTGGTGCCGATCGCTACATGGAAGATGGCGATGTTATCGTTTTCGCCGGCGGCACGGGCAATCCGTTTTTCACCACCGATAGCGGCGCCGCGCTGCGCGCGGCGGAAATGCGCTGCGATGCATTTTTGAAGGGGACCAGCGTGGATGGCGTCTATTCGGACGACCCCAAGACGAATGCAGATGCCGAACGTTACGAGACGTTGACGCCACAGGAAGTGCTCGAGCGCGACCTCAAGGTTATGGACGCAACAGCGATTGCACTTGCCCGGGACAATGCAATTCCGGTAATCGTCTTTTCAATTCGTACTCCCGGTGCACTGGTCGATGTCATGAACGGCGAGGGCCGCTATACGGTGATTGAAGGCTGACAGGTGCCGCCTTTCCTGTCGATAGCGTGGCTTACGTTCAGGTTTGGACCATCGCGCGGTTGATGAACCGGCCTTTTCGGTGAAAGGATGCCTTCACGTACTGAAACGATTAGCCGGAACGGGAGTTTCATGGCTATCCCGCCACATGCAAGAATGTGGCGGCAATAAGAATCGCAGGAGAAGATCCATGCCCGACCAGGATGTCGACTATAGTGACCTGCAACGCCGGATGAATGGCGCCATAGGTGTGCTTAAGACCGAACTTGCCGGCTTGCGCACAGGGCGTGCGTCTGCCGGCATGCTTGACCCGATCTCCGTCGATGCCTACGGCAGCTCGATGCCGCTCAACCAGGTGGCGACGGTCAGCGTGCCCGAACCTAGAATGATTTCCGTGCAGGTGTGGGACCGCTCGATGGTTGCGGCCGTCGAAAAGGCAATCCGCGAATCGAGCCTTGGCCTGAATCCGGTCGTCGACGGGCAGAACCTGCGGCTGCCGATTCCCGAACTCAACGAAGAACGACGCCTGGAACTGATCAAGGTGGCGCACAAATATGCCGAACAGGCGAAGGTTGCCGTTCGCCACGTCCGCCGCGATGGAATGGACATGATCAAGAAACTGGAAAAAGATGGCGACCTAAGCCAGGACGATGGCCGCGCCTCTTCGGACAAGGTTCAGAAACTGACCGATGACATGATTGCCGAAATCGATGCGGTGCTTGCGAAGAAAGAGCAGGAAATCTCGCAAATCTGAAGCGTGCTCCTGCATCGGCATTGGCTCAGTGCGGTGCTGAACGTGAGGGATTGAAATGACGGCGACGGCGCAGCGAAACGCATTTGACAATGCCTGCCCCGACGGGAAGGCAGCGTTTCCGCGCCATGTCGCCATCATAATGGACGGCAACGGACGTTGGGCGCGCGAGCGAGATCTTCCACGCACGGAGGGTCACCGAAAAGGCGTAGATACGCTGCGAAAGATCGTGCGTCATGCCGCAAAACGGGGAATTGGCTATCTCACGCTGTTCAGTTTTTCGTCCGAAAACTGGACGAGGCCGGAAGCCGAAGTCAGCTTCCTGATGGGGCTGCTGCAGCGGTTCGTGCAGCGAGACCTTGCCGATCTTGACCGTAACAACATCAAGGTGCGGATCATTGGTGAGCGAACGGGGCTTTCCCCGGACATTCTGAGCCTTCTGGAAGAGGCGGAAACGGTTACCGGCAAGAACACGGGACTGGTGCTCGTCGTCGCGTTCAACTATGGCGCCAGAAATGAGCTGACGCGCGCCGTCAGGTCGATTGCCGAAGCCGTTAGCCGGGGCGAAGTCGCACCGGAGGAGGTCGATGAGACCATGATCGCAAGCCGGCTGGACACGGCCGGCCTTCCGGATCCCGATCTGATCATTCGCACGAGCGGAGAACAGCGCCTGTCCAATTTTCTTTTGTGGCAAGCCGCTTACGCGGAATTCCTGTTTCCAAGCTCTAACTGGCCGGACTTCAATGAGGATGCCTTCGACGAGGCACTTGCCGTCTTTGCCGGACGCGAGCGCCGCTATGGCGGATTGTCCGGACAGGCAGGCGGATGAACGCTGAAAGAAGGACAGAATCTGAAGGCACGGGCCAGCCGTCCAACCTTCGGCTTCGTGTGATTTCGGCCCTCATCCTTGCTCCCGTAGCGCTTGCGGCCGTCTGGTTCGGTGGTCTCGTATATTCCGTTTTCGTGGCGGCCGCCTGTCTTCTGCTTCTTCACGAATGGATGAAAATCGTCGGGGGAAGTTTCCCGCAGGTGGATGCCATTGCGAGTTTCATCGCCCTTTTCGGCGCGCTCGTGCTTGGCCATGTAGGGCAGTATCTTCCTGCGGTGGTGCTGCTCTTTGCGGGAGCGCTTCTTGTCGCTGTCGTCCTGCGCTTCAACGCATCCCATAAATGGATGGCGGAAGGTCTTGTTTATGCAGGGCTTTCTGGAATTTCGCTAATCGCCCTGCGAACTGGAGAGCACGGGCTGGTCGTCATTTTCTTCCTGCTCGGAATCGTATGGGCGACGGATATCGCAGCCTATTTCGCCGGACGTTCCATAGGAGGGCCGAAGCTTTGGCCGAAAGTTTCGCCGAAAAAGACCTGGAGCGGGGCACTTGGCGGATTGATGGCGGCCCTCATCGTCGGAGCGATATTTTCTTATTTCACCGGGGCGGGATTTCCGGTGGCCTGGATTGGCGCCGCGCTGGTGCTTTCGGTCGCTTCACAATTCGGAGACCTGTTTGAATCCGCTGTCAAAAGGCGGTTCGACGTGAAAGACTCTGGCACCCTGATCCCTGGACACGGCGGCATCATGGACCGGGTGGACGGGCTCGTCGCCGGGGGTGTGGTTCTTTATTTTCTGGCAGTTGCCGCGACCGGGAACTTTGCCGATCCAATTGGCGAGTTGGTAGCACTCTATGGCACATGAACACGGCAATTCGCTTAAACTGGCGGTGCCCCGCAAGGTTGGCGCGCAAGCGGCACCAAAGCAAAAGCATGGCCAGCTGCGGCTGTCGATACTCGGCGCGACCGGATCGATCGGCCAGAGCACGCTGGACATAATTACGCACAATCCGGAACGCTTTGCCGTCGCCGCCGTAACCGCCAACAGGAATGCGCATGGGCTGGCCGATGCCGCGATCAGGGTCGGGGCGGAACGCGCCGTGCTGGCGGATGCCGAAGGGTACGGTCTGCTCAAGGACCTGCTGGCCGGAACCGGGATCGGGGTTGCGGCCGGGCCGGAAGCGGTGGAGGAGGCTGCGACGTGCGATGCCGGGATGGTCGTGGCCGCGATTGTCGGCGCGGCGGGCCTCGCGCCCACCCTTGCCGCCGTCAAGAAGGGACGTGCGATCGCGCTTGCCAACAAGGAATGCCTTGTTTGTGCCGGTTCGCTTTTCATGGAAATGGCCGATCGGCACGGGGCGACGATCCTGCCGGTGGATTCGGAACACAATGCCATATTCCAGGTTCTGGAGGCGCGGAACGCGGAGCAGGTCGAAAAGGTGATCCTCACGGCATCCGGCGGTCCGTTTCGCGACAAGACCCTGGAAGAAATGCGCAGTGTTTCGCCGGAAGAGGCGCTGAAGCATCCCAACTGGGACATGGGGCAGCGCATATCCATCGACAGTGCGACGATGATGAACAAGGGCTTCGAGGTTATCGAGGCGCACCATCTTTATGGCCTGCCCGCCGAGCGCCTTGAGGTTCTGGTGCATCCCCAATCGGCAGTGCATGGCCTTGTCCAATACCGCGACGGGTCCTTGCTTGCCCAGATGGGCACCCCGGACATGCGCACGCCGATCGCCCACTGCCTCGCATGGCCTGAACGCATCCCCGTTGCCACGCAACGCCTTGATCTTGCCGCATTGGGATCGCTCACCTTCGAGAAGCCGGACGGCTTGCGTTTTCCGGCGCTGCCACTGGCCTACAGGGCGCTGGAGACGGGCATGGCGGCCACGGCGGCGCTCAACGCCGCGGACGAAGTCGCCGTCGATGCGTTCCTTCGCCGCAGGATCGGTTTCCTCGACATCACCGCGATCGTCGAGAGAACGATCGAAACGCTTGAGCGCGCGGGTGATTTGTCGGGCTGCGGTTCTATATTCGACGTAATGAACGTCGATGGAGCGGCGAGACGTCTGGCGGAAGGTTTTTCGCGCAGCTGAGCCGGCAACAAAGTATTTACCGCTGTTACGGAAACTTGCAGCGGAGGAATGGGGACAGGTCATGGATTTTCTGCAATCGATCTTCAGCACGGCGTTCGGCTATATATTGCCGTTCCTCTTTGTGCTTACGATCGTTGTCTTCTTCCATGAACTCGGACACTTCCTTGTCGCGCGCTGGTGCGGCGTAACCGTCAAGGCATTCTCGGTCGGGTTCGGGCGGGAGTTGGTCGGCTGGACCGACCGAAAGGGAACCCGCTGGAAACTTTCAGCCATCCCGCTTGGCGGATATGTGAAGTTCGCTGGCGACGAGAACGAGGCGAGCGCTCCCGACCATCAGGCGCTGGAGCGGATGAGCGAGGAAGAGCTGCGCGGCGCCTTTCAGACCAAGAGTGTTGCAAAACGTTCTGCCGTCGTTGCCGCCGGGCCAATTGCCAATTTCATCCTGTCCATCGTGCTTTTCGCGCTCATCTTCGGAATAATGGGGCGTGCGGAAATCGCGCCGCGCGTCGATGCGGTTCAACCGGGAAGTGCCGCGGCCGAAGCGGGATTGCAGCCGGGCGACCTGATCGTTCGCATAGACGGCTCGCCGATAGAAACCTTCACCGACCTGCAACGCCTGATCTCCGCGAGCGCAGATATAGGGCTGGATGTCACGGTCGAGCGGAACGGCGAACTCCTGACATTTCCCGTGACGCCGCAGCGGCGGGAAATCGAGGATCCGTTCGGAAACGTCCAGAAAATCGGCGTCCTCGGCGTGAGCCGCAGCCCATCGCCGGAAGATATCGTGGAACGGACCTACGGGCCCATCGAGGCGCTTGGCGAAGGCGTGAAGGAAACCTGGTTCGTCGTGGAACGGACCGGCGGCTATCTCGCTGGAATCATTGTCGGGCGCGAATCCGCCGATCAACTCGGGGGGCCGATCCGCGTTGCCCAGATATCGGGACAGGTGGCTACGCTGGGGTTTGCCGCTCTCATCAACCTGACCGCTATCCTGTCGGTCAGCATCGGACTGTTGAACCTGCTTCCGATTCCGATGCTCGACGGCGGGCACCTGCTTTTCTATGCCGCGGAAGCAATCCGCGGAAAACCGCTCAGCGAGCGGATCCAGGACTACGGCTTCCGAATCGGGATCGCGATCGTCCTGATGCTCATGATCTTCGCAACATGGAACGATGTCATGCACTTGAGTTCGCTTTAGCGTGTATCGGCGTGTCACCGGGGCAACGCTTCAAAACGAAAATACACAGCCCTCACGACAGCGGTTGCGTCATCGCCAAAAGCCTGTAAAACGGCTGACGACATTAAAGAATCTCCAATGGGAGTCTCCGCACCGCGGACCGCAGGACGGACCGCTGCGAGGCGAAGAAGAAAAGGCATAGCGTTTCTATGCAGCGTTTCCAGACTTTGACCAGGGCGTTTCTGCTGGCAACCGTGGCCATGGGTGTCGGTGCCGTCGCTCCCGAGGGAGTGCCCGTCATTGGTATCAAGGCCGCTCAGGCTGCCGTCGCAAGCAGGATTCAGGTTGAAGGGACGACCCGCATCGAGGATGCGACCGTCGAAAGCTACATCACGATCCGTCCCGGACAGCCCTATGGCCCGTCCGATGTCGATGAATCGCTGAAAGCACTGTTCGCAACCGGCCTGTTCGAAGACGTCTCGATTTCGCAGAGCGGCGGCACCCTGATCGTCCGTGTCGTCGAAAATCCGATCGTCAGCCGCATCTCGTTCGAAGGAAACGACAAGATTTCCGACGAGTCGCTGACAGCCGTCGTCAGAACGACCGAGCGTTCCGTGCTGACGAAGGCGAAAGTTCAGTCGGATGTGCAGAACATCCTGGAGGCCTATCGCCGCTCCGGAAGGTATCGCGCCTCCGTGGAGCCGAAGATCATCAGCCGCGACAACAACCGCGTCGATCTCGTGTTCGAGATCAACGAGGGCGACAAGACCGGCATCGAGCGCATCACTTTCATCGGCAACGAGAAATACAGCGACAGCCGCCTTCGCGACGTGATCCGCACCCGCGAAACCGGACTGCTCGGCTTCCTGCGCACGACCGACACATTCGATCCCGACAGGCTGGATGCCGACCAGGAGCTGATCCGTCAGTTCTATTACCGGCATGGTTATGCCGATTTCCGCATCGTTTCCGCCGTGGCGGACCTCGATCGCGAGGAGAACGTCTTCTACGTGACCTTCACGGTGGAAGAGGGCGATCAATACACCTTCGGCGATATCGACGTGCAGACTTCGCTGTCGGCTGTCGACCCGGAAGAGTTGCGCGGCGTCGTGCGAACCGATTCGGGCGATACCTACGATTCGCTCGACGTCGAGAAGACGCTCGAGGATATGACCGTCGAGGTTTCCAAGCAGGGTTACGCTTTCGCCCAGGTGCGTCCGCGCGCCAACCGCGATTTTGAAAACCGCACGATCTCGATCACCTATTTCATCGAGGAAGGCCCGCGCGCCTACGTGGAACGGATCAACGTGCGCGGCAACGACCGCACGCGCGACTATGTTATCCGCCGTGAGTTCGACCTTGCCGAAGGCGACGCGTTCAACCGCGTTCTCATCGACAAGGCGGAGCGCCGGCTCAAGAACCTGCGTTTCTTCAAGGAAGTGCGGGTGACGACGTCACGCGGCAGCGCGCCTGACCGCGTTATCATCAATGTCGATGTGGTCGAGCAGCCGACGGGTGAGGTCTCCTTCGGCATCGGTTACTCCACCTCGGACGGCGTTCTGGGTGATATCACCATCCAGGAGAAGAACTTCCTCGGCCGTGGACAGTTCGTCCGCGCGAAATTCGGCCTCGGCGAATCCCAGCAGACTTACGAGTTCGCCTTTACCGAGCCGTTCTTCCTCGGCCGCCGCATCTCCATGTCGCTGGAAGCGTATCAGCGGTCCTATGATGCCAATGATTTCCGCCAGTACGACGAGACGACGACGGGCGGTAGCGTTGCCTTCGGCCTGCCGCTTCGCGAGGATGAACTGCGGCTGAACCTCTACTACGCGATTTTCAATCGTGATGTGGAGCTGGACAACACCACGATCAACAATATCAACGTTTCCGCGGCCATTCGCGATGGCTTGGGAACGGTTCTGACGTCGGCGCCGGGTTATTCGATCGTCTACAACACGCTCGACCAGAACTTCAATCCGAACGAGGGCATCTACGCCAAGTTCGACCAGCAGATCGCAGGGGCCGGTGGCGATGCGCAATACATCCGCACGACTGCCGAAGTACGCGCCTATGAGGAAATCTACTCGGATTGGGGCCTGATCGGGCAGTTGCGTGCCGGCGGTGGTTATATCACCAGCATCGGCAACGATCTGCGCGTTCAGGAGCAGTTCCAGCACAGTCAGGACTGGCTGCGTGGCTTCCAGACGCGCGGCATTGGCCCGCGAGACGCATTGACCGGAGATGCGCTCGGCGGGCGCTGGTATGCGCATGTGAATGCGGAAGGCCGCTTCCCGTTCCCCTGGATTCCGAAGGAACTCGGGCTTTCGGGCGCCGTATTCGCGGATGCCGGCGCGCTGTGGGATGTCGATCCTTCGATCAACGACTGCGTCACGACTCCGGCTTCTTGCGGTTTTGTCGCGTCCGTACCAAATGTGCCTAGCGATACAGCTTATAGCGGTGATACTGTTCAATCCAACGGCTTCGCACCGCGCGCATCGATCGGTGCGGGTATCCAGTGGATTTCGCCTTTCGGCCCGCTGCGCATGGACTTTGCCTGGGCCGTGCTCAAGGAAGACGAGGACAAGACCGAGATCTTCCGCCTGAGCGGCGGCACGCGCTTCTGATCCGGCCGGATTACGCCCGGCCGCATCTGATACAATTTTTATGACCAATGATCCGGCGAAGTGATTTCACTTCGCCGGATCATTCGTTAAAAGGGGCGCGTCTCGGCCTGTCCGTCAAACATTCGAAAGTTTGAGATGAGCGATCCCGTCTTCTTCCAAGTTTTTGCGCCTCTGAGTGTTGCCGATGTTGCGGCGTTGGCCAATGGGGAACTGCCGGCTGGCGGCGGCGAAAAGATCATCGATGGTGTCGGCCCTCTTGACGATGCGAGGGAGGGACAACTCGTCTTTCTCGACAATCCGAAATATGTCCCGCATCTCGAGACGACGAAGGCGACGGCCTGCCTGATCGCGAAGAAGCACGTCGGCAAGGTTCCCGCATCCATCGTGCCGATCGTCGTTGCCGATCCCTACAGGAGCTGGGGCATCATCCTCGGCAGGCTCTATCCGCAAGGCCTGCGCCCGCCGGGCGCGACCGGCGAGACCGCGGTTTCCGCCGCCGCTCACGTGGATGGCGCGGCGCATCTTGAGGATGGCGTCGTTGTCGAGGCTGGTGCCGTGATCGGCCCGGGAGCGGAAATCGGCTCCGGCAGCCGCATTGGCGCGAATGCGGTAATTGCGGCGGGAGTGCGTATCGGGCGATCTTGCGATATCGGGGCGAATGTCACCGTTCAATATGCGCTGATCGGCAATAACGTTATCCTGCATCCGGGGGTCAAGGTCGGTCAGGACGGCTTCGGTTTCGCAATGGGAGCGCAAGGCCATCTGAAGGTGCCGCAGATCGGGCGCGTGATCATACAAGACAATGTGGAAATCGGCGCGAACTCAACCGTGGACCGTGGCGCCAACCGCGATACGATCATTGGAGAGGGAACGAAGATCGACAATCAGGTTCAGGTGGGCCACAACGTCGTTATCGGGCGTCACTGCGTGATCGTTGCCCAGGTTGGCCTGTCGGGAAGCTGCACCCTTGAGGACTATGTTGCGATCGGCGGCCAGACAGGCGTGCGGGGGCACGTCACGATTGGCATGGGAGCGCAGATCGCAGCGGTGAGCGTGGTGGAAAGTGACGTACCGAGAGGTGCGCGCTATGGCGGTGTACCCGCTAAACCGGTAAAGCTTTGGTTCCGCGAAATCACGGCGTTGCGGAAACTTGCGGAAAGGGGCACTTCCGTACCTAAAGCGCCTTCCAATCGGGCTGAAACGCCCGATTGATAGGAAAACGGCTTGGGATCAATGTCTTGAGCATATTCTTGTCGTTCGGACTGATTCAAAGCCGAACGGAATATACTTAAAGGCGTGAGTTGGGGGCAGGATCGCGCGGGAAGCGGTCTTGAAGGACAGACGAATGAGCGAAGTAAGAGACACGACACTGGAGAGCGCAGACATCATGCGCCTTCTGGAGCTTTTGCCACACCGCTATCCGTTCCTGATGGTCGACCGGATCATCAACATGAATGGAGATGCATCCGGGGTCGGCATCAAGAACGTGACGGCGAACGAACCTCAGTTCATGGGACACTTCCCGAACCAGCCGGTCATGCCGGGCGTGCTCATGATCGAGGGTATGGCCCAGACGGCCGGGGCCATGTGCGTGGCGGCGAGAGGCAAGGACAACCCGCCTAAGCTCGTCTACTTCATGACGATCGACCGGGCGAAATTCCGCAAGCCTGTCATGCCTGGTGATCGGGTCGAATACCACGTAACCAAGATCCGCAATCGCGCCAATATCTGGAAGTACGACGCTGTAGCGCTCGTGGAGGGCGTGAAAGTGGCGGAAGCTGAAATCAGCGCGATGCTTGTTGACGATTGAACCGGAACGAATGACGAAGATACATCCAAGCGCGGTGGTTGAGGACGGCGCCGTACTCGGCGCCGATGTCGTGGTCGGCCCGTTCTGCCATGTCGGAGGGAATGTGCGGCTTGGCGACGGCGTGGATCTGAAGTCTCACGTGGTCGTTGCAGGCCACACGACAATCGGCGCAAATACGACGATCTTTCCCTTTGCGTCCGTCGGCCATCAGGCGCAGGACCTGAAGTATCGCGGTGAGAAGGCGACGCTGGAAGTTGGCGCGAACTGCCTTGTTCGCGAAGGCGTCACGCTGAATTCCGGTACGGAAGGCGGTGGCGGAAAGACCGTGATCGGCGACAACTGCGCTTTTCTCGCCAATTCGCATGTCGGCCATGACAGCATTCTCGGCGACAACATCATCCTGTCGAACAACGTCATGATCGCTGGCCATGTCACGGTGCAGGACAACGTGATTTTCGGTGGCGGCGCTGCGGTTATCCAGTTCACGAGGATCGGCGCCCATGCTTTCATCGGCGGCCTGGCGGGACTTGAGAACGACCTCATACCTTTCGGCATGGTGACCGGGAACCGGGCGCGTCTGCAGGGGTTGAATCTCGTAGGCCTCAAACGGCGTGGGTATCCGCGCGACCAGATTCACGCGTTACGCAACGCCTACAAGGTGCTGTTTGAATCCGCTGAAGGAACATTGAAGTCACGCGCCGAGGGTGTGCGGCGGGAATTTCCTGAGCAGCCGCTGGTAATGCAACTCGTCGAATTCATCCTGAGCGAAGAAGACCGAAAGTTCTGCACACCGAGAACCGGGCAGGACTGACGGGGCGGCGAATGGGCAAAGGCGCGGCATCGACCGATTCTCCCGTTGCGATCATTTGCGGCGGGGGGACGATTCCGCCGGCAGTCGTGGAAGCGGCATGTCGTACGGGGCGCGAAGTGAAGGTTGTCGGCATCAAGGGCGAAGCCGATCCGGCGCTTGAGCAATATCAGCCGGTGGAACTTGGCTGGGGGCAGATCGGCAAGCTGTTCGATACCTTGAAACGCGCGCGGTGCCGTGATGTCGTTCTTATCGGAAGCGTAACCAAGCGGCCTGACTTTCGCGCCGTCGCCGGCGACCTTGGGACGATACGCCGTCTTCCGCGCATCCTGAGCGCTTTGAAGGGGGGGGATGACAGCCTTCTCGTCAAGGTCATAGGGCTTTTCGAAGAAGAAGGCTTCTCCGTGGTGGGGGCGCATGAAGTTGCGCCGCAGTTGCTCGCGGCATCCGGTCTTATCTGCGGCCCGGAACCGCTCGCAGAGAACAATGCGGATCTGTCGCTTGCCTACGAGGCCGTATCGGCGATCGGACATCTCGATGTCGGGCAGGCAGCCATCGCCGTTGGCGGCCGAATCGTTGCGATCGAAGGGGCGGAAGGCACGGATGCGATGATTTCGCGCTGCGCGGAGCTGCGCCGCATAAGGCGCATAAGGGACAAGCCGCCATCCGGCGTTCTCGTCAAGCGCCCGAAGCCAGGCCAGGACCTTCGCGTAGATCTGCCGGCGATCGGGCCCCAGACTGTCGAAGCGGCTGCCGAAGCAGGATTGGCCGGTATTGCAATCGAAGCCGGGCGCGTGCTGATCGCGGAGAAGGAGCGGACCCTGTCCCTTGCGGAAAGCAAACGGATCTTCATCTTTGGCTTCGATGCCGTTGGGGCAGACAAGGCCACGGCCCATGGCGGATGAAACCGCTCCGCCGCCCTTCAAGGTGTTCATTGTCGTAGGGGAGGAGTCCGGCGACCAGCTCGGCGCACGGCTGATGCATGCTTTGAAGGGCATTCACCGAGAAAACGTCTCCTTCCAGGGTGTCGGCGGCGAACGGATGGCGCGAGAGGGACTTCAATCCATCTTCTCGCTCTCGGACATCGCGGTGATGGGACTGACGGCGGTTTTGCAGACCCTGCCGACGATCATCCGCCGTGTGCATGAGACGGTGGATGCGGCGGTTGCCGCGAAGCCGGATGTGCTTGTCATCATCGACAGCCCCGATTTCACGCATAATGTCGCCAAGCGCGTGCGAAAGCGGGCACCGGGAATTCCCATCGTCGACTACGTATCGCCGTCCGTATGGGCGTGGCGGCCCGGCAGGGCACGGAAAATGGCGCGCTACGTGGACCATCTTCTGGCGATCCTTCCGTTCGAGCCGGACGTCCACAAACGGCTCGGCGGGCCGCCTACCACCTATGTCGGTCATCCGCTTGTCGAGAGGCTTCAAGACCTGCGGCCGGCCCCGGGAGAGCGCCCCGCACTGGCCGAAACGGAACGTCCGACGTTGCTGATCCTTCCTGGAAGCCGGCGTAGCGAGGTCAGCCGATTGCTTGAGCCTTTCGGAAAAGCGCTTGAGATCGTCCACCGCGAACGACCGGAAGTTCAGGTGACCTTGCCGGCGGTGCCGCATCTGGAAGGTGAGATCCGTAAGAACACCGCGAACTGGCCTGTCGCAGTCGATATCGTGGTCGGAGAGGATGCGAAATTTCGTGCATTCCGCCGCGCACACGCAGCCCTTGCGGCGTCCGGCACGGTTTCGCTCGAACTTGCGATTTCCGCCATACCGATGGCTGTCGCCTACAAGCTCGACTGGTTCTACCGGCGCATCAAGGACTTGAATCGGATTATCAAGTTTGCCGGCGTTGATTCCATGGTATTGCCGAACATCATTCTCGGTAAGAACGTCGTTCCCGAATTCCTTGATGACGAGGCGTCAGCGGAGTCTCTTGCGAAGGTGGTTCTGGATCTTTTGCACGAAGGCGAGGCCCGCACCCGGCAGCTCAGGGAGTTCGCGACTCTGGAAGACAGGATGCGCCTGCCCGACAATCTCAGCCAGTCGGGCGAAGCGGCGAGGATCGTGACCGAACTGGCGCGATCCAGACGATAAGCCGCCGATCTCCTGAACGGACACGGCGGCTGTAAAAAAGGGGCGCCTGAGACGCCCCTTCCGGTAAACATTGCGTTTTGCAATCCATCAACGCCGCTGGCTGATCGGCATATAGTCGCGCGAGGGATAGCCCGTGTAAAGCTGGCGCGGGCGGCCGATCTTCTGTGAGGGATCCTCCACCATTTCCTTCCACTGCGCGATCCAGCCGACGGTACGCGCCAGCGCGAACAGCACGGTGAACATCGTGGTCGGGAAGCCGAGCGCACGAAGCGTGATCCCCGAATAGAAATCGATATTCGGGTAGAGCTTCTTCTCGACGAAATATTCGTCGTTGAGCGCGATCCTTTCGAGCTCGATGGCAACTTCGAGCAGTGGATCGTCGCGCATGCCAAGCTCCGCCAGCACTTCATGCGTGGTCTTCTGCATGATGCGCGCGCGCGGGTCGTAGTTCTTGTAGACGCGGTGTCCGAAGCCCATCAGGCGGAACGGATCGTCCTTGTCCTTGGCGCGGCGGACATATTCCGGAATGTTGTCTACGGAGCCGATCTCCGCCAGCATGTTGAGAGCAGCCTCGTTCGCGCCGCCATGGGCGGGGCCCCAGAGGCAGGCAATGCCGGCCGCGATGCAGGCGAAGGGGTTTGCGCCCGAGGAACCGGCAAGGCGTACAGTCGAGGTCGAAGCGTTCTGCTCGTGGTCCGCATGGAGGATGAAGATCCGGTCCATTGCGCGCGCCAGCACCGGGTTCACCTTGTAGTCCTCGCAAGGAACGGCGAAGCACATGTGCAGGAAGTTCGACGAATAGTCGAGATCGTTGCGCGGATAAACGAAGGGTTGTCCGACGTGATATTTGTACGCCATGGCGGCGAGCGTCGGCATCTTCGCGATCATCCTGAGACTTGCGACCATGCGCTGATGCGGATCGGAGATGTCCGTGGAATCGTGATAGAAGGCGGACAGCGCGCCCACGGTACCGACCATGATCGCCATCGGGTGCGCATCGCGGCGGAACCCGGTGAAGAAGCGGCTCATCTGCTCGTGGATCATCGTGTGGTAGGTCACCCGATGTACGAAGTCGTCCTTCTGTGCCTTCGTCGGCAGTTCGCCGTAAAGGAGCAGGTAGCAAGTCTCCAGAAAGTCGCCATGATCGGCCAGTTGCTCGATCGGATACCCACGATAGAGAAGGGTGCCTTGCTCACCGTCGATATAGGTGATCTTGGATTCGCATGACGCGGTCGACGTGAAGCCCGGATCATAGGTGAAATGACCCGTATTCTTGTAAAGAGCAGCGATGTCGAGAACGCTCGGTCCGACGGATCCTTCCTGCAGGGCCAGGTCCCAGGATTCGTCGCCGATCGTCAGCTTCGCATTGGTGTCGCTCATTCAGGATACCCCCTTTTGGAGTTCGGCCTATCCGCCGTGAAGCCCGGGTGACCGGCGCTTCGGCCTGGTCATGCCCAATCCGGCCCCCGGCGGCGGCGGGAGGACTGATCGCGGACTGCGTAGCCCATTTACAGCCCTCCCGCAAGCTTGGCCAGATAGCGCTTTGGTCACATAATGCGCGGAATTCCAAGGTCTGCCTAAAATAGTTGCATGCAGAACAGTCGTGACGTTTCACCTGGCCTGGTCACGAATGCGGGCCAGGGATTCATCGCGGCCCAGAACATCCAGCACATCGAAGATGCCCGGCGAAGTCGACCTTCCCGTCAATGCGGCGCGAAGAGGCTGGGCAACCTTTCCGAGCTTCAAATTTTCCGCCTCCGCGAAGGCTCTTACGGCCGCTTCCGTGGCTTCAGCGCTCCAGACATCCAAATTCTCGAACGCGGGCAAAAGGCGAGCCAGCACCCCCTGCGCATCCTCGTTCAGGATCTTCGACGCTTTCTCGTCCAGATCAAGCGGCCGCTGGACCCACAGATAGCGCGCGCTTTCAAGAAGTTCCACAAGCGTCTTGGCACGCTCTTTCAGGCCGGGCAATGCCGCGAGAAAGCTGGCTTCATTGCCGGTGTCTTCCAGCCAGCGCATGACCGTGTTTCCAGCCTCGATATGAGGCAGGAACGACCTGAAAGCCTCAAGCAGCTCCGTATCGGGGGTGGAGCGCATGTAGTGGCCGTTCAGGTTCTCAAGCTTCTGGAAATCGAAGCGCGAAGGTGACTGGCCGATCGCATCGATGTCGAACCACTCGATGAGTTGTTCTGTCGAAAATATCTCGTCATCGCCATGGCTCCAGCCCAGGCGTGCGAGATAGTTTCTCATCGCCGCGGGCAAATACCCCATGGCGCGATAGGTTTCGGCACCGACTGCACCATGCCGCTTCGAAAGTTTCGCTCCGTCCGGACCGTATATGAGCGGAATGTGAGCCATCACCGGCACATCCCATCCCATCGCCTGGAATATCAGCGTCTGCCGGGCGGCATTCGTCAGATGGTCATCCCCACGGATTATGTGCGTGACGCCCATGTCGTGATCGTCGACGACGACGGCGAGCATATAGGTCGGCGTCCCGTCGGACCGGAGCAGGATCAAATCGTCAAGATCCTTGTTCGGAAACCGGATCAGACCTTGCACCTTGTCGTCGACGACGGTTTCGCCGTCTAGCGGAGCCTTAATGCGAACGACAGGCTTTACGCCTGCTGGCGCTTCCGAAGGATCACGATCGCGCCAACGCCCATCGTAGCGTGGGGGCCTGCCTTCCGCTTTGGCCTTTTCGCGCATTTCCGCCAGTTCTTCCTGTGAGGCGTAGCAGTAATAGGCCTTTCCCGCATCGACCATCTGCTGCGCGACCTCGCGATGACGGTTTGCACGGGCGAATTGGGACAGGGGTTCACCGTCCCAATCAAGCCCGAGCCACTGCAGGCTATCGAGGATTGCGTCGATGGCCTCCTGCGTGGAGCGTTCCCGGTCCGTGTCCTCGATGCGTAGCAGCATCTTGCCGCTTCGGCCGCGTGAATAAAGCCAGTTGAAGAGCGCCGTGCGGGCGCCGCCAATATGCAGAAAACCCGTAGGCGAGGGGGCGAAACGCGTGATCACAGTCTCGGTCATGGAGAAGCGGTCTTTCTCATCGTTCAGTGGGGATGTTCGTCCGTTGGCGGCTCATGTAGCATAAGCCGATTATCCGCCCAAGAGATGGCAACGGAAGGAAGGCGCAATACCGCCGGGAAGATCAACAGCTTCTCTCCATGCCGAACGATCCGGGCGTTTCGCAGGCGAGCCGACGGATCGTGGGGAGAAGTACGGCCGCGATTCCGGCAACCCAAGAGAGAGCAAGGGCGGTTCGCACTCCGAAAGAGTGCGGAACTACATCGCAGGCCTGCCGCAAGCATTCGCGACGGATTTCGATCGGGGTCAAAGCCTCGTGTGGGCGGCCCTTTGCTACGCACTCGGCATATTACTCTATTTTGAGCTGCCCGCAGAACCATCGCCCTTTGCCATAGCCGCGTTGGCACTCGGGTCCGGTGCGGGGCACCTCATTTCTTATTCGCATACGGATTACTCGCGTGTTTCCGGCCTCGTGCTGGCGTTGGTCCTCGGGCTTTCCATCGCACTCCTGCGGACGCTCGCGGCCGAAGCGCCGATCCTCGAACGCTCACGATCGGTCGATTTGACGGGCTTTGTGGAGAGCGCGGAGGCACGAAGATCTTCCACGCGTCTGCAGATCCGTGTCGTCAAACTTGCCGGGTTGGAGGAAGAAGACTGGCCCGAAAAAGTTCGCGTTTCCGTGCGGGGGCAGGTGCCAAGCTTTTCGGCCGGCGATGCGATCGCTGTGCGTTCTCGTCTGCTTCCACTGCCGGGCGCGGTGGTTCCCGGAGGCTACGACTACGCGTTTCGGATGTTTTTCGAAAGCGTCGGCGCAACGGGATATGTCTTCGGCAAACCCGAAGCCGCATCCCTCGCTGCGCCATGGGACTTGCGTCTCAAGCGAAAGGTCGATTCGATCAGAAAAGGCTTTGCAAAACGGATAGAATCCGTCCTCGGAGACGGACGCGCCGGAGCACTCGCGGTCGCCCTTCTGGTCGGGGACCGGGCGTCGATCGACGAAGGTACGGAAGAAACGCTGCGTACCGCTGGATTAGCCCACATTCTCGCGATCTCCGGACTTCACATGGCGCTGTTTGCCGGCTCGGTCTTTTTCGCCGTGCGCGCAATACTCGCCTTGTTTCCGCGTCTGGCGCTCCGGTTTCCGATCGATGCATGGGGCGCGGGTGCCGCACTTGTTGCTGCGGCATTCTATCTCGTCCTTTCGGGCGCTTCCATCGCGACTCAGCGCGCATTTGTCATGATCGCGCTCGTTCTCGTCGGCCGGCTGCTTGGCCGTAATGCGATCACTTATCGCAGCGTAGCCCTGGCGGCTATCCTCATCCTCACACTTTCGCCCGAAGCGTTGCTTGCGCCGGGTTTTCAAATGTCGTTCGCAGCCGTCATCGTTCTTATCGCAGCCTATGGAGAGGTTACGCGTCTCGGCAAAATCAGAGGGCGCAATGGTCACCGTCCAGAGGCCGGCATATTTGCGGGGGCCTTGAAAACGTTATTTTTCTCCATCGCGGCACTTGCGTTGACGTCATTGGTCGCGGGTGCCGCAACCGGAGTTATCGGTGCTTATCATTTTCACCGCGTTGCCCCCCTCGGCCTCCTGGTAAACATCGCAGCCATGCCGATAGCATCGCTGGTGGTAATGCCCTTGGGCGTTCTATCGCTTGCACTCATGCCGTTCGGCCTGGATGGCCTCACCTTACCCGTCATGGGTTACGGCCTTGAGGCGCTTTATGTCGTGGCTGAACTCGGTGCGGAAAACACGCCCAACGAAGGCATCGTCGGAGCGCAGTCGCTTCCGGGCGTTTTGCTGACGATAGCCTCCGGTTTGATGCTTTGCTTCTTTCCGCGGAGATATCGGCGATTGTCGGTGATACCGCTTGTATGCGCGGTGATGGCGTTTGCGACTTTCCGGCCCGCCGATATCTATATCTCCGAGCGCGGCAATAAAGTCGCCTATCGCGATACCACCGGGATTATGAGGGTAGTCGGCAGCCGCAGCAGTTTCGAAACCGATACCTGGCTGCGTATGGAAGGTGTCGCCACGGATGATCGGAAGAGCCGCCTGATCGGGCAGTCGTTTCAGGCGTGCGATGAGGATGCCTGTATCATCAGGGCCTATCCGCCAGACAATGGTGAAACCATATCCGCCTCGGCTGCGGGGCCTGCTCCACTCATCCTGTCGCTGGTCGAAGGCGCCAGGGCATTTACCGAAGACTGCAGGCGTGCGGATATCGTTGTCGCCCGCATTTCAGCTCCCATCGACTGTCAGGCGCCGATGGTCCTGGACAGGGAAACTTTGAAACACGAGGGGGCGCAAACGATTTGGTTGACACGCGCCAATGGAGCCACCGTCGTGAAGTCGGTCGATGTCGCCAGGAGAAGCGGCCGACGCTGGTCTCGGCCGCCTCAATAACGACGGAAGAGCGAGACAAGCCGTCCTTGTATTCGAACGCGGCCGGGGCCGAAAATGCGCGTTTCATAGGCAGGGTTGGCGGCTTCAAGCGCAATTGAGGCGCCCTTCTTGCGCAAGCGCTTGAGCGTCGCCTCCTCGTCATCGACCAGGGCCACGACGATATCGCCACTGTCTGCGCTATCACATTTGCGGATGACCACCGTGTCGCCATCGAGGATGCCGGCTTCGATCATCGAATCGCCGCGCACTTCCAGGGCAAAATGCTCGCCACCTCCAACAAGATCTGCCGGGATCGGCACCGAGTGGCTGTGGTTTTGGATGGCTTCTATCGGTACACCCGCGGCGATCCGGCCCATAACCGGTATCGAAACGACATCGCTTCCCGACGCGTCTACATCCTCGATGAACTCACGCTCCCTGGGCTTACCGAGCGAACCTTCGATAACTGCGGGGGAAAACCCACCTCCACGCTGGGCTGCCAGGCCGGGCTGATAGGACTCCGGAAGTTTCAGAACCTCCAATGCACGCGCGCGGTTCGGCAGCCGGCGGATGAAGCCACGTTCCTCAAGAGCCGTGATGAGCCTGTGAATACCCGACTTCGACCGAAGATCCAGGGCTTCCTTCATCTCATCGAACGAAGGAGGAACGCCTGTCTCCTTCAATCGCTCATGGATAAACATCAATAGTTCGTGCTGCTTGCGCGTCAGCATATGCGCCGTCCCCACGCTTCAATTGCCGGAAAGCCTTGTGATTGCGAGTGCGATCCACCAGCCCCGGGGCGGCCCCATGCCCTTTGCAGCATGAGACTCAGTTGAAACAAATCATGAACGTACCCTAGCTGTTCCTACTGTGTTCTGCAACCGTTAAGGACCGGTTACCGAATGTCGAGGCGCAGGATCGGCACGATTTCGCCTGCGCTGGCGGCAGGGGCGTGGGGGGAGCGTACGATCAGGGCGTCGGCTGCCGTCATCGTGGCGAGCATGGAAGAATCCTGCCGCTCGAAGGCCGTGACGACGGCATTGCCTTGTTCGTCGAAGGAGAGGCGTGCTCGGATATAGTCCTCACGCCGGTCGTTTTCGGCAATGCTTGCTCCAAGCCGGGCTGTTTCCATTGTCCTTGGCGGTATCTGCGCGCCCTGAAGCGTCAGAAGCAAGGGTTTCAGGAAAAGAAGCGAGCAGACAAGGCTCGACACCGGGTTGCCGGGCAATCCAAGCACACGCACAGGACCGATATGGCCGGCCATAAGCGGCTTGCCGGGACGCATGGCAATGCGCCAGAAAGCAAGCTCCATACCTTGCGAGCCCAGGACATCCTGTACAAGATCGTGATCGCCGACCGATGCGCCGCCAAGCGTTACGAGCACGTCGGCCTTTTCCTCGACGGCTTTGCCAATCTTGATTGCGAGGGCTTCTTCCGTATCGGCGGCAATCCCGAGGTCGATCGGGTTTCCGCCGCAGTCCTCCACGAAGGCGGCTACGCCGAAACTGTTCGATGCGATAATCTGATCGGGACCCGGTTCCTGGCCCGGAAGAACAAGCTCGTCACCGGTGGCGAGGATGGCAACACGAGGCCTGCGCACCGCGTGAACCTTTGCATGGTTCATCGCCGCCGCCAGTGCGATATCGCGGAAATTCAGACGGCGCCCTGCCGCAATGAGTTCCTGGCCTTCGGTGAAATCGAGACCGGCCTTGCGCACGAAATTTCCCTGCGGAACGGATTCCAGTGCAGTCACCCGGTTTCCGTTCCGTTCGGTGTCTTCCTGGATGAGGATGGCATCCGCACCGTCCGGTACCGGTGCGCCGGTAAAGATGCGCACCGCTTCGCCCGGCCCGACGGAGCCGGAAAACCCGTGCCCGGCAGGCGCCTCGCCGATGATTTCCAATGTTGCCGGAACCTGCGCGATATCCGCAGCGCGGACTGCATAACCATCCATCGCGGATGCGGCGAATGGAGGTTGTGTGCGACGGGCAAAAAGTGGTGCGGCCAATACCCGCCCGTTCGCCCTGGCAAGTGGGATCGCCTCGGTTTCCAGCGGTTTTACGTCGCGGAGCAGCCGGGCAAGAGCCTCGTCGACGGAAATCAGCGCCATGGGCTCACTCAACTCCCTGATCGGGTTCATCGGCAAGGCGCCAGTGTCCCGATTTGCCGCCCATTTTCTCCACGAGCCGGATTTCGCCGATCGTCATGCCACGGTCGACCGCTTTCGCCATGTCGTAGATCGTGAGACACGCGAGCGAACAGGCGGTCAACGCCTCCATCTCCACGCCGGTTTGGCCGGAGACCTTTGTTGTCGCAGTGACGACGAGGCCCGGAAGCGTGTCGTCAGGATCGATCTCTATCGAAACTTTGGACAAGGGCAGGGGATGGCAGAGCGGGATGAGCTCATGCGTGCGCTTTGCCGCCATGATCCCGGCGACGCGGGCAACTCCCAGAACATCGCCCTTCTTTGCGTTGCCGGAAAGGATCATACGTAACGTTTGCGCCTTCATGCGGATTTCGCCGCGGGCGACTGCCGTTCGGGATGTCGTGTCCTTTTCAGACACATCGACCATGCTGGCGGCGCCGGTCTTGTCGATATGGGTAAGTTCCGGTTTTTCCTCGGCCATTGCGGGTCAATTCGCCGTTTCACAGGTGCGGACGAGAAGCGTGCGCGTTGCCGCCTCGACGTCTGCCTGCCGCATCAGGCTTTCGCCGATAAGGAACGTTTCGATACCGACAGCCGCCATTCGCGCAAGATCGCTCGGCGTGAAGAGGCCCGATTCTCCCACGACAATCCGCTCTTTTGGCACCTTCGGCGCCAGCCGTTCGCTCGTTTCCAGGTTCGTTTCGAAGGTCTTCAGGTTGCGGTTGTTGATGCCGATGAGGCGCGATTTTAGGTTGAGGGCCCGCTCAAGTTCGGCCTCGTCGTGGACTTCTACGAGAACGTCCATATCGAGGCCGGTTGCCACGTCTTCAAGCTCGGCCGCGACCGCATCGTCAACCGCCGCCATGATGATCAGGATGCAATCCGCACCCCAGGCCCGCGCTTCGAAGACCTGGTAAGGATCGAACAGGAAGTCCTTCCTGAGGGCGGGAAGGGATACGGAAGCTCGCGCTTTTGTCAGAAAGTCCGGCTTACCCTGAAACGAAGGCGTGTCCGTCAGGATCGAGAGACAGGCGGCACCGCCTGCTTCATAGGCCCTGGCAAGCGCGGGCGGGTCAAAATCCTCCCGAATCAGGCCTTTGGATGGGCTCGCCTTCTTGATTTCGGCAATCAGCGCGTATTCACCTGAAGCGTGTTTGGCTTCGAGAGCGCGAATGAACCCGCGCGTCGGCTCGGCCTCTTCCGCGCGATTGCGGATCTCTTCTAATGGAAATACGGCCTTGGCGGAAGCAATCTCTTCGCGCTTGTAGGCTTCGATTTTTTTCAGAATATCGGCCATCTGCCTCAACCGTTCGATATGGCGACCAGACGCTTCAGGCTTTGGCGCGCCGCGCCGGAGTCAATCGATTTTCTGGAAAGCTCCACACCTTCGGCAAGATCCGCCGCCTTCCCGGCGACGACCAATGTTGCGCCCGCATTCATCAGCACGACGTCACGATAGGGCGACTGGTTGCCGTCAAGAACATCGAGCAGGGCACGCGCATTCTCCGGACCTTCACCGCCCTTGAGTGCGGCAGGTTCCACAACCGGAAGCCCGACTTCCTCCGGCGAAATCGCGAATTGGGTGATCTCGCCGTCCTTGAGGGCGGCGACCGTCGTCGGGCCAATGGTGCTTATCTCGTCAAGGCCGCCGGCACCATGCACCACCCACGCGGCTTCCGTGCCCAGATTTCTCAAGACTTCGGCAATCGGCAAGACCCACTCTTCAGCGAAGACGCCGACCATCTGCCGTTTCACGCCGGCCGGATTGGTCAGCGGTCCGAGGAGGTTGAAGATCGTTCGCGTACCAAGTTCCGCGCGCGCCGGCCCGACATGCTTCATTGCCGAATGATGGTTCGGCGCGAACATGAATCCGAGGCCCGCCTCACGGATGCAGGCGGATATGGTTTCCGGCGGAATGTTCACGTCAACGCCAAGCGCCATCAGAACGTCGGCCGCGCCCGATTTTGAGGAGAGTGAACGGTTGCCGTGCTTGGCGACAGGTACGCCGGCACCTGCCACGACAAAGGCCGAACAGGTGGAAATATTGTAGGTGCCAGAGGCGTCGCCGCCGGTCCCCACAACGTCGACAGCGCCTGCCGGGGCTTCCACCGGCAAGGCCTTGGCGCGCATGGTGGCGACAGCGCCCGCAATCTCGTCGACGGTTTCGCCGCGTACCCGCAGCGCCATCAGGAAGCCGCCGATTTGCGCTGGCGTTGCCTCGCCCGACATTATGATATCGAAAGCCCTTTCGGCTTCCTCGCGCGTTAGCGCGGCGCCTCCCGCCACGCGTCCTATCAACGCCTTGAGATTGGTCACGATCGCCCCCCTTCCGTTCCAGCGGTTCGTCCTGTTTTACTGGTCGGGCGAACGTCAGCCATCGGTGTTGCCCAGGCCGAGGATTCGTGACAGGGCCGCCTGGTCGATACTGACCCCGATACGGCTTTCCATTGTGCCAACGTATTGCGCAACGATGGAATCCTGCAGGCCCTGCGCCAGGCGTTGGCCGAGTTGAGCAACGTCACCGGCTTCGGCGAAAAATGCGGGCGCTGAAATTTCGTCTACGACAAGCAACAGACGATGCCCGTCCTTGCCCTCGGTGCTGGCGATCGTGCCCTTTGGTCCGGAAAAAGCGGCCGTAACTGCCTCCGCTGTCAGATCGCCCGAAGGATTTCCTCGGGTAACCGGTTCGGAAGTCTTTACCTCCACACCAAGACCGGTAGCGACGTCTTCCAGCGCCTTGCCGCCATCGAGTTCATCTTTTGCGGTTTTAGCGATTTCGTCCAGCTTTTCCGCGCGTTCGTCGCTCTTCCAGCGTTCGACGACCCGGTCGCGCACTTCGCCGAGTTCGCGGTCGCGCTCCGGCGTCACCTCATCGACCTCGAACCAGAGGAAGCCACGCCGGCCGACCTGGAGAGGATCGTTTTCCACCCCGACATCGCTCTGGAACACTTCGGAGATGAAATCTCGCACTTCCGGCAGCTTGACCTCGTTTCCGTCCTTGTCCTTGCCCGCGCTGTCGAAGGGGGCGAGCTTCTCAACCTCAAGGCTGAAGCGGCCGGCAACCTCGGCAAGGGTGGCGCCGCCGGCGCGGGCATCCTCAACCTCATCGTGCAGGTCCAGCACTTCGCGCTCCGCCGTTGCTTCGGCAAGTTCCTGACGCAGCGTGTCCTCGACTTCCTCGAGAGGGCGAATACGGGCAGGCTGAACTTCACTCACCTTCACAATCACATTTGAAAGGCGGCCGTCGATTGCGCCTGACGTCTCATCTTCTTTCAGCGCAAAGGCGGCATCGGCGATGGCGGAATCGAACAAGGCGTCCTTGGCGATCAAACCCAGGTCGGCATCTTCCACCGTCAGCGAGCGCTCTTCGAGCAGGTCTTCGAAGGTCGTTCCAGATGCGAGCTTCGCTGCCGCCTCCGCAGCCGCTTCCGCGCTATCGAACGTAATTTGGAGGATGCGCCGCTTCTCGGGTTCGCCGAAGCGGTTTTGCGAACGCTCATAAGCGTCGCGAACCGCGTCCGCCGAAACTTCCTCCGGGCGGGCTATCTTCTCCGGCGTCACTTCAAGAATGCTCACGGTCCGGTATTCCGGCGCGCGGAATTCACCCTTGTTTTCTTCATAGAAGGCTTCGAGCGTTGCCTCGTCCGGATCCGCAATTTCGCCGGCGAGGTCCGGACCAAGGTCAACGTAACGCACCACGCGCGTTTCTGTTGCGTGTCTGTGAATCGCTTCAACGAAAGCTTCGGGCGCGGTGACGCTGCCGGCGAGACCTTCGGCAAGCTGTTGCCTGCGTGCCAGCAGCCGGCGGCTTTCGACGAACTCGTCTTCCGTTATCTGGTTGGCCGCAAGTAGCTGAGCCAGCCGGTTGCGGTCGAATCCGCCCGAGGCGTTCTGGAACGAGGGATCCTTTTGAATGAGCTTCAGAAGTTCTTCGTCCGAGATGCCGAGGTTGAGGTTTTGCGCGACCTCGTTGAGCGCGGCTTCCGCCACGAGCTGCCCGAGGACCTGGCCCGGTACGCCGAACGCGGCTCCCTGCGCCGGAGTGACCGGGCGGCCGAGCTGCCGGCCAAGCGCATCGAGCCTGCGGCGGTAGGCGTTTTCGAATTCGACCGCGGTGACTTTCTGGCCGCCGACGGTGGCGATGTTGCCGCCTCCGACGGTCAAAAGGTTGCCCGATATCCCCCATATGGCGAAACTCAGGACGAGCAGGCCGATCAAGAGCTTCGCAAGCCATGATTTCGCGCTGTTGCGCAGTGTATCGAGCATTTCCGAATTCCGTTCCTGGACAGTCTGGGCAGGCCCGCCGGCAAAGTTGTCGGCAGGCTGGAAAGTGGGCGGATAATAGTGAGGCGGCCTTGACGGGGCAAGGCGCGCTGGAAGGGAAATCTCATTGGCTGCCGTAACGCGTTTTCCAGCGGCTGAAGCTTGATCCGTTTCGCGATTCTGATAGCACTTTGCCGCAAGACAATCGGGAAACGGGATAAAGGCGCATGTCGGGCACCATCAGGCCGCTGGTCGCGGGGAACTGGAAGATGAACGGGCTTGCCGGGAGCCTTGGCGAACTGGACGCGGTAAAGGCCGGCCTGTCCGGCGATGGCTTGAATGCGGACATCATGATCTGTCCGCCCGCCACTCTTGTCGCCGCCGCCGCGAAAGCCGCGAACGCAAGCATCGCGATCGGAGGGCAGGATTGCCACTTTGCGGAAAAGGGCGCTCACACCGGCGATATTTCAGCTGAAATGCTGGCCGACGCCGGCGCAAGTGCTGTGATCGTCGGCCATTCCGAGCGCCGCGCCGACCACGGCGAAAGCGATGAAATCGTTATGAAAAAGGCGCAGGCCGCGTGGCGTGCGGGCCTTGTCGCAATCATCTGCATCGGCGAGACCGAAGCGGAGCGTAAAAGCGGGGCAACGCTCGACGTCGTGGCGGTGCAGCTTGCCGGCTCGGTTCCTGAGGGGGCGAGAGCCGAAAACACGGTAATCGCCTATGAGCCGGTCTGGGCGATCGGGACCGGCCTGACACCTACCGCCGGCGATGTGGCCGAGGTTCACGCCTTCATCAGGCAGAAACTTTCCGAGCGCTTCAGCGAGGAGGGCGCGGCCATGCGCATTCTCTACGGCGGTTCGGTCAAGCCCGCCAATGCCCAAGAGCTCATGGGTGTGGAAAACGTAAACGGTGCGCTTGTGGGCGGAGCCAGCCTGAAGGCGGCGGATTTTCTGGGCATCGTCGCCGCCTACCGTTGAAGATTGCCCGACGTGTGATCATTTATTCGTGGCAAGGGTGGAAAGCCCCGGAGCATTCGTGTAGAAGGCGCCTCAATTCCACGGACAAGAATGGCCTGCGATGGAAACCGTAATCATCGTCATACATTTGATGGTCGTGCTCGCGCTCGTTCTCGTGGTCCTGCTGCAGCGCTCCGAAGGTGGCGCTCTGGGGATCGGCGGCGGCGGTGGCGGCGGCCTCATGTCGAGCCGCGGCAGCGCGAACGTGCTCACCCGCGCGACCGCGGTGCTCGCACTGCTCTTCTTCATCACGTCGTTGGCGCTCGCTATTCTTGCGCGCAATGACGATCGTCCTTCGTCGATCCTCGATGCCGCTCCGAATGGAGCAACCGCTCCGGCAGGCGATACTTCGGGCAGCGGCCAGGGGATTCTGGATCAGCTCAAGGGGCAGAGCCAGCCACAGCAGGCTCCGGCGCCGAGCGGTCCGCAGGTGCCCGCCGCACAGTAGGCGGCGGGGATCCTTCTAAGTTCGATCAGGGCGCCCTGCGCGCGTTTCGCGGGGCGCTTTTCTGTGTGTTACGTAAATTTCGGGCGGTTAATTCCGTCGCGAAGCGATATGGTAATGGTCCATGGCGCGATACATCTTCATCACCGGCGGCGTGGTTTCCTCTCTTGGAAAGGGTTTGGCCTCTGCGGCACTGGGCGCATTGCTCCAGGCACGCGGCTACAAGGTCAGACTGCGCAAGCTCGACCCTTATCTGAACGTCGATCCGGGCACCATGAGCCCGTATCAGCATGGTGAGTGCTTCGTAACCGACGACGGGGCGGAAACCGACCTCGACCTCGGCCATTACGAACGTTTCACCGGCCGTCCGGCGAACCGGATGGACAACATTACGACAGGCAGGATTTATCAGGACATCATCGCCAAAGAGCGGCGCGGGGACTATCTCGGCGGCACCGTGCAGGTGATTCCCCACGTGACCGACGAGATCAAGAACTTCGTGCTGGACGGCAACGAAGACTACGATTTCGTGCTCGTTGAAATAGGCGGCACGGTCGGCGATATCGAGGGATTGCCGTTCTTCGAGGCGATTCGACAGCTTGGTAACGAACTGCCGCGTGGACACGCAGTCTTTATTCATCTGACGCTAATGCCCTTCATCCCGAGTGCGGGAGAGCTGAAGACCAAGCCGACGCAGCATTCCGTTAAGGAGCTTCGCTCCATCGGCATCCAGCCCGATATCCTGATGGTGCGCTGCGACCGCAAGATCCCGGAAAACGAGCGGCGCAAGCTTTCGCTCTTCTGTAATGTCAGGGAAGGAGCGGTCATTCCGGCCTATGATGTCGCGTCGATCTACGATGTGCCAATGGCCTATCACGAAGAGGGGCTGGACGATGAAGTGCTGGCTGCCTTCGGTTTGACCGGTGCACCGGCGCCGAATCTCGACCGCTGGAGCGAGATTTCCCGCACCATCAAAAATCCGGAAGGCGATGTGACGATCGCCATCGTCGGCAAGTACACGGTGCTGAAGGATGCCTACAAGTCGTTGATCGAGGCGCTTGTCCATGGCGGCATCGCCAACCATGTGCGCGTCAATCTCGAGTGGATCGAATCGGAAATCTTCGAGAAGGAAGATCCCTCGCCCTGGCTTGAGAACGTCAACGGCATCCTGGTTCCAGGCGGCTTCGGAGAGCGCGGCTCGGAGGGAAAGATCGCGGCGGCGGGCTTCGCGCGTACGCATAAGATTCCTTATTTCGGAATTTGCTTCGGCATGCAGATGGCCGTGATCGAGGCGGCTCGCAACCTAGCTGGCATCGATGATGCCAATTCGACCGAGTTCGGCCCGACCGGCGAGCCCGTTGTTGGCCTCATGACGGAATGGACGCGGGGCAACCAGCTTGAAATCCGCAACGCTGAGGGCGACCTCGGCGGTACCATGCGTCTTGGTGCCTATCCCGCACGTTTCGAGGAAGGGTCGAAAATCGCATCCATCTATGGCTCCACCGAGATTTCCGAACGCCACCGCCACCGTTACGAGGTGAATATCGGCTACCGGGAGAGGCTGGAGAAGGCGGGACTTCGCTTTGCCGGTACGTCACCTGACGGCGTACTGCCGGAAACGGTAGAGATCGACGATCATCCGTGGTTCATCGGCGTGCAGTATCATCCTGAACTGAAATCGCGACCTTTCGAGCCGCACCCGCTTTTCGCCTCCTTCATTTCGGCTGCCGTCGATCAAAGCCGATTGGTTTGAGGGGATAAGCGATGGGAATCCTTGCCCGCGGTCTGGATCATGTCGTCTGGGCGGTGCGTGATATCGATGCAGCCTCACGGTTTCTGGAAGGCATTGGCTTTACACTGACACCGCTGGCGCGCCATCCGTGGGGAACGGTGAACCGGCTGATCCAACTGAACGGATTCTTCATCGAGCTTTTGTCGGTCGGCGATGAAGCACTCATTCCCGATGCGGGTAATGGGGCGTTTTCCTTCGGCGCGTTCAACCGCGATTTCCTGAAGCAGCGCGAGGGCGGCTCGATGCTTGTGATGGAAAGCCGCGATCCGGATGATGACAGGCAAGCCTTTGAAAAGGCGGGACTTCCGACGTTCAAGCCGTTTTCGTTCGAACGTATCGCGAAAAGCCCGGATGGCAGCGAACGCAAGGTCGCTTTCGATCTCACGTTCACGCGGGACGAGCATGCGCCGGATATAGGTTTCTTTACGTGCCACCATCGATTTCCGGAGAATTTCTGGCAAGAAAGGTTCCAAAAGCATCCGAATTCGGTGAATGAAATATCCGCAGCGGTCATTGCCGTTGCCGAACCGGCGGATCACCACATCTTCTATTCCGCTTTCACCGGCGTTCGCGAAACCCGCACGACGAGCCTCGGCATCGAGATTGCCACGCCGCGCGGAGACGTCGACCTGTTCACGCCCGCCGGCTACCGGGCTCTGTATGGTGATGCCAACACCAGCAGTGCCGTTTTATCCCCGTCGATTGCTGCCATTCGAATGAAGGCGACGGATCGTGGCACCCTGGAAGCATGCCTGCGGGGTGCGGGCGTCAATCACTATCGCTCACAGGGCGGCCTGGTCATTCCTGCCGAAGGTTGCTTCGGCCTCTCTCTGATTTTCGACTGATCCGCCAAAGAACACACAAAACCCTCAGAGGCAGAGATCCGTCCGCAAGGCCCATGAGGCTGCTTGCGCAGTTTTGCCTAAGGCATGACGAATAGTGAATTTTTAGGTTTGTGTTCCGCTGCTTCCCGAATAATCTGACGTCGCGTAATTATCTGCTTCGCACGTCGGAAAGGGAAGGGCGCGAAAAGAGATGCCTGAAAACTCATTTCTCAATTCCGGAGCCTTGCGTTTCCTGCCGTTGATGATTGCCGCTGCGATCCTGGCGGGGTGCCAAGGCGAGCAGCAGGCGGAAAGCACGCCGGAAGCCCCGTCTGTACAGGTCGCGGCGGCCCGGGAGCAGGAAGTGCGCCGCTCCGCCCAGTTCGTCGGACAGATACAGGCTGTCGATGACGCAGAACTGGTGGCTCGGGTTTCGGGGTTTCTGGAGACGAAGGACGTAAAGGACGGCGCCGTCGTCAAGAAAGACCAGTTGCTCTTCACGATCGAGAAGGCGCCTTATAAAGCCGCTCTCCTGTCCGCCAAGGCGGAAGTTGCCAAGGCTGAAGCGGATGCCGCGCTAAAGGTTGCTGATCTGGAGAGGGATGAGGACCTCTACCAGAAGGGCCATGTCTCGAAGGCCAAATACGAGGCGACACTGGCTTCCAAGGAGCAGGCGGATGCTGCTGTGGAAGCGGCGCAAGCAGCGCAAACGCAGGCTGAGCTCAACCTTGGTTACACTGACATAAAAGCGCCCTTCGACGGGCGCATCGGCAAGGTGGTCTATAGCGTCGGCGATGTGGTGGGGCCGACCGCGGAACCGGTCACCCGATTGATAAGCCAAGCGCCTGTCTATGTCGGTTTTTCCGTCAGCGAGCGGGATTTGCTGAACGCCCTCAAGAATGCCGGCACGGATCCAAACGATCCCAACGCAAAAGACGAATTGCCGAACCTGAAATTGTTGCTGCCGAATGGCGACACCTTCGATGAAAGCGGACGTATCGTCTTCATCGACAATGTCGTCGACCCCAACACGGGCACGATCTCGATCCGTGGTGAATTCGAGAACAAGAGCAAGACTCTTGTCCCCGGAACCTTCGTGACGGTCACCATTGAAGCGCCGGCCACGGTGGAAGCCATCGTCATTCCGCAAGCAGCGATCCAGCGCGACCAGAAAGGCCCCTTCGTGCTTGCGATCAACGACCAGGAAATGGTCGAGCAGCGTTACGTGGACCTCGGCGAGCAGGTCGAAGGCGACTTTGTGGTGAAGGACGGCCTGCAGGAAGGCACCCGCGTTATCGTGCAAGGCCTGCAGAAGGTGAGGCCCGGCGTGCCGGTAAACGCTGTATTGAGCGATCAGCCGGCGGGGTAAGGCGCGATGTTGTCCTCATTCTTCATCTACCGGCCGAAATTCGCGCTGGTGATTTCGCTCGTTATTACCATTGCCGGCATTCTTGGTTATATCGCGCTTCCCGTCGCCCAGTTTCCGGAAATCACGCCGCCTGTGGTGAACGTCAGCGCGACCTACACTGGCGCCAACTCCGAAGTTCTGGAAGAAACGGTCGCAGCCCCGATCGAAGCGCAAGTCAACGGCGTGGACAACATGATCTACATGTCGTCCAACAGCACCAACTCAGGCAACTATTCCCTCAATGTGACCTTCAACGTCGGCACCGATCCCGATATCGCCACCGTCAACGTGCAGAACAGGGTGAGCCAGGCGACAAGCCAACTGCCGAGCGAAGTGACGAAGAACGGTGTGACCGTGCAAAAAGCAAGCACGAACATGCTGCTCGTCATCACGCTTTATTCGCCGAATGGAACATACGACGAAGTTTTTCTATCGAACTACGCTTCGATCAACCTGAAGGATTCGCTTGCCCGTGTAACCGGCGTCGGCAAGGCCGAGGTGCTGACGGATTTCGCCTATGGCATGCGCATCTGGCTCGACCCGAACCGTTTGGCGAGCCTTGGCATGACGCCTTCGGATTTCATAACGGCCATTCAGGACCAGAACATCCAGGTGGCGGCCGGTGAGATCGGCGCGCCGCCGGTTCCCGAAGGCCAGCAGTTCCAATACACGATCAAGGCTAAAGGGCGCCTCGATTCGGTGGAAGAATTCGAGAATATCGTCCTGCGGACCGGCAGCGATGGCGCGATCGTGCGCATCGGCGATGTCGCAAGGGTCGATCTCGGTTCCCAGATCTACGCCGCGAGCGGCAAATACGACGGCCAGTCTTCCACGGTTCTCGCGATCTACCAGGCGCCTGGCGCCAATGCGCTTGCGGTTGCGGAAGGTGTTCTGAGCCGCCTTGAGGACCTGTCGAAGTCCTTCCCCGACGACATCGAGTATTCCGTGCCGTTCAACACGACGGATTTCGTGGAACAATCGCTCAACGATGTGATCTCCACGCTGATGCTGACATTCATGCTCGTGGTTTCCGTCGTCTTCATTTTCCTTGGAAACTGGCGGGCAACGATCATTCCCGTCGTGGCGATCCCGGTTTCGCTGATCGGTACGTTCGCCGTGCTGCTGGCGTTCGGAATGTCGCTCAACACGATCAGCCTGTTCGCGCTAGTGCTTGCTATCGGCATCGTCGTGGATGACGCCATCGTCGTCGTGGAAAACGTGGAGCGCATCATGGCGGAGGAGGGGCTCGCCGCCAAGGAAGCGACCGCGAAGGCCATGGTCCAGATCACCGGTCCCGTCGTCGCGACGACGCTGGTGCTTCTGGCCGTCTTCGTCCCGACGATCTTCATGCCGGGCATTACCGGAAGGCTCTATTCGCAATTCGCCGTCACCATCTCCGTTTCCGTGGTTATTTCCTCGATCAACGCGCTCACGCTTTCGCCGGCGCTTTGCGGCCTCGTGCTGAAACAGCGCGCGCAGGCAAAAGGAATCTTCGCGGTCTTCGACCGGGGGATAGACCGTGTCCGAAATGGTTACACCGGCATTGTCAGCCGTCTCGTCAAGCGGTCATTCGTCGGGCTTGTCGCCGTTGCGGTCATCATCGGCGGTATCGTGCTTTTGAGCGGACGCCTTCCGTCGGGTTTCCTGCCGCTAGAGGATCAAGGCTACCTGATGGTCGATGTACAGCTTCCCGACGGTTCCGCCTTAGGACGCACCGAAGCGGTAACGCAGGATATCGAGGCACGGCTCGAGAAGGTCGAAGGGATCGCCCATGTCGTGACGGTGAACGGCTACAGCATCCTGAACAGTGGCCTTTTGCCCAACGGCGCGATGATTATCGTGACGCTGACGCCCTGGGACGCACGGCAGGAACCCTCGCTGAAGGTGGATTCCATCCTGGCGCGGCTCTGGCAGGAATTCTCCACCATCGCCAGCGCTAATATCATCGCGTTCAATGCGCCGCCGATCCCCGGCCTTGGAACGACGGGCGGCGTGGAGATGAAGCTGCAGCAAACGGGCGGCGGTACACCGCAGGATCTCGCGTCCGCCGCGGGTTCTCTGGTTTATTCGGCCAACCAGTCTCCCGGGATCGGGCAGGCCTACTCGACCTTCCGCTCGAACGTCCCCCAGGTCTTCGTGGACCTCGACCGCGAGAAGGCGAAGACCCTTGGAGTAAATGTTTCCGACGTGTTTCTGACGTTGCAGGCCTATCTCGGTTCCTATTACGTAAACGATTTCAATCTCTTCGGGCGTGTCTACAAGGTCATGATCCAGGCGGAGGGTGCTTTCAGAAACCGCGTGGAGGACATCTCGCAGCTTTATGTGCGCTCAGGCACGGGCGAAATGGTTCCGCTGCGCACTCTCGTTACGGTGGAGAACGTTCTGGGCCCGCAAATGATCAACCGCTACAACATGTTCCGCGCGGCATCCGTGAACGCGGAGCCCAAGCCCGGCGCTTCGACCGGCACCGTGATCAACAGCATGGAAAGCGCGGCGACCGAGGCCCTTCCGCCGGGCTATGCATATGAATGGACGGGCACGGCGCTGCAGCAGAAGGGGGCCGGGGCCATCGTCGTCTTCGTCCTGATGCTGTCGATCCTCTTCGCCTATCTCTTCCTGGTTGCTCAGTATGAAAGCTGGTCGATGCCGGTGGCGATCCTGATGTCCGTCACGGTGGCGCTCTTCGGCGCGTTCCTTGCCGTGCTCGCCACGGGCGGCGACGTCAACCTCTATACGCAGATCGGCATGGTGATGCTTGTCGGTCTTGGCGCGAAGAATGCGATCCTGATCGTCGAATTCGCCATGGAGCAGCGCAGCGAAGGAAAATCCATCGTGGCGGCGGCGGCTGAGGCCGCGCATCTGCGCTTTCGGGCGGTGATGATGACGGCCCTTTCGTTCCTGCTCGGCGTCGTTCCGCTTATGACGGCGTCGAGCGCTGGCGCGGCCAGCCAGAAAGCCATCGGCTTTGCCGTTTTCGGGGGCATGTTCATGGCCACTACGATCGGTGTGATCCTGATACCGGTACTTTACGTCGTCATGCAGATCCTCCGTGAGCGCGTAAAAGGGCAATACAAGGGCGCGGATACGCCCGCCGATCAGGTGGAGGCGAAGCCCGGGGAGAGTGAAACGGCCGAAGCGCCGGCGAGCTGAATAACATCCCTGAGGAAGAAGCCGCTATTCACGCCCGACTCCCTCATGGGTTATCAAGTCCATGGGCGCTGACATTCTTCGGATTTTTGGAATTCTACGTCTATTTCGACGGCCAAATGCGAAAAAGGTTATTTGTGCTACGGTGGCGCGTGCATAAGTATTATGATATTGTAATCATTAATATATTTGGACGCTATCATAATAATATTCAGATATGAATTTACGTAACGCCAAGATATGTTTGATGAAAAAGATGTAGTTGCATTGGTGCAGTGCGTATTGCATGCGGACCGCAAGTAAGATCAACATCATACAAATTGCGATGCGGTGAAATCCGGGGGGATACGCAGAGCGATTGCAAGCGCCGGACAATGGCGCGCCGGCAGGGAGGAAACAGGGACATGATTCCTGGTGTTTTCGAATATCACCGACCGTCGACCATAACTGAGGCAGCCGGATTGTTGACCCGGTTCGGCGACGATGCGCGCGTGCTGGCGGGAGGGCACAGCCTGATCCCCATGATGAAGCTGCGAGTGGCGAATCCCGAGCATCTGATCGACCTTCAGGATGTGGGCGAGCTCAAGGGCGTTTCCATTACGAGCGATGAAATTTCCATCGGCGCGATGGTGACCCAGCATGAACTGATCCAAAATGACGCGCTCGCCTCGGCAGTGCCTATCATTCGCGAGGCCGCGCTGCAGATTGCCGATCCGCAAGTTCGTTACGTCGGCACTATCGGCGGCAATGTCGCCAATGGCGACCCGGGCAACGACATGCCGGGGCTCATGCAATGTCTTGACGCATCCTATGAGGTCGCCGGCGATAAGGGTACAAGGCGCATCGCGGCGCGCGAGTTCTATGAAGGCGCGTTTTTCACCGCCCTTGCCGACGACGAGATTCTGACCAGAATCGTCATCGCCAAGCCTCAGGCTGGAAGCGGATACGCTTACGAAAAACAGAAGCGCAAGATAGGAGATTACGCCACTGCCGCTGCCGCGGTCATTGTTGGTCCGGGCATTGGTTCCATAGCCATGACGAACCTTGGCGATACGCCGATATGGTCTGCCGGCGCCAACGACGCGCTGGCAAAAGGTGACGTGGATGGTGCGGTCAACGCGGTGATGGCCGCTATTTCACCTGCATCGGACAATCGCGGACCGGCGGAATTCAAGAAACACCTCGCGGGCGTCATTCTCCGCCGCGCGATCGAGCGCGCGCAAGGCCGCGCCAACTGAGCGGGAGGGGCAGATGTCGAAGATGCATGTCAAGATGACGGTGAATGGAAAGGAAGTGGAAGCGCTGGCCGAGCCGCGCATGCTGCTGATCCATTTCCTGCGCGAGGAACTGAATATCACAGGGCCGCATATCGGTTGCGAAACCACGCATTGCGGAGCCTGTACGGTGGACCTCGACGGCAAGTCGGTGAAGGCTTGCACGGTGTTCGTCGCCCAGGCGAACGGAGCGAATGTCACCACGGTCGAGGGACTGGTGAATGACGACGGCTCCTTGAGCGTTCTCCAGGAGATGTTTCGCGAGCACCATGGCCTCCAGTGCGGTTTCTGCACGCCGGGGATGATCACCCGCGCGCACCGTCTGCTTCAGGAAAACCCGAACCCGAGCGAGGAGGAGGTTCGCTTCGGCATGTCGGGCAACCTGTGCCGATGCACGGGTTATCAGAATATCGTCAAGGCGATCCTGGCCGCAGCGGCCGAACTGAACGCGGCAAGGGAGGCTGCGCAATGACCGAGGCAGCGCAAACCAGAGAAGAACGCGCAACCGCGCTCAAAGGTCTCGGCACCGCGCGAAAGCGCGTCGAGGACGTCCGCTTCACGCAGGGCAAGGGCAATTATGTCGACGATATCAAGCTGGACGGCATGCTGTTCGGCGATTTCGTCCGCTCGCCTTACGCGCATGCGAAAGTGCTTTCGATAAATACGGAGGCGGCAACCGCGCTTCCAGGCGTTGTCGCCGTGCTCACCGCCGCCGATCTGGAACCGCTCGGCCTGCATTGGATGCCGACACTTGCGGGTGACAAGCAGATGGTGCTTGCCGACGGCAAGGTCCTTTTCCAGGGACAGGAAGTGGCCTTCGTCATCGCCGAAGATCGCTATATCGCTGCGGATGCGGTGGAACTGGTCGAGGTCGAATACGAAGAACAACCCGTCATCGTCGACCCCTTCAAGGCGCTTGAACCAGATGCGCCCGTGTTGCGGGAAGACATTCGCGACCAGTTGGAGGGCGCTCACGGCCCTCGCAAGCATAACAACCACATCTTCACCTGGGAGCAGGGCGACAAGGCGGCGACGGAGGCGGTGCTTGCCGGTGCCGATGTCGTGGCCGAGGAGATGGTCTACTATCATCGCACGCATCCTTGCCCGCTCGAGACATGCGGCTGCGTTGCCTCCATGGACAAGGTGAACGGCAAGCTCACGCTTTACGGCACCTTCCAGGCACCCCATGCGGTGCGAACCGTCGCCTCGCTCATTTCAGGCATCGCCGAGCACAATATTCGCGTGATCTCGCCCGATATCGGCGGCGGCTTCGGCAACAAGGTCGGCGTCTATCCGGGTTATATCTGTTCCGTCGTCGCCTCCATCGTGACCGGCAAGCCGGTGAAATGGGTGGAAGACCGGATCGAGAACCTGACGTCGACGGCCTTTGCCCGCGATTACTGGATGAAGGGCAAGATCGCCGCGACCAAAGACGGCAAGATCACCGGGCTTTGGTGTCATACGACCGCCGACCACGGCGCATTCGACGCCTGCGCGGACCCGACGAAGTTTCCCGCCGGCTTCATGAACATCTGCACCGGATCCTACGATATCCCGACGGCCTATCTTTCCGTCGACGGCGTCTACACCAACAAGGCGCCGGGCGGGGTTGCCTACCGCTGTTCGTTCCGGGTGACGGAGGCGGCCTATTTCATCGAGCGGATGATCGAGGTGCTTGCAATCAAGCTCGGCATGGATGCCGCCGAACTGCGGCGGATCAACTTCATCCGCGCCGACCAGTTCCCGTACCAGTCGGCGCTCGGCTGGGAATACGATTCCGGCAACTATCACGCCGCCTGGGAAAAGGCGATGAAGGCCGTCGATTACGAGGGCCTGCGGGCCGAACAGGCAAAGCGCCTTGAGGATTTCAAGGCAGGCAAAACCCGCAAGCTGATGGGGATCGGCCTGACGCATTTTACCGAGATCGTCGGTGCCGGCCCGGTAAAGAACTGCGACATCCTGGGACTAGGCATGTTCGACAGTTGCGAGATTCGCATTCACCCGACGGGATCGGCAATCGCGCGGCTCGGTACGATCAGCCAGGGGCAGGGGCATGCGACCACCTTCGCTCAGATCCTTGCATCGGAGATCGGCATACCGGCCGATGACATCACGGTCGAGGAAGGCGACACGGATACGGCTCCGTATGGTCTTGGCACCTACGGATCGCGCTCCACGCCGGTGGCCGGTGCGGCAACCGCAATGGCGGGGCGGAAGATCCGCGCCAAGGCGCAGATGATCGCCGCCTACCTGCTTGAAGTTCACGACGACGACGTCGAGTTCGACGTGGATCGTTTCGTGGTCAAGGGCGCGCCGGAGCGCTTCAAGACCATGAAGGAGATCGCCTTCGCTTCCTACAACCAGGCGATACCGGGCGTGGAACCCGGCCTTGAAGCGGTGAGCTATTACGATCCGCCGAACATGACCTACCCGTTTGGAGCCTATGTCTGTGTCGTCGATGTGGATGTCGATACCGGCGTTACCGACATCCGCCAGTTCTATGCGCTGGATGATTGCGGCACGCGGATCAACCCGATGATCATCGAAGGACAGGTCCACGGCGGATTGACCGAAGCCCTCGCCATCGCGATGGGCCAGGAAATGGCCTACGACGAGATAGGCAACGTCAAGACGGCGACGCTGATGGACTTCTTCTGGCCGTCGCCCTTCGAGACGCCCAACTACCAGACCGACTGGACCACCACGCCATCGCCGCATCACCCGATTGGCGCGAAGGGCGTCGGCGAAAGCCCGAACGTGGGCGGCGTTCCCTGTTTCTCCAACGCCGTGCACGACGCCTTCCGCCCGTTCGGACTGACGCAGACGAATATGCCGCACGACCATTGGCGGGTCTGGAAGGTCGCCCATGACCTTGGCCTTCACGGCTGAGAACCAGCGGCTGCACGCCCGCGTTTTGCGGGCGTGCGCCGCCTGAAAGGTTGCCTGGAATGAACCATAGGGAACTGCAATCACAACTTGCCGAGGCAGGCTATGTCGCGGATGAAAGCCTTGCCATGGCGCTCTATCTGGCGCTGTCTCTTGGGCGGCCGCTTCTTCTGGAGGGGCCGGCAGGCGTCGGCAAGACGGAAATCGCCAAGGCTTTGGCGGACGTGCGCGGCGCGCGGATGATCAGGCTGCAATGCTACGAAGGGCTCGATGCTTCGGCGGCGATCTACGAATGGAACTACCAGCGCCAGTTGCTGGCGATCCGCGCGGCCGGAGAGAATGAAGCGGCCGATGCCGTCGAAGAACGGCTTTTTTCGGAAAAATACCTGCTTCGGCGCCCGCTCCTTGAGGCGATTTCACAAGATGAGCCTCCCGTTCTGCTGATCGACGAGATCGACCGTGCGGATGAGGAATTCGAAGCCTATTTGCTCGAAATTCTGTCCGATTTTCAGGTTTCCGTTCCGGAGCTCGGCACGATTCAAGCCAAATCACGCCCGATGGTCATCCTGACGGCGAATGGAGCGCGCGACCTTTCCGACGCGCTGCGCCGGCGCTGCCTCTACGCCTATATCTCCTATCCCGACCGGGAGACGGAACTGGCGATCCTGGCCCGGCGCGGGCCGGAACTGGAACCGCGCCTTGCCGCGCAGATCGTCGGTGTCGTTCAGGCGCTGAGGCGTGAGGAATTGGAGAAGAAACCGGGTGTCGCGGAAATGCTCGACTGGGCGGCGGCGATCTCGGGGCTCGGCATAAACGATCTCAATGACGATCCGGCCGCGGTACAGGCAAGCATCGTCTGCCTGCTCAAGACGGCGGCGGACCGGGACGCCGTGCCGGGCGAAGTGCTCCAGCGACTGATAGGCAAGGCGGCATGAGCGCGATTACCCGCTTTCCCGAGCGCGCAGCCGGTGTCGCGGAGCGGGTTTCCGGCTTCATTGCGCACCTTCGCATGAACGGCATGAAGGCGGGACCGGGCGAAACGGCGGATGCGCTTGCCGCACTTACGCGCATCGATGTGCTTGATCCGGATCAGGCGCGAATGGCGTTCAAGACGCTGATTGCGGCCGGTGCGGAGGATTGGCGCAAGTTCGACGACCTGTTCGACGCCTACTGGTTCAATGCGGGCCGGCAGCGCCGGGACGCACGGCAATCGGCTCATATCCGGACACAGTCGCGCCGCCCGACGATCTGGCAGCCGCATTTCGGCGAAGAGGCGAATGGAAATACGCCCGCCGAACCCGAGGCCAGCTCGACCGGATTGGGCGACGAAGCGACGGAAGGCACGGAAGGCCGCCTTCTTGCCACGCGCACCGATGCGCTGACCCGCCGCGATCTGCGCGAACTGGTTGATGAGGACACGCTCCGCCGGGCTGAGATCATCGCGCATGATCTTGCCCGCGCGATTCGAGACAGGCGCTCCCGCCGTCGCAAGGCCGCGCGCAGAGGCAAGGCTCCGGACTTGCGGCGCATCATCCGCAAGAGCCTCGCGCGAGGCGGAGACCCGGTCGATCTCACGTTCAAGCGCCGGCCCGACCGCCCGATGCGGATCGTGGCGCTTGCCGATGTTTCGGGCTCGATGTCGGTTTATGCGCGCGTATTCCTGTCGTTCGTGAAGGGGCTTGTGGGCGCTGACGGGGCAACCGAAGCCTATCTTTTCCATACGCGATTGATGAGGGTAACGCCGGCGCTGCGTGACCGGGATGCGCTGCGTTCGGCAGCGCGCCTTTCCCTCATGGCGGAAGGTTTCGGCGGGGGAACGGACATTGCCGGCTCGCTGGGCGCCTTTGCCGACGCCTATGCCGCAAGGGCGCTTAACAAGCGGACGGTCGTGATCATTCTTTCCGATGGGTACTGCACTTCCCAGCCTCGGCAACTGGCGGCCGCCCTTGCGCGCATTCGCAGGAAGGCGGGGCGGATCGTCTGGCTCAATCCGCTCAAGGGCTGGCGAAATTACGCGCCGGTCGCAGCCGGAATGAGCGCGGCACTTCCCTATCTCGATGCGCATCTGCCTGCAAATACCCTTGAGGCGCTGGCGGCCCTTGAGGATGAATTCGCAAAGCTTTGAAAGTCGGCAACATGACGAATTTCGATATCTTCGACACGATCGAACGCCTCCGTTCAGTGGGAAAGCCGTTCTGCATCGCCACCGTCCTGCGCGCCGCCGGAGTGACGGCCGCCAAGGCCGGCTGCAAGGCGGCGATCACGGATACGGGTGAGATCATCGGCCATCTTGGTGGAGGATGCGTGCAAGGTGCTGCCCGCAAGGCGGCCGCGGAGGCCCTGGCATCGGGAGAGCCTGGCATCATCCGGGTCAAGCCGTCGGAGACTGTCGTATCGCTGGAGGATGATGACGGGGTAAGGCTTTACAAGAGCGGCTGTCCGTCGGGCGGCACCGTCGATATCCTGCTCGAACCATACCGCAGGCCGCCAATGGTGGTGATCTTCGGGAAAACGCCGATCGCCCGGGCGGTAGCGCGCCATGCCGCATTGCTCGGTTACGACATCGCAGGCAGCGGCGATCTCGATGAGCATGGCGGAACGTTCCGGCCAATTGAAAATGCCGATCTATCGGGGCTCGGGCTATCGGCGAGCGACTTCGTCGTCGTCGCGACCCAGGGCGAAGGCGATCTCGCGGCCCTGCGCTCCGCGATTGAATCTCCGGCAGAGTATGTGGCCATGGTCGCCAGCAGGCGCAAAGCGGAATTTCTGAAGCAGAAACTGGCGGATAGCGGAATTGCGCCCGATCGTCTCGCCCGCCTGGTTTCTCCTGCCGGGCTCGATCTTGGCGGGGTGGACCCGGGAGAGATCGCCATTTCGATTCTTGCCGAGATCGTTCGACGCCGTAACGCTGGAAAGGCCGAAAACGGATTGATCTCGGCTGAAAGTTGAATATTTGCACGCCCTGTTTTCAAAGGACGATTGAGTGCGCCCCGGAAGCGGCATTCGCCTCCGGGGAGAGTGCCATGTATCCGCTTGTTTCGAAGTTTAAATGCTATTTCTTCGGCTTGTAGGTGACGGAAGATGCCTTGCGGAGCGCGGCCACCCCGTCATCCCCGCTCATTAACACCGTTGTTTTGCTGGATTTCATGGCGCCGCCGGCCCCGACGGCCATGCCGATCGCGGCGATGCTGACATTGTCCGGAACATCCATGATCAGGACGATGTCGAATTCGCCAAATGAGAGCCATCCGCCGACAAGCCTGCCGCCAACGGATTCGCAAACCGCCCTTCCAACAGTTTCGACCCGGTTTTGGGGATCGGCGAGCTGCGCGGCCCAGGATTCGGAGGTGTAAGCGCCCTGATACAGGTAAAGAGCCATGGTTTATCCTCCCTTAGCGCATATCCTGTCGAACAAGAATTGGAAATAGCGACCAGGGTATGCGCAGGATTTTGATGCTGGAGCGAAATCCGGTTACGAAAGCGATCAGGCTTCTACGGAAAACGCTCTGGTTGCACTCAAGTCGGATACAATGGACTACCTTCGCAGCTTACCACACAGGGCGATTTTATTTTCCGATAATTGCCAGAAATAAGTAAAAGACCTTAAGTAATTGCACGGCCACAAAGCATCTCTTATTTTAAATTAACCAACCTGCAGCCCAAGCCAGAATTTTGATTTGCAAGCTATTAGGGTCTGGACCCATAAAATTGACGGAAATGGTATGAGCCGATTTGGTTGGATACGAGGAGCAAGAGCGCAGGAAACCAGGCCGGTTTTCAAGATCTTGCGACAAAGTAGCCGGCCAAATCGGCCATATCTTCGAGACACCGAAACGGCTTCGATCTGCCGCGTCGAAGGGCTTGACCGGGTGCCCGACCCGCTCCGCGCCCTTCTCCGTGCACTTCTTTGCCGTTTCAGGTGCCATTTGCATCAATTTTATGGGTCCAGACCCTAGCCTATTCAAAAACGCAAGCACCGTATGGTTATTCCGGGCGCGGAAAAGGAAAACCGGTTGGGAAAATGCGGGTATGAAGAGAGTGCTTGCCAAGGGCAGGATGAGCGGGGCACGCAGTTCGGCAACAGAAAGTCGGTCACGCAGACACGGTATTACCGCTGACACATAGTGCTCCGATGCCTCACGCGCGCACTGGGGCATAGCCCGACCGCGGCGTCCATTGCTTGCAGTTCGTTAAATGGGGTCGGTCACGGTATGCAAGTCAATGAGCGCCGTATCCATCAAGTCTTCAGATTCAGTGTCATTCTCAAAGGATTGCACGCGCTGACCGAGATCGTTGGCGGATTTGTGTTCTATCTGGTCTCGGCACCGGAGATACTTCATTGGGTAAATTTTCTGACCCAGGAGGAGCTGACCGAAGATCCCAGGGATTTTGTTGCCACGCACTTGGTGAATGCGGCACAGCAACTGACCGGGGCCAGCGAGTCCTTTTATGCCTTCTACCTGATCAGCCATGGTTTGATCAAAATCTTCCTGGTGGTCGGGTTGTTGCGTGAGAAACTCGTCGCCTATCCCCTGTCGCTGGTCGCCCTCGGCGCGTTCATCGTCTATCAGCTCTACCGCTACAGCTATACCCGCTCTTTCGGGCTGATCCTGCTGACTGTCTTCGATCTCATCGTTATCGTTCTCGTCTGGCATGAATGGCGGCTTTTGCGGAAGCATCTTCCAGTCGATTAAACGGTTCGGTCTGCAGCTTTCGACCATTCAGCGCATGGCAAGGAATTCCGTCTTGAGCAAATCCTTGTCGCGAAATCGGATTTGGATTTCGCGGGATATGCTGAGGTCGAAAAACGCAGGTGCCGGGGGCCAGCCAGGCATGTGGGAAAGGCAAGGCTGCTGGGGGAAACCGGAATGGCGGATATAGCCAGCCGAGGGTAGGGCAGTTGGGCGCAGCCCGAATGGTTGAATGACCGTTCGGTGGCCTCAAGAAAGGTACCCGCCGCACGGGTTTTCCCGTTACCCGAAAGTCCAACTGTTCGTTATGTTTGGGGGAACTATGGTGAGCCCGCAGGGGCTCGAACCCTGGACCTACTGATTAAAAGTCAGTTGCTCTACCAACTGAGCTACAGGCTCTCACCAAGCTCCGGAACGGTGTCCGTCGATGGAGCGAAGACATAGCGACTCGTTCGGGCGAGGGCAAGTCCCGGATGAGCGAAAGACGTGGTTATCGAGCCGGAACTCGCGTTTGCCCTGCTGATCGCCATGATCCGAGTGAAATTTCGGAAAATTGATCCGGTCGTCATGTGATCCGTACAGAAGAAAAGGCTAGATGCGGTCTAATGATCTCGCGGGGCTGAAATTGGCATGAGTGAAGACAACGTGACGAGCGTCGGCGCAAGCAGCGTCGAGATGGAATTCGTCAAGGGACACATCGCGGCGACGATGGTGCTCATCCAGGGGCTTTGGGAGCAAAATCTCCTCGATAAGGAAGCGCTGGAACGGTATTTCACCGGCTATCTCGATAACCTGCCGAGCGACCGGACCACCCTGCCGCTGCGGCTGATCATCGATCAATGGCGGGAGGATCTTCGCAAGGGCATGTCGGCCGGCGAACTGAAAAGCCGGGTTCTTTCTGTGATCGAATCAGATGAGCCGCGTTAGGGGATGGACCCTAAGGCTGACGAGGCCCGCAAGCATAACGGACTTTTGATGCATTGCACGAGATAGTCCGTAGCCGATCGGCAAAGGCGATTTCTTACCTATTTGTTTGTTGCCCATGCCCGGTTCGCCCGACAAGATAAGGCGTTCGAACCGGTTAATACAAAATACAGTGAGCGGGAGGGAGCATGCGGCCGATAGTAAAAGCCGTCGCGGCATTTTGTTTCGCAGCAGCTTCCGTCCAGACACCGCAGGCTCAGGCGGTCGACCAACGGCATTTCGTTTCCATCGGCACCGGGGGCGTGACCGGCGTCTATTATCCTGCCGGGCTGGCGATCTGTCAGCTCGTCGACAATTCCCGTGACAGCCATGGTTTCCGCTGCCTTGCCGAACCCTCGGGCGGGTCGATAGACAATATCCGGGCGATCGAAGACGGTTCCCGCGAATTCGGCATCGTCCAGTCCGATGTGCAGGCGAACGCCTATCAGGGCAAGGGGCAATGGAGCGAAGGAGCGTTCGAGGACCTCCGGGCCGTCTTCTCGCTCCACGCCGAGCCGGTGACCATGCTGGCGCGCGCGGACGCCGGCATATCCAGGTTGGAGGATATTGCCGGAAAGCGCGTCAACATCGGCAACCCCGGCTCGGGTCAGTATGGCACCTGGGAGGTGATGGAAGCCGAAGGTCTCGTGGATCGCAAGTCGCTGGGCAAAGCCGTTCAGCTCAAGTCGGCAGATGTCGGACAGGCGCTTTGCGAAGGAAAGATCGACAGTTATTTCTGGCTTGTGGGCCATCCGTCCGCGCTCACGCAGGAGACGATTTCCTCCTGCGAGGCGATACTTGTCGCGGTGAACGGAAAGGGTGTCGACAATCTCCTCGAAAAATATCCCTACTACAGAAGGGCCGTCATTCCGGCGGGCATGTACAATAACGACGAAGACGTTGAAACTTTCGGCGTCGGTGCGACGTTCGTGACGTCGAGGGACGTTTCGGACGATACCGTGTATGAGGTCGTCAAGGCTGTGTTCGAGGATTTCGAGACGTTCAAAAGCCGTCATCCAGCCCTTGCCCAGCTCAGCGTCGACGAGATGATACGGGACTCGCTAACGGCCCCCCTTCATTCGGGAGCGAGGCGCTATTATGTGGAACGCGGCTGGCTGGACGACGAGTGACGCCGGCGAACGCCGTCTGGCAAGCCGGGTTCATGATACTCACTCGCGGCTCGCAGAAGGTTGAGAAGACTGCGGTTTCCCTCCTGCCTATAGTCTGCGGCAAATAACCGGCGGACCTTGGCCGCTCCCAAGCGACACTTCGGCGCGTTGCGGATCATGCGGGATGGCCTTAGGAACGCGGAAATTCAGTCGAACCGTTGCCTGGAGCATCCTGCCCTCGAACGATTGCGGATGGTGCCCAGGCACTGTGAAAGCCATAAAGGGGATCGCGGTTACATGTTGAGTGAAGTTACGGTGTTCGGTGCGTTCGTGGCCGGCATCATTTCGTTCGTGTCGCCCTGTGTCCTGCCGCTTGTTCCGCCATACCTGGGTTTTCTGGCGGGCGTCAGCCTGGACGAACTGACGGGCGAGGGCGAGGAAAAGGCGGATTCGCGGCGCGTCTTTCTTACGGCGCTTCTTTTCGTGCTCGGTTTTTCGACCGTTTTCGTCTCGCTTGGCGCCAGCGCTTCGCTGGTCGGTCAGTTCGTCACGCAGCACGTACAGACGCTTGCCTATTTCGCTGGCGCCATCATCATTGTCATGGGCCTGCATTTTCTCGGTGTCTTCAAGATAGGGCTTTTCTATCGCGAAGCCCGCTTCCAGGTGGAGAAGAAGCCTGCCGGCCTGGTCGGCGCCTATGTCATCGGTCTTGCCTTCGCCTTCGGATGGACGCCGTGCGTCGGGCCGATCCTCGCGGCAATCCTTTTCATTGCCGGGTCGGAGGATACCGTGCTGCGCGGTGCCTATCTTCTCGGTGCCTACTCTCTCGGCCTTGGGGTGCCGTTCCTTGCAGCGGCACTTTTCGCAGGCCCCTTCATGAAGTTCATGGGGCGCTTCAAGCGGCACATGATGACCGTCGAACGGGCGATGGGCGTGCTCCTCATCGTCACGGGCGTCGCCTTCATGACGGGGCAGATGGCCGCGCTTTCCTATTGGCTGCTCGAGGCGTTTCCCCAGTTCTCCGCGGTTGGATGAGCGGGAACGATCCATGACGGATGGAGAGGCGGGCCGGGCAGCGGCCCGCCTTTTTTAATTTGCTCACCTGGAGGCGGAAGAGGGCAGGACCATACTAGGGTCAGGACCTATTAAATTGACGGAAATGGCACCTGAAACGGCAAAGAGATGCTAGGCGAAGGGCGCGGGGCGGGTTGACTACCCGGCCAAGCGCTTCGACAAGGCAGGTCGAAGCCGTTTCGGTGTCTGTACAGATATGGCCGATTTGGCCGGCTACTTTGTCGAAAAGCCTTGAAAACCAGACGGTTTCCTGCGTTTTTGCTCCTCGTATCCAACCAAATTGGCTCATACCATTTTCCTCAATTTAATAGGTCCTGACCCTAATTCGCCTGAACAAGGCCTTGGGCGCAGTGGCCAGCACAAGGCCGGCCATGATGAGCACGAAACCCGTCAGATGGTAGAAATGAAGCTCCTCACCGAGGAATAAGACCGCCATCATCACGCCGTAAGGCGGAAGCAGATACATGAAGACGCCCGTGGTGGCGGGGCCAAGCACTTTGACGCCGTATTGGAAGCACGAAAACGCCAGCACGGAAGAAATAAGCGCTATACCCGCGATCGAGGACCATGCGGGCAAGCTCACTGGAAAGCGTCGCGTCTCCGCGATTTCCCAAATCGTGAAAGGCAGCAGCGTAACCGCCCCGGCAAACGCAAGCACAGCGAACAGGGACAGGGTCGGCACGCCCATGAATTCCGGACGCTTGAGCAGGACCGAATAGACCGCCCAACTCAGCGCGGCAAAGGCGAAGACGATGTCTCCGGCATTCAGGTCAAGGCCCAAAAGCACAGACAAAGAGCCCTTGACCACAATCGTTACAACGCCGGCGATCGCAAGCACGATGCCGATGATTTCGCGCGGAACGATCCGCCGGCCGCGGAAGATCCATTCCAGCAGGAGGATCAGCACCGGTGAGGATGTATAGATCAACGTTCCATTCGTGGCGCTGGTATAGCGCAGCGCGAAGTATACGCCGGCACCGCAGATCCACATGCCGAGAAAGCCCATGATCGCGATCATGTCCCAATGCTGCCGAAAGAGGCGCGAATGCTGCTTGATGCCCCTTGTCGCGAACGGCAACAGCATGAGAAAGGCAAGTGTCCACCGCAGGAAAGCAAGCGTCCAGGGTTCCACCGCATTCACCGCGGCCCGCCCGATAATGAGATTTGAAGAGAAAAACAGCGGCATGACCGTGAGCAGCGCGAATGCCCGCGATCTTTCATCAATCAGAAAACGCATGGAACTTTAGCTCGAACAGAGGTAACGGTCGGCCCCGGGATCGGGCCCGCTCAGCATATACCCCGCTGCAAACGAAATTGCACGTCAGGCTGGATCGTTCATCGCGTTAACGGTGTGCCGGCAAAGATATTCGGGCGGCAAGGCACTTCGCGGGCGGAAAGAAGCACGCAGGCAGCCGCCGCATCGGCGGCATTGGCAAAGGGGCCAATGAGCAGCCGCACCTCATCCTTCCTCCCGCCGCTTGCGGCCGGGGCAGGCCTGACGCGCGGCTCGAGGGTTCCTTCAAGAAGCGCCAGATGCTCCTTGATTGCCGAAAGCGTTTTCCGGGCGGCGTCCTCGGACGGATATAGCCCCAGATCGACGGCAAAATCAGTGCGCGAAAGCGCTTCGCCCGCGGTTTTTCCCGCCGGGGGAGCGATGGAAATGACGGCCTTCCTGTCTTCGCCGGACGCGGGCGGAGTTCCTTCATCCGGGATCGAGCCGACCGTGGCAGGTTCGCCCGCCTTCGGAAGTGCGACAATTCGCACCGGCGTGGCCGGGTCTACACCGGCGGAGGGCGCTTCGATCTCCGGGGCGGGCCGTCTGTCGCCGAGAATTTGAAGCTCCGGCGCGGGCAGCGTTTCCACGTGCGGTTCGGGCTTTTCCGGGGCGGCCGTAGCATGGGGAACCGTCGAAGGCGTCGTCTCGCGTGTCTCGTCTGGCTGCTGCTTGTCGTGTTCGCCGCCTTCGATCGTGGCAAGCCGGCGCGAGAGTTCGTCGTTTTGACGTTCCAGAACGGAGAGATTGCGGCGCAGCCCGGCGATTTCCTTTCGCAGCGTCTCGATCTCCGAGTGCATGCGGGAGGCCGATTGCTGGGCCACAAGCCCGCCTCGGGAGGGATACACGGCGAATTCGACCGTTTCACCGTCGGCTGCGATCGTGCCCGTTGTCGTGACATCGCCCGTTATCGGCGGCAGCGGTGCGCTGGCGTAAAAACCGTTGGCGGGCCGGTCCGTGGTCGAGAATATGTATGAGCCTGCCGCGACGGCGGCAAACAACACCGCGCCGGCCCCCCAGACGAAGGCCCACGCGACATCCACCCGTTTGCCGGATTGGAGCTTGTCGGAGGATCGGTTGGACGGCACTTTCACATCAAGGGCTTTCGGGATCGAATCTTGTGGGCACGTCTATGAGGAAACGACGATTATGGTTAACAAGCGTTAAAGGTTCCGCAGAAACACCGTTTCGTGTACGGCTGAAATGGGGCGATGGCCGCGTTCATCCACCGATCGCCCACATGGCAGCCTGCCTGTCACGAAACGAAACAGGGTTTGATTGTCCTTCTAGAACCTAGTTCGGGTATGGAAGCTTTTGACGGCGCTAGAGATTTCATTTCCTGAAAGGTGAGTTGCATGTGCGGAATTGTCGGTATCCTGGGAAGCGAGGGCGTTGCCGATAAACTGGTGGACGCGCTCAAGCGGCTGGAATATCGCGGTTATGATTCTGCCGGGGTAGCGACGATCGTCGACGGCAAGATCCTGCGCCGCCGGGCGGAAGGTAAACTCAGAAACCTGGAGCTGGCTCTGGAGCGCGAACCGCTCGCAGGTGCGATCGGCATCGGTCACACCCGCTGGGCAACCCATGGTGCACCGACCGAGCGCAATGCCCACCCCCATGCGACCGATCAGGTCGCCGTCGTCCACAACGGCATAATCGAGAACTTTCTCGACCTTCGCGAGCTGGTGAAGAGTGGCGGCGCGGAGCTTGAAACGGATACGGACACGGAAGTCGTCGCCCATCTCATCACCCAAGCTCTGCAGGCGGGCAAGACCCCCAGGGACGCGGTTGCGGATACGCTGCATCGCCTGAAGGGGGCATTCTCCTTCGCCATCATCTTCAAGGGCGAGGAAGACCTTATGATCGGCGCGCGCCGGGGTTCGCCGCTTGCAGTCGGCCATGGCGACGGCGCGATGTACCTTGGCTCGGATGCCATTGCGCTCGCACCCTTTACCGACCGCGTCACCTATCTCGAAGACGGCGACTGGGTTGTCCTTACGCGCACGAGCTTCGAAATCTTCGACGAGAGCAACCTTCCCGTAACGCGGCCCGAACATACGAGCGCGGCGACCGCCGTTCAGGTCGACAAGGGCAATTACCGCCACTTCATGCAGAAGGAAATCTACGAGCAGCCCGAGGTCATCGGCCATACGCTGTCGCGCTATCTGAACTTAAACAAACTTTGCACGACCTTGCCGAAGGGAACGTCCGTGGATTTCGCCGCTCTCGACCGGCTGGTGATTTCCGCCTGCGGCACGGCGTTTTATGCGGGCCTTATCGGCAAATACTGGTTTGAGAAATACGCCCGCATTCCGGTGGACATCGATATCGCGTCCGAGTTCCGCTACCGGGAGATGCCGGTCAAGGCGGGCGATCTTGCGCTGTTCATCTCGCAGTCGGGCGAAACGGCGGACACGCTGGCCTCGCTGCGTTATTGCAAGCAGCAGGGCATGCGCATCGGCGCGGTGGTCAATGTGCCTGAATCGACGATCGCCCGTGAGGCCGATGTCGTGTTCCCAACCGTTGCGGGCGCTGAAATCGGCGTTGCCTCCACCAAGGCCTTCACCTGCCAGCTTAGCGTTCTTGCTTCTCTTGCAATTCACGCCGGACGCGCGCGTGGGGTTTTGAGCGCCGAGCGCGAGGCGGAACTCGTTCGCATGCTGGGGGAGGTGCCCGCCTATGCGGTCAAGGCGCTGAAGGTGGAAAAGGACCTTGAGAAGCTGTCCCAGCCGCTATCGAAATCGAACCACGCGCTTTACCTCGGTCGCGGCACGAACTTCCCGCTCGCCATGGAAGGCGCTCTCAAGCTGAAGGAAATCTCATACATTCACGCGGAAGGTTATGCCGCTGGCGAGTTGAAGCACGGGCCGATCGCGCTGATCGACGAATCGATGCCTGTCATCGTCGTCGCGCCGCATGATGAGATTTTCGAAAAAACGGTCTCCAACGTGCAGGAGGTGGCGGCGCGCGGCGGCCGCGTTATCCTGATCACCGATGCGCGCGGCGCGGCGGAGGCCGGGATAAACGCCTGGAAGACGATCGTGATGCCGGACGTGCCGGAGATCGCCGCACCTATCATCCATGCGATTCCCGTTCAGCTTCTTGCCTATCACACAGCTGTGTTCATGGGCACCGATGTAGATCAACCTCGAAATCTTGCGAAGTCCGTTACCGTTGAATAACGTTCCGCTCCGACAGTTGCACGTATTGCGCGCATGAGCGGAAGGGATATTCGATGACGCTGGAAGTCTGGCTTGGTTATGTCGCGACGGTATTGGTGTTGATGTCGACGCCCGGACCGAGCCAGATATTGATGCTGTCGAATTCCATGTCGAACGGTTTCGGCAGGTCCATTGCGACCGCTGCCGGCGATCTGACGGCGAATGTCCTTCAGATGCTGGCGGCGGGCCTTGGGCTTGCTGTGCTGATCACCTCTTCGGAAACCGTGTTTCTCGCGGTGAAGTGGGGTGGCGTCGCCTATCTCGTCTATATGGGGGTGACGAAACTCAGAATGGCGAGGGCGAAGGTCGGCATCGCCGGAACGAGGCCGAGCAAGAGCCTGAAGAAGCTGTGGCTCGACGGCTTCGTCACCTCTGCGACGAACCCGAAAGCGGTGATCTTTTTCGCCTCCCTTTTTCCGCTCTTCATCGACGCGAACCAGCCGGTGGCACCGCAGCTTTTGATCCTCGGCGCGACCTATGTGGCGATGGACGGGATGTTCCTCGCTTTTTACGGCAAGTCGGCGGAATGGGTCGCTCGAAAGGTTTCGCAGTCCGGATATGGGCTTGTGGAGCGCATCTCCGGTTCGGCAATGATAGGCGCCGCGGTTCTTCTCGGCCTGAAGGATGTCAGGTAAAGGCTTCTTGTTCTCAAGGGTGTGATGGCCTGCTTGCGACGTATGCTGCGCAGGCAAGGAAGAACAGCGCCACGCCGACCGCGAGCGGAAGTTCGGGCGAGGCGGTGTAGAGGAACAGAAGAAAGCCCGTTCCCATTCCGATAAATGCGGTCAGCTTGGCGCGCGGGGTAATGACGCCGTGGTCGCGCCAGGCGCGCACGGTCGGGCCGATACGCGGATGTTCCATGATCCGCCGCTCCAGCTCCGGCGAGGAACGGGCGAAGCAGGACGCGGCAAGGATGAAGAAGATCGTCGTCGGCAACAGCGGCACCACCATCCCGACAAGGCCTATCGCGACGAAAAGCGCGCCGAGCGACTTGAACAATGGCCTTTGCAGCATGAAGCCTCGCTGGGCGGAAAAGGTTGCCGGAACCTTCACACACCCTGTCTTGGGGGATTGTGCAAACTTTCAGCATCGCGTGGATACCATCCTCGCGATTTCTACACTATCTATAGGGTCGGGTATCGGGGGAGTATATTGCGGGATAGGCGGCAAAACCGCGGCCTTACGTCGCCGGAGCATGCATGACGGATAAAAAGAACCCGGGCGGTCAGGATGATCAGGCGCACGCCAGGCTGCCGAAGCACACCGGGATGACACGACTTCGCAATTATTTCCTGACCGGCCTTGTCATCGCGGGGCCGATCGGGATTACGCTCTATCTCACCTGGTCGCTGATCCAGTGGATCGACGGCTGGGTTAAGCCCTTCCTCCCGCTGCGTTATAACCCGGATACCTATCTGCCGTTTCCCGTTCCCGGTTTCGGGCTTATCGTCGCCTTCTTCGCGCTGACGATTGTCGGCTTCCTGACGGCGAACATCGCCGGAAGGACGTTGGTGTCCTATGGCGAATCCCTGCTTGGGCGCATGCCGCTGGTGCGCAACCTTTACGGCGGTCTCAAGCAGATTTTCGAAACGGTGCTGGCGGAGCGTTCCAATACCTTCAAGAAAGCAGCCCTTGTCGAATATCCGCGAAAGGGCCTGTGGGCGATCGTATTCATCGCCACGGACACGAAGGGGGAAGTGTCGCACAAGCTGGCGCCGTCCGCCGACACGATTTCCGTCTTCCTGCCGACGACACCGAACCCCACGTCCGGCTTCCTTCTGTTCGTGCCGAAGGAAGATGTCATCGAACTCGACATGAGCGTCGAGGAAGCGGCGAAGCTCGTGATTTCCGCCGGCCTCGTGAACCCGGAATATCCGAAGAAGCTGCCGGTCAAGAAGCCAGGCAAGAAGAGCGAGCAGCCGCCCCCGGTGCTTGAGCCTGTCGAATAGGCATATCACCCCGCCCGCAGAAGCCTCACGGCCTCGTCGCGCGAGAAGAGATAGAGCAGCAGCCGCAACGCTTCGCCGCGGGGGGATTTCAGTTCGGGGTCGGTTTCCAGGATAAGGCGTGCGTCATCCCGCGCGATCTCCATAAGGTCTCCGTGCACCTCCACATTCGCGATTCTGAAACCGGGCGTGCCGGATTGGCGCGTGCCGAGGATTTCACCTTCGCCGCGCAACCGCAGGTCTTCCTCGGCAATGCGGAAGCCGTCATCGGTTTCGCGCATGATGGCAAGGCGGGCTGTAGCCGTTTCGCCGAGCGGGCCCTTGTAAAGGAGCAGGCAGGTCGAAGGCTTCGACCCGCGCCCGACACGCCCGCGCAGCTGATGAAGCTGCGACAGACCGAAGCGTTCTGCATGTTCGATCACGATGATCGTTGCGTCCGGCACGTCGACGCCGACCTCGATAACGGTGGTGGCGACGAGGACTTTCGCCTCGCCGGCCTTGAAGGCCGTCATCGCGGCCTCCTTTTCCTCCGCGCTCTGGCGGCCGTGGACAAGGGCGACCACCGGTCCAAGCGCGCGCTGCAGGTCGCCGAAACGTTCTTCGGCAGCCGCGAGATCCGATTTCTCCGATTCCTCGACGAGCGGGCAGACCCAGTAGACTTTCTGGCCTTGCGCGATCGCGGCCTTGAGGCGGGCGACCACTTCTCCAATCCGCTCCAGCGAGACGGTCACCGTCTTGATCGGCTGGCGTCCAGCGGGTTTTTCGGTCAGGCGGGACACGTCCATGTCGCCGAAGAAGGTGAGCACCAGCGTGCGCGGGATGGGCGTTGCCGTCATGACAAGGACATCGACGCCCTGTCCCTTCGCCGAAAGCGCAAGGCGCTGGTGAACGCCGAAGCGGTGCTGCTCGTCGATCACGGCCAGTCCGAGATCCTTGAACGCGACGTCGCCCTGAAAGATCGCATGCGTGCCGACCACAAGGTCGATTTCGCCGGATTCAAGCTGCTCGCGAACCTCGCGGCGGTGTTTCGCGCTGTCGCGCCCGGTCATCACGGCGGCGCGAATGCCGGCGGCCTCGCAGAGCGGCGCAATGGATGCCAGATGCTGTCGGGCGAGGATTTCCGTCGGCGCCATGATCGCGGCCTGCGCGCCGCTTTCGATAACTGCACATGCCGCCAACAGCGCGACGATCGTCTTTCCCGAGCCGACATCGCCTTGCAGCATTCTGAGCATGCGCGTCGGCTCGCCAAGATCGGCCTCGATCTCGGCCACCGCTTCGCGTTGGCCGTTCGTCAGGTCGTAGGGCAGGGCCTGAAGCACCTTGCGTTTCAGATCACCGGTTGCCGCGCGCGCCACGCCGCCTGCCTTTCGCAATGACCGGCGTATCAACGCGAGGGCAAGCTGGTTCGCCAGATATTCGTCGTACGCAAGCCTTCGAATCGAATCTGAATCGAGCGAAAACTCTTCTTCTCCAGATGGCTCATGGCAGTACTTCAGGGCGTCCATGAAGTCGGGCCAGTTGTGCCGTGCCTTGAACGCCGGGTCCAGCCATTCTGGCAGATCGGGTACATGGCGCAGGGCATCGAGGATGGCCTTGTGCAACATCTTGCCGGAAAGCCCGGCCGTCAGCGCATAGACGGGCTCGATCATGGGGAGTTGATCGGCCTTGTCCGCCGGCACCATATGGTCTGGGTGCACCATCTGCGGGCGGCCGTTGAACCATTCGACCTTGCCGGAAACCAGGAAATTGCCGCCGGCCGGTAGTGTCTTTTCCAGCCAGTCGCGCCGCGCATGAAAAAACACGAGCGCGATCTCGCCCGTCTCGTCATGGGCGAAAATACGGTAGGGCGTCTTGCTGTGCCGGGGCGGGGCGTCGTGCCGGTCGATGCGCACATCCAGCGTCACGATCGCGCCTTCGGGCGCGAATGCGATGCCGGGCCGCTTCCTGCGGTCGATCATGGCGTGCGGCAGGTGGAACAGAAGGTCTGCTACCGTCGCCTCCCGCTCGGCGGATGTGCCGAGAAGGTTGCCAAGCAACTTCACTGTCTTCGGTCCCACGCCCTGCAGCGAGGAGACGGCGGCGAAAAATGGATCGAGCTTCGGTGGGCGCATGGCCATTTAGTGCCATTCGGACGGCCAGGAGGCAATCTTCTTCCCATGCGGCGCTGACATCGCCGGGCGGGCAAGCTATAAACCCGCGAACGAATGTGGACGCGGGCGGCGAATATGCCGCCGGCGACTTGCCTGTTTTGTAATTTCGCCACTGCAAGGGGCTGAAATGACCGCAGAAAACCCGAATACCGCTGTGGAAGGTCCGCTGGATCCACGCCGCAAGCGCATCTTGTTTCGCAGCACGCATCGCGGCATTCGCGAGATGGATATCCTTCTCGGCGGTTTCATAAGGCAGCATGTGGCGAGCCTCGAGGACGACGAACTCGATGAAGTCGAAGCGATGCTCGATATCCCGGACCAGGAACTTTACGCCTGGATGACAGGCCGCACGCAAGTGCCTGCCAAGTGGGATACGGCGCTTTTCAGGCGCATCCTGGAATTCCGGAAACAACAGGTCGCCGGCTGAATTTTCTCTGCTTTTCACGGAGTTGACTGAAGGTGTTCGAAGCTTTCCTGCGTGACGGCGGCAATGCCGTCCTGACGGGCATCCCGGACGGGGCGGATGTCTATGCTCTCGCCCGCATCCTGCGCGAACAGGGCAAGAGCGGCCTTGCGCTGGTTTTCGTTGCGCAGGATGCACAGCACATGCAGATGGCGGCGGACGCTTTCGCCTTCTTCGCGCCCGAGGCAGGCCTGCTTCAGCTGCCTGCGTGGGACTGCCTGCCATATGACCGCGTGTCGCCTAACGCAGGCGTGGTGGCACAGCGCCTTGCCGTTTTGGGTCAGCTTGCTCGCGGGGTGGAGGATGAGCGCCCGGTCGTGCTGCTGACGACGGCAAATGCCGCGCTCCAGCGTCTGCCGTCGCGCGAGTTCTCGAAGGCGCAGAGCTGGCGCGCACTACCCGGAAATCGGGTCGATCTGTCAGAGCTGGTAGGCTGGCTGGAAGTCAATGGATTCCTGCGTTCCTCCACGGTGCGTGAGACCGGCGAATATGCTGTTCGCGGCGGTATCGTCGATCTCTTTTCACCGGGAAGCGAGGAGCCGGTGCGCCTCGACTTCTTTGGCGACACGCTTGAATCTATCCGTGCCTTCGATCCGGAAACCCAGCGTACCACGCGCCAGATGAAGGCGATCGAGCTTGTCGCGATGAGCGAGGTCGTGCTGTCCGAAGAAGCGGTGTCCAGGTTCCGGAAGGGTTATGTCAGCCGCTTCGGCGCTAGCGACCGCGACGACATCCTCTACCAGTCGATCAGCGAGGGGCGCCGCTACGCGGGCATGGAGCATTGGCTGCCGCTCTTTCACGAAAAGCTCGAGACATTGTTCGACTATACAGGCGACACGCCCGTCGTGCTCGACGGAGCGATCGACGATGTGGTTCGCGAACGGCTGGATCAGATCGAGGAGCATTACACCGCCCGCCTTGAGGCCATGGAGGGCGGCAAGGCGGCGGGTGCGGTGCCCTACAAGCCGATTGAGCCGCGCGAGCTTTATCTTGGCAAGAACGAATGGGCGCAGAATCTCGCTGACCATGCGACGGCGCGGCTTTCAGCCTTTGCCGTGCCGCCGGGCCAGGGGCAGCAGGTTATCGAGTTCGACGGCCGGCAGGGCCGCTCGTTCGCGGCTGAGCGTGCGGCGGGTGACGTCAATATCTTCGACGCGCTGACGGATCATGTCGGCAGGCTCACGAAAGACGAAAAGCGGGTCGTCATCGCCTGCTGGAGCGAAGGTTCGCGGGAACGTCTTGCCCAGGTCATGGGCGATCACGGGCTGGACCGCGTTGCGCCCGTGGAGACGGAAGCCAAGGCGCGTGAGCTGCCGACGGGCATGACAGGCCTTGCCGTGCTTGGCATCGAGCATGGGTTCGAGATCGGCGATCTCGCCGTTATCGGCGAGCAGGACATCCTGGGCGACCGTCTTGTGCGCCAGCGCAAGCGCAAGGCCAAGGGCGCGAATGTCCTGACCGAGGCGACGAGCCTTTCCGAAGGCGATCTCGTCGTCCACGTCGAACACGGCATCGGCCGCTTCCTGGGCCTGCGCACGATCGAGGCGGCGGGTGCGCCGCATGACTGTCTCGAGCTTCAATACGCGCTTAGCGCAAAGCTGTTCCTGCCTGTCGAGAACATCGAGCTTTTGACGCGCTACGGCTCGGAGGATGTCGACGTTCAGCTCGACAAGCTCGGCGGCGGTGCCTGGCAGGCGCGCAAGGCGCGCATGAAGAAGCGCATCCTGGAGATCGCGGACGGGCTGATCAAGACGGCTGCCGAGCGTGCGCTCAAGCATGCGCCTGTCGTCTCCACGCCCGATGGCGTCTATGACGAATTCGCCGCCCGTTTCCCCTATGAGGAAACGGACGACCAGCTGACCGCGATCGATTCCATCTTCGAGGATCTTTCCGCCGGCCGGCCGATGGACCGGCTCGTGTGCGGCGATGTCGGCTTCGGCAAGACGGAGGTTGCGCTCAGGGCCGCCTTCGTTACGGCCATGACCGGACGCCAGGTCGCTGTCGTCGTGCCGACGACGCTTCTGGCGCGCCAGCACTACCGTACCTTCAGCGAGCGTTTTCAGGGCTTGCCGATCAATGTCGCGCAGGCTTCGCGCCTCGTCTCCGCCAAGGCGCTGTCGGAGGCCAAGAAGGGGATTGCCGACGGTTCGCTCGACATCGTCATCGGCACGCATGCGCTGCTTGGAAAGTCGATCAAGTTCCGCGACCTTGGCCTACTCATCATCGACGAGGAGCAGCACTTCGGCGTGAAGCACAAGGAGCGGCTGAAGGAGCTGAAGGCCGATGTCCACGTGCTGACGCTTTCGGCGACGCCGATCCCGCGTACGCTGCAGCTTGCGCTTACCGGCGTACGCGAATTGTCGCTGATCGCCACTCCGCCGGTGGACAGGCTCGCGGTGCGCACCTTCGTTTCGCCGTTCGATCCGCTGGTGGTGCGAGAAGCGCTTCTGCGCGAGCGTTATCGCGGCGGGCAAAGCTTCTACGTCTGCCCCCGCGTTGCCGATATCGCTGATACGAAGGCCTTCCTCGATGAAATGGTGCCGGAGGTGAAGGTCGCGGTTGCCCACGGGCAGATGCCACCGGGCGAACTGGACGACGTCATGAACGCCTTCTACGAGGGCAAGTTCGACGTGCTTCTTTCCACCACGATCGTGGAATCGGGGCTGGATGTGCCGACGGCAAATACGCTCATCGTCCACCGCGCGGATATGTTCGGCCTTGCCCAGCTCTACCAGCTTCGCGGACGCGTCGGCCGCTCGAAGACGCGCGCCTACGCGCTCTTCACTGTGCCCGCCAACAAGACGCTGACGGCCACGGCGGAGCGCCGCCTCAAGGTGCTTCAGTCGCTCGACAGTCTCGGCGCCGGATTCCAGCTTGCAAGCCATGACCTCGACATCCGTGGTTCCGGAAACCTTCTTGGCGAGGAACAGTCGGGCCATATCAAGGAGGTCGGCTTCGAGCTTTACCAGCAGATGCTGGAAGAGGCGGTCGCCCAGCTCAAGTCGGGCGGCGAGGATGTTGGCGAGGAGCAGTGGTCGCCGCAGATCACGGTCGGCACGCCGGTGTTGATCCCGGAAGACTATGTGCCCGACCTGCAATTGCGCCTGCAGCTTTACCGCCGCCTTGCCGATCTTTCCGACCCGCAGGATATCGATGCTTTCGGCGCGGAGATGATAGACCGTTTCGGCCCGCTGCCCGAAGAGGTCGAGCATCTCTTGAAGATCGTCTTCATCAAGGGGCTCTGCCGCCAGGCGAATGTGGAAAAGATCGACGCCGGTCCGAAGGGCGCCGTCATCCAGTTCCGCAACAACGAATTCCCCAATCCGGCGGGCCTCGTCGCCTATATCTCCGAGCAGGGTTCGCTTGCGCGCATTCGCCCCGACCAGAAGGTCGTGCTCTCGCGTGATTGGGAAACGCCCGAAAGCCGCCTGAAGGGAACCGCGGCGATCCTCATGAAGCTTTCCAAGCTCGCGGAAGCCGAGACGAAGGCGGCCTAAAGCGGTCTGCCGGCTGCTGTCATGAAGCGTGGCGGCGAAGCGCGTCCGCGTTCTTCGCCGCCTTGCGCTTCATCGCATCGCGGTCGATCGTCGTCGGGCAACCCGCTTCGTCGAACGGTTGCTTGAAGTTGAAGGCAAAAGCCGTCGGCCCGTTGTCGTGCAGGAATTCGTGCCTCCTGATCGCATCGGCCCAGGAGGGCGTATGCCCGCCGTCCACCCACCACAGCGCATAGGGCGGCCACGCAGGCTTGATGAACCACTCGCGCCCGTGCCTCATCGCCTCGGCATGAATGCCCGAGTAGGCAAAGGCCATGATCGAGGGGAGGTCTTCCCAGAGGGACAGCGTGGATGGCGCCCATCCGTCGCCATGCTCGATATAAAAACGAGGATAGACCTGCTCGCCCCACGGTTTCGGGCCGGGCTCGTCGTCGTAGCCTGAGCGGGCGAGAAATCCCTCGGCCATCTCGACGGCCGCGAAATTCGGATCGTTACGGTCGTGGAAACCCTGGTTGGAAGGGTGTTCCGATGGCTTGATGAAATTGCCGAAGGTATAAACGGCCAGACGCCGCGCGGTCATCGTTCGACGGTCATTGGTTTTTCCAAAAGTTCCAATTCACAAGGTTGACATTGTATTCGGTGGCAGGTGGGACCGTAAGCGCTCCACCTTTCAATTTTACGCAATATCGAAACCATCCATTAAGCCTGTTCGGGCAAAGTCACATCATCACCTTGAGCATCGCAGCCTCAAGGCTACTGGCCCTGATTGTATCTGTGTAAGGGACCCGTTCGTGCCGTTCAAAGCGACCCGCCACCGCAAGAAGTCGATCTGGCAACGTCTCGTCATTCCGACGATTGCCATAACCATCGTCACCTATTTCGGTTTTCACGCGATCAACGGCGAGTTCGGCCTCGTCGGGCGAGCGCGGATAGAGCACCAGATTCAGAAGCTTGAAGCGGAGCTTGCCGTCGTGCGGGAAGAGCGCGAGGAGCTTCAGCACCGCGTTGCGCTCCTGCGGCCGGAAAGCCTGGACCCCGACATGATCGACGAACGTGCGCGCAGAACGCTCAACCTCGTTCACCCTCAGGAACTCGCGATCCTGCGCCCGCGCCCATAGTATGTAACGAGTTAACTTGTTTCCGGTAGAATTGACATATTCAACCGAAAATGAGTTTATTTGAAATTCGTGAATTTACCCAATACGTTGATGCATAGCTGCTACCCGTCAAATTGGTCTTTTGTTGACAGGCGACCTCAAGTACCGTCCGCTATCATATGTGAGGGAACGCCGCCCGAAACGGGCCTTTTGCGAGAAGAGGGACATGGCTGCCACAGCAAGGAAAACAACCGGCACGCGCTCCAAGAGCGCTGGTCGATCCCGCTCCAGCGCGTCGAAATCCAAAGCCGCGCCGTCAATCGCCGATTTCTCGAAAGAGGAGGAGCTTGAAGCCTACCGCGAAATGCTGCTGATCCGCCGTTTCGAGGAAAAGGCCGGCCAGCTTTACGGCATGGGCCTGATCGGCGGTTTCTGCCATCTCTACATCGGTCAGGAAGCTGTCGTCATCGGCATGCAGCTTGCCAAGAAGGACGGTGACCAGATGATCACCGGCTACCGCGACCACGGGCACATGCTTGCCATGGGGCTTGATCCAAAGGGCGTCATGGCAGAGCTGACCGGCCGTCGCGGCGGGTTGTCCAAGGGCAAGGGCGGCTCCATGCACATGTTCTCCAAGGAAAAGGACTTCTACGGCGGACACGGCATCGTCGGTGCGCAGGTTTCGCTCGGCACCGGGCTCGCCTTCGCAAATCGCTATCGCGAGGACGGGCGCGTCTCGATGACCTTCTTCGGCGACGGCGCGACGAACCAGGGCCAGGTCTACGAAAGCTTCAACATGGCCCAGCTCTGGAAGCTTCCGGTCGTCTTCGTGATCGAGAACAACAAATACGGCATGGGCACCAGCGTCGAGCGTGCTTCGGCCACGACCGACCTTTCGCACCGCGGCGCGTCCTTCGGCATTCCTGGCGAGCAGGTCGACGGCATGGACGTTCGCGCCGTGAAAGCGGCGAGCGAGAAGGCGCTCGAGCACTGCCGTTCGGGCAAGGGCCCCTACATTCTCGAAATGATCACATATCGCTATCGCGGGCATTCCATGTCCGACCCCGCGAAGTACCGCTCGAAGGACGAGGTGCAGAAGATGCGCACCGAGCGCGACCCGATCGAGCAGGTGCGAAACCGCCTTATCGAAAAGAAATGGGCGAGCGAGGACGAGCTCAAGGAGATCGACAAGAAGGTGAGGGAGGTCGTCAACGAAGCGGCCGAATTCGCCCAGAACGATCCTGAGCCGGATCCGTCCGAGCTTTACACCGACATTCTTCTTTGAGGCGGAGATACGACGATGCCGATTGAAATTCTGATGCCGGCTCTTTCTCCGACCATGGAGGAAGGCAAACTGGCCAAATGGGTGAAATCCGAGGGTGATTCGGTGACCGCGGGCGATGTGATCGCGGAAATCGAGACAGACAAGGCGACCATGGAAGTGGAAGCCGTCGATGAGGGCACGCTCGGCAAGATCCTCGTTGCCGAGGGTACTGACAACGTCAAGGTCAATACGCCGATCGCCATGCTTCTGGCCGACGGCGAGGATGCTTCGGCCCTCGAGGGTGCGGCGGCGAAAGCCGAGGCTCCGGCTGCTCCTGAGCCCACTGAGGCGCCTGCGCCGAGCGCAGCACCCGCGCCTGCTGCTCCGGTCGCGTCGAAACCTGCCGCGGATCCGGATATCCCGGCGGGAACCAGTATGGTCTCCACCACCGTGCGCGAGGCGCTTCGCGACGCGATGGCGGAGGAGATGCGCCGCGATGAGAATGTGTACCTGATGGGCGAGGAAGTCGCCGAATATCAGGGCGCATACAAGATCAGCCAGGGTCTGCTTGAGGAATTCGGCCCGAAACGCGTGGTCGATACGCCGATCACGGAACACGGCTTTACCGGCCTCGCCGTCGGCGCCGCCATGGCGGGGCTGCGCCCGATCGTGGAGTTCATGACCTTCAACTTCGCCATGCAGGCGATCGACCAGATCATCAATTCCGCGGCCAAGACGCTGTACATGTCGGGCGGCCAGATGGGCGCGCCGATGGTCTTCCGAGGGGCGAATGGCGCCGCCGCGCGCGTCGGTGCGCAGCACAGCCAGGATTATGCCGCGTGGTACGCCCATGTGCCGGGTCTCAAGGTCGTGCAGCCCTATTCGGCGGCGGATGCGAAGGGCCTGCTCAAGGCCGCGATCCGCGATCCGAACCCGGTCATTTTCCTGGAAAACGAAATTCTCTACGGCCATTCCTTCGAAGTGCCGGATATGGAGGATTTCGTCCTGCCGATCGGCAAGGCAAAGATCGAGCGCGAAGGCTCCGACGTGACGATCGTCTCCTGGGGCATCGGCATGACTTATGCCGTGAAAGCCGCCGACGAACTGGCCGGAATGGGCATTTCCGCGGAGATCGTCAACATGCGCTCCATCCGACCGCTCGATATCGACACGGTCATTGAATCGGTGAAGAAGACGGGCCGCCTCGTTACTGTAGAAGAGGCTTTCCCGGTCTGCTCGGTATCGTCGGAAATCGGCTTCCAGGTTCAGGAGCGCGCTTTCGACTGGCTCGACGCGCCGGTCCTCAGGGTTACCGGCAAGGACGTTCCGATGCCTTATGCCGCGAACCTCGAAAAGCTCGCGCTGCCGAATGTCGGTGAAGTCATCGACGCGGTCAAAGCCGTTACCTACACGTCCTGAGGCCGGAGGAAGCCATGCCGATCAATATTCTGATGCCGGCCCTCTCGCCGACGATGGAAGAGGGCAATCTGGCCAAGTGGCTCGTCAAGGAGGGCGACCAGATCGCCCCCGGCGACGTCATCGCCGAAATCGAGACCGACAAGGCAACCATGGAAGTGGAAGCCGTCGAGGAAGGTACCGTCGGCAAGATCGTCGTTGCCGAAGGCACTTCGGGCGTGAAGGTCAACGAGGTGATCGCCCTTCTTCTGGAAGAAGGCGAGGATGCCTCCGCGCTTGAAGGGGCGGGAAGTGCATCTGCTCCCAAGGCAGATGGTTCGTCTTCAGGCAATGGCGCCGACCAGGCGCGCGAGGCTCCGCCTGCACCCGCGGCATCTCCGGCTGTCGAGGTCGGCGCTCCCGCCGCCGCCGCTCCGGCACCTGCGCCCGTCACGGCTTCGGGCGACAGGGTGTTTTCGTCTCCGCTCGCGCGGCGGCTTGCTCAGCAGAACGGGCTCGATCTCAAGGCGATAAACGGCACCGGCCCGCACGGGCGTATCGTCAAGCGGGATATCGAGGCCGCTCTTCAGGCCGGCACCGGCAAGGCCGCCCCGGCTGCGGCACCCGCCGCCGAAGCGCCGAAAGCGGCAGTTGCCGCCGGCCCGTCGGATGAGCAAATCCTCAAGCTCTTCGAGGAAGGCTCCTACGAACTCGTGCCGCATGACGGCATGCGCAAGACGATTGCCCGCCGCCTGACGGAATCCAAGCAGTCCGTTCCGCATTTCTACCTCTCGGTGGATTGCCAGCTCGACGCGCTGTTGAAGCTTCGTTCGCAGCTCAACGCTTCCGCACCGACGGACAAGGACGGAAAGCCCGCCTACAAGCTTTCGGTCAACGACATGGTGATCAAGGCCCAGGCGCTTGCGTTGAAGGCGGTTCCGGCGGCGAATGCCTCCTGGACGGACGGCGGAATGCTACTTCACAAACATGCCGATGTCGGGGTGGCGGTTGCGATCGACGGCGGGCTGATCACGCCGATCATTCGCCGGGCGGAAGAAAAGACGCTTTCCGTCATTTCCACCGAGATGAAGGATCTGGCGTCGCGTGCGCGCGAGCGCAAGTTGAAGCCCGAGGAATATCAGGGCGGCACGACGGCGGTTTCCAACCTCGGCATGTTCGGCATCAAGGACTTCAGCGCGGTCATCAACCCGCCGCACGCCACCATTCTGGCGGTTGGCGCTGGTGAGCAGCGCGCGGTCGTGAAGGACGGTGCGCTGGCGATCGCCACAGTTATGACCGTGACCTTGTCGACGGATCACCGCGCGGTGGACGGCGCTCTTGGGGCCGAGCTCATGCAGGCCTTCAAGGGTTTCATCGAAAATCCGATGTCGATGCTCGTCTGAGGCCGGAGCGATGCCGGCCACGGCCGAAACGAGGGAAACGAAAACGGGTTGCGGCGGATGTTTCCCGCCGCGATCCCTCATTCGTTCAGCGTTTGCCACCCGCCATCTTGGCGGCTTCCGGCACGTGTCTCAAACGTGCCATCGCCGCTATTCCGAAGATCGGCCCGAATACGAGCGGCAGGAACGCCCATTGCCAGCCGACGAGATCAACCCATGCCGGCAGGCCCTGCACGGTTATGACCGTGATGGCAAAGCCGATTGCGGTCTGCATGGTCAGGATCGTGCCTTGGGTGCCCGGCTCGCTCATCTCCGCAATTCCGGTGGAAAACTGCGCGGAATCGGCGATGACCGAAACGCCCCAGACAAGCGACAGCAGGATGATCAGCCCCGGTGCCGCGCCGAACAGCGGGCCGGCGGCAACGCAGCAGAAGCCGCTGATCGCAAGGGCTATGATAGTAAGCCGCGTCCTGCCGATCCGGTCCGCCAGATAGCCGCCGCCGAAGGCGCCGAGCGCGCCGGAGCCGATCGCCAGGAATGCGACAAGGCGGGCGTTCGATTGCGCATCCGCCATGCCGGTCGTGGCGAAACTGGCCGCGATATAGCTGCCGAGCCACGCCCAGACGGCGTAAAGCTCCCACATGTGGCCGAAATAGCCGAAATTCGCGAGGCGGAGCGGGCGGCTTTTAAGGGCGCTCAGCGCGACATGCGGGTTGAAACGTCCTGCGTTCTTGAAGCCCGGGCCGATTCCGACGCCAAGCACCAGCAAGGCGCCGATGGCTGCGGCGGTGGACGCCGTCGTCATCACGACGCGCCAGTTGAGGTCGCCGGCGAAAGCGAAGAAATGCGGCAGGGCGGAGCCGACGGTCAGCGCGCCGACGAGCGTGCCGACGAGAAATCCCGCGTCGTTCTTCGCCCAGCTTACGGAAAGCTTCATGGCGACGGGGTAGACGCCTGCCATGATCGCGCCGGTCACAAGCCGGAGGATGATCGAAACGGTCGAGCCCGGCTCTACGAAAAGGAATGCCGCATTGGCGGCGGCACCCGTCAGGGCTGCGGCGCAATAAAGCAGCCTCGGGTCGAGCCTGTCGGGCAGGCCGAGGATCGCGCTGACGAGGCTTCCCGCGACGAAGCCGATCTGTACGGCGGTCGTCAGCAACGCTGCGCGCGTCGGGCCGATGCCGAATTCGGCGATAAGCGCCGGCGTGACGACGGATGCCGCGAACCACAGCGAAAGCACTGCGACGCAGGAAATCGCCAGAAGCGCGATGCTGAGCGGTTTGGATTTCATGGGATCGGCTTTGTCCGGTCGATTGGCGATTGAAACCTTCGGCCCGGCGTCAGGCGACTCGGGACGCGGGATTGGAACTTGAAGAGAAGCGGCAGCGCAAGCGCCGGATGAGTAAAAAAGGGATCAAACCATGGCTGAGAGCTACGACGTTATCGTGATCGGCGGCGGGCCGGGAGGATATGTCACCGCGATCCGGGCTTCGCAACTCGGCTTCAAGACGGCGATTGTCGAACGCGAGCATCTGGGCGGCATCTGCCTGAACTGGGGCTGTATCCCGACCAAGGCGCTTCTGCGGTCTGCCGAGATCTATCACTACATGACGCACGCCAAGGACTACGGGCTTTCGGCGGAAAAGGTCGGTTTCGACGCTGCTGCCGTCGTCAAGCGCTCACGCGGCGTCTCCGGACAACTCAACGCCGGCGTCGGTTTTCTTATGAAGAAGAACAAGATCGACGTCATCTGGGGTGAGGCGAAGCTGACCAAGCCCGGCGAGATCAAGGTGTCGAAGTCCAGCAAGCCTGCGATGGAGCCGCAGCATCCCACGCCCAAGGGCGTGAAGGGCGAGGGCACCTACACCGCAAAGCACATCATCATCGCCACGGGCGCGCGCCCGCGCACGCTTCCCGGCATCGAGCCGGACAAGGAAAACATCTGGACCTATTTCGAGGCGATGGTGCCGCCGTCCATGCCGAAGTCCCTCATCGTCATGGGCTCGGGCGCGATCGGCATCGAGTTCGCCTCCTTCTACCGCACCATGGGCGCGGAGGTGACGGTAGTGGAGCTTCTGCCCCAGGTCATGCCGGTCGAAGATCCGGAAATCTCCGGCCTTGCCAAGAAAGCGTTCGAAAAGCAGGGCATCAAGATCCTGCTGGATGCGAAGGTCACAGCCGTCAAGAAGGGCAAGGGCTCGGTCACTGCCACGGTTGAGACGAAGGACGGCAAGAAGCAGGACATTACCGCCGACAAGCTGATTTCCGCCGTCGGTGTCGTCGGCAATATCGAGAATCTCGGCCTTGAAGAGCTTGGCGTGAAGACGGATCGCGGTTGCGTCGTCATCGACGGCTACGGCCGCACGAATGTGCCCGGCGTCTATGCCATCGGCGACGTGGCCGGCCCGCCGATGCTTGCCCACAAGGCCGAGCACGAGGGCGTCATCTGCATCGAGAAGATCGCCGGGCTCGATGTCCATCCGATGGACAAGAACAAGATCCCGGGCTGCACCTACTGCCACCCGCAGGTCGCAAGTGTCGGCCTCACCGAGCCGAAGGCTAAAGAGGCTGGCTACGAGATCAAGGTCGGCCGCTTCCCCTTCATGGGCAATGGCAAGGCGATCGCGCTTGGCGAGCCGGACGGCCTGGTGAAAACCATTTTCGACGCCAAGACCGGCCAGCTTCTCGGCGCGCACATGGTGGGTGCGGAAGTGACGGAGCTTATCCAGGGCTATGTCGTCGCGATGAACCTGGAGACCACGGAAGAAGACCTGATGCACACGGTCTTCCCGCATCCGACCCTTTCGGAAATGATGAAGGAAAGCGTGCTGGATGCCTATGGGCGGGTCCTGAATATCTGAGGCAAGATAAATACCGTTGCGGAAATAAAGCCTTACGATACCCTGAGACTGCGGCCGACGCCGCATCTCGGGAAGTCGGAACGGGACGGAGGCTGACATGGAAGCGAAGAACATCCTGATCTGGTGCGCGATCGGCATCCTCGCCGGCTGGCTTGCCAGCTTCATCGTCGGTGGCGGCGGTTTGCTGCGCTATCTCGCAACCGGCCTGATCGGGGCCTTCGTGGGCGGCTTCCTCGTGAACCTGAGCGGTGTCAACGTCAATCTGGGCAATGAATACGTGAATCAGATTGTCGTTGCGGCCGTTGGCGCCATCGTTGTCGTGCTGATCGCCCGCTTCCTCGCCTGAAAGGATCGACCGGGGGCCCCATGAGTTTCATCTTCTGGATCGTGATCGGCCTGATTGCGGGTGCGGTCGCCTATCGTGTGCTCGACAGTCGTGGCGGCTTCATCGGCAGCCTCGTCGTTGGGCTGATCGGTGCGCTGGTCGGCGGCAAGCTTGCCGAAATCCTGCGCCTCGACATTACCGGAGGCTTCGTGGATCAGCTTGTGCTCGCGACCTGCGGGGCCATCCTCTTCCTGTACGTCTGGCGCAAGATCAGGGGAAGCGCATGAAAGATGACGTGCCGAGGCTTGAGGACTTTCCCGCGCGAACGTCCGACAAGCTTCGCTATGCCGATACGGACCGTCAGGGGCACGTGAACAACGCCGTCTTCGCGACGTTCCTTGAAACCGGACGGGTCGAGCTTTTCTTCGACGCTGGAAAGGGACGGCTGGCGAGGGAGGGCGCGGCCTTCGTGATCGCAAGCCTTCAGCTCGATTTCCTGTCGGAGATCAACTGGCCGGGCTCGGTCGATATCGGCACGCGCGTCGTCAAGGTCGGAAGAAGCTCGCTCACCCTTGAGCAAGGCATCTTCCAGGACGGCGCCTGCGTCGCCGCGGCACGCACCGTCATCGTTCAGATGGATGAGGCGTCACGCCGCTCGACGCCCTTGTCCGAAGTTGCGGTGGAACGGCTCAATGCCCTGAAAACGGAAAACCGGCTGGCGAAAACTTCATAGCTGCCCACCGCCCTCGTCACTTGACCTTTGACCGCAAAAACGACATGTGAAGCTCATGGTTACGATCGTCGACACACTCTCCAAGCCCGACCCTGACGCGGCGAAGTCGCCGGAGCGTCCGCGCCACCCTGAAAAGGCGCATCGCCCGGATAACCCGATCCAGCGCAAGCCGAAATGGATCAGGGTGAAGGCGCCGACATCGCCCGTCTATCGCGAGACCATCGATATCGTTCGCGAGAACAAGCTGGTGACGGTCTGCGAGGAAGCGGGTTGCCCGAACATCGGCGAATGCTGGTCGAAGAAGCATGCGAGCTTCATGATCCTTGGCGACACCTGCACGCGCGCCTGCGCCTTCTGCAACGTGCGCACCGGCATGCCGGGTCCGGTGGATGATGGCGAGCCGGAGCGTATCGCCGAAGCGGTCGCCGCCATGGGGCTGAACCACGTCGTCATCACGTCTGTCGACCGTGACGACCTCGATGACGGCGGTGCGACGCATTTCGCCAATGTCATAAAGGCGATCCGCAAGGGTTCCCCCGGCACGACCGTTGAGGTTCTGACACCGGATTTCCTGCGAAAAGAGGGCGCGCTTGAAATCGTCGTGGAAGCGAAACCCGACGTCTTCAACCACAACATGGAAACCGTGCCGTCGAAATACCTCAAGGTCCGTCCCGGCGCACGATATTTCCACTCCATTCGCCTGTTGCAGCGGGCAAAGGAACTCGATGCAAGCATGTTCACCAAGTCCGGCATGATGGTGGGCCTGGGGGAGGAGCGCAACGAGGTGCTTCAGTTGATGGACGATCTGCGCACGGCGGATGTCGATTTCCTGACCATCGGCCAATATCTTCAGCCGACGAAGAAGCACCACGCGGTGATGTCCTTCGTCACGCCGGAAGACTTCAAGGCCTATGAGCGCATCGCCTATGCCAAGGGCTTCCTGAAGGTATCGTCGAGCCCGTTGACCCGCTCCTCGCATCATGCGGGGGAAGATTTCGCGGATCTGCGCCGGGCGCGCGAAGCGAAATTTGGCAAAAGCGCCGGATAAGGCGGGCAGTTTAAGCACTGCGACTTGATCAGCAGCTAGCCGAGGACACATGCCGACGTTTCACACCGAACACAAGGTCGGGCATTCCGCCAAGAACATGTTCGACCTGGTGGCCGACGTCGAACAATACCCGCGTTTCGTTCCGCTTTGCGAAGCGCTGATCGTGCGGGGTCGCAAGCAATTCGACGATGGGAAGGAGGTTCTCATCGCGGATATGACGGTTGCCTACAAGCTTTTCCGCGAAACCTTCACGAGCCGGGTGACGCTCGACCCGGGTGCGAACGAGATTTACGTCGAATATCTGGACGGGCCGTTCAAGCACCTGGAAAACACGTGGGGCTTCACCCCGCTCGGGCAGGATTGCTGCCAGATACGCTTTCACATTACCTACGAATTCAAGAGCCGTACGCTGGGCGCGCTGATGGGCGCCATGTTCGACCGTGCATTCAGCAAGTTTTCCGATGCGTTCGAAGCGCGCGCCGACGAGGTCTACAATACGGCGTGAAAAGTGGAACTCTATTTGGCGTGGTACGTCGAGGACTGCTCGCCTGAATTTCCGTATCGGTTGAATGCTTTCTTCAATTCACGAAAGCGCTGCTGGTATTCGATCTCGCCATCGTCGAGACGCATGACGACGACATAGTCTTCCTCGATGCCGATGTCCTGCAGGCTCACCTGTTCCTGCGGGTTGAGACAGGCGCGGCGCCAGCCGGAGCCCTGGTCGAATTCGAGGGTTACCCTGCGCCCGTGTTCCACTTCCCAGCGCATCCACGCGATGGTGCGCGGCCTCGTCCAATATCTGCGGCCGCAGAACTCGACGTTATATAGCCCGCGTGCCTTTTCGGTGTAGATGCGGTGGCTTGCGTAGAAGACGCCATCGACATGGCGCGAAATCATGAAGAATTCGGCGGCCTGCGCCGCTTCGGCAGGGAAGCTGAAGCTTAGGGCGAGGGCGAGGGCGATGACGGGCTTGCGCATTCTTGCATTCATCCAGGCTGGCGTGAACGGCATGCCCCAAATTGGCTTTTGAGCATGAAAGCCTTCGGCTTCAGGTTGTCACGCTACCTGTTACACACGAAGAACACGTTAGGTCAGTTTGTAAAATTTGAAATACATTCAATCGCTTGGCGAACCGAGGCCAATCGAATGCCGTCCCGGCCCAGATCGCCGAACCTGCGCTCTATGTGCCGGGTCGGTCCGTCTTTTTGCGCGAAGGCGAAATGAACGAGCCCGACCGGCTTTTCTTCCGATCCGCCGCCGGGACCGGCAATGCCGGTGACGGAGATGGCGATATCGGCGCGAGATCGGGCGAGCGCGCCTTGCGCCATGGCGATGGCGACTTCCCCGCTCACTGCGCCCAACTCTTCGATGAGGATTTCCGGAACGCCAAGCATCTCGGTCTTCGCGGCATTGGAATATGTTACGAAGCCGCGATCCACGACCGCCGACGATCCGGCGATTTCGGTAAGCAGGCCGGCGATCAGCCCTCCCGTGCAGGATTCGGCCGTCACGATCATCGCCCCCTTCGCCGTGCATTCTTCGATGAGCGCCTGGGCGAGGGGTTTGAGGGTCGAGAGATCGGTCATCGAATTTCGTCTCCGGCAATGTCGAATGGCAGCCTTACAGTAGCGCTGGCCATTGCCGCTATACCTTCCTGCCGCCCTGTAAAGCCGAGACGTTCGGAGGTCGTCGCCTTCACCGAGACCCTGGAGAGGGGCAGGTGGCAGATTTCGGCAATTCGCCTGCGCATGCTTTCCCTGTGCGGGCCGATCTTCGGTGCTTCGCAAACAACTGTCACGTCGATATGGGCGATCCTTCCGCCTTTGGCCGCCACGCGATTGGCCGCGAACATCAGGAACCTGTCGGAAGCGGCACCCTTCCATTGCTCGTCGCTTGGCGGGAAATGGTGGCCGATGTCGCCATCGCCAAGCGCGCCGAATATCGCATCGGTAATGGCGTGAAGCACCACATCCGCATCAGAGTGGCCTTTAAGCTTTCGGTCGAAGGGAATTTCCACCCCGCCGAGAATGATCTTCTCGCCCGGCTCGAAAGCATGCACATCGTATCCCGTACCTGTGCGGATGTCTCCGAGCTTCAGCCAGTCGTCCATGAGTATTCTCCGCTCGGCGGTGGCCAGGTCATCCGGCGTCGTTATCTTCGTGTTTCCGGGCGATCCTGCGGAAATCCGGACGTTCAGCCCGGCCCATTCCGCCACAGCCGCATCGTCGGTGAAGTCGCTTCTTCCGGCATTGGCCGCCTTCTGGTGGGCCGCCAGAATGTCGGCATAGCGGAACGACTGCGGCGTTTGCGCCGCCCAGATCCCGCTCCGGTCGATTGTTGTGCCCACCGTCTTACTGTCGTCGACCCGCTTCAGCGTATCGGCTACCGGCACCGCGGCGATAAGGGCGCTCGCACCCTCCTCAAGTTTTGCGACCGCATCCGCCACGATATGGCGCATCACGAAAGGCCGCGCCGCATCGTGAATGAGCACATACTCCGGTGGTGCGCCGGCGAGCGATTGAAGCCCGTTCAGAACGGATATCTGCCGGGTTTTTCCTCCCGTGACCGGGGGGAGGATCCTGGTGTCCGCCAACTCGCCGCCCATGGCTTCTTCGTAAAGGGCGTGATCGTCGGCGTGAATTACCGGCAGTACGGCGTCAACCAGCCCCGTTTCCAGCAGAGCCGTCACCGTACGGCGCAGTATGGCAACGCTGGCCAGTTCGATATATTGCTTCGGCCTCGCATTTTCAGTCGTCCCGGCAATCCGCGTGCCGCGTCCGGCCGCAACGACGATGGCTGCGATTCGCGGATTTAGACCCGCTTCCCGCCGTGGTTTCGCGTCAATCGTCATTCCGCTCCCAGCCGTCGTTTCATCATCTCATCGTGGTATTGCGCCAAAGATGGCGATGAAACAAGCCGCGAAACGGAAGATGGATCAAAGGTTTTTTTGCGCTGCAAAAAAACGCGCTTGCAGGGGGAATGCATTGTCTATTAGATAGGCAATAGAAAGAACTGCACACCTAATGGGCAATAACTCAGTGTCATTTGCGTCAACTAGCCCCCTGGAGCCGCTGCGAATAGGCGCCGTCGAAATCCCGAACAGAGCGTTCCTGGCGCCGATGTCCGGCGTATCCGACCTTCCGTTCCGCCGGCTTGCCGCGCGTTTCGGGGCCGGGCTCGTCGTCTCGGAAATGGTCGCCTGCGAGCAGTTCGTGGATGGCGACGACGAAACCGCACTCCGCGCGGAAGGCGACGGCATATTCCCGCATGTCGTCCAGCTTGCCGGGCGTGAAGCGCGCTGGATGCATGAGGCCGCGAAACGCGCTGAAGCCGCGGGCGCGGATATAGTCGACATCAACATGGGCTGCCCGGCCAAGAAAGTCACGAGCGGCTATTCGGGTTCGGCTCTCATGCGCGATCTCGACCATGCGATGACGCTGGTCGAGGCGACGGTAAAGGCCGTCGGCGTGCCGGTTACCCTCAAGATGCGCCTCGGGTGGGATGAAAGATCGATCAACGCGCCGGAGCTTGCCCGCCGCGCGCAAGATGCCGGCGTGAAAATGGTCACGGTGCATGGCCGCACCCGCTGCCAGTTCTACAAGGGCGCGGCGGACTGGGCCGCTATCCGACGGGTGAGGGATGCGATCGATATCCCGCTCGTCGCGAACGGGGACTGCAAGACCACCGCTGACGCGCGGCGGATGATGGAACTTTCCGGCGCGGATGCGGTCATGATTGGGCGCGGGGCCTACGGCCGTCCCTGGCAGCCGGGCGTGATCGGCGCCGAACTTGCCGGCAACGACGGGCGGAAGGTGCCGGCGGGTGCCGGCCTCGCCGACCTTGTGGCCGAGCACTATGAAATGATGCTTGCCCACCACGGCGTCGAAGTCGGGCGCAGGGCGGCTCGCAAGCATCTTGGCTGGTACATGGATGAAGCGGGCGGGCCGGTTTGCGCCAACCTACGGCGCAGCATGCTGACTTGCGACGACCCGGCGGAGGTCCTTCGCATGATACCTGCCTGTTTCAGCGGATCTATCCTGCGGAGCGCGGCATGATGAACGGCTTGCAGCAGCCGGCTCGCGGCACGGTGAATGGCGAGGCGAGTGCGCGTATTCTCGATTCGCTTCCCCATCCCGTCATCCAGGTCGGGCCGGACGGCGCGATCGTCGCGGCCAATATGGCGGCGGAGAATTTCTTCGGTGCGAGTGCGGCCGTTTTGAAGCGGCACCCCATTTCCTATTTCGTTCCCTTCGGCAGCCCGCTGCTTGCGCTGATCGACCAGGTGCGCGAGCGCGGCGCGCCGGTCAACGAATACAAGGTGGACGTGGGTTCGCCGCGTATCGGGGCCGACCGCATTGTCGATATCAATGCAGCGCCCGTCACGGACCAGCAGGGCGCCGTCGTGCTCATGTTTCAGGAGCGCGGCATGGCGGAAAAGATCGACCGTCAGCTGACCTCTCGCGGTGCCGCGCGCACCGTCACCGGGCTTGCCGCCATGCTTGCCCATGAGATCAAGAATCCGCTTTCGGGCATTCGCGGTGCAGCACAGCTCCTCGAAGCCTCGAGCGCGGAGGAAGACCGCCCGCTGACCCGCCTCATCATGGACGAGGCGGACCGTATCGTGAAACTCGTCGACCGCATGGAGGTCTTTTCCGACGAGCGTCCGATCGAGCGCGAGCCGGTCAACATCCATGTCGTGCTCGATCATGTGAAGCGGCTTGCGGAATCCGGATTTGCCCGCAACGTGAGGATTATCGAGGAGTACGATCCTTCGCTGCCCGCCGTTTACGCGAACCGCGATCAGCTCGTGCAGGTGTTCCTCAATCTGGTGAAGAACGCCTGCGAATCGTTCGCCGGCAGGCCGGATGCGGAAATAACCCTGACGACGGCTTTCAGGCCCGGCATTCGCCTGTCGGTGCCCGGCACTTCGGAGCGCGTCAGCCTGCCGCTTGAATTCTGCGTGCGCGATAACGGCCCCGGCGTGCCGGAGGACCTGATGCCGCATCTGTTCGAGCCATTCATCACCACCAAGACAAACGGTTCGGGCCTCGGCCTAGCGCTCGTTGCCAAGATCATCGGCGACCACGGCGGTGTCATCGAGTGCGACAGCCAGGCAGGCCGGACCGTGTTTCGCATCCTGATGCCGGCCTATGTGCCGCAACGTGAGACCTCAAACGACAGGACCGATTAGCCAATGCCGACCGGGACCATTCTCGTTGCCGACGACGATGCCGCGATCCGCACGGTATTGAACCAGGCTCTATCGCGCGCGGGTTACACCGTTCGTCTGACCTCCAATGCGACCACGCTCTGGCGCTGGGTCAGCTCCGGCGACGGCGATCTCGTGATCACCGACGTCGTCATGCCGGATGAAAACATCTTCGACGTGCTGCCGCGTATCCGCAAGATGCGGCCCGACCTGCCGGTCGTGGTGATGAGCGCGCAAAACACCTTCATGACGGCGATCCGCGCGTCCGAAAAGGGTGCTTACGAGTATCTGCCGAAGCCTTTCGACCTGAAGGAGTTGACGACCATCGTCGGCCGCGCCATGTCGGAGCCGAAGGGCCGTCCCGCATCGCCCGCGGAGGAAACGAACGAGCATATCCCGCTTGTAGGGCGTTCGCCCGCCATGCAGGAAATCTATCGCGTCCTCGCCCGTCTCATGCAGACCGATCTCACGGTCATGATCTCGGGCGAATCCGGCACCGGCAAGGAACTTGTCGCAAAGGCGCTGCATGACTATGGCAAGCGCCGCAACGGTCCCTTCGTTGCCATCAACATGGCCGCGATCCCGCGCGATCTGATCGAGGCGGAGCTTTTCGGTCATGAGAAGGGCGCCTTCACCGGCGCGCAGGCGCGCTCTTCCGGCCGTTTCGAGCAGGCCGACGGCGGCACGCTTTTCCTGGATGAGATCGGCGACATGCCGATGGAGGCGCAAACGCGGCTCCTGCGCGTTCTCCAGCAGGGCGAATACACCACCGTCGGCGGGCGCACGCCGATCAAGACGGACGTGCGCATCATCGCGGCCACCAACAAGGACCTGAGCCATCTGATCCAGCAGGGCCTTTTCCGTGAGGATCTGTTCTATCGTCTCAACGTCGTGCCGATCCGCCTGCCGGCGTTGCGCGAAAGGCTTGAGGATATCGGCGATCTTGTGCGCCATTTCTTCATGCTGGCGGAGCAGGAGGGCCTGCCGTCCAAGCAGATCGACCAGGCCGCGCTTGAGCGCCTGCGCCGCCATCGCTGGCCGGGCAACGTGCGCGAGTTGGAAAACCTCATCCGCCGGCTTGCCGCACTTTATCCGCAGGACGTGATCACCACTTCGCTGATCGACCAGGAACTGAGCCAGCCTGCTCCGTCCTCGCTCAACGGCGAGGATGCCAGTCAGAACCTCGGCGATTCGGTGGAGCGGTATCTGAACGGCTATTTCGACAATTTCGGCGAGGCGTTGCCGCCGCCGGGGCTGTATCACCGCATTTTGCGCGAGGTGGAATATCCGTTGATCAGTGCGGCCCTTGCGGCGACGCGCGGCAACCAGATCCGCGCGGCGGAACTTCTCGGCGTGAACCGCAACACCTTGCGCAAGAAGGTGAAAGACCTCGATATCCAGGTCATCCGCTCCAGCCGCTGAGCGATATTCGCCGCCGGCAAGCCATCATGCTGGCCGGCGTTCGGGGCAATTCCCCCTTGTCGGAAATGTGGATAGTAAAATTTCCGCATAACCGGGCATGACCTTGCCCGCAAACTGTCGTATTTAAGCAACAAAGTGTGGTAACGGTGTCGCGGGCGATGAAAATGCCCTTACGGCAATTTGTGATCGAGAGCTCTGGAATGGTGTTTTGATGTCCGTACTTGCGGAGCGTCACGGCAAAGGCGGGATCGACGGTGAGCAGCCCTCGCGCGCAGGCGGGTTCCGCAAGGCGGGGTTCGCGCTTGTCGTTCTCGCTCTGATTTCCATTGCCGTCACATTCTTCGTGCTGACGGGGCTGACGCCGATCCAGCCGACGAGCCAGGTCGTGACGATCGCCATGGCGATCAACATGGTGCTCGTGGCGATCCTCGTCTTCATGATCTGTTACGAGGTTGTCGGCCTCATCCAGGCGAGAAGGCGGGGGCGGGCGGCCGCGCGTCTTCACGTGCGCATCGTCACGCTGTTCAGCGTTGTCGCCGCCGTCCCGGCGATCATCGTCGCCGTCGTGGCCACCGTCACGCTCGACCGCGGCCTCGACCGCTGGTTCGAGGATCGTACGCGCACCATCATCAACAACGCGCTCGTCGTCGCCCAGGCCTATCTCCAGGAGCATGCCCGCGTCCTGCGTGCGGACCTCATCGCCATGGGCAACGATATCGACCGGGCAAAGGCCGTCTACGATTTCGAGCCGACGCGCTTCGACAGCTTCTTCCAGGCGCAGACCTCGCTTCGCGCGCTTCTCGGCGCCTATCTCATGAGTTCCGACGGATCGATAATCACCCGGGTTTTGCCGAAGCCGGATGCCCGCGTCCTGCTGCCGCCGGACAATGCCTTCAAGGAAGCGGACAACGGCGAGCCCGTGCTCATCGCGCCAGGTCCGTCGAACCTCGTCGGCGGCGTGATCAAGCTTTCGGCCTATGACGACATGTACCTCTACATCACGCGGGCGATGGACAAGCGCGTGGTCGATTACATGCGCCTGGCCGAGGAAGGAGCGCAGCAATACACGGAGCTGGAGAACACTCGCTTTGGGGTGCAGGTCGCCTTCGCGCTCGTGTTTACCGGTGTTGCGCTCGTACTTTTGCTGTCGGCGATCTGGATGGGTTTCGGCTTCGCGAACCGGCTGGTCGCGCCTATCCGGCGGCTGATCGGCGCCGCGGACCAGATTTCCAAGGGAAATCTCTACGTCAACGTGGAAACGGAGAAATCCGCGGGCGACCTCGCCAATCTCGGCGAGACATTCAACAACATGACCGGGCAGCTTCGCGGCCAGCGCGATGCCCTTCTCGCCGCCAACGACCAGATCGACCGCCGCCGCCGATTTACCGAGGCCGTTTTGTCGGGCGTTACCGCAGGTGTCGTCGGTATCGACGAGACGGGGCGGATTTCGCTGGTCAATCTTTCCGCGCTCGCGCTCTTCGACATGGGAGAAGAGCAGTTGCTCGACCATTCGCTTGCTCAGGCCGTGCCCGAGCTTGCCCCGATCGTCGAGGATATCCTGAACCGGGACGACAAGCGCTTTCGCGAGACGCAGGTTCCCATCGTTCGCCACGGGCGGGAGCGGACCGTGAATGTGCGCGTCACCAGCGAACAGTCGACGCGGCGCGAGCACGGCTATGTCGTGACGCTTGACGACATTACGGATCTGGTCGCCGCGCAGCGCACCTCCGCCTGGGCGGATGTCGCCCGCCGTATCGCGCACGAGATCAAGAACCCGCTGACGCCGATCCAGCTGTCGGCGGAGCGTATCCGCCGCCGTTACGGCAAGAAGATCGAGGAAGACCGTACCGTATTCGATCAATGCGTCGACACGATTATTCGCCAGGTGGGCGATATCGGCCGCATGGTCGACGAGTTCTCCTCCTTCGCGCGGATGCCGAAGCCGACGATGGACACGGGCGATCTCAGGAACACCGTTCGCGAGGCCGCCTTCCTGCAAAGCGTCGCCCAGCCCGACATAGAGATCAAAACCCACCTTCCGGAAGAAAGCGTGCCGACGATCTTCGACACGCGTCTCGTCGGACAGGCGCTCACCAACGTCATCAAGAACGCGGCCGAGGCGATCGCCGCCGTGGAGCTTGAAGAGGGCGAAAAGGGGCGCATCGACGTGTATCTGCGCAATGAGGATGACATGCGGGTGATCGATATCATCGACAACGGCATCGGTCTGCCGCAGGAAAACCGGCAGCGCCTGCTCGAGCCTTACATGACCACGCGCGAGAAGGGAACGGGCCTCGGCCTGGCGATCGTGCGCAAGATCATGGAAGAGCACGGCGGAGGCATCGATCTTATGGACGCGCCCGCGGTTGCCGAGGGCGGGCGCGGGGCCATGGTCCGCCTCAGGATGAGCGCAAGGCCGCCCACCACCGACGAGCCGGCCGAAAAAGAAGCCGGAAAATCGGACGCCAGCAAATCGACGGATGAAGAAACGGTAGAAAACAATGCCCTATGACATTCTCATCGTTGATGACGAGGCCGACATCCGGGAGTTGATCGCCGGCATTCTCGAAGACGAAGGCTATGATACGCGCACTGCCGGTGACAGCGATTCAGCTCTTGCCGCGATCAAGGAGCGCCGCCCTTCGCTTGTGGTCCTCGATATCTGGCTGATGGGCAGCCGGCTTGACGGTCTTGCGCTTCTCGACGTGATCAAGGAGCAGGACCCGGAGCTGCCGATCGTCATCATCTCCGGTCACGGCAATATCGAGACCGCGGTTTCGGCGATCAAGCGCGGCGCCTACGACTATATCGAGAAGCCTTTCAAGGCGGACCGTCTGGTGCTCATTACCGAGCGTGCGCTCGAAGCCTCTTCGCTGAAACGCGAAATCAGGGATCTCAAGCAGCGCAGCGCGGACGCCTTGCAGATGATAGGGGCATCTTCCGCCGTCAACCATCTGCGCCAGACGATAGAGCGCATCGCCGCAACCAACAGCCGTATTCTCATCACGGGTCCGTCCGGTTCCGGCAAGGAATTGGCGGCGCGAACGATCCATACCATGTCGCCGCGCGCGCGTGGCCCCTTCGTCGTGATCAACGCGGCGACGATCACGCCGGAGCGCATGGAAGAAGAGCTTTTCGGCATCGAGGACGAGGCGACCGGCAAGATCAGGAAGGTCGGCGCGCTGGAGGAAGCGCACGGCGGCACGCTCTACCTTGACGAGGTTGCCGACATGCCGCGCGAGACGCAGGGCAAGATCCTGCGCGTTCTCGTGGAACAGACCTTCATTCGCGTCGGCGGGACCGGCAAGGTGAAGGTGGATGTGCGCATCCTGTCGTCGAGCGCGCGCAACCTCGAATTCGAGATCGCGGAAGGAACCTTCCGCCAGGATCTTTTCCACCGCCTCGGCGTGGTGCCGCTTGGCATTCCGCCGCTTGCGGACCGGCGGGAGGATATTCCCGAACTGATCGCCTTCTTCATGGAGCAGATTTCGGGCGCCACGGGCCTGCCTGTTCGCAAGATCGGCGAAGATGCGATGGCCGTCCTGCAGGCGCACGACTGGCCGGGCAACATCCGCCAGCTTCGCAACAATGTGGAACGGCTGATGATCCTGACCCGCGGCGAGCCGGAGGCCGTCGTCACCGCCGACCTTCTGCCGGCCGAAGTCGGCGACATGCTGCCGAGCCTGACGTCGTCGGGCAACGGCGAGCACCTGATGTCGCTTCCCCTTCGCGATGCGCGCGAAATGTTCGAGCGCGATTACCTCCAGGCGCAGATCAAGCGTTTCGGCGGCAATATCTCGCGCACGGCGGAATTCGTCGGCATGGAACGTTCGGCCTTGCACCGCAAGCTCAAGACGTTGGGCTTGTCGTGAGCGAAAATATCGGCTAGCGCGGAGTCAACAGGACAAGGTTTCAGACCATGCGAGTTGTCATCTGCGGCGCCGGCCAGGTCGGCTATGGCATTGCCGAAAAGCTGTCGCAGGAACAAAACGATGTTTCGGTGATCGATTCGTCGCCGCGGCTCGTCAACGCGATCCGCGATACGCTCGACGTTCGCGGCTTCGTCGGCCATGGCGCGCATCCGGACGTTCTTGCCCAGGCGGGCGCGGATCAGGCCGACATGCTGATCGCCGTCACGCTTTACGACGAAGTCAACATGGTCGCCTGCCAGGTCGCGCATTCGCTTTTCAACGTGCCGACCAAGATCGCCCGCGTTCGCGCGCAAAGCTATCTGGAAGGGCAGTGGAGCGACCTGTTCTCGCGCGAAAACATGCCGATCGACGTCATCATCTCTCCGGAGATCGAGGTGGGCGAGATGGTGCTTCGCCGCCTTGCGCTGCCCGGCGCGGTGGAAACGGTGCGCTTCGCCGATGACAACGTCGTCGTGGTCGGCCTGATGTGCAATGAGGACTGTCCGGTAGTGAATACGCCGCTCAGACAGTTGACGGAGCTTTTCCCGGACCTTGGCGCGGTGGTGGTCGGCGTTTTTCGGGCCAACAAGCTGTTCGTGCCGAAAAGCACGGACTCTATCCTGCAGGGCGACCTTGTCTATATCGTCGCCCGGCGCGACCAGGTACGCCGCACGCTCTCCATTTTCGGCCATGAGGAGCCGGAGGCGAACCGCGTGGTGATCGCAGGAGGCGGCAACATCGGGCTCTACGTTGCCCGCGCTCTGGAGCAGCGCCAGACCAAGGCCAAGGTCAAGCTGATCGAGCATTCGCGCGAGCGCGCGGTTGCTGTCGCCGACGAGTTGAAGCGCACGGTGATCCTGCATGGCAGCGCGCTCGACCAGCATTTGCTGCTGGAGGCCGACATCGAGGATGCCGACACGATGGTCGCCCTCACCAACGAGGACGAGGTAAACATCCTCTCCTGCGTGATGGCCAAGAAGCTCGGCTGCCGGCGCAATTTGTCGCTGCTCAACAACTCCAGCTATCCCACGTTCGCTCACGCGCTCGGCATCGATGCCTTCGTGAACCCGCGACAGGTAACGATTTCCAAGATCTTGCGGCACGTGCGCCGGGGCCGCATTCGTGGCGTCCATGCGCTCCAGAACGGCGCGGCGGAAATCATCGAGGCCGAGGCGCTGGAAACCTCGCCGATGGTGGGCAAGCCCTTGCGGGATGTCGATTTGCCGGACGGTATTCGTGTCGGCGCGATATTCCGGGATGGCAAGGTCGTCACGCCGAACGGCGAAACCCAGCTGCAGGCGCATGACCGGGTGGTTCTTTTTGCCGTGGCCGATCGTGTGCGGCAGGTGGAGCAGATGTTCCGCGTGAGCCTGGAATTCTTCTGATCCTGTCGAGCTCTTTTCGGGGTGGGGTTTCCTGTAATTTCTTTCAGGCGCCTCTTGCCCGATGGCCGGTAACCGCGATACTCGTTGGTTACAAATATGATTAATTCGACGAAAGTCTAACGATCCGGAGTGCATATGAGTCGCGTTGCCTATGTGAACGGCCAATATGTTCCGCATTCGCAAGCCTGCGTTCATATTGAGGACCGCGGCTATCAGTTCGCCGACGGCGTTTATGAGGTCTGCGAGATCTGGAACGGAAATATCGTGGACGAGCGGCGGCATCTCGACAGGCTCGAGCGCTCGCTTCGCGAACTGTCCATGGATGCGCCCATGGGCCGCGCGGCACTTTGCATGATCATGCGTGAGGTCATCCGCCGCAACCTGGTTAGAAACGGCCTCGTCTATCTTCAGGTGACGCGGGGTGTCGCGAAGCGCGATCACTATTTCCCGCCCAGGGATACGCCACCGGCGCTCGTTATCACGGCGCGTTCGACGGACCCGCGTGCGGCGGACAAGGCCGCCGAAGCCGGTTGCGCGGTGATCACGGTTCCCGAAAACCGTTGGGAGCGTGTCGATATCAAGTCCATCGGCCTTCTTCCGAACGTCCTTGCCAAGCAAAAGGCAAAGGAGCAGGGCGCGAAGGAAGCATGGTTCGTGGACGCGCAAGGCAATGTCACCGAAGGCGGCTCGACGAATGCATGGATCGTGACGAAGGATGGCACGCTCGTCACGCGCCCGGCGGAATCCGGCATCCTGCGGGGCATCACGCGGCAGGTGGTGATCGAGCTTGCGGCGCGAGAGGGTATCAGCTTCGAAGAACGTCCCTTTACCGTGGAGGAGGCGAAGTCCGCTCGCGAGGCTTTCATCACGGCCGCGTCTACGATCGTTATGCCGGTCGTGCGTATTGACGAGGCGGTGGTCGCAAACGGGCATCCTGGCGCGATATCACGTGCTTTACGTGAAAAATTTCATGAAGTGAGTGAACTGGAGGCCCTGTAACCGCCTGCCGGGGGCGTTGAAAAATCTGGAGACAAAGTGAATTTTCATCCGTTAGACTGATTATCGTGACTGTCACGGAGCAACACTAATCACAGGCGGAGTTGGGAAAGCGCTTCCTTCCCGTGGACCCTGAAACCGCCGAAGTAGAAGGCCGTCCGCCAACCTGCGAATGCCTCGCGCATTCGGGGGGACTTGCGGACGTAAAGGCTACAACTTATGAGACCCAGGACATAAAAAAATCATGGCTGACCGCGCACAAAACCTTCAAGACACGTTTCTCAACCACGTAAGAAAACAAAAAACTCCGCTCACTATCTTTCTCATCAACGGCGTCAAACTTCAAGGCGTAGTGACATGGTTTGACAACTTCTGCGTTTTGCTGCGCAGGGATGGGCATTCGCAGCTTGTCTACAAGCATGCGATCTCCACAATCATGCCGAACACGCCGATCCAGCTGTTCGATCCGAATGAAGCGGAAAGCGAGAAGGCGGCAGGCTGATTGAAGCCGAAATCGAGAAAAGCAGCCGAGGCTGAAAAGGGCGGCGCGTCGCAGGAACCCTTCGCTGAGCGCGAGGAGAGCTTCGGCGCGAGAGCGCTTGTCGTCGTACCCGTGTTCGGGCCGAAGATCAGGCGTTCGAGTGACACCGCCCGGCCCGAGCGTTCGGACGAGGCCCGACTTGAGGAAGCGGTCGGTCTCGCCCGGGCAATCGATCTTGAGATCGTGTCGGCAGGGCTCGTTACGCTCAACAGCCTTCGCCCCGCGACGCTCTTCGGCACCGGCAAGGTCGAGGAGCTTGGCCTTACTGTGAAAACCGAGGATGTGGAGCTTGTCGTCGTCGACCATCCGTTGACGCCGATCCAGCAGCGCAATCTCGAAAAGGCGCTGAACGCAAAGGTGCTGGACCGTACGGGTCTCATTCTCGAAATCTTCGGGGCGAGGGCGCGTACGGCGGAAGGCCGGCTCCAGGTGGAGCTTGCGCACCTCAAATGGCAGAAAAGCCGGCTTGTACGCTCCTGGACGCACCTTGAGCGCCAGCGTGGCGGCCTAGGCTTCATCGGCGGACCCGGCGAAACCCAGATCGAGGCAGACAGGCGCCTTATTCAGGAGCGCATCTCGCAGCTTGAGAAAAAGCTTGAGCAGGTGCGCCGCACGCGCGACCTGCATCGCAAGCAGCGCAAGAAGGTGCCCCAGCCTGTCGTTGCGCTCGTCGGATATACCAATGCCGGAAAATCTACGCTTTTCAACCGGTTGACGGAGTCGGAAGTCTTCGCCAAGGACCTGTTGTTCGCGACCCTCGATCCGACGCTCCGGCGCATTCCGCTGCCGCACGGGGGGGAGGTGATTCTGTCGGACACCGTCGGCTTCATTTCCGATCTGCCGACCCATCTGGTCGCCGCCTTCCGCGCGACGCTCGAAGAGGTTCTGGAAGCGGACCTGATCCTGCACGTGCGCGACATCTCGCATGAGGATACGGACGCCCAGGCGGTCGATGTCGCCGATACGCTGCGTCTTCTCGGCATAGAGGAGGGCAGCGACGAGCGTATCATCGAGGTCTGGAACAAGATCGACCTTCTCGACCCGACGCGCCGCGAAGCGATATTACAGGCGAACCGGGCCGATGCCGGGGCGATCGCGGTTTCCGCCGTTACGGGTGAGGGGATCGACACTCTGCTCCGGCGGATCGAGGCCCGGGTGACGCAAGAGCGTTCGGTCTATGAGATCGACCTTCCTCTGGAGGAGGGCGAAACGCTTGCCTGGCTCTATCGCTCGACGGAGGTACTCGACCGGCGGGACGGCGATGCGTCGAGCCATCTGACGTTGCGTGTCGCGCCGAAGCAGCGCGACCGCTTCATGCAGCGTTGCAGGACATATATCGGCAGCTAAATCCTTTTTGCCGCCTGCCAGATCTCTTCCATCTCATCCAGCGTCATGGCGTCGAGCGTCGTTTGCCGCGCCTTTGCCGTTTCCTCGATATGACCGAAGCGCTTGCGGAATTTGGCGTTCGTTCGCTTCAGCGCCTTTTCCGGATCGATCTCCAGGTGCCGCGCGAGATTGGCGATTGCGAAGAAAAGGTCTCCGATTTCGTCCTCGACTCGGTCACGGTCTGGAGTATCGCTTGAAATTTCTTCCGCAAGCTCCTGCGTTTCCTCTGCAATTTTATCCAGAACAGGCCCTGCCGCACCCCAGTCGAAGCCGACCTTGGAAGCTTGCTTCTGGAGTTTCTCGGCTTCGGTCAGCGCCGGGAATATCGCCGGAACATGATCAAGGAACCCCTTGTCCTTTTCCTCGATCCCTAGCTCGGCCCGGCGCTTGGCCCGTTCGCGCTTTTCCTCCGCCTTGATACGCTCCCATGCGCCTTTGGCCATTCCGGCGTTTTTCGCTTCCTCGTCGCCGAAGACATGCGGATGCCGGCGGATCATTTTCGTGGTTATCCCCTCCACGACGTCGGCGAAATCGAACTGGTCCTCCTCATCGGCCATCTGCGCGTGGTAGACGACCTGCAGGAGGAGGTCGCCAAGTTCTTCCCTGAGGTCATCGTGATCGCCGCGCTGGATGGCGTCCGCAACCTCGTAGGCCTCCTCAATGGTGTAGGGTGCGATCGAGCGGAAATCCTGCTCCACGTCCCAGGGGCATCCTGACGTTGGGTCACGTAATGCGGCCATGATTTCCAGGAGGCGGGTGATGTCACGCGAGGGCTGCACGGTCGGCTCGCCTTTCATGGCAAGTTTTGGAATTCTCATTTACCCGGATAGCATCGTGATTCACCCAAAACAAACCTTCTGGAATTTTCCTCGCCGAAATTATCGGGGCCGGACATGACGAGAGAGATGCGCCGCGGGGACCTTCGCGTAACCGCGAACCTTTACATCCCGGCCGAGGATATTTCGGAAGCTTTCATCCGCGCCTCAGGTCCGGGCGGGCAGAACGTCAACAAGGTCGCGACCGCGGTACAGCTTCGCTTCGACCTGAAGGGCAACGAAACCCTGCCGGGCGATGCCAAGGCGAGAATGGCAAGGCTTGCCGGCAGCCGGTTGACGCAATCCGGCGAAATCCTGCTGCAGGCCGACCGCTTCCGCACCCAGGAGCAAAACCGGCAGGACGCGATGGAGCGGCTTGCGGAACTCGCGAGAAGGGCGCTGGAACGTCCCAAGCCCCGCAAGCCGACGCGCCCCACCAAGGGCTCGAAAGAACGGCGGATCGCGGCGAAGAAGCAACGCGGCGAGATCAAGAAAATGCGTTCCAAGTCAATCGATTAACAGAAAGGGTCGAAGGTACGAAACGCGCTTCGTATTATTTTTTCGCTTCGGTGGATTGGCGTTGCCGCAAAAATGAGTTACGTACCTCAAAAAATGCGATGGCCCTGCGCGACAAAAGATCCAACGGGAGGTGAAACGTGTATCTCGGCATCGATATCGGCACATCCGGCGTCAAGGCTGTGCTCATCGACGATGAGCAGAAGTTGATCGGCCAAAAGACCGCCGATCTGTCGGTATCGCGCCCACAACCCGGCTGGTCCGAGCAGGACCCGCTCGACTGGTGGATGGCAACGGAAGTCGCCCTCGACAGGCTCCATCGCGAGTTTCCTGCCGAGATGAGCGCCGTCGAGGGCATCGGTCTTTCGGGCCAGATGCATGGCGCGACTCTTCTCGACGCGAACGACGATATCCTGCGCCCGGCAATCCTGTGGAACGACGGGCGCTCCTTTGCCGAATGCGCGGCCCTTGATGCGCGAGCGGATTTTCGCGGCATCGGCGGCAATCTCGTCATGCCGGGCTTCACCGCGCCGAAGCTGGAATGGGTGCGCTGGCATGAGCCCGAAATTTTCTCCAAGGTCGCCAAGGTGCTGTTACCGAAGGATTATGTGCGCTTTCGACTGACCGGGGAGTACTTTTCCGACATGTCCGACAGCGCAGGCACGCTTTGGCTCGATGTCGACGAACGGCGCTGGTCCGATCGCCTGCTCGAAGCGACGGGAATGACCCGTGAACAAATGCCGGCGCTCATCGAGGGAACGGAACCTTCGGCAACGCTGAAGCCCGAACTTGCAGATCGCTGGGGAATGGCGAATTCGCCCGTTGTTGCCGGCGGGGCCGGGGATAACGCGGCGAGCGCCTGCGGCATCGGCGCGGTAGAACCGGGTGGCGCATTCCTTTCGCTCGGCACTTCCGGTGTACTCTTCGTCTCGACCGACCGTTTCCGCCCGAACACCGACAGCGCGGTTCACGCTTTTTGCCATGCCCTGCCTGAGACCTGGCACCAGATGGGCGTTATCCTGTCGGCAACCGATAGCCTCAACTGGCTGGGGCGCCTTACCGGGTCCGATCCGGCGGAGCTCGTCAAAGCCGCCGAAACAAGGGCGGAGGAAGGCGAGGGGCCGTCGCAGATCGCGTTCCTGCCTTATCTTTCCGGTGAGAGGACGCCGCATAACGACGCCAATGCGCGGGGATTGTTTGCCGGCCTCAGCCAGTCGCACGAGCAGGCCGAACTTGCCCGTGCCGTTCTTGACGGTGTCGCCTTCGCTTTCCGGGATTGTCTGGATGCGTTGATAGCGGCGGGGACAAAGGTCGACCGGCTGACGGCGCTTGGCGGCGGCGCGCGCTCCCGGCTGTGGCTGAAGATCATGGCAAGCGTGCTAGAGCGACCCGTGGATATCCCGGCGCATGGCGAATATGGAGCCGCCTTCGGTGCCGCTCGTCTCGGGATGACGGCTTGCGGCATTCCGTCGGCGGAAGTCTTCACGCCACCCATGATCGAAACCACCATCGAACCCGATGCGCGGCTTACGGAAGGCTATCAGGAGCCGTTGCGCCGCTACCGCGCCCTTTACCCCGCAATCAAAGAGGTCATGTCATGAGTACCGGTTTTTTCAAGGACATCGCCCCGGTCCGCTACGAGGGACGGGAGAGCGAAAATCCGCTCGCTTACCGCTGGTACGATCCGGACCGTGTCGTCCTCGGCAAGCGGATGGAAGATCACCTGCGCTTTGCCATCTGCTACTGGCATAACTTCTGCTGGCCCGGTGGCGATCCCTTTGGCGGCCAGACCTTCGAACGCCCCTGGTTCGGTGACGATATGGATCACGCACGGCTGAAGGCGGAGGTCGCCTTCGAGATGTTCGAGATCCTCGATGTTCCCTTCTTCTGCTTCCACGACCGTGACATAGCGCCCGAGGGCGCGAGCCTTGCGGACTCGAACAGGAACGTTCGCGAAATCGCCGGAATCTTCCAGAAGAAGATGGCGTCCTCCAAAACAAAGCTGCTTTGGGGCACGGCAAATCTCTTCTCGAACCGCCGCTACATGGCGGGTGCGGCCACCAATCCGGATCCTGACGTTTTCGCCTATGCAGCGGCGCAGGTGAAGAATTGCATCGACGTCACGAAGGAGCTTGGCGGCGAAAACTACGTGCTCTGGGGCGGGCGCGAAGGCTACGAGACGCTTTTGAACACAGACATGGCACGCGAGCTTGATCAGCTCGGCCGTTTTCTGGCGCTCGTCGTGGAATACAAGCACAAGATCGGCTTTGACGGCACGATCATGGTCGAGCCGAAACCTCAAGAGCCGACCAAGCACCAGTATGATTTCGATGTCGCCAACGTCTATGGTTTCCTCAAGCGCTACGGCCTTGAAAACGAAGTCAAAGTCAACATCGAGGTGGGGCACGCCGTCCTCGCCGGGCACTCCTTCGAGCACGAGGTTGCCCTTGCGACGGCACTCGGTATCTTCGGTTCGGTCGACATGAACCGGAACGACTATCAATCGGGCTGGGATACCGACCAGTTCCCGATGAACGTTCAGGAGGTCGCGCTTGCGCTCTATTACATCCTGCAATCCGGCGGTTTTACCACCGGCGGCGTCAACTTTGACGCAAAGCTGCGGCGTCAGTCCATCGATCCCTCAGACCTGATCCACGCACACGTCGGCGGGATCGACACATGCGCACGCGCGTTGCTCGTCGCAGCCGACCTGATCGAGCGGGGCGACCTTTCCAAGGCACTCGAAGGCCGCTACGCGAAGTGGGGGAGCAACAAGGCACAGGCGATGCTTAAAGGCGAGATGAGCCTTTCCGATATCGCGGAAATGGTCGAGCGGGAAGGGATCAATCCGGCGCCGGTTTCGGGCCGTCAGGAATATTTGGAGAATATCCTGAACTGGAGCCTATGAAGCTGAAATGTCTAAAGAAAAATGCCCCGTACGGTACCGTACGGGGCTAGTTTATTCCAGTTGGGAGGGGGAGCATTCAGCGTCCGTTCACGCCGAGACGAGCGGCGTTCGAAGCGCCGGGTTCGCCGAAACGGAAGGAGTTGAAGCGAGCTCGCTGAGCGGCGTTACCGTTGATGCCGAGATCGTTGAACGAACGCGGATCGGCATCAGACAGGTGAACGTGATGCCGCCCATTGATGATGCCGAAGAGGGCATCTCCAAGTGCATGTGCCAGGAAAGACATTTCACTCACCTAAGAATTCGGGTTGCGACCGGATAGAAATCGCGATGTTCGCGACGTCCTGATCGCCATATGGTGTTATTCGCTGTTTCAATCAAACGAAAAGCATTTATGATATCGATCAATTTAATTGAACTGACGAATAAAGCGGGATTCGATGGAACAACACCCGGGAAAAGGCGCGCCGCTGGTCGAGCTCGATCTTTACCGAACTTTCCTCGTCATCGCGGAATGTGGAAGTTTTTCAAAGGCTTCTGAGATCGTGGGGCGGACGCCCTCTGCGGTCTCCATGCAGATCAAGAGATTGGAGACGACGCTCGGGGTTGCGGTATTCGCAAGGGAGGGGCGCAGCGTGCGCATGACTGCGGAAGGCGAAGCTCTCCTTGGCTACGCGCGCAAGATCCTTATGTTGAACGAGGAAGCGGTTTCCATGTTCCGCTCTCCTTCCGTGGAGGGCGAAGTGCGCTTTGGCGCGCCATCGGATTTCGGAACGCGCTTCTTGCCGAACATCCTTGCCCGTTTCGCCCGCACGCACCCGGGTGTGAGTGTGGATGTGCATCTGGACGGCAGCCCGCAGCTTCTGAAAAGCCTCAAGCAGAATGAGCTTGACCTGATCCTCTATACGGCGAGGCCTGATAGCGAATTCGCTCTCGGCGGGGAAATTGTCTATACGGAGCCGCTCGTCTGGGTCGGTCTTGAAGGCGGCATTGCCCATCAACGCGACCCAATACCGCTCGCGGTCTCGATCTCCGGCTGCCCGTGGCGAAGGGCTGCGCGGATCGCGCTAGACAAGGCCGAGAAACCGTACAGAATTGCCTATCAGAGTTTTCACAGCGCGGGGCAGGAGGCGGCATTGCTTGCCGATCTCGCCATCGCGCCGTTTCCGGCAAGCGTCGTGAACCCGCCTCTGCAATTGCTCGATGAGCGGCACAATCTCCCGGAAATCGGCAATTACAACATCATCCTCAAGGAAGCGGCCTCCGCCGGCAAGGCGACTGACGCCTTTGCCCGCCACGTCGTCGAGTGTTTCAAGGAGCTGAACCCGGCTCAGGCGGCGAGGGCGATGAGCGCCTGAGAATACCCGCCGCCACCGCCGCAAACGGCCGTCAGCCGCGCATCCTGAGCGCCTGGGGATCGAACAACGGCTCCGGATTGATCCGCGCCTTGCGTCGTTCGCCGATGATCTCGATCTCGAAGGCGCCTTCATCGGTGACGCCGGCCAGTTCCTTTGGAATGTAGCCCTGAGCCAGCGACGCATCGACGAAATGCGCGTATCCGCCGGATGTGACCCAACCGACCACCTTACCGTCATGCCAGATTGGCTCGTCGCCGATGACATCCGCATCGTCCGCGTCGACGATAAAGGATACCCGGCGCAGTTTTCCGCCACCGTCCTTTTCGGCGATTGCCGCATCGCGGCCGATGAAGTCATCCTTCTCGAGCTTTACGAAACGGTCGAGCCCGGCCTCGAACGGACCGTAGATCGGCCGGAATTCGCGAAACCATGTGCCGAAATTCTTCTCCAGGCGGAGCGAGAGAAGGGCGCGCATGCCGAAATCCCGTATACCGAATTCCGCCCCGGCTTCCTTGAGCGCATCGTAGACGCGCCGCTCGTATTCCGGCGTCATCCAGATTTCGTAGCCGAGGTCGCCCGTGTAGCTGATCCGGTTGACGAAACAGGGGGCACCGGCAATGTCCATCGCACGCGCATCCATGAATCGGAACGCTTCGTTGGAAACATCGGCAACCACAATCTTTTCAAGCACTTTGCGCGCCTTGGGTCCGGCAATAGAGACCCCGACCCAGCCGAGGCTGATCGCACGAACGGCAACCGAGCCGTTATCCGGCAGGTGATTCTCGAACCAGCGCATGTGATAGACCTCGGCCTGGCTCGAGCCCCACATGTAGAAGTGGCCGTCCGCGATCTTGGCGATCGTGAAATCTCCAATCAGCTTGCCGCGCTCGTTCAGCATGGGTGTCAGGATGATGCGGCCCGGCTTCGGCATGCGATTCGTCATCAGCCGTTCGAGCCAGGCTTCCGCACCATCGCCCGTGATTTCATACTTGGCGAAATTTGCGATCTCGGTGATTCCAACGCTCTCGCGTACCGCCAGACATTCGGCCTTCACATGCTCAAAGTCATTGGATCGGCGGAAGGAAACGACGTCCTTCGCCTCCACGCCTTCAGGCGCGAACCAAAGGGGCGTTTCCAGCGCCCAACTGTCACCCATGACCGCCCTTTGCGCCGACATACGGTCATAAAGCGGCGTGGTCTGGTGAGGGCGGGCTGCCGGGAGTTCCTCGTTTGGATAGCGTATGCGAAAGCGGCGGGAATAGTTCTCCCGCACCTTGGCGTTCGTGTAGGCAAGTGTGGCCCAGCTGCCGTAGCGGGCGACATCCATGCCCCAGATATCGAAGCCCGGATCGCCTTCGACCATCCAGTTGGCAAGCGAGAGCCCTACGCCGCCTCCTTGGGAGAAACCCGCCATGACGGCACAAGCGACCCAGTAGTTTTTCAAGCCCCGCACCGGGCCAACGAGCGGGTTGCCGTCGGGCGCGAAAGTAAAGGGGCCATTGATGAACTGCTTGATTCCCGTGTGCTGAAGGGCGGGAAAATGCTTGAATCCAATCTCGAGGGAAGGCGCGATACGCTCCAGGTTCGGCTCCAGCAGTTCATGGCCGAAATCCCAGGGCGTTTCACGTGGGCTCCACGGCGTTGCAGCGCGCTCGTAAGTGCCGAGCAGCATGCCGCCGCGCTCTTGCCGGGTGTAGATTTCTCCCCCGAAATCAATGGCATGGATCAGTTCCTTGCCCGTCGATGCATTGATTTCAGCGATCTCCGGCATGTCTTCCGTCAACAAATAATGATGTTCCATCGCAAGCACCGGCAGCTCGATGCCGACCATGCGCCCGACCTCGCGCGCCCATAGCCCGCCGGCATTCACCACATGCTCCGCATGGACCGTGCCTTGCTCGGTGACGACGTCCCAGCTGCCATCCTCGCGCTGCACCAATTCCACGACACGATTGCGCAGGACGATTTCCGCCCCGTTCTTCCGCGCGGCTTTCGCATAAGCATGCGTTGTGCCCGACGGGTCGAGGTGGCCTTCGATGGGATCATAGAGGGCTCCGACGAAGTGTTTCTCGTCGATCAGCGGCAGGAGTTCCTTTGCTTCCTTCGCCGAGATGATTTCCGTCTCCATGCCGAGATAGCGGCCGCGCGCATGCGCCATTTTCAGCCATTCGAGCCGCTCCGGCGTATCTGCAAGCTGCAGGCCGCCTGTCAGGTGCAGCCCGCAGGATTGCTCTGAGAGTTCCTCTATTTCCTTGTAGAGATTGACCGTATAGGCCTGCAGCTTGGCAACGTTCGGGTCACCGTTCAGCGTATGGAACCCGCCAGCAGCGTGCCATGTGGAGCCGGATGTCAGCTCCGAACGCTCGATCAGCATGACATCGCGCCAGCCGAGCTTCGTCATATGGTAGAGGACGCTTGCTCCGACGACGCCGCCGCCGATGACAACGGCTTTTGCGTGGGACTTCATGATCGGGCTCCACCTGAGGCTGTCGCGTATCCGCCGGTCTTTGGCATTTTCCGGGGCCGCCTTGATTGATATTCGTACTTCACGGGGCGCGGCAGCGATCAGAAATCCGTCGGCGCGCCGCCTTCTTCCTTGCGCCGTTCCACGAATGCGGTCAGTTCCTCATCGATCGCCGGATCGAGTGGCGGCATCTCGAATTCTGCAAGCACTTGTTTGTAAAGCCGGTTCGCCTTTTCATAGGCTGTCGGGCTGCCGGCTTCCGCCCAACTTTCGTAGTTGCGCCAGTCCGAAATGATCGGCGAATAGAAGGCATCCTTGTAGCGTGCCTGCGTATGCTCCGTGCCGAAGAAGTGGCCGCCGGGGCCAACGTCACGGATCGCATCGAGCGCGAGACTTGCCTCATCGACCACCATAGGCTGGAGATATTCATCGACCATCTGAAGCAGGTCTACGTCTATGATGAATTTCTCGAAACCCGCCGAAAGCCCGCCTTCCAGCCAGCCGGCGGCGTGCTTCAGGTAATTTCCACCGCCGTTGATGGCACCCCAAAGCGAAAAGACCGTTTCGTATGCAGCCTGCGCATCGACGGTATTGGCGGCGCAAACGGCGGATGACCGGTAGGGTATGCGGTATTTTCGCGCCAACTGCCCGCCGACGAGTGCCGCCTTGATATACTCCGGCGTGCCGAAGGCAGGCGCCCCGGACTTCATGTCGACATTGGAGGTGAAGCCGCCATAGACGACGGGCGCTCCCGGATTCACCATCTGCGCGAATGCAAGCCCGGCGAGCGCTTCCGCATTTTGCTGTGCCAGAGCCCCCGCAAGCGTCACCGGGGCCATTGCACCTGCGAGCGTGAAGGGCGTGAGCACGATGACCTGGCCGCGCCGCGACATTTCGATGATGCCCTGGAGCATCGGCGTATCGAGGCGGAGCGGGGAGGAGGAATTGATGATCGAAAGGACAACCGGCGTCCGGGCGAACTCCTCCTCGCTCAAGCCATTGACGATCCGGCCGATTTCCATCCCGTCGAGATTGCGTTCCTTGCCCAGGGAGTAGATGTGGAACACCTTGTCCGTAATGCGGGCCGTGTCCGACAGGCAGTCGAGATGACGCACGCTCGGGTGGATGTCGACAGGCTCGACCGGATAGCCGCCATTCAGGTCGATTATGTTGAAATATTGCGTCAGTTTCAGAAGGTTCCGGAAATCCTCGCGATTGCCCGGCCGTCGGCCATTGTCCGCATCGACGCAGTTCGGTGCGCTCGCCACCGCGCTCCAGACGACGGAATCACCACCGAAATGCAGGTTTTTCTCCGGGTTGCGCGCATGCATGGTGAATTCCGAGGGTGCCTTGCCGATCGCGTCCATGACGATCGCCCGGTCCAGCCGGACACGGTCGGAGGAGGGATCGACGTCGGCTCCAGAGGCTTTCAGGATTGCCTTCGCCTCCTCGTTGAGAAAGTCGATGCCGATTTCCTCAAGAATTTTCAGCGAAGCCTCATGGATCATCTCCAGCTCGTCCACCGAAACGGCATCGACCTTGGGGTAAGTATTCCGCCTTGTCCGAAACGGCTTTTGTTCGATCAATCTCGCGGTATTCTCGCGGCCCTTGCGCGCCCGGCGTCCGCGACGTCCGACGGGAGTGGCGGACGGGCTATCGCCCTCGGCACTCGGCACGTTTACGTCTGCCATGAGGGAACCCTTCGTATTGTAATTTTAGTGTTTTTCTGAAGATCCAAGAAAACGCGAGTATATTCAAGTCGAATGCGAATTTTCATATGTATATCTGCATTCGAACTCTTGAAACCGCAGTTATTCGGAGGCCATCGTAGCCTCGGCGGTGGCAATCCATCGACGCCAGAATTGCGACATCTATTTGCGCATGTCCGACATCACGGCCCTGCGTTTGGTGAAATAATTCAAAACGCTTTGCCCATTTGGCAGAATTGCATGTTAATTTGGCAGAGCTGTCGAAATGCTGATATCCGCCAGCCACCCTTGCGACCGGAGGCAGGCGGCGGCATCGCCAGTAAACGAAGGAAAGACAACCGCGCGGTTGCCTGTAATCCGGCAGACGAATACCGGCACATAAGCCGGAGAATTTGCCGGGGCTTCCGCGCGTCAAACAAAGGTGGAGGGTTGTAAAACCAATGACGAAGGACAAAAAATCCAACCGCATGCACCCGAAGGTCGGCGAGGCGCGCGACCTGATGGAAAGCGGGCGGATGAACCGCCGTGAATTCGTGCGGATAGCCGCCCTGTTGGGCGTGGGCGCATCCGCGGCCTATGCCATGGCCGGATTGCCGGCACCGGCGTTCGCCGATGACGCAAATAACCTGCCGTTCCCACCCGATAATGCGGATGCCAAGGAAGGCGGCATCCTGAAGGTCGCCATGCAGGTCCAGAAAATGGAAGACCCGGCAACCTACTCGTGGGTCGAAATGTCGAACCAGACACGCCACATCCTCGAGCACCTGGCGTTTACCACGCCCGACAACGTGACGCGGCCGATGCTGGCGGAAAGCTGGGAGGCTTCTGAAGATCTCACGACGTGGACATTCCACCTTCGCAAGGGCGTGAAGTGGCACAATGGCGACGATTTCACGACCGAGGACGTGAAATTCAACTTCGAGCGCTGGACCAATCCGGACCTTGGTTCCTCTAATGTCGGCTTGTCTTCAATCGCCGCGATGCTTGAGGAAAAAGACGGCAAGAAGGTCCTTCGCGACGGAGCGATCGAAGTCGTCGATGATCATACGATCCGCTTTAATCTCGCCAAGCCGGTGCTGTCTTTCCCTGAAGACATGTACAACTATCCCACGGCTATCGTGCACCGAAGCTTCAAGGCTCCGCTTTCCGACAATCCGATCGGCACGGGCGCATTTACCCTCGCCGAAAACGTCGTCGGCGACCGCTGCATCCTGAAGCGGGTCAAGGAAACGAGCAACGGAGAACCGTTCGAATACTGGGGCGGCAAGGTCTACCTCGACGAAATCCACTACTACAATTTCGACGAGGACAACCAGCTGACCGCATTCGCGGGCGGCGATGTGGACGCGATCTACGAGTTCGGCATCGAACAGATGGAGCTCGCCAAGGCGGTGGAAGGAAACATCATCGCCGCGAGAACCGCGCAAACCCTCTGCTGCCGTTTCCAGGTCACGCAGAAGCCGTTCGACGACAAGCGCGTGCGCCAGGCCCTGGTCAAGGCGGTGGACAATTCGCGCATCCTGAACCTCGTTTATCCGGAAGGCGGCGATGTTGGCGAAAACCATCACGTCGCGCCGATCCATCCGGAGTATTTCGAGCTGCCTCCGCTCGAACGCGATGTCGAGGGTGCCAAGGCACTCCTCGCCGAAGCTGGCTTTGCGGACGGACTGGAAATCACGATCGACGTCGGCAATACGGATGGTCCTTGGCACCAGACGGTGGCGGAAGCCATGCGCGATCAGCTCAAGGATGTCGGCGTGACGCTGAACGTCAACGTGATCCCACCGTCGAAATACTGGGAGATCTGGGACAAGACGCCATTCGGCGCGACAGCCTGGACGCACCGCCCGCTCGGCACGATGGTACTTTCGCTCGGATACAGGAGCGATGTGCCCTGGAACGAGACGAAATACGCCAATCCGGAGTTCGACGCAGCGCTGGACGAGGCCGAATCCACGCTCGACGTGGAAAAGCGCACGGCCATTATGGAAAAGGTGGAAAAGATCCTGCAGGACGATGCCGTGATGATCCAGCCGCTTTATCGGCCGGTCTACACCATCACATCCAAATCCGTGCATGGGTATCCGGGGCACCCGACGCAGTACCATCAGTTCAACAAGGTCTGGAAGGCCTGACGATCGCAAAGAGTTCGGGGCCGGAGAGCGATCTTCGGCCCCAACCGATTCCGGGCATTGCCCGGCAAGAACTCCAAAAACGCGATAGCGGTGCACTGATATGGCAAAACTGGTCTTGCGGCGCCTCGTTCAGATGCTTCTGATCATGGTCGTCGCCTCACTTCTGCTTTTTGCAATTTTCGACACGCCAGAATTCAAGAAACGCTTAGCAATTCAAGAGCTTGGCGGATTTGCCGTTTCGGCGTTGTCGGAAGAAAGCTACAACCAATGGCTGGCTGAAAAAGGGCTCGATGTACCTTTCTACCAGCGCTACGCCAACTGGATAGGCAACATCCTGACCGGCAATCTGGGATATTCCTACGAGAAGGCGACGCCGGTTGCCCCCTTGTTGCTCGACCGTCTGGCAAATACCGGAATTCTTGCCTTCTTCGTCTTCGCGCTGATGATCCCGATATCCCTTCTGCTCGGGGTTCTTGCCGGCATGAAGGAGGGGTCGTTCCAGGACAGGGCGATCAGTTTCTTTTCCGTCTTCACCACCTCCATACCCGAAATCGCAACGGCGATCCTGCTGACCGTCATCTTTGCCCTGGGGCTGCAGTGGTTTCCGGTCAAATCGGCGATGATCGGTGGCTTCCAGTTCGACCAGTTGATCCTGCCCGTGCTGACGCTCGTGCTTTACGATTTCGGATATGTTGCCCGCATGACGCGCGCGTCCATGGCGGAAGTCATGACCTCGCAGTATATCCGCACGGCTATCCTCAAGGGATTGCCCTACAAGCGGGTGATAATGAAGCATGCGCTGCGCAACGCGTTGATTGCGCCATTCACCATTATCGTCCTGCAGCTCAACTGGCTGCTGTCCGGCGTGGTCGTGGTGGAAGTGTTCTTCGAGTACGACGGGTTCGGAAAGCTGCTTCTCGAAGCGGCACTCTTCCCCGATGTCGAGGTGGTTCAGGCCTGCACATTGGTGGCGGTCGCCGTCGCCGTGCTGTCGCAGCTGATTTCCGACATCGGTTACACGTTCCTCAACCCGCGCATCCGTTTCGCCTGAGAAGGGGCTAGGCTCAATGGCTGTATCCGAATCCGTTGCCGCTCCGACCCTGATAGAGCGGCTGAGCGCGCCGAAGCCGGCGATCGTTCTTCTTTTGCTGATGTGGGCACCACTCACCTTTTACGTCATGTTCGGCGCCAATCAGTTCGTCCTTCTACCCGCAATTCCCGCAACAATTCTGCTTTATGGCGTCGCCTTCTACAATTTTCGGGAAAGCACTACCGCAATCATCGGGCTTACGCTTGTTTTCTTCTGGCTTTTGATGGCGGTGTCCGCGCCTTATCTGCCGCTGCTCGACCCCAACAAGCCGATCGCACCTTTCGCGCTGCCGTTTTCCGAAAAGCGGGACATCTTTTTCTGGCTCGGAACGGACTTCAAGGGCAGGGACATGCTTTCGCGCATGATCTGGGGGTGTCAGCGGGTCATCGTGTGGGGCGTCACGGCGACCTTTGTCGCCTATGTCGTCGGCACCTTGTTCGGCCTGATCGCCGGTTATCTTTCGGGCTGGTGGGATGAGATCATCTCGTTTCTCGCCAACGTCCTGCTGTCGTTTCCGGTGATGGTGCTTTTCATCGTCATCCTGAATTATCTCGGCCCGTCGGGCTTCAATATCGTCGTCGCCGTGACTTTCGCATCGGCGCCGGCAATCATGCGCATCGTCAGGGGGCTCACACTCGACATCAAGACACGGGACTATGTCTATGCTGCCCAAACGAGAGGCGAGCATCCCTTCTACATCATGATCATCGAACTGTTGCCGAACGTGCGCGGGCCCATCATCGTCGATGCCTGCCTCAGGCTCGGTTACACGACGGTTGCGATCACCACGCTGACGTTCCTGGGCCTCGGCCTTCAGCCGCCCGACCCCGACTGGGGCCTGATGATCCGGGAAGCGGCGAAAACGGCGATGCTTTGGAAGTTTTCCTACATGCTGCTCGTTCCCGCACTAAGCGTTTCGACGCTCATCCTCGGTTTCAACCTGATGGCCGACGGTCTGCGTGAAATGAGCCTGAGAGATTGAGATGGAGACGACAAGAAAGATGAGCGACCAGACACCGGTTCTGGAGTGCCGGAACCTTTCGATCTCCTACTACACCCGCGCGGGCGAGATCCCGGCGGTGGTGGATTTCAACCTGAAACTGATGCCCGGCGAATCCCACGGCATCGTTGGCGAAAGCGGTTGCGGCAAGTCCACGGTCGCGCTCGCCATCATGCAGTACATGGGCAAGAACGGGGCTATCGTCGGCGGCGAACTTCTGTTCGAAGGACGCGATATGCGCACGATGAGTGCCGAAGAATTGCGCAAACTTCGCGGCTCCAAGATCGCAATGGTCTATCAGGAACCGATGGCCTCTCTGAACCCAGCCATGCGCATTGGCGAACAGCTTTCGGAAGTGCCCATCTACCATGAAGGCGTGTCGCAAAACGAGGCGTGGCAACGATCCGCGGACATGCTTGCCAAGGTGCGGCTGCCCGATCCCGAGCGGATCATGAAATCCTTCCCGCATCAGATCTCCGGTGGCCAGCAGCAGCGCGTCGTTATCGCCATGGCGTTGCTGTCGAACCCGAAGCTCCTGCTTCTGGATGAACCGACGACGGCGCTTGATGTCACGGTGGAAGCGGGCATTGTGGAGCTCATTCGGGATATCGCCGATGAATTCGGCACCTCGATGATCTACATCTCCCACAACCTTGGCCTCATTCTCGAGACCTGCGACAGGCTGACGGTGATGTATTCCGGCGAGGCGGTGGAGGTCGGTGACATCCATGATGTCTTCGACGAAATGCGCCACCCCTATACGCGTGGACTTTTCGGTTCTATCCCGCTCCCCGGCGCGGACAAGAACGAGCATCCGCTCGTCGCCATTCCCGGCCAGCTGCCTCTGCCACATGAGCGGCCGAAGGGCTGCAATTTCGGCCCGCGCTGTACGTTCTTCAGGCAAGGGACATGCGATACGGGTCGATTGCCGATGCACTCCGTACCGGGCGACGACGATCACCGGGTGCGCTGCGAGCGGTTCCAGGAAATCGACTGGGCGCGCGACTTGCCGAAAGGGGAGGCGAAGCCACCCGTGGAATCCGGCGATGTCGTGCTATCCGTCGATGACATGACGAAGCATTATGTTATTGAAGAGTCAGGCTTTCTGATATTCGGAGGCGAGGAAAAGACGGTCAAGGCCAACGAGAAGCTGAATTTCTCGGCCCGTGAAGCCGAGACGGTTGCGATCGTCGGCGAAAGCGGCTGCGGCAAGTCGACCTTCGCCAAGGTCCTCATGGGACTGGAGGATGCAACGGCCGGACATGTGAAGCTCGGCAATGTCGAGCTCGGCGACCTGCCGGTCGACAAGCGGGACGAGAAGACGATTTCGCGCCTGCAGATGGTCTTCCAGAACCCTTTCGATACGCTCAACCCGTCCCATACCGTGGGTGGCCAGATCGCCCGCGTTATCCGCAAGTTCGGTGTCGCCAAGGCCAAGGAAGAGGTGGACGAAATCGTCTACCGGCTCCTCGACATCGTGAAGCTTCCCCGCGATTTCGCGAAACGCCGGCCCCGCCAGCTTTCCGGCGGGCAGAAACAGCGCGTCGGCATCGCGCGTGCATTTGCGGGTAATCCGGATGTCGTGATCGCCGATGAACCGGTCTCCGCACTGGACGTTTCGGTGCAGGCAGCGGTGACGGACCTACTGATGGACATTCAGCGCGAGAACCGGACGACGCTGCTCTTCATCAGCCACGATCTTTCCGTGGTGCGCTATCTCGCCGACCGGATCGTGGTGATGTATCTCGGCCAGATCATGGAGCAGGGGAGCACGGAGGAAATCTTTTCACCTCCCTATCATCCGTATACGGAAGCATTGCTTGCTGCGGTGCCGATCGCCGATACAAGCATCGAGAAGCGACACATCGTGCTCAAGGGCGAGCTTCCCTCGCCATCGAACCCGCCGAAAGGCTGCCCTTTCTCAACGCGCTGCCAGTATATGATGCCGGGCAAATGCGACGTGGAAGCGCCGCCGATCCGGGCATTCGGGAAGCAGGGCCACGAAATTCTCTGTCATCTCGATCCTTCCGAGATGCAGGAAATGGAGCCGGTCATCAAAAAGAAGGTTGAGGCGGCCTGAGCAGGTTTTACTCCAGCGATGCGCTCAAAGGGAGGTCTTCGATCTCCCGCAGGAGCTTGCGGAGCATGGCTTGAGCGAAATCTTCATATCGGCCGGCCCGGACGACGAAGCTCTTCGGGCCGGTCGCCACCTTCTCCAGGTAGTAGGCCGAGAGATCCTCGTCTTCGTTCTCGATAGCAAGTCCATTGATCGTGATGCCGCGCGACAACGCCATGCCGCGCGCATTTTCCACGAGAACGACATAGTCTCGCGGCGGCGTTTCACGCCCGTCGCCGGACACATCTACTGTTCGCCGCACGCTTGAGTATCCGTTGCGATCGAACATCCGCATGGCCTGAACGAGCCCGGCGCCTATCCCCGTACCGCCGTTGACTTGGCGAGGCCATGTGGAAATACGCTTGGCGAATGCGTTTGCGCTTACGACCCCATCCACCAGATACCAGGCTGATTCATCGCCCGGTGTGCCGGATTCGGCCCATACGATGATCGCTACAGCGATCGAGCCATTCTTGCCGGCAGATATGGCGTCGTGTACGCGATCATCTCGGAAAGCCGCTGCAATACCATCAAGTTGCAGCTGATACTCTTGCGGATCGACACTTGCCGAAGCATCTATCGCGAGCACGAGTTGAAGATCGACTTCGCGAGCCTGCTGAGCCGATGCTGCCGGCGGAAAAACGAAAGTGGCGAGAGAAAACAAGAGCGAAACAAACAGTTTCAAACAGCCGGAAAAGCGGACAACGTTCTTATGCTTCCAACCCCCTGCCTTCAGGGAATGGAACAAAATCCGGTGAGGGGACGCTTTATTGTATGCGAGGCTCATCATAACTTCCCGATTTAATATAGGTTTCTTTTGATTTTTGACGCACGAGGCGAAGGCATGAGCGGTATCACGACAATCGAAGAACTTGAGGGGATTTACGGCACGCCTGCCGAGGCATCGACAGTGAAGGTGCTTGACCACGTCTCGCCGCTCTATCGCCGGTTCATCGAGGCATCGCCCTTCGTTGCGCTCGCCACCCGCGGGCCGGATGGCCTCGACTGCTCGCCGAGAGGCGACCAAGCGGGATTTATCCGGATTGCGGATGAGTAGACGCTGATGCTCCCGGACCGGCGGGGAATAACCGTGGCGATTCCCTGAAGAACATCATTCTCGATCCGCGCGTGTCGTTGATGTTCCTTGTTCCGGGATCGGGAAATACAATCCGAGTCAACGGTCGCGCAAAAGTTTCCGCCGGTGGAGAGCTTTGCAATTCTTTCGCGATCAAGGGCAAGGCACCACGGACTGTCATCGTCTTCACTGTAGATGAAGTCTACTTCCAGTGCGCGCGGGCAATCGACCGCGCAGATTTATGGAACCCCGGCCAGCCTGCGCTGGCCGATGATCTGCCATCCCCCGGTGACTCTCTCGTCGAGGCAACGAACAACCTGTTCGACGGCGAGGCCTACGATAAGAAATGGCCGGATCGCGCTGCAAAAACGCTCTGGTAGCGCTTCAAGCTTGCGAAATTGCCGGACTGCCCCTCAGTCCGGCTGGCATATTTCATCGCGCCGCGCTGCATTGATTGTTTTGACGATCAACGTAGCAAGAACGGCCAGGAGTGCCGCGTAGACGACGTAGGCCATGGCGTTCATTGCCGCATTGCCCGATGCATCCGCATAGATGAAACTTGCGACGGAAAACGCCGCGAGCGGGAAGGAATACGCCCACCAGGCAATCGTGAAGGGAAGCTTCGCAAATCGGCCGAATTGCACCGCAACCACCATCACGAAGAAGAGGGCTACGAAATAAAGGATGCGGCCGAAAGCGTCGAGTTCGCCCGAAAGCTGCATCCAGGCGACAAAACCGGCTGAAGGTGGCGCGACCAGGATGACCAATGTCGGCAACAGCCGTTCTGGCAGCGGATTGTGGAAAATCAGACGATTGAACACGAGCGTCAGCAGAACCGTCCAGAACACGATCCCTATCGAAAAGAAGAACCACGATACTTCGACGAAGCCAAAGCCCGCGCCACCGATGGGAACCAGCACGTTACCGACAACCGGAATGAACCATGCAGGATTGAGATGGACCGGCTCGAACGCCCGATGCCCGATCCACGCTGACAAGACCGCAAGTGTCGCCGCAAGATGCAGTGCCGCCCCGAGCGCCCATACCGCAAGTCCGATGTAGAGCCAGAATGATCCAATAGCCGTGCCTGTCAGGATAAGGCCGATGGTGATCGCCGGAAAAAAAGCGATCTTCACCGGGTCGTTCCACTCTGCTCGAACGGCTTGCGGATATTTCACCAATTTCAGGAGATAGAGCGCGGCGAGGAATAAGAGCACGAGGACAGTCGCGGCAACGAAGGCAAGGCTGATGCCGGGCGAAACGCCAAATGCGTTTTCGAACCTCAGGGTTGCCAATGTCAATCCGGCCATTCCCATCACGATGGCAAACAGGTTGACTGGCAGATGAGGCAGCTTAGGAAAGCCTTCGACGACAGTCGCTTCATTCGCGCTGCTGTCCACCATGCATTTTCTCCCGATCCGGCAATAATGCCGGCATTATATTCAAGACAATGAAATCATCGGTCGCGGCAAACCACCGCGATGTCAGCCGGACGCTAGCGGTTGCCGCAGGGCGTGTCCTGCGGTCAATTCGTCAACGGCAACAATTCTTCGCGAACGTGTGGAGCATTCCTGCGGCTTGAGCATATCCCGCCCGATCCGGATCGGATTTGCGGACAAGTATCTGCCCCAACGCATGAATTCCGCGGCGCTTGCCGTTTGTTTTTGGCTAGATCCCTTCGAGTTTCAAGAAAAGCGAGGATTTGAATAACCTTTTCGGGTGCGGCAGCATGCCCTGCAGATCGCCGGATCTGCAAACAGCGCTGGAATTGAGGTTCACGATCTCGTTCCTGTATTCCGTGGCGAGGAGAATCCGTCGCGCTTCTACGCAGCAGACGGACACTTCAGCGAAGAAGGCGCCTGTTTCGTGGCTGCAGGGTTTTCGGACAACCTGGCTCATGACGTTCGCAGCAAACCAGGTCGATTGAATTTGACCGAGTTGACGCGCGGCAAGGATCAATCTGCCGGGAAACAGCACTCCGATCCGGATACATTCACCGACTAATGCGCTCACCTCGAAAGCGAGGTCGCATTCGCGGATCAAGAAATCGGCGTCGTATCCTGTGAACCGTCAAAGATTACAGGACGACGGATAGCCTCATCGAATTTATCGAAGAATGTTCATGATCGCTTGGCGGCAGTTAAATGGCGTCAGGTTGGTTGCCGGCAGGTCTGATAGCAACAGAACATCGTGTATGCTTAAATAAACGGTCGAAAATGTTTCGGGTATCCGTTTGCGAGTACGGGTGTACGCATGGAACGACGCCTAGCTGCGGTTATGGTTGCCGATATGGCGGCATACAGCCGCCTCATGGAACTCGATGAGGACGGTATCATCGCCCGGCAAAAGGACTATCGGCGCGATGTGATCGACCCGGCAATTTCGATCAGGAACGGTCGGATCGTAAAAACCACCGGTGACGGTATGCTTGCGGAGTTCCAGAGCGCACAGGACGCCGTGCGGGCCGCGATGGAAATCCAGGAAACGATGTCAGAGCGCGAAGGTGGTCGTGAGGCCGATACACGTATCACTTACCGCGTGGGAATAAATCTCGGCGACGTGGTTCATGACGACGGAGATATATTCGGCGACGGGGTGAATGTAGCGGCAAGGCTTCAAACAATTGCCGAACCTGGCGGAATTTGCGTCTCCGATCTGGTGCACCAGACTGTCAATGAAAGGATAGGCGCCCCTTTCCGCGACATGGGCAGGCAACGGGTGAAGAATATCTCCCGTCCGATCCGCGTCTGGCAGTGGACCCCGCAATCCAAACCGGAAGCGTTCCAACCGGTCGAAGAGGCGTTGCAGCAACGGGTTCGCTATGTGACTTCAGCCGACGGCACGCATATCGCCTGGGCGAGCGTGGGTAAGGGCTTGCCGGTCCTGAAGGCGCCGAACTGGCTAAATCACCTCGAATACGAATGGAAAAGCCCCTGTTGGGCTCCGATGTTCGCGGAATGCGCGCGAAGGTTCCAGCTTGTGCGCTTTGATCAGAGGGGCAACGGGCTTTCCGACCGGGAAACGGACGCAATCTCGCTGGATGCCATGCAAAGCGACATGAGCGCGGTGGCCAACGCTGCCGGCCTCGATCGTTTTGCCTTGCTTGGAATCTCTCAGGGAGGTGCGTATTCCATCCGCTATGCGGTGGAGAACCCGGAACGGGTCAAATGCCTGATCATATTGGGCGGCTATGTGCGTGGACGCCGAAATCGGCCCGACCCCGAGCAGAAAGAACTGTTCGAAATGCTCTCCACCACGATCGAACAAGGCTGGGGCTCTCCCAATCCGGTATTCCGCCATTTCTTCACCTCCAGCTTCATGCCCGATGCGCCCCCTGAGGTCGCAAGCAGCTTCGACGAGTTGCAGCGAATTGCCACCAGCCCCGAAGCTGCCCTCAAGCTTTGGCGTATGAACGCGGACGTCGATGTAACCGAACTTGCAAGGAAGGTGCGGGTGCCGACACTCGTGTTGCATTGTGTTGGCGAACGGGTGGCACCGATCGAGGAGGGGCGCCTCATAGCGCGCCTGATACCGAATGCGACTTTCGTGGAGGTACCTGGAAACAACCACGTGCTTCTGGAAGGGACTCCAGCGTTCGACAAGTTCTTCGAAGAGGTCCAGGCATTCCTCGAAAAGCACGCCGACTGACCAGCGCTGAATTGTAGCGGGTGGCGGACGCACATCCGCCACTGCCTCCCATTGCGGGAAAAGCCGTCTGGAAACACCGCTGGATCTCGTCAGGCTCGCCCATCACCGGCAGAAGGACCCGCATGCGGGCACGCACTCCAGCGTCTCCTTCAGCTGATTTCCTTGCAGTTAACGCAGATGACGACGAGATCGCTGTGTCGTCTGAACAAAACGTCGGCCAATGACCCTTCAATCGATCAGCGCCACATGATCCGCCGCGCGGTTCTGCGTCCTGCCCGCCGTGCGACACCGGCATACGACAATGGCGTGAGTGGCCGTCCGATAAGATCGATGAAAAGCGATGCCCATTCACCGCTCAGCTCTTGCGTGCCATTCAGTATTTCGACGTCGTAAACAAGACTGGATCCCTCGATGCGCGGGGCGCGCAGCACCATCGTCACTTCTTCCGCCGACCCACCATTGTCAGCCGTCAGCACGGCATTGGGCGGATCCTGCTTGAAACTGTCGTCTCCGGACGCCCAGTGATCGACAAAGTCCCTGGTCGTCACCCGACCCACGATGCGCTCAGGTCGATCGGAAAAATAAAGCGTATTAGGACTTGCCTTTTTCAACGTCAGTTTGCCGTCGCCAAGCGTAACTCCGCCGCTTGTCTGGACGAATAGCAGTTCGACGGCTTCATCGTCCGCCGCGGCCGAGGCCAGGGCAGGAGCGACCAGCATCGCACCACCTGCAATGACGACATCTCTTCGGTTCATGATTTCGCTCCTCGCCGGATAGCGGAGGTAGTCCGGGATTCTTGACGACTCGAGCGCCGTACCGCCTCGACCGCGCGCTGCAGTCATAAGTCCAAGGCTTTCGGCTGCTTGCCCAAACCGTTGCTTTTTGTCAATCCACGTCGCCAATCTCTTTGGCCTGATTGATGATTTCCTGGCACTGAGCTTCATTGCCCGCTTCGCGCTGTTCGTTGGCCTGCGCCATCAAGGCACGCATCTGTTCCATTGTTGTCTCGTCGAGGTCGTTGTCGCCCGGGTTACCGAGAGCACGTTCGACCTTGTCTATATCCTCCGCGCAATCGGCCAGTGCCAGCGCAGGAGTGCCGACGATGAGCACAGCACCCAGAATAATCTTCGTCAAATTGGCTGAAACCTGAACCATGTCACTTCTCCTCCTGACGTATCCGATTGGAATGCCGATCCGGAATGGGTTGCAAAACAAGACTTTGCTTTTCAATGACAACTGCCCGGAAAATTCTCCATAACCAACGCAGAGGGTGCTGCCTGATCGAATGCACTTACACGAGGCCGCGATACGGTCCGTCCAGCGCCTTTTGCATTGTTGAAATTGAAACGGTCGCGCCACGAAGTCTTACCATTTCGTGCCAATCGTTCCGCCCGTTGCAGCGAAGGCGGCTCCAAGGATGTCAGGGCTTTTATAGACCGCGTCTTCCTTCGCCCAACTTGCCTTGAAAGGGAGATGAAGCAGGGTCATGCCCTGCTTCCCGCCTTCATTTTCGGCGTCGCAGTTGGCTATGATCCGTCAGTTGACGGCGGTAAGCGTCAGGCTCGCGATGCCGGCTGCGATATTGATGCCTTTTTGGGATTGAACGCTTAAAGGCTGAAGCGCGACGGACTCTCCGAAACCGCCGATCAATACGTTTGCGCCGAGGCCGACCCCCACGGTGGCCTCTCCCGATACTCCGCCATATGTCCCGGCAAGCCGGCCGGTCGTTTCAACCGCCTTGGAAGGCGCAAAGACACCCCAAGTCAGTTTCGAGGCCTTCGTCTTGCCGATGTCGATGCCGAATTTCGAAATATTGCCGGTATAGGTTTCGTTCGGTCGTCCATCCGAACGCTCGAATATGCAGGTGAGGTCCTTGCGCGAACCGATGATGAACCCACCACCGCCTTCGACGCTGCATCTCAGAATGCCTACCTGAGCCTCCCGCGTTTTTTCCTGGGCAAGGGCAGGGCTGAACATCAGTGCAGCAAAGGCTGCCAGTATCAGTGATCTCATGATCGTCTCCCGAATATCTCGAGTTCGAGCACCCCCGCGCCCACTTCCTTCATGATCCGCGAATGCGGCATCATTGCCGCCTCTCGCTTTCAGCCCCCTCACCACCTCAATGTCCCAATCTCACCCCTCCGGCGAATACCAGATGGGCGATGTATAGGCACGTTCCTGCTGCGTTGGCTCGACGCCTTTCGGCCGGCCGATGCCAAAAAACTTCGCGTCATACGTCGTCCAGTTCGGCGTCGGAATTTCGAGCACTCGAACATAGTAGAAAGCGCGTTGCGCCGGATCGAATTCAGGGTCGCGCCAGTAAGCCTGCAGCCCAGCCGCTCCGATTGAGTTGGAATAGGTGGCTTGCTCCACGTCAACCGTATTGCCGACCGGTGGCAACTTGCCATCCGCGCCCGGCTGGCGGTCGCCCGACCAACCTACGTCATAGATTTGTTCGCGGGTCTCGCCATTCGCGTCGAGCCATCCCTTGATGACCTGTATCCGATCGAGGTTTGCGCCATCCGGATCGCGAATGGCGCGGATGAGCAGGCTTGGCACCGCTCCTTCAGGCGCATTAAAGAGATCTCCGCCCATCGGTACGCCATTGTCATAGCCGTAGCGGGCAAAATCCGAACGGTTCAGATCGTCCTCGCTGAATTCCCAGCCGGCAAAGACACGTACGCGAATGCGCGTGCCCGTCGTCGCGAAGACCTCCTTGCGCTCAAAAGCATCCCAGATTGCCTCACGCGTGTTTTCTCTTGCCCATACAGCAGCAAGACCGGAAGCCAGAGCTTGTGCGTGAATAATGTCGTCCGAGGGATCGTCGGGAGTCGTACGGCCCGTTATCTGTTCTTCGAAGCGCACGGGGTCCGACGTTGGCTCGACCATCGAGACCTTGCCGAAGAAATTGTCTTCCTGCGTGGTCGACAAGCCGGTGTGAGCGTCGGTGGAACCGACAACGCCAAATTTGAACGGATTGGCGCCGAGCTTGACTTCATATGCCATACCCCGCTTCCAGGCTTCGCGGGCATATTCGCGCGGGAGCATTTCGGGCGTCTTCAATTCCGGCCCGAAGCTGCCCTTGTCCCATGTTCCGTAATCGGCGAACTCGTCGTTCGGCGACAGCATTGGATGCGCCTCGCCGTCGCCCTTGATCTGGGTGATCTCATAGACCGGCTCGAAGCGCATGCGACGTTCGGCATAGGCCCGGTCGAGCGGCGCCTTGCTCGTCAGCGTCACATCGTCGAACATCAAGCCATTGGAGAGATTGCCATTATGCGGAATGGCGAGCATGCGACCCCCGGTTGACGATTCATATTTTTCCATCCAGTCCCATAAATCTTCCGGGTCCTCGCTATTGTAAGAACTGAAGGGTATGATCTGGTCCGCCTTGTCCTTGCCATCGCGGAAAATGATGTTGCGATGCAGATTGTTTCCACTGGGACCGGCAGTCCATTCATAACCGATGAGTGTCGTGAACTTGCCCGGATCGTTATGGCGTTCCGCGGCCTCGGTCATCCGCTGCCACATCGTCTTGTTGAAATCGGTCGCGGCAAGCGGATCTTCCGAGTTCTCCCCCAGGGAGAATGTCTTGGCCCAATAAAGATAGGCATCCGCCATGGCTTGAGGCGTTTTCGGGGCGATAACCTCCGCAATGCCTCGCCCCCATTCCGTACCGAGAAGGGCTTCGTTTTTCTCTTCAATACCGAAAGTCAGGCCAAGATTTTCGGCATGGTCGGCGACGACCAGGAAATCGAGCGGGCGCTGCAGGCGGGCGGGAATGCCATGAGACGATATTACCGTCTCGCCCTTGGCGAAGCGATAGGCGTCATCCGGTGTCGTCGTCGCCCCGACAAGGCCGGCATCGGCCGAATAGCCCGTATGCAGGTGCGTGTCGCCGAATAAAACCTGATTCGGGAAATCATACTGAATGTAGGGCGAGTATTCGGCGTCCGGATCGGGCGCTATGCCCACCAGTTCCTGTGAGAGGGCGCCGGTCGAACCAAGCAGCAACATCCCGCCTGCCAACGCCGCTATTGATGAACGTCCCGAGATCTTATGAGTTGTGCAAGTCATCGGAATCACCTCGCTAGGCGCTTTGGCGCGGGTTGACCTCACCCGCTTTCGTGGATCAGGAACGCAGCCCTGCATCGGCGGAACGTGGGCGAGCAAAAGCGGCGCAGTCGCCATCACCAACGAACGCTCCGCCCCGCCCCGCCGCCATGATCGCATGGGCTTGGCGAGGATAACGCAAAGAAAGATGCACGGGGGGCGCGCACTTGCTGAGTGAAAGGTCCATGCGGTGCATGTCAGCCGCGTACTTTCTCGAACACCGCAAGCAGCGTTTCGTCCGGCCCGCCTATGCAGGCGTCCAGTATCTGATCGGTGTCTTCGGTGAGCGCCGGTCCGTCGAACAGAAGCTCCCCCTTCTTTCCGCTGATGAAGCCGTGCATGAAGATCAACGTGAATTCGCGCTCGTCGCTCGCCATCTTCAGCATCTCGCGGCAGGTGATCTTGTCAACTTCCACCTTGATGGCTTCATCTTGCGCATAAGCGGCAGCGCCACCAAGCAGAAGCAATGCAATCATCGAACTCAGCAAGACTTTCAGATCACGCATGGCAAGATCCTCCCGTTTGTATCTGTTGCAAAATTCAGGGATGGTATTCAGTAGGGGCGGACAACGCCGTTGATGCAATCGCGGTACGCTTGGTCGTAGATCGAACTTCTCTGAACTCCGCGCGTAACGCCACCGGCGACCGCACCTATAGCCGCGCCCTTGCGTGCGCCTTTTCTGCCGTCCACGACAGCACCGATGGCCGCCCCACCGAGCGAGCCGCGAGCGGCCCCGCCGACCGCTCCGCCACGGGACATGCGCGCGGAAACGTCTCTTGCGTAAGACTGGCAGTAGGCGGGCGAGTTCTGGGCAAGGACGACATCAGGATGCGGCGCCAGCATATATATCGCCACCGTCAGAACGAATATTCGAGCGAGATAAAGTTTCACAATTCGCAAATACATGGCCATGCGCTCCCTTTTTTCAGGGTATACTTAGCTTATCTTGAACCGCTCCATGAGGACGTGCGGCAAGCAGCGCTTGAAACTGGGTTGGCTTTATTCTGCAGCCCTATGGAGCCGGCTTGACGTCAGCATCTTCGCCAAACGTATAGCTGCAGAGTAATGAATATTAATCGAGAGACATAATAACGAATTGATCTGGATCAAAACCCTCTTTTCGATTGCATGACAATCGCTATAAATTCAATTATATATTAAGATTCACTATCCACTCGCAGAAATGTTACTAATTAATTCCATTTCAAAAGCGAAAAACAAGGCCGGCTATCGGGCCCTGCCACTCCACGTCAAAGACGAAGCCATTGTTCTCGTAATCCACTTTCTGCCACCGATAGCCAAGCGTACTCGAAATACTGTCCGTGAACCTGTATCCGACACTGCCCATGACATCCGCCATGATGTCAGAGCCCGCTCCGAAACCACCGACATAACCCCAGCCGGTCACGAAGAACCGTTCCGAAAGTTCGGCGGTGCCACGCAGGCCGACCATCGGGTCAACCCAGGTTTCATGGCTATTGACGTTGCGCCCGGCCAGCCCGAAAGGGGGCGGGCCGGCAGAGAGCTTCAACTCCGTATCGGCGGCCCAGAGGCGCGCGCCGGCGGAGATGAACAGGATATTGTTTCCGTTTTCGTAGAGAACGTAGTCGCCAAGGGCAGAGAATACGAGGGTTTTGGAGACGAGCTTGGCGCTTGAGAAAAATATGCCGGCGGTATCCGCGGAGGTGGATATATCATAGTATTGCAAGTCTGCCGAAACGCCGAAACGGCCTTTTCGGGCAGCGCCGACGATCATCCCCGCGAAATTCAAATCTTCCAGAATATCACCAAAGCTCAAGTCAATGCTTGCAGGAGGAGCGGGTGGAAAGGTTGCAACGTCGCCCGAAAGACCCGACGCCCAAAGATAAGGAGCGAAGGTGAAGGTCCACCCCGGGGCAATCTGCTTCTCGGCCGGTGCCGGCTGCGCAATCGGCAAGTCAGCTGCATTGAGCGGCGGGGGGGCAACAATCCCGGCCCAAAAGGCTCCGATCATCACAGGTGCAAAGAACTTTTTCCCAATCGCGGTGATGGACATCGCAATAATCTCTCCGGATATCGACAACTTCAAATCACGATAAGTAAGATTCTCGAATATTGCTGTTACCGCAAAGTCACAATGAGTCAGGGTTCAATCCGTGCGTGAAAATAAGCAGCCACCGGCCCCGCCTGAGTGGTTCAAAATGATTGTCGTCGCCCCATCTCGCCCGGGTGGTTCGCGAAGCGCTGCGATATAAGGTAACAGGCTAACGCTTGGCGTTCCCGGACGGAAATTGCCGTCGGCAAACTCTGCGAGAACGCAGTGGACTTTCTTAAGGGACTTGGACGAAAACCCGTAACTATCGGGCAGTCCATCGGGACCAGGCGGGAGACGCAATGAGGTGTTGCGACACGGCTGGGCGATCTTTCCTTTCCCTCACCGCGACGTACAGCTTCAATATGGCGCCAAAGTTTCCGAAGCAAGGCTGACCCCTGCAGTAAACTCACCACCGGAGCTACACCTCGGACGTCGTGTAAAGAAAGCGGTAGGCGGCGAACAGCACGACAAAAAAATAGGAGATCGGATAAATCCACCTGAGTGTGTAGAGATCGATCCGTTTGGCGAATTCGGTCCGCCCCTTCGCTTCGAGATGACGCAGGGCGACGTTGAAGACAATCATCAACGCCGTGACGATGAACATGGCGATAAGAATAAAATCCAGGAAGGTCATATAGCCGAGGCGAGGCAAATCCCCCGATATCGCAAAGTTGAACGCCACGAATATGAGAAGATTTCCGGCAGCGATATCGATGCGCTTCCTGTAGTCTTCAAGGAAAAACGTCGCCCATGTGACGAAAGCAAAGACAAATAAGGGCAGAAAAATTCGAACAGCATAGTAATCGAGGTGGCGATAGCCGTCAAAACCGAAAGAAAATCTTGAACTGGGCAGTCCGGTGAAGCCTTCATGGACACCAACCTCTGTGTGCACGTCGGTAAGTATCCACTCCTCTTCGCCGAGCAAATCTCCAAGCCGGCTGAAATTCTCGATCGGAACGAACTCCGCATGGCCCGCAGGGCGATTCAACGTGACGTGTATGAAGAATTTTTGCGTATCGAAGGGGAATTTCCTGAAATCAAAATTCGGCGCCTGCATGACCGCAGAAAATTGCTCGAAATAGAAGGCCTTTCCATCGGGCAATACTGCAAAGCCGGCTTGATGAACAAACCGTCGGCGCTGCTGGTTTTGAAACGTGAAGGATGGATAATAAATGCGGTTCTTCTGGGTGAAATCCCAAAAACCTTCGGGCGTGAAAACGCGAAAAAATTGTTCATCCGCTTCGGGCTCGAAGGCGAGTTTTGGATCCTGCCATTCCATTCTCAAAGTACCAACGGCACCGAAGTTTTCCGCCTTCTGGTCCACGAACTCGATTTGGTTGATGCGAATGCCGATAGCTATGCGTATCGGATTTTCCGGCGCGTTCCGTCGTACAAGCGCTTCGAGTTCATCGATGTTCCGAGAGAACGACGGGGTGACCAAGAACAGACCAGTCAAAACTGTGATCAGTCCAAGTAGACAACAAGGTGCACGCATCCCAATCGCCCCGAAAAAGCCTTCGAAGTTAAAGCATAATCACGATCAAGAAAGCAGCAAGCTGGATTTGGATGTTTTCTATCTCTGCAACTGGAAGGAGCAGGAGTGGCCTCGTTTCCGGGCGGAATGCGGTTAATAGTAGTTTTGCGGCCAAATTCGGTTGCGTAACCGTAGTGAACCGTCAAACGATCCGAAAAGGCGGTTTAAAACCAATGCCCTATTGCATATCCTTGTCGCGAAAACCGATCCGGATTTTGCGGGATATGCTTTAGCGGGAAGATGCAACGGCGCAACCGCGTTCAGGACCGTACGTCGTCTTCGGACTCTGCAACGGCCTGTTCGGCGGCCCACGTCCCCGCTGCCTGAACGGCTACTGTCGAAGCGGTGGGAAGCACGCCCAGATAGCTCTCGGTTTCCTCCACAGGAACGGCAGCGCGCTGCGTCATGCGATAAAGCGCATAGAGCGCGATGGCGCCGAAGGTCGCGCCCAGCACCAGCCAGAAGGCGAGCGGTCCGAACTGCTCCATCGCCCAACCGGTGACCAGAGGGCCCAGGATGGCGCCCAGCCCGAAAGTGAAGACGAGCCCGCCGGACGCGGCCGGCATATCTTCGGCCGACAGAAAATCGTTGGTGTAGGCAAGGAACAGGGCATAGAGCGGGGTTGTCACGCCACCAGCGAGAAAAGCGGCTGCCATCATGGGCCACAGACCGCCGCCGGTGATCCATCCCAATGCACAGGACGCCGCGCCGAAACAGGCTGCGCCGAAGATCAGCCTGCGCCGGTCAATCCGGTCGGAAAGCCAGCCGATCGGGTATTGCAGCGTCAGCGCCCCCGCGAACAGCATCGCTATGAAAAGCGCGATACTGTTCGCCGTCATCCCGATCTCGGTCCCGAATACCGCGCCCATGCCGGATTGGGTCGCGTAGATGCCGCCTAGAAGGAAGATTCCGACAGTTCCGAGCGGCGATCCCACGAAGAGTGCGCGCAGGGACATTGAGCGCCCGACTTCGGTTTCCGGGGCTCGGGTAGCGGACAAAAGGATCGGCGCGAAAGACACCGAAACGAGGATCGAGGCACCGATGAACAATACGGAGGTACCCGCATCCCCCAACGTGAGAAGCCCCTGCGCCCCGATGATGCCAAGGGTCTGACAAATCATGTAGGCCGACAGCATCTTGCCGCGCGTCTCGTTCGTCGCCGCGTCGTTCAACCAACTCTCGGCAGCGACGTAGATGCCCGACATGCAAAAGCCGATGAGCACCCGCAGCAGCGTCCAGGCGATGGGGTCTGTCAGCAGCGGAAAGGAAATCAGACCCGCCGACATGAAGCTGCCAAGGGCAGCAAAGACGCGGACATGCCCCACCCGCCGGATCAGCGTAGGCGTGTAACGCGCACCCGACAAAAAGCCCATAAAGTAACCTGAGGTGACGACGGCAAGCTCCGCCGCCGAAAATCCCTCAATCCCGCCGCGCAGGCCGATCAACGTGAAATGCATGCCGTTGCCCAGCATGATGAGGACGATGCCGAGTAGAAGGGCCCAGACGCTGGACAAGACTTGTTTCATTGACCGTCTCTCAAAGCTTTCCGATCATTTCGTCCGGCGGAGCGAGTTGCGCCCGCATCGTTCCAGGATCCGGAAACAGATTCAGTCTTCTCTGCAATGAAACCTCACGCGATCGCGTAGCTCGTTTTTTCGGATCTTCCCCATCGCCATTATGGGCAATTCGCATGGAACGATATTCTAAGGCCGTTGGAAACCTACGAGACACGCGCGAGCGTGCGCCAGCAGTTTCTCTTCCCTGACAGTCGCCCTGATCTCAAATCCCGGAGTTCTCCGGCCAGGCGATCCAAACCGCGGAAGCAGCGAAATCTCCGTTTTGCCAAATATAACGGTGCACCAACTTATCGGCGAAGGATCAATATCATCGCGGACCGTCAACGTCGGTTTGCGTATCACTATCCGACGTCATCGAGCAGAAAGGCGATGTCGGAGAAAGGCTGCATGCGAACGCAGTAGCAATCGAACTCGAGTTTGCCAGCTTGGGCACGAGCAGATCGCCGCTGTCGCCCGTGGCTTTTGCCGTTACTCGCGCATCCGCGCCTTGCGACAGCCAGCGGAATCCTTGCTTGTCTCCGGCCGGGTCGCTCCGATCGCAGAAAAAAATCGGGCGCGGACCGTCCCGAGCGCGCGGACAGGATTCCCGTCCGCCTCCGTCTCGACGAGGTTGAGCGCTCTCTCTCTTGCAGGTTTTGTTCAGAACGTCCGAAGCGAGTTTGGGGAGTTGCGCTTGAATGGATCTGAGATCGACGAAGGCATTCACACTCATGCGGGTTTCTGTCTCCGCGTTGAGGCCGACGTAGATCACGAACGGTAATTCCTCGTTATGGACGGGAAGATCCGCCGGGATCTTCAATACAACGTCGCCAGCGTATCTCGCCGGATCAATACCTACGCCACGTTCAACGGTCGCCTGCACAGCCGCCGTATTAACTGGAGCCGTTTGCAGTGTTTCGTTCCCGCCGCACCCGGTTAAGGCAAAGTGTATGGCGCCGACGGACAGAACCGAGAAGACTCGACGAGATATCATTTCGCGTCTTCCCGCTCCGCTGTCCCCACTTCTTCGTGGTTTGGCCGACTGGCGCTTCAATCAAAGGTCCGCTTGCCAACTCGGTTTGTTATATCTGCCGTCACAATTCGTATTCAAATACATCCTCATTGGATCCGTCCACACCGGTTATTCAGCTGCCTGCCCTTTGGCCGCAGTTGTGCTATTCGACCGGGACTGGAGCACGGCGACCCTACTGGATAACCCGCCCTCTGCAGACTTCGACGCCTGGTCGACCTTGACCGCGATTTGCTGGCTTAGGCTTCAGACCCATAAAATGGCTTTGCAAATCGGTTGAAGTCTGATTCAAGCTCCTGAACAGGAGTTTGTCGATGTCTGATGGGTATTTCTGGCTCAGCGATGAGCAATTTTCAAAGTTGCAGCCGCTTTTGCCAAACGACACGCGTGGCAAGGCCCGTGTCGATGACCGGCGGGTGATCAGCGGGATCATTCATGTCTTGAAGTCGGGCGGCCGCTGGGTCGATGCGCCGGATGTCTATGGACCAAGGAAAACCCTTTAGAACCGCTTTGTCCGTTGGTCCGAGAAGGGTGTCTGGACGAGTATCTTCGATACGCTGCCCCAAACCGGAGGCCCCGTGCTCGAGGTGATGGTCGACAGTACGGCCGTTCGCGCGCACCGGGTCGCCCATGGCGGAAAAGGGGGGCTCAGGCCCATGCCCTGGGCCGAGCTCGTGGTGGCTCGGGAACCAAAATCCACGCCTTGAGCGACAACAAGGGCAGGCCCATTGCCTTCCACCTGACCGGAGCCAATGTCTCGGACTTCACCGGTGCAGAGGCCCTCTTGCCGCTCGTTCCGGCAAACGGCGTTCTGCATGGCGACAAAGGCTACGACAGTGACCGTATCCGCCGGACCGTGGAGGCGCGTGGCTCGCTGCCCAACATCCCGCCCCGCAAAACACGGAAGTGGAAAAACTGTTTCTCGCCATACCTTTACAAGGGCAGAAACGTCATTGAGCGGATGTTCGGCAGGCTCAAAGAGTTCCGCAGGATCGCTACGCGTTACGATCGCAACGCCAGAAACTTTCTGTCGGCGCGCTGCCTCGCTGCAACCGTCTGCTACTGGTTATGAGTCCGAGGCCTAAGGAACTGGTGCGTCGCACCATCCCGTCAGGTTAAGACCCTGAGTATGACGCGAAGCAGGCGCTCACTAGCATGCGCACCTTTGCGATTAACGTGCACTTGCTCGAGCCTGAGCCCGCCGCTGCGGGCTGCGACGATGGAATCGGGATCAGCGCGCCAGATGTGCTGCTGATGCGAGTTGCGGTTGGAGGCGATGCGCTCGAGGCGGCGTCGGTCAGCATCGCTTGACGCGATGGAAATCCCGGTGCGCATACCGCAAATTCGCTTGAGGACCCTTTCAAAGGAATCTCCAACGGGTATTTTCCGTTTCGGCAAATTCACAAACCAATTGGCGACGTCGGTTAGTCGTAAGCAAATTTCCGCTCTCGGCGATAATTCAGGCATCCACAGATCGGTGGCGCAAATGCCTCTCAATGACCGTTCTTGGAAATAAAAATAAGGTGCGATCGCATCACGGAAGTTACCGATGAAAGACTTTGTGAAGATTGGCAGCGGGCAGAATATTCGAAGATAGAAGATTTATAACGCGGGAATAAATAAGGGGCGAATTACGATCTGTAAAATAACTTCATATATTTCAAATAATTACATGATTAAATGGCGGAGGCGGTGGGATTCGAACCCACGAGACGGTCTCCCGCCTGCCGGTTTTCAAGACCGGTGCCTTCAACCACTCGGCCACACCTCCGACGAACCTCGTTTCGGTGTTTCGCGGGTGAATGTCAAGAGCATGCCGCGCAAGCGCCTGGCGCAGCGGTTCGCATCGGGCACAAATAAAAAAGAGCCGCCGATCCGGCAGGTCGAGGCAGGGGCCGGATCAGCGGCAGCGCCGACTTTGCGGCGGAAGGCGCAGGGGCGTGCGCCGAATATTTTTCTACATCCGGAAGAACTCAAAAGATGTGACGTGGATCACTAGGGTCTGGATCGCCCGTTGATCCGGAAGAGCAGGGGATGCGTATCCCGAACATTCTTTCAATGGCCAAACCTATTCGACGGGAGGAGGCGATGGAGCGCGCGGTTCATCCGATTACACGGCTTGCAGGAGTACTCGCCACGTTGATAGCAATTGGGTCACTCGCCCAAGCCGCCATCGCAAACTCCGAGATGACCGGAAGCGAGATAAAGGCGGCGGTTTCAGGCAAGCGGATTTTTTTGAAAACGCCGTTCGGCGGCGAGTTCCCCCTTTATTACAGAGAAAACGGCAAAGTCGACGGCTCGGGAAAGGCCATAGGGCTGGGCCGTTTCATGAAGCCGAGCGATTCCGGGCGCTGGTGGGTTCAAGGAGACAGGCTTTGTCAGCAATGGCGATCCTGGTATGATGGCAAGCGGTTTTGCTTCACTCTGGCGGAGCAGGGCGGGAATACTCTCCTATGGACCCGCGATGACGGATTAAGCGGCCGAGCGAGGATTGGAAAGTGACATATCCGTCACAGTTAAGAAATCATTTACCATGTTGATATCATTATAGTCTCACTGTGGCGTCGTGTGTCTCGACGCGTTGTTCACGATACAGTAAGAGCTTCTGTTGCATCCTCCAGGGTGGCGCCAAATTTTGGGGGCGGCGCTGTCTGACCAGTGGATGTGTCCGGCAGGACATTCGTATGCCGGACCGATCGAAGCGGTTGGCCGGCGGCTTACGATCTGCCCCGTGCAGGCGAGTCAGCCGACAACATGTATCGAGTAGGGCGGCATGAGACCCAAGAAGCAGAACGCATCGCAAGCCTCCAGCACGGCATTCTCCTTCTTCACCACCCCGCGTGGGGCAAGCATAACGGCTACGGCCTTGTTGTGCATTGCTGTTGCCGGCTGTTCATCCGGCCCCGGCGAAAAAAAGGTCAAGTTCAGCTCAGCGAAATACGGCGTTCCCGCGAGCCCCAAGGTGGTGGCTGACGGTAAGCCCGTACCCAAAGGGGGCGGACGCTCGGTGGTCGGCAAGCCGTATAAGGTAGCCGGCAAGTGGTATAAGCCGAAGCGCGATCCGAATTACAAAAAGGTCGGTTATGCTTCATGGTACGGACCGACGTTCCATGGACGGATGACGGCGAATGGCGAGGTATTCGATCGTCATGCGCTGACGGCCGCTCACACCACACTGCCGCTTCCTTCCTATGCACGCGTCACAAACCTGGAAAACGGCCGGTCGGTTACGGTGCGCGTGAACGATCGCGGCCCTTTCCACGGCAATCGCGAGATAGATCTGTCAGAACGCGTGGCGACGATGCTCGATTACAAGAGCAAGGGCGTCGCCAAGGTAAAGGTCGAATATGTCGGCCCGGCGAGGCTGGACGGCAAGGATGAAGAATTCCTGGTCGCGTCATACTCAGGACCGGGCAGCACGACCCCCGGTGGCACTTTGCCTGGTACGTTGCTCGCACAGGCAACGCCTCCGGCGGCCATTCAGGGCGAGGCACCGGTTCCGCAGACCCGGCCTTATGCCGCCTTTGTGTCGGTGGCTTCGGCAAACGTCGCATCACAGAGCATAGACGTGGCGGCATTCGACCCCGCACTCGCCTTCGAAGCGTCGGGCAAGACCGTCCAGGTTGCGTCCGCAAATACTTTCGCTCCTGCCGCTTCACCGGCTCAGCCGTATGATCTGACGCCGCCCGCAGTATCAGCCTACTCGGACGGAACGCCTCATCCTCAACCGGGTATTCTCGGCGTCCTACCAGCGGAAACGTCGAGATTCGAGCGCGGTTCTGCCGTTTCGTCTTACTCTGCCAAAGGACGCATCAGTGCGGCTTATTCTGCCGTATCCGAGATTGGAGGCGGCGTTTCGCTCACCAGGCTTGCCGCGAAGCTCCCGGAATAGTCTGGCAGGTCCGGGCGGTACGCAGCCTTCTTCATTTAATAATTGGGTTTGAAATCCTTGGGATTTTCGCTAACGTCCCTCGCATTGGCAGAACGGACGGTATAAAGTGCGTGCAGGCTCCCGTATCTTATTGATATTTATGACGAGCCTTATGGCTTGTGTATTTTTTCATTCCTCTTCCGGTGCGGAAGAGAACTCAGATAAAATATCCACCTATCTTCTCGATACGACAACCGAAACGCTTCTTTCCTCGACAAATCCCGAGCGCCCGTTCCCGCCCGCTTCGACGGCGAAGTTGATGACAGCCACCGTCGTCTTCACGGCGCTCAATAACGGCGAGCTAAGCCGGGACGATACATTCAAGATCAGCGAACATGCCTGGCGTACGGGCGGTGCTCCGGCCCGCACGTCGACGATGTTCGCCGAACTCGGCAGCGATGTTCCCGTGGAGGATCTTCTTCGCGGCCTCATCGTCCAAAATGCCAATGATGCCGCGATCGCCATTGCTGAAGGCATGGCCGGAAGCGAGGCGAATTTCGCGACCCGGATGAACGATCTCGCCCAGGAAATTGGCATGCGCGGATCGCGTTTTGCCAATCCGACCGGATATGATGTGCAAGGCGCCCGAACCACGGCACGCGATCTTGCCGTTTTGGCGAACTACATCCTCAAGCAGTTCCCGCAGTTCTATTCGTTTTACAGCCTTCCCGAATTTACCTGGAATGACATCTACCAGCGCAATCGCAACCCGATCCTTGGAGAGATCCGCGAACTTGACGGCATGGTGTCGGGCCATAGCGACGCCGACGGCTTCAATGCCGTAGGTTCCGCGGTGCGCGGGGACCGACGGTTCGTGGCGGTTGTGGCGGGCGCACCCAGCGAAAGTGCGCGCATTGACGCGCTGAAAAGCCTTTTTGACAGCGTGGAGAAGGATTTCGAGGAAGTCGTACTATACAAGGCCGGAGAACCTGTGACGGATGCCCGTACATTTGGCGGCACCAAATCCGGTGTGGCGCTTGCCGCGTCAGAGCCGGTACGTGTCCTGCTGCCGCGCGGTGACCGCCACGACTACAAGATCCGCGTCGTCTATCGCGGACCGCTCATCGCACCGGTCCGAAAAGGTTTGGAGGCGGGCGAGCTTCGCATTCTCAAGGACGATGTCGTCACCTACCGTGTTTCCCTTGTCACCATGGACAAGGTGGAAAAGGGTACGATGCGCAACAGGGCGCTTGATTCGGTGACGGAGACGCTTTTCGGCTGGTGGTAGTTTTCCGCTTGGGATCCTGGCGGCAATCCCCTGATGAATCGGCTACACTGGATATGCAGGTGCCGGCTTTTTGCCGATGAGAGGCTGACACCACCTCGACCAAGAGGCAGTAATCCGCGTGACGGGACAATTCATCACCTTCGAAGGGGGCGAGGGCGCCGGCAAATCCACGCAGATTGCCCGGCTGAAGTCCCACCTTGAAAAACTGCGCATACCGGTACTCGTAACGCGCGAACCTGGCGGCTCGCCAGGTGCTGAGGTAGTGCGAAACGTTCTCCTGTCAGGCCGGGCGCGCGCATTTGGCCCGGATACCGAGGCGATGCTGTTTGCCGCAGCGCGAGCCGATCACATGGATTCCGTCATCCTTCCCGCACTTGAACGCGAAGAGTGGGTCCTGTGCGACCGTTTCACGGATTCCACGCGCGTTTATCAGGGGGAGGCGGGGGTCGATCCCGCATTCATCCGTGAACTTGAAACCCTCGCCGTTGCGGGAAGAAAGCCAGACCTCACCATCCTGATCGATGTTCCGCCGAAATTGGGGATGGAGCGGGTTTCATCACGCGGCGCATCCGAGGCGGCGACCGGTGCGCCGGACCGTTTCGAAGAAGACAATCTCGAAGTGCAAAACCGCCGGCAAGCCATGTTTCTTGATCTCGCAAAGGCCGAACCGGATCGTATTGCCGTAGTGAATGGCTCCAATTCCGCCGATGCGGTGGAAGAGGCGATTTGGGGTATCGTGCGTGATCGGCTCGGTCACAGGCTAGACGATGCGACCCGCGTGGTTCCTCTGATCGTCCCCGGCGCACGGGACGGCTAGGTCATGGCTTCACGTCAAAAAGACGTTCCGGCGCTCAGCGAGTGGGATGATATCGAAGGCGTCCCTCATCCGCGCGAAACGACCGGCCTGATCGGTCACAACGAAGCGGAAGCATCTCTGCTCGACGCTTTCCGTTCGGAAAGATTTCACCATGCATGGATTGTCGGTGGGCCGCGAGGAATAGGAAAGGCCACGCTTGCATTCCGCTTCGCGCGTTTCGCGTTCACACACCCTGACCGCTTTTCGCCGGCGGTCATGGAGGCGGGCACGCTTTCCGTCGACCCGAATTCACCGGTCAGCAGGAAGGTGGCAGCGGGGGCTCATCCAGATATCCTGCATTTGCGCCGCCCGCTCAACGAGAAGACGGGCAGATTCCGAACCGAACTGACAGTAGATGAGGTCCGCCGCACGGTATCTTTCTTCGGTTCCACGGCATCCGGCGGAAATTGGCGCGTCTGCATCGTCGACGCCGCGGACGACATGAATGCAAATGCGGCGAATGCACTTCTTAAAATCCTGGAAGAACCGCCACCAAATTCGGTTTTTTTCGTGCTTTCCCATGCGCCGGGGAGGTTGCTTGCGACGATACGCTCCCGCTGCCGCCGCCTGAACCTGAAGCCCCTCGACGCCAGCCTTGTTTCGGCGGGGATCGATAGTCTTGTGCCGGATCACGGTCTCGGTCCGGCGGATCGGGAACTGGTGGCAAGGCTTTCCGGCGGCAGCCTGCGCCGGGCATTGCAGCTGGTGTTGACGGGCGGTCTCGACCTCGCCCGCCTGTTTGATCGTCTCGTCGCCAGCCTTCCGGATATCGATACGGAAGCCTTGCACGGTTTTGCGGATTTCGCCGCGGCAAACGGATCGGACGATGCGTGGACGATGTTCTACGACCTCGTTTCGGAGCATTTGCACGCCCGCCTGCGCGCGGAGGCGGCAAGCGGTGGACAGCGGCTTGTCAGGTGGAGCGAGGTATGGGAAAAGACCAACCGCGCCGTATCGGATGCGGATGCGCTGAACCTTGACAGGAAGCAGGTTATCTTGAGCGTCTTCAGGCAAATGGCCCAAACCGCCCGAATGTGACGGCAAGTTCCGCGAACCTGAAACAGTGCGCCCATCCAGCGCAAACCTTTCTTGAGATGCTTGATCCCCGCCTCGTCGGCCGTGGCACTATCCGCCCCCGCCGATACGGGGTCTCCGACCGAAAAGAAGCCATGACCGCCAAGCCGCCTTTCTACATTACGACTGCGATTTCCTACCCCAACGGAGCACCGCATATCGGCCACGCCTATGAAGCGATCGCGACCGACGCGATCGCCAGGTTCCATCGTCTCGACGGACGCGATGTCTACTTCCTAACCGGGACGGACGAGCACGGCCAGAAAATGCTGCAGACCGCGCGAAAGGAAGGGATCGCCGTTCGGGAGCTGGCAGATCGCAACGCCGAGCGTTTCAGGGAGATGGTTGCAGCTCTGAACTGCTCCAACGATGACTTCATACGCACCAGCGAAGAGCGCCACTATGAGGCCTCTCAGGCGATCTGGACGCGGATGGCGGATAATGGCGATATCTACAAGGATTCCTATAACGGGTGGTATTCGGTGCGTGATGAGGCGTACTACCAGGAAAGCGAGACCGAACTGCGTGACGATGGTGTGCGCTACGGCCCGCAGGGTACGCCGGTCGAGTGGGTGGAAGAGGAAAGCTACTTTTTCCGGCTGTCCGATTATCAGGACAAGCTGCTTGAGCACTATGAGAAACATCCCGAGTTCATTGGTCCGGAGGAACGGCGAAATGAGGTCGTGAGTTTCGTCAAGCGCGGGTTGCGCGACCTTTCGGTATCGCGAACCACATTCGACTGGGGCATCCCGGTGCCGGGCGATGAGAAACACGTCATGTACGTCTGGGTGGATGCGCTTACCAACTACATTACAGGTCTCGGTTTCCCCGATGAGAATGCGCCCAACTGGCGCTATTGGCCGGCAAACCTGCACGTCATCGGCAAGGATATCGTGCGCTTCCACACGGTCTATTGGCCCGCATTCCTGATGTCCGCGGGAATACCGGTGCCCGAGCGTGTGTTCGCGCACGGCTTTCTCTTCAATCGCGGAGAGAAGATGTCGAAATCCGTCGGCAACGTCATTGATCCGTTCGCGCTGGTTGGCCATTACGGGCTCGATCAGGTGCGCTATTTCTTCCTCCGCGAGGTGCCCTTCGGACAAGACGGAAACTACAGCCACGATGCGATCGTGAACCGCATCAACGCCGATCTCGCCAATGATCTTGGCAATCTCGCTCAGCGCTCGCTTTCGATGATCGCCAAGAACTGCGGTGGTGCCTTGCCCGATTGCGGAGAGCTTTCGGACGCGGACACCGCGATGCTGGAACAGGCGGACGCCATGCTTGATGCATGCCGAAATGCGATGAAGACGCAGTCGGTTCACCAGGCGCTTGCGACCGTTTGGGCCTGCGTGGCCGAAGCCAACCGGTATTTCGCGGCCCAGGAGCCGTGGGTGCTCAGGAAAACCGACCCGGCACGCATGGGTACGGTTCTCTATGTAACCGCAGAGGTGATCCGGCAAATCGCGATCCTCGCGCAGCCTGCCATGCCGGAGAGTTCGGCAAGAATCCTCGATATTCTGGCGGTGCCGGAAGATGCTCGCGATTTCGCGAATCTTGGAGTTGAAGGTCGGCTTGAGAGCGGCAAGGACCTTCCAAAGCCCCAGCCTGTGTTTCCGCGCTACGTGGATGAGGAAAAGGTCGAGGGCGAAGCCTGATGCTTGTCGACAGCCACTGCCATCTCGATTTTCCGGATTTCGATGAAGAGCGTGATGAAATCGTAGCCCGGGCCGATGATGCCGGCGTGAAGATCATGGTGACGATTTCCACGCGCATACGCCAATTCGATCGGATTCGCGCGATCGCGGAGCGGTATGACAATGTCTATTGCTCTGTCGGAACTCATCCACATAACGCCGGCGAAGAGCCTGACATTGACGTCGAAGAGATCATCCGCCTCGCGGCGCATCCGAAGGTTGTCGCGATCGGCGAAGCCGGGCTGGATTATTTCTACGACAAGTCCCCGCGCGACCTGCAGGCGGCCGGATTCAGGCGCCACATAGCGGCCGCGCGCGAAACCGGGCTGCCGCTTGTCATTCATTCGCGCGATGCCGACGCGGATATGGCCGCAATCCTGGAGGATGAAATGGGGAAGGGGGCTTTTCCGGCCATTCTTCACTGTTTTTCGTCCGGCCGGGACCTGGCTTTGAAGGGGATCGAGCTTGGGCTGCATGTTTCCTTTTCGGGAATCCTGACGTTCAAGAAGTCTACGGAATTGCGCGAAATCGCCAGCGAACTGCCGCGGGATCGCTTGCTCGTCGAAACCGATGCGCCTTATCTGGCGCCGCAGCCTTGGCGGGGAAAGCGCAACGAACCGGCATATGTCGCTCACACGAACCAGGTGCTTGCCGATTGCCACGGAGTGTCGGCAGAAGAAATGGCGTCTCGGACGACTGCGAATTTCTTCAGGCTGTTTCCCAAGGTTCCTCTTCAGGAGGTTGAATGACGGCGCGGCTGGAATTCACGATCCTCGGCTGCGGTTCGTCGGGTGGCGTCCCGAGGATCGGAAATATCTGGGGTGCTTGCGATCCGGCAGAACCGAGGAACCGCAGGCTTCGTTGCGCATTGCTCGTCCGGCGCATAGCCGAGACGGGCGTCACAACGGTGCTTGTCGACACCGGGCCGGACCTTCGCCAGCAACTCTTGAATGCCCACGTGACGGATCTCGACGCTGTCATCTATACCCACGCGCATGCTGATCACGTGCATGGTATCGATGATCTGCGGGCAATCGCGATTACCCATCGGCGGCGTGTCGACGTCTATTTGGATACGCCTACCTCACTGAAGGTTCATGAAGCCTTTGGATATGTATTCAAGACTCCCGAAGGCTCCAACTATCCGCCGATCCTCAACGAGCATCGCATCGATCAGGATACGGCATTTGTCATAGACGGCGCCGGCGGCGCAATCGAGTTCCAGCCCGTAAAGGTTGGTCACGGCGAAATCGACGCACTGGGATTCAAGGTAAGGAACGTTGTATATCTACCTGATGTTAAAGAAATAACACCGAACGCCGAGCCGCATTTCAGGGACCTTGATATTTGGATCCTTGACGCATTGCGCCATACGCACCACCCAAGCCATTTGTCGCTCTCAGAAGCCTTGGAGTGGATCAAGCATCTGGCTCCGAAGCACGCGATCCTTACGAACATGCATATCGATCTGGATTATCGAACGCTTCGTGCTGAACTGCCTGGAAATATAGAGCCTGCCTACGACGGCCTGACGTTTTCCGTCGATGCGTGACACGCTTTGAGACCGCGCCGGAAGCCCAGAACGCCTACAGAAGAACGGCTGAAACGTTCTGCGATCGCTTATCTGCAGCGATATTCGTCGAGCGAGGAAAACCTCAGGCAGGTATTGGCCCGCAAGGTTATGCGCGCTTCACTTGCGCTGGACCTTAATCCTGATGACTTTCAGTTCATGATCCGGGATACGGTCGAATTCTGCGTTCGCAACGGCCTTGTAGACGATCGGGCTTATGTGGAAACGAAGATCACGAGCCTCCGGCGCCGCGGCAGGTCGACCCGCAGGATCAAGGCGACGCTGAGCGCAAAAGGTGTTTGCAGCGAACTGATCCAGGAAGCGCTGGATGACGATCCGCAAAACGAACTCAATGCGGCAATACGCTATGCGCAGCGCAGGCGTCTGGGGCCTTGGCGGACCAATACGCAGCCGGATCACCGGATGCAGGAGAAGGAAATCGCAGCACTTTGCCGCGCCGGATTTTCCTATTCGCTCGCACAAAGGATAGTTAGCGCGGAGGATATCGAAACGCTGCAGCAGAGCGAAAGCGCCGGATAACCGGCCACGGGCGCGCATGGAAATGGCGCGGAATAGCCAGACGGTCGCAGCGAAAACGACCAATTCCAGTCAAGTCCGCCCATCATTCTCTATGCCCGATAATATTCCATAATATATCTTATGCGAATTTAACGCGCAGGCGCGTGATTTGTCTATCTCATCGGAGGTCCCGCCTATTGCTCGGAGAGCTTTTCGAAGGCTGAAATGCTGCCTGTCATGAAGTTTAAGCCTGTCGACAACGGGACCTTGCCTTTTCATCGAATCTCGATAAACGGAACTTCCGGTACCAATTAACAGGAATCGATTTATGCCGGATTTTCCAACCATCATACTCTTTGCGTCGGCGTCCTTTGTTCTCACGGCTACACCTGGCCCAGACATGCTATTGATAGCTTCTCGCAGCATCAGCCAAGGACGGACTGCCGGCTTTCTGACGTATGGCGGCATTGCTATAGGCACTTATTTACATGCCCTTGCCGCCGCTCTTGGTCTTTCCCAGCTTTTTGCCACTGTGCCCGCCGCTTACGAGATCGTTCGCTGGGCGGGCTGTGCGTATCTGCTTTATCTGGCTTACAAATCCGCCCGCTCACAAGACGCCGCTTTCTCTCCATCTTCAACGCTGAAGCAACTTTCAAGGAAGCGTATTTTCGCGGAAGGTTTAGCAACCAATCTGCTCAACCCGAAAATGGTGCTCTTCGTATTGGCGCTGTTTCCGCAATTTGTGAGCCCAACCAGCGGATCGTTGGCAATCCAGATGTTTGTCCTTGCTTCCATACTGAACGGGATAGGCTTCCTGGTGAATGGGGCAGTGATCCTGCTTGGTGCTCAAATACGTCTTCGTATTGAAAAAATAACCCACTTCCCCAGGCTTCCGCAGTATCTGTTGGCTGCCGTATTCACAGGCTTGGCGTGCCGTCTGGCTTGGGGTGGCAGAAACTAGGCTCAGGACCTATTAATTTGCATTGATCGGTTGGTTGTGATTCAGGGTGGCAAAGGAGTTTGCCATGTCTGATTTGTTTCTGCTCTCGCCGGCCCAGATGTCGAAGATCGAGCCGTTTTTTCCGAGATCGCACGGAGTGCCTCGCGTGGATGACCGGCGGGTCGTTTCGGGCATTGT
>NZ_WUMV01000008.1 GCF_009826895.1 Stappia sediminis | reverse complement strand
AAGACCTTCTCCGGTCTCGCGCTGGATGATGCCTTGGCCGCGCGCAAGGTGGAACCGCGCTGCGCGATCTATGTGGTCGATCTCAAGACGGGCGATGTCGCCCATTGGGCGCGGCTGCATGGCGTCGTTACCGAGCTTTACGACGTGGTGTCGCTGCCCGGCGTTAAGAAGCCGATGATGATCGGTTTCAAGTCGGACGAGGTGCGCCGCGTGGTCTCCGTCGCCGACATGGCGCCCCTGCCCAAGCCCGCGACAGTGCAATAGCAAGAAGGAGCGGCAGGCGGCATGGATGAGACGGGGGCAGACCGCGAAGAGGTCCGCACGCCGCTTGCGGCAGGGCTTTCGCTGATCGCCTCGCGGCTCGGTGTGCGACGGTCGGCGGAGGCGCTCTTAAGCGGTTTTCCGCTGACGGAAAAGGGCGACCTGCCGGAGGAACGGCTGGCCGATGCCGCCGTACGCGCCGGGCTCTCCGTTCGCCAGGTGGAACTTTCCCGCTTCACGGCGCTTGACGTTCCGGCAATAGCCATCCGTGACGATGGGGCGGTGGAGATGATCGCCGATGTCGTGCCGGGGCGCGGGCGCAAGCCTGCCGGTCTCCTGCTGGAAGGCGGCGGCGAGGCCGATTTCAAGAGCTACCGCAAGGAATTCGCGGGAAGGGTCTACGCCTTCGCGCTGGAGGCGGAGGCGGGTACCGCATCGGGTAAGGGGGCGGATACGCTTTCGCTCGGTCGTCTGATCCGCCATAGCATGTGGGCGAACAAGGGGCTTTACGGCCAGATCCTGCTCGGCACGCTGATGGTCAACATGCTCGGCCTTGCGATGCCGCTTTACATCATGAACGTTTACGACCGGGTGGTGCCGACAGGCGCGCTGGAATCGCTCTGGGTGCTGTCGGCGGGCGTTATCCTGGCAGGCCTCTTCGATATCGGTTTGCGCCAGTTGCGGGGCTATCTGACGGATGTCGCCGGGCGGCGGATGGATGTGGTGCTCGGCAACCAGGTGCTCGACCGCCTGCTGCAGGCGCGAATCGACCGCACGCAGGCCGCCTCAGGCAGCACGGCGCATGCTGTGCGCGAGCTGGATGCGCTGCGCGAGTTCTTCAATTCAGGCACGCTGGTGGCGCTCGGCGACCTGCCGTTTCTCGGCCTCTTTCTTCTGGTGCTGTGGATCGTCGCTGGAAATATAGCGCTCGTCCCGTTGATCGCCCTGCCGGTCGTTCTTTTCGCAAGCCTTGCGCTTCAGCCCTTCATCGTCGCCTTCATGGGCCGGGCCTACAAGAACGCCTCGAACCGCAATGCCGTTTTGTTCGACATTCTCGGCGGCATGGAGACGCTGAAGGCGCTGGGGGCGGAAAGCTGGGCCGCGCGGCGCTGGGAGCGCGCGCATGCGGCGAGCCTCGGCGCCATGGTGCCGATCCGCGGCCTGTCGCTCGTCAACACCAACCTGATCGTGATCGCGCAGGTCACCGTCACGGTCGTCATGGTGATATTCGGCGTTCTTGCCATAGCCGAAGGCGAACTCTCGCAAGGCGGGCTGATTGCGGCGGTGCTTTTGAGCGGGCGGGCGATGGCCCCGCTCGGCCAGGTGGTGCAGGCGATCGGGCGGCTGCACGGCGCGGTGATCGCCTACCGGGCGCTGAAGCCGCTTCTGGAAGCGCCGCCGGAACGCCCCGCCGGCGAGGCTTTCGTCCGGCCGGAACGGGTAAGAGGCGCGATCCGTTTCGACAGGATCGACTTCGCCTATCCCCTGCCGGCGGGCCAGAGCCCCGATGGCTACACGCCGGTTAAGGTCCTCGACGGCCTGTCGTTGTCGTTCCAGGCGGGCGAAAGGGCCGCGGTCGTCGGCGCCATCGGCTCCGGCAAGACGACGCTGGTCAAGCTCGTGCTTGGCTTGTACCGGGCGACTTCAGGGCGGGTTTTCGTCGACGATCTCGATGTCACCCGCGTCGAGCCGGCGGACCTTCGCCAGGCGATCGGCTATGTGCCGCAGGTGCCGCAGTTTTTCCAGGGCACGATCCGCGAAAACGTGACGCTGCACTACCCGCAGGCGAGCGAGGATGAGATCCTGGCGGCGATGGCGGGTGCCGGGGCAAGCGGCTGGCTGGAGCAATGCCCGCTCGGCCTCGACCAGCCGATCGGCGAGCACGGCGGCGCGTTGTCGGGCGGTCAGCGCCAGTCGCTGGCGCTCGCCCGTGCACTGATCCGCAAACCGTCGGTCCTGTTGCTCGACGAACCGACGAGCCAGCTCGACAGCCGTACGGAAGCCGCCTTCATCGCGCACCTGAAGGACATCGCGGCGGACAAGACCCTGCTGGTCGTCACCCACCGGCCTGCGCTGCTTTCGCTGGTCGACCGCCTGGTGGTTATGGACCGGGGCGCGATAGCCGCCGACGGACCGAAGCAGGAGGTCCTGCGCAAGCTGGGGCAGGCGGCATGAAAGAGCGGCGCGTGATAACCTCGACGAGTGCCGCGCTGATGGCGCCGCCGCGCATTGCCGCGCGCGCCATGCTCATCGCGATCTGCGTCGTTATGTCGGGCTTTCTGGCATGGGCCTATTCGGCGGAGCTTGACCAGATCGTCTTCGCCGAGGGGCGGGTGATCCCTTCGGGAGAGGTTCAGACGATCCAGAACCTGGAAGGCGGCATCGTGGAGGAGATCCTGGTGCGGGCGGGCCGTCATGTGAAGACCGGCGACGTGCTCCTGCAGATCGCCGGCACGTCGCTGACGGCGGAGCTTAACGGCACCAGGCAGAAGCTGTTCGAGCTGCGCGCGGAGATCGCGCGGCTTTCGGCGGAGATCGAGGGGCGTGCGCCGGAGTTTCCGCCAGAGCTCGCCGAAGAGCGTCCGGATGCGGTGGAGCGCGCCATGACGCTTTACAAAAGCCGGCGCAGGCAGCTTGAAGACACTCTCGCGGCGGTCGACGAGCAGCTTGCGCGCCGCGGTGAGGAACTGGAAACGCTTCATGCCCGTAACCGCCTGATGATCGACGACCGGGAGCTTCTGGAAAAGGAGATCGGGCTGGTCGAGCCGCTGGTCTCTCAAGGGGCGGTCAGCGAGGTGGAGGTGTTGCGGCTCAGGCGCGAACTGAACCAGCTCGACGCGGAGCGAAAGAAAAACGAGACGGCGATCGCCACCACAGGCGCGCTTCTGGCGCAAGGCAAGCAGGAGCGCGGCGAAATCATCAACCGCTTCCGCACCGAGGCCATCGAGCGGCGCAACGAGCTGAACACGGAAGCCGAGGGTCTCGGCGAGGCGCTTGTCGCGTCTTCGGACCGGGTCAGCCGCACGGCGGTGCGCGCGCCCGTTTCCGGCATTGTCAAGCAAGTGCTTGTCAACACGGTCGGCGGGGTGGTCCAGCCGGGGGAGACGCTGGTCGAGATCGTGCCGGAGGAAGACACCCTCGTGGTCGAGGCGCAGATCAAGCCGGAGGACATCGCCTTCCTGTGGATCGGTCAGCAGGCGAACCTGCGCCTGACGGCCTATGACTTCGCCATCTACGGTTCGCTGTCGGGAGAGCTTGAGTATCTGAGCGCCGATACCGTCGCCGACGATCAGGGCCGGCACTTCTATATCGGCCGCATCCGCACCGGCGATACGACGCTTCCCCACGCCGAGGAGGACCTGCCGATCCTGCCCGGCATGGTCGCCCGCGTAGACCTCGTCACCGGAAAACGCTCCGTGCTCGACTATCTCCTCAAGCCCGTCAACCGCGCGAGGCAGCGTGCCTTGAGGGAGAGGTAGCAGGCGCAGCGGGTCCGACAGGGGTTTAGGTCATGAAATTATACAATAATTTCAAAAATATATGTGTTCTTTCCTTGTCCCGTCCGGTGCGCTTCTTCTTGCTTCTCGTTGCCGTTCTATGCGCCATTCCAGCCTTGTTTATCATTCCATCACTTAGAGCCCTTTCGTCGAAAGCGCTTCGGTATAAGAACGAACCGCGCGTACCACTTCAGTCTTGCGAGCCCGTGACCTATAGCGCCAGGTAGTCGTGCCTGAGTTCCTCGTTGTCGAGGACTTCCTGCGCCGTTCCGTCGAAGACGATTTCGCCGGTATCGAGAATAATCGCGCGGTCGGCGAGATGCAGGGCGGCGATCGCGTTCTGCTCGACGATGATCGTCGTCATGCCGAGCGACTTGATTTCCTCCAGCGTCTTTTCGATCTCCTGGACGATAACGGGCGCGAGGCCTTCGTAAGGTTCGTCGAGGAGAAGCAGCTTCACGTCGCGCGCAAGCACGCGGGCGAGCGCGAGCATCTGCTGTTCGCCGCCGGACATCGTCGTGGCTTCCTGCTCGCGCCGTTCCGCAAGGCGCGGGAAGAGCTCGTAGATGCGCTCCAGCGACCACCCCTTCGGCGGGGCGATCTGGGCAAGCTTCAGGTTTTCCTCCACCGTCAGGCCCTGGATGATCCTGCGGTCCTCCGGCACGAGGCCGATGCCGTTGCGTGCCGCTTCATGCGCGCGCATTTCATGCAGGGGCTTGTGGTCGAGCCAGACTTCGCCCCGGCGCACCGCGGGGCTGTCCACGCGGGCAATGGCGCGCAAGGTGGATGTCTTGCCCGCGCCGTTGCGCCCCAGCAGGGCGACGATTTCGCCCTCGCGCACGTTGAAGCTTACGCCCTGGACGACGTAGCTTTCGCCGTAATAGGCATGCAGGTTCGACACGGAAAAATAGGACTGCCCGCCGCCCTGGTTCTTCCGCGCCGGAGCGCCGGGTGCCGCGCCCTTGTGCGGCGCGTCCGAGATGAGCCGGCCGGCATTTTCGGCCGGCTTCGCATCGTTCGACTGGGCCTGCGGAACGATCGTCGCGACCTCGTTCATAGATGTGCGCCCCCTAGATAGGCTTCCTGGACCTTCGGATTGCCTTTGATCTTCTCCGGCACGTCCTCCACGATAACAGTTCCCTGCGCCAGAACGGAAATCTTGTCGGCCAGCGAGAAGACGACATGCATGTCGTGCTCGATCACCACCATGGTTATCCCGCGCCTGGAGATCTGCTTCAGAAGGTCGATCGTGTTGTTGGTGTCGGCCCGCGCCATGCCGGCGGTCGGCTCGTCCAGAAGAAGCAGCTTCGGCTCCTGGACCAGGCACATGGCAAGTTCCAGGCGGCGCTTGTCGCCGCGTGAAAGCTGGCCGGCGATCTGGTCCGCCTTCATGTCGAGGCCGACGTCCTCAAGCATCGCCATCGCCTTGTCGTGCACGCCCCTTTCGTTGGCGACGCTGCGCCACATGTTGACCTTGAAATCGCCGTCGCGCTTGGCGAAGGCGGGGATCATGACGTTGTCGATCAGGGTCAGGTCGGCGAAGATTTCCGGCGTCTGGAAGACGCGGGCGATGCCGATCTGGTTGATCTGGTAGGGCCGGATGCCGAGCAGCGACCTGTCGGCGAAGGTGACGGAGCCGCTGTCGGGTTCCAGCCGGCCGACGAAGCAGTTGAGCAGCGTCGATTTGCCCGCGCCGTTCGGCCCGATGATGGCGTGCACCGTACCCTCTTCCACGTCGAGGTTGACGTGGCTGAGCGCCCTCAGGCCGCCGAAGTTCTTGTTGACGTCTTTTACGGAAAGAATGCCCATGCGCGCCCCCTCACTCGGCCGGCTGGGGCGCGGTTTCAGCCGTGCCTTCGCCTCCGCCGCCGCTGGAGCGCCGGAACAGGTTGATGATCCGGTTCACGCCTTCCATCAGGCCGCCGGGCAGGAAGATGACGATGACCATGAACAGCATGCCGAGCGTCAGGTGCCATCCTTCGCCGACGAAGAGGCCCGTTATGGATACCGCGATATGCTGCAGCGGCTCGGGCAGGAAGCTGAAGGCGGACTGGAGCGTGCCTTCGTTGAAGGCGGAGAAGATGTTTTCCGCGTATTTGATCACGCCGGCGCCGATCACGGGGCCCAGCAGCGTGCCGGCCCCGCCGAGGATCGTCATCAGCACCACTTCGCCGGATGCCGTCCACTGCATGCGTTCGGCGCCCGCCAGCGGGTCGGTCACGGCCAGAAGGCCGCCGGCAAGGCCTGCGTACATGCCGGAGATGACGAAGGCTGCCAGCGCATAGGGGCGCGTGTTGAGGCCGGTGTAGTTCATCCGGTTCTGGTTCGACTTCACGCCCAGCAGCATCAGCCCGAAGGGCGAGCGGAAGATGCGAAGCGCGATGTAGAAGCAGATGATCAGCAGCACGCCGCAGAAGTAGAAGCCTGGATAGCCCGTCATCTCGATGCCGAAGAGGTCGGACGCGGGCAGCACCGCGCCGTAGTCGCGCCCGAAGGCGGTGTCGAGAACGCGCGGGTCGGATTGCGAAAGCTGCAGGCCGGTCTCGCCGTTGGTGATCGGGGTGAGCACCGAATAGGCGAGGTTGTAGCACATCTGCGCGAAGGCGAGCGTGAGGATCGAGAAGTAGATGCCCGTGCGCCTTAGCGAGATCCAGCCGATCAGGAGCGAAAAGAGGCCCGCGGCCAGGATCGAGAAGACGAGCGCCGGCAGCGGGTTCATGCTGAGGAGCTTGAAGGTCCACACGGTCGTGTAAGACCCGACGCCGAGGAAGGCGGCGTGGCCGAAGGAGAGATATCCCGTCAGCCCCAGCAGGATGTTGAAGCCGAGCGCGAAGATCCCGTAGATCGCGAATTTCTGCAGAAGGTCGGGATATCCCGCGCCCACCGGCTCCAGGATCACCGGCCCTGCCAGAACGGCGGCGATGAACACCAGCATGAGGATGGTGTCGCTGTGTCTCTTGAAAGCCTTGACCATCGCTCAGCCCTCCATCACGCCTTTGCGGCCCATCAGGCCGCGCGGCCTCACGAGCAGGATGACCACGGCGATCAGGTAGATGATGATCTGGTCGATGCCGGGAAAGATGCTCTTCACCTCGTTCATGGAGGCGAAGCTCTGGAGGATGCCGAGCAGGAAGCCCGCGGCGACGGCGCCGCCCAGGCTGCCCATGCCGCCCACCACCACGACGACGAAGGAGAGTACCAGGAAGTCCATGCCCATGTGGTAGTCGGGCGAGAGGATCGGCGTGTACATGACGCCCGCAAGCCCCGCGACCACGGCGGCGAGCCCGAAGACGATGGTGAAGCGCCGGTCGATGTCGATGCCGAGCAGGCCCACGGTTTCGCGGTCGGCCATGCCTGCACGCACCACCATGCCGAATGTCGTGAACTGCAGGAAGGCGAAGACGCCGGCGATCACCACGCCCGAGAAGGCCAGGTAAACCATGCGCCAGTAGGGGTAGACCACCGTGTTCGCCGGCAGGCCGAAAAACGCGCCGATATCGGCGGAACCGGACAACATGTCGGGTGCGGGCTGGGGGATCGGGTTCGCGCCGAAGACCGATTTCACGATTTCCTGCAGCACGATCGCCAGCCCGAAGGTGACGAGGATCTGCTCGACGTGCGGGCGCTTGTAGAAATGCTTGATCAGGCCCCGTTCCATGACGATGCCGATGACCAGCATGATCGGTATGGCGAACAGGATCGAGAACGGCACCGAATAGTCGAGGATGAAGCTGCCGGCGTCGCCCAGCCAGGCTTCGATATAGGGGGTCCTCACTTCAAGGGGCGTGCCCCAGGCGGTCTTCTGGGTCGGGTCGATCGTGACCATTTCCCAGCTCAGGATTTCCTTGAGCGTAACCGCGCAGAACGCGCCCAGCATGAAGAGCGCGCCATGGGCGAAATTGACCACGCCCAGCGTGCCGAAAATGAGCGTGAGCCCCAGCGCGATCAGCGCGTAGGCTCCGCCCTTGTCCAGTCCGTTGAGGACCTGAAGTAAAATCGCGTCCATCGTCTCGAGCATCCAGGCCGGGAACATATTCCTTCAGGATGCTGCCGTTCCGGCGAAGGGAATATGCTCCGCAATATTGATCTTGGGGCGATTTCCCGGTGCAAGAAAGCGCCCTGGGAGCCGGCCGCATGACTGCGGCCGGCCTGAGTTTCGGGCAAGGCGTATCAGGCGCCGTTGTTGTACGGCCCCAGTTCGCCGCCCAGCATTTCGGCCGGATATTCGACCTGGGCGCGCGGCGTGACCTCGACGACTTCCAGAAGGTCGTAGTTCGACGTCGGGTTTTCCTTACCCCTCACGACCAGCACGTCCTTGAAGCACTGGTGGTCGGATGCGCGGTATTCGGTCGGCCCGTTGCCGAGGCCGTCGAAGGTGAAGCCTTCGAGCGCCTTGCCCACCTCGCTCGGCATGAAGGTGCCCGCGCGCTCCGCGGCGTCGGCATAAAGCAGCGCCTGGCAGTAGCACGTGTGCGCGGCCTGGCTCGGCGGGAAGCCGTATTTCTGGCCGAAGGACTTCACGAAGGCGACGGAGCCTTCGTCCTGCAGCGACCAGTGCCAATTGGTGGAGCCCAGGATGCCCTTCACGTTTTCGCCCGCGCCCTGCGCCATCAGGCGGGAGTAGAGCGGAACGATGATGGCAAAGTCCTTGCCGTTCACCTGCTTGTCGCGCAGGCCGAACTGCACGGCCTGGGTGAGCGAGTTCACCATGTCCTTGCCGTAGTGGTTCAGCACCAGCACGTCGGCGCCGGAGTTCAGCACCGGGGTGATGTACTGCGAGAAGTCGCCGGCGCCCAGCGGCGTGCGCACCGCGGCCGTCGTTTCCCAGCCCAGCTGCTCGGTGTATTTCTTGATCGAGCCTTCCTGCGACCAGCCCCAGGTGTAGTCGGCGGTCAGGTGGTAGGCCTTGCGGTCCGTGCCATAGGCGTTCTTCAGAACGGGGCCAAGTGCCGCGCCCGACATTTCGGTGTTGAAGAAGTGTCGGAAGCCGTTGGCGCGCTTGTCCTTGCCGGTGGTGTCGTTCGAGTGGGTCAGGCCGGCCATGAAGATGACGCCTGCCTCCTGGCAAAGGCCCTGCACGGCGATCGCCACGCCCGAAGACGAACCGCCGGTGATCATCACCGCGCCGTCCTTTTCGATCATGCGCTTGGCGGAAGCTCGGGCCGCGTCGGACTTGGTCTGGGTGTCGCCGGTAACGAATTCCACCTTCTTGCCGAGGACGCCGCTTCCCTTCAGCGCCTTGGAGGAGAAGGTGTTCAGCATGCCGCCGTCGCCTTCGCCGTTAAGATGTTCCACGGCGAGCTGATAGGCGCGCAGTTCGTCCGCGCCCTCGTCGGCGTAGGCGCCGGTCTGCGGCACGTTGAACCCGAGGATGACGCTGCCGCCCTTGGGCTCGTTCGTATAGGCGTAGGCGCCGCGGATGAAAAACTGCGGTGCGGCAAGGCCGACGCCTGCGACCGCCGCGCCCTTCATGAGCCCGCGGCGGCTTATATTACGCTTGATCATGGATTCTCCTCCAACGTTTCCCGATGCCTCGTTTCGAGAGGCTTATATTTCGCGAGCGCAGACGCGTTGGGGCACGGTCCGCCTCGGAGCACTACCGTCGGAGATATGAAATTCATGCGCAACGCTATTTTAGTATAATATCGAAATATCGGACCTTCCGCATATGCTGGATTTGAAATTGGTGATCAAGTCGCAGAATAAATTAAAGTTTAGATTTTGTGCGGTGCAGCAAATACAGTTCAGTATTGTATTAATTGTATAAAAATTGGGCAGTTATCGGAAAATTTCCTCACGGTTCACGGAAATACTGAAGAATTCAGAATTTAAACAGTTGTTCGGCTTTGCCGGATAATGAGTCCGATTTTGTGTAATCATGCCAAAGGCTTCAGGGTTCCTTGCCAATTTGTATGATCCGTCACCGGTCGACTTTATCCCCGCGCTTCGCGACGATGGCGACGCCGGCACCCGCAAGCCGTTTTCCGCCCACGGCAATTTCGCCTCCGCCTGAAAAGGCGGATATGTCCTGCTCGTCTTCCAGGTAGTTGAAGACGAATCGATGGGGGCCATGATCGCGGATGCGAATGCCGTCCGGAAGGGTCAGGCGTGGAAGTCCTGCTTGTTCCAGGCAATAGGCGATCACCTCGTCGAGCAGGTCCTCGGTCGGCCAGCCGGCCAGATAGGCGCGTTTGCCGTTTGCGAGAAGGGCCGGGTGGCCGTCCTCGCTTTCGATGATCGGCATTGCGCCTTCGCCGGGCCGCGCGAATTCGCGCCAACGTTCCAGGCAAAGGCCGGCATCGCGGTTCTTCAGGCGCACCTGCGCGCCGGGGCGCAGGGTTTCCACCCGCCACACGTCGAAATCGATCACCTTCCGGAAGTCGCCGGGCGGAAGACCGGAGGGGATCTGGAAGTCGTCGGTCTTCGCGCCTGTCCTCGGGCCCGCCAGGATCATCGCCGGAGACGTCGCAAGCTCATTGATGAGTTCGCCGTTCGGGCACATGAGGCCAGGCAGGACGATCAGCTTGCGCTCCTTCACCGCCTCCGCTGACGGCGGCACGATGTCGACGGTCAGTCCCGCCTTGCGCAAGCCCCGGTAAAAGGCGAGCACGAGCTTCAGGTAGGAAAAGTCGGCGCCCTGTGGCTGGATCCGCCAGGCCCAGTCGCTTTCGTAGTCGAACACGAGGGTGACGTCGGCGCGCATGTTCACGACCTTGCAATCCAGCGCCGCCAGTTCTTTCGAGACGGCCCTGCAGGTCTCATAGGCTTCGTTCCGGCTCCCGTCGGGCAGCAGCAGCGCCTCGTGGTGCTGTTCCTGGGCGAACGGCGCCTGCCGCCAGCGAAACCAGGAGACGACTTCGGCCCCCGCCGCGAAAGCCTCGTATGCCCACAGGCGCTGGGCACCGGCAAGGGGGGCGGGGTTCCATGGCGCCCAGTTCACGGGCCCCGGCTGCTGTTCCATCACCCACCACCGCCCGCGTCCGCAGGCGCGGTACAGGTCGTGGTGGAAGGCCTGCAGGTCCGGGTCGCCCACGCGCATGTATTTCAGCTTGTGCGCCTCGTCGTCGGTGTCCCTTTCCAGAAAGCCGAGCGGATAGGAATCCCAGGAGGCGGCATCGAGGTCTTCGGAAAGCTTGTAGTGGTCGAAGTCCGTCACCGAGCCCATGAAATTGTGCAGGATATCCCGGCCCGGCGAAAATTCGCGGATGATCTCCACCTGTCGGCGGTTGAAGCGAAGCACCTGGTCGGATGAAAAACGGCGGAAGTCGAGCCGGTGCGCCGGGTTCGCCTCCGTCACGGTCAGGTTCGGCAGGTCGATCTCGCTGAAACCGCGGTATTCCATCGACCAGAAGACGTTGCCCCAGGCTTCGTTTAGCCGGCTTATTTCTCCGTATTTGGCCTCAAGCCATTCGCGGAAGGCATCGCGCGCGGCCCTGGAATAGCTCACTACAGTATCGTGGCAGCCGTATTCGTTGTCCGTCTGCCACGCGGCAACGCCCGGATGCTCGCCGAAGGCTTTCGCCAGCGCCGTAACGATCCGCTCGCACTCGCGGGCGTAGGGCTCATGCGAAAAGCAATAGTGCCGGCGCGAGCCGAACCCGCGCGGGCGGCCGTCGGCATCGAGCGCGACCATATCCGGCATCCGGTCGACCAGCCATTTCGGTGGCGTCGCCGTCGGCGTGCCGAGCACGATCTTCAGGCCCTTTTCATGCAGCGTATCGATGGCGCGCGTAAGCCAGCCGAAATCATATTCGCCGGGGTTCGGTTCCAGCCTGCTCCATGCGAATTCGCCGATGCGTACATAGGCGATCCCCGCCTCGCGCATCAGGTCCGCGTCCGTTTCCCAGCGTTCTTCAGGCCAATGCTCGGGGTAGTAGCAAACACCAAGGCTTTGTGCGGTCATGCGGCAGGTCCGTGATGGAGCGCTTTCGCGGTCAGGAAAGGGCGTCGTAGGCGGCAACGGCGGCACGCGCGCGCTCCGCCACGTCTTGTGCCGAATATCCGGGCTTGTAGAGCGAGGAGCCGAGGCCGAAGGCGCGCGTTCCCGCATTGCGGTAGGACTGGAAATCGCCATCCGCCACACCGCCGACGGCGGCAATCACCGTTTCTTTCGGCAGGACGGCGGTCAGCGCCTTGATGCCGCCGGTTCCAAGGTTGGAGGCGGGAAAGAACTTCAGTGCCGAAGCGCCATGCCTCAGCGCCATGAATGCTTCTGTCGCTGTGAAGACGCCCGGCAGCGAAACAAGTCCGAGGCTGGCCGAGTGCGAGATCACTTGGCGGTCGCAGTTGGGCGAGACGATCAGCCCGCCGCCGGCATGTTTCACCGCGTCCACCTGATCCGCCTCCAGCACCGTGCCCGCCCCCACCAGCACGTTGTCGGGGAGAGCGCGCCTCAGCGCCTCGATGGATTTCAGCGGTTCCGGCGAATTGAGCGGCACCTCGATCGCCTCGAACCCGGCTTCCGCCAGCGCTTCGCCTATGGCAACCGCCTCGCCGGGCTTCACGCCGCGCAGGATCGCGACGAGATCGCGCCGGAATTCGGGCCATGGGGTGGAGGTTGGTTTCGGCATCCGGGTTGGTCCTCATTCATCTGCACGGGCGCAATTCTTGGGTCGATGGTTGGCAAGAAGCAGCTGGAATTCGAAAGCGCTTCTAGACGAAGAACGTCACCCCGGCCCGTATGCGCGTAAGCGCATCGCGAGAGCCGGGGCCCAGCATTTCGTTCGCGCGTCAGCGCGCCACTATCGATCAGGTGCGGGCTTTGCCCGCGGAAGATGTCTGGATGCCGGGTCATCATTCGGCTTTCGCCTCATTCGCCCGGCATGACGATCTTCGCGACGTGGCGTCTGTCATTGCCTTGGCGACTGCCCAATACCGGATATCCTTGCATCACCATATCACCCCGGCCAGATCGTCTTCGCCGCCGCAAGCAACCCCGTCTGCGTCAACGTTCCGGCCTGCGCCGGTTCGGCTCTGATCGAAAGCCTTTCAAATGCCGCGGCATATAGCCCGCCGATCGCCTCATCCGCCACCAGCGTCACCTTGTCCGGCCTGCGGCTTCCAAGCGTGTCCATGATCTCGCGGCCGATCAGGAAGCCGGACAGGGCATCGGCGGTCTCATCGCCCGCGATATCGAACAGCAAGGCGTCCGCCCTTAGCGCGAAGAGGCCGCGCGACAGGCCGATGTCCCGATCGATGGCACGGTCCAGACCACGCCGGAACCCGTCGGACATCGGGTCGGAGCCGGGTTTTGCGCCGCCGATCGAGTGGCGAAGGATCGAGTTGGCGGAAAGCAGCGCGAAAAGCTCGCCCGTCATGGAGGTCGAAAAATCGGTGACGCGGCCGTCAGCGATCTCGACCCATTTCGAGTGGGTGCCCGGCATGACGACGGTGCCGGTAAAGGCTGCCTTCCCGCTTGCCGCCGCAAGGCCGAGGAGCTGCGTTTCCTCGCCGCGCATGACATCGGGTCGCGCCGCATCGCGTCTTGCGATGCCCGACATGATACGGATGTCCGCGCCAAGCCGGTTTGGAACGCGGATAGCCTTTTCGCTCAGGTTCTCCAGTTCCGCCGGCAGGTCCGCATAAGGCGCTTCCAGCCAGCCTTGTCGCGCTCCGGCCATGCCGCAGACCATGATTTTCGGATTCGCCACAGGCGCATGCCCGCCCTCGCAAAGGGATGTGAGATGGCGCTGAAGCGCAGGCTCGTAGTCTTCGCGCGAAAGCGTCTGCATCCCCTCCGCCGCGCGCCGCTCGGCGATCACGGTGCCGTCCGCCTCCATCAGCCAGATGCGCAGGTTGGAGGTTCCCCAGTCGACGCATATGTATCGGGTGCCTGCGGTCATGGGATACGCCTTCCGGTCATTACATGGATGCTGTCTGGCCAGGCGAGCGGCAGGCGGATGCCTGTCGCCATCAGTGCCGCGCCCGATAACGTCAGGCTCTCGCCGCATGCCAACGATGAAGGGGATGAGCGCCGCGCCCGGTCGATCACGGTAGAGCCTTTCGGAAATTCCACCTGGTAGCGCGCATCCGGGTCAAGTCCTGCAAGGCGTACGGGGGCCGTGATCCTGCGTGAGATCGTGGCATCCTGAACGAAGGAGGCGACGAAGCGTTTGCCATCTTCCGCGATCGTAATGCGCCCCGTGATCTCGTCATCGGCCGAGGCAAGGTTCAGTGTGGTGCCGCCGTGCAGGACGCGGCGCCATTCCTTGTGAAAGCGGATCGCGTTTTCAAGCGCTTCCGCCTCATCTGCGGTCAGCTTCCGTACGTCGAGTTCAAGGCCCATATGGCCGCCGACGGCGGCCGACCAGGCGCGAAAAGCCATGTCGAGCTTCCGTCCGCTGGTGTGCGACGGTGATGGCCCGACGTGGAATCCGAAGAGCTCGGGCGGAAAGAACAGCGAGGCCTCCCTATGCATCGGCCAGCGGTCATGCGTGTCGTTGTTGTCGGAAAGCCAGAAGCGTTCCGTGTGTTTCAGAATGCCGAAATCGATCCGCCCGCCGCCCGATGCGCAGCTTTCGATCTCGACGCCGGGATGCGCGGTCCTTAACCGGCCAAGGAGCTCGTAAAGCGCGCGCGCCTGTTCCGCCGCCACCGCCTTGCCGTTTCGCGCAGGTGCGGTCAGCACCCGGTTCATGTCCCATTTCAGGTATTCGATGGGGTACTCGCAAAGCAAGTCGTTAAGCCGGCTAAAGAGGTGGTCGGAAACTTCGGGCCGCGCGATATCCAGCACCAGTTGCTGTCGGCCCTCGTGGCGGGTGTGGCCTTCGATTTCGAGCACCCAGTCGGGATGGGCACGGTAGAGTTCGCTGTCGGCGTTCACCATCTCCGGCTCCACCCACAGGCCGAAACCCATGCCGAGATTGCGGACATGATCGATCAGTGGCGTCAGCCCATCTGGATACTTGCCCGGATCGACGGTCCAGTCGCCAAGGCCCGCTGTGTCGTCGTTCCGGTTCAGGAACCATCCGTCGTCGAGGACGAAACGTTCCGCGCCAAGGCTCGCCGCTCTTTCCGCCAGCGCTTTCAACTCTTCCAGGTCGTGGTGGAAGTAGACCGCCTCCCAGCTGTTGAAATGCACGGGTCTCGACTTTTCCGGGTTCGGATGGCGAAGGATTTTCTCCCGCGCGAAACTCTGGAATTTTCGTGCGATCCCGTTTTCACCCTCGTCTGACCAAGCGGCGAACACATCCGGCGTCTCAAGCCTTTCGCCCGGCGCCAGAACGCATTCGCCCGGCAGGTAAAGGATGCCGGTCTGGATCTGCCGGTCGCCGTCAGCCGTTTCCTCGGCGATCAGGCGCCAGTTGCCGCTCCAGCCGAGGTGAATGGCAATCGCCTCGCCGTGGTCGAGGTCTGCCTCCGGGGAAAGCGTCATGATTCCGGGGAAGGCTTCGTGCGATGTTCGCCCGGTCCTGTTCTCCAGCACTTTTTGTCCGTGCGGCCACGGGGATAACTCGCGCTGGAATTCCGCGCACCAGCGTCCCGCCCATGTGATCACGCGGCCGTGATCTCTTGGGATGGGGAGGGCCGGGCAGGAAAGCCAGTCGATGTCGCGCGGGATTTCTGAGGAATTCTCGATTGCCGCTTTTGCCGCGAGATTTCCCGTTTTTTCGTCGAGCTCGACGCAAATTTCAAGATGCAATCCGGCGACGTTGTCGCTTGCACGGAAGGCGAGTTTTCCCCGCTCCGCCTCGACGTTCTCAAGGTGGAACTGCGTCTCGAACCCCGTTCCGTCCGCGCGGTGCGAAAGAAGTGCCGGATGGCCCGCAAACCCTTGTCCCGCTTCCGGAAATAGAGATGGTATATATGGGCGGTCGAGGCCCGCATGAACCACCGGACGGGCAGTGGCAAGCGCCAGCGCGGCAAGGTCTTCATCCCCGGGCAGGGCCCGCCCGAAGTGGACGACATGCGGCAGGCGCTCGTCTTCTGCGGCGAGCGCCAGCGTCACACCGCCGCCGTCGATCCGCCATGTCCGGATTTTTCCTTTTATGTCAGTGTATTGGCTGTCGGTCATGGCTTGTCCCGCGTCAGCCTTTGGTCGCGCCGAGCGTCAGCCCGGCGATGAAGTGCTTCTGCATCAGGAAGAACATTATCACCGGCGGAAGGGCGGCGACGATAGAGCCCGCGGAAACCAGGTGCCAGGCCGCAAGCCATTGACCGTTAAGGGAATATAGCCCCGCAGTCACGGGCAAGGCGTGCTTTCCCTGCACCAGAACCGTCGCCCAGAAGTAGTCGTTCCAGATGAAGGTGAAGACCAGGACGGAAAGGGCGGCAATCGCAGGGCGCATCAGCGGCATGACCACGCGGGTGAAAATCTGCCATTCCGAAACGCCTTCTACCCTTGCGGCTTCAATGAGTTCGAAGGGAAGCGCGCGGATGAAGTTGCGCATGAAGAGCGTACAGAACCCGGTCTGGAACGCGACATGGAAAAGCACCAGCCCGGCGGTCGTGTCGTAAAGGCCGAGGTTCAGCGTCATATCACGAACCGGGACCATAAGTATTTGAAATGGAACGAAGTTTCCGGCGACGAATATGAAGAAGAGCACAAGGTTGCCCCGAAACCGGTAGATGCCGAATGCGAACCCTGTCAGACAGGAAAGCCCGACCGCGCCGATCACGGTCGGGATGGTGACCTTGAAGGAATTCAGGATATAGGCGCCGATCGGAGAGTTCTCGAAAATCGCTGTGTAGTTTTCGAGAAGATGAAAGTCGCGTGGCCAGCCCCAATAGTTTCCGGCGGCAAGATCGCCTGCGGAGCGGATCGAGGTCAGCATCACCGCGAGCAGCGGAATGAGCCAGAGGATCAGCGAAATCGGCAGCGCGATCTTGTAGATCATGCGCCAATGCGCATCGGTTTTCTCGATCGGGGTCGGAAACATCAGCGCGCTCCCCGTTCTTCGGAGAACATGCGCACGAGAAACAGCGTGATGTAGACCATCATGATGGCGAAGAGCACGACGGCGATTGCCGCCCCGTATCCCATGCGGAAGCCATACTCCGATAGCGCCTGCTCATACATGTAGTAGGCAAGCACGCGGCTCGACCCATATGGGCCACCATCGGTCATGATCGACACGAGGTCGAAGGACCGGAGCGCGCCGATCACGGTAACGACGACGGCGATGAAGGTCGCGGGCCGTAGCTGCGGCAGGACGACATGCCAGAGCATGCGCAAGCCCTTCGCGCCGTCAAGACGGCCGGCCTCTATCTGTTCCGGAGAAATGTTATTCAAACCAGTGAGATAGAGGATCATGCAATAGGCGATCTGCGGCCAGAGCCCGGCGGCGATGATCCCGTAGGTGACGTAGTCCTCATCCGCCAGAACGGCGATCGGTTTCAGCCCGAAGGCCTCGAAAACCTGCGCCAGAAGGCCGAAGGAGGGGTCATAGAACCATGCGAAAACGAGGCCCACGACCACCTGGCTCAAGACGAAGGGAAAGAAGAACAGCGACTTCACCAGGCGAATGCCGAAGACGGTCTGGTTGAGAAAAAGCGCCACGAACAGGCCCGCGGGCACGGCGAGCATATAGAGGACGAGCCAGATGACATTGTTTTTCAAGGACGTATAGAAGGCATCGTCGTCGAAGAGTTCGACGTAATTGGCAATTCCGATGAAGGTTTTCTCGCCGATCCCGTCCCAGTCGTAGAGGCTGATCCACATGGATTGAAAGATCGGCAGGATCACATAGACGGCGAACATGAAGGCGCCGGGCGCAAGGAAAAACCACGGCGCGATCCGGCGCTGGTGGCGCTGCCAGAAGCTCGTGCTGCCGGACATGGCCGCGGGGCGGTTCATGCTCGCTACCTTTCGGTGGATTGGAAGAAAAGGCCGATGCCGGACGGAAGGTCTTTCCGCCCGGCACCCTTCATTCTACCGCTACTTGTAGACGCGGGAGCGAATCTTCTCGAGACGCTGGAGAATCCGGTCCTGGTTGCCTGGCTTGACCATGAATTCCTGGAAGCCTTCCATGCCGGCCTTTGCCATTTCCGCCCGGGCATCCCGGTCGTAGAACTGAGCGAGCGCATAGGCCTCCGACAGCATCTCGAAACCCTGGCTCAGGTATTTGTCTTCAGGGCGCTTCGATCCTTTGTTCGTCGGCAACTGGCCGAGAATCTCGTTCATCTGCGACTGGACTTCGGCGCGGGCGACATAGGCCAGAAACTTCTTCGCGTCTTCCTTGTTGCTGGCGTTCGCCGGAATGTGGATCGTGTCGGTCGGCGCATCCTCGGCCTTGGGCAGGCCCGGTGTGATTTCCGGAAATTGCATGAAGCCGAGTTGGTCTTCGGTAAGTCCGCCGGATTTGAAGAGATCGACGGCGAAATTGCCCATCAGGTACATCGCCGCCTCGCCGTTGACGAAGAAGGGCACGGCCTCCTGCCAGTCGTAGGCTGCGTGGTTTTCAAGGAAATAACCGGGTTCCACCAATTCCGACCATTTGTCGAAGACTTCAACCACCTTCGGGTCGGTGTAGGGAACCTTGCCGGCGGTGAGGTCCATGTGGAACTCGTAGCCGTTGACGCGAAGGTCCATGTAGTCGAACCAGCCGCCCGTCGGCCAAAGCGCCTTGGAGCCGATGGCAAAGGGCGTGATGCCGTTTTCCTTGAGTTTCGCGGAAGCTGCCTTCAGTTCGTCCCAGGTCTTCGGCACTTCGATGCCGAGTTCATCGAAGATGTCCTGCCGATAGTAGATGCCCCATTGGTAATAGGTGTAGGGAACGCCCCATTTCTTGCCGTCGATCGTCATCGATGACGCTGCGGAGGCGAGGCTGTCGTTAAGCCCGTTCTCTTCCCAGACGTCGCTCACGTCCGCAAACAGTCCCGCATTTACGAAAGGCGCCATGCGGTTGCCGGCATACCATGCGGCGATGTCCGGCGCCTCGGCCGTCAGGAAGTTGCGGATCGAGGTCTTGTAGCCTTCATGATCGAAGATGTTCCACTTCACCTCGACGTCGGGGTTCTCGGCCTTGAAGCCTTCGATCGCGGCCTCGAACGCCGCCTTCGGCGCGGGGTCGGACGTATCGGTGTTGATGACGAGCGTGCCTGCGTGAGCCGAAGCGGCCAGGCCGAGCGACAGAACGGCGGCGAGCGCGGCCGCCTGTCCGGCGGATTTCCTTGAGAACATGTTTCCTCCCGATGCCGCTGGCGCGGCGTGATTCCCGGCGCTGCCGGGCTCGTTCTCTCGATTTCAAAACAATGCGTCGAAACAAGCGTCAAAACATCCAGGGGTTCCGCTTGACTTCAAACAGATAGTCTCATTCAATGGAACTAAGTTTCGACTATTGAAAATCCTAAGAAGGGCAATTAGGACTGTCAAGACGGCAGGAGCATTTCGATGAAAGACGACCGGGAAGGACGCGCGAGCGATAAGGGAACGGCCGCGGAAGCAGGCGTTTCGATCGCCGGAGACCTTTCCAGTCCCATTTCCAAGGCGTTTTTCCTTCTGGATGCCATGGCGGCGAGCGAGGGGCAGGTACGGTTTTCCGACCTGCAGCGAGCAAGCGGCTTTCCCAAGGCGACACTTCACCGGCTTTTGCGGCAGCTCGAGCATGAGGGAATGGTTATTCATGACGTGCGCGCACAGCGTTACCGCCTCGGACTTCGCCTGATCAGGCTCGCTCACGGAGCATGGCAGGACGCTTCGCTTGCGCAGGTCGGCGGCCCATACGTCGAAGGGCTTTCGGCGGAACTCGGCATGACCGTTCATCTCGGCTGTCTGGAAAATGGCCAGGTGCTTTATCTCGACAAGCGTAACCGCATTCACGGGATCGAGATGTTTTCCCGTCCGGGGCGCATCGGTCCCGCCTATTGCACGGGCATCGGCAAGGCGATGCTGGCAAGCCTTTCGCCGGAGCGGCTTCGCGAGGCATTGGACCGCCAGGCCTTTCATCGTCATACGCCCAAAACCATTGCGGACCGCGCCGCATTGGAGGCGGAACTGGCCAAAATCCGCGAGCGCGGCTACGCCTTCGACGACGAAGAGCATGAACCCTCGATCATCTGCGTTGCCGTGCCGATCCTGTCGCGGGAGAAGGCATTGATCGGCGGCCTTTCGGTCACGACGACAACGAATGCGGGCTCGCCCGAAAAGCTGGAGGCGGCGGTGCCGAGCTTGAAGGAAACCGCGCATCGCATTGCACGAGCCGCGGAGATCCAATTTCTCGATCGTTGAAAATACGGCGGCTTCAAAAAGACTTTGGGAGGAAATTCAATGGCCCGGGTTGAGCTCAATCAGGTGCGCAAGGCCTTCGGTACGACGGACGTCATCCATGGCGTCGACCTTCAGATCGAGGACGGCGATTTCGTCGTTTTCGTCGGACCTTCCGGCTGTGGCAAGTCCACGCTGCTGCGCATGATCGCAGGCCTTGAGGATGTCACGTCCGGCGAGGTTACGATCGGCGGCGAGCGGGTGAACGAAACCGACCCCGCCAAGCGCGGGGTGGCCATGGTGTTCCAGTCCTATGCGCTCTATCCGCACATGACGGTTGAAGAAAACATGAGCTTCGGCCTGAGGATGACCGGGGCGCCGAAGGCTGAAATCGCCGAGCGCGTTCACCGCGCCTCGGAAATTCTGCAGCTCGACGCGTTGCTTGCGCGCAAGCCGTCTCAACTTTCCGGCGGGCAGCGTCAGCGGGTTGCCATCGGACGGGCGATTGTCAGGAATCCGCGTGTTTTCCTGTTCGACGAGCCGCTTTCGAACCTCGATGCGGAACTTCGCGTCCAGATGCGTGTGGAGATCGCCAAGCTTCACCGCGAGCTTGGCAGCACGATGATCTACGTCACCCACGACCAGACGGAGGCGATGACGCTGGCCGACAAGATCGTGGTTCTGCGCGAAGGACGCGTCGAGCAATTCGGAACGCCGTTGGAACTTTACGAAAACCCGGCCAATGCCTTTGTCGCCGGCTTTATCGGCTCGCCGAAGATGAACTTCCTGAATGCGATTGCGACCGATGGTGGTTCAGGACGTGTCCGACTCGGCGGCGACGGGCCGACGCTGGACCTGCCGATCGAAGGCGAAGCGCTCAAGTCCGGCATGCCGATCCGCATCGGCATTCGCCCGGAGCATATGGACAAGCCCGCAGATGCCGATGTCAGCCTGCCGCTTACCGTGGAGGTGATCGAGCACCTGGGTGGGACGTCCTACGTTCACGGGCGTTTGCCGGATGGCGAGATCGTCGTGCTGGAGCGGCGTGGTTACGACACTCACCGGGTTGGCGAAAAGGTCGAGGCGGCTTTCAGCCTGAGCGATGTCCGCGTGTTCGACGAAGGCGGATTGCGGCTGAGATAGAGGCTTACTTCCTGGCCGAGCCAACGGAAGAGCGGAAGACGAGATCGACCGGCGCGATCTCCTGCAACTCGCTCACAGGTTTGCCCGCGATCCGTTCCAGCAGGATTTCGGCGAGCCTGTATCCGCCGTTCCTGATGGAAGATACGGTTGCCGCGAGTGGCGGCTCCAGCGTTTCCGCCTTGAGGAAGGGCAGGCCGTCGTCATGTGCGATGATCGAAATGTCCTTCCCGATCGCAAGTCCGCGGTCCCGCGCTGCCCGGTAGGCGCCGAAAGCAAGCAGAACGCTTGCGGCAAGTAGTGCGGTCGGCCGGGAAGGCCGGTCGATCAGGCGGCACGTCTGGCGGTAGCCCAGTTCTTCCACCATGGGGCCGTTGAAAATCAGCTCCGGTTCGGCGGATATGCCGCGTTCGGCGAGAGCAGAGCGGAAGCCTTCCTCGCGCGCCCTGGCGAAATTGAGGTCCCTGATGCCGTTCAATAGGGCGATGCGCTCGTGGCCGAGGTCGAGCAGCAGATCCGTCGCGCGCCTGAAAGCGCCTTCGTTGTCGATATCGAAAAAAGGAAAGGTCAGTCCATCCTGCGAGCGTCCGTGAACGGCGAAGGGGACATTGAGCCCGGCCAGGAGGGACAGGCGCTCGTCATGGCTGCGCGGCGAAGAAACGATGAAGCCGTCGACCCGGCCCATCGTGGTGAGGCGCCGATAGGTTTCCAGTTCATCCGCCTTGCGCGTGGCCTTGAGAGAAAGGTCCATGTCGGCTTCGCCGAATTTCTCCGCGAGACCTGCGAGAAAATCGGAAAAATGCGGGTCGACGAGCAGGTTGCGCTCGGCGGGAAACAGGATCGCGACACTGCCCGTTCGCCCGGTCGCCAGGCGCCTGGCGGCGGCATTCGGCCTGTAGCCGAACTGCCTTGCGGCTTCGACGATGCGCTGTCGCGTTTCCTCGGCAACTTCCGGGTATCCGTTGAGCGCGCGCGAGACCGTCGTTTGCGAAAGTTGCAGGTGTTCGGCGAGGTCCTTGAGTTTCATATTTTCTTCAAAGCGCTTTGAATTTCGCGCCTGCAGCATGAATTTGTGCGCCGCAGGACGCTTCCTGATCGATTTTATGATTGCCGGAAATACATTGAACGGCAACAGGAAACTAGCAGAAAAGTACCATTTTTTCGATTGTCTTCGCAAAAGTGCCAGTTGACTCACTCTCGATGATGCACTTATGCTTTATCCAAAGCGCTTTGAAGGGATGCATTTGCGGTCGAAATTCGGTTCCGCTCGCCCGGCCCGGCATGGAGCCGCCGATCCGCGAACCGCCCGAATTCGGACATCGCAAGCGTTCAGTCTGGGCGCCGGATCCGGGGAGTGGCGACTGCCTCGAAAAGGGTCCCAGTTGGGAGGAGAGCATCATGAAATTCCAAGCATTGTTCGGCGCATCCGCAATGACGCTTGCAGCGGCTTTGATGGCGAGCCCGGCATCGGCCGCAAGCGTTTCCATTTCCTGCGGCGCGGTCGGTCAGGAGCTCGAACTTTGCCGCGAGGCGGCCGACGCATGGGCACAAAAGACGGGCAACGAGGTCGTCATCGTCTCGACGCCGAACTCGACGACCGAACGCTTGGCGCTCTACCAGCAGCTTCTCGCCGCCGGAGCCGGCGATATCGACGTCTTCCAGATCGACGTTATCTGGCCCGGCATTCTCGGTTCGCATTTCATCGATCTGGCGCCTTACTCCGGCGGAGTGGAGAAGGAGCATTTCCCCTCGATCATCGAAAACAACACGGTCGACGGTCAACTCGTCGCCATGCCGTGGTTCACGGATGCCGGCGTCCTCTATTATCGCGCCGACCTTCTGGAGAAATATGGCGAAAGCGTCCCGCAAACCTGGGACGAAATGACGGAAATCGCCAAGAGGGTCCAGGATTCCGAGCGTGGCGAGGGCAATACCGGCATGTGGGGCTTCGTCTTCCAGGGCAAGGCCTACGAGGGGCTGACGTGCGACGCTCTGGAATGGATCGACGCCTATGGCGGCGGGACGATCGTCAACGGGGAAGGCGATGTGACGGTCAACAACGAGAACGCCCTGGCCGCGCTGAAGCTTGCCGGAAGCTGGGTGGGCAATATCGCGCCGGAAGGCGTTCTCAACTACGCGGAAGAGGAAGCGCGCGGCGTCTTCCAGTCCGGAAATGCGGTCTTCATGCGCAACTGGCCTTACGCATGGGCGCTGGGCAATTCGGAAGACAGTCCGGTGAAAGGCAAGATCGGTGTCGCCGCCCTGCCGAAAGGCGGTAGCGACGGCAAGCACACGGGTACGCTCGGCGGCTGGCAGCTTGCGGTCTCCAAATATTCCGCAAATCCGGAAGTCGCCGCCGATCTCGTCATGTATCTGACGAGCTACGACGAGCAGAAGCGGCGCGCCGTGAAAGGCGCATACAATCCGACGATCGCAGCGCTTTACGAGGACAAGCAGGTGCTTGAGGCCAACCCTTTCTTCGGCGAACTCTATGACACGTTCGTCAATGCGGTCGCGCGGCCGTCGCGCGTGACGGGAACGGCCTATAATCAGGTTTCCAACGAGTTCTGGAACGAAACGCACGCCGTGTTATCGGGCACGAAATCTCCTGAAGATGCGCTTTCCGATCTCGAAAGCTCTCTCAAGCGCATGAGCCGGCGCGGCTGGTAACTGCGATCGGCCGGCGCCGTCCGGCATTTGGGCGGCGCCGGGGTTCAGTTTCAAGATCCGGACTTTCGCGAAACCGAAAGGGGGCGGCCATGTCCGTTGCCGCAGGCAGTGCGTCGGAACTCACTCGTGCGCGTGTCAGATCCGCCTGGATATTCCTGACGCCGATGATGATCGTCCTGGCGCTGGTCGCCGGATGGCCGCTGATCCGCACGATCTATTTCGCCTTCACCGACGCCAATCTTTCCGCGCTCGACGACACGCGCTTCATCGGCTTCGCGAACTTCCTGGAGTACTACGAAGGCGAATGGTACGGCCTGCTCGTCGATCCCGACTGGTGGAACGCCGTCTGGAACACGATCTGGTTCACGGTGGTTTCCGTCGCGCTTGAGACCGTGCTCGGCATGATCGTGGCGTTGACGCTCAACACCGCGTTCAAGGGGCGCGGATACCTGCGCGCCGCGATCCTGATCCCCTGGGCGATCCCGACGATCGTTTCCGCCAAGATGTGGGGCTGGATGCTGCACGACCAGTTCGGCATCCTCAATGAAATCCTAATCGGCATCGGCATCATTTCCGCGCCCATCGCCTGGACCGCCTCGCCCGACACCGCCATGTGGGCGGTCATCATGGTGGATGTGTGGAAGACGACGCCTTTCATGGCGCTCCTGATCCTGGCCGGGCTGCAGATCCTGCCGACCGACTGCTACGAGGCGGCAAAGGTCGACGGCATTCACCCGGTCAAGGTTTTCTTCAAGGTGACGCTGCCGCTTATCCGCCCGGCGCTGGTCGTCGCGCTCATCTTCCGCGGCCTCGATGCGCTGCGCATCTTCGACCTGATCTACGTGCTGACCTCCAACTCGCGCGAAACCATGACCATGTCGGTCTACGCGCGCCAGCAACTGGTCGATTTCCAGGAGGTCGGCTACGGTTCGGCCGCCTCGACCATGCTTTTCATGATCATCGCCGTACTCGTGGTGCTGACGCTGACCGTCGGCAAGGTCCGTCTCGGGGAGGAGGTGAAATGAGCGTGCAACGTCTTGTCGGAAAAGTCGCTTTCTGGGCACTCCTGATCGCAATCGCGATATTCGCGGTCTTTCCCTTCTACTACGCGATCCTGTCGTCCTTCCGTTCGGGCTCAGAGCTTTTCACCGCGTCGATCCTGCCCGACCATTTCGACTTCAGGAATTATGTCTCCGTCTTCACGGAGCAGCCCTTCGGGCGAAATATCCTGAATTCCGTCGTCGTAGCCTTCACCGTGGTGGCGATTTCCCTCTTCCTCGGGCTGACGGCGGCATATGCGCTGGGCCGTGTGCAGTTCACAGGGCGTGGCTTGCTGCTTTTGACGATCCTCAGCGTCTCGATGTTCCCGCAGGTCGCGGTGCTTTCCGGCATGTTCGAACTTATCCGCACACTCGGTATCTATAATTCGCTTCCGGGCCTGATCCTTGCAAACCTCATTCTCACCCTTCCCTTCACCGTATGGGTGCTGACCACCTTCATGCGCGAACTGCCGAAGGAACTGGAAGAGGCAGCCTATGTCGACGGCGCATCGCCATGGACGGTCGTCAGCAAGATCTTCATGCCGCTGATGTGGCCTGCCATGGTCACGACAGGACTGCTTGCCTTCATCGCGGCGTGGAACGAATTCCTCTTCGCGCTCACCTTCACGCTTTCGGCGCAACAGCGCACCGTTCCTGTTGCCATCGCACTCCTTTCGGGCGCAAGCCAGTTCGAGCTTCCCTGGGGCAACATCATGGCGGCATCGGTCATCGTCACTGTGCCCGTCGTCATCCTCGTTCTCATCTTCCAGCGCCGCATCGTCTCGGGCCTTACCGCAGGAGCGGTAAAAGGCTGACAGGAAGCGCAATCAAGGGATAATCCATGTCGTCGCATGCAGAAAATCCGGCTGCCAGCCGCTCGCCCGACCAGGCAGACTGGTGGCGCGGGGCGGTCATCTACCAGGTCTACCCTCGCTCGTTCGCCGATTCGAACGGCGACGGTATCGGCGACCTGCCGGGTATTGTCGACCATATCGGCCATATCGCCGAGCTTGGTGCCGATGCGATCTGGATCTCGCCGTTCTTCCGCTCGCCGATGGACGATTTCGGCTATGACGTCGCGGATTTCTGCGATGTCGACCCGATGTTCGGCACGCTTGCGGATTTCGACCGGCTGGTGGAGGCCGCCCATGAGCGCGGGCTGAAAGTGCTGATCGACCTTGTCATCTCGCACACCTCCGACCAGCATCCTTGGTTTGCCGAAAGCCGGTCGAACCGCACGAACGACAAGGCGGACTGGTATGTCTGGGCGGATGCGAAGCCGGATGGGACGCCGCCCAACAACTGGCTTTCGGTCTTCGGCGGACCCGCATGGGAGTGGGACACGCGCCGGCACCAGTACTACCTGCATAACTTCCTGAAATCCCAGCCGGATCTCAACTATCACAACACTCAGGTTCAGGATGCGGTTCTCGAAGCCGCCCGTTTCTGGCTGGACCGCGGTGTCGACGGCTTCCGTCTGGACACGGTCAACTTCTACTTTCACGACAAGGACCTGAAGGACAACCCGCCGGTTGGCGAGAAGGCGAGGGTTGCAGGCGTCGCGCTGTCCAACCCTTACGCCTATCAGGACCACATCCACGACAAGACGCAGCCGGAAAACCTCGCGTTTCTGGAGCGCCTGAGGCGGCTTTGCGACAGCTATTCAGGCATTGCCACCGTCGGCGAGATCGGTGCCGATCACGATCCGCTTGCCACCATGGCGGCTTACACAGAGGCCGGAAAGCGCCTCAACATGGCTTATACGTTCGACCTTTTGTCGGAAAGCTTCTCAGCCGCTTTCATTCGCAAGACGGTAGAGGATTTCGAGGCGGCGATCGGTACGGGCTGGCCGAGCTGGGCGTTTTCCAACCACGATGTGCGCCGTGTGATTTCGCGCTGGAACCTCGATCACGACACGAGCCGTGCCGCTCCGATGCTGGTCGCTCTCATCGCCTCGCTCAGGGGAAGCCCCTGCATCTACCAGGGGGAGGAACTCGGCCTCGTGGAGGCCGACGTGCCCTATGAATTGCTGCAGGATCCTTACGGGCGCCAGTTCTGGCCCGAGTACAAGGGCCGGGACGGGTGCCGCACGCCGATGCCCTGGTCCGACAGCGCGCCGCACGCCGGCTTTTCAAGCGGCGATCCGTGGCTTCCCGTGCCGGCCGATCATGCCGTGCATGCTGTCTCGGCGCAGAAGAACGATCCGGGTTCCGTTCTGTCGCGCGTGCGCCGCTTTCTCGCCTGGCGGTCCCGCAACATGGCGCTTCGCAAGGGCTCGATCCGTTTCCTCGACCTGCCGGAGCCGGTTCTGGCGTTCGTGCGCGAAGAGGGGGGCGAAAAGGTGCTGTGCGCGTTCAATCTGGGGGCGGAGCCGGTGAGCGTGGCGCTTGGCGATCTCATGCAGCCGTCGCCCCTGGACGGGCATGGTTTTTCCGGCCTTGTGCAGGAGGCGACGCTGCGGCTTGACGGGCATGACGCCGGGTTCTTCAGGGTTTGATCAGGTAGGCAAATGCAACGGAGACGAAATGAAAGCGATCAACTTTTCGTATTCAGCCGCTTCCAACTGAATAAGGGTTGATCCTGCGGGAGGAATGGAATGGCGCAAGTGGTCCTCAAGAACGTGACCAAGCAATTCGGCTCCGTGAAGGTGATCCGCGGCGTGGATCTTGACATCGCCGACGGAGAATTTGCGGTCTTCGTGGGGCCGTCGGGCTGCGGCAAGTCCACGCTGCTGCGCCTGATTGCGGGGCTGGAGGATATCACGAGCGGCGACCTCTTGATCGGTGGCGAACGCGTGAATGCCAAAACGCCCAAGGAGCGCGGAATTTCCATGGTCTTCCAGTCCTATGCGCTTTATCCGCATATGACGGTCTACGAGAACATGGCCTTCGGCCTGACGCTCGCCAAATCCGGCAGGCAAGAAATCGACAAGGCCGTGCGCGCGGCCGCAGAGATCCTGGAGCTGACGCCGCTTCTCGACCGGTTGCCCAAGCAGCTTTCGGGCGGGCAGCGCCAGCGTGTCGCCATCGGGCGGGCCATCGTGCGCAACCCTCGCGTATTTCTGTTCGACGAACCGCTGTCCAACCTCGATGCCGCCCTGAGGGTGCAGATGCGCATCGAGATCGCCAAGCTTCACAAGGAGATGGGCGTGACGATGATCTACGTCACCCATGACCAGGTCGAGGCCATGACGCTTGCCGACAAGATCGTCGTGCTGAATGCCGGCAACGTGGAGCAGGTCGGTCCGCCTCTCGAGCTTTACCACCACCCGCGCAACATCTTCGTGGCCGGCTTCATCGGCTCACCGAAAATGAATTTCATCGACACAAAAATCGATGCGGTCGACGCGGAGGGGATAAAGGTCGGGCTGCCGGGCGGCGGTTCGGCTGTGGCGAAGGTGAAGGGCGATGGTGCGTCGGCCGGCGACAGCGTCATTCTTGGCATCCGCCCGGAACATTTGACGACACGGACCGAGGGATCCGATACCGTTTTGAAAGGCAAGGTGGATGTGCTCGAACAGTTGGGCGAGGCCTATCTGCTGCACACAAGACTTGCCGATGGCTCGCTCGTGACGGCGAAAATCCCCGGCGATGCGGCCTATAACGAGGGTGATGAAGTCAGCCTCGGCGTTTCCAACGAGCTTTGCCACATGTTCCGCGCCTCGGACGAACTGGCCTTCGGCAGAAACATCTAACGTGGCGGTACGATACCCGCAGACCCCTTCCGCTTGCCGAGCAGCGAAAGTCGTGAAACATTTACGCCGCTAACGAATGACAAGAACGAAGCATGCTCGGGAGGATGCCGATGACGTCGTCGGCGACGGGTGGACGTGTCGCGGTCGTCGAGGACGACCGGATCGTCCGCGATACGGTGGTCGACATTCTGCAGGAGGGCGGTTTCAGCGCGCTTGCTTGCGAAAGCGCGGGCGCGCTTGCCAAGCTTATGGGGGATGTGAATCCGCCAGAGCTGATCATCCTCGATTTGCAGCTTCCGGACCGGGATGGCCTTGCCGTGGCCGGCTCCATCCGTTCTTCCAGCGATATACCGATTATCATGCTGACAGGGCGCGGCAGCGATGTGGACCGTATCGTCGGCCTGGAGATCGGCGCGGACGACTATATGGTCAAGCCGTTTAATCCGCGCGAGCTTCTTGCCCGGGTTAAGGCGGTGCTTCGCCGCAAGGGACCGGGCCAGCTTTCGCCGGTTCCCGCCGAAACGCAGCGGCGCGGCTATCGCTTCCTGGGGTTCTCGCTCGACCTTGACGGGCGCAAGCTCACCGACCCGTCGGGTGTCCCGGTTTCTCTTACCGTTTCGGAGTTCGATCTTCTTGCGGCCCTCGTCGAGGCGCGCGGGCGCGTGCTGTCGCGCAACCAGCTTCTCGACCTGATGCGCCGGCGCAACGACGACGTTTTCGACCGGACAATAGACGTGTTGATACTCAGGCTCAGGCGCAAGATCGAACCGAGCCCGCGCAATCCGCGGTTCATCCGTACCGAGCGTGGCCTCGGCTATGTGTTCGACGCACAGGTAGAGCCGCTTGACGGCTCCTGAATACGGGCGCCATCAAGCGCTTCACGGATTCTGAGCGCCAGGGTTTCCCGGCGATAGGGCTTTTCCAGAATGCGCTCCGGCATGGGGGCCGCCGCCCGGTCCGGCGGTGTCTGGCGCATGAAGCCGGAGCAGAAAAGCACCGGCATCAGTGGCTTGATCCTCAGCGCCCGCTCGGCAAGTTCCGGTCCATTCACGCCACCGGCAAGAACGACGTCGGTGAACAACAGATCGAAATTTTCGGCGCGGATCCCGTCAAGCGCATCCTCCGCATTGGCAACAGCCGTTACCCGGTATCCAAGGCCCGATAGCATGTCGACGGCCGTTTCGCGGACCAGATCCTCATCCTCGACGACCAGAATTTTTTCCCCGTTCGCCCGCGGCACCGGTACCGCAACCTCATCGCGCGGTGCGGGCCGGACGGTCTCGCTTGTCGCCGGAAAGCAAAGCTGGATCGACGTGCCTTGCGCGGGCGCGCTTTCGATCTCGATCCGCCCGCCCGACTGGCGTACGAAACCATAGACCATCGACAGGCCGAGGCCGCTTCCCCGTCCGAAGGGTTTCGTGGTGAAGAAGGGCTCCAGCACCCTTGCCCGGACATCCGCGGTCATGCCGCTGCCGGTATCGCGTACAAGGATCGTCACTTCGCGCGTGGCCCCTGAAGGATCGGAGTTCGCGCGTGTCGCAATGGTAATCCGCCCGCGTCCGTCGATCGCATCGCGGCTGTTGAACACGAGGTTGAAAAGCGCGTTCTCAAGTTGCGCGGGATCGACCATGACCGGGGGAATCGACGGGTCGAGATCTAGCATGAGCTCAATGCCGGGATCGAGGCTGTAGCCGAGCAGGTCGTTCAGGCTTTCCACCAGCTCGTTCAGATCGGTCACTTGCGGCAGGAGCGCCTGCCGGCGGGCGAAGGAGAGCAGGCGCTGCGTCATCGCGGCCCCGCCTTCCGCCGCATCGAGTGCGCGCAAGGACCGGCTTTTCAGCTTTTCCGATGCCGCGCCGTCGTCGTGGATCAGCTGCAGATTGCCCATGATCGCGGCAAGGCGGTTGTTGAAATCGTGGGCGATGCCGCCGGTAAGCTGCCCGACGGCCTCCATCTTCTGTGCCTGTTGCAATTGCTGTTGCAGGGCCTTGCGGTCCGTCAGGTCCGTCAGGCTGGCGATTACGCCGCCGTTCGGCATGGCGCCCGCGCGAATTTCGATCGTTCGACCGTCGGGCGTGTGCAGTTCCAGCACCGCGAAGGGCGCGATGCGCCCACGTGCGAAACGCGTCAGGTCGATCGGCCGTCCGTCGACCGTCCGCGCCTTGACATTGGTCGCCGAAAGCCTGTCGAGCAACTCCGGCATGGAAACGCCTTCTCGGATCTCTTCCGGGTTCAGGCCGCTCAACTCAGCAAAGCGCGGGTTCCAGGCGATCAGACGGCCTTCGCCGTTGAAAAGCGAGATGCCGTCGGAAAGGTTGTCGAAGATCGCCTGCAGCGTTTTCGCATTGTCGGCGAGCTTTTCGGAAAGCTCCTCCCGCTCGATGGCCTGACGCTTGAAGATGTCGAAGGCGCGCGCGAGGTCCCCCAGTTCGTCCTGGCGCTCGACGCCGGGAACCTCCGCGCTTCGGTCTCCGGCGGCTAGGCGCGTCATGGCGCCGGTCGCGCGGCGCAGGTTGTCGGCAACGTCGCGCATGACGAAACTGGCGGCTCCCAATGCCGCCAGCAGGCAGAGGCCGGCAACCGCAAGAAGCGCCGATTTGCCAAAGCGCAGCACCGAAATCGTTTCCTCGCTGCGTTGGAGGGCGGATGAGCGCACCACGTCGGCAAGCGAGGATACCGTCGCCGTCAACTGCGCCGAGGCGGTGTTGATCGCCGCCAGAAGGACTTCCGAGCGGTTTCGGGTGCTGATCTGGTTTAAACGGCTGGTGAAGATCGGCGCCATCGCCTCGATCTTGCCGTTGAGGCCGGCGTGCGGCCCGAAGGCGAGTTCGCTTTCCACGAGTAGCGCCATCTTGAGAAAACGCTTGCGGATTTCCTCCACGGCGACGACCGTTTCCGCTGCGCTTGCCTCAAGAACGAGTTCGCTCAGATCGCCAAGGCGGGCGGCAAGGTTCGGCGACAGGCTGCTGGGATCTGCCGCGGTATCGTCAATCCGCTTGGCGGAGTTCCTGAAGTCGGCGAGCGCCGTGAAGGCATGCGTCATGCCGGCATCGGCCGCAAGCCGTTCTCCGGTGACATCCAACAGCGCCCGCAGTATTCCCTCAAGGCGCGCGGCGAGGCGGACGGCGGAGGGAACGTCCGTCGGGCGGGGAATGTTCTTCTCATTAAGCCGCGGCAGGCTGATCGCAAGTTCGGTGAATTCGGCAAGACGCGCTTCGATTTCCGCGCGGCCCGCCGTTATTTGCCGTTCGCTCCTGAGTTCCGAAATGTATGGCGCGCGCGCGGCAAGGCTCGCGCTTCGTTCCGCCACCGTCAGAACAAGCGAAAGATCGCTCAGACTGTCTGCCTGAAGCGTCTCGAGCGCCGTCTCGGTTCGCGTGAAACCGTGCCAGCCGGTCACGCCGGCAAGCAGCGTCAGACCGACCAGCGCTCCGAGCGCCACCATCAGCCGACCATGGACCCCGCGTGGCTTCAGCGCGCCGGACATCATTTCCCGCCTGGTTGTTTATCCAAGGGCTTTTAGGATGGCAGGGCCCCTGTTGCGGTTATCTCGCCACTAGAGCCATCCCCGTTTCCGTGAAACATGCCACCGCATCGGTCCCCGGCGCAACGGCGCCGGCGACATTGTGGTCGATTGCGAACAGCTCGCCAACCTCGCTTTCAAGCGCATATTCCATGTGCGAGCCGAGATAGACGGATTTGCGCACGACGACCGGCAGGCCTTCTTGCTGCCGCGTGGTATCGAGGCGGATGGCGTTCGGGCGGATCGCGACGAGCACATCCTCCGGAGCTTCCGGCCGATCCGGCACATTGAGGAACACTCCTCCGACGTCGACCGTGGCAGACCGCTCGACCCGGCCCGTGATCCGGCCTTCGATCAGGTTCGCGCCGCCGATGAAGTCCGCGACGAAGCGGTCGGCCGGGCGCTCGTAGAGGTCGCGCGGCGTTCCCTCCTGCGCGATCACCGCCCTGTTCATCACGATGATCTTGTCGGAAACGGCAAGCGCTTCCTCCTGGTCGTGGGTCACATAGACGGAGGTGAGCCCAAGGCTCTGTTGCAGGTCGCGGATATCGTCGCGCATGCGCCGGCGCAGCTTGGCGTCGAGGTTGGACAACGGTTCGTCGAAAAGCAGGACCTCGGGCTCAAGCACGAGCGCGCGCGCCACGGCCACACGCTGCTGCTGACCGCCGGACAACTCGCTCGGCAAGCGCCCTTCAAAGCCCGCAAGACCAACGAGCCTCAGGCCCTCCGCCGCCTTTTCCTCCCGGTCCTTGCGCGAAAAGCCGGACATCTCAAGGCCAAAGGATACGTTCTCGATCACCGTCATATGCGGGAAAAGCGCGTAACTCTGGAATACCATGGCCACGCTTCGGTCGGTCGCGTGCAGGAGGGTTACGTCCTTGCCGCCGATGAGGACCGTGCCTTCGCTGACGGATTCAAGCCCCGCGATCATGCGCAAGGTGGTCGTCTTGCCGCAGCCGGAAGGGCCGAGCAGCGTGACGAGCGTGCCGGGGTCGGCGGTAAAGCTTACGTTGTCGACAGCGACGACGTTTCCGAAACGGCGGGTGACATTGCGGAATTCGACGCCGCCCGATTTGGTGTCGACGCTCATGCGGGGACCTCCTGTTTGACCGCGTCAGAGGATGTTCTTCTTGAAACCTTGCGTTCGCCGACGGCGAACTGGATCAGGGTGATCGCCGCCGCCATGATGACGATCAGCGTCGCGCTATAGGCGATCGCCAGGCCGTACTCGCCGTTCTCCACGCGCCCGACGATGTAGGACGTCGCAAGGTCGTAGCGCGCGCTGACGAGGAAGATCACCGCGCTGACCGACGTGATAGCCCGGACGAAGGAATAGACGAGAGCCGCGACGATCGCGGGCCGCAGCAACGGCAGAACCACGCGGCGCACGGTCTGGGCGCTGGTCGCGCCAAGCGTCATCGCGCATTCGTCCAGGCTCTTGTCGATCTGGCTCATCGCCGCAACGCCCGCGCGGATGCTGACGGGCATGTTGCGATAGATGAAGCAGAGTATGAGGATGATGCCGGTGCCGGTGATTTCCAGCGGCGGCGTGTTGAAGGCGAGAATATAGCTGACGCCGATGACGGTGCCGGGAATGGCGAAGCTCAACATGGTGATGAATTCGAAGCTCGCCTGGCCGGCGAAGCGCTGGCGAACCAGCAGATAGGCGGTCAGGAGGCCCATGCCGGCCGTCAGCGGTGCGGAAATGGCGGCGATCTCCAGCGTGGTGAATAGCGAATCCCACGCCCGGCCGGACCACAACAGCCCGAACTCGGTCCATTCCAGGCCGAAGTTCGCCGCGAAATGGTCAAGCGAGAAGCTGTTGTCCCGGCCCCAGTTCTTCACGAAACCGCCGAACATGATCATCGTGTAGAGGATCAGCGTGAACACCGCCCAGGGAATGGCGGTGGCATAGCAGACGTATTTCAGTCCGCGCGGAAGCTCCGATGGACGGCCGGAATCGCCCTTGCCGGTCAGTGTTTGGTAAGACTTCTTGCCGAGCCAGCGACGCTGGACGTAGAACGCGCCGACACAAAGCATCAGGAGCACGATGGCCAGCGCACCCGCGCGGCCCGGATCGTTCTGCGATCCCACGACGGCAAAGAAGATCTTGGTGGAAAGAACGTCGTAGTTGCCGCCAAGGACGAGCGGATTACCGAAGTCGGCCAGGCTTTCGATGAAGCCGATGAGGAAGGCGTTGGCAAGTCCGGGGCGCAGCAGCGGCCATGTGACGTATCTGAACGTCTGCCACCTGTTGGCGCGCAGGGTGTGCGATGCTTCTTCCATGGAAGGGGCAATGCCCTGCACGACGCCGATCAGCACGAGAAAGGCGATGGGCGTGAAGGCGAGTGCCTGCGTCATCAGAATGCCGGGCAGGCCGTAGATCCAGCGCGACCGCCCGATGTCGAACGCATCCGCGAAAAAGGTCGTAACCGTCCCGTTGCGTCCGAAAAGCAGGATGATCGCAAGGCTGATCACGAAGGGCGGCGTGATGATCGGCAGGACGGTAAGCAGGCGTAGTCCGCGCTTGAAAGGGAAGTTCGTGCGCGTTGCGATCAGCGCGAAGGCAAGCCCCAGCAGCGTCGTGATCGCGCCGGTCAGGATGCCAAGGCGAAGGCTGTTCCAGAAAACGCCGCAGCGCCGGTTTTCAAAGGCGCAGGAAAGGCTCCAGATGTCCGCATCGGTCATCCTGTAGAAGAAGGAAACCACCGCCGATTGTTCGCCGTCGGGAATCGCGGCATTGGTCAGGATCGTACTGACGGGAAGGAAGACGAAGAAGAGGATCGTGCCGATCACGAGGCCGATCGAGCCTGTTACGAAACGGTCGCCCTTCATCCAGCCGCGTGCGGCAAGGCCCTCCGTCAGCATGAACAGGAAGGAAAACAGCGTGACGTTCGCGCCGTATCCGAAACCGTTTTGAAAACGGTCCGTCGGGCCGAAAACACTCTGGAGGAACGCCCAGGACCAGCCGTTCAGCCCGAATGCGAAACCCTGCAGCACCATATATGCGATGCCGATGATGCCTGCGGCCACAAGCGCCGAAGCGCGCGACTGAACGTCCTTCGTGAGATAGACGATCGGCAAGAGTAACGGCACCAGCAACGGCAGGAGCCAGGGCGCGGAGCCGAAGAGGCCGGCGAAAAGAGCGGGCAGGGACCATGTCCGGTCATCGGACAGGGGCGTGTCGTACCACGGTAGAAGGGCGAAACCGATCCAACCCGCGGCGAGCCAGAACCATTGGCTGCGTCGCATGTCGATGCGTCCTTGAAGATGCGATATGCCCGCTGGCAACGGGCCTTTTCTACGAACGAGCGAGCGGCCGGCTCTTTGGTACGCGTTTCGGCTCACGTCGGGAGGGAGCCGGCCGCCTGATAGAGCCACATGAGCGCGAATGTTCGCGCATATGGCGGCCCTAACGCTCTTGTTCCGATCAAATTTCCGCATCCGGATGTCGCCATCCGAATGCGGAGCGATCTGACGGCTTGCTCTTAGTTGAGGCTGCCGATCTCGTCATCCCAGCGCGAAAGCAGGCGCTGACGCGTCGCGGAACTGCCGTATTCCTTGAAGTCGTAGTCGATCAGCTTCACCGTATCGAGGCTCGGCGCCTCCGGCGGGACTTTCGCGCCGACGTTCGACGGAACCTGGAAGCTCTTCACCGATGCGCCGATCTCCTGCGCTTCGGCGGTCAGCGCCCAGTCGTACCACTTGCGCGCGGCATCCGGGTTCGGTCCGCCCTTGACGATGCTCATCGAGCCGATCTCGTAGCCCGTGCCCTCGCAAGGCGCGATCACCTTGACCGGGAACCCGCCGACGCGCTGCTGCACGCCGTCGTGCATGAAGTTGATGCCGATGCCGGTTTCACCGCGTGCCGCGGCTTTCGCGGGTGCGGAGCCGGACTTGGTGTACTGGTTGATGTTGTTGTGGAGCTGCTTCTGGTAATCGAAGGCAGCGTCCTCACCCAGCAGCTGAACCAGCGAAGCAAGCGCGGTATAGGCCGTGCCGGAAGAGTTCGGGTTGGCGATCTGGATCTCGCCCTTGTACTCCGGCTTGATCAGGTCGGCCCAGCAGCTCGGCACCGGCAGGTTCTTGTCTTCCAGGACCTCGGTGTTGTAGGTGAAGCCGAGCGCGCCGGCATAGATGCCTACAGTGCGGTTCCCGGAAGAGGTCGCCTGCGAGACCGCCCAGGGCTGCAGCTTCTCGAGCATCGGCGAGGTGTATTCCTCGGTTAGGCCTTCTTCGGCCGCCTGCAGGTGCGGATCTCCGGTGCCGCCCCACCACACGTCACCCTTCGGGTTGCTTGCTTCGGCCTTTAGCTGGGCGTAGGTCTCGCCGGAGCTCTTGCGGGTCATCGCGACGTCGATGCCCGTTGCGCGGCTGAAGCCGTTGGCCATGGCCGAGCACCACTCTTCCCCGACGCTGCAGTAAAGGACGAGGCTTTCGGCCATCGCCGCGCCGTTCGACAAGGTGACGGCAAGAGCGGCAGTCGAGGCAAGCAGGCGAAGCCTGCCGGAGATCGTTTTCATCGTTTCCTCCAAACAGAATTATCCGGGGCGTTGCTCACCCCCGTTTTCTCGGACGATCGCCGCACTGTCCGACCCAAAGCAGGAAAGCGGCTGGGCCGGTAGCCTGACGGCGAACCCGTGCTTCCAGCCTGTGCCCCCGATATGAACCGGAAATTTCAGATGCCGGCGACCGTTTGTAATTCTGTTAACAGTCGAAACCTGTGGCCTTGCTCAGGAAACCCTTCAGGCCGGGCGTGCAGGCGAAAATGGTGTTGCCCTCCATCAGCCCGTTGTCGGCCATGAAGTCGTTCACGTAGCCGCCGGCTTCCGCGATGAGAACGATGCCGGCCATCACATCCCAGGAATTGATGTGGTTTTCGAAATATCCGTCGAGCCGCCCGGCGGAAACGAGGGCGAGCGAGAGCGCGCCCGCGCCCTGGCCGCGATGGCTGCAGCGCTCCTCGAAAAGCGTGGCGATGGTGTTGACGTGAAGCTCAGGCGGTTTTCGGAAATTGGAGCCGATTGCGACGACCGCTTCCGTCGGTTCCGTGGTCGCCGAAACACTGATCGCTTCGCCGTTGAGCGTCGCGCCCTGGCCGGCGGCCGCGGAATAAAGCTCGTCCTGGATCGGATCGTAAATCACACCGACAGAGGGTTTGCCGTCGACGACGAGGCCGATCGAAACGCACCAGAAGCCGATGCCGCGCACGAAGTTATGCGTGCCGTCGATCGGGTCGACAACCCAGACGATACGATCCGGCGTTCCGCCGGTTTCTTCGCCGATGAAGCCGTCTTCGGGAAAAACGGCGCCGAGCCGCTCGCGGATCAGCTTTTCGGTTTCCTTGTCGACCTCGCTGACGAAATCCTGCGTGCCCTTCGCCTCCACGGTGAACCTGCGGTTCCGGAAGCGATCGAGCGCAAGCTTGCCCGCCTCTCGCGCGGCAGCTTCGGCCACGCGGCGGCGTGCCGACAGGAGTGCTTCGTTTGCATTCGACATGAAATCGTCCTCGTTTGAAAAATCTGTCCCGGCCCATCGGATACGGACCGTTTGTGAACGGACGATTTCAGGCATGCCGAATAATCCGGCGGGCGGTCACGAAATGCGGAACCGATAGGGAGGCAGTCCGCGCTTGCCCGGCTTGAAGGCAAAGAGGCTGCCGGACATCGGGTGCTCTTCCAGAAGGGCCGGGTCGTCGCCGGGCCGCAAGCTCGTTACCACCAGCGTATCGAGATCCGGCCCGCAGAAGCAGGGGATCGTCGGACGCGGGACCGGAAAGGGCACTTTCTCGATCAGTTCACCGTCCGGCGAAAAGCAGTTGACGACGCCAGCCGAAACGCCGGCCGACCAGTAGTTTCCTTCGGTGTCGGTCGTCGCGCCATCCGGCCGGCCATCCTCGTTCTTCAGGTCGACGAAGCGCCGGCGGTTGGCAGCCGACCCGGTGGCCGGATCGAAGTCCCAGATGTCGACGTAACCCGACGAACTGTCTGCGTGATACAGTCTCGTGCCGTCCGGCGACCACGCAAGACCGTTCGAGACGTAGAGCCCGTCGACGATTTTCGTCACCGACCCATCCACCGTCACCCGGTAGAGCGCGCCGAGAGGTTCCCGCGGCTTGTGATCGTGCATTGTGCCGACCCAGAATGCGCCGTCCGGCCCCACCTTGCCGTCATTCGTGCGGGTGTGCTCGTTATCCTTTTCGATATCCGCGATATGGATTTCTTCACCCGATTGCGGATCGAACAGGACGACGGAGTTTCGCCGGGCGACGATGAAGCGCCCATCTTCCGTCAGGCCGAAGGAACCAATAGTGTCGGGGAACGACCAGACCTGCTGTTCGCCGCTCGCCCAATCATAGGCGTGGATCGCGCAGCCCTTGATGTCGCACCAGAGCAGCCGGTTGGTACGCTCGTCCCAGGTCGCACCTTCGCCAAGTTCATGGCGCGCGTCGATAAGGCAGTGAATATCATGCGTCACAGAAATGCCCCCTCAAGATTCATGCGCCAAAGACATGCGCGCCGGTATCGGCGCTGCCGACCATCGCGCGGAAGGTTGTGAAGAGATCCCGCCCGACGCCCGCCTGGTTTGACGAAAGATCGGCAACGACGGGTTCGCGCGCGTCGAATTCAGCCCTGTCGACAAGGATTTCCAGGGTGCCTTTCGCTGCATCGACGCGCAAGATATCGCCGTCGCGCACCCGAGCGATAGGCCCGCCTTCGGCGGCTTCCGGCGTGACGTGGATCGCCGCCGGCACCTTGCCGGATGCGCCGGACATACGCCCGTCCGTCACAAGCGCGACCTTCAGTCCCCGGTCCTGCAGCACACCAAGCGCGGGTGTAAGCTTGTGGAGTTCGGGCATGCCGTTCGCCTTCGGCCCCTGGAAGCGGATGACGGCGATGAAGTCCGACGTCAGCTCTCCGGCCTTGTAGGCTTCCTGCATTTCCTCCTGCGAATGGAAGACGCGGGCCGGCGCCTCGACCACCTGATGCTCCGGCTTTACCGCCGAAACCTTGATAACCGCCTTGCCGAGATTGCCCGTAAGCACCGAAAGTCCGCCCGTCGGATGGAACGGTTTTTTCGCGGTAGCGAGCACCTTTTCGTTGCCGGAAGCTTGCGGAGCGGCTTCGCGGCGCACTGTGCCGTCGTCGTTGAGCTTTGCTTCCACCGTGTAGCCGGACAGGCCGGTGCCGTTCACCGTGCGCACATCCTCGTGCAGGAGTTTGTCCGAAAGCAGTTCGCGGATCAGGAAGCCAAGACCGCCGGCCGCCTGGAAGTGGTTCACGTCGGCAAGGCCGTTCGGATAGATGCGTGCAAGCAAAGGCACGACGTCCGAAAGATCGGAGATGTCGTCCCACGTCAGCCTGATGCCGGCCGCATGGGCGATGGCGACGAGATGCATCGTGTGGTTCGTGGAGCCGCCGGTGGCATGCAGGCCGACGACGCCGTTGACGATGGCGCGTTCGTCGATCACTTCGCCCGCGGGCGTGTATTCGTTGCCGAGCGCGGTTATCGCGAGTGCGCGCCGCGTGGCTTCCCTGGTCAGCGCATCGCGCAGCGGCGTGTTCGGGTTGACGAAGCTTGCGCCCGGCAGGTGCAGGCCCATGATCTCCATGAGCATCTGGTTGGAATTCGCCGTGCCGTAGAAAGTGCATGTGCCGGGCGAATGATAGGATTTAGATTCCGCTTCCAGAAGCGCCGCACGGTCGACCTTGCCTTCTGAATAGAGCTGGCGGACCTTAGCCTTTTCGTCGTTCGGAAGGCCGGTGGGCATCGGTCCCGCCGGCACGAAAACCGCCGGCAGATGACCGAAGGAGAGTGCGGAGATGACGAGGCCCGGCACGATCTTGTCGCAAATGCCGAGGAAGACGGCGGCATCGAACATCTGGTGCGACAGGCCGACCGCCGCCGCCATGGCGATCACGTCGCGCGAGAAGAGGGAGAGCTCCATGCCCGCCTGGCCTTGCGTGACGCCGTCGCACATGGCCGGCACGCCGCCCGCCACCTGCGCCACCGCACCCACGTCACGCGCCGCTTCGCGTATCAGATCCGGAAACCGCTCATAGGGCTGATGCGCGGAAAGCATATCGTTATAGGCGGTAATGATGCCGAGGTTCGGCACGACATCGCCGGAAAGACGTTCCTTGTCGACAAGTCCGCAGGCCGCGAAGCCATGGGCGAGATTGCCGCAGGAAAGCGTGCCCCGGCGCGGGCCGTCCTCGCCCGCCTTGCGGATACGCTCAAGGTAGATCTCGCGGCTGTCACGGCTTCTCTTCTGGATGCGTTCCGTAACTTCGCCAATCCTCTCGTGAACGGTCATTGATCAATTCCCTTGGCTTTCGGGCAGGCCGGCGCTCGGCGGCCAGTACCCTTCCTGAGTTCTCTAAATCGATTTAGGGCAGCAGTGCGGTTTTCGCACGGCCCGTTGGCAGCTCTTTGAGCATATCCTGTCGCGAAATCCGATCCGGATTTCGCGGGATATTCTCTAGATCATGTCCTCGAACCATGTACGCCCGTCGCGCTCGATCAGGGCTATGGAGGCCGAAGGCCCCCAGGTGCCGGAGGTATAGCCTTTCGGCGCATCCTTCGCCTGCGCCCAGCATTCCAGGATCGGATCGACCCAGGCCCAGGCGGCGTCGACCTCGTCGCGGCGCATGAAGAGCGTCTGGTTGCCGCGGATCACGTCCATGATCAGGCGCTCGTAGGCGTCCGGGTTGCGCACCTTGAAAGCTTCGGCGAAGGACATGTCGAGGGGAACCTCGCGCAGGCGCATGCCGCCCGGGCCGGGGTCCTTGATCATGATCTGCATGCGCACGCCTTCATTCGGCTGAAGCCGAATAACGAGGCGGTTTGCGTTGATGGAGCCCGCTTCGCCGTCGAAGATGGAGTGCGGGATCGGCCGGAACTGGACGACAATCTCCGAAACCCGGGCGGCCAGCCGCTTGCCGGTCCTGAGGTAAAACGGCACGCCGGACCAGCGCCAGTTGGCGATTTCCGACTTGATGGCGACGAAGGTCTCCGTGACGGAATCCGTGCGGCCCAACTCCTCCAGATACCCCGAAACGGCGCCACCGGCCGATGCGCCCGCACGATATTGGCCGCGCACCGTCCGCTTTTCGACCGTTTCCGGATCGAGCGGCATAAGCGCCTTGAGAACTTTCAGTTTTTCGTCGCGTACGGAATCGGCATCCATGGATTCCGGCGGCTCCATGGCCACAAGGCAGAGAAGCTGGAGCAGGTGGTTCTGCACCATGTCGCGCAGCGCGCCCGCGGTATCGTAATAGCCGGCGCGCCCTTCCACGCCGAGGCTTTCGGCCACCGTTATCTGCACATGATCGATATGGGCGGAGTTCCACAGCGGCTCGAACAGTGCGTTGGCGAAGCGAAGCGCCATCAGGTTCTGAACCGTCTCCTTGCCCAGGTAATGGTCGATACGGAAGATCTGATCCTCGCGGAAAACCTCTCCCACAGTGTCGTTGAGCTTTTTTGCGGAAGCTCCATCCTTGCCGATCGGCTTTTCGATGACGACGCGGGTCGTATCGGTCACCAGATCATGCGCGCCGATGCGCTCGCAGATCGGGCCGAAAAAGTCGGGCGAAACCGCGAGATAGAACGCGCGCACGACGTCCGGACGTTCGGCGAGCACTCCGGCAAGGTCCTGCCACCCCTTGTCGGCCCCGGCGTCGACGGCAAGATAGTCGATACGTTCGAGAAACCTCTTGAAGACCGTCTCGTCCAGATCGCCGACATGTTCGCGCACGGATTCTTCGGCCCATTCCCTGTATTTGCCGGGTTCGAGGTCGCGCCGTGCGCAGGCTATTATGCGGGCCTCGTCCGGCAGTTGGCCGTCGCAATCGCGGTGATAGAGGGCCGGCAGGAGTTTGCGGTGCGCAAGGTCGCCGGTTGCGCCGAAGACGATCAGGTCGAAGGGATCAACTTCGATAACGCGGGATGCCATGGGGCGTAAGTCCTCAGTTTCGAGCTTGCGAGGAGGCGAGATCGGCCCGGGAGGGAAGGTCGGCACCTCGCCGTGAACAGGTGATCGCCGCCGCCTCGACGGCAAACGACAGGATGCCGCGCAGCGCATCCCGGTCGAGGGCCCGCAGGCGGTCAGCCTTCAATAATCCTTCACGCGACATTGCCGCAAGAAGAGCAGCCTGAAAACTGTCGCCCGCGCCGACGGTATCGGCGACATCTACCGTTTTGCCGGGAACATGCAGTTCTCCCGCTGCCGTGTACCCGTAAGCGCCCTTCCCGCCGTCGGTCACTACGGCAAGGCGCACGCCACGCTCGATCCATGAAGAGGCGAGAGCGGCCCGGTCGGCGCCGGGATAGAGATTTTCAAGGTCTTCGGCACTGATTTTCAGGATATGAACGTGATCCAGGAGTTCTTCGATACGCGCGCGCCAGCGCTCCATGTCCGCAACAACCGTCGGGCGGATGTTCGGGTCGTAGGAAATCACGCGTCTTGCGCTTTCGCGCTTGACCAGACCGAGCACGCTCGTGCCGACCGGCTCCACAAGCGCCGAGAAAGATCCGAGGTGGATCGCCTCGATCGTATCGTCAAGCTCGGGCAGATCTCCGGTTTCGATCAGGCGGTCCGCCGCACCCTCGCCGTTGAAGGCGTATTCCGGGGAGCCGTCGGGGCCGAGGCTCACGACGGACAGGGTGGTCGGTGCGCTTTTCTCGACGGCGAAACGCAAATCGACGCCTTCGCTTTCAAGCGCGGAGCGCAAGCGCCGGCCGAACAGGTCGGTGGACAGTCCGCTGAAAAAAGCCGCCGGCGTTTCAAGGCGCGAAAGGCCCACCGCGACGTTGAAAGGCGAGCCGCCGATCCGCGCATCGATCTGGAAGCCTGTTGCGGTTTCTTCGGCGAACAGGTCGAAAAGCGCTTCGCCGCAAACGAGGATCATGGGATCTTTTCGTCCATATTGCGAGAATTGGAAAAAGAGACCCGCCAGCCGAAGCCGGCGGGTTCAGTCAGGCTGCCTGGGCGTTTTCCGGCGGTTCCATCGCGCCGGTCATGATGGCGACCGCATCGGACATGGAGAAATCCTTGGGATCGATAACCGCATGACGGCGCCCCAGACGATGTATGTGGATGCGGTCCGCCACCTCGAAGACATGCGGCATGTTGTGCGAAATCAGCACGATGGGCAGGCCGCGCGCCTTCACGTCCTTGATGAGTTCCAGAACGCGCCGGCTCTCCTTCACGCCAAGGGCCGCCGTGGGCTCGTCCATGATGACGACCTTGGAGCCGAAGGCAGCCGCACGGGCGACCGCGATGCCCTGACGCTGGCCGCCTGACAGGGTTTCCACCGCCTGGTTGATGTTCTGGATGGTCAGGAGGCCGAGATCGTTGAGTTTCTCGCGGGCGACCCGCTCCATCGCCTTTCGGTCGAGCTTGCGGAAGTATTTTCCGAAGAAGCCGGGAACCCGCATTTCGCGGCCCATGAACATGTTGTCGGCGATCGAGAGCGCGGGCGACAGGGCAAGGTTCTGGTAAACCGTTTCGATGCCCGCCTCGCGCGCATCCATCGGCGAGGTGAAGTGGATCGGGCTTCCTTCCAGCCGGATTTCGCCCTCATCCGGCACGACCGCGCCGGATATGGCCTTGATGAGGGTTGATTTGCCGGCGCCGTTGTCGCCGATGACCGCCAGGATTTCACCGGGGTAGAGATCGAAATCCGTGTGGTCGAGCGCGACGACGCGGCCGTAGCGCTTGACGAGATTGCGGGCCGTGAGGATCGGTTCGCGCTTGGAGGTGTCCCGGGTCATGATGCCACCTTTCTGATCCACTGGTCGATTGCTACGGCGAAGATGATAAGCAGGCCGATCAGGAGATACGTCCACTGCGGGTCCGTTCCGATCAGGCGCAGGCCGAGGGAGAAGACGCCGACGATGAGCGCGCCGAACATCATGCCGAGGATCGAGCCGCGCCCGCCGAAGAGCGAAATGCCGCCGATCACCACGGCGGTGATCGATTCGATGTTGGTGAACTGGCCAGCCGTGGGGGAGACCGACCCCAGCCGGCCGATAAGCACCCAGCCTGCGAAAGCGCAGATCAGGCCGCCGAGCGTATAGACCGAAACGAGGGTGCGCCTGACGCGTACGCCGGAAAGTTCAGCGGCTTCCGGATCGTCGCCGATAGCGTAGACGTGCCGGCCCCAGGAGGTGTGATTGAGAATGTACTGGAGCACCAGGACCAGCAGGATCATGCCGATCACGCCATAGGTGAAGACAGCCCCGCCGATATTTATCTTCTCGCCGAAGAACTGAAGGATCGGCGCCTGTTCGGAAATGTCCTGGCTTCGGATCGTCTCGTTGGCCGAATAGAGAAAGTTCGTCGCCAGCACGATCTGCCACATGCCCAGCGTGACGATGAAGGGCGGCAGCTTCATGCGCGAAACCAGCGTGCCGTTGATGAATCCGCAGAGCGCGCCGCAGGCGAGGCCGCACATGACCGCGAAGCCCGCGGGAAGGCCATAGCGAAAGGTGAAGTGGCCCATCACCGTTGACGACAGCACCATGATCGCGCCGACGGAAAGGTCGATGCCCGCCGTCAGCACGACGAGCGATTGTGCCATGCCGACGATGCCGACGATCGCCACCTGCTGGAGGATCAGCGTCAGGGCGAAGGGCGAGAAGAATTTCGATCCGAGGATGATTCCGAAACCGGCAACGGAGGCGAGCAGCACGATCAGGGGCACGCCCGCGGGGTGGGAGTGCAGCGTGTGCTGGATCTGGTCGAGCAGGCTTCGCGAGTGCGTATCGAAGCTCGCGACCCCGGTCGAGCTTCCTTCGAGCCCTTTCTCGAAGTCGTGGTCTTTTGCCGTTTGTGCTTCGGCCATGATTGTCTCCACCCTGGATGGTCGGATAGGGTCGGCGTTTTCCGCCGCGCTGGACAGCGCCCCTTCCGGATACGGCTTCGTCTTGGTAGCGAACCGCGAATGGCAAGGCGGATTGACGCCGCCTTGCCATCTTTCGGTTCAGCTTAGCCCCAGCACTTGTCCATGCCTTCCTTCGTGTCGATGGATTCGACACCGGGAGCGGGCTTGTCCGTTACCAGCGAAACACCGGTGTCGAAGAAGTTCTTGCCTTCCGTCGGCTCCGGCTTGGCGCCGCTGTCGGCCCAGGCCTTGATCGCCTCGATGCCGAGCGAAGCCATCAGCAGCGGATATTGCTGAGAGGTCGCGCCTATGACGCCATCCTTCACATTCTCGACGCCCGGGCAGCCGCCATCCACCGATACGATCAGAACGTCGTTCTCGCGGCCGACCGCCTTCAGCGCCTCGTAAGCACCGGCAGCAGCGGGCTCGTTGATCGTGTAGACCACGTTGATCGTGGGGTCCTTGGTGAGAAGGTTTTCCATGGCCGTGCGGCCGCCTTCCTCGTTGCCGGCGGTAACGTCATTGCCGACGATGCGCGGATCGTCCTCGTCGCCCCATTTGTTCACGTCCTTCACGTCGATGCCGAACCCGGTGAGGAAGCCCTGGTCGCGCAGCACGCCGACCGACGGCTGGCTGACCGCAAGGTCGAGCATGGCGATCTTCGCGTCGGCGGCGGCATCGCCGAGTGTGGCCGCGGCCCACTGGCCGATCAGTTCGCCTGCCTTGAAGTTGTCGGTCGCAAAGGTTGCGTCCGCAGCGTCAATCGGCTCAAGCGGGGTGTCGAGCGCAATCACGAGGATGCCCGCGTCCCGTGCCTGCTTGACGCTGTCCACGATCGCCTTGGTGTCGGAGGCGGTAAGCAGGATGCCCTTGGCTCCGTCGGCGATGCAGGTTTCGATCGCTGCGACCTGGCTTTCATGGTCGCCGTCGATCTTGCCGGCGTAGGACTTCAGCGTGATGCCGAGTTCGTCAGCCTTGGCGGTGGCACCTTCCTTCATCTTCACGAAGAACGGATTGGTATCCGTCTTGGTGATGAGGCAGGCGGTGATATCCTCCGCCTGAGCGGGGGCGACGGCGGCCATCGCGCCCATGGTTGCAAGGACGGAGCCCGTTAACAGGATCTTGCGGATCATAAGTTTTCCTCCCTGGTCTATCGTGGTGCAGACGCACGGGAGCTGACCAGACCGGCTCCCGTACGTGTCTGAGGGCGGAGCTCGGCGGCGCCGGCAGAAACCGGCCGTTCGCCTTGCCCCGGATCGTCGCCCGTCAGGATCGAGGCCCGGGGCGAGAAGTTGAAGAACATCGGCAGGCTCGCGGCGCCGATCGCGCCGGCATCCGGGCCGAACGATCCGCGCTCGATCTGTGGCGGCTTGCGGGCTTCCGGCGCGGTTTCGGCCATGGCCTTGCGCAGGCGTGAGATGATCTGATCGATCAGCCCGCCATCAATATCCGCGTCGATCACCAGCACCGAAACGTCTACGACTGCGTGGGCCGACCAGATTGCTGGAAGTAGCGCATCTACACAATCGTCGAGCCACTCCACCACGGCCGGGTGGCCGGATTCCGCCGCCTGTTCCAGGTCGGTGCGGCTGGAGGTGCCAACGCCGCGAAAAGCGAGATGCCGGGTAAGCGCTGCAAGCGATGCCCGCGTGATGAGAAGATCCCACGGCCCGGAGGGTTTCGGCGCGGACGCAAGTTTGCTTGTCGGCACGGGAATGACCGCGAAATGCCCCGCGTTGCCGGAGACGCCCCTCAGGCAATCGCCACCGATCACGACCCCGCCGCCGATTGCCGGGCCGATGAAAACATAAAGGAAATCATCGTGTTGCCGGCCGGAGCCGTAGAAAAGCTCGGCAATTGTCGCGGCCGTTGCGTCGTTTTCGCAGAAAACCGGAAAAGGCAGCGCTTCTTCAAGCAGCAGACGAAAATCGACATCGTCCCATAAGCGGAAGGTGTCGCCTGGAAGGCCAAGCTCATGAAGCCAGGCGCCCAGGTTGAACGGCATGCCGAGACCAACGCCGGTGATCCGCTCGCGCTGGGATTCGTCCAGCAGTTCCAGGAGGTTGTCGATATCTCGCGCGATCATGTCGCAGGCTTTTTCCGGCGTGGGAAGGATGCGGTCGTGCGCGCGCCGGCCGATGACCCTGCCGGAGAAGTCGACGAGGACGGTTTCGATGGACGTACGGTCGAGCCGAACGCCGAAACCGAATGCGCCTGCTGAATCAAGGCGCAGGATCGTCGCCGGTTGGCCGCGTCCGCCGTCGTGGCGCTTGCCGACCGCGCGAATGAGGCCGCCGCCTTCCAGTTCCTGAATGATTCCGCCAATGGCGGCATTTGTGAGATTTGCGAGGCGGGCGAGTTCGGCTTTCGACGCTTCGCCGACGCGGCGCAGCACCTGGAGAACAATCCGCTCGTTGTAGCGGCGCAGCTGAACCGAATTGGAGCCGCGACCGACCCGAGGCCGTTTCGCCACTTTGTCCTCCCCTCGTTCCGGCCTATTATTATGATTATTCCGACGCGAAGCCTACCCGCGCAAGATCACCGAAACTAATTAATTCCACTTGATTTAATTAATCCACAATTGCGGCTCCCTGTCAATATCCCTCATGTTTCGCAATGCATGGAAGCTGACGGAATTCCGGAAAAGCGATTAATATCATCGCATTCGAGAGTGGTGCTGCCGAATTTTTAGCCTGAATTTAGCGCCGCCTTGCAACCGGCGTTATCCCCGTTCAGCCGAAAAAGGTGAATTTCCGCAAAAATCGCACGAAAAAAAGGGAAAAGAAAATTCCTTTAATTTCAAATCCGGCGAGAAAATACGACGGCCGGAACCTGCTCCGGCCATCAAAGTAACGTCACGCAATCGGTCAGACACCCAGATTGGCAACGGCGAGCGCGTTTTCCTGGATGAACTCGCGGCGCGGATCGACATCGTCGCCCATCAGCTTGGTGAAGATGTCGTCGGCGGCGAGAAGGCGAACTGCAATCCCGTCTTTTCACCCGCCAATGCCGTGACGCCACTCAGGGGATCCGGATCGCTGCTGTCTTATTCCAGGCTATCGAGCCGCAGGCCCCGGTCATCTTCCTCCTGTCGCGCCTGACGATCCGCAGAAACCGAACAGACTCGGGACGGCGAGTGCGGTGTGACATCGGCCCATTCGGCCTGCAATTCGGCAAAAAGACCGTTTTTGTCTTCGGATAGTGGCGGCGGCGAGATCCCGATGCGCCGCATTGCGACGAACAGTACGGCACGTTCTTCGCGATGGAAGTCGTGGGACTTGCTCCACATCTCAAGTAATATCGGCACTGCTTCAGCACGAGCCGCCTCGCCGACGCGACACAGGCCCTCTACCCCGGCTACAGCCTTGTCGAGGCGTGAAGGCAGGGCGCGCGGATTGAGCAGGTAAGGTAAGGCATCGGCGCCGAGGTCGCCTAACCGGGCCAACAAGGGCTTGGCATCCCACAGCCAGTGCCGGTTGTCGGCTTGCGAATAGACGAAGAGAAGGCGAGGGCCGAATTCGACGAAACTGTCGCGCGGAAGCCCGGCGAGCAGTTGGGCGATAACCTGCCCGTTCTTCCCCGCCCGTTCGCGTTTCTTCTCTTCCGTCACCGACGCGGCACGTTCGATTCCGCTCATGAGTGCATCCGCCCGGGAGATCAACGCTTCCGGCCGGTTGGCGGCGAGCTCGACCCACCAGATCTTTACCCTGGCAAGAGGGTCCGCGATGATTGTATCGAGGATGTCGAATTGACGCGTGATCGCCGCATCTTTCGCCAGAGCGATCTTCTCCAGAACGAGTTTCGTATCGCTTGCCTGACGATCTGAAGGGGCAACTGGCTTGAAGCCGAGCGCCACGGCTAGGGCCAACGAATCCCGACGGGCCCTGCTTGTGCCCGAGACGATGGGCCTGCGCTTGCCGCGCGCAAATCCCGCAAAGCACTGCCAGCTTGGCCGGGCCGAGTTGAGGGCGCATCCCATGGCCGGTGCCGGCAGCCACCAGAGCGGTGTGGCATCGCCGCCGACGACTTCAAAATGCCGACCATCCGGCATGGCGATGCCGGTTGTCACCTTGGTGACGGGTAGCGTCCCCCTATAGGTTTTCGTTTCATTTCGGGATATCTGGACATGCGGCAATTCCGGCTTTTCCGGCATCGACAATACGCAGAAGCGTTCTCCAACGCGCTGTCGACCTGCCTGGCGGTCGTCGTAGACGGTGTGAACCTGAATGCGGGCGGCATTCCTTATTGCCCCCCCGTGACGCATCATTTCGCAGAGCGGGGCCTCCACCAACCGGTGTGCCGCATAACCGCTCGGATAGTCCGACCGAACGGAATATACGACCGGCACACCATAGTGCGGCACGAACCGGACCGCATCCAAATAACCGTCGAAGACTAGCGCCTCGCGCTCGGGATCAAATCCAGCGGAAACTTGCGCGTTTGCCCCGTCGTTGGAAGCGGTAAGCACTTTCAGCACCAGCCGTTCCTGCAAGGCGAAAGCGAAATAGCCACCATAGAAGGCAACCGGCAGGATCAGCCAGCGACGCGATACGCGGCCGCTCAGGGTCTCGATCACGATGCCGATTATTCCGGCGTTCACGAGTACCGCTGACCAGCCGCTAGCAAACGCGAACATCAGGAAGATTCCGGTAATCGGAATCAACTGAAGTACGAAGACGATGGCCGTTATGACAAAGAAAATCAGTGAAAAAGGATGTTTCCGACGCATTCTTAAAATTTAAAGCGGCGCATCTTAAGAATGCGTAGTGACAACGTAATTAACCGGAAGTTGCGGGTGGTCGAGCTATTTTCAGGATCGATCCCGACCTGCTGTCTCAAATTGCGCCTCTGGTACCGTAACGCTGTAATGCGCCGGCAAGCCGGGTTCCACATATCGCCCAGAAGGGCGATCCTGTCCGAAATGCCCATCCGCCGATGCATTTTTTGCCGAAACCCAAGTCTCGACCGGAAGTCATCGAAACGGGACCTTACGGAGACGAAAACTGTACGCCGCCGGCGGCGGAGACCGACCAACGAGCCGCAACGCAAGCAGATGTCAACCGCCGCCTACACGTCCAGATTGGCAACGGCGAGCGCGTTCTCCTGAATGAACTCGCGGCGCGGATCGACATCGTCGCCCATAAGCTTGGTGAAGATGTCGTCGGCGGCGTCCGCCTCCTTCACCTTGACCTGGAGGAGGGAGCGGGCGTTGGGGTCGAGCGTCGTTTCCCAGAGCTGATCCGGGTTCATCTCGCCCAGGCCCTTGTAGCGCTGGAGCGAAATGCCCTTGCGTCCGACAGCGAAGACCGCGTCGAGCAGGGCGCGCGGGCCCCTGATCTCGTTGACCTTGTCCTTGCGGTTCAGCGTCGCGGCCTTCACGTAGATCGCCTGAAGGTGCTCGGCGTAGCCGTTCAGCTTGCGCGCATTGGCGGAGCCAAGCAGAGCGGCGTCGATCATGGTGACTTCCTTGACGCCGCGAACCGTGCGTTCGAAATGAAGCGAACCGTCGTCGCGCGCCTCGCCCGTCCAGCCACGCTCGAACTCATCGGCGAGAATATCGAGCCGGCGGGCGATGTAGGCGGCGGCCTCGTTCGCCTTTTCACGGTCGTGAAGGACATCCGGGTTGAGGGCCCCGGCGATCGCCGCCTGCTCGACCGTATCGCGGTCGTAGCGCGAGTGCAGCCCGTCGAGGACATCGGCGATCTGGCGGGCTTTCTCGATCACGCCGCGAAGGTCCGCGCCCGCGAGCGTCTCTCCGGTATGGAGCGTCAGCGTCGCCTCCTCAAGCCCTGAGGAAATCAGGTAGTTTTCAAGGGCTTCCTGGTCCTTCAGGTATTGTTCCGAGCTGCCGCGCTTGACCTTGTAGAGCGGCGGCTGGGCGATATAGATATAGCCATGCTCGACAAGCTCGGGCATCTGGCGGAAGAAGAAGGTGAGAAGCAGCGTGCGAATGTGGGCGCCATCGACATCGGCGTCCGTCATGATGATGATCTTGTGATAACGCAGCTTCTCGACGTTGAATTCCTCCTTGCCGATGCCCGTGCCGAGCGCGGTGATCAGCGTGCCGATCTCGTTGGAGGAGAGCATCTTGTCGAATCGCGCGCGCTCCACGTTCAGGATCTTGCCGCGCAGGGGAAGGACGGCCTGATTTTCCCTATGACGGCCCTGTTTGGCCGAGCCGCCGGCGGAATCGCCCTCCACCAGGAAAAGCTCGGCCTTGGCGGGATCGCGTTCCTGACAGTCGGCAAGCTTGCCGGGGAGCGAGGCGATGTCGAGCGCGCCCTTGCGCCGTGTCAGTTCGCGTGCCTTGCGCGCGGCCTCGCGTGCGCTCGCCGCCTCCACCACCTTGCCGACGATGGAGCGTGCCGGCGACGGGTTTTCCTCAAGCCATTCGGAAAGGGCCGCGTTGACGATGTTCTCAACCACCGGACGAACCTCGGAGGAGACGAGCTTGTCCTTCGTCTGGGAGGAGAACTTCGGATCGGGCACCTTGACGGACAGGACGCAGGTCAGGCCTTCGCGGCAATCCTCGCCGGAAAGGGAGACCTTTTCCTTCTTCAAGAGGCCGGAGGTATCCGCGTAGCCGGTGATCTGGCGCGTCAGCGCGCCGCGGAAACCGGCAAGATGGGTGCCGCCATCGCGCTGGGGAATGTTGTTGGTGAAGCAGAGCACCTGCTCGTGGTAGCTGTCGTTCCACCACATGGCGACCTCGACGGTGATGCCGTCGCGCTCCTGGATCATGGTGATGGGTTTTTCGATCAGCGGGTGCTTCACCCGGTCGAGATAGCGCACGAAAGCCTCAAGCCCGCCTTCGTAGAAAAGCTCCTCGCGGCGCGGCTCAACGCCGCGATCGTCGGTAAGGATGATGCGGACGCCGGAATTGAGGAAAGCAAGCTCCCGAAGGCGATGCTCCAGCGTTTCGTAGTCGAACTCCACCCTGGTGAAGGTGTCCGTCGACGGAAGGAAGGAAACTTCCGTACCGGTCCGGCCTTCGGCGGCGCCGACGACCCTGAGGTCGTCATCGGGCTCGCCATGGCGGAAGCGCATGAAATGCTCCTGCCCGTTGCGGTAAATCCGCAGGTCGAGCCATGCCGAAAGCGCGTTCACAACGGATACGCCGACGCCGTGCAGGCCGCCGGAGACCTTGTACGAATTCTGGTCGAACTTACCGCCCGCATGAAGCTGGGTCATGATGACCTGGGCGGCGGACACGCCTTCTTCCTGGTGAATGTCGGTCGGAATGCCGCGCCCATTGTCGGTGACGGTCACCGAACCGTCGGCATTGAGCGTGACCGTGACATGGTCGGCGTGGCCGGCGAGCGCCTCGTCGATGGCGTTGTCGACCACCTCGTAGACCATGTGGTGCAGGCCGGACCCGTCGTCGGTGTCGCCGATATACATTCCCGGGCGCTTGCGCACCGCATCGAGCCCCTTGAGGACCTTGATGGATTCCGCTCCGTATTCGCCGCTGCTTGCGGCCGTCTCGGGCGTTCCGTTGCCAGGGGTTTCAGTATCGCTCATCCGAATCACTTTTCCGGTCAGAGAAGTCGTGCAGTTCCGGTTATACGGCCTTGGCGGCAAGGTTCAACCAAGGCTGCATCCAGGTGCGTCCGAATGCAGGGGTTTTCCTTAAAAAACATGGGTTTTTAAAGGCAGAACCGGGAATGGCGGGTGCGGCCAGGATGCACCGTGTCCGCCTCCCTGGCGTGCTTCGTGCCTGCAATCATTATCCCGGCCTGCGCGCGCCCCTGGCGCATCGCCTGCGCCGGGAAACAGCGCATCAGTAGCGCGACATCGCGCTTCCTCGGAACATGAGCGGGCCTTGCCCGCAACAGATATCCGGATACCGGATCGGCGCTCGGCTTCGCCTCGCTTGTCCGGTATGACGTTCGTCGCAGAGCAAGCGCCAAGTCCGCGGAGCATCGCTTCGTGACGCCGCAAAAGTCCAGGGCGACGGCCGAGGGGGACTTGACTTCACCGTGCGCCGTCGGGCCAATTGGCGTGGCGGAAGGCGAAAGCGGGAGATACCCAATGAAAGCAGTGCGACGTATCGCAGCCGGAACCGTTTTCGGCGCCGTGGCGGCACTCCTTGCCGGGCAGGCGGCGGCGCAAGGCTGCGGCGGCGATTTCCGCGCTTTCCTGCAAGGCGTGAAGCAGGAAGCGCTTTCCAGGGGGCTGTCGGAGCGCGCGATCGACGCAACATTGTCGGGGGCTTCCGTCGACCGCAAGGTGCTTTCGCTGGATCGCCGACAAGGCGTCTTCAAGCAGACCTTCCTGGAATTCTCCAAACGCTCCGTCAACGGATACCGGCTGAAGCACGGCGCGGCGAACATGCAGAAATACGCGAGCGTCTTTGCCCGTGCCGAGCGCGACTACGGCGTGCCGGCGCCTGTGATTACCGCGTTCTGGGGCCTTGAGACCGACTACGGCGCGGTGCAGGGCGACTTCAACACCGTCAATGCGCTGGCGTCGCTTGCCCATGACTGCCGCCGGCCGGAGCTTTTCCGCCCGCAGCTTCTGGCGGCGATCGAGATGGTGCAGCACGGCGACCTCGACCCGCGCCGTACCACCGGGGCCTGGGCGGGCGAGATCGGGCAGGTGCAGATGCTGCCCGAGGATATCGTGCGCTACGGCATCGACGGCGACGGGGACGGGCACGTTACGCTGAAGACAAGCGCGCCCGACGCGATCATGACGGCGGCGCATTTCATCCAGAGCCTCGGCTGGCGGCGGGGCGAACCCTGGCTGCAGGAAGTGGCGGCGCCCGCGAACCTGCCGTGGCAGGACGCAGGCCTGCACGCCGCCAAGACCGTGTCGGAATGGGCGGAACTCGGCGTTCGCCCGCGCGCCGGATCGCTCCCCCCGGGAAACCTGCAAGCCTCGCTGCTTTTGCCGCAGGGGCGCAACGGACCTACGTTTCTGGCCTATCCGAATTTCAACATCTATCTGCAGTGGAACCAGTCGTTCATCTACACGACGTCCGCCGCCTATTTCGCGACGCGTCTGGCCGGTGCGCCACGCTACGACGCCGGCAACCCGGATCCGGGCCTGAGCGATGCGCAGATGAAGGCATTGCAGCAGAAGCTGCAGGCCAAGGGCCATGACGTCGGCGGGATCGACGGGATCCTGGGCAGCGGCACGCGCGCGGCCATTCGCGCGGAGCAGGTGCGCCTCGGCCTCCCGGCGGACGGCTGGCCGACGCAGGCGCTGCTGGCGAAGCTGTGAGGCGCGTCGCGCTGCGACGCCTTTCGGGCCGAAATACTTTAAGGCAAATCGAATTCACCGGAACTGCGCCGAGCGCCGGGCCGTCACTCCAACGTCGGTGGTTCGGGATAAGGTGACAAATCACGGTAATTTGACGGCTATTAGGTGCTCTTTGGCGAATCTCAGATTGACGAACGTAACGTCGTTTATTGGACCGGAGCTTGATCCATCGATTCAGCATACCGGCAGGGTGCACGGTTTCGCGGGTCCGGTTAACTCAATTCGCGGTCATTCGCCGAATGTCGCCCGGGTGGGAGACTGCGTCACGCCGCATTTGCCGGAGTTATAGTTCAGGAAAAGATTGTGCATGTCTCAAAGATTTAAATTTATCAATAGCTTTATCAAAAGAACAAAGTCGATTCAGGCGATGAGCCGGGATATTGAAATAATAAAAACGTTTATCTCCGAGAGAAAAGACTTTGATTACAAGGTGGAAATTGAAGATGGAACAATATTAAATCTACCGAATCTTTTTGAAGATGAAATACAAAAAATCATATACACTACCAGAAAATTTTATGAACAGGATATTCTTGAGAGATTGGAAGAATATGTTCCAAAAGACGCCCTGATTCTCGATATTGGAGCCAATATTGGAAATCATGCCCTATTTTGGGTTCAGAAAAGTCCGGAGAGGAAGGTCGTTTGTTTCGAACCGGTGAGTTCCACTTTTGAAATTCTTGTAAAAAATATTGAGGCAAACAATAAAACCGCCCAGATCTCGGCTCAAAAGTTTGGCGTTTCCGATAAGCCTTCGAGGGCTCGCATAGAAAGCTTCAAATCCAGCAATATAGGGGCGACCAAGCTGCAGCATGACGAGTCTGGCGATCTTAGCCTGATCTCGATTGACGGATTTATTTCGGAAGAAAACAAAATCGGCATGCTTAAAATAGACACCGAGGGCTTTGAGGTAGAAGTGCTTAAAGGAGCCGATAAGACAATCGAGATGCATAAGCCAATCATATTCGTTGAGACGTTTGCGAATAAATTTCACGAAACGAATAGAATTTTAAAAGGGCATGGCTATACATTGCGAGAGGAATTTCCCAGCGATAATTTTCTCTACATGCATGCTGGTTAATGCCGCTGCTTGCAGCGCAGCTTGAGATTCGCTCGCTTAATCCCTCTCGCCGAAGCCGTCGCAGACGAGGTTGGAAAGTGCTTCCAGCGCGGCATGGGCATCAGGCCCGCTCGCCTCCACGAGGATGGAGCAGCCGGGCGAGGCGGCGAGCATCATCAACCCCATGATCGACGTGCCGCCGACGCTCTGACCGTCCTTGGTGATCGTGACGTCGGCGTTGAATGTTTCGGCGAGTTTGACGAATTTCGCGGAAGCGCGGGCATGCAGGCCGCGCTGATTTACAATCTTCAGTTCGCGTCTCAACTCGGCAGTCTTTTCGTTCACCGGTGCGTTCATTTCCTGGAACACGTCCTGTCAGTGTCGCATCAGCCCTGGCCCGACAGGACCTGGCTGGCGACGGAAATGTACTTTTGCCCGGCCTTGCGCGCTTCGTCCACTGCCTCTGCGAGTTTCATTTCGCCGCGCACGCTCGCAAGCTTGATCAACATCGGCAGGTTGACGCCCGCCACGACTTCGATCGTCGTGCCGTCCATCACGGAAATCGCGAGATTGGACGGCGTGCCGCCGAACATATCGGTAAGGAGGACGACGCCCGAGCCGTCGTTGACGTTCTCGACGGCCTTCAGGATGTCCTGCCGGCGCTGCTCCATGTCATCGTCCGGACCGATACATATCGTGTCGATCCGGTCCTGAGGTCCGACGACATGCTCCAGCGCCGACTGGAATTCCTTGGCCAACTGGCCGTGGGTGACGAGTACGAGACCGATCATACCCTGTCCGTGCCTTGTCCGCGCATGGTTGCCGCGTCCTTTTCACGTTTGTAATTCGGGCCCTGTCCCGCCGCCGATCAACACTGAAAACCGAAAGCCGATCAGGATCAAGCCCATAAAACGGAGCGCCCAATTTCGACAAGGCGGCGCGGCAGTGCAAGGAAAATCGGCACAAGCGGCATGCTTTATCCCTCGACAAGCTGTGGAGGACCCTCGAAAACCCAGCGCAGCACCCGGCGCGCATCAAGGCTTTCGCGCCCCTCCGGCAGGCGGATGACGGGCAGCGCCACGCCAAGGATCCGCTCGCTCGCGATGCCAGCCTCCGGCAGCCGGTCGATATCGCCGACGGGTGCCAGATCGACCAGCAGGCGGGCGATCGCCGCGGGCTCATGGCAAACGCGGACGATGCCTTCGCCGCGCCTTTCCCAGAGCCCGGCCAGCGGCTCGGGCGGGCGGACCACCAGGCGGCCGTTCGCCGCTTCGCCGAGGCAGTAGTCGTCGGAGACGAAGGCGGCGAAGCGCCCACGCGCCGTTGCCCGATCGACCAGTTCCTCGCCGAGGTTCGACTTGCCACTGCCCGACGAGCCGCGGATCAGCACCCCGGCCGACCCGATGACGACGCAGGTCGCATGGATCGTCTCAAGCGTCATTTCACGGTATCCGCCGGCAGGCGGACGATGAAACGCGCACCGGCGACCTCTCCCTCTCCGGTCCCGGGAATTTTCCTCATCCGGTTTTCCGCCGAGATCGTGCCGCGGTGAGCCTCGACGATCTGGCGGGTGATGGACAGGCCCAGGCCCGAGTTGTTGCCGAAGCCGTCATCCTCCGGCCGGTCTGTATAGAAGCGCTCGAATATGCGCTCCAGAACGTCGGGACGAATGCCGGGACCGTCATCCTCGACGGTGATGACGACGGCGTCTTCCTCGCGCCTTGCGTTGATGCGCACTGCGCCGCCGTCCGGTGAAAAGGAACGCGCGTTGTCCACAAGGTTGTTGACGACCTGCGCAAGCCGGCTGTCGTGGCCGATGATGCGATAGGGATGGGGCCGGCGCGAGGCCTCCACCTTCAGCTTGACGGGCGCGGACCCCGGTTCGGCACGCTCGTTGGCGAAATCGACGACCGTGCGCAGGAGCGTCGACACGTCGACGGGGCCGGCATCCGCACGGGCAAGCTCGGCATCGAGGCGCGAGGCGTCGGAAATGTCCGTGATGAGGCGGTCGAGGCGTCGCACGTCATGCTGGATGACCTCCAGCAGGCGTTCGCGCGAATTCTCGTTCCGGGCAAGGGGAAGCGTTTCGACGGCGCTTCTGAGCGAGGTCAAGGGGTTCTTGATCTCATGCGCCACATCCGCGGCGAAAGTCTCGATCGCGTCCATGCGGTTGTAGAGGGCGTTCGTCATTTCGCGCAGCGCACCTGCAAGGTGGCCGATCTCGTCCTGGCGGGTGGAGAAGTCGGGGATCTCCTCGCGTGACTTGATGGAGCGGCGCACGCGCTCCGCACTTGCCGCAAGCCGGCGCACGGGCCCGGCGATGGTGCCCGCGAGCAGGATCGACAGGACGACCATGACCACGGCCGCGACGAGGAAGACGCGCATGATGGCAAGGCGCTCGGCACGCACGATCGCGTCGATATCGCCGCCTTGCGTGGACAGGAGAAGGGAGCCCAGAACCGCGCGGAACCGCTGTACGGGCACGGCGACGGACACGATCAGCTCGCCGCGCGGCGATACGCGCACGACGCTTGCCGGAGACCCGGCGAGGGCCGCTTCGACCTCCGGATAGGCGCGTCCGTTGCCGGCGCCGATCTCCTCGTAGAGCGGCAGGTCTCCGCGCCGGAACCAGAGCTTCAGGTCCGCCCAGATCTGGTCGAGAAGGCCCGGCTGTTCCGGCTCGGGCGGGGGAAGGTCGAAGCGCAGGATCTGGCCGCGCGCGTAAAGGTGGCGCGAATCGAGGATCAGGATGCCTTCCGGATCGTAGATGCGCGCGCGCGTCTTGGTCGGCGATATGAGGCGGCGCAGCACGGGGGCGACCCGTTCGGGGTTGATCGGAAAATCGAGAAGGCGGGTATCCTCCATCGGCGTCACGCTTTCGCCCGCCTGGAGCTGGAGGAGCTTTTCCGGATCGACGCTCAGCCCGTCGGTTTCGACCGAGGCGGAGGCCGCGATCGCGCCGGCTATGATTTCACCTTGCGTCAACAGGCTCTGCACGCGCGCGTCGATAAGGCCTGCGCGAAACTGGTTGAGGTAGAGAATGCCGGCCACGAGCACGCACAGGCCGACGAGATTGAGAACGATGATGCGCCGCGTCAGCGAGGAAAATATGTAGGTGCCGAGGAAGATGCCGATGCGGCGGAAGAAACGGCGGCGCACGCGACGGTCGCCGAGCCGGCGCAAGGTGGCCGCGCGCTCGGCGTCGGTCGGCGCCAGCCCGCCGCCTTCCCCGCGTGTTTCGGTGTCAACCGCCATTCGCTACTCCCGCACCGTCCCATGGGGCGGCGCGACCGCGGATAAGGATCCGCTTATACCTCCCGGAACCGGTAGCCGACGCCGTAAAGGGTTTCGATCATGTCGAAATCGTCGTCGACCTGCTTGAACTTCTTGCGCAGACGCTTGATGTGGCTGTCGATCGTGCGGTCGTCAACATAAACCTGATCCTCATAGGCCGCGTCCATCAGCGCATTGCGGCTCTTTACCACGCCGGGGCGCTGGGCCAATGCGAAAAGGATCAGGAATTCGGTGACCGTCAGCGTCACCGGTTCGCCCTTCCAGGTGCAGGTGTGGCGCTCCTGGTCCATGACGAGGAGGCCGCGCTCGAGGATCTTGTCGCCCTGAGGCTTGGCCGTGCCCGCCTCGCGCGGCTGGATACGGCGCAGGACGGCGCGCACGCGCTCCACCAGAAGGCGCTGGGAGAAGGGTTTGCGGATAAAATCGTCGGCCCCCATCTTCAGGCCGAACAACTCGTCGATCTCGTCGTCCTTTGAAGTGAGAAAGATCACCGGAAGGTCCGACTGCTGGCGAAGCCTGCGCAAAAGCTCCATGCCGTCCATGCGCGGCATCTTGATGTCGAAGATGGCAAGGTCCGGCGGATGCGTCGTCAACCCGTCGAGCGCGGACGCGCCGTCGGTATAGGACTGCACACGATAGCCCTCGTTTTCCAGGGCGATGGAGACCGAGGTCAGGATATTGCGATCGTCATCGACGAGGGCAATGGTCGGCATAGTGCGGGCCTTCGGTTTGTGCGTGTTCATGATCTTGATCGATGCTTGCCTTTGGCCCTTCAATTGCGCGGAAAATATGGCGCGATATCTTCAATTGACACTATTCCGTTAAGCACGATCCATCAATCGCCACGTCGAAATCCTGACGGGCCAAGGATTTTTCGAATTGTTTACCTTATTTCCGGATTCGCGGCGAAACGGCGTGAAATCTTACGCTCGGCGCGAAATCGCGTGAAACCGAACCGCAAGGCACAGGAAGGATATATAGACGCCCGCGAGCAGTCCGGCAAAAAGACCGGGTGCGCCGAGATCCAGCCCGATACCGCCGACCCAGGCGATCGGAATGGCGAAAAGCCAGAAGGCGGCGATCTGCAGCAGGGTCGGGATCCAGACGTCGCCGAGCCCGCGCAGCGCGCCGAGCGCGACGCCCATGCCGGCATCGCCCGACAGCATGAAAGCGGCGACGGCGAACGTTTGCGAGGCAACGGCGATGACCTTGACATCGTCCGTGATGAGACCCGCCAGCGCTTCCGGCGCGAACAGGAAGACAAGCATCACCGGAACGGGCAGGAGCGCGCCAAGGCCGATGCCGGCCCAGCCGGCGTGGCGGGTGGCCGCACGCTCGCCCGCGCCGAAGGCCCGCCCGACGCGGATGGCGGTCGCGCCGCTGGTTCCCACCGCCATCATGAAGGTGAGCGTGACGAAACCCGTCACGATCTGATAGGCGGCAAGGTCGTCCGCGCCGATCAGGCCCGCGAACATGACGACGGTCGCGAAAGCGGCGCTTTCCACGCCCTGGGCGATACCCATGGGCAGGCCGAGGCGGCGGAGCTGGCGGCCCGTCGCCCCGCCGAGGCGGAAAACCGCATCGGCCCAGTGACGGGCGCCGGCCGAAAGCAGGGAGCTTTCGCCGCGAGCGGTGCCCCGGAAGACCACGACGAGGATCGCAAGTCCCGCGAGCGTTCTGAGGATCGAGCTTGCAAACGTCGCGCCTTCGGCGCCGAGGGGCTCCATGAAGCCGCCCCAGCCGAGCGCCATGACGCCGTTGAGCGGCACATTCGCGAGATTGACGAGAAGCATGACGACCATGCCCACTTTCGGCCGCCCGGTCGCCTCAAGGAACATGTTGCAGACCATGAAGACAAGGAATCCGGGAAGACCCACGGCAAAGGCTAAAGTGACCACCGCCGCACCGGCCGCCAGATTCTGGCTCTGGCCGGTCCAGAGGAAGAAATCCCTTGAGAAGGGCGTGACGAAGAGGATGGCAAGCGCGAACAAAAGCGCGTGGACCAGGGAGACGCGAAGGACGTTTCCGACCATTGCACCGTCGCCGGCGCCGATCGCCTGTGCCGTCATGACTGCGGCGGCCTGCAAAGCGCCGATTGCAACCATCATCAAGCTTACTTGCGTGGCGAGGGCAAGGGCGAGGTAGGCAAGCTCATCCGCTCCGGCCCAGCCGGTCATGACGGTATCGACCGTGGTAATGATTATGATGCCGGCGCGAGCAAGGATGATCGGCGCGGCGAGCGTGAATGTGCGGCGGATGTGATGGCCGATCGGGACCGGGCGATCGCCGGCAGTCAATGTCATGAAGCCTCGCTGGGAAACGGCCGGGTGACCGTGGAAAGCGCGAGGGATAGCTATCGCGAACGCGGCTGTCACATCAATTTGTTTTCAATGTCGACGGAAAGGCGCCGCGCGAGGTTCGCCGGCAGGAGCCATCCTTCGGACAATTACGTAACCTTGGGTCAAATTAAGGAAATCCGCCGGAAAATGATGAGGTACGTATAGCAAGCGCGAATATTGGCGGATAACTAGGCGAATCGTGGTGAAGAAAAGACTTTCAAGTGCAATTTCCGCAGATTAAATCGATTTAAATACTATGCCTGGACCTGCTGGCGACTTGTTGCATTTTCGCGCTTCAACTACCGTCGTGCCCACTCCGATCGGCTGATCGTTTCCGTTCTTCGCCTGACGAACCAGCGGTTTAGTGGCAATGAACGTGAAGACTGAACAGTCAACCCGGCATGGGCGGGGTTCGGTCCGGGACAGGCGGGCGGGAAGTCGAAACAAGCGTTCAATCAAGAACAGGGACTTTGCGGGATCATGAAAGAAAAGGGTGTCAGAAACCCTGCTATCGGCGCCGAGGAAACGGGACTCAAGGGCCTTGCGGGCATCAGTTTCAACCTTAGCGAGCCCGCTCTCTACGAATATGCGATCCGGCGGGGCGAAGCATCGATCGCCGACGGCGGCGCGCTTCTCGTCGACACCGGAATTCACACCGGCCGTTCGCCCAGGGACAAGTTCGTCGTGCGCGACGCGACGACCGAAGAGGCCGTGTGGTGGGACAACAACGCGGCGATGGAGCGCGAGCACTTCGACACGCTTCACGCCGATATGCTCAAGCATGCCGAGGGCATGGAGCTTTTCGCGCAGGACCTTTACGGTGGAGCGGACGAGAACGAGCGGATCGCCGTTCGCGTCTTCACCGAATTCGCCTGGCATTCCCTCTTCATCCGCAACCTGCTGATCCGTCCGGAAAGGGCGGCGCTCGAAAGCTTTGTGCCGGAGATGACGATCATCGACCTGCCGAGCTTCAAGGCGGACCCCGCACGCCACGGCACGCGTGGCGAAACGGTGATCGCCTGCGATTTCAGCCGCAAGATCGTGTTGATCGGCGGCACGTCCTACGCGGGCGAGATGAAAAAATCGGTCTTCACCTTCCTGAATTTCGCGCTGCCCGGGCGCGGCGTCATGCCGATGCACTGCTCGGCGAACGTGAACGACGCCGGCGAAACGGCGGTATTCTTCGGCCTGAGCGGCACCGGCAAGACGACGCTTTCCGCCGACGCTTCGCGCACGCTGATCGGCGACGACGAACACGGCTGGGGCAAGGACGGCGTCTTCAATTTCGAAGGCGGCTGCTACGCCAAGACGATCCGGCTTTCGGAAGAAGCCGAGCCGGAGATCTATTCCACGACACAGCGTTTCGGCACGGTGCTGGAGAATGTCGTCGTGGACGATGAAACCCGCACGCCCGACTTCGACGACGGGTCGAAGACGGAAAATACGCGCTGCGCCTATCCGATCCACTTCATTTCCAACGCCAGCGACACGGGCCGCGCCCCGCAGCCGAAGAACATCATCATGCTGACGGCGGATGCCTTCGGCGTGATGCCGCCGATCGCCAGGCTGACGCCGGCCCAGGCGATGTACCACTTCCTGTCCGGCTACACGGCCAAGGTGGCGGGCACCGAAAAGGGCGTGACCGAGCCGCAGGCGACCTTCTCCACCTGCTTCGGCGCCCCCTTCATGCCGCGCCATCCTTCCGAATACGGCAACCTCTTGCGCGACCTCATCGCCGAGCATGGCGTCGACTGCTGGCTCGTCAACACGGGCTGGACGGGCGGGGCCTTCGGCACCGGCCATCGCATGCCGATCAAGGCGACGCGCGCTCTGCTGACGTCGGCGCTCGACGGGTCGCTCAACGAAGCGGCATTCCGAACGGACCCGAATTTCGGCTTCGCCGTTCCGATCTCCGTGCCGGGCGTCGATGGCGCGATCCTCGATCCGCGCTCGACCTGGGCCGACAAGGCGGCCTACGACCGGCAGGCGGCACGCCTCGTCGACATGTTCGTGAAGAACTTCGCGATCTTCGAAGCGCATGTGGACGCAAGCGTGCTCGATGCCGCGCCCGGTTTCAAGGCGGCGGCCGAGTAAAGCCTGAGGGTTTCCAATTTTAGAAGGCGGCCCCGGACATCCTTCCGGGGCCGTTGCTTTTTGCGCGATTTTTCAGTGTATTCGCTCATAATCGTCCCCTCCTGGCGAATTCCGGAAAGACACATTTGACCGAATTCCTGACGACAAGGCTTTTCCTGCGCCCAAGGCGCATTGCCGATCTTGAAGACTGCCTTGCCATGGATCGCGACCCGCTGGTGACCCGTTTCGTGGCCGGACCCTGGGGCGAACCGGACGCACACCGCGCATTCGTGCTGGAACGCATGTCCCATCCCTATCCGCCCGGCATGGGCTACTGGACGATCCTGGACAGGAATGCCGCAGAAGGGGCCAACTTTCTCGGCTGGATACTTCTGTTGCCCGTCGAAGGAGAGGAAAACGCGGCGGAAATCGGCTGGCGTCTCAAACGTGAATGCTGGGGGCGGGGTATGGCGCCGGAAGCGGCCCTGCCGGTGCTGCGGCATGCCTTCGAAACGCTGAAGGTTTCCGCCGTCGTTGCCGATATCCACCCGCAAAACGCAGCCTCGATCAAGGTCGCGGAAAAGATCGGCTTGCGCTTTGCCGGGGAAACCATGGCGGATGACGCGCCCGCGAAGTCCTATCGGCTGGCATCCAATTGAGCGAAAATCGCTTTTCCTCCCTGTCGCGCGAGTGGCCCCGACCATATATTCTGCATGTTCGTGAAGGAGAAAGCCGATGGCCGAAACCGTGAGCCGCGATACGCTCGACCCGCTCAAGATCGCAGAAGACTGGACGAAGGCCGGGCGCAAGGTGGCGCTTGCGACCGTCGTCGAGACCTGGGGCTCCGCGCCGCGCCCCGTCGGGTCGCATCTTGTCATCGACCAGGAGGGCGATTTCGAAGGCTCCGTCTCAGGCGGCTGCGTGGAAGGCGCCGTCGTCGCCGAGGCGCTGGAGGTATTGGAAACCGGCAAGCCGACGATGCTGGAATTCGGCGTTGCCGATGAGACCGCATGGCGGGTCGGGCTTTCCTGCGGCGGGCGGATCCGCGTTTTCGTCGAACCGGTGGCGTGAGCAATGGATTTCAAACTTCTGCAGGAGCTGAACGAGGAACGGGCGAACCGCCGCGCTGCGATCCTCATCACGGATACCGCAAGCGGTAAACAGCGGCTTGTGCGCCACGCCGACAGCCTGTCCGGCGATCCGCTGGCCGATGAACTGGCAAAACGATTTCGCTCCGGCAAGTCGGGGATGGTCGAGACGGAAGACGGACGTGAGCTTTTCCTGACCGTTTCCGTTCCCCCGCGCAGGCTCGTCATCATAGGGGCCGTGCATATATCGCAGGCTCTGGTGCCGATGGCGGAAATCGCCGGTTTCGACGTCACGGTGATCGATCCGCGAACGGCGTTCGCCACGCCCGACCGCTTCCCCGAACGCTTTCTGAAGGCCGATTGGCCGGAGGATGCGCTGAAGGACGTGCCGCTCGATGCCTTCACGGCGCTCGTGGCGGTAACGCACGACCCCAAGATCGACGATTTTCCGCTAAAGACGGCGCTTGAAGCGGGGTGCTTCTACGTTGGTGCGCTGGGCAGCCGCAAGACGCACGGCAAGCGTCTCGACCGGCTGAAGGAGGCGGGCGTTTCAGACGAAGCGCTTTCACGGATCGACGCGCCGATCGGCCTCGATATCGGCGCGGCCTCGCCGGCGGAAATTGCCGTCGCCGTGCTCGGCTCGGTCATCAAGGCACTGAGAAAAGGCCCGGAGGGCGGCTGATGAAGTTCGCTCCCCTGCCTGTCAAGGACGCTGAAGGAGCGCTGCTTGCGCATTCGCTCAAGCTTGACGGACGGGCACTGAAGAAGGGGCGCAGGCTTTCGGCGGAAGATATTGCGTTAATAGCCTCTGCGGGAATTCGCGAGATCGTCGTCGCGAAACTCGACGCGGGAGACCTGCACGAGGATGCCGCCGCCGACCGGCTGGCACGCGCCGCCGACGGCGGAAACATCCGCCGCGATCCGGCGTTCACGGGCAGGGTGAACCTGTTCGCGCGCGAAGCCGGTGTTTTCACCGTCGACAAGGCGTCGGTCGATGCGGTCAACCGGATCGACCCGGCGATCACCTTCGCGACGCTTGAGAATTTCACCTCCGTCGACAAGGGGCGGATGGTGGCGACGGCCAAGATCATCCCCTTCGCCGTTGCCGAAAAGCTGGTGGAAGAGGCGGAGACGACGGTGCTGGATGCCGTCATGATCGCACCTTACAGGGCGCGGCGCGTCGGCCTTGTCGCTACCGAACTGGAGCACCTGAAGCCATCCGTCATGGACAAGACGCGGCGCATCACCGAGGAGCGGCTTGCGGCTTCCGGCTCCGAAATCATCTCCGAGTTGCGTGTGGAGCATGAGGCGGCGGCGGTTGCCATGGCCATGCTGCAGTTTCGCGACATGGGCGCTGAGATGATCATCGCCTTCGGCGCATCGGCGATCGTCGACCGGCTCGATGTCATCCCCTCCGCGATCGATTCGGCGGGCGGCGAGGTGATCCATTTCGGAATGCCGGTCGATCCGGGGAACCTGCTGCTCCTGGCCGACCTTGACGGCATCCCGGTGATCGGCGCGCCGGGCTGCGCCCGGAGCCCCAAGGAAAACGGCTTCGACTGGGTGCTGAACCGGCTGATCGCCGACCTGCCGGTAACAGTTCATGACATTACCGGGCTGGGCGTCGGCGGACTTCTGATGGAAATCGGAACGCGCCCGCAACCGCGCGAGAAAAAGCGGGAGACGGTTCAGCGCAAGCGAAAAGTGGCGGGTGTGCAGCTTGCCGGCGGCCGCTCGCGCCGCATGGGCGCGGTAAACAAGCTTCTGGCCGAGATCGGCGGCAAGCCGCTGGTGCGCATCGCGACCGAGACCGCGCTGGCAAGCGGGCTGTCGGGCGTCACCGTCGTTACGGGCCATATGCATGAGGATGTCGAGAGGGCGCTCTCCGGCCTGGATGTCACCTTCACGCACAACCCGGACTACGGCGAAGGGATCGCCAGTACGATCCGCTGCGGCATTCGCGCCGTGCCATCGGATGCGGATGCGGCACTTGTGCTTCTGTCGGACATGCCGGGCCTCACGGAGGATATGATCGACCTGATCATCGCCGCCTACGACCCCGGCAACGGCAAGACGATCGTCGTGCCCACAGTGGCCGGAAAGCGCGGAAACCCGGTGCTTTGGGACCGCCGCTATTTCCCCGACCTGTTGCGTCTTGAAGGCGATATCGGCGCGCGCCACCTGATCGCGCGCCATGCCGACCAGGTGGCCGAGGTGGAGATCGGCGAGGCGGCGCGGCTTGACGTCGATACGCCGGAAGCCCTTGCTGCAGCAGGAGGATCTGCCGCGCCGGGCCGAGATCTGTAGCATTGTGGCAACAGTAGTGGCCATTCCACCTCAGTCATATTGACCCTACGGAAATTTTGGTTAGTAATATTCACAGGCGGCTGGGGGGCCGCTTTATTTTTTCGGGAGGGACAACGGGCATGGATCTCACCCGCAGGGCCTTGACGAAGGGGGCGGGGGCGCTCGCCGCAGCATCGCTCTTCTCGCTCCCCGCAATTACCCCGGCAAGCGGCGACGTCGCTTCCAAATGGTTCACCGGGGCCGCCGAGGACAACGGCTTTTCCTACCGCACGACGAACTTCTCGGTGATCAAGCCTCACTGGCGCCGGCAGATGGTGAAATATTTCTCGCAGGAGCCGCCGGGCACCGTCGTTGTCGATACGCGCAACCATTTTCTCTACTGGATCTGGGAAAACAACACCGCGCTCCGATACGGTGTTGGCGTCGGGCGCGAAGGCTTCAAGTGGTACGGGCGCGCTCGCATCGACCGCAAGTCGCTCTGGCCGCGATGGGTGCCGCCTCCCGAAATGCTGGAGCGTCAGCCGGACCTGCCGAAGCTCGTGAAGGGCGGCGCGCCGAACAACCCGTTGGGCCCGCGCGCGATGTACCTCTACCGCAGCGGTTCGGACCTCGGCTACCGCCTGCACGGCACGCTGGAGCCCTGGAGCATCGGCAACGACGTTTCCTCCGGCTGCATCCGCATGTTCCCCGAAGACGTGATCGACCTCTACCAGCGCTGCCCCATCGGCACGCGGGTTCTGGTGCTCGAACACCTGGGCGCCGACAGCACCGCGAGCGACGGCTGACCGCGACCGTTCAAGAACGCCCAAGGAGATTCCCGTGACGATACCGACCCTTCGCCGCGCTGCCCTCGGCGTTCCGATTGCGGTTTTGATGGCGGCGCTCGCCCTTTCCGGCTGCAACACGATGGAAGCGGCTTCCACGCCGGATGTGACCAACGCACCGGCGGCGGGCTTTGAAAAGATCTCCGCAGGCAGCGAGCAGGACTTTATCGTCAACGTGGGACGGCGCGCCTATTTCACGCAAGGGTCCGCCACGCTTGACGACACGGCGAAGATGACGCTCGACAAGCAGGCCGAATTCCTGAAAGCCAACCCGAACTGGTACGCAAAGGTCCAGGGCTTCGCCGACGATCCGGGTGGCGACGCGGCGAATATCTCCCTGTCCCAAAAACGGGCGGATGCCGTGATGGCCTATCTGGTCTCGAAAGGCGTCTCGCCGGATCGCCTGTGGGCCAAGGGCTATGGCACGGAGCGGCTCGTGCGCGATTGCGACGACATCGAATGCAAGGCGCAAAACCGCCGCGTGGTGACGAACCTGCGCGAGGAGAAGGAAGCGTAAGCTGCACAATCGCGCTCAGGCCGGCATCTGGGCGACGATCTGAAAGGCCTGCATAGGCGCACTGATGCTGCCTGCACCGAACCGCTGAACCAGCGCATCACGCACCTGCCAGGTCACCTCTTCCAGCGATGGCGTTTCCCGGTCATCAACTTCGTTGGCCAGCGGCGAGCCGGCGACAAGCCCCATGGCAACCTGAGCGGCATCGCTCGCGGAACTTGTCTTTGGCAGAACAGTGATATCGATCTGCCGGAAACCTGCACCCTGCAATGCGTCCGCAACGACGCTCAGATCGTGATAGGCGTAGGGCGTTTCCAGAAAGTGGGGCGGGTCCTGCGGAAATATTTCCGCAACCGCTTCGTGAACCGCATGTGAAAAGCCATTACGCTCGAGGCGGTCCCAGATATTGAACACGAATTTGCCACCCGGCTTGAGGACGCGCGCGGCTTCGCGCATGCCTGCGGGTTTGTCCGGGAAAAGCATCACGCTGAACTGGCAGACCACGGCATCAAAGGAATTATCCGGATAAGGCAGCTTGGTCGCGTCAGCTTCGGCGTAGTCGATTCCCGAATAGTCACCAAGGTTCTTTCTCGCCTCCTCGACCATTGCCGAGGCAATGTCCGTCGAGATAATGGAAGTATCTTCCGGGAGATGAGCCGCCAACCAGCGCGTCGCAGCGCCGGTGCCGCATGCCGTTTCAAGCACCGTGCCATCTTCGGGCACGTCCACTCTTTGGGCGAGGTCCGCCGCATATGGACTGAACAGGAGCGGCACGAGAAAGCGCTCGTAGTTTTCGGGTATCGAACCGCCGGCGTAGGGTCTGCTTTTGATGTAGGGGATATCGGCATCTCCCTCGGGTTTGCTGGTGCTACAGGCCATAAGGGTGGAGCGTAAGGCGCGGCGAGCAACCCGGAGACCCTCAAAATCCATGCGGCAGCGCAAGGCCGGAGAGCAGCCTCGGCGTGTGCCGCCACCTGCGAAACTGGGTGTTAACGCACATTTCTGCATTGCAGCATTTGCATAGCTTAATTTGTGCACTGCGGTTGCGGAATAACGCCACAATGCGTATATAACATTTCGATGATAATGAGACCCGCGGTCGGTCAACCGGCCGGTCGGGTCTTTTTATGGAAAAATTCCAAAAACCACCCGCTGGCGCGATCGGGCTTCCGGTCCGCGACGCCGGACAAGAAGGATTTGAGATCATGACCGTACAGAGACTGCCGCGCGCCGGCCAGTGCAAATGGGCCGAGGGCACGGGCGGAGATTATTACTTCCCCTGCCAGAACCGCGTCGAGGCCGGTATTTCCTACTGCGCCGAACACCACGCGATGGTCTATATTTCGCCGGAAGAGCGCCGCCGCCAGCGGGAGAACCCGCAGGTGAGCCAGCAGCGCCGGATCGCCGCCTGAGGCAGAAATATATTGCGAGGCAACTCGCGGACTTTTACGAAACCCCGGTTCATCGGCCGGGGTTTTTGTTTGAGGAAGTCGGCAGGCGATAAAAAACGCCCGGCCAGATGACCGGGCGTTTCATGTTCCGTGATGAAGAATAACGAGCGGGTCAGGAAGCCTTAAGGGCCGTCTCAACCTCGCGAAGCTGGGAAAGCAGCGTTTCCGCGGCCTGCTTCGCTTCGTCGTTCTTTGCGTCCTTCACGTCTTCCTCGGCGTCCTGGATCTGGGAACGGATATCCTCCGCGTTCAGATCCTTAACGGGGATCGCCTGTTCGGCCAGAACCGTCAGTGCCTCGGCGCCGGCTTCCGCGAAACCGCCGCGTACGAAATATTCGTCCACGTTGCCGTTCGGACGCCGGACCTTGAGGATGCCCGGCCGGATCGTCGACATGAGGGGCGCATGCCCCTTCATGACGCCGAACTGACCTTCGGTGCCGGGCACGACGACCTCGATCGCCTCGTCCGACACGAGAAGGCGCTCCGGCGCGACGAGCTCGAAATTAAATGCTTCCGCCATCGGCCTGTCTCGTCCCGTCTTGTGTTACGCGGCCTCAGCGGCGAGCCGCTGTGCCTTCTCGACCGCTTCTTCCATGGTGCCGACCATGTAGAATGCGGCTTCCGGAAGGTGGTCGTATTCGCCGTTCACAAGGCCCTTGAAGCCCTTGATGGTGTCTTCCAGGTCGACGAGCTTGCCCGGCGAACCGGTGAAGACCTCGGCCACGAAGAACGGCTGCGACAGGAAGCGCTCCACCTTGCGGGCGCGGGCGACGGTGAGCTTGTCTTCTTCGGAAAGCTCGTCCATGCCCAGGATCGCGATGATGTCCTGAAGCGCCTTGTAGCGCTGCAGCGTCTCCTGCACGCGGCGGGCCGTCTCGTAATGCTCGTCACCGATGATGCGCGGGTCGAGCATGCGCGAGGTGGAGTCGAGCGGATCCACGGCCGGGTAGATGCCCTTTTCGGCGATCGAGCGGCTCAGCACCGTCGTCGCGTCCAGGTGGGCGAAGGTGGAGGCCGGGGCCGGGTCGGTCAGGTCGTCGGCAGGAACGTAAACGGCCTGCACGGACGTGATCGAGCCCTTGGTCGTCGTGGTGATGCGCTCCTGCATGCCGCCCATGTCGGTGGCAAGCGTCGGCTGATAACCCACGGCGGAGGGGATGCGGCCGAGAAGGGCCGACACTTCCGAACCCGCCTGGGTGAAGCGGAAGATGTTGTCCACGAAGAACAGCACGTCCTGGCCCTGGTCGCGGAAGTGCTCGGCGACCGTCAGGCCGGTGAGGGCGACGCGGGCGCGAGCTCCGGGAGGCTCGTTCATCTGGCCGTAGACAAGCGCGGCCTTGGAGCCTTCGCCGCCGCCTTCCTTGTTCACGCCGGATTCGATCATTTCCCAGTAAAGGTCGTTGCCCTCACGGGTACGCTCGCCGACGCCGGCAAAGACGGAGTAACCGCCGTGCGCCTTGGCGACGTTGTTGATGAGCTCCATGATCAGAACGGTCTTGCCGACGCCGGCACCGCCGAACAGGCCGATCTTGCCGCCCTTGGCGTAAGGCGCCAGCAGGTCCACGACCTTGATGCCGGTGACGAGGATTTCCGCCTCGGTCGACTGTTCGATGAACTCCGGCGCGTCCTGGTGGATGGCGCGCCTGGTGTCATGCGCGATCGGGCCGGCTTCGTCCACCGGCTCGCCGATGACGTTCATGATGCGGCCGAGCAGGCCGTCGCCCACCGGCACGGCGATCGGTTCGCCGGTATCCTTTGCCTCCTGGCCGCGCACGAGACCTTCCGTGCCGTCCATGGCGATGGTGCGTACCGTGTTCTCGCCGAGGTGCTGAGCCACCTCGAGAACGAGGCGCGTGCCCTGGTTGTCAACTTCCAATGCGTTCAGGATCGCCGGCAGATGGTCGTCGAACTGAACGTCGACAACGGCGCCGATGACCTGGGTGATCCGTCCGACTGTCTTGTCAGCCATCTCTTCAATCCTCGTGTCGATCCGGTCAGAGCGCTTCGGCGCCCGAGATGATTTCGATGAGTTCCTTGGTGATCTGCGCCTGGCGCTGGCGGTTGTAGGTGATCGTCAGCTTGTCGATCATCTCGCCGGCGTTGCGCGTGGCGTTGTCCATCGCCGTCATCTTCGCGCCCATCTCGCCCGCGACGTTTTCAAGCAACGCGCGGAAGATCTGGACGGAGATGTTGCGCGGCAGCAGATCGGAGAGGATTTCATCCTCGCCCGGCTCGTATTCGTAGACGACGCTTTCGGCGGCCTCGTCCTTTTCGAACACGGCGGGAATGAGCTGCTGCTCGGTCGGGACCTGGCTGATCACCGACTTGAAGCGCGAATAGAACAGGGTGCAGACGTCGAACTCGCCGTCGTCGAACATCTTGAGCACGCGCGCGCCGATCTCATGGGCGTGCTTGAAGCCGATCTGCTTCACGCTTCTGAGTTCGACAGTGTCGATGATGTTCTGCGACAGTTCGCGCTTCAGGACGTCATAGCCCTTTTTGCCGACGCACAGGATCTTCACCGTCTTGCCGTCGGCGATGAGCCTGCGGGCATGGTCGCGCGCAAGCTTGGCGATCGACGTGTTGAATGCGCCGCAAAGGCCGCGCTCGGCGGTGGCGACGACAAGCAGATGTATCTGATCGCCGCCCGTGCCCTTCAGGAGGGCCGGCGCATCCTCGCGGCCCTCATAGGCGACCGCGAGATTGGCCAGCACCGTTTCCATGCGCTCGGCATAGGGGCGAGCGGCTTCGGCGGCCTCCTGGGCGCGACGCAGCTTCGCCGCGGCCACCATCTGCATGGCCTTGGTGATTTTCTGCGTCGCCTTCACCGAGGCGATGCGGTTTCTGAGGTCCTTAAGGCTGGCCATTGCCGCCCCTACTCCTTCGTCCGGTCAGCCGTTCAGGCGAAGTTCTTGGCGTATGCCTCGACCGCCGACTTGAGCTTGCCTTCAAGCTCGTCGTCGAGGGCCTTCTTCTCCCAGATCGCGTCGAGCAGATCCTTGTGCTCGGCACGCAGGTTCAAAAGCAGGCCTTCCTCGAATTCGCGAACCTTGTCGACCGGCAGCTTGTCGAGGTAGCCGTTCACGCCGGCGTAGATGACCGCGACCTGTTCTTCCGTCTTGAGCGGAGAGAACTGCGGCTGCTTGAGAAGCTCGGTCAGGCGGGCGCCGCGGTTGAGCAGGCGCTGCGTCGTGGCGTCGAGATCGGAACCGAACTGCGCGAAGGCCGCCATTTCTCGGTACTGCGCCAGCTCGCCCTTGATCTTGCCGGCAACCTGCTTCATCGCCTTGATCTGGGCCGAGGAGCCCACGCGCGACACCGACAGGCCGACGTTCACGGCCGGGCGGACACCCTGGTAGAACAGATCCGTCTCGAGGAAGATCTGGCCGTCGGTGATGGAGATCACGTTCGTCGGAATGAAGGCCGACACGTCGTTGCCCTGCGTCTCGATGACGGGGAGCGCGGTCAGAGATCCACTGCCGTGATTCTCGTTGAGCTTGGCGGCGCGCTCAAGCAGACGGGAGTGCAGGTAGAAGACGTCGCCCGGGTAAGCTTCACGTCCCGGCGGGCGGCGAAGCAGCAGGGACATCTGACGATAAGCGACGGCCTGCTTGGACAGATCGTCGTAGCCGATCACCGCGTGCATTCCGTTGTCGCGGAAGAATTCGCCCATGGCCGTGCCGGAGAACGGCGCCAGGAACTGAAGCGGCGCCGGGTCGGATGCCGTGGCGGCGACAACCACCGAATATTCGAGCGCGCCGTTGTCTTCCAGCACCTTCACGAACTGGGCGACGGTGGAACGCTTCTGGCCGACGGCGACATAAACGCAGTAAAGCTTCTGGTGCTCGTCGTCGCTCTGGTTGAGCGGCTTCTGGTTCAGGAAGCTGTCGAGCAGGATCGCGGTCTTGCCGGTCTGGCGGTCGCCAATGACGAGCTCGCGCTGGCCGCGTCCGATCGGGATAAGCGCGTCGATGGCCTTTAGGCCTGTCGACATCGGCTCGTGCACCGACTTGCGCGGCAAGATGCCCGGCGCCTTCACGTCCACGCGGCGGCGTTCGGTCGCCTCGATCGGGCCCTTGCCGTCGAGCGGGTTGCCGAGCGGATCGACGACGCGGCCGAGAAGGCCCTTGCCGACCGGGACTTCCACGATGGCGCCGGTCCGCTTGACCGTGTCGCCTTCCTTGATGTCACGGTCGGAGCCGAAGATCACGACGCCGACGTTGTCGCTTTCCAGGTTGAGGGCCATGCCCTTGATGCCACCAGGGAACTCGACCATTTCACCGGCCTGGACCTTGTCCAGCCCGTAGACGCGGGCGATACCATCACCCACGGACAGAACCTGGCCGACCTCGGAAACTTCGGCCTCCTGGCCGAAATTCTTGATCTGCTCCTTGAGGATGGCGGAGATTTCCGCGGCCCGAATATCCATCAGCCGACCTCTTTCATCGCGAATTTGAGGGAGTTGAGTTTGGTCTTCAGCGAAGTGTCGATCATGCGGCTGCCGACCTTGACGATCAGGCCGCCGATCAATTCAGGATCGACCTTCGCGGAAATCTTTATGGTCTTTCCGGTCGACGCATGGAGCGCTTTCTTCAGCGCTTCCACCTGGTCGTCGGAAAGGGGGGCTGCGGACGTAACGTCCGCGGTGGTTTCTCCGCGCTTCGCGGCAAGGACGGCGCGAAACGCCGAAATCATGCCAGGCACGGCGAAAAGGCGGCGGTTCTTGGCGGCAAGCTTCAGGAAATTTGCCGCAAGACCCTTGAGGCCTGCCTTGTCGAGAATGGCGGAGAGAGCCTTGAGCTGCTCGTCGGCGGAGAAAACGGGGCTCTGAACGAGACGGCGAAGATCGGCGCTTTCGCCCAGAAGCTTTTCGAAGCCGTCGAGGTCCTTCTCGACGGCGTCGACGGCCTTCTGGTCTTCGGCAAGCTCCAGGAGCGCCGTAGCGTATCGTAAGGCCACGCCTGAGATGAGAGATACGTTGTCAGTCACAGGTTCCGTGCTCTCTGACGCAGGTTGGTGCCGGAGCTTTCAGCTGAGCTGTCAGCAAGGCTTTGAAAATTGGTCGTAATTGGTGGATTTGAGGGCCGAAAGCCAAGTCCGATCCCCCGAAGCCGCGCTCCGCATAGCACAGGCTTTCTCCCTGCGCAACAGCGCCTGACGGCCCGGAAATGCCCGCAAATGCCAGCTTTCGCCGCCACCGCGGATGATCCTTATGGCTTTTCCTTGCGCCCGGCAAGAGCGGCGGGCCGCAAAACGGCTGGCGAACTCAAGAAAAAGCGTGGATGGGGCTCACAAAAAGCTTTGCGGGTCGACGTCGACCTGGAGCCTGAGCGACGCCCTGGGCTTTGGCGCCACTTTCAACCATTGTCTGAGATAGGCCTGAAGGTCGAAGGCGCGCGGCGCCATGACGAGGGCACGGAACCGATGCCGGCCGCGCACCAGGGAAAGCGCGGCTTCCGCCGGGCCAAGCAGCGTTACGGATTGATCGTGCGGGGCGGCGCGCACCACGGCTCTTGCGAAATCAGCCGTCTGGTTCCTGTCCGCGCCGGAAAAGATCAACGCGGCAAGGCGGCCGAACGGCGGCAGGCCGGAAGCGCGCCGCGCCTCGATCTCGCTCTTGTAGAAGGCATCGCGGTCGTTTGCCAGAAGCGCCTCGATGACCGGATGCTCCGGCGCGTAGGTCTGCAAGAAGCCGCGACCCTGGCCCGCGATGCGCCCCGCCCGGCCCGTCACCTGCGAAATGATCTGGAACGTGCGCTCGCCCGCGCGCGGGTCGCCATGCGCCAGCCCCAAATCCGCATCCACCACGCCGACAAGGCGCATGAGCGGAAAATTGTGGCCCTTGGCGACGAGTTGGGTGCCGATGACGATATCGGCCCCGCCCTCGGCGATCACCTTCATCTCGCGTTTGAGCCTGTCCGGGCCTCCCGGAAGATCGGAGGAAAGCACCAATGTGTGGGCATCGGGCAGGATATCGGCGATTTCCTCGGCGATCCGCTCCACCCCCGGCCCGCAGGCGACCAGCGTATCGGCATTGCCGCAGCTCGGGCAAGCATTGGGCACCGGCTCGCTGTAGCCGCAGTGGTGGCATTGCAGCCTTCCACGGAAGCGGTGCTCGACGAGCCACGTCGAGCAATTGGGGCATTGGAAGCGGTGACCGCAGGTCCGGCAGAGCGTCAAGGGCGCATAGCCGCGTCGGTTCAGGAACAAAAGCGCCTGGGCACCGTCGGAAACGGTTTCGGCCAGAGCTTCGACCAGCTTCGGCGCAAGCCAGCGCCCGCGCTCCGGCCCTTCGGTGCGCATGTCGATCGGGATGATATCGGGAAGGGCCGCGCCCGATGCCCGTTCGGGAAGTTCCAGCCGCGTGTAGCGGCCCTGAAGCGCATTCACCTGGCTTTCGACGGACGGCGTGGCGGAGGCGAGCGCTACGGTGAAGCCGCTGATCTTTCCCCTGACCACCGCCATGTCGCGGGCGTTATAGGAAACCCTGTCCTCCTGCTTGTAGGCTGTGTCGTGCTCCTCGTCGACGACGATCAGGCCAAGATCCATGAAGGGAAGGAAGAGGGCGGAGCGTGCACCGACCACGACCTTTACGTCGCCGCTTGCCGCGCCGCGCCAGACGCGGGCGCGTTTCTTGGGTGGAACGTCGGAATGCCATTCGGCGGGGCGCGCGCCGAATCGGGTCTCGAAACGGTCGAGAAACTGGCTGGTCAGCGAAATCTCGGGAAGGAGCAGGAGCACCTGCCTGCCCTGGCGGATCGCCTCGGCAACGGCTTCGAAGTAAACCTCTGTCTTGCCCGAGCCTGTCACGCCGTCGATCAGGAAAACCGAAAAGCCCTTGCCGATGGCAGCGCGAAGGCTGTCGACCGCGGCTTCCTGAGCCGGCGTGAGTGATGGCCCTTCCCGGTCCGGTTCGGGTGCCGGCGGCGGAGGGCTCGCCGGCATGGAGACAACCTCCAGCACACCGTGGGAGATCAGGCCGTCCACCACGGAGGGGCTGACACCGGCAGCCCCCGCAAGGCCGCTTTTCGTCCAGGCGAAACCGTCTTCAACGAATTCGAGAACGCGGGCGCGAGCCTTCGTTATGCGCTCGATCTCCGCACCTTCGACCTTGCGCACGCCCGGCAGCGGGGCCTCGGGCTCAAGCGCTTCTTCGGACCGCAGCACCATGCGCGCGACCATGCCGGGCGGGGAAAGGGTCCAGTTCGCCACCCAGTCGAGAAACAGCATCAGATCGGCTTTCAGCGGCGGGACATCGTCATAGACGTGCAGAATGTCCTTCAGCCTGCCGCGCGCGACAGTCGCGCCTTCCTCGATATCGCGCACGACGCCGATCACTTCGCGTGGGCCGAGCGGCACGCGGACGATCGAGCCGGGGCACACGCGCATGCCCGCTGGAACCCGGTAGCTGTATGCCTCGTCCACGGCGACGGGTACGAGCACGCTCACCGTCACGGGCAGGGAACCATCCAGGGCTTCGTCATCGAACAACACGGGTGCGGCGAACCTTGAAAAACTGCGGTGTTTTGCCGGCGAATCGCATCCGCCCGGCGAATCAGGGGTGTTCCTTGTCGTTATCCTACGTTAAAGAGACGGCGAATTCGGACCAAGAGAACACCGGAGGCAAACTCCAGCCGCTTTCCCGCAGTAAGATTTGCCGAAATCCGCCGCGATGGCCCGATTGACGCTCGAGATATGGAGCCCGTGTCACATGAAATTCTTCGTCGATACCGCCGATACCGCCGAAATCAAGGAACTGGCCGATATCGGCCTGCTTGACGGCGTGACCACCAACCCCTCGCTCATCATGAAAGCGGGACGCCCGATGAAGGAGGTTATCGCCGAGATTTGCGGGATCGTCGAAGGTCCGGTCTCGGCGGAAGTTACGGCGACCGAATTCAAGGACATGATGGCGGAGGCCGAAGTGCTCGGCAAAATCGCCGACAATATCGCCATCAAGGTGCCGCTCACGCTGGACGGCCTGAAGGCTTGCCGCACCCTCTCCGACAACGGGCAGATGGTGAATGTGACGCTCTGTTTCTCCGCCAACCAGGCGCTGCTGGCCGCCAAGGCGGGAGCAAGCTTCATTTCGCCCTTCATCGGCCGCCTCGACGACATCCACCTCGACGGGCTGGAGCTCATCCGCGAAATCCGCGTGATCTACGACAACTACGGCTTCGAGACGGAAATCCTTGCCGCTTCGATCCGCAACGCCAATCACGTGAAGGATTGCGCGCTTGTCGGCGCGGATGTCGCGACGGTGCCGCCGTCGGTTCTCAAGGGCCTTGCCAAGCACCCGCTGACGGACAAGGGACTTGAAGCCTTCCTCGCCGACTGGGCGAAGACCGGACAGAGCATTCTCTGAGACAGGCGGTGACTGCCGGCCATGGCTTGCCGGGGTTTCACCTTGGATCAGAAAAGCTTGATGTTCCGAAATCTTGGACTTTCATGGGGTCAGGGGTGCTTTTCGCTTTCGGCGGCTCAAGCAGAGCCGTCGAAAGACCAATTCCGATCAATGGTTGTGTTTTATATTTCGCGCCTTTAGATTGTTTTTGCTGATGAAAGAATTATTTTAAAGATGGCTTGGCCCTGACTTGCGCGACGAATTAATCAGACTGACAGCCAACTGGCTGAACATGCTTGCAGCGGGCATGATTATAACCGGTGTGGTGGCGCCGTTTTTGGCGGCAGTCAACGGGCCTGCGGTTCTCGATATTCCCGAGGTTGGTCGAATTGCCCTGACCTGCGTGCTATTCTTGTTCCTGGGTATGGGCTTACACTATTCCGCCAGACAGGTATTAAGAGGCTTGGGTCGATGACAAGTTTGGATGTTTTCGCCTTTGTGTGGCCGATCATTGCCGTGGCGATCGTTATCGGCCTCGCATTTTACTGGACGCGGAACACGCACAAGCTGAAATCCTGATGCCGGGCCGGCGATCTATGCGATCGCTGATCCCAAAACGCATCCCGCGAACGCGGATTTGCTTTCGCGATCAGAAATCGACCCATTTCAATATGCCCTTGCCGCCGCCTGGCGTCGCGCCAACCGTTTGTAAAGATGCACCATCAGGATGGTGGCGAAGATCGGCGTCACGAGGTTGAGGATCGGCACGGCCAGCACGCCTGCGATCACGAGGCCGGCCAGGAAAACCGTGCCGCCGTGCGCCTTTCTCAGAGACTTCGCGTCTGCCTGCGGCATGAAGCGCATTGCCGCGAATTCGAAGAATTCCCTACCCAGCAGATAGCCGTTCACGAGGAAGAAGGCGACGAGGTTGATGCCCGGTACAAGCAGCAGCATCAACGCGAATATATTGGCCAGAATGACGATGCCGGTGAATTTCACCGTAAGCCAGATGCTTTCGGGCAGCGGCATGGCGCGGCCCGGCCCGTCGGCGGGGTAATCCTCGCGTTCGACGATCAAGGCGACATCGTCCTGAAAGAAGGCGGCGAACATCGCCGTGACGGGGGCTATCAGAAAGCCGAGGCCGATGAAGGCGCCGACGCCGGTGAGAATCGACAGAGCGGTGTCGAGCCAGGGGTAGGGCAGGTCGACGAAGCCTGCGACCAGCCCGTTCAGCGCGATCCAGATGAGGAAGAGCGCCGCAAGCGTGAAACCCAGCGACTTCCACAAGATCGCCCGGAACGCGGGCTGGAAAACCTGGCTCATGGCGCGAATGGCGGCGGCGATCATCGGCTGTGGGGTGTCCTTGAAGGTTCTGTTTCACGCCCGGAGGTAAGAGGCGGCGACGCGCGACACAAGAGTTTCGAGCTAAGCTTCCGGAATTTCCATGCGCCGCCAGGGCAGCGGATGCGCTTGGCGAGCAGTCAGCCAGGTCGAGCTGAAACGAAAGAAATGTCCGCCGCCAGCCGGCTGATCTTGAGCGCGGTCTATCGGTAGAGACATAAGATGGCACTTCAGCAATGTTCCCACGGCGCCATGGCCGACGAACAGCGCCGCGCCGTCCGTGCGAAGCGAATCGATCGCGCTGGTAACGCGGGTGACGATACGCTGCTGTGCAAGGAGCGCCGGTTCCCATCCGCCGACGCTTTCTTCCGGCGAAGCAAAAAAAGCATCCGCCATCTTCTCGAATTCCTCCGGCGGCAGAAAGCCTGTCGAACTGCGGTCGTTCTCATGCATATCCGCATCAGTGACCACTTCGACATTCAGGTGCTGAACAATAATTGCCGCCGTCTCCAGCGCCTTTTTCTCCGCGCTTGAAAAGATATGGCGCACGGAACGCAGAAAGGGCTGGCGGAGGAAGGCGAACGCACGCTCGCGCCCCTTTGGCGAAAGAGACCAGTCGGGGACGGGAATTTCGGGTGCGACGAGAACTTCAGGATGCGTGAGATAGGTGCAATCGCGCATCAATCGTTGCCTTCCACCCACTCCCGGATCAGCCAATGGGCGATGGAAATGCCCGGAGGGATAATCTTGCCTTCGTCGTGCTCGCCCGCCATCATCCGACGGACTTCGTCACGGGAAAACCAGCGGCAGTCTTCCAGTTCCGTTTCGTCCATGACGATGTCGCGCGAAAGCGCTTCGCCGCTGCAGCCGATCATGAGCGAAGCGGGGAACGGCCAGGGCTGGCTTGCGCGATAGGCAACCTTGCCGACCTTGATGCCGGACTCTTCGAAGACCTCGCGCCGGACGGCATCCTCCACCGTCTCTCCGGGCTCGATGAAGCCCGCGAGCGTGGAATAAACGCCTTCGGCCAGGCGCGGCGGGCGGCCGAGCAGGCATTCGTCGCCATCGGCGATCAGCATGATCGCGACGGGGTCGGTGCGCGGGAAATGCAGCCCGCCACAGTTCGGACAGTCGCGGCGGTATCCGCCCTGCGTCATGACGCTCTTTTCGCCGCAACGCGAGCAGAAGCCATGCGTCATGTGCCAGTGGCCGAGCGCGCGGGCCTGAGCGAGGATGCCGAGATCCTCCGGCGGGAGCGCGCCCTGAATGGCGAGCGAGCGGATGTCGATAAGCTTGAATGCGCCGTTTCTTTCAATCTCTTCTTCGGCCGCCAATATCTGGACGGAGAAAACCGGAGCCTCCGTTTGTGGACGAAAGCCAAGAAGCACCGTTTCTTCAATGGTCGCCGCGAACTCTTCCGCCAGGGCCTGTCCGTGGAAAATGTTCAACGCCTTGCCGGAAACATCGACCACGGGCCGGTCGGCGGAAAAAAGCAAGAAGCGGGCTGTATCCGAAGTGCGGTGCCGGTTGAACCATTCGGCGTCGCCGCGATGCTCCGAAAGGCGGTCGAGCGGATTTGCGCCGTAGGCGAACGGTTCGAATCGATGCTGGCTCATGAAGTGGAAAGTGTCCTTATGGAATCGAAAGGTGTCAGGCGCTCAAACGGTCGGCCAGATCGGAAATCAGGCGGTCGCGCTCGCCCGGATCATAGGCGACGGGCTTGACGGCGCCCCAGACCGGCCCGGGCCAGGCCGCGTCGTCCTGATGACGGGCGATGATATGTATGTGAAGCTGGGAAACCTGATTGCCAAGGGCCGCGACATTGAGCTTCTGGCAGTCGGTCGTCTCGCGCAGCGCCTGGCTCGCGAGTGCGATCTCTTCCATCAGTTCCGCGCGTTCAGGAGCCTCAAGGTCGATCAGTTCGATCAGGTCCGGCTTTCGCGGAACGAGGATCAGCCAGGGATAATTGGCATCCTTCATGAGCCTGACGGCGCAAAGCTTCAGATCCGCCACGTGGTATGTGTCGCCGGCAAGCCTTGGGTTGATATCGAACGGGATCATGGGGACGCTCCTGAAACGAGGGCTGAGACTATACCCTTGCCGGAGAGGACGGAAAGCCGGACCCGTGACATTTTCGCGATTGCGCGTCAAAACTGGTTCATGCGCGGAGACCGAGCGGAGGAAATATATGCTGCCGAAAGCCGATAGCTACGATGCCCTGACGAGGAAGTTCCGCTGGGACGTGCCGGAACGCTTCAACATGGGCGTCGACGTTTCGGACAAATGGACGGCAAGCGACCCGGACCGGCTGGCGCTCACCTTCATCGACGAAGAGGGAAATGCGTCGGACTACACGTTCTCCGATCTGAGCCGGCTTTCGAACAGGCTCGCGAACCTGCTGACCGCTTCCGGCGTCATCCAGGGGGACAGGGTCGGCATCCTGCTGCCGCAGGCGCCCGAGACCGCATTCGGACATATCGCCGCCCACAAGATGGGCGCGATCTCCATTCCGCTGTTCATGCTCTTCGGCGAGGAGGCGCTGCTTTACAGGCTGAAGGATTCCGGTGCGCGCGCGATCATCACCAACACGGACGGTGCCAACAAGATCCTGCCGATTCGCGACCGGTTGCCTGAGCTTCGCCATGTCTTCACCGTCGATGGAAAGCACATCGGCACCCGCGACCTGCACGAGGAAATGGCGGGGCACAGCGCTCAGTACACGCCCGTCAACACCAGCGCCGACGATCCGGCGGTGATCATCTACACTTCCGGCACGACGGGCCAGCCCAAGGGCGCGCTGCATGCGCATCGTGTACTCCTCGGCCATTTGCCGGGAGTGGAAATGAGCCATGACTTTTTTCCGCAAGAGGGCGACCGCATCTGGACGCCGGCGGACTGGGCCTGGATCGGCGGGCTTCTCGACGTGCTGATGCCGGCCCTTCATCATGGCGTTCCCGTCGTCGCGCGAAGGTTTTCCAAGTTCACCGGGGAGGCGGCGTTCCAGCTTCTGCAGGACCAAAAGATCCGCAACGCCTTCCTGCCGCCGACCGCGCTGAAGATGATGCGGCAGGTGGATAACCCGGAAAAGCGCTGGAAGCTGAACCTCAGATCGGTAGCAAGCGGCGGGGAGACGCTGGGCACGGAACTGCTGGACTGGGGCAGGCGTGTCTTCGGACTCACCATCAACGAGTTCTACGGCCAGACGGAATGCAACATGATCGTTTCCTCCTGCGGGGCGATCATGGACGCGCGGCCCGGCATCATGGGCCGCGCGGTGCCGGGCCACGAGCTTGCCATCGTTACCGACGGCGGGCAGGTGCTTGCAAACGGCGAGATCGGCAATATCGCCGTCCGGCGGCCCGACCCGGTGATGTTCCTGGGCTACTGGCGAAACGAGAAGGCAACACGGGCGAAATTCGCCGGCGACTGGCTGCTGACCGGCGATACCGGCATTCAGGACGAGGCGGGCTGGATCCGGTTCGTCGGGCGCGACGATGACGTGATCACGTCTGCCGGATACAGGATCGGCCCCGGCGAGATAGAAGACTGTCTGATCGGCCACCCTGCGGTGAAATTGGCGGCGGCCGTCGGCAAGCCCGACAAGCTTCGCACCGAGATCGTGAAGGCCTATGTGGTGCTGAACGAAGATGCCGTGCCGTCGGACGGACTTGCAGGCGAAATCCAGGACTGGGTGAAGACGCGTCTTGCGGCGCATGAATATCCGCGCGAGGTGGAATTCGTCGAAGAACTGCCGATGACGACGACCGGTAAGATCATCCGCAGGGAACTCAGGCAAAGGGCTGCGGAGGAGGGGTGAGACGCGACAGCTGCCGGCGATCTGCCGTTGCCTGAGCGGCTCACTCGAAGATTTCCTTCCTCGCGATCGACGCCAGAAAACCGGAGCGCGTCTGGCCACGCGCCTTCGCGGTCACGTCGATTGCTTCCAGGAGTGCAGCATCCATCGTCAGATTCGCCCTTACGGTCCTATGCGCATCCAGAAAGAAGGGTATTGCAGCGAAGGTGCAGCCAAGACCGATATCCTGACCGACCTGTGGATCAGCCCGAATTTCCTCGAGGCTGCGCGGCACCGGCATCGGCTCGCTATTTTCCGCGAAAAACCGCAGGGCTTCACCCGCGTTTCGGATCGCTTCGTCCAGCGTATCTCCGGCGGAAAAGCAACCTGGAACATCAGGGAAATGGACACCGTAACTGCTGTCGCTGTCTTTGTGGATGACGGCGATATAGTGACGCATTGAATGATTTTCCTGTTCTAAAGCCACCCGGCTTGTTTTGCGATCGCGCGGGCTGTGCCGAGTGGCAGGTCACGTTTCGGATGGGGGACGATTACCGTTTTATTCCCCTTGCGATACTTGTGATGTGAGCCTCGAACGCCAATCAATACGAAACCATCTTTCTTGAGCTTTTTGATGATCGTCGCGCTGTCGCGGTCCATGCCTTGTCTCAAATCTAAGCTGAATTTCAATCTGGGTCAAAATTTATGCGCATTATTATGCGTACTAGTTTTCGCTGGCATTGCGATCGAGGAGACTTTAGCTGGCAAATCTCGAAATAGGTATCTGCACTCATGGGACGAGACGCGACCGGAAAAGATTCCCTTCCTCCCCTCTTGCCAAGCCGCGCCCCTCTTCTGATATAAGGGCGTCGGGAGGCTGGTGGTGGACGAGCCACTCGCCAACCGGGTCAGGTCCGGAAGGAAGCAGCCCTAACGAGTTTCGGCACGGGTCATCGTGCCGGCCTCCCACCCTCGCCGTCAGCGCGTTCGGCCGGCTCGGCGCCGATTTGCGGTGACAAGACGCCACCTGGCGAGACAGAGCGCCGCAAGGCCTATAAACTGGTCGCCATGGACGGCACGATTTCTCCAGAATCCGGCTTCGAATCAGGCGCCAAGAAGGACGACGCCTACCGCGTTCTCGCGCGCAAATACCGCCCGCGCACCTTCGACGATCTCGTCGGACAGGAGCCGATGGTGCGTACGCTGCAGAACGCGTTCGAGACGGGCCGGATCGCCCAGGCCTGGATGCTGACGGGCGTGCGTGGCGTCGGCAAGACGACGACGGCGCGCATTCTTGCCCGTGGCCTCAACTATGAAATCCCCGGCGAAGTCGAGCAGCCGACCATCCGCCTCGACAAGCCCGGCATCCACTGCGAAGCGATCATGGAAGGCCGCCATGTCGACGTGATCGAAATGGACGCCGCCTCGCACACCGGCATCGGCGACATTCGCGAGATCACGGATGCTGCGCGCTACCGCCCGGCTTCGGCGCGCTACAAGGTCTACATAATCGACGAAGTGCACATGCTCTCCAACGCGGCCTTCAACGGCCTGCTGAAGACGCTGGAGGAGCCGCCGGAGCATGTGAAGTTTATTTTCGCCACCACCGAGATCCGCAAGGTTCCGGTGACCGTGCTTTCACGCTGCCAGCGCTTCGACCTGCGCCGCATCGACGCCGAAAAGCTGGTGTCGCTTTTGCGGGACATCGCCGGCAAGGAAGGGATCGACATCGCCGATGAAGCGCTTGCTCTGATCGCGCGGGCCGGCGAAGGGTCCGCGCGCGACAGCCTTTCGCTGCTCGACCAGGCGATCGCCCATGGCGGCGGTCACATCGGCTCCGAACACTTGCGCGAAATGCTGGGTCTTGCCGACCGCGCCCGGGTGATCGACCTGTTCGAACAGGTGATGAAGGGCGATGCGGCAGCCGCCCTTGAGGAAATGAAGGGGCAATACGAAATCGGCGCCGATCCGGTGGTGGTGCTTTCCGATCTCGCCGATTTCACGCATCTCGTCACGCGCCTCAAGATCGTGCCGAAAGCCGGCGACGAGGCATCCGTCACCGAGGCCGAGCGTACGCGCGGGCGGGAGTTTGCCGAAAAACTCTCGCTCCGGCTGCTGTCGCGGGCATGGCAGATCCTCTTGAAGGGGATTGCCGAAGTGCAGGCCGCGCCCAAGCCGCTGGCGGCCGCCGACATGGTGCTGGTGCGCCTTGCCTATGCCGCCGACCTTCCCGACCCGGAAGAGGCGCTGAAAGCCTTGAGGGATGGCACTCTGCCGCCCGCGGGCGCGCAGCAGCCGGGCTCCGGGGCAGGTCGGGGGGCGCCGCAAGGTGCCGGCGGACAGCCGGTCCAGGCGCGGATGAGCACTGCACAGGCAGGGCCGGCATCGTCCGGCCATGGACCCTCCGCCCGGATGGCGGGCAGCCCGTCCGCGCAACTCCGGCCCGTTGAAAGCGCGCCGGAACCAAAAGTGGCGGAAGCGCCGGTGCCGCATGTGCCCACCAGGCCCGAACCGGCGGTAAACGGCCCGGGATCGCTTGCCGAATGCGCCGCCCTTGCCGCCGAAAAGCGCGATATTCCGCTGAAGGTGGCGATCGAGCGCAACATGCGGCTCGTCAGTTTCGAGCCTGGGCGGATCGAATTCCAGCCGACGCCGGACGCCGATGCCGATCTTGCCGGAAACCTGGGCCGCAAGCTTACCGAATGGACCGGCACGCGCTGGATCTGCATCGTCAGCCGTACGCAAGGCAGGCCAACGCTGCATGAGGAGCGGGAGGCCAACAAGCGCCAGCTTCTGACCGATGCGCGCTCCGAACCGCTGGTGGCCGAGCTGCTCGCCGCATTTCCGGGCGCGGAGATCGTCAACGTTCACGTCCGCGCGCCGGAGGGCGACACGCCGTCCGCCGAGGCGGTGCCGGAAAATCCGGACGAAGGCGAATTCGATGGTGACGAGCAGGACCCGAACGCTTAAGTCACCCTATTCAACGACCACGCTTTGATTGGCTCCAATCGACGGAGATACCCCATGGACTTCATGAAGATGATGAAGCAGGCCAAGCAGCTTCAGGAAAAGATGGGCACGCTGCAGGAAGAGGTCGCCCAGATCGAGGTGACCGGAACCGCCGGTGCGGGCCTCGTGACCGTGACGCTCAACGGCAAGAGCGAGATGAAGGGCCTCAAGATCGACCCGTCGCTTGCCAAGGAAGACGAGGTGGAAATCCTCGAAGACCTGATCATGGCGGCCTTCAACGACGCCAAGGCCAAGGCGGAAACCGCCATGCAGGAAAAGACGCAGGAGCTGATGGGGGGCCTTGGCCTGCCCGCCGGCATGAAGCTGCCGTTCTGAGTGGCAAATGGACGCTATAATCAGAATTCTAGTAAGCGAGTTTTTCTGGGGCATCGTGGTCGGTGCCCTAATCGCGCTTTTGGGTGCGTGGGTCCAAGCTCGCCTACATTTTCGTTATGACAGACGAGATAAAGAAAAATTAGTTTGCGAGTTTCTATCGGATAGTTTTAGTGGATTGATTAATATTATAAATTCCGCGAAAGATATTTATGAGTCGTCTTCGAGAATACCGGATCATAAAATCGAGCAAATTTTATCGGAACTTTCAATATTAGGTAGGAACAGGGAGCATATTTCAAGGATACGTGACGAAAAATTGAAAAATTCATCTTATTCTCTGCATGCAAAAGCTGTGGCATTATCTTCAGATATAAAAGCGCATCTGGGAATTTGGTATCAATATAATATTCAAAATCCGACTGAAGATATGTCTGAGAATGAAAAAAAGATGCATGGGGTCGCATTGAATAATTTACAGTTGGCGCGAGAGAAGTTTTCTTCTCTTTCAAATCTGCAACTTGAATATGGATCTCTATCAAACGAGCTACGTAAATATTCTGGGGCGCTCAAATGAGCACCAAAACGACCGCTGGCCCCGAGATCGAGCGCCTGATCCAGCTTCTGGCGAAACTGCCGGGGCTGGGGCCGCGCTCGGCGCGCCGGGCCGCACTCCACCTGATCAAGAAGAAAGAGCAACTGCTCGTGCCTTTGGCCGAGGCGATGGATGTCGCCGTGGAAAAGGTGGGGATCTGCTCGACTTGCGGAACGGTGGACACGAGCGATCCTTGCACGATCTGCTCCGACCCGCGCCGCGATGCCTCAACCATTCTCGTCGTGGAGGATGTCGCCGACCTCTGGGCGCTGGAGCGGGCGGCGGCACTCAACTGCCGCTATCACGTGCTCGGCGGCACGCTGTCGCCGCTTGACGGCATCGGGCCGGACGATCTCAACATCGGCGGGCTTGTCGACCGGGTGCAAGCCGGCGGCGTGAGCGAGGTGATCCTTGCGGTCAACGCGACCGTCGAAGGCCAGACTACGGCGCATTTCGTGACAGACCGGCTTGCCGGTTTCGACGTTCGCGTGACGAAGCTTGCCCATGGCGTGCCCGTCGGCGGCGAGCTCGACTATCTGGATGAAGGCACGCTGACGCAGGCGCTGAAGGCCCGCACGGCCTTCTGATACCAGATTGGAAAAAGTGCCCCGCTTTACTGGCTAACGATGCCCGCGCCCGCCGTCTCGATACGGAAGGCGGCGGCCATCAGCGCCTTGGTGTAGTCCGTCTCCGGATGGTCGAAGACCTTCTCCGAAGGGCCGGATTCCACCACCTTGCCGTCCTTCATGACGATCACGTCGTTGGCGAGCGCGCGCACGACTTTCAGGTCGTGCGAGATAAAGAGATAGGCGAGGTCATGGCGTTTCTGCAGGTCGCGCAGCAGGTCGACCACCTGCGCCTGCACGCTCATGTCGAGCGCCGAAGTCGGCTCGTCGAGCATGACGAATTTCGGCTCCAGCACCATTGCGCGGGCGATCGAAATGCGCTGGCGCTGGCCGCCTGAGAATTCATGCGGGTAGCGAAAGCGGGTTGCGGCATCGAGGCCGACCTCCTCGAGAGCGTTGGCCACGCGCGCATCACGCTCGGATTGCGAAATGTCGGGAAAATGGACCGCAAGACCTTCTCCCACGATATCGGCTATCGACATGCGTGGGGATAGCGAGCCGAACGGATCCTGAAAGACGATCTGCATGTCTCGCCGCAGCGGCCGCATCTCCTTCCAGGAAAAGCGCTGGATATCCCTGTCGCGGAAGCTGATCTCGCCGGTCGAAGAGATCATCCTGAGGAGGGCGAGGCCGAGCGTCGTCTTGCCCGATCCGCTTTCGCCGACGATGCCGAGCGTCTGGCCCTCGCGAACCGAGATATCGACCCCGTCCACGGCCTTGATGTGATCGACCGTGCGGCGCATGAACCCGCGCTTGACCGGGAACCAGACCTTGAGGTCGTCGGCCTTGACGACGATCGGCTTCGAAGTGTCCGTTTGAGGCGGATTGCCCTTGGGCTCGGCCGCCAGCAGATGCTTCGTGTAGTCGTGCTGCGGATTGGAGAAAATCTTCTCCGTCTCGCCTTTCTCGACGATCTTGCCTTCGGTCATGACGCAGACGCGATCCGAAATCTTGCGGACGATACCGAGGTCATGGGTGATGAAGAGCATCGCCATGCCGACATCGCGCTGGATATCCTTCAAAAGCTGGAGGATCTGTGCCTGCACCGTGACGTCGAGCGCCGTCGTCGGTTCGTCGGCGATCAGCAGGTCCGGTTCGTTGGCGAGCGCCATGGCGATCATCACGCGCTGGCGCTGCCCGCCGGAAAGCTGATGCGGGTAGGACTGGAGACGCTTTTCCGGCTGAGGGATGCCGACCTGGTGCAGAAGCTCGAGCACGCGCTTGCGCGCCGCCGTATCGCTCATGCCGCGGTGAATTTTCAGGACTTCGGCGATCTGCCTTTCCACCTGATGCAGCGGATTGAGCGAGGTCATCGGCTCCTGGAAGATCATGGAGATCTCGTTGCCGCGCACCTTGCGCAGGGCCGCATCATTCGCGGTGAGCATGTCCTTGCCCTTGAAGAGTATCTTCCCGCTCGGATGCGAGGCGGTCGGATAGGGCAGGAGCCTGACGGTCGAAAGCGCCGAGACCGATTTGCCCGATCCGCTTTCTCCGACGAGCGCGACCGTCTCTCCCGAATTGATGTCGAAGGAAATGTGGTCAACGGCGAGCGTCTTCCTGCCTTCCTGCGAAAAGGCGACGGAGAGGTCTTGAACGGAGAGGAGTGGGGAGGTCACTGGTCAAGATCCCAATTCTGTGAGAAGCGCTCCAATGCCCTTGGATGACAAATCAAGCTTTTTCATACCCTGAGGTATGCTTATCGCCTTGTCGTTTGTCGCGAATACATCGGCATTTGTGCGAATGGCGGTAGCAAGGTGAAGAACATCCGGCAAACCTACCTTCGTTTTTTGCCAGGCGCGAAGTTTGGCTGATTCATACATGTCTTCTCGAACCAGTGCTTCAAGGCCGATGAACCCGCCATGCACGATCAAGTCGAGATAAGCACGTTCGAGCATAGCCGGGAGCGCGCCGGCATGGCGCTTGTTCGGAGCGAGAACTTCGGCGAGGGTCAACTCGCTTGTGACGGCGTCAAGTTTTCCATCCGCAGCTGCTCTGATCAGTCTCCTTGCGAGGATGCCAGCTTCGCCCTCTTGCTTTTCTTCCAGCGCATGAACAAACACGTTCGTGTCGACGTAGACGAGAACCATTATTCGCCCTTGCGTTCCCATTGATCGCGAGAGAGGCGAATATCTTCGTCTATCTGGTCACTATTCTTGCGCAAATCCTCGGGGAGAGCGTCAAATATCGCATCAAGCGAAATCGTGCCGCGCGTATCGGAAATACCCTCAACCTCCAGTGTCACGGTCACTTCTCCGCGCTGGGGCAACCCTTTACGCAAATCCTCCGGCAATTTTTCGACCGGGTAGTGCGTTTTTACGATCCTGTTCATCGCATCCTCCATTGCCCCATCCTATCACGCGAATGCCTTGCGCGGATCGAAGGCGTCGCGCACAGCCTCGCCGATGAAGATCAGCAGGCTCAACATGATGGAGATCATGAAGAAGCCGGTGATGCCGAGCCAGGGCGCCTGAAGGTTGTTCTTGCCCTGAGCCAGAAGCTCGCCGAGCGAAGGCGAGCCCGGCGGCAGGCCGAAACCCAGGAAGTCGAGCGCCGTCAGCGTGGTGATCGACCCGTTCAGGATGAAGGGCATGAATGTGAGCGTGGCCACCATCGCGTTCGGCAGCATGTGCCGCCACATGATGACGGGGTTCGACACGCCAAGAGCCTTGGCGGCCGTGACGTATTCGAAATTGCGGGCGCGCAGGAACTCGGCCCGAACGACGCCGACCAGCGCCACCCAGGAAAAGGCGAGCAGGATCGTGAAGAGTGTCCAGAAGCCCGGAATCAGCACCGATGAGACGATGAGGATCAGGTAAAGTGTCGGGATGGCCGTCCAGATCTCGATGAAACGCTGGAAGAAGAGATCTACCCAGCCGCCGTAATAGCCCTGTGTCGCGCCGGCCGCGATGCCGATGACCGACGAGGCGAAGGTGAGCGCGAGGCCGAAGAGGACGGAGATCCTGAAGCCGTAGATGAGGCGCGCGACGACGTCCCGTCCCTGATCGTCGGTGCCGAACCAGTTCCAGTTGCCGAGGGTGCAATTGGCGTCTTCCGCGCCGTTTGGGTACTGCTCGCAGCGCTCCTGCTTGTCGAGCATCCATGACGGAGGGGCGGGTGCCGGAACCGGGATCTCGTTGTTGACCGTATCGTAGGAGTAGCGGATCGGCGGCCAGAGGATCCAGCCGTTGGCGTTGATCTCGTCCTGGATAAAGGGATCGCGATAGTCCGTTACCGCAAGGAAGCCGCCGAACTTCTCTTCCGGGTAGTCGACGAAGATAGGGGTCAGAAGCTCGCCTTTGTAGGAGACGAGAATCGGCTTGTCGTTGGCAATGAACTCGGCGAAAAGCGCGAGCACGAAGAGAACCAGGAAGATCCAGAGCGACCAGAAGCCGCGCCTGTTCGCCTTGAAGTTGGCAAGCCTGCGCTTGTTGATCGGCGAAAGCTCGAAGCGGCCCCTGGGCCGGAACTGCCCCTCGCCCGCTCCAACGAAACGGTTTTGGACCGCATCCCTGTTTTCCGCGCGGGTGTCCATGTCGTCAGACCTCCCGGCTTTCGAAGTCGATCCGCGGATCGATCCATGTGTAGGTGAGGTCCGAGATCAGGTTCACGACGAGGCCGAGCAGCGAAAAGATGTAGAGCGTGGCGAAGACGACGGCATAATCCCGGTTGATCACCGCTTCGAAGCCCAGGAGGCCAAGGCCGTCGAGCGAAAAGATCGTCTCGATCAAGAGGGAACCGGCGAAGAAGGCGGAGATGAAGGCGCCCGGAAAACCGGCGACCACGATCAGCATGGCGTTGCGGAAAACGTGGCCGTAAAGCACCTGGCGCTCCGTCAGGCCCTTAGCGCGCGCGGTCTGGACGTATTGCTTGCGGATTTCGTCGAGGAAGGAATTCTTGGTCAACAGCGTCGTCGTCGCGAACGCCGAAAGCGCCATGGCGGTGATGGGAAGCACGAGGTGCCACAGATAGTCGACGATCCGCGCCGGCCAGGAAAGCTGCTCCCAATTGTCGGAGGTGAGCCCCCGCAAGGGGAACCAGTCGAAGAAGGAGCCGCCTGCGAAAAGGATGATCAGCAGGACGGCGAAGAGGAAGCCGGGGATCGCATAGCCGACGATGATAACGGCGGATGTCCATACATCGAAAGGCGAGCCGTCCTTCACGGCCTTGCGGATGCCGAGAGGAATGGAGATCGAGTAGGAAAGCAGCGTCATCCATAGTCCGAGCGAGATGGAGACGGGCATTTTCTCGATTATGAGCTCTATGACCGAGATATCGCGGAAATAGCTCTCCCCGAAATCGAATCGGGCGTAGTTCCACAGCATCTCGCCGAAACGCTGGAGCGGCGGCTTGTCGAAGCCGAACTGGGCCTCCAGCTCCTTGACGAATTCGGGATCAAGGCCTTGAGCCCCTCTATACTTGGAGCTCACGGCTTCGCCACCTCCGCCGCCGCTGTCCTGCCCGCCGGCGGAAATATCCGAGCCGCCGCCGCCGCTGATGCGCGCGGTTGCGGAGACGTCCGTTCCCTGAAGCTGGGCTATGATCCGCTCGACCGGGCCGCCCGGCGCGAACTGGATGATGACGAAATTGATCGCCATGATGCCGACCAGAGTCGGGATGATCAGCAGAAGTCGCCGGAGAATATAGGCGCCCATCGTTCGTTCTTACCTTGCCCGCCTTTGCCCAGGTTTGTGCGCTCAGCCTGCCTTGCCCGCCGCCGCGGCCTTTTCCTCGTCGAACCACCACGTCGTCTCGACCGGGAAGTCGTAGCGCGGGGGCTCCGGCGGCATGCCGAAGATATCCCACATGGCAACCGTATGCGTCGGTTTGTACCAATGCGGCACCCAGTAGTAACCGGCGCGCAGGCATCGGTCGAGGGCGCGCGCGGCAATCTCCATTTCGTCGCGCGTTTCGGCGAAAATAGCCTTTTCGATCAAGGCGTCGATCGCCGGATGGCTGATCCCCGCGAGATTGTTGCTGCCCGGCGTTCCGGCGGCCTTCGAGCCCCAGAACTGGCGGATTGATTCGCCGAGCGTCGGCGCCAGCGAATAGCGGCGCGAAACGACGTCGAAATCGTACTCGTTGATCCGCGCCTGGTACTGCGACGGGTCGACCAGCCGGAAATTGGCCGTAACGCCAAGAAGCTTGAGATTGTTGATATAGGGCAGGACGACCCGTTCGAACGATGGCGAATTCGACAGGAATTCGATTGTCAGCGGCTCGCCGGAAGGCAGAATGAGCTGGCGCCCGTTTCGGGTGAGGCCTGCTTCGCGGAACAGGCTGTCCGCCTTGCGAAGCAAGTTGCGGTCCTGCCCCGATCCGTCGGAAACGGGGGCCTGGACGGCCGATCCGAAGACTGCTTCCGGAAGGCTCTCGCGATAGGGTTCCAGAAGGGCAAGCTCTTCGGGCCCCGGCTCACCCTCGGCCTTCATCGTGGAATTTTCGAAGAAGGATTCGGTGCGTGTGTAGAGGTCGAAGAAGAGATTCTTGTTCGACCACTCGAAATCGAAGGCAAATCCGATCGCCGCGCGCACTCTGGGGTCGGAAAACTTCTCGCGCCTTGTGTTGAAGAACCAGCCTTGCGCCCCAGAGGGGCGCCCGTCCGGGAACTCGCTTTGCTTGACGCGCCCGTCCTGCACGGCCGGGAAATTATATTCCGTCGCCCATGTCTTGGAGGTGAATTCCTCGCGAAAGGTCATCGTGCCTTTCTTGAAGGCCTCGAAGGCCACCTGGCGGTCGCGGAAGAACTCCAGCCTAAGCACATCGAAATTGTAGTGGCCGCGCGAAACGGGAAGGTCCTTCGCCCACCAGTCCTCGACGCGCTCATACTCGATATAGCGGCCGACCTCGTAATCGCCGACACGGTAAGGGCCGGAGGAGACCGGCGGTGTCAGCGTCGACTGCGTGAAGTCGTAGCGGGTGTAATAGTCCTTCGACAGGATCGGCAGGCCGGCAATCGTCATCGGAAGCTGCCGGGACTGCTTGCCGGAAAAGGTCACCCGGACCCGCCGCTCGTCGAGCGCGACCGCATCGGCCATTTCCTCGATCGTCTGGCGGATCAGCGGATGGCCGTCCTGCTTCAGCGTCATCAGCGAAAAGGCTACGTCTTCCGCCGTCAGCGGCTTTTCGTTGTGGAAGCGGGCCTCGGGGCGGATGGTGAAGGTGTAGCGGTTTTCGTCCTCGGATTTTTCGACGCTTTCGGCGACAAGACCATAAACCGCATCAGGCTCGTCGAGCGCGCGCACCATCAGCGTATCGAAGCAAAGCTCCATGCGCGGCGGGGCATCGCCCTTCAGGATAAAGCTGTTGAAGGTGTTGAAGGTCTGCGGGTTCTGGTTATACGCCCAGGAGGGAGCAGTGTAGACCATGCGCCCGCCTTTCGGCGCTTGCTGGTTCACATAGTCGAATGCGGCGAATTCGGGCGGATATTTCAACTCGCCGAAAACCGACATGCCGTGCCTCCCCCCCGTTTGGGCAAGGCTTGCGGGGAACGGCAGCAGGCCGGCTGCTGCGGCGGCTCCGCCCAGTTTCAGGACCGTCCGACGGCTGGGGAGTCGTTGTTTCATCACTTCTTTTGCTCCACACGCGCGGCCTTTTCCTCGTCCCACCACCAGATCGTGGGGAAGCCGTGGGTGAATTCCGGAATGTTGTCCGGATGGCCGAACCGGTCCCAGCGGGCGGTGCGGTCGACATCGAGATAGAACTGCGGCACGACGAAATTGTGGTGCAGGAGGACGCGATCCAGCGCTCTGGTCGCGGCCACGAGTTCGTCCCGGTCACTGGCGAAGATCACTTTCCGAATCAGGGCGTCTACGCCTTCGTCCTTGATGCCGGCATAGTTGCGCGACTGTGCCTGGTCGGCGGCTTCGGATCCCCAGAAGTCCAGCTGCTCGTTACCCGGCGACAGCGACTGCGGCCAGAGCGAGGTGATCATGTCGAAGTCACGGTCGCGGATGCGGTTGATGTATTGCGGCGTGTCGATGACCCTGAGGTTGAGCTTGATGCCGAGGCGCTGCAGGTTGCGGGCGTAGGGCAGCACGAGCCGCTCGGAATTGGGATCGTTCGACAGGAATTCGATCTCGAATTGCTCGCCCGCGGCGTTGACGAGCCTGCGCCCGTCGAGCTTCCAGCCCGCCTCCTGCAGAAGCTCCAGCGCCATGCGCAGGTTTTCGCGCAGCTTTTGCGGGTCGCCGTTGACGGGGTTTTCGTAAGGCTCGGTGAAAACTTCCGGCGGGATCTTGTCGCGCACGCTCTCCAGGATCTCCAGTTCCTTGCCCTCGGGCAGGCCGGAGGAGGCGAGCTCGGTGCCGGCGAAGTAAGAGCCGACGCGCTTGTATTGGCCGAAGAAGGTCGTCTTGTTGGCCGATTCGAAGTCGTAGGCGAGATTCAACGCCCGGCGCACCCGCTCGTCGGAGAATTTCTCCCGCCTGAGGTTCGGGACGAAGGCCTGCATGACGCCACTCGCCTTGTCGGGGAACTTCTCAAGGATTACGCGACCGTCCTTGACGGCTGGAAAGTCGTAACCGGTGGCCCAGTTCTTGGCGCTGTTCTCGGCCCGAAAATCGTACTGATCGCCCTTGAAAGCCTCCAGCAGTACCGTTGAATCGCGGAACGTGTCGTAGCGGATCCTGTCGAAATTATACGTACCCACGCGAACGGGGTGGTTCGCGGCCCAATAATCGGGCACCCGCTCGTATTCGACGAAGCGGTTCGGCTCGAAATTCCTGATGCGGTAAGGGCCTGAACCGAGCGGCGGTTCCAGCGTTCCAGACTCGATCGAGCGCTGATTGCCGTTTTTATCCGTGCCTTCCCACCAGTGTTTGGGAAGCACGAGAAGCTGGCCGACGATGTGAGGCAATTCCCGGTTTCCGGGCCCATCGAAGGTGAAGCGAACCGTTCTGTCCCCCACCTTCTGCGCGCCGGTCACATGACGATAGTAGAATTTCTGGCTGGGATTGACCTCGGTGATCTTTTCGAAACTCCAGATCACGTCATCGACGGTGATGGGCTCGCCGTCGTGCCAGCGCGCGTCCGGATTCAGCCTGTACTCCACCCAGGAAAAGTCTTCCGGATAGCGCACCGCTTCGGCGATCAGCCCGTAGGCGGCGCTGATATCCAGCTCGTCGAGCGCGGATTCGGTCAGCGAATCGTAGATAAGGCCAAGGCCGATCGCCGGGTTGCCGCGTGGCAGGACCGGATTGAAGCTGTCGAAGCCGCCAACGTCGGACAGCCTGACGATGCCGCCTTTTGGCGCATCGGGATTTACATAGCCGAAATGTTCGAACTCGGGCGGATATTTGGGATCGCCAGTCAGGGCCGATGCATGTTTCCATTCAGGTTCCGCTGCGCGCGCCTCGTGCAGCGTCGAGCTTGCGCCGATCAGGAAGAGCGCCGGCAGCACGCAGGCAAGTGTCGTTGCGGCGTTGCGTCGAAACCTTGCAAAGCTCGGCATGATTATTTTCGGTCCCCTCGGTTCGCTGGCGTCAGGCGCACTCCGGGCGGGAGGCGCGAACGGGCAAATCGTCAGTTTCGATATATTAGGGGCTCGAACCGCGCTTCGACACCTTAGAAACGATTAATGACAAAAGTTTAATCGCATTCCGGCAAGGGTGCCCTGCCTATCAGGACGAAGCGGAAGCGCTTTTCTTTGCGCTGTACATGCGCCTGTCGGCGAGTGCGAGAAGATCGTCGACCGATGAGGAATCGGTGGGAAAGGCCGCCCAGCCAATGCTCACCTCAATCGTAATGGAACGCTCGCCGATGATCAGCGGCTCGCTCACGCGCTGGCGCAGGCGGCCAGCCAGATGCCGCGCCGTCTGTTCTCCGCCCGCTCCCGGTACGATGATGACGAATTCATCGCCCCCGATCCGAGCGACCGTGTCGGATCTGCGGGTTGCGTCGGTGATGCGCCGGCCGATTTCCTGCAAGAGCGCGTCGCCCACGGCGTGGCCGTAGGCATCATTGATCGGCTTGAAGCCATTGAGATCGAGATAGAGCACGAGAAAGCCGAGGTCGGTCCGCTCGCAAAGCGCGGCGAGCTGGCTTAGCCGGTCCTCCAGCAGGCGGCGGTTCGGCAGGCCGGTCAAGGGATCGTGCAGCGCCATCGCGCGCGCGCGTTGATGGGCCGACACGACGAGCCCGCTCAAGACGGCGATCAGCAGCGAAATCCCGTAGCCGATGCCCCGTGCGGCGTGGATCCCGGTCTTGTCGACATACCAGCCGCCAGCCGGGCGTGCCGCCAGTTCCCAACTCCCGTGCGGCAATGACACGGGCAGGGTGACGGCGTCATTTTCGAACAGGGCAGGGTCTCCCATTATAGGGTCACCGTCGGCTCCCTTGCCATCCGCGCCTCGCATGGCGAATTCATAGCCGCCCGTCTTGGGCAGGATGCCGGCATCGGCAAACAGGCCCTCCATGTTGATGACGACCGAGGCGACGCCCCAATATCCCGGCTCGGCCTGGGGGTCGCTATCCAGTCCCGGGCGATATATCGGCGTTCGGGCGATAAGCGCCCTGCCTCCCTGCACAAGGTCGACGGGGCCTGCGATAATGGTGGCGCGTTCGTCCATTACGCGTTTTACCGCCGGCCATTGATCGGCGCTTTCGCGGTAGTCGAACCCGAGTGCGCGTTCATTGCTCGCCAGGGGGTAGACATAGGCGATGACGTTGTCGGGCGCGATCGCCACGCTTCGCACATTGCGGCCGATGGATACGGTCTGCTCCGCAAACCGCTGAAACTCCTCCTGAGAAAGGCCGGGCCGCGTCGCGGCATAGCTGACGAGCCCCTGGCCGATGTAAAGCGTTGCGTTGATTTCGCCTTCAAGCTTCGCGCGAGCCTCGGCAAGGCGCGAAAGCGCCGTGGCCTGAAGGCGTTCCCGCGCGGCGTCGTTCATCAGATTCGCAATGAGTTCGGTAAGCAGGATGCCGGCGAAAAGAACGATGATGCCGGCGACGCCCGCCGCCAGCATGCCGCGCCGCCGCGCGCCGCCAACCGGCGGTCCGCCCTCAAGCGACATTATCGTCCCATGCATGAAATTCGGCCCCCACGATAAAATACCTATCCTTACGTAAATACGACTTGAAACTTACGCATTGCTAAAAACAAAAAAAGCCGGGCTATGCCCGGCTTAACACGTCGTGCGGAAAGTCGATACCTTTCTTCCGCAAATCCTTGAAGTCACAGGGGAATATTGCTCCCTGTGACTTTAAGGCAACTTTGCGGGATCTTGCATCCGTCCACGCTACTCAGTCGGCAGCGGCTCCGGATTTTCCGAAAGCGACCGCAGGTAGGCGATCACGTCGGCGCGTTCGGCCGGCTTCTTGATGCCGGCAAACGACATCGTCGTTCCGTCGATGTAGCCACGCGGATTGGTCAGGAAATGATCCAGCTCTTCGTAGGACCAGGCGTCGTGCGAGCTTGCGAATTCGCTCATGCCGCCGGAATAGCCGAAGCCTTCGTGAGAGCCGGGCGCGCGGCCCACGACGCCCCAGAGCGCCGGACCCACCTTGTTCGGCCCGCCCTGTTCGAATGAATGGCAGGCGGCGCACTTCTTGGCGGCCTTCTCGCCGCTTTCCGCACTTGCCTCGACCAGGCGAGTGCCGATCGGCACGACATCCGGCTCGGCACTTGCCTGAGCTTCCCCGCCTTCATGGTCCGTAGCCACGGCGATTTCGTAGCCCGGGATTTCCGGCGGGTTCGTTTCGAAAATCAGGTCCGAGACGACACCCAGCCCCATGACGACCAGAAGGGAAAGCAAAACCGCGCCGGCGATCTTGTTCAGCTCGAAGGAATCCATCCTGCCTGGCTCCAACTTGTGATAAGCGCATACGCGCGACTACGGGTTATTCCGCCGGTAAACGTCGCGTCAACGAAAAGTCGCCGGAACCTACAAATTTTTTGACGCCCGTGTCCATAGGTATAAAAGGGCAATCCATGAGACTTTTCATTCTTTCAGCCCGCTTTGTCGCGGCTTTGGTCCGGAGTATGCCGTGAGCGACGCCATCGTCCTGATCCCGAGCCGCATGGCATCGACCCGCCTTCCGGAAAAACCCCTAGCGGAAATAGCCGGTCTGCCGATGATCGCGCATGTGGTTCGCCATGCGGAAGCCGCGCAAATCGGTCCCGTCGTGGTGGCCTGCGACGACGAACGCATCAAGCAGGCGGTGGAAGCCGCCGGCGGGTGCGCGGTTTTGACGCGGGCAGATCACGAGTCCGGATCCGACCGTCTGCACGAGGCTCTGCAGCTTGTCGACCCCGAAAGGCGCTACGATGTGGTGCTGAACCTTCAGGGCGACGTGCCGATGATCGAGCCGGACGCGGCGCGCGCGGCTTTCGAGCCATTGTCCGATCCGGATGTGGATATCGGGACCATCATGACCGTGATGCCGGATCACGGGCGCCATGACCCGAGTTTCGTGAAGGCTGTCGTTACTCCGGTCGAGGGCCGGCGCCACCGCGCGCTTTATTTCACGCGTGCGACGGCGCCCACCGGCGACGGACCTCTTTACTGGCACATCGGCGTCTATGCCTATCGCAGGGCAGCGCTTGAGCGTTTCGTCGCGTTGCCGCCATCGCCGCTTGAGCGGCGGGAGAAGCTGGAGCAGCTTCGCGCGCTGGAAGCCGGCATGCGTATCGACGTCAGCCTGATCGACAGCGCGCCGATGGACGTCAACACGCCCGATGACCTGGAGCGCGCCCGGCGGGCAATGACCGGGGCGGCGTAAGCGCGTCTCGAACCAGTTTTCAACGCAAATCGGAAGAAGCGGAATCAATGTCGGACCAGAAGAAGATCGTGTTTCAGGGAGAGGTGGGCGCCAATTCGCATATGGCCTGCCGCAACGTCTATCCGGATTACGAGGCCATTCCTTGCGCGACATTCGAGGATTGCTTCCAGGCGCTTGAAAATGGCGAAGCGGACCTTGGGATGATTCCGGTCGAAAACTCCGTTGCGGGCCGGGTGGCGGATATCCATCACCTGCTTCCGCGTTCCTCGCTCCATATCATCGGCGAGTTCTTCCTGCCGATCCGCTTTCAGCTCGTAGCACCCAAGGGCGCGACGCTCGAAGGGCTCAAGACGGTGCAAAGCCACGTCATGGCGCTTGGCCAATGCCGCAAGATCATCCGCGAACTCGGGCTTGCCCCGGTCATCGGTGCGGATACCGCCGGGTCGGCCCGCCAGATCGCCGAGCGTGGGGACATGAGCGCCGCCGCGCTTGCGCCGGAAATGGCGGCCGAGGTCTACGGCCTTGACATTCTGCGCAGGAATGTGGAGGACGAGGCCCACAACACGACCCGCTTCCTGATCCTGTCGCGGGAAAAGCTGACGGCGGCAAACAACGGCCAGCCCGTCATCACGACGTTCATATTCCGGGTCCGCAACGTGCCGGCGGCGCTTTACAAGGCGCTCGGCGGATTTGCGACCAACGGCGTGAACATGACCAAGCTGGAATCCTACCAGCTCGAAGGCCAGTTCTTCGCATCCATGTTCTACGCCGATGTAGAGGGTCACCCGGAAGACCGGTCCGTGGCGCTGGCGCTGGAGGAACTTGAGTTCTTCTCGGCTGAGTTCAAGCTTCTCGGGGTCTATCGTGCGAGCCCGTTTCGCGAAAAGATCCGCGAGCCCGAGGCCAATCGCGCCCTGCGGCCCAACCCGGCAAGCTGAACGCCGCCAACCGTGCCACAAATGGCTGGCGGCGAATGGCCCGCCGCGACCGGATAACCACCAGAACAGGGGAACATCTGTTTCATGACGGAACTCCGCTACGACGCGCTTTGCATAGGCAACGCCATTTGCGACGTCTTCGCCCATGTCGAGGAGGATTTCCTCCGCCGCGAGGAAATGGTGAAGGGCTCCATGCAGCTCATCGACACCGACACGGCGGTCGGGCTCTACGACAAGATGGGGCAGACGGTGCGCATATCGGGAGGGAGTGCGGGTAATACGGCCGCCGGCATCGCCTCGCTCGGCGGCAAGCCTGCCTACGTCGGCAAGGTCGCGGAGGACGAACTCGGCAATGCCTACAGGCATGACATGCGCGGAACCGGCGTTCATTTCGAAACTGCGCCGCTGAAGAACGGTGCGCCGACCGCACGTTCGATGATCCTGATCACGCCGGACGGCGAGCGCACGATGAACACCTATCTCGGCGCCTGCGTCGAGCTTTCGCCCGAGGACATTGACGCCGAGGACGTCCGCGCTTCCGCGATCACCTATATGGAAGGCTATTTGTGGGATCCGCCGGCGGCGAAGAAGGCGTTTCTCCATGCCTCCGAAATCGCCCATAAGGCAGGCCGCAGGGTAAGCCTCACGCTGTCGGACTCTTTCTGCGTCGACCGATACCGGTCCGAGTTCATCTCTCTCATGCGTGACGGGATCGTCGACCTCCTGTTCGCCAACGAACATGAGCTGAAGGCGCTTTACGAAACGGCCGATCTCGATACCGCGATCAATGCGGTGCGCGAGGACTGCAGGCTTACCGCTCTCACCGTCGGCGAGAAGGGCGCCATGGCCATCTCGCGGGAGGAGACGGTGCATGTTCCGGCGGCGAAGGTCGATAGCGTGGTGGATCTGACCGGTGCGGGCGATCTTTTTGCCTCAGGCTTCATGTTCGGCCTGTCGCGCGATCTGGGCCTTGCCGCATGTGCGGAAATCGGTTGTCTTTGCGCGGCGGAAGTCATCAGTCATGTCGGCGCGCGGCCCGAAAAATCGCTTTCGGGCCTGATTACGCAGGCCGGATTTGCCGCCTGACAGTTCTCTTTCCGAAATGCGAACGGCGGCCGGTCGGCCGCCGTTTTTCGTTTTGGGAATTGCAAGGCTGCGACCTCAGTCGGCGAGATCCTGCACGCTTTCCACGCCACCGTCTTCCGTGAGGCGGTAGACGATCGGAACGCCCGTCGCCAGTTCGCGCTTCAGGATCTGTTCTGGCGAGAGGCCTTCAAGGTCCATGACCAGCGAGCGCAGCGAATTGCCGTGGGCGGCGACGATGACGCGTTCGCCGGCAAGCACGCGCGGCAGGATTTCCTTGCGATAATAGGGCAGGGTGCGCTCGGCGGTCATCTTCAGGCTCTCGCCGCCCGGCGGCGGCACGTCGAAGGAGCGGCGCCAGATGTGCACCTGCTCCTCGCCGAATTTCTCGCGCGCCTCGTCCTTGTTCATGCCGGTCAGGTCGCCGTAGTCACGCTCGTTGAGCGCCTGGTCGCGGATCGTTTCAAGTCCCTCCTGGCCAAGTTCGGTCAAAATGAGATCAAGCGTGTGCTGCGCGCGCTTCAGGACGGAGGTAAAGGCGATGTCGAAGGTAAGCTTCAGCTCTTTCAGCTTCTTGCCGGCTGCAACCGCCTCCTCGACGCCCAGTTCCGTCAGGTCCGGGTCTTTCCAGCCGGTGAAAAGGTTCTTCAGGTTCCACTCGCTCTGGCCGTGACGGACCAGCACCAACAGACGTTCCATGAGCGTCCAAACTCCCTTGTGTGGATATGATTTACGTGGTCAGGCCGAGGATATCGGCCATCGAATAGAGTCCCGGCTTCATCGGGTGCGCGCGGATCGCCGCCTTGACGGCGCCATTGGCGAAGATCTTGCGGTCCTCCGCGTGATGGGAAAGCGTGATACGCTCCGACGGTCCGGCGAAGATCACGCTGTGATCGCCGACGACACTGCCGCCGCGCAGCGCCGCAAAGCCGATATCGCCGGTCTTGCGTGCGCCGGTGTGGCCATCGCGCGAGCGCACGGAATGACTGTCCAGATCGATGCCACGCCCTTCCGCTGCCGCATGGCCCAGAAGCAGGGCCGTGCCCGAGGGTGCGTCAACCTTGTGGCGGTGGTGCATTTCCAGGACCTCGATGTCGTAGTCGACGTCCAGCACCTTCGCCGCCTGCCTGACGAGGCTTGCAAGCAGGTTCACGCCGAAGCTCATGTTGCCGGACTTCACGATGCGCGCATGGCGCGAAGCGGCCTTGATCTTCTCCTCGTCCTCGCGCGATAGTCCGGTCGTACCGATCACGTGGACGATGCGGGCCTGCGCGGCGTATTCGGCCAGTTGAACGGTCGCCGCTGGTGCCGTGAAATCCAGCAGGCCGTCGGCCTGGGCCAGAAGCGGCAGCGGGTCTTCGCTCACCGTGATGCCGTTTTGTCCAAGGCCGGCAAGCTCGCCCGCGTCACGGCCGATCGCATCCGCGCCCTTTCGGTCGAACGCGCCGGAAAGCGTCACGCCCTCGATCTCGGCGACGGCGCGGATCAGGGCCTGTCCCATGCGGCCTCCAGCTCCGGCCACAACAAGGCGCAAATCGCTCATATCCGCATTCCTCTTGATATCCGAACGGGCACGGATGCCCTCATGCGGCGGTATATCATCTGGAGCGCTTGTCCTGAAAGCGGGATGGCTTTCGTGAGAAGAATTCGCTCAGGGATGTGCTTCGGCCACCGTATGACAATGTGCGAGACGAAAATGGCCGGATGCGAGCACCCGGCCATTCGAATTCAGGTAAAGCGATGGGGATTATTCCGCCGCCTGGATTTCCTGACCGGTCTCCTGGTCGACGACCTTCATCGACAGGCGCACCTTGCCGCGCTCGTCGAAGCCCATGAGCTTCACCCACACCTTGTCGCCTTCCTTCACGATGTCGGTCGTCTTGCCGACCTTGTGCGGAGCGAGCTGGGAGATATGGACGAGGCCGTCACGCGCGCCGAAGAAGTTCACGAAGGCGCCGAAGTCCACGGTCTTCACGACCGTGCCCTCGTAGATCACGCCAACTTCCGGTTCGGCGGCGATGGAGTTGATCCAGTTGATCGCGGCCTTGATCGCCTTGCCGTCGGAAGAGGCGATCTTCACCGTGCCGTCATCCTCGATGTTCACCTTTGCGCCGGTCTTTTCCACGATCTCGCGGATGACCTTGCCGCCGGAGCCGATGACTTCGCGGATCTTGTCGACCGGGATCTTGATGACCTCGATGCGCGGCGCGTATTCGCCGAGCTCGGAACGTGCCTCGGACAGGGCCTTGCTCATCTCGTCGAGGATGTGGAGGCGGCCGTCCTTGGCCTGGCCGAGAGCGACACTCATGATCTCTTCGGTGATGCCGTCGATCTTGATGTCCATCTGCAGCGAGGTGATGCCGTTCTCGGTGCCCGCGACCTTGAAGTCCATGTCGCCGAGGTGGTCCTCATCGCCGAGAATGTCGGAGAGAACGGCGAAAGCGCCCTCTTCCTTGATGAGGCCCATGGCGATGCCGGCCACCGGGGAGGTGAGCGGAACGCCGGCATCCATCAGCGCCAGAGACGTGCCGCAAACGGTCGCCATGGAGGACGAGCCGTTCGATTCGGTCACTTCCGACACCACGCGGATGGTGTAGGGGAACTCGTGATGGGGCGGCAGCATCGGGTGGATGGCGCGCCAGGCAAGCTTGCCGTGGCCGATCTCGCGGCGGCCGGGCGAGCCCATGCGGCCCGTCTCGCCGACGGAATAGGGCGGGAAGTTGTAGTGCAGCATGAAGGTCGCCTTGTAGGTGCCCTCAAGCGCGTCGACGAACTGCTCGTCCTCGTTGGTGCCGAGCGTCGCGACGGCAAGCGCCTGCGTTTCGCCGCGGGTGAAGAGCGCCGACCCATGGGTGCGCGGCAGGATGCCGGCTTCCGCTACGATCGGACGCACGGTCTTCAGGTCGCGCCCGTCGATACGCACGCCATCGGCAATGATGTTGCCGCGCACGATCTTGGCCTCGAGCTTCTTGAAGAGGTCGCCCACCACGGTCTTGTCCGGTGCATCCTCCGCACCTTCCGGGATCAGCGCCTCGACGACCTTCGCCTTGACGGCGTCGATGGCGTTCTTGCGCTCCGTCTTGGTGGTGATCTTGTAGGCCGCCTTGAGCTCTTCGGCGGCGATGCCCTCGATCTTGGCGAACAGTTCCGAATGATCCGCGACCACCAGTTCGCGCGGCTCCTTGGCGGCCGTCTCGGCAAGCTTGACGATCGCGTCGATGACCGGCTGGAAGCTCTTCTGGCCGAACATGACCGCGCCGAGCATCACGTCCTCGGCAAGCTCCTTGGCTTCCGATTCGACCATGAGCACGGCTTCGCCGGTACCGGCGACAATGAGGTCGAGCGAGGATTCCGGCATATCGTCGATCAGCGGGTTGAGCACGTATTCGCCGTTGATGTAGCCGACGCGCGCGCCGCCGATCGGGCCCATGAAGGGCACGCCGGAAATCGTGAGTGCCGCAGAAGCCGCGACCATGGCGACGATATCGGGCGCGTTTTCAAGGTCGTGGGTCAGAACCGTGAGGATGACCTGCGTGTCGCATTTGAAGCCATCGGCGAACAGCGGGCGGATCGGGCGGTCGATCAGGCGCGAGGTCAGCGTCTCGTGCTCCGACGGGCGGCCTTCGCGCTTGAAGTAGCCGCCCGGGATCTTGCCGGCGGCGAACGCCTTTTCCTGGTAGTTCACGGTAAGCGGGAAGAAGTCCTGCCCCGGCTTCGGCTCCTTGGCGGAAACGATGGTTGCAAGCACCTTTGTCTCGCCATAGGTGGCGAGCACGGCGCCGTCGGCCTGACGGGCGATCTTGCCGGTTTCGAGTGTGAGCGGGCGTCCGCCCCACTCCACTTCCACGCGATGTACGTCAAACATTTCTTATCCTAACTTCGTTGCTCCGTGCTCCGGGCGAATCCGGTGCCGGACGGGTAAACCGATGCGGTCACGCTCATCGTAAGCGGCGCATCACCGTCGGGACGGGCACGGGCAAGACGGCGGGAAACTCCAAGCCCTGCCGGCGCGAAGGCCGTTTATGCCTTTTGGCCGGAAAGCGGGCCGGAAGTCGCCTGCGATCCTGCCCCATGACCGTCGTTGCGGTTCGATACGGATCCTCGCTTCTGTTCCGCCGTATCCGGAACGCTGTCTTGCTCTTTCGCCGGCCGGAAGCGGCGGCCGCATATTCTGTTCTTCCAGTTCCGCAACACGCGAAACGAGAACGCGGCGGACTTGCCGTCCGCCGCGCCTCAAGCCGTCTTAGCGGCGAATTCCCAGACGCTGGATCAGGGAGCGGTAACGCTCTTCGTCGTTCTTCTTGACATAGTCGAGGAGGGAACGGCGGTTGCTGACCAGCTTCAGAAGGCCGCGGCGGGAATGGTTGTCCTTGCCGTGGGACTTGAAGTGCTCGGTCAGGTTGGTGATCCGCTCGGTCAGGATAGCGACCTGGACTTCCGGAGACCCCGTATCGCCATCCTTCAGGCCGTATTCCTTGATGAGCTCGGCCTTGCGCTCAGCGGTAATCGACATCGGTCATTCCTTCATGGTTACGACGGCGCCGGTGGTGGCCGGTGCCGGGTTGAAAACGCGCTTCGGCCGGATTGCGCCACGGTCGACCTCGCCAAGCGCGACCAGCTCGCCGCCCGCGCTTACACTGACTAGGCCCTTGACCATTGGCGCGTCCCGCCCGCGCAGCAAAACGCTCTGTCCTTTTCGAAGCAGAGCGGCATCCGCCCGGCTGACAGCCAGCGCCGGGATGTCGTCCAGCGCGGTTTCAACGGGCAGAAACAGGGAAGCATGGTCCTCGGAGAGGCCCAAGCCGGGCGCACATTGCCCCAGTTCTTCAAGATTTTCCAGCATAATCATGTCGTCTTCGCCGAAGGGGCCGACGACAAGACGCCGCAGAGCGGTCACATGGCCCCGCGTACCGAGCCTGCGGGCGATATCGCGGGCAAGCGCGCGCACGTAGGTGCCCTTGCCGCATTCGGCCTCGAAAACGGCCGTGTTCTCGTCGGGGCACTCCACCAGGTCGAGGCGGTGCACGTCGATCGGGCGGGCTTCCATTTCCACGTCCTCGCCCGAACGGGCAAGCTTGTAGGCGCGTTCGCCGCCGATTTTGATCGCCGAATATTTCGGCGGCACCTGCATGACGGTTCCCTTGAAATCCGGCAGCACGTCGCGGATTTCGGTTTCCGTCGGTCGGATGTCGGAGGTTTCGGTAATCTCGCCTTCGGTGTCGTCGGTCTCCGTCTCCGCACCCCAGGTGACCTCGAAGCTGTAGACCTTGCGCCCGTCCATGACGAAGGGCACCGTCTTCGTCGCCTCGCCGAAGGCGAGCGGCAAGAGACCCGACGCCAGTGGGTCCAGCGTGCCGGCGTGGCCGACCTTTTCCGGATGGATCAGCCGCTTGATACGGTTGAGCGCGTCATTGGACGTCAGTCCGGCCGGCTTGTCGAGGACGAGCCAGCCGTCGATGCGGTTGCGTTTTTTCTTTTTGCCCTGCGTCATGCCGTCAATCGTCGTTGTCGTCGTGTTCGACATCGCGGCGCACCGGATCGGAATGCAGAAGCCGGCCGATACGGTCGTCGTCGTCGAAGCGGGTGTCGAGCACGAACCGCAAGTCGGGCATGTATTTCATCGTCATCCGGCGTGAAACCTGCCCGCGCAGGTATTTGGCGCTGCGGTTGAGCGCCGCGACGGCCTGATCCGCCTTCTCGCCGCCTAGCGGCATGACGAGACAGGTGGCGACCTTCAGATCCGGCGTCATGCGGACTTCCGGCACGGTGATGACGAGACCGTCGAGGCCGGGATCGCGCAATTGTCCGCGTGAAAGGATGTCCGCCAGTTCCTTGCGCACGAGTTCGGCGACGCGCAGTTGGCGCTGCGATGGCTGGCCTGGATTGTCCCTGTGTGCCCGCGACATGGTTCTTGTCTGTTTCGTTCCGCTGTTTGGCGAATGGCTTGTCAAAAGACACCGGCGCCGGCGGTGGCCGCCGGCGCCGGAATGTTCCGTGACTGGCGAGGCCGTTACAGTGTCCGGGCGATCTGCTCGACCCGGAAACACTCGATGACGTCACCCGGACGCATGTCCTGGTAGTTTTCGAAGTTCATGCCGCATTCCTGACCGGCTTTGACTTCCTTGACCTCGTCCTTGAAGCGCTTCAGCGTGCCGAGCTTGCCTTCGTGGATCACCACGTCGTCGCGGATGAGGCGCACTTCCGCGCCGCGCTCCACGGTGCCTTCGCTGACCCGGCAACCGGCGACCTTGCCGACCTTCGAGATGTTGAAGACCTGCAGGATTTCCGCGTTGCCGAGGAACGTTTCGCGACGCTCCGGCGAAAGCAGGCCGGACATTGCCGCCTTAATGTCATCCACGAGGTCGTAGATGATGTTGTAGTAGCGGATTTCGATGCCGTCGCGTTCCGCAGCTTCGCGCGCCTGTTTGTTGGCGCGCACGTTGAAGCCGATGATCGGCGAGTTGGACGCGGAGGCGAGCGTTACGTCGGATTCGGTGATGCCGCCGACGCCCGCATGCAGAACGCGCGCCGCCACTTCCTCGGTACCAAGCTTTTCAAGCGCGCCGACGATAGCCTCTACCGAGCCCTGAACGTCACCCTTGATGACGAGCGGGAACTCCTTGCGGCCGGCTTCCTGCAGGCGGTTCATCATCTGCTCGAGCGAACCGCGTGCGCCGGAGAACTGGACGGAAGCCTTCTCGCGCTTCTGGCGTTGGCGATAATCGACGATCTCGCGGGCACGGGCCTCGTTCTCGACGACCGCGACGCGGTCGCCGGCTTCGGGCGTGCCCTGGAAGCCCAGAACCTCCACCGGCTTGGAGGGTTCGGCCACCTTCACCTGATTGCCGTTCTCATCGAGCATGGCACGCACGCGTGCCCATTCGGCGCCTGCCACCAGAATGTCGCCGACATGCAGCGTGCCCTTTTGCACGAGAACGGTGGCAACCGGGCCGCGGCCCTTGTCGAGCTGAGCTTCGATGACGATGCCTTCGGCCGTGCGGTCGGGGTTCGCCTGGAGTTCCAGGACTTCGGCCTGCAGCAGGATCATCTCGACCAGCTTGTCGAGATTGGTTCCTTTCAGCGCGGAAACCTCGACCTCGATTACGTCGCCGCCCATCGATTCCACGACGATCTCGTCCTGCAGCAGCTCCGTGCGAACGCGGTTCGGGTCGGCTGCCGGCTTGTCGATCTTGTTGATCGCGACGATGATCGGAACACCGGCCGCCTTCGCGTGGGCGATCGCCTCCTTCGTCTGCGGCTTCACGCCGTCGTCGGCGGCAACCACCAGGATGACGATGTCCGTCGCCTTGGCGCCGCGCGCTCGCATCTGGGTAAATGCCGCGTGGCCCGGCGTATCGATGAAGGTCACCTTCTGGCCGTTGCGCTCTACCTGATAGGCGCCGATGTGCTGCGTGATACCGCCGGCTTCCCCGGCAACGACGTTGGCGTTGCGAAGGGCGTCGAGCAGCGACGTCTTGCCGTGGTCGACGTGGCCCATGATGGTCACGACCGGCGGGCGCGGCTTCAGGCCGCCTTCGTCCTCGGCCTCGGTGAAAAGGCCTTCCTCAACGTCGGCTTCCGAAACGCGTTTGACCGTGTGGCCCATTTCCTCGGCGATCAGCTCCGCGGTGTCGGCGTCGATCACGTCGTTGATCTTCAGCATCTGCCCCTGCTTCATAAGGAGCTTGATGACGTCGACCGCGCGCTCCGCCATGCGGTTGGCGAGTTCCTGGATGGTGATCGCCTCCGGCAGGATCACCTCGCGCAGGATTTTCTCTCGCTGCACCTGCTGTCCGGCGCGCTTTTCCTTCTCGCGGCGGCGGCGCAGGGAAGCGAGCGAGCGGCTGCGGCCCTCTTCGCCATCCGTAGCGGAGGAAATCGTGAGTTTCGAACGGCGGCGATCGTCGCCGCGGCCGGGACTGCGCGTCGGCTGCGGCTTGCTGGCGCCGCGCTTGGCCGGCTTGACACCCTTGCGGCTGTCGTCTTCTTCCTGGCCGGGCTTTCTGCGCGCGGCTGCTGCCTGGCGTTCGGCTGCGGCGTCCTGAGATGCCGGTTTCGAGCGCGCGTCCGCAGGCGTTTGCGCCGGTGCGGCGGCTTGCGCTTCAGGCGCAACTGCTGCCGGCGTCGCTGCAGCGGTATCTTCCTCCGCCTTCTTGCGCGCGTCCTCGTCCGCGGCACGCTTGGCGGCCTCTTCGGCCTCGCGTTTCGCCTGCTCCTCGGCCTCCGCCTTCAGGCGGGCTTCTTCCTCGGCACGGCGGAGCGCTTCTTCCTCGCGCAGCTTCTGTTCCTCGACTTCGCGCACCTGCGCCTCGCGCAGTGCCGCCGCACGCGCGGCCGCCTCGGCGCTCGTCAGCGTTCCGGCGCCGCCGCCGTTTCCGGATTTCTGCTGGCGGCTGGACTGTCCGCCGCCGCGCCGCTGGCCGCTATCGGATTTCCCGGCAGCGGGCCGCTTTGCCTCGGGTCCGGGCTGCTTCGCCTCCGCCGGGGCTTGCTGTTGCGGGGCCTCGGCGGTTTCGGGCTTTGCTTCCTGACCCGGCATGACGATGCGGCGCTTCTTCTTCTCCACCACCACGGCCTTCGACCTGCCGTGAGAGAAGCTCTGGCGCACGGTGCCCTGTTCCACGCCCCGCTTGAGGCCAAGGGTCTTGCGCTCAACGCTTATCGTCTTGTCGCCTGGGTTTTTCGTTTCGCTCATATCCGCCTTCAGTCCTGCGTCCCTGCGCTGCTCATTTCCTGCCGGGCAGGCCCGTCCGGCCCGCCGCGAAATCTTTCCAGACGGCGCGCGCGCGTCAGGAAGCCTTCGCTCGTCCGGCCTTCGAGCAGTGCAGCATGTATCACATTTGACCGGCCCAATGCCAAATCCAATTGAGCCGACGTGAACAAACGGACGACCGGACATCCGTTTGCTGATCCGAATCTCGCGGCGGCGATCGCCGCCAGCTTCCTTTTTCCGTCCTCCGCGCCGTCCCGCGCCTCGACGAGGCCGGCCACGGGGTCCCGTTTCAAAGCCGCCTCGACCTTGGAAAAGCCGGTGACGATTTCACCGGCTTTGCGCGTCAGCGACAGCGCGCCCAGGGCCGCTTTTTCCAAAAGGGCGTCCGCGTTGCCGGCAAGGTCCGGCTCGGCGCGGGCGCCCGACTTCAGGCCTCGAGCGAAAACACGGGCTTTTCGCGCTTCGTCGACGGCTTCCGCCGTAGCGGTAATCCAAATGCCCCGCCCCGGCAAGACGCCCTTTATATCCGGAACCACGGTCCCGTCCGGCGCCTCGACGAAGCGAAGCAGTTCCGAAACCGGCTTTACTTCGCGCGTAAGCGCGCAGGTTCTTTCGAGCGGTTCGTTCTTCCTGGGCACGGCTGTTCCGCTCGTTCGTTTTCACATAGCGCCGTCGGTTCGCGGCAGCGCCCTCCTCAAACTTCGTGCACCCGCCCGGTCGGCTCCAGCGCAGGGGCCGTGTCCTCGGCTTCCACGCTATCCGTCTCCTCGCCGTCCTCGGCCGCTTCCGGTTCGGCAAGGTCTTCTTCGGTAATCCAGCCGGCGGCAAGACGGGCCGCGATGACCATGGATTCCGCGTCTGCCCGGCTCACGTCGAATTCGCTCAGCGCACCGTCGTATTTCACCACTTCGCCATCCTTGCGCTCCGTCCAGCCGACGAGATCGTCCGCGGCGCAGCCGGCAAGGTCGTCCATCGTACAGATGCCTTCCTTGCCAAGGGCGACCAGCATTGCCGTGGTCAGCCCGTCGATGGAGCGCAACTCGTCGGCGACGCCCATTTCGCGGCGCTCGGCATCGAGTTTGCCTTCCAGTTCCTCAAGGTGTTCGCGCGCACGCGCCTGGATCTCTTCTGCCGTTTCCTCGTCGAAGCCTTCGATCGTAGAAATCTCGTCGAGATCGACATAGGCCACTTCCTCTACGGAGGTAAAGCCCTCGGAGGCCAAAAGCTGGCCCACCACCTCGTCAACGTTAAGCGCTTCCATGAAGAGCTGGGACCGGTCGGCGAATTCCTTCTGCCGGCGTTCCGATTCTTCCTGCTCGGTCATGATGTCGATCGCCCAGCCCGTAAGCTGCGAGGCAAGGCGAACGTTCTGGCCACGCCGGCCGATGGCGAGCGAAAGCTGGTCGTCGGGAACCACCACCTCGATGCGCTCCGCATCCTCGTCGAGCACCACCTTGGCGACTTCCGCCGGCTGAAGCGCGTTGACGATGAAGGTCGCCGGATCCTCGTTGAAGGGAATGATGTCGATCTTCTCGCCCTGGAGTTCGCCGACCACCGCCTGCACGCGGCTGCCGCGCATGCCAACGCAAGCGCCAACGGGGTCAATGGAGGAATCCTTGGAAATCACGGCGATCTTCGCGCGTGAGCCCGGATCGCGGGCCACATGCTTGATCTCGATGACGCCGTCGTAGATTTCTGGCACTTCCTGGGCGAAGAGCTTCGCCATGAACTGCGGATGCGTACGCGACAGGAAAATCTGCGGACCGCGCTGTTCGCGGCGCACGTCGTAGACGTATGCGCGAATACGGTCGCCGTTGCGGAAAATCTCGCGCGGGATCAGTTCGTCCCGGCGCACGATGCCCTCGCCCCGGCCGAGGTCGACGATCACGTTGCCGTATTCCACGCGCTTGACCACGCCGTTGACCACTTCGCCGATGCGGTCCTTGAATTCCTCGTACTGGCGGTCTCTTTCGGCCTCGCGCACCTTCTGCACGATCACCTGCTTGGCCGACTGTGCGGCGATGCGGCCGAAGTCGAGCGGCGGCAACGGCTCGGCGATGTAGTCGCCAAGTTCCACGTTGGGGTTGCGCGCCTGCGCGTCTTCCAGCGAAATCTGGGTGGAAACGTTTTCGACGTCGTCGACGACCAGCAGCAGGCGCTGCAGCTTGATATCGCCGGTGCGGCCGTTGATCTCGGCGCGCACTTCCGTTTCCGTGCCGTAGCGCGAACGCGCCGCCTTCTGGATCGCATCCTCCATCGCGGCGATCACGATCTCACGGTCGATCGTCTTTTCCCGCGCCACCGCATCCGCGATCTGCAGGAGTTCCAGCCGGTTCGCACTGATTGCCATCTCAGATTACTCCTCTCGCGCCCGTGTTTCGCGGGAGCGTCGTTCCTCGTTCTTGCGGGCGTTCCGCCCGATCGCACTTCAGTCCTCGTCGTCGATGCCCCGTGCGGCCTTCGCTGCCTTTTCCGCCTTGAGAGAAGCGGAAATCAGGTCATCGGTCAGGATAAGCCTCGCCTCCGCGATATCCTCGATCTCGAGCCGTACGTCAGGCTCCTGATCGGCCGGCGCATCTTCCAGCTTGACGACTGCCTTGCCGCCTTCGGAGCCGAGCACGATGCCCTTGAAGCGCTTCCTCCCGTCGACGGCGATCGCCATCTCGATACGGGCCAGATGTCCGCTCCAACGGTCGAAATCGCCCGCGCGTACCAGGGGACGGTCGATACCGGGCGAGGAAACCTCGAGATTGTAGGCCCGTTTGATCGGGTCATCCACGTCGAGAACGGGCGACACCGCCCGGCTTATTTCCTCGCAATCCTCGACGGTCATCGTGCCGTCCGGGCGTTCGGCCATGATTTGCAGGGTGCAGCCGTTCAGCCCGGATATGCGAATGCGCACCAGCCGGTAGCCGAGATCCTCGATAACCGGCTCGACGATCGCCGCAACGCGCGCCTCAAGGCCGCTTTCCTTTACAAGCCGCTGGTCTTCCTGCAATTGGCCGCCCGTCTTTCGTCCCTGTCTTGCTCCCGCGGCGTTTCGCCCGTCAGAAGCTTTCCACTATGGATTTCGGCAGGCTCCTGCCGGGTGGCCGTGCTTGAGAAACAAAAAAGAGCGGGTCCCGGGGTGGGCCCACTCTCCAACCACTCACAAGAGCCGCTTGAGAACTTTGCGCTCATATATAGCCAAAAAGGCCTCTGACGCAAGAGGCGATCGCTCTCGCGTTGGCCGGGTTTGCCGCCGTCAGATGCGCCGGAACTCCAGATATCGCGGCATTCGGCCCTGCGCGATCGCCTTTTTTTCGTATCGCGTGCCCGACCATGGCCGCCACGGCTCCTTCCAGTCCGCCGCCCGTTCCGCCGTCCACTCGAAAGCGGGGTGATCGCGCATGTGCCGGAGCGCCCAGTCGACATAGGTGTCGATGTCGCTGGCGAAGCGGAAGGAGGCGCCGGACTTCATGACCCGTGCGTACCGGTCGAGATTCACCGGGTTGATGAAACGGCGTTTCCAGTGGCGCTTCTTCGGCCAGGGGTCGGGATAGAGCTGGTAGACCCCGTCGACCGAGCCATCCGGCAGCCAGTCGAGCAGCTTGCCCGCATCGTCGTCATAAAGGCACACGTTTTGAACGCCAGCCTCGGCCACCGCCGCGACCGTCTTCGCCATTCCGCCGACGAAGGGCTCGACGCCGATGTAACCGGTTTCCGGCAAACGTCCGGCTTCGTGCAGCAGGTGCTCGCCCCCGCCGAAGCCGACTTCGAGCCAGACGTTCTTCACCGGGCAGGGGAAAAGCTCCCGGATATCGCCCGGCGGCGGGCTGGCGAGGTCCGGACGCAAGTTCGGCAGAACGGTTTCCAGAAGGGAAGCCTGCCGCTCGCGCAGCGGCTTTCCCTTTCGGCGGCCGAAAAAGGAGCCTTTGGTATGGTCGATCATTCGGGTCGAAGCGCGCTCGGGGCCTGCGGTTCGCAAGCGTCAGCTCACGGCGTCGCGGATGGCATGCACCAGGTCGATCTTTTCCCAGGAGAACCCGCCGTCGGCTTCCGGCTCGCGGCCGAAGTGGCCGTAGGCCGCCGTGCGGGCGTAGATCGGGCGGTTCAGTTGCAGGTGCTCGCGAATGCCGCGCGGCGTCAGGCTCATGACCTTGCGAAGCGCGGTCTCGAGCCTTGCTTCCTCGCAACGCCCCGTTCCGTGCAGGTCCACATAGACCGACAGCGGCTCGGAAACGCCGATGGCGTAGGAAAGCTGGATCGTGCAGCGATCGGCAAGATCGGCCGCGACCACATTCTTGGCGAGATAGCGCGCGGCATAGGCGGCCGACCGGTCCACCTTGGTCGGATCCTTGCCGGAAAACGCACCGCCGCCATGCGGGGCCGCGCCGCCGTAGGTGTCGACGATGATCTTGCGCCCCGTCAGGCCGCAGTCGCCGTCAGGTCCGCCGATCACGAATTTTCCGGTCGGGTTCACGTGCCAGACGGTCTCGGGCAGGATCCAGCCGTCCGGCACCGCAGCGCGGATGTAGGGTTCGACGATCGCGCGCACGTCGTCGGAGGTCAGGTCCGGGTCGATGTGCTGGGTGGAGAGCACGATCGACGTGATACCCACGGGGCGGCCGTCCGCATAGCGCACCGTGACCTGGCTCTTGGCGTCCGGCCCGAGCGCCGGCTCGCGGCCGGATTTGCGGGCATCGGCCAGCATGTGAAGGATCTTGTGGGAATAGAAGATCGGCGCGGGCATGAGTTCCGGCGTCTCGCGGCAGGCATAGCCGAACATGATGCCCTGGTCGCCCGCGCCCTCGTCCTTGTTGTCGGCGGCGTCCACGCCCTGGGCGATATGCTCAGACTGGCCGTGCAGATGGACCGCGACATCACAGGTTTCCCAGTGAAAGCCCTCCTGTTCGTAGCCGATATCCTTGATCGCCAGGCGCGCCAGATGGGCCAGGTAGTCGTGCGTCAGGGTATTCGGGCCGCGCGTTTCGCCTGCAATCACCACCCGGTTCGTCGTTGCCAGCGTTTCGCAGGCGACGCGCGCTTCCGGCATTTCAGCCAGGAACGCATCGACGATCGTGTCGGATATTCTGTCGCAGACCTTGTCCGGATGTCCTTCCGAAACGGACTCGGAAGTAAAGAGATACTCCTGACGCGCCATGGCAATCGTCCTTCTGGGAAAACAAATGAGAAGCGGCGGAATATCCGCCGCTTCATGACTTGCAGAAGCTCTAATGAATGGTTCGCCGATGGCCGTCAAGTCCGGGTGCCGGGCGAGCCGCCTTCAATTCGATGGGAAAACGCCCGGTATCGATCAGGCGTCCTCGCCTGCGATTGAGCGCACGAGGTCGACTATCCGCCGGCGAACCTTGGCATCTTCGATGCGTACGAACGCCTTGTTCAGCGATAGTCCCTCGGAGGAGGAGAGGAAATCGACCACATAGGAGGTTTGCTGCGAATCCCCGCTTGCCGGCACATCCTCAGGGCTGCCGGGCGCATCTTCGAAGAAGAAGGATACAGGCACCTTGAGAACGGTAGCGATATGCTGAAGGCGGCTTGCGCCGATCCGGTTTGTGCCCTTTTCGTATTTCTGAATTTGCTGGAAAGTTATGCCAAGACTCTCGCCAAGCTTTTCCTGGCTCATTCCAAGCATCATGCGTCGCAGCCGCACGCGGCTGCCCACATGAACGTCGATGGGATTAGGTGCCTTTTTGCTGGGCATTTCTGGCCCTCTTTGTTGCCACAGTGGTAGACGTAACCCGAGTTCTTTTTATTTGATTGTATGTTCTTTTCGGATCTCCGGCCGAATGCTGGATTTCTTTATGTCGGACGAAGAACTGTCAGGGAAGATTCGTTCCGGATGCCATTCCTCGTTTATATGGACCGAAACTAAACGTAACGGTCGCATCCAATAATGCCGCCCCCGCCGCACCCTCGTCAATCATTACGAGTACGATTTACGTAGCGTAATATTGTGAGGAGGATCAGCGAAATGAAAAAGAAACAAGAAAACAGGTATTTTTGGTAGTAGGAAAAGAAGGTTGCATTAATATATTTTGGCAACCCTGAGTCGATATTACCACGATTTTGCAGGTCGAGTCTTGCTACGATGCGCCCGTAAGGGTCGATCACAGCGGAAATTCCGGTGTTGGCTGCGCGCACTACGGGGATGCCCTGTTCCACGGCGCGAAGTCTGGCCTGGGCGAAATGCTGGTAGGGTCCCGACGTCTCGCCGAACCAGGCATCGTTGGTGACGTTCAATATCCACGCCGATCGCCCGTCGGGCGTCTGGATCGCGCCGGGAAATATGATCTCGTAGCAGACGAGCGGCGAAAACGCCGGAATTCCATCGACCTCGAGCAGCCGGTTTCTGAAACCCGGCAGAAAGTCGCCGGCCCCTTGCACGAGCGTGGTGATGCCGAGAAGTTCGAAGAACGATTCCAGCGGCACGTATTCGCCGAACGGGACGAGATGAACCTTGTCGTAAGCATCGAGGATCGTGCCGTCGTCGCCGATGGCATAGATGCTGTTGTAGAAAACGCGCTCACCGTCCCTTCGCTCGGATCGGATCGCGCCCGTTATCAGTATGTCGCCGGCGCGCAGCGTGGCGGCGATTTCGGAAAGCGCGCCCGGCTCTTCCGTCAGCAGGAAGGGAACCGCCGACTCCGGCCAGACGATGATGTGGCGTGGCCGCTCCGCGTAGGGGTCGGAAAACGGTTGCGAGGACATTTCAATAAGCGTGGAGAAGACTTCGGCCCTCTTTTCCGGCCGCCATTTTTCTTCCTGCGGGACTGCCGGCTGGACGATGCGAAGCCCGATATCCTCATATTCGCCCGGGCTGACCGCCCCAAGGCGCGCGGCGCCGAAACCGGCGATCGCAATCAGCAGAAGGCCGGAAATGACCGGCATGGCGCGGCTGCCGCGCGTATTTTCCGCCAGGAGGGCGGGACTTGCGAAGATCAGAACGACGAAAAATCCAAGCCCGTATGCTCCGGTGACGGATGCCAATTGTGCAAGAACCGGCGTTTCGGCGAAAGCCTGCCCCCAGGTGTTCCAGGGAAATCCGGTAAGAATGTTGCCGCGCAGCCAGTCCGTCGTGGCGAATGCGAAGGCAAGCGCATAAATGCGCGGCCAGCCGTCGCGCCAGAACAGCGCGGCGATGCCCGTTCCCAGAGCACCGAAAAGCGCAAGCCCGGCAGGCATGGCGACGATTGCCAGCGGCATCAGCCACAGGAACCGGTCGGCATCGACCAGGAAGGCGCGCCCGATCCACCACAGGCCTGCAAGATGGAAACCGAAGAAGAACCACCACCCGACGAACATCGCCGGTCTGATGCGCCGCCCTCCGGATTCGGGTTCGATCGCGCCGTCGAGCAGCCAGACTAGTGCCGGCAGTGTGAGGGCGAGTATCGCGAACCATCCGAACGGTGCGAAGGCGAGGGCGGAAATCGCGCCTGCGGCAAATGCAAGGCCGAGGCGCCGCCAGCCCCAGCTGATCAGGAATATGTGTGACAGGCGATGCACTCGTTGAGCCTTTCGCAAAGGCGAATCAGGGAGCGCGCGAATCACGCATCCGCATCGCAAAAAGATCGGCTGACGTAGGATAAGTGGTCAAGTGAAAGCAGCCGAAATTCGCGGAAAAGCGCCGGAATCAGGTAAGGCCTAACTCGCTTCCGCCGTGCCGTCTTCCCGGCGTCCGCGCCGGCGGGTTTCGGCCAGTCTCTGGTCTCCGGCCCTGCGCCGGCGGATCCGCATGCGCTTGATACGCCGCGGGTCGGCGTCGAGCACCTCGAATTCGAAACCGGGAAGCGCGCGCGGGGAGATCAATTCGCCGCGAACCGGCACGCGGCCGATCAGCGTGAAGAGAAGGCCGCCGAGCGTATCGACCTCTTCCGCCAGGTCGCCGATCTGGAAATCGGCGCCGAGTTGTTCCTCGACATCCTCTATCAGGACGCGCGGGTCGGTGATCCAGACGTTCTCGCCAACCTTGGCGATCATCGCCTCTTCATCCTCGTCGTGTTCGTCCTCGATGTCGCCGACGACCGTTTCCACCAGGTCTTCCAGCGAGGCGAGGCCGTCGGTGCCGCCGTACTCGTCGATGACGAGCGCCATCTGCACGCGTTCGGTTTGCATTTTCGCCATCAGGTCTGTAGCGGGCATGGACGGCGGAACGAAAAGCACCGGACGGATGATGTCGAGCGCGGAAAGAGGCGCGTTGAGATCGACGTTGGAAAGGTCGAGCCCCAGGTCGCTGTTGGAACCGTCTGAGGGCTTGCTTTCCTCGTCATTGGCGGCGTTCGTCTTGCCGTTCTGCTTTACGGGCGGTTTCCTCGGCGGCTCCTGGGCGCCTTTTTGCGCCTGCTCGGCGAAATAGGACATCAGGTCCTTGATGTGGACCATGCCGCGCGGGTCGTCGAGCGTGTCGCGATAGACCGGCATGCGCGAATGGCCCGATTCCTGGAAAACCTCCATGAGGCGGCCGATCAGGATGCCCTCGTCGACCGCGTCGATGTCGGCGCGGGGCACCATCACGTCGTCCACCCGCACTTCCCGAAGCCGCAGGATGTTGCCGAGGAGCATGCGCTCTTCCGGCGTGAAGATCATGTCGTGACCGTCGACGCGGGCCAGTTCGTCCTGCAGGTTTTCGCGCAAGGAGGCCTTGCCGCCGCCGAACAGCCTGATCCGCCTCAGGAGTTCGCGGACAGGGGCGAACAGCGGACCGGCCGCGTCAGGTTGTCGGGCCGCTCCCGCATCCGGGGATGCGGCCGCTTTTTCGGAAGAAGCGTCGGGACTTCGTGTTTCTGCGTCGTTCATCGTCTCAATTCGTTCACGCCGGGGCGCGTTTGCATGCTGTCAGGGCCATATGCCACCGGATCAGGCCTCGTCCCCGGCAAGGGGTGTTTCGGCGTAGGGATCGCTGATGCCGAGCCGCGCCAAAATGCGCCGTTCCGCGTCTTCCATCTCCTGCGCTTCTTCCTCTATCTGGTGATCGTACCCGAAAAGATGAAGTAGACCGTGAATAAACAGATGCGTCAAATGCGCTTCAAAGCTCTTTTTTTCGGATTCCGCCTCGCGTTCCAGCGTTTCGCGGGCAATCACGATATCGCCGAGGAGGGGGCCGAAGGGCGGTTCGTCCTCGTCTCCGCCGGGAAAGGACAGCACGTTGGTGGGCTTGTCCTTGCCCCGCCATTCGCGGTTTAGCTCGCGGATCGAGGCGTCGTCGGTCAGCACGAGCGAAAGTTCCGCGCCCGGCACCGCCCGCAGGTTCTCTTCCGCAAAGGCTTCGTGCACGGCCCTTTCGAAGAGCTGCCGGAACCGGGCGGCATCGCCCCAGGAAGAAGCCTCCACGCTGATGTCGATTTCGACCTCGCCGGACGCTTCCACGCGTGAAACCTGCGTCATCGCTGCCTGCTGCGGTCCCAGGCGAGCGCCTGATGCCCGTCCGCTTCGTCGGCCTCGCGCTCGCGTGCCTCGCGTTCCTCGGACGCTCTGCGCGAGGCATCGTCATAGGCGCGCACGATCCGCGCGACCAGTTCGTGCCTCACGACATCGGCCTCGGTAAAGGCCACATGCGCCACGCCTTCCACTTCGGGCAGAAGCGAAAGCGCCTCGCGCAAGCCCGACTTCTGGCCGGGCGGCAGGTCGACCTGGCTGGGGTCGCCGGTGACGATCATCTTTGAATTTTCGCCAAGGCGCGTCAGGAACATCTTCATCTGCATCGTCGTGGTGTTCTGGGCTTCATCCAGGATCACCATGGCGTTGGAAAGGGTGCGCCCGCGCATGAAGGCAAGAGGCGCAACCTCGATCATGCCCGACTGCAGGCCACGGTCGACCTTTTCCGGCGGCATCATTTCGAAAAGCGCGTCGTAAAGCGGCCGCAGGTAGGGGTCCACCTTCTCCTTCATGTCGCCGGGCAGGAAGCCCAGGCGCTCGCCGGCTTCCACGGCCGGGCGGGAGAGGATGAGGCGCGCGACGTCGCCTCGCTCAAGCAGCGTCGCGGCATAGGCGACCGCGAGGAAGGTCTTGCCCGTGCCGGCCGGTCCCGTGCCGAACACAAGGTCGGCCCGGTCCATGGCGCGGATATAGGCGTCCTGCGCCGGAGTGCGCGCGATCACCGTCTTGCGGCGTGTCGCCACCTGGGCGAACGCCATTCGCGACTTGGGTTCGATCGTGGGAAGGTTGAGTTGCGCATCGGCGGCCGCCGCCATCCTGAGCGCTCCTTCCACGTCCGCCGGGTGCAATTCGTGGCCCTGCTGCAAGCGCGCATAGAGCGATTCAAGCGCATGCCGCGCCTGCTCGCAGGCCCAATGCGCGCCCTTGATCGTCACCTGGTTGCCGCGCGCGACCGCGTCGACACCCAGGCGCTGCTCGATAATGGCAAGGTTCTGGTCGAATTGTCCGAACAAGTCGCCGACGAGGCGATTGTCATCGAAAGCCAGCACGACATGCGTCATGTCGGAAGCCGGAACCGCGTCACGGCTTTTGCCGTTACGGGTCGGTGGAGGGGCATTGCCCGTCAAGAACCACCTCCTGATCCAGGATTTCGCTCAGGCAGGAATCGCAACATTCACGTTGGACCCTTTTCTATCCTGCCCGTTAATCAACCGCCCGAACAGGGAGTTTGTGCCCACATCGACGATTTCCACCGTTGCGAGCTTGCCGATCAGGTTTTCCGGCGCGTCGACCTGCACCGGCTGAAGCCATGGCGAGCGTCCCGCAAGCTGGCCCTCGTGACGGCCGGGCTTTTCGAAAAGCACATCGAAAGTGCGCCCGGTCAATGAGGCGTTGAAGGCGCGCTGCTGCCTCTGCAAAAGGTCCTGAAGGGCGGCAAGCCGTTCGGATTTCACCGCTTCTTCCACCTGAGCGTCCATCGTGGCGCCGGGCGTGCCGGGGCGAGGGCTGTATTTGAAGGAGAAGGCCGAGGCGTAGCCCACGCGCTCTACAAGGTCCATGGTATCGGCGAAATCCGCGTCCGTCTCGCCCGGAAAGCCGACGATGAAATCGCCCGACATGGCGATATCGGCGCGTGCGGCGCGGATACGGTCGATCAGGCGGAAATAGTCGTCGCGCGTGTGGCGCCGGTTCATCGCCTTCAGGATGCGGTCGGATCCGGTCTGCACCGGCAAGTGCAGGTAGGGCATCAGCATGTCGAGGTCGCGGTGCGCGGCGATCAGCGCGTCGTCCATGTCGCGCGGATGGCTCGTCGTGTAGCGCAGGCGCTCGATGCCGTCGGCCCTGGCGAGCCGGAACAGCAGCTCGCCGAGCCCCCATTCGCGCCCGTCCTCGCCCGCGCCGTGCCAGGCGTTCACGTTCTGGCCGAGCAGCGTTACCTCGCGCACGCCGGCTTCCGCCAGTCGCTCCGCTTCCGCCACGATCTGCGAAACGGGGCGGGAGACTTCCGCGCCACGCGTATAGGGAACCACGCAGAAGGTGCAGAACTTGTCGCAGCCTTCCTGAACCGTGAGGAAAGCCGTCACGCCGCGCGCGCGCACGGCCTTTCGCGATGGCGTCGCCAGATGCGCGAATTTCTCTTCGACGTCGAATTCGGTTTCGACGACCTTCGCGCCGGTGCTTGCGCGCCGAACCAGTTCCGGCAGGCGGTGGTAGCTCTGCGGCCCGAACACCATGTCGACCACCGGCGCGCGCCGGGCGATCTCCTCGCCCTCGGCCTGCGCCACGCAGCCGGCGACGCCCACCATCAACGCTCTTCCCTCGCTTTCGCGCTGCTTCTTCATCACCCGCAGGCGGCCGAGTTCGGAATAGACCTTTTCCGCCGCCTTTTCGCGAATGTGGCAGGTGTTGAGGATGATGAGGTCGGCCTCTTCCGGGGCTTCGGTCAGCGCATAGCCCTCCGGCGCCAGCGCATCGCTCATGCGGTCGGAATCATAGACGTTCATCTGGCAGCCGTAGGTCTTGACGTAAACGCGCCGTGTGTTGGCGCCCCCGCCTTGTCCTGTCTCTTTCGCTGCCTGCCGGTCGTCCGTCATGTCTTCCTCAATCTGCCGCGGGCATTTGCGCACCGCCCGCTTCGCAATTCCCGTCGGTTGTTTGAACGCCCGATCGTCGCTTTGCCTGTTTGTTCCCGCAAGGTACCAGGCTGCCTTCCCTCAGGCGGCGTCAGCATTAGCGGTTTTTTCGCCATTTGAGAATAGCGCGCCGTCATCGATTCGCGGATGCGAGGCGTCGTCCCGCCGCCCGTTCAGCGCCGCGGCCGTCATCCGGCGTACCTCTTCTTCCAGCTTGCGCGCCAAAGCCTTGCGGTCGTCCCCGTCCGCCACCTCCACGGGCTCGCCCCAGGTGAGCTCCACGTCTATCGCGCCTTCGCCGACGACCGAGAGGAAATGATGCGCCATTTCCATATCGCCGTACCATGCGACATGCGGGCGGAACTGGCGTCCCATCGGCAGTCCGTGAAGCCTCGTGTAGGCGATCGATAGCGGCTGTATCCACACCTTCGCCTCGTCGTCGCCCATCGCGTGGCGGGCCGCGCCTATGAGCGCGGAGCGGAAGGGCAGCACGCAATTGCCGTCATTGGACGTTCCTTCGGCGAACAGCACCATGGCATCGCCGTCGGACAATCTCGTGCCGATTTCCTCCGCCACCTTGCCGGTCGCGCTGCGCCGCTGCCGGTCCACGAAGACGGAGCGCTGCAGCTTTGCGAAAAGGCCGAAGACCGGCCATCCCGCGACCTCGGACTTCGCGATGAAGGAGAGCGGCATGCGCGAGCCGAGCACCGTGATGTCGATCCAGGAGACGTGATTGGCCGCGATAAGCAGCGGGCGTTCTTGCGCCGGCGCGCCGTTCTCTCGAACGCGGATACCGACGAGCGTGCAGGCGATCTTGTGCCAGAGGAGGGGCAAACGGCGCTTCATCGGCCAGTCGGCCCTCAGCGCCAGCCACTGCAGCGGGATCGCCGCCAGCGTGACGATGGTCAGTACGGCCAGCACGTAGGCTGCCCGAACCCGCGTCATCCTCTCACTCCTCGCTTTCCGGTGGCGTGTCTTCCGCCTTCAGGGGGAATCCGTAAAGCTCCAGCCGGTGGTCGACGAGGCGGTATCCGAGCTTGCGGGCGATAGCGTCCTGCAACGCCTCGATCTCCTCGTTTCGGAATTCGATCACCCGTCCGGACTTCAGGTCGATCAGGTGGTCGTGGTGCTCGTCGGGCACGGTTTCGTAGCGCGCGCGCCCGTCGCGGAAGTCGTGGCGCTCGATGATGCCGGAATCCTCAAACAGCTTCACCGTGCGGTAAACGGTGGAAATGGAAATGCGCGGGTCTTCCGCGACGGCGCGGCGATAAAGCTCCTCGACGTCCGGATGGTCGGTCGAAGATTCGATCACGCGCGCGATCACGCGGCGCTGGTCCGTCATGCGCATGCCTTTGGCCACGCATTGCTCTTCAAGCGAAAGGGGGATATCGGATTCCGTCACGTCGTCTCCGGATCACGTGCTTTCTTGCCGGCGAACAAGCGTTCCGCGTCAGGCCGGTATTCTGGAAGATGCGCTTAAGCCAGATCAAGGCGCATGACAAGCGCGCTGCCGTCGCCTTCGCTCGCCGAGTAGTATCCCCGCCGCGTGCCGACCTGGCGCATGCCAAGGCTCTTGTAGAGCGCGATCGCGCCTTCGTTCGCGGCGTCGACCTCCAGGAATATGGATTTTACCCGATCCGCATAGAGACGCGAAAGCGCGGCCCGCATGAGTTGCCGCGCGATCCCGCGCCCGCGCGCCGCCGGGTCGACGGCGATCGTCAGGATTTCCGCCTCGTCGGCGGCGGTTCGCAGGATTACGAAGCCGAGCGCCTTTCGCGTGCCATAGGGGCTTGCGCGCCGCGCGATCAGGATCGTGACGCCGGCCTGCGCGCGAAGGGCGGCCAGTTCTTCCGTGTGCCACGTCTGGCGGAAGCTCATGTCGTGGATTTCCGACAGCCTGTCGAGGTCCTCCACGGTCGCCTCCTCGACCACCGGCGGCTGATTCCAGAACCACCAGAACGTCATACGCGCAACCGGCGGTCCCGCACCTGCGGCTTGGCGTCGGGGGGCCTTAGATAAAGAGGCGCCGGCGCGCCCCGGCCCGGTTGGGCCAGGCTTCCCAATGTCGTCACGTCGCTGATCTCCGGCCATCCTGCTTCGTTGACGATCAGACTGTCGTCCAGATCGGCCGCCTCGGCAAGCATGCGTGCCCCGGATCCGGCCAATCTGGCGCCGGTTTTCGCGGCCTGTATCAGATCGGCCACGCGCGCGACGCGCGGTTCGTCGAGTGGTTCGCCTTTCGCGCCGAAGGTCTGCGTGTAGATTTCGTCGCGCCTCGCATCGAGGATGACGAGAACGGGCGATGGCGTTAGGCCTTGCTCTTGAAGCTCCCGGCGTACGCCTTGGGCGACGGCGGCAAGCGTTGTTACCCCGATCACCGGGATCTCGAGAACGAGCGCAAGCCCGCGCGCCACGGAAAGCCCCACGCGAAGGCCCGTGAAGCTGCCCGGCCCGGTGGTGACCGCGATCCGGTCGAGATCGGTGAAGGCGACACCCGCCTCGGCCATGACCTCCGCGATCATCTCCATCAGCCGTTCCGCATGGCCGCGGCCCAGTTCCTCGCTTTGGGAGAAAAACCGGCGTTCTCCGTCCTCGTCCACGAGAACGGCGGCGGAGCAGGCCGAAAGGGCGGTATCTATCGCAAGCAGGATCATTTCAGGATTAAAGGGCGAGGTTGGTTGGCGGTCGAGCACTGCTTTCGGATGAAGACTTTCGACGCAATTGTCGAGGAAGCTTCGCAATAATGCCCTGGCGATCCAAAGAAAAAGCCCGGCGCAAGCCGCGCCGGGCATTCGACGTCATGAGCCCGCGACGATCAGATGGGGCGCACTTCCTCCACTTCCGGCACGAAGTGGCGAAGCAGGTTCTGGATGCCGTGCTGAAGTGTCGCGGTGGATGACGGGCAACCGGCGCAGGCGCCGCGCATGGAAAGATAGACCACGCCTTCCTTGAAGCCCTTGAAGGTAATGTCGCCGCCGTCCTGCGCCACGGCCGGTCGCACGCGGGTCTCGATCAGGTCCTTGATCATGTCGACGGTTTCCTCGTCGCCCTCGTCGAAGAACTCTTCCGAGGTTTCTCCAGGCCCGCCGTCGCGGATCACCGCTTCACCGGACATGAAGTGTTCCATGATCGCGCCGAGAATCGCCGGCTTCATGTGCTGCCAGTCGGTATCGTCCTTCGTCACGGTGATGAAGTCGTGCCCGAAGAAGATGCCGACGACGCCCGGCACCGAGAAGAGCTTCTCGGCCAGCGGCGAAACGGCGGCATCGGCCGAATCGCGGAAATCGCGCGTTCCTTCCTGCAGAACGATGCGCCCCGGCAGAAACTTCAGGGTCGCCGGATTCGGCGTTGCTTCGGTCTGAATGAACATTTCTGTCGTCCTTCTTCGTCGCGCGGCGGCAGGTTCCGCGAAGTGGCCGCTCGCGTATTCGGCGTGATGCCATCGAAATCGCATCGGAATTTGCGGCCACTATATACGTGTGTTCGCGTAGCCGCCAGCTTAGAATTGTTCCAGACTGCCGTTGAAAGTAACGCGCCCTTGCCGCGCTTCAAGGGGGGCTCTGTCTGCGGCTTTCGTAAAAATCACGCGAGCGCGACGATCGACGCCTCGTCAAGGTCGCCCGGCACGATGGTGACGGGGATGGGGAAGGTGGCGGCGGATTTGCCGGCGATGGACGTCACCAGCGGTCCCGGCCCTTCGGATCCTGTCGCCGCCCCCAGCACCAGGATCGCGATATCGGCGTCCTGCTCGATCAGTTCCACGATCTCGTCGGATCGGTTGCCCTCGCGAATCACCGTTTCAGGCTCCGTGCGGGCGACGGCACGCACCCGGTCGGCGGCCTTGGCGAGCACGGTTTCGGCTTCCTCGCGCGCTTCCGCCCGCATGATGTCCTCAACGCCCAGCCAGTGCTGGAAATCGCCGGGCGCGATCACGTAAAGCAGGATCGCGACGCCGCCGGTGCGTTCGGCGCGTTTGGCGGCGTAGAGGATCGCCTTTTCGCATTCCGGCGTATCGTCCACGACGACGAGGAATTTTCGGCGGTGGCCTTCTTCGAAGCTCTTTCGGATCGCTACCATGCGCGCATGCTGCCATCGACATTGCCGTGGAACAAGCGTCTTGACGTCGCGGGTGCGAACAAAGCCCCCTGATTCATTTCAGAGAATGAAGCGGGACAGGTCGATGTTCTTGGCAAGTTCGCCGATATTGTCGCGCACGTAGTCGGCGTCGATGACGACCTTGTCTCCACCCTTGTCGGGCGCGGTGAAGGAGATTTCGTCGAGAACGCGCTCCATCACGGTCTGAAGGCGCCTCGCGCCGATGTTCTCCACCGTCGCATTGAGGTCGACGGCGATCGATGCGATCTCGTCGATCGCCTCCGGCGTGAACTCGAGCTCCACTTCCTCGGTGCCCATCAGCGCCACGTATTGCTTGATGAGGCTTGCCTCGGTTTCGGTCAGGATCGCGCGGAAGTCGTCCTTCGTCAGCGCGCGCAATTCCACGCGGATCGGCAGGCGGCCCTGCAGTTCGGGCAGGAGGTCGGAGGGTTTTGAGACGTGGAAGGCGCCCGAGGCGATGAACAGGATATGGTCGGTCTTCACCGGGCCGTGCTTTGTGGCGACCACGGTGCCCTCAATCAGCGGCAGGAGATCGCGCTGCACGCCTTCGCGCGAAACGTCGCCGCCGGCGCGCTCGCCGCGCGCGCAGATCTTGTCGATCTCGTCCAGGAAGACGATTCCGGCGTTTTCCACCCGCGAGATCGCGTCTTCCACCACCTTTTCCTCGTCGAGGAGCTTGTCGGACTCCTCGTCGATCAGCAGCTGATAGCTGTCCTTCACGCTCGTGCGCTTCGTCTTCGTCTGCCCGCCGAAGGCTTTGCCGAAAATGTCGGAAAGGTTCATCACGCCCACGCTCGCCCCCGGCATGCCCGGCATCTCGAAGGATGGCATCTGTGGGTGGGAGCGCACCTCCACCTCGATTTCCTTCTCGTCGAGGTCGCCTTCGCGCAGCTTCTTGCGGAATGAATCGCGGGTAGACGGGCTCGCGTTCGGGCCCACGAGCGCGTCGAGCACCCTTTCCTCGGCCTGGATATGCGCCTTCGCCTGCACTTCCTGGCGCTTTTCGGTGCGCACCAGCGAAATGCCGACTTCCACGAGATCGCGCACGATCTGCTCGACATCCCGGCCGACGTAGCCAACTTCAGTGAATTTCGTCGCCTCGATCTTCACGAACGGCGCATTGGCGAGCTTGGCGAGCCGGCGGGAGATTTCCGTCTTGCCCACGCCAGTCGGCCCGATCATCAGGATGTTCTTGGGCAGAACCTCCTCGCGCATCGGTCCTTCGAGCTGCTGACGGCGCCAGCGGTTCCTGAGCGCGATCGCGACCGCCCGCTTGGCCTCTTTCTGGCCGATGATGTAGCGGTCGAGTTCGGAGACGATTTCGCGCGGCGAGTAATTGGTCATTCGGTCGTTCCCTTTTGCCCCCTTATTAGTGGGTGGGCGGCAGCCATCGGACAAGGGGCGTTCCCGCAAATAATGCGACTACCCTCTTTCGCAAAACGCTCCAGCCCGATCCAAGCATCAGCACGACGCTGCCAAGCGACACCAGGACAAGTGCCAAGAGGCCATCCGTCGAAAGGTTTGCGTCCTGAAGCAGCACGGTAATGGCATATGCCAGATAGATGAGGCTGGAAACCAGCAGCGCCCGCCGGTCGACGATAATCGCGACAATCGCGATGAGGCCCACGGTCGCCATGACCTTGGTCGCCCCCTCGGCATTCACGATGAAAACAGCCCCCAGCAACCCCTGGGTCGAATGCACGATGAGGGGGGCGGAAAGCAGATGCAGCCAGAAAGCCTTGTCGGAGTTGACGGTCTTGCGCGTGGGGTCCCGCACGTCGAACCGCATTGCACAAGCAAAACAGGCCAGGCCTATGGCCAAGGTGACCCAGGCGAAGTTGGACAAGAAGAAATTGGGAAAAAAATATGTAAGAAGCGTCACGAACATCGCGATCACGATCAGGGCGATGATCGCAATTCCGATCGGGACCTTGAACCGGAGCTGGAAAGCGACCGCAACGGCAAGTCCGGAAAATTCGATCAGGAGGAGCGGAAGCACGGACGATACGTCGCGTAAATGGGTCCCGATCGACTTGAGCGTGGGAGCATATGTGAAGCTGGCCGCGATCGATTGATCGATGATTCCGGAAATTCCGAGGAAAGCGAGCGGAACGAAGTACAAGTTCAGCACGATGGAGGGAAGCGCCAGCCGCAGCCGGCGGGCGAACACTTCAGCGAGAAGCCACACCGCCGCTGCCATTCCCAGAAGCGTAATCGTGGAAGTGAAGCCGCTTCCTCCGGATATGCTGCGTAGCCCGATCAGCAAGCCATACATGAATATCATGATGCCGATCGTCACGAACACGTCGTGGAAACCGCGTGCGAACCGGACTTCTTCAGCGTCGGCCGCGCTTATGGAATCCTCGTTCCCGTTCTCTGGCTCCGGTAAATCCCCGGTTGGGCTTGGCCTCAAGTGGTCGAAAAGCTGCGCGGCTTGTTGTTCCGACAGAATTCCCTTCGCAATTGCTCCGTCGAGAGCTTTCCTGGATATGGACATATAAACTCCAAAAAAAATTCTTGGCCGAACGCGAGCGAATGCGACGGCAAATCCGTTCGTTGGAGTGTCTAATAAAATTCAGGAAAGTTTACCGGCGATAAATATGCATCGGCCGTTCAGGTCTTGCTTTCCAGCGTTTCCACCGTGAGCTGGTCGTTGGTGAAGACGCAGATGTCGGCGGCGATCGCCATGGCCTTGCGGGCGATCTGTTCCGCGTCGAGGTCCGTGTCGACGAGGGCGCGTGCGGCGGCCAGCGCGAAATTTCCGCCCGAACCGATGCCGATGACGCCGCCTTCCGGCTCCAGCACGTCGCCATTGCCGGTCAGCACCAGCGAGGTCGTTTCGTCGGCCACGATCATCATGGCTTCCAGCCGACGCAGGTAGCGGTCTGTGCGCCAGTCCTTGGCCAGTTCCACGCAGGCGCGCATGAGCTGGCCCGGATATTGTTCGAGCTTCGCTTCCAGGCGCTCGAACAGGGTGAAGGCATCGGCGGTCGCGCCCGCGAAACCGCCGATAACCTCGCCCTTGGCAAGCGGGCGCACCTTGCGGGCCGTGTTCTTGATCACCGTCTCGCCGAGCGAGACCTGGCCGTCGCCGGCAACCACCACCTTGCCGCCCTTGCGTACGGTCAGGATCGTTGTTCCGTGCCAGCTTGCCGGTTCGCCTTGTGTCTTCATTCCCGCCTCGTTCAACTAGCGTGTCCTTCCGGCGGCGCATCCGCCGGGCAGGACCTATGTAAGCCTTGGGCGGGCGTTTGCAAACAGCGCTTCGATCAAGTTGCCCTGAGCCGAGCCTCCTCGATCAGCCGCGCCGCCACTGCTGCCGCCGCCCGTTTCGCCGGACCTTCGTTCAGGTCGCCACGCTCGTCGAAGGCGTTTTTCGCATCCGACACCGAAACCATGTCGGGAATGACGAGCGCGCCCACCCCGATTTCCAGGATCGTGCGCAGCGTGATGAGCGAGCGCATGCCGCCGAAGCGGCCGGGAGATGCGCCGCCGACGGCGAAAACCCGGTTCCTGAAGGCCGCGGATGGCGGTTCGCCTTCGTCTGAAAGACGCGATATCCAGTCGATCGTATTTTTCAAAAGCGGCGTGATGCTGGAGTTGTACTCCGGGCTGGCGATGAAGACCCCGTGCTGCTTTGTCATCAGCTTCTTCAGCCGTTTCGCGTTTTCCGGCACGCCTTCTTCCTTCTCCAGGTCGCCGTCGTAGATCGGCATTGGATAGTCGGCGAGCGAGATTTGCGTGACTTCCGCGTCGGCGAGTGCGAGCTGCTTGGCCATATGGCCGGCAAGCCTGGCATTGTAGGACCCGCTGCGAATGGAGCCGGCGAAGACGAGGATTTTCGGAGCCTGCATGAAGTGCCTCTCGGAGTTCATGAGCTGAGGTTCGGATGATGGCGCATCGTCACTTGCATATATGCCGGTTGATCCGCCGGACCAGCCTGGGTCATGGTTTTGCCGGCGCTCAGGGCCTTGTCGGCAGCACCTGGCTGCGTTTCACAACGCCGTAGGCGAAGCTTGAATCGAGCGACGCGATGCCGGGGATCTTGTGGATGCGCCGGCGGATGAAGTCCTCGTAGTCGGCAAGGTTCGCCACCACCACGCGCAACAGGTAGTCGCGGTCGCCCGCCATCAGGTAGCATTCCATGATTTCGTCGATGCGTTCCACCGCCGCCTCGAACGCCTTGACGTTTTCTTCCGAGTGCCGGTCGAGGCGCACCTGCAGAAACACCGTCACCGGCAGGCCGCAGGCCTCCTGGTCGACGATCGCCGCATATCCGCCGATGATCCCTGCCTTCTCCAGGTTCCTGACCCGCCTCAGGCATGGGGAGGGCGAAAGGTTCACCCGCTCGGAAAGCTCCTGGTTGGTCAGGCGCCCGTCCTTCTGCAGTTCGCGGAGTATGCGACTGTCTATGGCATCCATCTCGTCTTTCCTTGGCAGGAACTGCCAACATATGTACATTACATGGCAGAATACGCCAGAAACTTGCGCATCGCTTCGGTTAGTTTTCCGTCGAGGGCCGGCTCCTGAGGCAGGCCCACGGGATATGGAGACTTCGCATGGCACTTGCGCGCGCAACCGGCTTTTCCACCACCGCCATCCACCACGGTTACGATCCGGCGATGAACGACGGCGCATTGACGCCGCCCGTTCACATGACCTCGACATTCGCTTTCGAAACGGCGGAAGCGGGCGGGGAGATGTTCGCGGGCGAGCGCGCGGGCCATGTCTATTCGCGCATTTCCAATCCGACGGTGGATCTGCTGGAGCGCCGTGTCGCCGCGCTCGAAGGGGCGGAGGCGGGTGTTGCGGCCGCTTCCGGCATGGGCGCGATCACCGCCGTCCTGTGGACGTTTCTTGCGCCCGGCGACGAGGTGATCGTCGACAAGACGCTCTACGGCTGCACCTTCGCCTACATGCGCCACGGGCTGTCGCGTTTCGGCGTGACGATCACCCATGTCGACATGACCGACCCTGCGAACCTTGAAGCCGCGATCTCGAAGAAGACCCGCATCGTCTATTTCGAAACGCCGGCCAATCCGAACATGCGGCTCGTCGATATCGCCGCCATTTCCGATATCGCGCGGGCGCATGGCGCGAAGACGGTCGTCGACAACACCTATTCCACGCCGGTCCTCACCCGTCCCATCGAACTGGGGGCCGACATCGTCGTTCATTCGGCGACCAAATATCTGGGCGGGCATGGCGATCTCGTCGCCGGCATCGCGCTGGGCAGTGCGGAAGATATGGCGCAGGTCCGCCTCGTCGGCCTGAAGGACATGACGGGCGCGGTTCTTTCGCCGATGAGCGCGCATCTCGTCATGCGCGGGCTGAAGACGCTGGAACTCAGGATGGAGCGCCATTCCTCTTCGGCAATGGCCGTTGCCCAGGCCCTTGAATCCCACCCGGCGGTCGGTTCCGTCTTCTATCCGGGCCTTGCCTCGTTTCACCAGCACGAGCTTGCCAAACGGCAGATGAGCGCCTTCGGTGGCATGATCGCTTTCGAGCTGAAGGGCGGCCTTCAGGCCGGCATCGGCTTCCTGAACCGGCTTGGGCTTGTGCGCCGCGCCGTCAGCCTGGGTGATGCCGAAACCCTCGTCCAGCATCCGGCGAGCATGACCCATTCCACCTACACGGCGGAAGAACGCCACGCGCATGACATATCGGATGGCCTCATCCGCCTGTCGGTCGGGCTGGAAACGCCTGCCGACATCGTCGACGATCTGATGAACGCCCTCGACGGCGAGACGCGGCGCGCCGCCTGATCCGGCCAAGTGAAAGAATCTTTCCCGTTTGCGAGTTTTGCGGGAAAGATTCTTGCCGATTTCCGCTGTTCGACGACCGAATGAGCCGAAATTCCTTGATCGGGTTTCCTAGGCTGCGTTTCCTGATTCAAACTGAAGCGTCAGCGCGGAGGACGGGCATGGACAATAAGAGCAAGGCCACCCTTAAAGCCATTGAAAAGAAGCTGCTGTGGCTCGCCTCCTGGACGATCCATAATGCCAACCACCTGCGCGAGAAGGCGGACGGGCTGAAGGTCGGCGGTCACCAGGCGTCTTCCGCGTCGATGGTCTCCATCATGACCGCGCTTTATTTCCACGTGCTTCGCCCGCAGGACCGGGTGGCGGTCAAGCCGCATGCCTCGCCCGTCTTCCACGCGATCCAATACCTGATGGGCAACCAGACGCGCGAGAAGCTGGAGGCTTTCCGTGCCTACGGCGGCGCGCAGTCCTATCCAAGCCGCACCAAGGATATCGACGACGTGGACTTCTCCACCGGTTCGGTCGGCCTCGGTGTCGCGATCACCGCCTTCGCCTCGATGGTGCAGGATTATATCGGCGCAAAGGATTGGGCATCGAGGCGCCCGGACGGGCGAATGATCGCGCTCGTCGGCGATGCCGAGCTTGACGAGGGCAACGTCTACGAGGCGTTGCAGGAGGGGTGGAAGCACGGCCTTCGCAACACCTGGTGGATCATCGATTACAACCGCCAGAGCCTCGACGGCGTGGTACGCGAGGGGCTCGCCGGTCGCATCGAGGCCATCTTCGGTGCCTTCGGCTGGGATGTTGTTCGCCTCAAATACGGCGCGCTCCAGCGCGAGGCCTTTGCCGAACCCGGCGGCGAAGCGCTGAAGACGTGGATCGACACCTGCCCGAACGCGCTTTATTCCGCGCTCACCTTTCAGGGTGGGGCTGCCTGGCGCAAGCGTCTGCAGGACGATATCGGCGATCAGGGCGAAGTTTCGGCCCTCGTCGACCGCCGTTCGGACGATGACCTGCAGACCCTGATGACGAACCTCGGCGGCCACTGCCTTCAGACCCTGATGGATGCCTTCGAGGAGATAGACCACGACAGGCCGGTCGCCTTCGTCGCCTATACCATCAAGGGCTGGAACACGCCGCTCGCCGGCCACAAGGACAATCACTCCGGCCTGATGACGCCGAAGCAGATGGAAGCTTTCCGCGCGCAGATGAATATTCGCGAGGGGTACGAGTGGGACCGTTTCGAGGGGCTCGATCTTCCGGAAAAGGAACTGGAGGCCTTCCTTGGCCGTGTCGCCTTCTTCAAGGACGGTCCGCGGCGCTATACGGCGGCGAAGGTCGAAACGCCGGGGCCGGTCGCGCTTGAGGACAAGGAGCTTTCGACGCAGGCCGGCTTCGGCAAGATCCTCGACCAGTTGGCGAAATCCGATTCCCCGCTGGCGGAACGCATCGTCACGACCTCGCCGGATGTCACCGTCTCCACCAATCTCGGCCCCTGGGTGAACCGGCGCGGGCTGTTCGCGCGCGAGGAGATCGTCGACACCTTTCGCGAGGAGCGTATCCCTTCCGCACAGAAATGGCGTTTCGACAAAAGTGGCCAGCATATCGAACTCGGCATCGCCGAAATGAACCTTTTCCTGTTGCTGGGGGCGGCGGGGCTGTCGCATTCGCTCTTCGGCGAGCGTCTTTTGCCCGTCGGCACGCTTTACGATCCCTTCGTCGCGCGCGGGCTCGACGCGCTCAATTACGCCGCCTATCAGGACGCGCGATTTATCGTCGTCGGCACGCCGTCGGGCGTCACGCTCGCGCCGGAGGGCGGTGCGCATCAGTCGATTGGCTCGCCGCTCATCGGCATGTCGCAGGATGGGCTTGCCGCCTTCGAGCCTGCCTATCTCGACGAGCTTTCCATCGTCATGGACTGGGCGTTCGACTATATGCAGCGCGACGGCGAGGGAGATCCGGACGAGCGTACCTGGCTTCGTGACGAGACCGGAGGCTCGGTCTACCTGCGCCTTTCCACCCGCAGCCTGGAGCAGCCGCTGCCGCGTTCGGGCGCGGATTTCCGCCAGGGCGTCATCGACGGGGCCTATTGGCTGCGCGAGCCTGGCCCCAATGCGGAGGTCGTCATTGCCTATCAGGGCGTCGTCGCGCCGGAGGCAGTAGAGGCCGCGGGCCGCATCGGTCAGGACAGGCGGGATATCGGCGTGCTGGCGGTCACTTCCGCCGATCGTCTGAATGCCGGCTGGCACGCGGCCAACCGTATGCGCAAGCGCGGAATGAAGGGCGCGAAAAGCCATGCCGAGCGGCTTCTTGAGGCCGTGCCGCGCCACTGCACGCTGATCGCCGTCATCGACGGTCATCCGGCAACGCTTGCCTGGCTTGGCGGCGTCGCCGGGCACCGCACCGTTGCGCTCGGCGTGGAGCATTTCGGCCAGACCGGCACTATCGCCGATCTCTACCGGCATTACGGCATCGATGCAGATGCCATCGTTGCGGCGGCTTCCGAAATCGCGCCGGGCCGTCCGGTCAGGCTGTCGGGGCAGGTGGCGTGAAGCTGGCGGCTTCCCCGCGGCCAGAACGGGCTCGGTCGGAATCGCCCCGGAATCGATAGATTGGCCTTAATGTCGGCTTGGCGGACGGCGGTAGATCCAGACCCTTGCCGGGGGCAGGTTCATGACGATCCAGCCGGTGCGCTGCAGCGTGCACCAGTCCGCTTCCGGCGCAACGGGGGGAAACAGCGCATAGGAAAACTGGATGAAGGGCGCGCCCGGTTTCAGGAGCGTCAGGGCATCTTCGATCAGAGAGCGCCGCTCGCGCCTGGGCTTGGTGAAAAGCGGGAGGGACGAAACGATGCTCGACAGCGAGCCGGGCTCCATGTCGTTCAGCGTCTCTCTAAGCGTATAGGCATCGCCTTCCACAACGGCCATATCGGGATACCGGCGTTGCAGCAGGCGGCAGAATTCGCGGTTGTACTCCAGCGCGACGACATCGCTGGCCGGCACGCCGTGGCGCAGGATTTCCTTCGTCACGACGCCGGTTCCCGGCCCAAGTTCCAGCACCTTGCCGTTACCGTCCGTCTCGATGAAGCCGGCCATGCGGCGCGCCAGGTCGGGGCTTGAAGGGCTGACGGCGCCCGTGGTCAGCGGGTTTCCCGCCCAGCTTCGAAAAAAGCGCAACTCGTCGGCGATTTTCTCGCGCAATCCGCGAACCTTCCGTGCGGAAATATCGATCATCGCCAACACCCTGTCATGAAAACTTTCGCAGAGTTTTTATTCCCTGAATGGCAAATTCAAGGCACTTTCCGTTCAACCACCGAGATTGTCGAGAAAATCTTTCACTTTCGAGAAGAAACCATGGGCGGCGGGATGTGTCTCGCCAGAGGATTCGCTTTCGAATTCGGCCAGAAGTTCGCGCTGCTTCTTCGTCAGGTTCGTTGGTGTTTCCACTGTCACCTGAATGTACATGTCGCCGAACTGGGGCGAACGCAGCACCGGCATGCCCTTGCCGCGCAGGCGGAACTGCTTTCCGGTCTGCGTGCCTTCCAGCACTTTCACGCGCGTGGTCACGCCTTCGAGTGTGGGAACCTCGATCTGCCCGCCGAGTGCGGCAGTCGTCATGGAAACCGGCACGCGGCAGAAAAGGTCCGCTCCGTCGCGCTGGAAGAATTCGTGCGGCTTCAGCGACAGGAAGATATAGAGGTCGCCGGAAGGCCCGCCGCGCAGGCCCGCTTCGCCTTCACCCGCGAGGCGGATGCGCGTTCCATCCTCGATGCCGGCCGGGATATTGACCGAAAGCGTGCGCATCTGGGACTTGCGGCCCGAACCGCCGCAGCCCGAACACGGGTCGGAAATCACCTGGCCGCGGCCCTGGCAAGAGGGGCAGGTGCGTTCCAGCGTGAAGAAACCCTGCGCCGCGCGGACCCGGCCCGCGCCGCCGCAGGTTCGGCAGGTCTGCGGTTCCGTGCCGGGTTTGGCGCCGGAGCCGGAGCACTCGTCGCAGGTAAGGGAGGTCGGAACCTCCACTTCCACAGTCTTGCCCGTATAGGCTTCTTCCAGCGTGACCTCGAGGTTGTAGCGCAGGTCCGCGCCGCGCTCGCGCCCGCCGGAGCGGCGGTTTGCGCCCATGCCGAAGAATTCGTCGAAAATATCGGAGAAGGCGGACGCGAAGTCGCCGGGGTGTCCGCCGCCTCCGCCGCCGAAGCCGCCGTTTTCGAACGCTGCATGGCCGAAGCGGTCGTAGGCTGCGCGTTTTTGCGGGTCCTTCAGCGCGTCATATGCTTCGCTGACTTCCTTGAAGCGGATTTCCGCGCTCTCGTCGCCGGGGTTGCGGTCGGGGTGAAACTGCATCGCGAGCTTGCGATAAGCGCTTTTGAGCACTTTCTCGTCGGCATCCCGGCCAACTCCCAACACTTCGTAGTAGTCGCGTTTATCCATGAATGACTTCACCTGACGTTTTCGGCGTCATGTGCGCTCCGTCATTTCCCGGCCACGGTGAAGAGGCCATGGAGCGCTGTAATTCGGTCCGCATGCGCGCAGCGCCCGGCAGCATTACGCCCCGCTTTCGGTCGGCGGGGCGGTGCACGGCGCAGCTTTCGATTGGCAGCTCGATTTGGAGCGATCTCATCGGACGGGACACCTGACATAAAATTCCGGCGCCGGAAGTCCGGCGCCGGAAAGACATACTACAGTCAGGCCGACTTCTTGTCGTCCTCGTCCTTGACTTCCTCGAAGTCGGCGTCGACCACGTCCTCGTCCTTGGACGTCTCGCCGCCTTCCTCGGAAGCGGTCTCGCCGGCTTCCTGCTCGGCCTGGGCGTCCTTGTACATGGCTTCGCCCAGCTTCATGGAGGCTTCGGCGAGGCCTTGCGTCTTCGCCTTGATGTCCTCCACGTCGTCGCTTTCCAGAGCCGACTTCAGGTCGGTGATCGCCGTTTCGATCGCGGCCTTGTCGTCGGCGGAAACCTTGTCGCCGTAGTCCTTGACCGACTTCTCCGACGAATGGACCAGCGCCTCGCCCTGGTTCTTCGCCTCGACGAGTTCCTTGCGTTTGCGGTCTTCGTCCGCATGCGCCTCGGCGTCCTTCACCATGTTCTCGATGTCGGCGTCGGACAGGCCGCCGGAAGCCTGGATGCGGATCTGCTGCTCCTTGCCGGTGCCCTTGTCCTTGGCCGAAACGTTGACGATGCCGTTGGCGTCGATGTCGAAGGTGACCTCAACCTGCGGCACGCCGCGCGGTGCCGGCGGAATGCCGACAAGGTCGAACTGGCCGAGCATCTTGTTGTCGGCCGCCATCTCGCGCTCGCCCTGGAAGACGCGGATCGTCACCGCGGTCTGGTTGTCCTCGGCTGTGGAGAACACCTGGCTCTTCTTCGTCGGGATCGTCGTGTTGCGGTCGATCAGGCGCGTGAAGACGCCGCCCAGCGTCTCGATGCCGAGCGAGAGCGGAGTGACGTCGAGCAGGAGCACGTCCTTGACGTCGCCCTGCAGGACGCCCGCCTGGATCGCGGCGCCCATGGCCACGACCTCGTCGGGGTTCACGCCCTTGTGCGGCTCCTTGCCGAAGAAGTTCTTCACGACTTCCTGGACCTTGGGCATGCGCGTCATGCCGCCGACGAGCACCACCTCGTCGATCTGGCCCGCCGCGAGGCCGGCATCCTTGAGCGCCGCCTTGCAGGGCGCGACCGTGCGCTGGACGAGATCGTCGACAAGCTGCTCGAACTTGGCGCGCGTCAGCTTCATCGTCAGATGCTTCGGCCCGGTTTGGTCGGCGGTGATGAACGGAAGGTTGATTTCCGTCTGCGTTGCCGAGGACAGCTCGATCTTCGCCTTTTCAGCGCCTTCCTTCAGGCGCTGCAGCGCGAGCTTGTCGTTCTTCAGGTCGATGCCGTTTTCCTTCTTGAACTCCTCGGCGAGGTAGTCGACGAGGCGCATGTCGAAGTCCTCGCCGCCGAGGAAGGTGTCGCCATTGGTCGACTTCACCTCGAACACGCCGTCGCCGATCTCCAGGATCGAGACGTCGAAGGTGCCGCCGCCGAGGTCGTAGACGGCGATCGTCTTGCCCTCGTTCTTCTCAAGCCCGTAGGCGAGAGCGGCAGCCGTCGGCTCGTTGATGATGCGAAGCACCTCGAGGCCCGCGATCTTGCCGGCGTCCTTGGTCGCCTGGCGCTGGGCGTCGTTGAAATAGGCGGGAACGGTGATCACCGCCTGGGTGACGGTCTCGCCGAGGTAGCTTTCGGCGGTTTCCTTCATCTTCTGCAGGATGAAGGCGGAAACCTGCGAGGGGGAATAGCTCTTGTCGCCGGCCTTGACCCAGGCGTCGCCGTTGTCGGCCTTGGTGATTTCGTAGGAGACGAGCTTCTTGTCCTTGGCCACCGTCGGGTCGTCGAAGCGCCGTCCGATCAGGCGCTTGACGGCGAACAGCGTGCCGCTCGGGTTGGTGACGGCCTGGCGTTTCGCCGGCTGCCCGACGAGGCGCTCGCCGTCGTCGGAAAACGCCACCATGGAGGGCGTCGTCCGCGCGCCTTCCGCATTCTCGATAACCTTGGCGTTCTTGCCGTCCATGACGGCGACGCACGAGTTGGTCGTGCCGAGGTCGATACCAATGACCTTGCCCATAGCGTCCTTCCTTTCCAGCAGACCGATCAGACCCGTTGAGGCGTCACGCCGGTCCCCATTGCAGATACAAGATTTGATGTGTCGCGGGCGCTGCCGCAACAGGTACGAATTCGTGACCGCTATATAAGTGGGCGTGTCCCGCGCCGCAAGACGCCAGCGCCGGTCTTGTCTCATGTTTGTGACGGTTGAAGGCTCGGCGCTCAAGCCGTCATTATGGGCGCGGCAGGCGTGAGGCGCCTCGCCCCGAGGAGGGGTCGGGGTCGGCCTGCATCTCCTGACCAGGCAAGGAAAATACGGACCGGCACATGACGAACGATTTTCCAGAAGGCTTTCGCTTCCTGCCTTCCTATTTCGACAAGTCCGCGCAGGAAGCGCTGGTTGAGGAGATCCGCGCCGCGGTGCGTGCCGCTCCCCTTTTCCGGCCTTTCATGCCGCGAACGGGAAAGCCGTTTTCGGTTCGCATGTCGAATTGCGGTCCGCTCGGCTGGGTTTCGGATATCAAGGGCTACCGCTATCAGCCGCGCCATCCCGAAACCGGCGAAGCCTGGCCCGAAATGCCTGCGGTTCTTTCCAGGCTCTGGGCAGACGTCGCGCCCGACGCGCCGCCGCCGGAAGCTTGCCTCATCAACTATTACGAGGAAAAGGCCCGCATGGGCCTGCATCAGGATCGCGACGAGGACACGTTCGACGCCCCGGTCGTTTCGGTTTCGCTTGGGGATACCGCCGTCTTCAGGCTGGGCGGGACGGCGCGCAAGGCGCCGACGCGTTCCTTCCGCCTGTCATCGGGGGATGTTCTGGTGCTTGGCGGGGCCTCGCGCCTTGCCTATCACGGGGTGGACAGGCTCATCCCCGGCTCCTCGACGCTGCTAGCCGGCGGCGGGCGCATAAATCTGACGCTCAGACGGGTGACGGCCCCCGAAGCCGAAGCCTGAAATCACTTCCCCGCCGCATCGCCGGGTTCCGGCATTTCCTCGATTTCCTGATCGGTCATGGGCACGACGATGCGCTCGCTCTCCGGCACGATCCGGTCGACGGGGATCGCCCGCCGGCTCGTGAAAAAGCCGAGCATTCCGCCGGTTTCCGCCGTCACCTCGCGCACGATGCCTTCGTTGTCGCGCCGGATGCCGGCGACGGTGCCGATGGTCTTGCCGTCGGAGTTGACCAGCGGCAGGCCGATCCACACCGTTTCGGCGTCGCGCGGCACGGGCTGTCCGTCCGCCGTCGAAGGGGGCTTCTTTTCCGTTTCCCCGGCTTGATTCGGGGCTTGCGCCGCATCCTGCGCGGCCGGCTGCACGGCATAGGCGTCAAGCCCCAGGAACGCCGCCAGCACGAGGGCGAAAATCAGCCACTTCAGGGGTCGGGTCATGCAGGCCTCCTTCATCCGCCGCATGGTCCGATCAGAATAGGAAAAGACAGTGGCGTCCTTTGGGCAATAATGAGCCCCCAGTCACCTGGATCTGAAGTTCGCCTCAATTCCCGGCAGGCTCTGAACGAACTTCAGATTCAAAAGGGTGACTGGCAAAAAAATGTATCCAGTGTGGTTTTCGAATTTGAAATACGCTTCGGAGAAGGCTGCTAAACCCGGGCGTATTTCAAATTCACCACACTGAGTCTTCTATGAAAGGACGGCAATGGCGATGAGGGCCGCGATGACCCAGAGCGCGATGCGCCCTGAACGCGAGTGGCGCGCCTCCGCGCGGCCGATGGCCTCCGCCGTTTGCGCGTCGAACCTGAGCCCCCGTTGGGCCATGCCCTCAAGGTCGGAGGACAGCCTCCCCAGACGGTCGGCGAAGATCGGCAGGTCGGCGGCGATGCGCCCCATCGCGGAAAGGCCGCTTGCAACGTCCTGCAGGCGGGCCGCCGGGCCGAGGTTCTGCTCGATCCAGGTGCGCACGACGGGTTCCGACGTCTTCCACATGTCGAGATGCGGATTGAGCGTTCTGGCAACCCCTTCCACCACCACCATCGTCTTTTGCAGCATGATGAGCTGCGTCTGGGTGTGCATGTTGAAAAGCTCGGTCACTTCCAGAAGCTGGGTCAAAAGCCGCGCCATGGAGATTTCCGACGCGTCGTGACCCTGGATCGGCTCGCCGATCGCGCGCAAGGCCTGGGCGAAAACCTCCACGTCCTGATCGTCCGGCACGTAGCCCGCCTCGAAGTGCACTTCGGCCACACGGCGGTAGTTGCGGGTGATGAAGCCGTAGAGGATTTCGGCGAGGAACCGCCGTTCGGCGCGCGAAAGCCTGCCCATGATGCCGAAATCGACGGCGACGATCGTCCCGTCCGGATCGACGAACAGGTTGCCCTGGTGCATGTCGGCGTGAAAAAAGCCGTCGCGCACCGCATGGCGCAGGAACGACTGGATGACGGTCTCGCCCAGCTTCACCAGGTCGTGGCCGTCGTCTTTCAGCTTTTCCAGGTTGTTGAGCTTCGTTCCCTCGATCCAGTCGAGCGTCAGCACGCGTTTCGCGGTGCGCGTCCAGTCCACGGCCGGAACGCGGAAGCCTTCGTCCTCGCGGATGTTTTCCGCCATTTCCGAAAGGGCTGCCGCTTCCAGGCGGAAGTCCATTTCAAGCTCGACGGAGCGCGCCAGCGTATCGACGGTGGCGACCGGCCTCAACCGCCGCGAGGGGGCGTGGATGCGCTCGATCAGCCGGGCGACGAAATAAAACCCGTCGAGGTCGCGCTTGAAGCGACTTTCCACCTTCGGGCGCAGCACCTTGACGGCGACCTTCTTCAACTCCCCGTCGCGGGTGCGGATCGTCGCCGGATGCACCTGGGCGATGGAGGCGGCCGCCACCGGCTCGCCGAACTCCACGAATATCTCCTCGACCGGACGTCCGAGCTGCTCTTCCACCTGTCGGCGCGCCTGATCCTGAGGAAACTCCGGCAGCTTGTCCTGCAGGGCGGAAAGTTCGCGCGCCACCTCGTCGCCGACAACATCTGCGCGGGTCGCCAGAAACTGGCCGAGCTTGACATAGGACGGTCCCAGCCGGTTGAACGCGTCGGAAAGCCTGCCCTCCTTCGTCTTTCGCCGGACGGAGCGGCGCTCGAGCAGGCGCACGAGTTTGAGCGCGAATTTCGGCCCCGCCGGCAGGTCGGGCAGATCGACGATGGAAAACACGCCCTCGCGGGCCATGACGAACCCGGCTCGTGAAAGGCGGAAAATTGCGCCTATCGCCATGTTGCTCAAATCTTCCAGCCGCTGTGGAGCGCGGCGATGCCGCCTGAGAAATTCCGGTAGTCGACGCGCGAGAAACCGGCCTCGCGGATCATCTGCGCGAAGCGCTCCTGATGGGGGAACTTGCGGATCGATTCCACGAGATACCGATAGGGTTCGCCGTCTCCGGCAACGTAGCGCCCGATCGCGGGGATCGCGTTGAAGGAAAAGGCATCGTAGACACGGTCCAGCATCGGCACATCGACCTGCGAAAACTCCAGCACGAGCAGGCGTCCGCCCCGCTTCAGCACGCGGAAAGCCTCCGATAGCGCCTTGTCGATATGCGGCACGTTGCGGATGCCGAAGGCGATCGTATAGGCGTCGAAGTGCCTGTCGGGAAAGGGCAGGTCTTCCGCGTTCGCCTCCACGAAGCGGATCTTGTCGGCGAGGCCGGCTTTTTCCGCCCGCTCGCGGCCGACCGCCAGCATCGAGCCGTTGATATCAAGGACGGTGGCTTCCGCCGGCCCGCCGGAACGGGTGACGATACGCGTCGCGATATCGCCCGTTCCACCGGCAACGTCGAGAACGCGATACGGCGTCCTGGCCGAGCGCGGCGGCGCGAGGCGCGAGACCATCGCGTCCTTCCACAGCCGGTGCAGGCCGCCCGACATCAGGTCGTTCATGACGTCATAGCGGCGGGCGACCTTGTGGAACACGTCGTTGACGAGCGGCTGTTTCTCGCCGTCGGCAACCGTGCGGTAGCCGAAGCTCGTTGCCATATCCGGCCCATGCGCGCGGGCTTTTTCCCCGGCGGAGGTCTTGTTCGCCGTCATGCCTGTTCTCCTTTTCGCGGCGGACCATAATATAAGCCGCATCGCATTGCCACGGCGTAGGCTGAATCCTGTATGTATTGCCGGAAGATAGAAAGGGATACCGATTTCCATGCCCGAATTGCCAGAGGTTGAGACGGTTCGCCGCGGCCTTGCCCCCAGTTTCGAGGATGCGCGCATCCTGCGGGTGGAGCAGCGCCGGCCGGACCTGCGCTTTCCTTTTCCCGAGCGTTTCGCGGACAGGCTTACGGGGCGGCGCGTGACCGGCCTCGGGCGGCGCTCGAAATACCTGATGGCCGATCTCGATGACGGCAGCGTGCTGGTCATGCATCTCGGCATGTCCGGTTCTTTCAGGGTAGAGGCGGGTCAGTCGGAGGCGGGTCAGTCGGAGGCGGGCGAGGCGGAAGCGCCCGGCGAGTTTCACCACCCCCGCTCGAAGGACCAGCGCCACGATCACGTTGTCTTTCATCTTGAAGGCGCCGCGCGTCCGGGCGCCGTCAGGATCGTCTACAACGATCCGCGCCGCTTCGGCTTCATGACGCTTGTTGAACGCGCGGGTCTTGCAAGTCATCCCCTTTTCGAAAAGCTCGGCATCGAGCCGACGGGAAACCAGCTTGACGCGGATCTGCTGGCGCGCCTCTTCAACGGCCGGAAGACGCCGCTCAAGGCAGCCCTTCTCGACCAGCGGCTGATTGCGGGGCTCGGCAATATATATGTGTGCGAGGCGCTGCATCGGGCGGGCCTTTCCCCGAAACGCGCCGCCGGCACCATCGTCACGAAGGCCGGCAAGGGCACGGTGGCGGCGGAAAGGCTGGCGCGGTCGATCCGCGAGGTGATCGCCGAGGCGATCGCTGCCGGCGGGTCCTCCTTGCGCGATCACCGGCAGGCGGATGGCACGCTCGGATATTTCCAGCACAGCTTCCTGGTCTACGACCGGGAGGGTGCGTCCTGCCCGCGGGAAGGCTGCGGCGGCACGGTCTTGCGCGAGGTGCAGGGCGGGCGCTCGTCCTTTTTCTGCGCGCGCTGCCAGAAATAGCATCGCCGGGTGCGGGTGCGGCTGCCTGCGCATGCGGGCACTGGCCGCACGTCCAGTTGCGGGGCGCGGTTGCTTCCGTTACCCCTTCTTGCCTGACTTATATATATGTGCGCTTGCTGTGCGTTCGGGCGGGCGAAGCGTCCTGGCACGGGCCGGCGCCCGGACATTGCGCCATTCGCTCATCATCGGGAGGTTTCATGGCCTACGACAATATTCTGGTCGAAAAACGCGGCAAGGTGGGGCTGATCACGCTCAACCGGCCGAATGCGCTCAACGCGCTCAATTCCGTGCTTATCGGAGAGGTGAACGAGGCCCTGGCCGGCTTCGAGGCGGACGACAAGATCGGCAGCGTCGTGCTGACCGGTTCCGAAAAAGCCTTTGCGGCGGGCGCGGACATCAAGGAGATGAGCTCGCTCACCTATATGGACGCCTACAAGGGCGACTTCATCACGAGCTGGGACAACGTCTCGCGCTTCCGCAAGCCGATCATCGCGGCGGTCGCGGGCTATGCGCTGGGCGGCGGCTGCGAGCTTGCCATGATGTGCGATTTCATCCTGGCGGGCGAAAACGCGCGCTTCGGCCAGCCCGAGATCACCCTTGGCGTCATGCCGGGTGCCGGCGGCACCCAGCGGCTCACCCGTTTCGTGGGCAAGTCGAAGGCCATGGAAATGTGCCTGACGGGCCGCATGATGGATGCGCAGGAAGCCGAGCGCTCGGGTCTTGTCAGCCGCGTCCTTCCTGTCGACGAGCTTGTGGACGAAGCGCTGAAGGTGGCGGAAAAGATCGCCGATTTCTCGCTGCCCATCACCATGATGACGAAGGAAAGCGTCAATCGCGCCTATGAGACGACGCTTGCCGAAGGCGTGCGCTTCGAGCGCCGCCTGTTCCATGCGATGTTCGCTTCTGAAGACCAGAAGGAAGGCATGGCCGCCTTCGTGGAAAAGCGCGCGCCGCAGTTTAGGAACAAATAATATGCGGGCGGGACGCGCGGGAATGCCCAATTTCCGTCCTGAAACGCGTTGACGGGCGAATTGCGCGGCCTTATAAGCACCGCTTGATCGGTGGCGGCTCGTGCCGCCGCCGTTTTCGTTTCTCGCAATTGTCTGACCGGGGCGGCTTGCCGCAGCCTCGATCTTGACTTGGACCGAGGGCAGTTCCGGCCAAACGGATTTGCTCTCACGTAATGATCCTGGGGCCGCCTTCGTGGAAGGTGCTCCGGGCTCAGCCGAACGGATCAGGACTGAAAATGGCCAATACACCCTCGGCCAAGAAGGCAGCGCGCAAGATCGCTCGCCGCACGGCCATCAACAAGACCCGCCGCAGCCGCGTGCGGACCTACCTTCGCACCGTAGAGGAGGCGATCGCCTCCGGCGATCAGACGAAGGCGAGCGAGGCTCTCAAGGCCGCGCAGCCGGAGCTGATGCGTGCGGCATCCAGCGGCGTCTTTCACAAGAACACCGCTGCGCGCAAGGTGTCGCGCCTGAATGCCCGCATCAAGGCGCTCGGCGCCTGATAGATATGCGACTGCGGGTGAAAAACCTGCAATCTGCGCTAGAAAGCCCGGTTTTTTGACCGGGCTTTTTTGTTAGCCGGTGAAGGCTTCCGCAAGGGTATTCGCCTAAAGTTCAGGTTCTTGATACGGAAAAATAACGATTTTTAGCGTGTCAAAATTTATGCATGTTTTTCAGTTGGTTACGAGGATGTCCCCAAGTGGGGAGGGGTGCCTATACGTTTTTTTGAGAGTCAAGATCGGGGTCGAAAAAAAATTTTTGAGCTTTTGCATACCGGGGGTTTCGACGCTTGCGGCGGGAAAAAAACATTGAGTCCAAAAGCCTTCTCATTTCCTCACCCCTTTGGGTGATGTTGCAGGCTTCACGCATACGGACGCTGCGTTAAGAAATCGGTAACCATACGCTGTTGCAGGGGGTAAAGGGGCTGTGTATTGTCATCTCCATCGGGCGGTCGCCCGGTCTAATCGTAAATCGAAGATCAACGAGCCTGTGAAAGAGCAATGAAGAAATATTGCCCAAATTCTGAGCGATCATTTCGACCAGTGTTCGCACGTAGGCCACTCGACGACGGCATAAGTCCGGGGTCGGATACTTCAGGCCTGTTCATGTAGCGGGCGTAATCACCAAAAAGATTATCTTGGTTGCTTGCCGAATACATTCGGCGAGAAGGGGGCAGTGTGTCTGAGTTAATGAAAACCGGATGTGCCGGAGGCGGCATCTGCGCGCCTTTGCGGGGCAAGACGCATCCAGAGCGCTTTCGTGATCGGAAGCCGCTCCGGGTTCGATATGCTCAAGGCGGCCGCGGCGCGGGGAAACGCCGGGGAACCGGATTAACCTTCACCTCAATTGGAAACGTTATCGGCGCCGGATCGGCTTTCGCAGCTTACGTAGCGGGGCGCGGGCCTTCGGGGAAAACGGCTCCGGTCGCGTTCGAAGATGGATTGAACAAGGGGCTTGACCGCGGCGGCGCAATGGCCTTTTTGTGCCGCTCCGCCGCAGGCACCGGACCGGCGGCGCGGGACCTGCACGAAGCGGGTCCCGGACCGTTCGAGGAGCGTCGGGCGGTGAGCGGCCGTCGATAGGCGTCTTGTCCTGTCGATGAGCGATACGCGATTACCGGAATGAACCAGGTATTTGACGGGGCGGCGGCGTCGCCCCGCCGGGAAGATTTTGTGCCGCTTGCCGGTCAGGGGCGGGTGGCGCAGGGGCCAGAAAAATTCTTCGGAACGATTGCGGCGGCGCGTTCCGATAAGGAGCTTAGGAGGCGTAAGCAATGGACCTTCACGATATGGCGGGGCCGGAACAGTGGGCACGCGTAAAGAAGCGGCTTCGCGCGGAACTGGGTGAGGATGTCTATACGAGCTGGTTTGCACGCGTCGACCTTGAGGGTCACGATGACGGCACGGTCCGGCTTTCGGTTCCCACGCGTTTTCTGAAGCAGTGGATCCAGTCGCATTACCGGGACCGTCTGATGGGGCTGTGGCAGCGCGAGTGCGAGGATGTTCACCGTATAGAGCTGACGGTGCGCGGCGCCATGCGCCCCGCCGCTCGCAAGCCGGCGGAAGGCCAGCAGCGGGCCGTTGCCGCCTCGCGTCCCGCCGGCGACACCCGTCCGATCGCCATTGCCGAAAACGTCGGCCGTCCGGCGGCGCTCGTGGGTCTCCAGCCTGCGGCCGCGCCCGAGCACAAGGCGCAGGGCGGCACCCAGGAAAACGACGTCCTGCAGGGCGCCTCGCTCGATCCGAAATATACGTTCGAAACCTTCGTGGAAGGCGATTCCAACGCGCTTGCGCTTGCCGCCGCCCGTCAGGTCGCCGCCGGCGGCAAGGTGAATTTCAATCCGCTTTACGTCCATGCCTCCGTGGGCCTCGGCAAGACGCACCTGATGCAGGCCGTCGCCGCCCAGGCCAAGGCTTCGGGCCGGCGCGTGCTTTATCTGACGGCGGAGCATTTCATGTACCGCTTCGTCTCCGCGCTCAAGGCGCAGTCGGCGATCGCCTTCAAGGATACGCTGCGGACGATCGACCTGCTCCTGATCGACGACATGCAGTTCCTGCATGGCAAGCAGGTGCAGCAGGAGTTCTGCCACACGCTGAACGCGCTGATCGACAGCGCGCGTCAGGTGATCGTCGCCGCCGACCGCGCGCCGTCCGATCTCGACAGCCTGGATGACCGTGTCCGCTCGCGCCTTGCCGGCGGGCTGGTCGTCGGCATCGACGATCCGGACTATTCGCTGCGCCGCGCCATCATCACGAACCGGGTCGAGACCGTGCGCGCCTCCTACCCGAATTTCTCGATCCCAGAGGGCGTGATCGATTATGTGGCGCGCAACGTCACCGCCTCGGGGCGCGATCTCGAAGGCGCGCTCAACCGCCTGATCGCCCACAATCAGCTGACCGGCCAGCCGGTCACGCAGGAGATGGCGGAGGCGACCCTTCGCGATCTCATCCGCTCCGTGGAGCCGCGCCGGGTCAAGATCGAGGACATCCAGCGCGTCGTCTCCAAGCATTACAACGTGACGAAGGCCGATCTTCTGTCGGCGCGCCGCACGCGCACCATCGTGCGCCCGCGCCAGATCGCCATGTATCTCGCCAAGATGATGACGCCGCGTTCGCTGCCCGAGATCGGGCGCCGCTTCGGCAACCGCGACCACACTACGGTGCTGCATGCGGTTCGCAAGATCGAGGAGCTTGCCAAGGCGGACAACGGCCTTGCCCAGGAGATCGAACTGCTCAAGCGCATGCTGGATGCGTGAAGCGAGCCAATACAGAGGGTTGAGGGGTGGCATGACGTGCTGCCCCTCTTGCATTTCCGAGCGGCAGCGGGCAGTGTCGTCTCCCCATTTTTGAAGTTTGAACGCATCACATGCGGCGGGGCCCCGCCGCTTCTCAACGACGGACAGCGCAATGAAAGTGACCCTCGAGCGGACGGATCTCCTGAAGTCCCTGACCCATGTTCATCGTGTCGTTGAGCGCCGGAACACGATCCCGATCCTGTCGAACGTCCTGTTGCGCTGCGACGGCGGCGAATTGCGCCTGAAGGCGACGGACCTCGATCTCGAGATTTCGGAGACCGTCGCGGCCATGGTCGAGCAGCCCGGCGCGACGACGGTGCCCGCGCATATGATCTACGATATCGTGCGCAAACTTCCCGACGGGGCGCAGGTCCAGCTTGAGACGTCCGCCGACAATGCCACGCTCGAAATTCGCGCCGGGCGCTCGCGCTTTGCGCTGCAGATGCTGCCAGAGGCGGATTTTCCGGACCTGACGGCGGGCGAGTTCAGCCACGTCTTCTCCCTGCCGGCGGGCGACTTCAAGCGGCTGATCGATTCCACCCAGTTCGCGATTTCGACCGAAGAGACGCGCTACTATCTGAACGGCATCTACTTCCACACGGTCGAGACGCCGGGGGGCGAGCGCTTCCGCGCGGTTGCGACCGACGGTCACCGCCTCGCCCAGGCCGAGATCCCGGCGCCCTCCGGTTCCTCCGGCATGCCGGGCGTCATCGTGCCGCGCAAGACGGTGGGCGAGATCCAGAAGCTTCTGGAAGATCCGCAAGCAGACGTGAAGGTCGAGATTTCCGAAACCAAGGTTCGGCTGACGACGGCCAACGTGGTGCTGACGTCCAAGCTGATCGACGGCACCTTCCCGGATTATGGCCGCGTCATCCCGCAGCACAACGACAAGCTTCTCCAGGTCGATCGGGAAGAGTTCAAGGAAGCGGTCGACCGCGTGTCGACCATCTCGTCGGAGCGTGGGCGTGCCGTGAAGATGGCCCTTTCCGAAGGGCGCATGGTGCTGACCGTCATCAATCCGGATTCCGGCACGGCGACGGAAGAGCTTGCGGTCGACTATGAGGCCGACCCGCTGGAGATCGGCTTCAACTCGCGCTATCTGCTCGATATCGCCGCCCAGCTCGACAAGGACACTGCGCGTTTCCGCTTCGCCGATCCCGGCGCGCCGACGCTGATCCAGGACGACGGCTCGGAGGAAGCGCTCTACGTGCTGATGCCGATGCGCGTCTGATCCGGCCTCGCCGGATCGATCATTACAAGGAGCGGGACAGCATGGCTGGACCGACGCCGGTCGCGCTTCGCCGCCTGACGCTCTCCGATTTCCGCAACTACGCGTCGCTCTCGCTCGATGTGGGCGCGCGGCTCGTCGCTTTCGTCGGCGCCAATGGCGCCGGCAAGACGAACCTGATTGAGGCGGTTTCGCTTTTGACGGCGGGCCGCGGCCTTCGCCGCGCACCGCTTGCGGATCTCATTCGCAAGGGGGCAGCGGGCGGTTTCGCGGTTTCGGCCCTTCTCGACGGGCCATATGGCGAAACGCGGCTCGGCACTGGGTACGACCCGGGCGAGACGGGCCGGCGCGTGCGCATCGACGGGGAGGATGCGCGCACGTCCGAAAGCCTGCTCGACTATCTTCGCGTGCTTTGGCTTCTGCCGTCGATGGATGGGCTCTTCACCGGGTCCGCCGGGGATCGCAGGCGGTTTCTCGACAGGCTGGTGCTGGCGATAGACCCCGGTCACGGGCGCCGGGTCGCCGATCTCGAAAAGGCGCTGCGTTCGCGCAACCGCCTGCTGGAAGAGGGCGCGACACCCGCTTACTTCGACGCGATCGAAAGCCAGATCGCACAGATCGGCGTCGCGGTCGCGCTGGCCCGGCGCGAAACGGTGAACCTCCTGTCGGGTCGCATCGCGGCGCAAGGCGCGCTGGGCTTGCCCTTTCCGCAAGCCGGCATCCGTCTGGAAGGCTCTTTCGAGGTGGAGGCGGATGCGGTTGCCGCTTCCGATATCGAGGATCGCTACATCGAGATCCTGCGGGAGGGCAGGGCGCGCGACCGTGCGGCGGGGCGCACGCTCGAAGGTCCGCACAGGTCGGATCTTGCCGTCACCCACCTTGCCAAGGACATGCCGGCCGGCATGGCCTCCACCGGGGAGCAGAAGGCGCTCCTGATCGGCCTCGTCCTTGCCCATGCCGATCTCACGGCGTCCGTCGCCGGCATGACGCCGGTGCTTCTGCTCGATGAAATCGCGGCCCATCTCGATCCGGATCGCCGCGCGGCCCTCTTCGCCCGCCTCGATACGCTGGGCCTCCAGGTCTTCATGACCGGCACGGACCCGCTCCTGTTCGAATCGCTCGGGCATTCCGCGCAGCTTTTCACCGTGGGTGATGGCAAGGTGGAAGGGTAGGGGGCACAGAGGCGGTCGGGAAGCAACAGCGGACTGGGTCTGGTGGATTGTTATGCCGGGGCCTACGGCGGTTGGCCGCACTGTGTGGTAACGATATCGCAGAGATTTGGCTATTTTCGCCCCACCTCTCCCCCTGGAGGGAGAGGGAAACGCCCAGCGTCATCCTTCTGAGCGCGAAATGGAATGATTCCGCAGGCGGCTGGTTATGCGAACGACAATGTATTTTTCCAGCCCGCACCGGGCCAAGGCCTCACGACCCGTGGAGCCTCAGGGCGAAAACAGCCACCCCGGCCCGGCATCACGCCCCCCGCATTCCCTTTCCCGCTCCTCCTCACCAATTCGTGCGAACGCCGGGCGTGGCACCTGTCGCTTTCTCACGCCGGATTTCGCGCAAGAACCGCCCGGTAACCCGATATTCGCATTTGTATCTCACTAAGCCTTTCTGACACTTTGACGGATACTGGTTCAGGCGCTAGAAAGCCGTCAGACAAATCCTTGTTAATGCTGCCGTTTACGTAAGCTGCGGCATGACGGGTGGACGGGAGAAAAGGTTCCATGTCGAACGCCGATATAAAGTCAAACCGGCCGCTGTCGCCCCACATCCAGATCTTCAAGCCGATCCTCACCATGGTCATGTCGATCGTGCATCGCATCACGGGTGCCGCACTTTATTTTGGCACGGTGCTGGTCGCATGGTGGCTGATCGCGGCGGCCTCGGGGCCTGCCTATTTCGACTTCGTGAACGAAATCTACGGTTCGTTCCTCGGGCGGCTCATCCTTTTCGGCTTCACCTGGGCGCTGGTGCACCACATGCTCGGCGGCATTCGCCACTTCATCTGGGACATGGGCTACGGCTTCGGTCCGCAAGCGCGTGAGTGGCTGGTTCGCGCCAATCTCGCCGGTTCGATCGTGATCACGATCCTTCTGTGGATCATCGGCTACGCCGTTCGCTAAGGGGGCTTTCCATGAGTGACATGCGCACACCGCTCGCCAAGGTCCGCGGCCTCGGTTCGGCGAAGGAAGGCACGGAGCATTTCTGGCGCCAGCGGCTCTCGGCCGTTGCCAACGTCTTCCTGATCACCTTCTTCGTGATCTTCATCATCGCCACGCAGGGCGCCAGCCATGCGGAGCTGACGTCGGCCCTTTCAAATCCGGTCGTCGCCATCCTCATGGCGCTGACGGTCGCGTCTGCCGTCTATCACATGAAGCTCGGCATGCAGGTGATCATCGAGGATTACGTCCACGGCGAGGGGCTGAAATACGTCACCCTCATCGCCAACACCTTCTTTTGCGCGTTGATCGGCTTCGGTTCGGTTTTCGCCATTCTCAAGATCAGCTTCGGAGGCTGAATAGATGTCGGGTGGAAAAGCCTATTCCTTCGTCGACCACAAATATGATGTCGTCGTGGTCGGTGCGGGCGGCGCGGGCTTGCGCGCGACGCTCGGCATGGCCGAACAGGGCCTTCGCACCGCTTGCGTGACCAAGGTCTTCCCGACGCGCTCGCACACGGTGGCGGCGCAGGGCGGTATCGCGGCAAGCCTGCAGAACATGACGCCGGACCACTGGCACTGGCACCTTTACGACACCGTCAAGGGGTCGGACTGGCTGGGCGACGTGGACGCGATGGAATATCTCGCCCATGAGGCACCGAAAGCGGTGTACGAGCTTGAGCACTACGGCGTGCCCTTCTCGCGCACGGAAGACGGGCGCATCTACCAGCGCCCCTTCGGCGGCCACATGCAGAACTTCGGCGACGGCCCGCCCGTGCAGCGCACCTGTGCCGCCGCCGACCGTACGGGCCACGCCATCCTGCACACGCTCTACGGCCAGTCGCTGAAGAACAACGCCGAATTCTTCATCGAGTATTTCGCGCTCGACCTCATCATGTCGGAGGACGGCGTCTGTCAGGGCGTGATCGCCTGGAACCTCGACGACGGCACGATCCACCGCTTCTCGGCCAAGATGGTGGTGCTCGCCACCGGCGGTTACGGGCGGGCGTATTTCTCGGCCACCTCCGCCCACACCTGCACGGGTGACGGCGGCGGCATGGTCGCTCGCGCGGGCCTGCCGCTCCAGGACATGGAGTTCGTGCAGTTCCACCCGACGGGCATTTACGGCGCCGGCTGCCTCATTACCGAAGGTGCGCGCGGCGAGGGCGGCTATCTCGTCAATTCCGAGGGCGAGCGCTTCATGGAGCGTTATGCGCCGTCGGCCAAGGACCTTGCCTCGCGCGATGTCGTTTCGCGTTGCATGACGATGGAAATTCGCGAGGGGCGCGGCGTCGGCAAGGGCAAGGACCATATCTTCCTGCATCTCGATCACCTCGATCCCGCGATCCTGGCGGAGCGTCTGCCCGGCATTTCGGAATCGGCGAAGATCTTCGCCGGCGTCGACGTGACGAAGGAGCCGATCCCGGTGCTGCCGACCGTCCACTACAACATGGGCGGCATCCCGACCAACTACTGGGGCGAGGTGCTGAACCCGACGAAGGAAGACCCCAACGCCATCCAGCCGGGCCTCATGGCCGTGGGCGAAGCGGGCTGCGCGTCCGTGCATGGCGCCAATCGCCTGGGCTCCAACTCGCTGATCGATCTGGTCGTCTTCGGCCGCGCGGCGGCCATCAAGGCGGGCGAGGTTGTCGACCGCAAGGCTCCCGTGCCGACGCCGAACGAGGCCTGGTGCGACAAGGTGATGGACAGGTTCGACAAGCTGCGCAATGCCGATGGCGGCACGCCCACGGCCGAGCTTCGCCTCAACATGCAAAAAGCCATGCAGGAGGATGCCGCCGTCTTCCGCACGCAGGAGACGCTCGAAAGCGGCTGCAAGCGCGTTTCGGAACTTTGGGGCGAGCTTTCGGACCTCAAGGTTTCCGACCGCTCGATGATCTGGAACTCGGATCTCGTCGAGACGCTTGAGCTTGAGAACCTAATGGCGAACGCAATCACCACCGTCTACAGCGCGGAAGCACGCAAGGAGAGCCGCGGCGCCCATGCGCGCGAGGACTTCTCCAAGCGTGACGACGAGAACTGGCGCCAGCACACCCTTTCCTGGGTGGATGAGGCCGGCAAGGTCTCGCTGGACTATCGTCCGGTCGTCGTCGATCCGCAGATCTCCATGGACGAGGGCGGCATCGATCCGCAGAAGATCCTGCCCAAGGAACGCGTTTACTGACGGTTCGCACATGTCGGCCGCCCGGCGGATGCGGGGTGCGGCCGTCGGACCAAAAATACAATCTGATCGTCGGGCTTGTGGCGCGACGGAGCAAATTTCCGGCCTTCCGGTGACGAAGGCCGGGTGAACAGCGGAGCGAAGGAAAAATGGTTCAGCTGACGCTTCCCAGGAATTCGCAGGTGACCGAGGGCAAGGTCTGGGACAAGCCCGAGGGTGCGAAGAACGTTCGGGAGTTCAAGATCTACCGCTGGAACCCGGATGACGGGCGCAATCCGCGCGTCGACACCTATTATGTCGACATGGACGACTGCGGGCCGATGGTTCTGGACGCGCTCATCAAGATCAAGAACGAGATCGACCCGACGCTGACCTTCCGCCGCTCCTGCCGCGAGGGTATTTGCGGCTCTTGTGCCATGAACATCGATGGCACCAACACGCTCGCCTGCACCCGTGGCATGGACGAGGTCAAGGACGCCACGGTCAAGATCTATCCGCTGCCGCATTTGCCGGTGGTCAAGGATCTCGTGCCGGACCTGACGAACTTCTACGCCCAGCACCGCTCCATCGAGCCGTGGCTGCAGACCGTCAGCCCGGCGCCGGAGAAGGAATGGCGCCAGAGCCATGAGGACCGCACCAAGCTCGACGGTCTTTACGAGTGCATCCTGTGTGCCTGCTGCTCCACCTCCTGCCCGAGCTATTGGTGGAACGGCGACCGTTACCTCGGCCCCGCCATCCTGCTGCAGGCCTACCGCTGGCTGATCGACAGCCGCGACGAGGCGACGGGCGAGCGTCTCGACAATCTGGAAGATCCTTTCCGTCTTTATCGTTGCCACACGATCATGAACTGCGCCCAGGTTTGTCCGAAGGGGCTGAACCCGGCGCAGGCGATTGCCGAGATCAAGAAGATGATGGTCGAGCGGCGGGTCTGACCCCGTTCGATCCTTGAAGTCTACCCGCATTCTCCGCTTGCGGGGATAAGTCGCTCCGGTTCGCCCGGAGCGGCTTTTTTGTTTTCGAAGGTTATCCCCGTCCGGGCGGGCCGGGTTATCCTGCCTCGTTTACGCCTTCGATCCGGTGCTGCTGCGTTCCGCGTTTTGCCCCTGATTGGCTGTGACGGATTTCTCGATTACCTTTTTCACCCGCTTTGGAAACGAATTCGGCCGTCAGGGAATTTTGCGAGGCGACATGGGTATTCTGGATCACATCGGCTTTCCCGTCAGCGATTATGAGGCTTCCAGGGCCTTCTATGAAAGGGCGCTTTCGCCGCTCGGCATCAAGCTTCTGCTTGAGGTCGGGCCGGAACAGACGGGTTCGGGAAGCCATTGCGGCTTCGGCAAGGAGTTTCCCGAATTCTGGATCGGCACCGGCAAGCCATTGCAAGGCTGCCTCCATGTCGCCTTCACGGTTTTTACGCGAGGGGACGTCCATGCCTTTTACGACGCGGCGTTAGCTGCCGGCGGGAAGGACAATGGCGCCCCGGGTCTCAGGCCCCACTATCATCCGAATTACTATGGCGCCTTCGTCCTCGATCCTGATGGCCACAATCTCGAGGCCGTCTGCCACAAACCTGAATGAAACGCGCGTAATTTCAAGGAATTAGGGTTGAGTGCTTGATCCTCACTAGGCGTTAGATGGTAGAGACTGGCTCCGGCATTTCAGTATCCGAAAAAGGAGTTCGTCCCATGACCACCCGCTTCAATCCGCCGACGGGTTGGCCACAACTTGGCCGCGCCTTCAACCATGGCATCGTCCAGCCTGAGGGCAAGACGCTGCATATGACCGGCCAGGTCGCCTGGGACGGGGAGGGCAAGCTCATCGGGGAGGGAGATTGCGAGGTTCAAATCCGCCAGTGCTTTGAAAACGTTGAGCATATTTTGAGCGCCGTTGGCGGGCGGCTGGAGGATATCATCTCGCTCACCATCTACTTTCTGAAACGGGCGGACCTGCCGGCGATCCAGAAGGTGAGGGCGGAAAAGCTTGCGCCGGAAATCGCGCCCGCGAGCATCCTGATCCAGACGCCGGGCCTCGTGGTGCCGGAGCTGCTGGTCGAGCTTGTGCCGATCGCCGTGATCCCGTATGAGCGCTATCACGAACCGAAATGGTAAGTAGTAGTTATTTCAATAAGATACGCAGAAGTCACCTCACGCATTTCAGCTCCACACCGGGCTTGTGAAGATGGCGACTGTCGAAAAGAAGCCAACTGCCCAGGCGAGCGAGCGCGGCGTTGGCCGGTCCGTCAGATAGCAGAAAACGAAGATGACCCGGACGGCGACGAAGAGGCCGGCGAGCCTGTCGATCCAGTCCGGGTCGCCGCCTTGTCCGAGGCCGACGATCACGGCGATCGCGAAGAAGGGAAAGGCTTCGAAGCTGTTGCTTTCTGCCGCCCTTGCGCGGGCGCGGAAGCCGTCTTTCCAATAGTCCGGGTCGCGCGGTTTCGAATTGTCGAACTCGCGCGAGAACTTTCCCGGATAGATTGCCGCGAACGGCAGGATCGCGGCGATCAGGATGCACCAGACGGCAAATGGCATGGTCCGTTTCTTTCTTGATTGGAAGTTTTTCAACCCGTGAATTCCCTACGGCCTCGAAGGGATTTCGGTTTTCGCTTGTTTTCCCGGCCTTTGACAAGGCTCAAGGACGGCTGCCTCAAAATTCGGCATGACCTCACCTGAAGCGCCGGTTTCCGGTGGTGAGTGGAGGAGTGAGGAGCATGGCCGTCAGCGACTGGCAGGATTTCATAGAGCAAACCGACAAGCGCATGGCCGACCTGCGCAAGGGCATTCCGGGCGTTGCGCAAGGCTTTCACGAGATCGCCAAGTCGGCCATCGGCAAGGGCGCTCTCGATTCCAAGACGAAGGAACTGATCGCGCTCGCCATCGGCATTACGGTCCGCTGCGACGGTTGTCTCGCCTACCACGCCCGTGCCGCGGCGAAGTTCGGGGCAAGTCGCGAAGAGGTGATGGAGGCGATTGGCGTCGCCGTCTACATGGGCGGTGGGCCGTCGATGATTTACGGTGCGGAAGCGCTGGCCGCGTTCGACAGTTTCCGGGATATTTGAGCCGCCTGATTATTTTGCGCTGCACAACTTTAAGCCGTGCCCGCAAACCGTCCCATTCCTGTCACACCGGCGACTCGGAAAGCCGGTATTTCTTTGACGAATCAAGCGGCGGACGCTTGAAAACAGGTTCCCGAAAGTCGGGAAGGAGCACTATTTCATGAAGGCGACGACCGTCCTGTTCGTCTGTGAAGATAACGCGGGGTTGAGTCTCATGGCGGAGGCTTGCCTGAACGCGACGGCGCCGGAAGGCATGCGCGCGTTTTCCGCCGGGCCGAAGCCTCAGCGCGAAATGCGGCGCGGGCTGAAGGCCGTGCTTTGCGAGGCCGGCCTTGAAGCCTCGGGCCTCGAGCCGAAATCCTGGGATTTCTTCGCGCTGCCTCATGCGCCGGTGCCGGATGTCCTGGTCTTCATGACGCAGGCCGCGCGCAGGTTTCGCCCGCCTCAATGGCCGAGTGCGCCACGCGAGTTGCGGTGGTCGCTGGAAGAGCCCGATTTGCATTCTCACACACAGTTTCGCCTTTGCAAGGCCTTGCGCGAGGTGAAGCATGCGGTCCATTCGGCCTTGAAGAAGGGCGATTTCGGCCTCGCGCCGGCTCTCCCGCAGGTACTTCTTGCGGCAAGCTGACGAAATGAAGGAAGGCCGGGCATTTCAACCCGGCCTTTCTATTCGCGCTATTGCGTTATGCCAGCCGTTTACGGCCCGCTTCGAGCAGGGAGCCCGCAACGCCGAAGCCGTCGTTCATCGCCTCCCGGAAGAGAGAGAAGAATGAAAATTCGACCGGCTCCAGCCGCCCGACCACGTCGCCGGCCTCGAAGGTCAGCTCGGCCTCGAACTTCCTTGCCAGAAGTTGCATGGCCCGGTTCGTGGCAAGGCAGTTGATGTAGATGTGCCGGTAGCCACGATTTCTGGCGGCGATCAGCGTCAGTTCCATCAGCCGTGTGCCAAGCCCCGAATTCTGCCAGGCGTCCTCGACGGAAAACGCCGCTTCCGCAGTCGTATGGCCGTCAACGGTCCTCAGTTCCGCAACCGCACGCAAGGTGCCGTTTTCGAAGAAACCGTGGATGACGGACCCGAGCGCCATGCTGGTTTCGGCATAGCTTCTCAGGAAGGGGTCGCTCGCCGTCATGGCGAAGCGGCTGCGCCGGGCTTCCGGCGAAAGCCGCAAGAGATGGTCTCGGAACTGCGCCTGATCGGTCGCGGCAAGCTTCCTGATCAGGCCTTCTCCTAAACGATGTGGCATGCCTCGCCCTCACGATCGTAAAGAGGCTTTCGCCTCGACCGAGGGCCCAACTCTGGTTGGGACCCTGGAGAGCATATCCCGCGAAATCCGAGCCGGATTTCGCGGACCAAGGATATGCTCAAGATATCGATTCTGGAGCGATTTCTTGTCACGAAAGCGATCCTGCTTTCGTGGAAAGCGCTCTGGTGCGAGCCACTCCTTGGTTCCCTAGATTGAACCCTGTATAATTGTGCAGTGCGAAAATACTATGGCAGTCTAAAAATTGCCCAAAGTTTAATTGGCCATGATTTCGCCCGTTTCAGGTTTATCAACGTTTCAGTCACCATAACCGGCAATGCTGATTCCATGCCGGCTGATCGTCGCAATGCCATGCGGCCCGTGCCGGAAGACGAAATTTCGCCTGCATTCATGCCGTTTTGGTGGTTGAATGCGCGCCCTGGAGCCGGAAGGAAAAGGGAAAATGAACCGTCCAGTCTCAATCGTCCTCATCGTCGGCCTTGCTGTCGCTGTTGCCGGCTGTCAGCGGCTGGGGCTTGGAGGATCAAGCAGCTCGCCCCTTCCGGCAACGCCCACGCCGCCGGTCGACAGCCAGCCGCTGACGCCGCTCGACGGAGTGCAGACGTCCGACGGCACGATCGAGCAGCAGCCCCTCGATGCGGTCGACGGTGCCGGAGAGCAGGTTGCGGCGGCCCCATTCGAGCCGCCGGCGGAAGCCAAGGAAATCGGCCGCAGCGATCTTCTCGGCGGCTGGACCATGCAATCGGTCGCCGACAGGTGCCAGCTCTTCATGACGCTGACGACATGGAGCGGCGGCTACCGCGCAAATACGCGCGGCTGCGGCTCGCCGGATCTTCAGGGCATTTCCGCCTGGGACCTAACGGGCAAGCAGGTCGTTTTGAAGAACGACGCCGGAGCGACGGTCGCGAACCTTTATTCCGCCGGCGGAACCCAGTTCAGCGGACAGACCTCGACCGGCCAGCCGATCACCGTATTCCGCTGATTTCAGACGAAAGACGAAGCGCCGCCGCATTGCCCCGGCGCTTCGCTTGCGTTTAGCTTCCGTAAATGCGGTTCCGCCCAGACCGCGGGGCCTGCTTCATGCGGGAGAAAGGCAATGTCCGTCTGGCCAATCCTTGAGGATGACGAAATGCCTGAGGCGGCGCGCGCCGTCGCCGATGACATCCGGCAAACGCGAAAGACCGATTTCGTGAACAATTTCTGGCGGGTGCTTGCCAACGATCCCGCCCTGATGAAGCGAACCTGGGAAAGCCTGAAGGAGGTCATGGGACCTGGCGAACTGGATCCGCTCGTCAAGGAAATGATCTATATCGCCGTTTCCGTTTCGAATGCCTGCGACTATTGCATCAGTTCCCATACGGCGTCCGCCCGCGCAAAGGGCATGAGCGAGGCGCAGTTCGGCGAGCTTTTGTCGGTCGTCGGCATGGCGAGCGAGACGAACCGCCTTGCAAGCGCGCTTCAGGTTCCGGTCGACGAGGCGTTCAAACAATCGCCGAGAGCCCCGAATTCTCCAAAGGGTGAATGAGCTTGACGGCCTTTGGCCTTGCATGGGGCCGCGCTGATTGGCTATCTGCCCCAAGTTGTCCAAATCCAAAGCTGCTCTGCTGTACCGAGGCCTGGAGCGAAATCCCTTCATGAGCGATATCTCATCCTCCTCCAGCCGCCTTCCGATGACGCGCACCGTCGCAGGGCGCTATTCATCGCTCATCGAAGCCGGAGAGATCGAGAGCGACGCGGCGCAGGAAGCGATCGTCAGGCGCCTCGACAGGCTGAACGAGGCGCTGGCCGAACGCCGTCTGGCGTCAAAGAAAAGTTCGCTCGGCTGGCTTTTCGGAAAGCGCGGAAGCGCGAAAGATCCGGTGAAGGGGCTCTACGTCTGGGGCTCTGTCGGGCGCGGCAAGACCATGCTGATGGATCTTTTCTTCGACGTCGCCGTGCCGCGCCGCAAGCGAAGGGTCCACTTTCACGAGTTCATGGCCGACGTGCACGAACGCGTTCATGCGGTCCGCCAGGCGATCAAGGACGGGGAAATCAAGGGCGACGACCCGATTCCCCCGGTCGCCGATGCTCTGGCGGAAGAAACGAGGCTCCTTTGCTTCGACGAATTCTCGGTCACGGATATCGCGGACGCCATGATCCTCGGGCGGCTCTTCACAAAGCTGTTCGAGCGCGGAGTGGTCGTGGTCGCGACCTCCAACGTCGATCCGGACGATCTTTACAAGGACGGCCTCAACCGCGGGCATTTTCTTGGATTTATCGAGCTTTTGAAGACGCGCGCCGACGTGATGCAGCTCGATGCGCGCACGGACTACAGGCTGGAGAAGCTGGCGGGGGCTTCCGTATACGTCACTCCGCTGCATGATGGCGCGGATGCCGAGGTCGACCGGCTCTGGCGCAAGCTCACTCACGGCATGACGGCGCATTCGGAGGATCTGGAGGTCAAGGGGCGCAAGATCCATGTGCCGCGCACCGTTGCCGGCGTCGCGAGGTTTACGTTTGCGGAACTTTGCGAGGCGCCGCTTTCCGCCTCCGACTACCTGAGGATCGCCCACGCCTATCACACGCTCGTCCTGGACCGCGTGCCCGTCATGGGGCTTGCGCAACGAAACGCGGCCAAACGCTTCATCAACCTTGTCGATGCGCTCTACGACAATTCCATCAAGCTCATACTTTCGGCAGAAACGGAGCCGGATGGGCTCTATACGGCGACGACTGGGGCTGAAACCTTCGAATTCGCGCGCACGATCTCGCGTCTCACGGAAATGCGTTCGGAAAGCTGGCTGGCCGGTACCGGAGCGTCAGCAGCGGCGAGCTGATTTCCTCCCGGGCGCGGGAGACGCCACGGAAAATTTTATCGGGGCTCGCCGGGGAAGAGCGGAAAGAAATATCCGGCGACCGAAAATCGGGCGGCCAGACCGCAATATTCCTTCGTTGATGTTGCAAGGGGCGCTCAAAGGGAGTAGTGCCATGCCCGGTCATCACAGTATGGCGCATGCTCCAGTTTACGTAAAGGGAAACTTTTGGACATGGCTCGAAACAAGATCGCATTGATCGGCGCGGGGCAGATTGGCGGCACGCTCGCCCACCTGGCCGGACTGAAGGAACTCGGGGATATCGTCCTCTTCGACATCGCCGAGGGCATCCCGCAGGGCAAGGCGCTGGATATCGCCGAGTCCTCGCCCGTGGACGGTTTCGACGCGAAGCTCGTCGGCACCAATGGCTATGAGGCGATCGCCGGCGCCGATGTGGTGATCGTCACCGCCGGCGTGCCGCGCAAGCCCGGCATGAGCCGCGACGACCTGCTTGAAATCAACCTCAAGGTGATGGAGCAGGTGGGCGCCGGCATCAAGGCGCATGCGCCGGACGCTTTCGTCATCTGCATCACCAACCCGCTGGACGCCATGGTCTGGGCGCTGCAGAAGTTCTCCGGCCTGCCGACGAACAAGGTGGTCGGAATGGCCGGCGTTCTGGACAGCGCGCGCTTCCGTTACTTCCTTGCGGAGGAATTCGGCGTCTCGGTGGAAGACGTCACCGCCTTCGTGCTCGGCGGTCATGGCGACACCATGGTGCCGCTCACCCGCTACTCCACGGTTGCCGGCATCCCGCTGCCCGATCTCATCAAGATGGGCTGGTGCACGAAGGAGCGGCTTGAAGAGATCGTCCAGCGCACGCGCGACGGTGGCGCGGAGATCGTCGGCCTGCTCAAGACCGGTTCCGCCTTTTACGCCCCGGCGGCTTCCGCCATCGCGATGGCGGAAAGCTACCTGAAGGACAAGAAGCGCGTGCTGCCGTGCGCCGCGCATCTCGACGGCCAGTACGGCCTTACCAACACCTATGTCGGCGTGCCGACGGTGATCGGTGCCGGCGGCATCGAGCGGGTGATCGAGATCGACCTCAACTCCGATGAGAAGGCGATGTTCGACAAGTCCGTCGCCTCCGTCGAAGGTCTGGTCGACGCCTGCAAGAAGATCCAACCGGCGCTCGCCTGATCGAAGGCTGCAGTGGGGGCCGCATCGGCGGCCCTCATCTGTATAGAGCCGCCCGTCTCCACGCTTCGGGGGATATAGCTCATGAACATCCACGAATATCAGGCAAAGGCCGTGCTCAAGGAATATGGCGCGCCGGTTGCCGAAGGTGTGGCCATATTTTCCGCCGATGAGGCGGAAGCGGCTGCCAAGAAGCTTCCCGGCCCGCTCTGGGTCGTGAAGTCCCAGATCCATGCCGGCGGACGCGGCAAGGGCAAGTTCAAGGAACTCGGGGCCGATGCCAAGGGCGGCGTGCGCCTTGCCTTTTCCCTTGAGGAAGTCGTCGCCAACGCGAAGGAAATGCTGGGCAACACGCTCGTCACCAAGCAGACCGGGCCTGCCGGCAAGGTGGTGAACCGCCTCTATATCGAGGATGGCGCGGATATTGAGCGTGAGCTTTATCTCTCCCTCCTCGTCGACCGCACGGTCGGGCAGGTGGCTTTCGTCGCCTCCACCGAAGGTGGCGTCGATATCGAGACCGTTGCCGAGGAAACGCCTGAAAAGATCCTGACCCTGCCGATCGACCCGGACGCGGGCGTGACGGGAGAGGCTGCAGGCAAGCTTTGCGATGCGCTGAAGCTTGAGGGCGAGGCACGCGCCGACGGCATGAAGATCTTTCCGATCCTCTACAAGGCCTTCGTCGAGAAGGACATGAGCCTTCTTGAGGTCAATCCGCTGATCGTCATGAAGAACGGGCGCGTGCGCCTGCTCGACGCCAAGGTCTCCTTCGACGGCAATGCGCTTTTCCGCCATCCGGAAATCGTCGAGCTTCGCGACATCACCGAGGAAGACGACAAGGAGATCGAGGCTTCCAAGCACGATCTCGCCTATGTGGCGCTCGACGGCGACATCGGCTGCATGGTCAACGGCGCGGGCCTTGCCATGGCGACGATGGACATCATCAAGCTCTATGGCGCCGAGCCCGCCAACTTCCTGGACGTCGGCGGCGGCGCTTCCAAGGAGAAGGTGACGGCGGCCTTCAAGATCATCACCGCCGATCCGAACGTGAAGGGCATTCTCGTCAACATCTTCGGCGGGATCATGCGCTGCGACGTGATCGCGGAAGGCGTGGTCGCGGCGGTGAAGGAGGTCGGCCTCCAGGTGCCGCTCGTGGTTCGCCTCGAAGGCACCAACGTCCAGCTTGGCAAGGACATCATCAACAACTCCGGCCTGAACGTGATTGCGGCTGACGATCTCGACGATGCCGCACAGAAGATCGTCGCCGCTGTGAAGGGGGGCAAGTGATGTCGATCCTCGTCAACAAGGACACCAAGGTCATCGTCCAGGGCCTGACCGGCAAGACCGGCACCTTCCACACCGAGCAGGCGCTGGAATACTACGGCACGAAGATGGTCGCGGGCGTGCACCCGAAGAAGGGCGGCGAGATGTGGTCGAGCGGGCTCGACGGTGCCGCCGAACTGCCGATCTTCGCCACCGTCGGCGAGGCGCGCGAGGCGACCGGCGCGGATGCCTCCGTCGTCTACGTTCCGCCGGCAGGTGCGGCTGCGGCCATCATCGAGGCGATCGACGCCGAGATCCCCTTCATCGTCTGCATCACCGAAGGCATTCCGGTGATGGACATGGTCAAGGTCAAGGCGCGGCTTGAAAAGTCCAACTCGCGGCTTCTCGGCCCCAACTGCCCGGGCATCCTGACACCCGAGGAATGCAAGATCGGCATCATGCCGGGCTCCATCTTCAAGAAGGGCTCGGTGGGCGTCGTCTCGCGCTCCGGCACGCTGACCTACGAGGCGGTGTTCCAGACGACGAACGCCGGGCTTGGCCAGACGACGGCCGTCGGCATCGGCGGCGACCCGGTCAAGGGCACGGAGTTCATCGACGTGCTGGAGATGTTCCTCGCCGACGACGCGACGGAGTCGATCATCATGATCGGCGAGATCGGCGGTTCGGCCGAGGAGGATGCCGCCCAGTTCCTGAAGGACGAGGCGAAGAAGGGCCGAAGCAAGCCGATGGCCGGCTTCATCGCGGGCCGCACCGCGCCTCCGGGCCGCACCATGGGCCACGCCGGTGCCGTTATTTCCGGCGGCAAGGGCGGTGCCGAAGACAAGATCGCGGCGATGGAAGAGGCGGGCATCCGCGTTTCCCCGTCGCCGGCCAAGCTTGGCGAGACCCTGCTCGAGGTTCTCAAGGGGTAAGCCGGATGATCACATCTTCGCGCATTCGGGTGAATACGCTTGAATGCGAGTGATCGATTGGCGCGCGGTTCCCTCTTTCTTAACTGCGCGCCAAGCACCATAGTAGGAGTGGCCGGCTTGTCCTTGTGGCAGGCCGGTCCTACTGGGGATCAGGCTGGCGTGGGACACGCCCCGTGCCGGTCTTTATAAAAATCAGGCTTTAGGGGCGCTGCGTGAAAGGGCACCCCGTATGGAGCACGGCGGATAAACACCGCCAAAAGGTGAGATGGCTCGGCAAGACGAGAACAACCTCTTCGCCCTCACGTCGTTTTTGTACGGCGCAAACGCGGGCTACATTGAAGATCTTTACGCAAAATTCCAGGAAAACCCGGCCTCGCTCGACGAAGAGTGGCGCACTTTCTTCGGCGAACTGAAGGACGAGAAGTCCGATGTTCTGAAGGAAGCGCGCGGCGCGCCGTGGAAGCGGGCCGACTGGCCGATCGCCGCCAACGGCGAGCTTGTCAGCGCGCTCGACGGCAACTGGGCGCCGGTCGAGAAGGACCTTGGCGACAAGCTCAAGGGCAAGGCGAAGGCCAAGGGCATCGAGATCAGCGATGCCGAGGTCCAGCAGGCGACGCGCGATTCCGTTCGCGCGCTGATGATGATCCGCGCCTACCGCATGCGCGGCCATCTGCACGCCGATCTCGATCCGCTGAGGCTCAAGACGCCCGGCGATCACGAGGAACTGCATCCCGCGACCTATGGCTTCACGGAAGCCGACTGGGACCGCAAGATCTTCATCGATCACGTGCTGGGGCTTGAGTTCGCCACCATCCGCGAGATGCTGGCGATCCTGAAGCGCACCTATTGCTCCACGCTCGGCGTGGAGTTCATGCATATCTCGGACCCGGCCGAAAAAGCCTGGATCCAGGAGCGCATCGAAGGGCCGGACAAGCAGGTCACCTTCACCGAGCAGGGCAAGAAGGCGATCCTCAACAAGCTGATCGAGGCGGAAGGCTTCGAGAAGTTTCTGGACGTCAAATACACCGGCACCAAGCGCTTCGGCCTCGACGGCGGTGAAGCGCTTATCCCCGCGCTCGAGCAGATCATCAAGCGCGGCGGCGCGCTCGGCGTGAAGGAAATCGTGCTCGGCATGGCCCACCGTGGCCGCCTCAACGTGCTCGCGCAGATGATGGGCAAGCCGCACCGCGCCATCTTCCACGAATTCAAGGGCGGCTCGTTCACGCCGGACGACGTGGAAGGTTCGGGCGACGTGAAGTATCACCTCGGCGCCTCGTCCGACCGTTCGTTCGACGACAACACGGTTCACCTGTCGCTGACGGCGAACCCCTCGCATCTTGAGATCGTCGATCCGGTTGTGCTCGGCAAGGCGCGCGCCAAGCAGGACCAGCTTTCGGCCGTCGACGGGCATTGGGTGGACACGACCGAAGTCGACCGGTCGAAGGTGATGCCGCTGCTTCTGCATGGCGACGCGGCGTTTGCCGGCCAGGGCGTGGTGGCCGAATGTTTCGGCCTTTCCGCGCTTCGCGGGCACCGCACGGGCGGCTCGGTCCACTTCATCATCAACAACCAGATCGGCTTTACCACCAACCCGCGTTTCTCGCGCTCATCGCCCTATCCCTCGGATGTCGCGAAGATGATCGAGGCGCCGATCTTCCACTGTAACGGCGACGATCCGGAAGCGGTGGTCTATGCGGCCAAGATCGCGACGGAGTTCCGCCAGCAGTTCGGCAAGCCGGTGGTGATCGACATGATCTGCTACCGCCGCTTCGGCCACAACGAGTCCGACGAGCCGGCGTTCACGCAGCCGATCATGTACCGCAAGATCCGCAAGCACGCGACGACGCTGCAGATCTACGGCGAAAAGCTGGTGAAGGACGGTGTCGTTACGGCCGAGGAAGTCGAGGAGATGAAGGCGAGCTTCCGTTCGCGCCTCGACGAGGAGTTCGAGGCCGGCAACGCCTACAAGCCCAACAAGGCCGACTGGCTCGACGGCAAGTGGTCGGGCATGAAGCAGGCCAACCAGGTCGACGAGCCGCGCCGCGGCATGACGGGCCTCGACGACACGACGCTCAAGACGATCTGCGAGAAGCTTACGGCCGTTCCCGAAGGCTTCAACGTACACCGCACGATCCGCCGCTTCCTCGACAACCGCAAGAAGGCGTTCGAATCGGGTGAAGGCATCGACTGGGCGACGGCGGAGTCGCTGGCGTTCGGGTCTCTGCTCTACGAGGGGCATGCCGTTCGCCTGTCCGGTCAGGATTGCGAGCGCGGCACGTTCTCGCAACGCCATTCCGTGCTGTACGACCAGGAGACGGAAAGCCGCTACATCCCGCTCAACAATCTGCGGGAAGGCCAGGCGCGCTACGAGGTCATCAATTCGATGCTTTCGGAAGAAGCGGTCCTTGGGTTCGAATACGGTTACTCGATGGCCGAGCCGAACGCGCTGACGCTCTGGGAAGCGCAGTTCGGCGACTTCGCAAACGGCGCGCAGGTGGTGTTCGACCAGTTCCTGTCGTCGGGCGAGCGCAAGTGGCTCAGGATGTCGGGCCTCGTCTGCCTGCTGCCGCACGGTTATGAAGGGCAGGGTCCGGAACATTCCTCCGCAAGGCTGGAGCGTTTCCTGCAGATGTGCGCGGAAGACAACATGCAGGTCGCCAACTGCACGACGCCCGCGAACTACTTCCACATCCTGCGCCGTCAGTTGAACCGCGACTTCCGCAAGCCGCTGATCCTGATGACGCCGAAGTCTCTCCTGCGTCACAAGCGGGCGGTTTCCGAACTTTCGGAATTCGGCGAGGACGCCACCTTCCACCGGCTCCTGTGGGACGATGCTCAGCACAGGCCGGGCGACGGCATCAAGCTTGCCGACGACAAGAAGATCCGCCGAGTCATCCTGTGCTCGGGCAAGGTCTATTACGACCTCTTCGAGGAGCGTGAGAAGCGCGGTATCGACGACGTCTACATCATGCGCGTCGAGCAGCTCTTCCCCTTCCCCACGAAGGCGCTCAGCCAGGAGCTTTCGCGTTTCAAGAACGCGGAAATCGTGTGGTGCCAGGAGGAGCCGAAGAACATGGGGTCCTGGGCCTTCATCCAGCCCTATGTGGAATGGGTGCTCAACCAGATCGGCGCGAAGCACGACCGCCCGCGGTATGTCGGGCGGGCCGCTTCGGCCGCGACCGCGACCGGCCTGATGTCCAAGCATCTCGCCCAATTGCAGGCATTTCTCGACGAGGCCTTCGCCGCCTGAGGCGAAGGCCGTCTTTCGATCGCGCGCAAATTAGGCGTGAAGGTTTACATGGGCCCGGGTCCCGCATGACGGCATCGCGGGGCCGGGTTCCGGCCAAGGCAAAGAGAAACGATCATGGCGACCGAAATCCGAGTGCCCACCCTGGGCGAATCCGTTACCGAGGCGACCATCGCCCAGTGGTTCAAGAAGCCGGGCGAGGCGATCAACGCCGATGAGCCCATCGTGGAACTGGAGACCGACAAGGTCACCGTTGAAGTGCCGGCTCCCGCTTCCGGCACGCTTGAGGAAATCCTCGTCAAGGAAGGCGACACGGTGGAAGTCGGCGCGCTGCTCGGCCAGATCAGCGAAGGTGCGGGCAGCGCCAAGCCGGCTCCGGCCAAGAAGTCCGACGGTGCGGGCAAAGCTGAAAAGCCTGCCGAACCGAAAAAGGCCGCGGCCGCCGAGACCGTGGACGTCGTCGTTCCCTCCGCCGGCGAAAGCGTCACGGAAGCGGAAGTCGGCGAATGGATGGTCAAGGCTGGCGATGCGGTCAAGGCCGACGATACGCTCGTCGAACTTGAGACGGACAAGGCCGCCCAGGAAATTCCGGCACCCCAGGCCGGCACGGTCGTCGAGGTTTTGAAGAATACCGGCGACACCGTTCAGCCGGGCGATATCCTCTGCCGCATCGCGGTTGGGGCCGGTGCCGCCGCCGCGAAGCCCGCCGCACCGGCGGAAGCGCCCGCTGCAAAGGCGTCCTCCATGCCGCCGGCACCGTCGGCTTCCAAGATGATGGCGGAGTCCGGGATTTCCGGCGATCAGGTTTCTGGGTCCGGCAAGCGCGGACAGGTGCTGAAGGAAGATGTGATCGCGGCCCTTGCCGCGGGCACTGCTGCAAAGCAGGCCGAGGCACCGGCGGCCAAGGCCCCGCGCGCGCCGAGCGCGCCCGCCGATGGGGAGCGCGAAGAGCGCGTGCGCATGACGAAGCTGCGCCAGACCATCGCACGGCGCCTGAAGGATGCGCAGAACACGGCTGCCATGCTCACCACCTACAACGAGGTGGACATGGGCCCGGTCATGGAACTGCGCAAGCAGTACAAGGATCTTTTCGAGAAGAAGCACGGCGTGAAGCTCGGCTTCATGGGCTTCTTCACCAAGGCCGTCTGCCATGCCCTGAAGGAAATTCCGGCGGTCAATGCGGAGATCGACGGCACAGACATCATCTACAAGAACTACTGCCACATCGGCGTGGCGGTCGGCACGGAAAAGGGGCTGGTCGTTCCGGTCGTGCGCGATGCGGATGAGATGTCGATCGCCGAGATCGAGAAGAAGATCGCCGAATTCGGCCGCAAGGCGCGCGACGGCAAGCTCGGCATCGATGAGATGCAGGGCGGTACCTTCACCATCTCCAACGGTGGCGTCTACGGTTCGCTGATGTCCTCGCCGATCCTGAACGCGCCACAGTCGGGCATTCTCGGCATGCACAAGATCCAGGAGCGGCCGATGGTCGTCGACGGGCAGATCGTCGCCCGCCCGATGATGTATCTGGCGCTCTCCTACGATCACCGCATCGTCGACGGCAAGGAGGCGGTCACCTTCCTCGTGCGCGTCAAGGAAAGCCTTGAGGATATCCAGCGCCTCGTGCTGGATCTCTGAAAACATCAGGAAATGGCACCTTGCGGTGCCATTTCCTTGTCCGGCAGTCGATGTCCCGGTACCGTCTCGAATTTGCCGGTCTTATGGCGGTCTTTTTTGTGCCGGTCGTCGCTCTCGAGGCGATGTCGCGCCGGGTGCACTTGGAGCGCAAGCGATTTGGGGATTGAATTCCGGGGGGAGTGTAAGGGCCAATGCCAGTAATCCGCGTTGATGTTCCAGGCGGAACGCCGCTCGAGACGCAAAAGCGTATCCGCCTCGGGGTGAAGGATGCGGTTTTGCGCACCCTTGCTCCGAAAGAGACGAAATACGACTACGTTGCTGTCAGGGAAGTGGTTGCCGAAATCGGTGATGGAGCGCCGCTGGTACAGGTCGATCTGAGGCCCGGCCGCGAGCCGGAGAGAAAGAAGGCGCTGGTCGACGCGATTGCCGAACTTCTCGAACGCGAAATCGGCTCACCGCCGGCCGATCTTTATGTTCTGTTCCGGGAAACGCCGTCCGAAAACCATATTTGCGGCGGCGCGCCGCTGCCGGCCTGGGTGCCTGCGGACGCTTGAGCGCCATTTTCCGCGAACCGGGGTGATACGAAAGGGACAGTCAGCACATGTCGAGCAATGACCCAGTCGCGATCGTAACGGGGGGAAGCCGGGGCATAGGCGCGGCGGTCTGCCGGCTTGCGGCGCGCGCTGGCTATGCCGTCCTCGTCAATTACGTCTCGAACGCGAAGGCGGCGGAAGCGCTGGTTGCTGAAATCGTGGCCGCCGGCGGCAAGGCCGAAGCGGTCAAGGGCGATGTTGCGTCGGAAGCGGATATCCTGAAGATCTTCGAGGCGGGCGACCGCCTTGGCACACTTTCCGCCCTCGTCAACAACGCGGGCGTCGTCGATGTGCCGCAACGCGTCGACGAAATGAGCCTCGACCGGCTGACGCGCATGTTCGCGATCAACATCACCGGCTCGTTCCTCTGCGCGCGCGAGGCGGTGAAGCGCATGTCCACCAGGCACGGCGGCAAGGGCGGGTCGATCGTCAATCTGTCGTCGGCGGCCGCCAAGCTCGGCGCCGCAAATCAATATGTCGACTATGCCGCCGCCAAGGGCGCGATCGATACCTTCACCGTCGGCCTTTCGCGGGAGGTCGCAGCGGAAGGCATACGGGTGAATGCCGTCAGGCCCGGCATCATCGATACCGATATCCATGCCTCCGGCGGCCAGCCGGACAGGGTCGCGCAGATGCGCGGCCAGCTTCCCATGAAACGCGAGGGCACGGCGGATGAGGTCGCGAAGGCGATCCTCTGGCTGATGTCCGACGAGGCGTCATATACCACCGGCGCGATCCTCGACGTTTCCGGAGGGCGCTCGACCCTTCCCTGACTCCAAACCCAATCCTTGAACGGAAAAGCTTGAACGAAAGAGGCGAGCGAAATGCCCCAATACGATCTTGTGGTCATCGGCACCGGCCCCGGCGGCTATGTCTGCGCCATCAAGGCGGCCCAGCTTGGCATGAAGGTTGCCGTCGTCGAAAAACGCGCCACCCATGGCGGCACCTGCCTGAATGTCGGCTGCATTCCCTCCAAGGCGCTGCTGCACGCCTCGGAAATGTTCGCGGAAGCCGCGCATAATTTCGAGACCTTCGGCATCAAGGTCGGCAAGCCCAAGCTCGACTGGAAGCAGATGCTCGCCCACAAGGAAAAGACGGTCGAAGGCAACGTCTCCGGCATTTCGTTCCTGTTCAAGAAGAACAAGATCGATGCCCATCACGGCACCGGCAAGGTGCTTGGCGCCGGAAAGGTCGAGGTGAAGGCGGACGACGGCTCCACCTCGGTGCTTGAGACGAAGAACATCGTGATCGCCACCGGCTCCGACGTGATGCCGCTGCCGGGTGTGGAGATCGACGAGAAGCAGATCGTCTCCTCCACCGGCGCTCTTGAGCTCGACAAGGTTCCGAACCGGCTCGTGGTGGTAGGCGCGGGCGTCATCGGGCTGGAGCTTGGCTCCGTCTACGCGCGTCTCGGGGCCGAGGTCACCTTCGTCGAATTCATGGACAAGATCCTGGGGCCGATGGACGGCGATGTTTCCAAGCAGTTCCAGCGCATGCTGAAAAAGCAGGGCATGAACTTCAAGCTCTCTTCCAAGGTGACGGCGGTCACGAAGAAGGGCAAGGAACTGGAGGTGACGGTCGAGCCTGCCGCCGGCGGCGAGGCGGCCGCGGAAACGCTTGCCGCCGATGTCGTGCTGGTGGCGATCGGCCGCAAGCCCTACACCGATGGCCTGGGCCTGAAGGAGGCCGGTGTCGAGTTGGACGAGCGCGGCCGCGTGAAGACCGACGATCACTACCGCACCAGCGTCAATGGCATCTATGCGATCGGCGATGTGATCGCCGGGCCGATGCTTGCCCACAAGGCGGAGGACGAGGGCGTTGCCCTTGCCGAAATGCTCGCCGGTCAGGCCGGCCACGTGAATTACGAGGTCATTCCGGGCGTCGTCTACACCCAGCCGGAGGTCGCCTCCGTCGGCAAGACGGAAGAGGAACTGAAGGCCGCCGGCATCAAGTACAAGGCCGGCAAGTTCCCGATGACGGCGAATGGCCGCGCCAAGGCGATGCTCCAGACGGACGGTTTCGTGAAGGTGCTGGCCGATGCCGAGAGCGACCGTGTGCTCGGCGTTCACATCGTCGGCTTCGGCGCGGGCGAGATGATCCACGAGGCGGCGGTGCTGATGGAGTTCGGCGGCGCGTCGGAAGACCTTGGCCGCACCTGTCATGCGCATCCGACCATAAGCGAGGCGGTCAAGGAAGCGGCTCTGGCCACCTTCGCCAAGCCGATCCATATCTGATCGGGCTTTCGGACAGGGGTGCATAAAGCGGCGGATCGCTTCCGCCGCTTTTTTAGCGCATGTCCCCCAAAAGTGGATACCGGTTTTGGGACAAGGACATGCGAAATATCAAAAAGTTAGAGCGTGTCGTGTGACTCTGCTTAATCAAGACGCGCTCTAGGATCCCCGCTCAGATTACGCCGGAGAAAAGCAGGCCCGGCCCTGTCTCGCCCCGGTCGATCTTCGCCTGGATATATTCTTCCTGGGTAAGCGCCGTTTCGGCGATGACGATCTCGAGCTTCGGGTTGTCCGGCGTGCCGGAAGGTTCGCTGCTTTCTTCCGGAACGCCAATCTCGGACAGGTATTCGGCGATTTTCCTTACCCGTACTTCCGCTGCGTCGGGGCCGAGCGCGCCATTCTCGCTCAGGCCTTCATATTGCAGCACGACGTTCAGCGTCGGCGCGACTTCGATGCTGCCGTCGTTGAACGCGCGCACCAGTGTCTTGCCGTTGACCTTCAGTTCGCTGTGGATGTTGGAGGCGTGGTTCGCGGCTTGCGGATCGTCGGTCTGCGCGGGCGGCAGTTCCTGGCCCTTCTGCAGGATGGTCTTGAAGATGAAGGCCTGCGCGTCCGTGGCCGGTGCGCTCGCACCGAAGCCGCCTCCGCCAAACGCGCCACCGCCACTGCCGCCCAGAAGCTGGAGTGCGGACGGGGCCTTGCCCAGCCCGCCGGCACCGCCCGCCGTACCGCCGGTCAGGATGGAATAGGCGTTGAAACTCGAATTCGGGGAAATCGGACTTGTCATGAAGGCCTCGAAAAATACTCGCATTAGCTAGCGAAAGCTTAACGTTTTCGCAGAATGCAATTGATGGCCCTGTTATGGTTAATCGAAAGTTAAAATCTTGATTTGTCGATGATTTTTGAAAGTTCCCGCGCCGCCGCTGCCGGGTCCTTCGCCTTGCAGATCGCCGAGACGACGGCAACGCCGTCGGCACCTGCCGAAAGCACGTCGGCGGCATTTTCAGCCGAAATCCCGCCAATCCCGACGACGGGCATGGGCAGGGACGGGCGGAGCTGCCTCAAGCCGTCGACACCCAGCGCATCGGCGTCCGCTTTCGTAGCGGAAGGGAAGCATGCGCCAACGCCCGCATGATCGGCAAGCTCCAGCGGTGTTGCGTCGCGTTCCGCTTCCGATCCGATGGATACGCCGATCACGAAGTCGGGCCCCGCAAGCCGTCTGGCGTCTTCAAGGGGCATGTCGTCCTGACCGAGGTGAACGCCTTGCGCACCCGCGGCAAGCGCAACGTCGATCCGGTCGTTGACGATGAGCGGTACGCCGAGCGGATCCAGCCTTGCCTTCATCTCCCGGGCGAGGGCCAGGATATCCCGGGTCGCACTTTGTTTGTCGCGCAGTTGCACCAGCGTGGCGCCGCCGGATGCCGCTGCCGCAGCGATCTCCGCCGGGTTTCGCCCGCCGCAGTCCGCGGGGCCGATAACGAGATAGAGCGAAAGGTCGACGACAGGCTTCGACATGCGGATGGGCTCGCTGCTTTAAGTATTGCGTGACTTCGTCACAATTGGCAGCGATCCATCTCCGCTTCAAACAAAAAAAGCCCGCGCAGGTTCACCCACGCGGGCACAATTGGTCAGGACACTTACTGTCGGGACGCCTCACCCCTCCGGCAGGCGTCAGACAACTTTTTCAAACCCTTTGCGGTCGGATCATTCAGCCGGCCGGACCGGCTTCCTGATCTCCCTGGCCTCTTCCTCGGCCACGATGCTGCTATCGAGATCGTTCGTCGCAAGCGACGTGACCGGCTTGGAGGTCTGGTCAAGCGTGATCTCGGTCATCGGGGATTTGGCCGACTTCATCCACTCGCAGGCAATGGCGGTGCCTGGGACGAAAGCGACGAATGCGGTTGTCAAAACCAACCCTGAAAGCACTCTCATGTCAGTCCTCCCTGCTCCAGGACGACACTGAAGGTGATGTCGAAAGCAACTCTCGTGCTTTCGATGCAACAGAGTGTAACGGAAAGTTATGGAAAATCAAATCGTCTGGGGATATCCACCGCTTGACATCTAATAGTCACAAAGAAATCCAAGGCAACACTGAGATGAGCTATTCTTTATAAAGAATTATACTATAGAGTTCGTCAGATGCCTCTGGGTCATACGGATCGGAGTGCACTTCGGCCGACATGCGCTCGCCCATGGCCGACAGGCGGATCGAGCGCTTTCCGAAAAAGCCCAGGAAATCAACGACTAAAGAGTTGCCGACGCGCACGCCCTCGGTCCAGCCCCACTTGCAGTCGCGTGGATAGCACAGCGTGAAGGCGCGGATACGATAGGCCCTGGCCTCGCCATGGCAGCGTGCTTCGACCTCGATCCGGTGCAGGCGTTTCAGTTCCGGGTCCTTCGCCCGCCAGCTTCCGCTTTCGGAAGTTATACAGGAGTTATCCTCAGCTTTTGCAGGCAGGCTGCCCGCAATCGCCAGGAGAAGGGCGACAAGCCAGATACGCATGATCGCGGCCTTTAACTTTGGAACATATTGATTCTGAAGCGATTTCCAATCAGCAATGCGACTGGGACCTTATGGAATGCGCTCCGGAACTCCGCCGCACGAGTGTGCGGCGAATCACTTAACCTGCGTTTAACCTGTGTCTTTTTGTCCACAGTCGCGCGAAAAATCATCTGTTGTGCGGATGCGCCTTGTCGTAGGCCTCCAGAAGCCTTGCGGTATCGATTTCGGTATAGACCTGCGTCGTTGAAAGGCTCGCGTGGCCGAGCAATTCCTGGATCGTGCGCAGGTCGCCCCCGCCGGCAAGCAGATGCGTGGCGAATGAGTGGCGCAGCGCATGCGGGGTTGCGGTATCGGGCAGGCCGAGCGCGCCGCGCAGCTTCTGCATGGCGTATTGCACGATGCGCGGGTTGAGCGGCCCGCCCCGCGCGCCGAAAAACAGCGGCCCGTCCGGCTGCGGGGTATAGGGGCAGAGCGAGAGATAGCTCTCCACCGCTTCCGTCACCACGGGCAGGATCGGCACGATCCGCTCCTTGCCGCCCTTGCCGCGAATGCGCAGGGTTCTCGCCCCGCTCCTCGGCGCCGTATCCCCCGTCAGCGACAACGCTTCGGAAAGGCGCAAGCCACAGCCGTAGAGAAGCGTCAGCACGGCGGCGTTCCTCGCCGCGACCCAGGGTTCGGCCTCAAGCTCCATGTCGGCGTCGACCACGCGTTTCGCGTCTGCGCTGGCAAGGGGCTTGGGCAAGGAACGTGGCTGGCGTGGCGGGCGGATGACGGCGGCTGCCGCCGCGTTGACCATGCCGCGCTCCTCCAGAAAGGCCAGGAAAGAGCGGATGCCGGCAAGCGCACGGGCTATGGACCGGCTTTGCACGCCGCCTCGGCGGCGTCTTGCCAGGAAGGCGCGGAAGTCGGCCGGCTTAAGTTCCTTGACGTCGCCAAGGCCCGGCGCGCCGCCCAGGTGGTCGGTCAGGAAGAACAGGAACTGGCGGATATCGCGTTCATAGGCGATGAGCGTCTTGTCGGCGAGCCGGCGTTCGGAGCCGAGATGGTCGAGCCAGTCGGAAATGGCCCGATTGAGATCGGGCCTGGCCGAGACGAGGAGCGAATCACTGTCCGTCATGGGGGAATTGTAGCGAAGAGTGCTCTCGCAGGCAGCCGCCGCCTCAGTCGATGCTTTCGCTCACCGCCCGTTCGGCGTCTGCAATCGCGGACGGCGTGCCGACGTGAAGCCAGATGCCCTCCATTTGCACACCGAAGAGCCTGCCGTCTTCAAGCGCCCTGTCGAACAACACATTCAGCGAGAAAGCCCCCTCCGGCGCTCCTTCGAAAAGGCGTGGGTGAAGGATCGCCGCTCCTGCATAGGCGAACGGCGAGACGGAACGCTCGTTGCGGCGGGTAAGCCTGCCTTCCTTGTCCATGTCGAAATCGCCGCGCCCGTCGTAGCCGACTGAGGTCACCGTTTCCGAAAGCAGCAGCAGAACGTCCATGCGCGCGTCGTCCCAGTGGCGCACGAGGTGCTCCAGGTTTGGCGTCACGCCCTCGATCCAGGTGCTGTCGGAATTGAGCAGGAAAAACGGCTCGTCCCCCAGATGCGGCAGGGCCTTCGTAATACCGCCGCCCGTTTCCAGCAGTTCGCCGCGCTCGTCCGAGATGACGATTTTCGGGGAAGTCCGCCGCGAGACGTGAACCTCGACGAGGTCGGCCAGATAGTGGACGTTTACGATGCATGTCTCCACGCCCGCCTTCGCCAGCTTGTCCAGCGCATGGTCGATCAGCGCGCGCCCCGCCACCTCGATCAGCGGCTTCGGCGTCGTCGCGGTAATCGGGCGCATGCGCTTGCCGATGCCTGCGGAGAGGACCATTGCCCGTTTCGGTCGGAAGCCGTCGGTTTGCACCATATGTCGTCAATCTCCGGTTTGCAGTCTCTCATGTAGAGACGCCGTGCGTCTCATACCAGAGCCTGAGATCGGCGAGAACGGGGTGCCTGGCGACGCGGCGGAAATAGTCTTCAATGCGTGGCAGATGACCGAGATAGCGCGGCTTGCCGTCGCGCTTCGCAAGGCGCACGAATATTCCGAAAAGCTTGGACTGCCGTTGCGCGGCCATGATGGCGTAGTCTTGCGAAAAGCGTTCCTCGTCGAAGCCGGGCGTATTCGCTTTCCGGCGCTCCACGTATCGGGCGCAAAGCGCCTTCTCCAGTTCTTCAGGCACCGTGACACGGGCATCGAGCGTCAAGGAAGCGACGTCATAGGCGCTCGGCCCGATGACGGCGTCCTGAAAATCGATCAGCCCGATGCGGTCGTTGCCCTTCTCCTCGCCGCGCCAGATGAGGTTCGGCGAATGGTAGTCGCGCAGCACCCAGGTCTTCTCCGCCGTCTCCAGCCGCTCAAGCAGCGGGGTCCAGAGTTCCGCGAATTCGCCTCGCAGCCCTTCGTCCGCCGGATATCCCGCATGGGGCAGATACCAGTCGAGGAAAAGCTCCGCCTCGAACATCAGCGCGCGTGCATCGTAGGGCGAAAGGAGGTGGCGCGTTCCGTCGGGCAGGGGCGCTTCCCGCGGCCATTCGTGCGAATGGAGATCGGCCAGCAGTTCGACGGCGGCAAAATAGCGTTCGGCGATCGGCGCCCCGTCCTTGACGAAACCTTCGCGCCCCAGGTCTTCAAGCAGCAGCAGGCCGGCTTCAACGTCGCTTGAGAAAATCTCGGGGGCGTGAAATCCCGCCTTTCGCAAACCCTCGTCGATCGCGACGAACGGGCGGACGTCCTCGGCCAGATGCACGAGCCTGCTGTAAGGCAGCCCTTCGCGCACGGGCGGACCGTCGGGCCTCGCCGGTGCGTTCATGAGGATCGCCGTTCGTCCATGGGCCGTTACGGTTTCATAGGCCCTTGTCGAAGCGTCGCCCTGCAGCGGCACGCGGGCGGCATCGTTCCAGCCGGCGGCATCCAGAAAGCGGCGCACCGCCCGCGAGCGGGCAAGGCGTATGCCCCAGTCGCCTTCGGTCCAGGAAAGGGAGACCGAGCGCGCCTCCGGCCTTTCTCCCGGCTCGATACGGACGACAAGCGCGTCTTCAGGCAAGCGGTCTTCGGCGCGTTCCGGCCATTCGATGAGCGCCGCGCCGCGTTCCAGCAGTTCGTCGAGCCCCAGTTCATCCAGTTCGTCCGCCTCCTCCAGGCGGTAGAGGTCGAGGTGGGCGATGGAGAGTCGGTCAAGCGCGTAGGTCTGCACGAGGGTGAAGGTCGGGCTCGGCACTTCGAGAGCGGGGTTGCCGGCCAGCGCGCGCAAGGTGGCCCGCGCGAAGGTGGATTTTCCAGCCCCCAGATCGCCGACCAGCAGTATGCAATCGCCGGGCTTGAGGATCGACGCGACATCTTCCGCCAGACGCCGGGTCGCGGTCTCGTCGGCGCAATTCAGGGTCAGGGTTTCAAGGCTCACACGCGCGGCCTCCGGCAGGTCACTCGGCAGCGTGCCGTATCGCCTGCGGCGAAAGCGGCAGGCGACAGGTGACTCTGGTTCCGTCGCCCTCCTTGGACTGGATGTCGACGGTGCCGCCATGCAGCTCCACGAAACTCTTCACGATGGAAAGGCCAAGTCCCGCTCCGCGCCGGCGCGCGCCCGCATCGCGGCCCACGAACCGGCCGAACACCTGGTCGAGAAGGTCGTCGGGGATGCCGCAGCCATGGTCGCGCACTTCAAATTCGATGGCGTCGGAAAGCCTTCGGCAGGAGATGTCGATCGCCCCCCCGTCGTCGGAGTAGCGCACGGCGTTCGAGATCAGGTTGAAGAGCACCTGCCGCAGGCGCCGCTCGTCCGCCTGAAGCGTGCCGACGTCCTTCGGCACGTCGGCACGGATCGTGATGCCCGCGTCCATGAGCCTGTCCTTCAGGCCTTCGATCGCCGCCGTCACGGTCTTGGCGACGTCGACGTCGGAAAGGTCGAGTTCCATGATGCCGGCGTCGATGGTCGCAAGGTCGAGGATGTCGTTGATAATGGCGAGAAGGGCGGAAGAAGAGGAGAGAATGTAGTCGGTATATTCGGCCTGCTTTTCCGTCAGCGGCCCGAACTTCGTGTCGGACAGGAGCTGCGCGAAGCCGATGATGTTGGTAAGCGGGGATCTCAACTCGTAGGAAATATGCTGGATGAAGGCGTTCTTGAGTTGGTCGGCGGCTTCCAGCGCCTCGTTCTTTTCAAGCAGCACCCGCTCCACGTTCACCGAATCCGTGACGTTCACGAAGGTGACGAGCGTGCCCCCGTCGGGCAGCGGCACGGTCGCGTAGTCGACGACATCGCCGTCGCCGCGTTCGAGCCGCCCCGTCACCGGTTCGCGGTTGTCGGCAAGCCCGGTAACGGCAAGTGTAAGGGCATGCCAGGCGCCCGCCACATCCTCGTCGCCGGAAATCCTTTCCGCGATCGCCTTGATGTGCGGGCTTTCGTCCAGCACCTTCCCGTCGAGTTGCCAGATCCCGCAGAATGTGGGGTTGAAAAGCTTCAGCCGCCCGTCGGAGCCGAACACGGCGACACCTTCCGACAGATTGTCGAGCGTTTCGCCCTGCACCCTCGTCAACGCGTTGTAGCGGCTTTCAAGGTCCAGACGCTCGGTCACGTTCTCGTAGATGTAGGTCACCCCGCCCTTCGGGTGGGGATTGGCGATCACGCGAAGCGTGCGCCCGTCCGGCAGGTGCCACCAGTATTCCTTGGCTTCCAGCGAGCGGTAGCTGTCCAGGTGCTTGGCGCGCCAGCCGCGATAGTCCGCCTGTTCGGGCAGTTTGCGCGCGGCGCGCAGGCTGTCGAGGATCGCGCTTTCCTCCGGCCGCCCCTCCAGAAAGGCCGGGTCGAGGTCCCAGAGCGTGCGGAAGGCGGCATTGTAGAACTGCAGCTTGTGGTCGGCCGAAAATATCGCGACGGCGGTGGCAAGCTCGTCGAGAGTGCGCGCGTGGAACTCCACCGTGCGCGTAAGTTCGCGCTGGGCGTTCTCAAGCTCGCTGATATCTATGGCAAGGCCGAAGCTGCCGGCATCGGTAGCGGCTTCCGTCACCTCGAAGATGCGGCGCTTGCCGCCGGCGACCACCGGCAGGCGGCCCCGGGAAACGCCGTCCTCGCCACGCCCGGCGGTTATCACCTTGCGCGCATTGCCGTCCAGGATGTCCGTCCCCGCCTCAAGCGCCTGGCGGATGGTCTGGGCGTCCACGGCCTTCGCGTAGGCTGCATTCGCCCACACCAGCTTTCCGTCGACGTCGCGCTGCCATGCCGGGCTGCTCAGGGCGTCGAAAAGCTCGCGCGTCGCCGCGAGTTCCGCTGAAACGGCGGCATGTTTCTCGTTGAGGAGCGCTTGCGTCCGCCGTTCGCCGGTCAGGTCGCAAAGCTTCAGCACGGCGGCGCCCGCCGAAGGGCGGCCGGTTGCCTGCAGCAGTGCGCCCGCGCGGGTGGTCAGGCGCATGGTGAAGCCTTCGCCGTTCAGCCGCAGGCGGTCGAGCGCGCGCTCCAGTTCCTGGGCCGATGCCGGCTCCAGCCACTGTCCGAAGGCGAGAAGCTGCGCGTCGCCGCGCGGAACGCCGCATTCTTCCGAAAGCGCGCCGGCGATCATCGGCTCCTCGTCGCGCCCGCTCCACATGATCAGGCGTTGATCCTCGCTGTCGATCAGGCTTTCCAGCCTGTCGAGCCGCGCTTTCAGGGATGCGTTCTGGCGGCGTACGTTCGCGAAGTCGCTGGCGGATTTGCGGCGGTTCACGACAAGCACGGTCGCCGTCGTCACGGCGAAGGCGATCGCGCCGCCCGTTGCCGACAGCCAGACGACCTTGAGCGCATCGACGCCGGGGGAGGCAAGGTCGGGAACGGCGCTCATCGCGAAGGCGGGGCTGATTGCCGTCGTGAGCGCGAGGACGCTCGCGCCGGCGCGCGCAAGCCCTCTCAGACTCCGTCCGCGCCATGACGCGCGCTGGCACGCATGCTGAAAGCCGTCCGCCGGCATTCCTGATCCCCTATCGCCGCATTTCGCGCCCGATCGGTTTTGCCCCCGCTCAGGCTTCACCGGACATTGTTGCCCCACAAATCGTCCGATTCGCAAAACCATACCGCGTTTGAGAATCGCGAAGAAGAGCCTCTTACCAAAAAGTAAACAGGAGCTGTGGGGGTCCACAGCTCCTGCTCATTTTTCGGCTTATGCGGGTATTGCCAGTGGCAATACTATATATTGTAGATAATTTGTAGCCGTATCAGTATCTGTAGTGCTCCGGCTTGTACGGGCCTTCCTGGGTCACGCCAATATAGGCGGCCTGCTCCTCGCTGAGCTCGGTCAGTTCGACGCCAAGTTTTCCAAGATGGAGGCGCGCAACTTTCTCATCGAGGTGTTTGGGCAACACATAGACGTCCTTGCCGTACTGCTCGCCCTTGGTGAAGAGCTCGATCTGCGCCAGCACCTGGTTGGTGAAGCTTGCCGACATGACGAAGCTCGGGTGGCCGGTGGCGTTGCCGAGGTTCAAGAGGCGTCCTTCGGAGAGCAGGATCATCCGCTTGCCGTCGGGAAACTCGATCATGTCGACCTGCGGCTTGATGTTGGTCCACTTGTAATTGCGCAGCGCCTCGACCTGGATCTCGTTGTCGAAGTGGCCGATGTTGCCGACGATCGCCATGTCCTTGAACTGGCGCATGTGGTCGAGCGTGATGACGTCCTTGTTGCCGGTCGTGGTGATCACGATGTCGGCGTTGGACGCGGCCTTTTCCAGCGTGACGACCTCAAAGCCGTCCATCGCCGCCTGCAGGGCGCAGATCGGGTCGATCTCGGTCACCTGCACGCGCGCGCCGGCGCCCCGCAGCGAAAGTGCGGAGCCCTTGCCCACGTCGCCGTAGCCGCACACGACGGCGACCTTGCCGGCCATCATCACGTCCGTGCCGCGGCGGATGCCGTCGACGAGGCTTTCCTTGCAGCCGTACTTGTTGTCGAACTTGGACTTTGTCACGCTGTCGTTGACGTTGATCGCCGGGAACGGCAGGAGGCCCTTCTTCTTGAGCTGGTAGAGGCGGTTGACGCCGGTGGTCGTCTCTTCCGAGACGCCCTGGATCGCGTCGCGCTGCTTTGAGAACCAGCCCGGGCTTTGCTCCATGCGCTTCCTGATCTGCGCGAACATGATCGTCTCTTCTTCCGACTTCGGATCGGCCAGAACGTTCTCGCCCGCCTCGGCGCGCGCGCCGAGCAGGATGTAGAGCGTGGCGTCGCCGCCGTCGTCGAGGATCATGTTGGCCGTGCCTTCCGGGAACTGGAAGATGCGGTCGCAGTAGTCCCAGTATTCCTCCAGCGTCTCGCCCTTTTCGGCGAAAACGGGGGTTCCGCTTTCGGCGATCGCGGCGGCGGCGTGGTCCTGGGTGGAGAAGATGTTGCAGGACGCCCAGCGGACCTCGGCGCCGAGCGCGACCAGCGTCTCGATGAGGACGGCAGTCTGGATCGTCATGTGCAGCGAACCGGCGATGCGCGCACCCTTCAGCGGCTTCGAAGCGCCGAATTCCTCGCGGCAGGCCATCAGGCCCGGCATTTCGGTCTCGGCGATGGTGATTTCCTTGCGCCCGTAGTCGGCGAGCGAAATGTCCTTGACGTAATAGTCGCTGGCGGTGGTCATGTTGATCCTTCCGTTGAAAATTCGGCCGATCTCGCATCCGGTGCCCGGGCTCGTCGCCGGCATCCCGGCAAAGGGCGGCTGCCGTCGCGGAGCGGCAATCGGTTCGAAAAGGCGCGTTTCGCGCCTTGAATTCCAAAGCGCAGGACGCAAGCCCTGTTCTACGATGGCGGGTTATATACCGGCCTTTGGCTTAAAGCAATAAGGATATAAAGATTTCTTTATATCATCGATCGAGCCGCTGCCGCGCATTGCTGAGATAATCTTTCAATTCATTATGAGAAAACGAGGCGGCAATCCCGACCGATTGAAAGGGCGCCGGAATGGCGCCCTTTTTGACAAGCGCGGCGAATTCCGTCAGTCGGACGGAAGGATCACCTTGTCGATGACGTGGATGACGCCGTTGTCGGCCTCCACGTCGGCGGTAACCACATTCGCCCCGTCGACGGTGACGCCCGAGGCGCTCTTTTCGACGGTGATGGTCTTGTCGCCGCTTCCCTTAAGGGTGGCGACTTCCGCCGAACCGTCTGAAATCTGCCCGGACATGATCTTCTGCGGCACGACGTGATAGCTCAGGATCGCGACGAGCTGATCCTTGTTCTCCGGCTTCAGCAGATTTTCGACGGTGCCTTCGGGCAGGGCCGCGAAAGCTTCGTCCGTCGGCGCGAAGACCGTAAGATTGTCCGTCGTCGCCAGGGCATCGGCAAGGCCGGCTGCCTGGGCCGCGGCAAGCAGCGTGTTGAACGTGCCGGCGCCCTTGGCCGTCTCCACGATATTCGCCGAATGCGCGGCGGTTGCGGTTGCGAGTGCGAATGCGGATGCAAGTAGAAGCTTGCGCATGTGCGATGTCCTTCCTTGAGTGTTCGACCCCTGCCCCTGTCCGGCTCTTTTGCTGGAAAAGCCGATTGTGGAGTTTTACGAACGTTGGCCGTGGAGGATCATCTTTTGGAGGAAAATATAGTCGTGCAGCTTCAATGAAAATTTGTGATCCGAGAAGTGGTATACTTCGTAAATGAAAGTTTTGTTTGCGGTAAAATTCTTCGCGCGGTGCGATGATCGGGCCGCTCGATGCCGCAACCTGCTGCCTCGGCCCGCTGTCCAGTCCCGCTGTCCAAGGATGCGCAATTCCCTTTTCGCGCAAAGCCGCAGCGTAAATTGCACAGCCGATGTGCTAATGTATGTGCCCGACGCACTCAAGGAAGGCTTCATAAAGGGCAGCGTCATGGCCATCCATCACTCTTTCGGCATTATTGGCGGCAGCGGTCAGCTCGGCGGCGCGATCGCGCGCCAGCTTCTGCTCACGGGCACGCTCGCGCCCGATCACCTTTGGATCTCCAATACATCCGGCAAGCTCGACGGCTTCCGGAAGTGGCCTTTCGTGCGCTCCACGACGGACAATCAGGAACTGGCGCAAGCTTGCGAGACGATACTCCTTTCCGTGCCGCCGCACGTCGCGAAGGGTCTGGAGCTGAAGGCGGAAGGGCGTCTCGTCGTCTCCGTCGTGGCTGGTCTGACGGTGGAGCGCATCGGCGAAATGACTGGCACGACCCGGATCGTGCGCGCCATGTCGAGCCCCGCCGCGGAATACGGCCTTGCCTATTCGCCCTGGGTGGCGGCGCCGGGCGTGACGGAGAAGGACCGGGAAACGGTGGGCTTCCTGTTCAAGGCCTGCGGCCTGACGGATGAGGTTTCAAACGAGGACCAGATAGACCGGTTCACCGCGCTTACCGGGCCCGTACCCGGTTTCGTCGCGCTGTTTGCCGATTGCATGGCGCAATATGCACTCCGTCACGGGGTCGATCCGAAGATCGCGGATCGCGCCGTCCGCCAGCTCTTTCACGCAAGCGGCGTGACGCTCTCAGAGACGGAACCGACGCCTGCCGAGCGGGTCGCGGAAATGATCGCCTATGCCGGCACCACGGCGGCGGGTCTTGAGGTCATGAGGAATTCAGCCCTGTCGCAGGCGATATCCGATGGCCTCGACGCCGCATACGACAAGGCGAAGTCGCTGGGGTGAGCGATGGAATGTCACGTTGCGCACCGGGCTCGAGCCCGGAATCCATGCGGAACTGTGAGCCTGTTGCTTATCCGCTCAAGAGGGGTGGCGGTGCTGTGCCGTGCCTGTTGCCGCGACTGTCCTCCGCTCCCGACAGCGCGTCCTTCACCTGATCCTTGATGACCTCGCGAATGGCCCGTTCCTCGGCATCGGCCAGCAAGCCGTCTTTGCGAAGGAAGTCGTCGAATGCCGTTCCGATCTCGCTTTCCCTGATCATTTCCGAGCTCCGATCTTTGCAAACCGCCTGACTTCACCCGGTATCCGGCTGCTTCCCGTCACGCCGTGGATAAGGATGAGGCGCCGTCTCGAAATGGCATAAAAAATGCGGGCGAAGCGCCCGCCTGAAAGATAACTTCTGAGTTCGAATAGGCCGCCGCCGATGCGCCGGCCGTAGGTAAGGCCGAGCGGCTCCCCGAATTCGAGCTTCTCTATCTCCGTATCGATGATCAAACGATCATCCTTACCTAGAGTTTCCAGCCAATCACGAGCTGGTTCTCGCCCGCACTCCAAGCGTAGGAAGTACGCTGGAAACTTTCTCTTGTCTGTCAACATCCGAAGCTGCTTTGTTTTTTTGCAGCTGACTTCCCTGATTCGAAGTATTTATGAATTGTTGATGGTAGAATTTGGCAAAATAAAGATCGTTTTTGTTTGGATATATATAAAATATATGGAATTTGATGGCTTGTCGTTTTCCAGGTGCCGACAAGGAGCGCTCTGGACGGGAGGCGCGAAGCCGTCAAAATGACGCTATGACGATTCGCGAGCCATCCATTTTCACGATCCCGCCCTCGGCGAATTTTCTTGAAACGCTGGTCGATGCGCTTCTTGCCGGCCGTCTGGTGCCGGGCTTCGATGCCGGGGGCGATCCTCTCGCCCTGGCCGGCGTCACCCTCTATCTGCCGACGCGCCGTGCGGCCCGTGCTTTGCCTGATATTTTCCGCGAAAAGCTGGGAACCGGCGCTTGTCTCCTCCCGTCGATCCGCCCGCTGGGCGACGTCGATGAGGATGAGCATGCCTTTTATTCCGGCGCGGATACGATCGACCTGCCGCCGGAAATCCCGGCGATGGAGCGGTTGATGGAGATGACGCGGCTGGTACACGCCTGGGAAGGCGCGCTGCGGCGCGACGTTCTGGGGCTGCCGCCGGATGTCCCCTTCGGCGCGCCGGCGTCGGCTGCCGATGCGGCCTGGCTTGCGAGTGATCTCGTCTCCCTCATGGATGAGGTCGCGACGGAGGAGGCGGGCTGGGAGGCGCTCACGTCCCTCGTGCCGGAGGATCACGCCCGCTACTGGCAGATCACGCTGGATTTCTTGAAGATCGCGACGGAAGCATGGCCCGAGCATCTGGCCGAGCGCGGGTTGATGGACCCGAAGGCGCGCCGCTCCGCGCTCATCCGTCGCGAGGCGGAGCGCCTGCGCGCTCATCCGCCGCGCGGGCCCGTCATCGTCGCGGGCACCACCGGCTCGGTTCCCGCCACGGCGGAATTGCTTAAAGCCGTGGCCGGGCTTGAAAACGGCGCCATCGTCCTTCCGGGCCTCGATCTCGCGCTGGATGAGGAAAGCTGGGTGGCGCTGGGCGAGCCGGGCCGGGCGGGCGAGGCGGCGTCCGTTCCCGCCCATCCGCAATACAGTTTGAAACTGCTTTTATCCCGCCTTGGCGTGAAGCGGGAGGGTGTGGCGTCTTTGGGGGCGGGTGCGGCGCCTGAACTTGCCGCCCGCGACAGGCTGGTCGCCGAGGCGCTGCGTCCGGCGGAGACGACCGATGCCTGGCCGCGCATTCTGGGTTCCACCCCGGTTGCTGCGCGTCTGGCGGCGTTCGGCAATGTTTCGCTTGTGGAAGCGCGCAACGAGGCGGATGAGGCCTTGCTTCTCGCAACCGTGCTGCGCGAGGCGGTGGAGGAGGGCAAGACGGCCTCTCTCGTTTCGCCGGACCGCACGCTTGCCCGCCGTGTCGCCGTCGATCTCGCCCGCTGGGGCATCGTTGTCGATGATTCCGCCGGCCGCCCGCTCGACCAGACGCCGCCTGCCGTTCTGGCAAGCCTTGCCGCGCGGCTGGCGCTTCGCGGGCTTGAGCCTGTCGATCTCCTTTCGCTTCTCAAGCATCCGCTCTGCCGGCTCGGCCTGTCGGTCAAGGATGTGCGCTCGGGCGCGCGGGCGCTGGAGCGCGCGGTGCTTCGCGGGCCGCGTGCGGCCCCCGGCACTTGCGGGCTTTTGGCTGCGGTTGCCGCGTCGCGCAATGAGAGTGCGTTGAAAGAGGCGGCGGGCGAGAGGGTTCCGCGCTGGAAAAAGCTGGTCGAGGACGACTGGAACGCGGTCGAGGATCTGGTTGCCCGGCTTGCCCATGCGCTGAAACCGCTTGAGGATTTCGCGGATGTCTCCGGCGAGGTTCCGGTGGAAGCGCTGGTCGAAGCGCATGTCGAGTGCCTTACCCGGCTCAGTGTCGATGAAGCCGGCTCGACTGATGAGCTTTATGCGGGCGAAACCGGCGACCAGCTCGCCCGCACGCTTTCCGACATGCTGGAGGCCAGGGGTACCGGGCTTGTCCTGCCCGCTTTCGACTGGCCGGATGTCTTTGCCGCATTCCTGTCCGGCATAAACGTGCGCCGCCGCCTTCCGGGCGATCCGCGCATCGCCATTCTCGGGCCTTTGGAAGCGCGCCTGCACAGGCCGGATCTCGTCATTCTCGCCGGTCTGAACGAGGGCAGCTGGCCCCAGTCGACGCGCAACGATCCCTGGCTCAACCGGCCGATGAAGCGCGATCTCGGCCTCGATCCGCCGGAACGCAGGATCGGGGCCGCCGCCCATGATTTTTGCGAGGGGATGGGGGCCGCCGAAGTCGTTCTTTCGCGTGCGACGCGCGCGGATGGCGCGCCGACGGTCGCCTCCCGCTGGCTTCAGCGGCTGACCACCCTTCTTGGCAAGGAGGTCACTGATGCCATGCGCCGTCGCGGCGCGCGCTTTCGCCACTTCGTGGGCCTGCTGGACACGGCTGAAGGTCCGGTGCGTTTCGCACAGCGTCCGGAGCCGAAGCCGCCCGTCGCCGCCCGGCCCGACCGGCTCTCGGTCACCGAGGTCGAGGCGCTGGTGCGAGATCCTTACGCGGTTTACGCCAGGCGCGTGCTGCGCCTCGATGAGGTCGACCCGATTGGCGGTCAGCCGGATGCCGCCGAGCGCGGGCAGATCATTCACGATTGCCTTGCCGATTTTCTGCAAGGCTGGAACGGCCCGTTCGAAGAGGCGGCCCTTGCACGGTTGCTCGAAATCGGGGCGGAGCGTTTCGCCCCGCTCGATGCCTTTCCGGCCGTCAAGGCTCTGTGGTGGCCGCGTTTCCAGCGCGTGGCGCAAGCCTTCATCGGGTTCGAGGCTGAGCGGGCAGGCCGCATCTCGAAGCGCCACCTGGAGATCGGCGGCGGCATGGAAATCGACCTGACGCCAGGCCGCGCGATCAGGCTCACGGGTCGCGCCGACCGGATCGACGAGCTTGCCGACGGTACGCTTGCCGTCATCGACTACAAGACGGGCCAGGCGCCGTCGCTCAAGCAGGTATCAGCGCTCCTTTCGCCACAGTTGCCGCTGGAGGCGGCGCTCATCCGGGGTGGTGGCTTCAAGGACGTCGATGGCCGCTTGCCGGTATCGGACCTTCTCTACGTTCGCCTGTCCGGTGGGCGTGTGCCGCTTGAGGCCCTGCCGCGCAACCCGAAGGACCGTTCGATCTCCGAACTGACGGACGACGCCGAGGCCCGCCTTCGCCAGCTTCTGGCTGCCTACGAATTGCCGGAGCGGGGGTATCTCGCGCGCGCGCGTGTTCTGGAAGAGCGCGTCATGGGCGGCGTCTACGATCATCTCGCCCGCGTTCAGGAATGGTCGCTCGGCGACGGGGAGGATGCATGAGCCGGCCCGAGATTCCAGCCGCCACTAAAGAGAAACAGTCGCGCGCCGCCGATCCCGCACGCTCCGCCTGGGTCAGCGCCAATGCGGGCTCCGGCAAGACCTTCGTTCTCGCGCGGCGCGTCGTGCGCCTGCTTTTGTCCGGCACCGATCCGTCGCGGCTTCTGTGCCTCACCTTCACCAAGGCGGCGGCCGCCGAAATGGCGACCCGCGTATTCGCGACGCTGGGTGACTGGACCAATATGGACGATGCCCGCCTTGCCGAGGAATTGGCCGAAATTGAGGGAAAAAAACCCGATGCGCGGCGTCTTGCCAGGGCAAGGCATCTCTTCGCCAAGGCGCTCGAAACCCCCGGCGGGTTGAAGATCCAGACGATCCACGCCTTTTGCGAAGCGTTGCTGCATCAGTTTCCGCTCGAAGCCAATATCGCCGGGCACTTTACGGTTCTGGATGATCGTGTCGCTGCGGAACTTCTGGCCGAGGCCCGCGCCAGTGTCCTCTTTAGGGCCGAAAACGATCCCGACAGCGATCTTGGACGGTCGCTTTCGTTTCTCATTGACGAGCTTTCGGATTCAGGCGTGGGCTCTGTCCTTGACGAGATGGTTGCGAAGCGCGATCGGCTTCGCCGCTGGCTGATAGATTTCCCCGGTCTCGATGAAGCGGTTTATGATCTCGCGCGGCATTTCGGCGTCGATCCGGCGACGAGCCTTGAGAGCATCGAAAATAACCTTGAAAACCCCGATTTGCTTTCAAAAATCCCGCTTTGGAATTTAGTTGGTATTTTCGAAGCCGGCGGCGTAAACGACAAGAAAACGGCGGAAATTCTCAAGTTTTGCGCTGAAGCCGGGCCTGGCCTTCGCCGCCGGGACGCCTGGCTTTCCGTATTTCTGACCCAGAAACTGGAACCTCGAAAGAAGCTCGCCACCAAGGCGATTGGCGACAATTATCCCCACGTCCTGGAGGCTTTCGAGCGCGAACAACTTCGCCTGCTCGACCTTCTGGATCAGCGCCGCAAGGTCGTCACGATCCGGGGAACGGAAGCGATCCTGAAGCTTTCCGACGCCATGCTCGGGGCCTATGAAAAAGAAAAGACCCGGCGGGGATTTCTCGACTTCGAGGATCTGGTGGTCAGGACGGCGAACCTGCTTTCGCGCGCCGATGCCGCCCTTTGGGTGCAGTACAAGCTCGACCGGGGCCTCGATCATATCCTGGTCGACGAGGCCCAGGACACGAGCCCGCGCCAGTGGGAAGTGATCGACGCCCTGGCCGGGGAATTCTTCGCCGGAAAGGGCGCGCGCGATGTCACGCGCACCATCTTCGCGGTCGGGGATGAAAAACAGTCGATCTATTCTTTCCAGGGCGCTGTCCCCGCCTATTTCGCGAAGATGCGCCGGGGTTTCGGCCGCCGCGCGGAAGATGCGGATGTAACCTTCGATGCGATCGATCTGACCCTGTCTTTCCGCTCCACTCCGGATGTTCTTGGCGCGGTAGACGTTGTTTTTGCTGACGTTTCAGCTCGCAAGGGGCTCTCGGAAGACGGCGAGGCGCCGGTGCATGAGGCCGTGCGCCGCAACGATCCGGGCCTCGTTGAAATCTGGCCTCTCGAACAGGCTGAAGAAACAGAGGAAAGCGACGACTGGACGCAGCCGATCGACCGTGTCTCGACGGGAAGCCCGATGATGCGCGTTGCCCGGCGAATCGCGCAAGCCGTTGATAATTGGCGCGAAAACGGAGAGGCGGACCCCGGTGACGTGCTCGTCCTCGTCAGGAAGCGCGGCCCATTCGTGGAGGCGTTGACGCGCGAACTCAAGCGCCGTGGCGTGCCTGTCGCCGGCAGTGACAGGCTCATTCTCACCGACCATATTGCGGTGAAGGATCTGGTTGCGCTGGGCCGTTTCCTGCTCTTGCCCGAGGATGATCTGTCGCTCGCCAGCGTCCTGAAAAGCCCGCTTTTCGGCCTTTCCGACGATGATCTCTTCCGGATCGCCCGCGATGAACCGGAGCGCCCGCGCGCCGGCACGCTGTGGCAGTCGCTGGTGAAGAAATCGGACGCAGACCCGCAATTCGGCGAAGCGCGGAAAAAGCTTGAGGACTGGCGCGCGCGCGCCGATTTCGTGCCACCCTTCGAATTATTCTCAAGGCTTCTGGGCGCGGATGGGGGACGAAAGGCGTTCCGCGCCCGCATCGGCACGGAAATCGATGATATTCTTGATGAATTTCTGGCCCTGACGATTGTCTTCGAGCAGACGGGAACGCCGGGGCTTGAAGGGTTTCTTGCCTGGCTTGCGGCCGCGCCTACGGAGATCAAGCGCGAACTGGCAAGCGCCGAAGGCGTGGTCCGCATCATGACGGTCCATGGTGCGAAGGGGCTGGAGGCTCCCGTTGTCATACTGGCCGATCCCGGAGCCGCTCCGGTATCCGCGCACCATGATCCCGCGATGCTTGAATTCCCTCGCGGCGACAATGATTTCGTTACCCCCGGCCTTATCTGGATGCCGGCGAAGGCCGACCGTACCGCCTGGCATGAAGAGGCGGTTGGCGAACTTCGCGCGAAGTCGGGTGAGGAATACCGCAGGCTTCTCTATGTCGCGATGACGCGCGCCCGCGACCGGCTCGTCATCTGCGGCTGGGCAGGAAAAAAAGCTCCGCCCGAGGGGACCTGGTACAGCCTCGTGCGCGACGCCCTGGCCCCGCAGGCGGTGGAGGAAAAGGACGGGGAAGGCGCGCTTTCACGCCTGCTGTGGCGCAAGGGCGGTGCTGAGCCGCAGGCGCCCAAACTTGCCAGGTCGCCGTCATCTTCCACCTCTTCCGGCGCGCCTGCGCCCGATTGGCTGTCGAGGCCTGCTCGCGCGCCGGTTCGCCCGCGGCGCCTGCAGCCGTCGAAGGCCTTCGATGAGATGGAAGCCAAGGAGAGGCATGAACAGCCCGACGGTCTGGCCGCCCTTGAGGCCGCGCGCGCATCCGCGGACTGGGCGCTGAAGCGCGGCAACCTGATGCACAAAATGCTGGAAACGCTGCCGGAAATCGACGAGGACGCGCGGCGCGGCGCGGCAGAGCGCTATCTCGATCTCGTGCTTGGGCCGGAGGAGATAGCGAAAAAGCCGGAACTTGCCGAAGAGGCGCTCAAGGTTTTGAACGATGCTCGGTTTTCCGCCGTATTCTCATCGCAAGCGCGGGCGGAAGTTCCCATCGTCGGCCGGATTGAGGCGCCGGACGGCGAGGAAATCCTCGTCAGCGGGCAGATCGACCGCCTGCTGGTGACCGAGGGCGAGGTTCTGATCGTCGACTACAAGACGAACCGGCATGCGCCGGAGGCCGCCCAGGCGGCACCTCTCGAATATGTTACCCAGCTTGCCGTCTATCGCCGGCTTCTCGGCGAGATTTATCCGGGAAAGGCAATTCGCGCGGCATTGCTGTGGACGGCCGCTCCCCGCCTGATGGAACTTCCCGCCGAGCTCATGGAAAAAGCGTATGCGGAACTGCGCTAGACAGGTAAATCTGTCCTCCCGGCTCGCTTGACGAGGCTTGTCGCACTTCCTACCTTCGTTGCAACTCGAGGGCCGCGTCAGGTGACGCACCCGGATTTTATGAGAGGCGAACATGGCCACTAATGTCGTTACCGATGATAGCTTCGAGACGGATGTGTTGAAGGCGTCCGAGCCGGTCGTGGTGGATTTCTGGGCCGAATGGTGCGGTCCTTGCAAGATGATCGCTCCAGCGCTCGAAGAGATTTCGGACGAGCTTGCCGGTCAGGTTAAGGTCGCGAAACTCAACGTCGACGAGAACCAGAACATCGCAATCAAATATGGCGTGCGCTCCATCCCGACGCTGATCCTTTTCAAGGATGGCGAGCCGGTGGCGACGCAGGTCGGAGCGGCTCCGAAGAACAAGCTTTCGGACTGGATCAAGAGCGCGACCTGACGCGCCGATTTTCCGAAGCGATGCGAAGGGTCCGGCGGCTTTTTTGCTTGCCGGACTTTACGCATTGAGGTTATCCGCTAAAAGGTGCCCGGCACCGAAGGTGCGGTAGTCAACTCCATCCAAAACGATTGAACGTACAGGCGATGACGCAGAAAAACAGACCTGAGGAAAATCCGGAAACCGTCGAGACGCAGCAGGACGCGGGCGCTGGCGCAACCGATCAGGTTGAAGGTGCTGCGGGCGAAGGCATTGGTGGCGAAGCCGAAAACAACCCGGTGGATGCCCTGAAGGCGGAAAATGCCGAACTGAAGGAGCGCACGCTCCGCACGCTTGCGGAGATGGAAAATCTCCGCCGCCGCACCGAGCGCGAACTCAAGGACGCCAAGCAGTATTCGGTCGCGACTTTCGCGCGCGATATGCTTTCTGTCAGCGACAATCTGCGACGTGCGCTGGAAGTTATTCCTGCCGAAGCCCGGGAAGCTGCCAATGAAGGCCTGAAAAGCCTCGTGCAGGGCGTCGAGATGACCGAGCGCGAGATGCTGAACCAGCTTGAAAAGCATGGCGTGAAGAAGCTCGACCCGGCGGGTCAGAAGTTCGACCCGAACTTCCATCAGGCGATGTTCGAGGTGCCGGACCCGAGCGTTCCCGCGAATACGGTCGTCCAGGTGGTCCAGTCCGGCTATGTCATCGGCGACAGGGTGCTGCGCCCGGCCCTTGTCGGAGTCTCGAAAGGCGGGCCGAAAGAGACCAGGCCGTCCAACGGAGGCGGTGAGGGCACTGAACCGGGTGCGACCGTCGACAAGACAGCTTGAATGCGCGAGCCGTAATGAATTGGAAGGGCAGGCAGCCAGCTTGCCTTTTCTTTTCTTTCAGGCAATAGGGCGCACCCCTTCCTTGATGTCCCAGTGCGGCATGAATTGGGGGCGCGGCGCATCCTGAAGCGACAGGCCCGCTTCGGTTTTCCGCCTTGTCGGTATTGCATTGCGATCGATCGCACCCTCGAGCGCCATCGCAAGATCGCGGGCAAAGACCCTGTCTCCGATATGCCAGGAGTGCGGCCAGGAGCCGAAATGGGGCTGTCCGTCGGGGTCCAGGGATTTGAAATGGTCGCCGCAATCAACGTTCACGGCTTTCCTGTCATGGGAGTCCGGCAATCCGTGGCGGCCAACGCGCGGGCTTGTACCCAAGCGCTTGGCGTTCGACACGGCCAGTACTGAATCGAAGGGATTGGAGTAGTTTGTCAGGCGCATTATCCGCCGAAACATGGGCTTCGACCAGTCGCTAGTTAGGTTGAGGCTGTTGGTAGACACGTCGGCCCCAATCAAGGCAACCTGTCCAACGCGCCAGTCGCTTTTGAAATAGGCACCAACTTTCTCAGCTTGCGCGAAAGCTTCCATTATCACATAGGCGCCCGTTGAGTGACCGAGCAGGTGAATATTGGTACTGCAACCGTTTTTCTGCTTTTGGATGAGCAGATCAATGCCTTCCGTCACGAGTGAGTGAGCCACTTTCGCAGCATCTGCCCGATCTTCAAGGTAGTTTAGTGTGGAGTTTTCGCTCGGCCAGTCGAATGCGATGACTTCTCCGCGCCATCCTTCCGCCTGCAAATCCCTTCGCAGCTGACGCATCCTCTTGAGGACAATTGGAATATCGTTGTTGTAGCCGTGGACGAATATCAGAACATCGCCGGTAGGAGAAATGGAGTTCGGATTTTCGTCGCCATCGGCAAGGCCCTGAATTTCTCGTGCCCATTTCTTTTTCTTTTTGACGATGTGAGACGTGTCATAGGACTTTGAGGTGGACGGTATCTTTATATAGGAAAGCGGACCTGGTTCGCCTCCAAATACTTTGCCGTTTATTTGTCTTGCGGAGATAAGGTAGTCATATGAAGGCATAATTTCCTCGCGCAAACTAAAATAAAGATTGAATAAATAAAATATACAATCAAAACGAGAATAAAGTCCAGCCCCCCGTTAGACTCGAGAGCGTGGTACATCCCGGATCGACTCATCTGGAGGAAGGGAGCAAGCGCACTATAATGCTGCAATTTTTCGACTTTCTGGGTGTCGCCGTTTTCGCCATGACGGGAGCGATCGTCGCGTCGCGCCTGAAGCTCGATGTTCTGGCATTTGTCTTTTTTGCCAGTTTCACCGGGGTCGGCGGGGGGACGCTTCGCGATCTCCTGCTCGGCGTTCCCGTATTCTGGGTCGAGGATCAGACGTATCTGATCGTCTGCGTCGCCGTAGGCGTGACGATCTGGTTCGCGGCTGGATGGATCGAGAAACTGGGAAAGCCGCTGCGCTGGGCGGATGCGGTGGGAATTTCGGCCTATTGCGTCATGGGAGCCGCGAAAACGCTGTCCATCGGCGACGTGCCGGTAGTGGCCGTCATGATGGGAATTGCGACGGCAACTTTCGGCGGCATCATCCGGGACACGATCGCGGGTCAGCCCACGGCGATCGCAAAGTCGGAAATCTATCTGACCGCCGCCTTCGCGGGCGCCGCGGTCTACGTATGCCTGAATGCGGCGGGGGTTCCTCAATGGCCGGCGGCGATCGCAGGATTCGCGACGGCCATGGTCCTGCGCGGCGGCGCGATACAGTTCGGCTGGCAGCTGCCACCGTATGGTGCCAGTCGGGGAACGGGCGATCGCGGCGAAAACTGAAAATCAGGCGGCGTTGCGCTGATCGGGTCCGGTAAGCGCCGGTGCGTTCGTGGTTTCGGAAATGGCTTTCAGCTTGTCGGCCTCTTCATGCCACCGGTCTGCCTCGCGCCGCTTCACGCGCGCTTCCTTGCGGTATTTGCCCTGCTTCGTCCACGTCGCCACACCGCCGATGATCACGCCGACGGCAACGGCCGCGAACAGAAACCAGAAAAGCGGCGCGGTGACGGTAAGTGCCGGATCATTCGCCGAAAACGGATCGAGAGAGAAGGTGACGTCATGCCTGTTCGCCACCGCGAATACCACGAGAAGGATGGCAAGCGGCAAAAAGATCAGGGATTTCAGGAATCGCGCCACGTATCTTTCCTCGAAAGTTCTTTGATCAGCTTGAGATGGCCGGCAATCGGCGTGCGGGCCAGTCAGTCGTCGCCGTGATCCACGCCGCCGTTAAGCCTTTCGCGCATTTCCTTGCCCGTCTTGAAGAAGGGCACGTTCTTTTCGCTCACTTCGACCTTTTGACCCGTTCTGGGGTTGCGACCGACGCGAGCGGGGCGGTTTTTTACCGAAAACGCCCCGAAGCCCCTGAGCTCAACCCTGTCGCCACGCTTGAGAGCCTCCGTGATCTCGTCGAGTATAGCATTTACGATATTTTCCACATCGCGCTGGTAAAGGTGAGGATTCTGTTCGGAGATCCTCTGCACCAGTTCCGATTTGATCATCGGTCAGCCCCTGTCGTGTCGTTTTTATCTGACGCATCTGGAGCGTGCCAAACCGACACGAGACCGTCAAGCGAAACACCCGCAGGAACAAGGCCTTTAACCGCGTCGATATTCGCCAGGAGGCCGCTTGAAAGCCCCTGGCCGAATGCTGCCGCTATGCGGGAGGCAAAGGGGAGCTCATCGAGTTCGGAGGGTTTTCGCCATGTGACGACCGGAAGGTCCTCCGGTACACCGCGCTCCGTTTCCAGCCACTTCACGGCCTCTTCCTCCCCGCCGAGAGCATCGACAAGGCCGAGTTTGTGCGCGCGCATCCCGGAATATATGCCGCCGGTTGCAACCTTGCGCACCTCTGCCACATCCATCTTGCGTCGTTCCGCGACGATATCGACGAACCAGTCATAGCTGTCGTCGATAACCGCCTGGAGGTTCGCGACCGCGTCTTCCGGTGTTCGCGAAAAGAAATTCGGCTGTGCTTTCAACGGGCCGCTTTTGACGACGTCTACCTCGATCCCGAGGGTGTCGAGCAGGCCCTTGATGTTGCCGTACTGGATATAGACGCCGATGGAACCGGCGAGCGTGGAATGGCGTGCGATAATATGATCTGAGGCGACCGCGGCCATGTAGCCGGCGGATGCGCCGAGCGTGCCGATCTGCGTCACCATGGGTTTTTTATCCGCCAGCTTGCGCAGTGCGGTGTAAAGCGCCTCGCCGCCGGTGGTGGAGCCGCCCGGAGAATTGATGGACAGGATCACGCCTTTTACCGCGTCGGATTCGGCGATCTTTTCGATCATTTCGTCGCGCTTGCGGTCGCTTGCGATGATGCCGGTCACGTCGATACGCGCGATATGGGCCGAACGCTTGCTCGGGCCGGCGAGCCCCGCGAGTCCGGCAACGGCGCCTATGAGCGCCACCGCAATGACAAGGAAGGCGACGACCCGCCAGAAGCTCACCTTGCGGCGCAGGCGGCGGCGGTCGACGATCTGATCGGCGTCAAGGGGCATGACGGCTAAAGCCTCCGTTACGAATTCCCTGGCGACTATCGCTACAGCCCCGAGCGCTGCTTGAAAAGACCTGTGATGCCATTGCGCGTTCCGTATCTCGGCAAATGGGGCATATCCTGAACAAACTATTCGCCCTCCGGCGGGATTGATTTTGCCACCCGCTATCCGCTAACAGCTGTGCTGCGATGCAGCAAAAATATCGACGGGAGGAATTGAAGTCATGGCTGAGGTAACGCTGGCCGGCCTCGACACGATGAAGCGCGAAGGGCGGCGCTTTGCGGTCCTGACGGCCTATGACGCCACTTTCGCGGCAATGATGGGGCCGGTGGGTGTCGCGGTCGTTCTTGTCGGCGACAGCCTTGGCATGGTCGTCCAGGGACGCCGGTCCACCGCGCCGGTGACGATGGACGACATGATCTATCACACGGAATGCGTGGCGCGCGGCGTTCGCGACAGCGATGACAAGCCGCTCGTCATGGCGGACATGCCCTTTGCGACGACGTTTTCTCCGCTGGAAGCGGCGGGTCATGCCGCGCGGCTCATGCAGGCGGGCGCGAATATCGTCAAGGTGGAGGGCGGCGCGGTCATGGAGGAGACCGTAAGGTTCCTGACCGCTCACGGCATTCCGGTCTGCGCCCATCTCGGCCTGACGCCGCAGACGACGGACATGCTGGGCGGCTACCGCGTTCAGGGCAAGGGCGAAGGCGCGGGCAGGAAGATCGTTGAAGACGCTCTGGCGCTGGAGGCGGCCGGAGCGCGGATGCTGCTTTTCGAATGCGTGCCGAATGCCGTCGGCAAGGCGGTGGCGGAAGCGGCAAGGGTGCCGGTCATCGGCATCGGCGCGGGCCCTTCGGTGGATGCGCAGGTCCTCGTCCTGCATGACATGCTGAACCTCACCCGTGGGCGCAAGGCCCGCTTCGTGAAGAACTACCTTGAGGGGCGAGGCGATGTTGAAGCCGCGTTCCGTGCCTTCGTGGAGGAGGTGGAAACAGGCGCGTACCCGGCACCCGAACACTGCTACGGATGAATTTTCGCGACGCTTGACACCCTGGCGGACAAAAAAGGCCCGGTCGCGAGACCGGGCCTTTTCCGTTTCGTATGTGGCGAAGCGAGAAGCTTATTCTTCGTCGCCTTCCTCGCGCGCCTTGAGGGCGGCGCCCAGGATGTCGCCGAGCGACGCACCGGAGTCCGACGAACCGTACTGCGCGACGGCTTCCTTCTCCTCGGCGATTTCCAGCGCCTTGATGGAGACGGAGACGCGGCGCGTCTTCTTGTCGAACTGGGTAATGCGGGCGTCGAACTTCTCGCCGACGGAGAAGCGTTCCGGACGCTGCTCAGCGCGGTCGCGGGAAAGATCGGCGCGGCGCACGAAGGTCGCGAGGTCCGTGTCGACGATCTTCGCCTCCAGGCCGTTGTCCTTCACCTCGAGCACTTCGCAGGTCACGACGGCGCCCTTGCGGATTTCGCCGGCGGCCGCGGTCTCGAACGGATCGCCGCCGAGCTGCTTGATGCCGAGCGAGATGCGCTCCTTCTCGACGTCCACATCGAGGACCTGGGCGCTAACCATGTCGCCCTTCTTGAATTCCTCGATGACCTGCTCGCCCGGACGGTTCCAGTCGAGGTCGGAGAGGTGGACCATGCCGTCGACATCGCCTTCCAGGCCGATGAACAGGCCGAACTCGGTCTTGTTCTTGACCTCGCCCTCGACCTCGGTACCGACCGGGAACTTCTCGGCGAAGGCTTCCCACGGGTTCTGCAGGGTCTGCTTGAGACCGAGCGAGATGCGGCGCTTGACCGGATCGACCTCGAGGATCATCACCTCGACCTCCTGAGAGGTGGAGACGATCTTGCCCGGATGGACGTTCTTCTTCGTCCAGGACATCTCGGAAACGTGGATCAGGCCTTCGATGCCGGCTTCCAGCTCGACGAACGCACCGTAGTCGGTGATGTTCGTGACGCGGCCGGTAAACTTGGCGCCGACCGGGTACTTCGCCTCGATGCCGTCCCACGGGTCGGCTTCAAGCTGCTTCATGCCGAGCGAGATACGGTGCGTTTCCTGGTTGACGCGGATAATCTGCACCTTGACGGTCTGTCCGATCGACAGGACCTCGCTCGGATGGTTGATGCGCCGCCACGCGATGTCGGTGACGTGCAGCAGGCCGTCGATGCCGCCGAGGTCGACGAACGCACCGTAGTCGGTGATGTTCTTGACCACGCCTTCCACGACCTGACCTTCTTCCAGGCTCTGGACGAGCTCGGAGCGCTGCTCGGCGCGGGTCTCTTCAAGCACGACTCGGCGCGAGACGACGATGTTGCCGCGGCGCTTGTCCATCTTGAGGATCTGGAAGGGCTGGGGCGTATGCATCAGCGGAGTGACGTCGCGAACCGGGCGGATGTCCACCTGCGAACGCGGCAGGAAGGCCACGGCGCCGTCGAGATCGACGGTGAAGCCGCCCTTGACCTGGTTGAAGATCTGGCCGGTGACCTTTTCGCCCGCTTCGAATGCGACTTCAAGGCGTACCCAGCTCTCTTCGCGGCGGGCCTTGTCGCGCGACAGAACGGCTTCGCCGAGCGCATTCTCGACGCGCTCCAGGTAGACCTCGACTTCGTCGCCGACCTTAACGCCGCCTTCGTCCTCGCGGCCCTTGCCGCCGAATTCCTTCAAGGGAACGCGGCCTTCCACCTTGAGGCCGACGTCGATCACCGCGAGATCCTTCTCGATGGCGATCACCGTGCCCTTCACCACCGCGCCTTCGTAAAGCTCCTGAGTGGTGAAAGATTCTTCGAGAAGCGCGGCGAAATCGTCGCGGGTGGGGTTGAGAGTGTCCATGAATTCTCCTGAAAGCCATTACGGCTTGTCGCCGGCGGGTTCGTGTTGCTTCGGGATCGAGCGCTCATCCGGCCTGTTCGAGGGGAACAGGCAACCGCGTTTTCACGCGGGCCGGCGAAGCGGACGGTGCTGATCCGGGTTCGTCCAATTTTACGCCTCTGCCCGGATATGCCGGGCGAAGCGGTGTCGTCTCGCCCTCACAAGAGCCGGTGAGACGGAAAGCGGCCTGGAAAGCCAAGCGCAAGCGCCGATGTTACCGGGCCTGCTCGACGATATCCACAGCCGCCTTGAATGCGGCTTCTATATCCATTTCGCTCGTATCGAGCAAGTGGGCATCTTCAGCCGGTTTCAGCGGAGCGACGCTGCGTGAGGAGTCTCGCTCGTCGCGTTTCTTCAAATCCGCCAGGATCGAGGCATAGTCGGCGGGCTTTCCCTTGGAAAGAAGCTCATCCGTGCGCCGGCGCGCGCGCACCTGCGGAGAGGCGGTCACGTACAACTTCACGGGCGCGTCCGGGCAGACGACCGTGCCGATGTCGCGCCCGTCGAGAACCGCTCCCGGTTCGCGTTTGGCGAAGTCGCGCTGGAGGCGCACCAGTTCGTCGCGCAGGCCTTGCAGGACGGCGATGCGCGAAGCCGCTTCACCCACCTCATGCGCCGCGAGCACATCGCGATCGAGACGCGACAGATCGAGATTGCGCGCGACCGAGATCGCGATTTCCTCGTCGCCCAGAGGCAAGCCGCGTGCAAGAAGCGCCGCGGCGACCGCACGATAGGTCAGGCCGGTATCGAGATGGTGGAGCCCGTAGTGCCGGGCGAGCCGGCGGGCGAGGGTTCCCTTTCCGGATGCGGCGGGACCATCGATCGCAATGATCATGCCGCCTCCTTCGAGGAAGAGATATCGGCGCCGATTTGCGCCATGAGTTCACGAAAGCCCGGAAAGCTCGTGGCGATGACCGCGCCGTCATCCACGCTCACGGGCTTTTCGCCGGCAAGTCCAAGCACCAGGAAACTCATGGCGATGCGATGGTCGAGGTGCGTCGTCACCGTTCCGCCGCCGATCCGACTGCCGCCGCCGATGACGGTAAGCTCCGCCTCGCCCTCGCGGCAGGGCACGCCGTTGGCCTCAAGCCCCCGGGCGACCGCCGCAAGACGGTCGGATTCCTTCACGCGCAATTCATCCAGCCCCGGCATATGGGTCTCGCCTTTTGCAAAAGATGCCGCTACCGCAAGCACGGGATATTCGTCGATCATCGAAGGGGCGCGTTCCGCCGGCACCGTCACGCCTGCGAGCTTGCTGTGGCGCACATGGATGTCGCCGATCTCCTCGCCGCCGGTCTCGCGGATGTTCTCGATCTCGATATCGGCGCCCATTTCCTTCAGCGTCGTGAAAAGACCCGTGCGATGTTCGTTCAGGAGAACGTTTTCGACGACAAGGTCCGAACCGGGGGTAATCAGCGCGGCGACCACGGGGAAGGCGGCCGATGAAGGATCGCCCGGCACGGTAATGTCCTGAGGCTTCAGCGTCGGCTGCCCGACAAGACGAATGACGCGCTCGCCCGCGTCGTTGAGGTCCACGGTGATATCGGCGCCGAAGCCTTTCAGCATCTTTTCCGTATGGTCGCGGGTTGGAACCGGCTCGATGACCGTGGTCACGCCCGGCGCATTGAGCCCCGCGAGCAGCACGGCGGATTTGACCTGGGCGGATGCCACCGGCACGCGATAGGTGAGCGGGCTTGGCGTTTCGGGCCCGCGAACGGAAAGCGGCAGCCGGTCGCCAGCGCGGGCGACGACCTGGGTGCCCATCATGCGCAGCGGATCGAGCACCCGGCCCATCGGGCGGCGCGACAGCGAGGCGTCGCCCACGAATGTGGTCGCGATCGGGTGCGAACCGACGATACCGAGCGCAAGCCGGACGCCGGTGCCGGCATTGCCGAAGTCGATCACGCTTTCCGGCTCCAGCAGGCTGCCGAGACCGATGCCGTCGACCGTCCAGGTGCCGTCCGCGGCTTTTTCGACGCGCGCGCCAACCGCGCGCATGGCAGCGATCGTGTTCAGCACATCTTCGGATTCAAGAATTCCACGAACCGTGCTGCGCCCCACCGCAAGTGCCGAAAGCATGATCGAGCGATGCGAGATCGACTTGTCGCCCGGCACGCGAATGCGCCCTTTAAGCGGCTTGCCGGGGCTGGCGGTCAAAGGTTGGGGTGAAGAAGCGTGGGACATTTTCAATTCCGGGGTTGCATCGGCACCATAAAACGGCTCCTCCTAGAACATTCGGTCCGCATTTTGAACAATGTGTGCCGAATGCTCCGAGATTGTGAAAACGATCAGCTTTCCTTGTTCAGATCATTCCACCTGAGCGCAGGCTGATCTAGCACGAAGGAAGCGAGCCGTCACTGCCGCCGGCAGGTGATGGTTTCAGCGGTCCGGCCGGCGGGCTTTCGCGCCATTGCGTGTAGCGGTTTTGCCTAGCAGGGCAAGCTTGAAACCCGCCGGTGAGATTTGGCTTTGACACGCGGGCAGGCAGCGTTTATGCGATCCCCGCTAAATTGAGGATAAGGGTCTAGAACCGTGGCGAAACCGGAACTCGGCACCAAGCGCCTCTGCAGCGGATGCGGCGCAAAATACTACGATCTCAATCGCGACCCGATCACCTGTCCGAAGTGCGGGACGATCTTCGCGCTTGAAGCGGCCAGCGTGCGGCCTGCCAAGGCCTCCAAGAAGGCCGTGGTCGAAGAAGACGACGATGAAGAGGAGCTGGAAGGCGCCGAAATCGTCAGCCTCGAAGAGGCCGATGCCGACGAAGGCGACACCGTCGACGGCGATGACACGGACGACGTCGAGGTCGATGAGGACATTGGCGGCGACGAGGACGTCTTCATCGAGGAAGAGGATGATGACGACGGCGACGTCGGCATCGCGGTCGAGCGCGAGGACGACGACACCGATCGCTGAAGTTTGAAGCCGGATCATGGGCTGCGAAGCTGGGTATCGCGCTTCGCCGTCCACAGCTCCGCGAGCTTTGAAACATGCAAGCAGCGGACGGCGACATTGTGCTTGACACCTAGGGCGGACAATCTATGTTCCGCCCGCACCGGAGCGGTTTTCAGGCGGGTGAAATCACTTGGCTGGCAGAAAACCAACCCGGATCGAACAGTTGGGCATCCCGTGTGCGTTTGCATGGATTGGCGATGCTCGAAGGCCGGTTTCCCAAGCCGGCCGATCGGTTCGACGGACCGCCAATCGCGGGTGTGACGGACGGAAAACGGGGCCGTAGCTCAGTTGGGAGAGCGCTTGAATGGCATTCAAGAGGTCAGGGGTTCGATTCCCCTCGGCTCCACCAATTCCGTCAGTGTCGCACCGGTTTATGGCGGGCGTAACGGCGTTTCGCTCCTTGTGCGAAGCTTACGGCCGTTTCGTCGGATAAAGGGTTTTAGCGGGGCCGTAGCTCAGTTGGGAGAGCGCTTGAATGGCATTCAAGAGGTCAGGGGTTCGATTCCCCTCGGCTCCACCATCTTTCAGGAAAACCTAACACCATTCGCTGCGGATGCGCGCCGTCCGTAAATCGGCGCGCGATGCGGCTGAATTCGTCGGCGGCGAGCCATAACGCCCTTTTACTCTGCAGCATATCCCGCCGAATCTGAATCGAATTTGGCGGCGAGGATATTCTCAAGGTGCCTCTACCGGGGCGAATTCCGGTCAAGAAAATGCTCCATGCCGGTTCGCGGCGTCGCGCCCGAAGGTGCGAAAGGCCGGCAGGGTCAACTCCCGTGAAGACGTTGCCATAAAAAATCCTCCCCGGCGGCCCTGATTCATATCGGGCTGCCGGGAAGGATCGAGCTGTGACAGGAGCTGGAAGCTTTGGGCCGAAGCGCCCTATGCCGCGCGAAGTCCTTTCAGGAATTCCGAGATTTCGGAGGCCAGTGCGTTGGCATGTGTGGCAAGCTGTTCTGCCGACTGCAGGCTGCGTGCGGCGGTTTCGGTCGCGTCTTCCGTTACTTGCGTCACACGCTGGGTGCTGGAGGAGACGTCCTGGGTGCCGACCGAGACCTGCTGGACGCTTTGGGCGATTTCCTGCGTCGCGGAGGTCTGCTCCTCCACCGCGCTTGCAATCGTCGTCGCGATGCCGTCCAGCCCGCGGATCGTTGCCGATACCTTGGTGATCGCATCCGCGGACGTCGTCGTCGCCTGCTGGATCGCGGTCACCTGTTCGGAAATTTCCGACGTGGCCCGGCTGGTTTCATCGGCGAGTTTCTTCACTTCGGAGGCGACCACCGCAAACCCCTTGCCCGCATCGCCGGCACGAGCCGCCTCGATGGTGGCATTCAGCGCAAGCAGGTTCGTCTGTTCCGCGATATCGCTGATCAGGCCGACGACGGAGCCCACTCGGGCCGCCGTCTCCGACAGGACCTTGACCATGGAAACGGTCTGATCCGCATCGTTGGCGGCCGCGTTCGCCGCATCCGCCGATTCGGTGGCCTGGCGGCCGATTTCGCGTACCGATGCCGCAAGCTCTTCCGTGGCGGATGCCACCATCTGCACGTTCACACTGGCATCATGCGAACTGCTTGCCACGGATTGGGCCTCGTCTTTCGCCAGGCGCACCGCTTCGCTGAGGGATTGAGCGGCCGTACGCTGGTCGTTCGCGGCATGCTGAACCTGGGAAATTATGCCGCCGACGGTTTTCTCGAAGTTCGCGGCAAGTTCCTCCATCATCCGGCGCTGATGTTCGTCGGTATCACGCTTCAGGCGCTCCTGCTCCTCGGCAAGCCTGCGCGATTCGATCATATTGTCGCGAAATGCGGTCATCGCCTCGGCAAGCTGGCCGATCTCGTCCTTTCCGGCGGCCGGTATCGGCGTTTCGATGTTTCCGCCGGCAAGCTCGCTCAAGGCAGCCACCATTTTCTTCAGGGGCCGCGTGATCGTCATGATGGAGACGAACAGGGAGCCTACAAGCAAGGCCACGACCGCTATGCCGACGAATGTGAGGATCGCCGTGATCTGCGAATTCGCCTTTGCCTTGGCCTCGCTGTCGATCTGTTCGAACCGGTTGGCGATTTCCGCCTGCAAGGTGTTCGCCAGGGCGGTCATCATGCTGGCCGAGCGCGTCAGCCGCTTGGTTACGGCGTCAAAGCGGAATCTTTCCTCGAAGATGAAGTTCGTGACCGCGCTGTCCATCTGGAAAAGCAGGGCAAGGCCGTTGGTGCGGTCGGTCGAAGCTTTCGCGAATTCGATCAGCTTGGCAACCGTGGTCGCATTCCGGCGCAGGTACATGTACTGGCGAAAGAGGGCCTCGTCGCCGATTTCGGCGATGAGGATGTCGAAGTCCGACAGGGCCTCGATCGCAGACAGATATCCCGCCGTCGCTTCGTCGAGTTCGCCTACGAGCGTCTGGGATCTGTCGAGATACCCCGGGTCGCGATTCAGGAGGCCGATCTGCTGGTTGTTGGCGAGCGCGGAAACGGAGAGAACGAGCGTGTTTGTCGCCGCAAGCGCGTTTTGGGCCAGCAATTGCGATTTCGCGTGATCCTTCGTCTGCCAGGAAATATCGTCGAGGCTTGAGCTGAAGGTGTCGTACATCGTCTTTGCTTCGTAGACGACGGCACCGGCAAGCAGGATGATCGGGATCAACGCAAGCGCGAATACACGCGTGTTAATGCCCAACATCGACGCGATGGGTTGGGACTTCAGCCGTGCAATCATCGACTTTGTTGCGAGCATGGGATGTCCGACTCCGATTATTCTGCAGCGACGATGGCGGCCAGCTGGGCGCGCGAATATGCGATGACGTTCTTGACGTCGGCCGGGTTCTTTCCGGCCTGGGTCGGGATGCGTTCAAGGGCGTCCTCGTTGCCCAGCGAAACATTGAGCGCATAGATGTCGGCCAAAGCGAATTGCGCGGCGAGAAGGACATCGGAAGGACTGACCTGGTTCCCGCCCTCGGGCATGGGCGGAGCCGCGACGCCGGCGGGCAGGGCAAGCTTCGGATTGCTCTCGCCCGCGGCACGAAGATCGTCGATCAGGGCCATGACCTCCGAAAGGGCGTCGCTCGGCATCGCGGAACTGACGCGCTCGGCTTTCGCTTCGGTTGAAGCTCCAGTGAGGGCGACGGCCTTCCCCATCTCCTGACGGATTTCAAGGGCGGTGCGCTGCACATCGTTGGGAAGCGTCGAGGGCACACCCAGAAGCTCCAGGCCGGCGTTTATCGCCCGCAGATGCGCAAGCACTTCGCCGGGCACCTTGTCCTCGGCTTTCCCGGGCATGTCGATCTTGAGGTTCACACCGTAAATGGGCCCCAGTTCCTGGAGTTCGGCGGCAGCCTGCTCCAGAACGCCCACGACATGTGCGGGTTCCGTCGGCTTGGCCGGCGTGGCCGGCGCCGGGTTTTGAGCAAGACCATTGAGCAGGCGCAGGGTCTGGATGCGTTCGAAAACGTCTACCGCGACGCGCAGCACGTGCCTCGGCCGGCTTGGAACCACCTCGGGGTCAGGCAAATCCTTCACGTCGTAAAGGTCGGCCTCAAGCATCAGCAGAACCATAGACTTGATCTGGGCGGCGCGCTGAAAGGCGTCTGACGGCGTCAGGTCCTGGGCTGCGACCGGGGAGCAGTGCAGACCTAGCGTCATGAGCGACAATGCTGCAAACCGTTTGAATGCGCGCATGCGAACCTCGTTGGCGTATTTTCTATAAGGAACAAGAGCGTTTATGACGCCATAGATGCCATTAATTTATGTATAAAATTCTAATATCCTGAGAAATGCGTTTTTAATATTCGACACGAATCTCATTATTACAGAAAAATACATATAAAAACTTACTATAGGTAACAAATATATCGAAAAGACTTCATTTATATGATTTTATATAGATTCAGGTGTCTTCCGTAGTATAAAATCATCTTTTAATTGAATATCGAAAAAGAACATTCTTAAGTTGCTCGAAAACAGTTTCAGTTGTGCGGCAGATCGCGACGAATGTGACCGGCCCGGCCAATCCGCAAAGCGCGATGAACGAAAGTCCGAGCGTTTCCACCGGTGAGTGCGGAGAGACGGCGACAAAGGCAACGGCACCGGCGGGCGGATGAATCGCGTTCATGGACGCCATCAGGAAGAGCGTGACGGCGATAGTCACGGTCACCAGAATTCCCGCGGGTACGAAAGGAGATGCATGGAACAGGACAAAGCCGACGGTTGCAGCCGTCATATGGGCGGTCACGATCGTTCGAAAGCTGGCAACCGGTTCGTTCTGAAGGGCGATCAGCACCACGGCAAGGGCGCCATAGGAACCAAGGATGAAATCCTGCGGGACCAGGGGCGACAAGATATGTGCGATCGCGAAGAAAAGCGCCGTGGCCACAAGACCCTTGATGCCGATGGACAAAACATCCGCGTTCGCACGCATTTTCAGGAAGCCTGTCTGGACAGATTGCGGGCTATCAGCTTCGAGGACTCTCCGATTTCGTCCGATATCCGCTTCAGTTCGTCGGTCAACGCGCCGAATTCCCGGCCGTATTCGCCGGCTCGTATGGAGGAAATCTTGGCGTTGAAGGCGACAAGTCGAGACATATGCGCCGATTTCTGAATTTTTTCGAGCGCGTTCAGTACTGAACGGGTTTCGTTCTCCCTCACTTTATCGATATTCTTGTTGAACGCGATGTAGTCGTCTTCCAGCGCCTTTACGACGGCCTGGAGCAGGATGAGCAGATCGCCCTTGATGAAGGTGATGGCCTGCAGAAGTTCTGCCAGGTCGTATGTCTGGCCGCCGATCATGTCGGCCTCGTATCGTTCGCACAGCGATATGAAGCGTTCGATGTGCCGCGCGCCTTGCGCCTTGCCGAACAGGATTTCCTTGACGCTTTCGGAAAACAGGGGAGGGATGGCGCGCTTGCGGTCTCCTTCGACCAGCGTTGAATGCGCCGAGAGAAAGTCCGAAGCCGCACGCCTGAATGCGTCGATGTCCTCTTCGCCGATCTCCCGCCCGCCCTGCCTGTGGATATGGAAGTTCAACAGGTATAGTCCGACGCGCTGGGAAAGCATGCGCTGCCGGCCGGCAAGATTGATCAAGGCGACGTAGACGGGGCCGCTGAGGTCGGCTCTTTCCGACGGCTCCTGGGTGTGCAAGGTGTCGGGGTTCATGCGCGTTCCCCCATCTGTGGGCGGCCGCTGCCGGCCGGTTTGCGGCGCGGGTGTCAGGCCGCGGAGGCCCTGTTCACAATCTCGTCGCGCGTCGTTTCCACGACGGACAGAATGCTGTCGACGAGATGTCCGGGAACGCACAGCTCCTCGAGCGTCGCCTTGATGTGACCGCCGACGTTGTCGAAATCTTGATCGGTCAGGTTCAGGTGCGCATGGGATGTGCGCAGGTCCTTGCCGTTATACTGCGCCGCGCCGCCCAGTGCGTAAGTTAGAAACAGGCGCATTTTCATTCTTTGCTTGGCGACATCCATTCCGTCGAAGAAATGTGAGGTGTTTTTATCGTCAAGAAGGCGTGTGTATAGTATGTTTACCGCTGCGTCAACAGCCTCTTTGCCGCCGATATCATCATATATTGACATTTACGCTCCTTTCGATTCGAAATCTGTTACTACAATAGCGTTTAATACTTAAATTTCGATATATAGGTGCAGCATTTGCGAACTATTCGGTTTCCCGCAGGAAACGTAGGCCATCGCGGAAGGGTGCCTTTTCGTGCGTACGCTCGGAAACTTCCCGGCTTTTCCCGCCGCATCGCATCGTGCGCCCGAAATCGTGATCGGTGGGTGTCATCTAATGTTCATTTGAACGCCATTAATCTTTCATCCGAAAACGATTTGGTGCTATTCAAGATCAGTCGTCAGGTTTTGCCGGTCGATGCAGGACGCGGCGGAGGCCGATTGATCGAGTGCGTCCTGAAACCCAAAAAGGGAGGTATGAATGGCACATTCCCGCGCTATCGCACATATCGTCGCTGTTGCGGCGCTTGCAAGCACATCCACCGCGGCGCTCGCGGCCACCGAGGTTGAATGGTGGCACGCAATGGGCGGCGAACTCGGCGAGAAGGTCGAGGAGATCGCGGCGAACTTCAACAAGTCCCAGTCCGACTACGTCGTGAAGCCGGTCTACAAGGGTAACTACACCGAGACCATGACCGCCGCGATCGCGGCATTCCGCGCCAAGGAACAGCCGGCGATCGTGCAGGTGTTCGAAGTCGGCACCGCAACGATGATGGCCGCCGAAGGCGCTGTCTATCCCGTCTACAAGTTGATGGAAGAGGCTGGCGAGCCTTTTGACCAGGCGGCGTTCCTGCAGCCGGTCATCGGCTACTACACGGATGCGAACGGCAAGATGCTGTCGATGCCGTTCAACTCGTCCACGCCGGTTCTCTACTACAACAAGGATCTCTTCGAGAAAGCGGGCATTTCCGAAGCCCCGAAGACCTGGCCGGAAGTCGGCGAGGCGGCGAAGAAGCTCCAGGAAAACGGCGTCGCCTGCGGCTTCACGACCGGCTGGCAGTCGTGGGTGCAGCTTGAGAATTTCTCGGCCTGGCACAACGTTCCCTTCGCGACGCTCGCCAACGGTTTCGGCGGGCTGGGAACCGAACTTGTGATCAATTCGGACATTCACAAGAAGCACATCGGCCAGCTCGGCGAGTGGCAGAAGACCAAGGTGTTCGATTACGGCGGACGCCGCTCGGATTCCGCGCCGAAGTTCTATTCCGGCGAATGCGCCATGTACATGAACTCCTCCGCTTCGCGCGCGGGCGTTCTGGCGAACATGGAAGGTGTCAACGTCGGCGTGTCCAAGCTGCCGTACTGGCCGGACGTGGAAGGCGCTCCGCAGAACTCCATCATCGGTGGCGCGACGCTGTGGGTCCTCGGCGGCCATGATGCCGAGGAATACAAGGGCGTGGCGAAGTTCTTCACGTTCCTGTCGTCCGCGGAAGTGCAGGCGGACTGGCACCAGTTCACCGGCTACCTGCCGATCACCACGGCGGCCTACGAGCTCTCGAAGGAACAGGGCTACTACGAGAAGAACCCGGGTGCGGACGTCGGCATCGAGCAGATGCTCGGCAAGGCTCCGACGGAAAACTCCAAGGGCCTTCGCCTCGGCAACTTCGTCCAGATCCGCGATGTCATCAACGAGGAGCTGGAACTGGTCTGGTCGGGTGAAAAGTCGGCCGAAGAGGCGCTCGACACCGCGGTCGACCGCGGCAACAAGCTTCTTCGCCAGTTCGAAAAAGCCAACAACTAAGCTCAAGACAAGGCCGGCGGCGCAGGTGCTGCGCCCGCCGGCTCATTGCAGCTGCAAGCCGTCCCGGTCGTCCGGGGCGGCTTCGGGTCTGGACGACCTTGCACGACATTCGTGCCTGGTGAGGCAAAGAGCGACGGCGCATGCAAACAAAGCGCATAACCTTCAATAACAGGTGGCTGCCCTACCTTCTCGTGGCGCCCCAATTGGCGATAACGCTGGTATTCTTCATCTGGCCGGCAAGCCAGGCGCTCTACCAGTCCGTGTTGAGAGAGGACGCATTCGGGTTGAGCTCGGAGTTCGTCTGGTTCGAGAATTTCGAGACGCTCTTTGACGACCCGCTTTACCTCTCTTCCTTCAAGGTGACGCTCGTCTTCAGTGCGGGCACGACGCTCCTGTCGATGGGGGCGGCCCTTCTACTCGCGGTCATGGCCGACCGGGTGATCCGTGGCTCGACCTTCTACAAGACGTTTCTGATCTGGCCTTATGCGGTCGCTCCGGCGGTGGCGGGCGTGCTTTGGTGGTTCATGTTCAATCCCACCATCGGCATCCTTGCCTATACGATGCGCCAGCTCGGCTACGACTGGAACCACACGCTCAATGCCAATGACGCTTTGTTGCTGATCATCATCGCCGCCGCGTGGAAGCAGGTTTCCTATAATTTCCTCTTCTTCCTGGCCGGGCTTCAGGCGATTCCGCGCTCGCTGATTGAGGCGGCCGCGATCGACGGAGCGGGGCCGCAAAAGCGCTTCTGGACGATCGTCTTTCCGCTTCTGTCGCCAACCGCCTTCTTCCTCATGGTGGTCAACATCGTCTACTCGTTCTTCGAAACCTTCGCCATCGTCCACGCCACGACCGCCGGCGGGCCGGGACAGGCCACCTCGATCCTGGTCTACAAGGTCTGGCGCGACGGTTTCGTCAGCCTCGACCTTGGCGGGTCGGCGGCTCAGTCCGTCATCCTCATGCTGATCGTCATCAGTCTGACGGTGGTGCAGTTTCGCTTCATCGAACGCCGCGTCGAGTACTGAGGGAGGACGGCATGGTAGAAAACAGACCCTGGCTTACCTTCATCAGCCATCTCGTGCTCATCATCGGCCTTGCGATCGTGGTCTTCCCCGTGTGGGTGGCCTTCGTCGCCTCCACCTACGATCCGAAGTCGATGCTCTCGGGCGTCGTGCCGCTGACGCCCGGCGATCAGTTCTTCCAGAACTACTACCAGATATTCGTCGAAGGGCTGTCCTCGGCGGGCGCACCGCCCGTAGGGCTCATGATGGTGAACAGCATGGTGATGGCCATGGCGATCGCCATCGGAAAGATCGCGATTTCGATCATCTCCGCCTTCGCGATCGTCTATTTCAAGTTTCCGGGCCGGGTGCTCGCCTTCTGGACCATCTTCATCACGCTGATGCTTCCTGTGGAAGTGCGCATTCTGCCCACGTTCGAGGTGACAGCGGGCCTCGGCCTCCTCAATTCGTACTCGGGCCTTACGTTGCCCCTGATCGCCAGCGCCACGGCGACATTCCTTTTCCGGCAGTTCTTCATGACCATTCCGGAAGAGCTGTCGGAGGCCGCGAGAATAGACGGTGCGGGTCCGCTCAAGTTCTTCCGCGATATCCTGCTGCCCTTGTCGCGAACCAATATGGCAGGCCTTTTCGTCATCCTCTTCATCTACGGGTGGAACCAGTATCTCTGGCCGCTGATCGTGACGACGGACGAAAGCTACTACACGATCGTCATGGGCATTCAGCGGATGGTGACGGTTCCCGATTCCGAACCGCTCTGGCATGTAATCATGGCGACCGTGCTTCTCGCCATGATCCCGCCGGTGCTGGTCGTTGTGTTCATGCAGCGCCTCTTCATCAAGGGCCTTGTAGAGACGGAGAAATAAGAAGACATGGCCACCATCTCGCTCGACAAAGTCCGCAAGGTCTATGCCGGCGGCGTAGAAGCCGTGAAGGGCGTTTCGATCGACATCGCCGACGGAGAGTTCATCGTTCTCGTCGGCCCGTCGGGCTGCGGCAAGTCCACGCTCTTGCGAATGATCGCGGGGCTGGAGGAAATCTCGGACGGCGAAATCCGCATCGGGGACCGTGTGGTCAACCGCGTGGAGCCGGCCGACCGCGATATCGCCATGGTTTTCCAGAACTATGCGCTCTATCCGCATATGACGGTCTACAACAATCTCGCCTACGGCCTGAAAAACCGGGGCGAGCCGAAGGACGAGATCGATAAACGCGTCAAGGAGGCGGCACGCATCCTTGAGATCGGCGATTTTCTGGACCGCAAGCCGCGCCAGCTTTCCGGCGGCCAGCGGCAGCGTGTCGCCATGGGCCGGGCGATCGTGCGCAAGCCCGCGGCCTTCCTCTTCGACGAGCCGCTGTCCAACCTTGATGCGAAACTGCGTGTCCAGATGCGTATCGAGATCAAGCGTCTGCAGGAGACCCTGGGCACGACGAGCGTATACGTCACGCACGACCAGCTCGAGGCGATGACGCTCGCCCATCGTCTCGTCGTCTTGAACCATGGCCGTATCGAGCAGATCGGGACGCCTTTGGAAGTTTATGAAAAACCGGCATCGACCTTCGTTGCCGGCTTCATCGGTTCGCCGGCCATGAACCTCATTCCCGTCAAGGCGAAGGATGGACGCCTGCATCTGGAAAGCGGAGAAGGGCTCGACGCGCCGGACGGTTTCGGCGCGGAACATGCACTCCTTGGCGTCAGGCCGGAGGATCTTCAGGTGGACGCGGATGGGGCGGAAAACGCCGACGCTCTATCGCTCAGGATGAAGGTCATTGCCGTTGAGCCGGTGGGTGCTGAAAGCTATGTCCACGGTCGGGTAGCCGGCGTTGTGGATGATGTCGTCGTGCGTGTGCCGGCGAAGGCCGAATTTTCGGCCGGCGCCGAGCTCAACCTCAAGGCATCGCGCGACCGGCTCCATGTGTTCGATGCGGCGAACGGCGGGCGCCTTAACGGATAGGGTCCGGGAAGGTCTCTTCCTGCCACGGGACCATGATGTGAAAACGCCGCGGAGCTAGAAAGGCCTCGCGGCGTTTTGCGTTCACTGGACGATCTTGATGCTGCGGATCTTGTCGATACCGTTCTCGCTCCCGTCGTAGGTGATCTCGACACGGTCACCTTGCTTCGCGGGAACGGGCAGGTTGAAATTCTTCAGGTCGACGTCGACGATCGTGCGGTCCGTCAGGTGCAACTGGCGCTTCGCCTGGTCATAGGAAACGACGCGGGAAGACAGAACGTCCGCATATGCGGTGGTTGCCGAAACGGCGAGCAGCGCAGCGGTCGCTGCCACGAAATATTGGCGCATGGCCGATTTTCCGATCAAGTGAGAAACCCCGCACATATCCGCCCGGCGGGCGGCTTACGCAAGGATCGCGCATTATCGGCATTCCTGTTGTGGCCATGAAACGTTATTTTCGCAGGTCTTTTCGTACGGCCCCCACAATTTCGTCATGGCTTGGGTCACCTTGAAACCGTGGGCCCAAACCGCCATATCTATAACCAAACGAGGCGATGTTCGCCTTGGCCGGGTGCCTGAAAAGGGTCCGAATATCAATGGTATCCGCCGCCGCAAGACGGGGCGGAAGAAGGTCGCTCAGGCGACGGCCGCTTGAAAAGGGCAATCGAAATGACGCGTGTATCGGCGTTTTCCAGTCCCCTTCTGCTCGGTTTCGACGATATCGAGCGGGTTCTGGACAGGGTCAGCAAGGCGACCAACGACGGTTATCCTCCGTACAACATCGAGAGAATGCCCCGCACGGACGGCCACGGCGATGTCATACGCATAACGCTAGCCGTTGCCGGCTTCACGCGCGAGCAGCTTGACGTGTCGGTTGAGGAAAACCAGCTCGTCATCCGCGGACGTCAGGAAGAAGAGGACAAGTCACGGCAATTCCTCCATCGGGGTATCGCCGCGCGGCAGTTCCAGCGTACCTTTGTTCTTGCCGAAGGCATCGAGATCCTCGGCGCCGAACTCAAGGACGGACTCCTGTCGATCGATCTGTTTCGGCCCGAACCGGAGCGGATCGTGCGGCGGATCGAAATTACCGCGCGCGATTGAGAGACGGTTTCCCATCAAGGCATGGCGGCCACATGTACTGGAGTAGCCCAATGACCCGTGAAGAGTTCAAATCCTCGAAAATACCGAGCGAGGCTCTGCAAAGCCTCGGCGCCGGGCATATCGCCTATGTGAAACCGATGACCTCGGAAGACGTGAATTCGCTTTTTCCCGAAACGCCGAAGCTCGAAGCAGGGCTGAAGCTGTGGGTGCTGCTCCATGCCGACGGCACGCCGATCCTGCTTGCGGACAGCCGCGAGGCGGCGGTTGCGAATGCGGCGGAGCAGGAACTGGAGACCGTAAGCCTGCACTGAACCGTCAGGCAAGCAACGCGTCTTTTGTTAGGAAAAGGGGAAGGCATCGGCCTTCCCCTTTTTGCGTACATGCCCGTAGCGAAGCCTTCCCGCATCACGCGGCGTTCGACGAGGCCGATGGCTGCATCAGGATCGTATAGAGCGCTTCCGCATCGGCGGTCGCCCGCAGCTTCTGCGCCGTGCCGCTGTCGCGCAACAGGCGTGCGATCCTCGCAAGCGCCTTCAGGTGATCGGCACCTGCCCCTTCGGGCGCGAGAAGCAGGAAGATAAGGTCCACGGGCTGATCGTCGAGAGCATCGAAATCGATCGGCTTTTCCAGTCTCGCGAACAGGCCGACGAGCTTGTCGAGCGCGACGAGCTTGCCGTGGGGAATGGCGATGCCGTTGCCCACACCCGTGGAACCGAGCCTTTCGCGCTGGAGCAGCGTGTCGAAGATATCGCGCTGGGGCAGTCCGGTCACGGCAGCGGCCTTCGCCGCCAGTTCCTGGATCGCCTGCTTCTTGCTCGTCGCCTTGAGTACAGGGACCACGGCTTGCGGTGAGATCAGATCGCTAAGATCCATAAGATAATCTCTGCTTTCGGTTCAAACCCGGCCAATCACGCAGCCTGGAATTTGTTTTGCGCGGCTCACCCGGCCCGGCCGTTTTTGGCCAGATCCGGGTCCACCCAGCCGAAGTTCCCGTCCGCACGGCGGTAAACCACGTTTACGGCACCGCTACCGGCATTTCGGAAAACGACGACCGGGGCTTCGCTGAGGTCGAGTTCCATGACCGCCATCCCGACGGTCATCGTTTTGATCTTCGCCGAAGTTTCCGCCACGACGACGGGCGTGAAATCGGCAGGCAGTTCCTCGTCTTCCTCGGTGGAAGCAAGAACGTATGACGAGGCCTCGAGCACGTCGCGGCCGTTACCGGCGCTCTTGTGATCTTTCAGCTTGCGCTTGTAGCGGCGCAGGCGCTTTTCTATGCGGTCGGCCGCGGCATCAAAGCTGGGGCGCGGTTCCTGGCTGTCTGCGGAAACCTGAAGAACAATGCCGGTATCGAGGTGCAGCGCGCACTCCGTGCGAAAGCCGGAACCTTCACGGCCGATCGTTATGTGGCCCGTATATCCGCCGTCGAAATATTTCGACATGGCTTCTTCGACCCGGTCTTCGATGTGGGCGCGCAACGCATCGCCAACGTCGACGTTCTTCCCCGAAACCCGCAGTGTCATGGGAACCTCTTATCGTTATCGAGACGAACCTGCGTGACCGCCTTTGCAGATTGTTCCGCGTCATGCCGGACGGCCTTCGGCGCATGGGGGTTTCCCAAACGGCAAAAGCCGGCTGCCACGCCAAAGTCCGGCGCGGTCCGGCTGCGGCGGTCGCTATAAGCGGCCTTGCCAGCGAAGTCAATCGATGGCGTCATCGAAACGTCACGCGAGCGTTCGCGCCAACCGAGGGCGCGTTTGTTACGTTGTCGACAAGTCGCGGCAACTGACATGGTCCGCACCTACTGAATCGGATCGGGAGCCGTCAGGCGCTTCTGGCGCGAGCGCGCTTTTCCCGTCTCCGTTGAACCGATGAGCCAATGCGCATCGATTCCCTATATTTTGCAACTGTTCGGCGGGCAATGTCGATGCCTTCTTGCTGCAGATTTTTGACAATCGCATCATCGGACAAAACCGCCTCGGCGCTTTCGGCGTCGATCATCTCCTTGATCCTGTAACGTACGGATTCCGCGGAGTGATCGTCGCCGCCCTCCGTCGCCGAGATTGCGGAGGTGAAGAAGTACTTCAATTCGAAGATTCCGCGCGGGGTGGACATATATTTGTTCGACGTCACGCGGCTGACCGTCGATTCATGCATTTCAATGGCTTCCGCGATGGCGCGAAGGTTGAGCGGCCGCAAATGGCGCACCCCATGCGTGAGGAAAGCGTCCTGCTGACGAACGATTTCGCTGGAGACCTTCAGGATGGTGCGCGCGCGCTGGTCCAGGCTCTTCACGAGCCAGTTCGCCGTTTGCAGGCAATCGGTCAGAAAAGCCTTGTCGGTATCGGACTTCGCCGTCTTCGAAACCGTCGCGTAATATCCCTGGTTGACCAGCAGCCTGGGCAGGGTTTCCGAGTTCAGCTCTATGGACCATCCGCCGTCGGATGCCGGGTAGACCAGAACGTCCGGCACGACCGGCTGGAGAGGGGAGTTGGAAAAGCCGCTGCAAGGCTTGGGGTCGAGGAGCTTCAGTTCGCCAACCATGTCGGCAAGATCTTCGTCGTCCACGCCGCAAAGGCGCCTGAGGGCGGCATAGTCGTGGCGGGCCAGAAGCTCGAGATTGTCGATCAGGGCCTCCATCGCCGGGTCGTAGCGGTTCTTCTCCTTCAGCTGAAGGGCCAGGCATTCCTTGAGGGATGTCGCGAACACGCCGGTCGGCTCGAAAGTTTGAAGTGCCGCCAGCACGGCATCGATGCGGCTTCGTTCAACGCCGAGGCGCTGTGCCGCCTCGTCCAGATCGATGCGCAGATATCCGTCGCTGTCGAGACTGTCGGCAAGGTGCCCGGCGATAATGCGGTCCGCAGGGTCGGCAATGGCCAGAGGGATCTGTTCGCCAAGATGCTGAGAAAGGGAAACCTCGGAAGCAACGAACGCCTCGAGATTGTAATCGTCGCTGGAAACATGGGACGATGCGGGGCCTGGGGCCTGCCACGGGTCGCCTTTCATCGCCGCGGGGTCGGGCGCCTGCTGAACGCCGCTGTCGTCCTGGAAGACATTGCCGAGATCGGTATCCATCCGCGAGGCGATTTCGGAGGAGCGGGGGTCGAGGTCCTGCTGCATCCAGTCGCCGTCGGACGCCGGCGCTTCGCCTGCCTCGGCATTTTCCGATGAAGGGTACGGTTCGTCCGCGTTCTGCTGCGGGTCGGTTCGTTCCAGAAGCGGATTGCGCTCCAGTTCCGTCTCCACATAGGAAACGAGATCGACATTGGACATCTGCAGCAGCTTGATGGCCTGCATCAGCTGCGGCGTCATTACCAGTGACTGGGATTGCCTTATTTCGAGCTTCGGCGATAGTGCCATGTGCATTCCCGCGGTCCACTCGCCGGATGCCGGACCGATTTTCCGGCATCCTCCCCCGCGATGGTCCGATTCTTGCTTTGTAGTTTAATCCACGATTCGCTCAAAGCGTAAATTGTTCGCCGAGGTAGAGGCGGCGCACGTCCGGATTGGCGACGATTTCATAGGGGCTGCCCTCGGTCAGCACCTCCCCGGAGGCGATGATATAGGCGCGGTCGATCAGGCCGAGCGTTTCGCGCACGTTGTGGTCGGTTATGAGTACGCCGATTCCGCGCTGGGTCAGATGCCGGACAAGCTGCTGGATATCGCCGACCGCGATAGGGTCGATGCCGGCGAATGGCTCGTCGAGCAGCATGAAGGAAGGCCGGCTCGCCAGTGCCCTGGCGATTTCGACGCGCCGGCGCTCGCCGCCCGAAAGCGCGATCGCCGGGGACTTGCGCAGATGCGTGACGCCGAATTCGTCGAGCAGCGCATCGAGGTCGGCTTCACGCTGGCTCTTGTCGGGCTCGACCACCTCAAGCACGGCGCGAATGTTTTCCTCAACCGTAAGGCCCCGGAAAATGGAGGCTTCCTGCGGCAGGTAGCCGATGCCAAGACGCGCTCGGCGGTACATCGGCAGCCGGGTGATGTCGAAACCGTCGAGACGGATGGTGCCGTGATCGGGCTGTATCAGGCCGGTGATCATGTAAAAGCACGTCGTCTTGCCCGCGCCGTTCGGCCCGAGCAGGCCCACGGCCTCGCCGCGCTCCACCGTCAGGCTGACGTGACGCACGACCTGCCGCCGGCGATATGTCTTGCCGATGCCGTCGACCACCAGAAAGCCGTCCTCCGCCTTCCCCGTGCCGGCGATGTCGTGCCCGGGGTGCCTCGCCGCATGGGGATCCGGCGCATGGGCGGTGCCATTGCCGTCGGACGATTTGCGGAAAAGGGGGGAGAAGAGCTTCACGGAATTCCAATGCCGTCTGGGCCGTGGCGAGGGTGAGACGTTTCGTGGCGCTGCAAAGCGCCAAATCCTCATCGCGGCCTGTTAAACTTCGCCGAACCTGTTGTTTAGGCGCATATCGGCGGTCTGTCGAGCCGCATCAGTTGCCGCTCTGTTGCGTCTTGAAACCGTTCGGCTGGATCAGCACCTTCACGCGTCCGCTCTTGGGCGCTTCGAGATCCGCCTGCCCGGTTTTCAGGTTGACGGTCAGCTTGCTGCCGACGACCACGTTCGGACCTTGTGAAAGCACCACTTCATCGCCGGTCATGACCATGATCTGGCTGTTCATGTCGAATGTCGCCGCCTCGCCGGTCGCGGTCTGGTCCTTGGAGGCGATATAGACCCGTCCGCTAGCCTCGAGCTTCGAAATGCGCTGCTGGACGCCGTCGGCGGCCGATCCTGCGTAATGGACCACGAGGCGCTGGGTCTTCAGCACCGAGTCGCCCTGCGTCACGTGCACGTCGCCGGAAAAGACAGCGCTCTGGTCCTTGTCCTGCACCTTGAGTTCCTTCGCCTCGATCTGGATCGGCTCGCGATCGTTGGAGCCGAAGCCCGCGAATGCGTCGGAGAAGGTCTGGGCGCTGGTCCTGGAACCCGCGGAGAGCATCACGAGCGATGCCACCGCCAGGGCAAACGCAATTTTGCCGAATGTACGCGTCATTTTTCGGTCTCCTTTGCCGGCGGCTGCAGGGTCATCGATATCCCGTCGAAGAATACAAGGGAACTGTCGTGTTTATCAAAACGCATTCGTGAGGCCTTCAGCGTGCCTTGGCTGGTGGCGATGGAGATCGGGTCATCGGTGGTCAGCGATCCTTCCTGGAGGTCGACGAAAAGGCGTTCCAGCTCCGCCGAATGCCCGTCGCTGGTGGCAACGGAAATGCCCCCCGAAAGCCGCAGCGTTTCCGCCTGGCTGTCGTAGGTGCCGTTTGCCGCTTCGATTGCGACCCGCTGGTTCTGCTCGACTTTCAGCTCGGCGACGATCGTTTCAAGATCGAATATCCGGGGGTCGGAAATGCGCTGGATGGCTCTTGTCGCGGCGACACGGTAGGAGCGTTTGCCGTCGTGGCCGGAAAGCTCCGGCTGGTCCATGACAAGGCCGTCCGCGGTCAGGCTGATCTTGCCGAAGCCGAGGTTGGACAGATAGTTGGTGATGCCGATCAGGGCAACGACGCCGACAAACAGCAGGATACCCAGCCCCGGAATCCCCACCTTCAGCACCTTTACCAGGCGGCTGTGGCGTATGGCGGCGCGGCGCGTGCGCATCCGGCGTGAAAAATCCACGCCACTCCACTCCGTTTCGAAACGGCCGGACACCAAGGTATCGTCGTGGAGGCGTTTGTCCATCGTTGCAGCGTCTGCGATTCTCGCCGGAAGTACGTGCAGGCCAGCCGGTTATCGCCGCTCTATACCGCCGCACGCGCCGCAATTATCGGTTCGTGAAACGGATCGAACGGGCCGGCAACGCCCGGTCCCACCACATATATAGGCGAGGTGGACGAGAATGTCTCGATACCTTGTGCAAGGCGAATGCGCCGTCAGGAATGGGCGAAAATATCGCTCTCTTCGAAGCCGGCGAGGTCGAGCTTCGCGCGGGTCGGCAGGAAGGTGAAGGCGGCTTGGGCGAAGGCGGTCCGTTCCTCGCGTTCAAGAAGGCCCGTCAGGCGCTCGCGCAGGTCGTGCAGGTAAAGAACGTCCGAAGCCGCATAGGCGAGTTGCGCATCGCTCAGCTCCTCGGCCGCCCAGTCGGAAGACTGCTGCTGCTTGGAAATCTCCACGCCGATCAACTCGCGGCAAAGGTCCTTCAGGCCGTGACGGTCGGTATAGGTGCGCACGAGCTTTGAGGCGATCTTCGTGCAGAACACGGGTTCGGCCATGACGCCCAGATACTTGTGGATCACCGCGAGGTCGAAGCGGGCGAAGTGGAAGATCTTCGGCTTGCCGGGGTCCGAGATCAGGCGCGCGAGGTTCGGCGCTTCCCGCTGTCCCCGGTCGATCTGCACGACATCCGCGGTCCCGTCGCCCGGCGACAGCTGCACGAGGCAAAGCCGGTCGCGATGCGGGTTGAGGCCGAGCGTTTCCGTGTCGATGGCGACGGCTTTCGCATTCGCATAGGCATCGAGGTCGGGAAGGTCGTTTTTATGCAGGCGGATGGTCATGGCGGCCTCTTTCGATCAACCTGGCATCATATCGATACGCCATATCGATACGTGCGCGGGCAAATGTCGGGGCTATTTAGCTTGCCTGCACGATTCGCGGGAAACAAAAAAGCGGCCGGGCAAGCCTCGACCGCTTTTTTTGGATGTCTTGTCGACCGGTCTCCCGCCGATATCGGCAGCCAAGCGAGAGTAGATATCGAAAACGGATGGTGCCCAGGAGAGGAATCAGCGGAAATCCCTCTTGCGCATTGTTTCTATTAGCCTTTTTGCGGCGCTTCTTGTGCATTGTGTATCACTTGGGTATGCCACAATCAATGCCTTTTCCCTTGCCCTGTTCTTGTGGGTTATCCAACGTTCGCTCCTTGGGAGTTTTCAGAAGGTTCAGGGTACGCGCTGCTGACGATGGGGCGTAAATCTGGAAAGCGCATTTGGGTAGCTTTCGTTTCGCCGCTTTTGGAAGCTCGATTTTTCAAGGTATTTTGGAACGCGATGATTTGCGCTTGGTGGTGTCCTTCACAGACGCCTGGAAACGGGAACGGCTGACATATGGCAAAGGCGGTTTTGATAACCAAAATCGATCCGACATATGATGATCTGCCGGAAGAACGGTATCATTTCCCGAGAACCTATTTGCGCCAGGCCGAAGCCGCTCTCGGCGATTGGGTGCTGTATTACGAACCCCGCCGCAGGAGTGGCGATTTAGCGAGCGTCGGCGGACGGCAATCCTATTTCGCAACCGCTCGCCTGACGAAGATCAGCGCCGATCCGGCAACGCCCGACCATTTCTATGCGCATGTCGCCGACTACCTGGAGTTTGATCGCGCTGTGCCCTTCAAGGATGGCGCTTTCTATTACGAAGGTGCTCTCAGGAAGGAAGATGGCACGACCAACAAGGGTGCATTCGGTCGAGCCGTGCGCAACCTTCCGGATCGCGAATATGACCTCATCCTTCAGGCCGGATTCGCACATGTCCTTGGCCGTGAAGAGCGTATGCGCCCGCTCCCCGACCGTCCTGAAGAACCGCTTCCAGGCTTCGCTGAAGAGGGCCTGGGTCGACTGGAGCCGGAGCTTCCACTTCGCAATCTTGAAAAGACCGTTTCCCAGCGACCGTTCCGGGACCGGGCCTTCGCGGTTGCGATTAAAAACGCCTACCGGGATACATGCGCTGTCACGGGTCTGAAGATTATCAACGGCGGTGGCCGGTCCGAGGTGCAGGCGGCTCACATTCGGCCCGTCGCCGATTTGGGGCCCGACAGTGTTCGAAATGGCATTGCCCTCTCGGGCACAGTGCATTGGATGTTTGATCGCGGCTTGATATCCGTGGATGATGACTACCGCATACTAACCGCCGGCAATTCAGTGCCCGATACGGTGTCCAGACTCATCAACCCTGATCGGCGGCTGCTTTTACCCTCGCGGATTGAAGACCGTCCTCACCCGCATTTTCTCAAGTATCACCGAGAGGCGGTATTCAAGGGATGATGATAGCAGGCGTCGAAAAGGCACCGCCGATGGCAAGTGAGAGTGTTGGCTTTCGGTATTGCAATCAGGCGTTCACTGAATAGCGCCCTTGACTACCCGAGGGATCGCCCATTTTTGTGCCCACCCAACGTGCCAACCGATGAGCGTTTCCCCCCGTGGGGTGGGTGCTTTTCTCAATAATGGCCTTTCACCCAGAGAGATCACTCGACCTCACTCACCAATTCATCTCATTTAAGCGTGCGTAATCGGCGGCGTCGTTTGCGAACTGGGTAGCCTCTTCCGCGAAGGTTCTGCTGTCGTAGGCAAACGCGGTCACGTGCAAGAAGCTGCATTCGGGGTGCTGTCGTGGACAGACGGTTTTGACCAGTAGCCCGCTACTTCACCGTGACCTCAAATAACAAGTGCTGTCGCAACTCCAATTCATTTGCTGAAATTCATCAGGTCTCCGCTCAACATGAGAGAGTAGTAGCGGACTGGTTATGCCTCTTATTTGGGGTTCGGCCTTCAACGCCCATACCCTCAGGGCAGCGCCCGAAGCAACTTCAGATGGATGAGTCCGTGAAGATGCAATTGCGAAAGTGGGCGACCTATGTATGATAATGACCTTTATCGGACATAGCTTCTTCATATACGTGCTTTTTTGAGGCGATGGAGGGGGAGATGGAATGGACCGGGCGACGTAACTACGAATTGAATTCGTCGATCATCCTGAAATATGTCTATCGGCTGCTTTCCTTGGTGCTGGCGGATGATGCGATTGCGGTTGCAGCCGCGAACGAAAACGATCAACTCGCTGAACTTAGGAGTCTGTTCATTGAGGAGGAAATAGTTCATTTGCTGTTTGGAACGGCTATCGCCAATCGTGCGCATGACGATCACATGCAAGGTCCAAGGCAAGATCCGAATGAATTGTCATTTGCGCCTGTAGATCGCTCGTGCGGGGAATGGGTTCGAGATGTGCAACGGCCAGATGCGCAGTGCCTCACATTAAGGGAAGCATGTAACAAAATAATTCATGCTGAGAACATTCGCATTGAAACAATTGCGCGAAATGGAAGGGCGTTCGAGGTAATCAACCCAGTTGTTTACCTGGAGGGCCGGCGCGGTAGAACTCAATGGAGCGCTACTCTGGACCTGGTGCAATATGCCCAGGCGACTTTCGAAAATTTTGGAGACCTCGGGTGATCTCCTCCATCGAACGTGAAGTTCATACGCCACTTGCGCTGAGTTTCTTCCGGGAAAGCCGTACTCAAAAGCACTTTCTCGAATTCTTCACCGCTAACATCCGCAATCAGAACACGCGCCGAGCGTATCTCCGTGCATCAACGGGGTTTCTCAATTGGTGTTCGGAGCGAGGTGTTGTCACGCTTTCCTCCATCCAACCCATTCACGTCGCCGCGTGGATTGAGGAGCTTGGAGCAAATCATTCAGTCCAAACTGTCAAGCAGCGCCTAGCAGCAATCCGCCATCTCTTCGATTGGCTTGTTACCGGGCAGATTATCCCGATCAATCCCGCCGCATCGGTACGGGGTCCATCTCACAGCGTGAGACGTGGGAAGACCGCCGTGCTTTCGCCTGACGAAACGCGGACCCTTCTCGACAGCATCGACGTATCGACCCCGGCCGGCTTGAGGGATCGAGCGTTGATCGGCCTGATGGTCTACACCTTCGCCCGCGTCGGTGCGGCGCTGGGCATGACCGTCGAGGATGTCTTCGTTCAGCAACGAAGGCTTTGGGTCCGGCTTCACGAGAAAGGCGGCAAGCGGCACGAGATGCCCTGCCATCACAATCTTGAAGCCTACCTCCATGAATATATCGACGGCTGCAACTTGGCGAAGGACCTCAAGGCTCCGCTCTTTCGGACTATCGGGCGGGGGACCAAATTATTGACCCTTAATCCCCTCCCTCAGGCGAATGCCTTCGCGATGATCCAGCGCCGGGTAAAGGCTGCGGGCATCGACACAAAGGTGTGCTGTCATAGCTTCCGCGCCACTGGCATCACCGCCTATCTGAAGAACGGCGGGACGCTGGAGAAGGCGGCAGCCATGGCCAATCACGCCTCCACCCGCACGACGCAGCTCTATGACCGTCGAAGCGATGAGGTGACACTCGATGAGGTCGAGCGGGTGCTGATCTAAGATTTTTTCTCGCTTCAAGTTGCTAAGTGTTTGAGTTAGATGAGTGTCATGTCCTTCCCGAGGACATGCTATAACACATTGAAAATAAAGGTTGAATTTAACTTCTTCACCCTCATACTTGGTGTGCATTGATAGGTGGAAGCGGTTCCTTGAAGCAAGGTGCCGGTTTGGGGGGCGATGATTTCCCCATGTATCAGCAGGACGACAAATTTATGGAAACTACAAACAATACTATCGAAATCTATCTTGCGGTGAGCCAAACGCAGTACCAAGATCCAATCGGGTATGCCTATGCATTTGCTGCGAACGTAGACGGCCACACCTATTGCCATTGGGGCAGGGCGCGGGGTGTAGACAACGCCCGAGCAGCAGCCTCCGGTGTGCTTAGGATTGCAGAAGAAGCAGTGCTTCTTGAAAATTCTCCTCGCTTCCGAATTTTCACGAACTTCGCAGACACACTTATATTTCTAACTGATAGTCAGCTCAGGAAGATTGCACGAGGCAAAAAGGTTGATCGATCCAGAGAAGACCCTCTTTTCCGGTTGGCGCATCTGTTGCCCGAATGTTTGATACAATTCGCAGACTATAAAAGTTCAACCAAAAATTCGCTCTTTGTGCAGGCGTCCAATGTTGCTTATTTGCAGGCTGAAAAAGCGCGTACCGCCGCCGTTGTTCCGGAAAAATTTATTGTAGATGATCAATCCTTGGCATGGATGAATGAGCTTTCGGTTCAAGTTGATTGATCGGCTTAAGGCATGCTGCGATCCAAAGATTCCTTAAGCCGACGCATGGCGTCCCCGGCAGATCACTTGCCGGGGCGCTGTGCCGTCCCCGGATGCCATCGCGAGACGATGCGCAAGGCGGGTGATGGGTTGGCGGAATATCATTGCCGCTATCACGTTCAGTTCCGTTCCCGCCACGGCTCGCATTGGTGCCCGACGTATCGGACGAAAGACCTTGCACCCTACCTGCGGACGGCTCGGGATTGGATCGAAGACAACCGGAGCGATCCTTATGTCGCCAATGCGTTGTCGCGCCTGCGTGGCACCATGGAGAGTGCTGGAGAGGCGGAGATAGCGACGCGCCTGCGGGGTCTATCGGCTGAAAAACGCGCCAGGATAGCCTTCGCCAGGCTCCGTGAAGCGGAGATTGAGCCGGAGCGCCTCCTCGCCATCCATATCGCGGTGTCGGCGATCATCGAAGACGATAGGGGAAGCCACAACGTCCCGGAGTTTCGCCTCGTGCAGACGGCCAAGGCCGCTCATCGTCTTGCCTCGGGCACGCATCGCGCATGGGAGCGGGAGCGTTCGGACGGGTCGACGTTCAAGACGGAGCTTCATGCCTACCCGAAGTCTGCCGGTCGCGTGCTGCGCATCCTTGGCCAGATGATCGAGACCGATTGCGAGCTGGCAACGGAGAGGGCGGTGGAGCCGGTGCTGATGGCAAAGCGAGAGCGGTTCGGCCTCCATCCATCCCATCTTCCCGGCTGGCGTCCGCGCTGGGCCCGCAACTGAACCGATACCACAATGCCCCGCTTGATCGACTGATACGGTGAAGCGGGGCGGTTGTCACATGTTCAGCCCATTTATTGAAAAGACCCCATGACCTTTACTCCGGTTTCAACGCGCGGGATTGTGTTCGATCCTTCGCGCCGCGCTGAGCGCGACACCCTGAAATCCGCCTTGAAGCGCCTTGCTGTTCACCTTGAGCGAGAAGAGATGAACCTCGGCCTGAGGAACCGGGCGAGGAAGGAGAAGGACCAACGCAAGTTTCGCCTCGCCGTCGAAGTGATCGGATGCAACCTCCTGATGGCCAAATGGCTTGCGAATGATGCAAAGGATAATCCGGGTCCACCCGTCGAGCTTTACCGCAGCCTCTCCATAATCAGAAAAGCCGATCCCTCCCGCCCGGAGGTCTATGGCCAAGCCTTTCTCGATGCGCTTGACCTGATGTCGCATCCGAAGATCGGCCTTGCGAGCCAAACTCAAGGTCACCGCATTGAGGGCCGCGCCGGCCAACCGTCAACCATCAGCCCAAGGCCCGCGTTGTGGGATCATCTGCCGCTTGATGATTTCCACCCCCGCGATTTGCGGCGGGAGATTGAGGAAGGGCTGATTATCCTCAACGCCCCCAAGTCCAGGTCGAAGCGGGGAGTGAGCCGTGATGCGCCGGAGAGGCTTCCATTGCCAGATATCCGCAGGATCAAACCTATGCGGAACGCCATCAAGCGCCTGAATGACAATCTCCGCAGGGCCGATATCGCGCTTGTGGAGGCCGAAGGCGGTGGACCACGGTTCGGTATGGATCGAGATGGCCGACCGCTGGATCCGACTCAAAGACTGCTAAAGCGGCATTTCAACAATGGAAGCTTGGAGCAGGGCGGGCGGCTCTTCGGTGGCTTCTGGCAGCACCTGGGTCGAGCGGATCGCTTGCAGCGTCTCAGGATCGATGGGGAGCGCGTTGCCGATGTCGACTACGGACAGCTCTACCTTCGCCTGTGCTACGTGGTGGAAGGCGCGTCACAGCCTGCGGGCGATCTCTATGCCATTGATGGTCTCGAAGGCCACAGGGAAGGCATCAAGAAGCTCGTGAACGCGATGCTCTTTGCTGAAAAGCCCCTCACGCGATGGCCCAGGGATACCGCCTCACTCTTCCCGGAAGGGACCAAAGTGGCGGATGTCCGTGAGCGCGTCCTGGCGCGGCATCCGGCAATCGCGCATCGCTTCGGAACCGGGTTCGGCTTCAGGCTGATGCTCATCGAAAGCGAGATGCTGATCGACCTCCTAAGGGCTCTGTTCAATATCGGTATTACCGCTCTGCCCATCCACGATGCGGTAATGGTAGCGGTCCCGCACGCTGAAACCGCAAAGGAAGCGATGCTTGAGACCTTTAGCCATTTCGATGGCTTTCGAGATGCAGACCCCGATATATCTCGCGGGCTGGTCAAGATCGAATATCCGGCGGATTACTGCGGATTTGAAGCCTTATGACCTGCACTAAAGAGGAGGTAGGAACCATTAGGTAGGAGCCATGAAGGTTCCTGCTCCAAGGGGATGGGAGAGGAAGGGATCAATCCCTCCCCATATTCATTGGAGGTAACCTTTGGGAGGCTTGTGCAGCGATGTCCAAGTGGCTTTAAGGGGCGTCGAGTTGTTAGTGATGCATGGATTGAAATTTTTCCCTCACCCCCATTCCAGATAGCCATTGCCTCTCTAAGCGCGGCAACCTGTCGATATATGTCGAAAGGTAATATAGTGACTTGGATCGTAAGGATATGGCGGGTGGTCATGAGTCAATACGTTACATCTGTTGGTGAAGGCGTTGGTTTGAATGCAGAAAGCATAGAGGGGTCGTCAAATCTCAAATAATGGGGTACTACATGGAGCGTTATCTATTCAAATGAGCGTGCGGCGCATCAATTGTGTGCGAGTTGCCAAGAACTAAACAACAAGCCAAATTAGTCTACGTTCCCGCTAATCGCGATTGGTCTTAACGCATTGAAAAATGGAATATTTACACTTTTATCATCTCACTACAGCATTGATCATGTTGGCGGCGAATTAGGAATGAGCGTATGGCACTTGCAGCCAATGAGCCTAGTAAAATCGAAAAACTCGCTAGCGATATTCGAGAGAGCGCGGATACCCAGATTCCCGTTGAGACGACGCTTGGCACCAGCGAACGGATAATCGCTCGGGTCACAGATGGGATTTATCGTGAACCATGGGCCGCCTTTCGAGAGCTGATAGCTAACGCATACGATGCTGATGCTACTAGTGTCGTAGTGGAAACTGGGGCGCCAGATTTTGCCCAAGTTACGGTCCGCGACAATGGTAACGGGATGTCACCCGATACTCTCGCGTATGTGTTGAGGAGCATTGGCGGCAGCTCAAAGCGCACCCATGCCGGAGCAGTGCTGCATACATCAGATACAGAAGATGCAGATCTCAGTCCTGGAGGACGGCCCCTTATTGGAAAGATTGGAATTGGTCTCTTTGCTGTTGCGCAGCTAACACAACATTTCCAAATAATTACAAAAGCCTCTGGCGACAAGATGAGAACTTCCGCCACCGTGCGCTTGAAAACTCATGACGAGGATCGGCTTAGAGAGGCGGAGGAAGAATACGTAGCAGGCACCGTAACAATTAAGTCCGAAAATGTTCCAGAAGATGAAATTTCGTCTCACGGGACATCAATCGTGCTTTATGCGCTTCGTCCGGAAATTAGACGTGTACTTCAGAGCTTAAGGCGCTGGCATAGTAGTCTCGCGGAGGGCGTTGATGGGAGGCCTGTAACTGAGCGGCCAATCTATCATATTGGCGTTAGTGAAGGTGCATTAGGAAAAAATTCTACTCCAATCGAAGGTAAATTTCCATGGGAGGCAAGCGATAGCCCAAGGGAGAAATTTGAAGGATTATTTGCAGCGGCGGCAGAAGGTTCCGGAAAAGCTTCAAAGCCCGCCAATTTAGAGCATTTTGACGAATATCTTCGTTTGATCTGGAAGTTGAGCTTATCTCTGCCACTTGATTACATTTATGGACATCCGTTCGACATTAAAGGCGACTCGGGGATCATTCTCTATGATGTGCCCAGTGGTAAAGGTCAGGCGGCCGAAATCAATGTACCTGCAGATAGGTCATTGAGGGAGTTCTTGAGTTTGACCGCCGGGAGTCATGATCCCTGCGGCGGTTTTTCGGTGAATCTCGACGGTATACAACTCGCACGACCAATCGAATTGCCGAGGAAGTTACGGAAATATTCGCGGGTTGGTGCGCCCGTCATGATGATATCGAAAGAAGAGGCGCCATTTAAAGAAAGCGATCTTGAGCGTGCGGGAGGGAAGCTTTCATTTGAAGCATACCTCTATTGGAATAGTAAAATCATTCCGAAAGATACAGCTGGCGTTCTTATTCGAGTGCGAGATGCAAGCGGGACACTTTTTGATCAAAGTTTTCTCAATTATCAAATTTCTGAGCAAACAAGACTTCGCCAAATTACAGCTGAAATTTTTGTTCATGACGGATTAGATAGCGCTATAAACATTGATCGGGAGTCATTTAATTATAGCCATCCCCATTTTTTATACGTACAGCGGTGGCTACATAAATCTCTCCGCCTCATGGTGAATCGGTTAAAAGCAATTGCAGACGAGGATCTAAAACGGGAACGCGCTCGGGAAGCCGTCGAGACACGAAAAGCGGTTTTTACATCGGCGATGCGCGTTTGGAGTGAACGTCTTGGCGAGTCTTCTGATCCGCCTCTAATCGACCTTGAGGTGCAGGAAGCTGCCTCCGAAGTTGGCGGGGTTGAGATTGACTGGAAAACAGTTCCGCCAATTGGAGATCCAGAACAGGCATCTGCCCTTGCCGTCGTACTTGAAGCTTATGGGGTGCTTTCCGGGCTTTCCGCGCGGACACGTGCCGAATTGATCAATGACATTTTACGAGTTCTACGCCCAACATGATGACAGATGAAGTTGATGAAGCCGATCAGGACATTGCTGAAGAAGTCCTCCCAGAAGCGGTAGCCGACGCGGCAGTACCAATTGAGCTGCAAAAGCTATTCCCTTGGCACAAGCCGAGAAAGCAGTACATCCGCCGACGCCAATGGATTGAGCACGCAAATCGCTTAATCGGCCGGTTGATCAAGGGGCATTCTCTTGTGCCTGGATCTAATGGCGGCGATGAAATTCGCTACCTTACGTTACCTGGTACGGATTACCTGGACGTGAAAATGCTTGCCGAATGCTGCAAAGCCAATGGATGCAGTCTAACCAGCACTGGCTTCCTGGCGGCAGGCACGGGCAATCCGATGAAAGCGCGAGCAGAAGTGCGCCAAGACGCTCTTATTAAAGCAGGTCACATAACGGATCGATCTTATACGGTATGGCGGCAGCTCGAAGAGGTGAGTTCAACGAAAAGCGCCGCTTACGCTGACCTTCGTCGCCGTGGCCCATTTCATATAGTAAATATTGACGCTTGCGGGTCGCTAGCATTGCCGAGCAGTAGCCATGATAATCGATTAGTTGATGCGATTCATCGTATAGTGGAGATGCAGATCCATCATTGTACAACAAGATGGCTTCTCTATATCACCGTCGATGTCAGAAAAGAAAACCTTAATAAAAGCACGCTTGAAAGTCTAACCGACGCGATTCGTGAGAACGCGTCTAACAGTGAGGAATTTAAAAGTCAAACGATTTCGATGTTTGGAGTAGGTGATTATACTTTAGAAGGAGTACTTACTGCCGCATCCTCGGATGATGGAAGTAAATTCTTGCAATTATTCTCGCTTGGGTTTGCTAAGTGGCTTTTACATCTGGCGGAAAGCAAGCTATGGGGTTTAAAGGTACATAACTCATATTATTATTCTACTGCGGAGGCGGATGTCGAGCGCCCAACTATGCCATGCTTGGTGTTTGAATTTGTGCCACCACCGATGGGCCTGCCGGATCCCTATAGAGTAATACGCACCGAACCAGCGCAGGGTGGTTCGGATGAAGATTTTTCGATGAGGGCGCTCGATAAAGTTGGTTCTATGAGAGACCTCGATCAAATAATTGCTTGTGACGACGGGTTGCGCAGGAGCCTCGTTAGTGAAACAAAAGAGTTGCTGGAAGACGTTGGCTATACGGCAACTGCACTTTCTACTTTGGAAGAATTTTCAGCAGCTTTAGGGGCGCTTTGATCAGTGAAATTTGTGTGTATCGCATCTTTAACGGCTCTGGCGACTGCCTCTGCGAGGGGCGGAGGTACAGCTTCACTTACTTGGTCGACTTGCGCCGACAAAGTTCCGTTAAGCACAAATTTGTCCGGAAAGCCTTGTAATCTCATGGCTTCGAATACACTTAGCCGACGCTTTCCACTGGGGTGGACGTGTACCTCCCTATGCCCGTAGGAGACTGCTTTGCTAGGTTGATCCCAGGCTAATGTTTTGAAACTTCTTGAAGAGCATGCGCCAGCCTTCAGAGAGCCATCGAAGAAGCGCCTCGATTTAGGCGTCATGCACCAGTGATTTGGGTGATACGGTTTGTTCTCCGTGGTCGAGGATTTTGAGAAGTAAACTGGTTCAGGGAGGTCAAAAAGTGCGTCTCTGACGGTCTTATGCGTGATTGTTGAAGTGGGGAGGCGGAATCTCTTCGAGCCTATCAATTGACTATTAAGCGCAACTAGAAACAGGCGATGCCTGTTTTGCGGAACTCCAAAGTCTTTCGCATTGAGTTCGAATGTGTTGACCGAGAAATTCGCTTCTTCGAGCCGTTTTATTTCACTCTTGAGCAATAGTCCTTCTTGAGCTCTGGCGAGTTCTCTAACGTTTTCCATGACTATAAAGTCCAGAGGGCGTCGCGTGTTATGCAGTTGCAGTGCTAGCGTGAAAAACGAATTTACGAGCTTGCTCCGGGGGTCTGCATCAGAGCGAAAATGATTTGCCTTGGTGAAACTTTGACATGGCGGGCCGCCTATCACACCAAAGGGCGCGAATTTGGAGCCAAACGCGCGGTCCAGAGCTTCTAGGCTCAATTGCGTGATATCCGCTACATGTCCACAGGGATTTTGCGGTCGGTTCCGGTTCCAAGATGATATTGAATGCGGTCGGATATCAAACGCCAACGCAGTCTTATATCCAGCCATTTCAAAGCCTAAATCCAACCCGCCGCAGCCTGAGAAAAGACTGAGAATCAAAGTAGCCGCTCCGTTTCGTTTGTTTATGGTAACTGTTTTTTTCTTAGATGGAATCGGCATCGGACAAATGGACGTACTCACGCCTGATCAACGCCGCAAATGCATGTCGCACATCCGTGCGAAAAACACCAAGCCGGAGTTGGCCGTCCGGCGTGTGGCGCATGCGCTTGGATACAGATTTCGGGTTCATCGTACTGATTTGCCAGGAAAACCCGATCTCGTATTTCCATCTCGCCGCAAGGTCATTTTTGTTCATGGATGTTTTTGGCATAGGCATGAGGGATGCAAATTGGCATCATCGCCAAAGAGTAACCTAGATTACTGGGTTCCAAAGTTTGAAAGAACCACTGAACGCGATCAATCCAACATTGAAAAGCTATCCGAAAAAGGGTGGAATTCATACGTAATATGGGAATGTGAGATCCGAGACGTTGAGTTATTAGCAAAGAGCATTGTTACGTTCCTTGATAGTTAAACTAGCAAATCGACCGTCTGGTTCAAGTTTTCGAATTTTCTCAAACCTCAAACCTTGGAAACCGCGCCAGCCCGTCCGCCTTCGCCTTTGCCGTCACCTCACCATATGTCGCGCCGACGCTTTTGGGAGCGTGGCCGCAGATTGCGTCAATCACCCGCTCCTGAATTCCGGCCTCGATTGCGATTGTCTTGAAGAGGTGACGCCAGCCGTGGTTCGGGGCGACGTTGGGGTCTGTCACGACTTCTCGCGAGAATTGCGCGATCCGGTTTTTGACGCCTCGCCACGCTCCGCGCGTGCTGCCGTCCTTGGCGGGAGTGAGGAAGAGGTAGCCATCGGCGGACGACCTCACGAATTCCAGAAAGCCCAGTGAAACCAGATGCTCATGCAAGGGCACCTCGCGAGCTTCCTTGTTCTTGATGGTTCCGGCTTCGGGCGTGAGCGTCATGATCCAGATGCCGCCCTCCTGCAGGATGTCCTGCTTTCGAAGCTGAACGATTTCCCCGAGCCGTGCTCCCGAGTATGCGCATAGCCACGGGACCCATCGCTTCGCCGCGAAGGTTTTCGGCTGTTCCGTGCCGCGTTGGTGATTGAGGGCGTGGGCGAGTAGTGCTTTCGCTTCACCTTGAGTGAACCCTTTGGAGCGTGTGCGTGTCTGCTTGCCGAGCTTGATGGTGACACCTTCAGCCGGGTTGCTCGCCATCCGGTCGTTCACCACCGCCCAGTTGAAGACGGCTCTCAGCCCCGCAAGGTCGCTGTCCTTGACCGTCTTCGGGGAGACCGGCTTGCCGGACCTCGGGTTCACTTGGGCCAGCCGGAAATCCTTGAACGCGATGACATCGGCTTTCGTGACCCGCCGCGCATCGTCGTGGCCGAGGAAGTCCACAAAGCGGGCCATCGTGTTGCGGTAGCTCTCATAGGTACTGACGGCTCGCTGTGTCGCCTTCGCCTCCTGCCACCATCCCTCGATAAGCGCCGTAAGCGAGCTTGGGGCAATCGCCCTGACGGGTCTAACCTCCGGCTGCTTCGGGTCTTCCCATTCGGGGAAGCGCTCTGCCTTCGGGTCAGGCGTGAAGTCACCCGCCGCGTTCCGGCTTCGGGTCGCGAAAGCATCGCTGAGAGCTTGCGCGAAGGCGCTCAACAGGAAGAGGCGGGATTGTTGATCGACCGCGCCAACGCCTTTCTCGGCAAGCTTTCGGTCGACTATGGGCCCAAGTTTCGGCTCAAGGACTTCGGGGTCCATCTCTGAGAGGTTGCCGTTCCATGCCTCTGAAATGGCCGCCCAGACTGCCTTTCGCTCATCCGGGGTCTCGACATCGGCACGCTTGAAGCTGCCGTCAGGCTGTTCCTCAACGGCGATGGAGCGTTCCTTTCCCTCATCGACCCAGGATCGATAGAGAGCGCCGGAGAGGGCCACTGCCTGTCGCTGTGTGAGGGAGAGGGGAGCCTCGTTTCGATATGAGGCCCAAACCTGCTCAAGGTAGGCCGCGACCTCGGCTTGCCGAACCTTGGTTTCGCTGGGGTCTCGTGTTTTCAGCGAGAAGCGGATGGTTTCCGCTTTGGGAGGAATTTTTCTGAGAACCGTCTCGGAGCCGACCGGCAGGGCGAGCGATTTTCCGCGCACCTTGTCTTTAAGATCGGCGGGGATTCGCTGCTGAAAATAGGAAAATGAAGAACCGGATCGCTTCAACGGACGCACTAGCCTGAACAACATTGTATCGCACCTTTGTATCACACAGTGCGAAGCGCAACATCTTGTTTAGGCTTAAGCTTCTGATTTCATTCGCATCAGAAGTGAATTGGTGCCCAGGAGAGGACTCGAACCTCCACGCCCTTGCGAGCACTAGCACCTGAAGCTAGCGCGTCTACCAATTCCGCCACCTGGGCACGTGAAGGGAGCTTCTAAGCACGAGGCGGGGGCTTGTCAACGACCGCGTTCGGACAAAATGAATTTCATGCACAACGTGCCTTCACATGGCGCTGGCCAGGGGATATGAGAGCAGGAAGCGTCTTGATCCCGCGGGCAAGTTCCATGGATCGCTCGCGATTTGCCGGGCGGGAAATCGGAACCTCGGGCGGCAAGGTGCGGTAAATTGTTGCGGGGGGTGACGGGCTACCCGGCCCATGACCCGGTTGAACAGGCGCTTGAGCGCGGGAAAATTTAGGGAGATCGACCGGTTTTCATCCGGCCAGGCCGGAGCTGGAACGGGCGATCCCAAGCGGCAGGAGCAAAGGCATGGCGACGGCCTTGAATGGAAAGCTCGTAACGGTCTTCGGTGGATCGGGCTTCATCGGCAGATACATCGTGCGTTCGCTTGCGCGCCGGGGGTATCGCGTGCGCGTCGCCGTGCGCCGGCCGGACCTTGCCGAACATGTCCAGCCGCTTGGCGTGCCGGGACAGATCATGCCCGTTCAGGCGAACCTCCGGTACAGGTGGTCGGTCGACCGGGCGGTCGAGGGCGCGGACGCGGTGGTGAATTGCGTCGGCATCCTGAACCAGAGCGGCGCGCAGACCTTCGATGCCGTGCAGACCTTCGGCCCGAGGGCGGTTGCCGAAGCAGCCCGCGCGGCAGGCATCAAGAGGGTCGTGCATATTTCCGCGATCGGCGCGGATCCCGAGGCCGAATCCGGCTACGCGCGCTCGAAGGCCGCAGGCGAAAAGGGAATGTTCGAAACCGTGCCGGAAGCGGTCGTGTTCCGGCCGTCGATCGTGTTCGGCCCGGAGGACGACTTCTTCAACCGCTTCGCGGATATGGCGCGCATCTCTCCGGTTCTGCCGCTGATCGGCGGAGGGGGGACGAAGTTTCAGCCGGTCTATGTCGGAGATGTCGCCGAGGCCGTGGCACGTGCTGTCGATGGCGAGGCGAAGGAAGGCACGATCTACGAACTGGGCGGGCCGGACATCAAGACCTTCCGCGAGTGCATGGAAGACCTGCTTTCCGTCGTCCGGCGCAAGCGTGTTCTGGTTTCTCTGCCTTTCGGCCTTGCGTCGCTCAATGCCCAGTTCCTGCAGCTTTTGCCGAAGCCGCTCCTGACGGTCGATCAGGTAAAGCAGCTCAAGGTGGACAATGTCGTCTCCGAGGCTGCGATCAAGGATGGTCGGACGTTGAACGGCCTCGGCGTCGAGGCCCATACGCTCGCGGCGATCCTGCCGACCTATCTCGGCCGCTTCCGCCTGCATGGCCAGTACGACGAACATCGCGCCGTCTGATCCGCGCGCCTGTTTCGGAAAATGAAAGCGCCGGCCTGATCGCCGGCGCTTTTTGCTATTTGCGCTCAATATCGTAGCGGCATCCGATGTCGCCTGACGGATATTCCAGATATCCGCAATAGCGCACCAGGCCGATGTCCTTCAGCATCCGCTCGTCCAGCCTGTCGAGCGCGCGCCGGGCCTTTTGCCTGCGGCTGATGCGGGCGAAATATTCGAACGTTTCCTTGAAGAGCTTCCAAGTCCACCCGCCGGCGCGAATGCGAACGGGGATGTGTCTTTCGGTCGTCGACAGCATGGCTTCACCTCCTGATCGAGAGGCCGCTCGCCTCTTCTGTGTCGACTATGGCGGGTCAATCCTGCCACCATGGAGTCAGCTTTGATCTTGTTCTGTTCTCGCGGTGCGTTTTTTTGTATGCAGATGTCTCATTGAGAGGCTTTCATGAATTCGATCGACCGGGCACTCGCGATCCTTCTTCTCCTGACGGGCGGCAAGCTGGTCTCGGCGACGGAGCTTTCGCGCCGCTTCGAGGTGTCGCTCAGGACGATCTACCGGGATATCGACCGCCTGCTTGCGCTCGGCGTGCCGGTGGAGGCGGCGCGCGGTGCCGAGGGCGGTTACAGGCTTGCCTCGGGCTACATCCAGCCGCCGGTCTCTCTCACGCGCAACGAGACGGCGTCGCTTCTCGTTGCGCTGACCCTGGTAAGGGGGCTGAAGGCCACGCCCCTGTCGAAGGATCTTGAGCAGGCGGAAAAGAAGCTGCTCGCCTCCTTGCCGAAACAGGCGAGGGATCTTCTGATCGAGGGTGCGCGTATCGTCGGTATCGAGCGGATGCCGGCCGATGTGTTTCACCCGGAGCGGCAGATGGCGGCGGCAGGGGACATGCAATCCGCGGTCGATCGTTTCATGGAAGCGCTTCTGGCTGGCAAGCGTGTGCGCTTCCGCCATGAAAACCCCTATCGCGAGCGGGTCAGGGAATTCGAGGTGGAGCCTTACGGCATCCTGTTCGACCGTGACCGGTGGTATGTTGTCGGGCGGGAAGTCGATGAGGATGAGGTTCGCATCTTCCGTACCGACAGGATCATCGAGATCGAGGTTGCCGGCCTGAATTTCCGCCCGCCGCGCGATTTCGATATTCGCGCATTTCTGGATCGTTCGTGGCTGTCGAGCGCTATGCGCAGGTGGGAAAAGGAAAGCGAAATAACAAGGATCGAGGTGTCCGCCGAACAGGCCGAAACCCTGACGGCGGACTGGTATTACCGCCATGCGGCATTCACGCCTGCGGGCGAAGGGCGGGTGCTTGTGTCATTGCCTGAAACGCGCCCTGAAGCGGTCCTGCCGATCGTTCGCTGGCTCGGGCCCGGCGCGCGCCTCGTCGCACCGGAGGGAATGCGAAAGCGGTTGGCGCGAGAACTTGCGAATATGGCAGCCGAGCATCGCGATGCCCGGTGAATTTCAGCCGTGGAAATAGAGGCCTGCAAATCCCGCAAGTCCGATGACGATGCGCCACCAGGCAAAGGGCGCGAAGCCGTGCTTCGATACGAAATCCAGAAGGCCGCGTACCACGAAGATGCCTGCAATGAGCGCGGCGACGAAGCCGACAGAGATGACGGCGGCATCGTCGAAGGAAAGAACATTGCGGTTCTTGTAGAGATCGAATGCGAAGGCGCCCGCCATCGTCGGCATGGCCAGGAAGAAGGAAAATTCGGCTGCCGAGCGTTTGTCCGTTCCAAGCAGAAGCGCGCCGGCGATCGTCGCGCCCGAGCGCGAAACGCCGGGGATCATTGCCAGTGTCTGGCAACAGCCGATCGCAAAACACAGCCACACGGGATAGCTCATCGCGTCGGTGTATTTCGGTTTGGTCGTAAGGCGGTCGATGAAAAGAAGGATCACGCCGCCGCCGACCAGTGTCGTGCAGATGAGGGCTGGAGATTCGAAAAGCACTTCCTTGATGAAGTCATGGGCGAGAACGCCGATAACGGCGGCCGGCAGGAATGCGAGCACGATGCCGGTCGTGAAGCGCTGGGCCATCGGGTCGCTCGGCAGGGCTTTCGCGAGTTTGAGGAGGCGCGAGGAATAGACGGTCAGGATCGCCAGTATGGCGCCGAGTTGAATCAGAACCTCGAAAGTTTTGCCTGTGCTGTGGAATCCGATGAAATGTCCAAGAAGCAGGATGTGGCCTGTCGAGGAAACCGGTATGAACTCCGTCAGCCCCTCCACGAGGCCGAGAAGAAGGGCGCTTGCGAGTGTATCAGTTTCCATACAGGGCGATCTCCGCTCGCGCCGAATCGTTTTTGCTCTCTTCGCGGCGTATTGTACTACGCAGCGTCAGGGACTATACGGGAGCGCGCGGGGGCGCAACCACTTGCCGATACGGTATGAACGGTTGCGAAAGTGTTTTCGCCTATAGTCGCCAACATCGCTTGATAAGCGCGTACGGGTTACCATTCCCCTCATGCTGACGCTGTTTCACCATCCGTTCTCACCTGCATCGCGTTTCGTCCGCCTGATCCTGACGGAATACGGGGCGAAGTCGGAACTCGTTATCGAGCGCCCGTGGGAGCGCCGGCGGGAGTTTCTCTTGCTGAATCCGGCTGGTAGCGTGCCTGTGCTGCAGGAAAATGACGGCCCGCCCGTCTGCGGCGTTTTCGCCATCATGGAGTATCTGGACGAGACGCGCGGCTATGCCGTCGGCAATCGGCGTCTGATGCCGGATCATCCCGATGCGCGCGCCGAAACGCGCCGGCTGGTCGACTGGGCGGTGAACAAGCTCGATCAGGAGGTGGTGGGGCCGTTCGTTCGCGAGCGCGTCTACAAGCAGGAAATGCCCAATTCGAGTGGCGGGGGCGCGCCTGATTCGACGGCGCTGCGCGCGGCGAGGGCCAACATCCGCCATCATATGCGCTATTTCGGGTATCTTGCGGCCTCGCGGAACTGGCTTGCCGGAAGCCGGCTGGGCTTTGCCGATTTCGCGGTGGCGGCCGAGCTTTCCTGCGCCGACTACCTGGGCGAGGTGCCATGGGAGGACGAGCAGAACGTGAAGACCTGGTATGCCAGGATAAAGTCGCGGCCGAGCTTCCGCCCGCTCCTGAGCGAGAAGGTGCGCGGCATGCCGCCGGCGGCTTCCTACGAGGATCTGGACTTCTGACCCCGCGCGCGGCAGCGCGTCTCAAGGATGCGCTTCAGGAAAGGGCCCGTGAACTGCGCTTCGATCTTTGCCGGGTAGCGCCCGCCGGCCTCGGGCCGCAGCATGGCGAAAACCTTCGCGCCTATGTGGCGAAAGGCCATCACGGCACGATGGCCTGGATGGAAGAGACGCTGGCCCGCCGGCAGCATCCGCAGGCGATCTGGCCGGACGCGCGCTCGGTTATCGTGCTGGCGATCTCCTATACGCCCGGTGTCGCGCCGAACGCCCATCTCTCGAGCCGCGACCGGGCGACGATCTCCGTCTATGCGCGCCACCGCGACTATCACGATGTCGTCAAGGGCAGGCTCAAGGAGCTGGCGCAGTTTCTTCTTTCGCGCGCGCGCGCCGCGGGTTGCGAGGATGGCGAGGTGAAGGTCTTCGTCGATACGGCACCCGTGATGGAAAAGCCGCTTGGCGAACAGGCGGGCGTGGGCTGGCAGGGCAAGCACACCAATCTCGTTTCGCGGGATCTGGGCTCGTGGTTTTTTCTTGCAGAGATTTTCACGACGCTCGACTTGCCGGCGGATGACGCCGAGGTCGACCATTGCGGTTCCTGCCGTGCTTGCCTCGACGCCTGTCCGACGAAGGCTTTCCCCGCGCCCTATCAGCTCGATGCGCGCCGCTGCATTTCCTATCTCACCATCGAGCACAAGGGGCCGGTCCCGCACGAGTTCAGGAAGGCGATGGGAAACCGCATCTACGGCTGCGACGATTGTCTTGCGGCCTGTCCCTGGAACAAGTTCGCCGTCGAGGCGCGGGAAGCGAAGCTGCAAGCGCGCGACGATCTTCTGGCTCCAAGGCTCGCCGATCTCCTGAAGCTCGACGATGCGGCTTTCCGTGCGCTGTTTTCAGGTTCGCCGATCAAGCGCATCGGGCGGGACAGGTTCATCCGCAACGTTTTGATCGCGGCCGGCAATTCGGCGGATCGTTCGCTTCTGCCCGATGTCGAGCGCCTGCTCCACGACCCGGCGCCGGTCGTGCGGGGGGCTGCCGTCTGGGCGCTGTCGCAACTGGCGACGCCCGATCGCTTCGCTCAGCTTCAGGCCGCGGCAAAACCGCGTGAGGGCGATCCTCAGGTTCTGGAGGAATGGGCGGCCGGGAGCGTCTGAGCGCACCTTGCCCTGCCGTCAGCCCCATTTCCAGTAGTCGCTGCCTTCCTTGGCGTAGAACCGCGCCAGAACCATCTTGTGCACTTCCGATGCACCGTCGACGAGCCTTGCGCAGCGGGCGTAGCGGTAGACCCATTCGAGGATCGTATCCTTGGAGTATCCGCGCGCGCCGTTAAGCTGCAAGGCTGTGTCGACGGCCTTGTGCAGCGTGTCGGCTACGTGGATCTTGGCCGAGGAAACCTCCGTGCGCGCCCTGTCGCCCTGGTCGAGCTTCCATGCCGCGTTCATCACCAGAAGACGGCCGATCTGGATATCGTGCGCCACTTCGCCAAGCTTCAGCTGCACCGATTCCCGGTCGGCAAGGCGTATGCCGAAGCCTTCGCGCCGCGAGACGTACTCCTGGGCGATTTCCATGCAGCGCTTTGCGAGGCCGAGCCAGCGCATGCAGTGGGTCAGGCGTGCGGGGCCGAGCCTGATCTGCGTGAGCTTCAGGCCGTCGCCCACTTCCATCAGCCGGTTTTCATCCGGGATCGTCAGGCCGTCGAACTCCAGCTCGCATACGCCGCCGTGCTCGTCGGGGCCCATGTTGTCGATGCGCCTGACGATGCGCCAACCCGGCTGGTCTGCGTGGAAGAGAAAGGCCGACAGGTGCCGGCGCTTTTCCTCGGGGTTCGGATCCGTGCGCGCGATCAGGATGAAATGCCGGGCGACCGCCGCTCCGGAGATGAACCACTTGTGGCCGTGGATGCGCCACGCGTCGCCATCGCGCTCGGCGCGGGTTGCGATCATGCCGGGGTCCGACCCGCCGCCGGGGTGCGGCTCGGTCATCACGAAGCTTGAATTCACCTTGCCGTCCACGATCGGCTGCAGCCATGCGTCCTTCTGAGCTTGCGTGCCGACAGTCTCGAGCACGCGCATGTTGCCGTCGTCGGGGGCGGCGCAGTTGAAGGCGGACGGCCCGAAGATCGAGCGGTTCGCCTCTTCGTAGAACACCGCCTGTCCCACCATCGGCAGGCCAAGGCCGCCACGCTCGCGCGGCATCTGCGGTGCCCAGAGGCCGGCATCCTTCGCCTTTTGCCTCAGCTCGTCGCGCAAGCTCATGCGGATGTTTTCGAATTCGTTGTAGTTCGCCGGGTCGCTTTCCAGCGGCAGGATATGCTCATCGACGAATTCGCGAACCTTGAGGCGAAGCTCGTCGTGGCGCGGGTCGAGCGTGAAATCCATAAGCGAAGCTCCGGGGTCTTCAGAGTGAGGATACCAGGTGGCCGCCGTCGACGGGGATGACGGCGCCGGTCATATAGCGCGAGGCGTCGCTCGAAAGCAGGATGAAGGGCCCGTCGAGCTCTTCCGGGTTGCCGATCCGGCGCATGGGGATACGCTTGATCATGGCCTCTCCCTGCGGAGTGTCGAAAAAGCCGGCGTTGATCTCCGTCTCGAAATAGCCCGGTGCGATCGCGTTTACGCGCACATCGTAGCGCGAAAGCTCAAGCGCCAGCACCTTGGTCATCTGGACGACGCCCGCCTTGGAGATCGCATAGGGCGCCACGCCCTTGGCGACGCGCTCGCCGAGGATGGAGGCGATGTTGACGATCGCGCCCGGCGTGCCGGTATCGCGCCAGTGCCGGCCCGCGGCAACGGAGAGCAGCCACACGCCGCGCAGGTTGACGTCGATGACCTGATCGAAGTCTCCCGCCGTCTGGTCGAGCGCGGCTCCCCCGCTCGCCGTGCCGGCGTTGTTGACGAGCACGTCCAGTCCGTCGAAGGCGTTGGCCACCTCATCGATGCAGGCGTTGATCGACGCCTCGTCGGAAACGTCCAGAGTGCAGGCGAGCGAGCGTTCCGCGCCGAGCGTCAGGAGTTCTCCGGCAAGGTCTTCAAGGCGCTCGCGCCGCCTGGCGGCAACGGCGACTTTCGCGCCCTGGCGGGCGGCGAGGCGGGCGAAATGCATGCCGAGGCCGCTCGAAGCGCCGGTGATCAAAATGCGCTTGCTCTTCAGGGCCGAGCCGAAATCCATAAGCGTCCTCCCGGATATACGAATGCTTTTGCATTGCTTGTCCGCGAATTTATGAGGAAGTGGCGGCAGTGTCACCGGTATATGGCTTGATAGGGAGCTATCCGGTCAGGACGTCAAATCCGCGAACGCCGAGACGACGCGCTGGTACACGTCCCGCTTGAAGGGGATCACCAGATCGCACAGCCTGGACGCCTTTTCCCAGCGCCAGTCGCAGAATTCCCGCTCATGTCCGTGCGGCGGGGAGAGGATATCGATCTCGGCCTCATCGCCCGTGAAGCGGAAGGCATACCACTTCTGCGCCTGGCCCCGGTATTTTCCCTTGCGCGTGCGCTCCAGCACCTGCGGCGGAAAATCGTAGGCGAACCATTCTGGAGCCTCGGCGATCGGCTCGACGGAGCGTATCGCCGTTTCCTCGTAAAGCTCGCGTCTGGCTGCCAGCAGCGGGTCCTCGCCCGGGTCGATGCCGCCTTGCGGCATCTGCCAGGCGTGTTCGGGTTCCGCGTCGTGTTCGGGCACGCGTTTCCCGATCCAGACGAGACCTTTCTGGTTCAGGAGCATGACGCCGACGCAAGGGCGGTAGGGAAGGGTCTCCACGTCAATCATGTAAAGGGCTCAGTTCCCCACCGCTCGGTCGATAGAGGCGCTGACGGGGATGAGCTGCAGGCCGCGCTCTTCCAGCGTCTTCGACCATTCCTCGATCTGCTCGATCGTCACCGGCAGAGCGGAGGCCCCTCCCACGGCCATGCCCTGCGCCCTTGCGACACCTTCAAGCTGCAACAGGCGCGCGGTTATCTCGTCGGCCTTCGGCACTTCGTCGAGCACGATGTCCACTTTCGAGAACGGCGTGTGTTCGCCGCTTGCGGCGGCGGTCGCGACGCTGCGCGAGGACGATCCGTCATCCACATACATCAGCCCGCGATCCGTTATCTCGGACAAGAGGCCTTGCAGCGCCGCCTCATCGGAGGTGAACCGGGCTCCGGTATAGTTGATCACGCCGACATAGTTGGTCAGGCGGGACAGCAGCCACGCGAGGCGGTCGCGCATCTGGTCGCTCTTCAGGCTGACGAGAAGCGTATGCGGGCCGGGGTCGTTGTCGGGGTAGTCGAAAGGCTCGAGAGGAAGCTGAAGCAGCATCTCGTGGCCCTCCTGCCGGGCTCGCTGCATCCAGCGGTCGAGGCTCGACCCGTACGGCGCGAAGGCGAACGTCGTTTCCGGCGGCAACTGTTCGACCGCCATTTGCGTCGTCGTTTGCGACAAGCCAAGCCCGCCGACGATGATCGCGATCTTCGGTACGTTGGGGAACGAGTTGTCGGCAGGGCGGGCATAAAGATCGAGCGGGCGCAGGCCATCGGTCGAAACGGCGGGAAGCGGGCCGTAGGGGCCGGGCTCCGTGACGCGCGAATCGGCTCTGATCGACAGGCTTGAGGGGATTGGCGGAGCAACGCCCGCTGCAAGGGTCTCCGTTTCGTCGGGATTCGGTTCGAACCTGGGTCCGAGCGGCCTTTCCGCTCCGCCCGCACCGCCTTCGGATGCCGTAGAGGAGCCGTCCTTCACTTCGGGCTCGATCCCGACGACGGCGATGTCCCGCGCCGAAAGGCCCTCCAGCGACCGTTCGAGGCGGACAACCGCCGTCGGCTCTCCGCCGAGCGGGTCGTCCACCACGCCGATCCAGACAAGCGCGGTCGTGATCAGGATGACGAGAAGGCCGGCCCCGACAAGGCCGAAAGGCAGACGCAGAACCTTGCGCTTGCCCAGTCCGAGGGGAGCGGACAGATCATTCGAGTTCATATTCGGTCAAACCGCCTTTGCCGCATCGCCGGGCCACTCCCTCAATGGCCCGGCAGGACTCGATCGTTGATGTTCGAACCGGCTACTCGCGACTTGGCCGATCAGTTGGGAATGGATGCCTTCTGGTCGCCGGTCGGCGGGAAGGCGCTGTGAACCTGGATGCCCCGCAACAGGTCGAGGGCGAGCTTCAGCTGCGTATCGTCCTTCGGATCGGCGGGAACATAGGCCTGGCTGCCGGAGCCTTCGTTTTCCTCGCCGTCCTCTGCTTCCAGGTGGCCGCGCAAGCCCGCTTCGCCCTTGGTCTCGGCCTTGCCCTTCAGTTCGTCGGGCAGTTCCTGGAGGACTTCGATGTCGGGTCCGATGCCTTTTGCCTGGATGGACGTACCGGAAGGCGTGTAATAGCGCGCCGTGGTCAGGCGAATTGCGCCGTTCGCGCCGAGCGGGATGATCGTCTGCACGGACCCCTTGCCGAAGGAGCGGGTTCCGAGAATGGTCGCCCGGCGGTGGTCCTGCAGCGCGCCGGCCACGATTTCCGAAGCGGACGCCGAACCGCCGTTGACCAGCACGATCACCGGAACGCCTTTGACGAGATCGCCGGAACGCGCGTTGTAGCGTTGCGTTTCCTCGCTGTTGCGGCCACGCGTCGAGACGATCTCGCCACGGTCCAGGAAGGCGTCGGAAACGGCGATCGCCTGATCCAGCAGGCCGCCCGGGTTGTTGCGCAGGTCGAGCACGAAGCCCTTGAGCTTGTCGCTGCCGATCGATTTGGTCAGCGAATCGATGCCGTCGCGCAATCCGTCGAACGTCTGTTCGTTGAACTGAGTGACGCGGATGTAACCGACGTCTTCCTCTTCGCGGTAGCGCACGGATTTGATGCGAATGACGTCCCGCTTGATCGTGAATTTCCTCGGCTCGTCCGAGCCTTCTCGGCGAACCGTGATCTCGATTTCCGTGCCCACTGCGCCGCGCATGCGCTCGACCGCCTCGTTGAGCGTCAGGCCCTGAACCTGCTCGCCGTCAAGGTGGGTGATCAGGTCGCCGGCAAGCACGCCGGCCTTGAAGGCGGGCGTATCGTCGATGGGCGTGACGACCTTGACGAGCCCGTCTTCCATGGTGACCTCGATGCCGAGGCCGCCGAATTCGCCGCGGGTCTGCACCTGCATGTCGCGGAAATTCTTGGGCGACAGGTAGCTGGAATGCGGATCGAGCGACGACAGCATTCCGTTGATCGCGGACTCGATCAGTTTCGCGTCGTCCGGCGTCTCGACGTAGTCGGATCGGACGCGCTCGAACACATCTCCGAAGAGGTTGAGCTGCCTGTAGGTATCGGATGCTGCGGCATTGGCGACACCGCTGACCCGAACCGGGACCTGCGACAACGTCGTCACGGCAGTTGCGCCCATGACGACGCCAACCAGGAGTAGTGAGACTTTCCGAATCATCCGCGAACCTTCTCATCTTCGGCTCGATCCCACCACGGAGATGGATCGATCGCGATGCCGTCTTTTCTGAATTCAACGTAGAGGACGGGCTGAGTCGCTGCAAGGTCAAGCGTTGCTGCGCTTGCCAATTGCGTTGATCCCATTTCCGCCACGGGTTCTCCGGCGAGAACGAACTGACCCAACTCCACGTCGATACGCCCCAAACCGGCAAGCAGGATATGATACCCGTCGCCGGCGTTAAGGATCAAGAGCTGGCCGTAAGAGCGGAACGGTCCGGCATAGACCACCCAGCCATCCGTCGGTGCCGTTACCTGTGCGCCCGAACGGGTGGCTATGGACTGGCCTTCGGTCAAACCGCCGAATCCGTCGTCTTCGCCAAAGCTTCTGAGAAGGGAACCGGTCACCGGAAGCGGCAGGTTCGCCTTCGTGTTCACAAATGCGACAGCGGGCGCCAGCCTGCCTGGATCGGCAAAGGGGGCGGCCGCGGTTTCCGTATCGCCGGCTTTCGCGCGCGCCGCTTCCGCGGCGCGTGCTTCTTCCGCCGCCTTGCGCGCGCTTTCGATCTCTTCTTCGATCGAGGCGATCAAAGCCTTCAGCGACGTTGCCTTTTCCGCCAGTTCGGCCGCTCGGCCGCGCTCGGCTTCAAGCTCGGCCTGGCTTTTGGCGCGCTGGTCCTTCTTGGACGCCAGAATAAGCTCCACGCGCTTGCGTTCTTCGGCAAGGCGCTCGGCGTCGGTTCCAAGCCGGTCCCGCTCGGCCGCGATCGATATCTTCAGCCGGCGCAATTCCTTCAGGTCGCTCGAAAGCGCCTGCGTCTCGATGTGAATTTCCGGCATTACCGCGTTGAGCAGCAAAGCGCCGCGCACGGCGCCGATCGCGTCTTCAGGCCTTACCGCGAGCGCAGGCGGCGGACGCTGGCCGATCCGCTGCAGCGCGGAAAGCACCTCCGTCAAAACGCCCTGCCGTTCTCTCAGCGAAGCCAGCACGGTTTCCTCGTTCCTCACCAGGCGGCCGAGGCGCGCCTCGGTTGCCGCCAACTGCTCCTCAAGGCCCTTGACCCGCTGCGCCGTGCGCAAAAGGTCGACGTTGAGCGCCTCCCTGTCCCGGTCGATCGAGCGGATCTCGCGGGCGATAGCCGCCTGCCTTTCGGCCGACAGCTCGATATCCTGCGTCAGCGCGCCCAGTTCCTCTTCGCGCTCGGCAATGCGCCTGTCCAGGGCGTCCGCTTCGCCGCCTTCGCCCGGCGCATTCGCCGAAAATCCGACCGCATCCTGCCCGAATGCGGAAGGTGCGCCGAAAAGGAGGCCCGCGCTCAAAAAGAAAGCCGCCACGGCGTCCCGAGCCCGGGTTGACCCTTTGCGCATACACACCCCTTGAGAAACTTGCGAGCAGGCCGAAACCGTGGCCGGGTGCTTTTCCTGCACCGTCATTTCGCCTGTCCGTTTCCCTCAGGATGGCCTCGTCACGTTAATGAATCGTCAACCATAGCGACCATGCGTGCCGAGGTCTCATCGACAGATCGACCGCTAGTTTACAAATGAGGCAGAATACAGGCGTGTCGAGGGTTATCCCGAGCCAATAAGCAGTATCATGGACGATGATAGGGATGGCCGCTCAAAATCGTGATCGCGCGGTAGACCTGTTCAGCGGCAAGGCTGCGCACGATCTGGTGCGGCCAGGTCATCGGCCCGAAAGCGAGCTTCAGATCCGCGGCGTTCAACACTTCGTCACCATGCCCGTCCGGGCCGCCCGTCAGGAAGGCGATTGCCGGCGCGCCGCTGTCCTTCCAGCTTTCGAACCGGGCGGCGAAATCCTCGCTCGTGAAGGTCCTGCCGTTTTCGTCGAGCGCGATGACGATGCTGCCTGCAGGCAGGGCTTTCATTAGCGCGCGCGCTTCATTGGCCTTGCGCTCTTGCGCGCGCGGCGAACGGTCTTCCGCGATCTCTATCTCGTCAGCGGATGTTATTCCAAGCGCGCGGCCGGCCTTTGCGATCCGCTCCTGGTATCTGTCGAAAAGCTGCCTTTCGGCGCCGGCTTTCAGCCGCCCGATGGAGGCAAACAACACACGCACGGCCTGATGCCGGAAAATTCCGGTCCCTGAATACGATATTGCCCGTCAGGCGTGCTTCAGCCCGATAGCCTGGGTGTCGCCGGTATGTCGGCGGCCCACATCTTCTCGATGTTGTAGAAGCCGCGTACTTCCGGCCGGAAAATGTGGATCACCACATCGCCGGCGTCGATCAGCACCCAGTCGCAAGCCGAAAGCCCTTCGACCCGCGCCGCACCATGGCCGGAGTCCTTGAGATCGCGCAAAAGATGATCGGCGATGGCGCCCACGTGCCGGTGAGAACGGCCCGAGGTGACCACCATATGATCGGCGATCGCTGACTTTCCGGTGATGTCGATGGAAACGGTGTCCTCGGACTTGGAGTCTTCGAGACTGGCGAGGACGATATCGAGCAGATTGCCGCGCTTAGCAACGGAAATCGCTTCATCCTGGTGAGAGGACGCCACGGCCCTCTCGGATTCAAAGGTCATGCTCAGACGTATAGCCCTTCGTCTAGAGCATATCCCGCGAAATCAGAACCGGATTTCGCGACAAGGATATGCTCAAACCATTGATCCTGGAGCGATTTCTTGTCACGAAAGCGATGCCGCTTTCGTGGAAAGCGCTCCAAGTCGAGGATAACGCGGACCAGCCCGCGTTTCCGAAAGTCCGAGGCGGCATCGGCGAGCTGACATCGCGCGCTCGAAGCCGGATCGAACTGCTATAAAGATAAGCGATCCGCCTTGACATTTTCAAGACGCGCGCCGTTGCCTAGGCGTCAGGATTTGGCTCGGGATGCGTTTTCGAGCGTTATTGGCGAACGACTGTCGCATGCCCGCAACGCTGCGCCCGCAATGCTGTTGATGACGTATCGTCGAGCCGGGTGTGCAGGAAAGTCCAGGCCGGTGGGGCAATGCCGGCAAGGGTCGTGGCGCGGCTCTCGTCCCAGCGGTACGGCGCATATGCGTTTGCCGCAACGGATTTCAGCGGGGCGAATGAGGCATCGGGGCGATCCACGACGATCAAAGGCACGTTCTCAAGGATGGAGCGCCAGGACTGCCAGCGATGAAAGGTCATCAGGTTGTCGGCGCCCATGATCCAGGCGAACCGGAGCCGTGGCCGGATCTCCAGCAATCTTGCGACCAGCCTGGCGGAATAGGTGGTGCCGATCAGCGCTTCGAAGGCGGTCACCTTCATGCGCGGGTGGCGGGCCAGTTTCCTCACCGCGTCCACCCGCTCTTCAAGCGGCGCGAGCCCGCCGTGTTCCTTCAGCGGGTTGCCGGGCGTGACCAGCCACCAAACCTGATCTAGATCGCAGCGTTTCAGCGCCGTTTCGGCAACCGTCCTGTGCCCGGAATGCGGCGGATTGAACGAACCGCCGAACAGGCCGATGCGGTTGCCGGGCTCGGCGTGGGGCAGCCGCATCCAGTCCGGCGGCAATGCTGCGAGAGGGCCGGCTGTCATTGCCTGCCCGTCACGGCCGCGTCTGGCCGGAGCCGCGCACCTGGTACTTGAAGCTCGTCAGCTGTTCCAGTCCGACGGGGCCGCGCGCATGCATCCGCCCCGTTGCGATGCCGATCTCCGCGCCCATGCCGAATTCGCCGCCGTCGGCGAACTGCGTCGAGGCGTTGTGAACGAGGATCGCGGAATCGACTTCGTTGAAAAACTTCTCCACGGCGGCTGGATCCTCGGCGATGATGCCGTCGGTGTGATGCGACCCGTAGGTCTCGATATGATCGATCGCCTCGTCGATACCGTCCACGATCTTCACCGACAGGATCGCGTCGAGATATTCGCTATGCCAGTCTTTTTCTTCGGCCGGTTTGGCGTCCGGAAAGTACGTTTTTACTTTCTCCTCGCCGCGAATTTCGCAGCCCTTTTGCTCCAGCGCGCGCAGGATCGGCACCAGATGGGTATCGGCAACCGCGCGGTCGACGAGCAGCGTTTCCAGCGCGCCGCATATGCCCGTGCGCCGCATCTTGGCGTTGGTCACCACATCCACCGCCATGCCCACATCCGCGGACCGGTCGACGAAAAGATGGCAGATTCCCTCAAGATGCGCGAATACCGGCACCCGGGCTTCGGTCTGCACGCGCTCGACAAGGCTCCGTCCGCCGCGCGGCACGATCACGTCGACCTGCCCGCTCAGGCCTTTCAGCAGTTCGCCCACAGCCGCGCGATCTGTAACGGGCACGAACTGGATCGCCGTCTCCGGCAGGCCCGCGGCCTTCAGCCCTTCCACAAGGCTTGCGTGAATGGCCATGTTGGAGCGTATGGTGTCCGACCCGCCGCGCAAAATGGCGGCGTTTCCGGCTTTCAGGCAAAGCGCGCCTGCATCGGCCGTTACGTTCGGACGGCTTTCGTAGATGATGCCGATCACGCCGAGCGGGGTTCTGACCCGCTCGATTTTCAGTCCGTTCGGGCGATCCCAGGAATCGACGACCTTGCCGACCGGATCGTCGAGTTCGGCGATCGCCTCCAGGCTTGCGGCTATCGCCTCGATCCGCTCTACGCTGAGCGTGCCGCGGTCGAGATAGGCCGATGTCTGGCCGTTCGCCTTCATCGCGGCGATGTCCTGCGCGTTGGCGGAAAGAATTTCGGGCGTGCGGACGCGCAGGCTTTCCGCCATGGCCTTGAGTGCCGCATTCTTGGCCGCGGTTGGCGCCGTCGCGAGCTTTCGTGCGGCCGCGCGCGCATTGGCGCCCATTTCCAGCATCAGCTCTTCGATATCGGCCTCACCGGCCACCGCTTCCTGCAACATCGCTTTCATCCCGCAAAATTCTCGTATCGTTCTTTTATGGCTTACATGTTTCTTTCCGCGGCCGCGCCGTCAAGCACCAGATCGTCCCGGTGGATCATCTCCGCGCGACCGGCATAGCCCAGGATCGTCTCGATCTCGCGGCTGTTGCGGCCCAGGATCAGGCTTGCTTCCGGAAAGTCATAGGCAACGAGCCCGCGCCCGATGAGACGTCCCGCATCATCCATGAGGCGCACGGCGTCGCCCCGCGAAAAATCGCCGTCAATCGCTTTCACACCAGCCGGCAGCAGGCTCTTGCCGCCCAAAAGAGCACGTACGGCACCTGCATCGAGGTGTAGCGTGCCGCGTGTCTCCAGATGCCCTCCGATCCAGGCCTTGCGGGCCGAACCGGGGGTGGAGGAGGCGAGAAACCATGTCGCGCGGGCATCATTGTCGATCGCGGTCAAAGGGTTCAGGCGTTTACCGCTCGCAATCGCCATCACCGTGCCCGCCGAGGTGGCGATCTTGGCGGCCTCGATCTTCGTCTTCATGCCGCCGCGCGACAGTTCGGACCCGGCGGAGCCCGCCATGGCTTCGATTTCTTCGGTGACGACCGGTACGACGGGAATGAACAATGCATCCGGGTCGCTTGCCGGCGGGGCGGTGTAAAGCCCGTCGACATCGGACAGCAGCACGAGGCACTCGGCACTCACCATCGTTGCGACGCGCGCGGCAAGCCGGTCGTTGTCGCCGTAGCGGATTTCCGAAGTCGCCACGGTGTCGTTCTCGTTTACGATCGGGATTGCGCCGAATTTCAAAAGCGTCGAAATGGTTTCGCGCGCGTTGAGGTAGCGCCGTCGTTCTTCCGTATCGCCCAGGGTGAGCAGGATCTGGCCGGCCGTCATCCCGCGTGTGCCGAGGCTTTCGGAATAGGCGCGCGACAGCGAAATCTGCCCGACGGAGGCCGCCGCCTGGGCCTGTTCAAGTTTCAGCGGCCCCTTGGGCAGGCGGAGGACGCCTCGCCCGAGTGCGATGGAACCGGACGAAACGACGACGATTTCGGCGCCTCCCCGGGACAGCTCTTGAAGATCGTCGGCAAGGGATTCCAGCCATTCGCGCTTGAGACGGCCGTTGTCGACCAGAAGCGACGAGCCGATCTTCACGACGATGCGCCTGAAATCGGCAAGATGCATGGGAGTGGCGGTCGTGGTCATGCCGTCACGCCTCAAGGCCGCCAGGGCTCTTCGGATTTGGAGGGAACCTGATTTGCCTCCACCTCCTTGTCGCGGTCGATCGCGCGGACCATCATGCGCAACGTCCGGTCGATGTTCTCGCGGCTGGCGGAGGAAAGCACGACGGGCTTCTGCCCGCAGGCTGCTTCCAGCGCCTTAGCCTTTTCCTCCCGGACTTCCGGCGTCAGCGCGTCGGCCTTGGATAGGGCGACGATTTCCGGCTTGTCTGTCAGCCCGTGGCCATAGGCCTCCAGTTCGCCGCGCACGACCTTGTAGGCGTGCCCCGGGTCTTCGTCCGTTCCGTCGACGAGATGCAGGAGCACGCGCGTGCGCTCCACATGACCGAGAAAACGGTCACCTAACCCCACACCGTCATGCGCGCCTTCTATGAGGCCCGGAATGTCGGCCAGAACGAAGCCCCGCCCGTCGATCTCCACGACGCCGAGATTGGGGTGCAGCGTGGTGAAAGGATAATCGGCGATCTTCGGTTTGGCGGCGGAAACAGCGGCAAGAAAGGTGGATTTTCCGGCATTGGGAAGCCCCACAAGGCCAGCATCGGCGATGAGTTTCAGCCTGAGCCAGATCCATTTTTCCTCGCCGGAAAGCCCGGGATTGGCATGGCGCGGCGCCTGGTTCGTCGAGGATTTGAAATGCGAATTGCCGAAACCGCCATTGCCGCCCTTCAAAAGCAGGAAACGCTGGCCGGGCGTCGTCAGGTCCGCGATCGGCGTTTCGTTGTCCTCTTCCAGGATTTCGGTGCCGACGGGAACGCGCAAGACCACGTCCTCGCCCTTGCCCCCTGTGCGGTTGCGGCCCATGCCATGCGTGCCGGTATTCGCCTTGAAGTGCTGATGGTAGCGATAGTCGATCAGGGTATTCAGCCCCTCGACGCATTCGACCCACACATCGCCGCCGCGCCCGCCGTCGCCGCCGTCCGGTCCGCCGAACTCGATATATTTCTCACGGCGAAAGGAAACGCATCCGGCACCGCCGTCGCCGGAACGCACATAGATTTTCGCCTGATCGAGAAACTTCATTCCACCAGCTCTTTTTCCGTTTCCCGCTCGGTCGCTTCTTGCGTCGTCGTCAGGAAGGTGTTTCGTTCAAGGCGAAGCACGAGCGAAGGCATCGCGCCGCCCCTGGCTTGCGAGGCGCAGCTTCCGCTGGCCGTCTCTTCAAAGCCGAGTTTGCGCAGCACTGCTAAAGAGGCCGGATTTTCCGTCATGGCCTCCGCTTCCACCGCGTCCGTGTCGAAGCTCGAAAACAGCCAAGTCAGTGCCGCATGCGCCGCTTCGCTCATATAGCCCCGGCCCCAGAAAGGCCGGCCAAGCCAATAGCCGATCCGGGGTGTCTCCCGCAACTTCCCAAACGATACGGCGCCGATGAGGCCGGTTCTGTCGTCGATCGCGAAAGCCTGCTCGTCCTTTCCGTCGGTCGCTCGGATGTGCGCAAGCCATTCGACGGCGTGGCGCCGCTCGTAAGGGTGCGGCACGACGGCCAGCATCTTCGACACTTCGAAGTCACCTGCCAGTTCCACCAACCGGTCGATATCGCTCTCGTCCGGGGTGCGCAGGGTCAATCGCGCAGTCCTTAAAATATCCGTCATGATGCATATCTCTTATCAAATTCATTGCCTTCAAGGCGCGTCGTAAGTTTCCAGATCACTTCGTCTCGGGCCTTCGAATATCTTCTACACCGGCTCATGGAGATGAAGCCAATCTTCTCAGCCATCTTCCTGGATCGGGCGACCTCGAGGTCGCGCCTGCCAAGGCGTTCTATCGCCTCGGCATCCACTTCGGAAGGGGGGCGCAAAACGAGGTCACGGGCCATGAGTTCCGGCAACCTCACGATGCGCGAGCCCACTTCTTCAGGGCTTCCCAGGTGCTGCGTTCCAGGTAGAAACGCTCGACCGAGACGGCGCCGCCCGCTGCCCGCGACTGGATCATGCTCTGGTCGCGATACTGGAAGCCGCATTTCACCAGAACCCGACGCGAGCTTGGGTTGACGATCCGGATCGCGCCTTCAAGCCGGGAAACCGGCGTTTTAGTGAAAACGTGATCGATCAGCGTTTGGGCTGCTTCCGTCGCATATCCCTTGCCCTGGAACGGCTCGCCGATCCAATAGCCGAGGTGGTACTCCCCCGTCTCCTCGAACGCGCCGAAGCCGGCGGCTCCGATGAAACGGCCGGTCGATTTCAGCCTGACGGCGAATTTTGCCCACCGCGGACCGTTGCTCTGCGAACGCGCCACCATTTCGCGCGCGTCGTCGAGGCCAAAGGGATGCGGCATGGTCGCCAGCATCGAGGCGATCTTCCGGTTGTTGGCCAGATAGACGATATCGGCGAGATCGTCGTTGCGCGGCATGTCAAGGCACAGGCGCCCGGTTTCCTGCGGCGTCAAGGCCGCATCCGGACTTCTTTCCTCACTGTCTTCCTTCAGATCGGCAACCATTTTGTCCTCCCGGCGGATGGCTAAAAGAAAAAGGGGAGATGGCGTCCCATCTCCCCTTGATCTCTCTGGATCGCGCCGGTTTTCAAAACCGTCCGGGTCGATGAGACGCCGGCGGTTTCAAAGGACACGTCGGCGTTACTCCGCGGCTGCCATTACCGGGAGTACGTTGATAAAGATTCGGCCATTCGTTTTCTGCTGGAAGGCCACCTTGCCCTCCACCGTGGCGAAGATCGTGTGATCCTTGCCCATGCCGACGCCCGTTCCCGGATGCCACTTCGTGCCGCGCTGGCGGGCGATGATGTTGCCCGGAATCACGTGCTCGCCGCCGTATTTCTTGACGCCGAGGCGGCGGCCTGCGGAATCGCGGCCGTTGCGGGACGAACCACCTGCTTTTTTATGTGCCATGACGAAACTCCTCGTCCGATTTCTTCAGTTCAGGCTCTCAAGGGCGCAAGCAATTACTTGCCTGCCAGCTCCTTGGCCTGATCGATCCAGTTTTCGCGCTCGATGCGGCCCTTGAAGCTCAGGGCCTCGTCGACGCGGGCGATGTCATCGGCCGTGAAGGCGGCGATCTGCGCATAGGTCGTGATGCCGAGCGCGTTCAGCTTGCCTTCGAGAACCGGTCCGACGCCGCCGATCTTCTTCAGATCGTCCTTTTCGCCTTCCGGCGCGGTGAAGAGGACCGGAAGTTCGGCCTCTGCCTTCTCTTCCTTCGCCGCAGCCGGCTTCTTGTCTTCCTTCTCGGCCTCGGCCTTTTTCGGCTCGGCCTTCTTCGCCTTGGCCTTGGCCGCCGGCTTGGCGCCGTCCGTCAGGATGTCGGTGATCTTGACGAGCGTGAAAGCCTGGCGATGGCCGTTGCGGCGGCGCGAATTCTGGCGACGACGCTTCTTGAAGACGATGATCTTGCGGTTGCGTCCCTGTTCCACGACTTCAGCGACGACGGTCGCGCCGTCGACGGTCGGGGAACCGATCGTGGTGTCAGCGCCGTTGCCGACCATGAGGACTTCGTCGAAAACGACGGAATCGCCGGCTTCCGCCGGCATCTTCTCGACCTTCAGGAGGTCGTCTGCGGCAACGGTGTATTGCTTGCCGCCGGTCTTGATCACTGCGAACATGTCTCGCACGTCCTTCTTTTCGTTTTTCCGCTTGCCCGGCGGATTGCCGGACCGGCTTCGTTCGTATCCTTCGGCGCCCTTGCCGCGCTTCGATTTCGCGCGGGCCGGGACTTGTCGGTACCGGGCCTGTTTTTCTGCCCGGGCGTTCTTGCCGCGCCGCGGTTTGCGGCCGGGATGCCCCTCAAATGCAAGACCCCCGCAAAGGCGGGCGCGTCTGCATCGACGAAGGGTTGGAGAGCCTCGGATTACGACGTGGAAGGAACCGTTCCCTCAACGAAGCGCGTGGACTATACGGATTGGCGTGGCAAAGTCAATCGATGAGGGCGGCATATCGTGCCAATTTCGTTAGAGTTGCTGCCATCATCGCTCGATCGTGCCGTGATGCGCTTTCAGCGCCGCGTACCGCCCCCCGTTTGCGGGAGGTCCGCACTAAGCAAGCGCCATCGTTTGGCAGTGGATGAATTCGCACTTCGGCGGGGCTTTTCCACCCCTGCGGAAAACCGTTGCCACCCCCCTTGTTAAGTGCAATCCGCTTGGCTATGTTCCGCGCCACCTGAGGCCAAGTACAGCCCAATGCGGAGAGGTGCCGGAGTGGTCGAACGGGGCGGTCTCGAAAACCGTTGAGCGCGCAAGCGTTCCGAGGGTTCGAATCCCTCTCTCTCCGCCATTTTCCCGAAAACGCATTCCTGCCGGCAAGTTGCCGGTTTAAAGAACCTTCATTCGCTGCGTCCCGAAAAGATGCGGTGGAAACCGCTGATCTCGGCATTGCAGGACCTTGAAAGGGAACGCCTCTTCCGGCGGACCGGGCAGAGCCCTGCACGGGCACGCGACAACTTGTCAAACGTTGTGCAAGGTGTCATCTGCGCCGAAAAGCCGGAACGAGGATGGATAGCGGATATCCGGATGGGAATTTTCCGCAATGTGAATTCACGCAATATGAATCGGTAGTGCTACGCCGTTTCCGAGTTCGCGTGATGTCACGCTACGGCTAGCCTGCAAGGCTGCGGGCGTCGACCGCGTGATCGTCTATGTCGTGCCAGGGGTCTTCTGTCTGGCCGAGCCGGCGGAAGATGGTCTTGAGGTTATATTTTCGCGGCGACATGTCCGCTGAAAGCGCTTCGTCCCACTCCACAGGCGTCGCCACGGGTGCGCCCGGCCTTGCGCGCACCGCATAGGGTGCCACGAATGTCTGGCCGTAGGCTGTGCGGAACGTGTCGATCAAAACCCGGTCGCCGCGTTGCGCCTTTCGCTGTTGCGTCGTGGCGAGATCGGGAAGGGCCCGTGCCACGCTTTCGGCGAAGCCTCGCATGAACCGCCTCAGCGGGTCGAATCCGGCCGTCCGGCGTAGTGCGACCACAATATGGAGGCCGCGCGATCCCGTGGTCTGAACGAAACTCGTGATCTTTCCCGCGTCGAGCCTGTCTCGAATGGCGCCCGCTACCTCCTGAACCCTGGAAAAATCGTCGTCCGGGGGATCGAGGTCGAAGACAAGCCGGTCAGGCCGCTCGGGCCGGTCCGCGCGGGCCACGCCGAGATGCGGTGTGATACAGCCCTGATCCGCCAGATATACCAGCGCGGCGGCGGAATGCGCCAGCACATGACGCACCGTTCCGTCTTCCTTGGCTATCTCCGCGCGGTCGATCCAGTCCGGGAAATATTCGGGCGCATGCTTCTGGAAGAAGCCATCCTCCGCGATCCCGTCGGGAAAGCGCTGCATCGTCAGCGGACGGTCGCGGTAATGCGGCAGGGCGATCTTCGCGATGCGGGCGTAATAGTCGGCGAGACCGCTCTTCGTGATCCCGTCTTCGGGAAACAGCACCTTGTCGGGGTTCGAAACCTCGACGCTGTGTCCGTCGAGCTCGTAGGCCTTGGCGGTCAAGATGGTCTCTCCCTGACCACATCTTCGGCCGCCTTGTCCCTCCGCAATCCCAGAAAGCGGGGGTGGCGCAGCTTGCCGTGATCCGTCCATTCGGTGAAACCGATTTCCGCGACAAGGTCCGGCCGGACCCACATGGCGCCGGCTTCGCCGGGTGCGGGCTTGAAAGGCGAGGTGTCGCGCCGCCGCTCTTCAAGGCGTTCATGAAATTCTTCAAGGAAGGCATCGTCGAAGCCGGTGCCGACCTTGCCGGCGTAGCGCAGCATGCCATCCTCATAGTAGCCGAGCAGCAGGGCGCCGAATCCGGTGCGCTTGCCCTTGGGCGGCGTGAAGCCGCCGATGACAAGTTCCTGTCCTTTGGCGCATTTGAACTTCAGCCAGTCGTGCGAGCGCCCGTGGCGGTAAGGCGCATCCGCGCGCTTCGCGATCACTCCTTCCCAGCCTTTCTCGCAGGCCATCCGGAAATACTTTTCGCCCGCCTCGTTCCGGTGCGGCGTATAGCGAAGCGGGTCGTGGAAGTGCAAGGCCTGTTTCAGCAGGTGTTTGCGTCGTCGCAGCGGCAGGCCTTCAACGTTACGCCCACTGATATGCAGGAGGTCGAACAGGTAGAAAAAGACGGGAATACCGGAAGCGCGAGCGTCCGCCGGATTCTTGATCTGCATGCGCTTCTGGAGGCGCGCGAAGCTCGTCACTTTTCCCTCGAAGGCCACGACTTCGCCGTCGGCGACGAAGTCCTGCGCGGGCTGACGTGTGAGGGCTTCGGCCAGGTCGGGATAGGTGGCGGAGACATCCTTGCGGTTTCTCGTCAGGAGGCGGATATTTTCACCTTCCCGGAAGACGAGGATGCGTTCTCCGTCGAATTTTCGCTCGAAGATCCAGTCGGGTTTCGAAAACCTTTCCTCCGTCAGAACCGCAAGCATGGGCGCGCGCCATTCGGGGTGAGCCGCGGCCTCCGCGCCCTCGATAGCCTTTGCCGGAAAGTCTTTCGCCGTCATGAGCTATCCTTTTTGCCATCGGCGATTTCCTCGAGCGTCCGGCCGCTGACGACGGATTCGGGCTCGGTGGAAACCGGGTTGCGGCGGGCGTCGGCCTCATCGTCATCCATCTTCACCAGAAGCCAGTGCCCCTTGTCGTCATCGATGCGCTGGAGCGCATATCCGCCCGCAAGCTTTTCGCCTTTCAGCCGGAAAAGCGCATGACCGCTGGCCAGCGCCTCGTCCATCGGCCTGCGGTCGCCGTCCTTGCGGGTGATGTTCTCGTAGGTGCCGCGGTCCCAGATCAGCACGGTGCCGCCGCCGTATTCCTCCTTGGGGATGGTGCCCTCGAATTCGGCGTACTCCAGCGGGTGGTCTTCGGTCTCGATCGCCAGCCGCTTTTCAGATGGGTCGGTCGACGGCCCCTTGGGCACCGCCCAGCTTTTGAGGACGCCATTCACCTCCAGGCGGAAGTCATAGTGCAGCGTGCTTGCATCGTGCTTCTGGATCACGAAAATCGGGTTTTTACCCGACGATCCAGACGAACCTCGCGGCTCGCCGCTTTTGGCGAGATCTCGCTTTCGTCGGTAGTCGCTGATCGACATCGTCATCATCTTCCGCCGAACGAGGGGCGTCGAACCGGTAACTCGGACTTTGCTTTTATTCCGCGATGGACCTGACCCTGCGATTGAGCGCGAAGGATGCCATGTCGTCAAGCTGACGGAAGACGGGCTGCTGGCGAAGGCTCCGTCCGTCGCCGACACGGCGCAACTCCCGATAGGTATTCGGCACGGGATACGCGGCGAGGTAGGCATTTATGGCGACGGCGTAAATATCGCTGTGCGGCTGAAGGTCTCGCGGAGCTCGAAGGCCTGGTGAATCCGTACTGCAATTCGACCAGGCAAATTCAGGCAGAAGATCCCGAAGCCGCCCGTTCCCGGCAAGGGCGCATCGGCGTTCGCGGCATTCTCAAGCCCGGCGCAACCGCGCGCAAGCGCTTGCGTGAATGTGTATTGGCATGTAACTATTATAATAATAGTTACTGGAGACGCGACATGGCCGCAAAACAGCATCCAACGATCCTGAAGCTTCAAGAGGCGCCACCCGCGCAGCCGGTGCGTGCGGTCAAGGCGGAATGGCTGAAGGCGCTTGCGCTTGAGCACGGGGCGGATGACGTAGGTCTTGTCGAGGTGGGGCGCGAGGCGATCGCCGATCAGGAACCCTACATCCAGCAGGTGTTCCCGAAGGCGAAGACGCTGCTTTCTTTCATGGTGCGCATGAACCGGGAGCCGGTGCGAGCCCCTGCGCGTTCCGTCGCCAACCAGGAATTCCACGCCGTCTATGATGACGTGAACGAGACGGCGCGGGCGATCGTCCGCGCGCTGGACGAGGCGGGCGTTTCGGCCTGCAATGCCGTTGCCGCCTTCCCGATGGAAGTTCAGCTTCCCGGCCGCGGCTGGCTCGTCGCGCATAAGCCCGTCGCGGTGGAAGCAGGCCTCGGCCACATCGGCCTTCACCGCAGCGTCATTCATCCGAAGTTCGGCAGTTTCGTGCTTCTGGGGACGATCCTCATCGAAGCCGAGGTCGATGCCTACGACCATCCGATCGAATACAACCCCTGTCTCGAATGCCGGTTGTGCGTTGCCGCGTGTCCCGTCGGCGCGATAAGTCCCGACGGCAAGTTCGACTTCCTGAACTGCTACACCCATAACTACCGGGATTTTCTGGGAAATTTCACGGACTGGGTGGATGCTGTCGTGGATTCCAAATCCATGAAGCAGTACCGGGAGCGCTTCACTGATGGCGAGACGGCTTCGCTCTGGCAGTCGCTCTCCTTCAAGCCTGGCTACAAGGCGGCCTATTGCATCGCCGTTTGCCCCGCCGGCGAGGAGGTTGCCAATCCCTTTCTTCAGGATCGCCCCGGTTACGTCGAGGAGATCGTCAAGCCGCTGACGGAGAAATTGGAAACGGTTTACGTGCTTCCCGGTTCGGATGCGGAAAAGCATGTCGAGCGGCGCTTTCCGGGCAAAACGGCGAAACATGTGCGCCGATCGACAAGGATCGGTAACGTGCGGACGTTCCTTGCCTATCTGCCGATCACATTTCAGCGTGGCCGCTCGAAAGGGCTTTCAGCGGTCTATCACTGGACGTTTTCCGGAAAGGAGAAGGTCGAAGCGACGATCACGGTCAAGGACGGGACGATCGACGTGAAAAACGGCCATCTTGGTGAGGCTGACGTACGGGTTTTCGCGGATTCCGACACTTGGGTGAAAATTCTCAACCGAGAGTATAAGATGGTGCCGGCCATCATCCTGCGAAAGGTGCGTGTGAAAGGATCGATGGATCTGTTCCGTGCGTTTGGCAGATGCTTTCCGAGGTGAAAGATGCGATCAAAAAGTTTCAAGGGAATGGCCTGCTCGATCGCCGGCGCGCTTGAGGCAATCGGCGACCGCTGGGCCTTTCTCATCCTGCGTGACCTGTCGCTCGGCCTTTCGCGCTATGACGAATTCCAGGCATCGACCGGCATTCCGCCGAACACCCTTTCCGACCGGCTGAAAGCGCTTCAGGCAAACGGCCTTGTCGAGCGCAGGCAATATAACGAGCGCCCGCCGCGCTTTGAATATGTGCTGAGCGATAAGGGCAGGGATCTATGGCTCGTAAATATCGCGTTGCTGCAGTGGGGCGACAGGTGGGATGCAAGCGGCAAAGGGGCGCCGCCCGTGGAACTCTACGACATTGAGACGGGGCGCCGGCCGGTTCTTGCCATGATCGATCCCGTGACTGGCGAAACCGTTCCGCGCCGGCGCATCGCCGCGCGTGCGGGGAAGGGCGCAGACGGCGTCGGGCGCTGGCGTGTCGATGCCCAAAAGGCGGGAGAAATGGAAACGGCTGAAGGCTGACGCAGCGTTTCGAACAGGCGTTGCCTGGGGCGCGTCAGTTCGTCTCGCAGCTCAACCGGACAAGGGCGTTCAGCACCAGTTGTGCGCCCTTTTCGATATCCGCCCAGTCGGTCCATTCTTCCGGGGCGTGGCTGATGCCGTTTCGGCTCGGCACGAAGACCAGCGCCGACGGGCAGAGCGACTGCATGGTCTGTGCATCATGCCCGGCACCCGATGGCATGGATTGCGCGGCAAGCCCAAGCGCCTTGGCCTCTTCGCCAAGCAGTTTTTCAAGTCGGCCGTCGAGCGCCACCGGGGCCAGCCAGCTTTTCGTCTCGACGGTGTGGCCAAGGCCATGGCGTCTCGCTGCCGATTCGATGCTTGCCCTGACGGCGTCCGTCAATGCCTGCATGATGCTCTCATCCGTGTCGCGAATGATGATGGTGAACTCCGCGATGCCCGGTATCGTGTGCGGAAAGTTGGGTTCCAGGTCGACCTTCCCGATCGTGATGCGGGACTGGTCGGTGCCGATCGTTTCGATCAGAGACGGAATATCCGCCGCGACATCGGCAAGTCCCCTGAAGGCGTCCGCACGCATGTCCATCGGCGTCGTGCCGGAATGGTTGGCGCGACCTTCCATGCGAGCCGCGATATAGCTTACGCCCGAAACGGAATGGGCGATGCCGATCGGCGTGCCGCCCGCCTCCAGAACGGGCCCCTGTTCGATGTGCAGTTCCACGAAGGCCTTGATGGTTCCTGCAGGCCTTGCGGCATCGAGCACCGCATAAGGGTCCAGCCCCTGTGCGCGCATCGCAGCGGCTAGAGTTTCGCCAGTGGCGTCCGTTGCCTGGTCGATCCATTGGCGCGTGACTTTGCCGGTGATGGCTTGCGAACCGAGCATGCCGCCGAAGCGGCCTTCCTCTTCCGCCGTCGCCACGGCCTCGACGGCTATTGCCGGGGTGATGCCCGCATCGCGCATCGCGCGCAAGGCTTCCCATGCGACTGCGACCCCAAGCGCGCCATCGAAGGCGCCGCCTTCCGGAACGGTATCGAGATGCGATCCGCTCATTACGCAAGGGCCTTCCGCCGGCCCGTAGCGCACGAAGACATTCGCCGCCGCATCGCGGCGCACCTTGAAGCCGTCGGTGCGCGCTTCCTCCTCGAACCAGCGCCTGACGGCCATATCCGCATCCGAAAACCCTTGCCGGTTATAGCCGCCGGTTTGCGGGTTGTGACCGAACGCATTTATCCCGTCGAGGGTTTTGCGCAAGCGCGCGCCATCGATGGCCGGGCGAAGAGAGGGCATTATTCCACCTGAATTTCCAATGTCTTGTCCGGGCGTTGCCCTTTTTTCGTGCCGCGCCCGCCTAAAATTGATTATGATAAAAACTTGCTATTGCGCAAATTATTTTCATTAATTGCCTCACCAGGGAGACAAGGGAGAAAACCATGAAACGCCTGCTGGCTGCTGTCATCGCCTCCGTGTGGATGACATTCTCATTCCAGGCGGCGGCCCAGACGCCGCCCAATGTTCTGGTCGTGGGCCAGATCGCGGAGCCAAAATCGCTCGACCCGCACGCGGTCACCGCGGTCAACGATTTCCGCATCCTTGTGAACATCTACGACGGGCTGGTGCGCTACAAGGACGGCACGCTGGAGGTGGAGCCGTCGCTTGCCGAAAGCTGGGAAATTTCCGAGGATGGCAAGACCTATACGTTCAAGCTGCGCGACGGCGTGACCTTCCATGACGGAACGCCGTTCAACGCGGAAGCCGTGAAGTTCAATTTCGACCGCATGCTGGACGAGAACCACCCGTTCCACGACACGGGTCCGTTCCCGCTTTCCTTCTTCTTCTCCGCGGTCGACGAAGTGACGGCGGTTGACGAAAGCACCGTCGAGTTCAAGCTGACGGAGCCTTATGCGCCCTTCCTGTCGAACCTGGCCTATCCCACGGGTCTCATCGTCTCGCCCGAGGCGGTCAAGCAGCATGGCAAGGATTTCGGCCGCAATCCCGTCGGCACCGGTGCCTACAAGTTCGAGGGGTGGGAGGCGAACGCCAAGGTCGTCGTATCCCGCAACGAGGCCTATTGGGACGGTGCTGCGCCGCTTGAGGCGGTGATCTTCCGCCCGATCACGGATGCGAACACACGCATTGCCGAAATGCTTTCCGGCGGTCTCGACGTGATGGTGGAAGTGCCGCCGGACAGCCTGCAGCAGTTCCGCGGTGACGACCGTTTCGTCGTGCAAGAACAGGCCGGCCCGCACGTCTGGTTCCTGATCCTGAACACCAAGGACGGCCCCTTCGCCAACAAGGCCGTTCGTCAGGCCGCGAACTACGCGATCAACAAGACGGCCCTCGTCGAAAACATTCTGCAGGGCACGGCCGAAGTCGCTTCCGGCCCGACGCCGCCCGCCTTCGCCTGGGCCTACAACGAATCGCTCGAACCCTATGCGTACGATCCGGAAAAGGCGAAGGCGCTCTTGAAGGAAGCCGGCTACAACGGCGAGGAAGTAACCTTCTACGTCACAGAAGGCGGTTCGGGCATGCTGGACCCGGTTGCCATGGGCACGGCCATCCAGGCCGATCTTCAGGCAGTGGGCATGAAGGTGAAGATCGAGACCTACGAGTGGAACACCTTCCTCGGCAAGGTCAATCCGGGCCTGGAAGGCAAGGCCGACATGGCCGAAATGGCGTGGATGACGAACGATCCGGACACGCTTCCCTTCCTCGCGCTCAGGTCCGAGGCTTTCCCCGACAAGGGCGGCTTCAACTCCGGCTATTACGCCAACGAGAAGGTTGACGAACTTCTGAACAAGGCTCGTCAGGTCACCGATCAGGCGGAGCGCGCGAAGCTTTACAAGCAGATGCAGGAAATTGTCTACGAGGACGCGCCCTGGGTTTTCGTCGCCAACTGGAAGCAGAACGCGGTCACCTCCTCGCGGGTCGAAAACTTCAAGCTTCAGCCGTCGTTCTTCCTGATGCTTCAGAAAGTCGCGAAGCCTTGATGCCAGACCGTCGATCGTAACATCGGCCTCCGGCGGAGATCGCTCTGCCGGAGGCACCATCTATCTAAATGACCTTCACGGGAGCCTGAGCCTTGGCTGGCTATATTCTCAAGCGGCTGATTGCCGCGATCCCCGTGTTATTCGGGCTGACGATCATCGTCTTCCTCATCATGGCGATGATCCCCGGCGATACGGCAACCGCCATCCTCGGCTCCTACGCGACGCCTGAAAACGTCGAGAAACTCAATCGCGACCTCGGCCTCGACAAGAGCCTGCCGCAGCAATATTTCATCTGGCTCGGCAATCTCCTGCAGGGCGACATGGGGCGTTCCTATTCGCTCAACCGCCCCGTTCTCGACGAGGTGGTGGAGCGTTTCTCGGCCACCATGATCCTTGCCGGCACCTCGCTCGTGCTCTGCTCGATCTTCGGCCTGCTGGCCGGTGTGGTATCTGCCGTGCGCCAGTTCGGCTGGACGGACAAGATTATTACCTTCCTCGTCCTCATCGGCATATCGACGCCGTCCTTCTGGCTCGGTCTGCTTCTCATTCTCGCCTTTGCGGTGAAGCTTCAGCTGTTTCCGGCAAGCGGGATGTTCGCAATCTACGGAGGCGGGGACCTGCCCGACCTGATCCATCATCTCGTGCTGCCGGCGCTGACACTTTCGGTGGTCGCCACCGGCGTGATCGCGCGGCTGACGCGTACCTCCATGCTGGAGGTGCTTCGCCAGGACTATATAAGGACCGCCCGCGCCAAGGGGCTTGCCGAGCGCAAGGTGATCGCCAAGCACGCGTTCAAGGCGGCACTCGTCAACGTCATCCCGGTGATCGGCATTCAGGCCGGCTTCGTCATGGGGGGCGCGGTCTATATCGAAACCGTCTTTCAGTGGCCGGGCATCGGCTCGATGCTCGTGACGGCCATTTCCACGCGCGACCTTCTGCTGGTTCAAGGCGGCGTTCTCTTCGTCGCCGCTGCCTATGTGCTGTTCAACCTTGCGGCCGATGTCGTCCAGACCATGCTTGATCCGAGGCTGCGCTGATGACCGAGGCCGCCGTATCCAGCGCGCCGAAGGCGCGCACGACCGCCCGCCGCCCGGACAGCATCCGGCTCTTGCTCAACAATTCGCTGGCGACGGGCGGTTTTATCGTTCTTGTCGCCGTTGCCCTCGTCGCGCTCGCGGCACCGTTCCTGCCGCTTGCCGATCCGGATGTGACGGCGCCTGCGAACCGCCTCATGCCGCCCTTTTCGCCAGATCATTTCCTCGGCACGGATGCGCTGGGCCGCGACATTCTCTCGCGTATCGTCTGGGGCACGCGGGTCAGCCTGGCCGTGGGCCTTTCGGCGACCGTGATCGCGGCCTTCTTCGGTTCCCTCATTGGCCTCGTCGCGGGCTATGCCGCAGGCCGCGTCGACAGCGTGCTGATGCGCGGCATCGACATGATCATGGCCTTTCCCTACATCCTGCTTGCGCTTGCCATCGTCGCCGTGCTGGGACCGGGGCTGCTCAACGCGCTTTATGCGATCGCAGTCGTCAACATCCCGTTCTTTGCCCGCAACATCCGCGGCATCACCCTTGGCCTTTCCCGGCGCGAATTCGTCGATGCCGCGCGGCTTTCGGGCAAGTCGAACGTGCAGATCCTCTTTATCGAGGTCCTGCCGAACGTTCTTCCCGTAATCATCATCACCATGTCGACGACGATCGGCTGGATGATCCTCGAGACGGCGGGGCTTTCCTTCCTTGGCCTCGGCGCGCAGCCGCCGCAGGCCGATCTCGGCTCCATGCTGGGCGAGGGGCGCAAGATCCTCTTCACCGCGCCGCATGTCTCCGTCGTTCCGGGCCTGATGATCCTGGTGCTCGTCATGAGCATCAATCTCTTCGGCGACGGCGTGCGCGACGTGCTGGACCCGCGCCTGAAGTCCGGTGTGCTGACAAGGCCCGTCGCGCGCACGACGATAGACCGCAAGGAAGCTCCTTCGGGCCTGAAGCCGCGTGGCGATGCGGTCCTCGACGTTCAGGACCTGCGGACGGAGTTTCATCTCGGCGGTACGGTCTACAAGGCCGCCGGCGGGGTCGACCTGCATTTGGCGCAAGGCGAGTGCCTTGGCGTTGTGGGGGAATCCGGGTCCGGCAAGTCGGTCTCCGCCATGTCGATCATGGGGCTCGTGCCTTCGCCGCCGGGGCGCATTGTCGGCGGTGCAGCCTTCCTTGGGGATGAGGATCTCTTCTCTTTGAGCGATGAACGCATAAGGCAGCTTCGCGGGGCGGATGTCTCCCACGTTTTCCAGGATCCGCTCTCGACGCTGCACCCGCTTTTCACCATCGGCGATCAGCTGACGGAGGCGATCCTCGCCCACAGAAGGATCACGAGATCGCAAGCGAGGAAGATCGCCGAGGATCTTCTCAAGCTTGTGCGCATCCCCAATCCCGCGGAACGGCTGAAGGTTTACCCGCATGAGCTTTCGGGCGGCATGCGCCAGCGAATTTGCATCGCCATGGCGCTCGCCAATGATGCCAAGGTGATGATCGCCGACGAGCCGACGACTGCGCTCGACGTCACCGTCCAGGCGCAGATTCTTTCGCTGATGAACACGCTCCGGCATGAACGCAATGCCGCGATCCTTTTCATCACCCATGACTTCGGCGTGGTCTCGGCCATCTGCGACCGGGTCGCGGTCATGTATGCCGGCAAGGTCGTGGAAACGGGAACGACCGAGGAAATCCTGAACAGTCCCGCCCATCCCTATACCGCCAAGCTGATCGACTGCGTGCCCGTTCTGGGCGAGCCGGAGCGCCGGCTCGATGCGATCGAGGGGCGCCCGCCGATGGTCAACAACCTTCCGCAAGGCTGCGCCTTCGCAGACCGCTGCCCGAAAGCGCAGGCCGATTGCCGGGCGGCTCCGATATCCGTTACGGAAATCGCCGAAGGCCGCTCCGTGCGCTGTCTCCACCCGGTAAAGGAGGGCGAGCATGTCTGAGGCGGCGCTATTGACGATCGATCGTGCCGAGCGTGTCTTTGGCGGCGGGCGCACGATATTCGGCATGCCCAAGCCTGCGGTCCATGCGGTGCAGGATATCTCGCTCGAGGTTCGCAAGGGCGAGACGCTAGGCGTTGTCGGCGAGTCCGGCTGCGGCAAGTCCACGCTCGCGCGCCTCATCGTCGGGCTCGATCGCCCCACGGGAGGCTCCATCACGCTCGACGGGCGCGATATCGCGGCGGATGCGGGCAACGATCCGCGCGCACTTGCAAAGAAGGTTCAATACGTCTTTCAGGATCCGGTTTCCTCGCTCAATCCGCGAAAGACGGTCCGCACGATCCTGACGGCTCCGCTCGTACATCTGATCGGGCTCGGAAAGAAGGATCAGGAAAGGCGGCTTGAAGAGCTTATGGAGGCGGTGAACCTCGCGCCGGAATTTCTCGACCGCTATCCGCATGAAATTTCGGGCGGCCAGGCGCAGCGCATCGGCATCGCCCGCGCGCTAGCCGCCGATCCGGAAGTGATCGTGCTGGACGAGCCGGTCTCGGCACTGGACGTTTCGGTTCAGGCGCAGGTGCTCAATATCCTCGACGGCCTCAAGAGCCGCTTCGGCCTCACCTATGTTTTCATCAGCCATGATCTTTCCGTGGTCGAAAGCGTGAGCGACCGTGTGGCGGTCATGTATTTCGGACGGATCGCCGAAATCGGGCCGGCGCGCGAGGTTTTTGCAAACCCCCGGCATCCCTATACGCATCTGCTGCTGCAGTCGGCGCCAGCACCCGGGCGCAAGTCGCTGGTCCCGGAAGATGCGAACACGGAACTTCCCGACCCCTACAATCCGCCGCCGGGATGCGCCTTTTTCGCCCGCTGCCCGAACGCGACGCACAAGTGCAAGGAAAGTCATCCTCCCCTGGAAGCGAAATCCGGGGAAGCCACGCATCTTGCGGCTTGCTATCATCCGCATGGCGGGGAGGAAGAATGACGAATCAAAACGAGCTGGATGGGGGCGATGCGCTGCTGCCCCTTGCCGGCAGGCGGCGCAAACGGCCGGACATCATAGCCGACCGGATTCGCGAGCTTGTCGTGGAGCGTGGCCTCATGCCGGGCGATCGCCTGCCGCAGGAGTGGCTGTCTCCGGAGACGATGAAGGCTTCGCGCGGCACCTTGCGCGAAGCGATGAAGATCCTGGAAATCCAGGGTCTCGTCACCAGCAAGACGGGGCCGGGCGGCGGTGTCTTCATTTCCTCGCTGACGTCGGCGGAGGCCATTCAGCTCCTCGACAATCTCTTCTTGTTCAAGCAACCCTCGATCGCCAACATCTACCAGCTTCGCAAGCTCCTGGAGCCGGAACTGGCGGCAAGCGCCGCCGGCAAGCTCACCGATGAAGGGTTCTCCGCCCTGCAGGCGACGATCCGTCTTTATGAAGCGGAGCCTCAGACGGCGGAGGAGGAATACGAGCAGCGCCTCGCCGAGCTGGATTTTCATGCCGAACTCGCGCGGCACTCCGGCAACGAGCTTCTGGGCTTCGTCTGCATCTTCCTCTTGAGCCTCCTGCGCGACATGACCGAATGCCGCGAGATATATCGCAAGCCGAACCCGTCCTTGCGCGAAACTGGGCTCAACTATCAGGTCAGGCTCATGCGCGCGCTCAAGGCTGGAAATGGCGAGCGGGCGCGCAAGATCATGCGCGAGCATATGGTGGAGGCGGAGAAATACATGCTCGAAATGGCGGCCATGCGCGTACCCGGCAAGGCACGGACGGCACAGGGCTGAGGGCGGGATGGGAACCCAAGGCCTGGCGCATACGATCCACCGCCACGATCACCGCTGTGGCTGGGACAACTCGATCCTTCCGGTTGCGCATGCGAAGCCGGGCGAAACGCTCCTGTTCCAATGCATGGAGCCGCCGGCGGCCATTATACGGGCGAAAGCACGGCCGCCGATATCGCACGCATGGACCCGGACAAGGTCAATCCGGCAACCGGGCCGTTTACGTGGAAGGAGCCGAGCCGGGCGATGCGCTCAAGGTGAGCGTGCGCGAGTTTCAGCCGTCCTGCTTCGGGTGGACGGCGATCATTCCGGGCTTCGGGCTTCTGGCCGATCGGTTCACGGAGCCGAAACTGAACTTGTGGACCTACGACAAGACGGCCTCGGCACCCGCGTTTTTCGGCGACGGGGCCCGTAACGCGCCATCTCGATCCGAAAGGCTATGAGGTGACGACCGGCATCGGGCCGGATCTGATGCGGCGTCGCGCGACGCGGCCTCGGGCATGGTCGATCTGCTTTGCTCTCTTCGCGGGATTTCGCCGGAGGATGCCTATATGCTGTGTTCGGTCTGCGGGGACTTGCGTATCAGCGAAATCGTCGACGCACCGAACCGGGTTGTCGCCTTTTGTTTTCCCCGAATCGTGTTCGAGTAAGGGTTGTCGCGAGGTGAATTTCGCCCTCGCCCCCTAAATAGCTGACGCGAATTTCGTTTTTACTTTTCCCGTAAGTCAAGTGGCGAAATTACGTTCAAATTTGATTAAAAACAGCAGCATGAACACATTCTTGCCATCGGATCGATGTATCTCCGCAACAGTCAATAAAAAATGGTGAAAACACCGGATTACTGACGCGGTCGGCGGCGGTTTCAGGCGCGATCGCAAATCGACGGGAGGTCGTTTCCATGCGCGTTCAAAAGGGCAAGCAGCCCGCCGCAGGTATGCCGTTCGAATTTCCGATGTCTTCCGGTGCTGCCGAGACGCTGGCGGAAAGTGGCCGCGCATATTTCAATGCCTGCCTTGAATGGCAGAAAGAGTTGGCCGATTTCACCAATGAGCGGCTCCACAAGGATCTGGATCTGCAGCGGTCCGCCGCGCAGTGCAAGAACGCCGGCGAGCTTGCCAAGCTCCACCAGGAGTGGGTCGAGACCACGCTCAAGGATTACGTAAGGGAAACGGAAAAGCTCACGACGCTCTTCCGGGATGCTGCCTTTAACGGCGCCAAATCCGTGGAAGCGGCCGCCGAAGCATCCAAACCGGACGTGACTTCCAAATAATCCGATTTGCCGCGTTGCGGTCTGACCTTCTGGACCGAACGGGGAAGGAATGTTGGCGAAAGCCGTCTTCGGATGTTGCTTTTCAACTTCGTGGGGGCATGGAGAAAACCATGCACGAGATCGATATGGCGATGTCATCTGACGTGTTGATTTTGGGAGCGCCGCGTAACGTAATCGAACGTTACGGAGGGCGTATGCATCGCTTTTCCGGAGAATTTCAGGAGGCGGTTCGTTTCGCCGTCGCCGAACTCCCGCATGAGCTGGCCGATTATACGGTCATTCATGCCGCCGACGGACATTGGTTCGATGCGCGGGAGATAAAGGAGCATTACCGGCATCTCGCCCGTCACTAGGTCACGGCCCCATAAATAAGACTGGAATGGCGCAACAAACGGCAAAGAGATGCAAGGAGAAGCGCGCAGGACGGGTTGGCCACCCGATCAAGCGCTTCGACGTGGCAGGTCGAAGTCGTTTTCGCGCCCACGGAGCAACCTGCGCTCGGACGAGCGCAGACAAGTTGCTCCGCGATAAATTGACGATCAACCTTTCGAACCGAAATCGGGATGATTTCGGTTCGGTTGATCTCGGGATACGGCGATTTGAGGCGTCCGGGAACTGCGCCGGTGGAGTCGCGAGTCGCATGCGGGCATAGCGGGTCGATTCGTCGCTGCAGCCGGTTAAAGTGTTAAGAATTCACAATTCCCGACCGCAGGCAGGGGCTGCGGACGCGGTTCCGGAGCGTTTTTCCGGGTGTCTATTTACACTTCTTTAATGACTTAGTTAATCGAGCTTGACTTTTCGGCGAATCAGTGCCTCCGACGATGTCTAAGCCTTTGAGATTCAAAGAGTATCGTAAAAAATACCGATGCGATGAATCGCTTGCCCGGCAAAATGTATCACCCAATTTCGCGGTCGATCCTGTGGTACGCCAAGTTCCACACGATTGATCCATGTTGAGGAAAATATTTATCGAAATTGACCGGAATTGGAAAACTTCCCACTATCATACCGTAGGGTCATTGATGTTTCGGTGTTTGAGTAAGCGTCTCCGAAAACAAGTGTCCCTACGAAAACTCGGGAGCGGGAAGAGATTGGCCTGCGTATCGGTCAATCATCCTTCCAAATGTCTTGAGAACTACGGCGAATAAGTAAAAGGCGCGAAGAAGTTCTTTTGCGTCAATAGTGTCGCTCGTAGTCATGCCAGGGACGGCGCAGCCGTACTTGGTCAATAAGGGAGGTGTCAAATCCGGTAGTGCGTATTGAACCTCAACCCGATCGGGGGGCTGACCGTCGCAACGGCTCACGCCGTCTTCGGTAGACAAGACATCCCGATTTCCACCTGAAAACTTGCACCTGGGTCTTAACGCTAGTTCCGCTACGCAGAAGATAGGCGGTTTAGCGACAGGCAGGGTGCGTCCTTTTGTTAGTGGAGTACCCAAATGGCTGACGATCGTAATAATAATATCGCTAATGCCGATATTGAAGACTCCATCGTTGCGGTAGCCGGAGACGGCGGCGACGGTGGTGATGGTGGTCGTGGCGGCGACGTCAACGGCAATAACTCCGCCGAAGTCGATGACGTGCAGGCTGCATTCCTCGCTGAAGCCGAACTCGAAGAACAGGAAGCTGAGCAAGAGGGTGGCGAAGGCGGTGACGGCGGTGACGGTGGCGATGGCGGCGATGTCGAGTTTGAAGACAATGACATCGGCGGCGTAGTCTTTGAAGAAGACGCTGTTGAAGCTGAAGCCGAAGCTGAAATCGACCTCGAAGATGCCGACATCGGCAACATCGAAGACAACACCCTCGACAATTCCAACACGGTCGACATCGATTTCCCCGAGGAGCTCGGCGGCGACATCGTCGATATCGAGGATTCCGAGATCGAAGCAGAGATCGAGGATGAGGTTGAAGATTCCGTTGCCCAGGCGATGAACGTCATCCAGGGCCTGGAAGGCAACGGCAATAACATCAACATCAACCAGGTCAACAACTTCACCGGCGATACCGACTTCGACGGCGACAATGCTTTCCAGGACATCGAGAATGACTGGGAAGTGGATGTCGATCCGTTCAGCGACAATGACGGCGGTGATGGCGGCGATGCCGAAACCGAAGGCGGTGACGGCGGATACGGCGAAGGCGACCTCGACATCGAAGACATCGAAGTTGACGCCGAAGGCGGCGACGGCGAAGTCGATGACATCGAAGCCGACCTCGAAGTCGATGCCGATACCGGCGCTGCCGGCGCACTCGGCCTTGGCGGAAACTTCGCTGAAACCGAATCCGGCGATGCAGAGGTAGATGACATCGACGTCGATCAGGACGCCGATTCCGACGCCGGCGATGCCGATGCGGAAGCCGAAGCCGAAGTCGAGGACGTTGAACTCGATGGCGGCGACGCCGAAATCGACGACATCGAGCAGGAACTGGAGGCTGAAGCCACCAGCGGCGATGCCGATGCGGATTCGGATGCCGATTCGGACGCCGATGCAGATGCCGATGCCGATGCCGACAACGAAAGCGAGATCGAGGACATCGATGTTGCTGGCGGTGAAGGCGAAGTCGAGCGTCAGGTTGCCCGTTCCGACATCGACTCCGACGGCGGCGACGCCGACGTCGACGATGCGACTTCCGTTAACGTTGCGGTTGGTCTCGGTCTCCTTGGCCTTGCCGAGAACGAGGACAACGAGTTCGAAGTCGAATCCGAAGGTGGTAACGGCGGTGCCGTCGACAACACCACGCTCGATCAGGACGCTGATGCAAACGGCGGTCTTGCACGGCTCGGTGAAGTCGACAATGACGGCGATGCCGATGCGGATGCCGATGCGGATGCAGATGCTGACGCGGATGCCGACGCGGATGCCGACACGGGCGACGCCCTGGCCGGTATCCAGTTCGCCGAACTCGACAACGATGCCGAAGGTGGTAACGCCGATTCCGATATCGACGCCGATGCGGACGCCGATGCGGAAGGTGGTAATGCCAACACCGGCGACCTGGACTCCAGGGTCGATGCGGCAGCCGACAGCGGCAACGCTGCTTCGGATCAGGTCACGCGCCTCGACACGGCGGCCACGTCCGGCGATGCGATGGTGGGCGATTCCGCTATCGGTGACATCGCCGCGACGGCGTCCGGTGCGGCCGGCACGGTCGGCGACATGTCGTTCGACGGTCTTGCAGCCGAAGGTTACGGCGGCGGCGGCGGCGGCGGCGGCGAAGCCAATGGCGGCAACGGCGGCCACGTCAACCAGGATTGGATCGGCGATTCCAACATCGATGTCGACTCGTCGATCAACTTCGACATCGTGGTCGGTGCACAGCTCCAGTACAACAGCGTCAACATGAACATCGCCGGTGGCGATGGCGCTGGCGACGTGCTGGGCGACGACAGCTGATACCCAACTCCGCAAAAACGTTCCGCGCGGGATCATTCCCGCGCGGAATCGTCTCCGAATTTGCCCAGCTAAACCGGAAACGCAGGCAAAAGACTAAAGAGTTCCGGCCTCATTTAATAAAGAGTTCAGGAGGCTGTCATGTATCAACCAGGCGTCACAGAGGCCATTTGGCACTTTGCGGGCTACCTGCACCTTGCTGACGAACTGGCGCGTGCAAGAATTGCCTATGAAGAGTTTCTCCGGGAACAATACATTGCAGCTGAAAAATTCGGTGTGGATCCCGAGCTTACGAGCATCGCGCCGGTCACATTCGAAGGCATGGGCGCGAATGCGACGCATGTGGACCTGTCCCATACGAAGGACACCTCTTACGATATCAGGATCAGGTTCAAGCACGACGCGAATGTGCCGGAGGCGGACATAGGCCATCCGGTACAGGGCGATCAGGTGCAGCAATTCATCGCCAACCTGTATTTCGCTCCCGGCGTGATCGAGCCGAACTATTACCTTATCCGCTTCGAAGGTGGCGACCAGAAGTGGATCGAGATCCACCAGACCAACCACATGCACACGAACAACTACGTGAATGTGGTTTGGGAGAGCGGGATCGCCGACCTGCATGACGTCGATGTCGAGGCAAGCCTTGCCTCCATGATGGAACTGGCGGAAGCGGCCTTCCCCGAAGCCTATATGCCCGACGGCGCGACCGGCGCGGAAATTCTCGATTTCTTCGTAAACCACCAGGAGGAGATCGCATCCTCCGGCGAAGCGCCCCCGCAGGTCGTGCAGGGTGTGTACGTCAATGGTGTGCTTCAGGCGGAAGGCACCGAGGTCAAGCTGGACCTCTTCGATGACGACGGCCACCGCGAAGGCGCGCCTCCGCTCATGCCAAGGGCCCTTGCGGATGATGACGAAGAAGATGAATCGGAAGATGCATCCCTGGCTGATGCCGGGGCGATCGAGCCGGCAGAGGCGGAATACGAAGGCCCCTTCCAGGCGGCGGCGGTGGGCGGAAAGATCGCTGACAACACGGCCGTCATCGTCGATGCCAACGAAGCCTGCGGCACAATGGTCGTCATGGGCAACTGGCACGTCACGAACGCGATCTTCCAGCTCAACATCTATTCCGACAACGACCATGTGTCCGTGGCCGGTGCGGGCAACGGATTCGGCCCACTGGTGGAAGCCGGCGGCAATGTCGCCATGAACCGGGCGGAACTCGCCGACCGGGCCCTCTTCGACGATGAAATCGACAATCGCGGGATGACCGGTTTCAACTGGGAAATCGAGACGGTCCACGGCGACTTCTACGACATAAAGACGCTGTTCCAGGAAAACTACGTTTGCTCGACCGACATCACCGTCCAGTCCATGAGCACGGCCAACTACAGCCTGATGGTGGACCACACGGGGCAGTACAATCTGATCTCGCTGAGCGATCTCGGGTCAAGCTACGATCTCATCGTCGTGTTGGGCGACTATCACAGCGCCAACTACATCAAACAGATGAACTTCATCGAGGATTCCGACTACGTAATGTCGGCCTCGATGGCGGAAAACGGCGGCGGCGGACAGTCGGTCTATACGGGGCAGAACTATCTGCTCAATACCGCCAGCATCTACTCCTACCGGGACGGCGAATACCAGGAAGTCACGGACGAGCTGGAAAGCTTTCTCGACGATGTCGAGAACGCGAATTACATCCAGCCCGAAACCTGGTGGGAGATTTCCGGCGCCGGCTCGACGACGATGAATGTCCTCTACGTCACCGGCGACTACTACGACATAAACTACATTTGCCAGAAGAACGTCATCGCCGATGTCGATACCGCGGTCCAGATGTTCTCGCCAGGCGGGGGAGCCGGCGGGCAATATCTGTCGACCGGAGCGAACACGGCCGAAAACTACGCGTCGATCTACGATTTCGGTGCCTATGGCGACCAGTTCCTGGGCGGCGAGATGTACGAGGATTCCATGCTCGTGCAGACCAACATCGTTGCCGGTGACGATGACGACATCGAATACGGCGATGTCGATCAACTGGCGAGCGAGCTTGTCGCATTCGTCGACACCTCCGGCGGCGGTTCCGGCGACGACGACGGCGGGGGCTTCATGAGCGGCGCCGAGATCGCGAATGGAGGAGACATGCTGGGAGGCGTCATGACCTGACAGTCGCTACGTCGGCGACCCGGCCGTCATCCGGCGATCATCATTTCCAGTGTAGCGCGTACGCCGCCTGAACTTGAAGCAGGCATGTTGGCTTGCAGGGGCGGCGAAATATGGGGGAATAGCGGTGGAGCTCAGCAATAAGAAGGGGCATGAAGACGGTCTTGACCGGGGCGGGTTCAAGCAGGAGTCCGACGTCGGGGCCGAGTCATTTCCTTCCGAGGGGCACGCCATGGTCTACTCCCTGGCGAAACGGCTTCGCGAAAAGGCGGAGTTGGCTAATCCGGTGTGTGCCGCCGCGGCCGGTTCTGCCCGGTCCGCTCCGACAATAGATCTCAAGCCTGTCGATCGGTCGATGCGCGGCGTGGGGCGCGAAGGGTCCGCAGCTGCGAAAGATAAAACCGCCGGCGCCGGGGCACCGGTGGCGGATATCCATCCTCTACGGCGTGGGAAAGGTCCCGATGCACCGGCCACGCCTGCCAAGGCCGATGCCGATAATGGTTGCAAGGCAAAGCCGCCGCGGGATTCGGCGGCGCTTTCGCGTTTCGGGCCTGAAAAACGGCATGAAACCGGCGATGCACGTCCGCATGAAAGTGCGAAGATCGAGAACAGCGCCGTAAAGGCTGTGGATGCGATCCTTTCGGGGCCGGCGGCTGCGCGGGATTTCGAAGTTCGGCCCGCCGCAAGGCCGGTGCCTGTTTCTCCGGCACTTGAAAAAGAAAGCGCTGCAGCGGCAGCAGACGAAGCGAAGAAGCCTGAAAGGGCGGAGGATCCGGCAGCTCGAACCACGCCGCGGCAAACGGAGGCGGAAAAGCAGCCGGCTGCGAAAGCCGGCGGCGCAGCAGGCACTCAAACGCCGAAGCCTCAACCCGTGGTGCCGAAGCAAAGCAGCGATCAGGCGAGCGCATCTTCGCAGCATCCTTCCCGGCCGCAAGCGTTCGCGACATCTGTCGATGCGCGAAAGAAGCCGGCAACCGCATCCCCAGAAGCCTCTTCGTCAGGCGGGCAGGCTGCTGCCGAAAAGCCTGAGCCCGTGCAGGTGAGTGCCGGCAAAACCGGCAAGGGACCGGACAAACCGGAACAGGCGAAAGCTGAGACGGGAAAGGCGGAGGAACCTTCGCCGGACGTGCGCAAGCAGGATCATGACGCCGGCGGCAAGCAGACGGATGCTTCGCGGCAAAAGGCCGATGGCGCAAAGCCGCAAACCGATGGTGCGGCCGAGGGGAAGGCGCGCGCGGATACCGCGACGCGGCCCTCCGATATGGCGACAGGTGCCACGGCCAAGATGGAGACCCGCAACTCGACACCGGCCAAGACGTCGGGTGGCGGGGGAGATAGCGGATCGGGCGGCGCCGGCGGTGGCGGTGGCGGAAACGGTGGCAATCAGTCGCCGAAGATGCAGAAGCGCTTCTACGACGACAATTTCCGCAACGTCCTGACTGACGGCCTGGCGAACGTCCGCAAGAACCTCATCACGATCGGCGTGTTCTCCTTCTTCGTGAACCTCATCGTCCTTTGCGTGCCGATCTACCTGTTCCAGATCTCGGACCGGGTGCTCACAAGCCGCAGCACCGATACGCTGATCATGCTGACCATCATCGTCGTGGGGGCGCTGGCCATTCACGTCCTGCTCGACATGGTCCGGCGGATGATCCTGATGCGGGTCGCCGTGGATACCGAAACGCGCCTCGGCCCCTCGGTGCTGAGTGCCGCCGCCAAGGCTTCGCAGAACGGGTCCAACCGGGAGTACCAGGTGCTGCATGACCTGCAGTCGCTCAGGAACTTCATCACCGGGCCGGTGCTGCTTACGTTCTTCGACCTTCCGGTCATGCCGCTTTACCTGCTGGTGGTTTTCCTGATCCATCCCGATCTCGGTTACATCGTCGCGGCTTCCGGCGCGATCCTGATGACGATCGCGCTCATCAACCAGAAATTCACCGCGGTCCCCTTTGGCCGGGCGAATGCCTATGCCACGCGTGCGAACCTCCAGGCGGATGCCATGTCGCGCAACGCGCAGGTCATCAACGCCATGGGCATGATTCCGGAAGGCGTGCAGCTTTGGGGGCGCGAGACGCTTGAATCGCTCAAGGCCCAGGTGCAGGCGCAGGACTATAACGTCATGCTCGCCGGCATCTCCAAGTTCTCCCGCCTGTGCACCCAGATCGCGATCCTCGGCTGGGGTGCTTATCTGGCGCTGCATTCGGAGATTACGGGCGGCATGCTGATCGCGGCCTCGATCATCGGCAGCCGAGCGCTTGCCCCGATCGAAGGCGCCATCGAAGGCTGGCGCGGGTTCATCCAGGCACGCTCCAGCTACGCCCGCATCCGCACGCTCCTCGTCAATTCGCCGCTCAATCTGGAGCGCCTGCGCCTTCCGCGCCCGCGCGGCAAGGTTTCCGTGGAGCGGGTGCTCTATGTTCCCCCGCCCAGCAAGAAGGTTATCCTGAACGGTATCTCCTTCGAGCTTGAGCCCGGTGAATCGATGGCGATCGTCGGATCGTCGGGGGCGGGCAAGTCGACCCTTGCGCGCATGCTGGTCGGCTCCATCGTGCCGACGGCGGGCAATATCCGCCTCGACCATATGGACCTTCGCAACTGGGATCCGCGCCAGTTCGGCGAAAGTGTCGGATATCTGCCCCAGGACGTTCAGCTCTTCCCGGCGACCATCAAGGCCAACATCGCCCGCATGCGCGACGACGCAAGCGACGATGCGATCTTCGACGCCGCCGAAACCGCCGACGTCCACGAGATGATTTCTCAGTTCTCGGCCGGCTACGAAACCATGATCGGTCTTGACGGTTCGCCGTTGTCGGGCGGTCAGAAGCAGCGTATCGGCCTTGCGCGCGCCTTCTTCGGCGACCCGCGCATGGTGGTGCTCGACGAGCCGAACTCCAACCTCGATTCGCCGGGCGAACTGGCGCTGGCGCGGGCGTTGAAACGGGCGAAGGCCAAGGAAATCACCGTGATCGCGATCACCCAGCGTCCGACGCTTTTGAAGAGCGTCGACAAGATCATGCTTTTGAAGGGCGGCACGGTTCAGGCGATGGGCAAGCGCAACGACATGCTGGAACTGCTGCGCAACAACCTCCCGGACGCCAAGGGAAAATCCACCAAGAGCCTGCCGCGCAAATGACCGGCAAATCGGATGCACGTGGGATGAAGAAAAGAAAATGCGAATGGGAGCGGCGATAGATGTCTTATCTGGCTATTGACCAGCAATGGGACCGGCAGATCGTCCGGACGACCCGCAGGGCCACCTTCTTCGGATACGGACTGCTGGTCGTCTGTCTGCTCGGCTTCGGTGTCTGGGCGAATGCCGCGCCGATCGCGGCCGCAGTCATTTCCTCCGGCGTTTTCGTCGCCACAGGCGAGAACAAGATCGTCCAGCACCTGGAAGGCGGTGTTATCAAGGACATTCTGGTTCGCGAGGGCGACCACGTGGAGAAGGGGGAATCGCTTCTTATTCTCGACGATACGACGCCGCGCGCGGAACTCAGGCGCCTTGAGCTCAAGCTTGCGCGCCTTCAGGCGGTGCAGGCTCGCTTCAAGGCGGAAATGAACTGGGATCCCGAGGTCGACATGCCGAAGGCCCTTCAGGCGCAAGCCGAAAAGGATGCGGATGTCGCCGGCATCATCGATGCGCAGGTCCTGACGTTCAACGCCCGCCGCGATACGCTGGAAAGCGAGATAGCGACATTGATCGACGGTATCAACGCCCTGGAGCAGCGTATTTCGGGCAGCAAGGCGGAAATGTCCTCGGTGCGCGATCAGCTCAAGCTGATCGAGGAGGAACTGGAAGGCAAGACGGGGCTTTTGAAGAGCGGGCTGATCCGCAAGCCGGAGATTCTGGCGCTGCAGCGTGCCCGTGCCAACCTTCAGGGCAATATCGGACGGCTTACGGGCGAGATCGGCGATTCGCGCGAGCGCATCGCCCGCATCACCGAGCAGGTGCAGGTTGCGCGCAACACCGCGATCAAGAACGTGGTGGAGCAGTTGCATGAGGTGAATGCGGAAATCGACGACGTTCGCGAGCGCATCCGTTCGGCGCGTTCCGTTCTCGGCCGCATCAATATCACCGCTCCGGACGAAGGCATCGTCGTCAAGATGCGTTATCACACGTCCGGAGGCGTTATCGAGCCCGGCAAATCCATTCTCGAGATCGTGCCGGTGCAGGAAGAACTCATCATCGAGGCTCCCATCCGCCCGCAGGATATCGACAACGTGCGTGAGGGGCAGACGGCGACGATCCGCCTGACGGCGCTCAGCCAGCGCGTGACGCCGATGATCGAAGGCAAGGTGATCTACGTTTCGGCGGACGCCCTGCCGAGCGACCAGAACACCTATCAGCACATGGGATCGGCGGATGCCTATGTCGTGCGTATCAGCCTGGACAAGGATTCCGCGGCAGAGGTGCAGAATTTCCGTCCCACGCCCGGCATGCCGGCGGAAGTTTACATCAAGACGCACGAACGTACGTTCTTCAACTATCTCATCAGGCCACTGAAGGACTCCATGAGCCGGTCGTTCCGGGAGTCCTGATCCGTGGGCGCGGGCGGGGCGTCCTCCTGCTCAACGCCCTGGCCCGCCGCGCTGGCGGCGGGCCGGCCCGCGACGCCGCGCGACCTTCATGACGTCATCATCGGAAACGATCGCCTGCCGGGCGTGTTGCGGCTGCCGCGAAAGCCGGCTGGCCTCATCGTCTTCGCGCTCGGGGCGGGGTCGAGCCGGCTGAGCCCGAGAAATATCCGCCTGGCGGAAGATCTGTGCTCGCGCAATTTCGCCACCCTCCTTTTCGACCTGATCGACGAGATGGAAGCGGCCGAGCACGCCAATGTCTTCGATATCCCGAAATTGAGTTCGCGACTGGTAGAGGCGATGCGCTGGGCCGGGGGCGATGCGCGTCTGGCGCATCTTCCAGCGGCGTTTCTTTCGGCGAGAACGGGGACGGCCGCGGCCATTCGGGCGGCAGTCCTTCTCGAAGGTCGCATGGCGGCGATCGTCGCGCGCCGCGGGCGTCCCGATCTGGTGACGGATGTCCTGGATCAGGTACGCACGCCCACGTTGCTTGTCGTCGGCGCGGAAGATGCTCGTTCTCTGAAGGTCAACAGGCAGGCGAGGGAGAAAATGCGTTGTAAAGTCGATTTGCAAATCGTGGAGGGTGCAGCTTCGTTATTTGAGAGTGAGGAAATTTACCGGACAACCCTCGATATGATGGCATTATGGTTACATCGGGAGTTGGATTAAGCACAATGTGCGTCTCGTGCTTTACTGTACGGCATGAACTTCGTATAATTATCCAATAAAAATACTAAATAAAATAAGCATTTCGTGGAATTGGGGCTGGCGTCGAGTACGGAGTATGCCGGGGGAGTCGCGAATGTCACTCTTGTCGCTTGCGTGTTTTCGCAATGAAGAAGCTGCTTATGAATTTGTCGAATCCAAGGTATGGCCGCGCGGGCCCGTTTGCCCGCATTGCCAGGAAAGCAGCAACATCAGGAAGCTGAACGGGTCGAGCACCCGCATCGGTACTTACAAGTGCTACGGCTGCCTGAAGCCTTTCACCGTCAAGATCGGCACCGTTTTCGAAGCAAGCCGCCTGCCGCTGCATGTGTGGCTTCAGTCGATTTACCTGATCGCCCAGGCGGATCATGTCGTGCCTGCGCGTGAGCTGGAGCGGGCGCTCGGCGTTTCGCCGAAGACGGCGAAGGTCCTGACCTATCGGCTGCAGAAGGCGATCTATTCGTCGGTGGCGCGCATCCGTCCGTCCCTGCCGGCCGGGTCGGGCCCGACGCCGCGGCTCAGTATGCCGCCGCGGACCGAGCCTCGCAGCGAAGCGTTGGAGCGGCGCCGGGCAACGGCACTTGAAGATATTTTCTCCGCCTTCCATCCTGTCTGACGCGGGAGGATATCATGTCTCGGGATACGGAAGCACGAACTTCTGCCGAGCCGGGAGGCCGTCGGCGCAACGGGACGAAACCGGCGGAGCGTCCGACGGACAATCCTGCGCAATACAAAGCCTTTCTGGATACGGTGCGCCGGCTGGAGCTCGGCGAACCTGAAAACGACAGCGCTTTCCTCGACGCGGTGGAGCAGGTGCTTCCGCCGCGTCTCGGGCGTCGTCGTGGCCGCAGGCCTTCCGGCAACGCTCGCCAGCGCTCGCGCAACTGAAAGGCGCCCGCCGGCGGTATTGCATTTTCCGTATCTTGAGGAAATCAGCCTCGGTCGGCCGGGTCTACCTGCGCTTCCTGGAATGGTTCGAGCGTTACGGGCTGTTCGAAGAACTCATGCCAAAGCTCCATGAGCTGGCGGTCGCGCTCGCTGCCCGCTCCGGAAGGCTCGCCCCCCGCGCCTGGAATTTCGGGCAAGCGCGGATCGGGGGCGAAGCCGGCGTCGCCAGCCGTCATCGCATCCATGAACGCGATCGCATTCAGGCATCCGCGCTGAAAATCGCGATGTCCGTTGACGCTGAGCAGGCAGGCCTCCTCGCCTCCGACATTGCCCGGCAGTCCGGTGATTTCCTCCCAGGCCTCGGCCTGGACGATGCCGAGCGTATCGTCGTCGATCGAATGGACGCGCCGCCTTGCGACAAGGCTTATCAGCATCATCACGAAACCGATCATATAGGCGTCGAGCCAGTGATGGTCGGTGATGCGGCTGCCCTGGAATTCGGACCTTCGAACCATCGGCGCAATTGTGGCAACCGCCGCCTTACGGGCTTTTCGCGCCTTCCAAAGCTCCAGCATCGCAGTACCCCGGCCGCCCCGGTCCGCCAAACGCGCTTCGATAACGGGTCGACTTTACGTCATGAGACGGATTTGTATTTAATTTCATGGATTTCGCGGTCTCGAATGACTTCTGAAATCTCAACAAACATTGTACTATAATTTGATCTATCGTGACGAGAGCGCATATTCGAATGCAAATGGCGAATGATGCGACTGAGGATGAAATGGCTCAACTGCCACCGAGCCCCGACTTCGAAACCATGGAGGCGAACGCGCCAAGGACGGCGGAGCAAAGGACGACGATCCTTTCGCTCATCGGCAGTCTCGTGTTCAGCTGGTCCAACAACGAGAGCCTGTTCATCTATGTCCTGAACATCCTTCTCGACAGTGACGAGATTTCGGCGGCGATCGTTTTCACCACCCTGAACACCACCCGCGCGCGGCTCGACCTGATAGACAGGCTTGCGAAGGTCAAGATCCAGGACGAGGACGTAGCCGCGGATCTGCAAAGGCTGATCAAGCGCTTCAACAAGGCAAGCCGCACGCGCAACGAGTTCAACCACTGCCTTTACATGCTCGGGCCGGAGGGGGACATCACCCACACGCAGACCCTCAAGCTCCTGGAGGTGCGCGGCCAGCTCAAATGGGGCGAGATCAAGCCGGTGGACGAGCAGCGCCTCGCGCAGATGAAAAAGTCGATCGAGGATTTGCGCGCTCTCAACCGGGATATCTGGGCGTTCCTGCCCAGGCTTCACAAGGCGTGCCACTCCCGCCTGCAACCGGTGCCAACTGCGCCTCAACATTTCTCGTCGGGCGAAGATCGGTAGGTCGTTCCGGGCTATTTTGATTCCGCTCGGTCAGACCGCTGCGAGACGCATTATTGAGCCAGTTTCGTCTGGCCGCGTCGGGCGGTTGCCACGTGATCGAGATAGGCGGCGTTGTACTGGGCGATCTCGGTAGCCTTGTCGAGATCGAGGAATTCCACGCAGCCGTCCTTGAGGTTTACGACGCCTTCCTGGCGAAGTTCGCGCACGATGCGGTTCAGATGCACCGAAGTCAGGCCGAGCGCATCGGCGATCTGGCTCTGGTTCAGCGGACAGGAAAAGCTTCCGTCGCTGCACTTGCCGACCAGCGAGAGGCGGTCCTGAAGTTCAAGGAAGAAATGGACGACACGTTGCAGGGCCGTTTTCCTGCCCACGCCGACGAGGCGTTCCACGAGAAGCGCTTCCTCGCGCGCGGACGACCACAGAAAACCCGCGGCGAGCCGCGGGGCTATATCCAGAAGCTCGAACATCGCCCTGGATGAGATTTCGTAGACGACCGACGTCGTGATCATGGCCGCAGCGAAATCGAGATTGCGCAGCATCAAGGAGCGCATGCCCAGGATATCGCCAGGCACGGCGACGTCCACAATTTGCCGCGCGCCGCTCGGCAGCTGCTTGTACGTGCAGGCCCAGCCATCGTTGATGAGGAAGGCCTTGTGCGGCCAGGAATGGTCGAGGTTCAATTCCTCACGCGATTCTACAACCCGTGGTTTTCCGATTCTTTCGGCAAGAGCATCGAATTCGCGATCCGGAATCGTTGAGAAGGCGCCAAGCTTACGTCTTAGAGTGACAAATGTGTGCATGTTGAGCCTTTGCACAAGCAGTCCATTTCCAAAACTAGTTGCGTTAACGCGCTCCGCCATGACTTGGCTCAAACGCTATTGCCCGTGCCTCAACCCAATTAATTAACCGTACAGATTATCGCTGAAAACAACAATCCCGAATATCGCGGTGATTGGAATCGTATACAGTTACGTTAATTTGGCAGTTCTCCCGTTATTTCTCTTGCGCATGATTTCAAAAGGTTAACAGCATCTTCACGCTTGCGCGAGGTGAAGCGTCCCGCCAGGCCCGAAACCGTCAGCGCCGCCACCAGATTGCCGGAGCGGTCGACCACCGGAACCGAGACGGAGGCGACGTCCGGATCGCGTGCGCCCACGGATATCGCATGTCCTTCCCCGGCAGTGGTGCCGCCGGGGGGCCGGCCGGGGCCGGCATGGCTTCTCAGCACGTTTGCCGTGGCACTTTCGTCCAGGGGAAATCGCGCGCCCTCGTCCAGGTGGTGGCGGACGGCCCGGGGGGAATTTCGGCGGTAGAGGCACACGCGAAAATTGTCTTCGCGAATGTAGAGGGAAGCGGATTCGCCGGTCGCCTCCACCAGGCGGTCCAGTTTCGGGCGGACGATTTCCTCCAGGCTGAACTGGCCTTGATATTGCGCGCCGAGCCTCCAAAGTGCGGGTCCAAGGCGGAAGTGGCCGCTCTCCTCACGCCGAAGATAGCCGAAGCGTGAAAGGGATGTGGCCAGCCGCAGGATGGTGCTTTTGTAAAGGCCGGAACGGCGCGAAAGCTCTGCAAGCGAGAGGCTTTTGTCCTCTGCGCCGAAACAATCGAGAATCCGTAGCGCCCGTTCCACGGCCTCCACCCCGCGTTCGCCGGTGCCATCGTCTTTCGGGGTTGCGGATGTCATTTCGCCTGCCGCTTCCAATTGCAGTTTCGTTCTGTTACATTAAATATCGTTCTGTAGAATAGAACAATCAATTCCACATTCGCAAGACGCATTCCGCAGGTGGGCGGGCGCGATCGCCAATACGCCGCAGTGGGGGCGGGGCCAGACCCTGGGAGACTTCAGATGAGCAAACCTCTTGCGGGCATACGCGTTCTCGATCTGACGAATGTGCTTGCCGGCCCGTTCTGCTGTCATCAGCTTGTCCATTTCGGTGCCGAGGTCATCAAGGTCGAAGCGGCGGGGCGGGGCGACCTTGCGCGCCAGCTCGGCGCGGACGCTCAGTTGAATGATAAGCTCATGGGCGTTTCGTTCCTGGCGCAAAATGCCGGCAAGAAATCCGTGACCGTCAATCTCAAGCATGATGACGGCAAGGCGCTCCTGAAGAAGCTTGTCGAAACGGCGCATGTGCTGGTGGAGAATTTCCGTCCCGGCGTAATGGACCGGCTCGGCGTTGGCTACGAAGTTCTGAAAGAGGTCAATCCGAAGCTCGTCTATTGCGCGATTTCCGGCTTCGGGCAGGACGGGCCGTGGACGCATCGCCCGGCTTACGACCAGATCATCCAGGGTGCCGCCGGCGTCATGTCGATCACGGGGGACGAGGCTTCGTCACCATTGCGGGTCGGTTATCCGATCGCCGATACCATCGGCGGCATGACGGCGGCCTTCGCGATCTGCGCGGCTCTCAATGACCGGGAGAAGGGCGCTTTCATCGATGTTTCGATGCTTGAATCCGTTATCGCGACCATGGGCTGGGTCGTCTCCAACTGGCTGATCGCCGGTGTCATGCCTGCCGCCCATGGCAACGAGAACATGACTTCGGCACCCTCCGGCGCGTTTCAGGCCGCCGACGGCCTTTTGAACATCGCCGCCAACAAGGACGAGCAATGGCAGACCCTTGCCCGGCATATCGGGCGGGAGGATCTGCTGTCGCATGCCGATTACGCAACGCGCGAGCAACGTAAACGGCATCGCTTCGCGTTGAAGGCGGAGATCGAAAAGGCGCTCCAGTCGAGGCCGGCACGCGAATGGGCGCGTGAGTTGAATGCGAAAGGCGTGCCGTCCGGCGCTGTTTTCGATGTGCCGGAAATTCTGGCGCATGAGGTCGTCGCCTCGCGCGGAATGCTGGCGGATTTCGCCGATGTGCCGGGCGTCGGGCGCGACATCACCGTCCTGCGAACGGGCGTGAAGCTCGATGGCGCGCCGCCCTCGGTCGAAAGCCCGCCTCCCGTTCTCGGGCAGGACAATCGTGAGATTTACGCCGCGCTCGGTCTTACGGGCGAAGAGGTCGACCGTCTGAAATCCGAGGGCGCGATATGAGCATCGAGCGTAGCGACGTTTCCGACTGGTGGCGCACCGAAATCATCGATATGGCGCCGGGCATCATCCGGTTTCGGGGCCACCCGATCGAGGATCTGATCGGCAGCGTCAGCTTTCCGCAGATGATATGGCTGATGGTGCGTGGCGATTTGCCGAATGCGGAGGAGGCGGCGCTGTTCGAATGCGCGCTGGTCGCCGCCGTCGACCATGGGCCGCAGGCGCCCTCCATCGCGGCGTCCCGCATGGCCGTTACCTGCGGCTTGCCGTTGAACAGCGCGATGGCATCGGCGGTGAATATGCTGGGTGACGTCCACGGCGGGGCGGGCGAACAGGCAGTCGAGCTTTACCATATGATCGACGAGGCCGGCGGCCCATCATATGCAGGAGAGATGATAGATCGCTGGCAGACGGAGCGCACGCCTTACGTGCCGGGTTTCGGTCACCGCTTTCACAAGCCGGTCGATCCGCGCGCCCCGCGCCTGCTCTCGCTCGTTGACGAGGCGCAGAAAAAGGGCGTGGTCTCGGGCAGGTTTGCCGCGATCGGCCGCGCGATACAGACCGAACTCAACGCCCGCAAGGGCAAGCCGGTGCCGATGAACATCGACGGCGCGACGGCGGTGATCTACGCCGAGCTTGGCTTCGCGCCGCCGCTTGCCCGCGGTCTCTTCTGCCTGTCGCGCTCCGTCGGCATCCTCGCCCACGCCTGGGAGCAGATGAACCAGGGCGGGCGCAACAAGGGTCCGACCCCGCCGAAGTACCGGTGGACCTACGACGGGCCGGACCCGATCTGACGGCGTTCAGTGAGTGAGGATCGAGCGCACGTAGATCGCCACCGCATGGGTGCGGTTCTTGGCGCAAAGCCGTTCGATCGCGAGCGACATATGCGCCTTCACGGTCGCGACGGTTATGCCCAGTTCATAGGCGATCTGCTTGTTCAGCAACCCTTCGGAGGCAAGGCGCACGATCTCGCGCTGGCGAGAGGACAGGACGTCGATCGTGGAATTGCGCTCGCGCGCCGCCGGGCGGTAATCGTCCTCGACGTCGTGAGCCGGAACGTCCTTTTCGAAAAACTGAAGCGCGCCAATCCCGTCCATTGCTGTCACCTCCCTGGAGCATGTCCCCCAAAAGTGGGTACCGGTTTTGGGGCAAGGACATGCGATAAACAGATAAGACAGAGCGCGTCATCCGATACCACTTTTTAAAGGCCACGCTCTGGATATGCGGCTGGCAGCCGTTCTGGCGTTTCACGCCGGTTTGCTGCACCGCGATAGGAAGACGGATAAAGTTTGCGTTGCAAAATTGCTAGATGTAAAAATGACAGGAGAAATCTTGTAAAAATTTTGCAATTTGCAGGACCTAGCCTTATGGCCAAGAAAATCTTCGCGGGTCACGTGCTCAGAAAGGTGCGCGAGGGGCAGGGCCTCACGCAGATGGAGTTTGCCAAACGCCTCGGCCTTTCAGCCTCTTACGTGAATCAGCTTGAGGCGAACCAGCGGCCCTTGTCGGCCGCGGTGCTGCTTTCGGTCGGGCGGGTGTTCTCCGTCGACATGGCGAGTTTCGAGGCCGACGATCTGGAGCGTATCGTCGCCGATCTCGGTGAAGCGCTTGCCGATCCGATGTTTCGCGGTGCGAAGCCCGGTCTGCAGGACCTGAAGTCGGTCGCCACCCATGCGCCGGATTTCGCCAAGGCGTTTCTCGATCTTCACGGCGCCATGCGCAGGGTTCTGGAGCATCAGGCCTCGGTCGACGATGTCATAAACGCACAGGGCACTTCGCCGCGCGCCGAAGCCCGCGCCGCGCTCCCTTACGAGGAGGTGCGGGATCATTTCCATTACATCGATAATTACGTGGACCCGCTCGACCGCGCGGCGGAAAAGACCGCCGCCGATCTTGGCCTCGCCTGGTCCCATGAGAAGGCGCGCCTGATCGTCGAGCGTCTGGAGGGGCTCCACGGCGTCACCGTGGCGGTAAGCGACGCTGGCGATCCGCACGGGCCGATCATGCATTTCGATCCCGCCCGGCGGATGGCGATCGTCGCGCTTTCCCTGCCGCAGTCGACGCGCGACTTTCTGCTTGCCGGCCTGCTTGCCCGCTTCGAGGCGGCGGAGATCATCGACGACCATGTGGCCAGGGCAGGTTTTCGCGCGCAAGGGGCCGAGGAGGTCTGCCGCCTGGCCCTTCAGAACCATTATGCGGGCGCGCTGCTTCTGCCCTATCAGGCGTTTCTCGACCTTGCCCGCTCGACGCGTCACGATCTCGACCGCATGCAGATCGTCGCCGGCGCCTCGCTGGAGCAGGTCGGCCATCGCCTGTCCACGCTGCAGCGGCCGGGCAACAAGGGAATTCCCTTTTATTTCCTGAAAGTGGACCGTGCCGGCAACGTCATCAAGCGCCACAGCGCCACGCGTTTCCAGTTCGCCCGTTATGGTGGCGCCTGCCCGATGTGGAACGTGCATGAGGCGTTCGAGCAGCTTCCGGCGCGCACCCTCGTTCAGATCGGCGAAATGCCGGACGGCTCGCGCTATCTTTGCCTTGCCCGTAGCACGGTCAAGCCGCCGACAAGCCACCAGACCCGAGAGCGTCGCTATGCGCTGGGCCTTGGCTGCGAGATTTCCTACGCCAGCGAGATCGTCTATGCGGACGGCCTCGCCATCGGCGAGAAAAGCGAGGTCGCGAAAATCGGCATCAACTGCCGCATTTGCCCGCGCGACGATTGTCTGGAGCGCGCCTTTCCGGCGGTCGACCGGAAGATCGAGCTTGATCCGGACGCCCGCGGCATCGTGCCTTTCACGCTGACCTGACTTCGCGGGGCTCCGGATCCGTGGCGACGGGAAGCGCGACGGCTTCGAAAATGGCGTCCGCACCAAGGTCGGGTGATGGCGGGTAGATCCATTGCGTATTGATCTGCCTTTTCATCTCCTTGCCTTCCTCGCGTGCTTTCTGGATCTCGCGGTTCCAGCCCGTCGTGAAGAGCGCGCCCCACGGGCCGAGGTCCAGGCAGGTCGCGTAGAATTCCTTCCTGAAGGCGCGCGTCGGCAGGCCCAGAAGGTCGCGCAGGGCGTTGTGCCCGGCGAACTGGCCAAGTGGCATGGCATGCTGGCAGGACATGAAGACTTCGTGCGTGTCGTCGGCAAGCACATTGGCCGTGTCGCCGGCCGCGAATATATCGCTCGCTCCGAACACCTTCAGGTCGGGGCCGACCATAAGCCTGCCGTGTCTGTCCTTTTCGCCGGGGATGGATTTCGTTAGCGGGCTTGCCTCCATGCCCGTTGCGAGCACCGTAACGTCCGTCTCGATGCGCTCGCCGTCGTCGAGCGTGATCTCGCCGGCGGAAATTCTCTCGGCCGTGCGTCCGAAACGGGTCTCGATCCGGCAATCGTTGAGTGCTTCCTCGATAGCCGCGCGGGGATTGTTCCCAAGCTCGATGCCGGCTCGCTCGGCGCTGTCGATAAGGACGATCCGCGCCTTTGCTCCCATGCGCGTACGCAGTTCCGTGGCAAGCTCGAGGCCGGTGAAACTTGCGCCGATGACGATCGCCGTCGCGGTGTCGCGCAGGCTGACGAGCTTTTCGTCGAAGCTTGCCGCTTCTTCGTAGGTGTCGACGCAATGGCAATATTCGTCGGCACCTCGCACGGGGATTCGCTTCAGCCGGCTGCCGGTTGCCAGCACCAGCCGGCGGTAGGCCAGCGTTCCGCCATCGGCAAGGTCTATGCTCCGGGACCCCGGGTCGATACCGCTCGCCGTGGCCGTTATCAGGTTTGCCCCGATCGTCGTCATGAGGGGGGCGAGCGGCACTCGCATTTCCTCCTTCGCCCCTTCGTAAAGCCTGGGCCGGATCGTCAGGCATGGGTCCTTGGTCACAAGCGAGATCGTTATGTTTTCCTCGCCGAGGGCCTTGCGCTCCGCGGCGGCGCTCATGGCCGCCCAGACGCCGGCGAAACCGCCGCCGAGAATTGTGAGATCGCTCATTCATGGCTCCATCGTTCGCGAGGAATTGCCGATGAGCGTGCAATTTGCAGAATATTAAATAAACTTGTTATTTGGCGAATTGAGTTTGCAAAGGTGCAAATAAATGCTGGCCTGGAGCGATTATCGTCTGGTGCTCGAAGTGGCGCGCGCCAATGGACTGGCCGGCGCCGCCGAGCGGCTTGGCGTCACCTTTTCTACCGTTTTTCGTCGGCTTGAGCGGGTGGAGGAAGAGCTCGGCGTCAAGCTGTTCGAGAGGATACGCGCGGGCTATGTACCAACCGATGCCGGGGGCGAGATCGTCCGGGCGGCGGAGCGGATGGAGCAGGAGGCTCTCGCCGGGGATCGTGCCGTGACGGGCCGGGACCAGCAGCTTTCGGGCCGTCTCGTGGTGACTGCGACGGAAGTTCTGGCGACCTGCTTTCTTGCCCGTCATCTCCCGCATTTTTGTTCGTCGCATCCCGGTTTGTCGGTCGAACTCGTCTCCGACAACCGCCGCCTCAGCCTTGTCGATCGCGAGGCGGATATGGCCATCAGGCCCCGGCGGCCGCAGGAAGAAAGCCTTGTCGCCCGAAAGGTCGGAACGCTCGGCTGGGGTATATTCGCATCGCCCGGTACGGCCGCTCGCCTTGGTAAACCCGGTTCGTTGCCGGAGCTTGCCGGCGCGGAGTTCGTTTGCTGGGACGGGGTGGCGGCTGCGCGGGAGGTTCTTAGCTGGATCGAGACGGCCATCCCGAACGCCAGGATCATATGCCGTTCCAGCAGCATGATGACGGTCGCGGCCCTTGTTGCCCATGGCCGCGCTTGCGCGGCCCTGCCGTTCATGCTCGCCAACATGTGGCCGAACCTGAAGCCGGTCTATTCACCGTTGCCGGAGCTGACGGCCGAACTATGGCTCGTTACCCATAAGGATCTTCGCCGGAATGCCCGCGTTCGCGCTCTTATGGATTATCTGGCGGATGCCGTGCGCGGCGACGATCACCTGATCGGGCTTGCCCCGCAACGCGGCTGACGTCACGCGTGGGCTGCGCGCGTCATCAGATCTCGAAATCCGGAATATCCGCCACCGCCGCGCGCAGTTTCTCAGACCAGAGCTCCGAAAGCTGCGAGAAATAGGGGTTGTCCTTCTCGATGCGCATCTGGCGCTCGGCGGTGAAGCTGTCTGTGTTGTAGAGCAGGAGATCGATCGGCATGCCGACCGAAAGGTTGGAGCGCAGCGTTGAATCGAAGGACAGGAGCACGAGTTTCGCCGCCTGGCCCAGGCGCATGTCGTGCTGCGTCACCCGGTCGAGGATGGGCTTGCCGTATTTGTGCTCGCCGATCTGCAGGAAGGGCGTGTCCTCGCTTGCCTCTATGAAATTCCCGGCATCATAGACCTGGAAGATGCGCGGCTCCTCGCCCTTGATCTGGCCGCCCAGGATGAAGCTGACGAGGAAGCTTTCGGCGTTCACCTCAAGTTGCTCGCCGTCGATCTTCTTCACGGTACGCGCCGCACTTCCCACCACGCGCGCCGCCTGGAACATGGTCTCCGCCGTCATCAGTGTGGGGCCTTTCGCTTCCGGGTCGTTCATCTGCTCGGTAAGCAGGCTGACGACGGCTTGCGTGACGGCAAGGTTGCCCGACGACAGAAGGACGAGCACCCGCTCTCCCTTCTTTTCGAAAACGGTCAGTTTCTTGAAGGTGGCGACGTTGTCTAGGCCGGCGTTGGTACGGGTGTCGGAGGCGAAAACGAGCCCGCGGTCGAGTTTCAGACCCACGCAATAGGTCATATGTCGTCCTGTCGTGTCAGCGCGGCGGCCAATACGCCAGCCGCAAGACGGTTCACTGCTGCTGGAATTGCTGCTGGTCTTGCGACACGGAAACCTCGACCTGCAGGCGTTCGTCGATTCCGCCGAATTGTACCCCGCGAATCGGCGCCGCGGAACGGGAATCGAGGCCGATGGACAGCCGGATATAGTGATCTGTCGGGCAAAGGCCGTTCGAAATGTCGAATCCCACCCAACCGAGGCCCGGAAGCAACACTTCCGCCCAGGCGTGATGGGCTTCGGACTCCAGCTCTTCGCTCAACAGCAGGTAGCCGGAGACGTAGCGCGCCGGCACGCCGATGGACCGGGCGGCGGAGATGAAGATATGCGCATGGTCCTGGCACACGCCTTCGCCGGCGGCCAGTGCGTCGGCGGCGGCGGCATGCACCTCGGTGACGCCGACACGATACATGACCTTGTCGCCGATCGCCGCCATCAGGTCGTGGAAACCGGAAAGCATGTCGTCCTTTTCGGCAAGGGCGCCGAGGCGCCGGATCGCCTGGTTTGGCTTGGTCAGCGGCGTTTCGCGGGTGAAGACGATGTCGGGTGCCGGGCAGGGCGGCCTGCCGATGACGCCGGAAAGGTCCTGCGTTTCAACGATGCCGCGCGCGGTGATCGTGACCTCGCTCATCGGCTCGCGGTGGCTGACGATATGCACGAGATTGCCGAATGCGTCGCGGTAGGTCGCGGCTTCGTCGATACCCGGCACCTCGATCGTCCAATCGATCACCTTTTGTGCCGGCCCGTCCTCCGGTGTCAGGCGCAATTGCTGGATGGTATGCGCCAGCGGCTCGCCGTAGCGGTATCGGGTCGTGTGATTGACGGCGAGGCGCATTTTCTTGTCGTCTCCCGGTCGGTTGAGCGTTGTCGTTCAGGCGAAGTTGTAGTCGGCTGACAGCTGGTGGCTGAGCCCGTTGTTGCGGGCGATGAAGTCGGTCAGGAATTCATGCAGGCCGCTTTGAAAGATTTCTTCCATCGTTTGTTGGGTCAGGATACCGTGCGTGTCGATCGCCATGTCGTGGCTGAGAAGCTTCTCGCCGTAACCTTCCGTTAGGTCGGCCATGCAGTCCTCGATCCAGTCGTAGCAATAGGCGAGCGAGCGCGGCATTTCCTTTCTGAGGATCAGGAACTCCGCCACGTTGAAGGCCTTCAGGCTGGAATCCCTGTAGGCGTGCCGGTAGCTGCGGTTGGCCGAAACCGACCGCAGGATGGTCGACCACTGGTAGGTGTCGAGGCTTCCGCCGATCACCTCGTTGTCGGGCAAAAGGATCCAGTATTTCACGTCGAGGATGCGCGCCGTGTTGTCGGCGCGTTCGATGAAGGCGCCGAGCTGCGAGAAATAGTAGCCGTCATTGCGCATCAGGGTGCCGAGCAGGGCGCCGCGGAACAGCATGGCCCGCTGCTTCACCCAGTTGAGGAAGTCGGGCAGCTTGTCGTCGCTCATGTGCTGCGGGCGCACTTCCGAAAAGCCGATATAGGTTTCGTTCAGGCTTTCCCACATTTCGGAGGTTATGGCGGTGCGTACCGAACGCGCGTTGTGCCGCGCCTGCTCGATGGACGATCGCACGGAGGACGGGTTGTCCTGGTCGAACAGGAGGAAGTTGATCGCGTTTTTCTGCGTGAACTCGCTGTATTTTTCCTCGAAACCCGAGCAGCATCCAGCACTTACCAGGGTCGAGCGCCAGTCCTCTTCGGCATCGGATGCATAGCGCGGCGTCATGGCGATGCGATAGGCCACCTCGAGCAGGCGGGTCATGTTCTCCGCTCTCTCGTTGTAGCGTGACATCCAGAAGAGCGAGGATGCGGTTCTGCCGAGCATGGCTTTTTTCTTCAGTCTTCGAGGACCCATGTATCTTTCGTGCCGCCACCCTGGCTTGAGTTGACGACGAGCGATCCCTTCTTGAGTGCAACGCGTGTAAGTCCGCCGGGCGTGATGCGCACCTTGTCCCCCACCAGCACATAGGGCCTGAGGTCCACATGCCGGGGGGCGACCCCGGATGAAGAGTGCGTCGGGCAGGTGGAAAGCGAGAGCGTCGGCTGGGCGATGTAGTTCTTCGGGTTGGCCTCCAGCCGTTTCCTGAATTCGGCGAGTTCCCGCTTGGAGGAGGTCGGTCCGATCAGCATTCCGTATCCGCCGGAGCCGTGCACCTCCTTCACCACCACTTCGGCCAGATGGTCGAGAACGTATTTCAGGTCGTCCTCCTTGGCGCAGTTCCACGTCGGCACGTTGTTCAGGATCGGCTTCTGCCCGGTATAGAATTCGATGATGTCCGGCACATAGGCGTAGATCGCCTTGTCGTCGGCAATTCCCGTTCCCGGCGCGTTGCAGATCGTCACATTGCCCGCCCGGTAGGCATCGAAGAGGCCGGGCACGCCCAGCATGGATTCGGGCCGGAAGGTCAGCGGGTCCAGGAAGGCGTCGTCGATGCGCCGGTAGATCACGTGCACCTGCTGGGGCGTGCGGGTCGTGCGCATCCACACCTTTCCGCCTTCCACGTAAAGATCGCGCCCTTCCACGAGTTCGGCGCCCATGGTGTCGGCAAGGAAGGCATGCTCGAAGTAGGCGGAGTTGAAGATGCCGGGGGTGAGCACGCAGATCGTCGGGTCGTCGACGCCGTCGGGCGCCACGCTCTTCAGCGTCTCCTTGAGGAGATCGGGGTAGTGCTCGACCGGCGCCACCCGGTGCGTGCGGAAAAGCTCGGGGAAGAGCCGCATCATCGTCTCGCGGTTTTCCAGCATGTAGGAAACGCCGGAGGGCGTGCGGGTGTTGTCTTCCAGCACGTAGAATTCGTTTGCCCCCACGCGCACGATATCGGTGCCTATTATGTGGGCATAAACCTTCGCCGGCGGCGTGAAGCCGATCATCTCGGGCAAGAACGCCTCGTTCTGGATGACGAGGTCCGCCGGGACACGGCCCGCACGGATGATTTCCTGGCGGTGGTAGATGTCGTGAAGGAATGCGTTGAGCGCCTTGACCCTTTGGTCGATGCCGGCGGAAAGCCTGCGCCATTCGGAGGCGGAGATGATGCGCGGCATGATGTCGAAGGGGATCAGCCGTTCGGTCGCCTCGGAGGTTCCGTAGACGGCGAAGGTGATGCCGAGGCGGCGGAATATGACTTCCGCCTCGCGGGACTTCTTTTTCAGCTCGGCCGGGTTCTTGCCCTCAAGCCATTTTGCGAGGTCGCGATAGGGCGCGCGGGCTCCGCCGCTTTCGTCCAGCATCTCGTCGAAGAATTGCCGTTCCTCCATGCGACCCCCGATGTTCTTGTTATTGAAAGCATTGCAAAGATTTCGGGCAAACCCAAGCCCATTATCCATACGTCATTTGCCTAATGATCGGGCAGGCGCGGAATTCTGCGCCGCCGAGTGGTCTTGAGGCCGGTTCCAAGGTCTGTTGAGAACCCGGCTTCGGGCGTTTTCCCGTCTGCCGTGTCAAACGTTTCAGCCGCGTTTTCGTTCCAGGATTGACGTTGAAGATTACGTCGGCCAAGATCGTTTACCTGATAAACGATCCTGGCAACCCGGACGAACCGGCGGGATCCGGGACGTAGGAAAGACAAGACTGATCGGGAGGAAAATCATGAAGCGTTTCCTGAAAGCCGCCCTTGCGGGCGCGGCGATCCTTTTTGCTGCGGCGAATGCCCATGCGCAGGAGGTGACGCTGCGCGTGCATCACTTCCTTCCCCCGCAGGCGCCGGTGCCGAAGAACTTCATCACGCCCTGGGCGGAGAAGGTGGAAAAGGAGTCCGACGGGCGCATCAAGGTCGAGGTCTATCCCGCCATGCAGCTCGGCGGAAAACCTCCCGCACTCTACGATCAGGCGAAGGACGGCGTCGTCGACATCATCTGGACGCTGCCCGGTTATACGCCCGGCCGGTTCCCTGGCACGGAAGCCTTCGAGCTTCCCTTCATGCCGGCGAAGGCGGAGGCCACGAGCCAGGCCGCCTGGGACTTCTACGAGAAATACCTGCAGGACGAGTTCAAGGACACGCATATGATCGCCGCCCACGTTCATGGGCCGGGCCTTTTGCATGTGAAGGGCGAAGGCGTTCACAAGCTTGAGGATATGCAGGGGCTGAAGCTGCGCGGCCCGACCCGCCAGACCACCGCACTTCTGGAAAAGCTGGGTGCCACCGCAATCGGCATGCCCGTTCCCGCCATGCCCGAGGCGCTGTCGAAGGGGGTTATCGACGGCACCGTCATCCCGTGGGAAGTCACCGCACCGCTCAAGGTGTCGGAGCTTGTCGATACCCATACCGACTTCGACAGCGACCGCGGCCTCTATACGGCGTTCTTCGTCTTCACCATGAACAAGGATCGTTACGAAAGCCTGCCGGACGACCTGAAAGCGGTGATCGACGCCAACAGCGGGCGCGAGGTGTCCAGATGGGTCGGCCGCGTGATGGACGAGGGCGATGCTCCGGGCATGGCGATTGCCGAGAAGTCCGGCAACGAGATCATCAAGCTCCCGCCCGAGGAGGTCGCCCGCTGGAAGGAAGCGGCTGCCCCCGTGGTCGATGCCTGGATCGAGGATGTCTCGGCCAAGGGCTATGACGGCGCGGCGATGGTCGAGGATGCCAGGGCCATGATCGCCAAATACGCCGAAGGGAACTGAGGCGATACACAATAAAGAGAGCCCGGCGGAAGCCGGGCTCCGCATTCCCTTTTTGCGGAGGCAAGCCCATGACGGTGCTCATCTCGGGCGGCGGCATCGCCGGTCTGACGCTGGCGCTCAGCCTTCACGAGGTCGGTGTCCCGGTAAAGGTTTTCGAGGCGGTCGAGGAGCTAAAGCCGCTTGGCGTCGGTATCAACCTTCAGCCCCATGCGGTGCGCGAGCTTGACGAGATGGGCCTCCTCGCCGACCTGGACAGGATCGCCCTGCGCACGCGCGAAGTCGCCTATTTCTCCACTCATGGCAAGCTCATCTGGTCGGAGCCGCGCGGGCTTGAGGCAGGCTACAACTGGCCGCAGTTTTCCATCCATCGCGGCAAGTTGCAGATGCTGCTCTTCAACGAAGTGCGGCGGCGCATCGGCGAAGATGCCGTTCTCACCGGCGCTTTTGTCGAAGGCTGGCGCGAGACGGGTGACGGCGTGGAGGTCGACCTCGCGAACCGTGCGAACGGTGCTTCGCTCGGCACGGTGCCGGGCTCGCTCTTCATCGCCGCCGACGGCATTCACTCAAGCGCGCGCGCGGCACTTTATCCGGACGAGGGGCCGCCCGCCTGGGGCGGCACGGTCATGTGGCGCGGCGTGACCCGCGGTCCGCGTTTTCTCACCGGGCGCACGATGGCGATGGCCGGCTGCAAGCCCCGCAAGTTCGTCTGTTATCCGATCGCCGACGAGGGCGAGAACGGTTCGCTCATCAACTGGATCGCGGATCTCAAGTTTCCCGACGATTATCTCTGGCGGCGGGAGGACTGGAACCGGCCGGGCAGACTGGAGGATTTCCTGCCGAGCTTCGAAAACTGGCATTTCAGTTGGCTGGACGTGCCGGCGATCATCCAGGGCGCCGAAAGCATCTACGAATATCCGATGGTCGACCGCGATCCGCTGCCGCAATGGACCTTCGGGCGCATGACGCTGATGGGCGATGCCGCGCACGCGATGTACCCGATCGGCTCCAACGGCGCGAGCCAGGCGATCCTGGATGCCCGTGTCCTTACTCGCGAGCTTCTCGTCCACGGCCTCTCGCCTGCCGCCCTTCGCGCCTATGAGGCGGATCGGCGTCCGGCAACGGCGAAGGTCGTCATGCTCAATCGCGCCGACGGTCCGGATAAGGTGCTCGACATCGTGGAGGAAAAGGCGCCGGACGGCTTCGCCGATATCCATGACGTCATGAGCAGGCAGGAGCTTGAGGAAACGGCGAACGCCTACAAGCAGACGGCGGGCTTCGCCGTCGACGCGCTCAACGCGAGGGAGCGGATCGTGCCATTAGGGGCGACACTTGACTGAAGCGGCCACATCGCGGGCCCCTGCGGATCTCGACTGCGGGATCCTGAACGATCTTGTCGGGCATCTGCTGCGCCATGCCTTCCTGCGCGGCCAGCAGGTGTTTTCCGCCGTCTTCGCGGATGAGGACATCACGCCGCTTCAGTTCATGGTGCTTGAGCTCGTCTCCCGCAACGAAGGCGTTACCCACCGCGAGGTATCGGCCGCCATGTCGACCTCAGCTTCCGTCCTGACGACGGCGCTGAAGCCTCTGGTCGACCGCAAAATCCTCCTGCGCGCGCCCGTTCGGGGCGATGCGCGAAAGGTCGGCTATTCGCTCTCGTCGGAGGGTGCGGACTGGTTCTTTTCGATCCGGGAGCGTATCCACATGGCGGAGGCCGAACTCATGAGCCCGCTCGACGACGACCTTCGCGCGAGCCTGCACCGCGCGCTCCTGCAGCTCGTCGGGCGAAAGAGCTGAAAAAGCTGAGAATTTTCATCCGGCATTCGCCGGGCTTTAGTTCCGGGCGATGTTCATTAGAATTATTTCACATTAGAACGATTATAACCTATTGAAACTCTTGAAGAATAAACTTGACTATAAAAGTCAGCTATATTTTTGTGTGGCGCATGCGGCGCGCTGTTTCGCGTCGCTCCCTTTGGTGGCGGGGCCTTTAACTTCGCTTATTGGAGGATGCGATGTCATCTGGAAATGTTTCGCGCGGCGCCTTTGCCGCGCTTTCCTGCTGCGCCTTCGGCAGCGCCCGCACGGGCCGCTTGCCTCGCATTGGCGTTCCCGAGCTTGCGGAGCTCGGAGAAGTCCCGCCATCGGTCCGGCATTGAGCCGGGATTAAGAAATCCACCGAACAAGAAGACCGAAAGGAACACCAATGCGTCTGAAAGCCACGCTCATCGCGAGCGCAGCTATCCTTGTCGCGACGCCTGCCTTCGCCCACGACGGCGAGGTTCATGCCGGGGACGTGCTGACGACCTACGCCGATATCGCCGAGGCCGCCTATCGGGATTCGCTCGACACGGCGGAAACGATGGCACGGGCGGTCGATGCGCTTCTCGCCGCACCGACGGAAGAAAACCTTGCCGCCGCCCGCGATGCGTGGAAGGCAGCGCGCCGTCCCTACCAGCAGACGGAGGTCTTTCGGTTCGGCAATGCTTTCGTCGACGACTGGGAGGGCAAGGTGAACTCCTGGCCGCTCGATGAGGGGCTCATCGATTATGTGGCTGACACCTACGGCTCGGAATCGCCCGAAAACCCGTTCTACACAGCCAATGTCGTCGCCAACGCCAGCCTGACGCTCGGCGGCGAGACGATCGATGCGCGCACGATCACGCCGGCACTCTTGTCCGGAAAGCTTCAGGAGGCCGGCGAAATCGAGGCCAATGTGGCGACCGGCTATCACGCGATAGAGTTCCTGCTCTGGGGGCAGGACCTGAACTTCACGGATGCCGGTGCGGGTGCGCGCCCGGCGAGCGACTTCGATCCAGCGAATTGCACCGGTGGCAACTGTGATCGACGCGCTCAGTATCTCAAGGCCGCGACCGATCTTCTGCTTGCCGACCTGAAGGAGATGGCGGACGCCTGGCAGCCGGAAGGGGCTGCCCGCAAGGAGCTTGCCGAAAAAGGCGAAGGCGGCGGTGTCGCGACCATTCTCACCGGCATGGGTTCCCTTTCCTACGGCGAGCTTGCCGGCGAGCGCATGAAGCTCGGCCTCCTTCTGCACGATCCGGAAGAGGAACATGACTGCTTCTCCGACAACACGCATATGTCGCATCTCGATGACGTGCTCGGCATTCAAAATGTCTGGCTCGGCCGCTACGAGGGGCCGGACGGCGATCTGACAAAGGGTGCTTCGCTGCGCGATCTCGTGGCCGCGAAGGATCCCGGGCTTGCGAAGGAAGTCACGGCGAAGATCGAGACCACGGTCGAAAAGGCTCTTGCCATGAAGGCGCGCGCCGAGACGACCGAGGCCTACGACCAGATGATCGGCGAGGGCAACGACGAGGGCAATGCCGTCGTCCAGGCGGTGATTGACGGTCTCGTCGACCAGACCCGCGCGATAGAACGCGCCGTTGCGGCGCTTGAACTGGACGGGATCGCGTTCGAAGGCTCCGACAGCCTCGACAACGTGGACGCCGTCTTCCAGTAGGCCGCAAAGCGGGAATGGCGGAGCGCACGGGAGATCGGATGGTCGTTTTGCATGCGTTCCGCAAATTTGAGCATCGCACCCAGGTCGATACCTCGCAACTCGCGCTCACCTCTCCCTTGGTGGGAGAGGTCGGTGCGAAGCACCGGGTGAGGGGGATTGGCGAGGTACTTCGATTGATCGCTCGCATCCCCGGATCGCAGGCCTTGGACGGATGGCCTGCGATCCATATGAAATATCCGGCAAACATGACGGGCCGCTGTCTCCGCAATGGCCCGTCCTTCTCCGCTGACGGAAAAGTCGTGAAGAAAGCATGCTGAAGAAATCTCTTCCGATCCTCGCCTCCGGGCTTTTCGCGCTCGGGCTTTTCTCCGTTCCCACGCTTGCGGGCGACGCCGGTCCGCTTGCTCATCGCGATGACCTGATCCCGAAGGACCGCGCCCGCGTTGCAAGGGTGCTGAAGTCGGATGTCGACCTTGAAAAGGCGGAGCCCTTCGAGCGGATGAGCGCAGGCGCCGCGACGTCGCAAAAGCACATCAACGCCAACGCCTTCTCCCATCCTTCCCAGAACCTTTCGTTCGAGGAGCAGCAGGATTTCGCGGTCGGCAACGGTCTCTTCCGCAAGCTCTGGGTGTCGTCGCCCTCTTCCACGCAAGCCTCGGACGGGCTCGGGCCGCTCTTCAACGCCCGCTCCTGCCAGGGCTGTCATTTGAAAGACGGTCGCGGCCACCCGCCGCGCGAGGGGGAGGATGCGGTGGCTCTCTTCCTGCGTCTTTCCGTTCCGCCGAAGACGGAGGAGCAGAGGAAAGCGGTCGAAAGCGGCGCCGTGCTATCGATTCCGGAGCCGACCTACGGCGGCCAGTTCCAGACCTTCGCCGTGCCGGGGTTGAAGTCGGAGGGGCGGCTTGAGGTCGACTATGAGGAATTCGGCGTCACGCTCGGCGACGGAACCGTCGTTTCGCTCAGAAAGCCGACCTATCGCATGACGGACCTCGGCTTCGGGCCGATGGCGGATGACGTCATGACTTCGCCGCGCGTTGCCCCGCAGATGATCGGCCTCGGCCTTATCCAGGCGATCCACCCGGGCGACATCCTTGCGATGGCCGATCCTGAGGATGCCGACGGCGACGGCATCTCGGGCCGCATCAGCTGGGTGCCGGATCCCGCGACGGGGGAAAGAACAATCGGCCGTTACGGGTGGAAGGCGTCCACTCCTTCCGTGCGCGCCCAGTCCGCCGGGGCGTTTGCCGGCGACATTGGCATTTCCACGCCCGATGTGCCCCTGAACTACGGCGACTGTACCAAGGCGCAGACGGAATGCCGCGTCATGCCGACGGGCGAACAGGCGCATCTCGGGGCGAGCGAGGCACCCGATCCGGTGATGCGGCTTGTCGATTTCTATTCGCGCAATCTCGCCGTTCCCGCACGCCGCGATGTCGATAACGTTGAAGTCCTTGCCGGAAAGGCGGTCTTTCACGATCTCGGTTGTGCCTCCTGTCACCGGCCGAAATATGTGACATCGCGCAAGGCGGACATAAAGGCGCATCGCTTCCAGCTCATCTGGCCCTACACCGACATCCTCCTGCATGACATGGGCGAGGGGCTGTCCGACAACCGCCCGGTCGGCAGCGCCAGCGGGGCGGAATGGCGCACGCCGCCGCTTTGGGGCATCGGCCTGACGGAAACGGTGAGCGGGCAGGAAAGCTATCTTCATGACGGGCGCGCGCGGACGCTGGAAGAAGCGATCCTCTGGCACGGCGGCGAGGCGGAACCGGCGAAAAATGCCTATGCGTCGCTTGAGAAAAAAGACCGCGACGTGCTCGTTCGTTTCCTGAAATCCCTGTGAGGCTTCATGCGTTTATTTGGTATCGGTTTGTCGATTTCAAGCGCCTCGGTTCGTCATTTCCGAGTGGAGGCGTCTGGTTGTTCAAATAAGCCTGCGTCCGACCATACGGCCTTCGGTCCAGGAAAACGTTTCTGGTTTCGCCTGAGCGATAGCCGCGCGCTGGTTCCCTCTCCCTTGAAGGGAGAGGGTCAGGGTGAGGGTGTGCGGCGTCCGCAAAAAAAATACAATCTTTGCCCCCCTCACCCGGCACGTTCCGCGCCGGCCTCTCCCACCAGGGGAGAGGTGCAGCCACCGGCCAGACCCGGTATCCATAACCGGCTAACCAACGTCTTCGCGCGGGTCGCTTTGGCCCTCGCCGCTCTCTCGCTACTCGCGGTTCCTGTTTCCGCCCAGCCCACGATCGACTATTCGCCAATCGTCAGGAACCTCGTCGAGAATTACGCGGTGCCGAAATCCGCCGTGCTGGCCGAAACCTTCGCGAAACTGCCCGAGGCGATTGACGCTGCCTGCGCCGATCCGGCCTCGGCGGAGAAGAAAGCCGCATTCGCGAACGCCTTCCGCGAAAGCGTGGATGCCTATGTGCGCGTCGCTGTCCTGCGCTTCGGCGCGCTGGCGGATGAAAACCGGCTGGAGCGTCTCGCCTTCATTCCCGATGCGCGCAGCGTCGTCCGCCGTCAGGTCGACAGACTCATGGCAAAGCCCGATCCAAAGGCCACGAAGCCCGAGGGCTTGCGCGAAAAAAGCGTCGCGCTTCAGGGCCTGTCCGCGCTCGAATGGGTGGCGTTTTCTTCCCATGGCGATGTCGTGCTTGACGGCTCAAGCGAAAAGGGCGCTTTCGCCTGCGGTTATGCCGGGGCGATTGCGGCAAGGCTCACGAACACGGCGGAAAACCTGAAAGAAGCTTACGGGAAGGGCGAGGGCCAGACGGGCCTGCTCTTGAGCCCTTCGCCGGAAAACCCCCTCGTGAAAACGCAAAAGGAAGCCGTAGAGGAGGTCTTCAACGCGTTGTTGACGGGCCTTGCGCTCTTGCGGGATCAGGTTCTGGAACGTGTGCTTGAACAGAGCGACCCGCGCGCCCGCGCGGCACGTGCGCCCTTTTCCAGAAGCGGAAACGAGTTCGTCTATCTTGCCGGGGGCCTCGGCGCCTTGGGCGAGGCGATAGCAGCCGGCGGCTTCGTGGAAGCGGCACCTGAGGATGGCCGCTGGCTTTCAGGTTCCCTCTCATTTGAAAACAAGCTTGCCGTCGATGCGCTCAACGGATTTTCCGAGCCGCTTTCCGCCGTTCTTGGCGATGAGAAAGCCCGCCGGCGGCTTGAAGTAATCGCGCTTGGCACAGCCAATTTCCGCGACCTCATGGGAAAGCAGCTTGCCGGATATCTGGAACTTTCAGGAGGCTTCAATGCGCTCGACGGAGATTGACCGCCGCCACCTCATGCGGATGCTTTTTGCCGGCTCGGCGGGCCTGGCGTTTTCGAAAACGCCGGTGCTGGCGGCTGGCCTTTACGACCCGTCGCCGGATGAGCCGCTTTTCGCCGGTGCGCGGCGCGGGGCGGACGGCACCCACTCCATCGCCGTCGTGACGCCCGAAGGCTTCGAGGTCGTCAGTATCCCGCTGCCCGAGCGGGGCCATGACATCGCCTTCGACCCTGCTGGAAAACGCGGCATCGCCTTCGCCCGCAGGCCAGGCAATTTCGCGGTCATGTTCGATATCGCGGGCACGCGCGAGCCGCATGTCATTACCGCGCCAAGGGGCCGGCATTTTTACGGTCACGGCGTCTTTTCGCCGAACGGGCGTCTCGTCTACGCGACGGAAAACGACTATGAGGCCGGGCGCGGGCTCCTCGGCGTCTATGACGTCAGCGGCGATGTGCCGGCACGCATCGGCGAGATGGAAACGGGCGGCATCGGCCCGCACGATCTGCTCCTTTCCGGGGACGGGAGAAAGCTTGTCGTCGCAAACGGTGGCATTCTCACCCACCCCGACAAGGGCAGGGAAAAGCTCAACATCGACACGATGGTGCCGACGGTCGTCTTCATCGACCGGGAGAGCGGCGAGATCGTCGCCTCGCACAGGCTCGACAAGACGCTTCATCAGTTGTCATTGCGTCATATGGCGATGGATGGTGCGGGCGGCATATGGGTCGGCGGCCAGTACGAGGGGCCGGAGGGCGACCGTCCGCCGCTTCTGGCAAGGCTCACCCGCGAGGGATCGCCGAAGCTCTTTTCCGCGCCCGATGCGGTGCAGGACCGGCTTGCCAATTACGTCGGCTCGGTCGCGGTCAACGCAAGCGGAGAAGTCGTCGCCACCTCGCATCCGCGCGGAAGCCGTATCCTTTACTGGTCGGCTGCCGACGGGCGCTATCTCGGTGCTCAGGACGTAGCCGACGGCTGCGGTGTCGCGGCGCTCGACGAGACCGGCTTCCTGATCTCGGACGGGCGCGGGGGCTTGAGCTATTCGGACGATCCGGCTTCAACCCCCGCCGCGCTCAGCCTTTCGGCGGGCATCGCCTGGGACAACCATCTGGTGGCGGTCAGGCGGGGTTGATTCCGTTCAAGAATGTCATCCCGGACGCGATGCGGCATGCAATGCCGCTTCGCAGAGCCGGGATCTCCCTCAATCTTCCTTCTTGAAGTCGATCTCCGCCATCAGGTCGCCGGCAAGATCTTCAAGCGCGGCACGAAGGTCGCCTTCGTCGGTGCCGGGCGGCAGAACGATGTCGGCCTGAACGCCGAACATCCGCTCGCCGCTCATCGAGCCGGGAAAGACCTCGCTCGTCAGTTCGTCGATCGAAACGCCGTGCTCGGCAAGGGCGGCGGCCACCGAATGGATGATGCCGGGGTGGTCCTGGCAGACGAGTGAAAGCGAAGCGTGCCGGCCTTCCGGCGGCGGCGTCGGCGCGCCCCGGCGCACGGTCACGGAGATGCCTTCGGTTCCAAGACCGGCAAGCGCTTCTTCCAGCATCGGCACGCGGGCATCCTCCACCGATACACGGACGATGCCTGCGAATTCGCCGGCGAGCCGCGCCATGGAGCTTTCGACCCAGTTGCCGTTTTCGGCGGCGATGACATCGGAAAGTTTCTCGACAAGACCGGATCGGTCGTTTGCGAGAACGGTCAGCACAAGGTCGGTGGGCATGGGGCGGTTCCTCGGCAAGCGCGGCGTCGTTTTGACGTAGCGTAGTCCCGTAGCGCCAACATGAACACAGCACTTGCGGCTTAAACCGGTCTAATTGCGACCGGGCACCCTGGCGTCGCCGAAAAGCTTTTGGCCGATCCCGCGCAGTTTTCTCAGCGCCTTCATCTGGAAGCGCACGAAAGGCGGCAGCACGGCGTGGCAGAAAGCGACCTTGCGTACATACTCATGAACGTGCCAGCGAAACCATGCGCCTGCGGGAAAATAGGCGGTATCGCCCGCGCGAAGCAGCCGCCGGGTTCCGTCGGGCGCGGTTACCTCGACAGTGCCTGCGAGGATGTAGACCGCTTCGTCGCCGCCGTAATACCAGTGGAATTTGCCGGCGGTGCAATCCCACACGGCGGTATTCGCAAAGCCGTCGATCGAACGCGCCAGCGGTGAAACACGCGCCACGGGTTCGCCTTCGATGATCCAGTGCGGGCGGATCGGGGCGGGCCGCATGGAAACCCGGGCGACGGAAGCGGATGCGAAATCGAAACCCTTGAGCTCGGCCCGGCTCGCTACGTCCGCGAGCCCCGCGGCGAAATCGTCCGACATTTATCCCCCCTCCCGGATCTTTTCTTTCCCCTACGGAGGAAATGTTGCGAAAGAGGCTGAAAATCGCGTTTGGATTTCTATGGCAATTTTAATGACCGCGTTGGAAATGAATTTCGCCCCTTTTGCGGCCTGCTCGCTGCCATCGGCAAAAATTCACGCGGCGGCACGCCGCTTGCCCGACGGCGGCTGTCGCATTTCTTCTTGCGGGCCGCTCCCCGCTCCACTAGCGTGCGGCAACTCAGGACGGCGTCCCGTAAGGGGCTGAAAACGAGTTCGGTGGCGGTCGACCCAATCCGGGGGCCCAGTCCGGAGCTGTCTGAAGCTGCAGGATCCCGCGCAAGCCCTTTTCGCTTGCGCGCTGGCCTTTGGCCTCTTTCGTTTTCACCCCCTCTGTCTGGTCGCCGAATCGCTTTTCGACCGAACGAGGGAGTCTCTCCGCATGTTTCGTTCCTTTCTTTCAGCCGCAGCCGCGCTTTTGCCGGTCGCCTTTCCCGCCGTCGCCCATGCCCATGTCGGCCATGTCGGCGATCTTGCCGGCCATTCGCATTGGGCGGGCATTGCCGCGATCGCGGGATCAGCCGTTCTTGCCGGCATCGTCGCACTGAAGGCGAAGCGCAAAAGGCAAGCTGAAGCGGGAATGGAAGACGCAGAGGCGGTCGAAGCCGATTCGGATACGGCGGAGGCAGCCGGATGAGCGAGAAACTCGGTCTCATGATCTGCGGTCACGGCAGCCGCAACCGCGCCGCCGTGCGCCAGTTCGCCACCCTTTCGGAGCGTTTGAAGGAACGCTTTCCCGACTGGCCGGTCGAATACGGCTATCTGGAATTTGCAGAACCGGTGATTCGCGAAGGCCTCGACAAGCTGCGCGATTCTGGCTGCACGCGCATTCTCGCCGTTCCGGGCATGCTCTTTGCCGCCGGCCACGCCAAGAACGACATTCCTTCGGTCCTCAACACCTATCAGGCCGAAAACAAGGGCGTTCGCATCGATTATGGCCGCGAGCTTGCCATCGATACGCGCATGGTTCGCGCGGCCGGCGACCGCGTGCGCGAAGCGCTGGAAGCGGCGGGCGGCGACGTGCCGATGCATGAGACGCTGCTCGTCGTCGTGGGCCGTGGCTCGTCAGACCCGGATGCCAATTCCAACGTTGCCAAGATCACCCGCCTGCTTTGGGAAGGCATGGGCTTCGGCTGGGCGGAAACCGCCTATTCCGGCGTCACCTTTCCGCTTGTGGAACCCGCACTCGAACATGCGGCGAAGCTCGGTTACCGGCGCATCGTCGTCTTCCCGTATTTCCTTTTTACAGGCGTTCTCGTCAGCCGCATCTATTCCTTCACCGATGAGGTGGCGGAGCGTCATCCAGGCATCGAATTCGTAAAGGCCGGCTACCTGAACGACCATCCGCAGGTGATCGACACCTTCGTGGAGCGCGTGGAGGAAATCCTTCAAGGCACGAACGTGATGAACTGCCAGCTTTGCAAATACCGCGAGCAGGTGCTTGGTTTCGAGGCGGAAATCGGCCTTCGCCAGGAAAGCCACCACCATCATGTGGAAGGGCTCGGGTCGTCTGCCGAATGCCATCTTTGCGACGATATTTGCACGGGTGCCTGCGAGAAACAGGTGCGCGAAGGCGGTCATCATCATCACCATGATCACGCCCATGATCATCACCACGGGGATGATCACCACCATCATCACGATCACGATCATTCCCACAATCACGGTCATCACCACCATCCTTACCCGCATGCGGACCATCCGCTCGGGCCGAAATCCATGAGGCGAACGTGAGCGACACCGGCGCGCCCGCCCGTCTTTACGACTACGAGCGCGACCCGGCTGCGATCTACCGCCAGTCCTTCGCCATCGTGCGCGAGGAGGCAAAGCTCGACCGTTTTCCCGAAGATCTTCGGGAGGTCGCGATCCGCCTCGTCCACGCTTGCGGCATGCCCGATATCGTAGGCGAGCTTTCATGGGGCGGGGATATCGTTTCGCAAGCGAAGCGCGCGATTGGCTCGGGTGCGCCGATTTTCACCGACGTGAAGATGGTCGAACACGGGATTATCCGTAAGTACCTCAAGGAGGGGAACGAGATCGTCTGCACGCTCGATGATGTCCGCGTGCCGGTCCTTGCCGAAAGGCTCGGCACGACACGCTCGGCGGCGGCTGTCGATCTTTGGGCCGAGCGTCTGGAAGGGGCTGTCGTTGCCATCGGCAATGCACCGACCGCGCTTTTCCACCTGCTTGAGCGCATTGCGGAAGGCTATCCGAAACCGGCTGCGATCCTCGGTTTTCCGGTCGGCTTCGTCGGTGCGGCGGAATCGAAGGATGCGCTGGCCGAAAACCCCTTTGGAGTTCCCTTTCTGGCGCTGAAAGGCCGTCGCGGTGGCTCCGCGCTCGCCTCCGCCGCCGTCAACGCGCTGGCAGCAGGATTGCCGGAGGAGCGCGCCACATGACCGCTCCCTGGCTGACGGTGATCGGCATAGGCGAGGACGGCCTTGCCGGGCTGTCCGAGGTTGCAAGATCGGCGCTGAAATCCGCCGAATTCGTCATCGGCGGCAAAAGGCATCTGGAGCTTCTCGACCCTGTTCCCGGCGAAGTCGTGCAGTGGCCCGTCCCCTTTTCAGACGGCCTTGAACTGATCGACCAAAGGCGTGGAAGACCGACCGTTGCACTCGCCACCGGCGATCCCATGTGCTTTGGCCTCGGTGCCACTTTGTCGCGTCGTTTCCCGGTGGGCGAGATGACGGTGCTTCCTGCGCAGTCGGCGTTTTCCCTTGCCGCATCAAGGCTTTGCTGGCCGCTGCAGGATGTGGAAACGCTGTCGTTTCATGGCCGCCCGCTCGATGGCCTCAGGGCGCATCTTTACCCCGGCGCGCGTCTGCTTTGTCTCACCACCGACGGCGAAACGCCGCGGCTTGCTGCCGATATCCTGGCCGATGAGGGCTATGGCGCAAGCCGCATGACGGTGCTGGAACACCTTGGCGGTCCCCGCGAACGTATCGTCTCGGGCATTGCCGAAAGCTGGCACGAGACTGTCGCCGATCTCAATCTGATGGCGATAGAGGCCGTGCCCGTTCGCGACACGCCGGTGCGTTCCCGCGTTCCCGGCCTGCCGGATGATGCTTTTCGCCATGACGGAAAGATCACCAAGCGGGAAATCAGGGCTGCAACCCTTGCGAAGCTCGCGCCCCATCCGGGCGCGCTTCTTTGGGATGTCGGGGCGGGCTCGGGATCGGTTTCCATCGAGTGGATGCGCTCATCTCCACGCGCTATGGCCATCGCGCTGGAGCCGCATGCCGAACGGCGCGGTTTTGCGCTTGCCAATGCCGCGGCCCTCGGCGCGCCGGGGCTAGATCTGCGTGATGCTTCGGCGCCCGAAGGCTTGGAAGGCCTGCCCCGGCCGGATGCGGTCTTTTTCGGTGGCGGCCTCACCGCTCCCGGCGTGGTTGAAGCCGCGCTCGAAGCGCTGAAATCCGGCGGGCGTCTCGTCGCCAACGCGGTGACGCTTGAAAGCGAGGCGGTGCTTTTGAAAGCTTACGAAAAGCATGGCGGCGAACTTTGCCGGCTCAGTATCCAGCGCGCTTCGCCCGTCGGCGGGCTTACCGGCTGGCGCCCGCTGATGCCGGTCACCCAATGGAGTTTCGTGAAGCCATGACGAAGCCCGGCATGCTTTACGGCGTCGGGCTCGGCCCCGGCGATCCGGAACTCTTGACCCTTAAGGCCCACCGGCTGATCTCGAAGGCGCGCGTGATCGCCTATCCGGCGCCCGATGACGGCGAGAGCTTCGCGCGCGCAATCGCGGCGGAATTCATCCCTGAAAACGCGCTGGAAATCCCGATCGTCGTTCCGATGCGGGTGGAGAGATTTCCCGCGAAATCCGTCTACGACAAGGCGGCGGAAGATATCGCCCACGTCCTTCGCGAGGGAGAGGATGTCGTCACGCTGTGCGAGGGCGATCCCTTCTTCTACGGTTCGTTCATGTATCTGTTCGAGCGTCTGGGCGGCCGTTTTCCATGCGAAATCGTGCCGGGCGTCACCTCGCTCACGGCTTGCGCCTCCAGGCTCCAGCGGCCTCTCACCTCGCGAAACGATGTGCTCACCGTCATTCCGGGACCGCTGCCCGATGATGAAATCCGCAGGCGTATCGAGGATGCGCAGGCGATTGCCATCATGAAGGTCGGGCGGCATCTTTCCCGCCTCAAGTCGCTTCTTGCCGACATGGGCCTGCTTTCGCACGCGGGCTACGTGGAACGCGCGACACTTCCTTCGGAAAACGTCGTTCCGCTCGCCCGGCTCGAGGTGGATGCGGCACCCTATTTCTCGATGATCCTCATCTACAAGGGAGACGAAGCGTGGATGCTTCCCCCGCAATTCTCGTCCTGACGCCGGCGGCCCTCTTGACCGCACGCAAGCTTGCCGAAGGTATCCCGCAAGCGACACTGCACGGGCTTGCCCACCGTGTCAGCGGCACGGATGTGCCGTTTTCCGATACGCTTGACCAGATCCGCGCGCTTTATCAGGCCGGCAGCCCGATCATCGGCGTTTGCGCCAGCGGCATTCTCATCCGCGCGCTTGCCGCCGTCATCACCGACAAGCTTTCGGAGCCTCCGGTGATTGCGGTTTCGGAGGATGGCGCCAGCGTTGTGCCGCTTCTCGGCGGCCATCGCGGGGCGAATGCGCTTGCCCGCGACGTCGCGGCTCTTCTCGATGCTCACGCGGCGATCACCACGGCGGGCGAAACCGCGCTCGGCGTTGCCCTCGACACGCCGCCTAAAGGCTGGCGGCTCGCCAACATTCGCGATGCCAAGGGCGTCATGGCCCGTCTTCTGGCGGGCGAACCCGTGGCGATGGAAGGGCATGCGGCCTGGCTGTCGACCACGCGCATGGCCGTCAAAGGCGATGCGAAGCTGCGGCTCGTGCTGAGCGTAAAGGCGGTTGAAGGAAACGCGGACACGCTCGTCTATCACCCGCGCCGGCTGGCGGTCGGTGTGGGCTGTGCGCGCGGCGCGGATCCTGCCGAAGTAACCCGGCTTGTCCGCAAGGCACTTGCCGATGCGGGCCTTTCGGAAGGTGCGGTCGGCTGTGTCGCGAGCCTTGATCTCAAGGCGGATGAGCCCGCGATGGCCGCCGTTGCGCAAGCGTTGAGTGCTCCGTTTCGCGTCTTTTCGGCGGACGAACTGGAGCGCGTGGCTGACCGTCTGGCCAATCCGTCGGAATTGGTATTCGCAGAAGTCGGTTGCCATGGCGTTTCGGAGGGTGCGGCCCTTGCCGCCGCAGGACAACATTCCAGGCTGCTGGTGGAAAAGCGGAAATCCGCCAATGCGACGGTTGCGGTCGCCATTGCCGATGATCCGATAGACGCCGCCACGGTTGGCCGGGCGCGCGGCAAGCTTTCCGTCATCGGCATCGGGCCGGGGCAGGATGCGTGGCGCACGCCGGAAGCCTCGAGGCTCTTGTCGGAAGCGGACGAGGTCGTCGGCTATTCGCTTTATCTCGACATCGTCGCGCCCCTCATCCAGGGAAAGCCGCGCCACGCCTTTCCATTGGGTGCGGAAGAGGAGCGCGTTCGCTTCGCGCTCGAACGCGCGGGCGAAGGCCGCTCCGTCGCGCTCGTCTCCTCGGGCGACGCCGGCATCTACGCCATGGGCGCGCTCGTTTTCGAGCTGCTGGACCGCCCTTCCGACGCAGGTGGTGTCAGCGATGCCGCAAAGCGCATCGAGGTCGTCAACGCGCCAGGCATATCGGCGCTTCAGGCGGCATCCGCATTGATCGGTGCGCCGCTCGGGCATGATTTCTGCGCGATCTCCCTTTCGGACCTTTTGACGCCCTGGGAGGCGATCGAAAAGCGCCTCAAGGCGGCGGCTGAAGGGGACTTCGTCATCGCCTTTTACAACCCGGTTTCCAAGCGCCGCCGCACCCAGCTTGCCGCGGCGAAGGACATTTTGTTGCAGCACCGCCCGGCGGAAACGCCGGTCGTCCTCGGCGTCAATCTCGGACGCGAGGGGCAGACCGTGCGCGTGACGACGCTGGGCGATCTCACGGTGGATGAAGTCGACATGCTGACGACCGTTCTCGTCGGCTCGTCGAATTCGAAGGCCGTCAGGCGCGGCTCCGGCGAGACATTCGTCTACACCCCGCGCGGTTACGCCAAGCGCATCGAGGAGAAGCTATGACCGTTCATTTCATCGGCGCGGGGCCGGGCGATCCGGACCTCATTACCGTGCGCGGGCTGAAGCTGATCGAGCGTTGCCCGGTCTGCCTCTATGCCGGTTCGCTGGTGCCGGAGGCGATTGTCGAGGCAGCCCCGGAAGGGGCGCGCGTCATCGACACGGCACCCATGACGCTTGACGAGATTATGGCAGAGATCGAGGCCGCGCACGCGCGGGGGCAGGATGTGGCGCGCGTCCACTCCGGAGATCCTTCGCTTTACGGCGCGATTGCCGAGCAGATCAGGCGGCTGAAGGCGCTTGGAATCCCGTTCGACGTCACGCCCGGCGTTCCGGCCTTTGCGGCGGCTGCGGCGGCCTTGGGCCAGGAACTGACGGTGCCCGAAATCGCCCAGACGGTGATCCTCACCAGAACGGCGATGAAATCCTCCGTGATGCCGGAAGGCGAGGATCTGGCGACGCTTGGGCGTTCAGGCGCGACGCTTGCGATCCATTTGTCGGTCCGGAACCTGCGCGAAATCGAGCGCCAGCTCATCCCGCTTTACGGGGAGGATTGCCCGGTCGTGGTCGCCTACAGGGTCGGCTGGCCTGATCAGGCCTTCATTCGCGGCACATTGTCCGACATCCGGGAGAAGGTGCGCCTATCCAAGATCACGCGCACCGCGCTCATTTTCGTCGGTCGCGCGCTGGAACCGGACGAGGATTTCCGCGATTCCGCGCTCTATCACGCCGATCACGTGCATGTGCTGAGACCGAAACGGAAAGCGAAGGCGTAATTTGGTTGGGAAAGGTGATTGAGTGTGCGGCTAGCGCTCAACGTTTTTTGCAACGTTTCGAGTTGCTTAGAGGTTGCAATATGGAGAGAAAGGTTCAGCTTGCGCCCCCTCTCCCTTGAAGGGAGAGGGTCGGGGTGAGGGTGGCGGAAGGTGAAAAACCGCTCAAACCCTGTCGATCACATGGGCGAATGAACCCATCACACGGCCTTTGCGCAGGCCCATGGCGGGTCGTTTTTCTCCCAGCGCATCGCGAGCGAAAAAAAGCCGCTCAGCCTCGCCATCACCCTCGCTCACGATGCTGGCGTAGTGAAATTCATGCGCCGTCAATTCGGTGTCGAAGGGCAGTTCGGCAAGAGGTGTCAGCCTGCGGTAGCCGAGGTGCAGCTTTCTCTCCCGAAAGCTTGTGACAAGCGGCAGAAGCCCCAGCATGTCATGCGGCACGCCTTCCGCGTCGATCAGCGTTTGCCCAAGCGTCATGTAGCCGCCGCACTCGCCGTAGATCAGCGCGCCGCGTTCAGCAGCCAGCTTCATGCCTGTCTTGAAGTGCGATGCTGTCGCGAGCGTGCCTGCGTGAAGTTCCGGGTAGCCGCCGGGCAGGAAGACGGTATCGGCGGCCCTGTCCGGCCCTTCGTCGGCTATCGGCGAGAAGAAGGAAAGTTCGGCTCCCTGTTCGCGCCAGCCGTCCAGCATATGTGGATACGAAAAGGCGAAAGCGACATCCCGGGCGACGGCTATGCGTTGCCCGAGCGGGGGGAGTTTCGTTGCGGTTATGGCTGACGAAACGGGCCTTGCGACTTCCACCAGGGCATCGAGATCGACATGGGCGGAGACATGATCCGCCGCCGCGTCCAGAAACGCAGTCAAGTCGCCGTGTTCGCCAGCCTGCACGAGGCCGAGGTGGCGCTCGGGCAGCGTGAGAGCCTCAGATCGCGGTACGGCACCCAGAACCGGCATCGCGATGCCCTGAAGCGCGTGCTCGATCATTTCGCGGTGCCGGGGGCTGCCGATGCGGTTGAGGATCACGCCCGCGACCGTCACACCCTCGCGATGGTCGCGAAAGCCGCGCACGAGAGCCGCTACCGATTGCGATTGTTTCGCGGCATCGACGACGAGCACGACGGGCAGATTCAAAAGGGCTGCGAGATCGGCGGTGGAGCCGCTGCCGTCAGCAGCACCATCGAAAAGGCCCATCACGCCTTCGATGAAGAGAAGATCCGTATCTTGCGCCTGCCTTGCGGCCAACTCGCGCAGCAGGGCGGGGCGCATGGCGAAACAGTCGAGATTGACGCAAGGCCTGCCGCTTGCGGATGCATGAAACGCCGGGTCGATGTAATCCGGCCCGACCTTCGCCGAGGAAACGTGGATCCCGCGTGATTTCAAGGCTTTAAGTAGCGCAAGCGTCAGCGTCGTCTTGCCGGCGCCCGAGGTCGGGGCGGCAAGGATAAGCCCCCGCGCGCTCATCCGGTTTCGGAGCTCTTGCCGAGTTTCAACGGGTCGGGGTCGAGTACCTTGCCCGACAGCGCGCCCAGCCAGTCGAGCCCGGCGCGAAGGCGCACCACCTCGCCCACGCACACGACTGCCGGAGGCTCCAGCCCGGCCGCCTTGACGTCTTCCGCCGCCCGTCCGAGCGTGGTTTCAAGCACGGCCTGGTTTTCAAGCGAGGCATTGCACACGATACCCACAGGTTCGTCCACAGACCGTCCACCGCTTGTCAACTTGGCCGCGATCGTCTCCAGATGCTTCATCGCCATATACATGATGATTACGGGAGAGCCTTTCGCGATCGCATCCCAGTTGACCGCCGACGGGGTGAGGCCCGTCTGGTCGTGGCCGGTGAGGAAGGTCACGGTCTGGTTTGTGTCGCGGTGGGTCGCGGGAATGCCGGCGTAGGCGAGCCCGCCGATGCCTGCCGTAATGCCGGGGATGATGCGAAAAGGAACGTGCGCGCCCGCCAGCGTCAGCGCCTCTTCGCCGCCGCGCCCGAAGACGAAGGGATCGCCGCCTTTAAGCCGCAGCACGCGCTTTCCCGCCCTTGCGTAGTCGATCAGCTTAAGCGAGATATCGCGCTGCTTGGGGCTCGGCTTGCCGCCGCGTTTTCCCGCGTAATCGACCGTCGCGCCCTCCTTGGCGAAACCGAGGATGGAGGTGTCGACCAGCGCGTCGTAGACGATGACATCCGCTTGCCGCAGGCCGTTCAGCGCGTGCAGCGTCAAAAGCCCCGGATCGCCGGGGCCGGCACCTGCAAGCCACACCCAGCCCGGCTCGAAGACGGGCAGGTTCAGCGCTTTGAGGGCTTCGTCGGATGCGTGTGTCATGTGTTCGACTTGTAATCGCTCGCCCGGCCCGCGCCAAGTCTCGAAGCGGCGGAAATCAAGCGCGAATACGACGCACGATGCACTCGCCAGCTGCCGCAGGCCCTTCTATATTCGCACGCAATGAGCGAACACGACCCCGCAAAACTCCGCCGTGGCTGGACCACGGGCGCCTGTGCGACGGCCGCCACCAAAGCGGCCTATACGGCACTCTTGACGGGCGAATTCCCGGACCCGGTCGAAATCACCCTGCCGAAGGGGGAGACGCCCTCTTTCGCTTTGGCCTGCGAGGAGAGGGGAGAGGGTTTCGCTCGCGCCGGAATCGTCAAGGACGCGGGCGACGACCCCGACGTCACGCACGGTGCCACGGTGATCTCGACCGTCAGGCTGAAGGCGTCGGGAAGCGGCGTGACGTTCCGCGCCGGTGAAGGCGTGGGAACGGTGACACGCGAAGGCCTTCCCGTCCCGCCGGGCGAACCTGCGATCAACCCGGTTCCGCGCCGCATGATAGAGGACACGGTGGCCGAGGTCGCGAAGGGCCATGGCGGCAACGGTGTGGTGGAGGTGGAGATTTCCATTCCCGGCGGCGAAGAGCTTGCGCAAAAGACCATGAACCCGCGCCTTGGCATCATCGGCGGTCTGTCGGTGCTCGGCACGACGGGTATCGTGCGTCCCTTTTCCTGCGCGTCCTGGATCGCCTCGATCCATCGCGGCATCGACGTCGCCAATGCGGCGGGCCAGACGCATGTGGTGGGGGCGACGGGCTCGACGTCGGAGGATGCGGTCAGGAAGCTCTACGACCTGCCGGATTATGCTTTTCTCGACATGGGCGATTTCGCGGGTGGGCTCCTGAAGTACCTGCGCCAGCACCCGGTGGAGAGGCTCACGCTCGCGGGCGGTTTCGCGAAATTCGTGAAGCTTGCGCAAGGAGCCCTCGATCTTCATTCCGCCCGCAGCCAAGTGGATTTCGCAGCACTTTCGCAGGTGCTCATGAGCGCGGGCGCGCCGAGATATCTTGCCGAAAAGGCGCGTCATGCGAATACGGCGAAGGAGGTGCTCGATCTCGCCCGCACCCATGGAATCGAAGTCGCCGATATCGTCGCGGCGCAGGCCAGGGAGGCGGCGAAAAGGATTTTGCGCGAAAGCCCGGTTGATTGCGAAGTCCTGATCGTAGATCGTCAGGGCGTCATGATTGGCAAGGCCGGTTTCGACGCAGATGCCTGAATTAAAGATCCTCCTTCTTGCCGGTACGGGCGAAGCGCGGGAACTGGCCGGCCGGCTTGCGGATGATGGCCGCGTGTCCGTCGTCGCCTCGCTTGCCGGGGTAACAGAAAACCCGAAAGCCTATCCGGTGGAAACCCGCATCGGCGGTTTCGGCGGGGCGGATGGCCTTGCGGATTATCTGAAGAAGAACCGCTTTTCGGCGATCATCGACGCCACTCACCCCTTCGCGCGGTCTATCAGTACCAATGCGGTCGCAGCCAGCGGCGAGAGGAAAATCCCGATCGTCCGCCTCATGAGGCCCGCGTGGCAGCCGGAGGCGGGCGACAACTGGGTGCGCGCGCGCGACGTCGAGCATGCGGTCGATTTCGTTCCCGACGGCGCGCGGGTGTTCCTTGCGATAGGCCGCAAGGAAATATCGGCCTTCAAGAACCGGCGGCGTATCTGGTGCCTTATGCGGATGATCGAGGCTCCGGACGAAAAGACGGCCCTTCCGCCGGGCGAACTCCTTCTTGCCCGCCCCTCGTGCTCCGCCGACGACGAGAAGGCGCTGATGGAGCGCCACGGCATCACCCATCTGGTCGCCAAGAACAGCGGCGGCGACGCCGGGTACGCCAAGATCCTCGCCGCGCGCGAGCTTCAGCTTCCCGTCATCATGATCCGCCGTCCGGTTCTTCCCGCGATTGCGGAGGTTGATACGGTGGAAGGCGTCATCGCCTGGCTTGACGGTCTCTTAACCCTCTCTCAAATGGGCTGACGATAGTTACGTAAGGTCGCAGTTAATTTACCCCTCTCTTGTATGACGGGCCCTGCGTGCTTTTTCCAAGGGCCGCGCCGCTTGTCGGAGGGGAGTTCGTCTTGGCCGTAATTTCGGTGGTCATGTGCACGGTCGGAAAGGCCAGGAGCGCTGCCGACTGCGTGGCGAGCGTGCTTGCGCAGACCCTTGCCGACGGCATGAGCCTCGAAATCGTCGTCGTCGACAATTCCGCCTCAGGCATCGCGCAGCATTGGGTTGAGGCTGCGGCCGCGGCGGGCGATCCCGTCCGATACGTTCACGAGCCGCGCCCCGGCATTTCGCATGCCCGTAACGCCGGTGTCGCGGAGGCGAAGGGCGAATTTCTGGCCTTCATCGATGACGACGAGGTCGCCGAGCCCGACTGGCTATCCAATCTTTTCCGCGCGCTTGAGGCGCATTCCGCCGACATCGCGACCGGGCCGGTAGTGCCGGTCTTCGAAGGAATGGACAGGCTCGGTTTCGACCCGGCCCCCTTCTTTTTCGGAGAGCGCGAGGCGATGGAGACGGGCGCAACACTTGAGGCCGCGCGCACGGGCAATGTCCTTTTCCGTGTCGGCCGCTGCCTGAGCGAGCCGGAACCGTTTAACCCGAAGCTTGGCCGTTCCGGCGGCGAGGATACGGATCTCACCTATCGCCTTCATCTGAAGGGGCGGAAGATCATCTGGGTTGCCGACGCGGTTGTTCACGAATACTGGCCGCAGGAGAAGGCGAGCCTGCCCGCTTTCCTGCGCCGGAAGTGCGTGACGGCCAGGAACACGACATTCGTCAGGATCAGCCATGCGGCGAGGCCGGGAAAGGTGGTGCTTCGCACCGTTGCCAAGGCGCTTCTTCAGCTTGCGATCTTCCTGCCGTTGTCGCTCGTGCTTTATCCGGTGAACCGTCAGCGGTTCGCTGCTGCGGGCCTGCACGTGATGTCGGCTGTCGGCAAGCTCACCTTCTGGATGCGCGCGCGCTACTACGGCGATGCGCCAGAGGTGGCGGAACCGCGGGCGGCGGAACCGGAGGCGGCGGAATGAGTGCCGCTCGCCGGTACAGGATTGCCGTCCTCCATCAGGGCTGCGTCCCGGTCTACCGGCGCGGCTTCTTCGAGCGGCTTACGGAAATTTCGGGCAACGAATACGTCGTCTTTCACGGAAAACCGCCCTCCAACACCTCGCTGCAGGCGGCCTCGCCACCGTTTTCCTTCGAAAACGTCGAGGTCAGGAATCGCGAGCTTCGCCTTGGAAATTCCGTCGCCGTCTATCAGCCGGTCGTCTGGCGGTATCTGTCCGGCGGCTTCGACGGCGCGGTCATCGGCCATGAATTCAAGTTCCTCTCAAGCCTCGCGATCCTGTTGTTCTCGAAGCTCATGGGCCGCAAGGTCGTCTGGTGGGGCTTCGGCTATCGAAAGGCCTATGGGTCCTGGCAGAAGTCGGGTCTTTCCGGCCTGAAGGATGGCCTTGCGCGCCGGGGCGCCGATTTGCTCGCGAAACTCGGCAGCGGCTATCTCGCCTACACGGCAAAGGGCGCGGAACATCTGCATGAGATCGGCGTTCCGGATGCGCATGTCGCCGTCGTCCGCAACACCATGGACGTCGACGAGCAGATCCGCCTGGCGGACGCAGCCGCAAGCCTCGACCTTGCGGCTATGCGCGAAGAGTTCGCCCTGAAGCCGGACAGCCGCGTCCTGCTCTATGTCGGCAGGCTGGTACCGCGCAAACGCGTCGATCTTCTGATTTCCTTTGCGAAATCGCACCCTGAGGTCGCGGGAAAGCCGGTCGAGGTGCTGATTGTCGGCGATGGGGACGAGCGGGCCCGGCTCGAGGCTTTGGCGCAAGGGGCTGAAAACGTTCATTTCCTCGGCGCGATCGATCCGTCCGATATCCGCATCGCCAAAGCGATGAAACTTGCCGCCGCCGTCGTTGTGCCGGGTTACCTCGGCCTTGCGGTCAATCATGCGTTTGCCCACGGGCGGCCGGTCGTCACGCTCAAGCATGATTTTCACAGCCCCGAGGTCGAATATCTGTCGGATGGCGAAAACGGGCTGATGATCCCCGGCGGCGAGGAAGGTTTCGCTGAAGGCCTTGCCGGCTTCCTGTCCTCGCCGGATGAGCAGGCGGAGCTTGCCGAAGGCGCGAAGGCCGCGCGCGAAAGCTTGCGGCTCGATCACATGGTGGAAGCCTATGACGGCTTCCTGACGCGTCTTTTCTCCGAAGGCGCGAGGGGCTGAGGCATGGCGGGGTTGAAGCAGCGGATCGTCGACGGGCTGAAGATTGCCGATCTCGGCGATACATTCGTGCGCCGCTTCCCGCCGCTTTATGCTGCTTACCGGCGGGAGCTTGCCGAGTTCGATGAGGCAGGGCTCGAAGAGCGCAGATCTCGGCAGGATGCTCCTATCGAGCGGATGCTCCGGCACGCCACTCGTTTGCCGGCTTATGAAAACCTCATGGGACAGCCGCTTTCGGCCTTTCCGGTGCTCTCCAAACTGGAGCTCAAGTCTCGCCCGCAAGCCTATATCGCGAAGTCCCTGCTTCCGGTGGCGAAGGGGGAAACCAGCGGCTCGTCCGGCGTTCCCCTGTCGGTCCGGCGCAGCTTCGCCTCGGTCGTTTTCGAACAGGCGGCGATCGATCATGTGGTTGCGCTATCCGGAGGAAATTTCGCGAAAGACCGCGTCGCCGTTCTGCGGGGCGAGCGTCTCAAGGACCCTTCCGATTTCACTCCCCCCTTCTGGCGGATGCAGAGCGGCGGACGGGTGATGAATCTCTCCGCCGCCCATCTGAACCTGAAGACGGCGCGGACCTTCCATGCGGCCTTGCGGGACTTCGCACCGCCTATCCTTTGGGCTTATCCTTCGGCGCTTGAGTTGCTGATCGCCTGTCTGGAGGCGGAAGGCCTCAAGCTTTCGATTCCCATCGTATTGACCTCTTCGGAAGTCCTGACCGAGGGCTTGCGCGAACGCGCGGAAAAGGCGTTTGGCGCGGTGGTCGCCGATTACTACGGTCAGGCGGAGCGCGTTTCCTTCGCCTATGCCCTGAAGGCAGGCGAGTATCGCTTCCTCCCGGCCTACGGTCATGTGGAGCTTGAGCCGCTCGGGGAGGGGCGTTTCGGTCAGATCGCGACGAACTTGAGGAATTCCGTTCAGCCGCTTGTCCGTTACGAGACCGGCGACGTGATCGTCGCGGATGACGTTGATGATCCTCGGGCATTGGAAGAAATCGCGCTGGGCATCCGCTCCTTCGCGCGTATCGAGGGCCGCGAGAGCGATTATCTTCTCGCTCCAGACGGCAGCCGTCTTGTCGGCATGAACCATGTCCCGCGCGCCATCCCCGGCCTTATGCAGATGCAGCTTCGCCAGTCGGCGCCCGATTTCGTGCAAGTGCTCGCGGTCGCCGGTGACAGGGCAGGCGACGGGATGCGCTCGGAAATCGAGGCGCGGCTGTCATCGCGCCTGCCGGATACCATGCGTGTCGAGGTCGAATTCCGCGAGGCGCTGGAACGTACATCTCGCGGGAAGCTGCCCCTTGTCGTTCGGGAATTCGAGCGAAATGCCACTGAAACAGGCAGAAATCCAGCAGATACCCCGGTGATTCACCATTCGGGTTAACAGGACGAGAAGGAAATTCCTTCATAACGGTACGGAAATTTAGATCCACATCCGGACCTGAACCGGACGGGGGAGTGTCATGCGTATTTCCGTTTTCGGGCTCGGTTACGTCGGTGTCGTCACTGCCGCGTGTCTTTCGCGCGATGGCCATACGGTCATCGGCGTCGACAACCAGCAGGTCAAGGTCGACATCGTCAACGACGGCAAGACGCCGGTCGTTGAAGACCACGTTGGCGAGTTGATCGCGGCCGGTGTCGCCTCCGGCAGGCTGAAGGCCACCACCGATGCGCTTGAGGCTGTGCGCGAGAGCGACATGTCCCTTGTCTGCGTCGGCACGCCGAGCCGCAGGAACGGATCGCTCGATACCGATGCCGTCGTTCGCGTCTGCGAGGAAATAGGTGCTGCGATCGCGCGGAAGAATGCTCCGCACAAGGTCGTCATCCGTTCCACCGTGCTGCCCGGCACCATGCGCGGCGTGGTTATTCCGGCGCTGCGCGAAAAGGCGGGCCATGTCGAAGGGCTCACGATAGGCAACAATCCGGAGTTCCTGCGCGAGGCGAGCGCGGTCTACGACTACGACAATCCGCCGAAGATCGTCGTCGGCGCGGAAACGCCCGAGGGCGCGCGGGAAATCGCCGAGATCTACAAGCACATCGAGGCGCCGTCGTTCCTCACCTCCGTCGATACCGCCGAGCTTGTGAAATACGCCGATAACGCCTGGCATGCGGTCAAGGTCGCCTTCGGCAACGAGATCGGCAATATCGCCAAGGCCGTCGGCGTCGACAGCCACGAGGTGATGTCGATTTTTTGCAGCGACGAGAAGCTGAACATTTCGCCGCGCTATCTCATGCCGGGCTTCGCCTTCGGCGGCTCCTGCCTGCCGAAGGACGTTCGCGCGCTCACCTACAAGGGCCGCGATCTCGACCTCGAACTGCCGCTGTTAAACAGCGTAATCCGCTCCAACGAGGAGCAGATCGCCCGTGCGTTCGAGACGATCATGTCTTATGGCAAGCGCAAGATCTCCGTCTTCGGCATCAGCTTCAAGGCCGGCACGGACGACCTTCGCGAAAGCCCGCAGGTCGAACTCGTCGAAAAGCTGCTCGGCAAGGGCATGGACATCAGGATCTACGACCGCTTCGTGAATTTCGCGCGGCTTTACGGTGCCAACCGCGATTACATCCTGAACCGCATCCCGCACATCTCTTCGCTTCTGATCGACGATTTCGACGCGGTGCTCGCCCACGGCGACGTCGTGATCATCGGCAACAACGCGCCGGAATTCGAAGTGCTGCCGGACCGGGTCGGCCCGCGTCAGCGCATCTACGACCTTGTCCGCCTGAAGGGCATCGAAATCGCACGGGAAGGCTATGAAGGCGTCAACTGGTAACGAGATCGAGGCGTCCGCCGAGAGCATCTACGACCGCCGGGTTCTCATCATCGTGGAGAACCTGCCCGTGCCCTTCGACCGGCGAGTCTGGTCGGAGGCGACGACGCTGCGCGCCGCCGGATACACCGTCTCGGTCATCTCGCCGACCGGCAAGGGTTTCGAAGCGGAATACGAGGTGATCGACGGCATTCACGTCTACCGCCACAAGCTGCCGGTCGACGCGCGCGGGGCCTTCGGGTACCTGCGCGAATATTCCTCAGCCCTTTTCCATGAAGCGCGCCTTGCCTGGAAGGTGAAGCGCGAGCGCGGCTTCCACGTCATTCACGGCTGCAATCCGCCTGATCTGATCTTCCTGATCGGCTGGCTCTTTCGCCCCTTTGGCGTGCGTTACCTGTTCGATCATCACGACATCTGCCCGGAGCTTTTCGAGGCGAAATTCGAAAAACGCGGACTGCTTCACTCTGCCATGAAGTTCTTCGAGTGGCTGACCTTCAAGACAGCGAGCGTTTCCATCGCCACCAATGAATCCTATCGCGGCATCGCGATCTCGCGCGGCGGCATGGATCCGGAGGATGTTTTCGTCGTCCGCTCAGGCCCGAAGATCGAGAAGCTTCAGTTGCGCGAGCCGAAACCGGAGCTGAAGAAGGGCTTCGCCCATCTCGTCGGCTACGTCGGCGTGATCGGCCAGCAGGAAGGCATGGACCTGCTTTCTGAAGCCGCGGACCATATCGTCAACGGCATGAAGCGCAAGGATATTCACTTCGGCATCGTTGGCGGCGGGCCGGAACTGCCGGTCGTCCAGGCGGATGTCGAGAAGCGCGGGCTTGGGCCGTATTTCACCTTCACGGGCCGCGCGCCGGACGATCTCCTGCTCGACATGCTGAACACGGCGGACGTCTGCGTGAACCCGGACCGGGTCACGCCGATGAACGACCTTTCGACCATGAACAAGATCCTGGAGTATATGACGCTGAAGAAGCCGATCGTGCAGTTCGACATGCGCGAGGGCCGCGTTTCTGCCGGAGAGGCTTCGCTTTACGCGAGGAAGAACGACGCCCGCGATCTCGCCGAAAAGATTGTCGAGTTGATCGACGATCCCGAACGGCGCGCGAAAATGGGCGAGATCGGCCGAAAACGCGTTCTCGACACATACTCCTGGGACCACTCCGTGCCGGTGCTTCTTGCCGCCTATGACCGGCTTTTCGAGAGAATCGAGAAGAAGTCCGCCTGATGCATGCTGACGGCAAACAGTCCCGCCTGATCTGGTACGCCAACCGCCTGCGGTCGATGAGCGCCGGCGAGATCACGCATCGCTTCACCGAGCTTGCGAAAAAGCGTCAGGCGCGCGGCTGGGAGGCGGGTTGGGCGGCTTTCGAAATGCCGGAGGGGCCGCTTCCGGCTCTTCCCGGCAGGGTCGATTTGCATCATGCGGATGACAATCTCCTTGCGGGCTGGCGGAAACTTGCCGCCAGTGCCCGCTTCCGGCGGTTTTCCTTTCTGGGGCAGGATTGGCCGGATGCGGACAATGCCTCGCTCTGGCATTTCGACCCGGTAACGGGGCGCGAATGGCCGAAGGAGCGCTACTGTTTCGATATCGACTATCGCCACAACGAGGATTACGGCGACGTCAAATACGTTTGGGAAGTCAACAGGCTGCAGTATCTGCAGCCGCTTGCCGCCCTTGCCGCGAAAGGCTGCAATGGCGGCTTGAAGGAATTCATAGCGGCCGAAATCGAAAGCTGGATCGACGAAAATCCGCCCTATCTCGGGGTCAACTGGCCATCGGGGATCGAGCTTTCCTTGCGTGCGATCACCGTGCTCGTCGTCGTCCGGCTGATCGGCGGGGCGGCATTCGAGAAAAAGCTGCTCGGCAAGATACGCGCGTTCTTTTCCGCTACCGCGACATGGCTCGACCGTTACCCTTCGGAATTTTCCTCCGCCAACAATCACCTGATCGCGGAGGCCGCCGGGCTTTATCTCATCGGCGCTACGCTCACCGATCATCCCGAAAGCGCGTGCTGGGCAAAAAAAGGGCGCGCGATCCTGGAACGCGAGGTGGAGAAGCAGATCCTTGCCGACGGTATCGGCGCCGAACAGTCTCCGACCTACACCGCCTTCACGCTGGAGTTCTATCTTCTCGCCATGCGCGCGGGCGAGGCGCTGGGCGCGCCGTTCTCGGCGGCCGTTTACGAGCGGGTGGCGCATGCTGGCGAGACGCTTTCCTGGTTTCTCGACGAAAACGGTCATTGCCTGCGCATCGGCGACGATGACGAGGGCAGAGTGCTTTTCGACGATCCCGCGCGTGATGTACGCTACGTCGCCTCGGTCCTGTCCTGCCTTGCCGCTGTGTGTAACCGGCCGGACATAGCCCCCGCTGCCGCCCCCGTTCATTTCCGCAATCTCGTGCTCGGCGGTCCTCTCCTGGCGAAGGAGAAGCTTCGCGGCGTGAAGTCCTTCGTCGACGGGGGCTATACGATCCTGCGTGACGAGATTGCCGGAAAGCCCGCGCTCTTCGCCATGGATCACGGTCCGCTCGGCTATCTTTCGATCGCCGCCCACGGCCATGCGGATGCCTTGAGCCTATGGCTCACCTGCGACGGCGTGCCGCTTCTTGCCGATGCCGGCACCTATCTCTATCACTCCGGCGGGGCGTGGCGGGATGCCTTCCGCGGGACCGCCCTTCACAATACGCTGACGATCGGCGGCGAGGACCAGAGCCGCATTGCTGGCGCCTTCAACTGGTCGGCCAAGGCGCGCTCGAAGCGCCTGGAAATCGCGGAAGTCGCCGATAATTTCTTCATCGCGGCATCGCATGACGGCTACCGGAAGTCTTTCGGCGTCGAACATATCCGCAAGGTCCGGCGCACGGGCGAAGCCACTTTCGAAATCATCGACCGGCTTATAGGCGACGGCGATGAAGCCCTCGATGTCCAGCTCGGCTTTCTTGCCGGCGAGGGCGTTGAGATCGTGCAGACGAACGGCTTTTTCGCCTTCATATCCCAAGGCGCTCCGCGCATGTGCCTGGAACCGCCGGAAGGGTCGGAACCGCGCCTCGTGAACGGCGCGGAAGACGAGAAACTCGGGTTTATCTCGCAGCGTTTCGGCGAGCGTCAGCCTGCCTGGCAGCTCGTGCTGAAAACCCGCGCGGGCCCCGGCCGGCGCCTCGTGACGAGGCTTCGCCTGCTATGAGCCTCGCCGTGAAAATCCTTCGCGGTATTTTCGCGCTCGTCTTTCTTGTGGCCTTGCCGCTTGCCGCTCACGGCGCGGATCTTCCGAAATTTTCCAAGGGGATCAATCTCGCCCGGCTGCACAACCTTGCGCATCGCGACCCCGAGCGCCCGGGCAGGTTCCTGTGGCCGCCGTTTCGCGGCGATCTTGCGAAGATAAGCGATGCGGAATTGAAGCGGCTGAAGGATATCGGTTTCGATTTCATTCGCCTGCCCGTGGCGCCCGCGCCCTTTTTGTCGGTGACGGAAGCCGAAAGCCGCATATTGATCGATGAGCTTTTCGATACGGTAAGGCGGCTTCAGGATCACGGTTTCGGCGTCTTGCTGGATCCGCATCCCGGCCACGGCGAGCCACGGTTCAGCGCGCCGCGCATCCTGGAAAATCCGTCGAACGAGGAATTCGAAGCCTATCTTCGCTGGCTTGAGACGCTTGCGCGCCATATGCGCCGGCTGCCGGCGGGAAAATCGGCTCTCGGCCTCATGAACGAGCCGCAGGCCGACTGTCATCACCTTGTCGCCACGGACTGGACGGATATCCAGCCGCTGCTTTACCGGGCGGTGCGCGATGTCGCGCCCGATCTTGCGCTGGTGCTCACGGTCGGCTGCTGGTCGTCCTACCGGGCGCTTGGATATCTCGACATGACGCCTTTCGACGAAAACACATTCGTCGATATCCATTATTATTCGCCGCATTATTTCACGCATCAGTCGCTTCTCTTCGCCGGCGAGCCGACACGCTATATGGCCGGCCTCGCCTATCCCGGCGCGGATGGGAACGTGGAGGAAACGCTGCGCCTTACCGAAGAGCGGATAGCCCTCCTGCGCCGGACCCACCCAGACAGGGTTGCCGAAGACGCGCTTGAGCAGGCGAAGGTCGGGATCTCGCGCTATTACGACGATCCGCCGCCCATCGACAGGGCCTATATCGCAAGCCATTTCGACATCATCCGGCGCTGGGCGGCATCGCAGTCGGTCGATCCGGCGCGTATCGTCATTGGCGAGTTCGGCGCAGCTCGCCCTCCGTCGGGCATGGCTGAAAATCCGGGCCGCGACGTCTGGATCCGGGACGTTCGCGAGGAAGCGGAGGCCTCGGGCTTCGCCTGGGCCTATTGGGACTATAACGCAGGCAGTGGTTATCCCGGCTTCGGATTGGTATTTGACAATGAATCACGCACAATCGACCCGGACATGGTAAAGGCGCTTGGACTCGACGTTACAGCGCTCGACCGCTGAGGAAGTCCGGATCTTTTACGAAATGTCGTCTGGAGCGGGACAAGACGGGCGTGACGCATTCTGCCACGGGTGAGCGATTGGGCGAGGGCGTGCTGGCCGGGCGGGCGGCGGATGACGGCGTTCTCGGCTGGGTTCCCGCACTCATCGTCGCCTATATCACGCTGCTCTCGCCGCTTTTCGTCGTGCGGGAATTTTCCGAAAACTCGGACGCCGCCGTCACCGCGTCGCAGTCGAACGCGGTAAACCAGCTTTTCTGGATCGGCCTTCTCGCGGGCGTGGTGCTCTTCGGCTGGCGGCGCCTGCCCCGGCTCCTGCCCGTTCTCAGGCAGCCGACGGTGCTCACCATCCTTGCGTTCCTCGGCTTTTCGCTTGCCAGCATCCTGTGGTCGCCTGTGCCAGGCATCGCATTTCGCAGGGTGATGCTGCAGGTCATCGTCGTTTTCGCCGTCGTCGCGCCCATGTTCATGGTCTCGGATCGCGCGGCCTTGCTGAATCGCATCGTCGCCGTTTTCCTTCTCACGGTCGCGGTCAACGTCGTGCCGGTGCTCACGCAGCCTCCGGGCCCGATCGGCCATGAGGGCATCTACGCGCACAAGAACCAGTTCGGCCTCGTCGCTGCCTATGCCTTCGTCTTCGCTCTTTTCGGCGCGGTTCGCTATCGCGGCTCCATGCGTTTGCTTGCGCTCACGGTTGCCGCAATCGCGCTCCTGGAAATCGTCGTCAGCCGGTCGAAGACGTCGCTCGGCCTGAGCATTCTCATCCCGGCACTTTCGGCGGGCGTTGTCGGCCTCAGTGCCGTTTCGGGCATCCGTGCGGTCTATCTCGTCATCTTCGGCGCGGTCTTCGGCATCTGCGGATATGTCTTCTTCAACTACCTTTTCGATTACAGCTTCGCCGATCTGTCGATGCTCCTTTTCGACGACACCACGTTTACGGGCCGTACCGAGATCTGGGATTTCATATTCGGCATCATCTCCCGCCAGCCCGTTTTCGGTCAGGGTTACGGCTCCTTCTGGGGCACGGGTGCCGGCTCCATCGTGGCGCTGGAGGCGCCGGGCTTCATCGGTCAGCTTCTGCAGTCGCACAACGGTTATGTGGACGTGCTGCTTGAAACCGGGGCGATCGGCTTCGGCCTGCTTGTGCTGTTCGTCTTTTTCACGCTGTTCGACGTCGGCGGATTTCGCGGCTCCTCGCGCGCGGAAGCCTGGCTTGTGCTGTGCGTCGCGCTTTTCGCCATCCTCCATAACATGCTGGAAAGCAGCTGGTTTAGGGGCTACACGCTTGCCTGGCTCATGTTCCTGATGGCAGCCGCCTATTCCGCCGCGCAGAAGGAGGCCGCCCGCTGAGGCTTAGGGTCAGGACCTATTGAATTGACGGAAATGGCACCTAAAACGGCAAAGAAGTGCAAGGAGAAGGGCGCGGAGCGGGTCGGGCACCCGGTCAAGCCCTTCGACGAAGCAGATCGAAGCCGTTTCGGTGTCTGTACAGATATGGCCGATTTGGCCGGCTACTTTGTCGAAAAGCCTTGAAAACCAGACGGTTTCCTGCGTTTTTGCTCCTCGTATCCAACCAAATTGGCTCATACCATTTTCCTCAATTTAATAGGTCCTGACCCTAGTTCCGGCGTGGCGAAGTGTCTCCTTGCGGCATTCAGCGTTTGCTAACCTTGTCTGCTTACTTTCTGCTAAGCATATAAGAGATCAGGGTCCAGACCCTAGCAGGCAGACGGACGACGTGGACCGCACAAGAGCACTTCAACAGGCAGGCGAACCGGCTGGCGGAGGGTTTCCGGACCCCTATGCCGTCATCCGTGCCTTGCGCGATCGCTGGAAGGCGATCGTCGCGATAGCGGCTGCCGTCGTGCTGGTCACCGCCGGCTACGCCTTTACCGCCACCCCTGTCTATACGGCCGCCGCGAAGATCATTCTGGACGCATCGATCCGACAGCCCTTCGAGGATGCGAATTCGGCAACGCGGCTTTCAAACGATCCTTTCGCCGTCGACAGCCAGATCGCCGTCATCTCGTCGGCCTCCGTCCTGCGTCCGGTGGTGGAGGCGCAAGGCCTCGTGGACGATCCGGAGTTCGGGGACGGCGGGGGCGGCGGCCTTCTCAAGACGCTTCTCGGCGGCCTGCTCGGGTCCCCGGTTCCCGGCCCGCAGGAGCAGGAGGAACGCATCACGAATTCGGTTCGCGCGCTCGGCAAGGCCCTGTCGGTCTCCCGTCAGGGCGCGACCTATGTCATCAATATCGCCGTGAACTCGCAAAGCCCGTCGAAGTCGGTGCATCTTGCCAATGCCATAGCTCAAGGGTACCTGGCCGAACAGCAGCGCAGTGCGCGCGAGCGCGCCGATCGCCTGTCGGAGCAGGTCGACGAGCGGCTGATCAGCCTGCGCGAGCGTTTGCGCGAAACGGAACAGCGCGTCCAGCAGTTCAAGGCGGAAAACCAGCTCCAGAGCACGGCGGAGGGCACGCTCCTCGTCGGTCAGGAGCTTGACGGGCTGAACACCCAGCTCGTCGAGGCGCGCAGCGCGCTTGCAACTGCCGATGCGAGCTACCGGGAGATCCAGCGGTATCTTCAGCGCCAGGTCGATCCGACGGCGCTCGGTGACGTGGTGTCGAACCCGCGCATCACCCAGCTTCTGGAGCAATACGCCAACGCGGTCAGGGCGGAAGCTTCGCTTTCGACGGACCTTCTGCCCTCTCATCCCACGCTCCAGCGCGCGAAAGCGCAGGTCCAGCGCATTTCGAGCCTGATCCGCGACGAGCTTCGCGCCGTCGGCGAGGCGAAGAAGGTGGAGCGTGACGTGGCGCAGGAGAGGGTCGCCAATCTCGCACGCCAGATCGACAGCTTGCGGACCAATTCCGATGCCAGCGAGGAACAGCTCATCACCCTGCGCGAGCTTGAGACGGAGGCCGCCGCCACCCGCACGGTCTATGAAAACGTGTTGGGCCGGGCGAAGGAACTTGGCGATCTGGAGCAGGTCACCGTACCGCTCGCGCGCATCATTTCGCCGGCCGAGCCGCCGGAGGGCCCGTCCTGGCCGAAAAAGAAGATCCTGCTCGTTCTTGCGGGCGTCCTTGGCCTGATGCTCGGCACCGGGCTCGTCGTCTCGGCGGAGGTCTGGCGGCAGGTACGTGCCGAATTCGGGCCGAAACTGCGGGCCGGCGCGCCGCCCGTCCCGGTTCCGCAGTCGCAACCGCAGGCGCAATCGGCGCGCGAGGTCTCGGGTCTGCCCGTCATTGGGGTCTTGCCGGCGATCGACGGGCTGAAACCGCGCCATCTCGATCAACTCGACCTGAAATCTTCCGCCCGTCTTGCCTATCGTATCCTGGCAACGGATGACATCAGCGGTCTGCCCGCACCGGCCGCCAATTTCGAAACGGCGGTCTCCGGCCTCAACACGCGCCTGCTCGCCGGCCATCGGGAGGGCGAGAACATGGCGATCCTCTGCGTTGCGCCGCATCTGGGCGAAGGCCTGAGCCTTGCCGCCTTTTCCCTCGCGCTCGGTGCCGCGGCGGAGGGGCTCAACGTCCTGCTTGTCGATGCGAATGCGCGCGACAAGGGGCTGACCCGGCTTCTCGACGACAGCGCGTCCTTACGCACGCTCACCTATTCGGAGCGCATCGTCAGCAACCGCCTGTTCGACCTGAGTTTCCTGTCGCTCGTTTCGGGCGCGCCCAAGCATCGCCCGCCGGAATTGAGCGAGGGTCAGCTTGAGGAACTCGGCGAGATCGCAAAGGGCTACGATCTCATGTTCGTCGATGCGGGCACCATCGAAGACGCCCGTTCGCTAGAGCCCGTCAGCGCGCTTTGCGACCGTGTTCTCGTCGCGCTTGGCGGTCCGCAGGATGTTCATTCCAGGCTTTCGACGCTTGACCCCGCCTTGCGCGCGGTCGCGGGCACTAGTCCGATCTGCGTCGTTCAAACGCGCGTGGCCTGAAGTTTTCAGTCGGCGGCAACTCTTTCGAACGCAGTTCCTTTGCGCTCGACTTTGCCCAAAACGTCGGCGAGAGCCTGCTTGTTTTCCGCGAATTTCTCGATATAGGCCCGCCCCAATGGCCGATCGAGATAGCCGCCCGCATGTTCCTGCAGAATGTCGACGCCGTAGTCGTAGTTCGTCTCGATGATGACGGGCCCGTCCTTTGAAATCGCGATGTCCCAGCCGAGCGAACGAAAGGGCAGCATGACTTCGGCAGCCTTCGTCACGATACGCAACACCTCGTCCCAGAACGGTATTTGAAGCGTATCGGGGGACATCGAATATCTCTCGCACAGGTCGAAATAGCCACCGCCGAACTTCGCATCCGTCCTGGCTGATCGGTCCAGTCTGCCGGTCGCAAGATCGATGCCCGCCGTCACGCCGCCGTTCGAGACGTTGTCGGTGATGGCGCCGGGCGCGCCGATCTTGATCGCGGCGGCGTTGAACTCGACCCGCCCATTGTCGCCGATCAACGTGTCGATGCGCACGGTGTTGACGGATGTCGGGTTGAAACGTTCCATGTCCGCATGCTGGACGATCGTTTCCTGGACAAGGAATTCGTCCCAGTAAAAGCCGTTGTTTGTCATGAAGACGAGGTGGAAGAATTCCTTGTCCGAGAGTGCTGCGCCTTCGTGCAGCAGCTTGCCGTCCTCGACGCGCATGCGGAAAATCGCGCTGCCCGATCCGCCGCCGCGCGGCTTGACGATGATCCCGCGCGGCAGGTGAAGGTCTTCGATGCCGCTTGCGAATTCCCCGAATGTCACCGGGCAGCCCTCGCGGTCGAAGATCAGTCGGTCTTTCAGCCGGTAGAGTGTCCTGGCCGACGGTGTGCCGGCAAGCGCCAGGCGCTCCTCGAAGGCGAGCTTGTCCTGTATCAACGTCCGGTCGCCGCCGGCATTTGCAGCTTCTCGCGTTCGGTGCAGCAGTTCCGGCGGCAGGTAGCGGGCGATTTCCGCTCCAAAGCTGCGGCGAAACAGGCCGTGCTTGACGTATTGATAGGGGATATAGCGGTAAAGCCTCCACAAATGGAGAATGTCCGCCACCTGCGTCATGAGGGGCTTGCGGTCGCCGGTCCTGAAATAGACGGGAAATTCCTCGCTCAGGATGCGGTAGACACGACGAAGCGGCCGCAGAAGGCTGCTTCGATTTTTGGTGGGAGGTCGGGGGTTCGATATCGGCTCGCTCATGCGGCAAGCCTTTCGCGCTTGTCGAGCGCCCTGGCAAGGGCCGTCAGCCGCGCCAGAACCGCGGCACGCGCCGGCGCGGGCGTCAGGTTGTGGTCGGCGTTCGCCACGAAGGTCAGCTGCACGTTTTCATAAGCTTCGATGCGCGCGTATTCCGGGCCGAAGTAGCTCCTGAGCTCCTCAAGGCCCGGGTCCTTCTCGCTGTAGATGACAAGGGCTGGAACGCCGCGTCGTTTCAGGCTCGCCATGCGCCCGTGCACAAGCTTGTCCAGCCGGTTGTGAATTGAAAGGGGGCCGAGTGCAGGCGCGAGCGCCCGCATGAGCGGGCGGGAAAGTCCGCGCGCCAGCTTGGCGGAGGCCTTGCGGAATTCCTCGGGGCTTGAAAGTGCGCGCTTCAATGCGGCCGGGTCGCGCATCTTGGCGGTGTAGTTTTCGAGCGGCTGGACGGGTTTTCTCAGTTCGGTGTCCACATCCTGTTTCGGATTCCAGGCGAAACGGCGGGAGTTCACCATCACCATCGCGTCGATGCGCTCGTCCGCGACCGTTGAAAGCAGCGCAAGATAGGCGCCGCTGCACCGTCCGTAGGCGATCACCGTTTCGATGCCGCGCGCCTTCATCTCGTCGATTGCCGCGCCGACATCGGCGATCTGGCCGTCGGAATAAAGCACCTGCGCCTGCTGGTCCGGCCAGCGCGGGCTTTCGCCGACGTTCGAAAGATCGATCCTGAGGCTTGCGATACCGTTTCGCGCAAGCGCGCGGGCAAAGTCCACGTGCACATTCGCCCAGCCGCCGTGGTGGTCGTAGCCGGAATTGAGGAAAAGCACCGCCGTTTTCGCGCTTTCGCCTGAAGGTTCGGCGAAAACTCCGAAAAGCCGCTTTCCCGGCCCGAAGCGCAGCATTTCCTCGCGAACGCCCTCGACGGGTTCGATCGCGGTTTCCTCATCGCAGATCGTCCGTCCGGGTATGGCGGGGCCGGAATGTTCGAACCGCTCTTCCGCCCAGTCCGCGACTGCCTCGATCACGGCTTGCGGAACGTCCGAAAGCGTCGGGTCCGAAACATATTCGGCATATCCTTCGAATGGCGTCACGATCACGTCGCAGCCGGCCGCGCTCAGATGATCGACCAGCGCCGCATCGCCCGGATGGTCCCGGCGGGCGACAAAAAGCGTGGGAAGATTTGCCGGCAAAGTTTCCTTCTTGAGCGAAAGCATCTTCGCCTCGACGGCGACATCCTTCGGCAGGACGAAACCGGCGGCCATCAGGCTACCTTCCGGACCGTCATCGGGTTTGACGAGGAAGGTCGGTCGGGTGAACGACGTCCAGGCCGCGACCTCGCGAAGATATCCCCGCCCGGAAGCAGGAGGTGCCAGCAGAACGAGCCCGGCGACCGATGGATCCGTTGCCGCGAGGTGAGTGGCATAGAGGCAACCGATCCCCTGACCGAGCACGATCACGCGCTTCAGTCCGTGAAAGGAACGAAAATCACCCAATATGCCCCTGGAAGGAACGATCCAGCCCGTTTCGGAATTCTCCTCGCCGCCGGAATCGCCCGTACCTGGATAGTCGAAGCGAAGCGAGGGAAATCCTGCTGCCGCGAGCCGCTCCGCCATCAGGCGGAAGGTCTTTCGCGCGCATAGTTCCTCATAGCCCCACGGGCTCAGGAACAGGACGCCGGTATCGCCGTCGCCTGCATGAAGCATCGCCGCCAGCTCGCCCAGATAAAGAGGCTGGGCAAACCCTGATTGGGAGCAGGGCATTGCGGAAACAGCGTCATTTTCCCCGAAAGGTGCATTCATCACAGGCGCCGTAGACTTGTTACACGAAACCTGAGATTACGGACAAAGGGCTGATAGAAGGTTTATTTCCTTACGGAAATTTCCGGTTTCAAAAGCGATAGCGCAGCCGGCGGGCCGCCGCATAGGCCATACCCTTGAATTTCGCCGGCGGCTTCGCGAGCTCGGCAAGCCCGGCGGCCGGATCGAAATCGCGGGTCAGCGATCGGCGCGGACAAAACCAGCTTCCGCTCATCGCAAGTCCTTGGGAACTTGTGTAAATTCGCTTAAAGCCGGTCTTTTTCAAATGGTTCAGCAGATAACGGTCGAAGCCGCCGAAGGGCAACGCAGCCGTTGTAACCGGGCGCCCGAGGACATCCTCGATCTTCCGCCGGGCATCGGTGAACTCCCTTTGCCGGCCCGCATCATCGAGCCCGCGCCAGCTAACGTGATCGTATCCGTGGCTGCCGATCTCCATGCCGGCCGAGGAAAGTTCGCGGATTTGCGCCGCCGAAAGGTATCCCTCCTTGCCGATCCGTCCGGCGACGACGAAAAAGCGCCCTTTCCGCCCGTGTTTTTGAAGGACCGGCAAGCCAACTTCGAAGTCCGACAGGTTTCCGTCGTCGAAGGTGACATGGGCACGAATTCCGTATTGGTCCTCCAGCCTCGCGAGCGTTTCCACCGCCGTCTCGAATTGCTCGCGCGAGACGAAATAGCGCTCCTCTCCGGGCGTGAGCGCCACTCGCGGCTCGCCGATGCCGTGAAACGTTATGTAAAGCTCGCTCGCCAGCATTCCCGGCTCCATGGACTATACCTGCCGTATATCATGGCGAGGAAATCTTAATGTTGTTGTGTCCTTATTCCGCGTAACGAGACGCTGCGGAATCCGGGTTATAGCCGGAACGGGCGTCAAAAAGGTTCCCGCGCCGCGCGGGGACAGGCTGTTATTCGGGACGACGGGACGGGCAGATGAGAAGGCTACAAGGCCATATAGCGCAATTGCGCTCCTCTCCCCTTGCCCGCAACACCATCACCTACACGTTCAATTTCGGCCTGCAGCTGGTCATCCAGTTCGGCTATTTCCTCATGGTCTCGCGTTATCTGGGTGCGTCCGGCTACGGCCTTTTCGTCACCCTCTCGAGCGTCAGCATAATCGGCGTTCTGATCATCGGGCTTGGCTGCGATCACCTGATGATCCAGCGCGTCGCGGTAGAGCCGAAGGCGTTTTCGCGCTATTTCGGCCATGCCGTCGTCATGATCGCGTCGACTTTGCCGGTCGTCGGCCTCGCCGTTATCGTGGTCGGCCACTACCTGATCGGCGACGAACTGGCCTGGGCGCCGCTCATGGCCATCGCCGTCGCTCATATTGTATTCGGGCGTATAAACGGGGTTTGCGCCAATGCCTTCATGGCCTTCGACAAGGCGAAACTCCAGCTTTTCTGCAATGTCTTCATAGCGGCTGCGCGGGCAGCATTCCTGGGGCTGGCGATTGTCGTCCTCGACAAGCTGACGCTGGAAGCCTGGGCCTGGTGGTATCTGGCGGCCTCGGCGTTGAGTGCGGCCATTTCCCTGATGCTCGTGCTGACGATCTGCGGCCTGCCGCGCCTGAACGTCGTTTGGGGCGACCTGAAGCTCGGCTTCCAGTATTGCCTTGAGTTTCTGGCCATCGGCAGCGTCGGCGACCTCGACAAGCCGACGGTCGCCCAGGCGCTCGGGCCGGAAGCCGCCGGCCAGTATGCCGCCGGCTTCAAGATCGTCGACGCCGCATCCGCACCGGTCAGGGCTCTGCTTTACGCCACATACACGCGCCATTTCAGGAACGCCGCGTCGAGCGATGCCGACAGCGTCGGCTTCGGTATCAAGCTGCTGCCGTTCTCGCTGGCAATTTCGATTTCAGTCGCCATCGTGCTCTTTATCGGGGCCGATTTCGTGCCGCTGCTGATCGGCGACGATTTCGCGGGAACTCCGGAAATCATCAAGCTTCTGGCGCTCTATCCGCTTCTCATGGGACTTTCGGGCATCGGCGCCGATATCCTGCGTGCCGTTGGCCGGCAAACGCTTCGAATTGCGCTTCTTGTCATCACCAGCATCCTGATGATCCCGGCAATCTGGTTGGGCGCGGAATTGGGCGGGCTTTTCGGCGCAGGCGTTGCCAGGCTCCTGCTTCAAGTCGCGCTTGTCGGCGCGACCTGGGCGTTTCTGGTTCGAACGAGCGGCGTTCGTCAGCCGGCGGAATAAGTGAAACGCCGGCTTGAGCCGAGTGCGGCGACTTCGCCTGAAGGCTGGCGGTCGGCGGGAATTCCATGCCGCCTCGTCAGCCGGATGCGTTTTTCGCGGCCTGGCGCCAGGTGGAACCAGTTGTCGGACGGGCGAAAGCCGTCATCGCGAATGTGGACGGACTGCGCGAAACAATCGCAGGAAAGCACCAGCATCGCCTCGCCTTCGCTGGGCGTCTCCAGCGTGACCGCGATATCGTTGGCATGAAGCGCCTTGCCGCGTCCGAGCGGGAATTGGAAGGCGTGTGCTAGTTCCTCGCCCGTTTCCCGGTCGCTCATACGCGCCACGGTTACGTCATGCGCGGGCGGGCCGAAGCGGAAGGCGTAAGTGGTATCGAAAAACGCGCCGATTATCTGCGTTGCGGCGACCTTTTGTGCACAATGACGGCCAAGGTCGATCTCCATCGATCCGGAAACCACGGGAATCCGCCCGTCTCTCAGGCACGCAAGTTCGACCGTAACCGGACGCGTCTCCGCCGTATCGTTGATCAGGTGAACGTCAAGTCCGTTGGTGCCTTCATTCGTCAGGGCGATCTGGAGCGGGCGGAACGCGCGTTTTAGCGCATACCATGCGGATTTCGGCTCGCCGGTCGCATCGACCACACCCCAGCCGAGGCCGGGCATCAGGTCCTGGTAGTTCCATATCAGCCCGCCTGCCGTGCGCGAGCCTTCGCGCCGCCATTCGGCGAACACCGCCTCCATAACTTCCGCCACCGCAGCCCGGCCAAGGTCGAGATAGCGTTCAGGATCGCCGTAACGCAGGTCGAGCGGCTTTTCGCCGTAGAGATATTCCACGTAGTGGTCGCGAATATCCTCGAAATCCCAGCCCACACCCCGGTCGCGCGGCACGCGCGCCTTCCATTCCGGGCTGTGGCCGATGCCGGCGGGCAGACGGGTTTCCACCGTCACAGGCTCCGGCACATTGGCGAAGGCAAGGCATTCGGCGGCGAATTTCACGTCCGCCCGGCGCGCATCCTCAATCGGCGCGCGATAGGCACTTACGCCGAAATAATGGGTCACGCCTTCGTTGGGAGAAAACGGCATGGCCCCGCCGGATGGCGAGTTTTCGACGTAGGCCACGTCCGGGCGTTGTCGTGTTGTCGCTTCGAGAAGGATTTCGTTCGTCAGCGGCCCGCTCCAGCGCTCGGGTGGCAGGCCCATCATCGCCGCCTGCTGCAGGATTTCGCTGCCGCCGCAGGCAACCGCGAAGGACGGCGACCCTTGCGTTGCTGCAAGAAAAGCTTCGGCCTCGCGAGACACCTTGTCCGCGAATTCGGGATCCTTCACCGGATAGTCGAAGTTGGCGAACTGGAAGTCGTGCCAGACAAGGATACCGAGTTCATCGCAAAGCTCGAAAAAATCGCGAGTTTCATAGACCATGGTGCCGCCGACGCGAAGCATGTTCATGTTCGCTTCGCGCGCAAGTTCAAGCCAGGGCCGGTAGCTTTCCCTGTCTCCGGGCAGGCTCAGGAGATCGGCATTCGTCCACACGGCACCCCGGCAGAAGATGCGCTCACCATTGATCTTGAGCGCGAATTCCGTACCGTCCGCGCCCCGGTCGATCTCGATACGGCGAAAGCCGGTGCGCATGAGGTGCACCAATTCGTCGCCGAGGACGAGGACGACGTCGTAAAGTCGTGAGGTCCCGTGGGTGTGCGGCCACCAGGGCTCGACGTCCGGTATTTCCAGGCTTGCGCGAAGCTGGCCGGTTTCGTCGCGGAGGAATTCGGCCATCTGCCCGGCGCAGGCGAGATACACGTTCCGGGGATCGTCAGCCAGTCTCAGGGAAATATCGAGCTTGCCCGTACCGTCCTCAAGCAGATCGGAGCGTATCTCGACAATCTCCGCGAAGGTGTCTTGCGCGGAAAACATGCTGACGGGCCGCCAGGGGCCGACGGCGTGAATTTCGGGACACCAGCCCGGCATATGGCCCAGAAGCGTCGTGCGGATCAGCCGGAGGCCTTGGGATTTTGCAAGCTGGGTGCGCCATTTCGCCCTTGGGCCTTTTCGGGAAAGATGCGGCTCCAGCGCACGAAAGCAAAGGCAGAGCTCGGCGTCTCCCGAAAGCTCGACCTCCACCTCTTGAGCCGCGAACATGCTGTCGGAAATCAGGATTGGTTCGCCGTCGAGCCAGCCTTCCGCGATCGTCGCCAAACCCTCGAAGACGATCGTATGGCGGCCTGTTGTGCGGGGCGTGATGCGGGCGCGGTACCAGACATCCTTGTCATGCAGGGGGTCCGGATTTTCGGGGTCGTAGAGCCCCGCATCGGTGAGCGCGCGCGCCGCGGTGCCGGGAACGCGCGCCGCGTGCCATTGAGTTTCGGCCGGAATGTCCGCCGGTATCTGCCATTCGCCTGAGGCTGCAACGGTCATCGACCAGCCCTCGGTCAGGGTTTCGATCCGCGGTCCGTTCAGCGGAATTCTGCGCGCGACCGTTCGCTCGCTTCCCTCAGATGGCATGGTGGGTGTCCATCACGCGGCCCGGCTTGAAGCCTTGGCACAAACGCGGGCTTCCAGGCTGTCAACGAGATTGCCCCAGGCTTCGACGGCCGGCACGAGCGCTGGCGCGAGCTTGTCGAATTTCTTGCGTGCCAGCGCGCGGGCGAGCTGGAACTGGGCGATCTTGCAGGCCTCTGAAATCGTCTTTGCCGAAGCCTGTCCTTCCGAAAAGTCGCCTGCGCCTTCGCCCGTCAGCCATGCGAGATGGCTTGAGAAAAGCTCGAAATTCGCGCCGAGCTGACGCAGCGTGTTGAAAGCGTAAAGGTGGAAGAAGCCGAATTCGCGGCCCGCCACCTCCTCGACCTGGCCGGGAAACACTTCCGCGAATTTCGCGATCGGGTTTTCCTCCGGTCGCCTTGCAAGATGATGCGCCAAGAGGCCTAGTGCCGCTTCCGGCAGCTTCGTCCGGTCCGCGCGTCCCTCGGGAAATTTCACGAACTCCGTATAAGGCAGGAAGGCGGTGTCGCGAGCGAAATCGCCGCGCTGGAAGATGCCGTCGAAATCCTCGCCTTCCAGCCGGAAGAGGCCAAGTCCGTGGAAATAATCCATCGAGCGGGTTTCGATATCGAGGCGGTTGACGGCGACCGTCGTCTTGCCGTGCTCGGTGCGGTAGGATGTGCCGTGAGTATCGGGGAGGAAGAAACTGTCGACCTCCACCAGCGCCGCGCGCCCGCGCTTTAGCTGTTCAAGGACGTGGTTTTCCACCCGGTCGTAGATCGCAAGTTCCGTGACGCGGATGCCGAACAGCGTTTCGAGATCTTCCAGCGGCACCTTGAAGAAGGTGAACTGGTCCCCCTCGAAATCCTGCGTGATGGAATAGCCGAGGGCTGCTTCCGGCGGCAGGTCGAGAGCGTTCAAAAGCTCGATCCAGACGTCCAGATAGCAGTTCGTTTCCGGCCAGTCGCGGTCCGACGCATGCAGTGCGTGACGCGGATAGTCCGCCGGATCAAGCGCCGGAAAAAGCTTCGCCATGTCGTTCTGCCCCTGGTCGAAATGCTTCGAAATGCGGCTCAGCCCCACAGCGTGGCGCGAACGGCTTCCGGCCAATTCTCGATCTCAAGGCCATGGTGGCGGAAGAGCGCGAGCGTGATGCGCTCCAGCCCGAAGCCGACGCAGGCGGTGTGGGCGGGCTCGCCATCGGCGCGGGCGATGCCCCAGGCCTTGCCGAAATTGTCCATGTGGTAGTTGAAGCTCATGCATGCGGTCGGATTTTCCGACGAGGTGATCGCCACCAGCATCTCGAACTTCAGTTCCTGCTCGCGCTGGCTTGCGCCCAGCATCTTGCCGGCCCGGCCGAAGAAGGGGTCGTTGGCGACATCCACATGCGCGGGCAGATGCAGCGCGTCCATGATTTCCTTGCCGCGCCGCTTCCAGGTTTCGCGGAACTCAATCGCCTCGTCCGCGTTGCCCACGCGCACGTATTCGCGCTGGCGGAACATCTGCATGCGCGCAGGATCCTTCGACGGCTCATGGCGGAAGCAGTAGGACTGGAGCGCCACCGTCACGCCGCCTTCGGGCAGGGGACCGCGCCGGGCAAGGATCGGGTAGAGCGGATAGCAGGCGGCGGGCGTGAGCGCCAGATCCGTGCGCTTCTGGCCTTCCGTCCAGTCCTTGCCGGTCGCCATGCACTCCAGAAGGTCCATATGGCCGTGATTGTCGCCGCAGAAGGCATGGACGGTGCCCGCAAGCTGCGGGAAATTCTTCATGTAGCCGCTCGTCTCGAAGTCGGCCATCGTCATGCCGGGCGGGAAGACCATGGCTTCCGATGTCTCGCCTTCGCCGATCTTCAGCACATAGTCCTCGAAACGGCGGATCACGTCCTCGAACGCGCCGCTTCTGGCGTAAAGTCCGTCGACGCCGGAAGAATGCAGGATGCCCCGGTCGAAGAGCTTGTCGAGAAAGGAAGTTTGCGCGTCCATGGGTCTTATCCGATCAGGCTTGTGTCCTGCTTGTGCACCAGGAGCATGGTCGAGGTGTTTCCGAGGATCCGGTCGTTGGAGATCATCAACTGCGCGGAATGGGCGTCGCGAAGGTGCCGGCCGAGGCTGTATGGCGTGCCGTTCTTGTAGCCTATGATGCCGTTGATCAGCATGCAGTGGTTGATGATCGTCAGGATCGTCTGCGAGGTGCCGACCTTCACGTTGTTCATGGCAACGGCGAAGCTCATGGCGGACAGCCTGTCGGGGTCGGCCTTGGCCGCCTCGAACTGGCGAAGCCCCGCGACCACGTTGCCCTTGACCTGCTGAAGCAGGCTGGAAGCCTCGGCAAGGCGCAGCGCGCCCGGAGGCGTCGACCCCGGCTGGCGCCGGGCGGCAGCCCGTACGAAGCTCTGCGCGCGGTTTACCGCATCCGCCGCGATCCCGTACCAGAGCGCGCCCCACAGAAGATGCGAGACGGCAAGCATGGATTCCGCCGCGATTTCCGCGAAGGGGCGGGGAAGGGTCTGTTCCTTCGGCGCTTCGCCGCGGAAGATATAGCCGTCCGAACACGTGCCGCGCATGCCGAGCGTGTCCCAGTCGCGGGTATGCTCCAGCGTGTACTGGCCCTTGAGGAAGAGCGTGCTCACCTGATCGCTCGGCGGCGCGTCCTTGTGGGCGCGCGACGTGATCAGGATCGCATCGGCCATCTCGCCGTAGGAGATGACGGTGGCGTCCTTTTCGAGGCGAACCGTATCGCCGCCCACCTCGATCGCGCAGACCGAATTGCGCAGGTTGCCGCCGATGCCCGCCTCGCTGGTGGCGGATGCGATCAGGACCTGCTCGTCGCAAAGCCGCCTCAGGAAATCCGCGTGCCAGGCGCTGTCGCCGGAATAACCGACGATGCTGGCCACCTGGATCTGGTGCATGGCGTAGGTCATCGCGGTCGAAGCACAGGCCTGGCCCAGGATCGCGCAGACTTCGGCGATTTCCTGCATGCTCGCATCTTCGCCGCCAAGTTCGCCCGGAACCTGGATGCTCATCAGGCGCTCGCCCTTCAGGGCGTCCATGCCTTCGCGCGGGAAGCGGCCTTCCCGGTCAACTGCATCGGCAAACTCGCCTGCCACCTTGGCGGCGCGGCGGGCGCGGTCGGAAAGATCGGCCGGAACGGCTTTGGTGACGATATTCATCACGCGGCCTGCTGCTCGGCGCAGATCGTGTCGACGGCCTTGGCGATCGCCGAGATCGAAGCGAAAGTGCCGCGGTTCAGCATCGTCTCGGGGAATTCGATGTCGAATTCCTCTTCGATCGCCAGCATCAGCTGCACCGACGCAAAGGACGAAAGCCCGGCACTGTAGAGATCGCCGTCATCGGCAATCGATCCGACATCGACAGGAAGTTTTCCGTGCTTTGCAACGATCTCGCGAACCGTTTCCGCTGTGCTCATGACGCGACTCTCTCTATTTGACTTCGAGCTGGTAGTTCGGCGGCGGCTCTAATCGAACCTTGCGTGAGTATCGAGAGTCGAAATTGACAAACATTAAAGTGAACGCAGGAAAAAGAAGTTAAAAACAGTTAACGTTTACAGATGGTTGCCGCAGATGTTTGCGGAAATGGCGTGTTTGCTTGAGCTTTTTTGGTACATGCCGTCTCTGAGCGGGACGGCCGTAAATGTCGACTTGAGAGCGATATATTAATTGACCGTCCGGTCGTTTAATTATTAAGGTGCGGCCGTTAAAAGTGGCCCGCCTCCGCGAGGGCGCATCGATCAGGTGCGGTCTCTCGTCGGGAAAGTGTTTCCGTTTTCGCGGAAAGCGATCTAGATCAGCGCTGCGAGGCAAGAAGATTTCGGGAGGATACCCATGCGAGAAGCTTATATCGTCGATTATGCGCGCACGCCGATCGGGCGTTACGGCGGGGTGCTCTCCTCCGTGCGCGCCGACGATCTGGCGGCGATCCCCATTCGCGCGCTCGTTAAGCGCAATTCGGGCGTCGAATGGGCCGAAGTCGACGACGTCATCTTCGGCTGCGCCAACCAGGCGGGCGAGGACAACCGAAACGTGGCGCGCATGGCGGCCCTTCTTGCGGGGTTGCCGGTCGATGTTCCTGGCACCACGATCAACCGGCTCTGCGGTTCGGGCATGGATGCCGCTCTCATGGCGGCGCGTACGATCCGCACCGGCGAGGCCGACCTCATGATCGCCGGCGGGGTGGAGAGCATGTCGCGCTCGCCCTTCGTCATGCCGAAGGCTTCGACCGCTTTTTCCAGGAACGCCGAAATCTTCGACACGACGATCGGCTGGCGTTTCGTCAACCCGCTGATGAAAAAGCAATACGGCATCGATTCCATGCCGGAGACGGCGGAAAACGTCGCCGAGGACTTCGAGGTCTCGCGTGCCGATCAGGACGCCTTCGCGGCGCGCTCTCAGGCGCGCGCGGTCGCGGCGCAGGAAAACGGCCGTCTGGGACAGGAGATCGTCCCGGTCACCATTCCCCAGCGCAAAGGCGATCCCGTCATCGTCACGAAGGACGAGCACCCGCGCCCCGGCACGACGGCGGAAAAGCTTGGTGGACTTCCCACCCCTTTCCGTGAGGGCGGGTGCGTGACGGCGGGCAATGCATCGGGCGTGAACGACGGCGCGGCGGCTCTTTTGATTGCGTCGGAAGACGCGGTGAAACGCTTCGGCCTGACGCCGATCGCGCGCATCGTCGCGGGCGCGGTCGCGGGCGTGCCGCCGCGCATCATGGGCATCGGCCCGGCGCCTGCGTCCAAGAAGCTGCTGGCGCGGCAGGGTCTGTCGGTCGGCGACATCGATGTGGTGGAACTGAACGAGGCTTTCGCGGCACAAGCGCTAGCCACGCTTCGCGATCTCGGCATTGCGGACGATGCGGAATACGTGAACCCGAATGGCGGGGCGATCGCGCTCGGTCATCCGCTCGGCATGTCCGGCGCGCGTCTTGTCGGCACGGCGGCGCTTGAGCTCAAGACGCGCGGCGCGAAGCGCGCGCTTGCCACGATGTGCATTGGCGTGGGGCAGGGGATCGCGAGCCTCATCGAGGCGGTCTGATCCATCCGGAAAGAGCTGAAAACGAACGAGCGCGCGGAGGACTTCTCCGCGCGTTTTTTATCCCGTCATCCGGGTCATGACGTCGTCCTTCAGCACGATCCGGTGGTGAAGCGCGGCCGCGATATGAATAACGACGGCAATGCTGAAAATGATGCCGATCACCTGGTGGACGTTGAAAAGCGTGTTCGAAAGCTCGCGGTTCGGGCCGATGATCGGCGGCAGCGTGAAGAGGCCGTAGACCGGAATGGGGGCGGGATAGGCGGAGGTCGCCACCCAGCCCAGGATGGGCGAACCGAGCAACACGGCGTACAGCAGCACATGCGTTGCGCGCGCGGCGGTGCGCTGCCACATCGGGATGTCGGAGCTCAAGGGAGCGGGCGGGTGCGACAGCCGCCAGGCGAGGCGGGCCGCGGTAATGACGAAGAGGATCACGCCCGTCGAGCGGTGAAAGTCGAACAGCGTGTTCTGCAATTTGCCGGGCCCGATGTTCACCATGGTGATTCCCGCCGGTACCATCGCCAGGACGAGTATCGCCGTTACCCAATGAAATACGCGCGCCGTCGGCGTGTAGACGAAGCCTTTAGTTTCCGCGGTCACCGTCATTCGAACCCCTCCCGAACTCTAGCCGGATTTCCCTCAACAGAATTCTAGGGCGTTTCGTGGCTTTTCGACACACCCGAAGCATTCGCGCGTTGCGTGTTTCGATCAAGCCTTCGCGACCGGTGATCGATTTGCCCTTGGAATTCGTAGAACCATCGGATCACGGGTATTTGAAGCTTGCTTTATTGGCTTTCCCGGCTCCGGACGCTGAAGAAACCATCAGGCAGATATCCGGAGTAATACGTTGCGTGAGGAACAGGCGATGACGGCGCGACCGTCGACGGTCATGGAAGGAAGTTTTCCTGCGTCATCTTCTTCGCGCGAGATCGCGGATGACGGCTGGTCAGATGTTCTGGCGGCGTTCGAGAACGGCGGCGGAGAACTGCCGGATCAGTGGCAGGCATTGTTTCAGCCCCTCCTGAACGTTTCCGCAAGACCCTTGATGGTCGGCCAGCTCGGCCAGTCGCTCGACGGCCGCATCGCGACGGTGACCGGACATTCTAAATATATCAACGGGGATTCCTGCCTTGCCCATCTTCACCGGCTTCGCGCGGTCTGCGACGCGGTCGTAGTCGGTGTCGGCACGGCGCTGTATGACCGACCCCGCCTTACCGTCCGGCGTGTTGCGGGAAGAAATCCGGCGCGCATCGTCATCGATCCGCGCGGACGCCTGCACGACTGGTCGAGCCTTTGTACCGGCGATGCAAGGTGCATCCTGATCACGGGGCCGGATGCCCGGCCCGAAGTGCCGGACAATGTGGAGGTCTTTCGGCTTTCTTTGGCAGGGGAAGGTTTCGATCCGGAAGCCATCCGCGCGCTGCTTGCCGAACAGGGCTTTCGCCGGGTGTTGATCGAAGGCGGCGGGGCGACGATCTCCCGCTTTCTGACGAATGGCTCGCTCGACCGGCTTCATCTCCTGATCGCGCCGATAATCATCGGCGCAGGCCCCACGGGACTGCAGCTTCCGCCCATCGAAACAATCGATGAAGCGGTCCGCCCGCGCACGACAATCCATCGTCTGGGAGAGGAAGTCCTGATCGACTGCGATTTTTCCGGGTGCAGACCGATCGGCGGATCTGCATAAACCTAATTCGAATTTGGTGGAAATGCCGCGAAGTCGACGTGACCGACCATCGAAGTCAGGCCTCCTGCCTCAAGCAGGCTTTGCCGTTCCTCGCGCCAACCCTGCACTTTGGCTTCCTCCTCGCCGATTTCGCGCGCGGCACTCGCCCAACCGTCGAGTAGCACTGTCTGGAAGGCTTTTTCTCCGGCAAGCGTACGCCAGTCCGAAGCGCCTGCGACGACCGTAAATCCAGCCGAGATAAAACGTTGCAGCGCAAATTGCGCGGCATCGGGGCCAAGCGCTGAGCCCAGCCCCTTGTCCGTCTTCTGGTGCCGGTTCATGGCAAGGCGGATCGCCTCGTCGAAGGCATGGGGCGGATCGAGCTTCGCCCGCCCGTCGTAGGTCAGGAAGGCAAGAAACGGCAGGCGCCTTTCGGCAAGCGCGGCGACAAGGCCGTCGATCCATTCCGCCGATACGAGATCGAGGAAGGCGGAGGTCGTCACTGCGTCGGCGCGCTCAAGCGCGCTTGCGTCGATGCCGCGCGAAAGATTCGCGAGCGACGTTTCGATTTCGATATCCGGAAATTCCCGGGCCCTGTTTCCTGCAATGGTCAGGAGCGCCGGATCATTGTCGAGCAGCGTCCAGCGCTGTTTTGCATGGATCCGGGGCGCGAGCGCCATGACCGTCGCGCCGGTCCCCGATCCCAGGTCCACGATACGGATAGGCCGGTCTTGCGGCAGCCTCTCAAGGAAGGCGGCTGTCACTTCCTCGTTGCGTGCCCGCGCATCCACGGGCGCGCGCAAGGAAAGCCATTCGCTTGAAAAGCCGCTCATTCTATTTCCCTCATGCGGGCGATCACGGTATTCGCGGTATCGCGCCATGTCGGCAGGCTTGCCGCGTGTTCCATGGCGGCTTTTCGCAATTTCGCGCGCAGATCGTCGTCTTCGATCAGCTTTGACAGCGCGTCGGCAACGCCGTCGGCATCGCCGCCCTCCAGCACGAAGCCGGCTTGCCCGGGCACGGTATTGCGTACTGCACCTTCACCGGTCGCGACCACGGGAAGGCCGCGCACCATCGCCTCGGCAAACGCCATTCCATAGCCTTCGTAGCGGGTCGTAAGCGTGAAAATGTCGGCTGACGCATAAAGCTCATCCAGCGCTTCGGCGGAAAGCGCGCCGTGCAACATGATGCGAGAGGAAAACCCGTGAGCGTCGATCATCTCGCGGATCGAAGCCGCGTAATCCGTGTCGCGCGTGTCGTCGCCGGCGATGTCGAGATGCCAGGGCAGGTGGGTCAGGCGGGCGAGCGCGGCAATGAGCGTCGCGTAGTCCTTGCGCGGTACGAGCGAGCCGACGGCGACAAGCCCCACCTTCCCGTTGCCTCTGCCGCGTGACGGCTGTGCCCGATCGAGACCGGGTTCGGCGACCGTGATCTTTCCTTTCGGAACGCCGAAGTCCTCGATCAGGGTATCGGCGGTTGCCCGGCTCGTCGCGATCACGGCATGGGCTGAGGCGAGCGCGCGCGTCTCGCTTTGCTTAAGGAGCTCGCTTCGTCCTTCCTCCAGTCCGGTCTCGAGCGCCAGCGGATGGTGGACGAGCGCGACCAGCTTCAAACGGTTCCGGTGGGCGTGGGCCGTTTCGTCGAGAACGCCGAATGCGAGGCCGTCGACGATGACGGCGCTCCCATCCGCTATGCCCGCGAACGCCGCTTGCGCGCGTTCCATGTCCACGTCGGAAGGTGCTGGATAACCATCGCCGAGCGAGGCCGTTTCGATGTGAATGCCTTCCTCCTGCATGGCCCCGACCAGCCTGCGGTCGTAGGCATAGCCGCCAGTGGGCGTCTCAAGGTCGCCCGGATAGAGGAAGTGGATCGTTTCGCCCATCGCTCTCTTTCCGGTCAGCCGGCCGGGCCTTCGTACCAGGCGCGTGCGACGTGCGATTCATGCAGCGTCACCCGGATGGAAGCGATCTCTCCGGCCTTTCTTCCCAGCCGCTCCGCCTTCGCGGCGTCGTTCAGCCGGTCGAAGATGTGGCGGGTCAGGAATTCGGTCGTCGTGTTTTTCCCTGCGAATTCCGGGATGTCGTCGAGGTTCTTGTAGTTCAGCGGCGCGAGGATTTCCTTCAGCACCTCATGCGCGCGGCCGATGTCGATAACCACGCCGTTTTCGTCGAGTTCGCGCGAGAAGAAGGCGGCATCCACCACGAAGGTCGCGCCATGCAGCGCCTGTGCCGGGCCGAACAGATCCCCCTTGAACGAATGGGCGATCATGATGTGGTCACGGACCTCGACGGCATGCATGGGGCATTTCTCCTGGATATGTGCGTGGTTTCAGGGATAGGTGACGACCTGGGCAAGCGCGTCGCGCTCGCCTGAAAGGACGGCGGGCAGCTCCTGCGTCAGCTTGTGGAAGGGAATTGCCGGTTCGAGAAGGGCATCCAGCCTGTCGTCACGAAGAAGTGATAATGCCGCCTCCATTCTGCGGCGGAAAGTCCAGCGCGCCTGGCGGTGGGCGGGAATGCGCCCGACCTGGCTCGACTTGAGCGTCAGCCGGCGGCTGTGGAACGCGCGGCCCAGATGCGCGCTTACAGGCGCTTCGCCATACCAGCTCATTTCCAGAACCGTCGCCTCCGTTCCGGCAAGCTCGAGCGCGGTGTCGAGGCCATCGGGGTGCCCGCTCGCATGGATGACGAGATCCTGGTCGCCGGCGGCCTTATCGGGAACGGCAAAGCGCATGCCGAGCGTATGTGCGAGCGCCTCTCTTTTCGGGTTCACATCGACCAGTGTGACTGACGTGGCGGGAATTGAGGCGGCGAGCCAGCCGGCCAGCAAGCCCACCACGCCGCCGCCAACCACGGTAATTTGATCCCCCGGTGATGGCGATCCGTCCCATAACCCGTTGAGTGCAGTCTCTAAATTTGCTGCAAGTACCGCACGGGCAGCGGGTATGCCGTCCGGTATGGGAAGAAGCGAGCCAACGGGGGCGTTGAACAGATCCTGATGGGGATGCAACACGAAGACGGGCCGGCCTGCGGCGGATGGGCCGTTCGCCTCGGCAAGGCCCACGCAGGCGTAGCCGTATTTTACGGGGAAGGGAAAGTCGCCTGCCTGGAAGGGCGCGCGCATTCGCTGCCATTCGCTTTGCGGAACCGCGCCGCGGAAGACGAGGCTTTCCGTACCCCGGCTCACCCCGCTGAAAAGCGTGCGTACGCGAAGCTCTCCTTGCGCTGGCAGAGGCAGGGCTTCACGCCTGATCTCAAGCTTGCCGGGCGCGACGTACCAGAGAGCCTCCGCATGAACGGGGGCCTGTTCGAAGGGGCGTTCAGGCGTATTGCGCTGCATCATAAATCCTGTGCGGGTTTGCCTTCGTATACAGCATCTATCCGGCCTCGAAACAGCCACAGTGTGGGACTGAATTCAAAAAGAGTTGGTTTTAATGGCGCGTAACATGCTTTCAGCTGAAACCTCCGCCCCGACGTCCACGGCAGAAATCGTATCCGTTGCCCCGGAAGGTGATGCTGCGATGCATCATGATCCCATGCCATTCAGGCGCGCCGTCTTCGCGACGCTCGTGCTTGCGTCCATGGCCGGTCTGGTCGCGCTTCTGGCCGTTACCCTTTCCACGAACGGCATCAGCTGGGGCGAGAGTGTGATGATCCTCTGCTTCGCCTTGACGCTCCCCTGGACGGTGATCGGTTTCTGGAACGCTGTCGTCGGCCTCCTCGTGATGCGCCTGTCGCGCGATCCGCTCGCCAGTGTATGCCCCGTAAAGGAAGGCGACGCGACGGTGCCGCTGTCCGCCTCCACCGCCGTATTGTCCTGCATCCGCAATGAGGATGTCGATGCGGTCGCCGCGAATCTCGAGGCGATGATCACCGACCTCGTGCGCAGCTGCGAGGCGGCGTCTTTCAGTTTCTACGTCCTCAGCGACACTTCGGACGAGGATATCGCCGCGCGAGAGGAACGCGTATTCGCCGATCTTGCGGAGCGCTGGCGCGGCGACATGTCGGTGACCTATCGTCGGCGAGAGGACAATTTCGCGTTCAAGTCGGGCAACATCCGCGATTTCTGCGAACGCTGGGGCGATCGCCACGACTATGCGCTGGTGCTCGATGCCGACAGTTTCATGTCCGCCTCGACGATCCTCGACATGGTTCGCCGGATGGAGGCGAACCCGCGCCTCGGTATCCTGCAAAGCCTTGTCGTCGGCATGCCGACCACGAGCGCATTCGCGCGCATCTTCCAGTTCGGCATGCGGCTCGGCATGCGTTCCTACACCACCGGCAGCGCCTGGTGGCAGGGCGATTGCGGCCCCTACTGGGGGCACAACGCGGTCATTCGCCTGGAACCGTTCATCGAGGCATGCCACCTGCCGGTGCTGCCGGGCAAGGGGCCGCTTTCGGGGCCGGTCCTGAGCCATGACCAGGTCGAGGCGGTTTTGATGCGCCGCGCCGGGTACGAGGTTCGCGTTCTGCCGGTCGAGACGGAAAGCTTCGAGGAAAACCCGCCGAACGTTCTGGAGTTCATCCGCCGCGAATTGCGCTGGTGTCAGGGCAACCTCCAGTACCTGAAGCTTCTCGGCCTGTCCGGCATAAAGCCTACCAGCCGCATCCAGCTGGTGCTGGCGATCCTCATGTTCGCAAGCTCCCCGGCCTGGCTTGTCTTCATGGCGCTCGGGGCGACGCTTGCCGTCCTGGGTGGCGACGAGATGTTGCAGTTCGACGCGGCGACGGGTTTTGCGCTCTTCGTCATCATCATGACGATGGTATTCGCGCCGAAGATCGCGACGGTTCTCGATATTCTGGCGGACGGGCGTTTGCGCAGGCGTTTCGGCGGCGGGCTTCGCGTCGTCGCCGGCACGGCGGGGGAAATCGCCTTTTCGGCGCTGCTCGCGCCGATCATGGCCGTGGCCGTTTCCATCTTCATCGCAGGCCTTCCCTTTGGCCGGGCGATCGGCTGGGGCGCGCAGGTGCGCACACCGCATGGGCTTCCCCTCAGGCTGACGATGTCGAAGCTCTGGCCGCAGACGCTGTTCGGTGTCGCTGGCATTCTCTGGACGGCGAACCAGTCCTGGGCGCTGGTGCTGCCGCTTCTTCCGGTCGTCCTCGGGCCTTTGCTGGCCGTTCCCTTCGCGTTGTTGACGGCACGCGGCGATGCGGGGCGGCTCGCGCTTTCTTCTTCGCTCTGGCGCATACCGGAAGAGTATGAGGCGCCCAATTGTCTGCTGCCATTGCGCCTTGGGGCCTTGACGGCGCTCGGGGCCGGTACGGCGGCGGACTACAAGCCGGATCTTGCAAAGGCCGACGCCTGAGGATCGGTCATTTGGTCGGGGCAATCCATCAGGCGTTTGCCCCGGCATTCCCTCACCGTTCGAAAGAAACCTGGTGCCTGCGACTGCTTGACAGAATTACGTTGCGGCATAGCCTGTCTTCATGCGCAGGCTATTGGTTCTACTTTTCCTCATTGCCACTCCGGCTGCCGCGAATGAAAGCGTCGGCTGTCAGGACCTCTGGTTCACGCGCAATCTCGTCATGGACCGCGCCGGCTATTGCTTTTCCACCCGGCTCGGGCAGGCGATGTTCGACAATGGCGGCTGCATCGGCAAGACCGTGTCGGTCGATCCGCGGTCTTCGCGCCTTGTTGCCGAAATACAGGCGCTGGAGCGGAGCCACGGCTGCAAGGTAAGCCGGAACCGGACATACCTTGATCTCGACGACCTGTGGATCCGTCGCCAGCTGATCGACCTGCCGATCTTCGATGAGTTTCCGGGCGGCTGCCTCGGCTGGATAGGGCCTGTGACGCCGCTTTACGCCGGACGCAATCCGGCTTCCGCAGTTATCGGACGGATCTCGCCGGGCGACTATGTCGGTTTCACGCATGTGCCCGTTGGCAACTGGTCCTACGTAACGGTGTCGGAACCGGGATGGGGTCCGGTAAAAGGCGGCGGCTGGATGAACGGGACCATGCAAAACCTGCCGTGCCAGGATTTCGCGGGCTGAATACCGATATTCATCTCAGAAAAAAGCCCCGCGTGAGGACACGCGGGGCGGAAGAAATTTCATTGCCGCAAACTGCGGCCCGTCAAACCTTGTAGACGTATTTGCGGGACGGATCCCGCTCGATGTCGGGCGGGTAGTTCCGGTGCTTGTCGGCGTGGTAGCGGTCGTAGTGGTCGCCCTGCGAAGCCTTGTTGTAGGTCGCGAAATACATTCGCCGGGAGGCGGCCGTCGGGTTGGGAGCGGAGCGGTGCGGGCAGTAGGCGTCGAACAGCACCAGGTCGCCGGGCTTCGTCGGGCAGTGGACGAAGTCCATGCCTTCCATGTCTTCTTCCGTCAAAGGCTCCATGCCGCGCAGGAGGCCGCGCTTGTGGTGGCCCGCGGTCACTTCCAGGCAGCCGTTTTCAACCGTCGCCTCGTCAAGGCACAGCATCACGTTGACGAAGTCCTGCGCATAGTCGTTCCAGCCGGCTTGGGCGTCCTGATGCGGCTCGAAACCGCCACCGCCCGGCATCTTGAAGTTGATCTTTTCCTTGAAAAGGGCGGCCGGTTCGCGAAGCGCGCTCGACGCCACCTCGCCCAGAATATCCGTGAGCTGGCGGTAGCCTTCGTGAAAGGGGGCGATCTTCTCGATCCGGTTGACGAGGTCGGCGCCGTCATTGCGGCTCTTCTCGTGGTAGACCCACTGCCGGCCCGGTTCTTCCGGCATGGCCATCACTTCGCTCGTCCAGGCAAGGATGGTTTCGACGTCCTTGGCATCGAACGCGCCCGGAACATGGACGAAACCGTCGCGCTCGAATGCCGCGATCTGTTCTTCGGACAAGGCAGGCGTCTTTATCATCAATCCCCCTGTTTGATTTTGCGGCCAATGATGGTTGGCGAAGGATTTAGCCAAAATGCAGGCTCTGGAATAGTGCAGAAAGCACACGGCCCGGCACTGATGCTCCGGGCCGCGGATCTCCGTCGGGATCGTTGGGCACCCTGTGCTATTCGGCTGGCTGCTTGCCGAGATAGGGCGTCTCTGTCTTGGAGGCTTCGCCCGCGGGCTTGCGCTTCCAGGGCTGGCCCTTGAACCAGCTGACTGCATAGGCAACCGCGATCAGTGCCGCGAACCCGCCGGCATTGGCCAGGAAGGTGAAGAGCGGGTCGCCCCGCCCCCAGGCCATGTCGCGCAGGATGGCGACCGCCTGCGCGATGACGAGGCTCGCCAGGAAGACGGCGAGCGACTGCTGACCGACCTTCTGGATCACGCGTACGACGCTGCCCCAGGCGTTGTCCATCACAAGGTACCTGCCCTTGGCGCCCACAGCTATCCACGCCAGATAGGCAAGCGCGAGGAAGTGGACATAGCGCAGCAGGCCGAAGTCGGTCTTCGCCCAGAGTGGGCGGACCATGTTGCGGATGGCCGAAATTTCCGGCACCTGCGTATGGATGCGATACCACGCGAAGGGGATGGTCACCAGGACCAGCGCGGCGGCCGCGATCATGAGGCCCCGGTTGACAGGCGGAGCGGGTATCCATCCCCGCATGAAGGCGAAGCCGGTGAAGAACACGAGCTGCCAGCCGAGCGGGTTGAAGAACCATTCGCGGTCAGACCATGGCTCGGCGGGGAAGTGGACCACATCGAAAGTCGCCGCCAGCCAGAAAAGGGCCATGAGCGCGAAGACCGCGCCGCGTCCGGCAAACCGATATGCCGCCATCATCACCGGAATGAGCGCCAGGATAACGATATACATCGGCAGGATGTCGAAGTAGTTCGGCACATAGGTGAGCGTCAGCAGGCCCGGCAGCGTGTCCGGCGTCTTGTTGAAGAAGTGCCAGAGGTTCAGCTTCGTCACGTAGTTTTCGGTCAGTCCGCAGCATTCTTCCAGGTAACCGCTCGACTGTATCGCCACGAGCCCGGCAGCGATTACCAGGAACTGCAGGATATGCGCCCAGTAGACCTGCCACATGCGGAAGAGGATACGCGCCGTGCCCATCATCCATCCGCGCATCTCGAAGACCGCGCCAAAGGCGATCGCGGAAGCCATGCCGGAGCAGAAGACGAAGATCTCGGTCGCGTCGGAAAAGCCGAAGCGGGCCGGGATCCACAGCGTCCACGTATTGTTCGGCAAGTGGGCGATGTAGATAATGAACATTCCGAGACCGCGGAAGAAATCCAGTCGCGGATCCCGTTGGCGTACGGGCTGTGGGCCACTCACTTGAGGGTCACTCCTGATATTCTGTTTTGCGCCCGACAATCTGAACCGGGCTGTCGTTCGTTCTTCTTTCGATTTTCGCGCGTCTTCGTGCTGGCCGCAAATCCGCCTGAAACGATCAGGCGTGCGCGGCGCGCAGGCGCTCGTCCTGCATGATGCGCGATGCCTGGTGCATCCGTTCCACAAGCTTGAGCCGGTCCTCCGCGAAGCGGTCCATCGCCGTCCTCAGCGCCAGCCTTTCCTTCAGCACGCGCTCCGCGTCGTCGGCAAGGCCGGCCTTCAGCGCTGCGTCCACGGTCAACCGTTCGAAGATGTCGCGCTGGGCGTGGCTGCCCCCGATCGACTGGAGCGCCGGCCGTGCGCGGTCGAGGTTGTGGAAGGCGGAGAAATAGTTTCCGCGGCGATAGGCATCGAGGCCGAGCGCGGCCGGCGCGCCTGCGCCCCTCGCCACCACCGCCATATCCGATGTGCCCTCGCCAAGCGTCTCGATGTTCTCCACCAGTCGCTCGGCCGCGATCCGCCGGTTGCCGCCGTTGAGCGACATGAGGTAGTGCAGGTCCGCGAAGACGTTGCAGCTGTCGTCGACCCTGCGTTCGGAAATGCGCGCAAGTTCCTCCCAGCGGCCGCCGACGTTCACGCCCTCGATTTCGAGGCGCAGGAGAAGGGACGCGCCGTTGGAGATGTCGCGATAGTCGTCGGTCTGGTCGCGGCGGATTTCCTGGTCGTAGAGCGCCAGCACCTTGTCGAAGTCGCGCCGGTCCAGATACATCAGCGCCAGGTGCCACCAGCAGTGATAGCGGAAGTTGTTGCAATGGGACCAGCCGTCGCTGTTGGTCTCAAGCCAGACGCGGCCGTCGTCGAACCGGCCCGTCATGTCCAGCACATGCGCCACGGCGTGCAGGCCCCAGGCGTCGTCGGGCGCCATCTCCACCGCCATGCGGCCGATCCGCTCCGCGGAGGCATAGTCGCCGGTCTCCTCCAGCGCGAAGGCGTGGCAGCCGTGGGCGTATCCGGCGGCAAAATGATCCGAGCCGTATGTGTCGATCACCCGCTCGATCGAGGAGCGCATTCCCGCGGCGTCGCCAAGCACGAAGCGGATCGCATGAACGAGCTTCAGGAGCAGGGCATCGGCGGGGTGGGCGGCCAGCGCGGTGTCGATGCGTGTCGCGGCCCGCGAAGGATGGCCGTCCAGCCAGTCCCGCAACGCGTCGACGACGGCGGCCTCTCGCGCCGTTACGCCCTTCGCCCGCCGGCCCTGGTCGGCGAGGCGCCAGTCCTTCTCCGCCGAGGTGATGAGTTCGCGCCTGCCGAGCAGCAGGCAGAAGATTCCGTGAGCCGCGTGGCCCATCGCGAAGTCGGGCTCGAGTTCCAGCGTTTTGGCGATATGGACGGGTGTGTCCGCCCCATGGGCGAGGAAGGCACGGTTGGTTGCGTGCCAGGAGCCGAGAGCATCCGGATCGGACAGGGTAATCTCGTATCCGTATTGATCGGTAACGGTCATTTAACCTCGCATTTCGGGGCGCCCGATGCCTGATTGGCATGTCAGCGGTGCAATCTTGTGACGAATCTGTGGCGAAAATCGCCCTCGACCAGAGTGTGGGACCGTAGCGGAAGCCGGCTATCGCGATGCGCGTGAAGACATCCGATCTCCAGGCGCCGACAAAATCGTGCGGGAAAATTCGCGGCAACTTCTGCGCGTCTTTCTCGCATGGCTGGTACCCGGCCCGGTTGTCTTCGCCTTTTCAGGATGTTGCGGCCGGCTACGGTTTCCCGGTGCGGCTCGAACATGTCACGCAAAAGTTCCTTCGATCGCCGATTTCACACTCTGTTCGGGCACTTTTCCGAAGGGTCGCGATGACGTGCAACACACAAAAACTTGTGTTTTGCGTGTGTTTGCATCGCTTTGAATTGCCCTAGAGACGAATTGCTTTCCTGTGGATTATCTTCAACGGCCTGACGTTGATGCGCCGTCACGGGGTTCATTCAATAACTCGACTATTCGCCGAACTATTCTACCTTGAAGCGTATATGACAAGCTGTCTCGCGCCGAAATCCGCCTGTCCACGCGGATTTGATTTGTTTCGGAGGGGCCCGGCGGGCAGTTTCGGGGAAACTCATTCACGAATGCGGATATTGGAATGACGGTCGCCGCACGACAGGCAAGCGCCCATCGCAACCACACCGTACTCTCTGCGGCCGCTGCGGCATTCCTTGCCGTCGCCGTCCTGGCGGGCCAGGCGGGGGGCATGCGTCTGGCTCTTGCCGCGGCCATCGGCGCATTTGCGGGCGTCGCCCTTTATCATGCGAGCTTCGGGTTCACCTCCGCCTGGCGCCGGCTTGCGACAGAACGACGCGGCGCGGGGTTGCGCGCCCAGTTCCTGCTGATTGGACTGACGATCGTCATCTCCTATCCCCTGATCGGCTGGGGCCGGGAGTTCGGCATTCCGGCCGGCGGCTTCGTCTTTCCCTTCGGCATCGCGGCGGCGATTGGCGCCTTCACCTTCGGCGTCGGCATGCAGCTTGGCGGCGGCTGCGCATCCGGCACGCTTTTCACCGCCGGCGGCGGCTCCACGCGTATGATGGTCACGCTCGCTTTCTTCGTTGCCGGGTCGGTGCTGGCGACGGCGCATATGCATTTGTGGAACGCGCTGCCCAGCCTGCCGGCCTATTCTTTCGTGACATCGCTGGGGCCCGTCGCCGCCGTTGCGCTCACGTTGTCTGTTTTCGCCCTGCTTGCCCTCGGCACCGTCGCGATAGAAAAGCGCGCGCATGGGAGCCTTGCCGAAGGTCGCGCCACGGGCTCCTGGATTTCGGGGCCGTGGTCCCTTGCGGCGGGCGCCATTGCCATCGCCTTCGTCAGCATCGCCACGCTGCTGGTTCTGGGCCGTCCGTGGGGCATCACTTCGGGTTTCGCGCTGTGGGGCGCGAAGATCGGCCACGTGCTCGGCCTGCCCGTGACAGACTGGCCATATTGGCGCGGTCAGGTCGCGGCGATCGAGGGCTCGGTTTTTCGTGATGCGACCTCGGTAATGAATTTCGGCGTCATCATCGGCGCGATGGCGGCGGCTTCGCTTGCGGGAAAATTCGCGCCCGTCTGGTCGCTGTCGCGGCGCGATGTCGTGACCGCGGTCGCCGGCGGTCTTTTGATGGGCTACGGCGCAAGGCTCGCCTACGGCTGCAACATCGGCGCCTATCTCGGCGGCATCGTCTCGGGCTCGCTGCACGGGTGGCTGTGGCTTGTCTTCGGCTTCGCCGGCAGCCTCGTCGGCACGCGGCTCAGGGTCATCGTCGGCATGGACGCGCCGGCACCCGCGCCATTGGCTTGACGAACGCTTCGGCTACACATTTGGGGAGACATCACCATGCGCTTTGCGACCTTCGCGCTCGCTGTTTTTTTCGCTCTCGCCAACGCCGCATCGGCGGAAGGTCCCGGCCCACGCGAAGGCTGGATCGTCGTCGAAACCGCCCACAGTTATCCGGATCTCGTCGAGCGGGTACAGGCCGCGGTCAAGGGGCAGGACATGCTCCTCGTCACCCAGGCAAGCGCCTCGGGCGGTGCGAAGGCGCAAGGCATCGCCATTCCCGGCAACCGCGTGATCGGCGTCTACCGCAACGATTTCGCCCGCCGCATGCTGGAGGCGAGCGTGGCCTCGGGCATCGAGGCGCCGATCCGCTTCTATGTCACGGAGAACGAGGACGGCACGGCCACGCTTTCCTACAAGACGCCGAGCTTCGTGTTCTCTCCTTATTTCGACGAGGGCGGCGAGGCGCTGGTGGAGCTTGCGAGGGAGCTTGACGGAATATTCGAGGCGATTGCGAAGAGCGCGGCCGAATAGGCGACGGTGGAAAAATGCCCGGGCCGGATTTTCACACCCGGCCCGGGCGCTCGGGACGGGCGAGAGAGGGCCCGGCCAATTGCGATAATCCTGTCTGACGGATCAGGGCCTGATTTCCAGCACACCTTCGAGCCGCAGTTCCTTGAAATCGTTGATCAGCACTTCGATCTGAACGTCCCACGGTCCGGAAACGGTGAGTGGCAGGGGTTCGGCGAACCAAAGCCCGCCTTCGCCTCGCGTCGCGGCAATCCTGATCGGCTCCACCCCGCGCGCCGCCTGCGAGAACGAGACGGTCACTTCCCTGGCGGTCAGCGCCTCGGCGTTGCCGGCAAAGAGGTCCAGGATTGCCCGGTTTTCCCCGCGTCGTCCCGGCAATGCGGTGATATTGCCGAAGCCTTCGTCCTGATGGATGTGGACGCTTGCGCCTGCCCTGTCGGCAGCCATGATCGCGCGCGGCGGCGGCGTCAGGCGGAAGGAGGAGGCGGCGATCAGGATTGCGAGCGCCAGCAGCAGCTCGACGCGGATCGACGCTGCAAGGCGTCTTGCGCCGCTGCCTTCTCCCCTTGCGATGTCCGGGGTCAGCACCAGCCGGTTGATGCCGGCAAGCCCGACGAGGGCGAGAAAAGCGGCGATCTTCAGTGTGAGGATCAGTCCATAGTCGGTCGTGTCGAGATATTCGGGCGCGCCGACCTGAACGGCGGAAATGGCGATGCCTGTGCCGAACAGGAATGCGACCGCCGGAATGGCGATGAGCGAGAACCGCGACAGAAGCCGGTCGATATGCTCCGGCTGCGTCCTGGCGATCGCCAGAAGCCCCGGCAATGAGCCGAGCCAATAGAGGAAGGCCGCTGCGTGAATGGCGATTGCCGGTCGCATCAGCGCCTGAGGGTCGGCCGTGGCCGCATGGCCGGATGCGGCAAATGATGCGGCCGCAATGAGCCAGGCGAGCAATCCGGCGAACAAACCGAAGCCTGAAGAACCGCTGCCAAGCGCTGTGATCGCGAGAAGCGATGCCGCGAATGCAAGCCCCGCCGTCGGCGCGAAGGGCGAGCCGAAGCCGGCGATATATGGCGCTGCGGAGAAAAGGCCGGCGGCGGTTCCGCCGGTCAGGTCAAGCCCCTGAAGGCCGATGTTGAGCGGAATCGCAAGGGCGGCGAGCACGGCGCCTGACAGGGCAAGCTTCCTCGGCCAGACCGGCATTTCCATACCGCGTACGACGAGGGAAAAAAAGGCCGCGCCTCCCGCGCCCAGCGTCAGGGCAAGCGTGAGGACGAACCGCCCGATTGCCGCAAGCCGGGCGGGGGTATTGGCCGGGGATGTCCGGGCCTCGGGCGCGGTCGTTGCCTCGCCGAGCGAAAAGGCGAAGGAGCCCGCCACCACATGCCCGTCGATGGAGGTGACGCGGTAGCTGATAAGATGCGTGCCGCGCTCGAGGGCGTCAGGAACCGGGACGACCAGGTCGTTCTTGTCGGACCGGGCGTCGGATACGGCTTGCTCGCTGCCGTCCGGCGTGAACCATTTGATGCTGGCTGGAGAAACCGGCTCGTTGAAGGTCAGGCGCAGTTCGCCGGGCCGTTCGTTGACAATTTCACTTGCCGATGGCGTGGAGGTCAAAAGTTGCGAATGCGCAATGGTATCGCTCGCGAAGAGAGACACGCAAATCAGTGCGGCGACAATCAGGCCGGTCCATTGCGAAAGCGAGCGCGGAAAAATCATTGAAATACCCTCAAGGACGCTTGCAGAGGCGCCCCGGCTGAAATCCGGGGCGCCTCAAGATCAATGGCCTTTTTTCTTTTCGATAAGCTTTACCCCCGGCGCGGGGGACTCCAGTTCGTGCGGATCCTGGCCCTCGGCCGGAATCTGGATCCAGCGTTCCGCGCCGTTTGCGCATTCCTGGACGACGGGAATATGGAAGGTCGTGCCCGCCTGAAGGTCGGAAGCAAGCGTGCCGCGAAGCACGAATTCGTCGTAGTGATCGTCAGGCAGTTCGTTGCCGGACCAGATCACCTCCTTCACGCCTTTCTTGTGCTCGTGGCCGTAGAGCGTGTAGGCCTTCTCGTAAGCGCCGCGCACGGTCTCAAGCTTCCAGCCGGCCTTCGGCTGCGGCTTGACGTTGACGTAGCCTTCCGGCACCTGGACGCGCAGCGTATGGGTCGCCTCGCCCTCGCAGCCGTGGCCGACGCGTACGATCGCCTTGTAGGTCGAGCCGACGGCGGCTTCCTGCACTTCCAGCGTGGCATGGGCCAAGGCAGCGGTCGGGGCGGCAAGCATGCTCGCGCCGAGTGTGGCGGCTATGATCGTCTTGATGGTCTTCATCGGTTGGTCTCTCTGTGTCTAGGGTCCAGACCCTAAGTTTTCTTTTGTGGTTTTCGGTCGCGGAAAGCCGGGCTTTGCCCTTGTCTTCCATCCCCCGCGCGCAACCGCCGCCGGGGTCCGCACGGCGCGATGCCGGCTCCTCCCACTGCGCGCAATGGACGGTGCGTTTACGGAAACCCGAAGAGGGGGAATTGCGGGATCCGGCAGGCGGCAGCGGTCATTCACCCGCGTGACGCATGAATCCGGATCGATTTCAGGATGTGAAGGGCGGCGCGCGCGCTCCGGCGCCACCAGCGTGGCGCGATGCCGGTACTTGCGAGCGGACAATCGTGATCCGCTCCGCGCGCTCGGCGGCGGGCAGCGGAAGAACCGGCGGAGCGGGTGCCGCGATCTGGCCGGAATTGACGAGGCAGGCTTCGCAGATGATCTGGCGGTGGCGGTGTTCTTCGCTTTCGCCGGGTCGTTGGTCTTCGCGATCCTCGGTGATCGTCACGCAGATGATCGGCAGCGTGCCGTCCGGCAGCCGGTATTCTTCCAGCTCGTTTGCGAATGCATAATCCTCGCCGCCATCCGCGAAAACCGGCTGGTGCAGGAAGCCCATCACCATCATCACCGTCGCGTAGGCCGCAACGACGATCATGCGGAGCGTCATGTGACGCAAACGATCCATGCAATTTTGCTGCCCCGCTTTAATGTGCGGCGCAAATGAATTTTTCGCGAAATGCTGCCGAAAGCGTTGCGCTTAACAAGGTTTTGATAAATGTGCGATGCGACGTGAAGCTGCCGGGCCACTCACCGAGGCTTGATCGCGCCGCGCTTGCCGATCCGTGCGCAGGCGCCATTCTTGGCCGAACGAAAATCGGGTTTGGCAAGCAGGTGTTTGATGTTGCGGATCGCACGAATGTTGATGGGTCTGGCTGTGTTTACAGGCCTGGCCGCGGCTTCACTCGGCTGGAGTGGCGCCGCACACGCTTTCGCCTGTGGCGTCGATACGCCCTGCAAGGTGGATGGCGGCGAATACCGCGTGCGTTTTCCGTCAGGCTGGGACGGCGTGACGCCGATAGGCGCTATCTTCTTCGTTCACGGCTGGCGCGGGTCTGCGAGGTCGGAAATGCGCAGCAAGGGCTGGGCGCGCATGGCGGACGATCTCAACGTCGCCTTCGTCGCGCCGGAGGGTAACGGAACATGGAGCTACCCCGGCTCGCCGACGCAGACGCGCGACGAGTTCGCCTATTTCGAGAACGTCGTGAAGGACTTGACGACGCGCTTTGCCGTGCGGGCGGACCGCCTCATGGCCTCGGGCTTTTCCATGGGCGGGTCGATGGTGTGGAACCTTGCCTGTTATCGCAGTCGCCTTTTCGCCGGCTTCGCACCGGTTGCGGGGGCATTCTGGAACCCGGTCCCGGAGGCCTGTCCGTCCCCGCCGCCGATCCTTTTTCATGTTCATGGCACCTCGGATCGTACGGTGCCGATTGGCGGCCGCCCCATTGGCGGCATCTGGGGTCAGTCCAACGTCGCGGAAAGCCTTGCCGTCTGGCAGAAGGAAGAGCATCTGCCTCTCGTCTTCCCCACCGTGGCCCCTGCGGAAGGCATCGCCTGCCAGCGTCAGGAAACGGACAGTGCGTTGCTTGAGGTCTGCCTTCATGACGGCGGCCACAGCGTGCGCGGCGAGTGGATCAGGCGCGCATGGAAGGAGCTTTCGGAGCGAAAAGGCTGGTAGGTCATTTTTCACGAAAACGCGCGCAAGCATCACGAACGCGCGAGAGATATCGAATATTACGTAACGGCACTTTGTGTTGAGCGGAGCGAAAGGCGGGCGCATCTTCCTGGCGCTGTCACCTTTTACCGGTGGCAAACGACAGGAGTGCCCGATCATGAACGCACTGGAAATCAATCAAAGGACATTGAGCCTCGCCTTCCCACCCTTGACGCTTGCCACCCTGCTGACGGCCGTTGGCGCGGGCATTTTGGCAGACGGAACGTGGGAGTTCTGGGCGCGGGTCATCACGCCGCTGTGGGTCGGCGGTCCGCTTCAGCCGGCAGCCCTCGTTCAATCCGTGTTCGGCTTTCAAAGCTGGCCTCTCGCGGAATTGATCCACCTCGTCGTCGGCGTTGTGTTTTACCCGCTGGGTTATCTCTTTATCGCAAAGCCCATTGCGGACCGTTTCCTGCCGTTCCTGCCGTGGTATCTGGTCGCGCTCGGTTACGGTGTTGGTCTTTGGGTCTTCGCGCTTTACATCATGGCGCATGTCTTCGCCGGCCTGCCGCCCTTCCTGGGCTTCGTGCCTCTCGCATGGGCGTCGCTGATCGGGCATATGGCCTTCGGATTTATCACCGGTCTCGTCGTCAGGCTCAGGATGGGGTGAGATCGACTGGAGCAGGAGCTGAACGGGAAAAGTGACGACGGATCGAAGTCGGGATGAGGCCGGAGGCGGGCGGATGGGTCCGCTTTCCGGCGTTGTGGTGCTGGACCTGTCGCGCATTCTCGCCGGGCCGACGGCAACCCAGCTTCTGGGCGACCTTGGCGCGACGGTTATCAAGATCGAGCGGCCCGGCAAGGGCGACGATACGCGCGGCTGGGGGCCGCCCTTCCTGAAGGACCGTGAAGGCCGCGAGACGCGCGAAAGCGCCTATTACATGAGCGCGAACCGCAACAAGCGCTCGCTTGCCGTCGATATCGCGTCGGAGGGCGGTCAGGCGCTCATCCGCAAGCTCGCCGAAAAAGCCGACATCCTGATCGAGAATTTCAAGGTGGGCGACCTGAAGCGCCGCGGGCTCGATTACGAGAGCCTGAAGGCGCTCAACCCGCGGCTCATCTATTGCTCGATCTCGGGTTTCGGCCAGAGCGGGCCATATGCCGCGCGCGCCGGTTATGATTTCCTCATTCAGGGCATGGGCGGCATCATGTCGCTGACCGGCAGGCCCGACGAGGAAGGCGGAGAGCCGACCAAGGCAGGTGTTGGCATCGCCGATGTCATGTGCGGCATGTATGCCTCCAATGCCATTCTCGCGGCCCTTCATCACCGGCATGTCAGCGGGAAGGGGCAATATATCGACGTTGCGCTTCTCGATACGCAGGTCGCCTGGCTCATCAATCAGGGTGTCGCATATCTCACCGACGGCGAGGTGCCGCCCCGGCGCGGCAATGCGCATCCCACCATCGTTCCCTATAACGCCTATCGGGCGAGCGACCGTTCCTTCATCATCGCGGTTGGCAATGACGCCCAGTTCGTCCGTTTTTGCGAGGTCGCGGGCGAGCCCGCGCTTGCCGAGGATCCGCGTTTTTCCAAAAACGCCGACCGGGTTCGAAACCGAAAGGAACTGGAACCGATTGTCGAACGCCTGACCGCGAAACAACCAGCGGACTGGTGGATCGCCGAACTTGAAAAGGCGGGCGTTCCCTGCGGGCCGATCAACGATCTTGAGCAGGTCTTTTCCGACGAACAGATCCTCCATCGCGGCATGCGCATTACCCTGCCGCATGAAACAAGCGGCAGCGGTTCGGTGGATCTCATCGGCAATCCGATCAAGATGAGCGAAACACCGGTTACCTATCGCGCCGCTCCGCCGCGGCTCGGGCAGGACACCGCGCATGTGCTGTCGCGATTTCTCGAAATGAGCGATGAAGAGATCGCGGACCTGAAAGCAAAGAACATCATCGATACCGGAGACGACGCATGACCACGGGTGCCGATCTGATCGCGGCCAAGCTTTATTCGGCAGGCTGCCGCCACGCCTTCGGCATTCCGGGCGGCGAGGTTCTCGCGGTCATGGATGCGCTGGAGCGCGCCGGTCTCGCCTTTCATCTCGTCAAGCATGAGAACTCCGGCGGCTTCATGGCCGAAGGTGTCTGGCATGCCGAGGCGCGGGCGGGAAAGAACGCGCCCGGCGTGCTTCTCGCAACGCTCGGTCCAGGCGTCGCCAATGCGGTCAATGTCGTCGCCAACGCCTGGCAGGACCGGGTGCCGCTGATTTTCCTCACCGGCTGTGTGGACGCCGCGGAAGCTGAAACCTACACCCATCAGGTTTTCGACCATCAGCAACTCCTTCGCCCTGTCGTGAAGGCAAGTTTCCGGGCGAACCTTGGCGCCATCGACAGGATGATGGAAAAGGCGATCACGATCGCGCTGGAAGGACAGCCCGGTCCGGTCCATATCGATGTGCCGATCGGCGTTGCCGAAGGGACGACCGATGAGCCATCAAAGGATTTCTCGCTCCCCGGTTCCGGAACCTTTTTCACCCCTTTTGGAATTGAGCTCGACGCCGCGCGGGCGTTGTTCGAAACCGCGCGAAAGCCCGTCGCGATCGCTGGCGTGGATGCCGTAAATGAAGATGCGGGCGAGGAGATATCCGCGTTCTGCCGCCGCTTCAACGTGCCGCTGATAACCAGCTACAAGGCGAAGGGGCTGCTTGACGAGGCCGATCCGCTCGCCCTTGGCGGTGCGGGCTTGAGCCCCAAGGCCGACAAGCATTTGCTGCCGCTTTTGCAGGAGAGCGACTGTATCCTGCTTCTCGGCTACGACCCGATCGAGATGCGGATAAACTGGCGGGACCCATGGCCTGAAGGCGCGCCGGTCATCGAGATATCCCCGGTCGTGCGAACCCACGGCATGCATTCCGTCCGCCATACCGTGATTGGCGGTCTCGCGCCGGCGCTTTCCGCGCTTTCGCAGGGGATAAACCCGGGTGAGACATGGCCGGATGGCGAGCCGCAAGCGGCGCGCGAGAAGCTGAAATCCGATTTTCCGCCCGAGGCGGAAGGCTGGGGCCCGGCTGCGGTTTTCCACGCGCTTCGCGAGGTCTTGCCGGCGGAAACGGTGGCAACGGCCGACAGTGGTGCCCATCGTATCCTCGTCTCGCAAATCTGGGAAACGGGCGTTTCGCGCGGCATGCTTCAGTCTTCGGCCCTTTGCACAATGGCCTGCGCGCTTCCCCTTGGTATGGGGCATAAGCTTGCGGACAAGGACCGCCCGGTGGTGGTCTTCGTCGGCGACGCCGGCCTCGAAATGGGGCTAGGGGAGTTGGCGACGCTACGTGATTTGGGGCTGCCGGTGATCGTCTGCGTCCTTGTTGACGAAAGTCTTGCCCTCATCGAACTCAAGCAGCGCAACACCCAGCGCCCGAACCTCGGCGTCGACTTCGGCGGGACGGATTTCCCTGCGTTGGCAAGGGTTTACGGAGGTCATGGCGTGTGGATCGATGATGTCGAATCCCTGAAGCGGGAAGCGAAAGAAGCCTTGTCGTGCGATACCTTCACGGTCCTTGCCTGCCGCATCGGCCGTCGCGCTTATAACGGAAAAATCTGACAAAACAATATCTTAAAGCACAAGAGGGCCGCAAAAATGCGGCCCTCCGTGAGACAGGTCGAAACCTGGTGCCCGGATTATATCCCGGCGGAAACCTTTCGCGCCAAAGGCTGCTCCAACACAAAGGAGTCCCGCCCAGACAACAGGTCCGATCCTGAAAACTCACTCGACATTGGATCACCTCCTTTCAGGTTGTTGCAGATAAACCCAAGTGTAGTGCGAAAGTGGCGTATGGAAAAGGGTAATCTTTTCAGCCTCTTCCGTAACCTGACTTCTCCGGTCAGGAATTCCGGCGAATTGCCTTCCCGTCTGCATCGAAGAAATGAAGGTGATCGGTCAGGAATTTCAGCCCGATCCGTTCACCCGGTCGGTGAACCATCGTGCCCGGTGTCCTTACCATTACGGTATCCTGCCCCTCGATTGCAACGTAAAGGAAGGTATCCGCGCCGAGGTATTCGACCACTTCGACTGTACCTGCGCAGTTTGGGCCTTCAGCGTCCGGGGATGTAACGTCGATATGCTCGGGCCGGATACCGAGTGTCGTGGCTTTGCGGGAATGCCCTGTGTGTGGATATTCGCCTGCAGCCTTGGCGTTGTTATCTGAAGAAAGAACGAATTCAGATTCGGACACCGAAATCGGCAGAATATTCATCTTGGGCGAGCCAATAAACTGGGCGACGAACAGATTATCCGGACGTTCGTAAAGCTCACGGGGGCTGCCCGCCTGTTCGATCCGGCCCGATTGCAGCACGACAATCTTGTCGGCAAGCGTCATCGCCTCCACCTGATCGTGCGTCACATAGATCATCGTCGTGCCGAGGCGGGTGTGGAGCCGGGCGATTTCAAGCCGCATTTCCACCCGAAGGGCGGCATCGAGGTTCGAGAGCGGTTCGTCGAACAGGAAGCCTTTCGGCTCGCGCACGATCGCGCGGCCAATGGCGACACGCTGGCGCTGTCCGCCGGAAAGCGCCTTCGGGCGGCGGTCGAGATAGTCGCCGAGCTTCAGGATGTCGGCGGCCTCTGCGACCTTCTTCTCGATGTCCGCCTTGGCCATGCCGGCTGTTTTCAGCGGAAAGCCGACGTTCTCGCGTACCGACATATGCGGATAAAGCGCATAGGACTGAAAAACCATCGATAGCCCGCGGCCCGACGGCGGACGGGCGGTAACATCCTCTCCGTCGATCAAAATCCTGCCGCGGCTGGCCTCCTCCAGGCCGGCGATCATGCGAAGGAGCGTCGATTTCCCGCAGCCGGACGGACCGACGAAGATGGCGAATTCGCCGTCGGCAATGTCAAGATCGACACCCTTGATAACCTGCAGGTCGCCGAACCATTTCTCGACCGATTCCAGCCGGATCGCACCCATGAAACAGCTCCGTTACATCAGCCTTGAGGGATTTCGTGCCGCGCGAAGAAAAGCCAGACGGCGGCCGTCCAGGAGAATGCCCCGCCGCCCGCACCCGCCCCGGTCACGGGCGAATAGTATTCGGCGAATCCGCTGGTTTCGATCAGCCGCGCGGTATCGGCGCGTATGCGTTCGGCGCGCGCGAAATCGCCAGCCTCAAGAAGGCCCCGCCCGATCATGGAATTGACGACGGCCCAAACCGGCCCGCGCCAATAGCGCAGGTGCTCGAACCGGCTGTCCTCAGGGTCCCATGAGGGCATGAGATAGGTGGCTTTTTCCGCTATCCGGTCGAACTGCCGGGCAAGGGCTGCGTTCGTGCGCTCATCCGCTATCCCGGCATAGACGGAAAGAAACGATGCGCTCGAAATTCCGTCCATGAGCTTGTTCTTGCGCAGGTCACGGCTGACGAAGCCTTCCACTTCATCGCTCCACAAGTGCCTGATAGCGCCGGTTTCCGCCCGTTCGATCCACTCCCCGATCTCTTGCGCCGCTTCGTCTTCCCCGAAGGCTTGCGCAAGGGCGAGCAGGTCCCGGTCGGCCCTCAGCAGGATGAACGTCATGCCCGGATCTGCGACGAAGAAAGGGCAGTCGCGCGCAACGCGCGCCGCGTCCCAGCCGCAGGAGCGGCCGAAGTCGACAATGGCGAGATAGCGATCGTAGTCGGCTTTCAAGGGCCTCATGGAAGGGTCGACGTGGGAGGTGTCCTTGCGCACGTAGGGCTTGATGTTGGACGTATCCACGGCCTGCATCGGACCGTCCCAGTCGGGCGTGTTGTCGCGCCCGCTTTCCCAAGGGTGAATGACGGCGACGACACCGAGGCCGTCCGGATCGCGGTAGCGGTGAAACCAGCGATGCCAGGCAAGGATCTTCGGGAAAAGCGCGCGTGCGCGTGCTTCTCCGGCTTCCCGGTCGGCCTCGTAGATGTCGCGAACGACCGTGGCAACGACCGGTGGCTGCGAATGGCCGGACGTCGGCAACGCCTGCTTCGTGCCCCAGACGGAGGGGCCGGGAAAATAGCTCGGGTCGTCCTTGCGGAAGACGATATGCGGGACCATGCCATCGTCCCATTGCCCTTCGAAAAGGGTCTCGATTTCTGTCCATGCGCGATCCGGATCGAAGGTCTGAAACCCGCGTGCAACGAACGCCGAATCCCAGTTCCACTGGTAAGGGTAGAGTCCCCTGGTCGGGATCGTGTAGCCGCCAAGATCGTTTTCTTTCAGGATCGAACGCGCTTGCGTATCTAGATTTCCGGGCATTTCTTGCTGTTCCATGGTCATTAGTTCGCCGCTTAACCTTTCACGCTTCCCGCCGTCAGGCCCTGTACCAGGAAGCGCTCGAACCAGAGGAAGATCACCAGCACCGGCACGGTTGCGACCACAGCGCCCGCCATCAGGTGCTGGCGCGGTACTTCCGAGGAATTGAGGGAGACGATCCCGCGCGAGAGCGTGAAGATCGCCGGATCGTCGAGGAACATGTAGGCGAAGAGGAATTCGTTCCACGCGATCATGAAGACGTAGAGCGAAACGGAGGCGAGCGCCGGGAGTGAAAGCGGAAGCGTGATCTTCAAGATGACGCCAAGGCGCGTCAGCCCGTCCATGAGGCCGGCTTCCTCAAGCTCTGCAGGGAGCCCCCTGAAATAGCCCTGCAGCATGTAGAGCGCGACCGGGATCGTCGTTGCCGGATAGACGATCAGAAGGCCTGTGAGGCTGTTCCTCAGCCCAAGTTGTGAGAAAACCGCGTAAAGCGGGATTACGAGCACGATCGCCGGCACCATGTAGATCAGGAGCACCGAGCGGGCGAGGAAATCCCGCCCCTTGAAACGCAGCCGCGAGACGGCATAGGCGCCCGGCACGGAGAACGATAGCGTGATCAACACCGTTCCGACCGATACGATTGCCGAAACGAGCAGGTATCTTCCGAAATTGAACTGCGTGAAAAGCTCCACGTAGGAGCGGAAAAGGCTGTCCACGCCTTGCGAGAGGTCGATGGAGAGATCGAGCGGGTTTGCGAGCAGCGCCTGCTGGCTCTTCAGGCTCGTCATCACCATGACGTAGAAGGGCAGGGCGACGATGATCGTGAAGACGGCAAAGCCGATCCCTTTCGTCGCGCGGATGAAGACAAGCTCGCTCTGATAACGATTGATCGGCCCGCGCGGGATGTCTGCGAGGCAGCGCTCGCTTGCGAAGGCGACACTCGCCACGAAGAGGACGAGGGCGAACAATTGCCAGAGCGGGTTCCGGTCGAGCGGCAGGCCGAATGGCGACATGAATGTGAAAAGCCCCAGCGTGAGCAAAACCGCCAAGCCCGCGATCAACTTGCGGGTTCGCGTGCGGTTTTCCGCTTTTGCCGTGACGAGCACCAGTGCTCCGACGATCCCAGCTAACGCGGCTGCGCCTGCCGGCGGTGCCGATACCGTGCCGGTGACGAGGGTGAAGAGAACGCCGGTGACGACGATGAAAAGCGCTCCCCACAGCGCGCCGATGAGGATGGCGGCCGCATAGCCGGTGCGGATGCTCATAGCCCTTCCTCCTTCGGCGAAAAGCGGATGAATAGCGTTGCGAATGTGACGAGAAGCACAAAGACGACGACGGCGACGGCGGCGCCCGCGCCGAGGTTGGAGAGCGCGAAGCCCTGCTCGTAAACGTCGACGGTGAGCGTGCGCGTGCCGGCGGCACCGCCTGTGAGCAGGAAGATGTCGTCGAACTTGTTGAAGGTCCAGATGAAGCGCAGCAGGAAGAGGATGGAGAGAATGCCGACAAGCTGCGGCAGGGAGATGTACCAGAACTGCTGCAGCGGCGTTGCTCCGTCCATTTCGGCCGCCTCGTAAAGATCGCTCGAAAGCGATTGCATGCGTGCCAGGATGAAGAGGAACGACAAGGGGAAATACCGCCAGGCTTCGAATGCGATCACCGTCGAAAGCGCCAGGGGAAACTCGAAGGTAAGGCCGAAGAGCGTGATGGGGATCGACCGTGCGCCGAAGAAGTTGATCGGCTCGCCAACCACGCCCATGCGGGTCAGTAGCGCGTTGAGCATTCCCGAGAACGGGTCGAACAGCACAACCCAGGTGAAGGCGACCGCGATGACGGGCGCCACGTAGGGGAAGAGGAACAACCCGCGAAGGAAGCCCCGGCCCTTGAAACTCTCGTTCATGAGCTGAGCGGCAAAAAGACCGAGCACAAGCGCGCCGCCCGTGCCGAAGACGGTGTAATAGATCGTGACCCTGAGGACCGACCAGAATTCCGCACCGCTGAAGACGCGGCGAAAATTCTCAAGCGTGAATTCGAAGCTCGTCAGGATGTTGTCGGCTTCACCCGAGGTTTCTGCCGGATAGGCGTCGAGCGGATCGTCAAGCTTTAGAAACTCCGCATCGACGGTGCCTTCCAGCCGGACGTTTTCACGCCAGCGGGGTGGAATGGTGCCGAATTTACAAGCAATTTCGCCGCTGTTCAGGCTGCAGCTTTCGGGTGCCCCGGCGGGTGTGAAGCCTGGCGGAAGTGTGGCTGCAAGCTGCGCACTGCGGATTTCCTCGTCCTGGGAGGAGTTTCGCAACCGGTACTCGATCGTTGCTTGATCGCCCGGCTCTTTCGGTCGTCCCCGCAGGCGCTCGTTGACGAGGATCGCGGGCGGGCGAAGATCGGCTAGGCCCACCGGTTTCACGCTGATCCAGAAATTCGCGACGAGCGGGAACAGCACGATCGCGAGGACGATCAGAAACGTCGGCGCGAGCATGGCCCAGGCAAGGCGCGCTTCGCGCCGCTGCATGGGGCCACTGCCTTTCGGTGGGCGCGGTTCCGTCAATCCGTTTGCCGGTGACATGGTTCTTCGCAAGCCGTTGCCGGGTGGAGACGATTTGGTGAAATGCGCTCCGCCTGGCCGGATTTCCAGGCGGAGCGTCTTGCGATTACTGGATCTTCGCCAGTTCCTCGTTCAGGCGAGCGACCGTTTGCGCCGCATCGCGCTGATCGTCGATATATTCGCGAACGAGGCGGTTGATCACTTGCGAGTTGACCATCTTCGAGGCGAGCGAAAGCTGCCCTTCGTTCACGCCCCAGCGGTTCGCCTTTTCAAGCCCGCCAACGATCTCGGCGATGGTTTCCTCGCCATAAAGATCGGTGAGAGGCGCCTTGCGGTCCACGCCGACGGGAAGCTCCGCCCAGCCCTTGACGAATTTCTGCGGATCGCTCGCGTCGCCGCGCCGCACCGGGAACTTGCCTTCCGGAGCGATCGACAGCGTGGAAAGATAGCCCTCGTCCATCGAGAACTTGACGAAGTCTATCGCGGCATCGGTATCGGCATCGTTGGTGATGCCGAAATAGCGAATGTCGGCCCAGGCAGCGCCATCCGGGTTGGATGGGCCGGAGAACCGTGTCACGACGTCCGTCTTCGAAGCCAGCTCCTTGGAGGTCGGATCGTCGTTGATCGTCGGCGGCGCACTGTCGCGCAGGCCCGCCAGTTCGTCCAGGATGAAGGGCGACCAGATGATCATCGCCGCTTTGCCGGCAAAATAAAGCTCGCGCGACTGTTTCCAGTAAAGCTCGCCCGGAGGCGAGGCCTTGGCGATTGCCTTGTAGAATTCCAGCGCCTCGATCGTCTTCTTCTCATCGAGCGGCTTGAAGCCGTTTTCATCGACCGGAGAAACGCCATTCGCAAGGAAGACGTGCTCAAGCACCTGGCTCATGAAGTTCTCGTCGATCTTCGTCGCGGCGACGAAGGCGTACATCTCCGGCGGGGTGTGCAGCGCCTCCACCGCCTTGAGGATCGCCCCATAGCTCGTCGGCGCTTCAAGACCCTTCTCGTCGAAAAGGTCCTTGCGGTAGACGATCATCTGCGTCCATCCGTCGACGGGGACGGCGGCGTGGCCGCCTTCGTAAGACGCCATGGCAAGCGCGCCGGGCGCGAATGTCGCCGTGTCGAGCGCTTCGAGCACTTCGTTGGAAGCGTCGGTGTCGAGAATGCCCGCTTCCGCCCAGGGCAGGACGTATTGCAACGTGTGATAGATCACATCCGGCAGGTCGCCGGCGGCAAAGGCGGCGGTCGCGCGCGTGCCGAGCTCGGTTTCGGTCACCGGGATGACGTCCACCTCGATGCCGGTCTTCTCCTTGAATGCGGCTGCCAACTCTTCCTGTTTGGCAAGGCGCTCGGGCTGCTCTTCGGTGGTCCAGAAGCGCAGCGTTTCGGCCGTGGCGGGGCTCATGAAGCCAATGGCCAGAATGGCGGCCGCGGCTGTCGTCGTCAGTAATTTCTTCCCCAGCATCGCTTGTCTCCTCCTTGATGTTGCGGGGTGTCTGTTTATCGAGCCAGGCTCTCCTTGAGCTCTTTCGGCGTTTTTTCCGGCGGGCCGTCGGATGCCCGTTTGACGAGATCGGCCCGGACAAGTTCCTGGCGTTCCAGGGGATCGACGCCCTCGATCACGTCGATCAGCATTTGTGCCGCGCGCGCTCCGGCTGCATGTGCGGACTGCGAAAACGTGGTGAGCGGCGGGTCGATATAGGCGCCGACGGGAAGGCCGTCGTAGCCGATGACGGTGACGTCCCGACCGATTGCAAGACCGAGCGCGCGCAGCGCCTCTATCGCCCCGATCGCCAGGGTATCGGTCACGCAGACGAGCGCCGTCGGCGGTTCATCGAGATGAACGAGCGTGCGCGCGGCTTCGGCGCCGCTCATTTCGTTCAACTCGCAAGCGATTTCCAGCGCCGGATCGTGCGCGATGCCGGCTTCGGCCAGGCCTCTGCGATATCCGGCCTTTCGCTGAATGGCGAAATTCATCCGCACGGGGCCGCCGAGGAAGCCGATGCGCCTGTGTCCGAGCGCCACGACATGGCGGACGGCATCGAGAAAGGCGCGCTCGTTGTCGACGTCATACCAGGCAAAGTCCGTTTCCTTCGTGCGCCCATGGGCGACGAACGGAAAACCGCGCTGGAGAAGAAGCCCGATACGCGGATCGTCGCCCTGCGTGCGGGTTACGATGAAGCCGTCGACCTTGCGCGAACGTATCAGCCGGTCGTGTACGGTCACGGCATGCTCATCGGAATGCGCGGTGGTGACGAGGAGATCACGATCGGAAAGGTCGAGCGCCTGGGCGATCCCGTCGAGGAATTCGGAAAGAAAGGGGTCCGCGTGCTCACCCTGTCCCGCCGGCAGCACGATACCGAGAGTGTCGACGCGCCCGCGCTTCAGTTTTCTTGCGGCAGCAGAAGGCTGGTATTCAAGGCGCTCGACGGCCTGGAGAATACGATCGCGCGTCTCGGCCGATGTGTCGCCGTAATTGTTGAGGACGCGCGACACCGTGCCCTTGGCGACGCCGGCAAGGCGGGCCACATCCTCGATCGTCACGCTTCCCTTCGTTCTCGGCATAATGCGCGTCGGCCGCCCGAAAGCGGCTCCTCCCTGCGGCGCCTGTCGAATTGCATTTTGTTGGTTTTATCATCGCAAAACCGGTTTTAGTCGTCAATAAAAACGGTTTTGGATTGATATTTTCATCCGATCGCCGAGAGCGAAACTAAAGAGACCGCAGGAAATTCGCCAAAGAGGCGCTATTTTCCGCCCACTCGTATGCGGAAAGGTCGGGCTTGGATTGCCGGGTGAAGTCACGGATTTTCCGCACGAAGTTTTTCAGGTCTTCCTTGTCCAGTTCGCCTTCATAAAGCGTGACCCAATCACTCCCGACGTCGGCTTGCAGTTCCGCGAAGACACCGGCATTCGGGGCAAGGATCGGCCGGTTTCTTGAAAGCGCGAAGATTGCGGCACCGCTGTTGGTGATCGCGGAATAGGGAAGGACGACGCCGTTGCTGGCGTCGAGATGCGCTTCAAGATCGTGCTGCGGCAGCAGGACGTCGCGTATATCGAGCGTTATGTCGGGCCTGCCGGCGGATAGCTTTTCGATTTTCGAGACATAGGCCGCGTCCCGGCGCAAACCGGCGATCGTGAGTGTTGCGCCATCGTCGCCGAGACCGACCAGACATTCGATCAACCGGTCGACATTCTTGTAAGGGCGCAACTGGCCGAAATTCAAAAGGCGGATGCGTCCTCCATTCGGTATTGCCGCAGGCCTGGTTTCCATGCTGTCCAGATAGTGCCCGTGCCGGATGGTGTGCAGTTTCGCCCTTGTGCCAGGATAGGCTGTTTCGAACTCTTCGCGCGATGCGCTGGAGAGGAATACGATGCCGTCGAGCCTGCTCAAGAAGTTCTGCGCTGCCTTGTTGTCGATATCGCCGCCGTCATGGGGGCGTATATTGTGTGCGACCCAGACGAATTTCGTTGCGAAAACGAACTTCATGAAGCGCAGCATCGCCATGCGAAAACGGGATTCGAGCGTTGGCCGGGCAAAAAAATATTCCGGCCAGTGCAATATGACGTAATCCGCCCCGGCAAAGGGAGAAAGCTCCCAGTTGAAGTCCTTCAACTTGAAGCCGCAATTCGCGAGCGAATGACTGAACAGGTCCACGAACGCATTGTCCCGAGACGTGTTCGGGCGCATGGCGATGACTTGCATGGAATGCGGATCTCCAGTCACTGAAGAAGCAGGAACCTGATCGAATAGGACAGGGCCGTTATCGCGGCGACACCTGCCAGCCAGAGTCCGAAGAACCAGAGCCAGCGCTTCCAGGCCGGCCCGGTCTCAATCGTGCGTGGGGCGTCAGTGTCCTTCAATGATACCCCTCTCCCGGACGTACTTTCCCGCGGAAGACCCAATAGGCGTACGCGGTGTAGCCAAGGATGACCGGCAGGAGTACGACCGCGCCGACGAGCAGGAACTTCTGGCTGTCCTCAGGCGCCGCCGCCTGCCAGATCGTCACGCTGCGCGGCACGATATAGGGGTAAAGGCCGATGGCGAGGCCGACGTAGGACAGCAGAAACAGGACGAGTGCCGCCAGGAAAGGAATGCCGTCGCGTGTTCCCCTCAAACTCGTGAACATGAGGGCCGCGGCGGCCACCACCAGCACCGGCACGGGCAGTGTGTAGAGCGAGGAGGGATAGGAGAACCATCGCGTGAATATTTCTGGATCGAGAAACGGCGTCCAGATGCTGACGATGCCGATGAAGACGAGAAGCGCGAGGCCGACATTGCGCGCGATCGCCCTGAAATGCTGCTGTGACGGCCCTTCCGTCTTCCAGATCAGCCATGTCGCGCCGAGAAGCGCGTATCCGGAAACAAGCGCCAGCCCGGTCATGACGGAAAAAGGCGAAAGCCAGTCGAACCAGCCGCCGGCATAGGTGCGGCCCTCCACCGGAACGCCTTGAACGACGGCACCCAGCGCAACGCCTTGCGCGAAGGCGGCGACGAAGGAGCCGAGGAAAAAGGCGGCGTCCCAGCGATGTCTCGACCGGTCGGACGACTTGAAGCGGAATTCGAAAACGACCCCACGAAAGATCAGGCCCATCAGCATGGCGATGATCGGCGCGTAAAGTGCCGGCATCAGGATCGAATAGGCCAGCGGAAAGACGGCGAACAGCCCGCCGCCACCAAGGATCAGCCAGGTCTCATTGCCGTCCCAGACGGGGGCGATGCTGTTCATCATGAGCGTGCGTTCGCTTTCCGTGCGTCCGGCTGGAAAGAGAATGCCGACGCCCAGGTCGAAGCCATCGAGAACCACATAGGCGAAGATCGCGACGGCAATCAGGATGGCCCAGATGAGGGGAAGATCGAGTGCCATTGCATTTACTCCGCTGGCGCGCCGGAAGTGCCCGGCTTGTCTTGCGAAAGGGCGGCTGCCGGGGTGATGCCGGCGGTGCGGATCGGATGCCCCTCTTCGGGGCCGGTTCCCTGGTCGGGAGAAATGCCCATCGAGCGCAGGATGTAGAGAATGCCTATGCCGAAGATGATGCAATAGACGAGGATGAAGACGGCCAGCGACGTTCCGACGGCGGGTGCGTCGACCGGCGAAACGCTGTCTTGCGTGCGCAGCAGGCCGTAGACGGTGAAGGGCTGACGTCCGACCTCTGTCGTGAACCATCCGGCAAGCACGGCAACGAAGCCGGAGGGGCCCATGAGAAGCGCGAAACGGTGCAGGACGGGGCTGTCGTAGAGCGCGCCGGTCCACCGCTTCCAGAGGCTGAAGAAACCGAGTGCGATCATCAGGATGCCGAGGCCCACCATGATCCGGAAGGTGAAGAACACGATTGTGGCGTTCGGCCAGTCCTCGCGCGGAAAATCCTTCAGGCCCGGCACTTTGCCGTTGAGCGAATGGGTGAGGATGAGGCTGCCGAGATCGGGAATCTCGACCTTGTAGAGCGTTTCGGCCTTTTCCATGTCCGGAATGCCGAACAGAAGCAGGGGCGCGCGTGTCTGGCTTTCGAAATGTCCCTCGATCGCGGCGATTTTCGCCGGCTGATGCGCCAGGGTGTTGAGGCCGTGCATGTCGCCGGCGAAAGCCTGGATGGGCGCGACGATCGCCGCCATCCACATCGCCATGGAAAACATGACGCGTGCGGCTTCGTTCGTCCGGTCGCGCAGAAGATGCCAGGCGCCGACCGCGCCGACCACGAAGGCCGTCGTCAGATATGCGGCAAGCATCATGTGGGCGAAGCGGTAGGGGAAGGACGGGTTGAAGATGATCTTGAACCAGTCATCGGGCACGAATTGCCCGGCTTCGTTGATGGTGTAGCCGGCGGGCGTGTGCATCCAGCTGTTGGCGGAAAGGATCCAGAAGCCGGAAAGCGCGGTCCCGAAGGCGACCAGCGCGGTTGCGGAAAAATGCAGGCGTGGACCCACCTTGTTCATGCCGAAAAGCATGATGCCCAGGAAGCCGGCTTCCAGGAAAAATGCGGTCAGCACTTCGTAGCCTATGACCGGGCCGAGCACAGGGCCCGTCTTGTCGGAAAAGACCGACCAGTTGGTGCCGAACTGGTAGGTCATGACAAGGCCGGAGACGACGCCCATGCCGAAGGCGACGGCGAAGATCTTCAGCCAATAGCGGAAAAGCCTCAGATAGACTTGCCTGCCGGTCAGAAGCCATAAACCCTCGAGCACGGCAAGATAACTGGCAAGGCCGATTGAGAAGGCGGGAAAGATGATGTGAAAGGAAACGGTGAAGGCGAATTGCGCCCGTGCGAGGTCAAGAGCCAATTCGTCCATCGCAACACCCTACCTTTCACGCATCCTCGTCGATCACGTCGAAACGAGCCCCGTAATGGGCTGATGACGCATCGTCATGAAGAACCTATGAAAACACCGGTGGCGAGTACGAGCAAGCCGCCGAGCACCACCTGCACGATTGCGGAGTGAAACGGCGTCTCCATGTATTTCCAGCGGGTCCAGGCGATCGCGAACAATTCGAAGACGACCACGACGAGAGCGACCGTGGTCGCCGTCCAGAAATCTGTGATGAGATAGGGAAGGGTATGGCCGAGTCCTCCGACGGCGGTCATGACCCCGCAGACGAAGCCGCGCAGCCAGGGAGAGCCGCGTCCGGTGATCTCGCCGTCATCGGACAATGCCTCGGTCAGGCCCATGGATATGCCGGCGCCTATCGAGGCGGCAAGGCCGACGACGAAGGCATCCCATGAAGTTCCGGTGGCGAAGGCCGCAGCAAAAATCGGCGCGAGCGTCGAGACCGAACCGTCGATCAGGCCGGCAAGCCCAGGCTGGACGACCTGTAGCACGAACAGGCGGCGCGAGGTTTCCTTTTCCTCATCGTAGGCGGCGGATTCGACGACGCTTTTTTCAAGTTCGCCGGCGCGCGTTTCATGCCGGCGTTCAATTTCGGCCAGATCGCCGAGGAGTTTGCGCACATCCACGTCGCGGGCACGATCTGCTGCCTTCGCGTAGAATTGCGCCGCCTCGAACTCCATGATTTCGGCCTGACGGCGGGCGGCATCGATACGCAGGCCTTCCATGAGCCAGATCGGCCTGCGCTTCAGAAAACCACGGACGTCCTGGCGGGTGATATATGGCAGTTCCTCGCCAAACTTCCGTTTGTAGAGATCGAGGAGCAGATGGCGGTGACCGCGCTCTTCCTCGGCCATCTCGTCGAAAATCCTTGCCGACGCCGGGTAGTCGTCCCGCAGCCGGTTGGCAAAGGACTGGTAGATGCGCGAATCCTCTTCCTCGCTGGAGACGGCCAGTGCAAGGATCTCGGCTTCGCTCAATTCGTGAAATCGCTTCATGCCAACAACCGGTCGATAATGCAGAAGTGCGATTGCCCCGCTTTGGCTCGATGCTATCCCGGGGACGCTAAGTGCCTCTACGTTAAATTATCGGCTGCGACACTTTGCCGATCAACGGCTTAGGGTCTGGACGCTTGGCTAAATCCACTCGCCTTCGGTCTCGATGTGGATCGTGCGGCCGCAATGCTTGCAGTGGACGGCGTCGGGGTCGTGCCGGTTCAGGCCGCAATCGGGGCAAGTAAAGCGGATCTTTTGCGGGCGGAAGATCGTTTGCACGAGCCTGAGAAATAGAGCCACGCCGAATATCATGATGATGACGGCAAGCAACCTGCCGAAGCTGTCTGTGAGCGTGATATCGCCGAAGCCCGTGGTCGTCAGCGTAGTGACGGTGAAGTAAAGCGCGTCGAGATAGGTGTTGATCGCCTGATTCTGATGGCCCTCGGTGACGAAGACGACCGCGGTGACCACGAAGATGAAAACGAGCAGATTGACGCTCGACTGGATGATTTCCTCGTTGCGACGGAAATAGGCGGACGTTTTCCTCAACTCCTTGAGCAGATGGTAGGAGCGCAGGAGGCGAAGCATCCGGGCGACGCGAAGGAAGCCGAGGTTGTCTATGAAGGCGGATGCGAAGAGCGAAAGGACCACCACCAGATCCATGATCGCGGTGAATTCAAGCGCCGCCCTCCACGGACGGTTGGCGATGAGAAGGCGCGCCGCGTAGTCGAAAGCAAGTACGACCGCAATCGCGTAATCCACCACATGGTTGATCTCATGCGGCTCGAACATCGACGAGACGATGAAATAGCCGATCGTGACGAAGTCGAAGCCCAGGAGCGAAAAACGCCAGCGCCGTGCGGCGAGGCTGTCGCCATAGTAAAGGCCGCGCAGTGTTTTTCGCAGGCGCTGAACGGTATTCAGGTCTTGCGTTCGGTTTTTCGCTGAACGTCCTTTGTTCATGGCAAGACCAAAGCGGAGGCGGCGCGTTTCGTCAATTGTTTCTGCCGTTTGGTAAGGTCATTCAGGTGATGCGACTTCACGAATAACTGAAAATTCCGCGAATTAAGCTCTCATTTATATTTTTTGGATTCTCGCACGAATCGGAACAAGGTTGCGACTGCACGACATCGAGGCGCGAACCGGATTTCAGGCAGTATCATGGGCGGAAATACCGAAACGAAAGTACCGGCGTCCTATCCGATCCTCGATGACTCGGTTCGCTTTGCCGAGCAGCATGTCGGCGAAATCCTTCACACTCCGGGGTCCGGCGACGGGGAAAACTACCGCTTCATCGTTCGTGCCGCCGGTCGGTTCGGAAACGGCGCCAGAAGCAGCGGCATCACGGAGGTTACGGCACAAAGCCGCCGCGAGGCGGAGTTGAAGCGTCTCCAGGCGGTCGCCTTGCGGATTGCAGATTACCTGCAGGAGCGTATCGAGGCGGAATGCGCGGTATCGATCGCGGCTGAATGAAGCGGGCGGCCGCGCCTGCGCGTCAGATGCCGGCGCGTTCCAATACGGAAATCCAGTTCTTCCAGCAGATTTTCTCGATCAACTCTTCGCCGTAGCCGGCTTTGCGGAAAGCATCGACGAGGTTCGGAAGGCCGGTCACGTCCTTCATGGCGGCTGGAACAAGACATCCGTCGAAGTCCGAACCGAGCGCCACGCCATCCTCGCCGAGCCTGCCGATCAGGTGATCCATGTGGCGCACGAGCGTCTCCAGCGGCGTATCGGAGCGCATCGCCCCGTCCTCTCGCGTGAAGGCGACGTGGAAATTCAGCCCGGCGAGACCGCGCGTTTCGGCGATGGCATCAAGCTGCCTGTCGGTCAGATTGCGCGGCGAGGGGCATACCGCATGGGCGTTGGAGTGCGAAGCGACCAAGGGGGCGTCGCTCGCCTTCGCCACATCCCAGAAGCCTTTTTCGGTGATGTGGGAAAGGTCGATCTGTATCTTCAGCCTGTTGCATTCCTTCACCAGCGCCTTGCCGGCGTCCGTAAGCCCCGGTCCGGTGTCGGGCGATGCCGGAAACGCCATCGGCACGCCATGGCCGAAAATGTTCTTTCGGCTCCACACCGGGCCGAGCGAGCGCAGGCCCCGCCCGTGGAACGCCTCCAGTTCGGCAAGGTCTTCGCCAATAGCCTCCGCGCCTTCGATATGCAGCACCATGGCCAGCCGGCCCGCTTCCATCGCCTCGCGGATTTCCATGCTCGACCGGCAGATGGAAACCGCGTCGGGCGCCTTGTCGGCGATGCGTTCGGCCTGCCCGAACAGGCGGCTGGTGAATTCTCGCGCGAATTCATGGGAGATTTCGGCGAAATTGGCCTGATCGGCCGGATTGAACGCCGCTTCCCCGTTCCTTGCGATGCGCGAGGGAACGAACATGGCGAACAATCCGCCGGCAAACCCGCCTGTTCTCGCGCGCGGCAGGTCGATGTGATCGAAAGCCGCCTTTTCGAAGAAGGAGCGATCCTTCGCAGTGCCCTTTTGGAGTTCGAGCTTGAGCAATGTGTCGTTATGCCCGTCGAAAACGGGAACGGGGGCAGGTTGCATTCGGCACTCCGGGCTTGGTTGCGGCATGTTGAATCCGGAACGATTTCGTTTGACGAAAGCACGCCCGGCGCGCCGCGGTGGGGCATTCGCGGGAAGTCTTGCTGTCACTCGCGGTGATTTGCAAGCCGAAGTTCCCACCCAAGGGCGCTTATGGTCGATCGCGCTTCCATGCCGCTTTGTGCGAGGCGCGAGCGTCATTCACTGCCTGACAAGGACGGCACATTCATGCGACAACGAAACGGTTCGTCGTTTGCTTCTCGCCGGGGAAACGCGCGATTTGCCGTTATCGGCGAGCGAGCGCGTTCCGGCGATACCGTTCCGTTCGAGATTGAGTGAGAAATCCATGTCCCGATCAGCCGAAGACGCAGTGCTTCGCCCGTCATACGACCGCAACAGGCTGAAACCGCGCATTCTTCACATCGGATTCGGAGCCTTCGTGCGGGCGCATCTGCTGGTCTATCTGGATGAGATCCTGCGCAAAACGGACGGGGATTGGGGCGTATGTGCCGTGCGGCTCAATTCGGGAGCCGAAGAACTCACCGAACTCGATACCGCCGATCATCTCTATACGGTTGCGGAAGTCGATGACGGGGGTATTACCGCGCGCACTGTCGGGGCGGTCGTCTCTACCTGTCACCCGAAGCGCGACGGCGCGGATGCGCTCTTCGCGCGGTTTGAGGATCCGGATCTTTCAATCGTCTCGCTCACGATCACCGAAAAGGGATATTGCCAGAAGGACGGTGAGCTCGATCCCGATCACAAGGGCATTCAGGCAGATCTCGCTTCGCCCGAAGCGCCGGGAACGGCAGTCGGTTATCTCGTGGAAGGCTTGCGCCGGCGAAAGGAAAGCGGGTTGGCCGGGGTCACGCTGCTTTCCTGCGACAACCTGCCGAACAATGGCGCCGTTTGCCGCGCCGTGGTGCAGGCATTCGCGGAAAGGCGCGATCCCGCTCTTGCACGCTGGATCGCCCGGAATGTCAGTTTTCCCTCGACGATGGTAGATCGCATCGTGCCCGCGCTCGACGATGAGGGTCGCGCTGTCCTGCACAGCGTTCTCGGCGATGAGGACGATCCGAACGGCATCGTCTGCGAGCCGTTCCGCCAGTGGGTCATCGAGGATGATTTTGCCGCGGGCCGGCCGGATTTCGAGCTGGCCGGGGCACAATTTACGGATGACGTACGCCCGTTTGAGGAAATGAAACTGAGGATGCTGAACGGCAGCCATTCGTTCATCGCCTATCTCGGCGCATTGGCCGGACATCAAACCGTCTCGGCCTGCATGAACGACGATCCGTTCCGTGCTGCCGCTTTCGACCTGATGATGAAGGAGCAGGCGCCGACGCTTTCGATGCCCGAAGATGTCGATCTGGATGCTTACGCGCGAGCGTTGATCGCGCGGTTTTCCAACAGTCGCCTGAAGCACCGCACGACCCAGATCGCATCGGACGGCAGCCAGAAGCTTCCGCAAAGGTTTCTCGAGTCCGTGCGCCATCACATGCGCTCAGGCGCGGACTGGCCGCGCCTCGCGCTCGGCATTGCCGGCTGGATGGCTTATTGCCGGGGGCGGGATGATGAGGGAAACCCGCTGCCGCTCAATGATCCGCTGGCGGAAAAGCTCACGGATATCGCCATAACGACGGAAGATGGAACGGAATATGTCCGCGAGATCCTGGAGCGCAGCGGTATTTTTCCGCCGATGCTTTCGGAGGATACGGGTTTTCGCACGCGTATTGCGGATGCCTACAAGGCGCTGCGCAAGCAGGGCGCGCGGAATGCCGTCGCCGCGCTTTCGTCCGACTGACATCAGAAGGGATCGATCGATATGCAGCCTTTTCTCGGCGCAGATTTCCTCCTGACGAGCGAGGCTTCGCGTCGGCTTTACCATGACGTCGCAGCCAGCCTGCCGATCGTCGACTATCACAATCATCTGGATCCGGCTCAAATCTCGGCCGATACGAAGTGGGACACGATAGGCCGTATCTGGCTTAAGGGCGATCACTACAAATGGCGGGCCATGCGCTGGGCCGGCATCGACGAGCGCCGCATCACCGGCGAAGCGGATTTCCGCGAGAAATTCGACGCATTCGCCGAAACCATGCCGCAATGCCTCGGCAACCCGCTTTACCATTGGTCGCATCTGGAGCTTTACCGCTATTTCGGTCTCGACGGCCTGATCTTCTCTCCGAAAACCGCGACCGAGGCCTGGGAGGCCGCCAATTCGAAACTGGCGGAGCCGGACTTCGGTGCGCGCGGGCTTCTTCGGCGGATGAAGGTCGAGTTTGTCGGCACGACGGACGACCCTTGCGATTCACTGGAGCATCATCAGGCGCTTTCGAAAGTCGAGGATCTGGGCTTTCGCGTCGTGCCCAGTTTCCGGCCCGACAAGGCGTTCAAGATCGAGCAGGATGGCTTTGCGGAATATCTGGAGCGCCTGTCGGCGACGTGCGGCGTGCGAATTGCCTCTTTCGACGATCTCATGGGCGCCCTGGAAAGCCGTCTCGATGCATTCGTCGCATCGGGATGCCGGGCTGCGGACCACGGTCTCGACGTCTTGCACATCGCCGATGATCTGGCGAAGGGCGATCCGAATTCGGTCCTGCGCAAGCGGCTTTCCGGCGCGACGCTGGACGAGAAGGATATCGCGGTATTCCAGACCGCGGTATTGGTCGGGCTCGGACGGGCCTATGCGGCGCGCGGTCTCGTCATGCAGATGCACATCGGCGCGATACGCAACAACAGCTCTCGGGTTCTGGCTGCCGTCGGGCCGGATTCCGGAGCGGATTCAATCGGTGACCGGCCGATAGCCGCGCCGCTGAATCGCCTGCTCGATCATCTCGACCGGACGGGCGAGCTTCCGCGCACCATTCTCTATTGCCTGGATCCTTCAAGGAACGAAGTCATCGCGACCGCCGCCGGCAATTTTCAGGACGGCGCGGTGCCCGGCAAGGTGCAGGCCGGTTCCGCCTGGTGGTTCAACGATCAGCTCGACGGGATGGAACGGCAGATGGTGCAGCTTGCGCAGATGGGGCTCTTGTCGCGCTTCGTCGGCATGTTGACCGACAGCCGCTCGTTCCTGTCCTTCCCGCGGCACGAGTATTTCCGCAGGCTTTTGTGCCGGATGGTGGGCAACTGGATGGATGAAGGCCATATTCCGCCGGACTTCGATCTGGCGGAAGGCCTCGTCCGCGACGTTTGCTACACGAACGCAAAGCGCTGGTTTCTGGACTGAACGGCACCGGGACCGGTCAGCCTATCAATTCGCCGACCCGCCCTTGCAGTTCCGGCAGGATCTCTTCTTCGAAGAAGGGGTTTTGCTTGAACCAGCGCTGGTTGCGCGGACTCGGGTGCGGCAAAGGCAGAACTTCGGGCCAGAACGCACGCCAGTTGGCCACGGTTTCGGTCAGTGACTTCGAGCGCCTGTCGCCCAGGTGCCAGTCTTGCGCGTATTGGCCGATGACGATCGTCAGATCGACTGATTCAAGCTTGGCAAGAAGCTTGTCCCTCCAGGCGGGCGCGCATTCGGCACGCGGGGGCAGGTCCCCGTTCTTCGATGTGCCGGGAAAGCAGAAGCCCATGGGCAGCACGGCGATCTTTTCCGTGTCGTAGAAGGTATCGCGGTCGACGCCAAGCCATTGCCGAAGCCTGTCGCCGGATGCGTCGTCGAAGGGAATCCCGCGCTCGTGGGCTTTCTTGCCCGGAGCCTGACCGGCGATCAGGATGCGCGCCTTGCTGCCGGCTTGCAGGATCGGCTTGGGGCCAAGCGGCAGGCCTTCGCAAATTGCGCAAGCGCGAACTTTCGCAAGCAGGTCGGGAAGGCCGGAATTTTGCGACGGATCGAGGGGCATCAACACTTCCGAACACCAGTGCGGGGGCTATTGCACCTTCGTGAGTTCAGGTGCCTCCACAAATGAATTTCCGCCGGATGTCCGGCGGAAATTCGCATATTCGCCTGGGAAACGGCCGCCGTTATTAAGCGGCGAAGCCGTTGTGGATCACTTCGATCTTGTTGCCGAAGGGATCGCGGGCATAGGCCGTATAGACATTCGGGATCGGATAAGCCTCGCGCGGGCCGGGAGCGCCTTCGTCGGAGCCGCCGTTGGCAAGTGCAGCATTGTAGGCAGCGTCTACAGCCGACTGGGAAGGAGCGACGAGACCGATGTGCGTGCCGTTGCCGCCTGTCGGGGCACCGCCGTCGAAGGGAAGTAGCAGCAGAAACTCAACGCGCGTCGTGCCATAAGCGGCAAACCCGTCGCCGGCGGCGAGACACTTCGCTCCGATGGCTTCCATGACGGCGTCATAGAATTTGCGGCCGGCTTCGATGCTCGGCACGCCGACGCTGAGATGATCGACGATGGACATTGAGATTGTCTCCCTTGGTTATGGGTAATCGCCCCGTCAGTTCGCGGTGACGATGATTTCCGCCTTCATGTGCGGATGAAAAACGCAGAAGTATTTCGACGTCCCGGCCTTTGTGAACTCGATCCGGGCCGACTGGTTCCTGACAAGCTCACCGGTATCCCAGAGAAAGTCGCTTTCCTCCGAGGCTGTGTGAGGCGCGATATCCTTGTTGACGAATTCGACCGTGTCACCTCGCTTTATCGTGAGGTTGGCGGGCACGAATTCGAACTTCTGGATGATGACCTGGTGCGTTTGGCCGGCATACGCGGCGCAACACGCAAGCATCAAGGAGAAAGCGGCGCCCGAAAGGGCGCCGCAGATCTGGCCGAAGCGGTGCATATTACGAGCCGCAGTGCAGGCCCGCGACCATGTTCTCGGCGTGCTTCTCGTGCGCCTTGAAGGTGACGAGAGCATCCTCGAGAAGAGCGGTCAGCGGCTCGACCGTCGTCCAGGGGATGAACTTGCCTTCGACGGTCTGGTTGACGATCTGGTGGTAGCCCAGTTCGTTCTGCGCATAGGCGCAGTCGAAGGCCTTGCCGGAAAGCTTCACGAATTCGGCGCGCTTTTCGGCGGCACCCTTGACGAGCGCCTGGCTCAGGCCGTTGTCCTGCGGTGTGACGTCGAGCTTCTGGATCAGCGCGACGGCTTCGTCGTTCACCGCGCTGTGGTCGCGGATCATGACGCTGGCGAACTCGCGCACTGCATCGTTTTCGCTGAGCGCGAGCGCGAGGTGAGCGTAGCGGATGTCGAGGTTGCCGGCCGTGTAGGCGGTGTGGGCGATCTCCAGATCGTTCATCTTCTCTTCGGCGAAAGCCGGAGCGGTAAAGGAAGCGGCGACGACCGCGGCTGCGGCAGCGATTTTGATGAGCTTCATAGCGTTGGTTCTCTCTCTGTGTCCTGAGTTTTCTCGAACGCCGGGCAACTCGAAGCCTTTTGTTTTTATCGGTACGATTGCCTGCCTGATATTCGGGGCGTTCTGAATGCCCTCTTCCCATCAGGCCGGCTGTTCGTCTTGCCGGCGTCCGATGGGGGGAGAATGCTCAAGACCGGACGATCCATCAATAACCGCCGATTAGTCTGAGAGTTTTCGCAAAGCCATTGGGACGGGACGCAAAGTGCGTCGGGACTTTATGCAATGTTGCGCCTGTATTCCGTGGGCGGAAGGCCGAATTTTCCGGAAAATGCGCGGCTGAAGGCGGCCGGAGACTGATAACCGGTCTGCATTGCCACCTGCTGGACGGAGCATCGGCAGTCATCCAGCAGCGACAGGGCTTTTTGCAGGCGCCAGTCCGAAAGATAAGTCATCGGGCCGGTACCCATAAGCTCGCTGAAACGTTCGGCAAAACGGCTGCGCGACATGCCCACTTCCATAGCGAGGCTCTCCACCGTCCAGGGCTCGGCGGGTCTTGAGTGAATGAGCTGCAGGGCTCTGCCGATATGCCTGTCCCGGAAAGCGGAGAGCACCATCTGCAACTCCTCGCTCTGGCCGATGCCGACGCGCAAAAGCTCGATGAAGACGATCTCCGAAAGGCGGGTGACGGCGGCGGTGGAGCCCATCTCTTCCGAGAAGACGCGCTGGACGACGAGGCGCAGCATTTCATCGAGCCATGGTTCGCGGGCTCGCACCGAGGCGGAGGTGACGAGATAGTCCGGCAGGGCGCGCAGGATCGGATGATCGGCGCCATTGCGGAACGTATAGTGGCCGCAAACCATTTGCGTCGTTGCGTTAGGATCACCCTCGCCGACGACCAGGACGCCATCTCCCCTGTATCCGGCATCCTTCAGTACGGTTTCGAGGGCAGGCGCGGTTTCGCAAGCGGCATCGGCCAGAACATGCTGGCGCCCGCGCGGGATCAGCACCAGGTCGCCGGGACCGAGGTCGACCGCGCGATCGTCGGGAAACTGGACGTGGCAGTGGCCCTGGACGACGAGATGGAAACGGGCGGCCTGGTACAAATCGGGTACGGTGACGGACCAGGGATCGGAAAAATCGGTGCGGAAATAAAGCGCGCCCTTCAGATTGAGGGTATCGAGAATATCGTTCAGGACGTCCATTCCTGCCTCCCGCAGTGTTGATGTCGATCCCGACGGATCGGACGATGTGCAAAGAATATTGCCTGTGAGGGCGTCGAACTACGAATTTTCCGTATCTTCCCAAGATTGTGATTGATCGCGGAGGGCGTTGCGCGCCGGGCCGCGAGGAAAAATCCGCAAGCATGAAAAACAATTCCCGCGGGGCAAATAAAAGTAAGCGAGAAATCCGCCGGCTTCACTGCCCGGGAGCTCGCGGGCATTCACCGACGTTTGATCGCGCGCCTGATCCCCATGCGCCGGACGAGGCGTAGAATGGGCCATGAACGAAGACCTGCTCCAACGCATTCACTCCTGGCCGGCGCTTGGCGGACTGGCAACGGCGACGCCCGCTCATTTCCTGAAACAGGATGAGGCAGCGGCCCGCGCCGGGGATATCTTCGGGCCCGAATTTCCGGATTTCGAAGCGCTGCGTCCCGTCTTCGTCAATTCAGGGATTGAAAAACGCCATCTCGCGATGCCGGTAGAATGGTACCTGGAGCCGCGCGACTGGTCGCAGCGGACGGATGCCTATCTGACAGTCGCGACGGAACTCTTCGTTCGCGCTGCCCGCGAGGCGCTGGACAAGGCGCAAGTGACTGCGGAAGAGGTCGATGCCGTCGTAACCGTAAGCTCGACGGGCATCGCGACACCTTCTCTGGAGGCGCGGGCAGCCGCCGACCTGGGCCTCAGGAGCGATATCCTGCGCGTTCCGGTCTTCGGGCTCGGGTGTGCGGGAGGAGTGAGCGGACTTGCGCTGGCAAGCCGGCTGGCGAGTGGCGAACAGGGGCTTACCGTGCTGGTCGTCGTCGTCGAACTCTGTTCCATCGCCTTTCGCAGCGACAAGCCGACCAAGGCCAATATCGTCGCGACCGCGCTCTTCGGCGACGGGGCGGCGGCCGCCGTGATCGGGCCCCGGCGCAAGGAGGCGCAATACACGGTCGGTCCCGGCACACAGCACATGTGGCCGGACACCCTCGGCATCATGGGATGGAACGTCGATCCGAACGGGTTCGAGGTCGTCTTCGACCGCGCGATTCCGCCGTTCGCCAGACGCCACATGCGCGGGGCCATCGAGGGATTTCGCGAGCGTTTGTCGATCGAGCCGGGGGAGGTGGCGAGATATCTGTTCCATCCGGGCGGCGAAAAGGTGCTGCAGGCGATAGAGGCGGCGATGGAATTCGAGCCGGCAAGCCTCGCCCACGAGCGCGACATCCTGCGCGACTTCGGCAATATGTCCGCGCCGACCGCTCTTTTCGTGCTGGAGCGCGCGCTTCAGTCGGGCGAAGCGGGACTTTCGCTTCTCACCGCGCTCGGCCCTGGTTTCACTGCCTCCTGCATCCCGATAGGGCGCGCCTGGTGACGGCGGCAATCGTCCTCTTGGCTTTCGTCACGCTGCAACGGTTGGCCGAACTTCTGCTTTCGCGCAAAAATACGCAGCGCCTTGTCGAAAAAGGCGGCGTGGAGGTATCTCCCGCCCACTATCCGCTGATCGTCGCGCTTCACGCGGCGTGGCTCGGCGGATTGTGGATCCTGGCGTGGTCGGCGGAAGTGCGGGTGTTCTGGCTTGCGGTTTTCGTGCTCCTGCAGCTTTTCCGCATCTGGATCATCGCGACGCTCGGCGAGCGCTGGACGACACGGATCGTGATATTGCCGGGAGCGCCGCTGATCCGTTCCGGTCCCTATCGTTTCCTGAAGCACCCGAATTATCTCGTCGTCGCCCTGGAAATCGCCGTTTTGCCGCTGACGTTCGGTCTTGTGATCTATGCGATCGCGTTCTCCTTGCTGAATGCGGGCGTTCTGGCCGTGCGCATCAGGGCGGAGAATGCCGCGCTGAAGAAATGCCGGGTACAGCGCGAGTGACTAGCTTACCGCAAGGTTATTCAATACAATCCGCCCATGTCAGAAAAGCGTATGAACCGGCGCCTCGCGGCCATCCTCCTCGCGGATGTGGTCGGCTATTCAGCCATGATGAGCGCCGATGAAAACGGCACGCTTGCCGCCCTCAAACATCACCGCGAAACGATCTTCGACCCGGCCGTGGCCGCGCACAACGGGCGCGTGGTCAAGCTCATGGGCGACGGCACGCTGGTGGAGTTTTCCAGCGTGGTCGATGCCGTCAATTGCGCGCTCGCCATCCAGCGGGCCATCAAGGCCGAGGAGGGCGCCGAGGGCGGACGCATTACCTTGCGGATCGGGGTCAACCTCGGCGACATCGTCATCGACGGCGGCGAAATCTACGGCGACGGCGTCAACGTGGCCGCGCGCCTGGAACCGCTTGCCGATCCGGGCGGCATCTGCATCTCCTCCATCGTGAACGAGAGCATCGGCGCGCGTACCGACGCCGTCTTTCGCGACGCCGGCGAAGTGCAGGTCAAGAATATCGGCAGGCCGGTGCGGGTGTGGAAATGGCACCCGGACATGGATGCGGGCGACTATGAAGCGCCCGCTCCCCAAGCCGAAACGACAGGCGCGAAGGCGGGCATGCCGTCGGTCGCGGTGCTTCCGTTCGACAACATGTCCGGCGATCCCGAACAGGAATATTTCACCGACGGAATTTCGGAAGACATCATCACCGATCTTTCCAAGGTTGGCGGCTTGTTGGTGATCGCCCGCAACTCCAGCTTCGCCTACAAGGGAAAATCCGTCGATATCCGCGATGTCGGGCGGGAACTTGGCGTGATGTCCGTTCTGGAAGGGTCTATCCGCCGCGCGGGAAACCGGGTCAGGATCAACGCCCAGCTGATCGATGCGCGCTCGGGCGGCCACCTGTGGGCCGATCGTTTCGACAGGGAACTGACCGATATCTTCGAGGTGCAGGACGAGGTGACCCGCAAGATCGTCGATGCGCTGAAAGTGACGCTGACGCCGACGGAAGAAGCGCTGATTACCGACAACACCGCGACGAGTGTCGAGGCGCACGACCTTTTCCTGCAGGCGAGGCAAGAACTCTCAGGCTCCAAGAACAAGGCATCCTTCGAAAAGGCGACGGCGCTGCTCAAGCGGGCCATTGATCTCGACCCCGATTACGGGGAGCCCTATGCCGGCCTTGCGCTGGCTTGCGTTTTCGACTTTCAGAACCGCTGGACGGACGATCCGGACAGGTCGGTCGATGTCGCCAGGCGGTACGCCGATCTGGCGATCGAAAAAGCGCCGAAAGACGCATATGTCCACCATATTGCGGCGATAGTGGCCGCATTCGCCAGGGATTTCGACCGAAACGCAAGGGAAATCGAAAAGGCGCTCGAACTGAGCCCGAATTTCGCAGCGGCGCTCGCCTCCAAAGGCGCTAACATGACCTTCAGCGGCAGGGCGGAAGAAGCATTCCCCTATCTTGAACGGGCAATGCGGCTCGACCCGCAGGGATCGGAACAATATCTGCATTTCATGGGTCTGGCGCGCCTTCTCCTGGGAAATTACGAGACGGCGGCGGCGGAATTCCGCGAACGGATCAGGCTCGTGCCGGACACCGACTTTTCGCGCGTCTACCTTGCCTCGGCGCTCGGCCATCTTGGCGAGATCGACGAAGCCCGCAAGGTCTGGGACGAGCTCATGGCGATCAACCCGGACTATTCCTTCGAGTCCCATATGAGCCGCGCCCCGTTCCGTAAGCTGGAGTATACGGCGCCCATATACGAAGGGCTGAAGAAGGCGGGTCTGGTGGGGTGATGAGGTCGAAGTGGGTAGCGTTAACGCCCGCCGAGGTTTTCAATGTCCGGATTGCCGCGAGGCCCCATGACCCCCTGATCAGGGTAAGGTTGAGTTGTGGAAGGCCCCGGCCCTAAAGCGCTTTCCGATCGGGTTGAAATGCATGATCGATAGGAAATCGCTTCAGGATCAATGCCTTGGGCATGTTCTTGTCGTTCGGTTTGATTCAACCTGACCGGAATATGCTCTAATTGCAGCAGCTGTCTCCGAGCTGGATCGGAGGGCAGGGGACAGTCGCATAGGAGCAGTAAACGCAGCAATCGCCCGGTTTGGGGGTCAAGACGGACTTGCAGGATTTACACTCGTAAAACCATTGGCAGGCGTCCGTCGGCATCGTTTCAGATTCGCTGTGGCCGCACTGCGGGCAGGTGATCGTGGTCTCGAGAACGGCGGTTCGCTCATTCATGGCGCTTACATCCAGGTCAAAAGGTGATCGTTGATGCGGGCTTCATTAAAGACAATGAGCCATGCCAGCGCGGTCAGAATGGCAGATCCCGCGATCCAAAGTCCAAGGCGGGTCAGCGAGCCCCGCCGATATGCCACTAGCCCGGCCAGCAAAATGACGGCGGTGGATAGCGCGAGAACGTAATAACTCGCGGCGGCGATCTTGCCAAAGACAGCCAGCCAGCTTCCCCCCAGGCCCAACAGGAGAAATATCATCGGCAAAACGCAGCAGGCTGCCACGCCAACCGCGGTGAGGGAACTCAAGTAGCTGAGGCGTATGAAGTTTTTCACGTCGATCCAATCTGCGGGCGCATGCGGTAGCGCATTGTCGTTTCATTGGAGAGCCAATATGCTTCCTGTAGTCGCTACAGGATCAAGGAGGGCTCGTTCACGTGTTTGCGATAGGAGAAGCGTCACGGCGAAGCGGAGTGGGGATCGAGACCATCAGATACTACGAACGCGAGGGAATTGTCCCGAGGCCGGAACGTTCCGCGAATGGACGCAGGGTTTATTCGACGGAAGCGATAGGGCTGCTCAAATTTCTGAAAAATTGCCGGAGCCTCGGGTTTTCGCTTGCCGATGCGAAGGCGCTGCTCGACCTGTCCGGTTCGGCCCGCTCGGATTGCGATGCGGTGCTCGATGTGAGCAAACGGCATCTGCGCGCTATTGGCGAGAAAATAGCCGAACTCCGCAAGCTGGAAGCCGCGCTGGAGGAACTGACCGCGAATTGTTCCGCCGGAAACACCGAGTGCCCGATGCTCGACACGCTGCGCAGGAGTTAGGCCTGCGGCGGAGGCTGTCAAGCGAACTATTCATTTGAAGCGCATGTGGAGCGTGCGCCGTTCGCGGCGGCGTAAATAGCTTTCCTTGCACAGTGGGAGTAATCTTGCGTTGGCCAGGAGGGCTTCAATGGAACGAAAGCTCACCGTCATTCTCGCCGCCGACATCGCCGGATACAGCCGCCTCGTCGCCGCCGACGAGGAAGGCACGCTTACGACGCTCAATGAATACCGCCCGGCGATCAGCGATCTTGTGGGCGAGCACGGCGGGCGCATCTTCGGCACCGCAGGCGACGGGCTCGTCGCCGAGTTTCCAAGCGCGGTGCAGGGCGTGCGTGCCGCTGTCATGATCCAGCGCGCGCTGCGCCGGCGAAACGCCGACCTCGCCCCCGAGCGGCGGCTGGAATTCCGCATCGGGCTTCACCTTGGCGATGTGGTCGTGGAAGGCGACGATCTCCTTGGCGACGGCGTTAACGTTGCGGCGCGCCTGCAGGAAGTGGCGCAGCCCGGCGGCATCTGCATTTCCGGCGCGCTTCGCGAGCAGATCGAGGGAAAGCTTGACTTTCCGCTAACGAACCTGGGCGAGCGGAACCTGAAGAACCTGCCCCGCCCGGTGTCCGTGCATGGGGTGGGCTGGCAACTTCCCGACCCGGTCGCGGCCGGTGCACTCGGCGGGCCGCTTACGGTTCCGGACAAGCCCTCCATCGCCGTGCTGCCCTTCCTCAACCTTTCGGGCGACCCGGAGCAGGAGTTTTTCGCCGACGGGGTGGCGGAGGACATCATCACCGCGCTTTCGCATTACCGCTGGTTCTTCGTCATCGCGCGCAACTCCAGCTTCGCCTACAAGGGCCAGTCGGTGGACGTGAAACGGATCGCCGGCGAGCTTGGCGTGCGCTACGTGCTTGAGGGAAGCGTGCGCAAGGCGGGAGGGCGCGTGCGCGTCACCGGCCAGTTGATCGACGCGGAGACCGGCGCTCATCTGTGGGCGGAGCGGTACGACCGCGACCTTGCCGACATATTCGCCATCCAGGACGAGCTGACCCAGAACGTGGTCGCGGCCATCGAGCCCGAGATACTGATGGGCGAGGGGCGAAGGGCGCTGGCCAAGCCGGTCGGCAACCTCGATGCCTACGAATGCTGCATGCGCGGCATGTGGCACCATCTTCTCGCCACCGAGGACGATGTCGCCGAGGCGATCCGCTGGTACGAGCGCGCGCTACAGCTCGCCCCCGATCTTAGCCGCGCCCATATGGGGCTGGCGCGCTCGCTCTGGGCGCGCTGCGTCTTCGGCTGGAGCGACGATATCTGCCGCGACAGGGCCGCGATGTGCGCCGCCGCGGAGCGGGCGCTGGCGCTCGACAACCGCGACCCCTACGCGCGCTATGTCGTTTTCGGCTGCCACATGATCCACGGCCGCCTGGAGCAGGCGCTGGCGGAGGCGCAGCGGGCGATCGATCTCAATCCGAACTTCGCAGTGGGCTTCATGGCGCTTGGCTGGGTGCGCGTGTTTCTCGGCCATTTCACCGAGGCGCTGGAGCCGCTTCACACCGCGCTGCGCCTCAGCCCGCACGATCCGATGGCCTATATGTTCCTCAGCCGCATCGCGCAGGCGCATTACCACCTCGGCAACTACGAGGAGGCGGTGCACCATGCGGAGCGCGCCCTGTCGCTGCGCCGGCTGCCCTTCATCCTGATCCTCCTGCTTGCGGGCCTCGGACAGCTGGGCAGGATGGACGAGGCGCGCGTGATCCTGTCCGAAGTGGAAGCGGCGGAGCCGGCCGACGCCGCCCACTACTGGAAGGTCAGCTACCCCTATGCCGAGCCGAGTCTACTGGCGCATCTCTACGAAGGGCTGCGCAAGGCGGGGTACACGGGCGCCCGGTAAGCCGGAGCGATTTTTATCTATCCGGGAAATCGGCTGCGCTTTCGGGGCCTGTGTCAGGCGTCGAAGTTCCAGATATCGCGATGGAGCCTCCAGCCTTCGCCGGTCTTGCGCCAGAGCACGATGTATTTGCCCTGAAGTGCGGTGTCTCCCAGGGAGCCGGCGAGCGTTCCGACCTCGCTCGCGGTATCGCCGAAATCCTGCACCTCAACGGTATTCAGTGCGACATTGGCAAGGCCTGCATCTATCGCGGCCTGCCAGTATGCCTGGACGCCCGACCTGCCGTCGACGCGGGGAGCGCCGGGCGCCATTACGGCGCAGTCGTCGGTATAATGGGCGGCGACTCCGGCCGCGTTTTTGGAGTTCAAAGCCGCGGCAAATTCGACGCCGATCCCGGCAATTTCATCTTTAAGAGACATCAGGCAACCTCCCCTGGTTTTATGGAATTTCCGCAATAAAATTTGTATTCAAGGCTGCAAGAAAGCTGGTCGGCACAAGGGTACGATACAATTGCCATTACGGCATCCAGGATTTGCCGAAGCATTCCCTTCGCAACCGAGATCGAACAAGACTGCGCGAACCGCCGCCAGGAGACGGGGCCGGGAGTGTCGTCAGTCAGGCGATATCACCCGACAGCCTTGATCGACAGGACCTTCACGGGGCGGGAAACCCCCTTGATTTCACGCTCTCCGAGATCGTCGAACTCGACCGGGAGGCTGCATTCGGCGACGAGCCTCGCTGCGGCCAGGATCTGGCCGTGCGCAGCATCGCCGCACAGCCGCGCGGCGAGGTTCACCACGCTGCCGACCGCCGTATAATCGAACTGGCCTTCGCTACCGACGAGGCCGAGCGTCGCATAGCCTGAAGCAAGCCCGATGCCGACGCCGAGGGAAAAGCCGAGTTCCTTCCATTTCTCGCATGCCTTCATCAACTCGCCGCGAAGGGCGACCGCAAGCCTCACCGCTTCGTCCGAGGCGTTTTCCACCGGCAGGGGATCGTTCAGCACCACCATCAGGCTGTCGCCGGCGCGGTTCGTGATCGTTCCGTTGTGGTCGCCGACGATCCTGCCGGCAAGATTGTGAAAGGTGTCCAGGACCTCCATCACCTCTTCGGGCTCGGCGGTTTCGGAAAATGCGGTGAAGCCCCTGAGATCGCAAAACAGCGATGCGATCTTGCGCCGGTGGCTTGAAAGAAGGTCCCCGCTTTCCTCATCGAGCACAAGATCGGCGACCTGGCCGGGAAGAAAGCGCCGCAGCATCGAATATCGCTCAAGTTCCCTGACCTGCGCCTCCACCCGGCTTTGCAGGGAACGGTTCATTTCAGCAAGCTCGTCGGAAAGGGACCTTGTCTTTTCAATAAGGCGCGCGTTCTCCAAAGCGACCACGCTGTGGTCTGCGAAACGCTTCAAGAGGGCGGCGTCACTTTCGGAAAACGGGTTTACCTCCTGCCGGTAAATCGTGAAGGCGCCGATCAGCTCTCCAGAAGAGAGCATCGGGACGGCGAGAAAGCTTCTCGCACCGCCCAGCTCGACAGTTGCAACGCGCAAAGACTCGCGGCTTTCGAAAATATTCTCTCCGGCGACATCCTCGATATTGACGGGATGCCTTGAGCGTTCGATACGGCCGAGGCCCGTGCCGGGAGCGGCCCGGAACCACCCCGCGTCTTGCAGGAAGTTCTCAAAAGGCTCCGGCACGCCCTTCATGTGATCGGCCCGAAAACCCTTGTCCGGACTGTAGTGATAGAGAATGCCGAGCTGTGCGCCGCACAGGTCGAGCGCGCCGTCGAGGATGGCTTCCACCGAAGCTTCCACATTGCCCGCGGACCCGGCGATGATCTCGATGATCCTGCCCATCGCCTTTTCCGCGGCTTCCGCGGCAAGCAGCTTGCGGGCCAGCGCGGCGGGATCGGACAGGTTATTCTGCTCCTCAGGAATGGTCGTTTCCTCACCTGGTCGAAAAGCGCTCCAACATGGAGCCTTCAAGGTTGCCTTTCATCCGTTCCCTTCGGGCAGGCCAAGCGCACGCAAGGCGTCGAGAAAACGCTCAAGATGCTCAAGGTTCTTGCTCGGGATATGGCGTGCGTCGGCAACCGTCGCGTTCGGCATGAGCTTCAGATATTCCGCCAGCGCGTTGCGGGCGGCTTCCTCGTCTCCCAGCATATGGAGGGAAACCGCGAGCTGACGGCGGAGCGACGGATTGCCCGGCGCGATGCGGCACGCGCGGCGGGCGAGCGCGGCGGCTTCCTCATAATCCTCAAGGGCATGATAGGCCCACCACAACGCCATGTACCAGAAGGGCAGAAACCCGTCGTGCGGGCTGAGGCGCACGGCCTGTTTCACCGCGGCGATCGCAAGGTCCGGCTCGTCGGCGCAGGCAAGCAAAGAGCCGCGCATGCCTATGGCGGCGGCGAAATGCGGGCTGATCGCCAGCGCGCGCTCGACGGTCTCAAGGGCTGCATCGAACTCGCGCGAGAAAAGCTGCGCGACCGCGAGGATCGTCAGGGCCATGGGGTCGTGCTCGTCGACCTCAACGGCCGACTGGGCGGTCGCCAGCATGGCCTTGAAGGATGCCGAGCGATCCGCGCTCCAGCCGTAAAACGCCTCGTAGAGATGGACCAGCGCAAGATCGGCGGCGCCGAGGCCGCTGCCGGGGGCAAGGTCCATCGCCTGCTGGAACAACCGGCGCGCCTCCAGCCCGTCCTCGCGCGACATGCGCCAGATATGGGCGCGCCCGCGCATGACGCATTCCCAGGCGCTGAGCTCGCCAGGATCCTTGCGCCGGGTCTTGCGGACCTCCGCCGAGACGAACTCCGGCGTCACGGCGGCGATGATGGCGTGGGCGATCTCGTCCTGTATGTCGAAGATATCGGTGATCTCGCGGTCGTAACGCTCGGCCCAGACATGGGCGCCGGTGGCGCTGTCGATCAACTGCGCGGTGATGCGCAGCCGGTTTCCCGATTTGCGCACGCTCCCTTCCAGAACGTAGGCGGCGCCAAGGTCGCGGCCGGCCTGCTTGATATCCACCGCGCGGCCCTTGTAGGTGAAGCTTGAATTGCGCGCGATCACGAAGAACCACGGCATGCGCGACAACTCGGTTATCAGGTCCTCGGCCATGCCGTCGGCGAAGAAATCCTGCTCCGGATCGCCGGACATATTGTCGAACGGCAGGACCGCGATCGAAGGCTTGTCGGAAAGCGCCACTTCGCCGCCGGAGCCCGAACCGGCAGGACCCGAAGGCTGCAAAGGCCCGGTTGCGCCAACCAGCAGCGCATAGACGCGCATCGGCTCGGAAATATTCTTCAGCTTCGTCTCGCCAAGGTCGCTCGTCTTGAGATCAAGGCGCGAGCGCACCTGCCGGTAGGCGTCTTCCGAAAGGCATATCGCGCCCGGCGTCGCCATGCCTTCGAGGCGTGCCGCGATGTTTACGCCGTCGCCCATCAGGTCGCCGTCGCTTTCCTCCACGACGTCGCCGAGATGAATGCCGATGCGGAAATCTATGCGGCGTTCGGGCGGCAGGCCGGCATTGCGCTCGACCATCGCGGTCTGAACCTCGATGGCGCAGCGAACGGCATCGACGACGCTGCGGAACTCCACCAGCGCACCGTCGCCCGTCCGTTTCACGACGCGCCCATGGTGGACGGCTATCGTCGGGTCGATAAGGTCACTGCGCAGCGCGCGCAGCCGGGCGAGCGTACGCTCCTCGTCGGCGCCCGCCAGCCGGCTGAACCCGGCCACATCCGCCGCAAGGATCGCGGCGAGCTTCCTCTGCTCCACCATTGGCTAGTTCTCCCAACGTGAATTTAGCATAGAGGAGATTTCTGGGGAGCGGTGCAGGCAACAAGGAGTTCGCTTGTCGGGGTGTGAAAAAAGAACCTGAAGCTGAATACGTAAAAAATCCTGTTGCAATCCGGTCTTGGGCTGCAACAGGATTTGAAGTTATTTACGTGTGGAGTCGCTTTTGTTAAAAGCCGCTACTTTCGCTCACTTGGAGGTGGAACAGCCGATTTCCGGCCGGGAACACCCCGGTATGAGTTCTTCGGTAAGCAGGAAAAAGTTCCCGCTGAATAATCAGCTGGGGTCGGTCCCCTTGCAGATATTATTGAGATATTCTCCGACCGTTTCCGGATCGTCGATTATAATGTTTTCAGTGATGAACTCTTTCGGGTTTTGTCCGTTGTTTTCCCTAATGAACTTGAAAAGGTCACCCGGATTTTTGAAGAAGTTAGGATCTCCATAGCCACAACCTTGGTTTCCGTTTCCAGGGTTTCCGGTGGATTGGCTATTCGCGTTGGGAGCTGCTAATGCGCTGCCTGTAAAACCGAAGATGATTGCGGCAGAGATCAAAATAGATGACTTCCTCATGACAAGGCCTCCCTGTATAATCGGACTTGAATTAATTATAAAGCAAGCCCATCCAAGCCTTATACAAGGATTGTATAAGGCTAATTTAGATCATTTCTGATCTAAATTAGTGATGTCAGTGATTAGGATTGTTATAAATCCACTTATAGCATTGTATAATGGGGAATCAAGTCAGTTAACCTTACGTAAATTGTTATTTTTGACAATATGCCCATATGCTGAAGCTTCCAGGCTGTAATGTGCCGCTGCAACATAAATCCGAAAAACCAGCGAAAACAGAAAGATCCGCTGAGGCAGTCCCTAATTTGCAGGCACCGACAAGCGTGAAACAGCTTCCAAGTTACACCGGTTCAGCGGTGCGTATTTTCTTTAAAACATTTGTCAGGCATGAAATAGCGAGTGCGCTATTGAGTTGTATGGTTGAGATATTAAGCTTGGACTCCACAAGCGGTTTCCATTCAGTACAGGGTAAAAGGGAACTCTATGCGGGCTGGAATGATCACCGCCATTTCGGTGGCATTGTTTGTCCTCGCCTATTTCGCTTTCGCCAGCGGCGGCGGTGAGAACGTCACCTACGTCACCGCGCCGGTAACCCAGGGACGGCTGCATGAGAGCGTGACCTCCAGCGGGACCGTGAACGCGGTGACGACGGTCGAGGTGGGCTCGCAGCTTTCCGGCCAGATCGATACCCTGCGGGCGGATTTCAACGACGCCGTACGAAAAGGGCAGCCGCTTGCCATCCTCGACCAGCAGAGCTACCAGGCGAGGCTCGCGCAGGCCAAGGCGGCGCTGGAGATGGCGCGAGCCGACATCCGCACCCAGGAGGCGGAAGTCCAGCGCGCCAAGGAAACCGTGCGGAAAACGGGGGCCATGCGCGCCGTCCTCGAAGCGCGCCGGGACAGTGCCAAGGCGAAGTTCACGGCCGCCGACAACGACCTGAAACGCAAACAGCGGCTTGGATCGGGGGGAACGGTTTCGGCAAGCACCATCGACGAGGTGCTGGCCGTTCATCTCGCCACGGCCGCCGAACTGCGGGAGGCGGAGGCCAATCTTTCCGCCCATGAAATCGATCTCGCCGTCGCGCGGGCCGAACTGTCCCGCGAGAAGGCGGAACTGCAGAACTCGGTCGCCGATATTCCGGAAAAGGAAGCGACGCTGAAACTTGCGGAAGTCGAGCTGGAACGCACCACCATCCGCTCGCCGATCGACGGCATCGTCATCGACCGGAATATCGATGCCGGACAGACGGTCGCGGCGAGCCTGGAGGCTCCGACGCTTTTCACCATCGCGCAGGATCTTTCGGAAATGGAGGTTCATGCGCGCATCGACGAAACGGACATCGGAAAGATCGAACTCGGGCAGAAGGCGGGCTTCCGCGTCGATGCCTACCCCAAACGCCGCTTTGCCGGCGAAGTGGTGCAGATCCGCAAAGCGCCGGAGGTCATCCAGAACGTCGTCACCTATACCGTCGTCATCCGCACGCGAAACGAGGCGTTGCTGCTGCTGCCGGGAATGACCGCGCTTGTCGAGATACTGGTCATGGAAAGCGAGCCGGCAAACCTTATCCCGACCGATGCCCTGCGCTACTCGCCCGACGGGCGCGCGCGCGCCGGGGCAGGGGGCGGCAAGAACACCGTCTGGAAGGTTGTCGACGGCGACCCCGAGCCGGTGGAAATCGAGACCGGGGCGTCGGACGCGCGAAGCACCGCCGTCCTTTCCGGCGCACTCGAACCGGGCGACGAGGTGATCGTCAACGAGATCGCCCAGCAGCCGACCCGCCGCGATATCTTCGGCGTCCGCCTCGGCTTCTGACGGAAAGGCCCATGAAGCTCGTCGATGCCCATAACCTGACGAAGACCTACGCTTCCGGAACGGGAACGCTGACGGCGCTCGACGCGGTGAATTTCTCGATAGGTGCCGGGGAGTTCGTCGCGATCATGGGCCCTTCGGGCTCCGGCAAGACGACGCTCATGAACCTGGTCGGCCTGCTGGATCGCCCCTCCGGGGGGCGGCTGATACTGGAAGGCGAGGATGTTACCGGCCTTTCGCCGGACCGTCAGGCGGGAGTGCGCAATGCCCGGATCGGCTTCATCTTCCAGTCCTACAATCTGTTGCCGCGCAGTTCGGCGATCGAAAACGTCGAACTGCCGCTCGTCTATGCGGGCATGCAACGCCGCGAGCGCCGCGAACTGGCGCGGCGCTTCCTATCAATCATCGGACTTTCGGGCCGCATGGATCATCTTCCCGCCATGCTTTCGGGCGGGGAGCAGCAGCGTGTCGCCATCGCCCGCGCGGTCGTCAACAATCCGGCACTTATCCTGGCCGACGAACCGACCGGCGCCCTGGACAGCACGACGGGCCGTACGGTGCTTGCGATTTTCCAGAAGCTGAACACGCTCGGCAAATCCGTGCTCATGGTCACGCACGATGAAGCGGTGGCCCGCCACGCAAGCCGGATCCTGCGCATCCAGGACGGGCGCATCGTATCGGACGCGGCCGTGGAGGACCGTATCTTCGCACGCGACGCGCAGCGCGAAGCAGCGGGGGCCGTATCGTGAACCTGCTGGAAAGCCTCAAGATCGCGCTACGCTCGCTCAGGGCAAATCCCGTGCGAAGCCTCCTGACGATGCTCGGCATCATTATCGGCGTCGCCTCGGTGGTGACCATGGTCGCAGTCGGGCAGGGGGCGCAAACGCAAGTGGCCGAACAGATCCGCACGCTCGGCTCCAACGTGCTGATGGTTCAGCCCGGCACGTCGAGACAGGGCGGCGCACGCGGCGAAAGCGGAAGCGGCCACACGCTCAGCGAAAGCGATGCGACCGCCATTTCGGAGCTTTCCCTCGTGGAGGCCGCAGCGCCGTCCATTCGCGGCAATGTCCAGATCGTGGCCGGCAACCGGAACTGGAACACCACGGTCAACGGTACGACGACGGCTTATTTCTTCATACGCGAATGGGCACTCGCGCAGGGGCGCTATTTCTCCGAAGGGGAAGAGGCATCCGCAGGCAAGGTCGCGCTGATCGGGCGCACCGTTGCCGAACAGCTTTTCGGCAATACCGAGGCCATCGGCGGATCCATCCGCATTCTTCAGGTGCCATTCAGGGTGATCGGCATTCTGGACGAAAAGGGGCCCTCGGGAACGGGCCGCGACCAGGACGACGTTGTCTTCATTCCCATTTCAACGGCAAAGCTGCGCCTCATCGGCAGCGCCCACCAGACCAACCGTGAAGCGGTCGCCTATATTCTCGCCAAGGCAAGGCCGGGCGAGGGAACGGAGCCCGCCGAACGGCAGATCGCAGACCTTTTGCGCCAGCGGCACAGGCTGCAACCCGGGGAAGAAGACGACTTCCTGGTCACCAACCCGGCCGCCGCGATGGCCGCCGAACGGGCGGCGACACGCACCATCGCCTGGCTTCTGGCGGCGATCGCCTCCGTATCGCTTCTCGTTGGGGGAATATCGATCATGAACATCATGCTGGTCTCGGTGACGGAGCGCACGCGCGAGATCGGCCTTCGCATGGCCGTCGGCGCGCGGCGGCGCGACATCCGCAACCAGTTTCTCATCGAGGCGCTGTGCCTGTGCCTGCTCGGCGGGCTGATCGGGCTTGTCTTCGGGGTCGCCGTTTCCATCGCCATCGCGCGGCTTGCGAACTGGCCGATCTTCCTCGCGCCGGAAGCGATGCTTGCGGCAATCGCCTTCTCCGGCGCCGTCGGCATATTCTTCGGCTACTACCCGGCGCGAAGGGCCGCGGCACTTGAGCCGATAGAGTGCTTGAGGAGTGAGTGATCAATAAACAGAAAGCAATATTGATCCATATTTTACGGGCTCAAGCGCGGTCAGTCTCAAGCAAATGTACAGTGCCAGCATCAAGTGCCCCAAGGCGGAACCCGCCTCGGGGCATTGTCTTGGCCAGTAATATTTCCGGATGGGAGAGGCAGGTTTAGCTTAACTTCAGATTCCATGTCGAAGTTACAGCATTCTGCATATGATCAATCCGGCGTACCGCAATCTCGAGCAATCCAATCCGCAACAACGTTCGGATTATCTTCGCCGAGATTGGTTTCGTTTCTCAACCAATCGAACAATTCTTTCCTTGTATAACCTCTATATTCTTCTTGTGCCTGGAAGTATTTTCCGGGGTTCTTTGCTACGACTTCACCATTCGTGTTTTCACACCCCTGGTTCCCGTTTCCCGGGTTTCCTGTCGTCTGAGAATTCGCATTCGGAGCTGCAAATGAGGCGCTCGACATGGCCAGCAGGCCAGCAGCGGCGATCGTCAACGTAAGCGTTTTCATGAGATCGACTCCCTTAAAATCACTCTATCGTGACGATTGCAGGTAATTATATTTCAATTATTGCCTGCAATCGAGAATACTTTATCAAAAATAAGTTAAAAAATGCAATTATATTGTTAATACTTTAATCAGATTTAGAAATCATTTTCCACGCCGTTCGCCGCTACGTAATTGATACCCAACACCTTTCGATGCGCTACTCACTTGCGCGAAATCGCGCATATTTCAAGCGAATGCATCTACGGCGGGCATTCGTATTTTTGACAATCGCTCTTCACGCCTATTCGGGGCGCCGGAACAGCGACTTCACAATGCGTCCTTGGAATTTTTGCGACTGCCATCAAACGCACAAGGGGCGTCAGTTCTTGCGCAGGTAAATAACCCAGTAGACACCGGCGACGAAGGCTCCGCCGCCGATCATGTTGCCGATAGTCACCGGCAGCAGGTTGGCGATCAGGCCGGCCGCCGTCACGCCTTCGGCGTCGTGCAGCATGGCGACGGGAAGGAAATACATGTTGGCCACCGAATGCTCGAAACCCAACGCGACGAAGGCGGCGATGGGAAAGACGATGGCCAGAACCCGGTCCGTCACGCTGTGCGAGGCATAGCAAAGCCAGACCGCAAGGCAGACCAGCACGTTGCAGGCAATTCCGCGCAATAGCGCTTCGCCGAACGGCAGACCGGCCTTGGCCGCGGCGATCGCATTCGCCGTTTCCGCCACACGCCCGCCACCGATCCCATAGGTGCCGGCGGCCCAGACCAGCAGGGCGGCGGCCACCGCGCCTGCGAAATTGCCCGCGTAAACCACGCTCCAGTTGCGCAGGAGTTCCCTCGTGGTGATCTTCCGAGCGGCAAGCGCCATGACGATCAGGTTGTTGCCGGTGAAGAGTTCCGCGCCCGCCACGACCACCAGAACGAGCCCGAGGGAGAATGCCATGCCGCCGATCCACCGGCCCACGCCCAATCCCGCCTGAAGATCGGTCATCACCAGCGTGTAGAGCATCGCGCCGATGGCGATATAGACGCCGGCCAGAAAGGCGAGGAGCGCCATGGGCAAAAGCGCCATGCGGGCTTTCCCGACCCCCACCTCTTCTACGAGTTCGGCGATCCTTCGGGGCGGATGGGCATCCACCGACAGGCTGGCGGGTGAAGGTTGACCCGGTGAAGGTCGGCCCGGTGAACGGTGGCTTGGTGTCGGCTCGGCGCGATAGTCGTCGTTCATCGGTCGGCGGCTCCGGCTTACTATGGGTCCATCACGTAGGGTTCATGCCAGATGCCAAGAATTTATAAACGAGTTACCGTGGTCATCAATTCAAGGGGGCCTGGAACAGACGACTTGACCTTTGCGAAATGATTAAAACGAGGGCCGGGAAGAGGTGCGAGATACGATGAAAACCGCTGCGCCGGCGCGTGAGGCGCTCGACTGTTACCGCAAGGCGCTCGGCTTCGTCTGGCCGTTGCTGACCACGTATCTCCTGGTTCGTCTCATCGTGCTGGCGGTCGTCGTTCCGCTCGCGAGCCTCATCCTTGCGCTCGCCATCGCGACGCAGGGACGCGACGCGCTGACGGACCAGGAAATCGCCTGGTTCCTGTTTACGCCTTCAGGCGCGGCGGCCGCGCTTGCCGTTGCCTGCCTGCTGATTGCGGGCGCCGTGATGGATATCGCGATCATGACCGGCATCATACGCCGGGGCGAACATGGCGCGCGCGGCGCGATCGCATTCGGGCTAGCGCTGATTTACCGGCGATCGGCCGCGCTGTTCGGCTTCGCGGCGCGCCTGACCTTGCGCATTCTCCTGATCGCCGTGCCGTTTCTTGGCGTGGCCGCCGCCATCGCCTTTTTCACGCTCGGGCAATACGACATCAACTACTACCTCACCTATTGGCCGCCCGACTTCGTGGTGGCGGCGGCAATCATCGGTGTGATCGTGCTGGCGCTGGCGCTGGTGCTCGTCTGGCGGCTGTCGGGCTGGGCGATATCGCTGCACCTTCTTTTCCTCCGCAACGCGCCGGCGGGGGAAGTCTTCCGGCGAAGCGCGGAACGGCTTGCCGGGCACAAGCGCGCGCTCGTCACGGCGATCATCGCCTGGGCGCTGGTACGCGGCGCACTCGCGGCGACGGTGGCGGCGATTGCCGGAGCGCTGATCAACATCCTGCCCGGCGCGTTCGGCGGGAACCTTCACCTGGCGGCCTCGGCCACGATTTCGATCCTGCTGCTTCTGGCGGCGGGAAATGCCCTGCTGTCGGCCCTTTCGAACGGCGCTCTCGCCGATCTTTTGAACCGCATCTACATGCGCGTGACGGAAGACGAAGCCCGACCGGCTGCCGATGTCGAGATATTCGCGGGCGAGCCTGCCCTCAGCTCGCCGATTCCGAAGATCGTCATTCCGGCGGGTCTGATTGCCGCCATCGCGGGCGGAATATATCTCGGCGGCGGCCTGCTGGACGAGATCGGCGCGGATCGCACCGTCGAGATCATCGCGCACCGCGGTTCCGCCGGCATCCGCCCGGAAAACACTATGGCCGCCGTGGAGAAAGCGATGGAGGACCGCGCCGACTGGGTGGAAATCGACGTTCAGGAAACCGCCGATGACGAGGTGGTCGTCGCCCATGACAGCGACTTCATGAAGCTCGCCGGTGTCGACATGAAGGTCTGGGACGCCACGATGGCGGATATCGGCGAAATCGACATCGGCAGCTGGTTCGATCCGGCCTATTCCGGGGAACGAACGCCGACGCTGCGGCAGGTGCTGCTTGCGGCGAAGGGGCGCGGCAAGGTGATCATCGAACTCAAGTACTACGGCCATGACGTCGACCTCGAAGCGCGGGTGGTCCGTATCGTCGAAGAAACGGCGATGGCGGATGACGTCGCCGTCATGTCGCTGGAATACGACGGCATCCGGAAGATGCAGGCGCTGCGCCCCGAGTGGCGCTATGGGGTGCTGGCGGCAACGGCGATCGGAAACCTCGCGGGTCTGGAGGCGGATTTCCTTGCCGTCAACACGGGGCAGGTTTCGCTTGGCCTTATCAGGCGGGCGCATGATGCGGGCAAGCAGGTCTACGTCTGGACGGTCGACGACCCTGTGACGATGTCGCGCATGATCTCGATGGGCGTGGACGGGCTGATCACCAACGAACCGGCGCTCGCAAGGCAGGTCATGGAAACGCGCAACGGCCTGACGGCCTACCAGCGCCTGGCGCTGTGGCTGAGCGACCGATTCCGCGTCGGCAGTTTCGATCTCGTCGCCGAGGAAAAGGATGCGTAACGGCGGTGTGCCGGTTCCGCTTCACGCATTCACCACGTCCGCCGGGGCGAGGTAGCGCGGGGCTTCCGAGACCTTGATGCCCTGCCGGCTGTCGTAGTTCATCAGTTCGCCGAGCCAGAAACGATAGATGTCGTTGGTCTGGTCGAAACGCGGCCAGCGGTCGTTCATCACCCATTCGGTGACGGCGAACTGCTGCATCCATACGAAATGATAGTTGGCGACGGAGACCGAGATGTCCCTTGCCCAGGACACCGGCAGGATCGGCGGATCGGCCTGGAGAATGGCGATCCGGCTGATCGCTTCCGCCGGGATCGGGCCGTGATAGGCGACCGAACCCATGCGGTCCAGCGTCAGCACGGCATCGTCGAAATTGTTCTCAAGCTTTTCGCGATAATGCCGCAGCCGATCCTCACGCGACCCTGACAGGCCGTCGCTATCGCGGTTCAACTGCTCGATGACGCTCTCGTCTCCGCGAAAAAGGGAGCTGTCGAGCCTCAGCACATCGATTTCCAGAACGCCGGCGTAAGGGTCGCCATGACGCGCTGAAGTCAGCGCGGCGTGATGGATCGGATAGGCATCCGTCAGATAGACGCAGTCAGGATTGGACAGCTTGCCCTCATCCTGCGCATCGGCATTCAGCGAGCGTGGCCTCAGGCCCTCCCGCAACGCCTTGCGTGCGAACTCGCCGCTGGTGCCGTGATAGAGGAGAGTTGGAAACTCCACCGCAAAACCCCTCGTGACGGACGCAGCCTTCTGCCGCGTCCCGTCATTTCGAACATTGGTACAAGCTGGAACAGACTCGCATAGATTACTTAAAGGAAGATTTCGGAATATGCGTAAATTTTGAAATGGATGGATTTTATACATGAGAATGTCTGTGAAAATTATAATTTCAAAAAAACATGACGTTGAAGTGATTTGAGAATTCGCTTTCGATGCATCGTAAAGATTATCGAGTTCCGCAGAGGGAAATATCGAGCCGGGCAGAGTTTTCAGGAATTGTCTTGCAAATAACTGACCAGTCAGTTATTTATATGGAGATGACCGGAAGACCAGCCCAAAACCGAACCGCCGATGCGGCCAAACGCAAGCCGAAATTCCGAAGGCGTGCCGAAGCGCGGCCCGACGATATCCTCGACGCGGCCCTGAAGCTCTTTTCGATAAAAGGCTTTTCGCCCGCGCGCATGGAGGATGTCGCGAAGGAAGCCGGCATCTCCAAGGGCGCGATCTACCTTTATTTCCCTTCCAAGAAGGCGTTGCTTGAGGGGCTGATCCGCCGAGCGGTGGTGCCGGTCGCCGATAGCGCGCTTCAGATGATCGCGGCCCATCGCGGCGATCCGCGCCCCGTTATCCGCAAATTCCTGACGATGGTGGCGGGCGCCATCAAGGGGCCGGACGGTTTCGCCGTGCCGAAGCTCGTCATCCGCGAGGCCGCCGCCGTGCCCGAGATCGCGCGCATGTACCGCGAGGAGGTTATCGACAAGGCCTTGCCTGCGATGACCGGCCTCATCGCGCAAGGGGTGGAGGGCGGTTACATTCGGGATGTCGATCCCGAACTTACCGTGCGCACCGTCATCGGCCCGCTGTTCATGCATGTCCTGCTCGACGAGGTTTTCGGGATAAGGCCCGAAGATGGACTTGCCATCGACCGGCTGGTCGACAACCACCTGACAATCCTGATGGCAGGCCTGGCGCCGGAAAGGAATGGCGCGCGATGAGCGAGTTCTTCAATTCGGCACTTGCAGCCCTTGCCGCGATATACGCAAGCTTCTTCGGCACGCCGGAGCCCGTCTATAACGGCTATGTCGAGGCGGATTTCGTCTATATCGCCCCGTCGATGCCTGGGAAGATTACCGACATCAAGGCGGAGGAAGGCGATGCGATTACGGAAGGCCAGGTACTGGTCATCCTTGACGACCGGACCCAGCGGGCAGCCTTCGAGGCCGCGAAGGCGCGCGTCGCGGAAGCCCGCGCCAACCTCGACAACCTTCAGACCGGAAGCCGGGAACCGGAGCTTGAGGTCATCCGCTCCTCCCTTGCCCGCGCGCAGGCGGAGAGGGTGCTTGCGAAAAAGACCTTGGATCGCTCCACATCCCTTCTTGAACGCGAACTTGTGGCGCAGGCGACCGTCGACACGCATCGCGCCGACCTCGACAAGATCGAAGCCGAAATCGCCGAACTGAAAGCCCGCCTGCAGGTCGCAGAACTGCCGGGCCGCGACGCGCAGCTTGCCGCCGCCCGCGCCGCCGTGGATGCCGCGGTCGCCGAAACCGACAGGGCCCGCTCCGACCTCGACGACCGGGTGATGGCGTCTCCCGTTTCGGGCCGCGTCGAGGATGTCCTATTCTATGCCGGCGAGTTTGCGACCGCCGGCGCGCCGGTGCTTTCGATCCTGCCTCCGAACCGGCGCAAGGTCGTCTTCTTCCTGCCGGAGCCGGAGCGCATTTCCTTCAAGCTCGGCGACCGTCTCGAGGTTTCCTGCGACGGCTGCCCGCCGGGCCTGGAAGTCGCCGTCACCTTCGTCGCTACCGACCCGCAGTATACCCCGCCCATCATCTACAGCCGGGAGGAGCGGGCAAGGCTCGTTTTCCGCGCGGAGGCGCATATCGACGGCGACAGCGAACTCATGCCGGGCCAGCCGGTATCGCTGGTGCGTAAGCAATGACCGACAACGCCGACCTTGCCATTTCGGTCAGGGGCCTGACCAAGCGTTTCGGCGACAAGACGGTCGTCGACCGTTTCGACATGGATGTCCCGCGCGGCTCGATCTACGGTTTTCTGGGGCCGAACGGCAGCGGCAAGACGACGACCATTCGCATGATGTGCGGGCTTCTCGTGCCCGATGGCGGAGAGGGCGAATGCCTCGGCTACGATATCCTCACCCAATCGCGCCGGATCAAGGAACATGTGGGCTATATGACCCAGCGCTTCTCGCTCTACGAGGACCTGACGATCCGCGAGAACCTGGATTTCATGGCCCGCATGTTCCGCCTGAAGGATCGCACCGCCCGTGTCGACAAGGCGCTTGACGACCTCGGGCTCAAGGACCGCGCCGACCAGCTGGCCGGCACGCTTTCCGGAGGCTGGAAGCAGCGCATGTCGCTAGCCGCCTGCATGCTGCACGAACCGCGCCTTCTGCTGCTCGACGAGCCGACGGCAGGCGTCGACCCCAAGGCGCGGCGCGACTTCTGGGACGAAATCCGCAGGCTTTCGGCGAAAGGTGTCACCGTTCTCGTTTCCACACATTATATGGACGAAGCCGTCCAGTGCGATTTCATCGCCTATATCGCGTACGGCAGAAGGCTGATTTCCGGCCCCGCAGGCGAAATTCCGAACATCATCGGCCTGCACACGTGGCAGGTGGAAGGCGGCGATATCTCCGCGCTTGAAGAGGAACTGCGCGAAGACGAGCGGGTCGGCCAGGTCGCCCGTTTCGGCCCGGTGCTGCATGTCTCGGGTACCGACCAGGCGGCCCTCGACGAGGTCGCGCATGAACATATCAAGCGCGGCACGCACAAGTGGACGGCGCGCGAAGCGGGGCTGGAGGAGGCCTTCATCTATCTGATGGCCGGCGCGCGGGACAATTTCGCGGTTCCCGGGGGCGCACAATGATCTCCCTCTCCTTCGCCCGGTTCAGCGCGGTCCTCATCAAGGAATTCGTGCAGATGCGGCGCGACCGCGTCACCTTCGCCATGATGATCGGCATCCCGGTCATGCAGCTCCTGCTTTTCGGCTACGCGATCAACTCCGATCCGAAGCATCTGCCGACACTCGTTCAAATGGACGACAGCGGCCCGATCACCCGCGCCGTGCTGGCAAGCATGCAGACGTCGGACTATTTCGATTTTCTCGGTGCCGTCACGGGCCGCGAGGAAGGCGACCGGGCGCTGCGCGACGGCACGGCGAATTTCGTCGTCGTCATTCCGCAGAACTTCGAGCGCGACGTCCTGCGGGGCCTGAGTCCCGACATCCTGCTCGCTGCCGACGCGTCCGATCCCACGGCGACGAGTGGTGCTGTCGCGGCGCTTACCGGCATCGTCGATGCGGCCGTAGCCCAATCGCTTACCGGCGCACGCCAGCCGGAGCCGCGTCCGGCAGCACCCTTCACGGTCACGGTTCACCGCCAGTTCAACCCCGAAAGCGAGACGCCGATCAACATCGTGCCGGGGCTGCTTGGAGTGATCCTTTCCATGACCATGGTGATGATCACGGCGGTTGCGATCGTGCGCGAAAGCGAACGCGGCACGATGGAGGCGCTGCTTGCAACGCCCGTGCGCCCGCTGGAGGTGATGTTCGGAAAGATCATCCCCTATATTCTCGTCGGCTATGTACAGACCGCCGTCTTTCTGCTTGCCGCGCGGTTCCTCTTCGATGTGCCGTTCCTCGGCAGTCCGCTTGCCTTCTTTATCGGCTTCAATCTCTTCATCGCCGTCAACCTGATGGTCGGCTTCCTGATCTCCACCGTCGCTCGCTCGCAAATGCAGGCGATGCAGATCTCCTTCTTCACCCTGCTTCCGACGATCCTGCTGTCGGGCTTCCTTTTTCCCTTCGCCGGAATGCCCGGCTGGGCGCAGGCGATCGGCAGCGCGATCCCCGCGACCCACTTCCTGCGCATCACGCGAAAAGTCATGCTGAAGGGGGCGGGACTTGCGGACATCGCATCCGACATGGCGGCGATCGGCGCAATCGCGGCCGTCGTTATCGTGATATCGCTGAGCCGCTACCGCCAGACGCTGGATTAGCGCTCGCCGATATCCCAGAAGAGACCGGCCATGAGCCCGAGCGCCTCGCGGCAAGTTTCCTTCACCACATGCTCACCCGGCGCATGCTGGGAGCAGCCGCGGTAGGAATGCGGCACCCAGACGGTCGGCAGGCCGAGGATTTCGGAGAACGTATCGTTCGGAAGCGAGCCTGCCAGGTTCGGCAGGATGTGCGGCGCCTTGCCGGAGGTGCGCTTCAGCGATTCCGCCACGAACGTCACCCACGGATTGTCGGGGTCGAGCCTTGTCGCGCGGAAGAACAGCCTGTCAGCCGGCGTCACTTCCACCATTTCAAAGCCATTGGCATCGAGATGCCGGCGAAGCGCCGGCAGGATATCGTCCGCATCCGTGCCGACGACATAGCGAAGCTGGCAGTGGGCGCTGGCCGAGCCCGATATCGCATTGACCGGAGCTTCGGGAACGCCGCTCTTCATGGCGAGAACGGCAAAGGAATTCCAGCCGAAGACGCGTTCGGCGGGCGAAAGCCCTTCCTCTCCCCAGTCCGGATCGATCGCCGGTCCGCTGTTGCCCTCGACCGGCAGGTCTTTCAGCACCCTGCGGATTTCCGGCGTCAGGCTCGTCGGCCGCCATTCGGGGATCTTTATCTGCCCTCGCCGGTCGACGATCGAGGCTATGGCGTGGGCAAGGATCGTCGCCGGATCGGCCAGAAGCCCGCCCCAATTGCCGGAGTGATGCGCGCCCTCGCGCAAGTTGACCGAAAGGTCGAAATTCACCCCGCCGCGCGACCCCATGAACATGGTCGGCGTTTCAGGCTGCAGCCTCGGACCGTCGGACGCGATCAGCACGTCGGCGGAAAGCCTCTCCCGGTTGGCGCTGCAGAAGTCGGCAAGGCCCGGCGAGCCGGTTTCCTCCGACATTTCGATCAATACCTTGACGTTGAAGCCGAGCCGCCCCCGCTCTTCCAGAACGCATGCGAGCGCGGAAAGGTTGATCAGGTGCTGTCCCTTGTTGTCCGCCGTGCCGCGCCCGTAGAGCCTGTCGCCTTCCTCCACAAGGCGGAAGGGGTGCAGCCCGTCGCGCCACTGGTCGGTCTGGGCGCGGATGACGTCGCCGTGGCCGTAGATGAAGACGGTCTCAAGGGCAGGATCCTCGATCCGCTCGCCGATCAGGAACGGTCCGCCGCGCGGATCGGGGTTTTCGTAAATCCCGCAATGAAAGCCGAGGCTCGTCAGCCAGGGATGGATCGCTTCGTTCAGGTATCGCCGCAACTCGTCTGCCTGGGCGGGGTTCTGGCTTTCGGTCTGAAAGGCGACGAGGCGGGCGAGATCCGCCTGAAAACTTCCTTCGTCGAAATAGGCCTCGGCGCGGGTGATCGCTCCGTGTCTGGATGCCATTCCTCATTCCCTATCGTGACGTCGATTCCCCTCTATATAGTACTCTCATCATGGCCGGCAGGAACGGCGGATCGCAGGTTACCCTCAGAACAATCCGCCCATGCAGGAGCGGATCTGCCGCCTGCCGTTCTTCACCGTCGTCGTTACCACCTGCTCGCAGTCGGGCGAAAGATAGGGCTTCACCATCTCCCATCTGCCGCCGTTTTCGTCATAGATCTGATAGTTGCAGTTCTGCGCCCCGCACCAGAGCGAGCCTGTCAGCTTGGCGACAAGCTCCACCTCGCCATCGCCGTCGAGATCGAACGGCGCTATCGAGACGTGATCCATGCCGTCCGGCCCGTCGAGCAAGGGGGCAAGGGCGGAGCGGTAATCCGACTGCGGTGCCGGCGTGAAGCGCAGCGGCTCCGTGGTCATTTCCGCCCGCGGGATCGAGGCCGTCGTGACGGGCTCGTCCGTTTGCGGCGCTTGCGGGGTGGCTTCGGCTGAACCCGGCGGCGCCTGCGTCGCGCTGGGGAAGGGGATGGGCTCGCGGGTCTCGATGCCGGTCACGTTCACCGTCCCGAGGCCGAGCCTTTCGCAAGCCCCCTGTTCGCAGGCCGGCGTCAACCAGAGTTCGCCGTTGCCGAACATCGCGCCCTGATCGCGCACGAACATGTCGGCGAACTTCTGCTTCAGCACGATCTCGCGAAGGGCCATGTTCAGGACGTCCGTGCCGGCGTTTTCGATGTCGGCCCGGTTCTTCAGCGGCTTCGTATCGTCGCCGTCAATCAGCTTGACGGGATAGGCGGCGGCCCAGCTCAGGAGCCCCGCATCACCCACACGATAGGCCGCGCGAAGCAGACGGAAGCTGCGGTAGGCTTCCTCGGGGTCGAAGCCCTGGCTCTTGAATTTCTGGCGCACATCTTCGGACAGACCTGTCACGGTGAAATGGTCTCCGCCGGAAGGTTCCTGATAGCCGAGCTTCTGGCGCAAGCCGCGCGCAACGAGGTAAAGCGCAAGCTGCTCATCGTGCAGCGTCTGCATCTCCGGCGAAATCGCCGCACCTTCTCCGCTCTGGAAGGCGAGGAAAAGATCCTCCTCGACCTGGTTGAGGTCCTTTTGCGCAACGCCTTGCGAGCGCTCCTCCAGAAGCGCTTCGAATTCTTCCCAGTAGAGCGACTGCTCGGCCCACGCCCGTTCCTCGATTACGGCGAGGATATCGTCGTCGCTCGAAATGCCGTCGCTGGCGGCTGCAAGGTCGGGCGGGAAATGCGTCGCCACTTCCGCCGGATCGCGGTTGATCGGCTCGTCTGCCGCAAAGGCGAGCCTGAGGTTGAACGGCTTCCCGAGGATTGTCAGATCGACGGTTGCGCTCCCATCGCCGGGCGCCTGCGCACTTTGGGCGGGAACGTCCTGAGCGGTGGCGGATTGCAAGCCGGATTGCACATTCGCCTGCAACGGCCCGGGTTCCGTGCTTGTCTGGCGGGAGCCGCCGAGGATCAGCGCTTCGTAAAGCGCACGGTTTGGTTCCGCGGTGATTTCGAGCCCGTTGGCGGCTTCGTACTGGGCGATGGCCGCTTGCGTCTTGCGCCCCAGAACCCCGTCCGCCGGCCCCGCGTCATACCCCTCGCTTGCAAGTGCCGCCTGGATCTGGCGGATGTGCGTTCTGGTGAAGCGGTCGGGCGCTCGCGCGACACCCGGTTGCGGCGCGCTGCTCGCGGCGGTTTCGGGCAAGGCGGCTCCGCCCGTTACCTCGACGCGGCCAAGCTCCATCGTGCTTTCCTCATCCTCGCGGCGTACCCGAAGCTGGCCGTTGTCGCGATAATAGCGGAAGCACCCCTTGATGCGCGAAACATCCCAGCAGATGCGTCCGTCCGGCTTGATCGAAAACTTGCCCATCTGGCCCATGGGCGCACCGTCCATATGCGAGGAGATCGTGCCGTCCGGGCTCAGGAAGAAGGTCCCTCCCGTACCGTCGTCGGCGACATGGCGAAAGCGGGCGTTCATGAGAAGCTGACGTACCTCTTCCGCCGAAAGATTGGCGCCGGCGGCTTGTGCGGTCCCGTCGCTTCCCGATGCCTGTCCGCCGCCGAGAGATGCGGCGGGGGCCTGAAGCGGCGTACCACCGCCACTGCCCGTTCGCGGAGACGCCGTTTGCGGCGGAGATCCTCCCGAACGCTGCCAGACGGCCGTCAGCGTGGAAACGCTCTGCTGGTTGATCCTGCCATTCGCGGAAAGGCCATAGTCGCTCTGGAACTGCGAAAGGGCCGAACGCGTGCGCCCTCCATAAGCGCCATCGACCGGGCCGGCGTCATAGCCGAGATCGTTGAGCATGCTCTGGACCTGCCGCACCTGCGCGGAATTATAGGCCGGGCGTGCTGGCCGCACCCGTCGTGGCGCGGGATAGGCGCGGCGTCGCGGCGCGGGCTCCACATAGACGGGCGGTAAGCGCAGAATGTCGAAGACATCGATCGCCATGGCCGGCGGCGCCTGCCAGGCAAGGCCCGTCACGGTCATGAAAGACGCTAGCGCGGCGCGAGCGATGGCGGTCGAGACATTTTCCGGGACGAAACGCATGACCCGATCTCCCCGTTTCGGATGTCTGTCCCATTGTAGAACATTGAGCGCGCTCTATCACCTCAAGCGGCGTCGGGAATAACCGCCCGCCCGCCCGTCAGGTGTTTGCCACCCTCGCGGCGTGATGTCATCGTGGCTATCGATGCGGCGCGGCAAGGCCGCGGCGACGCTCCGAACGGGCGACATAAATCGTGGTGGCGACGATGACGGCCATGCCGGCAAGCGTGTTTGCTGACGGTACTTCGGCAAAGACGGCGTAACCGGCGGCGACCGCGAAGACGAGGCGAAGATACGGGAACGGCGCAAGAGCCGAAACCTCGCCCGCGCGATAAGCCTCGATCGTGAGCCACATGCCGGAGGCACCGACGAGCCCGGCGCAGGTGAGCAGGGTGAAGACTTCCCCGCTGAGAGGCTGCCAGTTGGCCCAGGCGACAGGCAGCGTGCCGAGCGTCGTCACCACGCCGATGTAAAACATGATCGTCGGCGTCTTTTCCGTGCGCACCAGTATCCGGTTCAGGAGCACAAGCACGGCGGCAAGGGCCGCGCTGGCGATGCCGACGAGGACGCCGGGTTCGACGGACGAGGACGATGCACCCGAGGCGATGACGACGCCGGCAAAGCCGATTAGCGTCGCTGCCCATCGCGCCATACCTATCCGCTCGCCCAGCACGCGAGCGGCGAGAAGCGTGACGAACAGCGAGGTGGAAAAGGTGAGCGTGGATGCGAGCGCAAGGTCGAGCAGCAGGAAGCTGACGTAATAAAGATACCAGACGCCGAGGCTGGTCAGCCCGCGCGTGACCTGCAGGAACGGGCGGTGCGTGGCGAAGGCGCCGCGCGAGGCGACGACCATCGCGGTTCCAAGCAGAAGCTGGGCGAGCGCGCGAAAGAAGACGATCTGCGCGGTCGCCGCCGTCTCGCCGGCAAGGCGCACCAACATCACCTCGCCGGTGAAGACGGCACCGGCCAGCATGAGAAGCAGCGCGCCCTTGAGATTGCCGCCCGATACCGTGTCCGTGGCGGGCGCGCTCACCGGCTTTGCTTGAAGGGCGCGTAGTTTTCGGGCGTCTGGTTCGCGAGCAGACGCAGGAAGGCGACCCAGGTCTTTACGCCGTCGTCTATCGCCGACAGGCGGAAAAACTCGTTCGGAGCGTGGAAATCCTCATCCGCTGTCGAAAACGACATCATTATTGTATCGAGACCGAGCACGCGCCGCACGATATCGGATAGGGGAAGCGTGCCGCCAGTGCGTACCCTGACAGGCGCTGTGCCAAGGGCGATTTCCAGCGCCTGCTCGGCGGCTGCAAGCAGCGGGTGACCGGCTGGCAGCGTATAGGCGGCGGTGCCGGAATCACTCCGGTCGATGGAAAGCTCCACGCCATCCGGGCAATGGCGGCGAAGATGTTCCTCGATCAACTCGCCCGCGCGGGCCGGGTCCTGGCCGGGTGCGAGACGGGTCGTGAGTTTCGCGAAACTTTCGGCCGGCGTCACCGTCTTGGAGCCCGCGCCCTGATAACCGCCCCACATGCCATTCACTTCGATTGTCGGGCGGTGCCAGAGCTGCTCCAGCGCCGGGTAGCCCGGTTCGCCGTGGGCGCTCGCGCCGATTGCCTTGAAGAAATCGGCCTCGTCGAAGGGGAGCGCGACGATACGTGCACGCTCGGCATCGTCAAGCGGGGCGACATCGTGCGTGTAACCTTCAATGGCGATGGAGCCGTCAGGGTGATGCAGCGAGGAAAGCAGGGCTGCCATCTCGTGCAGCGCGTTGCGCACCGCGCCGCCGAAGCGGCCTGAATGGAGATCCTTGGCGGCGGTCCTGAGCGCGATTTCGAGCCGCATGTTTCCGCGCGAGCCCGTGTTGATGCTGGCAAGATCGGCCCGCCAGCGCGCGCCATCGGCGGAGATGACGGCATCGGCGGAGAGAAGGCCGCGGTGCTTTTCGAGGATCGCACCGAGGGTGGCGCTGCCGACCTCTTCTTCGCCCTCGATCAGAAGGCGGACGTTGACGGGCAGTCGGCCTTCCACAGCCAGAAAAGTGGCGAGCGTTTCAATGGCGATGGAGACGGGGCCCTTGTCGTCCGAAACTCCGCGCCCGAAAAGCCGTCCGTCACGGATTTCCGGCGAAAACGGCGGCGATTTCCAAAGTTCGAGAGGATCGGGCGGTTGAACGTCATAATGGCCGTAGACGATGAAGGTGGGCGCATCGGGCGCATCGAGCCATTCGGCGTAAACGGCGGGATGCCCGCCTGCTTCAAGTTCCTGAACCGCGTCGAAACCGGCGGTCTGGAGGCGGGCCTTCAGGATATCGCGGGCAGCCTTCATGCCGTCGAGATAGGCCGGATCGGTGCTGACCGAGGGCGCCGAAGCGTATTCGACAAGGCGCGCGACGATGCCTTCCCGGTCGGCCTGAAGGCGGGCAAGGACTGGATCGCTCATGAACGGCCTCCATCGACAGAAAGGATCTGGCCCGAGATCCAGGATGCTTCATCGGAAGCGAGAAACAGCGTGGCGGCTGCTATATCTTCCGCCGTGCCGAGGCGTTTCGTGTGGATCGACTCCACAAGGCGCTTTTGGCCATCCGCGCCCATCGCCTGCCATTGACGCTCCGTCGTCGGATTGGAGCGCACGAAGCCGGGGGCGACTGCGTTGACCGTGATGCCGTGGGGCCCGAGTTCCAGCGAGAGCTGCTTGACGAGGCCGACGAGCGCGTGTTTCGCCGCCGTATAGGCTTGAATGCCCGTGAGAGAGGGACGCAGGCCCGCGCCCGACGCAATCGCCACGAAACGCCCGTATCCTTTTTCGCGCATATGCGGGCTTGCGGCCTGGGCGAGCCAGAATGCGGCGTCCACATTGGCCTCAAAGATCGTGCGCCAGGAGGCTTCGTCGATCTCTTCCAGCGGCCGGCCTGCCTGACCGCGCGTGCCGCCTGCGGCATGGATGACGATGTCGGGCGCGCTGCCGGACGAGGCGAGTTTTCCGATGAGGCCGTGAACGGCGGAACGCTCTCCAAGATCGAGAGCATGGTGCTTGGCTTTGAGGCTGCCGGCGGTTTCGGCGAGACCGGCCTCATCGATATCGGCAAGGACGAGCGATGCGCCGGCGTCCTTGAGGCTGGCCGCGATGGCCCGCCCGATACCCTGAGCCGCGCCGGTTACAAGTGCGCGCTTGCCCTCGAAACTCAGCCGCATCGCGCAATCAACTCCCGAAGCGTTTCGAGCGACTGTTCGCGCCGGCCCTCCTCGATGTCGTGGATGAGATCGACCACGGCCGACATGGCGGGCGTTTCGATGCCTGCCTCGCTGGCAAGCTCGACGATCTTGCCGATCTGCTGGTCTACTTCCGTCTTGCGCTTCCTCACGGCAAGATCGCGCCAGATGCCCGTGTGGGTCTTGGCGGTCTTGCTGGTGAATTCGACGAGGGCTGCGATGGAGGCGTCCGTCGCCGCATCGGGCGCGCCGGGCGCGAAGGCCGCCGGGTCGAAACCGTTGAAGCCATTCGGCGAAACGCCGCGTGCGGCCGCGACCGCCATGACCTCGCGCCCGAGCGCGCGCCACGCCGGGCGGCGGGTGGGGTCGGCGAAGTTATCGGCCATCGAGTCGTTCGTCAGCGCCGTGCCGAAGAGCATTGCGCCATAGCCGAGCTTGCCCCAGAGCCAGGCCCAGATATCGTCGGTGAGCACCGCGTTCGGCTCGAAGGTCTGCAAAAGGCGGTGCATCTCCTTCGTGCGTTCGCGGATGGCGCGGTCGATCTCGCCGACGACGACTGCGCCACGATTGCCGAAGAGGATTTCGCCGGGGCCGTGCCAGTCGGCGGCGAAATTGACGAAGCAGCCCATGGTGTGCTCCGCCCCCACCGCCTCGGCGATCTCAAGTTCGTTGAGGCCGTTTTGCGCCGACAGAACGAAACCGTCGCCGGCAAGGTGAGGTTTCAACGCTTGCGCGGCGGATGCGGTCGCCTGTGCCTTCACGGCAAGCACGATGCGGCGATATGCGCCTGAAAGTTCTTCCGGCGTGACGGCGGGGACGACCTGCCTGAATTCCTCCACCGGACCGGTGATCGAAAGGCCCCGGCTGCGGCATTTTTCGACGTGCTCGGGAACGATATCGACGAGCAGCACATCCTCGCCCGCGCGTGCCCAATACGCGCCGAGCGTGCCGCCGATGGCGCCGGCGCCCCAGATCAGGATCGGATCGGCCATGGTCCCTCGAGTGCTGCGCGCACTTCCTCAACGCCCGTTTTCCAGATTTCGAGCATGATCTCATCGGCCTTCTGATAGTCGCCGCCGAAAGCCCCGTCGCCGAGAATGTCGCGCGCGATCTCCGGTGCCGCGGCCTTGGTTGAGATCATGTCGGGCGCAGGCTTTGGCGTATCGGGTCGAGGTGCTGGCGCATGGGCAAGGCGCGTCCAGGGGTAGTTTTCCATCCAGTTGGCGTGACTGCCGGATGGATCGACCGACTGAACCTTCGCCCATGTCTTCGGGGCGTTCCACCAATTGTGGAATTTTATGCTGACATGGGGCAAATCGAGCATCATCTCGTTGGCGACGGCGCCCGCCGGCTGATTACCGCCATGGCCGTTGACGATGAGGATGCGGCGGAAACCGGAGCGTTCCAGCGAGGAGACGACGTCGCGGATGACGGAAATCAGCGTTTCGACCCTCAGCGTCACCGTGCCCGGATAGGCGGCGAAATAGGGCGCAAGGCCATAGGGCATGACCGGGAAGACGGGGATGTCCAGCGGCTCGGCCGCCTCGAGCGAGACACGCTCGGCAAGGATGGAATCGACGGAAAGCGAAAGCTGCGCATGCTGCTCCGTCGAGCCGATGGGCAGGATGCAGCGATCGTCTTCAGCGACCCTTTTCTCGACATCCATCCAGTTCATGTCGCTGATGCGCATACTTTTCAGTCTCCCTTATGAATTTGCTTTTTCTTGAGAGCTTTCTTCCCGGCCGATCCGGCCGGGCCAGCCCGTGGAGGCAAGCACGAGCTTGGCCATCAGGGCTGAAAGCGTCTTGCGCTCATCCTCGTCGAGAGCCTCCAGCATCATGTGCTCGAAGTCGACGAAGCGAGGCAGGGATTCCTCGAAAAGCGCGCGCCCTTCCTTCGTCAGGCGAAGGACGTTGCAGCGCCGGTCGGCGTCATCCGCCGTGCGCTCGATCAACCCGAGGCCGACGAGCTTCTGGATCGCGCGGCTAAGCGTGTTCTGCGGAAAGCCGGAAGAATTGGCGATGTCGCGGGCAAGCGCGCCGTCCTTCAGCCCGAGCGAATAGATCACGACATATTCGGGCCGGGACAGGCCATAAGTGCGCTCCACCCAGTTGTAGAGCGGCACGTTGTAACGAAGGGCGAGATAGTTCAGCCGGTAGGTGAGCCAGCAGGGATTGCCCCAGAGCTTCGCCGCCGTCATCTCGTCGAGGCCGGCTGCCGCGACCGGTCCGCCGGTTACGCCGGGCGAAAAATCCTCACGATCCTGCCTGCCTTGCCGAGACTGCATCCTCAAGACCCTCGACCTCAAAATCGACTTGACGCCATCAGAATGGCCCATCATTGTGAGATAAACAAGTTCCATTTGGAAATATATGATCTGGAATTAATCCAGATGGAACTTGTTGTCCGGCGGCCTTCGGCGATCCCACGGAGCCGCGAGAGGGGAGAGGAGCAATCACGCCATGAACAGACATGCCAAAGCTTTCGCTTTCGCCGCAGCACTCAGCGCCGTGGCCACGGCGGCAAGCGCGCAGGAACTCACGGTCGGCGTTCGCGGCGGCCCGGAATCCATGGACCCGCACTATTCCGCGCTCGGTCCGCAAGCCGATGCTGTGAAGCATATCTTCGATCCACTGGTGTGGACCGGTGACGACCTGCAGCTCGAACCCGGCCTTGCCGTTTCCTGGAAGCCGGTCGACGACGATACCTGGGAATTCAAGCTGCGCGAGGGCGTGAAGTTCCACGACGGTTCGGACTTTACCGCCGAGGACGTGAAATTCTCCATCGAGCGCATCCCGCAGGTGACCGGCCCGACCACGACCGAGATCTACGTGCGCCGCGTCGCCGACGTCGAGATCGTCGACGACTACACGCTCAACATCCACACGAACGGTCCGGCGGCGACGCTGCCTTACGACTTCGTGCGGCTCTTCATCGTCTCCGCAGACGCGGCGAAGGACTATTCGACCGCCGAAACATCCGCCGAGGGTTTCAACTCCGGCAAGGCTGCGATCGGTACCGGGCCGTTCAAATTCGTGTCCTGGGAGCCGAAGGGCGACCTGGTGCTCGAACGCTTCGACGATTACTGGCGCGGCCCTGCGCCCTGGGAGCGCGTGACGCGCAAGGAAATTTCCGACGACGCATCGCGTCTGGCAGCCCTGAAGGCCGGGGATGTCGATGTGATCAACTATGTCTCCTCCGCCGACTATCTGGCGCTCGACAGCGATCCCGATATCGCAACCTTCATTGGCGATTCCGTCTATGTGATGAACCTCCAGCTCGACCAGCGAGAGGACACGCCGAAGGTGCGCGCCAAGGACGGCAGCAAGCTTGCCGAAAACCCGCTGCGCGATTCCCGGGTGCGCGAGGCGATCGACCTTGCGATCGACCGCGAGACGATGGTCGAGATCGTTTTGGAAGGCCTCGGCACGCCCGCCAACCAGATGATGCCGGAAGGTTTCTTCGGCTCTTCGGAAAACATCCCCGCGCCGGTATACGATCCCGAAAAGGCGAAGGCATTGCTTGCGGAAGCGGGCTATCCGGACGGTTTCGAGATCGACCTCTATTGCACGAACGACCGGCTTCCGGGCGACGGCGCGATCTGCGAGGCGCTCGGCCAGATGTTCTCGCAGGTCGGCATTGCGACGAATGTCAACGCGATCTCCAAGACCGTCTACTTCCCGACGCAGGCGCGCAAGGAGTATTCCGTCTTCATGAACGGCTGGGGCACGCTCACAGGTGAAGCCTCCTACACGCTCGGCTCGCTGGCCCATTCGCCGGATGACGAGGTGAAGATGGGCGCCTTCAACCGGATCGAGTACCACAACGAGGAGGTCGACCGGCTGCTTGAGGAAGGCGCGCAGGAACTCGACGCCGACAAGCGCCGCGCGCTCTTCGAGCAGGCGATGGAAAAGACCATGGCCGACCGCGCCTATATCTCCATCGTCGTCCTTCAGTCCGTCTGGGCGGGCAACAAGGACAAGGTCGTCGTCACGCCGCGTGCGGACGAGGAGACGCTGGCCTATTTCATCAAGCCGGCGAAATAACGCCCCATCGAAATCCGGCGGTCGCGGCAGACACCGCGGCCGCCTGCTATTGTGACGATATCAACTCGCTGAACGAGACCTGACGGCCCATGTCGAGCTTCCTGCTGCAGCGCATTCTCCAGGGTATCGTCATTATGGCGGTCATGTCGGTGATCGTGTTCGCCGGGGTCTATGCGATCGGCAATCCGCTGGAAGTGCTGATCCCGCCGGAAGCGACCCAGGACGTGCGTGCGCGCACGATTGCCCGCTTCGGCCTCGACAAGTCTCTGGTGGAGCAATATTTCCTCTTTATTTCCAATCTCTTCCAGGGCGATCTCGGGCAATCCTACATCTATAACGAGCCGGTGCTGCAGCTTATCGGCAACCGCCTGCCCGCGACGCTTGAACTGGTGCTGACGGCCGTTCTCGGCGCGACGTTCATCGGCGTTCCGCTTGGCATCTACGCCGGTTACAAGCCCGATAGCGTAACCGCGCGCACCATCATGGCCGTGTCGATCCTCGGATTTTCGGTGCCTACCTTCTGGGTTGGCCTCATCCTGATCCTCACCTTCGCCGTTTCCCTCGGCTGGCTGCCGTCGGGCGGACGCGGGGATACGGCGGAGCTCTTCGGCATCGACTGGAGCATTTTCACGCTCGACGGGTGGTCGCATCTGATCCTGCCGGCGACAAACCTCGCGCTATTCAAGCTGGCGATCATGATCCGCCTGGCAAGGGCCGGCACGCGTGAAGTGATGCTGTCGGATGCGGTGAAATTCGCCCGCGCGGCTGGTCTGTCGGAGACGACGATCCTCTCGCGGCACGTGTTGAAGCTGATCTCGATCCCGATCGTCACCGTCTTCGGGCTGGAGCTTGCCTCGACGCTTGCCTTTGCCGTGGTGACGGAGACGATCTTCTCGTGGCCGGGCGTGGGCAAGCTCATCATCGATTCCATCAAGAACCTCGACCGGCCGGTCATGGTCGCCTATCTCATTTTGACGGCGGGGCTTTTCGTGACAATCAATCTTTGCGTCGACATCGGCTACGCCGTGCTCGACCCGAGGCTGAGACGGGGGAGGGCCGAATGACGACGAAGGCCGTCTCTCCCTGGCGCAACCTCTGGATCCGCTTTTGCGAGGACAGGATCGCGCTCGGCGCGCTGATCGTCGTGGCGATCATCCTGGTGCTGGCACTCTTCGCGCCGCTGATCGCGCCGCAGGACCCTTACGACCTTTCCGGCCTTTCCCTGCGCGATGCGCGCCGTCCGCCCGGCTTCGTCGGCTCGGGAGCCTACGTTCACTGGCTCGGGACGGATGCGCAGGGACGAGATCTCTGGTCGGCGATCCTCTACGGGCTTCGCGTGTCCATTCAGATCGGGATTTTTGCGGGCGCCGTCGGCCTGATTATCGGCACGACCGTCGGCATTCTCGCCGCCTATCATCGCGGGATCGCCGAAACGGTCCTCATGCGGATCATCGACCTGCAGCTCTCCTTTCCCCCGATCCTGCTGGCGCTCGTCCTCGTCGCGGTGCTGGGGCAGGGCAAGGCGCAGTTGATCGCGGCACTCGTCGCCGCGCAATATGCCTATTTCGCGCGAACCGCTTTCGGGGCGGCATCGGCCGAGCGTTCGAAGGATTATATCGAGGCGGCGATGGCGACACCGCTTTCGAACATGCGCATCGTCTTCCGCCACATCCTGCCGAACGCCATGCCCGCGCTGATCGTGGTCGCAACCGTGCAGGTGGCCTATGCGATCGCGCTGGAATCGACGCTTTCCTTCCTCGGTCTCGGGCTGCCCGTGACGGAGCCCTCGCTCGGCATGCTGATATCGAACGGCGTGAAATACATGATGAGCGGGCGATACTGGATATCCGTCTATCCCGGCATCGCGCTGATCGTCCTGATCGTGGCGATCAACCTCGTCGGCGATCACGTGCGCGATATCCTGAACCCGAGGCTCAACCGATGACCGCCGCCGGAAAGCCGATCTCCGAGGCGCCGATCCTGGAGGTCAGGGACCTTGCCACCCATTTCTTCACTCGCGCCGGCGTTGTGAAGGCGGTGGACGGCGTATCGTTTTCGCTGAACCGGGGCGAGATTATCGGCCTTGTCGGGGAATCGGGGTCCGGCAAGTCGGTCACGGGCTTTTCGCTGATCGGCCTAGTCGATCCGCCGGGACGTATCGTCGGCGGGTCGGTGAAGCTTGAGGGCCAGGAACTGGTAGGCCTGAACGATGCGGGCTTGCGCAAGGTGCGCGGCGCGCGGATCGCCATGGTCTTCCAGGACCCGATGGTGACGCTGAACCCCGTGCTCACCATCGGCCAGCAGATGCATCTTGCGCTCGCCGCGCACGAAAGCATCTCCAAACGCGCAGCGCGCGCCCGGTCGGCGGAAGCTCTGACGCGCGTCGGCATTCCCGATGCGCCAGCACGGCTCGACGCCTATCCGCACCAGTTTTCCGGTGGCATGCGCCAGCGCGTCGCAATCGCAATCGCGCTTCTGCACGGCACGAAGGCGATCATCGCCGATGAGCCGACGACGGCGCTCGACGTCTCGATCCAGGCGCAGATCCTGAGCGAAATGCGCGAGCTTGCGCGCGAGATGGGAACCGCCCTCGTCTGGATCAGCCACGATCTTTCAACCGTCTCGACGCTCGCAAGCCGCATCCTCGTCATGTATGCCGGGCGCATCGTGGAGGAGGGGCCGACGGCGCAGGTGCTGCGCTCGCCGCGCCATCCCTACACCGCGGGGCTGCTGCGCTCGCTGCCTGCCATGGCAAAGCCCGGAACGGATCTTGAGCAGATACCCGGCACGACGCCATCGCTGCTCGATCTTCCCGAGGGCTGCCCGTTCCGCCCGCGCTGCGACCGCGCGAGCGAACTCTGCGCCAAGGATCCGCCGATGACGCGGGCGGACGATCGCGGTTACCGCTGCCATCACACGCTTGAGGAGATGGTGAGCGCATGAGCGAAGCTTTCATTTCGATCAATGACGTCTACAAGCGCTTTTCGCCGCGCCTTTCCATGGCCGACCGGATCGTGTCGAAGCTGGGCGCCAGGGTGGAAACGCGGCCCGTGCGCGCCGTCGACGGGGTCACGCTGATGGTCGAGCGCGGTCAGACGCTCGGCCTCGTCGGGGAATCGGGGTGCGGGAAATCGACGCTCGGGCGGATGATCGCCGGCATTCTGGAACCGACCGGGGGACAGGTCAGGATCGACGGCAAGCCGGTGATGCAGGGCGGGCGCAAGGCGGACACCCGCATCCAGACGATCTTCCAGGATCCTTTCGCCTCGCTCGATCCGCGCATGCGCGTTGGCGACATCATCGCCGAAGGCCCGCTTGCACATGGTCTCGCCGACAAGGCGGGCGAGCGGGCGTATGTCGCGGCTTATCTTGAGCGGGCGGGCCTCGATCCGTCCTTCGCCGACAGGTTTCCGCACCAGTTTTCGGGCGGCCAGCGCCAGCGCATCGCGATTGCCCGCGCGCTTGCCATGCAGCCGGACGTGCTTGTCTGCGACGAGCCCGTCGCCTCGCTTGACGTGTCCATCCAGGCGCAGATCGTAAACCTCTTCCTGAAGCTTCGGCGTGAAATGTCGATCACGCTGATCTTCATCTCGCACGACCTTTCCGTGGTAAGGCACGTTTCCGATCACGTGGCGATCATGTATCTCGGACGAATCGTGGAATCCGGCCCGACGGAGAAGATCTACACCGACCCGAAGCACCCCTACACGAAGGGGCTTCTGGAGAGCGTCCCCAAACTCCTGGTGGAGGACGACGCGCTCGTCCATTTCAAGCCGATCATGGGCGAGATACCTTCACCTCTCGCTCCGCCCGCAGGCTGCCATTTCAACCCGAGATGCCCGATCGCCGTCGAATTGTGCAGGAGCGAGGATCCTCGATTGCGGCTCATCGGGCCGGGACATTGCGCAGCCTGCCACCTGGCGGAATGACGGGGATTGTTATCCGCTACTTCGGTATGAAGACTTTTGCAATATTCGTTCTGCAATTCATATATGTTGCGAGGGGGCGTTCCATGAGCGCTCGTCATTCGTGTCAGGATTGCAGTCGGAAACATGGCGTCAAACGGCAACCGGCTAGATGAGGCCGCGCGCGCTGCGTGGCTTTACTACGTCGCCGGAAACACGCAGGACCAGATCGCGGCGAAGCTCGGCGTATCCCGCCAGTCGGCGCAGCGGCTCGTGTCGCTCGCGGTTTCGGAAGGTCTCGTCAACGTACGTATCGATCACCCGATCGCAAGTTGCCTCGATCTCGCCCGCAGGCTCAAGGAGCGCTACTCGCTGAGCTTCTGCGAGGTCGTGCCGAGCGACCCGGCAAGCGAGTCCACCACGCTTGGCGTCTCCCAGGCGGCGGCGGTGGAAATCGAACGCTGGCTCAGGAAGGAAGAGCCCATCATCATGGCGCTCGGCACGGGGCGCACGCTGAAGGCGGCGATCGAGCAGCTTCCGCCCTTCGAATGCCCGCAGCACAAGGTCGTCTCGCTGACCGGCAATATCTCGCCGGATGGTTCGGCAGCCTACTACAACGTCGTCTTCACCATGGCCGATACCGTGAAGTCCCGCTCGTTCCCGATGCCGCTGCCGGTTTTCGCTTCCTCGCAGACCGAGCGCACCATGCTGCACAACCAGGCGATGATCCGCCCGACGCTGGAACTTGCGGGCAAGGCCGACGTGACCTTCGTCGGCATCGGCGATTTCGGGCCGCAGGCGCCGCTGCTCGTCGACGGCTTCATATCGAAGGAAGAGCTTGACGAGCTGCAGGCGGCGGGAGCCGTCGGCGAGATCGTCGGCTGGACCTTCGATTCAGAAGGCAGGTTGATCGAGGGCATCACCAACGACCGGGTCGCCAGCGCTCCGCTTCCCGATCCGAAAACCTCCAGCGTGATTGCCATTGCGATGGGCCAGAAGAAGCTTCCGGGCATTCGCGCGGCCATCAAGGGCGGCCTGATTAACGGTTTGATTACGGATGAGCGTACCGCGGACGCTTTGCTCAACTAGCTGAAGGCGCTGAAAATTCCGATTTTCTACAGGATGGATGCTGCGCTGCGGCAACGAATTCCTGTTGACTTTACGTGCTGATTGATGAGTATTTGCTCAGCCGAAAGGCAATTGCTCATAAGGCCATCCAGCGTTCGGAGGAGCGTGGAGGAGATGGTCTGGCGCTTCGAAAACGGTCGGCTCATTCGTCCTCGGATAGGCAAATCCGATGGAAGGCCGGCCGAAGCGGATTGATCGGGAGGAATCCATGAAGTTCAAATCCATGCTCCTTGGAGCGGTTTCGCTTGGCGTGATGACGGGCCTCGTCCATGCCGAGACGATTACGATCGCCACCGTCAACAACGGCGACATGATCCGGATGCAGGGTCTGACCGACGATTTCACGGCGAAGAACCCGGATATCGAGGTCGAATGGGTGACGCTGGAGGAAAACGTCCTGCGTCAGCGGGTAACGACAGACATCGCCACGAAGGGTGGTCAGTACGATGTGATGACCATCGGTACTTACGAAGTCCCGATCTGGGGCAAACAGGGCTGGCTCGTTTCGCTGAACGACCTGCCGGAAAGCTATGACGTCGATGACCTCCTGCCCGCTATCCGAGGTGGCCTGACCGTCGACGGCGAGCTTTATGCCGCGCCATTCTACGGCGAAAGCTCAATGGTGATGTACCGCACCGACCTGATGGAGAAGGCCGGGCTCGAGATGCCCGAGGCGCCCACCTGGGATTTCATCGCGGAAGCGGCCCGCGCCATGACCGACAAGGAAAACGAGGTCTACGGCATCTGCATGCGCGGCAAGGCCGGCTGGGGCGAGAACGTGGCGTTCATTACCGCCATGTCGAACTCCTTCGGCGCTCGCTGGTTCGACATGGACTGGAAGCCGCAGTTCGACCAGCAAGCCTGGAAGGACACGCTGACGTTCTATCTCGATCTGATGAAAGACGCGGGCCCTCCGGGCGCATCGTCGAACGGTTTCAACGAGAATCTGGCGCTTTTCCAGACCGGAAAATGCGGCATGTGGATCGACGCGACGGTCGCCGCATCGTTCGTGACGAATCCGGAAGACAGCGAAGTGGCCGACAAGGTGGGCTTCGCGCTCGCCCCGGACAAAGGCCTTGGCAAGCGCAGCAACTGGCTGTGGGCCTGGTCGCTCGCCATCCCGGCCGGCACCGACAACGAGGCAGCCGCGAAGAAGTTCGTGGAATGGGCGACGTCCAAGGAATACCTGGAACTGGTCGCAAGCAATGAAGGCTGGGCCAACGTGCCTCCGGGAACGCGCACCTCGCTCTATGAGAACCCGGAATACAAGAAGGTTCCGTTCGCCGAGATGACGCTTCAGTCGATCAACTCGGCCGATCCGCAGCACCCGACGGTCGATCCGGTTCCCTATGTCGGCGTGCAGTTCGTCGCCATCCCCGAATTCCAGGGGCTTGCCACGGTGATCGGCCAGCAGTTCTCGGCAGCGCTCGCGGGCACGATTACCGCCGATCAGGCGCTGCGGAGCGCACAGCAGGTCGCCACGCGCGAGATGACGAAGGCGGGTTATATCAAGTAACCGCGTCCCTCCCGGATGCAGGGTCCGCGGACCGCGGGCCCTGCCTCTTTTTCATTGGCATCCGTTTTATTTTCCTCCTCCAGGAATGGGAGCGCTCGACATGGCGACGCAGCATTCCAAGTCCGCGGCACGCTTCATGATCTCGCCGGCGGTTCTCCTGCTGCTTGGCTGGATGCTGATCCCGCTGAGCCTGACCCTCTATTTCTCTTTCCTGCGCTACAACCTCCTGATGCCGGGCACGGAGGAATGGGCCGGTTTTCTGAACTACCGTTTCTTCCTCACCGATCCCGCGTTCTTCGACGCGATATGGAACACGCTGCTTCTGGTCGGGGGCGTGCTTGTCATAACGATCGTCGGCGGCGTCCTCCTGGCGCTGCTGCTCGACCAGCCGTTCTGGGGGCAGGGCATCGTCCGCATCCTCGTGATCGCGCCGTTCTTCGTCATGCCCACGGTTTCCGCGCTGGTCTGGAAAAACATGTTCATGAACCCGGTGAACGGCCTCTTCGCGTTTCTCGCAAAGGCCGTCGGCCTCGAACCGTTCGACTTTCTGGCCCATGCGCCCTTGTCCTCGATCATCCTGATCGTGGCCTGGGGCTGGCTGCCCTTCGCGACGCTGATCCTTCTGACGGCGCTTCAGTCGCTTGACAGCGAGCAACTGGAAGCCGCCGAAATGGACGGCGCGAGCTGGCTGAGCCGCTTCTTCTACATCATGCTGCCGCACCTTTCGCGCGCCATCACCGTCGTGATCCTGATCCAGACGATCTTCCTTCTGTCGGTGTTCGCCGAAATCCTCGTCACGACCAATGGCGGCCCCGGCACGGCGACCACAAACCTGACGTTTCTGGTTTACGCCCAGTCCCTCCTGCAATTCGACGTGGGTGCGGGTTCCGCCGGTGGCGTCGTCGCCATCATCCTTGCCAACATTGTCGCGATCTTCCTGATGCGGATGATCGGCAAGAACCTGGATGCATGAACCATGGCCCGCGCTGTAACACCCGCCCGCAAGGCAACCGTCACCGTATTCGCCTGGGGGGTCGGGCTCCTGATCTTCTTCCCGATCCTCTGGACGATCCTGACGAGCTTCAAGACGGAGGCCGAGGCGATCGCCTCGCCCCCATCGTTCGTGGGGTTCGACTGGACCCTTGAAAACTACTCCACGGTCATGGAGCGCTCGAACTACTTCCTGCACTTCCTGAATTCGGTGGTCATTTCGGTCGGCTCGACGCTGATCGGGCTTCTGGTCGCGATCCCCGCGGCCTGGTCCATGGCCTTCGTGCCGGGCAAGCGCACCAAGGACGTGCTTATGTGGATGCTCTCCACGAAGATGCTTCCGCCGGTGGGCGTGCTGATCCCGATTTACCTGATATTCCGCGATACAGGGCTTTTGGACACGCGGACGGGCCTCGTGATCGTACTCACGCTGATCAACCTGCCGATCATCGTGTGGATGCTCTACACCTACTTCAAGGAAATTCCGGTCGATATCCTCGAAGCGGCGCGCATGGACGGGGCGAGCCTGCGCGCGGAGATCATCTACGTGCTTACGCCGATGGCGGTTCCCGGCATCGCCTCGACATTGCTTCTCAACATCATCCTCGCCTGGAACGAGGCGTTCTGGACGCTCAACCTGACGGCGGCGAATGCCGCGCCGCTGACCGCGTTCATCGCCAGTTATTCCTCACCTGAAGGGCTGTTTTACGCGAAGCTCAGCGCGGCATCGACCATGGCCATCGCGCCGATCCTGATCATGGGTTGGTTCAGCCAGAAGCAGCTTGTTCGCGGCCTGACGTTCGGCGCAGTGAAATAGGAAAAAGTCATGGGACGCATCATACTCGAACAGGTCACCAAGAGCTTCGGCGACGTCAATGTGATCCCGCCGCTCGATCTGGAAATAGAAGACGGCGAATTCGTCGTCTTCGTCGGGCCGTCCGGCTGCGGCAAGTCCACATTGCTGCGCCTCATCGCGGGGCTTGAGGACGTGTCGTCCGGCCAGATCAGCATCGACGGACGGGCTGCAACGGAACTTCCGCCCGCCAAGCGCGGCCTCGCCATGGTCTTCCAGTCCTACGCGCTTTATCCGCATATGAGCGTTCGCAAGAACATTTCATTCCCGCTGAAGATGGCGGGACTGGACCAGGCGGAGCAGAACAAGCGCGTCGAGGCGGCGGCGAAGGTACTGAACCTCACCGACTATCTGGACCGGCGCCCCGGTCAGCTTTCCGGCGGCCAGCGGCAGCGCGTCGCCATTGGCCGGGCGATCGTGCGCGAGCCCGCCGCGTTCCTCTTCGACGAGCCCCTGTCGAACCTGGATGCCGCGCTTCGCGTGAACATGCGCCTGGAGATCAGCGAGCTGCACAATTCGCTCGAGACGACGATGATCTATGTGACGCACGATCAGGTCGAGGCGATGACGATGGCCGACAAGATCGTCGTGCTGCGCGCGGGCCACATCGAGCAGGTGGGAACGCCGCTCGATCTTTACCGCAATCCGCGCAATCTTTTCGTCGCGGGCTTCATCGGCTCTCCGAAGATGAACTTCATCGAGGGCGCCGAGGCGGCAAAGCACAATGCCGCGACGATCGGCATCCGGCCCGAGCACCTTTCGATCTCGAAGAGCGAAGGGCAATGGAAAGGTACCGTCGGTGTTTCTGAGCACCTGGGATCGGACACTTTCCTCCATGTGCACGCGAAGGACTTGACCAGCGAGCCGATAACCGTCCGTTCCGATGGCGAGGTCGACATTCACCACGGCGATACGGTTTTCTTGAGCCCGCAAGACGACAAGATTCACAGGTTCGACAAGGAAGGACTGCGGATATCGTGAGACGGCTTGAAGGAAGGTCAGCGCTTATCACGGGAGCGGCCCGCGGTATCGGAAGGGCGTTCACCGAGGCCTATGTACGCGAGGGCGCAAGGGTCGCGATCGCCGATATCGACATCGCGCGGGCCGCGCGCTCGGCCGCTGAAATAGGCGATAGCGCTCTTGCCGTGGAGATGGACGTGACCGACCAGGCGTCCATCGACGCCGCCGTCAAGGCTGCCGATGAGGCGTTCGGCGGGATCGATATCCTCATCAACAACGCGGCGCTGTTCGACCTCGCTCCTGTCGTGGAGATCACGCGCAAGAGCTACGAGCGGCTGTTTTCCATCAATGTCGCCGGCACGCTTTTCACCATGCAGGCGGTCGCCAGGGCGATGATCGAGCGCGGGCGAGGAGGCAAGATCATCAATATGGCAAGCCAGGCGGGGCGGCGGGGCGAACCGCTGGTCGCCGTCTATTGCGCCAGCAAGGCCGCGGTGATCAGCCTGACCCAGTCGGCAGGTCTCGACCTCATCAAGCACGGCATAAACGTCAACGCGATAGCGCCGGGCGTCGTGGACGGCGAGCATTGGGACGGCGTCGATGCGCTGTTTGCGAAATACGAGAACCGCCCGCTTGGCGAGAAGAAGCGCCTTGTCGGCGAGGCTGTGCCCTACGGGCGGATGGGAACGGCGGAAGACCTGACCGGAATGGCTGTTTTCCTCGCCACCGACGAGGCGAAATACATCGTCGCCCAAACCTACAACGTCGACGGCGGCAACTGGATGAGCTGATGCTCGTTCGCAACAAATTACGCACTGAGTACGAGGCAGATCCCATGACCACGAAGCTTTCGGCCGCCTCGCTCGGCGCGATCGCGTCGAGCGCTGCCGTTCCCGCCTATAAGCAGGCGAACCTTTCGCGCGGTATCGTGCATTTCGGCGTCGGCAATTTCCACCGCTCCCATCAGGCGGTCTACCTCGACGCCCTTTTCAACTCGGGCGAGGGCCATGATTGGGCGATCGTGGGTGCCAGCGTCATGGCCGGCGACAAGGAAATCCGCGAACGGCTGAGGGCGCAAGATTATCTGACGACTGTCGTCGAACAGGATGCGGGCAAGAGCGAAGCCCGGGTCACGGCGGCGATGATCGACTACATCGAACCCGGCGACACAAAAATCATCATCGCGCGGTTGGCAGACCCGGCAATCCGGATCGTTTCCATGACGATCACCGAAGGGGGCTATTTCATCAACCCCGCTTCCGGCACCTTCGACCCGGCGTATCCCGCAATCGCCGCCGATGCGGCCGCCCCGGACAAGCCGAAGACCGTGTTCGGGCTGATCGTCGAGGCGCTGAAACGCCGACGTGCCGCCGGCATCCCCGCATTCACCGTCATGTCCTGCGACAACCTTCCCCATAATGGGGTGATCGCGAAAAACGCGGTCGTCGGGCTCGCTGCTCTTTCGGACAGGGACCTTGCCGGATGGATCAAGGATAACGTTGCCTTTCCGAACGGCATGGTGGACCGCATCACGCCTGCGACCGGCGAACGGGAGCGCCAAATCCTCGCCCGCGACTTCGGAATCGAGGATACCTGGCCGGTTTTCTGCGAAGGCTTCAAGCAGTGGGTGCTTGAGGACAATTTCCCCGCGGGGCGCCCGCAACTCGAGAAGGTCGGCGTCCAGTTCGTGCCGGACGTCGCGCCTTACGAGAACATGAAGATCCGCATACTCAACGGCGGGCACGCGGTGATCGCCTATCCGGCGGGGCTGATGGACATCCACTTCGTGCATGAGGCCATGGAAAACCCCCTGGTGCGCGGCTTTCTGGCGAAGATCGAGCGTGAAGAGATCATTCCCGTCGTTCCGCCGGTGCCGGATACGGATCTCGGCGATTACTACAAGCTGATCGAAACGCGCTTCGCCAACCCCAAGATCGGCGATACCGTGCGCCGGCTCTGCCTTGACGGGACTAACCGCCAGCCGAAGTTCATCATCCCGAGCATCAGGGACAGGCTTGAAAAGGGCCTCGGTATTTCGGGCCTTGCACTGGAATCGGCCCTTTGGTGCCGCTACTGCTTCGGCACGACCGACAGCGGTGCGGAAATCGCGCCGAACGACCCGAATTGGGACCGGCTGACCGAGAGAGCACGCGAGGCGAAAGCCGATCCGCTCAACTGGCTGGCCATGGATGACATCTACGGCGACATCGGCCTGTCGGAAGAATTTCGAAAGGCCTTTGCCGGCTGGCTGTCGGCTCTATGGGCAAGCGGCACCCAATCGGTGCTCAAGGCCTATCTCGAAGGCCGACCATAAGGGGAGATGGGGCATGAAGCTCGGGCTGAAGGGCGAGGGGGTGGCGATCGCCGGCGACAAGACGGATCCCGCGTGAGCGGCATGGCAGGCAACGTCCCGGACCTTTTGATCTTCGACTGCGACGGCGTGCTGGTCGATTCCGAACCCATTTCGGTGGCGGTGCTTCTTGAAATCATCGGAGAGGCGGGCGTTTCCCTCGACGAAGAGACGGCCTATCGCCGCTTCCTCGGCCGTTCGATGGCAACAGTCGCCGGGATCATGCATGAGGAATTCGGGCTGACGATGAACGCTGGCCACCTGGAGGCCATGCGCTCACGCCTCTACGAGCGATTTCGCCGCGAACTCAAGCCTATTCCCGGCATTGCCGAAGCGCTTGCAAAGATAGGACTTCGCCGCTGCGTCGCCTCTTCCAGCCAGCCCGAACGCATAGAATTGTCGCTTAAAGTCACCGGCCTACTGGAAAGCCTGCAGCCGCACTTATACAGTGCGAGCATGGTGAAACACGGAAAGCCAGCACCCGATCTCTTCTTGCATGCCGCGCGTGCCATGAAAGTGGCGCCGGAAAACTGCCTCGTGATCGAGGACAGTCCCGCAGGCATCGAGGCTGCCAGGCGCGCGGGGATGCGCGTCTTCGCGTTCGTCGGCGGCACCCATGCCGGCCCAAGTGGTTTGCGCGAGGTAACGGAAGCGCTCGGGCCCGATCTCGTGTTCGATGACATGCGGGAGCTTCCCGCGCTCCTCGGCCATATGGCCTGAACGAAGATAAACCCATGGAACGCGCGTTCGTCTGTGCTGTGGATGTCGGGACGGCCAGCGCACGAGCGGGCATCTTCGATGCGGCGGGGAGCCTGCAGGGGAGGGCGACCCAGGAGATTTCCATCTTCAGGCCGCAGGCGGGGTTTGCCGAATACGATTCCGAGGAAATCTGGGCCGCCGTCTGCGCAGCCGTCAGAAATGCGCTGTTGGCCTCGGGCCTGACGGCGCAGGACATATCCGGTATCGCCTTCGATGCGACATGTTCCCTCGTCGCACGGCGGAGCGATGGTGGGAAGGTCAGCATCTCGCCATCCGGAGATGCCGCGCGCGATACAATCGCCTGGTTCGATCACCGGGCGATATCGGAGGCCGATGAATGCACCGCGACCGGCCACCGCGTTCTCGATCACCTAGGCGGCGCGATGTCGCCCGAAATGCAAACGCCGAAGCTCATATGGCTTAAGCGCAACCTGCCTGATGTATGGGAAACCTGCGGCAAGCTCTTCGATCTCGTGGATTTTCTAACCTGGCGGGCGAGCGGGCGGGACGATCGTTCGCGCTGCACGTTGACGAGCAAATGGACGTATCTTTCGCACGACAGCGGGTGGCAGGAGGATTTCTTCGAAAAGGTCGGGCTGGAGGACTTGATCGAGCGCGGCGGACTGCCGCATGACACCGTACCGGTCGGAGCCGCCATCGGCACGCTGACAGCCGAAGCGGCAGCGGAATTGGGTCTGAGCGAAGCGTGCCAGGTCGCGACCGGTCTGATCGACGCGTTCGCGGGCTCGCTTGGCGTGATCGGCGGTTATGAGGGGGGCGAAATCGAGCGCAGCCTTGCGCTGATCGCCGGTACGTCCAGTTGCGTGATGGGCTTTTCAAGCTCGGCGCATTTCGCACCGGGCGTCTGGGGTCCCTATTTTGAGGCCGCCTTGCCGGGCCTGTGGCTCTATGAGGCCGGGCAATCGGCAACCGGAGCCCTGCTCGACCACATCATTCGCATCCATGGTGCAGGCGGCGAACCGGATGCCCGGATGCATGAGCGCATCGTCCACCGGATAAGGGAACTCAGATTGCACGCCGGCCAGGATTTCGCGGCCGACCTGCACGTACTGCCCGATTTTCACGGCAATCGTTCGCCCTCCGGCGATCCCCATGCAAGGGGCGTCATCAGCGGGCTTTCGCTCGATGCGAGCTTCGACGGCCTGTGCCGGCTTTATTGGCGCACCGCCGTTTCCATCGCGCTGGGCCTGCGCCATATCCTCGACCACCTGAACGGCGGCGGCATGGATATCACCTATCTGCACGTCACGGGCGGACACACGCGAAATCCGCTCCTTATGGAGCTTTATGCCGATGCCACCGGGCGCACCGTGCGCCAAAGCGAGACGGAGGATGCCGTGCTTCTTGGCACGGCCATGGCCGCGGCGAGCGCAGCCGGCACCTATTCAAGCCTTGCCGAAGCCTGCCGGTCCATGCGCCGGTCCTACCGCACGCGCCTGCCGAACGCAGCCTTGCGCGAGGCGTACGACCGCGATTACGAGATATTCCACCTGATGCTTCGCCAGCGCTGCGAACTCGAGAAGGTCGGCAACAGGTCAAAGCGGACACGCAGGCTCACGCGGTAACCGGCAGAATGCCGCCGGTGGAACGCGTGATCTCATCGGCCGCACGGCGGATGAGCGCGCCGAATTCAAGATCCCTTCCAGGCCTGACGCGCACCGACGGGCCGGACAGGGAAACGCCGGCGACCGCTTCCCCGTAGGCATTGAAGACCGGAGCGGCGATGCAGCGCATTCCTTCCGTGCGTTCTTCGTTGTCGACGGCGAAACCGCGAGACCGGATTTCGGCAAGCTCGGCCATGAAATCTTCACGAGCGGTGATGGTCGTATCGGTGAAGCGCGGCAGATCCTCCGCCATGAGTTTCCTGACCTGCTCTTCCGGCAGGAAGGCCAGGATCGCCTTGCCGATGCCGGACGCATGTCCGGGACCGCGCGTGCCCGGCCTGAAAAAGGCGCGGATCGGCTCGTGCGTCTCGATCTGGCTGACGAAGATAACCTCGCTGCGGTCGAGAATCGCAAGGTTCGCCGTTTCGCCAGTCTCGTTCATGATCCGCTGCATGACCGGGCGGCTTCGCTCGGCAAGGCGGGTCCGGCCGAGGAAGCTCATGCCGATGCGGAACGCCTCAAGCCCGATGTGCCAGAGCTGGCTTGTCTCGTCGAACTCCACGATCCGGTGCTTGGAAAGCGTCGTCAGGATACGGTAGCAGGTGGCCTGCGACTGATCGCCGGCGCGCGCGATTTCCGTCAGCGACATTCCAGAGCCCGAGGCGACGATTTTCAAAACGTCGAGCGCCCGGTCGAGCGACTGTATTATCGCGCCTTGCGACTTGTCGTGAAAGGCCTTCGGGCGGCCACGGGTGCGGTTCGTCATGGTTCCTCAGCCTTGTTCCTTTGTATTATGAAATCTATTTTCACCATATGAAAAAATAGAAAGTGTAGTAATTTCTAAATGGTAGAGCAAAAACTCAAATTATGAAAAACTTTTTCAAAAAAATTGCACATCGGGCGACGCAAGGTTAGCTTCTTCACAAGCTCATCGCGCCGGACAAGTGGCGCTACGGAGGCAGATCATGTCCACGCAGAACCCGGTTTTCATTCCAGGTCCCACAAATATCCCCGAAGAATTGCGCAGGGCGGTCGACTATCCCTCGATCGACCACCGCTCGCCCGTGTTCCAGGAAATGCTCGCACCCGTGCTTGCCGGATTGAAACGCGTCTTCATGACGAAACAGGGCGAAACACTGCTTTTCCCCGGAACGGGAACCGGCGCATGGGAGGCGGCCGTCACCAATACGCTGTCGCCGGGCGACAAGGTGCTCGCCGCGCGCCACGGCATGTTCTCCCATCGCTGGATCGATCTTTGCCAGCGCCAGGGGCTCAACGTCCAGGTGATCGAGGAAGAATGGGGCAAGGGCGCGCCGACTGGGGCCTTCGAAGAAGCGCTCGCGGCGGACCGCAACCATGAGATCCGCGCGGTTCTTGTCACTCACAACGAAACGGCGACGGGCGTGCGCAGCGACGTTTCGGCGGTTCGCCGGGCGATCGATGCAGCGGGACATCCGGCGATGCTGTTCGTCGATGGTGTCAGCTCCATCGCCTCGATGGATTTCCGCATGGACGAGTGGGGCGTCGACATCGCGATAACCGGATCGCAGAAAGGCTTCATGCTGCCTGCGGGACTGTCGATTCTCGCTATCAGCCCGAAGGCGAAGCTGGCGATGGCTTCCGCAAAATGCCCGCGCTGCTACTTCGACTTTCGCGACATGCTGAAGCTAAACGCAAGCGGCGGCTTTCCCTACACGCCGCCAGTGAGCCTCATTCGCGGTCTCGACCGTTCGATCTGCATGCTTGAGACGGAAGGGCTGCATAATGTATTCGCCCGCCATTTCCGCATCGCCGAGGGCGTGCGGCAGGCTGTTTCGGCCTGGGGGCTAAAGCTCTGCGCGAAGGAGCAGAAGCTTTATTCCGATACCGTCAGCGCAATCGTCGTGCCGAGCGGTTTCGACGGCACGCGGGTCGTGACCCATGCGGCGGAGAAATATGGCGTCGCCTTCGGCGTCGGCCTCGGCGAGGTGGCCGGCAAGGTCTTCCGCATCGGCCATCTAGGTTCGATGACGGACGTGATGGCGCTTTCCGGCATTGCAACGGCGGAAATGGTGATGGCCGATCTCGGCTTTCCGATCCGCATCGGTTCGGGTGTCGCCGCGGCGCAAGAATACTACCGTACGAGCTGCGGTTCCGTTCAGACCAAGGCTGCGTGAGGCATGACGATGTTGAGCAAAACAGCGGAAACCGGGCTGGCGCTGCCGACCTATGACGACGTTCTCGACGCGCACCGCCGGATCGAGCCCCATATCCATCGCACGCCCGTTCTGACGAGCACGATGATCAACGAGCTTACAGGGGCAGAGCTTTTCTTCAAATGCGAGAACTTTCAGAAGGCGGGCGCCTTCAAGGTGCGCGGCGCGTCGAACGCCGTCTTCGGCCTGGACGAGGAAACGGCGGCGCGCGGCGTTGCCACGCATTCTTCCGGCAACCACGCGCTTTCGCTGTCTTATGCCGCCGGACGGCGGGGCATTCCCTGCACCGTCGTCATGCCGCATACCGCACCCCAGGCGAAGAAGGACGCGGTGCGCGGCTACGGCGGAAGGATCGTGGAATGCGAACCCTCGACGTCGAGCCGCGAGGCGGTCTTCGCGGAAGTCGTCGCAGAGACGGGAGCGGAATTCGTCCATCCCTATAACGATCCACGGGTTATCGCCGGTCAGGGTACATGCTCGAAGGAACTCGTCGAGGATGTTCCCGGGCTCGATGCGGTCGTCGCGCCGATCGGCGGCGGCGGCATGGTGTCCGGCACCTGCCTGACGCTTTCGACTATCGCGCCCGACATTGCGATCTATGCCGCCGAGCCCGAACAGGCGGACGATGCCGCGCGCAGCTTTCGCGCCGGTTACATCATCGCCGACGACGCCCCCGAGACGGTGGCCGACGGGCTGAAGGTACCGCTCAAGGAATACACCTGGCATTTCGTTTCCAGGTACGTGAGCGACATCCAGACCGTATCGGAGCAGGAAATCGTCGACGCGATGAAGCTCATCTGGAAACGGATGAAAATCGTCATGGAACCGAGCAGCGCGGTGCCGCTTGCCGCGATCCTGAGGAACCCGTCCGTCTATCGCGGCAAGCGCGTGGGCGTGATTATCACCGGCGGCAATGTCGATCTCGACAAGCTGCCCTGGATGCAAGGCTGAGGACGTAGGATATGAACATGCAGACGAAGCTTGAAAACCTCGAAGTCGGCTACGACGTCCCGGCGCTTCCGGGCATGGACGAGGCGGATATCCAGACGCCCTGCCTTGTGGTGGATCTCGATGCGCTGGAGCGCAACATCAAGGCGATGGCCGCCTTCTGCCGCGACATGGGCGTGCGCCACCGCGTTCACGGCAAGATGCACAAGTCCGTCGATATCGCGCTCCTTCAGGAAAAACTCGGCGATGCCGTCGGCGTGTGCTGCCAGAAGGTAAGCGAGGCGGAGGTTTTCGCGCGCGGCGGCATCAAGGATGTCCTCGTCTCCAACCAGGTGCGGGATGCCGCCAAGATCGACCGGCTGGCGCGTATGCCGAAGCTGGGCGCGCGGACGATCGTGTGCGTCGACGATATCGACAACGTCGCCGATCTCTCCGCAGCGGCGGTGAAGCACGGCACGACAATCGAATGCCTGGTGGAAATCGACTGTGGTGCCGGGCGCTGCGGCGTTGGTGCCGGTCAGCCGGTCGTCGAACTGGCGAAGGCGATCGAGGCGGCACCAGGGCTCAAGTTCTCCGGTATCCAGGCCTATCAGGGAGCGATGCAGCACATGGAAAACTACGAGGACCGCAAGGAGAAGATCGATATCGCGGTCGCCATGGTCAAGGAGTCCATCGATCTCCTGAAGGCGGAAGGCCTTGAGTGCGACATCGTCGGCGGCGGCGGTACTGGCTCCTACTATTTCGAGGGGAATTCCGGCGTCTATAACGAGCTGCAATGCGGCTCCTACGCCTTCATGGATGCCGATTACCAGCGTATCCGTGACGAAAAAGGCGACCGGATATCGGAGTTCGAGAACTCCCTGTTCATCCTGACTTCCGTGATGAGCCACGCGAAGCCCGACAAGGCGATCTGCGATGCCGGGCTGAAGGCGCAGTCCGTCGACAGCGGTCTTCCTTACGTCTTTGGCCGAAACGACGTCGAATACGTCAAATGCTCCGACGAGCATGGCGTCATCTCCGACCCGAACGGCGCGCTGAAGATCAACGAGAAGCTGAAGCTCGTGCCCGGTCACTGCGACCCGACGTGCAACGTGCATGACTGGTATGTCGGCGTCCGCAACGGGAAAGTGGAAACGCTCTGGCCGGTTTCCGCGCGTGGCAAGGCTTACTGAACGTGGGTTCATGGCGCATCATGAAGGAGACGAACCATGAATGACGTCGCCCCGGCCGGCAGGCACGAAATCCTGATCGTGTCCGAGGAGGTTTGTGAAAAGCTCGTCGGGCGCGCGGAAGCCTTCAAGGCGGTGGAGGGCGTGTTCGCGGCGATGGCGCGGGGCGAGGCCCGCAACTTCCCGGTCGTTCGCGAAGCCCTCGGTCATGCCGATGCGCTTTATGGATTCAAATCCGGCTTCGACCGTGCGGGCATGGCGCTGGGCGTGAAGTCCGGCGGCTACTGGCCGGGAAATTCGGCGCGCGGGCTGACGAACCACCAGTCCTCCGTACTCCTGTTCGATCCGGACACGGGCAGGCTGAAGGCGGTTGTCGGCGGCAATTATCTGACGGCGGTGCGCACGGCGGCGGCCTCGGCCGTTTCAATCGCCCATCTTGCCAGGCAGGATGCGAAAGTGCTCGGCATCGTTGGGGCCGGTCACCAGTCGGCCTTCCAGTTGCGAGCGGCTGCGGAGCAACGCGATTTCGAGAAGGTGGTCGCATGGAACCGCAGCCCGGAAAAGCTGGAAAGTCTTGTGACGGTTGCCGGGGAACTGGGGCTTTCCTTCGAAGGCGTCACGCTTCAAGAGCTGGGCCGACAGGCGGACGTGATCATCACCATCACCTCATCCTTCGAGCCGCTGTTACGCGGCGAATGGATCAAGCCGGGTGCGCATATCGCCTGCATGGGGACGGACACCAAAGGCAAGCAGGAGGTGGATGCCGGGCTTGTCGCTACCGCAGGCGTTTTCACCGATGAGGTTGCCCAGTCGATCACCATCGGCGAGGCGCAGCATGCTGTCGCGGCAGGCCTCATAGAGGAAGCCGACATCACGCCGCTTGGCGATGTCATCAATGGTGTGCATGCAGGGCGAAAGGGCGATGACGAGATTACGCTGTTCGACGGCACGGGCGTCGGGCTGCAAGACCTCGCGGTGGCAGATGCGGCCGTGCGTAAAGCTTCCGTCGAAGGCAGAGCGACGCTCGTCCGCCTTTAAGGACGCTTTCGCGGAAAGCGCTCCAGCCGAAACGAGAAACCGGACCACCGCAATGCCGGCCGGATAAAAATGCCTCAACTCGCCGGAGAGTTTGCGTTTTCGTCGTTCGCGGTGTTTTCGTGCTCCAGCCTGGAAACCATGTCGCGATAAAGGTCGACGGCCTGCGGCGCGCTTTCGGCAATGCATATCGCTCCCAGTTTTCCGAATTCGGATAATGCGCCGATAAGGTGGAAAACGATGCCGCGTTGCGTTGCGCCGTCGAAATGGAAACCGTTTCGAACCGAAAAATCGATCAGGTCTTCCGGCGTAAGTCCGCGATAGTTGGAAGATTCAAGATTATCGGTGGCATAGTAAAATCGTGAGCGCCCGTCCGGGGTGAAATATTGGCCTTGATCGGTGTCGTAATGGCCGGCGGTCAGGAATTGCAGCATTGTAAATGGATGGGTCGTACCGCCCTTGCGCAGATTTATTTCTATCGCGTGGTGTGTCCAGGTGTCGCCATGCCTCTGCGTTATGAAATCCACCCCGAACCGGCCAAGCACACCCTTATCCTTCAGCGCCTTCGCGGCTTTCAGCCCTTCCTCCTGCAGGCTGGCGCAATAGGCCGGATCCGCGGGGAAAGTACAGCCAAGAAAAACCTGTCCGCCGGAGCCTCCCAGAACCTGATCGTGCGTCGATATGAAATTCAGCGCACCAAGCGGGTCTATTCGAAACTGGCAGGACGGGGAACGCTTGTCCCGCCCGCCGATGAACACCTCGACGATTGCGCCCATCTCGCCGATTTTGCCGGAGTATGTCTCCCAATTCATGCTCCCGGCCTCGAATTTGAGGGTATGAAGCTGTTCTTCTATCGACCGGGAAAGCCCGGCACCTTGCGATAGATGATCGAAGTTGAAAAGCGCATTTCCTTCTCCCGAGAATCCTTCGTTCAGCTTGACAACGGCCTTGCGCATCGCCGGATACCTGGCTTTCAGTTCCGCCAGCGCAACACTTACGTCTTTCGCATCCCGCAAGTCCTCGAACCCGTCGGGGATCGTGACCCCCGCTTCGCGGAAGAGCTTACGCCCGCCGCTCTTGGAGCCGATCGGAAGCAGGTCGGGATCGCAGCCATAAATCGGGATGCCGAGTTCGACGGCAAGCCGGCGCTCCAACGGCGATACGTTGAAACAGACCATATGCGTGGTTGCGGGATCGTCGATAAGGCCCTTGATGCGCGAGAGGAGCCTTGGCCGCTCGAGGATCTTCGTGGTCAACGGGCGGCTCGATACATCGTGACAGGGAAACAGCGTCAACCGTTTCGCGGCATGACGGTGAGGCACGCCGGGCAACAGGTGAAGATAATAGTCGATGATTTCGTCGGCGATCGGCTGGCTCGATAAATATATCACTCGAGCCTTGGGAAATTTCAGGAGAAGCAGCAAGCAGAGCATGCGTTCTTCGTAATGGTGAACGCCCGAAATCCCCGACAATACATTCTGATCCAGCGTAAGGCTTGGAAGGACCACAATCGTTCGCGGATGGAGCGGATCCGAGAAGACACGCCTGTATTGTCCCGCGAATTTCTTCTGGAGCCGATCGAACGCGGCGCGCTCTTCATCCAACTTGCTTGCGTCCGGATCCATGCGCATTTGCCGCTGCAAAACTCATGTTGGAACAGTTTCGGGAACTTACTGTATATCAATCAGTATCAAAACGTCGAATATGACGAAAACAATCGTATTTTCATGAAGTCCGTGAGCAGTCTTGTTTACGGGCCTGCGATCCAAACGCGGGCGGTAGCGAGTTGCAATAGGAATGGCGCCCTTGCGATTGGTTTGATGGTTTCCGTTGGGGTTTTCGCGGTTTTGCGTTTGGTCTCAAGCGTCTGTGATTGTTCGGTTTTCGGGTTTGGTTGATGCGACACCAGACCGTGGTTGAAGTTGCATGCGGGGTGGGGCGCAATTTCTGATTGAGCTCCCGATGTGACCGGCGCTGAGGGCTGGCGCGCGGACGGCGCCATGCGGTGGGCGAGCGGATGTGCGTCCTTTTCCCAAGCCTTGTTCGTTTTACCGATTTTGCCTGCCGGCGGGCGTTTGCCGGACGGGACGTGATGGAGAATTTCCAATGGCGACCGTTCGGTCAACACCACCACGGCGGACCATCAGGATTGGCCCTCGCTTGCCACCTTGCCGACGGCGGCCATGTGGTCGCGTGGACGACGGATGGACAGGGTGGACCGGAGCGCCACTTGGCCGGCGATTTTGATCCACCGGTCAAACCGGATCATGACGGAGAGCGGAGTATTGGTTTCGGGGCGGGCATGCTCCGGCATTTTCTCCGCCGTCGTCTGTCAGACTATTGAAGATGTCATTTTGCCTTGGGGATTGCATTCCGCCGTCACCCTTGCCTTTCCGTTCGGGATCGAGTGTCAGGTGATGGCATCCTTCAGGTTGTTGTGTTCCATGATTCCCGTGTCTGAGGTTCGCAGGCGAATCGCCCATATGTATATGTGCTGCCGGTGAACGCCCGATGGCAGTAGCCAGCCCGCGAATTCTAAATGTCAATGAAGCGTCAGCCAAAAATACAACTTTAACAAGAATTTAAAACTAAATCCCGCGCTCATTGACCTTATCGCACAATTATACCTTGCAGTGTAATTGTTCGTTCAAAAAATACGTGTTAATGCACGCAGCGGAGTTTCGGAAAATTTTGTTATTGGACCGGGA
>NZ_WUMV01000007.1 GCF_009826895.1 Stappia sediminis | reverse complement strand
AAGACCTTCTCCGGTCTCGCGCTGGATGATGCCTTGGCCGCGCGCAAGGTGGAACCGCGCTGCGCGATCTACGTGGTGGACCTGAAGACGGGCGATGTGGCGCATTGGGCGCGCCTTCATGGCGTCGTCACCGAGCTTTACGACGTGGTGGCGCTTCCCGGCGTTAAGAAGCCGATGATGATCGGTTTCAAGTCGGACGAGGTGCGCCGGGTGGTCTCCGTCGCCGACATGGCGCCCCTGCCCAAGCCCGCGACAGTGCAGTAGCAAGAAGGAGCGGCAGGCGGCATGGATGAGGCCCCTCCCGTCTGTCCGGCTGCAGAAGGGTTCCTGCACGGCGCTGATTATCATAGAAAGCTGCAGCAGACAGGCAGGGATCGTCGAATACGACACCGCCTGTTGCGGCACGATCCTCGCCCGTTGGCATGCCGTCACTGGCAAGCAGGCCGTGCCGGAGGCAACGGGAACCGATTTCGACGAAGTTGCCGAAGAAAGGCGGGTTGGCATTTTCATGCGTGAAGGGATGCTTTGCCTCTCCGGATCAGGCCCACCGCGCGATGATGTTTGTTCTGCTCCCCGTCGGGACTTCCGTGGTTTCGCGTCTTACCTCAGGCCTTTGTGACCGGTTCTGTATTTCGTGCTGTTGACGCGCCTCATGCGTGAGGTTGAGGCTTCATGCGGGGTGAAGCGCATCGTCCCTTCCTACCTCGTCAAACCGCTGCTCGACCAGGTCGCGCATGCTTTCCGCGAGGAGTGAGAGGACTGTTTACGTATCCCACAGGTTCCGAGGCGAAGACGCGGCGCGCGACAATGGGGCAAGCACGCGGCTTATTACTTGCCGGGAACGCTTGAGCTTGTCGCCGGTGTTCCGGGCGCTGTCTGATTGATTCCAGATATCGGGCAAAAGATCCGAGACGCTGCGAGAAAGGTCTGGACTTCATCGCGGCGCCAAGCATGCATGCTGTTGTGACAGCTGAAATTGCCCTCGGACCGCCCCGACCGGCCGGATGTTCGGGGCTTCGGGCAGTGGGAGGGCCGCGATTGCAGTGGCTCCGATACGCCCGGAGGCAATCATGTCCAGACTTACCGATACCCAACTTGTCATTTTGTCGGCGGCCACTCAGCGGGAGGAAGGAACCCTGCTGCCTCTGCCGGCATCGCTGTCCTTGAACAAAGGTGCGGCCCGGGTCGTCTTTGAAAGTCTCTTGAAACGCGGCTTTGTGGTCGAACGTCCGGCGCAGCGCGGGGAGGAGGCATGGCGCGAGGTGGTGGGCGTCCGTCAGGCGCTCGTCATCACGGATGCCGGTCTGGAGGCGATCGGTGTAGAAGCGGGCAACGCCGATACCGCCACCGAGGAGTTAGAGTGCGCAGCCAATGCCTCTGCGATGCCAGAAGCAGGAAACGCGGCCGCCCGTGATCCCCGAGGCGAGCTTGCAGCGGCGGACAATGTGGAATCCAACATCACGCCCACCGTGCGCCCTGGAACGAAGCTCGCTCGCCTGATCGATCTGCTGGAGCGCGAAGAGGGGATAACGATCGCCGAGGCCGTGGAGGCGATCGGCTGGCAGGCCCACTCGGTGCGCGGCGCGATCAGCGGCAGTCTCAAGAAGAAGCTGGGCCTTACTGTCACGTCCAGGCTGGTCGAGGGACGCGGGCGTGTCTACCGGAGCGCCGGGAAGGCTTGAACCATGCGCCGGCGCAAATCCATCAGCAAACAGCAGGTGCGCGAGGAATTGGCGCACCTGCCAGAATTTCCGCCCGAAGATCTCAAAACCCGCTGGCAGGAGCTTTACGGGGCACCGCCGCCCAAGCGACTGGGGCGGCTCATCATGATCCGTGCCATCGCCCATCGTCTGCAAGAGATGGCCTTCGGCGGAGTGTCCCCTGCCACCCGTCGGCGGCTTAAGCGCCTCGGCGCGGATCTTGCCGCCGGGCGGGTGCCCAAACCTGCATCCATCAAGATAAAGCCCGGAACCCGGCTGTTGCGGGAATGGCAGGGCGAGATGCACGAGGCGATCGTTCTGGAACGCGAAGTCGTCTATCGCGGACAATCGTTCCGTTCCTTGTCGGCGGTCGCCCGCGAGATCACCGGCACGCCCTGGTCGGGCCCGGTGTTCTTCGGCTTGAAGGAGCGCGTCCGTGGCAGCCGGTAAGACGGGAGCTCGGCGCTGCGCTATCTACACCCGCAAGTCATCGGAGGAGGGGCTCGACCAGGCCTTCAACTCGCTGCATGCCCAGCGGGAAGCTTGCGAAGCCTTTGTGGCAAGCCAGGCCGGCGAAGGCTGGCGGGTCCTGCCGGAAGTCTACGACGACGGCGGCTTCTCAGGCGGCTCGATGAACCGACCGGCGTTGACACGGCTGCTGGCCGACATCGAAGCGGGGCGCATCGATATTATCGTCGTCTACAAGGTCGACCGCCTGACGCGCTCGCTTCCCGACTTCGCCAGGATCGTCGACATCTTCGATACCAATGGCGTGTCGTTCGTCTCGGTTACCCAGCAGTTCAATACCACCACGTCGATGGGGCGGCTGACGCTCAACATGCTTTTGAGCTTTGCCCAGTTCGAGCGCGAGGTAACGGGCGAACGCATCCGCGACAAGATCGCCGCCTCCAAGCGAAAAGGCATGTGGATGGGCGGGCCGACGCCGCTTGGCTACGAGGTCGATGGCCGCACGCTAACCATCAACGAAGCCGAGGCCGCGACGATCCGGACGATCTATCGTCTTTATCTGGAATTCGGCTCCGTGCCACGGGTCAAGGAAGAGGCCGATCGCCGCGGCCTTGTCTCGAAGGTCTTCACCAGCGCCAGGGGGCGAACGAGTGGCGGGCGTTCCCTGAGCCGCGGGCATATCTACCGTATCCTGAGCAATCCGCTTTACATCGGCTGCATCACGCACAAAGGCGAGGTGTTCGAGGGTCGGCATCCGGCGATCGTCGACCCGGAAACCTGGCAGGCGGTGCAGGCGCAGCTGAAGGAGAACGGCAGCGCGCGCCTGAAAGTCCCGCGCAAAACGGCGCCAAGTCCGCTGGCTGGCAGGCTCTTCGACGAGGCGGGCGAGCCGCTGACGCCTTCACACGCCGTGAAGTCGGGCCGCCGCTACCGTTACTATGTCTCCCGACATTTGATCTCCGGTTCGGTACGCGGCAACGGCCCGTCGAACCGGGAAGACTGGCGCTTGCCGGCGCGCGAGCTTGAACGCATCGTCGAGGGTGCTGTTCGGAACCTGTTGGATGATCCCTCCGGTCCTACTGGTGCGGCTCGGTGCGCGGGCGTGTCTCTCGAAGCTCTTCCAAGGCTGATGGAGGCGGCAGGCCAATGGCGCGATAATGTCCTGCGACTGGTCGAGCACGTGACGCTTTTGTCAAACGGCATCACGCTCGCCTTGACCTTGGCGCCGCTCACCGGAGAGGAAACGGCAACCATCGAGCACTTCGTCCCGCTGCGTCTAAAACGCCGCGGCGTCGAGAAACGCCTTGTAATCCAAGCACCGGGCATCAACGCGCCCCAACAAGCCGATCCGGCGCTCGTGAAGGCACTCGCCCGCGCGCACAAATGGTTCGACGATCTCGTAACTGGCCGGGCCGCTTCGCTTGCCCAGATCGCAAAGGCGGAGGGTGTGACCGACCGCTACATCAGCCATCTTCTCCCGCTCGCCTTCCTCGCCCCCGACATCGTCGAGGCGATTCTTGCCGGCACGCACCCGCCCGACCTCACCGTCGACGGCCTCGTCAAGCGCATCGATATGCCACTCGATTGGCAAGAGCAGCGGGAAGCGGTGGGGATCGACGCCTAAATCTGGGGCTTCGATCGTGGCCTGGAGCGCTCTGGTAACCTCGGTAACGGCAAATGTATCGCTGCGACAATAGCGGAGAGGGACGCCCCGTTGCCCATTCTGCCGGGGCCTATTGACAAGTAGCCCAAATCGGGACGGAAACCTAATCCAGCCCGAAGAAGTTCACTTGGAGCGAATTGCTTATTGACGTGCACCGCCCCGAAGCGCCCTCCCTTGGTGGTAAGTCTGCTGTTGGAGGGAGGAAACTGACATGAAGCCCTTCGCGTTTTTCCGATGAGCAGATCATCGGCGCTCGGTCGCGAGATTATCCGGGATTTGGGATTCCATTGTCTGAGATCGAAAATCCCGCTTGGCTCACAATAGATGAGACCGGTTCCAGTGGTGCAGGACTGAAGAAGCGTATCGTCACTTTCTACCCTAAGCCGATGTTGGCTAGCCCTTCAATCAACTTCTGCTTCGCGCCCGCATTTCAGTCGTTTGAGGGGTCAGGGAAGGGCCCCAAAAGCGGACAGTCCCCATGTAAGCCAATGGAACTTGAAAACGATGTAGGATTAGCTTAACTCGGCGTCCACGAAACCGACAGCAGGCCAAACCTTGCGTTCTACATCGACTACGAACGGCTTAGTCGCGACGTGGTGCTAGGTGGCGACATCACCGAACTTGAGCACGATTTAATCCTGATTGGAGGGTGACACGTTGCGTGTCACATTCCAATGATGCTGGCTGGACCGTCCATTGTTCAGCTCAAGGATTGGGGCTCGTTCCAAGTTTTTGTATACCGGGAAGGTCGAAGCGCATTGGCCCACATTCAGAAACGGAAGTAGAACGAGATGTCCGGGTTTGCTCTTCAGTCATCTGTTTGCCTTCAAGATAGCGCCCCACCATGTCGGGAAAGCCGTCCAGCTCCAAGACGTACTCCTCAATGCTGAAATCAATTCCTTGAAACATAGGCGCTTCAACCAAGCTCCCCATCAAATAGTACATTGCATCAAGACAGGCACTGATATCGGCATCGTCGACAATCTTTGCCCGTGCGATTGCTCCTTCTGCCTGGACAAGCGCAATGCGAATCTCCGGCGCGATGTCATCCCCCGGTTTGACAAGAAACCGACCTTCGGAATCGCGATTTCCGCTGTAGTGTTCGTTCACTTGGGCAAGAAAATTGTAAACGTCTTCATGAGCTTGAAGTGCGAGCCCTGATATCAGCGTGCGCTTTGTCAATGCAGCGCCTGAGCAGAAGAACATGGCGCTCAACAACAGCGAGAAAATCGCGGCAGCGCCTCCGACAATCGTCCAGGTCTTTGCCGACAACCAAAGCGGTCCATATTTTTTGAAGAGCTGTTTCATAGTCATCAGACTTCAGGTGAAAGAGTGAACAGCGGGATGCTAATGCGGCATCTCCACGACGGAAACACCCGGAATGCTCTTGCGAGCAAGCTCCACCAGGTGCGCATGGTGCGTGAAAATGATTGCCTGACCGCTCCGTCCGATCTCGGCACAGAGATTCAATGCGGCAGATGCGCGGGTATCGTCGAAGGTTTCCATAATATCGTCGAGAACCATGGGGAGGGGGCCCGGATCGCGCGCGAAGCTGCGGTAACCGGCCAGACGCAGGGCAAAATACAATTGGCCCATGGTTCCGGTGGACATATTTTCCACCTTCACGGGGTCGCCGCCGGGTTTGATGCCGACCAGCTTCTCGCCCTCGGTCTCACTCCATACCACGACTTTTTCCCATTCCTTGGATGTCATGGTGACAAAGGCTTCTTCCACGTCTTTCAGCATTGCGCTGCTTCGTTCAGCAGCCAGGCGCTTCAAGGCACCCCTCGCTGCCAGGATCCCGAGCCTTGCGACAGCCGCCTGCCGTGCACCGTTTCGCAACTCTTCGAGGATTGTGGCCTGATCCGTGATCAGATCGCTGTTGTCAGCGGCGTTGTAGGCTTCCTCATAGAGGCGTTCTTTTTCATTACATACCTTCAAAGCGGCATCTCGTGCCGTTTGCGCATCATCAAGTTCTTGCTGCAGTTCCGCTTCTCGCGTTACATCGGGTAATCGCGTCAGCTCTTCATCAAAGAGCGTACGATCCACGCCGTCGCGCGCCTGATTGCGGCTGTTGTCCGCATTGGCCCGGTCTTTGCGCAACTCGTCGCGTTCAGCCAGAAGCGCCACGCGCTCCGTCGGTGAAAGATCTTCACCGCCTTGTCCTTCAAACAGCTCGTCCAACCGGGTTTGCGCTTTGTCGCGGGCAGTTAGCGCACGCTTTCGGCCTGTGACCTCTTCGTCGAGAAGCTCCTCTTCTCGTTTTCTCACCCGATCCGCTTCAGCGGCTTTGGTTACTCGCGCACGAGCGCGATTGATGATGGGGAGGGGATCGTCTTTCAGATTGAAAGGCTCCCCGAGGATCTCTGCCAATCGTGCGGCGCTCTTTGCCAGGGTTGAAACGGCGCGTTCGAGGGCTTCAACACGTCCAGCCAGGCTTTTGTGATTGCTTTGAAGCTGTTGCAGCGTGCGCAGCTGCGGCAGCGCTGTCTTTACGCCGGCGGCCGAGCGATCAGGAAGAGGCAACGCCGAGGTCAGCGTTTCCAGTCGGTTCAGGGCCGCCTTATGATCAGTCTCGGCTTGAGTTTCGGCTTTTTCGTAGTCGGCAATGTTACGTTCCCCGCGACGCCAGTTCTCCCATGTCTGACGGACATTTTCCTGAAGTGTGAGAGCCTTGCCAACCCGCTCAGGAAGGTCACTTTCTTCACCCTCGATGTCGACAAGGCGGGCTGCGGCGAACAGATCGTCAAAGGCTGCCTTGCGGCGCTTGGTTCGGTCTTCCAGGGCATTCTCCGCAATCGTGACCTCAGTTGCGATCTCAGCCGATGCCGTCAGGTCTGTAAGTCTTGCGGCAAACGCAGCCGGTTCCGTATCGTCGGGAAAGCCAAGGGCCCTCGCAAGTGAGACCACACGCTTCGCCAAGGCGTCGCGTTTCCCGATCAGTACTTCGAGCTTGTCTTTTGCTGTGTCACGTGCGGCTTTTGCGGCGCTTTCCTGTGTGCGCGAGTTCGCAAGCTGTTTTCGCGCCTCCGTGCCCATCAGATAATTCGTTCGGGCGCCATCATCAGCATACATGGCCTCCTCAAAACGCTCCGCGGTTTCGTCGGAGAGACTGCTACGATGTGACTGCCAGGCTGTGTCACGCTGACGACGCGTTTCTTCCGTTGCTGCCGCGTCAATCGAATCCGGTGCGCTTTCGTCGGCTTCGCGTTTCGCGCGCGCAGCTTTGTAGTCCGTTTCGCGTCCTTCCAGGTCTTCTGTGGCAGAAGCGATGTTGGCAGTCAGGGTGTTCCATTCCCTGAGGACCTCATCGAGACTTTCACGGGCAGGAAGACCGTTCTCGATAAGTGTCTGCCAGGAGGCAGGCAGTCCGGACACCGCTTTTGCAAGCCGGGCGCGTTCCGATCCGAGGTTATGTTCAAGGCCTGACACGTCTGACACTTTCTGACATGCGTCATACGCCATCTGCAGGTGAGACAGGTCCTTCGGTTCGGTTGGAGCATCGCCCAACTGATCGCGTGCGGTCTTCAACACGTTTGATGCCGCTCGCAGCTCTCCTTCAGTGGTCTGACACGCCTGTACCGCCTCTGCGAGTGTCTCCAGTTCTTCGGTCGTCAGGACCAAGGCCTCTGCAGGTTCGTCAGGTACCGCCAACACCGTCAGAATCTGTTTTATCTGGCGTGCCGCGTCATCGCGTTCACCGGTGCGCTTTTCCAGATCCGATCTGGCTGTATCCGCCCGCGAGGTGAGGGAAGCCCCGTCGATCCTGATTTGATCTAGCTCTGCGAGTTCCGCAACGAGATGACCGGCGGCCGGGTCCGCCTCGTTTTCTGAAATGACCGTTTCATGGCGCGCAATTCTGTCATCGGCGCTTGCGATACTCTCTGCCTTCTCCGACAGGGTTGTCACGAGTGTGGCGACCTGTCCATCTGTGCCCTTCTTCAAACTCGAACCTTCCGGAAAACCGGCAAGAGACTCGTTGATTTTCCGATTTTCTTCCGATTTGTCGTACCAGGTCTGCGCCGCCGCTCCCGCTGCCTGTCGTTTTCTGGCCCGCGTAAGATCGGCGTCCGCCTGTTCGAACGCCTTTTGAGCTGTCTCCTTGTCTTTCCGAAGGGCGCGCTCCCTATCCGGTGTGAAACGTTCCGTTCGCAGTGTCTGATGGATCTCTTTCAGGCGGTCTTTACCGGTCTTGAGCGCTGTACCTCGGCCGCTCTTTTTATGGAACTTATCGGCGCGGGTCTTCATGTCCTCCAATGTCGCCGCCATGCTGGTCAGGCCCGACACACCTGCATGCAGAAGCTGGCCCAGGTCGCCTTTTGCCTCAGCAATCCGATCACCGCCTTTGCGGAGTCCTTCATCGTTGAGTGAGAACCTTTCGACATAACCCTCCATGGAAAGGCCATGGAGCGCACTCGAGAGGATGGCTTGGTCGACCGGGCGGTCCTGATGATCAAGCAGGGACTGGGTACGTTTGCCGTTGCGGCGCAGAACCGTTACACCGCGCCCGGGAATGTTTAGTTCGGCCCCGACCAGAAGGTCATTGCGGTCGAACTTGAACGCATAAGGGTGATTGACTGACTTCAAACCGAAGAGAAGTTCCAGAAACCCATTAAAGGCCGTGGATTTTCCCGATTCATTCGGTCCGTAGATTATGGTGACGTCCGGGGTGCCGTCGGCAGGACGGGGGAGCACTATTTCGGCACCGTCAAAGCGGCCATAGCGAATGAAATCAAGCCGGTTCAGTCTCATTCCGCGGCTCCGGAGTGCAAAGACAGCATGACTTCAGCGATGGCCTCTTCCAAAAGGTCATCCAAGGCGTCTTCCGCCAAATCGTCGGCGATTTCGCGGGGCAATGCGTTTCTGAGCTCTTCGAGGATCTCTTTGGTGGCCAGCTGGAAGCCCGGTTCGGAGAGCTCGGCCCGCATCAGCCGCACCAGGTCATCCGCCTTCGCGTCGACCTGCTGTTTAGGGGCGGCCACTTTGATTTTGTCGATAAATACGCGCTCGATGTTTTCGAGCAATTCGCTCGCAAGGGCTGTCAGCGTCTCAGCGGTATGATGGCCTGTGGTCACCTGCAGGCGGACTGCTGTGTGGTGTTCGGGATGCTGCGCCCCTTGGAGTGCAGACCGAAGCGCGCTCAACACCTCCTGAACATCTGAAGATTGACTGAGATCCAGAGCGCATACGGTGAATCTCAGATGTCCAACGTGATGCCGTTCGATATTCGGAGTGTCGTCATCAAGCTCGACAATCGCGACGGTGCCGCCGGTAAGTTCCCCGAAGTGGCGTGGTTGCGGAATGCCCGGCATGACAGCGAGAACTGGGCCTGATGTGCGCTCAAAGGGGGCATGGATGTGGCCGAGGCACCAAAGGTCATAGCCATGCGCCAGCAGATCCTGCTCGGAGCAGGGAGCATAGGGATCGTGACCTGGCGAGCCATCGAGCGACGTATGCATCAGTCCGACGTTTTTCCGGCCAGTCACCGGCGCCGGGTAGTCGGGCAGGAAGCTTTTTGAGACATGCGCCGTATCGAAAGACAGTCCGTGGAACCACACGCCACCGATTTCCACGCTGGGCTCGTTCTTGTGCAGCAGATGAATATTCGGGCCCAGGTTACCGTGGGCTCGGTGATCGAGAAGGGCATCGTGGTTGCCACGGATCAGTACTGTGGGAACACCCGCGTCAGCGGCGCGTGCCAATTGCGAGATCAGAAATGCCCGGGACTTCAGGTCTGGTTGGTCATTATCAAAGATGTCGCCAGCGAGAACCAGTGCATCGACACTTTCCGAGATTGCCAGGTCAACAATGCGAATGAACGTGTCCCGACTTGCCTGTTTCAGATGGTCACCCAGATCCGGATTGCGCATCGCGGCCGAGCGGATCGGCGACCCGAGATGAATGTCGGCTGAAATGAGGACACGCATAGATTTCAAATCTTCCTGAAAATGATCGATGTGAAAAAGTGAATCTGCATAAGGATCTGTCCGGTACCTACAAAATTGAAACCTGGCCGTCCTGGAACAGACCGCGCTCGACCAGTTCTTTTTTGGCCGCTTCCGCGTCTCTCGAAAACATCAAGATCCTAAGGTTCACTTCCGCCCGTGAAAAACAGACATAAGCCAGTTTTTGAGTGAGTTCTCGCTGCCGGTCGGTTGGATCGCCCGCGACACCAGGGGTCAAAACTTTCGAAAAGCTGTAGGTATTCCAGGCTGCCTCGATATCGTCGATCATGACCAGCACGTTCTCATACTCTTCGCCTTTCGAGCCGTGCTGCGTACTGAAAGGAGAATTTTCATCCAAAAAATCGATGTATTTTTCGAGTTCGTCAGCCTTCAGCTTGAGGAATTCATCAGCCAGCCAATCGCCTTTTTCCCTTTGGTGATCCTCATTGCCGGAGTCATAAGGTTCGCGGGGAGCGCGAGCCAACTGACCTGCAAGGCGGTCCGAAATTGGATAAAGCGCGTTCGCGCTACAGTATTCCAGAATGTCTTTGACCGTATTACCTTCCCATTTTTCCGCCAAAGCAGCGGCGTGTTTTGAGGCTTCTTCGAGCATCTGTTTGAGGGTTTTGCTCTTGTTCGCTCCAGTGTCTTCAAAAGCAGGGCTTATTCTTCGGAGTGTTTCAATCAGCTTCTTAGGATCGTTGTTGCGGGATGTATCGACCAATGGAAAAATGCCGTCCAAAAAAGGTTTGAGAAGATAGTGCGCACCGTCTTCATAATCAGACTGGGATCTGGACGATGAATAAGTGCCTGTAAACAACTTGTGTATTGTGACAAACCCGAGCCTGCGCGCAATCATTTGCCGAGCCAGAAATAAATTCTTCACAGTTGCATTATCTGTCCATCCCCACTTCTTTACAGTTTCTTCGAATTTTGCCGTCACTTCATCGAGTTGTTCGACGGTGTAGGTATTTCTCGGACCAGCAGGTTCAGGGGCCTGCGCGACCGTGATCAAAACGCTTCCTTCAACGTCGACGTTCTTCCCACCCGGAACTTGCTTCAGATCGGTTCTGAAGTTGTTGAGAAGACTGATCACGGAGGTCGAGCTTCGAAAATTCTCTTCCTTCGGAATCGTCTCAGAACCTTCAGGACCGGCAAAATCTCCGGCGCGCTTATCGTAAATCTGCTGCATCGGATCGCCCCAATACCCGACGATGGGTAACCCTTCACCCGCGCACATGGCATTGAGGGCCTCTACGACCTGCGGAAAGGTGTCTTGAGCTTCATCGACAAAAATGTAGGGGTATTTGAAACCGAGGCCTTTGCGTAGGAGCGGTTTGTTCGTGATCAGATAGGCCGCGACGTCAATAACATCATCGTGGTTCAGGACACATATCGAATAGTCGCTGATAACGGTTTCTTCGTAAGAGACCGATGGTTTCTGATCGTTTAGCGCAGCAAGTTCGGCGGATAGGCGTTCCAGATCTTTCCTGGCTTTTTGCGCTGCCTGCGACATACCTCCATTATCTTTCTGGCGGGCCTTTTCCATATGCCGCGGAATGATCGCATCACGAAGGGCCTCCCGAATAGCGTCTTGAAAGCGCGCGATTTCTGCCCAAAGAAACCCGTGCAGAGTGGAAACGTAAAAAAGGTCATCGAAACCTAGTCGCGACGAAATCACTCCGACGGCACGGTTTGTGTATGTGATACACACGACGCGCTGACCGTTTTTCCGAAGCCCGTTTCCACGGGACTTCTGAATTCCTTTCAGAGCTTCAACGAGCGATGTGGTCTTGCCTGATCCGGCGCCTGCGATAACCGAAAAAGAAACGTTCTTCGCGATGCACTCAGCAATTTTCGTATCGGCTTCAGTTGACTTGAGCGTCGCTGTCATTCGCCGGCTCCCTGGTTTTGAGAGAGACGTGTCTCCAGCCATTTTAGGCCTTCGTCGATGTAGTGGGGGACATTCCAGTCCCTGTTCTGTCCCGCATTAGCTTCTTCGTCCTCGCCTGCCGGTATTTCGAAGGCAAGGACATCCATGGCAAATTCGGTTTTTTTGAAAGTATCGCTTTTAATGCGCCGCCAGACGGCCTCCTGCAATTCGGCTCGACCATCCGGCAAGTCAATGCCGATACTGAGTCCATCGGCATGGAAGTGGTCGAGGTTTTCGAAGACAAAGGCTTCTTCAAGGGTTCGTCCGTGGTAGGTTTGAGCATTGCCCTGACGGTTAACTTCTAACGGCTTTTGAAAGGCGACAAAACGCATCCCTTCAGCTTGCAGACAATTGTTGAAGGTTTTGGCGGAGAGTGCGGCTACTCCATTCTCTCCAAAGAAATATCCCAGAGTCGCATTCGACGAAACGGCTCCCGGATGGGTAGCGACGCAACTCGCCCGGTTTCTCGCGGGATCGACAGAGTCGATGTCGGTGATGACCAAATAGGGAATTTCGAGGAATTCCAACAATCCGGCGAAGCGCATCCCATAAGCTCCACCTACCTCAAGAATTGTCAAATACTTCTTGTTCAGTTCCTGCGCCGATATGTCGATCATGCGCGGCAAAAGCAGTTTTTCAGCAGACCCCTCAACGAGTATGGCAGCATCGGAGAAGAACAGGTCGCAATGCGTAAGTCTCAGATATTTTTTGAGAAAAGAAAGTGCTTCCTCTGGCTCGATCACATCGCCGCCCAATGCGAGTGGCTCCGGTTGAAATTGCCGAAGGCTGTGCACGGTTGTTCCCTGATAGGTCACTCCCTCCTCTTCACCGCGGATCTGGCACCGGCGGAAGTAGCGGATTTTTGAGAAATCGACTGTGTCTAGGATGTGCGACGAATGGGTCGTGATTGTGAGCTGGGGCTTGCTTTCACCTTTGGGCGCGTCGGCTGTGAGAACGTCCCACATCTGGCGAATGAATGTTTGTTGAACCTGAGCGTGCAAATGCACTTCCGGTTCTTCGATAAAGATCATCTGGCAAATCGGGCGGTTGTCCTCAGTCGCGAGCCATTGCCGATAAAAATGATCGACCTGAATGGCCATGAACACTAGGTTCTTGAAGCCCAATCCGTTATAGGCTTCAGGAAGCTCATGTTTGGTGCTGGCATCGACGTAGAAGAGTTCGGTGTTACCGCGTAGTGCAACCTCCGAACTGAGTGTCGAAACGACCTTCATCGCGCGGTCGTTGTCGGAGGGAAGGCCAAGACCTCCGATCATCGTCATCAGTTGTTTGAAGCGTTCGTCATAATGCTTGGTCAGATTCTCGTTGTTTTGTTCGATGACCGTGACGGCGTCTTCCGCGTATTTCGCTTGCTCCAGGTTTCTCCGGTAATATGTCGCAAAGGCGTCTGACAGCCTATTGCTTCTAGCGGCATTCTCGTCGTCAATATTCCGCTGGGCATCAACGAAATCGACGCGCAGCAGAGAATTGAGAATCTTCTTGCCTTCTTGCGCGGAAAGTGGCGTTGCCACGAGTTCCTGTTCGAGCTTCTCCAGCGAAGACACCTTGATGCCGAAATACTTTTTCAAGTTGCCTTCCATTCCAAGGAAGAAGCTCAAGGGACGCTTGCGGGTGCCATCTACCTTTGGCGGGAAAGCTGCATCGTAATGCTTCCAGAGTTCTGCTGCGTCATCCACGGCGAACGCGCTGCGCATCCCGATTTCCGAGAAATCAGCGGAAAGGCTCGTTGCCAGGGCAAAGACCCGACCGAACGCAATTGAGTCCGGATCGATGTGAAACCAGAGATCAAGTTCTATTTGGGGTAGGTTGGTTTCGTTCCCGGGAACGTAGGCGTCGATAGAGGCAATTGCGAGAATGGAGAAGTCATGGATTTTGAATTCCCGATTCCCGAGAAAGCTGCGAATGGCAGCCGTCGCAGAGGTCTTGCCACTGTTGTTCGGGCCAACAAAAACAGTTTCCTTGCTTTCGAAATCAACGGACACATCATTCAGACGCCGAAAGTTTCGAATGGATATACTACCTAGACGCATCCAATCCCCTATAAGTTGCCAACACAATAGCCATCATTAGTTGTGTTCGGGATGGTGAATTCGTCGCAGGTAGATACAAAACTGATGCTCGCAAAGGCGTGAATGTCACCAAGCTGACAAAAGCAAGACAACGGCGTCACCCATCCAAACCCACCTCATGAGGCGGGGCTTGGCTACCGGGAAAGGGGCAGTCCAATGCACCGCTCCCTAGGTGTAGAATTTCGGGAGGACCGAACCATGGCAAAGAGGGATGTCTCCTTATTTGCATTCATCGCCATGAAGCTGCCGGTCCGCAGTCGGCCCCATTCCGGCCATTCGTTCGGCTCGCAGCTAATGACCGCTTCACGGCCAGATTCGATTTCCAAAATCATGCAAGGAGTAGCAGCAGTTTGGCCCAACGCCGACCTGTAGATGAGGCTGATATTCTGGGATCGATTTGAATCTCGCAATAGTTCAACCTGATCCTGGAAGCCTCGAGAATTAAGCTTGCTCGATCAAGTGCGTCGTATTCAACGAAATCTGGAGCACCCATGGCGCCAAGGCTACTATCCGTTTCGAGCGCTGACGGAAACCGAACCGCCGTTTGAGCCTGCAGAGAAATCTAGCCGATAATCGGAGATGACCCGCCCTGGCTTGCGCTCTCTGGTTCGGTTTTCGCGCGACGTGAACGCGAAACTCCCCGAAATGTCGGAGGAATTCGGAAGGCTGGTCCGAGAAGGGATTAAGTCTCTGGAATTAAAGACTTAATGGCGGTGGGTGTAGTCCACCGCGAACCCGTCTTTGGGTTTGGCCGCTGAAGTCTCCGAAATATCAGGGAATCGGGTGATTCTGTCGCGGGTTTGTCGCGCAGAGGTCGGTGTTCGTTCGTGTTTTCAATGGGTTGCAGAGACGTTATGCGTCACGGGAGAGGCGTCACGATGCCGTCTTTTTCGCAATCCGCCTCGATATTAGGGAATTTTTGCCGCGGGCTAGTGTCGTTTTCCGGGATGCCGTTGCCGTTAAGCGGGATTGCATTGCCGCAAAGCGGGATACGAATTCCTTCTGACGGAGGCAGCAGGCTGCAATGCGGGAAGGCAATGCCATTCACGCGGGAATGCAGTGTCGTTTGCCGGTTGGGACATCACGAATTCCGGGATTGCATTGCCCGATGATGCAGGCGAGACGATTTTTACTTGGATACCGCAGTGTCGGAAAGGCGGATGCGGTAAGATACGCACATCGGCTGATGAAACTGCGGCCTGGATCGGTTTCAGCTTCCCGCATCGATCGGCTCTTTGATGCCGAATCGTTCTTCGGCATCACCATCACGACTACCGCCATGCGCTCGAAGTTCAGCGGCTGCCAGCCTTCAACGTATTGTTGCTCACGGTGTATCACGCGTTTGTGATTGTCTGGATTCTGCTGCTGTTTTCGAAGACAGATCCTTCAAACGGGCTTCGAACACCCTTCCAACGCCTTTTAAATTTTGAGAAGGCTTCGAAAGTTCCATAACTCTGGAATCGTTCGCTTTTTGTCGTGATGCGCGAATCTTCGCCCACTTGATCCGCTCGCCTTTGTCCGCCCAACGTTTGTCGCACCCGCTCGGATGACGGACTGCGAAAGGAGCATGGCGATGACGGCGATTGCGTCCCGAATAGAGATGATGACCCTGTCGGCGCTGCGGCCATACCCCGGCAATGCGCGACGGCATTCGAAGAAGCAGATCCGCCAGATCGCGGACAGCATTGCCCGTTTCGGCTTCACCAATCCCGTGCTTGTGAGCGACGATGAGGAAATTATCGCCGGCCACGGCCGGGTGATGGCCGCCAAAGAATTGGGATTGGATGAGGTGCCGACGCTGAAGCTGTCGCATCTGAGTGCGGCTGAGCGGCGGGCCTATGTTCTGGCCGACAACAAGCTTGCGCTCAATGCCGGCTGGGACACAGAAGTGCTTGCGATCGAATTGCAGGCGCTGATCGATCTCGACTTCGACGTGGCGTTGACGGGATTTTCGCTCGCCGAGATCGATCTGACGCTCGACCACGCTCAAGAGGCCTCGACGACGGCTCCGGACATACCCGCCGATCGGATTCCCGAACCTCCGGAGGTGGCGGTATCGAAACGCGGAGACCTCTGGTGCCTCGGCCGTCATCGGTTGCTCTGTGGCGATGCCAGGTCGACCGACGACATCGCAGTGTTGATGGGCGAAGACCGTGCCGATCTCATCTTCACGGACCCGCCTTACAACGTTCCCATCGACGGGCATGTCGGAGGCCTGGGCAGGGTCAAGCATCGGGAGTTCGCCTTCGCTGCCGGCGAGATGAGCCGTGAGGACTTCACGGAGTTTCTGACGACGACGCTGAAGAATACCGCATCAATGGCGAGTGACGGCGCGATTGCTTTCGTCTGCATGGATTGGCGGCACATGCGAGAATTGCTCGATGCCGGAGAGGCGGCGTTCTCGGAGTTGAAGAACCTGTGCGTCTGGAACAAGACGAACGGCGGCATGGGTACGTTCTACCGGTCGAAACACGAACTCGTTTTTGTCTTCAAGGTGGGCGACGGCCCGCATGTGAACAGCTTCGGCCTTGGAGACACCGGGCGCTATCGAACGAACGTCTGGGACTATGCCGGTATCAGCAGCGTCGGAGCGAAACGCATGGAGGAGCTTGCCATGCATCCGACCGTCAAACCGGTCGCTCTCGTCGCCGATGCGATCCGCGACTGCTCGCTGCGTGGCGATATCGTGCTTGATGTCTTCGGTGGTTCCGGCACGACGTTGATCGCCGCTGAAAGCTGCGGCAGGCAGGCGCGGATCGTCGAATACGACCCGGCCTACTGCGACACGATCCTTGCCCGTTGGCAGGCCTATACCGGCAAACAAGCCTTGCTGGAGGCAACGGGAACCGTTTTCGAGGAGGTTGCGGAAGAAAGGCGTGCGCCGCTGGCCGTACCGGTAACGCGGGCCCGGAGAGTGAGAACCGGTAAATGAGCGCCTCTTCGAAGGACGAACCGTCGGATCGAGATGCGAAGCAGTCGACCGGGCTTCCCCGAGAGGCGGTGAGGCAAGCGAAAGATACGATCCTGTCCGGCACCGGCTACAAGCATCCGCCTGTTCACTCACAGTTCAAGAAAGGGCAATCCGGCAATCCAAAGGGCCGGCCGAAGTCTCAAGGTCTCGCCGACGGTCGAAGCCTGTCGACGGACGAACTGGTTTTGAAGCTTGCCGAACGCAAGGTGACGGTCCGCGAAGGCGGAGAGACGCAGGAAATCCCGGCGATCGAGGCCGTACTTCGTGCACAATACGTCTCGGCCACGAAGGGCAACTCACATGCGCAAAGGCATGTGATCGAGCGCTATGACCAAGCCAAACGACGGGAGCGGCAGGAAATCGCAGACAGCAACGACTTCTGGCGGGGTTATGTCGCGGCCGCGCACAAGGAGATCGCGGAAGCCGAAGCGCTCGGCGAAACTCCTCCGGAGCCGTTGCCGCATCCAGACGACGTCGTCATAGACGTGGTCAAAGGCGTGCGATTTACAGGACCGTTTGATGAGGAGGGTGCAGCGAAACTCCGGGAAACCTGCAAGTTGCGGGATATCCTGTTCCTGCAGGATGCGCTGGATCGCAGATTGATGGGAGAACCGGACGGTGGCGATCCGCTCGACGGGCCGGGAACGGCGCTTGCCTTCGCGCAGATGCTAAACGACAGCTTGCCCGAGCGACATCGGCTGTCGGACAACGAGATCGTTTTGCGCAGCATGCGCCATGACACCTTGCCGAAGCGCCAGTTGCTCAAGGAAGTCTACCAGGCGTGGCGGAGGTTCGGCCGGGCGCAGCCGCGCGGCAAGACTTTCCCGCCCCTGCGCTATGCAATGCAATTAGCCGACAACCTTGCTGAGGCGCTGGATCTGCTGCGTGAAGGCGAAGTGTGACCCGTCCATTGGTGTCGGCAGTTTCCCTCACTCGGCAGCTGATGTTTTTGCCTGCGATTTGTTTGGATGGCGAATATTCAATCGCATTCCCAACCGCTTCGCGTTGACTATATTGGGCTAACGGGGTCGGATAGCCGAAAGGAAATGGTGAGCTAGCCGTGGCGGGTGGCCAAGACCTTCCGTCAGAAGCGCATGCTCGTAGTATGAGAATGATCCTTGGGCACTCAATGGGTTGGTGACGCTGGCCATCAATACCGTTTGAGAACCCTGACCGGTCGGAATTGACCGTTACGGTGGATAGGAGCATTTGGTCGATTATTTTTTTGGTCCGATCAGATTGCATAACCTCATAAGTTCGTGCAAGGGTAGAGAGGAGTGTTTCTTCGATTTAGCTAAATCGTAAATATTTAGCCCAATCAGCGAGTCGATTTCATGAGCGATAATGAGTCCGAAAATCAGGACGAGAAGACTGCTAAAAAGTCTCGGTCTAGCACCACGGCTACCGGCGTAAACGATGGCGGACAAACGCCGCCCGGACGTGAGGGTCAACCGAACGAAAAGGCCGCGCTGGAAGCTGCCAGACAAAACGCGGTCAGAATGACTGCGGTCGGACATGCGGTCTGGTTGATGAGCCGGTCTCCCATACACAAGCACATGATGATGACTGACTTGGAGTGGCTCGTTCTCCCGCCGATTCTCTTAGGCCAGTTCCGGCTTTGGCAGAAATCCGGCATGCCGATCGGCTTTGCTTCATGGGCCTATCTCGGTGAGGAGCCGGCGGAACGCATCGTGAGTAAGGGTATTCGCCGCCTCATGCCGACCGACTGGAAATCCGGGAACGACCTCTGGTTGATCGATTTCCTTGCGCCGATGGGTGGGCAGGAAGAGATGATCAAGGAACTGAAGGAGAAGGTCTTTAAAGGAAGGCCTGTGAAGTCTCTGCAACCGAATTCCGGAGGTGGTGTTAGTGTGCGCGAATGGTAGGAATATTGGACGATAAAATCACAATTATGAGCATGGTGAGGTTTAAGTGTATATCAGATATATTTCGCTTATTGCTTTCTTGATAACAAATTCTGCCCATGCCGCAGAGCAAAACTGCTTGCCATATTACAAAGAAAATTATCATATAACTGATCAAAATAATCTAATTTTCTCGAAAAAAGATGGAATAATGAGAGTTTCGAAGCACGACGAGAAACAATCATATAAAAATAAACAAGGTGCAATTATAGAAACGAACTTTACATTAGCTAATCTAACAGATTTTCAGGTTCCTTGGGATTTAAATACAATTATTGCGCAAGTGCAATTTTCAAGGAATTTGCCTCTCACCAGAGAAAAAAAATATTCCTTAGTCGAAGGGTTGGATTACAGAAGAGCTGTTGATGAAAATGATATATTATTAGTATATAGTAGTATGCTTGCTGAATTCGAGAAGGAATTAAAATATATTTCAGATGGCAAGCAATTAATCTCTTTCGGTCGGGAAGACACGTGTAAAATTCTTAGAACGGAATTTAACCATGAAATTCAAAAAGGAATCATAGCAATTCCCAATGGCAGCAAGATTTCTAAGTATAAAAAGTGTCTTTATACAGGTTTATTAGTCTATTATGGTCTCGGGAATTTCAATGAATTGTACTCCGAAAAATATCACAAAATTGAGTCAGATAGTTATTCATTCCGGTGGCCCTTAGTCACAGAGCTTAGGGTTTTATATGACGAAAAAATTTACAAGGGAATGAGTTTAAGCCAAGTAGAGGCGCTAATAAAACAACTTCCGTGTAAGCAATAATCAGTGTGAAATTTATCTTTAAATGCAAGAAGGTGTGGGGCAATGAGCGAAGCGAAGTGGGATCAACTTCAATCAGAAATAGAAAATCTTTTCCTGCAGAGCCCTGAAATTGTTGCAAACCCATCCCTTTTTTATTCAAGGATTTCAATAATCGCTCAAAATAATGATTTGGTTTTGAGTACTTCAGCATTTGGTGGGGTAGGGCTCGGTTCAAGTTATGCTAGCGGTCGGTTCATTTGGGATACCGCTGAAGGTGCTGGCGTAAAGATTGATTTTCGAATTCCCGATACTTATGCTGGAGGGACTTTCATTATAGACTTTGATGGTCTTGAATATTTCACCCAAGCGAACATTGTGGGCGATTTTGGCCCTATTGGATTATCTGCGGGTTATTCGGATGATCAATTTGCGGTTTCTGCCTCGCTTTCAACCCTGTATGCCGAAGTTGGTATTAATTTTGCTTTTACGGATGTAAATAGTTTTCTTGCGGGCCAGTTTGCTGATGATCTTACAACTGGATTATCGGGTAGAGGTATACCAGTCGATGGGGAAATAATTTCGCGCGCGCAAGAGGGATATAAGCTCGCCCTTGCGTCAAACCGGGATTACGATGTTTTTAACTATTTGGCCATTGAGGAATTTCTAAGCGAAGGTTCAGATCAAAATTTATATATACATGCTAACGCAACGTTTGATAAAGTGCAGGTGGCACAGTTAAATAATAATGAATTTCTTATTACTAAAACGATCACTACAGGTGCCGGCGAAGTTAGAACCTCTTACGAGCGGGTAACGCGGGACGGTGTAATTCAGGAAGTGGCTGGATTTAGAGGGATAATAGACCAAAATGGCACTTTTATTGTACAAGAAACTTATGGCAATGTGCCTGGGGCTGGACAAGCTCAAGGAGGAGTGGAATCCGCTGAGCTAATTGATAAAATATATAAAGATGTAATTCAGGAAGATAGAGATTACTGTTTCTCACCTGATACTGATATTCTCTTGCAGGATGGGAGCACCAAGCGTATCGACATGATCGTTGTCGGCGATCGTGTGGCAGCATATTCATCTGGCAACAATGAAGAAAATTGGGGCGTTTACGGCGACATCGAGCTTGCGGACCACCTACGTTTGGAAGCACGCCAAGTAATTGATATTATTCGAAACGAGGCTCAGAAACTCATCGAAGTGAATGGTGTCAAGGTAACGCCAGGTCACAAATTTTATCAACCGGATGGTACATTTGTAGAGATTGGGTCACTCCAAATCGGCGATTATCTGGTGGCGGCAGATGGTTCACCGACTAAAATTACATCGATTAAAGATGTACCGGGTTTGCATGATACCTACAATCTGACGGTGGAAGGGCTCCATACATACATCGCCGGCGGATATCGCGTACACAACGACAGCCTGTTCTATCCTCAATCGGATGAAGCTATCCTGGTCGACAGTATTATCGATCAGGTCTCGGCGATCGTTTTTCAGGACAATCCCTTTGCGGATATTGTTGTTGGTTCTGCTCTAAGATCGCTTGGCAGTGTTGTAGCTGACAGCATATTCGCGAATGAGCCGCTTTATGGCGAAATATTCCTCGGCCGTTTTGCGATCAACGTGGTTGGCGGGATTGGCGGCTATGCTGGCCGACTTCTGGTCGAGGAGCTGGGTGATGAACTTGGGCTACCTGCCGAGGCGACCGGTGCGCTTGCCATATTCGCCAATATTGCGGGATCCGAATTGGCCGAATATGCGGCGCTGAATTTCATTTCCGAAACGGCGCCTACAGGAAGCACACTGCAGACCGAAGCAAGTGAAGCACTCGCCGGTTCCGATCCGCAGATATTCTTGAGTGGAGCTGCTTTTGCGGCGATCGGCTCTTATGCTGCGCAGCAACTCGCGGAACTTTTGGGAGTCGAAGGCGAATACGGTGCATTCTTGACGGCGCCAACCAGAGCCACGATTACTCAGATTAGCCAGAATATTATATATAATAATAATCATCCAGATAACATAATTCCGTGGCATACGAATGTCAGTGCTGCAGCACTGAATTCGCTTGGCAGCGTGACCGGCGCATTCCTGGCCAATGAGATCGGTCAATTCGACACCTACACCGAACAACTTGGCTCTGCGATCGGGTCTTCGATCGGCAGTGCGATTGGAAGTTTTTTGCCCATACCGATTCCTTTCATCGGGTCATTTCTCGGTTCGTTGGTTGGCGGCCTCATCGGCGGAGCGATCGGTGGACTGTTCGGTAACGACCCGGTCGGCTATGCGGATCTGTCCTTTGACACGGAGACGGACGAATTCTTTATTTCGGCGGTTTACGGCGAAGACAAAAACGCCGAGAAGATCGCGAAGGAAATTGCGAATAGCGCAGAAGATGCGCTGACCTCGGTGCTCGCCACAATTAACGGCGATGTTCTGAACGAGGAAGTTTCGGATGCGATCTACGGCTTTGAGGATGGGGACTTCACTTTCCAGCGTTACGGAGAAAAAACCAATTATGGTTCCAACGCCGAAAAGCTGATCAACACAAGCGTTGCCGAACTTCTGGCTGAACTGGAAATCGCGGGTGGTGACGTTTACGCGAAGCGTGCATTGTCGCTTTCGCTGGAGAGGATCGATCGCGGTGGAACGCCGGACGAGAATCCGGCAACGGTCAAATCGTTTTACGAGTCGATCGATACGGTCCTTCCGTCTTCGGTTCTGACCGAACTGGGCCCGGGTGACATCATCAGCATCGACGATGCTTTGGACTTCTTGCTCAATAGTCTTATCGTTGCGAAGGAGTACGAAAAATACCTCCTTAACAAAGATGCCATCAACGCTCAGATTGCGGCCGATCCGGAAAGCGAGTTCGCTATCGGTTGGCAGATCACCTTGGCGCAAGCGTTCAGCCTCGGGCTTCAACGGCGACATGAGGCCGATTGGAACGGCGGCTGGTCATGGTGGCTGGAAGATAAAGGCGTGGATGCGTCGGACGTCGCATTTGGCTACCTGGAAGGCGAAAGGCTTATCGTCACCGGCAGCGGTGAGGATGCCGAGTTTTATGGCGATACGATTGCCATTGGTGAAAAGGACACACTCTCGGGTACGGACGGGGGCGATATAATCGTCGTGGACCACGACCGATATGGTTTGTCGTCGATATCGGGCCAGGATGGCGAGTTTGTTTCTTTTGACGGGATTGTGCCTGATACAGAAATACTTATTGGATATTCCGCTCGTCTGTTGGGAGGGGCAGGGCACGACCTGATTAGTGGCGGTAATCTGGGCACTGAATTGTTCGGCGGTGCGGGCAATGACAAGCTTGTCGGCGGTGCGCTCGATGACTGGCTCTTCGGTGGTGCCGGTGACGACATACTGCTGTCGGGCGGTGGGAACGGAAACCTGCTGGACGGTGGCGATGACAATGATTTCATCCTCGGCGGAACGGGCGCCGATTGGCTGATCGGCGGAGCCGGTGACGATCTGCTGAAGGGGTCAGCGGGCGACGACATTCTCGAAGGTGGAGTGGGTCGAGACCGCATTCTCGGCGGTGAGGGTAACGACACGTATATCTATCGGCTAGGTGGCGGATACGACCAACTTTCGGATGCCGGTGATGATAGCGCGGATACGCTGAGCTTTGGTGAAGGTATCGATGCCGCCGATGTTTTGGTGACCGCTTCGGACAACGGAAATGATGTCATCGTCTCGTTTGCCGGGAGTACGACTGACCGGATCCTGCTTAAAGGGGTTCTCTCAAACGGAAACAACGGGATAGACAGATTTACCTTCGATGACGGGACGGTATGGAACCGCTCGGAAATTCTGTCCCACGTCGACTATTCACCTGTCGGCGGACAAACGTACTCCGGGACATCGGGAGATGAAGAACTCATCGGTACAGTGGGTGCCGATATTCTGACTGGCGCTGGCGGCACCGATACCCTGGACGGTGGTTCCGGCTCCGATACTTATCAGTTCAATCGTGGCGACGGCGCCGACCAAATCATCGACCGGGGCGGTTTGTCCGATATAGATCGTGTGGAATTCGGGCCGGATATTGCGCTGACTGATCTGAATTTTACGCGAGATCAAGCTGATCCGAGCATTTTGGTCATTTCAATTGCCGGGACGAGCGATGCGCTTACCGTGGCTACGCGCTCCAACGGATGGGGCGACGGTATCGAGATATTCGCATTTGCGGATGGCTCGACGATATCATTGACGGACATAAACCAGATCTACTTGGGCCGTAACTCTTCCGCTGCGGACGATACAATAATCGGTTTTGACACGTCCGAGGAAATTTCCTCAGGCGATGGCAATGACACATTGCTTGGCGGAAAAGGGAACGATCTTCTCGATGGTGGGAGTGGCAATGACAACTACATATTTAATCTCGGAGATGGGAAGGATGTAATTGTTGAAGATGCCGGGATTGATATCCTCAATTTCGGCGAAGGAATTACGCCTTCCGATGTCCATGTATCCATCGCGCCGCATAATAGTAATACGTTCGTTCTCAGCATACCGGGTACTGGTGACAGGGTAGAAATACGAAATCAGTTTATTGGCGGTGCGTTGTTTGCGATCGACGAAGTACGATTTGCGGATGGAACCGTCTGGTCTGCCGATGACCTGAGGGTGCGGCTTCTTAACAACGCTGCGACGCTTGGTAAAGATAACGTAGCTGCGACGGGAGGAAATGACGAAATCTCCTCCGAGGCCGGCGATGACCGCCTGACTGGTTACGGCGGGGATGATACGTTAAACGGCGGAGCCGGTGACGACGTTCTGATCGGTGGCGACGGAAACGATACTTACCTTTACAGCTTGGGTGACGGGCGTGATGTCCTGTTCGATGACTATTACTCGTCGAATTCCTATGACGACAGGCTCGTCTTTGGCGCGGGAATTACGGCTCAGAATATCGCGGTTTCCCGTTCGACCCGGGATTTCGACCTTCGGATCGGCTTCTCGGATGGCAACTGGTTGACGATATCGGACGGTGCTTCCGCATATTTCAGCGAAGGCATTGAAACCTTCGTTTTCGACGACGGAACCGAACTCAGCCAGGAAGAGCTGTTCGATCTCTTACGGGCCGACTGGACAAGCGAGGCGAAGGACGATGTACTCGGTTTCGGCACGGTCGATGTCATTTCCGCAGGAGGCGGCGATGACCGCCTGACTGGTTATGGTGGAGACGATACGCTAAACGGCGGTTCCGGCGACGACGTTTTGATCGGTGGCGACGGAAGCGATACTTATCACTACGGCTTGGGTGATGGGCGTGATGTCCTGTTCGACAGCTATTTGTCGTCGAATTCCTATGACGACAGGCTCGTCTTTGGCGCGGGAATTACGGCTCAGAATATCGCGGTTTCCCGTTCGACCCGGGATTTCGACCTTCGGATCGGCTTCTCGGATGGCAACTGGTTGACGATATCGGACGGTGCTTCCGCATATTTCAGCGAAGGCATTGAAACCTTCGTTTTCGACGACGGAACCGAACTCAGCCAGGAAGAGCTGTTCGATCTCTTACGGGCCGACTGGACAAGCGAGGCGAAGGACGATGTACTCGGTTTCGGCACGGTCGATGTCATTTCCGCAGGAGGCGGCGATGACCGCCTGACTGGTTATGGTGGAGACGATACGCTAAACGGCGGTTCCGGCGACGACGTTTTGATCGGTGGCGACGGAAGCGATACTTATCACTACGGCTTGGGTGATGGGCGTGATGTCCTGATCGACAGCTATTTGTCGTCGAATTCCTATGACGACAGGCTCGTCTTTGGCGCGGGAATTACGGCCCAGAATATCGCAGTTTCCCGTTCGACCCGGGATTTCGATCTCAGGATCGGCTTCTCGGATGGCAACTGGTTGACGATATCAGACGGTGCTTCCGCATATTTCAGCGAAGGCATTGAAACCTTCGTTTTCGACGACGGAACCGAACTCAGTCAGGAAGCGCTGTTCGATTTCCTTCGTTCTTCTTGGACGAGCGAGGCGAAGGACGATGTACTCGGCTTCGGCACGGCCGATGTCATTTCCGCAGGAGGCGGCGATGACCGCCTTTCCGGTTTCGGGGGAAGCGATACATTAACTGGTGGTGCAGGCGACGATGTTTTGATTGGTGGGGAAGGAGCAGATACTTACCTGTATTCTCTCGGAGATGGTAACGACACCATACTAGACTACTATTACCAGTCAGGCAGCGATGTATTGATTATTCAGCCGGGCATTCAACCCGCCGATGTTACGATTACCCGTCACCCGTTGGATCAAAATAGTGTATATCTGACTTTTGCTACCGGGGCGTGGATTCTTTTGAAAGATCAACTGCGGTTGAATGGCGGTGTGGAGCGAATTGAGTTTGATGACGGCACTATATGGCTGCCTAATGACATATTAGCGCTGGCTGACGGTGGCCAGCCATCGTCTGCTTCGAACCAGTACTTTGAAGGCGACGCCAGCGACAACACGCATACATTCGGGCTAAGTCACGGGCATGATGCGTTCTACGGTTCCAGTGGGACAGATACCCTTAAAATCAGCAATATCGACCCTTCAGATATTGAAGTGGGGGTGGATGAGGCAGACCCGAACTTCGTAGTACTTCGCGTTGCCGGCACCGCTGATCAGATTAGCATAAGGGATGTTGAGTATGTGATGTTTGATGACGGTACAGTTTGGACCGCCGCCGAAGTTCATCAACGTTATATCAATCAGAACGTATCGGGTGGCGACGACTACATCGACAGCTACGCTTCAAGCGAAACCATAGATACCGGCGCTGGCGATGATCGTATCTATGCCGACAACGGCGACGATATCATTCGTGGCGGCGTTGGCGATGACTATGCCGAGGGCGGTGAAGGCTCGGATACTTACATTTTCCACCTCGGCGATGGGATCGACACCTTTGATGGTGGAATTAATGACGCTGATACCGTCGCATTTGGGCCGGGAATAGATCCGTCGGACATCGAAGTGAGGCTTGACGAGACGAACACGAGCTTTGTCGTGCTCAGGATCGCCGGCACCACCGATCAGGTCAGCATTCGCGATGTTGAATATGTATCCTTCGACAATGGCACTGTTTGGACGATCGCGGAAGTTCACCAACGCTACGTGGATCAGGCTTCAACGAGTGGTGACGACTACATCGACAGCTACGCTTCAAGCGAAACCATAGATGCCGGCGCTGGCGATGATCGTATCTATGCTGACAACGGTGACGATATCATTCGTGGTGGCGTTGGTGATGACTATGCCGAGGGCGGTGGAGGCTCGGATACCTATATCTTCCATCTTGGCGACGGGAACGATGCCTTTGATGGCGGGATTAATGGCGCTGATACCCTCGCATTCGGGCCGGGAATAGATCCGTCGGTCATCGAAGTGAGGCTTGACGAGACGAACACGAGCTTTGTCGTGCTCAGGATCGCCGGCACCACCGATCAGGTCAGCATTCGCGATGTTGAATATGTATCCTTCGACAATGGCACTGTTTGGACGATCGCGGAAGTTCACCAACGCTACGTGGATCAGGCTTCAACGAGTGGTGACGACTACATCGACAGCTACGCTTCAAGCGAAACCATAGATGCCGGCGCTGGCGATGACCGTATCTATGCTGACAACGGTGACGATATCATTCGTGGTGGCGTTGGCGATGACTATGCCGAGGGCGGTGGAGGCTCGGATACCTACATTTTCCATCTTGGCGACGGGAACGACGCCTTTGATGGCGGGATTGTCGGAGCCGATACCCTCGCATTCGGGCCGGGAATAGATCCGTCGGACATCGAAGTGAGGCTTGACGAGACGAACACGAACTTTGTCGTGCTCAGGATCGCCGGCACCACCGATCAGGTCAGCATTCGCGATGTTGAATATGTGTCCTTCGACAATGGCACTGTTTGGACGATCGCGGAAGTTCATCAGCGTTATGTGGATCAGGCCTCAACGAGTGGTGACGACTACATCGACAGCTACGCTTCAAGCGAAACCATAGATGCCGGCGCTGGCGATGACCGTATCTATGCCGACAACGGTGACGATATCATTCGTGGTGGCGTTGGCGATGACTATGCTGAGGGCGGTAGGGGCTCGGATATCTATATCTTCCATCTTGGCGACGGGAACGATTACTTTGATGGTGGGATCGTCGAGGCGGATACCCTCGCATTCGGGCCGGGAATAGATCCGTCGGACATAATAGTTCGGCAAGATCAGGCGAATTCTTCTTACTTGGTTCTGGAAATTGCCGGTACCGGAGATAGGGTGAGCATCAGAGACGTAGAGTGGGTTCAATTTTCCGATGGCACGCTCGTATCGGTGTCGGATTTAGTCGAATCCGAATTGTTGAGTGCGGATGGACAATCAACAATCTTTGGAAACGCAGACGACAATCAGTTGGTCGGCACTATTGGAGACGATCATCTCAATGGGCGTGGAGGCAGCGACACGTTAGTCGGTGGAGAAGGTGCCGACATATACGAATATGACCAAGACTCCGGTAACGATATAATTGTTGATCGAGGGAGTTCTTCGGATTTCGACGCGCTAAAGTTTGGAGCCGGGATTTTAAGCACAGACATTCGGGTTGTATTGTCTGAGGTTGACGCATCGGACCTAAGGCTGGTTATCGCAAGCACTGGTGAAACCATCACATTGGTGGGGCAACTGGATCAAACCGGAGCGGGCATCGAGCAAGTCACTTTCGAAGACGGCACGATATGGGGCCGGAACGATTTGGTTCCCCAAGATATCGCATCTCAAACAACTTCGGGTGATGACTTGATCATCGGGTCGGTATTCAGCGATGTCTTCGCTGGTTCCGCAGGCGACGATATCCTGCGAGGGGGAGCAGGGGCGGATAGCTACCTCCTCAACATAGGCGATGGACATGACCTCATTGAGGATACTGGTGGTCTCCTGTCGATCGACAAAATAATATTTGGACAAGGGATAACCACTGGCAGCGTCAGCTTTATCCGACCCGTAGGTAACTCGTCTGATTTGCTCATAAAATACTCTGATGAGGATGAGGTTCTGGTCAAAGGGCAGTTCCTATCAGACCAGCCAGCCATCGGTCAGATTGAGTTCGAAGACGGAACTGTATTGAGTGCGTCGGATGTGCGTGCGCTGGTCCTGTCGGTTGCCAGCACGAACGGTGATGATGAAATCATCGGATTTGACACCGATGACAATCTTGCGGGGGGAGCAGGCGATGACAGCCTTGATGGTGGGACCGGTAGCGACACGTATTCGTTTGACGAGCTGAGTGGGCACGACGTCATCTCAGACAATGGGTCGAGTAGCGATCTCGACACGCTTGCCTTTGGCGGCGGGATAACGCCTGACTCCGTGATCGTAGACCGTTCCCTGAACGGTTCGTTTACGCTCAAATCTTCCGATGGGCAGTGGTCGATTTTACTCGCCGTCGTGCCTGGAGCGAATGCGGGTGGGTTGGAGCAGATTTCCTTCGCCGACGGTACGATTTGGACGTTCGCTGACGTTGAGCAACGGTACTATGAGAATGCATCTACCGAAAATAACGGATTAATCTATGGAAGTGACGCGAATAATAACATTCAAGGTAGTTTGAATGATGACACGATCTTCGGAGAGGCCGGTGATGACAACCTTTTAGGTCGAGACGGCAACGATATCTTGGTCGGAGGGGACGGAGATGACGTTCTTGACGGCGGAGCCGGAGATGATGTTCTGGAAGGCGGTTTAGGCCTTGACACATATGATGGTGGAGCGGGCGTAGACACGATCACCTTTGCCTATTCGATTGCAGCTTGGATAGTTAGTCTTGAATCCGGTACTGCTTCAACGATCGGGCATCCGGAAAATTCTGAAACAATATTCAACGTAGAAAACATTCAAGGTAGCATAGGGAATGATGTTTTAACCGGAAATGACGTAAGTAATATTTTGTCGGGAGGAGCAGGCGATGACATTTTGTATGGCTTGTTCGGAGATGACACGCTCGTTGGAAGCGAAGGTGCGGATACGCTCGATGGCGGGGGCGGCTCGGATTGGGTGGACTATCAACAATCCGATGCGGCGGTTCTAATAAATCTCGCAATGGGTTTAGCCTCAGGCGGGCATGCGGATGGTGATACATTTGTAGGAATAGAAAACGTCAAGGGCAGTATCTTCGACGACCAATTGACTGGAGACGCCTTTGATAATGAAATTATTGGAAATGCAGGTGCGGACACGCTTGTAGGCGGCTTGGGTGACGATGTTCTCGAAGGTGGCGCGGGCGCAGACAACTTGAATGGCGGTGACGGCCAAGATTGGTTGGCATATGGGTCATCGAGTGCCGCTGTAAATATCAACCTAGAAACAGCGTATGCATCCGGTGGAGACGCCCAAGGTGACAGTTATTCGAACATCGAAAATGTTGAGGGCAGCCAATTCGCCGACGCGCTGACTGGAAATAGCGGCAACAATTGGATCAGGGGAGAAGGTGGCAATGATACTCTCCAAGGCGGGGCTGGTGATGACCAATTGGAAGGCGGCGTTGGCGACGATCTTTACATTTTCGATTTGGGCGATGGGCAGGACCTGATCAACGACGGCGGTGAAGATACATCTGCTGAAATTGATACCCTAGAACTTGGTCCGGGGATCGTCCCAGGGGATGTGGTTCTTACGGCAACCGGTCCGGATGGAGACGTAATTCTCACAATTACGAATACAAACGACCAAATCACTTTGAAAAACCAATTGACCGGCTTTGCGGGCGGCGTCGATCGGATCGAGTTTGCAGATGGAACGGTTTGGGACCGAAGTGCGATCGATATACTTGCGAATGGTGGAAGTCTAAACAACGTGCCTTTGGCCGTCGACGATGGTGTTTTGACGGCAGTTCAGGATACGGCACTAATTATCTCGCCGTCGACGCTTTCTGCGAATGACTCAGATCCAGACGGCGATGTATTGACAGTATATTCAGTCCAAAATGCCGTAAATGGGGCCGTTTCAATCAATCAGGACGGAAATGTTATATTTACGCCAGCGGCAGGTTACACTGGTGGTGCATCCTTCGAATATACGATTACCGATGGTGAAGCGTTCGCCAGTGCAACGGTCAATATATCAGTGACGTCCCTCCAAGAAATAGCTGATTATGTTGGAACTGCCGGCAACGACACCTATAACGGTACCTCCGCCGATGAGATCATCATCGGCCTTTCCGGAGACGACAGCCTCAACGGGAAAGGCGGATCGGATACTTATATTTACGATTTCGGCGACGGTGATGACACGATTACGGAGGATTATAACAGCGGATCGGCCGACCGCCTGGAACTGGGCGCGGGCATTCTGATCGGTGAGGTCACTTTCGTCCGTGGCACGAGCGATTTCGACGATTTAACCCTCCAGTTCATCGATGGCGGTTCGGTGACACTGAACGAGCAATTCTACTACAATATCGACTACGGGATTGAAGAGATCGCTTTCGCGGATGGAACCATCTGGGACGACGCGATGATCCGCTCCGTGACTCTTGCCCAGTCGATCACGGCCGGCGATGACACCGTTACCGGCTATGAAGATACCGACGATACGCTGGAAGCCGGGCTGGGTGATGACACCTTGAATGGCCTCGACGGTTCCGATACCTACATCTACAACCTCGGTGACGGCAATGACACGATCACCGATGGCTATAGAGACGGTATTGCAGATCGTCTTGAACTTGGTGCCGGCATTTTGACCAGCGAAGTCACTGTCGTGCGCAGTACGAGCGACCTTGACGATGTTACGCTGCAATTCATCGATGGCGGATCGGTCAGGCTCGACGAACAGTTCTACGGTGATCTGGAACGTGGCGTTGAGGAGGTCGCATTCGCGGATGGAACCGTCTGGGATGTAACCGTGCTTCGCTCCCTGGCGCTTGCCCAGTCGATCACGTCCGGCGATGACGCCATCTATGGCTACGAAACGACCGCTGATACGCTTGAAGGCGGGACCGGAAACGATGTCCTGAATGGCCTCGACGGTTCCGATACCTACATCTACAACATTGGTGACGGCAATGACACGATCACCGATGGCTATAGAGACGGTATTGCAGATCGTCTTGAAGTTGGTGCCGGCATTTTGACCAGCGAAGTCACTGTCGTGCGTAGTACGAGCGACCTTGACGATGTTACGCTGCAATTCATCGATGGCGGATCGGTCAGGCTCGACGAACAGTTCTACGGTGATCTGGAACGTGGCGTTGAGGAGGTCGCATTCGCGGATGGAACCGTCTGGGATGTAACCGTGCTTCGCTCCCTGGCGCTTGCCCAGTCGATCACGTCCGGCGATGACGCCATCTATGGCTACGAAACGACCGCTGATACGCTTGAAGGCGGGACCGGAAACGATGTCCTGAATGGCCTCGACGGTTCCGATACCTACGTCTACAGCTTTGGTGACGGCAACGATACGATCATTGACACCTACTATGATGGCGCGGCTGATCGTGTATCTCTCGGAAGCAACATCCTCCTTGAAGAGGTGACCCTGTCGCAGATCACGAGCGATGATGATGATGTTGTGCTGCACTTCGCAGATGGCGGCTCGATCACGCTCGACGAGCAATTCGGCGGTTATTTGGAGCAAGGCGTCGAAGAGATCGAATTCGCGGATGGAACCATCTGGGATATTGCAACCCTCTCGTCCCTGGCTCAGCAATCCGCAACGACATCCGGAGACGATGTAGTGGATGCCGGTGCCGGCAACGACTGGATCCTTGGTGGCGCGGGCGACGACACTTTCATCTTCAAGAGCGGCGACGGCAACGACACGATTGCCGACTTCACGGCCGGTGCTGCATCGGATGATGTGATCGAGTTCCAGGGTTTGGCCGGTTTCTCCGACTACAATGACGTTCTGGCCGCGGCCACGCAGGACGTCGATGATGTGGTGATCACAATCGATCCCACGAATTCGGTGACGTTGAAGGATATACAACTGTCCGCACTGCACGCGGATGATTTCCGCTTCGTCGCGTAAGACCTCGACATGGAGCGGAATGAAGACGCCGAAAGGCGGTCCCGGGAGGTCGGGACCGCGAGCAAGCCGGATGCGCTGACGACAGGCCGTGAGGCTGGCAGCGCCGCAAACGAACAGCGAGCTCAGAACAAGGCTGCAGAGCGTTCTTCTCACCAGCCTCCGGCTGCTAACCCGCCCCCGCCGCCAAAACCCTCTCGCCCATCCGCACAAGGGCCGGTCGCGGATGCTCTTTCCACCTGCCGGTCGGCGTTCGGGGTGGTTGGGGTGTTCAGCCTCGTCATCAACCTTTTGATGCTGACGGGGCCCTTGTTCATGCTGCAGGTCTACGACCGGGTGCTGACGAGCGGCAGCGTGCCGACGCTGGTGGTGCTCGGGCTTCTGGTCGCGGCACTATACCTGTTCCAGGGGATGCTGGACGGGGTGCGCTCGCGCATGCTCACAAGGGTCGGACAGCGGCTCGACGCGGACCTTTCCGGCATCAGTTTCGAGGCGGCGGTGGGGCGTTCGCTTGCGGCAAAGCCGGCGCTCCAAAAGGCCGAGCCGGTGCGCGATCTGGAGCTTTTGCGACAGTTCCTTTCAAGCCCCGGTCCGGTCGCGATCTTCGACCTGCCGTGGATGCCGATCTATCTGGGGCTGGTGTTCCTGCTGCACCCGTATCTGGGTCTTCTGGCCGTGGCGGGCGCTATCGTCATCAGCGCTTTCGTGGGCTTGAGCGAATGGACCTCGCGCAAGCCGACGGCGGAGCTGAGCGTGGCCTCGGCCAGACGCGGGGCGCAGGTGCAGGCCGGGCGCTCCAGCATCGAGGCGATCGCTGCCATGGGCATGCTGAAGGCCTTGCGCGACCGCTTCGAGGCGGATGGCGCGGAGTGGCTTGCGCTCCAGCGCAGGGCGGCGGACCGGGCGGCGACCTACGGTACGATCATCAAGACGCTGCGTTTTATTCTGCAGTCGACGGTGCTGGGTTTGGGCGCCTGGCTGGTGCTTCAGAACGAGGCGTCTTCCGGCGTGATGATCGCGGCCTCCATCATCACCTCGCGGGCGCTTTCGCCGGTGGAACAGGCGGTCGCCCACTGGCGCCCCTTCCTTGCCGCGCGCCAGGCGCTGGCGCGGCTGAAGGTGACGCTTTCCGGCCACGGTGCACGGGTGCCCGAGACGGAGCTTCCAGTGCCCGTCGCCAGTTTGGACGTGGCACAGGCCGCCGTGCGCCCGCCGTCAGCCCAGATGCCGACGGCGCAGGGGATCGCCTTCTCATTATCGGCAGGCGAAGGGCTCGGCATCATCGGCCCGTCAGGATCCGGCAAGTCGAGCCTCGTTCGCGCGCTTGTCGGTGTGTGGCCGCTTGCGGGCGGCAAGATCCGCCTCGACGGATCGGAGATGCACCACTGGGACCGCACGGTGCTCGGCCGTTCCATCGGCTATCTGCCGCAGGACGTGGAGCTGCTTGAGGGAACGATCGCCGAAAACATCGCCCGCTTCGATCCGGACCGGTCGTCGGAGGCGGTGCTTGCCGCAGCCAGGCTTGCCGACGTGCATGAGCTGATCGCGCGTTTTCCGCAAGGCTACGACACGCCGGTCGGCGAGAACGGGGCGCGGCTTTCCGCTGGTCAGCGCCAGCGGGTCGCACTGGCCCGCGCGCTCTACGGCAACCCGTTCCTGATCGTGCTCGATGAGCCGAACTCCAATCTGGATGCCGAGGGCGATGCGGCGCTCACTCAGGCGATTAGGTCAGCGCGCGAAGCGGGCAGCATCGTCATCATCGTCGCGCACCGCCCGAGTGCCGTTGCCGCCGTCGACAAGCTCCTCTTCATGAAGGATGGACGCCAGGGCGCCTTCGGGCCGAAGGAGGAGGTGCTGGCGGAAGTGACGGCGCAGGCCACCGCCGCGCGGCAGGCAGGCGCGGGTAGCGCGGGCGGCGTGCCGTTGAAGGTGGTGTGAGATGGGAGAGGCGAAGGACCAGGGCCGGGTTATCACGGGAAGCCTGCGCCGCCATGCGCTGGCGGGGGCTATCATGATCGCGGTTCTCTTCGGCGGGCTCGGCGGCTGGGCGGCGATCGCGAAGATCGGCGGCGCGGTGATCGCCAGCGGCACCATCGTGGTGGAGACCAACACCAAGCGGGTGCAGCATCAGGAAGGCGGCATCGTCGGGGAGATCGCCGTGCGCGAGGGCGATGCGGTCGATGCCGGCGATCTTCTGGTGCGGCTCGACGATACGGTGGTGGAAGCCAATCTTGTCGTGGTGCGCAAGCAGCTCACCGAGCTTCGCGCGCAGGATGCCCGGCTTGCCGGCGAGCGGGACGGACAGGAGGCCATCGCCTTTCCGAATGACCTCGTGTCGCGTGAGGCCGAACCTGATGTCGCCCTCGTGCTTTCCGGCCAAAGGGCGCTGGCGGAAGCCCGCAAGGCCTCGCTCGATGGCCGTATCGACCAGCTTGAAGACCAGATCGCCCAGTTCGACAAGCAGATCGATGGGCTGGATGCGCAGCGCCTCGCCAAGCAGGAAGAAATCGCGCTGATCGACGAGGAACTCAAGGGCCTGATGCAATTGCGGGAAAAAGGCCTTGTGCCGGAAACGCGGGTGACGGCGCTACGCCGCGACCGGGCGCGGCTTGAGGGCGAGCGCGGCGGGCTGATCGCGGAAATCGCGCGCGCGGGCGAGGCGATCGGCGAGCGGCGGCTGCAGATCATCGGCCTTGGCGACACCTTCCGCCAGTCGGTGCTGGAGGAGCTGCAGGAGGTGCGTTCGGAACTCGCACGGCTCGAGGAGCAGAAGATCGCCGCCGAAGACCGCATGCGCCGGGTCGACATCCGCGCACCGCGTTCCGGCTATGTGCACCAGCTCGCCGTGCATACCGTCGGCGGCGTCGTCGGGCCGGGCGAAGTGCTGATGCAGATCGTGCCGAAGGAGGATCTTCTCGTCATCGAGGCGCAGGTCGCACCAACGGATATCGATCTTCTCTACCCCGGACAGGCGGCGAGCGTGCGCCTGCCGAGCTTCGACCAGCGCACGACGCCGGAGCTGACGGCGAGGATCGTCACGCTTTCCGCCGACCACGCGGTCGACGAGGCGACAAGGCTTTCCTTCTACACCGCGCGGCTTGCAATCGATCCTGCAGAACTCGCCAAGCTCGGCGACAACAGGCTCGTGCCCGGCATGCCGGTCGAAACCTTCATCGCCACGAAGGAACGCACCGTGCTTTCCTATCTTGTCAAGCCGCTGCTTGACCAGGTCGCACATGCGTTCAGGGAAGAGTGAGGGGACTGTTTACGTATCCCACTGGTTCCGAGGCCAAGACGCGGCGCGAGACAATGAGGCAAGCACGCGGCTTATTACTTGCCGGGAACGCTTGAGCTTGTCGCCGGTGTTCCGGGCGCTGTCTGATTGATTCCAGATATCGGGCAAAAGATCCGAGACGCTGCGAGAAAGGTCTGGACTTCATCGCGGCGCCAAGCATGCATGCTGCTGAGGCGCTGAAGTTGCCTCCAAGCCTGCCCTGACCGGTCGGATGTTCGGGGCTTCGGGCAGTGGGAGGGTCGCGATCGCCGCGGCTCCGACACGCCCGGAGGCAATCATGTCCAGACTTACCGATACCCAACTCGTAATTTTGTCGGCGGCCGCGCAGCGGGAGGAGGGAACCCTGCTGCCCCTGCCGGCATCATTGTCCTTGAACAAAGGTGCGGCCCGGGTCGTCTTTGAAAGTCTCTTGAAACGCGGCTTTGTGGTCGAACGGCCGACGCATTACGGGGAGGAGGCCTGGCGCGAGGTGGAGAGCGTCCGCCAGACGCTCGTCATCACGGATGCCGGACTGGAGGCGATCGGTGTTGAAGCGGGCAACGCCGATACCGCCACCGAGGAGTTAGAGTGCGCAGCCAATGCCTCTGCGATGCCAGAAGCAGGAAACGCGGTCGCCCGTGATCCCCGAGGCGAGCTTGCAGCGGCGGACAATGTGGAAACCAACATCACGCCCACCGTGCGCCCTGGAACGAAGCTCGCTTGCCTGATCGATCTGATGGAGCGCGAAGAGGGGGTAACGATCGCCGAGGCCGTGGAAGCGATCGGCTGGCAGGCCCACTCGGTGCGCGGCGCGATCAGTGGCAATCTCAAGAAGAAACTTGGCTTCGCGATTACCTCCGAAACGGTTGAAGGCCGCGGCCGCGTTTACCGGATCGCCGGGAAGGCTTGACCAATGCGCCGGCGTAAATCCATCAGCAAACAGCAGGTGCGCGAGGAATTGGCGTACTTGCCAGAACTCCCGCTCGACGGCTTGAAAGCCCGCTGGCAGGAGCTTTATGGGTCTCCCCCTCCCAGGCGACTGGGGCGGCTCATCATGAGCCGCGCCATTGCCCATCGCCTGCAAGAAGAGGCCTTCGGCGGAGTGTCCGCTGCCACACGTCGGCGGCTTAAGCGCCTCGGTGCGGATCTTGCCGCCGGGCGGGCGCCCAAATCTGCATCCATCAAGATAAAGCCGGGAACCCGGCTGTTGCGGGAGTGGCAGGGCGAGATGCACGAGGTCATCGTTCTGGAACGCGAAGTCGTCTATCGCGGACAATCGTTCCGCTCCTTGTCGGCGGTCGCCCGCGAGATCACCGGTACGCCCTGGTCGGGCCCGGTGTTCTTCGGCTTGAAGGAGCGCGTCCGTGGCAGCCGGTAAGACGGGAGCTCGGCGCTGCGCGATCTACACCCGCAAGTCCTCAGAGGAGGGGCTCGACCAGGCCTTCAACTCGCTGCATGCACAGCGGGAGGCGTGCGAAGCCTATATCAGGAGCCAAGCCGGCGAGGGCTGGCGCATCCTGCCCGAGGTTTACGACGACGGCGGTTTCTCAGGCGGCTCGATGAACCGACCGGCGTTGACACGGCTGCTGGCCGACATAGAAGCGGGGCGCATCGATATCATCGTGGTCTACAAGGTCGACCGCCTGACGCGCTCGCTTCCCGACTTCGCCAGGATCGTCGATATCTTCGATACCAATGGGGTGTCGTTCGTCTCGGTTACCCAGCAGTTCAACACCACCACGTCGATGGGGCGGCTGACGCTCAACATGCTTTTGAGCTTTGCCCAGTTCGAGCGCGAGGTGACGGGCGAGCGCATCCGCGACAAGATTGCCGCCTCCAAGCGAAAAGGCATGTGGATGGGTGGCCCGACGCCGCTCGGCTACGAGGTCGATGGCCGCACGCTGAAGATCGACGAGGCGGAGGCCGAGACGGTCCGGACGATCTATCGTCTTTATCTGGAATTCGGCTCCGTGCCGCGGGTCAAGGAAGAGAGCGATCGCCACGGCCTCGTCTCGAAGGCCTTCACCAGCGCCAGGGGGCGAAGGAGCGGCGGGCGTTCCCTGAGCCGCGGGCATATCTACCGTATCCTGTGCAATCCGCTTTATATCGGCTGCATCACGCACAAGGGCGAGGTGTTCGAGGGTCGGCATCCGGCGATCGTCGACCAGGAAACCTGGCAGGCGGTGCAGGCGCAGCTCGAGGAAAACGGCAGCACGCGTCTGAAAGCTCCGCGCAAGACGGCGCCCAGTCCCTTGGCCGGCAGGCTCTTCGACGAAGCTGGCGAGCCGCTGACGCCTTCCCAAGCAGTGAAGTCGGGCCGCCGCTACCGTTACTATGTCTCCCGACATTTGATCTCCGGTTCGGCACGCGGCAATGGCCCGTCGAACCGGGAAGGTTGGCGCTTGCCGGCGCGCGAGCTTGAACGCATCGTCGAGAGCGCGGTCCGGAACCTGTTGGACGATCCCTCCGGCCTTACTGGTGCGGCTCGGTGCGCGGGCATGTCTCTCGAGATTCTCCCAAGGCTGATGGAGGCAGCCGGACAATGGTGTGAAGATGTCCTTCAGCTGGTCGAGCATGTGACACTTCAGCCGGGCGGTATCACGCTCGCCTTGACCTTGGCGCCGCTCACCGGGGAAGAAACGGCAACCATCGAGCACTTCGTCCCGCTGCGTCTAAAACGCCGCGGCGTCGAGAAACGCCTTGTAATCCAAGCACCGGGCATCAACGCGCCCCATCAAGCCGATCCGGCGCTCGTGAAGGCACTCGCCCGCGCGCACAAATGGTTCGGCGATCTCGTAACTGGCAGGGCCGCTTCGCTTGCTGAGATCGCCAAGGCGGAGGGTGTGACCGACCGCTACATCAGCCATCTTCTGCCGCTCGCCTTCCTCGCCCCCGACATCGTCGAGGCGATCCTTGCCGGAACGCAACCGCCCGATCTGACCGTCGACGCCCTCGTCAAACGCATTGACTTGCCGCTCGATTGGCAAGAGCAGAGGGAAGCGGTGGGGATGGATGCTGAATGACTGGTGCTGCGACGGCTGGCACGAGACAGTAGGTGCGAACGCGCGCGTCGTGCTTCTTTCCAGCGACATATGGCGGCACGTCGCGGGGAAGCGGTAAAAAAGCCGGTCCGCAGCCTTCGTCACCTCCTACAGTTTCACTGACGAGGAGGAATTCGACAGGGTCTTGCACCGGTCGAAGGTCAGGGTGCTTGTCGATCGGCAAAGGCGTTGAGGGGAGAAATGCGCGGTGGGGCCTCCCGTCCCGCCGTGCCGCCGATGGCGACCGGGGGCAACCCCACATGACGATCCGCTCGAACGAGCGTCCTACGGCCGGGAGATTTTCACCGTGTCACGCGCGGTTGATATTATCCGAGACGTGCGGGGCAAGCGCAAGAGAAGTGAACACGGTTGCCAAAGCCCGACGCCTGGCCATTCTGGAGGGCGCGGAGAACGGCGACTACGAAAAGCCCAGCGGTGGAGAACTGGAGAAGGTTTGCAAGCGCCTTCCCATCAGATCGCTTGACGGGAGTGCTTTGCCGCCCGATTCTCCGATACGGAAGAGGTTCCGGTGAACGTTTCAGTTTCTGCCAGTTAATTTTTCACGAGGATAATATTTCTATGAATTTTCAAAACAAAAAGCAGGATTTCGAGGGAATTAATCTCAAAGAACTTGCTGATTATCCCGCCCTATTGCAGCTGTCGGAGTCACTCTGGAATTTAGGAAAGGTTCGCGGTGCTGCTATCATGGTCGGCGCGGGGTTCAGCAGGAATGCCGTACGGCCAAGCCCTCTGTCGCCAGAACCCCCTTTATGGAGCGATTTTGAATCAAGGCTGAAACAAAAGCTTTATCCGAACCGGAAGGCGACGCCGAATGCTCTCCAGCTTGCCGAAGAGTTCAAGGCGGAGTTCGGGACAATCGAACTGGAAAGTCTCATTCGCGGCATGATCCGCGACGATCTTTGGACGCCAGGTCCGCTGCATTCGCAGCTTGTGTCGCTTCCGTGGAACGACATCCTGACCACCAACTGGGATACTTTGCTTGAACGCGCCGCCACACAGGATCACAGGCGGCGATACGAGACGGTCTACACCATCAACGATATCGCCAGCACAAGGCCGCCACGGATCGTCAAACTCCATGGAAGCCTGCCCTCCTATACCCCTTTCATCTTCTCCGAAGAAGACTACCGAACCTATCCGCGCCGATACGCGCCCTTCGTCAATCTCGTTCGTCAAGTGCTTCTCGAGAATGACCTCTGCCTCGTGGGGTTCTCGGCTACCGATCCCAATTTCGCGGAGTGGATCGGCTGGATTCGTGATGAACTTGGCGACCATGCCCGGCGTGTCTTTCTGGTCGGCGCACTTGACCTGACGGCCAGCCGGCGGCGCTATCTGGAATCGCTTAACGTGACGCCCGTCGACTTCTCGCCGCTCGTTGGAGAGGTGGAGGGAGCTGATCCCCATGCCGAGGCGGTCAGGCATTTTCTGTCGTTTCTTCATGCGACGAAGCCGAAACCGGCCCACCGTTGGCCATGGGATGAGGATCTTTCGGAACTGAAAGCCCATAGTCGCAAAAGCGGGAAAGAAGACGGCACAGAGGAGAAAAACACCGATCTCCAGCACGCTCTCAAGAAAACAATTGAAAAGCTTCAGCGCTTGCACAGGCAATATCCCGGTTGGCTAGTTTGCCCCATCGGTAAGCGCGAGCAGGTTAGATGGTGGGCAGACGAAATTTTCGGGGAGGTCCAAAAAGCTTCGAAAGTCCTGTCCGGTGAAGATTTCGCCGTGCTCATTTGTGAGGTTGCTTGGCTCCTGGACATCTCATTGTCGCCGGTGCTCCAGCCCTTTCCCGAACTCGCGGCCCGTTGCGTGGAGGGTGACTTGTCCGCCTTTCTCCCTCTGGAGGAGCGGAGCCGTATTGCTCTCATCCTGCTTCGTGCCGCGCGCGAGGCGGATGACGATGAGCGATTTGAGCATTGGTACGAATGGCTGAACGTGCATGCGTCGAACCTTCCGGAGGATAAGACGCGCGCGACATATCAGAGGGCATTGCGGGCGAGAGATCGGCTGGAGTTCGCGGAGCTGGAAGTGCTGATCCCGCAAATCTCGGGAGACGATCCGGCCTGGAAGTTGCGGTGCGCCGCTTTGCATACCGAATTTGATGAGACGGATAAGGCCGCTGACCTGATCGCGGATGTGACCGGAGAGCTGGAAGAGCGCTTCGCGCGGGACCGGACCTCCATCTGGATCATGTCACGTCTTGCTGTGGCGGGCTGGTTATGGTCTGCAATGGATCACCATCCCGTCAGACGTGATCAAACGGCAATCCATTCCGGTTTCAATTGGAGCGATGATTGGCCGACGATCTTCCACACGCACAAATGCGATCCATGGGATGAACTGCATGATCTGGATCGGGACATCGCCAAGACCCGGTTTAAGGCCGCGACAGCGACCGACATTCGCCCGAAGTTCGACACAGGCCGCTACACTGACAGTTCCAACTCCACACGCTGGACCAGTTGGACCCAGGTGCCGGCAGCCGACCTGCTGTATCGCTATGCCGATGAGGCCGGAATTCCCGCCAAGCTGGATTTCATGATCCTGTTAAGCGAGCGTATGGAACAGTCCATTGAGGATATTTCCCGCGACGGGCTATGGAAGCATCTGATCCGAATGCGCGTACACCTCCATGCGACGAACAAGACGCTTGATACGATTTACGACCGGCCTTCCGTTGCTTCTCTGGCGGAGGACATTTGCGGCGAACTGACGGGCAGGCTGAGAACCGCTGTATCTTATGGTGTTGACCGGCTTGAGCCCCCAAACGCAGGCAGAAGATCACTTCGCTGGGTTCAGCGAACGCGTAATTTGATGGAATTTCTGTCCCGCATCGTGATTCGTGCTCCATCGGATATCGGTGCGCAATTCTTCGATGAAGCGCTGCCGCTGGTTCAGGATCGGCGTTTCCACGACCCAATGTTGATTGGCGGTCTCAAGAACTTCTTGGCTCGCGCCTTCGAAGCCATGCCACCGGCGGACCGGGGCAGCAGAGTTCTAGATCTCCTGAATGTGCCGCTCCCCGGCGAAGTGGGGTGGTCGCCTCCGTTCAATGACTGGCCGGAATTGATCGGCGACCTGGCGCTGGAGGGTGTTCGCCGTCCGAAGAGCAATCAGGAATGGAAATCTCGCATCGGTAAATTACTCACGATCGCCCGGACGGACAAAGAGAAGTCAAGGCCTCTGGCCATATGGCGACTCTGTTGGCTTCACGATAAGGGGCATTTGCATGCGCGGGAGATCAGGGAATTCGGGGAAGCGCTTTGGTCGCAGTGCGAGGGCGATGAAGTGCTTCCGGAAAATACCGGCCTGTACGACTGTGCGCTTCTGTCATTGCCGGAACCCGTCGCCGGGCGTGCCGAACATCTCTTCCGAAGGAAATATTTCGCCCCTCCTGGCGAGCAACTGAAGCTCAGTGAGTATGTGATCGAGGAAATTCGTGGCAGCGGTCGGGGGCGTAACGCCACCACGGGCTGCTTTCCAACCAAAGAGGAAGCTGAGCGCCTGCTGGACACCCTGATCGCGTGGCGACCGCGTGAGGCTTCTACACCTTCAATCTTCTCTGATCACGGCGATGATCGGGTGGCTCGAAGGCTTGGCGTAGCCGTTCGCCACACCCTGCTGCCTGTGTTCGATCGAACGAACTGGCCGGCTGAGAAAACAGCCGCCGTGACGTCCTGGCTGGATGAAACGGAAAAGGTCCCGTCGGCGATCGCTATTCTCCCGGAATTGGTACGCTTGCGTATTCTTCCGGTCGACCAAGCGGAAGAGAAATTGCGCAGAGGTCTGCAAAGCCGGGACCGCCAGATGGGTATCATCGCCAGTCATGTCGTATCTGATTGGATGCACAACAAATCTAGCAGTCTACCGCCTTTACCAACCAGTGTCGTGAGGGCCGTCTGCGCAGCCACTGCGAACAGGAGATATCCGAATCTCCATCTCATGGTTCATTTATCCTCGGAGTTTGTTCAACGGGGCCTCCTGAATGACTCTGAAACTCAAATGCTTGTCGAAGCACTCGATGATTTGCGGTTGGAAACAGACTACGGGGAAAACCCGACCGACAAGATCACGCTGCCCTTCGTCAGGAGGAATTGCATAGATCTGGCCAGGAACCTGCATGCGAAGGGAAGAAACGGGCCGGTGATCGACCACTGGCTAATGGTCGCCTCCACCGATCCTCTGCCGGAAGTCCGGCATTAATTCGGCTGGTTTCGGCGGCACATAGCCGACTGATGTCCGGCACAACCCTGCCACAGGATTAAAAGGTCTATTCAGAAAATGGAGCACACCCGTAGACGCGATATCGACGGATTTCGCCATTGGGCGTATCGCGCTATTGCGGCCTCCCCGTGCGAATGTCGGCATACCCAATTTTTGGCCCAACGCCGACCTTGAGATGAGGCTGATCTTCCGGGATCGGTTTTAATCTCGCAATCGATCAACCTGATCCTGGAAGCCTCAGGAATAAGGCTTGCTCGATCAAGCGCGTCGTAATCAACGAAATCCGAAGCACCCATGGTGTCAAGGCCACTATCCGTTTCGAGCGCTGGCGGAAACCGAACCGCCGTTTGAGCCTGCAGAGAAATCTGGCCGACACAATCGGGGATGACCCGCCCCGGTTTGAGCTCTCTGGTTCGGTTTGCGCGTAGCGTGAACGCGTAACTCCGCAGAATGCCGGGGGAATTCGGGTGGCTGGTCCGAGAAGAGATTAAGTCTCTGCGGTTAAAGACTTAATGGCGGAGAGAGAGGGATTCGAACCCTCGATACGGTTTCCCGTATACACGCGTTCCAGGCGTGCGCCTTAAACCACTCGGCCACCTCTCCGCAGAGCGGATCAATGGTCCGCTCATGAGAAGCGCAATATACCCACCAAACCCCGGACTTCAAGGCGTGATTGTCGTTTTCACGAAGCTTTTCAACATGGCGAGAAGGATTGCCATGGCTGGTGGCGACCGCTACTTAAGAAACGGAAATTCAACGGCTCTTTCGCCCGCCGCTTAATGGCGGCGCCAGGTGCCGGAGCGACAGGCAGTCGGGTATGCTGAAGTTTATCGCAAGAATTCTCGGCCTGTGGCTGATAGCGGTGGCGCTTGTCGCGATCGTGCTCGACGGGACACGCACGATCGCCGCCGCGCAATGGACGATCAAGCCGCTCGGCCAATATTGGTACGAATGGTCGCCGGCGACGCTCAACCTTTCGCAGGCCGCCGTGCAGCGCTATGTCGATCCGAGCCTCTGGGATCCGGTCATCCTCTGGATCCTGCAGCAGCCGGTCTGGATCAGCTTCGGCGCACTCGGCTTTCTGCTGGTCTGGCTGGGCGATCGCCGCCGGCGCAGGGGCGAACTTGCTTGAGCATCGACAGGCGCGGCATCAAGTTGTCGCGAACGTGAAGGCAGGACCCGCTTTCCAGCAACTTGCAGTCTGATAAAATAGCCCCAATTCGACGACATGACACACCGCTCTTTAGCCGGCCCTGTGCGCCAGGCGAAAGAGAGTGTGGCATGGCCGTCCGTTTTCGTATTTCGCGCAGAACCTGAGGAAAACATCATGTCATTCATGTCCATGTTGACGAAAAAGGTGAGCATGCCGAGCGTGTCGGAAGCGCTGCCGGGCCGCGACCAGCCGATCATGACGCCGGGGCTGCACACGGTGAACCGCCGGCCGATCGATGCTGCCGTACCGGAGGGGCATGAAGAGGTGCAGTTCGGCCTCGGCTGCTTCTGGGGTGCGGAACGGCTGTTCTGGCAGACGCCGGGCGTCTATGTGACGGCGGTCGGTTATTCCGGCGGTTACACCAAAAACCCGACTTACGGGGAAGTGTGCAGCGGACGCACCGGCCACACGGAGACGGTGCGCGTCGTCTTCGACCTCTCGCAGATTTCGCGCGAGGAGATCCTGCAGCGCTTCTGGGAAGGGCATGACCCAACGCAAGGGATGCGTCAGGGCAATGATATCGGCACGCAGTACCGCTCCGCGATCTACTACGCCAGCGACGAAATGCGCGAAGCCGCGCAGAAGACGAAGGCTTCCTACCAGCAGGCGCTGAAAGATGCCGGCGTCAACCGCGAGATCACGACGGAAATCAAGGAGTGGCAGCCGTTCTACTTCGCCGAAGTGGACCATCAGCAGTATCTCCACAAGCATCCGGGCGGCTATTGCGGGCTCGGCGGCACGGGCGTCTCCTGCCCGGTAGGGCTTGGTGTGAGCCCGCAGGCTTGATATGAAGCCGGCGGTTCCGTCGGCGGCCAAACCGCGCATGCCCGGCGGTATCGGGAGAACTTGATGACGCCGGGTTCGCCACGAGTGATCGAAGAAACTTCGGATGCGCGAGAACCGGGCCGGTGCATCGGCGCCGGCCTGCGGCAAATACTGGTTATGCGGCTGTTCACCGCCAGGCAGTGCATGGCCGATGAAAGTCTGCCCCTGCCGCTTCGGGCGATGAAGGCGCGCGCCGACGTGCAGCGCGCCTCGGCACTTCTCAAGTTGTGGAAAAAGAAGCTTGGCCCCGCCCATGCGGCCGCGGTGGCGCGCTTCAAGGCGGCGTCCAGGCATCTGGCGCTTCTGGAAGCTCCCGAAAAGGCGTTTCGCCGCAGCACCACTTCGGATTTCTCGCCGGAAATCGAAGACGAACTGGCGGAAATCGCCTCGCTTTTGCGCCGTTGCGAGGTCGATGGCGTGGTGCTGGTCGCATCGCTCGTGGAGCCTGAAGATCTCGAAAAGGCGTTGAAAAAGGCAAGGCAGAAAGCCAAGAAGCGCTTTGCGGATGTCGAAGATCATCCGGACCACGCAAATCTTGAACGCCTTCGCCGCACCGTCCGTGCCGAGAGCGCCCTTGTCGAAGCGGCCGAAACCCATTTCAACGGCATCGACACTCAAGAAAGAAAGAGACTGGAGACGCTGGAACTTCTGCTCGACCGCAGCCTCGGGACAGGCCCGGCGGGGACGAATTCCTCACCATCTTCGCGAAAGGCTGCCGTGCGCGACGTGCTGGAACTTGGGTGCCGGATCTACGGCCTCAAGAAAGCTGCCGCAAAGCGCCCCTCCGCCGGCGGCGGCTGAACGGGCGCCGAAGATTTGTGATGTTTTCAACGGCCTTGCCGATTGGGTGATGCCGGACACGTGCCTATATTCGATAGTCATGAACACGGTGACGCGCCTGAACCCGGAAGTACATGCGGAATACCGCTGGCGGAACCGCCTGCACACCGCGGTGCTTGCGGGGGGCAGCCTGTGCCTGCTCGCGCTTTGCGCGTTCACCATTGCCGGACCGGAAGGGGTTTTGTGGGCGGCGATCGGGGGCGGCATTTCTCTTTATGCCGCCGTGCGCCTGTCGCCCAGAATGGTGCTGGGGCTTTACAACGCCCGTCCGCTGACTGTCGGCGTTTTTCCGGATGGTCACCGCATCCTTGAAGCGCTCAGCGCGCGCGCCGGCCTCGGCAGGCCGCCCAAGCTTTACATCGTCCACAGCCGGATGATGAACGCCTTCTCGATCGGCCGGCGTGACGATTCGGTCGTTTGCGTGACGGACGGTCTCATCCGCGGACTTTCCATGCGCGAGTTCACTGGGGTCGTCGCTCACGAGATGGCTCATATCGTGCATGAGGATATCCGCGTCATGGCGCTCAGCGATGTCGTCAGCCGCATGACGAGCGTCATGTCCTTCTTCGGGCTGTTTCTGGCGTTGTTCAACCTGCCGCAGCTTGCGCAAGGCGGGCATGGGGTTCCGTGGATCGGGATCATGGTGCTGATCCTGGCCCCCACGCTCGGCACGCTCCTGCAGCTTGCCCTGTCGCGCACGCGCGAATTCGATGCGGATCTTACCGCCGTGGAGCTGACCGGCGATCCGGAAGGCCTGTCGCTTGCGCTGGTGAAGCTGGAAAAGGCACAAGGGCGCATGTGGGAGGCGATGATGCCGGGGGCGCGCATTCCAGATCCGTCCATCCTGCGCTCCCACCCGAAGACGGATGAGCGGGTGAAACGGATCATGTCCTTGAAGAAAAAGCCGGAACCCTGGATCGATGTCGATGGATGGCCGCATATCGCCGGCAAATCTCTGGTGCCGGCGACAGGCAAACCCAGGCGCCGGCTCGGCGGCATGGGGGTCTGGTACTGATCCTTTCCATCGGTCGCGGAGTCTGCCGATGTCGCCTTGCTTGTCTTGCCATGTCGCCCGCAAGGCGTTAGCCCGAGCGTCATGAAGGCTGGCGAAACGACTTCGGCAAATCCATGTGTGCTGCTGCTGGATGCAATGCGCGGCGGCGGGGGTGCGCTGCTGTTCGAAAATCCTTGCGCCATCATCGAGACGGCGTCGCTTGACGGGGTAGGCGACTGCCTGCGCCGCGTTGAAGCGGCAAGGGCCGAAGGGGCCTATTGCGCGGGCTATCTTGCCTATGAAGCGGGCTATGCCTTCGAGCCGAAGCTTGCCGGCGCGGATGTCTCCGCCTTTTCCGTGCCGCTTCTCTGGTTCGGCGTCTTCGAGACGGCGAGCATGCTTTCGCCTGCCGAGGCGCTGCGGCGGCTTGGTGCGCGAGGCGGATCGTCAGAACCACCGGAAATCCGCGATCTTGCCTTCGACATGGGGCGGAAAGCATATGACGAGGCCTTCGCAAGGGTTCAGGAGCATCTGGCCAGGGGCGACATCTATCAGGCGAACCTCACGATGCGCGCCCGCTTTCGTCTCGACGGCGATCCGGCGGCGCTGTTTGCCGACCTTCTCCGCCGTCAACCGGTCGGCCACGCGGCCTATGTCGATACAGGCAAGAGCCGTATTCTTTCGCTGTCGCCGGAGCTTTTTCTCGAGCGGAAGGGGAGCACGCTGCGCACGCGTCCGATGAAAGGCACGGCAAGGCGCGGGCGGACGATGCGCGAGGACAGGCGGATTGCGCGTGAACTTGCGGCGGATGCGAAGTCGCGGGCTGAAAACGTCATGATCGTCGACCTGATGCGCAACGACATCTCGCGCGTCACGGAAGCCGGCAGCGTGAAGGTGCCGGAGCTGTTTTCCGTCGAAACCTATCGCACGCTCTTCCAGATGACATCGACGGTGGAAGGGCGCATCCGGACCGGCGTCAACTTTCCCGAAATTGCCGAAAACCTCTTTCCCTGCGGTTCGATCACGGGTGCGCCGAAGCTGAGCGCCATGTCGATCCTGCGCGACCTGGAAACGAGCCCGCGCGGTATCTACACCGGCTCCATCGGCTATCTGTCGCCGGACGGAGATTTCCGCTTCAATGTGGCGATCCGCACGCTGGTGATCGACAAGGGCGGTGCGGGCGAGGTCGGGACCGGTTCCGGCGTCGTCTTCGATTCCGGTGCAGCACCCGAATATGACGAATGCATCCTGAAGCTCAGGTTCATGACGGAAAAGCAGGAACCCTTCGGCCTGATCGAGACCCTTCGCTGGACGCCGCAGGACGGCTATTTTCTGCTTTCGCGCCACCTGGACCGCTTGGGCGAGAGTGCGGCCTATTTCGGTTTTGCCTGCGATCTCGGGACGGTCGAGAAGGTGCTGGAGGAGCGCGCGCGAGCATTTGCCGGCGAGCGCAGAGTGCGCCTCGAAATGGCGGCGGACGGGACCTTCGACCTGACGGATACGGCACTCGCCGCCTCGGCAATGACGCCATGGCGCGTCGCAATTTGCGATACGTCGGTTTCAGCGGAGGACGCCTTCCTCTATCACAAGACGACGCGGCGGGTGTTTTTCGATGAAACCCGCAAGGCGCTTGCCGGGGAATTGGGGATCGACGAAGTCCTTTTCGTCAATGAAGACGGCTTCCTGACCGAGGGCAGCTACACCTCGCTCTTCATCGAGCGGGACGGGCGGCTGCTGACGCCGGCGCTCCGCCATGGGCTTTTGCCCGGCACGTTCCGCGCGGCGTTGCTTGAGACCGGGCGGGCGATAGAGGCGGACCTGACGCCGGCCGATCTTGCGAACGGCGCTGTGTTCCTGGGGAATTCCGTACGCGGGCTCATAAAGGCGGAGGTGCTGCGCCGGCCGTTAGCCGCGGAGGCGGCGGAGTAAAGTCGACTATCTTCCCGCTTTCACAACGTCTCCATCACTTCCACTTCCGGCCAAAGCCGTTTTGCTGCGTCCGCCTTTTCGCGAAACGATGTCGGGTTGGAATGCAGCGGATTGGGCGTAATCCGCATGGCGAAGAGGTCTGCAAGCCCGAAGGGGGCCGCGATGTCGATCCGCCCGTCGGCTTCGAGCCGGACGCCGACTGCCTGTGCCTTGGCGAGATACTTCGTCAGCCCCTCGTCCGTGCAGGAAAGGGGCGAATAGTCGATGCCATGCTTTTGTGGATACCAGAGGTGAATGCGCGCCTGATTGCGGCACTCCACGGGGAAGGGAAAGCGGCTAAAGGCAAGTTCGGCCTTGCGGATTACCCGGTCTTCGGCCTCGAAGGACAAGTCACTCCCGTCGAAATAGACCAGATCGAAATCCTTGATGCCGTGATCTTGGCAGCGGCCCGTCAGCGCGTTCCAGACGGTCTGATAGATCGCGCCGGACACAAGCCGCCAGTCGGGCAGGTCAAGATTGCGCGCATGCTCCAGAAACGACATGAGATTGCCGTTTGAGCGCAGGAAATAATCCAGTGCCTTTCTTCGGGCTTGCTCGTTCGTGACCGCAGGATTGCCCAGTTCGTCACGTGCAAGCGGCAAAGGAAAATCGTTGGTCATCAAACCGGTGTCTCCTGAAGCAATGGAGAATCGAAAAGGGCGGTCAGGATAACACCTCACCGCCCTTGCCAATTCCAGGAGACTGGTTTTAACCGCGCAAGCTACCGCCGGTCGCCTTTTCAACCGAGGCGACGATCTTCGCGGCGACCGCGTCGATTTCCTCGTCCGTCAGAGTTTTCTGCCTGGGCTGCAGGGTCACGTCGATGGCAAGCGATTTCTTGCCGTCCGGCACGCCCTTGCCCTGATAGACATCGAACAGCGAAACGTCGGCAATAAGCTGCTTCTCCGCGCCGCGCGCGGCCTTGATGAGCTTTTCGGCGGCAAGATCCTCATCGACGATGAAGGCGAAGTCGCGCCGGACAGGCATCAACTCGGAAATCGTGAGTGCGCCCTTGGAGCGGGTTCCCTTGGATTTCGGCTCCGGAATCCGGTCGATGAAGACCTCGAAGGCCGCAATCGGCCCATCGATGTCGAGTTTCGCCAGAAGGCCAGGGTGCAGCTCGCCGAAGCGCGCAAGGACGGTCTTCGGCCCGAGCCTCAGTTCGCCGGAGCGGCCGGGGTGGAAGTAGGAGGGGGCATCGGCGAAGACCATCAGCTTGTCGACCGGCGCGCCGGCCGCTGCAAGTGCCGCCTCGGCATCCGCACGCGCATCGAAGACCGAAACCTGCGGCGCATTGCCGGACCAGTGCCGGTCAGCCCCCGTCATCACCGCCGTGTTGCGGCGAACGCCGGTTGCGACCATGGCCTGGTGCTCCGGCTGATCGCCGGCGAATATCTGGCCCACCTCGAAAAGTGCGACATCCGTATAACCGCGGTCGGCATTGCGCTGGGCCGCCGCGGCAAGCCCCGGAATGAGGCTCGGGCGCATGTCCGACATGTCGCTTGAAATCGGATTGGCGAGCTTGAGATCCTCCGCGCCGCCGCCGAATGCGTCTGCCTGTTCCCTGGAGATGAACGACCAGGTAACGGCTTCCTTCATGCCGCGCACGGCCAGCGCACGGCGCGCCTGGTTGCGGCGGACCTGGCCTGTCGTCAGCACCTTTTGCGAAACCGTGCCCTGGCGCGGTAGCGGCGTCGACTTCACCTGGTCGATGCCGGCGATCCTGACGACCTCTTCCACGAGATCGGCCTTGCCTTCCACATCCGGACGCCAGCTCGGCACGGCGACTTTCACCGTTTCGCCGTTGCCCGTCACCCAGAAGCCGAGGCGCGTGAGAATGCCCTTGATTTCGGCGGCCGTGAGCCTGATGCCCGAAAGCCGCTCCACCTCGGCGAGCGGGAAGTCGAGTACACGCTCCTCGTTCGGGATCTTGCCGACGAAAATGTGTTCGCTCGGTGTGCCGCCGCATAGATCGACGATCATCTGCGTGCCCTGATCGAGGCCCGGAAGGCAGTAGTTCGGGTCCACGCCGCGCTCGAAGCGGTAGCGCGCGTCCGACGTCACGCCAAGCTTCCGGCCCGTCTGGGCAATGTTGTAGGCATCCCAAAGGGCCGACTCCACAAGCACATCCGTCGTCGTTTCGTCGCAGCCCGAATGCTCGCCGCCCATGATGCCGCCGATGGATTCCACGCCGTTATCGTCCGAGATGACGCACATGGTATCGTCGAAGGAATAGGTCTTGCCGTTGAGCGCAAGCAGTTCCTCGCCCTCGCGCCCGCGCCGGACCACGAGATCGCCCTTCACCTTCGCGGCGTCGAAGACGTGCAGCGGGCGGCCCCGGTCGAAGGTGATGTAGTTCGTGATGTCCACCAGCGCGTTGATGGGACGCAGGCCAATGGCGATCAGGCGCTTTTGCAGCCACTTAGGCGAAGGCCCGTTCTTCACGCCCTTCACGAGACGAAGCGAAAACGCCGGGCAGAGCGAGGGCGTGTCGCCGAAGTCAAGGCGCACGTCGACCGGGCAGGGACCGTCGCCCCTGATCTGCGGCGGACGGTTTTCCTTCAGCTTTCCAAGGCCGGCGGCGGCAAGATCGCGGGCGATACCATGCACGCCCGCACAGTCCGGCCGGTTGGGCGTCAGGCCGATCTCGATGACGGGATCGTCGAGGCCCGCCCAGTCCACGTAATTCACGCCGACCGGAGCATCTTCAGGCAGGTCGATGATGCCGGTGTGCTCGTCGGAAAGCTCAAGCTCGCGTTCCGAACACATCATGCCGAAGCTTTCGACATCGCGGATCTTGCCGACCGAAAGCGTCACATCGATGCCGGGCACATAGTCGCCGGGGCGGGCGAGAACGCCGACGAGGCCGGCGCGTGCATTCGGCGCTCCGCAGACGATTTGCAGTTCCTCGCCTTTGCCGGTGTCGACGGTCAGCACCTTCAGCCGGTCTGCATTGGGGTGCTGGCGGGCATCGACCACCCTGGCGATGGTGAAGGGCTTCAGCGCCTCGGCCGGATTGTGGACCTCCTCCACCTCGAGCCCGATCAGCGTCAGCTTCTCGACGATCTCGTCGAGGTTCGCGTCCGTTTCGAGATGGTCCTTGAGCCAGGAAAGCGTGAATTTCATCGTCTCGTTCTCTTCGTCAGATCGGTTCGTCTGGCGTTTCTCGACCGCGACTTACGCAGCGGGAGAAGCGTTCGGTGTGTCATTCGTTGGTAAATCGCCGGAAACGAGGAAACGCCGCGGTACCGCTGTAGCTTTGCGCGAAGCGTTCGCCGATGGCGTTCAGCCGTCCTGTCCACTTGTTGACCTCGGCCATGGTGACCGTCTCTCCATTGGCGATCCGCTGGGAGGTTTCCACCTCGATCTGGTCGCGCAACAGGCCAAGCTCCACCTGTGCCGCATGCTCGGCGCGATAGGTGCCAAGCCAACCCGCCGCCCATGCTCCCACCATCACCAGCAAGGCAGCGGACGCGGTGCCGATCGCCCATCGCGATATGCCCTCGATCCTGCGCTCCGACAGGACGAGCACGATCGTCGCGATGGAGAGAAAGGCAGTGATGTAGATCGCCGTCAAAAAGCTCGCGTAGCTCTCCGTCGCCTTCGCCTCGTGCTGGGCGCGCAAAACGGTGATCCGGTCCCGAAGGTAAAGCACAGGGTCCGCCGAAGTGCCGAGCGCATGCGTGAAGTAATCGTCGCAAAAGCGCAGCCGCCCGCGCTCCTCGGATTTATCCGCGCAGACTTCGGTGAAGGATTGCGGCGCGGCCTCCTTCTTCGGCGTGATCGCCTGCGCGAATGCCGTTGGCGCCAGAAGCACGGCGATCAGGCAGGCGAGAATGAGCGAACGCATGCGAGCCATGGAAACCCCGGAAAGGTTGGCGGCGATCAGCGGGTGAGCCCCCCGAAGAGGGTCGGCAGATCCAGCGGACGGAAGCCGTAATGGTCGATCCAGCGCACATCCGCGTCGAAGAAGGCGCGCAGGTCCGGCATGCCGTATTTCAGCATGGCGATACGGTCGATGCCGAGGCCCCAGGCAAAGCCCTGGTAGACGTCCGGATCGAGCCCGCAATTGCGGATCACATTCGGATGCACCATGCCGCAGCCGAGTATTTCCAGCCAGTCGTTGCCCTCGCCGATGCGGATCTCGTCGCCCGAACGGTCGCAACCGATGTCGACCTCCATCGACGGTTCCGTGAAGGGGAAGAACGACGGGCGGAAGCGCATCTTCACGTCGTCCACCTCGAAGAAGGCCTTGCAGAACTCCTCGAGGATCCACTTCAGATGGCCGATGTGGCTTTCCTTGTCGATCACGAGGCCTTCCACCTGATGGAACATCGGCGTGTGCGTCTGGTCGCTGTCGCAGCGATAGGTTCGGCCGGGAATGATCACGCGGATCGGCGGTTCGCCGTCGATCATCGTGCGGATCTGCACGGGCGAGGTGTGCGTGCGCAGCAGCATGCGTTCACCGTCTTCCTTCGGATCGAAGAAGAAGGTGTCGTGCATGTCGCGCGCCGGATGGCCTTCGGGAAAGTTGAGCGCGGTGAAGTTGAAATAGTCAGTCTCGATGTCCGGACCTTCGGCGATGGAAAAGCCCATGTCGGCGAAGATCGCCGTCAGCTCGTCGATCACCTGGCTGACGGGGTGGATGCGGCCTTCCTCGGCAGGCGCGGCGCGCAGAGGCAGCGTGACATCCACGCGCTCGGCAAGCAGGCGGGCTTCGAGCGCCTTTGCGCCAAGCTCTTCCTTGCGTTCTGCGATCTTGTCGCCGACGCGCGTCTTCAGCCCGTTGATCGCCGGGCCCATGACCTGGCGTTCTTCCGGCGTCATCTTGCCGAGCGTCTTCAGTTTTTCCGAAACGCTGCCCTTCTTGCCGAGCGCAGAAACGCGCACGTCTTCCAGTTGGGCTTCCGTCTCGGCCGCGGCGATCGCCGCCATGATTTCGGATTCGAGGCTTTCCAGTTCGGACATGACCACTCGTTCGGATAGCGGCCCGGATGATGCGCGCGGGCCAAAGGAGAAATCGACGGGTCTTTTAGCAGAATTGGCCGCAAGTGCCAGCCTTTGCCGGCATCGGGGTCTCGCCCGTCGCGGATGCTGGGAAAGGGATTGCAATCAGCAGCTAAATCGGCCGCATGCCGGCCCGCAGTGCGTGAGCGTGCGAGGTGCGCAAGCGCAGCCATGCCCGCGGAGACAGGCTTTCATCGTATCGCTCGCGTGGACCGTCGTCATGTCGCGCCTGGCCGGTTCGTTGAAGGCAGCGGAATCTTGCAGATCAACGGCGGAATGGCAAGTCAGCTCATCCAGCGAAGCGTGCGTTCCTTGACCGGATTGCGGAACTCGCGCGCCTCCGAGCCCGAGCGGTTCCACTCCTCCTTGAGCTGCATCCACCAGCGGCCTTGCGTGTCGGCATCGTTGATCAGCATGAGCTTGGGGTTGTATTCAAGCCCCTCGCGCTGCTGGATGACGACGCGGCGGTCCTGATCGAGGAAGACCTTCATCAGGTGCCTCAAAAGCGGCTTGAACGGGCCGACCCAGCCCATGGAGGCCCAGAACATCTGGCGCACTTCCGTCTTGTCCTCATCAATCGGCGTGATCGTCGTCAACCCCACGACGGAGTGCTTGTCGCCCTGGATATGCTCGATGCGCAAGCCCGGAAGCCGGTAGCGGATTTCCGTCGTTACCTCATCGCCCAGCAGCTTGTAGGCGATATTCTGCGGCGGCAGCTTGTGGCGCACCATCGCCCAGCCGAGGTCGGACGGCGCAAAGTGCTTTTCCTTCGGGCGAAGCTTCGTCGCGTTCTTCTTGAACCACCAGGAGGTGTGCACGAAGGCGGCGTGCGTCGGGTCCATCAGGCCAAGGGCGGCGTGATCGACCGAGCAGACGAAGGGCAGCATGATGGCAAGCTTCGGCTCATCCTCATCCGCAAAATCGGGTAGTCGCGGCGGCTCCGGCTGGCGGCCGTCCTCAGGCGCTTCGCCGGATTCGGAGAAATAGACCCAGATCAGCCCCTGACGCTCGATCACCGGATAGGCGCCGCAGGAAATCTTCGAATAGTCGATCGTCTGGTATTCGTGGGTGGAGGGAATATCGACACAGGTGCCTGAAGTGTCGAACCGCCAGCCGTGATAGCAGCATTGCACCGTCTCGCCGTCGAACTGCCCATAGCGCAGCGGAATGCCGCGATGCGGGCAGATATCCTTGATGGCAAAGGCCTTGCCCTTGCTGTCGCGGCCCAGAAGCACCGGCTCGTTCATCAGCGTCTTGGCCAGCGTCTTGCCGGGCTTCACCTCGGCGCTCGGGCAGGCGACGTACCAGAGACCGCGCAGGAGTTCGGCTTTCAGGTTGTTCATCGCACGGGTATCTCCGGGAGGGCGGAACGGTTCCTTCTTCGGCCCCGGATGTAAAGCCTCATCGGGAAATGCTCAAGATAGGTAGACTGCCGAAGGTGGATGCTCTTCGCGTGAAAACCACCGCCGTTATATGTCGAGGTGCGTGTTCGAGGCATTCGAAAAGGTTCGCTGACAGGAGATGGAGCCCATATACAAAATTTTATCAAAAGGACGATAGAAGGATTCGGCGGAATATTTATATTCGTCAGCTTATGAAAAATAAAATTCATTTTAGATTGAGTGATCTAAAGTGCTTCTCCGAAGAGTGAAATAATGTTTTTGGTTGCCGGTCTATTATTTTTTAGCAATATTATTGTGGCTTTTATATTGTTTTTCTGGTTCGTGAATTCTGTCGGACCCAAGGTTGCAGGTACGGGTATCGGCATTGGAATCCTGATGATTACTGTTCCGTTCCTGATGAAGCGTCTTGGAGTCCCTGGGGCGGGATATGTTTTCGTGCTTTTGCCAGCTCTTAACGTGGGTATGGCGCTGCTCGCGATCCGCCGGAATCAGGGCCGCTTGATGCGGCAGATCATTCCGGCAATATCCATCCTGATCTATCTGATCGTCGGCACTGTTTTCGTTCTGCCGGAAATCAAGAACACGGATCTTGGTTATATTGGCGTGGCACTTGGCGGGGTTCTGTTTATTGGCGGCAATTCCCTCCTGGCATTCATCCTCTACTGCCATTGCCATGAACCCCTGAAGGTGTGGGGAGGGCGGGAAGGGCAAAGCCAATGATTGTGCCGGAAAGAGAGCCTACTCCGGCAGGCCGGCTTCGCGCAGACCTCCGCAATAATGCTCCAGATCCTCAGGCCTCCTGTAGGCGAAGGCGCGTGCGACCCTGGCGATGGAAAACGCCGGATCGAGCTTCAGGATAATCTGCTTCTCGCGCTCCGCTTCCGCCTCGAGTCCTAGACGCGCATATGCAGCCGCGAGGTGGCGATGCGGCGCGACGAAATCGGGATAAGCCTGCACCGCTTTCTTCGCTGACAGGATTGCCAGTTCGTAATCGTGGTTCATGTAGTGAGCGAGGCTGACGAGCCAGAAATACCAGGTCGGATGGAACGGGTTGTACCGTGTTGCGCGTTCGATTTTTCTCAGTCCGTCGGTCGGTTTGCCGTCATAAATCAGGTAAAGGCCCTCATAGGTCATCGTATCGGGGTCGTTCGGATTCAGGAGAGCTGCGCGCTGGATGTGGGCGTCCGCCTTTTCATGCTCGCCCCGGAACAGGTAGTAGACGCCGAGCCGGCGCTGGGCTTCGCTGTCCTGATCGTCGAGGGCCGCCGCCCGCCTGCAAAGCTCGATCGCCTTGTCCAGGCTGTCGGCAAAGTTATCCGACCAGCCGCTTGTCCATTCGAATGAATAGGTTGCGGAAAGGCCTGCGAAGGCATGGGCGCAAGTCGGGTCCAGCTCTATGGCTTTCTCGTAGAGTGCCCGGGATTTCAGCATGTTTTCGCGGCTGTCGTGGATAATGGCACGTGCCTTGAGCACATAATCGTAGGCGGCGAGGCTCTGTGCCGGCTTGTGATCCGTATCCCTGGCGCTTGCGGTTCTCAACCGGCCCACGAGCGTTTGAACGATGGCCTCGGTAATCTCGTCCTGCAGGGCGAAAAGGTCACCTAACTCGCGGTCATAGCGTTCGGCCCAGATATGACCGCCCGATCGGGTGTCCACGAGTTGCACGGTCACGCGCAGGCGCTGTCCCGCCCGCCGCAAACTTCCAATCAGCAGATATTGCACGCCGAGGGCGGTAGCGATCTGGTGAAAGGTGTCCTCTGTTTTCTTGTAACGGAACGATGAACTCTGACCGATGACGACGAGTTCCCTGAATTTGGACAGGTTCGTGATTATGTCCTCGGTGACGCCATCGGCGAAATAGTCCTGCTCGGGATCGCTCGACAGGTTGTCCAGCGGCAGCACTGCGATGGAAGGCCGGTCGAACTTTTGCCTTTGCGACGGCGCTGCCGGCTGCTCGCCATGTTTTGGATGAAGCGCATAGATCTGGAGGGGGTCGACGATGTTCTTGACCGTGTGTTCGCCGAGATCGTCGAATGTGGCGTCGATCTTTCCCCTGATCTGGCGATAGACATCGCCCGAAAGGCAGATTCCGCCCGGCTCAGCAAGTTTCTCCATGCGTGCGGCGATATTCACGCCGTCGCCATATATATCGCCGTCCTCGAACACGATATCGCCGAGATTTATGCCGATCCGGAAAGCGAGATCATTTGGATCGCCCCGCTCGACTCCAAAGCTTTCCACAGCCTCGTGCCATTCGATGGCGCATTGAACGGCCTCGACGGCGCTCGGGAATTCGAGCAGGAAGCCGTCGCCCATCAATTTGACGATCCGCCCGCCGTGCCGGGCGATCAGAGGCTCCAGAAAGTCTTGCCTAAGCTTCTTGAGGCGGCGAAGCGTACCTTCCTCGTCCTTTGCCATCAGGCGACTGTATCCGACAAGGTCGGCACTCAGGATCGCTGCGAGGCGACGCTCCATCCGGCCAATCCTTCCCTTGAGGACCGTGCGTAACAGGTGACAGGATAAACTGGAATTCGCCTTCGCCCAATCGAGCTTGTGGCAATAACGAAAAAGGCGCGCCCGGTGGCCGGACGCGCCTTTTGGAATTTTCGGTGATGGGCTGACGCTTAAGCGCTCAGCGCGCCGCTCGCCTTGTCGACCAGCGCCTTGAAGGCTTCCGGCTGATTGATGGCGATGTCGGAAAGAACCTTGCGATCCACCTCGACGCCGGCCTTGTTCAGGCCGTCGATGAAGCGGCCGTAGGTCAGGCCGTGCTCGCGGACCGCGGCGTTGATGCGCTGGATCCAGAGCGAGCGGAAATTACGCTTGCGGGCCTTGCGGTCGCGATAGGCGTATTGACCCGCCTTCTCGACGGCCTGCTTGGCAACGCGGATTGTGTTCTTGCGCCGGCCATAGTAGCCCTTGGCGGCCTTCAGAACCTTCTTGTGGCGGGCGTGAGCGGTCACACCCCTTTTGACACGCGACATATCGAATTCTCCTTGAGGTCTTCAGCTGCCGTAATCAGGCGTAGGGCATGAACTTCCTGACGATGCGAGCGTCCTGTTCGCTCAGAACCGTCGTGCCGCGCGCGTCGCGAATGAACTTCGTCGTGCGCTTGATCATGCCGTGGCGCTTGCCCGCCTGGGCAACCTTGACCTTGCCGGTCGCGGTCATCTTGAAGCGCTTCTTGGCTCCGGATTTCGTCTTCAGCTTGGGCATTTTGCATCCTTTCTTGTCGGCCGGGATATCGGCCGTTTGTCTTGGAGCGTCTCGTGAGTCGCCTCGGCATGCCCGTTTTCGCGAACGCGGTTTGCCAAAGCAAAGCACGCCCGCACAGCCGGACGACTCGGGACCGGGGGCTTATACTGAGCGAGCGAGGCGAATGCAAGCGCCAAAGGCGGACGATCGGACGGCACGAAGCCCGAAATCGAAAAGGGCGCCCCTACCGGAGCGCCCTTGGTTCTTTTGGAAGAGGCTTGTGGCTCAGCGACCGAGCGGCGCGAGCACCATGATCATCTGCCGGCCTTCCAGCTTCGGATAGGATTCGACCTTTGCGATTTCCGCCGTTTCCTCGCGCACCTTGTTCAGAAGTGCCATGCCAAGATCCTGGTGAGCCATCTCGCGGCCGCGGAACCGCAAGGTCACCTTCACCTTGTCGCCGTCGTCGAAGAAACGCTTCATGTTCCGCATCTTCACCTCATAATCATGGGTGTCGATGTTCGGACGCATCTTGATTTCCTTGATCTCGACGGTCTTCTGCTTCTTGCGCGCTTCCGCAGCCTTCTTCTGGGCCTGATACTTGTATCGGCCGTAATCCAGAATCTTGCAGACAGGCGGAACGGAATTGGGTGCGATTTCGACGAGGTCCAGGCCGGCCTCAGAGGCCATGCCGAGGGCTTCTTCCGTTGGCACGATGCCTCGGTTTTCGCCTTCATGGTCGATCAACTGGACTTCGCGAACGCGGATCTCTTCGTTGGTGCGCGGGCCTTCCTTGGTCGGAGGCGGAGCACGAAATGGACGGCGAATGGTCGCTATCTCCTCTAACGTTGAATTTTCATAGTCCGGTTGCCGGCATCCCGCCCGTTCCACTTTCCGTGGCAACGCACGGTTGGACGCGGTTCGAGCCAGGTAACCGGACCAAAATGCGGGGCTAACACAAATAGCGCCCCGCATGGTCCGGACGCCGACCTCCTGAAAATCCAGTGATTGCGCCGTAAAGTCAACCTGATTCGCCAGGAAGCGCGCTTTAAAATGTTCAAAGCGCCTTTTCCAGAAGCCGGTCGTAAAGCGCCAATGTTGTCCGGCACATCGCCTGCATTGAAAAATTCGCCGCCGCATGATCCGCCGCACGCCGGACAAGCGCCTCCCGTTCCCCGGCGCCGAGGGAAAGCACCTTCCGAAGCGCATTGGCGAGCGCAGCGGCATCGCCCGGCGGCACTCGGTATCCGGTCCGCTCTTCTTCCGCGACTTGCGGAGGTGCAAGAACGGTCTCGGGCGCCGCGCCAAGATCCGTCGCGATCACCGGCACGCCGGATGCCTGCGCTTCCACCGCTGCCCGCCCGAAGGCTTCCGGCTCTATGGACGCGATCACCGCGATATCGGCAGCCGCGTGGGCGGCGGGAATATCGGCGCAATGCCCGACGAGCTTCACTCGCTTTTCCAGTCCGGCGCTGAGGATCCGCTCCTCGAGTTCGCGGCGATAATCCTCGCGCCCCTGGTCGCTGCCGGCGAGAACGGCCACCCAATCCGCCTTCCCGTCGCGGGCGAGATCCGCAAGTGCGTCGATCAGAACGCGCTGCCCTTTCCACCAGGTCAGCCGGGCGACGTTCAGGATTACCCGGGAATTCTCATCCACCCCCCAGGCGGCGAGAAGCTTCTTCCCTCGCGCTTCGTTTTCCGCGCTGCCGGCGAACGCCTCAAGGTCGGAACCGCGGTGGACAACCTCGATCCGCCCGGCAGCGAAGGCGTGCCGTTTCGCGATGATATCCGCGGTATAGTGCGAATTGGCGATGACGACGTCGCCACGCGCCATGACCGAGTTGTAAAGGCCCTTGAGGCGGGATTTCTGGCCGTAGAGCCCGTGGTACGTGGTCACGAACGGTATGCCCGTCATCCTCGCCGCCATCAGTGCGGACCAGGCCGGTGCGCGCGAACGGGCGTGGATAAGTTCAATATTTTCGCGCCTGATCATCGACGCCAGACGAAAGGCATTGTTGACCAGCGCGAGCGGGTTCTTCGTCTTCGCCGGAAAAGCGATATGTTCGCCGCCCGCCGCTTCGAGCTCCTCGACAAGGCCTCCTCCTTGCGAGAGAACGATCGCCCGGTCGCCGCGCGCGGCCAAGGCGACGGCGATATCGACAGCCGTGCGTTCCGCGCCGCCTGTCTCGAGCTCCGGGATAATCTGCGCGATGGTGCGTTTCGCCAAGGCAACGTCCTTTTGAAGGTGACTGCGTGTTTGGCCTTCTCATCGCCCGTTTGCTATGCCACATCAAGGCAATAACGAGACGGGAGCGAAACGATGGACGCGCAGGAACCGCAATACATCACCGTTGGCGAGGGGAAGGGTGAGCGCGAGATCGCGGTTCTGCGCGACGACGGCAAGGGAAATATGCCCGGCATCTTCTGGCTGTCCGGCTTCAAGTCCGACATGGCTGGCACGAAGGCCGAGCGCCTCGACGAATGGGCGAAATCGCAGGGAAGGCCCTCCACCCGCTTCGATTATTCCGGCCACGGGATATCGAAAGGCGCGTTCACGGACGGCACGATCTCGCGCTGGACGGAAGAAGCGCTCGCCGTATTCGAGCGCTACTGCAAGGAGCCGACGATCGTCATCGGCTCGTCCATGGGCGGCTGGATCGCGCTGCTTCTCGCGATCGCGCACTTGAAGGCCGTCGGCAGGGAGAATAGCCGTATCGCCGGCATGGTGCTGATCGCGCCCGCGCCCGACTTCACCGAAGAGCTTATGTGGAAGCACGAGTTCAGCGAGGACGTGAAGCGCAAGATCATGGAGGAGGGGCGGTTCGAACGCCCGTCCGACTATTCCGACGATCCCTATATCATCACGCGCGACCTGATCGAGGACGGGCGTAACAACCTGATCCTGAACACGGATATCGAGACGGGATGTCCGGTCACCATCCTGCAGGGCCAGCGGGACGAAGACGTGCCGTGGCGCCATGCCCTTCGCCTCGCTGAAGCGCTGGCGCGCGACGATGTGGTTCTTACCCTCGTCAAGGACGGCGACCACAGGCTTTCCCGCGAAGAGGACATTCTTCGCCTCATCCGGGCAGTGGAAAACCTGACCGCTACGGAAGGTTGATTGCGTTTCCTGCGCGAAATTGGCAATGCTTGATTGAGTGGCGTCGCGTCCGTTCGCATTGAACTCATTGACGAAACGACAAAAACGGTAGCCTCATGTCCGCAAGAAAGCGTTTTATTTTGACGATTGACGGGGGCGGGATCAGGGGGCTCATCCCCTTGCGTATCCTGGAAAGCCTCGAAAGCCGGCTTGCCGCGCGCGGCAAATCGGCACCTCTTCACCGCTATTTCGACCTGGTCGCGGCGACCTCCACCGGAGGCATCATCGCGGCCGGATTGACGGCGCCCAAGCCGGATGATCTTTCCGGCGCGCCGGCGGCGACGATCGCCGAGTTGCGACGGTTCTATGAGGTCGAGGCGCGCGAAGTCTTCAAGCCGCGGGGGATCCTTGAAAAGCTGCTCGCCAACCCCTGGGGGCTTTTCGACGAGAAATACGACGAACGGCCGCTGGAGCGCGTGTTGAAGGAGCGGCTCGGCTGGACGTCGCTTGCTTCCGCGCTAACCCACATTGTGCTGACCGCATACGACATTTCCGCCCGCGAAGCCGTGTTCATGACGAACGGGCGCACGCGCCGGGGCGAGACGGATGACGATTATTATTTCTGGCAAGCGGTGCGCGCGACGACCGCCGCGCCAACCTATTTCGAGCCGGCAAGGGTGGAAAACCTCACCACGAACGAAGAACAGGTGATGGTCGACGGCGGCGTTTTCATGAACAATCCCGTAATCGCCGCCTATATAGAGGCGCGCAAGCTCGGCTGGGCGGCGGAAGATATCGTCATCCTGTCGCTGGGGACGGGCCGCAAGATCGAGCGCAGCTATTCCTTCCGCGAGGCGTCGGGCTGGGGCGCGCTCGGCTGGCTGTCGCCGAAGAACGACCTGCCGCTGCTTTCCATCCTCACCCACGGCCAGGCGACGACCGCCGATTATCAGGCCAACTGGCTTTTCTCCGAGATGGAGGCGGCGGAATATATGCGCCTCGACGGCGTGGTGCCGAAGGAAGCGGGGGGCATGGACAATGCCCGGCCCGGCAACATCATCGAATTGAACGGCGTCGCTGACCGCGTCATTCGCGACAACACGCTGTTGCTCGACGAGATCGCAGACCGCCTGCAGGAGCGCGAGGACTGAGGGCTGGCGCATTGCGTCCTTGACGCTTCGTAAATGAGAAGCGCGGTACGATTTTCAGGGATATCCGCGAGCAAGATCAGGAGGCGGGCCATGCTAAGGATTGTCGGAAGAGGATCGATGCTTCTGGCTCTTTGCCTTGCCCCTCTTTTCGCCGCTGCCGCTCCCTTGCCGGAAGCCAAGCCGCGCGTTGACGTCTCACCCGACGCCGCAGCCGTCACGCCCGCGGCCGTTCCAAGGCCGGCTCCCGAACCGCCGAAGGGCTGGAGCGCGAAAAAGGCATCCGTTCCGCTGAAGGTCAGCCGGAACGCCGTCGCCAGGGACCTTTTCGGCAAGATGGATGCGCCCGCGCCAATGCGGCCTTTGCCCATCGGGTCCTATGCCAAGGGGTGTCTTGCCGGCGGCAAGGCGCTTGCTCCCGACGGGCCGGGCTGGCAAGTGATCCGCCTTTCGCGCAATCGCAATTGGGGACATCCCGAACTTATCGACTACCTGGAGGATCTGGCCGCCGATGCGCCGAAGCTCGGCTGGAACGGCCTGATGGTGGGCGACATGGCGCAGCCGCGCGGCGGGCCCATGACGTCTGGCCACTCAAGCCACCAGATCGGGCTCGATGCCGATATCTGGCTGAAGGAGATGCCGCGCCGGCGCCTCACGGTCGAGGAGCGGGAAAACGTCAGCGCGGTCTCCATGCTGAAGATGAATTCGGAGCTTAAGGGAGCGGATCGCGGCGTCGACTACGGCAAGTGGACGGACGATCACGCCCGCCTGATCCGCCGTGCCGCGCAGGATAAGCGCGTTGCCCGCATCTTCGTTCACCCCGGCATCAAGCAGGCGCTTTGCAAGTTCGAGAAGGGTAACCGTGCGTGGCTGCGCAAGATCAGGCCGTGGTGGGGGCACCACTACCACTTCCACGTCCGCCTTTCCTGCCCGCCGGGAAGTGCAGGCTGCAAGAACCAGAATGCCCCTCCGCCGGGCGACGGCTGCGGTTCTGCCCTTGCCTGGTGGCTTTCCGACGAGCCGTGGGTGCCGAAAAAGGACGCCCCGCCACCGAAGAAGAAACCGCCGATGCGAATGGCCTCGCTGCCGAACGCCTGCACGCAGGTGCTCTTGGCGAATTAGGGCTCAGCCCGCCGCCAATTCGTAATGATGCAGGGACCGGTCGCGCACCAAGGCGGCCTCATCTGGGTGGATGTGGGGTTCGCGCCAGTCCTCGCCGGCGAAGGCCTTCAACGAATCGACATCTTCCCAGACCATGACCATGCAGAATTCGTTGGGCGATTCCGCGCGCGGGACTCCTGCAGTCACGGAGACGATGCCGGGCTGGCTTTTGACGAGCGGAATGGCGGTATTGCGGAAAAAGTCCTCGAATTCGGCGCGTTTTCCCTCATGCACGGTGACGCGGAATATCCTCACTATCATCGCTCGATCCTCCGCTTCGCAAGATTGCCGGTCATCAGAATAAGCCGGATTGCCGCGCCTGCCCAAACCGTGCGCCGTTAACATCCGTGGGACCTGGGTGAAGCAATTGCGCGATCTGCCGGAATCCCGGTCTCATCTTTCCGCGGCAAGACGCGCGATACCTCTTTGCGTCCCGCGCCGCCGATGGTAAACGGGCGCCCATGACCACCGAGACGATTTCCAACATCCGCAATTTCTCCATCGTGGCGCACATCGACCACGGCAAGTCGACGCTCGCCGACCGGCTGATCCAGAACACCGGTACGCTGACCGAGCGCGAAATGAAGGAGCAGGTGCTCGATTCCATGGATATCGAGCGCGAACGCGGCATCACCATCAAGGCGCAGACCGTGCGCCTGATCTACAACGCGCGCGACGGCAAGCAATACAAGCTGAACCTGATCGACACGCCGGGCCACGTCGACTTCGCCTATGAAGTCTCGCGTTCGCTCGCGGCATGCGAAGGCTCGCTTCTCGTCGTCGACGCCTCGCAAGGGGTGGAGGCGCAGACGCTCGCCAACGTCTACCAGGCGATCGAAAACGACCACGAGATCGTGCCCGTCCTCAACAAGATCGACCTGCCGGCAGCCGAGCCTGAGCGCATCAAGGAGCAGATCGAGGACGTGATCGGGCTCGACGCTTCCGACGCGGTGATGATTTCGGCCAAGACCGGGCTCGGCATCGAGGATGTGCTGGAAGCCATCGTCCATCGCCTGCCCGCGCCCAAGGGCGATACGCAGGCGCCGCTGAAGGCGCTTCTGGTCGACAGCTGGTACGACCCCTATCTCGGCGTCATGGTGCTCATCCGCGTGATCGACGGGCACCTGAAGAAGGGCCAGAAGATCAAGATGCTCGGCACGGGTGCCGCCTACGAGATCGACCGGGTCGGCGTCATGACGCCGAAGTTCCTGGCGGTCGACGACCTCGGCCCCGGCGAGATCGGCGTCTTCACCGCGTCGATCAAGGAAGTGGCCGATACCCGCGTTGGCGATACGATCACCGACGACAAGAAGCCTTGCACGCAAGCCCTTCCAGGCTTCAAGCCCGCGCAACCGGTCGTCTTCTGCGGTCTCTTCCCCGTCGATGCCGCCGACTTCGAGGATCTTCGCTCGGCCATGGGCAAGCTCAGGCTGAACGATGCCTCCTTCTCCTTCGAAATGGAGACATCCGCAGCACTCGGCTTTGGCTTTCGCTGCGGCTTCCTGGGTCTGCTGCATCTGGAAATCATCCAGGAGCGGCTTGAACGCGAATTCGACCTGGACCTCATCGCTACGGCACCTTCGGTCGTCTACCGGATGAACATGACGGACGGGACGACGAAGGAGCTGCACAATCCCGCCGACATGCCGGATGTGGTGAAGATCGCCTCCATCGAGGAGCCGTGGATCCGCGCAACGATCCTGACGCCGGACGAATATCTCGGTGCGATCCTGACGCTCTGTCAGGAGCGGCGCGGCATTCAGGCCGACCTGAACTACGTCGGCTCGCGCGCCATGGTCACCTATGACCTTCCGCTCAACGAGGTTGTCTTCGATTTCTACGACCGGCTGAAATCGATCTCCAAGGGCTATGCCTCCTTCGATTATCATCTGTCCGACTATCGCGAGGGCGATCTCGTTAAGATGTCGATCCTCGTCAACGGCGAGCCGGTGGACGCGCTTTCCGTTCTCGTTCACCGCACGCAGGCGGATCGGCGCGGGCGGGCGATGTGCGAGAAGCTGAAGGACCTTATCCCGCGGCACATGTTCAAGATCCCGATCCAGGCGGCGATCGGCGCGAAGGTGATTGCGCGTGAGACGATCGCGGCGCTGAGGAAGGACGTGACGGCCAAGTGCTACGGCGGCGACGCGACGCGCAAGCGCAAGCTTCTGGAAAAGCAGAAGGAAGGCAAGAAGCGCATGCGCCAGTTCGGCAAGGTGGAGATCCCGCAGGAAGCCTTCATCAAGGCCCTGAAGATGGATGAGTGAGCACCGGTCGCGCGAAGCGCGATCGCTCGATCCAGTGAATCGAGCGAAGGTGCGAACGCCCGCGAGCGTAAGGCGCTTTAGCGCCGTCGAGCGGGCAGAGGCGGCTCCTCCTAGCTTTGGCTTACCGCAAGCCGGACGCATCGATCCAGCGAATCGATGCGAGGGGCGAACGCCCGCGAGCGTAAGGCGCTTTAGCGCCGTCGAGCGGGCAGAGGAGGTTCCTCACGGATTTGTTGGCTTGCCGCGAAGCGCGATCGCTCGATCCAGTGAAACGAGCGAAGGTGCGAACGCCCCTAGGGCAGCCTGCGTTCCGAAGAACGCAGATAAGCTGCTCGGCACTTTAAAAGCGATCAACTTTTCTGCATTCAGGCGATTTCTCCTGAATGCAGGTTGATCTGGCGTAAGGCGCTTGCGCGGTCGAGCGGGCATAGGTATCGCCCCCGGCGAAGAACTGACCGTCAGGGGGACGGATCGATCCAGCGAATTGATCCCTGCAAGTCGTGAAAAAAGGGCGGCACGAAGCCGCCCTCGAAGATTTGCGTATACGTCGCCTACTTCGGCTGCGGTACGATCCTGAGGTAGGGCTTCAGCGTTTTCCATCCGTCGGGGAACATCTTTTCCGCTTCATCATTCGAGACCGCCGGTACAATGATCACGTCGTTACCCTGCTGCCAGTTGACCGGGGTCGCGACCTTATGTTTCGCGGTCAACTGCATGGAATCGATTACACGCAGCACCTCGTCGAAGTTGCGGCCCGTCGACATCGGATAGATCAGCATCAGCTTGATCGTCTTGTCAGGCGCGATCACAAAGACGGTGCGCACCGTCTGATTGTCGGCGGCCGTGCGGCCTTCGGAGGTGTCGCCGGCACCAGCCGGCAGCATGCCGTAGAGCTTGGCGACTTTCAGCTCCGGATCGCCGATCATCGGATAGTTCGGCGCAGTGCCTTGCGTCTCCTCGATGTCCTTCGCCCATCCGGCATGGCTGTCTACCGGATCGACGGAAAGGCCGATGATCTTGGTGTTACGCTTGTCGAACTCGTTCTTGATGCTTGCCATATAGCCGAGTTCGGTCGTGCAGACGGGCGTATAGTCTTTCGGATGCGAGAACAATACGCCCCAGGAATCTCCGAGCCAATCGTGGAAGCGGATATTGCCTTCCGTCGTCCTGGCCTCGAAGTCGGGTGCGATATCTCCAATTCTAAGAGATGTCATGGCAGGTCTCCCTCGTCTTTTGTGGTTGACGTACCCGCGCCGGAGGTTTCGCTTGCTTTCTGCGCGGCAAAATCGGGGAAATCGGAAAAACTGCGCACACGCGGCACCCGCCTCTTTGAGCAGGCACCCTGCTAAATATAATAGCGCAAGTATCGGACCGCGAATAACGTTACGAAAAGACGTTTCATTTTCTTTTCGTCGCGGATGTCGGAAAATATGTCTGCGGGCGATCTGCGACCCGCAAACTATTCCCTCAAGCCCGCTCAGGCACTTTTAGTGCGCCGCACGGCGTCGTGCCAGCCTTCGATCAGCCTGCCTCGCGCCGTCGCGTCAAGCTTGGGTTCGAAACGCCGGTCGAGGCGCCATTCCCTCGCGAATTCGTCCATATCCGGCCAGACACCGGCCTTTCTGGCGGCAAGCCAGGCGGCGCCGAGCGCCGTCGTCTCAAGCACCTGGGGCCTGTCGACGGGCGAGCCCAGGATGTCGGCCAGGAATTGCATGGTCCAGTTCGACGCGGTCATCCCGCCGTCCACACGAAGCACGGTTTCGCTTGCCTTGTCGCCTTGCCAGTCCGCGCGCATGGCATCCACCAGGTCGTGCGTCTGATAGCCCACGCTTTCAAGTGCCGCCCTTGCGAAATCCGCCGGGCCGCTTGCGCGCGTCAGCCCGAAGATCGCGCCGCGCGCATCCGGGTCCCAATGCGGCGCGCCGAGGCCGACGAAGGCCGGTACGAGGTAGAGCCTGCCTTCTTCGGAGGATGTTTCGGCAAGCGCCTGGGATTGGGACGCCTGCGATATGATGCCGAGGCCGTCGCGCAGCCACTGAACCGCGCTGCCGGCAACGAAAATGGAGCCTTCAAGGGCATATGTCGTCTTTCCGTCCAGCCGATAGGCGATCGTCGAAAGCAGTCGGTTCCTGGAGGCGACGGGGGCATCGCCCGTATTGATAAGCGCAAAGCAGCCCGTGCCGTAGGTCGATTTCACCATGCCGGGCTTGAAGCACGCCTGGCCCACGGTCGCTGCCTGCTGGTCGCCTGCGACGCCGAGGATCGGAAGCGGACGGCCGAAAATATCCGCCTCAGTGATGCCGAAATCGTCCGAGCTGTCGCGCACTTCGGGCAGCATGGACTTGGGCACGCCCAGGAGGTTGCAGAGATCCTCGTCCCAGCGGTTTTCCGCGATGTTGTAGAGAAGCGTGCGGGCGGCATTCGTCGCATCGGTTACGTGAACCTTGCCGCCGGTAAGCCGCCAGATGATCCAGCTGTCTACCGTGCCGAAGACGAGGTCGCCGGCTTGCGCCTTTGCCTGCGCGCCCTCCACGTTATTCAGGATCCAGGAAAGCTTGGTGCCGGAGAAATAAGGATCGAGCAGGAGGCCGGTTTTCGCCGTCACCATCGCCTCGTGGCCTTCCGCCTTCAGGCGGGCGCAAGTGTCGGCGGTGCGCCGGTCCTGCCAAACGATGGCGTTATAGACGGGCTTGCCCGTCTTGCGGTCCCAGACGAGCGTCGTCTCGCGCTGGTTGGTGATGCCGATCGCGGCGACGTCGGAAAGGGGGAGGCCGGATTTTTCCAGCGCTTCGCGGCAGACGGACAAAGTTGACGTCCAGAGGTCTTCCGGATCGTGCTCCACCCAGCCCGATCGCGGGAAATGTTGCGGAAACTCGGCCTGCGCGATCGCGCCGGGACGAAACGTCCCGTCAAAAAGGATCGCGCGGCTGGAAGTCGTGCCCTGGTCGATTGCGAGAATGTTTCCGCTCATGTCGATCGTTCGGCGGGCGGGCGGGGCGGTCGTACGCCACCTGCAGCCAACGCCGAAATCCTCCCTGCTTTCGTAATTTTTGCGTTTCAGGTCACGGCGACTTTCATATGAAGAAAATTGAGCGTCAACCGAAAAGAACCTGCTCAGGCGGCCCCGCTGTCGGCAGGCGAGGTTTCGACCAGATGGACATCGTTTTCAACGGCGATCCGGCGGATCGTTTCGCTCAGGCACCGGTCGGTCACAAATGTGTCGACCTGCGAAATATGGGCGATCCTTACGGGCGCCTTGCGGTCGAATTTCGTTGAATCGGCCACGAGGATGACATTGCGGGCGTTCTCGATGATCGCCTGCGCCACCTTCACTTCGCGAAAGTCGAAGTCGAGCAGGGCGCCGTCGTCATCGATCGCCGACGTTCCAATCACCGCGAAGTCGACGCGGAACTGCTTGATGAAATCGACCGCCGCCTCGCCGACGATGCCACCGTCCGCCGGGCGCACGAGGCCGCCGGCGATCACGACCTCGATCGTGTGGCACGGGCGCAATGTATTGGCGACGTTGATGTTGTTGGTCACAACCATGAGGTTGGAATGATGCACCAGTGCTTGCGCCACAGCTTCCGTCGTTGTGCCGATGTTGATGAAGAGCGACGAGGCGTTGGGGATGAGGAGCGCCGCCGCCTGGCCGATCGCCGATTTTTCATCGCGGGCGATCGCGCGGCGCGCCTCGTAGCCGACGTTCTTGACGGCGGTTGAAAGCACAGCGCCGCCGTGCACGCGCGACAGGAGGTTCCTGTCGCAAAGCTCGTTGAGATCCTTGCGGATCGTCTGCGGGGTTACGTCGAGGCGCGCGGAAAGATCGTCAACCATGACGCGCCCTGTGTGGCGGGCGATGTCGAGGATTATGCTCTGACGGGCTGAAGCCATTCTCGGCGCTGGGCTGTATAGGTCTTCGAGACTTCAGGATAGCGCCGCGAATTGCGAAGAACAGCAGAAAATACTATCGATTGCAGGTTTCGAAACACGAAAGGGCGGGAAACCCGCCCTTCTGGTCGTTCGATTCGCCGAACTGAGGGATTACAGAACGCGAAGGTTGTCCGCCACCTGGCGGCCGCTGGCATAGGCAAGGTCGTATGCCACGAGCTGGCCTTCCTTCAGCGTGCTGCGCCCGGCCTTGCGGACGGCGTCCATCGCGACGAAGACATCGGCGCCTTCATCGGGTTCGATAAGTCCGATGCCCTTAAGGGCGTCGAACCACTTAACGTTACCATGCTGCATTTTTTTCTTCTTTCGAGTTTCTTGTATCAAATGCCGATTGAATACGGAGTCCGAAACAATTTCATGACAGCGGGTCACGAACCTGCTGCATGAGATTTCCGGCTGCTGTTTGAAAGTGATTTGAACACTTCAGGGAGACTGCGCCGCGCTTTCGGGCGGAAAGGCCGATGTGGCCCGTCCCTTTCAGCAACCTACGATATGGGGTGTGAAGTTCGATCTTCAACCCCTTGTTAATCTTATGGTCTCGCAAGCACGTGCGGATGCCGTATCAGGTGGCCCATTCGTAGAGCCAGCCTGCGGCCATCGACCCGCAAGCCGCGATACTTGAGCAAAGTATGGACGATTATGGTTTACGAATTGATAACATTATTTGCGGCGCCTTACCGCCAGCCGCCGCGATAAAGCGCATCGAGGGCCACCCGGTAGTTCGGGAAGCGGAAACGATAACCGAGTTCCCGTTTGATGCGTTCGTTCGAAACGCGCTTGTTTTCGCCGTAGAAGGATCGCGCCATCGGCGAAATATCCGCCGTCTCGAAGTCGATCTCCGGCGGCGGCTCAATGCCCATCAGCTTCGCGGCGTATTCGACGACATCCTGCGGCGGGCAGGGCTCGTCGTCGCTCACGTTGTAAATGCGCGTATCGGGCTCGGCGAGCGAGGCGGCAAGCGCACCGGCGATGTCCGCGACATGGATACGGTTGAAGACCTGCCCCGGCTTGATCAGGCGTTTGGCCTTGCCCTTCTCCAGGTTGACGAAGGCGTTCCGCCCCGGACCGTAGATGCCGGACAGGCGGAAGATCTGAAGGTTGAGGGTTTCGCTCGCCGCGAAATCGAGCCAGTCCGTTTCCGCCGCGACCCGCAATACGGACCTGCGCGAAACGGGTTTGCAATGCGTTTCCTCATCCACCCAGTCGCCTCCGTGGTCGCCATAGACGCCGACGGTGGAGAGATAGCCGATCCATTCCGGCCTGGCTTTTGCGATATCGTGTCCGTGAAGCTTGAGCGCCGGATCGCCTTCATCTCCCGGCGCGATGGAAAGGAGGACATGGCTCGCGTTCGCGAGCGCATTCGCAATCTCCGGCGAGGCGGAAAAGCCGTCGAACAGGAACGGCTCGACGCCTGCAGCCCGCAGCGCTTCCGCCTTTTCGGCGGAGCGGGTCGTGCCGCCGATCCAGTCGAACCGCTCGCGCACTTCCTCCACGAAGGCGCGGGACGAATAGCCGAGGCCGAAAACGAACAGACGCATCAGGGGGCCTCCTTCAAAGTTTCAGCCTCGGGCGCTGGATCTCGAACAGCATCACGGCCGTGGCGACGGCAAGGTTCAGGCTGTCGGCCTGGCCCAGTTGCGGGATACGCAAAAGCTCGTTGCAGGTTTCGGCCATATCGTCGGGAAGGCCGGCCTGTTCGTTGCCCATGAGAAGCAGCGTCGGCGACAGGTATTCGACTTCGCGGTAGTCCTCTTCGCCCTTCAGGTGCGTGCCGGCGACGGTGCCCGGCCATTTGCCGGCAAAGGATTTGAAGTCTTCGCGGCTCATCTTCACGAGGGGCACGTGAAACAGCGAACCCATTGTCGCACGTACCGCTTCAACGGCGAAGGGATCGGTCGTCTCGCCCACGAGGATTACGCCGCTTGCGCCGACCGCATCGGCGGTGCGGATGATCGTGCCGAGGTTGCCCGGGTCACGCACATGGTCGAGCGCGATCCACACATGCGTTCCTTCCGGGCGGATGTCCTGCGGCGCCAGCAGCTTTTGCTCATAGACGCCGACGACCATCTGCGGGTTGTCGCGCCGGGTAATGGCGGAGAGGATCTGCGTCGGCATTTCAAGGATGAGCGCGCCTTTGGCGCGTGCCCTTGCCGCCGCCTGCTGGGCGCGGTCGTTGTCGCGAACGTCGGGTCCGAGCGCGAGATAGCGCACGCTCCAGCCGGCATCGAGCGCATCCGTCGCGAGCTTCAGCCCTTCGGCGACGAAAAGGCCGGATTGCGTGCGGTGCTTGCGCATGCCCACCAGCCCCTTGATCTCCTTGACCAGCGGGTTCGAGTGCGAAGTGATCTGCTTGACCGCGCCCGCGCGCGGGCGGTCCGGATTTTGGCCCGTCATGGTGCGCTCCAGCGGCTGAAGAGGGAGGTCGAAAGGGCGCGCGCCGGCTTACCTTCGCGCCCGCGTTCCTCGCGAATGACGAGTTCGCCGGATTCGATCAGCCCGCCGCGGCGGTGGAGCGCCTCGTTCATCAGCTCGTGGATGGCGACGAAGCTCGAGCGGATCGCGTAGGCCGTCAGGATCATGAAGCGCGCTTCCGGCGAAAGCAGCTTTTCAAGGTCGTAGAGCATGCCGGGAAGGCTGGTGAAGAGATCCCAGACCTCGCCCTTGGGTCCGCGCCCGTATTTCGGGGGATCGAGAATGATGCCGTCATAGGTGTTGCCGCGCCGGATCTCGCGGGAAACGAACTTGGATGCATCCTCGCAGATCCAGCGGATCGGAAGATTATCGAGACCCGACAGCGCCTGGTTTTCGCGCGCCCAGCCGATCGCCTTCTTCGATGCGTCGATGTGGGTGACTTCCGCGCCGGCGGCGGCCGGCAAAAGAGAGGCAAGCCCGGTATAGCCGAAGAGGTTCAGCACCTTGAGCGGGCGCTTCGCCGCCTTCACCTGATCGACGATCCACTCCCAGTGGGCCGCCTGCTCGGGAAAGACGCCGACATGACGAAACGACATGAAGCGGCCATGGAAACGGGCAGGGCCGAACGCCATCTCCCAGGTTTCGGGCAGGTCGCGGTTGAAGCGCCAGCGGCCCGGGCCTTCTTCATCCACGTCACCGGTAAATACCGCGTCGGCGCCCTCCCACGCGGCTTCCTTCAGGCGCGGAATGCCCATCGCCTGCGGTTCGGGCCGCACGACCGTCACCGGGCCATAACGTTCCATCTTGCGCCCGTGCCCCATGTCGATGAGCGCGTAATCCTCCCAGCCGCGCGTTTCCAGAACGACTGGCCAGTGCTCGGCGGGCGTTTTCCCGCGCGGTGCGGGTTCCGGCATGGCGGAAGATCGGGAAAGGGCAGACAAGTCGGGCTCGCTTAATGTTGGAATGGACGATCCGCAACGCATTAGGACCGGGCGAGGCATTGGTCAACAAGTCAGGTGGCGTTCGTGGCCTTCGCGAGGGGCGCCTTGCATCATCATGCAGGCGCTTTCCCGAAATATTTTGACAATTCCCGCCGGGTTTGGTCGTTTTTGAAAACAAAAGCTTCAAGGCACGCATTTATCGGGAGGAATGGATGGTGCTTTCTGCCCTCATCGGCATTGCGGGCAGCGTCGCCGCGGCGACGGATCGCGGGCCATTGGGTATTTCTTTTCTCACACGCTTGTCATGCGACGAGCGCTCCTCCAATGTATTGTAATGTAACGAGAGAATTGCGAGAGCGGCAGCCGGAACCGGCGGACGGCAAGCGTCCCGAACGGCGCTCTATAAAAAACGGGAGGTCGACAACCCCATGGATATGACGGGTGAGTATCGGATCGCCGCGCCGCGCGACCGCGTGTGGGAAGCGCTCAACGATCCGGAGGTGCTCAAGGCTTCCATTCCCGGCTGCGAGTCCCTGGAAAAACAATCCGATACGGAAATGAACGCGCTGGTCACCGCCAAGGTCGGGCCGGTGAAGGCGAAGTTCAAGGGCGACGTCACGCTTGAGGATATCAAGCCGCCCGAGAGCTATCGCATCGTCGGCGAGGGCAAGGGCGGCGTCGCCGGTTTCGCCAAGGGCTCCGCCGATGTGAGCCTCGCCGAAGACGGTGGGGAAACGCTGCTCTCCTACGTCGTGAAGGCGCAAGTCGGCGGAAAGCTTGCCCAGCTCGGCTCCCGGCTTATCGATTCGACGGCGCGCAAGATGGCGGATGAATTTTTCGCCAACTTCCGTTCGCAGGTCGAAGGTGGCGGAACGGCGTCCGAGGAGCCGGACCCCGGCGTCATCGAGGAGGCACGGTCGATCGCCGATGAGCATATGGCCGAGGAGGTCAGCGGGCTCGCCAGCAAGGTCGAGCACAGCGTCGAGGACGCGGTGCACCGCGCGGAAGAAACGGTCGAGACGGCGGCGGCCAAGAACGCCTATGGCGGACCGATGGTCTGGGGCCTGATCGCGCTCGGCGCGATCATCGTCGTACTTGCTCTCATGAGCTGAATTTTCGGGATCGCCCGACAAAGGTTCGGGCGCCTCTTTCTCCAGTTTGTCCAAAATGCCGGATTCCGGGCCGATTGACGCCCGGTACAAATCGAAAGGGAGGACTACCATGGCGACAGTCACCATTACGGTGAACGGCAAGAAACGCTCGGCGACGGTCGAGGACCGCACGCTGCTCGTGAGTTTCCTGCGTGAAAACGCCGGGCTTACGGGCACGCATGTGGGTTGCGACACCTCGCAGTGCGGTGCCTGCGTCGTGCATGTCGACGGCAAGGCCGTGAAGGCGTGCACCATGCTCGCCGCCCAGGCGGACGGTTCCGAAGTGGTCACGATCGAAGGCCTCGCCCAAAGCGGCGAACTGCACCCGGTGCAGGCGGCGTTCCACGAGCATCACGGCCTGCAGTGCGGTTTCTGCACGCCGGGCATGATCATGGCCGCCACCGACATGATCAACCGTTACGGCGCCAAGCTTGACGAAGCGACGATCCGCAGGGAACTCGACGGCAACATCTGCCGCTGCACCGGCTACCACAACATCGTCAAGGCGATCAAAGCCGCCGCCGATGCCATGGCCGGCACCGCGCAAGCCGCCGAATAACCGCGAATAAACAAGAAGACCCTGATCCAGACGAGGAACAATCCCGCTTAAGGGCGGACCCAAGGAGAGAATACCATGGGAGTTGACGGTATCGGTGCGCGTGTGAAGCGCAAGGAAGACCGCCGGTTCATCACCGGCAAGGGCAAATACACCGACGATATGACCGTACCCGGAATGGGCTATGCGGCATTCGTGCGTTCGCCGCACGCCCACGCGAAGGTGAAGTCGATCGACGCTTCGGCAGCGCTCGACATGCCGGGCGTGGAAGCGGTCCTCACCGGCGATCAGCTCGTCGGCGACGGTGTGGGTAACCTCATCTGCGGCTGGATGATCCACTCCAAGGACGGCACGCCGATGAAGATGGGCGCGTGGCGCGCGCTCGAACCGGAAATCGTGAGGTTCGTCGGCCAGGCGGTCGCGGTCGTCGTTGCGGATACGCTCGCCCAGGCGCGCGACGCGGCGGAGGCCGTCGTCGTCGATTACGAGGAACTGCCGGCAGTTGTCGACGCGGTCGCGGCAATGGAGCCGGGTGCTCCGCAGCTTCACCCGGAAGCCGAAAACAACCTGATCTACGATTGGGAAATCGGCGACGAGGCGGCGGTGAACGCGGCCTTCGACAGCGCCAGGCATGTCACCAGCATGGAGATTTCCAACAATCGCCTTGTGCCGAACGCGATGGAGCCGCGCGCGGCCCTGGCGGATTACGACGAGGCGGAAGAGCACTACACGCTGTGGACGACCTCGCAGAACCCGCATGTGGCGCGTCTCGTGCTTTCCGCGTTCTACAACATCGCGCCGGAGCACAAACTGCGGGTGATTGCGCCCGACGTCGGTGGCGGCTTCGGTTCAAAGATCTACATCTATCCGGAAGAGATGGTGTGTCTTTGGGCCTCCAAGCGCACCGGGCGCCCGGTCAAATGGGTCGCCGACCGTACGGAGGCGTTCCTGACGGATGCCCATGGCCGCGATCATAAATCTCACGCGGAAATCGCGCTGGATGAAAACAACAAGATCACGGCCCTTCGGGTGAAGACGGTCGCCAATCTCGGCGCCTATATGTCGCTCTTCTCGTCGTCTGTACCGACGTATCTTTACGCCACGCTCCTGTCGGGCCAGTACGACATCCCGGCCATCCACTGCAACGTGAAGACGGTCTACACCAACACCACGCCGGTGGATGCCTATCGCGGAGCGGGCCGTCCGGAAGCGACCTTCCTCGTCGAGCGTATCATGGAGACGACGGCGCGCGAGATCGGCATGGATCCGGCGGAATTCCGGCGCAAGAACTTCATCACGGAGTTCCCGCACCAGACGCCGGTCATCATGTGTTACGATTCCGGCGACTATAACGCCTCGCTCGATGCGGCGATGAAGGCCGCCGATTATGCGAACTTCGGCGCGCGCAAGGCGGAAGCGGCCTCGCGCGGCAAGCTGCGCGGCATCGGCATGTCCTGCTATATCGAGGCTTGCGGTATTGCTCCGTCTCAAGCCGTAGGCTCGCTCGGCGCGGGCGTCGGCTTGTGGGAATCGGCGGAAGTTCGCGTAAACCCGGTCGGCACGATCGAGGTTCTCACCGGCTCGCACAGCCATGGCCAAGGCCATGAGACGACCTTCGCCCAGCTTGTCGCGGACCGCTTCGGCGTCGGCACGGACACGGTGCAGATCGTCCACGGCGATACCGACAAGGTGCAGTTCGGCATGGGCACCTACGGCTCTCGTTCGGGCGCCGTCGGCATGTCGGCGATCGTCAAGGCGCTCGACAAGGTCGAGGCGAAGGCGAAGAAGCTCGCCGCCCACCTGATGGAGGCCTCCGAAGGGGACATCGTCGTCGAGGGCGGCGAGTTCAAGGTCGCCGGCACGGACAAGTCGACGCCGTTCTTCCAGCTCGCGCTCGCCGCCTATACGGCGCACAACATGCCGGAAGGCATGGAGCCGGGCCTGAAGGAAGGCGCCTTCTACGATCCGACGAACTTCACGTTCCCGGCCGGCACCTACATCTGCGAAGTGGAGATCGATCCGGACACGGGCAAGACGGAGGTCGTGAACTTCGTCGCCGCCGACGACTTCGGCAAGATCATCAACCCGATGATCGTCGAGGGGCAGGTGCACGGCGGGCTGACGCAGGGCATCGGGCAGGCGCTTCTCGAAAACGCCGCCTATGACGAAAGCGGCCAGCTCGTCACGGCGTCCTATATGGACTATTGCATGCCGCGCGCGGACGATGTGCCCTCCTTCAACCTGATGACCACCGAGACGCTCTGCCCGGGCAATCCGCTCGGCATGAAGGGTTGCGGCGAGGCGGGCGCCATAGGTTCGCCGCCAGCGGTCATCAACGCCATCACGGATGCGATCGGCAACAACGACCTGGAAATGCCGGCAACGCCCGAAAGGGTGTGGCGCGCGCTCGCCGCCGCCCGGCCGGCACAGGCCGCCGAATAAGAGATGAGAGGCGCCGGCTTCAGGGCCGGCGCCGCCTTTCAACTTCAACGGATGGAATTTGTCCATGTACGAGACCAACTACCATCGACCCAAAACGGTCGCCGATGCCGCGGCCCTTCTTGCCAAGTCGGACGAGGCCAAGCTTCTCGCCGGCGGCCAGACGCTGATCCCGACCATGAAGCAGCGTCTCGCAGCACCCTCGGATGTGATCGACCTTCGCCATATCGACGATCTCAAGGGCATCACGGAGACGGGCGGCGGCGGCGTGCGCATAGGTGCTGCCGTCACCCATGCCGAAGTCGCGGGTTCCGAGACCGTCCGCCGGTTAATCCCCGCGCTCGCATCGCTCGCTGGTGAGATCGGTGACCCGCACGTGCGCCATATGGGAACGATCGGCGGCTCGATCGCCAACAACGATCCTGCGGCGGATTATCCCGGCGCGCTCGTCGGGCTGAATGCAACGGTGACGACGAACAAGCGCGAATTGAGCGCCGACGATTTCTTCACCGGCCTTTTCGAGACCGCACTGGAGCCGGATGAGATCGTTACCGCCGTTACCTTCCCGGCACCCGAAAAAGCGGCCTACGCGAAATACCCCAACCCCGCCTCGCGCTACTCCATGACGGGAGTTTTCGCCGCGAAGCTGGCCGACGGTTCGGTTCGCGTCGCGGTGACGGGCGCCGGCGAGGACGGCGTCTTCCGGGTCGCGGAAATGGAGCAGGCGCTATCGTCGAACTGGTCGCCAGATGCCGTTGCGGGCGTGAAGGTGTCCTCTGGCGATATGCTTTCCGACATTCACGGCTCGGCGGATTATCGTGCGAACCTCGTGACGGTCATGGCCAAGCGCGCGGTTGCCGCAGCGGGCTGAAACCCGGCGCCCGATGAATGCAACAACGGGCGGTGCCGATGCACCGCCCGTTTTTTATTGTCCGCTTTTTGCTGATCGTCAGGCGGCTGCGACCTCGCGCAGGAAACGCTCGATCTCTTCGCTCAGGATCTGCGTCTTCTCGCCAACGGTCGTGGAGGCGGCGAGCACCTGGTCGGCGGATTCGTTGGTATGCGCGACGGCGCGCGTCAGTTCCGCCATGTTGCCGCTGACCGAGGTCGTTCCCTGCGCCGCCTTCTGGACGTTGCCGGAAATCTCGTTGGTCGCCGCACCTTGCTGCTCCACGGCAGAGGCGATGGCGGAGGTATAGGTGTCCACCTCCGACATAGTGCCGGTGATCGCGGCGATGGCGTCCACCGCTTCCTGGGTGGACTCCTGGATCGCGGAGATCTGCGCGGAGATTTCTTCCGTCGCCTTTGACGTCTGGTTGGCGAGTTCCTTGACCTCGGCCGCCACCACGGCGAAGCCCTTGCCGGCGTCGCCGGCGCGCGCGGCCTCGATGGTGGCGTTGAGCGCCAGCAGGTTGGTCTGTTCGGCGATCGCCTGGATCAGCGTTACGACCTCGCCGATCTTGCCGGCGGCGGCGGCCAGTCCTTCCACCTTCTGGTTCGTCGCCCGGGTGCCTTCGCTCGCCTGGTTGACGACTTCGGTAGTCTGGCCCACCTGGCGTGCGATTTCAGAGATTGAGGCCGCAAGTTCTTCGGCGGCGCTCGCGACGCTTTCCACGTTGGAGGTGGCCTCGTCGCTGGCGTTCGCCGTTTCCGTTGCACGGTCGGAGCTTTCGCTCGCAATTCCCGTCAGCGCGCGTGCGGTCGCCTCAAGGCCTTCGGCCGTTTCGCCGACGGAGGAGGTGAGTTCGCCCACCGTGCCGCGGAAATCGGAGATCAGCGTCTCGATGCGGCTCTGGCGCGCGTTCTGGGCTTCCTGCTCACGCGCCTGCTCGCCGCGAAGGCGCTCGCGCTCGATGGCGTTGTCGCGGAAGACCTGGACGGCGCGGCTCATGTCGCCGATCTCGTCGCGTCGCTCGCTGTCGGCAAGGTCGACGCTCGTGTCGCCCTCGGCCAGACGCCCCATCACGTCCGTCAGCCGGCGCGTGGGCTTGCTGATTGCGATCGACAGGAAGAAAGCGAGCGCGATGCCGATGGCCATTGCGGCGGCGAGAGTAATTCCGATCGTCGTCAGAGCGAAGGTGCCGCTCGTCATTGCCGCCACAGACTGGGCTTCGGCCAGCGCGCCGATGCGGCTGCGCACGTCCATCGACAGTTCGTCGAGAAGCGACTGCTTCTGCGAAAGCGCCTGCCGTCCGGAAATCACGGCGTTGAACGCCTTTTCATAGGCTGCGATCTGCTCCTCGATATTGGCCACGGTGTCGGCGATCGAGGCGAAGGCCGTGGCGTCGGCTTTCAGCAGCTGCGCGGCCTGCTGAAGTTCTGCAAGGCGCGTCTGCACATTGAACGCCGAAGTGCGGCCGACGCCCGCAAGCAGTTCCATGGTGGTCGCGCGGACGTTGAGCGCGGCCTGGCTGAGTTTCACCGTATTGGCCGATACCATGTCGACGGCGGCAAGCTCGGTGTTTGCCTTGCCGTCGATGTATTGCGCCTTGTCGATCGCCGTATAGGCGGCCTGGCGGAGGATCGTCATCGCGTTGTTGATGTTTTCGATGGTGGCCTTGATCTGCTGGCGCAGCGCATAGACCTTCGTGAAGTCGGTCGTGCCGAGCAGTTCATCGAACTCCGCGTTGAGCTTCATCGACTGATTGGCCAGTTCCTTCAGGGCGGCCTGGTCGATGCCGGAAACCTTCTGATCGGCGACTTCCACAAGCGTCTCGCTCATTTCGATCGCGCGTCCCGCGGCGGTATCGAAGCTGTCCGCTGCCGTCGAGGTCGTCGCCTGAAGGAAGAGATACTGGATCGTCAGCGCGTTTTCCTGGGCATCGGCGATCGACCGGCCGAGCGCGTCCGCCTGCTCCCTTGTCCTGGAGGCATTGAGCGCATCGCGGCTTGCCGCGCGGCGAATATTCTGAACCTGGCTGTCGATGGTCGTGGCGAAAGCGCCAAGGCGGCTTACGGCGACCGAAAGGTCCTTGAGAAGCGCGTCCTGCTCGCCAAGCACTTCCGTAACTTCGCCGAAGGTTGCGCCCATGCCGTTGACCGCGTCGACCGCCCCGTCAAGCTCGCCCGATCCTTCCGGTCTGGACGCAAGGTCGTTCCTGAGAACGTTGAGCTTGCCGAGCAGAGTATCCACCGATTGCTGATGGGCCGAGGCATCCTCTTCCTTGCGCGAGGCAAGATAGGTCTCGCGCGTGGCCGAAACTTCCTGCAGCTGGGAAATAACCTGGCTGGCGTGGTCGGATGTTTCCATCTGCGTCGTCAGGCCGCGAATGGCGAATGTCCCGACCGCGCCGACGACGGCCGTCAGCAAAAGGACGGCAGCGAAGCCGCCGCCGATCTTCGCTGAAAAGCGCAGGTTGTTGATGATATTGAGGACACGCAACGTACTTCTCCCCCAGAAACAGTGATCTTATTCTTCGAAAGGCTAATACGCGGGGAATGAAGGAGAGGTAAATCCAACGTCGGGTAAGTTTAATTTACGCAGGGAAAACAAATAGATAGAAAGTCTAACGTGGTAAACGGAATAATAATGGCCCAGACGCAAGAAACGGGGCCGAGGCCCCGTTTCCATGACAGGCGGTTGCTTTGCAAGCCTGGTTCAGGCCGCCGAAACTTCGTTCAGGAAGCGTTCGATTTCGCTGTTGAGGGCAGTGGTTTTCGACGCCATGTCGCTTGAGGCGCGAAGCACCTCGTCGGCGGCGGCCGACGTCTGGTCGACGGTGGTCGAAAGACCGGTCATGTTCTGTGTGACCGAAGACGTTCCGCGCGCGGCCTGCAGCACGCTTTGCGAAATGTCGTTGGTCGCCGCTCCCTGCTGTTCGACTGCAGTGGCGATGGATGACGTGTAGCCGTTGACCTCGTCCATGGTTTCGGTGATCTCGCCGATCGCCGTCACCGCCTCGCGGGTGGAAGCCTGGATGGCGGAGATCTGGCCGGAGATTTCTTCCGTCGCCTTGGAGGTCTGGGTCGCAAGCTCCTTCACCTCGGCCGCCACGACGGCGAAGCCCTTGCCCGCCTCGCCGGCGCGCGCAGCTTCGATGGTGGCGTTCAGCGCAAGCAGGTTCGTCTGTTCGGCAATCGCCTGGATAAGGGTAACGACCTCGCCGATCTTGCCGGCGGCGGACGCAAGGCTCGCGACTTTCTCATTGGTCGATTTCGCCCCTTCCGTCGCCTGGTTGACCACCTTCATGGTCTGTCCGATCTGGCGCGAGATTTCCGAAATCGAGGCGGTCAGTTCCTCGGAAGCCGAGGCGACCGTCTCCACGTTCTGGCTGGCTTCGTCGCTTGAGGTTGCCGTCTCGCTTGCCTTGGCAGCGCTTTCGCGGGCGAGGCCGGTCAGCGTACGCGAGGTCTCTTCAAGGCCGGTGACAGTATCGCCGACCGAAGAGGTGAGGGATTGAACCTGCGAGCGGAAGCCGGAGATCATCTGCTCGATGCGCTTCTGGCGCTCGCGGCGGGATTCCTCGTCGGTTTCCTGCGAGGCGGCGAGGTCGCGGCGTTCCTCCGCTCGCGTCTTCAAGGTCGCTATGGCGGTGGCGAGCTGGCCGATCTCGTTCTTTCGGTCGGCGAACGGCACATCGACGTCGAGATCGTCCTCGGCAAGGCGGTGCGTGACATTCGCCAGCATCGGGATCGGGCGCAGCAGGGTGCGCACCAGGAACGTCATGCTGGCGCCAGCGACCAGCAGGATCGCCGCGAATGCGATCATGAGCTTGCTGGTGATGTTGTTCATCAGCGCGTTGATCACCGACTTGCGGACGCCGGCATAAAGGATGCCGATGATGTCGCCGCGCTTGGAGTAGATCGGCTCGTAGATGGTGTAGTAGGGAGTTCCGAGGATGATGGCCTCGCCACGGAAGGTGTCGCCCTTCGTCACCACCGGATAGACGGCCCCGTTCTGTCCAAGCTGGGTGCCGACGGCGCGGTTGCCGTCCGGCTTCACGATGTTGGTCGTCTTGCGCCAGAAGTCGCGCGTCTTGTCGTCCCACTTGAAGACCGTCGCCGTTTCATGCGTCATGCGCCCGACGGTGTCGATCATCTCGTGGCTGGCGAATTCTTCCGGTATTTCTTCCATCACGACGCGTTCGACATTGCCGTCCTTGCCCCAGGCGATTTCGGTGCCGGGCAGGTCGCGTTCCACGATTTCGGCCGCGACGCGCAGACTTGCGTTCTGTCGCGCGATGGCGTCCTGCGTGATCTGGTCGGAGATCAGGAAGTAGATCACGGCGCTTACAGTCCCGAGTGCCAGGACGATCATTACGACCGAGGCCGCGGCCATGATGGTTTGAAGGTTCAGTTTCGCCAGAAATCGCATTTGTAACTCCGCGTCGTGTCACGGGTGTTCCGCAAGGTCGGGAGGCGAAGTTAGCGGAGCAATCTCTAAAATTTTCGTTTAAGTCATTTTGTTTACGTTACGAAATTAGAAGCATTTACGAAGTTAATATTGCATATGCGAAATGATTTTGCTGTGACGCAAAAAAATAATGATAACAAGGTGCTGCAGGTGCAGCAAAGCATGCGATTCATGTTTTCGCCAATCGCGAAAAAAAATTTATACGTGCTGGCCGCCGTTGATATGGATCTCCGATCCGGTGACATACGAGGATGGGCTGGAGCACAGGAAGAATATCGTCTCGGCGACTTCGTCCGGGCGCCCGAGACGGCGTAGCGGAAGCCCGTCCACCAGTTTTTCCGTACCGGGAGAAAGGATCGACGTTTCTATCTCTCCCGGTGCGATGGCGTTGACGCGAATGCCGTGCGGGCCGAAATCGGCGGCCATTTCGCGGGTCAGCGCTGCAAGGGCCGCCTTTGACGTGGCATAGGCCGTGCCGGCGAAGGGGTGGACGCGCATTCCTGCGATCGAAGTAACGTTGACGACGGAGCCGCCGGCGGCGTTCAGCTCGTTGAAGAGGCCGCGCGCGAGCATGATGGGAGCGAAGAAATTCACCTGGAAGACGTGCCGCCAGGCGTGCATCGGCGTTGTCAGCGAGTTGAAACGCTCTCCATTTTCGCCCTTGGGGCTGATGCCCGCATTGTTGACCAGGGCGTGAAGCCTGGAACCTTCCGTTTCCAGGCGCTTTCGCATCTCCGCCACGGCGACCCCCAGGTTTTCCGGATCGGAAAGGTCGACCTGGATATGGTCCTCCGGGCCGGACGGCCACGGACACTTGTCGGAAAACGCGTGTCGCGAGCAGGTGATCACCCGCCACCCGGCGGCGGAAAAGCGCTTTACCGTCGCATGTCCAATTCCGCGGCTCGCGCCGGTCAGGACGATCGTCTTGCGGCCATTGTCCGGCGTCTCGCCTGTGGCTGTCATCAAGGTTCCTCGTGTCGGGGCGATCATTTATCCCAGTGACTGTCTATCCCATCCATCCCGTCATATCTATGGTGCTGATCGTTGCCCGACGAGTGCGGTGGACGCTTGCCGGTCCTGCCGCTCCCTGTAATTCGGCCTTGAAACCGGCTGCTGGAAGGTTCAACTGTCGCAGGGAACGGTTTTTCAGCGTCATTGACGTTGCTGTACGTTGAGCGCCGGGCATGCAATCTTGGAGAAGACGGTGATCGTCTGTTCCTGCAATGTGTTGAGCGACAAGGAGTTGCGGGAGGCGGCGGCGCGTCTCAGGCAAGCGCCGGACGGCGGGGTGGTGACGCCTGGGGCCGTGTTTCGCGCGCTCGGGCACCGGCCGCGCTGCGGCGGCTGCTTCAAGGCGGTGATCCCGATCATTCACGAGGCGGAGCCTCGACAAGGCGATAGTTCCGAAAAAGCGAAAGAAAAGGAGACTGCGAAATGAAGGGTGACGACAAGGTACTCGACTATCTCAATCGCGCGCTTCGCCACGAAATGACGGCGGTCAACCAGTATTGGCTGCACTATCGCCTGCTCGAGGACTGGGGTTACACGAAACTCGCGCAAAAGGAGCGCGAGGAGTCCATCGAGGAGATGCAGCACGCGGACAAGCTCGTCGAGCGCATCATCTTCCTCGAGGGTCACCCGAACATGCAAAGCCTCGACCCGCTCAGGATCGGCGAATCGCTGAAAGAGTGCGTGGAAGCCGATCTCGCCGGCGAATATTCCGCGCGCGCGCTCTACAAGGAAGCGCGCGACGTCTGCAATAAGGCTGGCGACTACGTCACCATGAAGCTGTTCGAGGAACTCATGGCCGACGAGGAAGGCCATATCGATTATCTGGAAACGCAGCTTGAGCTTATCGAGCAGATCGGGATCGAGCGTTACGGCCAGCTTCAGGCCGCACCCGCCAACGAGGCCGAAGACTGAGTCAAGCGTCTCAGGCAGGATCGCCGATTTTGACAAGGACGCCGCCTGCGCTTTCAGCGTCGGCGGCGTCATGCGTTACGAGAAGTGTCGGCAGCCCGCGTTCGCGCGCCTTGCCGAAGACGAGGCGGCGCACCTGGGCGCGCAAGTCCGGGTCAAGCCTGGAAAACGGCTCGTCAAGCAAAAGCGCGCGCGGTTCGGCCAATAGCACGCGCATGAGCGCCACGCGCGCTTTCTGCCCGCCGGACAGCGTTGCCGGATCGCGCGGGCCGAAGCCATCAAGCTCCACCTCCGCCAGCGCGGCCGCGACGCGTTCGCGGCGGGCCTTTCGCCCGCGCACATGTTGCGGCACGGCGAAAAGCAGGTTTCCCTCCACCGAAATATGCGGGAAGAGCAGCGGATCCTGAAACAGAAGGCCCAAGTGGCGTTCATGCGCGGGAAGGCGGGTTATCTCCTCGCCGCCGATCGTCACCCTTCCCTTGGCTGAAAATGCGGGCGGCAGGAAGCCGGCGGCGAAATTGAGCAAGGTGGACTTCCCGGAGCCGGAAGGGCCCATGACGGTCAGCACATCGCCGGGCTCGATACGGGCGTCGAGCGCGATCAGCGGCTTGCCGCCTCGAGTTATGACGACGTTCTCGAAGCATAGCGCGCCATTTTCTTCCGGCATCGTTTTCCTTTTCATGAGGCGGTTCTCAACGCATGCCTGTTCCTGAAGGCGAAGCCGGTAATCGCGCCCGCCAGCAGGAAGCCTGCGAAGGGCAGTAGCATCTGCAGGCAGGCGTAGATCGCGATCAGGCGGCGGTCCCCGCCGGATGCGAGCGCGACGGCCTCGGTGGTTACCGTTTCCACCCGTCCCGCGCCTATCAGCACCGTTGGCAGATATTGCGCCACGGATACCGCGAAGCCGAGGGCGCCCGCGGTCGCGACCGCCCTCAGCGCCAGGGGAAAGCGCACGCGCCAGAAGACGCGGGCCGGCCGCGCGCCGATCGCGGTCGCAATTCGCCCGTAGCGTGGGTCGAGCGCCCGCCAGGGGTCGCTCAACGCCAGGAACACATAAGGCAGCACGAAGACGAGATGCGCGCCCGCGACGCCGTAGACCGACGCGTCGAGGCCGACCAGCAGGAACAGGATCTGCAGACCGAACAGGAAGGCGATCTGGGGAACGAGGAGCGGCAGATAGAGCAGGGCGAGCCTGCGGTGCTCGATTGCGAGATTTCGCCGGGTTTCGTTTTCAAGGCAGGCCAGCGCAAGCGCAACCGCAACGAAAGCTGCCGCAAGCCCGAGCCCGGCCGTGATGGCGATGGTGTCTGCCGCGCGCGGCAGGTTTGCCGTCCAGTTCGCGGCGGAAAGCGTTTGCGGCAACGCGTCGGGAAACGGCCAGAAGCCGGCGAAGGACCACAGGCCGATCGCCACTCCGCCAAGTATCATTCCCGTCACGATCAGCGCCATGGCGCTTGCCCCGATCGTCGCAATCAGCCCGTCGCCGATGCTTCGCGTGCCTGCCTCGATCCATCTGCGGCCCAAAAGTGCGGCGAAGCGCTCGCCCGCGATCCACAAGGCGATTGCGGCGACGGCGAGGCCAAGCTGCAGGAGCGCGCCCGCGGACGCCTGGAACCGGAGCGTAAGGTCGGGGTCGCTCATCCATTGGGTCAGGCGTACGGCAAGCGGAGCCGGCGTCGTCGGGCCGAGGATCATCGCGACGTCGACCACCGAGATGGAATAGGCGATCACCGCGAAAACCGGCAGGCGGATTTGCGGGTAGACCCTTGGAAGGACCGTGAGCAGCCACCCTGTCGCCCGGCGGTAGCCGAGCGTTGTGGCAAGCTGCCGGCTTTCGCGGCTTTGCGATTGCGGCAGGGCGGCTAGCATCATGAGAAACAGAAAGGGCGCTTCCTTGGCGATCAGCCCCGCCGTCATGGCGATCCCGCCCGGATCGTTCAGGATCAGGACGTCCGGCGGGCGGTCCAGCCCCGTCGCCCAGGGCGAGAGGAGCCGCAGGACAAAGCCGCTTGGAGCGATCAGGAAGGCAAGGCCGAAGGCGGCCGCCGCGTGGGGCACGGAAAGAAGCGGCGACAACAGCCGGTGTATCTGGGTGAACGTCCGCGTTCCCTCGAAGGCGGCCGTAAAGGCTATGACGATCAGGAAGGCGCCGGCGGCCGCGCCAAGGCCGTTGACGATACTGAGCCTGATCGAAGTTGCGATGCCGGGCGTCGAGAACAACGCATGGAAAGGTTCCAGCCCGAAGTCGTCTCCGCCGAGCGCCGGCAGATAGCCGAAGGCCGGCAGCAGTGTGCCGATGATGCCGGCGGCCACCGGCCCGATCAGGATGGCGATGGTGAGCGCGGGCGCGAATCTGAGCATGCGCTCACCTTACAGGACCGGAAGGAGAATTCATTGCGCGGCGTAGCGCGCGATCCATTCCTCTTCGATCCGCGTCATCCAGGAGGCATGCGGTTCGGGAATGACGGGGCCTAGGTCTTCCGGCGGCAAGGTTGCGACGCCGAGATCTATTTCATCGAAAATCGCGCGCTCGTCATCCGAAAGCTTATTCACGTCGAGCACCGTCGGGTCGCCCCAGTTGTGCGGATCCTGCTTTTTCGCCTGGGCTTCCGGCGACAGCAGGAAGTTCGCGGCAACGAGCGCGCCCGCCTTGGCGTTGGCGTTATAGGGAATGGCGAGGAAATGCGCGTTGCCGATGGTGCCGCCATCGAGCACGAAGGTGCGCACGGTGTCGGGCAGTTCGCCGGCTTCTATCGCCGCGGACGTTCCGCTGGGGTTGAAGGTGAAGGAGATGTCGATTTCGCCGTCGGCGAGCAGGCGCCTCAGGTCCGCTGCACTTTGCGGAAAGGCCCGGCCTTCGCGCCAGAGTTTCGGGTGCAGTTTGTCGAGATAGGCGAAAAGCGGTGCCACATCCTGCCCGAAGGTCGCCTCGTCGACCGGGCGCTGAAGTTTCGCGGGATCGACGATGACGCTTGCCAGAACCTGCTTCAGAAAGGTCGAGCCGTGGAAGTTGGGTGGCTGGGGATAGGCGAAGCGGCCCGGATGCTCCAGAAGATAATCGTAAAGTCCATCGAGTGTTTTCGGCGGGTGTGCAAGCCTCGCGCTGTCGTGAACGAAGACGAGCTTCGCCATGCCCCACGGGCTTTCAAGGCCCTCCGTCGGCACCGTGAAATCGGTCACGACGGCGGGCTTGCCCTCGACGTCGACATATTTCCAGTTCGGCAGCTTTTCCGCCCAACCGGGCGAATAGAGCAGGTCCGCGTTCTTCAGAGCCGCGAAATTCTCGCCGTTTATCCAGACGAGATCGACCCTGCCGCCATGGTCCTTGCCGGCGGCCTTTTCCGCGACGATGCGGCTTACCGCGTGGGCAGTATCGTCCAGCTTCACGTGCTCCAGACGCACGCCGTATTTCGCCGCGATCATGTCGCTCGCCCATTCGATATAGGCGTTGATGCGCGGCTCCCCGCCCCAGGCGTGGAAATAGACCGTCTCGCCCTTCGCGTCCTCGAGCACGGCCCGCCAATCGGCAGCGTCCGGGCCTTCCGCCCTCGCGGGCAGAACCAGGAGAGCGATGGCGGCCAGTGCGACAGCGATTTTTTTGTGCATTCCCGACAAGACTCCACTCTTGTTCTTTCTACTTACGTGCCGAAGCGTAAGCCATTTGGCAACACAAGAGCTTTTGACAATTTCGTGTGCGCGGCCGCGGTTATTTACCGTGCGATCGGCAGCACGTGGGTGTCCTTGATGTCTTCCATCACCGCGTATGTGTGGGTTTCGCGCACGCCGGGCAGCGCAAGCACTGTGTCGGACAGGAAGGCACGATAGGCCGCCATGTCGCGAACCCGCGCCTTGATCAGGTAGTCGAAACCACCGGCCACCATATGGCATTCAAGGACTTCGCTCGCCCGTGCAACGGCTCGGCCGAAAGCGTCGAAGATATCGGGCGTCGTGCGATCGAGCTTCACCTCGACGAAGACGAGGAGGCCGAGACCGAGCTTGCCGGGATGCAGCTCGGCGGAAAAGCGCAGGATGTAGCCCTCCCGCATCAGGCGCTTGAAACGCTCGGCGGTGGCAGTCGGCGAAAGGTTCACGCGCGCGGCAAGATCGGTGTTGGTGATCCGCCCGTCTTCTTGCAGAACCGCAAGGATTTTGCGGTCGATGCGATCTATGGCTGTGGATTCCACGGTATCGACTGTCATTTTTGCATATTTCCCTAATGGGCGGCTATTCTTTGGAGAAAAGTACACTCGAATTGCGATTATACTAGCGAAAAGCTCAGGAGCAAGCGTTCCGCTTGTCCGGGATCGGTTGGTTTGCGCCCGCAAGGTGGGCCCGCAAGATGGGATGGCGTCAGGAGGGTGGAATGAGCGTGGCACTTGAGGCGGTCGAGCCGGGTATCAAGGGGATAGCCCCGTTTCGCGCGAAGTTCGCGCCGTCGGACGAGGAGGCGGTGCGCGCCCTCATCCCGCAAGCGAGTTTCGATGCCGAGAGCGAAAAGCTCATAGATCAGCACGCAAGCGACTATATCCACGCGATCCGTTCCTCGCAGGGCGGTCTCGGCGGGGTTGAGGATTTCCTGCGCGAATACGGGCTTTCGACTCGTGAGGGCCTTGCCCTCATGGTGTTGGCGGAAGCGCTCCTGCGCGTGCCGGATGCGGCGACCGCCGACAAGCTGATCGAGGACAAGCTTGCCGCCGCGCGTTTTGGCGATGGCGACGGCACACAGCCCGATACATGGCTTGTTTCCGCATCTTCCTGGGCGCTTGGCATCACCTCTCGGCTCATCCATCCGGGCGAAGCGCCGGATACGATCCTCTCGTCGCTGGTTAAGCGCATGGGCATGCCGGCGGTACGCACCGCGACGCGGCAGGCCATGCGCATCCTCGGCCATCAGTTCGTTCTCGGCGAGACGATCAAGGCGGCGCTCAACCGCGCGAAGACGCAGGAAGCCAAGGGCTACCGCTATTCCTACGATATGCTGGGCGAAGGCGCACGCACCGCGGAGGATGCGGAGCGCTACACGAAGTCCTACGCCGACGCGATTGAAGCGATCGGCAAGGCGGCGGGCAAGAAGCCGCTGCCCGACCGGCCGGGCATTTCGGTGAAGCTCTCCGCGCTTCATCCTCGATATGAGGCGGTCAACGGCGAGCGCGTACGCGACGAGCTGGTGCCGCGCCTGTTGAAGCTTGCCCAGGCCGCGAAGGCGCACGACCTTAACTTCACCGTGGATGCCGAAGAGGCGGACCGGCTCGAAATCTCGCTCGATGTGATCGCGGCAGTTGCCGCCGATCCGTCGCTTGCCGGATGGGACGGCTTCGGCCTCGCAGTTCAGGCTTACCAGAAGCGCGGCGTTGCCGTTGTCGAGTGGATGATCGGCCTTGCCCGCGCGCTCGATCGCAAGTTCATGATCCGCCTCGTGAAGGGTGCTTACTGGGATACGGAGGTCAAGCGTGCGCAGGAACATGGCGCGCAGGACTATCCGGTCTTCACGCGCAAGGCGGCAACGGACCTTTCCTATCTTGCCTGTGCGCGCAAGCTCATGGCTGCGCGCGACTGCATCTACCCGCAGTTCGCCACGCATAACGCGCTGACTGTCGCGCAGATCCTCGCACTTGCGGGCGGAGAAGGCGGCTTCGAATTCCAGCGCCTGCATGGCATGGGCGAAAGCCTGTTCCGCGCGGTGGCGGAGCGCGACGGCAATCCCTGCCGCATTTACGCGCCCGTTGGCGGTCACCGTGACCTGCTGGCCTATCTCGTCCGCCGGCTTCTTGAAAACGGCGCCAATTCCTCCTTCGTCTCGGCGGTGGGCGATACCAGCGTCCCCATCGGCGAACTGATCACGCGTCCGCAGGACGTGCTTGCCGGCGGCACAAAGGCGCGCAACCTCAAGATCCCTCTTCCCGCCGATCTTTACGGCGAGGCCCGAAAGAACTCCGAAGGCATGGAATTCGGCTATTCGGCCGAGCGTCTGGCGCTTGTCGATGGCATGGCGAAAACCGAATTTCCGGCCGTCAGGGCCCGCCCGCTCGGCAAGGGGCTTCAGGCGAAAGGGGCTGAGCGTCCGGTCCTTTCTCCCGCCGATGGCAAGAGCATCGCCGGCTCCGTTCAGGAAGCGACCGTGGATCAGGTCGGCGCCATTTTCGATACGGCGTCCAAAGGGTTTGAGCGCTGGTCGCGCACCCCGGTGGAGGATCGTGCGGCGGCGATCGCGAAGCTTGGAGACCTTCTGGAGGAAAATCGCGACCGGCTTATGGCGATCCTGGCGAAGGAAGGCGGCAAATGCCTCGTCGATGGCATCGCCGAAATCCGCGAGGCGGTCGATTTCTGCCGTTACTACGCCGCCCAGGCGCGCGTCCTCTTCGGCGAGGGAACGTTGATGCCGGGCCCCACGGGGGAGGAGGATCGCTATCGTCATCGCGGGCGCGGGGTCTTCGTCTGCATTTCGCCCTGGAACTTCCCGCTCGCGATTTTCCTCGGCCAGGTCACGGCGGCGCTCGTCAGCGGCAACGCAGTGATCGCCAAGCCCGCCGAGCAGACGCCGCTCATCGCCTATGAGGCGTTCAGGCTGCTTCACAAGGCGGGAGTGCCGGAGGATGCCGCGCTCTTCGTGCCGGGCGACGGCGCGGTTGGGGCTGCCCTCGTCAAGGAGCCGCGCATAGCGGGCGTCGCTTTCACCGGCTCGACGGAAACCGCATGGGCGATCAACCGGACTTTGGCCGAAAAGCGCGGTCCGATCGTGCCGCTCATCGCGGAAACCGGCGGCATCAACGCCATGCTGGTAGATGCCACCGCCTTGCCGGAGCAGGTGACGGACGATGTCATCATGTCGGCCTTCCGCTCCGCCGGTCAGCGCTGTTCCGCGCTCAGGATCCTCTATCTGCAGGACGATGTCGCCGACAAGCTCGTCGCCATGGTGAAGGGCGCGGCGGCGGAGCTTAAGCTCGGCGATCCCGCCGATCCGGCCACCGACATCGGCCCGGTCATCGATATGGAAGCGCGTGACAATCTCATGGCCCATGTCGAGGAGATGAAGAAGAGCCAGAAAATCGCCTATGCCGGGCAGGTGCCGGACGGCGCTTACGTGGATGGTTCGTGGGTTGCGCCGCATATCATCGAGCTCGACAAGCCGGAGGCGCTCACGCGCGAGGTCTTCGGCCCGATCCTGCATGTCGTGCGCTACAAGGCCGCCGACCTGCCGAAGGTCCTCGACCGGATTGACGCCACCGGCTACGGCCTGACGCTCGGTGTCCACAGCCGCATCGACGCAACGGTGAAAACGGTGGTCGACAGGCTTTCGGTCGGCAATGTCTATGTGAACCGGAACATAATCGGCGCGGTCGTCGGCACGCAGCCCTTCGGCGGTTCCGGCCTTTCCGGCACGGGGCCGAAGGCGGGCGGCCCGGCCTACCTCACGCGTTTTGCGCTTGAGCAGGTCGTCTCCATCAACACGGCGGCGGCGGGCGGCAACGCCAGTCTCATGTCCATGTCGGATGCGTGATCACTTCCGAGGCTTCGCCCGGCTGGTGGCCCGCTCGCTCAGCGGGTCGTCCGGCCACGAATGTTTGGGGTAGCGCCCGCGCATGTCGGCTTTCACGTCGGCCCATGATCCGCGCCAGAAACCGGGCAGGTCGCGCGTGATCTGGATCGGGCGGTGGGCGGGCGAAAGCAACTCAAGGATCAGCGGCACCTTTCCATCGGCGATGGCAGGGTGCCGGTCGAGGCCGAAAAGCTCCTGCACCCTGATGCGCAATGTCGGTCCTTCCGCCGCATCGTAGTCGATGGGAATGCTGGAGCCTGACGGCGCTTCGAAGTGGCTCGGCAAGAGCTGGTCCACTTCGGCCATTCTCGCCCATGGAAGAAGACCCGACAGCGCATTGCCAAGGCACTCCGCATCGATCTGATCGAGCTTCGTCTTGCCTGCCACTTGCGGTTTCAGCCAATCTTCCAGCGTGGCATCGAGGGCCTTGTCGGAAAGGTCCGGCCATTCCGGGCCTAGTGTGTTGTGCAGATAAGTAATGCGCGCTCGCGTCGCCTTCTGCGCCTTCGTCCAGGGCAGGCGGGCAATGCCTTTCTTGCCGACGAGCGACAAAAGTGCGTCGGCGATAGCCTCCGGGTCGGGATCCGGCTCGTTGCGTTCGTCAAGCACCACCGAGCCATAGCGGCGCAGACGCTTTGCGCGGATCGCACCGTTCGCGTCGATGACAACTTCTGTCTTTTCCTCGATATGCGAGGGGAAGAGCCGCTCGATAGCCTCCTTGTCGATGGGTGCCGTAAGCGCGATCCGCCCTCTTGCGGCGGTTCCTTGAATGTCTGCGACGACGAGGAATGCCTCCCCGGCAAGCGGGTCGGACTGCTCGAGCAGCGCGCCGCGCCCGTTCGCAAGCCGGAAACCGCCCTTGCCGTCGCGCCTCTGCGCAACCCGTTCGGGGTAGGCGAGCGCCAGCACTTCGCCCGCCGATTCCGGGTCCGCATCCCCTTCGCCAATCCCGGCAAGCTTTCGCCAGCGCCGGGCAAGCGCCTTCGCCTCGTCGATGCGCCGTCCCTTGCCGCGCCTGAGAACCAACAGGCGTTCGCGAAGATCCGTGGAACGCCCTGCGACCCCCTGTTCGGTCAGGATCACGGCGATTTCAGAGGCAAGCCCGCCGGCATCTTGCGCGCCCGCTTCCACCAGCATATGGGCAAGACGCGGCGGCAGCGGCAAGGCGGCGAGGCGTCTGCCGGCCGCCGTCATCCGCCCTTCGTCGTCCAGCGCGTCGAGCGCTTTCAACAGCTCCACGGACTCGGTCCACGCACCCTTCGGCGGTGGGTCGAGGAAGGAAAGCTTTCCCGAATCGCTTTCGCCCCAAAGCGCCAGATCGAGGACAAGGCGCGTCAGGTCCGCTTCCAGGATTGCCGGCCGGTCCTGAACGGGCAGCGCCGCCGTTTGCGGTTCGTCCCAGAGGCGGTAGCACACGCCTTCCTGCGTGCGGCCTGCGCGCCCGCGCCGCTGGTCCGCGCTCGCCCTGGAAACGCGCACCGTCTCAAGGCGCGTCAATCCGGTGGAAGGTTCGAACTTCGGTACGCGCGACAGGCCGCTGTCTATGACGACGCGTATGCCCTCGATCGTCAACGATGTCTGCGCGATGTCGGTTGAAAGCACCACCTTTCGCCGGCCATTCGCGGCGGGCCGGATAGCGGCGTCCTGCGCCTTGCCGTCGAGCGCGCCATATAGCGGCGCGACGTCTACATTTGCCGGCACACGGTCTTCAAGCAGCGAGGCGGTTTTGAGAATTTCCTTCTGGCCCGGCAGGAAGGCGAGGATGGAGCCTTGCTCTTCGCCAAGCGCCTTCTTGACGGCGGCTGCCATCTGGTCCTCGATCCCGCGCACGCCGGCCTTGCCGACGTAGTGCGTCTCGACGGGAAAGGACCGGCCCTCGGAAACCACCACCGGACAGCCGCCCATGAGGCTCGCGACAGCCTTCGCATCGATTGTCGCGGACATGGGCAGGAGGCGCAGGTCCTCTCGCAGCGCGCCCTGCACGTCGAGCGCGAGCGCCAGCCCCAGATCCCCGTCGAGCGAGCGCTCGTGGAATTCGTCGAAGAGAACGGCCGAGACGCCGGAAAGCTCCGGATCGTCGAGGATCATGCGCGTGAAGACGCCCTCGGTCACGACCTCGATGCGCGTTCTGGCGCTCACCCGCGTTTCCAGCCGCACACGGTAGCCGACCGTTTCGCTCACCGCTTCGCCAAGCGTTTGCGCCATGCGCCGGGCGGCGGCGCGTGCGGCGAGGCGGCGCGGTTCCAGCACGATGATGCGCCCGTCACCGCGCCACGGCGCGTCGAGCAGGGCGAGCGGCACGCGCGTCGTCTTGCCCGCGCCCGGATCGGCGACGAGCACGGCGTTCGGCCCTGCTTCAAGTGCCGCCAGCAGATCCGGCAGCACCGCGTCGATAGGCAGTGGCGAAGAGAAATCCGGCCGGGCCATTCGGTTGGTCTTCGGGGGGTTACCCCGCCGCGCGGTCCTGCGCTGGCCTTTCCCATTTGCGGCCCGAAAGCTCGACGGCGAAAAGCGACGGGGTGCGCGCGAAAGAAGCGAGCCCTTCGAGCGCGGGGTTTTCGTGGCGCACGAGGTAGGTCGGGATGGTCTTCATTAGCGCGCTGTGCGGCGCCTTCGCCTCGAAGGCCTCGCGGAAGGGGCCGTCCTTGAGGTGGCGGTCGATCTTCGGCGGGATGCCGCCGGCAAGGAAGACGCCGCCACGGGCAAGGAAGGTGAGCGCGAAGTCGCCGGACACCCGGCCCAGAGCACGCGCGAACACATCCATCGTGTGGCGCGCGACTTCGTCGCCGCCGTCGGCCGCCTTGGTCACATCCTCGGGCGAGGAGAAGTCGCGCTCCGCGCCGTCGGCCTTTGCGACGGCGCGCGCCAGGCGCAAAAGCCCCGCGCCGCAAATGATGCGCTCCGCGCCGATCCGCCCTTCCTGGCGTTCGATGAAAGGCCAAATCTTCGCATCGTCCTCGCTGACGGGGCCAAGCTCCACATGGCCCCCTTCGCCGGGGATCGGCACCCATGTGTCCTGCGCGTGCACCATTGCGGCCGCGCCGAGACCGGTTCCCGGGCCGACGACCACCTTCGCGCCGAAATCGAGCGCTGTGCCGCCGCCGATCGCCTCGAGGTCGTCGCCCTCAAGACCCGGCAGCGCCAGCGCCTGGGCCTCGAAATCGTTGAGCACGATCACCGTTTCAAGTCCCAGTTCTTCAAGCAGGCGATTCGGCTCAATCACCCAGTCGGCGTTGGTCAGCGGGATCTTGTCGCCGGTCACGGGGCCGGCGACGGCGAGCACCGCGGTGCGCGGCAGGAGCGACGTCTTGTCGAGCGCCATCTGGTTCGCGGCCTCGGTAAAACCCGCAAAGGCGCTTGTGTCGGTTCGTCCGAACACCTGCGTGGCGGCGTGGGCGTCGCTGACGAGGGCGAAGCGCGCGTTGGTGCCGCCGATATCGGCGATAAGCACGGGAAAGCGCAGGGCGCGAATCGATGTCGATTGGAAACTCATTGGCGAAACTTGGTGATCTCGGGTGTCTGGGAGGTGGTCGCAAGGCCCTGGAGCCTTGCGGAGCGAAGCAGGATCTCCGCGGTGGCCTGATTAAGGGCCATCGGAATATCGTAGACAAGGGCAAGGCGCATCAACGCTTTGACATCGACGTCGTGCGGCATGGGCGAAAGGGGGTCGGCGAAGAAGATGAGGCCGTGAAGCCTGCCTTCCGCGATCATCGCCCCGATCTGCTGGTCGCCGCCGAGCGGCCCGCTCTTCAGCGGCGTAACATCGAGGTCGGGGCAGGCTTCGAGAATGCGCCCGCCCGTGGTTCCCGTCGCCACGAGCCGATAGTCCGAAAGCTTGGAGCGGTTCCGCCGCGCGAATTCCACCATGTCGCCTTTCTTGGCGTCATGGGCGACAAGCGCCAGGGCGGCCCTTTCGGTACTGGGTGCGTTCATTCGGGTTTCCACGTTGTCGATGTCCGGCCCGGCCGGCCCGCGGGAGGTGCGTGGCGGCTGAGCGGTCGATCACAGGGTTATCGCCGATACGCGGGCAAATGGCCAGCCCCGCCGCCAAAACGCAGTTCCGTAGCGTAATTCAATCTGCGGTCGCCGCCATGCCTATTGGCGGTTTTACCGGTCGCCGTCGAGCATCCGGCGCCGCCACAGCGTTTCGCCGATGGTGCAAAGCGGCTCGAACTTGTTCTGAACGCTGATCGCCTCTTGCGGATCCCGGGCGGCGTTTACCTCGCCGATCCAGCCTTCGTCGCCCGGCGGGTGCCGGGTATGGGCGATCTCGAGAACGAGCTTGCGCCGGATGGCTTCGGGAAAGGCTTCGACGTCGCGCACGGGGATGGTGAAGGCCGCCGGCCCGCCGATGACGCATTTTTCGTAGTAGACGTCGAGGTTGTCGATATCGAACCAGCCGTAGATCGGACGCTTCAGCATCAGCGGAAGGCCATTGATGGTAATGCCTTTTTCCACCGTGGAATCGCGCGCGGCGGGGGCAAGCCTTCCCTGGTTGTTGGGCCCGTCGCCGGAAATGTCGATCACCCGGCGCAGCGCGGAATGCGGAGCTTCCTCGATCACGGATGCGGCGTGATAAAGCGCCTCGCCGATCGATGTCCGGTAGGCGCGGGATATCGGCGCTTCGGCAAGGGCGGCGGCGAAACGTTCGGCGTCGTCGCGCCCGGCGATGACATGCCAGTCGACGAGGATGTGCTGGGATGCCGTGCCGGCCCATTCGGTATAGGCAACCGCGATCTTGCCGATCAGCCCGTTCCTGATCGCATTGACGACCGGATCCGAGGTGATCGCCTCTATGTAGCCTCGCCGTTGCAGGCGTTGTTCGTCGTCGTCCATGGAATAGGAAATGTCGACGGCAAGCACGAGCAGCAGGTCCACCTCTTCCGCTTTTGCCGTCTTGTTCGCCAGCCCGCAAATGGCGATGACGAAACAGGCCGCCAAAAGGAGATTGCGGATCCTTGCTTTCAAGGCGCACGCGGGTGGAGAGGTCATGTTACGCATGGCACGGCTCCGTCCTTCCAGAACGTCGGCCCGCCGGTGGTTCGCCATTCGGCTCAATGGCCTGTTTCCAGAGCGCTTTCCACGAAAGCGGGATCGCTTTCGTGACAAGAAATCGCTCCAGAATCAATGTCTTGAACATATCCTGCGAAATCCGATCCGGATTTCGCAGGATATGCTCGAGGCGCAGGCGGGCGCCTTCACGGGTAAAGCGCGCCGATGTCCTCATCGTTTTCCTAAAATCGGACCTTTTCGTGCGGCCTGCCCGCGAAAGACAAAGTTTCGCACACGCTCGCGTGTGATGGCCAGTAAAATGGGCAATGCATGCATTCGTTGCGGGCGGTCATGGCGGTTCCGTCGTTGCCGCCTCGCTCCTGTCATTCCGGGCGCGGCGCAGCGTAATGTGGTGCTGCGCGGAACAGGCGCTCTCTCTGTCTTCATCGCCGGGCTTGACCCGGGCAACCATTCTGGATCCGGGAAAAGCGAATGGTTGCCCGGGTCAAGCCCGGGCATGAAGAAGGAAAGGTCAGCCCAGCGAAGGCAGGTTTTGCTCCTCAGTCGTAGAGCGAGCAGGTCACCTTCTTGCGCGCGGCGGCCTTCTGCACGAGGGCGTTTGCGTTCGGCGAAATCCCGGCGATTTCCAGCACCAGCTTCATGCGGATAGCGTCGGCGAAGGCTTCGGTCGAGCGCACGGGGATTGCAAAAGCGCCCGGCCCGCCGATGACGCAGTCCTCGTAGTAGTGGTCGAGGTTCATCATCGCCTGCCAGGTGTTCTTTTCCGCCTTCATCATCAGCGGCAGGCCGTTGATGACGACGCCGCTCGTCAGCGCCTGGTCGCGGGCATCCGTCACCCGGCCGCCCTGGTTGTTCGGGCCGTCGCCTGAAATGTCGATCACCTTGCGCATTCCGTTGAAGCGGTTGATCTGTATCAGGTTCACCGCCTGTTTCAGGGCAGACGCGATGGAGGTTCGCTGCTTGTGGCGGATCGGGGCTTCGGCGAGCTTGGCGGCGAAGGCGCGGGCGGTGACGGCATCGTTGATCATGGCCCATTCGGCGACCACGAACTGCTCTTCGGCCCCGCCCCATTCCATGTATGTGACGGCGATGCGCCCCGTCGGGCCGATGCGGATCGCCTCCAGCACCTCTTCGGAGGTAAGCGCGGAAACATAACCCGCACGCTGGATTTCCTGCTCGTCCCGGTCCATCGACTGGGATATGTCGACGGCAAGCACGAGTTCGACGTCGACCTCGGAATCCGGGTCGTAATTCAGGCTGAGAGGGGCCGCCGCTGCGGGGAGAGCGTACGGGGCAAGCATCGCCGCGCTCAGCGCGGCGATTGCGGCATATTTCGTCGCGGAGTAGCCGCCTTGACGACGAGTATATGCTTCAACATATTGATCTTGTTGCGACTTCCTGTCACGAAAGCGCTTAAGGGTATTCCGGCAAGTGGTCCACAAGGAACGCATAGGCTGATCCTCCTTCCTGGAAGCGAAGGCCCCTCCTGATGTCGTCTCCCCGTATCCTTTTCTCTCTCCCCGAAAAAATTACCCTCTTGTCCGGCGCGCAGTTTTCTCTGCCCGTCGAAGTAATGCGGCGGTTTGTTGTAAGCTTGGCAATTCGCGTGCCATTTGCCCTTTTCCGGCATCCTTGCCGGAATCGGCTGCACGTTCCGAACATTGTATGACGCTCTGTCGGTCGCGTGCAGTGGTTATCGACACGTTAATGTGGAAGATTAGAGCTTATTTGGTTAACTGGTGATTAATATTTAATCACGTTGCGCTGATGTGACAGTGATCGCCTCAGGGAATACGGCGAAAAATACGCGCTTCACGCTTGACCTTGCCGTTCACGCACGGCACTCTGCTTGAAAGAATTCGCAGGCTGTGAAGATATTTTCGCCCACCCCGCGCGGGCGGCGAATGTGCGGCCGCCTGAAAGCGGACATGAAAAGCCGATATGACAAGGCGAGGGGAGGCGGCGTGGCCATTCGCAAGAGCGAGAGCGACTGGACGACGGACATGGCGATCCGTGCGGCGTGGATGTCGTTCGTCGGTGGCGCCACGCAAGGCGAGATCGCCGACCGTCTCGGCGTTTCCTCCGCCAAGGTTCACCGTCTCATCGCCCATGCCCAGCGGGAGGGGCTGGTTCGCTTCCGGGTCGAGGGGCGGCCGACGGATTGCCTGGAGCTTGAGGACGAAATCTCCGCTGCCTTCGGCCTTTCCTCCTGCCTGATCGCGCCGGCTCTCGGTCCTTGCGACGAGCAGTCGGCGATCGGCGCCGTCGCCGAAGTGGCAAGCCAGCATCTGGCGAACTTGCTGTCCAATGCCTCCGTTACCCGCATTGGCGTGGGCATGGGCCGCACGCTGAAGGCGACGGTGGAGGCCATGCCCAGGATCCAGCGTCCGGACCTGAGCGTGATTTCCATCTCCGGTTCGCTGACGCGCAAGCTTTCGGCCAATCCGTTCGATGTCGTCCAGCAGATGGTCGAGCGCACGGGCGGCGAGGGGTATTACCTTCCCGTGCCCTATCTTGCCGAGAGCATCGCCGAAAAGGATATGTTCCTGAAGCAGAAGAGCGTTCAGTCGATGCTGGAGCTTGCCCGCAAGTCGGACGTCTTCGTCATCGGCATCGGCTCGATCGAGGATGAAGGCCATCTCGTGCGCCGCGGCCTCATTTCGGCGGAGGAGCAGGACAAGCTTCGCCGCGACCGCGCCTGTGGAGACCTCATGGGCCGCTTCGTGGATATCGGCGGAAATCTCGTGCCCAATGCCCTTGGCGAACAGGCGGTCGGGCTTCATTTCGACGAAGTGCGCGGCCGGCGCGTCATTGCGCTTGTCGGCGGTGACGGCAAGCGCAACGCGACGCTTGCCGCCCTTCGCACCGGCGTCATCACCGATCTCGTCCTCGACGAGCAACTTGCCCGCGGCCTTTCGGGGGAGCTTTCCGGGCGAAAACTCAAGACGGCCTGAAGGGCCTCGATACTCAGGTGGAGGTAATAAAGTGAAACTGATCAGGACACTCGGCGCGCTTGCGCTCGGCGCGGCCATGACCGTGGCCGCACATGCCGAAGACATCAAGCCGGCGGTCGTCTACGACCTTGGCGGCAAGTTCGACAAGTCGTTCAACGAGGCGGCCTACACCGGCGCGGAGAAGTTCAAGGCGGATACCGGCGTCGAATACCGCGACTTCGAGATCCAGAACGATTCCCAGCGTGAGCAGGCGCTGCGCAATTTCGCGCGCCGCGGTCTCTCGCCCATCGTCGCCATCGGTTTCTCGCACGCCAATGCGGTCGAAAAGGTCGCCAAGGAATTCCCGGACACGAAATTCGCCATCGTCGACAGCGTCGTCGATCTGCCGAACGTGCGCTCCATCGTCTTCAAGGAGCATGAGGGCTCCTATCTCGTGGGTGTGCTGGCGTCCATGGCTTCCGAAACCGGCAAGGTCGGCTTCGTCGGCGGCATGGATATCGCGCTCATCCGCAAGTTCGCCTGCGGCTTCAAGCAGGGCGCGCTCGCCCAGAACCCGGATGCCGAGGTCTATCAGAACATGACGGGCACCACCGGTGCCGCGTGGAACGACCCGGTCAAGGGCGGCGAGCTTGCCAAGTCTCAGTTCGACCGTGGCGCGGACGTCGTCTATCACGCGGCCGGCGGCACGGGTCTCGGCGTTCTCCAGGCGGCGGCTGACGCCGGCAAGCTCGGCATCGGCGTCGACAGCAACCAGAACGGCCTGCATCCGGGCTCGGTGCTCACCTCCATGCTGAAGCGCGTCGACGTCGCTGTCGACACCACCTTCACGGACGCGATGAACGGCAACTGGTCTTCGGGCGTGGAAGTTCTCGGCCTCAAGGAGGGCGGTGTCGACTGGGCGCTCGACGACAACAACGCCAGCCTCGTCACGGACGAGATGAAGGCCGCCGTCGACCAGGCCAAGCAGGACATCATCTCCGGCAAGGTCCAGGTGCACGACTACATGTCCGACCAGGATTGCCCGGTCTGATTTCAGGAATGGCTGCCGCCCGCCGGGATCATCGTTCCGGCGGGCGCTTTGCGTTGCGGTGAGGCGGCCTGCCCGCTGCGCGCCTGCGGAGGGCTTTTTGATGGTGCCCGCCATCGAACTCAGGAAAATCGATAAGAGCTTCGGCCCGGTCCACGCCAACAAGGCGATCGACCTTGCCGTGGCCAAGGGCTCGATCCACGGTATCGTCGGTGAAAACGGTGCCGGCAAATCGACCTTGATGTCGATCCTTTACGGTTTCTACCGGGCCGACGGCGGCGACATCATCGTCGACGGCAACAAGGTGGAGATAGAAGATTCCAAGACCGCCATTTCCCATGGCATCGGCATGGTCCATCAGCATTTCATGCTGGTCGACAACTTCACGGTGCTTGAAAACGTCATTCTGGGCGCCGAAGGCGGCAGCCTGCTTGGCGAGGGCGTGGCGAAGGCGCGTGCGGAACTGAAGCGCCTGGAAGAGGAATACGAGCTGAAGGTCGATCCGGACGCCGTCGTGGGTGAGCTTCCGGTCGGCCTGCAGCAGCGCGTGGAAATCCTCAAGGCGCTCTTTCGCGGGGCGGACATTCTCATTCTGGATGAACCGACGGGCGTGCTCACGCCTGCCGAGGCCGACCATCTGTTCCGCATCCTCCGCGTGCTGCGCGACGAGGGCAAGACCGTGCTTCTCATCACGCACAAGCTGCGCGAGATCATGGCGGTGACCGACACCGTTTCCGTCATGCGCCAGGGCGCGATGGTCGCGACCCGCAAGACGGACGAGACGTCCATGCCGGAGTTGGCCGAGCTCATGGTCGGCCGCCGGGTTCTCCTCAGGGTCGACAAGAAACCGGCGACACCGGGGCGCACGGCGCTTTCGGTGCGAGGTCTCACCGTGCGCGACAGCCGTGGCATCGATGTCGTCAAGAACGTCGGCTTCGACCTTCGCGAGGGCGAGATCGTCGGTATCGCCGGCGTTTCCGGCAACGGTCAGTCGCAGCTTCTGGAAACGCTTGCCGGCATCCGCCGCGCGGTTTCCGGCACCATCGAGATCGACGGCCACAAGGTCGATCCGACGACAGGCACCGTCGATCCGGCCGAAATGCGCCGCCTCGGCATGGGCCATGTGCCAGAGGACAGGCACCGCATGGGCCTCGTCACGAAGTTTTACGAATATGAGAACGCCATTCTCGGTTATCACCGCGACCCCGCCTACGGGAAGGGCGCCATGCTCGACCTTGGCGCGATCCGCGAGACCGCGAACGGCGAGATCGGCAAATACGATATCCGCCCGCCGAACTGCCAGCTTCGCACGGCGAATTTCTCCGGCGGCAACCAGCAGAAGATCGTGCTGGCCCGCGAGATCGAGCGCGACCCGAAGGTGCTTCTCGTTGGTCAGCCGACGCGGGGCGTCGATATCGGCGCGATCGAGTTCATCCACCGCCGCATCGTGGAAATGCGCGATGCCGGCAAGGCGATCCTGCTCGTCTCCGTCGAGCTTGACGAGATCCGCGGCCTTGCAGACCGGGTGCTCGTCATGTTCGACGGCGCGCTTGTGGGCGAACGTCCGCCGGAAACGGATGAAAGCGAGCTTGGCCTGATGATGGCGGGCGTCAACCGGGAGGCGGCGGAATGAGTGCCGGACAATTGCCGCGCTGGGTCGATTACGGCCTGATGCCGCTGCTGAACCTCGCCGCCGCCTTTCTGGTGTCCGGTCTCGTGGTGCTCCTGATCGGCGAGAACCCGCTGGAGGCGGTCGAAATTCTCATCTGGGGCTCGCTCGGCTGGAACGAGGGCATCGGCTTCACGCTCTTCTACGCCACGAATTTCATCTTCACCGGCCTTGCGGTCGCGGTCGCTTTCCACGCCAGCCTCTTCAACATCGGCGGCGAGGGGCAGGCCTATGTCGGCGGGCTTGGCGTGGCCATCGCCTGCCTTGCGCTCGATCGTTTCGTGCCCTGGTGGGTGACGCTGCCTTTCGCCGTCCTCGGCGCTGCCGCCGCAGGGGCCGCATGGGCGTTCGTTCCGGCGGTTCTTCAGGCCAAACGCGGCAGCCATGTCGTTATTACCACCATCATGTTCAACTTCATCGCCGCCTCGCTGATGGTCTATCTGCTGGTCAACGTGATGGGCAAGGAAGGCTCCATGCAGCCCGAAACCCGCACGTTCGAGGCGGGTGGGCGCCTGCCGCTCCTGCAGGATGTCATCCCCGGTCTCGATTTCGGCACGGCGCCCTTGAACCTCTCGCTGATCATCGCGCTTCTCGCCTCGCTTGCCGTGTGGGTGCTGATCTGGCGCACGAAGCTCGGCTATGAGATCAGGACCTTCGGGGCGAGCCCGACAGCCGCCGTCTACGCCGGTATCTCGCCGGTCAGGATTACCATCATCACCATGATGATCTCCGGCGGCCTTGCCGGCATGATGGCGATCAACGAGATCATGGGTTCGCAGCACCGGCTGCTGATCGAATTCGTCTCCGGTTACGGTTTCGTCGGCATCGCGGTCGCCCTCATGGGCCGGGCGCATCCGGTCGGCATCCTCTTCGCCTCCATCCTCTTCGGCATGCTCTATCAGGGCGGGGCGGAGCTTGCCTTCGAGAAGCCGTCGATCACGCGCGACATGATCGTCGTCATCCAGGGGCTGGTGATCCTCTTCGCCGGCGCGCTTGAGCATATGTTCAGGCCGGCGCTCATTCGGATTTTCAGCTTCGCGCGGACACCCGCCACGGAAGCGGCGTGAGGAGCGGCCAATGTTCGAGATGATCATCCTCATTCTGGATTCCACGGTCAGGCTTTCGACGCCGCTGCTGCTTGCCTGCCTTGCCGGGCTTTATTCGGAGCGTGCCGGCATTTTCGACATCGGCCTTGAGGGCAAGATGCTGGGTGCGGCCTTTGCCGCCGGCGCGGGTGCGGCGGTCACAGGCTCCGCCTGGCTCGGGCTTCTTTGCGGCATCGCGGTATCCATCGCTCTGGCGCTTGTTCACGGCTTCGCCTCCATCACCAACCGGGGCAACCAGATCGTCTCGGGCGTTGCGATCAACTTCCTCGCCATGGGGCTGACGGCGCTTCTCGGGCAGGACTGGTTCCGCCAGGGCGGCCAGACGCCGCCCTTGCCGACGGAGGCGCGCTTTACCTCGCTCAACTGGCCGTTCGCCGAAACGCTTCGCGACGTACCCATTATCGGCGGGCTCTATTCGGAGCTTCTGTCGGGCCACAACCTGCTCGTTTACGTGGCCTTCCTCATGGTGCCCTTCACGTGGTGGGTGCTTTTCCGCACGCGTTTTGGCCTGCGCTTGCGCGCGGTGGGTGAAAACCCCGCCGCCGTCGACACCGCCGGCATTTCAGTCACCTGGCTCAGGTATCGCGCGGTCATCTGCACCGGTATTTTGTGCGGCGTGGCGGGGGCCTATCTTTCCACCGCCCAGTCGGCAAGCTTCATCAAGGACATGACGGCGGGACGCGGCTTCATCGCCCTTGCCGCCCTTATCTTCGCCAAGTGGCGTCCGGTTCCGGCCATGTTCGCCTGTTTGCTCTTCGGCTTTCTCGATGCGGTGGCGATCCGCCTTCAGGGGCAGGAGCTTCCGGGCATCGGCGAGGTGCCGGTTCAGTTCTTCCAGGCGCTGCCCTACATCCTGACGGTGGTGCTGCTTGCCGGCTTCATCGGCCGCGCCATCCCGCCCAAGGCCGGCGGCACGGCTTACGTGAAGGAGCGCACATGAGCCGCTTTGACGATCTGTTTAGGGCCGCGAAGACGGCGCGAGAAAACGCGCATGCGCCATATTCGCGCTTCAAGGTGGGCGCTGCCGTGCTGACGGACGATGGCCGCGTCTATTCCGGCTGCAACGTCGAAAACGCCAGTTTTCCGGAAGGCTGGTGCGCGGAAACGACGGCGCTTGGCGCCATGGTCGCGGGCGGCGCGAAAAAGATCGCCGAGGTGGTGGTCACGGCGGACGCCGCCCTTTGCACGCCCTGCGGCGGCTGCCGGCAAAGGCTTGCGGAATTCGGCGACGGCGAGACGCTCGTGCACATCTGCGACCTTTCCGGCGTGAAACAGACGTTCCGTCTGGCAGACCTTCTGCCGGCGGGTTTCATCTTGAAGGAAGAGGACAGAAAATCGTGACGGACGGATACGGCCGGGAATGCGCGAACATTGTGCGCGCGGCGCGCTCGGGCAGTTACCGCGTTGGCATGATCCTTGGCTCCGGCCTCGGCGCGCTGGGCGAGGAGGTGGAGGATGCCACGCGCATCGCCTATTCGCATCTTTCGGGCTTTCCGGTCTCCAGCGTTTCCTCCCACGGCAGCGAGCTGATCGCCGGCATGCTCGAGGGCGTCCCGGTCGTCGTCCTGTCGGGCCGCGCGCATTATTATGAAAGCGGCCAGGCAGATGTCATGCGCACGCCGATAGAGACGCTGAAGGAGCTTGGCTGCGACACGCTTCTTCTCACCAATGCCGCCGGTTCGCTCAGAGAAGAGCTCAAGCCCGGCTCGCCCATGCTGATCACCGATCACATCAACTGGTCGGGGCGCAACCCTTTGATCGGCGAGGAGGACGAGCGCCGCTTTCTCGACATGAGCAAGGCTTATGACGAAGGCTTGCGCGAGCGTATCCTGAAGGTGGCGGAAGACCGGCAGCTTGAAATCGGACAAGGCGTCTACATGTGGTTTTCCGGGCCGTCTTTCGAAACGCCGGCCGAGATCAGAATGGCGCGGACGCTCGGTGCCGATGCCGTCGGCATGTCCACCGTGCCGGAAGTGATCCTCGCCCGTTATCTCGGGCTGAAGGTTGCGGCCATTTCGACGATCACCAATTACGGCGCGGGCCTTCAGGCCCATGCGCTGTCGCATGACGAAACCAAATCGACGGCGCTGACGGCGGTGGACCGCCTCAAAAAGCTTATCCGTGGATTCGTGAAAGACCTTGGCAATGACTGAATTCGACGCGAAAGCGGTGGCGGAACGCGCCCTCCCGCTTGTGGACCTGACCAATCTCAACGACGACTGCACGGCGGAGGATGTCACCGCGCTTTGCAAACGCACCGTCACCGACCATGGATCGGTCGCCGCCGTCTGCATCTGGCCGCGCTTCGTTTCCCATGCGAAGCCGCTTCTCGATGGCTCGGGCGTTCAGATCGCGACCGTCGTCAATTTCCCTGGCGGCGGGGAGGATACGGTCGCCGTCGTACAGGAAACCCGGCAGGCGGTTGCCGATGGTGCCGGCGAGATCGACCTCGTCATGCCTTATCGTACGTTCCTTTCGGGGCGCCCCGGATTCGCCGAAACCCAGATCGCGCGGGTGAAGGATGCCTGCGGCGATGCGAAGCTGAAGGTCATTCTGGAATCGGGCGAGATCGAGGATCCGCTTTTGATTCACGCCGCCTCGAAGCTCGCGATCGATGCGGGTGCGGATTTCATCAAGACCTCGACCGGCAAGGTGAAGATCAACGCCACGTTGAAGGCGGCCGAGATCATGCTGACGGTCATCGAGGAGCATTGGCGCGAATGCCATGAGGAGGTCGGCTTCAAGGCGGCGGGCGGTATCCGCACCGTGGGTGAGGCGGCTGCCTATCTGAATTTTGCGGACCGCATCATGGGGCCGCAGTGGGCCTGCGCGAACACGTTCCGCTTCGGCGCGAGCGGGCTTCTCGATGCCCTTCTCGCCGCGATCGACGGCGGCGAGGCGGCAACGGGCGAAGGCTACTGACATGCTCGCCCAGGAACTCATCCGGAAAAAACGTGACGGCGGCACTTTGACGGGCGAGGAGATCGCCTTCTTCGTCAAGGGCCTTTCGGACGGTTCGGTCAGCGAAGGGCAGGTTTCAGCCCTTGCCATGGCCGTCTTCTTCAAGGGGCTTTCGCTGGACGAGCGCGTGGCGCTGACACTTGCCATGCGCGATTCCGGTTCGGTGCTCGACTGGTCGGACCTCGGCAAGCCCGTCGTCGACAAGCATTCGACGGGCGGTGTCGGCGACAATGTCTCGCTCATGCTCGCACCTGCCCTTGCCGCCTGCGGCGTCGCCGTGCCGATGATCTCGGGCCGTGGCCTCGGCCATACGGGCGGCACGCTCGACAAGTTCGATTCCATCCCCGGCTACAAGACCCAGCCGGACAACGCGCTTTTTCGTGACGTGGTGAAGGATGTCGGCTGCGCCATCATTGGGCAGACGAGCGACCTTGCCCCCGCCGACAAGCGGTTTTACGCGATCCGCGATGTCACCGGCACCGTCGAAAGCCTCGACCTCATCACGGCTTCGATCCTGTCGAAAAAGCTTGCCGCCGGTCTTCAGGCGCTCGTGCTTGATGTGAAATGGGGCACGGGCGCCTTCATGGGCACCTTCGAGGAAGCGAAAGGCCTTGCCGAAAGCCTCGTGACGGTCGCCAATGGCGCCGGTTGCCCGACGACGGCACTCCTTACCGACATGAACGAGCCGCTTGCGTCCGCCGCCGGCAATGCGGTCGAGGTCAAGAACGCTGTCGATTTTCTGACCGGCAAGGAGATCGACAACCGCCTTTTCGATGTCACGGTCGCGCTCGGTGGAGAGGTGCTGGCAACCTGCGGTCTTGCCGCTTCTGCGGACGAAGGCAATGCGTTGATGCGTTCTGCCTTCGAAAGCGGGCGTGCGGCGGAAGTTTTCGCGAAAATGGTCGCCGGTCTGGGTGGCCCTTCGGATTTCATGGAGAAGCCGGCTCACTATCTTCCCAGGTCTGTGGTGGAGCGCGCCGTCTATCCGAAAGAGCCGGGCACGGTGACGGCGGTCGATACGCGCGCCGTCGGCGTGGCGGTGATCGAGCTTGGCGGCGGGCGCAGGCGCGCGGAAGATGTCATAGATCCGTCGGTCGGCTTCACGCATCTGGCCGGCGTCGGTCATTTCGTCGACAGCGACTCGCCGCTCGCCATCGTTCATGCGGCGGATGAAGGCGCTGCCATGCGCGCGGGTGAAGCGCTTCTTGCCGCCTATGAGGTAGGTGAAGCGCGCGACGTGCCGGACAGGCCGGTAATTGCGGGACGGATCGCGCCTTGAACAAGGCGTCTAAGAGAGCGCTGCCGACGATAAAGACGAATTGAGAGGAACGATTAGCATGCCTCGTGCCATACTTTGCGTGCTGGACAGTTTCGGGATCGGCGGTGCCGAGGATGCCGCGCGTTTCGGCGATGCCGGGGCCGATACGCTCGGGCATATCGCGCGCGCTTGCGCCGCCGGCGAGGCGGACCGCGAAGGTCTTCGTTCCGGCCCGTTGCGGCTTCCCGTCCTGGATAGGCTCGGCCTTGGCCGCGCGGCGGAACTCTCCACCGGCACGCGGCCTGAAGGGCTGGATTTCGAAGAAGAGCCCGGCGGCCTATGGGGCTACGGCATCGAGACCTCGCGCGGCAAGGATACGCCGTCGGGACACTGGGAAATCGCGGGCGTTCCGGTCGATTTCGACTGGGGCTATTTCCCGAACGAAGTGCCCAGCTTCCCGGAAGACCTTACCAGGGCGATCATCGAGCGCGGCGACCTGCCCGGCATTCTCGGCAATAAACATGCCTCGGGCACGGTCATCATCCAGGAACTGGGCGAGGAGCACATCAAGACAGGCAAGCCCATCTGCTATACCTCGGCTGACAGCGTGTTCCAGATCGCCGCCCATGAGGAGCATTTCGGGCTGGAACGGCTCTACAAGCTTTGCGAGATCGTGCGCGAACTGGTCGATCCGCTCAACATCGGTCGGGTCATCGCGCGCCCCTTCGTCGGCGAAACGGCGGAGGATTTCGAGCGCACGGCCAACCGGCGCGACTATTCGGTCCTGCCGCCGGAGCCGACGGTTCTCGACAGGCTCGCCGCAGACGGGCGGCGCGTCTTCGGCATCGGCAAGATCTCGGATATCTTCGCCCATCAGGGTGTCACCGACGTTTTGAAGGGGGCGGGCAACGACGAACTGTTCGACCGCACGCTGGAGGCTATCGAAAAGGCGGAGGATGGCAATCTCGTCTTCGCCAATTTCATCGACTTCGATTCCCTGTACGGTCATAGGCGGGATGTCGCAGGTTACGCCGCCGCGCTCGAAGCCTTCGACGCGCGATTGCCGGAGATGATGGAACGGTTGCGCGAGGGCGACCTTCTCATCCTCACCGCCGATCACGGCTGCGATCCCACATGGCCGGGCACGGATCATACGCGCGAGCATGTGCCGATCCTGTGCTGGGGCCCCGAAGTCGCGCCTCGGCCCATCGGCGGGCGGCCGACATTCGCCGATATTGGCGAGACGATCGCCATACACCTCGGTATCGCGCCGGGGCCGAACGGTGCATCCTTCAGGTAGGACGTCTGATGTCCGTAAACCAGATCGAAGTCGTCGACATGCACACGGGCGGAGAGCCCTTGCGCATCATCAAGAGCGGTTATCCGCCGGTCGAAGGCGATACGATCCTGGAAAAGCGACGCTTTGTTCGCGACCGTCTGGACCATCTTCGCCAGTTCCTCATGTTCGAGCCGCGCGGGCATACGGATATGTACGGCGCTCTTCTGGTCGAGCCGTCGGACCCGCAAGCCGATCTCGCCGTGCTTTTCATGCACAACGAGGGCTATTCCACGATGTGCGGCCATGCCGTCATCGCGCTCGGGCGCTATGCGGTCGAAACGGGCCTCGTCCCCGCGGTCGAGGGGGAGACGATCGTCAGGATCGAATGTCCCTGCGGCCTCGTCACCGCACATGTTTCGGTCGAAAAGGGCCGTGCCGGCGATGTCTGGTTCTCCTCCGTTCCCGCTTTCCTGATCGAGCGGGACATCCTAGTCGACGTTCCAGGGTGCGGGGATATCTTGTGCGACATCGCCTATGGAGGTGCGGTCTACGCTCTCGTTCCGGCTGACGCAGCGGGACTTGAAATTGGAAAATCTCCCGTAGCGGAATTCATTTCGACGGCAAACCGGCTGGTCGAGCGTGTGAACGCCACGACGGATTTCTCAGGAACCTTGGGTGGCGACCTTGGATTTCTTTACGGCGCGATTTTCACCGACCTCATCGCCCCCTCGAAAGATGCCTTGACGCGCAATATTTGCGTCTTCGCCGAGGGCCAGGTCGACCGCTCTCCGACCGGCTCCGGCGTGACCGCGCGCCTTGCCGCCGCTCATGCGCGGGGTCTTGTTGCCATCGGCGAGCGTTGCACCTTCGAGAGTGTCACAGGCTCGCGCTTCTGGGGAGAAGTCGAAGGCGAAACCGCCTTCAATGGCCGCAGTGCGGTCACCGTGCGCGTCGGCGGGCGGGCATATTTCTCAGGCGAATCGCGCTTTTGGCTTGAACCGGAGGATGATCTCGGGCGAGGTTTCCTCGTTCGCTGAAAGGTTCGCAACCCGAAAACGCGAAGGCGCCCAGCATGCAGGCAAGATCGTTCGAAGCGACTGTGGATGGCCGGCTTACCGGCGAGATGAAACAGGCCTATGCCGAGGATGGTTTTTTGGTCCTGAAGGGCTACAAATCTCCGCGAGACTGCGATCGTCTCCGCCAGCGCATGGTGGAACTCATTGACGGTTTTGATGTTTCCGACCATGCGTCGATCTTCGAGACGGGCAGCCAGAGCCACGCGAAGGACGATTATTTCCGCGAAAGCGGGGACAAGATCCGCTTCTTCTTCGAGGAAGGCGCGTTCGATTCGCAGGGCAACCTGGTCAGGGAAAAGCATCAGTCGCTCAACAAGGTCGGTCACGCTCTTCACGATCTCGATCCTGTATTCGAAGCGTTCTCGCGCGACGAGAAACTTGAAAATACCGCCAGGGACCTCGGTCTTTCCAATCCCGTACTCGCCCAGTCGATGTATATCTTCAAGCCGCCGCATATTGGCGGCGAGGTCAACTGCCATCAGGATTCGACGTTTCTTCATACCGAGCCCATAACGTGCATCGGCTTCTGGTTTGCACTTGAGGATGCGGACGAGACGAACGGCGGTCTCTACGGCATTGCGGGCGGTCATCTCGGCCCGCTGCGCCAGCGTTTCCGCGATGCCGGCGGTTCGCTCACCATGCAAACCCTTGATGAAACTGCGTTTTCCGGCGAAGATGCGGCACTTGTCGCGCCGAAGGGCACGCTCGTCGTCCTGCATGGCCTCGTTCCGCACAAGTCCGCGCCCAATCGCTCGGCCCGCTCGCGTCACGCCTATGCGCTTCATATTGTCGACGCTGCGGCAAAATGGTCCGAAGACAACTGGCTGAAGCGCGCGCCGGACATGCCCATGCGCGGATTTTCCAGGCCAGTGCGATGACCCGGCACGTCGTTCCCAAGGCCGAGCTTCACGTCCACATTGAAGGGGCTGCGCCGCCCGACCTCGTGCGCAGGCTCGCCACCCGGCATGATATTGATCTGTCTGGTGTTTTCGACCGAACGGGGCACTATTCCTGGGACGATTTCTCGTCTTTTCTGAATGCCTACGACCGTGCGTCGCAGGTGTTTCGCACGCCGGAAGATTACGCGGCGCTTTCGGAAAGTTACTACCGCATGCTCGCGGCGGAGGGTGTGATCTACGCGGAAATCACCATCTCGCCGGATCATGCCGCCGCCAACGGTCTTTCCTACGCCGATTATGTTTCGGGCCTGGCCGAAGGAATGGAGCGGGCGAAGGCCGAAACCGGCATCGAGGGACGGATGATCGCCGTTGGCGTGCGCCATTTCGGGGCGCGGGCGGTCGAGCAGGTCGTAACCCAGGTGCTCGCTCATTCTCATCCTCTGGTGACCGGCTTCGGCCTTGCAGGCGATGAGCGTGAGGGCCATCCGGCCAATTTCGCAAGCGCCTTTCGCCAGGCAGCGGAAGGCGGTCTCGGCCTGACCGCGCATGCCGGCGAAATCGGCGGGCCGGAGAGCGTTACGGCTGCGCTCGACTTTCTGCGTGTCAAACGGATCGGCCATGGTGTGAAGGCTATCGAAGATAAGGCGCTTGTCGAGCGGATTGCGGAAGAAGGCGTTGTTCTGGAGGTGTGCCCGGGATCGAATATCGCGCTTGGGCTATATTCGAACCTGCGTTTTCATCCGGTCAATCTCCTTCGCCGCGCGGGCTGCCGGATCACGCTGAATTCCGACGATCCGCCGTTCTTCAGGACGACCGTCGGCCACGAATATCGCTCTTGCGCCCAGACGTTCGGCTGGAGCGAGGCCGATCAGCTTGCGATCACGAAAACCGCGATCGAGGCCGCCTTCTGCGACAAGGCCACGAAGGAGCGTCTCTTGAAGCGGCTTGCCGATCCTGGAGCCGTGGATTACTCGCTCTGACGGTTTGGCCGTTCCTTAGGTGGAAATCGCCAGGTTTGAGCAGTCGCGCGCTTGACGAAGCCGGCGTTTCGGGGCTGTTGATGTCCTGAACAATCGACAGCGGCAAAAACACCACGCGAGGCAGACCATGGCAGGCGCAACCGTCATCAATCATCCGCTCGTGCAGCACAAGCTCACCCACATGCGGATGAAGGAAACCTCGACGCAAGGTTTCCGCAGGCTTCTGCGGGAAATCTCCGTTCTTCTGACCTATGAGGTGACGCGCGACCTGCCGATAACCTCGATCGGGATCGAAACCCCGCTGCAGCCGATGGATGCGCCGATCATCGAGGGCAAGAAGCTGGTTTTCGCCTCCGTCCTTCGCGCCGGCAACGGTCTGCTTGAGGGCATGCTGGAGCTTGTGCCGGCCGCTCGTGTCGCCCACATCGGCCTTTACCGCGATCCGGAAACGCTGAAACCGGTCGAATATTACTTCAAGGCGCCGGAAGATCTTTCGGAGCGGCTTGTCGTCGTGGTGGACCCGATGCTGGCAACCGCCAATTCGGCGATTGCCGCCGTCCAGCGCCTGAAGGACAGGGGCGCGACGAACCTGCGCTTCCTGTGCCTTCTTGCCGCGCCCGAGGGCGTTGCGAAATTCGAGTCCGCCCATCCGGACGTGCCGATCTTCACGGCGGCGATCGACGAAAAGCTCAACGATCACGGTTACATCATGCCGGGTCTCGGCGATGCGGGCGATCGCATGTACGGCACGAAATAAACTCCGTTCCCGGGATCTGGCGAATGAGCGGCGTTGCCAGGGTCTTGGCGGCGCCGCTTTTATGATATAATTCGGTATCGAAAATAAATACGCCGGAGATTGGGGAACGCCATGGCAGCAGGAGCAATCTATCCGAGTCTGAAAGGCCGCGCGGTGCTTGTCACGGGCGGGGGAAGCGGCATTGGCGCCTCGATCGTTCGCCATTTCGCGGAGCAGGGCTCGAAGGTCGGCTTCATCGACATCGCCGAAGAACCTTCGAATGCGCTCGCCGCGGAACTGCGCGAAGCAGGGCACGGCGTTCATTTCGAAAAGGCCGACCTCACCGACATTTCGGCGACGGAAGCAGCGGTTTCCCGGCTCAGGAAGGATATCGGCCCCATCACGGTCCTCGTCAACAACGCCGCCCATGACGAGCGCCACACGCTTGAGGAAGTAACGCCCGAATATTGGGACGAGCGCGTCAACATCAACCTCAAGCACCAGTTCTTCGTGTCGAAGGCCGTGGTGCCGGACATGAAGGCTGAAGGGCATGGCTCGATCATCAACATGGGATCGATCTCCTGGATGATCGGCCAGGGCGGTATGGCGGGCTACACGGCCTCGAAATCGGCCGTCGTGGGGCTCACGCGTTCGCTTGCCCGCGACCTCGGCCCCTTCAACATCCGCGTCAATTCCATTGCTCCGGGCTGGATCATGACGGAGCGCCAGAAGGAGCTCTGGCTCGATGAAAAAGGCGAGCAGGAGATCATGGCGCGCCAATGCCTGAAGAGAAAGCTGGAACCAGCGGATATCGCGCGTGTCGTCCTGTTCTTCTCGTCCGACGAAGCCTCCGCCTGCACCAACCAGACATATATCGTCGACGGCGGCTGGATTTGAACGTTTAACGACAATTTTCCTTGCCGTTCGCCGGTGTGTGAAACACCTTCTCCTTCAAGGGAAACGGGAAGGGGAAGGCAAGTGATCGTCGTATTCGGTTCGATCAATCTCGATCTGGTGGTTTCGGTTCCACGTCTGCCTCGGGCCGGCGAGACGGTGGTCGGCCCGGATCATCAGGTGTTTCCGGGCGGAAAAGGGGCAAACCAGGCGCTGGCGGCCCGCCTTGCGGGCGGCGAGGTCCGGATGATCGGGGCGGTCGGTACGGATGATTTCGCCAAGGCCGCCCTTTCGAATCTCGAGAAAGCGGGCGTCGAACTTGAGCATGTTCGAAGGCTCACCGGCTCCACCGGTCTTGCGATGATCGGTGTGGATGAAGGCGGCGAGAACCTCATCATGTGCGCAAGCGGGGTGAATTCCCGCGTGGCTGCAGAATGGCTGGACGGCGTGCTTGAAAAGGACGACCTGCTCGTCCTGCAGCGCGAGCTTGCCGTGGAACCGATAGCCCGGGCGGTCGAAAAGGCGCGTGCCGTCGGCGCGCTTGTGCTTTTGAATGCGGCTCCCTCCGGCGGCGAGGGGCTGTCGCGGCTGATCGACCGGGTGGACGTTCTCGTCGCCAACGAGGCGGAAGCGGGTGAAATCGCCGCAGATCTCGGCGTTGCCGACACGGAATCGCCGCACGCCGCCTTGATGGCGCTTTCCGCGCCGGAGAGGCTGACGGTCATCACGCTTGGATCGCGCGGGCTTATCGCCCGCCATCAGAATACGATCTGGCGGGTTTCGGCGCCGATGATTTCCGTCGTCGATACGACAGGTGCGGGAGATGCCTTCGTCGGCGGGCTTGCCGCAGCTCTCGCTCGCGGAACGGATATTGCGCGCGCGCTCAAGGAAGGCGCGGCGGCCGGTGCCCTTGCCTGTACCGCCACGGGCGCCCAGTCGAGCTCGCCGGAAGAAAGCATGATCCAGGCACTGGCCAGCCGGCTGTCCGCGGTCGGTGAAAAGATCTGACGCTGCCAGTAGCGGATCCTTAACGATAGATTGAATTACGCGCGCGCCCTTCACGACTTTGAAGGGCCGACTGCCTAATATTGTCGCTGCGTTACTTTCAGGTCGTCATCAGGTCGTAGGGCGGAAGGCAGTTTATGTGGCGGTATCTCGTCGTTCTTGTGGGGGTGCTGGGCTTCGCGGTTGTGGGGCCGGACATCGCGCGCAAGATCATCGCTTCGCCGCAGGTTTCCGATGCCGTGTCCGCTCGTCAGGAACGGGCGGAAAGTCCGCGAAAGCCGGCCGGGGGAATACGCACGCTTGTACTCGATGCAAGCTCCAACGGGCATTACTTCACGACTGTCTGGATCAACGGACGCGCGGTCGACGCCGTTATCGACACGGGCGCGACCACGATCGCCATCCCTGAAAAGATCGCCGCTGCATCGGGCGTGATCCCGCGCGCGTCGGACTATACGGCGCGCACGCGAACGGCGAATGGCATCGTGCGGGCCGCACCTGTCGATCTTCGGGAAGTGCGCCTGGGCAGCATCCGGCTGAGGAACGTCAGGGCGATGGTGCTGCCGGATGGCGCCCTGGGTATCACGCTGATCGGCATGACGGCCCTGTCCAAGCTTTCGACGATCGATATCCGCGATGGCAGGATGCGCCTTGTGCAATAAGCCTTCGTATTGGCCTGGTTTGCCAAGTTCGCCTTGACCTTGACTGGATAGCGGGGCACGTCTTCACGAACCGTGAAAGCCCGACGTCAAAAGACAAGCCGATGAAAACCGTATTTTCGCCCGTCCAGCTCGCCCACGACCCCAAGCATGAAATCTCCGACGGCATGCTCAAGCCCGCGGTCGAGATCCCCTCGCGTGCGGAAATCGTGCGTGCGCGCATCCTGGAGACCGGCTTCGGCGACGTCCTGCCGCCGGACGAATTCGGCCTGGAGCCGATCGCGCGCGTACATGCGGGAGATTACATCGCATTCCTGGAAGGTTTCTGGACGCGCTGGACCAACGCCGGGCGCTCCGGAGAGGCTTTCCCTTTCGTGTGGCCTGTGCGCGAGCTTCGCACAAAACCCGTGCCGGATCATATCGACGGGCTTCTGGGCCGCTATTCCTTCGATGCCGGCACGCCACTTGGCGAGGAAACGTGGGTCGCGGCGCGTGCCAGCGCAGACACGGCCTTGACGGCGGCGCGCCTCGTCGCCGGAGGGGACAGGGCGGCATTCGCGCTGTGCCGCCCGCCCGGACACCACGCGCATGCGGATTTCTACGGCGGCTATTGTTTTTTGAACAACGCCGCGATCGCCGCCCAATACCTGCGTGATGCGGGTGCGGACCGCGTGGCGGTGCTGGACGTCGACTATCACCATGGCAACGGCACCCAGGCGATTTTCTATGATCGCGCGGATGTGCTGTTCCTTTCCCTCCATGCCGACCCGATAGAGGAGTTTCCCTATTTCCTCGGTCATGCGGACGAGACGGGCGAAGGCGCGGGTGAAGGGTTCAACGCGAATTTCCCCCTGGCGCTCGGCACCGATTGGCCGGCCTTCTCGCGTGCGCTCGATGCGGCGCTCGAGCGGGTCGCGGAATTTTCGCCGGACACGCTCGTCGTCTCGCTTGGCCTCGATACATACGAGCGCGATCCGATCTCGAAATTCCGTTTGAAGAGCGAGGAATTTCTGGCGCTCGGCGCAAGGCTTGAAAAAGCGGGATTGCCGACCGTCTTCGTGATGGAAGGCGGCTACGCGGTGGATGCGCTTGGCGTCAATTGCGTCAACGTGCTTTCCGGCTTCGAGGGCGCTTGAGGAATTCTCACTTCGCGGCAACCGGGAAGCCGAGCGAGACAAGGTCACGGCGCAGCGTATCCGCGTCGCGGAAGTGGTGCGCGTGCATTCCCGCTGCCCGTGCCCCTTCCACGTTTTTCAGGCTGTCGTCGATGAAGATCGTCCGGGCGGGGTCGAGCGAATTGCGCTCGAACAGGATTTCGAAGATCCGCGGCTCCGGCTTCAGGCAGCCTTCGTGGGCCGATACCACGGTGTCGATGAAGGAAGTATCGAGGAAGGGGAATCGCTTGCGCGCCTCGATGAATTTCTCCCTAGAGAAATTGGTGATCGCGTAAAGCGGGACGCCGGCTTCCTTCAGCTCGCCGAGCAGGGCGGGCGTTCCGTGCACTTCGCCGGGCACCATGTCGTGCCAGCCGGTGTCATAGGCGCGGATTTCCGCTTCGAATTCGGGAAAGAGCGCCACACGCTCCGCTATCGCCTCGGCGAAGCTGCGCCCGCGGTCCTGCTCCAGGTTCCATGCGTCGGTACAGACTTCGGAGAGGAAGTTTTCCATCGCCGCCTCATTGTCGAAGACCTTCCTGTACAGATTGCGCGGGTCCCATTCGATCAGAACGTTGCCGACGTCAAAGACGACGATATCCGGCATGATTTCGGGGCTTTTTCCGTGCGATACTGTCATGGACGGTCTCCGAATTGATTCGATGCGATCTTTATGCTGCGAATAGCACGATTGTTGAGACATTTATCGTGGCATCACGGCGTGGTGGCCGTATTCGGGTCACTTTGCCTTACGCTCTGTTTCAGCTTGGCTTTTATCTCCGCGGCCGCGGCCCAGGCAAGCGACGACGAACTGCCATTGCGGCCGGACGAATTCGATGCCGAAACCGGGCCGGAATTTTATGAAGAAGATTATCCGCAAGAGTATTTCGTTCCGCTGCCCGATGACTATGACGCCCCATGGCCCGACGCCTCGCAGGGAGCGCTTGACGGGCGGTTCGATGGCGAAATGCTCAAGCTCCTGCCGTCATTGCGCTACGGCATCGTCATAAGGAACGCGAACGATCCCGACCGCGCGGCCTTTCGCCTGCTTGAGCCTTACCGCGCAAGCCTTGAAACGGCTCTCGGCATTCCCGTCAATCTCGTCGCCTACGCCGATTTGTCGTCCCTTCAGGACGCGCTCGTGACAGGCAAAGTGGATTATGCGGAACTTTCCGCTTCCGCCTTCGCGCAGGCCTGGAAGCGCTGCGGCTGCGTGGAACCTCTGGCGGTGCCGGCCGCTCGTGGAGGAGAGAGCGCTTACCGGGCGGCGCTGATCGTTGCCAACGGAAGCGCGTATGTAACGCTTGAAGATCTCAAGGGCGCGAAACTCGGCATCGGCGCGGAAGGGTCGACCACCACCCGGCGCCTGCCGTTCTTCGCCTTTCGCCAGATCGGCATGGACCCGCAAAAGCATTTCGGCGAACTGGTCGAGGTCGACGGCCCGCTCGACGGGGCGAAGCGCGTCATGATCGGCATACTCGACGCGACGCTCGGCTGGACCGGAGAGGGCGATGAGGTAAGCGATGGCGGTCGCGGCACGGTCGCGGAGATGGAGGCGGGACGGCTCATGGAGCCCGGCTCCTTGCGTATCATCTGGCGTTCGGAACCGATACCGAATGCGCCGCACGTGGTCAGGCGTTCGCTCGCCGACAAGATCAAGCACAGGCTGAAGGTGCATCTTCTGGCGCTCGACGTCGAGGATCCTTCCGCGTTTTTCGCGATCGCCCCAAGGCAGAGCCCAGGCTTCGTTCCCATCGGCGTGGAGGCGTTCGAACCGCTTGCGAACACATTCGACAACCGGTTCTCCGCGCTCGGCGGCAAGGCGGGAAACATGAAGCCTCTGTCCGGTGCGGAAAAGTGAAGTTCGGTTCGCCTCTCACGCAGTTAATAGCTTCGCCGTATGCCCTGCGATCATCCGCTCTTCATCGGTCGGCACGGCAAGCACCTTGACCCTGGAGCCTTGGGCGGAAATCCGCATGCGGTTTTCGCCGTTCGCCTGATTGTCCAACTCGACGCCGAGCCAGCCCATATCCCGGCAGACAAGCTCACGGATACGGACGGAATTCTCGCCGATACCGCCGGTAAAGACGAGACCGTCCAGCCCTGCGAGCACCGCGGCCATCGCGCCGATCTCGCGGCGGATACGGAAGACGAAATAGTCGATCGCCTCGGCTGCATGCGGATCCGGGGAGCTTTCAAGCTCACGCATGTCGCTTGAGACGCCGGAGAGGCCCTTCAGCCCCGATTGTTTGTAGAGAAGATCGGAGATTTCCCCGGCCGTCATCTTCCGTGCCTGCATGAGATAAAGCACGACGCCGGGATCGAGCTGGCCGCAGCGGGTGCCCATCGGCAGGCCGTCGAGCGCGGAAAAGCCCATCGTCGAGCCCACGCTTTTGCCCGCCTCGATCGCGCAGAGCGATGCACCGTTGCCCAGATGAGCGACGACGATACGCTTGTCGGCAATATCGGGCGCCACTTCGCAGAGCTTCTTGACGATGAATTCATAGGAAAGCCCGTGAAACCCGTAGCGGCGCACGCCCTCCTCGAAATAGCTGCGGGGAAGGGCGAAGGTGTCGTTCACCCAGGGGTGCTTGCGGTGGAAGGCGGTATCGAAGCAGGCGACCTGGGGAACATCCGGCAAGGCGAATTCCGCCGCGCGAATTCCCGCCAGGTTATGGGGCTGGTGCAGAGGTGCGAGCGGGCACAGACGCTCCAGTTCGCCAAGCACGCCATCGTCGATCAGGACGGGTTCGCTATAGGCCGTGCCGCCGTGGACGACCCGGTGGCCGACACCGTCTACCCGAATGTCCGGATATCGCCCGAAAAGATAGGAGAACGCCGCATCCAGTGCCGTGCCGTGGTCGGCGTCGTCGGCAAGCTTGCGCTCTACCCTGCCGTCCCCGCTCAAGGCTTCGGCGATCATGCGCGGTGAGGTGCCGATGCCTTCGATCAGGCCCGAAAGAAACGGTTCGTCTGCGCGAAAAATCTTGAACTTGATGGAGGACGATCCCGAATTCAGGACCAGGATCGTCCGGCCGGCCGCGCTCACGGCTTGTCCTCCTCATTCTGGTGGACCAGCGGTTCGCCGGTCTTCTGCCAGTGGTCGTAAAGAAGCGCCAGAACGCAGGAGCAGAGCCTTGCGCGGTCGTTGTCGGCCCTGCTTGTAAGCATTACCGGTACTTTCGCGCCGGCGACAAGGCCCGCCGCCTCCGCGTGGGCTATGAACGTCAGCTCCTTGGCGAGCATGTTGCCGGCTTCCAGGTTCGGCACGACGAGCGCATCCGCGTGGCCCGCGACGAGGGACGTGATGCCCTTGCTTTTCGCCGCTTGCACGTCGATCGCGTTGTCCATGGCGAGCGGCCCGTCGACGATGCCGCCCTTGATCTGGCCGCGCTCGGCCATCTTCGAAAGCACCGCGGCATCGAGGGTGGAAGGAATGGCGGGGTTGACGGTCTCGATCGCCGACAGGATGCCGACCTTGGGCGTGGCGATGCCCAGCGAGCGCGCGACATCGATGGCGTTCTGGACGATATCGACCTTGGCTTGAAGATCCGGCGAAATGTTGATGGCCGCATCCGAAATGATGACGGGGGAGGCACGGCCTGGAACATCCATGACGAAGCAATGGCTGAGCCGTCGTTTCGTCCTCAAGCCTCCGTCCCGCTTGACGATGTGGCGCAGGAGGTCGTCGGTGTGGAGGTGACCCTTCATGACCGCGCGCACGCGCCCCTCATGCACGAGGGCGACCGCGCGCGCGGCGGCGGCGTCTTCCGGGTCGACGTCGATCAGCTCGAAGGGCGAAAGATCGAGGCCGATCCGGGCGGCGGTGGCCTCTATACGCGAGCGCGAGCCGACGAGCACGGGTTCTATGAGCCCGTCACGGGCCGCCAGCGCCGTTCCGCCGAGCGAATTGGGGTCATCGGGCGCGACGACCGCTGTCGGCAGGGGCGGAAGCGTTTCGGCCGCTTCCAGAAGCCGGTCGAAATGCTGATGGCTCTCGATCAGTATTCCTGGAAGGCTGCTCGCATCGAAAGTGATCGTGCGCTCCGGCGCGGTAACGACCGCATCTCCCTCGGCGATGACGGTGTCGTCTTCGCGTTTGACCCGCGTCGTCAATTCGACGATGCCGTCGCTTTTCTTTGCGGTAACCTTGGCGGAGACCTCAAGCCGGTCGCCGATCCGCGCACGGTCGCGAAAGCTCAATGTCTGCGAGCGGTAAACAGTTCCAGGGCCGGGAAGGACATTGCCGAGGACGGCGGAAATGAGCGCTCCCGCCCACATTGAAGGCGCAATCGGTTCGTCGACCTTGCCGTCGCCCGTCCAGTCCACGTTCGGCAGATGCATCGGATTGACGTTGCCGGAGGCATGGGCGAACACGAAAAGATCGTTGGCTGTAAGCGTGCGGGTAAGCGTCGCGCTGTCGCCTACGGAAATTTCGTCATAAGTCTTGTTTCTGGCCATATTCTTCTCCGGCAGCCGTAAATGGAGCATTCAGATGTTCCATCCGGCATTGCGATAGTGAAGAACGGATACACCATTGTGAAGATTATCCGGTTTTTGACACGAGGAAAGGGATCGGCCCTTGATCTGCATCAGCCGCATGCATGCGAAATATCCTGAGGTGTTCCGGGAAACTCAGGGTCTGTGGAGATCCAGGTTCCGGGCATGGTGCGGGCCGGTAGATTTCCGAACCGATGTATAAAAGAAGAAACCCCCGCCTTAATCCCAAGGCGGGGGTTTCGACTTGTCGATTGCGAACCGGATTCTCAGTTGCAGCAGCGAACTTCGGCGCTCAGGCGGGGCCTGAGGTAGTAGGAATCTTCCAGCGCAATTTCGTTGGTGCCGAAAATGTCCTTGAACAGGTTCGTGAACACCGGCTGATATGTATATGTGCCGTGCGTTACGACAAGAAAGGCGCCTTTTGTCTTTATAAGTTCTGCGGGAAGCTCGATCGGGGGCGGCGCGCCCGTGGCCCAGGAAGAGATGTTCAAGCCTTCGCTCCATGTGACTTCAGGCTGGTTTTCCTCTTCCATGCGCACGCCGGCGACGACGAGCTGAACGCCCTGCTCGGGGTAAGGGTCGAGAATGGCTTCCGCGATATCCATGATCGCCAGCAATTCGGTCCGCGTTACTTCATCTTCCTGGGCTACCAGGTCGGCAACCGAGCTAGAAGTCTGGCTAAGCTTGCGATCGAGCGTCATGGCCGAGTAAAGCTCCGTCATGCCGACCAGAAGCAACAGCATGATGGGCAGTACAAGTGCGAATTCGACCGCAGCCATCCCGCGCCGGTCGGCAGCCAGTTTGCTGCGCAACGCCCTCGCGGCGGAGGCTGGTAGTGAAAACAAAGCACGCATCGTCCCGCCTCCTACTTGCTTGTCCATGGGAAGGGCTCGTTACGGAATATAGACGTCGATACGAGCAGGCGATCTCCGTTGTTCAGGTCGGAGTAGTCCAGTCGCATGAACGCGGTGATGAGGGGCCAGCGGTAGATCACCCGCACGATGATGATGTCGCCCGCCTCTCCGTGGTCGTAGGTGAAATTGTCCTGCAGCTCACCGTTTTGGACCAGGGGGTCGCCGCGGAACTGCGTGAAATCGTCGAGCCTTTCGACATCGACCGACAAACGTTCGGCGGAGAAAGGAATGCCGTAGAGGCGGTCGAGAACCTGCTGCTTGAAGGCGCCGGCGTCGAAGCCGCTTTGCTGTGCCTGTCCGGTGCGTATGAGACGAGAAGCATCGATCGTCGCGTTTTCGAGAAGCTGTCCTGCGAAAAGGGACATGCCCATTTCGAGGATAAAAAGCAGAAGTGTGAAAAAAGGCAGGGCAATGAGGCCGAACTCGACCATCGTGACGCCCCGCCTGTCCGAAGAAATCCGTCCCGCCGCGCGGGCGGCCTTGCGCCAGCGCGATCTAGAGAACCCGTTCCGGATGGATTTCAACATTTCTCCAACCCCCAGCTCCCCGGCGCGGATCAGTTGCCTGCGCCGGCTAGTGCTTCAGCCATTTCATTACGTTTGGACGCCTGTTGCTCCGTCAGGTCGAAAGTATCCTTGTTGTCGCCGACCCTCAGGGTCGGTTCGCAAATCGGGCTGCACGACATGCTGAAGCGCGCGCCATTGCGATGCACGGTGACGAGATCGGTCTCGTTCGGCATGACGGTAATCACCTCGTCGATGATCGGTTCGGCGTCCTTGTCCAGAATGACGAGATTCGTCGTTCCGAAAAGCTTTCCGGTCACCACGACGGTGAAGCGATCGTGCATCGTGACGTCTGCAATCGACGGGTTGCCGACGATGACCGTATCGGCGGGCTTGTCGATCCGGAAAACCTTTGCCCGGTCGGTCATGACCGAAACTCCGCCTTCTTTCGCGATGGCGGGGGTTCCGGTGATGGCGAGCATGGCCACCAGGGCAACAAACGTTGCGGCAGGTCGCGTGACGTTCAGGTTCAAGAACATTTCAGCCTCCAGGCTATGCGAACTGACCGATCTTGCGCAGAACTTGGTGAACGAACCGCTAACGAATGGGTTTGCTTCAATCATTCTGCCGCTCGCCGTGTATATCTCCCGTAAAGAGAGTTGCCGCACTTTTGTTAGTGTTTAATAATCGCCCTCTCGTCACTTATAGAATATATAACAAAAAAATTTCAGCACTACTTCTTATATGCAATCGTAAATGAATAATTTACATGTAAAATTTGAATCATCGAATTATGATACTGTTAACTCTGTTTGAAAAACTGGCAAAACAACTGAAGTTCGACGGTTGAATTAACTTTTTAGCAATTGGCGGTGCGTAACGTTGTCAAAGCTTCGATCGGTCAAAAGAAAACAAGGCCGGCGAGCTAGTGCTGTCAAAACACGTGGAGCTAGGAGCAAACCCATGAAGAATCTTTTCGCACGTTTCGCCAAGGACGAGTCCGGTGCTACCGCCATTGAATATGGCCTGATCGCCGCTCTGATCTCGGTTGCCATCGTCGGTATCCTTGCCACCGTCGGTACGAACCTGACCACCACCTTCACGACGGTGTCCGACGGTCTGCAGTAATAATCGGATGTTTCGCGGTCCGGTTCCTGCTGCGACCGCGGAAATACACGATTTGCGACGGACGGCATCTGCCGTCCGTCTGCATGTCCGGGGGAAGGATACGCTACAGGGGTAAAATCATGATTGAAGCATCGCTCTTGATAGTCTTTCCCTGTCTGGTCGCCTATGCGGCCACTTCCGACCTCTTCACCATGACGATTCCCAATCGGGTCTCGCTGTTGTTGGTTGCCGGTTTCGCGGCTTTGGCGCCCTTCGTTCCTCTCTCGCTGCCGGATGCGGGCTATCACCTGCTTGCCGGGGTGTGCGTTTTCGCGGTCGGGTTCACCCTGTTCGCCTGTGGCTGGATGGGTGGAGGTGACGTAAAGGTCGCTGCGGCCATTGCTTTATGGTTCGGCTTTTCGGAGCCTTTATTCGGCTTTCTGTTTCTTTCGGCGGTCTACGGTGCCGTTTTGACACTGGCCCTGCTTTTATTCCGCAACAAGATTCCGGTGCTTCCGGGCATCGCAAGCGGGCAGTCCTGGCTGGTGCGGCTTCACGACCGCAACACCGGAATACCTTACGGCATAGCCCTTTCTCTGGCGGCTTTGCAGGTTTATCCGGAAACGGTCTGGTTCCAGGCTCTGGTCGCGGCCAGCTGAGCCTGCGTTTTTCTCGGATCGGCCCGTGCCGTCAGGATTCGCGCCCGTTGGCCGGCGGCTTCAGGGCGAACGAAGCACCTCCTGCAAATGCTCTCAGTTGACGTAATAAAGGCGTTGAATTCGGGCGATTATGACCCATTGGTTGTGAGATAAAATGCTTACACCTCTAATCGAGCAATTAATCTTGCATTAATTTTGCTGTTTAGTTTCGGCATTTTGCGCATGAATTAATGGTCATTAAGTATATTCGATCACCGCTTGTTAACCATGTCTTGACCATTTTCCACTCACTGTAATGTCAACAGGTGACCATAGGTGAGCCACATTCGGCTTTCCGGTCCCCGGAACGAGTGGATGAGAGACATGAAGATTGCTCGATTTGCCATCCTCGGTGTTGCGTTGGGTGCTGGCCTTCTGGCGGCGCGGCTCGTGATCAGCAACTCAAGCGCTCCACCCGAAGCGGTGGTCGCCGAAGCGCCGGTGACGGGCGTGGAGCAGGTTCTCGTCGCTTCCCGGGACGTGAAGCTCGGCAGCCAGCTGGCGGCATCCGATCTCACCTGGGCGGAATGGCCGAAGGGCTCGACGCCGGCCGGTTCGATCCTGCGCTCCCAGCAGCCGGACGCCGCGGTCAGCCTTTCCGGGAGGATCGCCCGCGCGCCGCTTTATTCCGGCGAGCCGCTGCGCGAGGAGCGCCTCATTTCCACCGATCGCGGTTTCATGGCGGCAATCCTTCCCAAGGGGCGGCGCGCGATCGCGGTTCCGGTGGAGGCGGTGACGACGGCGGGCGGTTTCATTCTTCCCGGCGACAAGGTCGACCTCATCCTGACACGTGCCCGGAACGGACGCAGCGGCGATGGCTTCACGAGCGAAACCATTCTGGCGAACGTCCGCGTGCTTGCGATCGACACGACCACGGCCGGAGAGCAGGACGAAAAGGCATTGCCGCCGGGACGCACCGCCACTTTGGAACTGTCGCCGGAACAGACGGAAGTCGTCGCCCAGGCGCAGCAGGTCGGCACGATCTCGCTTTCCTTGCGCAGTGCGGCGGATTCCGCGGACGACGCGGATGACAATTTCGTCGGCGGCGGCGTCAACTTCGTCAAGTACGGCCTGACAAGCCAGGCATCGACCCTGAAGTGAATTGAGGCAGGGCGACAGATCACGCCCGGTCAAGGAGACGGACGATGAATTGCAAGCGATGGATTGGCGTCGGATTGATGGCTTTCAGCCTCGCTCTGTCGTTTGCCGGCACCGGACCGGCCGCCGCCGACAGCTCTTATCCCAAGACGGTGAACATTGCCGCGGGCGACCGCATAGCCGAGCGCATATTGCGCGTAGGGGTGGGCCGGTCGGTGGTGATCAACCTTGGCGAAGAGGTTCGTGACGTTCTCGTCTCCGATCCGGAAATCGCCGATGCGGTGGTCAGAACGTCGCGTCGCGTCTTCGTACTCGGCAACAAGGCAGGCCAGGCCAGTCTCTTCCTCTTCGGCGACGGCGGCGTGCAGCTTGCAAACTTCGACCTCTACGTCGACCAGGACACCACCGAACTCAACGCGCTCATACGCCGCGCGATTCCGACGGCGAACATCAGGGCGGATGCGGTCAACGGCAACATCGTTCTTTCGGGCACGGCGAAAAGCACGGGCGACGCGCAGCGCGCGACGGATCTCGCCAGACGCTACGCCAAGCCGGATGAAGGAGGTCAGTCGTCCGTTCTCAACACGGTTTCGGTCGAGGGCAAGGACCAGGTTCACCTGAAGGTCACGGTCGCGGAGGTCGAACGCTCGATCATCAAGCAGTTGGGCGTCAATCTCGCCGGCAGCATCGGCATTGGAAACTATACCGTCGGCTTCAACAACCAGCCCGGCTACACGGTCAACTCGAATGTCGTCAATCGCGGCTCGCTCGGAACGGACTTCCTTGCCGGCGACACGCGGATCGTCGCTGAAATCGAGGCATTGCAGCGTGACGGCGTGATCCGCACTCTCGCGGAGCCGACGCTGACCGCCATATCCGGCGAAAACGCCAGCTTCCTCGCGGGTGGCGAATTCCCGATCCCCGTCTCGCAGGATCAAAGGGAAGTCACGGTTGAATTCAAGAAATTCGGTGTCGGCCTGGATTTCACGCCCGTCGTCCTGAACGAAGGCAACATCAGCCTGCGCGTCAAGACGGAAGTCAGCGAGATCACCCAGGAAGGGGCGGTCAACCTCGGCCTCATCACGATCCCGGCGCTTAAGGTCCGGCGCGCGGAATCGACGGTCGAGCTGCCCTCCGGCGGCACGCTCGTCATGGCGGGCCTTCTGAAGGAAACCTACAAGCAGGACCTGAACGGAGTGCCCGGCCTCATGCAGGTTCCGGTCCTCGGGGCGCTGTTCAAGAGCCGCGACTTCCTGCGCAAGCAGACCGAGCTCGTGGTCTTCGTCACTCCCTATCTGGCAAAGCCGGTCAACCGCAGCAAGCTCGCCCGTCCCGACAAGAATTTCGCTCCGGCCACCGACGCGGCGACGATCTTCCTGAACCGCCTCAACCGCATCTACAGCGTGTCGGGTGCGCCGGCGCCTGAGGGCACCTATCACGGCCAGGTCGGCTACATCTACAAATATTGAGGAATGCGACGATGCCTTCGAACGCGAGATACATTCGCTCAGGTCGCCTCGCCGGCCTCGGTCTCATCCTCCTGGCGGGCTCGTTCCTGGCAGGGTGCCAGCAGACCACTCCGTATACGACCGAGGCTCTGGCGGCCAACGACTACCAGCTGCGCCATCCGATCATCGTGGACGAGGGCACGGAAACCCTCGACCTGCCGGTCGGCGCGGGCATGCGCAGGCTGCCCCCGCAGATGGCCGCCGCGGTTGCCAGTTTCGCCGCCGACGGACGGCGCAGGGGCGCAAGCGTGATGGAAATCATCGTTCCGTCCGGCTCCGCCAATGAATCCGCAGTCCATGCGATCACGCCGGGGCTCAGGTCCGCCATCAAGCGCGGCGGCATTTCCGGCAAGAGGATCGTGACCCGTTCCTATCCGGTGGCCGATCCAAGTATTTCCGCCCCGGTTCGCCTCGCCTATCCGACCATCAAGGCGGAGGTGGGCCCGTGCGGTACCTGGCCCGACGACGTGACCGGGGACTTCGCCAACACCGACTACTACGATTTCGGCTGCGCCACTCAGAAGAATCTCGCCGCGTTAGTCGATGATCCGGCGGATTTCATCTACCCGCGCGCTCAAGGTCCGGCGGACCAGCAGCGTCGCTCCACGGTCTTCGAAAAGTATCGCAGGGGTGAAAGAACCGGGTCGGATTACAAGGAAGGCGACGGCGCCAAGATATCCGATGCGGCTAACTGATCCGAGAGAGGTTGCGACATGAGCAGTCTGGCGTATGACCCGAATCCGGCCGCGGAGGCCGGAGAGTCCCGAAAGGCGGAGGAGCCAGCGCGCGACGAGGTGCCGGCTGGAGGTGCACCGGCGGACCTAAGGCCCGTGCCGCGCATCTCCGTTCAGGCTTTTTGCGAGACGCCCGAAACGGCGAAGATGATGGAATCGGCCAGCATCGACCGGAGAATGTCGAAGGCCCACGTGAAGGTTCACATGGGCGGCATCGCGGCCGCGGTCGATTTTTACGGGTCGGCGCCGACGCCGAACCTCATCGTGATCGAGTGCAGTTTGCCGGCTAACGAACTGATCGAACACCTCGACGGTCTTGCCGAGGTTTGCGATCCGGGCTCCAAGGTGGTGATTATCGGCCACGTGAATGACGTGACCCTTTATCGCGACCTTATCCATCGCGGTGTCAGCGAATATCTGGTCGCCCCTGTCAGCCTGTTTCAGCTTGTCGCCACCATAGGCGATCTCTACACGGATCCGACGGCCGAGCCTTTGGGGCGCACGATCGCATTCGTTGGAGCGAAAGGCGGGTGCGGGGCCTCCACGGTCGCCCACAACGTGGCCTGGTCCATCGCCAGGTTGTTCGAAAACGACGTCGTGCTCGCGGACCTCGACCTCGCTTTCGGGACTGCCGGGCTCGATTTCAATCAGGACCCTCTGCAGGGCATCATGGAGGCGATCTCCGCGCCTGAGCGCCTGGATGAGACGTTCCTCGATCGCCTCTTGTCGAAATGCACGGACCAGCTCAGCCTGCTGGCGGCGCCGGCCTCGCTCGAAAAGACCTATGACCATGACGAGAAGACCTTCGACAGTCTGATCGAGGTCATGCGCAAGACGACGCCTTCGGTGGTCATGGATATGCCCCACTCGTGGACGAACTGGACACGGCATCTGATCGGCACGGCGGACGAAATCGTCATCGTGGCCGAACCGGACCTCGCCAATCTGCGCAATGCCAAGAACCTGCTCGACACGCTCAGGCAGATGCGCCCGAACGACAGCCGTCCGCACCTCGTGCTCAACAGGGTGAATGTTCCCAAACGTCCCGAAATCAAGCCGGAAGAGTTCACGGCCGCCCTCGATCTGGAGCCGGCGGCTGCGATCCCCTTCGACCCTCAGCTTTTCGGAACGGCGGCGAACAACGGCCAGATGATCGGCGAGCTTGATCCGAAGCATCAGTCGAAGGCGCAGTTCGATCTGGTGTCGCAGATCGTCACGGGGCGCAGCGAAGTAAGGAAACCTAAGGGAGCGGGCCTCAATATGCTGATGGCGCGTTTCCTGAAGAAGCGCAAGGGTGCGGCGAAAGGGGCATAGCGTCCCGCTTCGCCGCGAAGTGTCAGGCGCAGGGCCGCTCCGGCGGCCAGCGGTCAGGATCAACGGAAGCTGGTGATCATGTTCGGCAGACGAGGAAATCCCGGTTCGGTTCCAGTGAAGCCGCCAGTCGCAAAGCCGGCGGAAGAAAAAGTCACTGCGCCGCCGCCCGAAACCAAAGCGGCATCCCAACCGCAGGCGGAACCCGCGCCCGCGCCCAAGCCCGAGCAGAAAGCGGCCGCACCTGCCACGCAGCCGCCTCTGGAGCCGGAGCCGCAGCCCGCGCGCTCCTCGAAGCGTTCGAAGGATTATTACGAGACCAAGGCCTCGATCTTCAACGCGTTGGTCGAGGCGATCGACCTTTCGCAGCTTTCCCGCCTCGGGCCGGAGGATGCGCGCGAGGAAATCCGCGATGTCGTGAACGACATCATCGCGCTCAAGAATGTCGTCATGTCGATCTCGGAGCAGGAAGACCTGCTTGAAGACATCTGTAACGACGTTCTGGGTTACGGGCCGCTCGAACCCTTGCTGATGCGAGACGACATCGCCGATATCATGGTGAACGGTGCCGATACGGTCTACATCGAGACCGAGGGCAAGGTTCATCAGACCGGCGTTCAGTTCCGTGACAACAAGCAGCTTATGAACATCTGCCAGCGGATCGTGAGCCAGGTCGGCCGCCGCGTCGACGAATCGAGCCCGATCTGCGACGCGCGCCTTCCCGACGGTTCGCGCGTCAACGTCATCGCGCCGCCGCTTTCCATCGACGGTCCCGCACTCACCATTCGTAAGTTCAAGAAGGACAAGCTCACTCTCGACCAGCTGGTCCAGTTCGGCTCGGTGTCGCCGGAAGGTGCGACCATCCTCCAGATCATCGGGCGCGTGCGCTGTAACGTGCTGATTTCCGGCGGTACGGGTTCCGGCAAGACGACGCTGCTGAACTGCCTTACCCGTTACATCGACCACGACGAACGCATCATCACTTGCGAGGATGCGGCGGAACTGCAATTGCAGCAGCCGCATGTGGTGCGCCTGGAAACCCGTCCTCCCAACCTGGAGGGCGAAGGCGAAATCACCATGCGCGATCTCGTCAAGAACTGCCTGCGTATGCGTCCTGAACGCATAATCGTGGGCGAAGTGCGCGGACCCGAGGCCTTCGACCTTCTTCAGGCGATGAACACCGGCCACGACGGGTCGATGGGCACGCTGCACGCCAACAGCCCGCGCGAGGCCCTGTCCCGCCTTGAATCGATGATCACGATGGGTGGTTTCACCCTGCCGTCGCGAACCCTTAGGGAAATGATCGTTTCCTCGATCGACGTCATCGTGCAGGCGCAGCGCCTTCGTGACGGTTCACGCCGCATTACCCACGTTACCGAAGTGGTCGGCATGGAAGGGGATGTGATCATCACGCAGGATGTCTACGTCTACGATATCCTGGGCGAGGACGCGCATGGACGCCTGCTCGGGCGCCACCGCTCCACCGGCATCGGCCGGCCCGTTTTCTGGGAGCGCGCGCGCTACTTCAACGAGGAGAACAGGCTTGCCCATGCCCTCGATGCCGCGGAGGTGAACGAAAGTGTCAATGGCTGACCTGCAGGCTTACCTCACGCCCGAAATCACGGTGGTGGCGATTGCGCTTCTGGTCGCCTTTTCGATCGGCGGCGTTCTTTACGCCCTTTTTCAGCCTCGGCTGAATGGCGAGCTGAATCGCGAAAAGCGCATCCATGAAATTTCCGCGCGCCACGAGATCCACGCCGATCGTCTCAAGGCCCGTGACGCCGACCGGCGGCGCAAGAACGTGCAGGATCAGCTCAAGGAATTCGAGGAGCGGCAGCGGTCCAGGCAGAAAAAGGAAAGCCTGGATCTGGAATTGCGCATCAAACAGGCCGGCCTGTCATGGTCGAAGCGCATGTTCTGGCTCGTCTCGTTGTTGATAGGGCTGGCGGCTGCTTTTGCCGGTTTTCTCGTCAAGCCCTCGCCGTGGGTTGTCGGCGCGTTCGGCTTCGTCGGATTCCTGGGTCTTCCCCGCTGGTTCGTGGCCTGGCGGCGCAAGAAGCGTTTCAATGCCTTTCTCGACGAGTTGCCGAATGCCGTGGACGTGATCGTGCGTGGCGCGAAGGCGGGCCTGCCGGTCAACGAGTGCATCCAGATTGTCGCGGCCGAGGCGCGGGAGCCTGTCGCCAGCGAGTTTCGCCGCATCGTCGAAACGCAGACAATGGGCGTGTCGCTGGCGGAAGCCGTTGCACGCATGCCGAAAAGGGTCCCCGTGGCGGAAGCGAATTTTTTTGCCATCGTCATCGCGATCCAGCAGCAGGCCGGCGGTTCGCTGTCGGAAGCGCTCGGCAATCTTTCGAAGGTTCTGCGCGGACGCAAGACCCTGCAGGGCAAGATCAAGGCGATGAGTTCCGAGGCGAAGGCCTCGGCCGGCATCATCGGTTCCCTTCCGTTCATCGTCATAGCGCTGCTTTCGCTCACCAGCCCTGACTATATCGGCATCCTTTTCGAGGATCCGACGGGCAATCTGATCCTGGCCGGCGGTCTTTGCTGGATGACGATGGGAATTCTGGTGATGCGTAAAATGATCAACTTCGATCACTGATCAATTGGCGAAGCCGGTTTCGCTGAAGGTGAAGAACGGGTTTCGCAGGGGGTTTGAATGAATATCGACGTTGCAAGCCTGGCCAGCCGGGAAACCCTGATCGCGGTGCTTACGACTGTCGCCGTGGCGGGCACGATCCTGACCCTGGCCTTGCCGATATTGGAAGGTGACAGGCTGAAAAGCCGGATGAAATCCGTAGCGCTCGAACGCGAGAAGATGCGCGCGCGCGAGCGGGCGCGCATGGCGACGGAAAAGGGCGAAGCGCGGGCTTCGCTGCGCAATCAGCCGAAACACCAGATCAAGCAGTTCGTCGACAGGTTCAATCTCGCGAGCGGCCTTGCAAACGAGGAGACGCGCCAGCAACTGCGTCAGGCAGGGTATCGCGGCACGGCGCCGCTCTACACGTATCTGATTGCCCGGATCGTCGCGCCGATCGTGCTTTTCCTGGCGGCGATCGTATATACGTTTTCCGTCCTCCCCGACGATCAGCCGGCGATCCTCAAGCTCGGCATCTCGTTCGGCGTGGGCGTGGTCGGCTTCTACGGGCCGAATATCTACCTGAAGAACAGGATTCAAAACCGGCAGGTTTCCATCAACAGGGCGTGGCCCGACGCACTCGACCTCATGTTGATCTGCGTGGAATCCGGCATGTCCATCGAAGCCGCATTTCGCAAGGTCGCCGATGAAATCGGCATTCAGTCCATCGCGCTGGCGGAGGAACTGACGCTTACGAATGCGGAACTTTCCTATCTTGGCGAGCGCCGCAAGGCTTACGAGAACCTGGCAAGTCGTACCGGCGTGGATGGCGTGAAGAACGTCGTGACGGCGCTGATCCAGGCTGAGCGCTACGGTACGCCGATCGGCCAGGCGATCCGCGTCATGGCGGAGGAAAACCGCGAGCAGCGCACCCAGGCGGCGGAAAAGAAAGCTGCCTCACTGCCGCCGAAGCTGACGGTGCCCATGATCCTGTTCTTCCTGCCGGTGCTCTTCGCCGTCATCATCGGCCCGGCGATCATCCAGGTCCTGGAGAACTTCTGATCGCGCCGAATTCGCCGGAGCCATTTTCTCATCGGATGGAATAGTCCGATCAATAAGAAAGCGATCCGGATTCTATCCCTTGAGCATAATCTTGTCGTTCGCATCGTTTCGTCGCGAACGGAGTGTGCTCTGGCATCTTTTTTGCCGTTTGTAGCGCCGCTCCATGCTTGTTTACGGGGCCATGACCTGCGTCTCGATTTGATTGTCGGCGGAAGACCCGTTTTCAAGAGAACGGCACGCGCTCCCGAATTGCGTTCCGAGATTTCCGGATGCAAGAAAAACCGCCCGGTCCGTAACGGCCCGGGCGGATTTTCGATTGTTGTTGTAAGGCGCTTGGAAGGCTTCGCCTCAGCCGTCCTTGTTGTCGTCGACCGATTTGATCTCCGCCCAGCTGTTTCGCTGTGCGAGCATTCCCTTCAGATAGGCGATGTTGGCATTCGCCTGGGCCGGGTCGATCTCGGCGCTCGCGACCTGTTCGGCCTCCTCGAATTTGCCCTGAAGGCCAAGGGCAAGGGCAAGGTTCTGGCGAATGCGGCTGTCGGCATTCGGGTTTGCGGCGGCCTTGCGCAAGGATTCCTCGGCTTGCGGAAGTTCGCCTGCGAGAAGGTAGGAAAGACCGAGATTGTTCAGGAGCGTCGGTTCTCCCGGCGCGATCTTGAGCGCCTGGCGATAAAGATCGCGCGCCTCGTTCTGGTCTCCCATCTGGTCGAGGATCGCCGCTTCGGCCGAGAGCAGGCGCCAGTCCGGATTGGTCGGCGTCTGGGCATTGCGCACCACGTTGAGCGCTTCGGAAAGCTTGCCGGCTTCGGCCAGAACCTTGCCGTAGGCAGCCGAAAGGTCGCGGTCCTTGTGATCGGCGATCACGGCCTTGCGCAGCACGGCCTCCGCCTGTTCAATCTGGCCGTTGCGGCGCAGAGATGCGGCGTAGTTCAGGATATTGTCGCGATCCTTGGCGTCTTTTTCGTAAGCGCTCGCCCAGTAATTCACGGACTGGCGCGCCGCGTCGGAGCCGGGCGCCACGTAACTCTGTGTGGAGGGGGCATGGGAGCCCACGGCCCTTTTCGACGACGCGCAGCCGGAAAGGGCTACGGCGGCCGTGACGGCCAGCACGATCGGAAGTCCGCGAGCGTTACGCTTCGCTTTCGGCTTTTCCACGAAACGCGGGCGGATCTGCGGATGGACGGTCATTTGAGGCCCCCGGAGGAAAGATGCAAATTGCATGACCTAGCAATAGCTCGTTAACCCTAACGGATCGTTAAGATGTACTCCGGCGGCATTGCGGAATGGCGATTGAACGCAAGCGATCGCCTTTTTACTCTATGGGCGAAACCCAATTCGTCTTCTCGCAGAAAAAGGAACGCGCGTGCGCAACGTTCTTATCCCCCACGACCCGTCGAAAGAGACCATTCCCGTTTACGGGGTGACGCCCGAAACCCTGGAAGAGCGGCTCCTGCAACTGCCGAAACATGCGCGCGCATGGGCGCAGGCGGCGGGCTACAAGGCGGGGGCTGCCAAGGTCCTGACCCTGCCGGGAGAGGACGGGCGCATCGCCTTCGCGCTTCTGGGGCTCGATCGGGAGGGATCGCATCCCGATTTCGCGGCCGGTGCCCTTGCCGGAAGCCTGCCTGCGGGCGATTACCGGATTGCGGAAGGTTTCGCCGATACCGATACCGCGGCTCTCGCCTTCGCCCTTTCGGCCTATCGTTTCGGGCGGTACCGCCGCACCTCGTCTGCCGAACTGCCCCGGCTGATGGTGCCTTCGGGCACGGATGTCGGCGCGCTCGGCATCATCCTCGATGGGGTCGGGCTTGCCCGCGACCTCATCAATACGCCGGCTAACGACCTTGGACCTGCCGAACTTGCCGACGAGGCGGCCCGCCTGTTCGCCGCACACGGCGGGACCACTGAAGTGGTGGTTGGCGATGATCTTCTGGACAAGGGTTTTCCCATGGTCCACGCGGTGGGGGCGGGCAGCGACCGCGCACCCAGGCTGGTGGACTGCACGTGGGGGCCGCAAGACGCGCCCAAGGTCACGCTCGTCGGCAAGGGTGTCGTGTTCGACACCGGCGGGCTCGATATCAAGCCGTCGAACGCCATGCTCCTGATGAAGAAGGACATGGGCGGCGCAGCGAACGTGCTCGGCCTTGCCTCCATGATCATGGCGGCGAAGCTTCCCGTCAGGTTGCGCGTCATCATCCCCGCGGTGGAAAATGCCATCAGCGGGCGCGCCTTTCGTCCGGGCGATATCCTGCAAAGCCGCAAGGGCATCACCGTGGAGATCGGCAATACGGATGCCGAAGGCCGTCTCATTCTGGGCGATGCGCTTGCCCTTGCCGATGAGGAGGCGCCCGAAATCCTGATCGACATGGCGACGCTGACGGGGGCGGCGCGCGTCGCGCTTGGGCCGGATCTTCCGCCTTTCTATACCGATGACGACACCCTCGCGGATCGGCTGGCGGCTGCCGCCCATGCGGTCAACGACCCGCTCTGGCGCATGCCTTTGTGGAAGCCGTATGCGAAATATCTCGAGTCGCGCGTGGCCGACACCAACCACATAAATACGACCGGCGGCGGCTTCGCCGGCTCGGTCACGGCGGCGCTCTTCCTCGCGAAATTCGTCGAAAAGGCGGAAAGCTGGGTGCATTTCGACATTTACGGCTGGTCGCCGTCCGAGCGTCCGGGCCGGCCGAAGGGAGGCGAGGCGCAGGCGATCCGCGCGCTCTTTTCCCTTTTTCGGGAGCGGTTCCCGGTTGATGCTTGATAACGGAACCGAAACGATTAAGGGTTTAACACTGGAAAGGTGAATTAACGCAATGTGAGCTTGATCGACACGCGGCGGACGGATGGCAATCGACTTGCGCCCCTCGCAGGCGCTTCGCCTGTGGCATGATGTGACGCTTGCGCTGGTGCGCGACGGCGAGCAGGACCTGACGGCCCGCCAGGTGGCGATCCTCCTGACGGTCTATCTCGAGCAGCCGCCGCATACCGTGCGCGGCCTCGCCGCCAAGCTCGGCGTCACCAAGCCGGCGATTACCCGCGCGCTCGACACTTTGGGCAACAAGAAGCTTCTGTCGCGCCGGCGTGACGAAGCGGACCGAAGAAACGTTATCGTGACCCGCACCGTCGACGGCGCGCTTTATGTCGAGCGTATCGGCGATATGGTGGTGGAAATGGCGAAAGTCCTACCGCGTTAAATTCATTTCGATCCGGACAGGCTGGAATGTCGGAAACTCTCGATAAAAGACTGCACCCCGTGCGGCCCGATCTCGCCGCGCGAAGCTATCAGGGCCGCGTGGACGCCGCCCGTTTCGTCGATGGCACGAAAAAGCGCGTTACGCGTTCCATCGCGCCGATCCGGCCGGAACCGCGCACCGACCGGTCGATCGACACGCAAGCGCTCTTCGGCGAGACCTTCACCGTCTACGAGGAAACGGCGGAAGGCTGGGCCTGGGGTCAGCTGGAAACCGACGGCTATGTCGGCTTTATGCCGAGCGACGCGCTTGTCGCCGATTCACCCGCGCCGACCCATCGCGTAGCTGCCCTCAGGAGCTACCGCTATCCATACGCGGAGTTGAAGAGCCCGCCGCTCGACCTCCTGTCCATGGGGTCGCTGGTCGCGGTTGCGGGTTACGAGACGACGCGCGGTCTTGATTACGCGCTGCTGGCCGACGGCTCGGCCATTGTCGCCAAGCATCTCGTGCCGCTCGATCACAGGGTCGGGGATTGGGTAAGTGTCGCGGAAAGCTTCGCCGGCACGCCATATTTATGGGGCGGGCGCTCCTCGCTCGGGCTCGACTGTTCGGCGATCCTCCAGCTTGCCGCGCAGGCCGGGGGCGTAAAGATCATGCGCGACAGCTACATGCAGGAGGAAACGGCGGGGGAAGCGCTTGATATTTCAGCCGGCCTGCCGGATCTGAAGCGCGGCGATCTCGTCTTCTGGAAGGGCCACATCGGCATCATGCGCGATGCCGAAACGCTGCTTCACGCCAACGGCTTCACCATGATGGTGTCGAGCGAGCCGCTCGCAGGTGCGATCGCCCGCATCCGGGAAAAGGACGGCACGCCCGTCACCGCAGTGCGGCGTATCCGGCACTCCTGATTTTCAGTATCCCGCTTTCAGGTCGACGAGGTTTTCAAGCGGCTTTCCCGCCTCGAACGCCCTGATCTGCCCCGCCACATAGGTGGAAAGCGCTGCCGGATCGCTGTCGGCGGCGATATGCGGCGTGATGATCGCGTTCGGCAGGTTCCAGAGCGGGCTGTCGGAGGCAAGCGGTTCGGTTTCGAATACGTCGAGGCTTGCGGCCTTCAGCGTACCGTCGGTGAGCGCGCGCACGATGTCGCCCTCAACCTGCGTCGCGCCACGGCCCGCGTTGATGAAGATGGGGCCGCCGTGCACGCCGTCTCGTGCGAGTTTGGAAAGGAACGCGTGGTCGATCAGATGCGTCGTATCCGGCGTCAGCGGAAGCAGGTTCACCAGAATGTCCGTGCGGGCAAGAAACGCGTCCAGCTCGGCTGCGCCCGCGAAACACTCCACACCTTCGATTGCCTTTTTCGACCTTGCCCACCCGGCGACATTGAAGCCGAAGCGGACGAGCATTTCCGCCGCATCCTTGCCCAACACGCCGAGACCGAGAATGCCGACGCGCACTTCCGCAGTGCCCGGCTGCGTATGTTCCTTCCAGAGGCGTTTCGTTTGCTGCTCGGCATAGGTCGGCAGCTTGCGGTGGTGGAGGAGCACCTGCAGCGTGATCCATTCGGTCATGCGCGCGGTCAGATCCGGATCGACGACACGCACGACCGGAACGTCCGGCAGGCTCTGGCCCTTGAGGATATGGTCGACGCCCGCCCCAAGCGAGAAGATCACCTTGAGGCCGGGAAGCGAATTCAAAAGCTCGCCCGGCGCCTTCCACGTCAGCACATATTCAATGTCTCGCGGATCGCCCATCGCATCCGGCCACGTCCTGATCTCGTGTTCCGGCAGGCGCTCTTTCATGCGCTCCGCCCAAGGGGCGGGGTCCCAGCCTTTGACGGCGATCAGAAGGGCCATTGAGGTCTCCTCGGCGGTATACGGAAGGTATGACGGTTTGCGGATGTTAGTTCGCGCGGAGTCTTATCACCCGTGGCGGTTATTGCGAACCACCTGACGACACCTGAAATACGGTGGGGTCACTCGCCCGCAGGCACGCTCTTCAACGCGGGGTTCAGGAGCGTCGGCTGGTTGTTGCCGCGTTCGCTGGAGGGAAGCTCCTCCAGAGAGCCGAGGTCCAGTTCCTCGATGTTGCGTCCGCGCTTGGTGATCTTGTCGGTGGAAATCAGGATCTGGTCGATGTCCTTGGACGTCTGGCCGAAGTGCGTCTGAAGCTTGCGCACGCGCTCGTCCAGCCGGTTGACGTCGTCCATCAGCTTGCCGACCTCCGCCTGGATCAGATGCGCCTGCTCGCGCATGCGCGCGTCCTTCAGGAGCGACTGTACAACCTGTATCGAAAGCAGCAGCAGGGATGGCGAGACGAAGACGACGCGCGCGCGATGCGCCTTCTGGATAATGTCTTCGAAGTTCTCGTGGATTTCGGCAAAGACGCTTTCCGAAGGCACGAACAGGAAGGCGGTGTCCTGCGTCTCGCCGGGGATCAGGTATCGCTCGCGGATGTCCTGCACGTGCTTGCCGACATCCCGGCGGAACTGCGCCTGCGCCTGTTTCGCTTCTTCCGGGCGTTCGGCGTTACGGATCAGGTTGTAGCCTTCGAGCGGAAACTTCGCGTCGATGACGAGCGGCGGCGCGCCGTTCGGCAGGTGCACCACGCAGTCGGGCCTCACCCCGGTCGAAAGTGTTTGCTGGAAAGAGAAGGCGGTCGCGGGAAGCGCGTCCTGGATGATCGCCTCCATCCGGCCCTGGCCGAAGGCGCCGCGCGTCTGCTTGTTGGCGAGGATCGTCTGAAGCTCCACGACCTGGCCGGAAAGGTCGGTGATCGTGCGCTGGGCACGGTCGATCACGGCAAGGCGTTCATGAAGCTGGCGCAACCCGTCGTTCGTGTGCTTGGTGGTGTCGGTCATCGTCTGGCCGAGCTTCTGGCCCATGCCGTCGAGCCGTTCGTTGACGGCGCGCATCATGTCCGACTGCCGGCTGCCGAAAACCTCGGCCATCGTCTGCATGCGCCCGGTCATTTCCGATTGGGTGCGCAGCAGTTCCGAAATCCGCTCCTCAAGCTCGTGGGTATGTTCGCTCGCGCGGATTTCAGCGTCCGCGCGGCTGCGGGACTGGCGCAAGACCACGATCAGAAGCACGCTGATCGCAACAACGACGAAGAGCCCGAGCGCAAGCCCGGCCTCAAGCACGGTGACGGGAAAATTGCCGAATCGAAAGAGAATCACATCCATGGAAACAAATATAGAACAAATGAGCGACGGCAGAAAAGGAGCGCGCTCAGCGATCCCCGAGAATCTGCCGCATTGACCTTCCCCCTTCGATTTTCTATCTGAAGCGCATGACGAAGCGCGACATCATCATTCTGCCCGACCCGAAGCTCAGGCTCGTGAGCGAACCCGTGGCGACGATAGACGACGGGATCCGCCAGCTTGCCGACGACATGCTGGAGACCATGTACGAGGCGCCGGGCATCGGCCTTGCGGCGATCCAGATCGGTATCGCGAAGCGCATGCTCGTGCTCGATGTCGCCAAGGAAGACGAGCCGAAGAGCCCGATGGTCGTCATCAATCCGGAAATCGTCTTCGAATCCGAGGAACGCAGCATCTACCAGGAAGGCTGCCTGTCGATCCCGGAGTATTACGAAGATGTCGAGCGTCCGGTGCGCATCGGCGTGAAATTCCAGGACCGTGAGGGCAACAGTCACGAGATCGAAGCCGACGGGCTGCTTGCCACCTGCCTGCAGCATGAGATCGATCACCTTAACGGCGTGCTCTTCATCGATTACCTTTCGAAGCTGAAGCGCGACCGGATCGAGAAGAAGTTCATCAAGCAGGCGCGCCAATCGAAGAGCGGCGCGGCCTGATCGGGCTTTCGAACCGGCGATGTTGAAGAAGGAGCCTGGAACTCATGGAATTCAGCTTCTTCCTCAAGGTCTTTGCGGCCCTTTTCGCCATCATGAACCCTTTCGCGAACCTGCCCGTCTTTCTCTCGCTGACGGACGACAGGGATGAAGCGGGCAAGCGTGCCGTCGCCGTCACCACCTTCATCGGCATTGCCGTCGGCTCCGTCATCGTTTTTTTCGCGGGCGAAGCGGTGCTCAAGGTCTTCGGCATCGGGTTGGATGACTTTCGCCTTGCAGGCGGCTTTCTCATCCTGCTGATCGCCATTTCCATGCTGCATGGGTCGCAAAGCTCGAGCCATGCGGGCACGGCGAAGGAGCAGGACCACCAGGCCGCGCAGGACAATCCGGCGATCTATCCGCTCACCGTCCCGATCCTGCTTGGCCCCGGCACGATTTCGACGATCATCATCTTCCGCCATCAGGCGCACAGCCCCGCCATGGACATCGCGGTCGCGGCCGCGCTTGCGGCGATTGTGGTGCTACTCGGCGTTTTCTTTCTGGCCGGCCCCGCGCTCGGGCGGCTTCTGGGGCAAACGGCGACAAGCGTCATGAGCCGGCTGATGGGCATGATCCTCGCAGCGATCGCCATGGAAATGATGGTCTCAAGCCTGAAGACCCTCTGGCCCGGGCTTGCCTGAGCGCACCGGAAGCCGGCCTTGCCCGGCGGCGCGTAATTCGTTAGCTACGCCTCGAGCCGAATTTTTTCCTTCATCTGATCGGAGCCGCTTTTTATGACCCTGCGCGTCGTCTTCATGGGAACGCCGGAATTTTCCGTGCCGACCCTCATGGAAATCGTGGGCCAGGGCTATGACGTCGTCGCCTGTTATTCGCAACCGCCAAGAAAGGCCGGGCGAGGCATGGAACTCACGCATTCTCCGGTTCATCAGGCGGCGGAAACACTCGGTATTCCGGTCTTCACCCCGGCCTCGCTGAAGTCGGAGGAAGAGCAGGAGAAGTTCCGCGCTCTTGAGGCCGATGTCGCCGTCGTCGTCGCCTACGGGCTGATCCTGCCGAAGGCTATCCTGGAGGCGCCGGAGCACGGCTGCCTCAATCTCCATGCCTCGCTCCTGCCGCGCTGGCGGGGTGCCGCGCCCATCAACCGGGCGATCATGGCGGGAGATGAAGAGACAGGCATAGAGGTCATGCGCATGGAGGAGGGCCTAGACACCGGCCCCGTCTGCATGGCCGAAAGGGTCGGGATCGGGCAGGACATGACGGCGGGCGAATTGCACGACCGCCTGTCGGCGCTCGGCGGAGATCTGATGGTGCGCGCGCTTGCCGCCCTTTCGCGCGGCGCGCTTGGCGGCGTGCCTCAGGCGGAGGAAGGCGTTACCTATGCCGCCAAGCTCGACAAGCGCGAAACGCGGATCGACTGGGCGAAGCCCGCGCGGGAGGTTCATAATCACATTCGCGGCCTGTCTCCCTTTCCTGGCGCCTGGTGCGAGGTCGAGGTCGGCGGCAAGGCGGAACGGGTAAAGATTCTGCGCTCCACGCTTGTGGAGGGTAACGGAGAGCCGAGTACAATCCTGGACGGCAATCTCGCCGTTGCCTGCGGGGAGGGGGCGGTTCGCCTTCTCCAGCTTCAGCGCGCGGGCAGGAAGCCCATGGGCGCGGAAGAGTTCCTGCGCGGGCTTGCGCTGAAGACGGGTGATTGTTTCCTTTGATCGTATCGCCCGTGCGGTGTTCAATAGGGCGCGTTGAAAAAGTTCAGGAAAGATCGACCCGTGGCGAATGGCGTTGAGGCTCCCCAATACCGCGTAAGACCGGCTGAAAGTGCGGACGCGCACGGCATACATTCCGTCGTCAATGCCGCCTTCGGTCAGTCGGCGGAGGCCGATCTGGTGGATGAGCTGCGTGGCTGCGGCGCGCTCGTCGTGGAACTCGTCGCGGAGGACGACCAGAAGAACATCGTCGGCCATGTCGCGATCAGCCGCGTGACGGCGGGCAGCGGGCCGGGTCATCGCCTCGCCATTACCTGTCTCGCGCCGCTTTCCGTTCTTCCCGTTTGCCAGAAGCGCGGCATAGGCACCGCACTTACCCATGCTGCTGTCGAGCGGCTGAAGGAGATGGGCGAAGACCTCATCCTCGTGGTGGGCGATCCTGCCTATTACACGCGCCTCGGGTTCGATCCGGGCCTTGCGCGTGAAGTCAAGGGGCCTTATGCAGGCGACGCTTTCATGGCGCTTGCGCTGAGCAGCGCCGGTGGCCGCGATCTTCCGGTGGAGGTCGGCTTCGCCACTCCGTTCGAGGCTTTCGAGTAGTTTATCGCCCATGCCCCGCTACAAGCTGACGGTGGAATATGATGGCCGGCCTTTCGTCGGCTGGCAGCGGCAGGCCAACGGGCCGTCCGTGCAGGGCGTGATCGAGCGCGCGATCCTTGCCTTCTCCGGCGAAACGGTGACGATCGGCGGCGCGGGGCGCACCGATTCCGGCGTTCATGCGCTGGGCCAGGTGGCGCACGCCGATCTTGAGCAGGACTGGCCGGCGGAAACGGTCATGAACGCGCTCAATTTCCATTGCCAGCCGGACCCGGTGGCCATTCTCGCCTGCGAGAAGATGCATGAGGGATTCGACGCGCGTTTTTCCGCGATCCGCCGCCATTACCGCTACCGCATCGTCAATCGCTTCCCCCCGCTCACGCACGAAAAAGGCCTTGCCTGGCATGTGAAGAAGGAACGCCTCAATGCCGCGGCGATGCACGAGGCGGCGCAGGTCTTCGTCGGCCATATCGACTTCACGACCTTTCGCCATTCCCGATGTCAGGCGAAAAGCCCCTGGAAGACGCTGGAGCGTTTCGAGGTCTGGCGCGAGGGCGACGTCATCCTTGCGGAATGCTCGGCCCGTTCCTTCCTGCACAATCAGGTGCGTTCCATGGTCGGCACGCTGAAGCTCGTGGGTGAGGGGCGCTGGACTTCATCGGACGTGCAAAAGGCGCTCGACGCGCTCGATCGAAAGGCGTGCGGACCGGTCGCTCCTGCTGATGGTCTTTACCTGACGCAGGTCGACTACCGTTCGGCGGAGGCCGACCGCAAGTCGCTTGAAGGCTATCTCGCTTCGCTAGAATCGAGTCAGGCAGCGGTTTCGGAGGAAGAGGACGAAGCTTCCGGCTGATCCTCCGCTTCCGGCACGACCTTCCGGTAAAGATGCCAAGTCGTGTGACCCAGTATCGGCAGCGTCAGGACGAGCCCCAGGAACAGCGGCAGCATCGAAAGAAGCAGCGTCACGGTCACGATCAGCGCCCAGCCGACCATCGGCACGGGGCTGGTGACGACCGAGCGCACGCTCGTGATCATCGCGGTGATGAAGTCGACATCCCGGTCAAGCAGCATCGGAAAGGAGACGACGGTCAGCGAGAACAGGATGATCGAGATGCCCGCGCCGACGATATTGCCGATGAGCAGGAACATCAGCCCCTCGGGCGTCGTCACCACCACCTCCAGGAATTCGGTGAAGCTCGCGAATGACTGGAAGCCGAGGAAGAGCGCCAGCAGCAGCCTGACCTGGTACATCCACATGATCTGGACGAAGAGCACGACGAACGCCATCCAGGTGATTTCCCTGCGCCGCTGCTCCCAGATAACGCCGAGCACGCCCGGCCAGCTGAGCGGCGTTCCCGCCTCCAGCCTGCGGCTCACCTCGTAAAGGCCGACGGCGATGAACGGCCCGATCATCCAGAAGGCGACGGCGAGCGGATAGGAGAGATAGCTCATGCCGAGCCACGCCGCCGTGCCGACCACGAGGATGCCGCCGGCGGCATAGACCGCGCCGAAGAAGAGGCCATAAAGGGGGGCGGCGCGGAAATCGCGCATGCCGGATGCCAACGCATCCACGATCTCGTTGAAGGTGATCGGGTTGACCCGCGTCGGGTCCGGCCTTCGGGCGATCGTGTCGCCCGCAGGCTTTACCGGCGCGCCGCTTTCGGTGCTCGACATGGAGTTCCTCCGGAGTCTGTATTCCTTGATTATTCGCAGCGTTAAGAATGCAGGGGAGGGAGTGAGGATCAAGTCGTAATCAAACGTATGGAGAAGGAGAAAGTGAAATCCGCGCACGGGAAGCGAAACAGTGTCACTCCCGTCAGTATTCCGGGCGGGTATCCGCGACGGAAAACCCGAAATCTGATACGCTTTAGCTGATTGCTGACCAACGATCCTTTGGCGATGGCAATATTGGGTGTTCCCATGATCGAAGTTCGCGGGATGACCGGTGGAATGGCTCGATTGGAGCCAGGCAGTCTGGATGCGCTTCGAGGCCGGTTTCAGGGGCAGGTTCTACTGCCGGCGGACGATGGATACGATGAAGCGCGCACCGTCTGGAACGCGGCGGTCGACAAGCGGCCCGCACTGATCCTGCGTTGCGCCGATGCGGATGATGTCGCGGAGGCGGTGAAGTTTGCCCGTTCTCGCGGCCTTCTGGTTTCCGTGCGATGCGGCGGGCACAACGCCGCGGGCAAGGCGGTCGCCGACAAGGGCATCATGATCGACCTGACCTTGATGAACCGCGTCGAGGTCGATCCCGCGATCAAAATCGCCGTCGTGGGCGGAGGCGCGCGCCTTGGAGATTTCGACCGCGCGGCGCAGGAGCATGGTCTTGCGACGACGGCAGGCGTCGTCACGCATACGGGCGTCGGCGGTTTGACGCTCGGCGGCGGCGTGGGAATTCTCGCGCGTAAATACGGGCTTGCCTGCGACAATCTCCTGTCGATCGACCTCGTCACCGCCGAGGGTGAGCGGCTTGTGGCGAGCGAGGATGAGAACCCGGACCTCTTCTGGGCGCTGCGCGGGGGCGGGGGCAATTTCGGCATCGCGACCGCCTTCAGGTTCCGTCTGCATGAGATCGGGAGGAAGGCCTGGTTCGCCGCCGCGACGCACCCGCTGGAGAAATCCTTCGGAGTCCTGAAATTTCTGATGGACTATGCTCCATCCGCGCCGCGTGAAGTGGCGTCGAAGGCGGTGTTCGCCACGGCGGAAGACGGCGCGCGCGTGGTCACGATAGGCGCCACGCATGTAGCACCTGTGGAAAATGTGCCCACGGTCCTGCGGCCTGTGGTCGAGCATGGTTCGCCGCTTGTGACCAGGCTGGAGGAGCGACCCTATCTGGACATCCAGTCGGACGCTGACCTGCGTTTTCCCTACGGCCAGCACTACTATTGGAAGACGCATCTGATCAGGGCCTTGCCGGATGAGGTGCTGGATGTGCTGATCGGCTGTTTCGCGCGGGTGCCCAACCATCGCTCGATGATCATCCTCCAGCAGTTCGGCGGCGCGGTGGCCGATGTCGCGACCGATGCGACGGCCTTCGCCAACCGTGACGCGGAGTTCGACTTCATCCCCACCGCCGTCTGGCACGAGGGAGAGGATTCAGGGCCGCTGATCGAATGGGTCCGGCAGACGTGGGCGGCCATGAAGCCCTTCGCGACAGGCGGGGTCTATCTCAACAGCCTCGGCAGCGACGAGGAAGACGAACGCCGGGTGGGCGAGGCTACCGGCGCCAACATGGCAAGGCTGCGGGATATCAAGGCCAGATACGATCCGGACAATTTCTTCCGGCTGAACGCCAACATCGAGCCCTCGGCGCGCTGAACCAACAGCGCATGTCTTTGCGTAAGATAAGCTTCGAAGCGTCGAAAAAATCCTATAATCTGTCGAAATACGCGGGGCCTATGCGAGGGGCGCTGGTTGAAGACGTTCATATTCATCATCGCTCTCATGCTCATGGCAGGGGCAGCGTTCGTCCCCGCTCCCGCGCGCGCGGATGTGTGCGAATTGCCCGACGACTACCGCACGGAAGTCCTGCCCGGCCCCGAAGATGGCCCGACAGTCGTCGAGATGGGCATTCTTGTCGCCGACATCACCGGGATCGACGATGTCGGACAGTCGATCGAAGGCGATTTCATCATCCGCAAGCAGTGGCAGGATCCCCGCCTCGAAGGGGTTGCCGGTTGCAGGCTGCATCGCTCGCAAGTCTGGTTTCCGGTCACCGATGTTCTGAACTCCAACCTTTTGCGCCGGTCCCGGGGAGAATTCGCGGCAGATCAGGTGCGCATCGGCGAGGGCGGCGTCGTCGTCTATCTGCAGCGCTTTTTCGGCACGGTCGCCACGTATCACCAGCTCCAGCAGTTCCCGTTCGACATGCACGACATGACGCTGCGCCTTGCTGCATTCGGCTATCCGAAGGACAAGGTGCAGCTCACGCTGGACATGCGCTTCACCTCGCTCGCGAAGCTGCTCAACATCCCGGACTGGGAGATAACGGGCATCGATGCGGAGGTGGTGGAAGAGCCCATTCCCGAGCTTCTGGCCGAATATTCCATGGTGAAGCTCTATATTCATGCAAAGCGCAACACCAGCTACTACATCTGGAAGGTGCTGTTTCCGCTGGCGTTGATCGTCATCATGTCCTTCCTGGTCTTCTGGATAAATCCCGAAAGGTTCGGGCCGCAGATCGGGCTTTCGGCCACGTCGATGCTGACGCTCATCGCCTTCCAGTTCGCGCTGACGACGACGCTGCCCAAGGTCGGCTACCTCACCTTGATGGACAAGCTCATCCTCGGTTCCACGGTGCTCGTCTTCGGTTCGCTCATCATGGCGACGATCACGGCCGCGCTGGTCGTAAAGGGCCAGTCGGAAAAGGCGCTGAAGATCGATCAGGCCTGCCGCTGGCTTTTTCCGCTTGCCCTCGTCGGCATCTGGGCGGCCGTCCTCAGCCGGCTTTGAGCCCGCTCACCGGAAGGCGACGGCCTCGCGGATAAGCGCCGTCAGCTCGCCGACCTGCGGGTCGGCCTTGCCTCCCGCCCCGTGCATCGCAAGTTCAATCCTGCCAAGTTCCGGCAGCCCCGCTTCGCGCGCATCGATGACGGAGAGCTGCGGCGGCTTTCCCTCCAGCGTCCTTACTGTCACCCCGAGCCCGGCCGAGACCGCCGCCCACAGGCCGGAAAGGCTGGGGCTTGCGAAGACGTGCCGCCAGGCGATCTTTTCGCGCTCGAGTGCCGCGATCGCCGCCCGCCGGAACATGCATGGCTCGTCGAAGGCGACCAGCGGAAAGGGTTCGGCCTTGTCGTAAGCATAGCTTTCCGGCCCGATCCAGACGACCTGCCGTTCCTGCAGCACTTCTGCCCGCTCGTTGCCGAGCCTGCCCCACGTCAGCGCAAGGTCGAGCGTGCCGGCATGGACGGCTTCCACGAGATGCGCCCCCCGGTCCACCCTTGCCTCCACGCGGGTTTTCGGGTGCGCGCGCTGAAACCTCGCCAGAAGGTCGGGCAGCCATGTCTCGGCGAAATCCTGCGGAATGCCGATCCTCACCCATCCTTCCAGCGCCGATAGCCCGCGCAGCGCGGTGCGCGCCTCGTCGTTCAGGTCGAGGATCCGCCTCGCATAGCCGATCAGGATTTCGCCTGCCTCGGTCAGCGCAAGGCCGCGGCCTTTCTTCGTGAACAGCGTCTGCCCCACCTGGTCCTCAAGCTTGCGAAGCTGCAGGCTGACGGCGGAGGGCGAACGGCCGACCCGCTCCGCCGCCCTGGCGAAGCTGCCAAGCTCGACCCCGGAGACGAAGGTCCGCAGCACATCCATGTCGAGATTCACGGGCGGCCCAACCATTCGGTTTTTCCAAACTATTGATTTTAAATTACGCGATTTTCAAAACGATCATGCGAAAGCAATATGCCTCTCGTCAAGCGACAAATCTCAAGCAGCAAACCGGGAGATCGCCCCATGCCCTTCGTTCACATCCGCGTCGCCGGCCCCAGGCTCGCGCCCGAGCAGGTCGAAAAGCTCCAGCGGGAAGCGACCGCGCTTATGGCCGGCATCATGCGCAAGAAGGAGGAGCTGACCTCCGTTCTGGTCGAGCAGGCGGAAATCTCCGGCTGGGCCATAGGCGGTGCCGCCGTCCCCGTCGCCGCGCATCTGGACGTGAAGGTCACGGAAGGCACGAACACGGAGGAAGAGATGGCCCGCTTTGTCAGGGCGGCGAACGACCTTCTGAAAAGCGTGCTCGGCTCACAGCTTCCCGTCGCGACCTATGTGGTCGTCCACGAAATCCCCTCCACCGCATGGGGGTATGATGGTCTTACACAAGAAGCGCGGAAGGTAGCGGCCGCCGGAGGTTAGGCGAAAAAGAGACCAATCTGGGGGTTATTGACTCACATCAGCGCCGCTACTGATTTCTCCCTGCGCGCCATTTCCTAGCCTATCGACGCCAGTAGGGATGCTATTGATCCGAAACAGCGTACTTAAATGCGGAGACTTCTTTGCTTTGGGGAAATGGCCATTGAATAGACGGTCGACTGTTCCATCTTGGAACATACTGTAAAGCGCAATAGTAAAACGTTCGGGAAAATCAGGTTTAGATTTTGAGGAGAGGACGAAGGCATAGGGCTCATAGGTGCCTTCAGCCGTGGGTGTAAGGTCGACTTTGCAGTCTACATCAATTCGCTCGTCTTGCGTGGCAATGGCGGCTTTGACGATTTCCACATCGCCAAAGTAGCGTGCGAATTCGCCATCACAAAATCTCTTAGCCGCTTCCTCATGGGTTTTTGAGGCCTTTGTGCAAATTTTCGTATCTTCTTGTGCTTTTGTACTCGCGAACGCGGTGATTGCTTCTCCAATGGTTGTTCCGTCGACATAACCCCAAATCTGAAAGTGTTTGACTTTCCTTCGCGTTTCTTTTGTTGGGCGTCGGAGCACGAATGCGAAGCGGTCTTCAAGCCATTCGAGAAGGCTTCGCTGTTCGTTGTCAGTTTCCTTCGGTGAGAGGGTCTTATTGTTTTGCGTTGCCTCGGACGGCAATTTCCATTCTTTCAGGTCAGTATCGTTTTTCGCAGCCTTTAACCAATTAAAAATACTATCACAATCTGGTGGATCGGGAGCATCTTCAGGAAGATCGCCCGATGCCTTCGAGAATTTGGCGCTGCGATCGTGTTGGACGTAGGAACCGTTTGCGACGAAGACAATCGGTGAGAACTCAAAATATGGCGCATTGCCTCCTTTGGAGAAGTTTTTCATACGTTGGAGGGTAATTGTCGTTGGGTCGCAGAATAAGTCGAATCCTTCTGTTCCATTGTTAAGTAAGTTCGAGCGGTTTTCGGTTTTTACTTCTTGTATACGAAACTGAAAATCAGCGCGCTGCACCGCCTCGGTACAGATGTCCCAGAAAAATCCGAGAAATTCGCCGGTTTCGCCGTCTTTCCAAATGAAAGGCTTCGCATCGACGCGTGCTGCTACTTTGACCTCGGCAGCGTGCGCAGTACTGGAGTATGCGAATGAATGCATTAACGCTGTAATGAACACAGATATGTGTAGTAGCTTGTGCATAAATTAAGTCCTAGCAATCGAATTGCTTTCCACTCCCTTCGCGGAGCGCTGGTTAAACAACACCTCGGCGATGCAAAAAATGACAATGAAACCGATGATGCCTGAGTAGAGTGCGGCGTAGATGATTAAACCGCGGTCAATTTCGTCAAGGCTCTGGCGGGGGGTCAGAGCGTTTAGCGCTGAAGACCAAGCTGTTACGTATCTGGTGATTGCACCGCAGAGCGCTAAAGTCGCTGCTGCGCTGACTGCCCAGGCCAGGCTTCTGAGATAGGTCGGCCGGGCCGATCGGTTTCGTGGAAGGGCTGACTGGGTATCGAGCAATATTACTACAATTAGAGCAAGAATTGCGCCCCGGAGTGAGGACGGAGCATTATATTCGAATACTGGTCGCAGAGCTGACCAAATGCTTTGTTGTTTATCTACCCATCTCGCCTTGTCAACTACCTCTGGCCAGAATGCCAGTCCGACGATGAACAGGGTGGCAATGGCCCAAGAGATGAAGACGACAAACAAGGCCTGTGGCAGGCGAACCGTCCAATGTGCTGCCCACATATTGCGCCAATGGTGTGACTGTATGCCGCCGTCGCGTATAGCGAGCGCCACGATCATCGGTACGCAATACGCGTTGAACGCCGTAAAAACGTAGCGCAGCGCCCGAGAGTAAGGATCTCCCGGGTTATTACGCTGTAGTGCGGTTTCAAATTGCCCAGGAAACACGCTCCAAAGCAGTGTGACAAGGAGGATCACACCGAGTGCCCAAAACCAAGTGATCATTGCGCGGGGCCGTAGATGCGTGTGGTCCGTAGGGCTGTCGAGAAGGTTTTCCAAGAATTTTTCCAATATCTCTTTTGCTCGAGCTTGTTGACGTACCGAGCTATCGCGCAGGTCCTTGGGTGTCTTCACCGAGTGTTGGTCCGTTGTCTCATTTTTTGTGATTATCTCGTGATCAACGTAGATTGCTAGGAGTATACAAAGGTCATCTGTAAGATTTTCTACATCGTTTGCGAGGCGATCCCAATTTGCGTTCTTAAATTCATTTGATTTAGATTTACCTGAGATTTGTGATTGATTTGAATTTTTCTTTTTTCTTGTGCGCGTTAGGTCTATATGAAAGCCTGATAGTTCGTCCAATTCTAATATCAGCACGTCCTTACGCCTGCGTAACTCGGCTTCAAGTCTCTCAAATTGCTCGCGTTCGCGCTCATGCAGGTCGCCAAGTTTAAGTTTGCGATCCAGAATCCAGGTTGAGACTGCGAAGATCAACTCCAAGTCGTCGCGAAATTCGTCCGATGCAGCAACTTGGTCTTTTGCAGATGACAAATAGTGTGCCATCCGCTCCCAATCGCCGCGTGGTATCAGAAGAGTGTCTTCGGGAATGGGATTCTCCGCAGCGGCGGTAATTGAAAGAGTATTGAGACGTAGATCCTCTCCCGCGCGGATTACCCAAGTTGGAATTCCTGCCAGACGGTGCGCTGCACTTCGCATCCAGTCTTCAAATCGTTGCAGGATTGGGAAGGTTGGTGCCAATCCAACCATAATCAGAGCAATGGTGAGCGAAACGGATGCGTCGATGCCAATATCAATGATATTGTTAGTGTTTGCCTGCTCCACGGTGTTCGAAAGCGGTTGCATCCATGGCATGGCGCTACCATTCCTGCTTGGTACGAACCCAGTGGTGGCGTTCGCTGGGGGGGCGGTCGGGACGGCTGGAAGCTGATCTGCTCCAAGTGTATCCGATGTAAGATTTGGCCCGCCAAGCAACGGAAGGAGTTCTGCATAGACGCAGAGAAATGAATAGATAAGCAAGAGCGCTATTGCATAAAATCCATAAGCATTCAGGACGACCCGCCGGGCACGTAATTGGTCGGGAGATAGCAGATCGACCAGCCGCCGAAGTTGCCGGCCTCCCTCGTAGGTGGCTCGATTGAAGCGTTCATATGAGAAAAACACGATTATGACTGCTCCGAAGAGCAGGGCGACAAGGTCGTGCATTATTATTGGTTAAATCGTTGGACGGTGCCTTATCGGCAATCCGTGCTCGCTGGATTGCAGGCCGTCTGTCCCGGAGCTGTCGCCGGAATTGCGCTCAGGATGGCCAATGCAAGAAGTAACGTTTTCATAGTAGCACCTCGCCACTTTAAACAATCTGAAATTGTTACAATAAAATTGGATGAAATGCAACCCATGACGGTTTATTGAAAATAGTACTCGTGATTGTCGTCAAAGAAAAAGCAATGATTTCAACAAAAACGAACTTTAGGGCATAATAGGGCGCGATAATTCGCATCAGCCCCTCAAAACCCCGTCAATCTCGTTATCGCCGTTCCGATCACCAAGCTGATCAGGAAATCCAGCATGACGATACCGATGGCGAGGCCGACTGTCGCATCAAGCGCGATGCGCGCCACCATGTAGCGGTAGCGGATGACGATGAGCATGGCGACGAAGCTCAAAAGCAGCATCGCGGACGCCGAGATGATGCCTACCGCATATAAAAGGGCCGGAACCGTATAGGGGATGACGGCGATCAGCGTCGTCCAGTTGCGCGCGACGATGAAGGGCACATAGGCCTGCCCCAGGTTCAGCGGCCTTGCCAGAAAGGCCAGCAGCACGGGCAGGATCACCCAGTCGAGGCCGAAGCCGATGGATTGCGAGACGAGGTAGATCGCGTCGTTGAACTCGGCATGCGGAAATTCCGGATTGGCGAGGATCAGCTTGCGCTCCGCGACAATGGCGATGAGAAACGGCGGCACCAGCAGCACGATGACAAGGAACGAGCGCCAGAAGCCCGACAGGCTGAGGTCGAAGCCCTGCATGCTTTCCGCCCGGCCCATGAACAGGCCCCAGGAAGCGGAAAGCGACCGCCTTATTTCATCGCCCTGCAGCATCCGCGCGTCGCTTCCCTTTCCCTTGTATCGGTCTCACTTCACCGGAAAATAGCTGTCGAGGAACCTTCGGTAGATTTTCGCAAGCCGGTCGAGATCTGCAACCGCAACCCGCTCGTCCACCTGGTGCATGGTCTTGCCCACAAGGCCGAATTCCACCACCGGACAGTAGGTCTTGATGAAACGCGCGTCCGACGTTCCGCCGCCGGTCGAAAGTTCCGGCTTCCTGCCGGTTTCCTCATGGATTGCCGATGAAAGCGTCGAAATCAACGCGTCGTCGCGGGTCAGGAAGCTGTCGCTGCCGTCGCGCGTGAAAGCGATCTTCCAGTCGAGCCCGTCGGGTGCCGCGTCCCGCAAGGCCTCATCCACCCGCGCTTTCAGCGTTTCGAGCGACCATTGGTCGTTGAAGCGGATGTTGAAGCGCGCGAATGCGCTTGCAGGGATTACGTTGCTCGCCGGATTGCCCACATCGACGGTGGTGACCTCAAGGTTCGAGGGCTGGAACCGCTCGTTCCCGTCATCCAGATGCAGCGCGTTGAGCGCGGAAAGCAGCGTAACGAGGCCCGGTATCGGATTTTTCGCAAGATGCGGATAGGCAACGTGGCCTTGCGTGCCCGTGACCGTGATTTCGCCGGTCAGCGAGCCGCGCCGGCCGACCTTGATCGCGTCTCCGAGCTTGTCCGGGTTCGTCGGCTCGCCGACGATACAGGCATCGAACGTGTGCCCCTCAGCCTTCGCCCATTCCAGCAGCTTCACGGTGCCGTTCACCGCCGGGCCTTCCTCGTCGCCGCTGATGAGAAACGAGATCGTGCCGCCGAAGTCCGCCCCTCTTTGGCTCACGAACTCCAGCGCCGCTGCCGCGAAAGCCGCGACGCCGCCCTTCATGTCCGCAGCCCCCCGGCCGATCATCTCGCCATCCCGGATTTCGCCGGAAAATGGCGGGGCGGACCATTTCGCCTCGTCTCCCGGCGGCACGACATCCGTATGGCCTGCGAAAACGAAATGGGGGCTGCCTGAACCGATGGTCGCGAAAAGGTTTTCGACGTCCGGCGTGCCTTCATCCGAAAAGACGGGACGGGAGACGGAAAAGCCCGCCGCTCCCAGCGTCTTTTCCAGGAAATCCAGCGCGCCGCCTTCCGCCGGCGTTACGGAAGGGCAACGGATCAACTCGCGGCAAAGCCGTGCGGCGTTGGAAAGCGTTTCGGACATCGGCGGGTGAAAGCCTCGGCTTGCTGCGGGTCGGTTACGTCTTGCCGGGCCTTTGCCAGCGCGAATTCGGGTAGGGGCCGTAGCGGTTCGGCCCATCCTGGCTGGGCATGAGCCCGAGCGCGATTACGAACAGCAGTTCGATGACAGGGATAAAGATGAGGATTGCGAGCAATCCGGTCAGGCCGCGATCCTGCAGTCGCTTGATGACGAGCGCCAGCATCACCCATTGCGCCACGAAAAGCAGAATGGGAATCAGAGGGTTGGAGTCCATGAAGTCGGCGAGCCGGATTTCTTCGAGCCCGCCCGAAAAGTCGATCGAGCGCATCCAGATGCTTAATGGAATGCCCATCAGCGTCCAGATCAGGGCGAGGCCCAGCCAGTAGGGCTCGCGCGAGACGCGGCCGATCGGATTGAACAAAAGCCAGAGCACGCTCAGGCGGCCGGTATACGGTTGTGGTTGCGACATGGCCGGTCTTTATCACTCGCAGCGGTCGGGGGTAAAGCGCTCTCAGCCGAAGTAGGTGCGCCGCGAACGCCGATCAAGCGCCTTTGCGGGCGGGCTTTTCGGATGCGGCCAGTTTTCGCGGGATAACGCGGGCGAGCCAGTCCAGCACGATTCTCACCGTCGCGCGGGCCTTCAGGTCTTCATGCACGACAAGCCAGAGCGGGCGCGTCGCCGAAACCGCCCGGTCGGCCGCGGCAAGTTCGGGGTGGGCGTCGAGCGCCGCCAGGGGCAGCATGGCCGCGCCCAGTCCCGCGCTTGCGGCCTCCGCTATGCCGCCCAGCGAACTTATCCTCGCGATGGGCTCGCCGGTATAGACTTCTCGGATTTTCCGGATTTCGGGAAGGTCGTCGAGATCCCGCTCATAGGCGATGAAGTGTTCGGGTCTCGTCCCGCGCCGGCTCGCGAGCGTGAATTCGATCTCGCCGATTTGGCGCGCGGTGAGTTTTCCCCTTTCGGGGCGGGCGAGGCGGATCGCGATGTCCGCTTCCCTCAAGGCAAGGCTCGCCGTCTCGTTGGAGGGGACAAGCTCCAGCGTGATGTCCGGATGACGGGCCGCGAACTCCGGCAGGAGAGGGGCGATCAGCGTGTCGATCACGAAAGAGACGCTGCCGACGCGCACCAATCCACGAAGGCTTCCTGTCTCACCTTTTCCGCCCATCAGGGAATTTTCCATCGCCGTCGCGGAATTGACCACGACGCTCCCTTGCGGGGTGGGTATCAGGCGGCGGTTGCGGCGCGTGAACAGCGTCGCGCTGGCGCGCTCCTCCGCTGCCGCGAGGCGCCGCGAAACGGTGGTTTCATTGACGTTCAGCGCCTTTGCGGCTCCGGAAAGGGTGCCTTTCCGCGCGATCAGCAGCACCAGATTATAGTCGTCCCAAGTCAACATGCCTGCATAATTGCAGGGTTGTTCCGCAATATCGAGAGTTCCATTGGCAATTTCGCAGGTTTAATATCGGGACAGGATCTGGAAATTCGCAGAATCGGAAGGTTAACATCATGATATCAAATGAGAATTTGCAGCCGCACACTCTTCTTGAAATGGCGGGCAAGGGTACCTGGCTTCGCCCTGATACCGGCGTGGCGGTTCTCATCATCGATGCGCAGGGTGAATATCTCGACGGTGGGCTTCCGCTCCCCGGCATCGAGAATTCACTAAAGGAAATCAAATCGTTACGGGATTTCGCAGCTTCTCAAAACTGGCCGGTGATCCACATTCGTCATATCGGCCAGCCGGGCGGTCTCTTCGATGTCGCGGGCAGGGGCGGCGCCTTTCTGGACGTTGCGAAACCTCGCGAGGGCGAGGCGGTGATAGACAAGCGCCTGCCGAATTCCTTCGCCGGCACGGAACTGGATAAGGTATTGAAAGAAAAGGAGATTACAACGTTGATCGTCGCCGGCTTCATGACGCATATGTGCGTTTCGGCGACCGCCCGCTCCGCTCTCGATCACGGATATTCCTCAGCCGTAATCGCCAGTGCCTGCGCGACACGGCCGCTGCCGGTTCATGACGGCGGCGCCATTTCGGCAGAAGATCTTCACCGTGCTGCACTTGCTGGCCTGGGAGACCGCTTCGCCCACATCCTCCCGAGTGTCTCAAGTCTCTGATTTAAAACAAAAAAGGCCGCACCGATTGGCGCGGCCCTTGAATTCGAAATCGGGATATCAATCCCGCAGCAGGTCGTTGATCGATGTCTTGCTGCGGGTCTTTTCGTCCACCCGCTTGACTATCACGGCGCAATAGAGGTTCGGCCCCGGCGTGCCGTCCGGCAGCGGCTTGCCCGGCAGCGAGCCTGACACGACGACGGAATAGGGCGGTACTTCGCCCATGAAGACCTCGCCCGTCGTCCGGTCGACGATCTTCGTCGAGGCGCCGATGAAAACGCCCATGGATATGACCGAACCTTCGCCGACCTTCACGCCTTCCACGATTTCCGAACGCGCGCCGATGAAGCAATTGTCCTCGATGATAACCGGGCCCGCCTGAAGCGGCTCCAGAACGCCGCCGATGCCGACGCCGCCGGAAAGATGCACGTTCTTGCCGATTTGCGCGCAGGAACCGACCGTCACCCATGTGTCGACCATCGTTCCCTCATCGACATAGGCGCCGAGGTTCACGAAGGAGGGCATCAGGATGGCGTTCTTGCCGATGAAGGCCGAGCGGCGGACGATGCTGCCCGGAACGGCGCGAAAGCCCGCGTTCTCGAATTCCGAAGCGCTCCAGCTGTCGAACTTCGAGGGCACCTTGTCCCACCAGACCGCTTGCCCCGGTCCGCCCTTGATGACTTCCATCGCATTCAGCCGGAAGGACAGCAGAACGGCCTTCTTGGCCCATTGGTTCACGACCCATTCGCCGTCCTTCTTTTCCGCCACGCGCACGCGACCGCGGTCGAGAAGATCGAGCGTCGTCTCGACGGACTTGCGGATATCGCCGGTCGTCTTCGTGTTGACGGCATCACGGTTCTCGAAAGCGTCGTCGATTACGGCCTCGAGCTTGGCAAGGTCGACTTGGTTGGTCATGAGCAGGCGTTCCCGTCAATGTGGCGGTTGAAATTGTGCGGACCTAAGCCGGACCGGCGAAATGTGTCAACCGGACAATACGGGATTGCGCGGCGGCGGGCATAAATTCATGGCAATTGGCCAAAAACCGCTCTCCGGTAGTTGCAGAAGCGTGGACGGAGCGGCTATCGAGAAGTTCTTTCCCGCCGCCTCGAACAACTCATTTCCAAAGCAGGCCCGCCACATGGATCTCTGGATCCCGATAACGATCGCCGCAGCCTTCTGCCAGAATCTCAGGTCCGCGCTGCAAAAGCACCTCAAGGGCAAGCTCGGCACCACCGGGGCGACCTTCATCCGCTTCGGTTACGGCTTTCCCTTCGCGCTGATCTACCTGGCTGGCCTCAATCTTGTCGCTGGATATGGGCTTCCCTCGCCGAATGTTGAGTTTTTCGTTGCCGGCGCGGTCGGAGGCATTTGCCAGATCATTGCGACGTTTCTTCTCGTTTATCTCTTTTCCTTTCGCAATTTCGCGGTGGGAACGGCTTATTCGAAGACCGAGCCGGTGCAGGCGGCGATCTTCGGGCTGTTGATCCTGGGTGAAACCGTAACGCCCGCCGGCGTGCTGGCGATCCTCATCGGGGTTGCGGGCGTTATCCTGATTTCCGTTGCGCAATCGCCATTGACCGCAAGAAACGTGATTTCATCGATGGCGGGAAAGCCGGCGCTCATCGGCCTGGCTTCGGCGGCATTCTTTGGTATTTCCGCAGTAAGCTACAGGGGTGCGTCGCTCTCGCTCGGCGGGCCGAATTTCCTGATGCAGGCCGCCTTTACGCTTGCCTACGTCACGGTTTTCCAGACGATCGTCATGGCGGCCTGGATGCGCTGGCGCGAGCCGGAGCAACTGGTGGCAAGCGGCGTGAACTGGCGGGCTGCCGTGTTCGTCGGGCTCGTCGGCGTGCTCGGTTCCGCCGGCTGGGTCACGGCGATGACCTTGCAGAAAGTTGCTTACGTGCGTTCGCTCGGCCAGATCGAGCTTGTCTTCACCTTCCTGTCGTCCTGGCTCGTTTTCCGCGAGCGGATCGTTTTTCAGGAAATTGTCGGCTGCGTGCTGATCGTGCTCGCAATCCTGATCATCATGCTTGTGGCCTGAACGGCTTGGAGGCTAGCCGCGCTTGCCGGGTGTGGGTGCTATTGCGCCCAGTATCGCCTGCAGAAAGCCCGTCAAGTGGTCGGTGACGAAATCGACATGCGGGGCGTCGTCACCTTCCATCTCCCATGCCTCGCGGAAAACCTCGCGCGTGCCCTGCGGCACGACAAGCACGGTACGCATACCCAGCCGGTGCGGCACCGCCAGATTGCGCGAAAGGTCTTCGAACATGGCGGAGCGTGCCGCTGAAACGCCGGTCTTCTTCAGGAAAAGGTCGTAGGTTTCCTTGTTCGGCTTGGGCAGCAGGCCGGCCGCGACGATGTCGAAAATGTCTTCGAAGTGCTCGGTGACACCGAGGCTCGCCGCAGTGCGCTCCGCATGCGGGCGGTCGCCGTTCGTGAATATGAACTTCCGCCCAGGCAGTGCGGCAATCGCCCTGCCGAGGTCCGGATTCGGGATGACCGGAGAATAGTCGATATCGTGGACGTAGTTCAGGAACTCGTCCGCGTCGATGTCGTGCTCCTCCATCAGGCCGCGCAGCGTCGTGCCGTAGTCCCGGTAAAGCTCTTTTTGCTTGTTGCGTGCGTCTTCCTTGGCGATGCCGAGCAGCCTGGAGACATATGTCGAAATGCGCTCGTCGATCTGTGAAAAAAGGTCGACATGCGCCGGATAAAGCGTGTTGTCCAGGTCGAAGATCCAGGCTTCGACGCCCATGAACGTGCGCAGATCGGAAAGATGCGCGTGCCGGCCTTCGGCGGCGATGGGGGCGGTGTCGTCGTTCACGGGCGGATCAGCGTTCCCGCGCCATGTTCGGTGAAAAGTTCGAGAAGCACCGCATGGGCAACCTTGCCGTTCAGGATCACGACGCCTTCCACGCCGAGCGACAGCGCCTCGATACAGGTTTCCACCTTGGGGATCATTCCGCCGGAGATCGTGCCGTCCTCGATAAGGGCTTCGGCCTGCGAAATCGTCAGTTCCTTGATCAGCTTGCCGTTCTTGTCCAGCACACCCGGCACATCGGTCAGGAAGAGCAGGCGCTTGGCGTTGAGCGCGCCGGCGATGGCGCCGGCAAAGGTATCGGCGTTGATATTGTAGGTCTCGCCATCCCGCCCCGGCGCCACGGGCGCGACGACCGGGATAAGCTCCTCTTTCATGACAAGCTTCAGCACCGTCGGATTGATCTCCGCCGGTTCGCCCACGAAGCCGAGGTCGAGGATCTGCTCGATCGCGGAGTTGGGATCGCGTACGCGCCGGTGCAGCTTTTCTGCGGTCACCAGGTTGCCGTCCTTGCCGCAAAGGCCGACGGCACGTCCGCCTTCGGTATTGATCAGATTGACGATTTCCTTGTTGATAGAGCCTGCGAGGACCATCTCGACGACTTCGACGGTGGCCTTGTCGGTCACGCGCAAACCGCCTTTGAACTCGCTCTCGATGCCGAGGCGCTTGAGCATGGAGCCGATCTGCGGGCCGCCGCCGTGCACGACGACGGGCATGACGCCCGACTGGCGCAGCAGCGTGATGTCGCGCGCGAAAGCCTGGCCCAGTTCCGGGTCGCCCATGGCGTGCCCGCCGTATTTCACGACGACGACCTGATCGTCATAACGCAGCATGTAGGGCAGCGCCTGCGAAATCACGTGAGCGGAATTGTGCGGATCGTTCGTGGGCATGGCTACTCTGGTTACAGGCCCGTGGCCGAAATTGAGAATAACAGGATCAGATGCTTTGCCGGAAGACGCAAGCGTGGGAGACACCAGACTTTCGCTCTATAGCCGGTTTGGGCGGCGCGCTCAATCAGCCGCCGAGAATCGCGACGAGGCGGGAGACCTCCGCCTTGAGTTCGGCAATGCCCCAGCCTTTTTCCGACGAGGTTGCCAGAATGACCGGATGGGCCGCGGGCCTGCGGGCGATTTTCTTCGCGGTTTCTTCCTTGAGCTTCGCAACCGCGGGCGGCTTGATCTTGTCTGCCTTGGTCAGCACGATCTGGTAGTTCACCGCCGCCTTGTCGAGCGTGGTCATCGCTTCCTCGTCATTCTTCTTGATGCCGTGGCGGGCATCGATGAGAAGAAATACGCGGGCCAGGCTTGGCCGCCCCTTGAGGTAGGCGAAGACGAGATCCGTCCACGCATCGACCATGCCTTTCGGCGCTTCGGCATAGCCGTAGCCCGGCATATCGGTAATGGCGATCGTGGCTTCCGGCGGGGCGAAGAAGTTGAGCATCTGCGTGCGCCCGGGCGTGTTGGACGTGCGCGCAAGCCCCTTTCGCCCGGTGAGAGCGTTGATCAGGCTCGATTTGCCGACGTTCGAGCGCCCCGCGAAGGCAATCTCGATCGGCCCGGTCGGCGGCAATTGGCCGATCTCGGCGGTGCTGGTGACGAAGTCCCATGGCTTGGCGAAGAGCAGCCGGCCCGCTTCGATATCGGCATCTGAGTATTCTAGTTCGTCGTCCATGGTTCGCCTTTTATCGGCCTATGGCGTATGCGTCGAGCGCCATCCGGTGTTTGCCTTCACTCATGTGCCGCGTGCTTAAGCCTATCGAGATCGGCACCGCGAATGGCGTCGAGATGTTTCGTGATTCTTTCGGCCGGCCAGTTCCACCAGGCGATTTCGACCAGCTTTTCGGTAATCTCAGGCGGATAACGGAAACGGACGACGCGCGCCGGATTTCCCGCGACCACGGCATAGGCCGGCACATCGCCCGCGACGACGCTGCAGGCGCCGACGATCGCGCCATCGCCAATCGAAACACCCGGCAGGATCGTTGCGTCGCGACCGATCCAGACGTCGTTGCCCACATGCGTGTCGCCGCGATAACCATCCGCATATGTCGCCGGATCGAAACCTTCGGCCCAATCTTCGCTGAAGATGTTGAACGGATAGGTCGAAAAACCGGAAGTCACGTGATTGGCGCCATTCATGATGAACCGGCAGCCTGTCGCGAGCGCGCAGAAACGTCCGATGACGAGGCGGTCTCCGACGAAGTCGAAATGGTAGAGGACGTTGCGGTTCTCGAAATCCGCCGCATGGTCCGGGTCGTGATAGTAGGTGTAGTCGCCGACAACGATCGTCGGCTTCGTTATGACGGTTTTCAGAAAGACGGTATGGGATTCGCCTTTGAGCGGGTGGCGATTATCCGGATCGGGACCGGGCATGGGACCTCACGCGAGCCTTTGATTGTGAAACGCTGGTTGCGGCGCTTAAATCCAGCTGCTGTTCACGAGGGAATTGTCCCTCAGGCTCAGTGGATCATCGTCCCGTTTCTCCCGTTTTGTTATCCGGAGGCGACCGCATGAGCCGCCTCCGGATTATTCGATGCGGTCAGCTCTTGTCTTCCACCGGAGCCTTCTTCTTGAAGGTCGATCTCAGATTGTCCCAAAGCTCCACCTTCACGCCCTGCCTGCGCATGATCACGTACTGCTGGGCGATAGAGAGCGAGTTGTTCCACGCCCAGTAGATCACGAGCCCCGCCGGGAAGGACGCCAGCATGAAGGTGAAGATCACCGGCATCCAGGTGAAGATCATCTGCTGGGTGGGGTCGGTCGGCGCCGGGTTCATCTTCATCTGGACGAACATCGTGACGCCCATGATGAGCGGCCAGACGCCGAGCATAAGGAACTGCGGCGGATCCCAGGGGATTGCGCCAAAAAGGTTGAACACGGTTGTCGGATCGGGTGCCGACAGATCCTGAATCCAGCCGAAGAACGGTGCATGGCGCATTTCGATCGTGACGAAGAGCACCTTGTAGAGCGAGAAGAAGACCGGGATCTGGATCACGATCGGCAGGCAGCCGGCCAGCGGGTTGATCTTCTCTTTCTTGTAAAGCTCCATCAGCGCTTGCTGCTGTTTCTGCTTGTCGTCCTTGAACTTGTCCCGGATCTCGTTCATCTGCGGCTGCACGAGCTTCATCTTGCTCATGGAGACGTAGGACTTGTTGGCAAGCGGGAAGAAGATGAGCTTCACCAGAACCGTGACGAGCAGGATGGCGACGCCGAAGTTCCCGACCAGCTTGAAGAGCCAGTCGATGACGAAGAACATCGGCTTCGTCAGGAAATAGAACCAGCCCCAGTCGATCAGCAGGTTGAACTGCTTGACGCCGACGCTTTCCTCATAGGCGTCGAGGAGGGTCTTCTCCTTGGCGCCGGCAAACAGGCTCGACGATGTTTCACCGCTGGTACCGGGAGCGATTTCGACCGCGTCGCCCAGGTAGTCCGTCTGGAAGTTGTCCGCTCCCTGGACATAGGAAAAGCGCGGCTGGAACGATGAACCCGGTGTCGGGATGAGCGTCACCGCCCAATATTTGTCGGTGATGCCGAGCCAGCCCTGATCGACCCTGTCGGGGCGGATGTCGCCATCTTCCTGCAGGTCCTTGTAATCGACCTCGCGCAGGCCTTCCTCGCCAAAAACGCCGATGAGGCCTTCGTGAAGGATATAAAATCCGGTGGTGTGCGGGGTGCCATGACGGGAGATAAGGCCGTAAGGGTAAAGCGTTACCGGGTTCTGCGTGCCGTTTTCGACCGACTGGGCGACGGAAAACATATAGTTCTCGTCAATCGCGATCGTGCGCTTGAAGACGAGGCCTTCACCGTTGTCCCAGGTAAGCGTGACTGGCGAAGAGGGCGAAAGCTCCGCACCGTCAGGCGCGCTCCAGACCGTGTCGGGCCCGGGCAGCGTTACTTCCGTGCCCTGATCGGCGACCCAGCCGTAGTCGGCGTAATAGGGACGGGGCGACCCTTTGGGCGAAAAGAGAACGATCGTCGGGCTCTCCGGATCCACCGTCTCGTGATAATCCTTGAGGCGGAGATCGTCGATTCGCCCGCCCGTCAAGTTGATGGAGCCGGAAACGCGCGGGGTATCGATGGTCACGCGGGAATTCGCCGCAAGCGCGGTGTCGCGATTGGCGGCCGGTACGGCTTCACCGCCCGCGCTGGGCGCCGTGGCCTGGCCGTCGCTCGTGGCGGGAGCCGGGGCCTGGGCGCCGGCCGGGGTCTGCGCGGCCTGCTCTTCCGTCTGCTGCTGGGCGACCTGACGCTCGCGCTCGATGCGCGGCTGAGCGACGAAATATTGCCATCCCAAAAGGACGATCAACGACAACACGATTGCGAGGATGGTGTTCCGGTTTTCAGCCATCGGTCTCGTTCATCCTTTCGAACGGCGCTGAATCTAATGAATGGAATTTTGCTTGCCGGCGGACTTCGGCCTTCTGCGGCCTCCGGAGCGTTGCGGGTCGGCGCGTGTGCGCGGATTTTTCAGGGCCGCGGACAGCTCCTCGACGATACTCCTGAAATCCGCATCGAGAGCGCCGTGACGCCCGATAAGCACATAGTCGATACCCGGGCGCGCGCAATGGGCCGCTTCGCGAACGGCTGCCCTGAGGCGCCGCTTGACCCGGTTGCGCACCACCGCGTTGCCCACCTTTTTCGTAACGGTGTAGCCAACGCGCGCGACCCCGGCCTCCAGGCCCTGTGGGGCATCCCGCTCGATCGCCTGTAGCACAAAAGCGCGCCGAGCAAGCCTGCCGCCCTTGGCAACGGCAAGAAACTCGGAGCGCTTTTTCAAGACCGGCAGCGCGGCGTTCGCGGGTTCGCCGTTCACGAGCTACCCCTCCGCGCGATGTAGTTGAACGCGACCGCGTCAGGCCGAGAGCTTCTTGCGGCCCTTGGCGCGGCGGCGTGCCAGCACCTGACGGCCATTCTTGGTCGCCATGCGCGCGCGAAAACCGTGGCGGCGCTTCCGCACGAGACGGCTCGGCTGATATGTACGCTTCATTGTTCTTACCTCACGCCCAAGGCGCGGCCCTTATTGCGAAATTGTTCTGCTTGGAAAGCGTCCGTGCACCGGTGGCGCCTGGCTCCGATTGAAAGCCCGCCGGACGGCATGTCCCGATCGTGCGCGCTTATACGGGTGGCGGAACGCGAAGTCAATGCGCTGCGGGCGGAGGAAGGCTCTCAAGGAATTTTCACGGACACTTGAGCGCTGCGCAATCCTCAATCAATTCAGGGTGAAGCGCCGGATTTTCGTTCCGTCATTTCCTAAATTGCCCGCATATCAAGGCCTCTTTTCCAAAGGGGCCAGACCCTAGGCATCCGGAGCCGAAACATGAACGGACCGCCCGCAAGCTACAAGTTTCGCGCGGAAAAGGTGGAACTATCGCGGCGCGGCTTCGTCGCGGGCGTTGCGGCGGCAGGACTTGCCTTCGCGGCGCCCGCACGCGTCCTTGCGGATAGCGGGGATCGCGTTTGGACCTCGCTTTTGCGGCAATATGTCGTCTCTTCGCGCGACGGGATCAACCGCGTGCGCTACGCCGCCTTCAAACGCGAGAGCTACGGCGAACTGGCCGCATACCTGATGGAGTTGCAGCGGGTAAAGGTTTCCTCGCTCGGACGCGCGGATCAATTCGCCTTCTGGGTCAATCTCTACAATGCGGAAACCGTGCGTGTGGTGCTCGAGCATTATCCGGTCCGCACGATCCGCGACATAGATCTCGGTGGCGGATTGTTCGCCAACGGACCGTGGAAAAAGAAACTCCTTACCGTTGAAGGGCGGGAACTTTCGCTCGACGACATCGAGCATGAAATCCTGCGCAAGGACTTCGGCGACAAGCGTGTGCACTATGCGGTGAATTGCGCATCGCTCGGCTGTCCCAACCTGCAGCTCGAAGCGTTCACCGGCGCAAGGCTCGATGCGATGCTGGATGCCGGCGCCGCCGACTATATCAATCACCCACGCGGCGTAAACGTGGTGGACGGGCGGGTCACGGCCTCAAAGATCTACAATTGGTTTTCGGAGGATTTTGGCGGCAATTCCGACCTGATCGGCCATTGGCGCGACTATGCCCGCCCCGAATTGGCCGGCAAGCTCGATGAGGCGCGGCGTATTTCCGACTATGTTTACGATTGGGGCCTTAATGATGCAGCTTGAACGCGGCCGCGCATCCGGGCCCCGTGCGGAGGACCAAATGAACGATCCGTCCGGCCCGTCATCGCGGGAGGGCATCTGGCCGAAGTTCAGGCGATGGGCGCCGATCTGCGTGATCGCCCTGCTGATGGCCGTGGGTTTCCAACAAGGTTGGCACGAGCATCTGACACTTTCCAGCCTCATACGCGAACGCGCACGGCTGCTTGGAATGGTGGAAGGCAACCTGGTGGCCGCGATGCTCACATATATTGCCGTCTATATCGCCTCGGTCGCGCTATCTTTTCCCGGTGCGTCGTTCCTGACGATCCTTGGCGGCTTCCTGTTCGGGTGGCTTGCCGCCGGCACGCTTACGGCGATCGCGGCAACCGTCGGCGCGTGCCTCATCTTCGTCGCGGCGCGCAGTTCGCTGGGGCATGCGCTCAAGGACAAGGCGGGCCCTTTCGTCAACCGCCTTGCCGACGGATTTCGCGAGGATGCATTCCATTATCTCCTGTTCCTGCGCCTTACGCCGATATTTCCATTCTGGCTCGTGAATATCGCGCCGGCGCTTTTTCGCGTCCCATTGTCGACCTATATCGTCGCGACGTTCTTCGGCATCCTGCCGGGTACATATGCCTATTCCTTCGTGGGCGCCGGGCTCGATAGCGTGATCGAAGCGCAGGAAGCCGCAAATCCAGGATGTGCCGAAGCGGGAACCTGCCGGATCGATTTGTCCGCGCTCGTTACGAAGGAACTCGTATTGGCGTTTGCCGCGCTGGGCGTCGTCTCGCTCATCCCGGTTATCCTCAAGAAATGGCGAGCCGCCAAACGGGCCCACAAAGATTAGAACCAGGAGGTTCGACGCCCCGGGCGGCGTGCGATTCCTGGCGAGTTCATACCGAAGGGAGACTGAATGGCACGGGTTCTGACACCCGATATCTGCGTGATCGGAGCAGGATCGGGCGGGCTGACCGTTGCAGCCGCGGCCGCGGCCTTCGGCGTGGATGTCGTTCTCATCGAAAAGGGAAAGATGGGAGGCGACTGCCTGAACTACGGCTGCGTTCCCTCAAAGGCTTTGATTTCTGCCGCTCGGCGGGCACAGATCGCCCGAACGGGCTCGGAACTCGGGATAAATGCGGATGGCGTGAACGTTGATTTCGCCCAGGTCCACGATCACGTCCAATCCGTTATTGCGGCGATCGCTCCGCATGATTCTGTCGAACGGTTCGAGGGGCTGGGCGTTACCGTCATCCAGGAAGCCGGAAAGTTCGTTTCAAAAGACGAAGTGCAAGCCGGAGAGACGACCATCAGGGCTCGCCGCTTCGTGATCGCGGCAGGATCCCGCCCCGCCATCCCGCCGATATCCGGGCTTGACGAAGTTCCCTATCTCACGAACGAAACGATCTTTGATCTGACGGTTTGCCCGGAACATCTGATCGTGATCGGCGCGGGCCCGATCGGCCTGGAACTTGCGCAAGCGCATCGCCGCCTTGGTGCGAAAGTCACCGTGGTGGAGGCGGAACGCGCGCTTCCTCGCGAAGATCCCGAGGCCACGGCCCTGGTTATCGAAAGCCTGCGCGGTGAGGGCGTTGAGCTTCTTGAGAAAACCGCCGTCAGACAGCTTTCGGGAACGGACGGCGAAGTCCGCGTCGTTGTCGAGGCAGGTGACGGCGAGCGTGAAATAGCAGGCTCGCATGTGCTGGTGGCTACCGGCCGCAAGCCGAACACCGATACGCTCGACCTTGAAAAAGCAGGCATCGCTTACGAGCATAGCGGAATCACGGTCGACAAAGGGCTGCGGACCACGAATCGCAAGGTGTTCGCGATTGGCGACATCGCAGGTGGCCTTCAGTTCACCCATGTTGCCGGATACCAGGCCGGCCTCGTCATTCGCTCGATCCTGTTTCGTCTGCCCGTCACCTATGATCGTGACATCATTCCATGGGTTACCTATACCGATCCCGAGATCGCGCATATCGGCCTCGGGGAAGCGGAAGCGCGCAGCCGTTTCGGCAACAAGGTGAAGGTGCTCGAGGCGAAATACGCCCAGAACGACCGTGCACAGGCCGCCGGCGCGACGGAAGGATTCGTGAAACTGGTTGTCGGAGCGCGAGGCAGGCTTCTGGGCGCGGATGTCGTCGGCGCCTCGGCCGGAGAGATCATGAACCTCATGTCGCTTGCCGTGGGGCGCAAGCTGAGCGTCGGCCAGCTCGCGGGCATGATTTCGCCTTACCCGTCACTCAGCGAGGTCGTGAAGCGGGCCGCGATATCCTATTATTCGCAAGCGCCTAGCAACCCCTGGATTCGGCGCGTCATAGGCTTTCTTGCCAAGTTCGGTTAGACTGGCCCTGCCTGGGACGGGCATTTGAACACCTTGGAGACGGCAGAACGTGAACGAAGGCGAGGCCAACGCTAGGTCGACAAAAAACGGGGCTCAACCGGCAAAGGACACTCCCGAAGACACGATGCGCCCGGCGCCGGAAGAAACGCGCCGGAACTGGGCAGGGCTTTCGGGAAAGCTCCTCATCCTGACGATCGTGTTCGTGATGCTGAGCGAGGTCATGATCTATGTCCCGTCCATTGCCAATTTCCGCAATAACTGGCTCAACGAACGCCTGACGACGGCAGGCGTCGCCGCTTCCGTTCTGACCGAGACGAACACGCTTGCCCCCCGCCTGCAGGAAGAACTCCTGCGGGCGACGGGCGCGGTTGCAATTTCGCTCGACGAGGGCGATCGCCGACGCCTGATCGCGCGAAGCGATGCCCCGCTGGAGATCGGCAGCACGGCGGATATGAGCGCGATGTCGCCGCCGCGCGCAATCCGGGAGAGCTTTGAAATCCTGCTTGGAGACGGCGGCGGGCTTATGCGCGTTATCGGCCGAAGCCAGATGGGCTCCGGTGCGCGAGTGGACATGGTTTTGCCGGAAAAACTGCTTCGCGACGACATGCTTGCGTTTTCCGTGCGAATTCTGGGGCTCTCGCTGTTCATTTCCGCGATTACGGCGACGCTCGTCTATCTTTCGCTTCGGTGGCTTTTCCTGAGGCCGATGCAGCGCCTCACAAGTTCGATGGCCCGCTTTGCCGAGGCGCCGGACGACGCTTCGCGGATTATAGTGCCCTCCGGCCGAAAGGACGAACTGGGCGATGCCGAAACCCGCCTGGAGGCGATGCAGCGCGCGCTAAAGGATACGCTCAACCAGCAGCAACATCTCGCGGACCTTGGCCTTGCGGTTTCCAAAATCAATCATGACCTGAGAAACCTGCTCGCGTCGGCGCAACTCTTTTCCGAAAGGCTCGAGGCAAGCCCTGACCCGACCGCGAAGCGAATCGCTCCGAAGATCATCGCGGCGCTCGACCGGGCAATCGGCTACACGCAGTCGGTCCTTGCCTATGGCAGTACGCGCGAAGCGCCGCCACAACGCAGGCTGGTGCGCTTGAGGCGCGTGGTGGACGATGTCGGAGACGTTCTGGGCCTGACAACGCACGAAACCATTCGCTTCGAAAATCTGGTCGGCGACGAAGTCGAGATCGATGCCGATCCGGATCAGATGTTCAGGGTTTTGATGAACCTGTCGCGCAACGCAATGCAGGCTTTGGAAGCGAAGAGCGATCCGGCGCTTGTCTGCCGCATCGCAATCGAGGCGGAGCGCGAGGGAGGCGTTGTCTCCATCAACGTCAGCGACACCGGGCCGGGCATACCGGAGAGGGTCAAGGCATCTCTTTTCCGTCCGTTCCAGGCTTCGACGAAACGCGGCGGGACGGGCCTTGGATTGGCGATCGCGGCGGAACTCGTGCGCTCTCATGGCGGCGCTATCCGGCTGGTGGATGCGAATGGGCCGGGCACGGCATTCGAGATCGTCGTGCCCGATCGTGCCGTGGACCTGGAGCAATGGCGCGCGAGAGCGAAGCGGCAGCGAGCTTCGTGATCGTTTCCGCCTCTCGCGCAAACCGCTCAGGGCGCTTTTTCAACAGGCTTGCTTGTCAGCGAAAAATTCCGGACGACGCCCTTGCATTCGCTGAAATAGCAGAGTAGAGGTAGCGCCCTGTTCGGGAGCGTTTCAAACGCGAAACGCGGCACGAATAAGCTTATGATTTCAAAATAGGCTTATCGCTGCAAGCCCGATCCATATAAGCACCGGTAGCTCAGCTGGATAGAGCACCAGACTACGAATCTGGGGGTCGGGAGTTCGAATCTTCCCCGGTGCGCCATACCTCCCTGAATTTTAAAAGATTTACGAAGAGCCTCAAAACGGGGCTTGGCACTTTGTCTCAAGGTTTGACACTCGACGTTCTGGAGACGTTCGGCGGCGCACCGATGCCTTCGCGCGCAAGTTTCTCCTGATCGGCGCCGCGTGTGTAGTGTTCCACCACCGCAAGCCGCCGGTGGCCGGTGGTCGCGGCGATGACCTTCGAGCCCTTGCCGGCTTCGGCGACGAGCGTTGCGTGTATCGTGCGCAGGCCGTGCAGTGTGCAGCCCTTGAGCTTCATCCGCGCACAAGCCGTTTCCTTTTTCTTCGAGATCGTCGATCGGGCGTAAGGCGCCACGAGGCTTTGTGTGTCCTGGCGATTCATTTTGATGCCGAAGAGGAAGAGCAGCCAATTTCAGGAAGGCAAGTCGTCAAACCGGTGATGGCCGGAGTGACCGCGTCGTTTCTCGCCAAATATCATCCGGATGTTCTCATATCGGATGACAGTTCCTTCGGTTGGCAGGTTCGTAAGGCTCCTCCCTGAAACAGCAATAATTCGATTGTAGACAATATGTATATTTTAAGACTACAAATCATGGACAGGCATTTCCCCGAAGCTGGAAACTTCGAGCTATTCTCTGGCGCCCATTTTTTCGGCGGGGCCGTCAGCCAGGAGGGCGCAGGTGAGCGACGACACCAGGAGCAAAAAGGCGATCTGCCTGGAGGATCTGCGGAAGCGGATCCTCACGCAGGAGTTGGAGCCTGGCAGCTATCTCGACGAGACCCGGCTTGCGGAAGCCTATCGGATCTCCCGCCCGCCGCTGCGCGAGGTGCTGCGGCAACTCGCGGGCGACGGCTTTGTCGTGCTCTACGAAAATCGCGGCGCGCAGGTCGCGCCGATGACGCACAAGACGCTCAGGAATTTTTTCGTCGCGGCGCCGATGATCTATGCCGCGGTGACGCGGTTGGCCGCCGAACACGCGAAACCGAGCCAGATCATGCGGCTAAAGGATACGCAGCTGCTGTTTCGCGCCGCGATCCGCGATGGCGATACGGCCGAACGCGCGCTGATGAACGAGCGTTTTCACGCGATCATCGGAGAGATGGCGGACAACGAGTATCTGGCGCCGAGCCTGCGCCGGCTGCTGATCGACCACACCCGGATCGGCATGACGTTCTATAGCCCGCGAAACCGGGCGCTTGCCGAACAGCGCGCTGTCGCCGCCGACCAGCACGATCGGCTCATCGAACTGATTGAGGCGGGCGACGCGGATACCGCTGCAGAGCTGGCCGTCGCGCATTGGGAACTTTCGCGCGCAGAGATCGAAAGCTTCGTCACCCCTGCAGGCTTACGCATTCCGCTAGGCAGCGTGCCGGGTATCCAGGACAAGAGGGAAGCGCAATGAAATTCGAAGGCATATACACGCCCGTCATCACGCCGCATCGTGAGGACGGCGCCATCGACCGCGACGCATTCGCCGCGATGATCGAGTTTCTGATCGCCTCGGGCGTTAACGGCATCATCAACGGTGGTTCGACCGGAGAATATTACGCCCAGTCCATGGAAGAGCGAGTCGAAATGGCGGCGCTCTCCAAAGAGATAATCGGGGGCAGGGTGCCGTTGATCATCGGCACCATTGCAATCCGGTTGCCGGATTCGATCAAGATGGCCGAGACGGCGGCCAAAATCGGCGCAGATGCCATCCTTGTCGGGTCTCCGCCCTATTCCGTGCCGACGGAGCGCGAAAATGCGCTGAATGCGCTCGCCATCGACCAGGCCGCGGACCTGCCGATCATGCTCTACAACTATCCGGGTCGGATGGGCGTCAACATGGGCGAAGAGTTTCTCGACCGCGTCGGCCCCAGCCGCAACTTCCGCGCCATCAAGGAAAGTTCGGGCGACATCAACCGCGTGCATCTTCTGGCGTGCGACTATCCGCATATCCAGATGTCCTGCGGCATGGACGATCAGGCGCTGGAGTTCTTTGCCTGGGGTGCCCGCAGTTGGGTGTGCGGTGGATCGAACTTCCTGCCGGCCGAGCATATGGCCCTATGGAGGGCTTGTGCCGTTGAAGGCAATTTCGACAAGGGACGCCGGATCATGTCTGCGATGATGCCGCTGATGCGGGTCCTCGAACAGGGCGGAAAGTTCATCCAATGCATCAAGCATGGCTGCGAGCTGAACGGCCATCGCGCCGGCCCGCCGCGCCCGCCGCTCAAGCCCCTCGACGAGGACGAAAAGCGTTCGCTTGAACAGGTCGTGCGCGTTCTACAGCAAACCGTTGCCGCCATCGATGCCGAATCCACGTCCGACACGAGGGCTGCCGAATGACCGATCTACCGGCTGCGGGAGAGCGCAAGCGGGCACCGACCCGCCTGGCCAAACCGATGAAGCGTGAGTGCCGCGAGCTTGCGGCCATGGAAAGCCTCGGCAGCGGCAAGACGATCTGGCTCGATCTCAGCGACGGTAGTGACGAGGCCGTGGATTGAGCCGCTATTGCGCCCGACGCCTGCCGGTCCAGCAAGGGCCGGCAGCCTGGAACGCGATACTTGCGCCGCAAGCGCAGGCGCGGCAGCTTGAAAGTGACCGGACCGCCGATTTCGTGATTGTCGGCGGCGGCTTTGCCGGGCTTTCCGCGGCACGCAGGCTGACACAGTTGCAGCCCGGCGCGCGCATAACGGTACTCGAGGCCGGACGCCTGGCCGAAGGGGCGGCCGGGCGAAATTCCGGCTTTATGATCGACCTGCCGCATAATCTGAACTCGCACGATTATGCCGGCGCGGGCGAAGACCGGACGATGATCGATCTCAACCGTCAGGCGATCGGTTTCGCCCGTGAGGCTGTCGAGGAATACGGAATCGATACCCGCTATTTCGATCCGGCCGGAAAGGTGAACGGTGCCGCGAGCGCGATGGCGCAGGCCCATAACGAAAGCTATGCCCGCCATCTCGCCTCACTAGGAGAGGCCAGCGAAATGCTGGATCCCGGGCAGATGTATGAGCTGACGGGATCGCGTCACTATATCTCGGGCCTGTTCACGCCGGGAACGGTGATGCTGCAGCCGGCAGGCTATATTCGGGGAGTGGGGACCGGGCTTGCGGCGCGCGGGGTCGAAATCTTCGAGAACAGCCCCGTCGTCGGCTTTGAACGGCAGGGCGGCGCATGGCGGGTTGCAACCCGAAAAGGGAGCATCAGCACCTCGCGGGTGATCCTGACGGTGAACGGACATCTGGAGAGCTTCGGCATCGAGCGGGGGCGACTGGTGCAACTCTTCCTCTATGCGGTGATGACGGCCGAACTGGACGATGCTGCGCTGGCAAGGATCGGCGGGAAGCCGCGCTGGGGGATCACCCCTTCGGATCCGATGGGAACGACCGTGCGCAAGATCGACAAGGGGCAGGGCGGCAGCCGCATCTTGACGCGCACTTGCGCCACCGTGCGGCCGAACGCCCTGCCGTCGAAGGCGGAGATGGCGCGAGCCGCCAAAGTCATGCAACGCAAGTTCGACCGGCGCTTTCCGCAGCTGGCGGGAATGCGCATGGAATATGCCTGGGCGGGGCACCTTTGCCTAAGCCTTAACGGCGTAGCGGTCATGCGCAAGATTGAAGAGGGCGTATATTCCGGCTGTGTTCAAAACGGCCTCGGCACCACCCGTGGTACGTTGACCGGCATCGGCGCGGCAGAGCTTGCCTGCGGGCAAACCAGCGCCATCACCGAGCACTTCACGAATGAGGCGGGTCCCAGGCGCCTGCCGCCACAGCCGTTTCAGCAGATCGGCGCCAATGCGCTACTGCGCTGGAAAGAGTGGCGCGCCGGGGAAGAGTGACACGGCGAAATCTGGCGTCAAAAAATGGAGAGAATGCGCCTGATCTCATTTTGGAATGCTTCGGGGCGGGTATTGCTGGCGCTTCGTCATAACTCCAATGCGGCCTTCCTTCCCTTGAAGAAGGCGTAGGGCACCTGGCGCGGGGCGACGCAATACCCCACGCATCGTTCGGTCGGAATGCCGCCTTCGGCCATATTGGCTGTGTGTGCGCCGAAGACGATCCTGTTCCTGAGTTTTCGCCGGCCCGGATCAAGAGGCGGAAAGAGCTTCGACGTCGGAACTTCCCTGAAAACGCGGCGGGTGAGGGGAGTGCACGCCAGTCCTCAAGATATCGCGCGAGTTGGCATCCCGCCGCCGCTACGCGGAATAGCCGTGGCGCGCGAAGAAGCGGTCGAGTTCTCTTTGCTCCGGCGCTTGACCGGTGAAAATTTCCACGTATTCAGGGATGCGTTTCATGCGCACGGAAATGTCTTCCTCCGTTTGCATCGAGATGTATCCGATCTGAACAAGGTAGATCGTGCGTGCACGGACATCGGCGCGGCTTTCGTCTTGCCCGAATTTCACGAACATTTGGGTGAGGGCGTCCAAGCGTTTCCGATCGGCCTTTTGAACCTCGGCCAGTAATTCGGAGGATTGGAGAGCCCAGCTCCTGACCGCGAATTCGAATCTTGAATCGAACAGCTCGCCGTCCAGCCAGCAATCGAAGACGTTCAGCATCGCCTCCGCGATCGTTTCGGCGTAGGCGCCGGCCCGGTTGACCAGGTTGCCCGTGTTTTTTTCTCGCCACCGCGCGAGCAGGGCTTCAAGCAGTTCCTCCCTGTCCTTGAAGAACCAGTAGAAGCTTGTGCGGGACAGGCCGAGCTTTTTCGCCAGTGGCAGGATCTTGACGGCATCGACACCGCCGAGCAACAGCGCCTCGTATGCCGCGCTCAGCCAGACATCCGCAGATCCACGCCAGCCGCTATCGTTCGAAGACTGCTCCATGACATTGTTTCATATTTTAAATGTACACATACGTCAATTAGAAGTGCCATTATGATCATTAAATTGACATAAGTGTACATTTTCCCTTATTCTTCGCTCACTCATCCGGATTGGAGCGCGATGGATGTCGAAAGATCCTCTTCTTCAGCCTTTTCAGCTCAAGCACCTTACGCTGCGCAATCGCATCATCGTGACGGCGCATGAGCCTGCGTACCCGGAAGACGGGATGCCGAAGGAGCGGTACCGCGCCTATCATGCCGAGCGGGCAAGGGGGGGCGTGGCCATGACGATGACCGCCGGCTCCGCAGCTGTTTCGAAGGACAGTCCGCCGGTCTTCAACAACCTTCTCGTCTACAAGGACGAGGTGGTGCCGTGGATAAAGGAATTGACGGACGCGGTGCACGAAGAGGGCGCTGCGATCATGATCCAGCTTACCCATCTCGGCCGCCGCACGCGCTGGGACAAGGGGTTCTGGCTGCCGGTCTTATCCCCCTCCCATCACCGGGAAGCGGCTCACCGCGCATTTCCCAAGAAGATGGAAGACTGGGACATCGAGCGGATCATCAAGGATTACGCAGATGCCGCCGAACGCATGAAGGCCGGCGGCATGGACGGTATCGAACTGCAGGCCTACGGCCACCTCATGGACCAGTTCTGGTCTCCCCTGACGAACGAACTCGAAGGTCCTTACGGCGGCTCGCTCGACAACAGGCTGCGCTTCGCCTTCGACGTGCTGAAGGAAATCCGCAAGCGTGTCGGTCCCGATTTCATCGTCGGCATCCGCTACACGGGCGACGAAATGCTCGAAGGCGGCCTGACCCGGGAGGACGGGCTGGAAATCTCCAGGCGCCTCAAGGACAGCGGCATGGTGGATTTCCTGAACGTCGTCAGGGGGCATATCGATACCGACGCCGGCCTCACCGACGTGATCCCGATTCAGGGCATGGCCAACTCCCCGCATCTGGATTTCGCGGGCGAAGTTCGCGCAGCCACAAACTTCCCGACCTTTCATGCCGCGAAGATCCCGGACGTGGCGACCGCGCGCCATGCGATCGCAAGCGGAAAGCTCGATATGGTCGGCATGACCCGCGCGCACATGACGGACCCGCATATCGTTCGCAAGATCATGGAGAGGCGGGAGGACGAGATCCGCCCTTGCGTCGGAGCGAACTACTGTCTGGACCGCATCTACCAGGGTGGCGCCGCCTACTGTATCCACAACGCGGCGACCGGGCGCGAGCTTTCCATGCCGCACACCGTTTCTAGGGCGGAAAAGCGCAAGAAGGTCGTCATCGTCGGTGCGGGACCGGCCGGAATGGAGGCGGCACGGGTTGCAGGGGAGCGCGGACACGACGTCGTCGTCTTCGAAGCCGCAGGCGATCCCGGCGGGCAAATCCGCCTGACCGCGCAAAGTCCGCGCCGCAAGGAGATGATCAGCATCATCGACTGGCGCATGGCGCAGTGTGAGAAGCACGGGGTGGCCTTCCGCTTCAGCACCTGGGCCGAGGCCGGCGCCGTCAGGGAGGAAAAGCCCGACGTCGTCATCATCGCCACGGGCGGAATGCCGCATACCGAGGTGCTGTCAAAGGGCAATGAACTCGTCGTTTCATCCTGGGATATCATCTCCGCAGACGTGAAGCCGGGGACCGACGTTCTCGTCTACGACGACGCCGGCGATCATGCGGGGCTGCAGGCCGCTGAAATCCTTGCGAACGCCGGAGCCAGGGTCGAGATCATGACGCCCGACCGCGCGTTCGCGCCCGAGGTCATGGCCATGAATCTTGTGCCGTACATGCGCTCGCTTCAAAAACTGGATGTCACCTTCACGGTTACTTACCGCCTTGATGGGGTAGAGAAGGACGGCAATCACCTGATTGCCCATGTCGGCAGCGACTATGGCGGTATTGCCAGGAAAAGAACGTTCGACCAGGTGGTTATCAACCACGGGACCATCCCGCTGGATGAACTCTACTTCGAACTCAAGCCGGCCTCCTCGAACCTCGGTGAGATATCGCATGAAGACCTGATCGCCGGTATGCCGCAGTCGGTCGTCCGTAACCCGGACGGTGAATTCCAGCTTTTCCGGATCGGAGACGCCGTCTCCGCGCGCAACACGCATGCGGCGATCTACGATGCGCTGCGCCTTCTCAAGGATATTTAATCTTCAGGCGAGTTGCGCCCTTATCATGAGTGGAAGTCGGTTCTTGGAGTTTCCGTCGATGAGAATGTGCCCTGCCGCCGTAAACGTCATATCCGGAGAAGTATCATTCCCCTTTATGCTTATCGAAATGTCTGTTTTGATGTATCGCCTTTATTGCTGACAAAATTTCGGTAACGTTCTTCGACGTCGACAAGTATTTTCCGTCCAAAGAGCAAATCAGTTCTTTGTTGAAGGCGGTAGGTTTTCCATCTTCCGTAATTTCGATAAGGGAAGGCTTTTCAGGCAGGCGAAATATTGCGGCTGCCAAGTAGGGCGAAGTAGGGCCAATTACGCAGGTGGCGTTTGCCACGGATTCGACGATATCGCCAAGCTTCGCTTGATCGGGGTCGATAAATCGAACCTCGTGCGCGTCGAAGAGTTTCTCCTTCCGAAGTTCTTCGACGAATTCGGATTCTGGAAATGACTCATGTCTGGAAAGCATGAAAACAACTGAATTTTCAGTGGCGGCACTAATATCGAACGTATTTCTCATCCGCTGGGAAGTTTTCAGGATTACCGCCTTGGACGGTATCTGAAAATCCAGCTCATATATCTTGTCTGCTTTCACAAACTCCCGCTGCCAAGTCATCAAAGTTGCTCCCGGCAAGAAATAACCGGCTTCGAGCGCATCCTGCATATGGGGCAATGCGCCGATCTTCAGGCTTACGAAAAGTGGTGTTCCTTCCGGTATTCCGGAAAGTTCAAACAAGGTTCTATTAGCAAAAACGACCAGGCACAATGTCCGGAAATCGGCGGGCAACGCATGATTGACTGCTACGATGGAGTCAAAAGCGCGCCCTTTCTTTTTAAGTATTGCCGGGATGCTCGGAATTTGAGGTCGGAAAAACTCTTTCCTCATTCGCGGTCGGTTTTTCAGGATTCTAAACTTTTGTAGTATTTCTCCGGAATTGCATTCCACTCCAAGCTCCCCTTCATAGGTATATAAAATAAATTCCGAAATATACTCTAGGTTTCCGGCGTTGGCGGATAATTCGAATTTCCGCTTATTCTTTCGAATATCGCCTTCCAGTGCGTTTGAAAATAGTCCATTGGCAAAACGGAATATTTTATCCATTAGATCAGACATATATATTCGCCAGGCCGTTTGAATTTCTATCGGATTACAGAAAGCGCCATTCCAGCTTTATTTATAAGTCCATGACCTGGCGCGCGGCAGATGGGCGGAGCTGATAATCGGTACGTTACGGAAACAACGTAAAGCCGCCAAGACGTTTTCGGCAAGTCGGCGCTTATTGTCGAACGCGATAATGAAGTGCAGGCATCCGTGACCTTACCCTCGCGGAGGGACGCGGCGAGGACAATTCCGCAAACGGCATTTTCGACGCGATCGAGGTCGAAAAAGGTTCTTCAGAATTCTCCTAAGCCGATATTCCGGGGCGGTGCGAGCAGGCGGGCGACGGAGTGGCGATCACTCCCGATGAGGGCACTCGATAACGCCGCGTGACGTCGATCCGGCGCACTGACCGCCGACGGCTTCCGCTTCCAAGCCTGACCGGTCGATCATGGAAGGGACGCGGGAGACGGAACGGCGCTCCAGCACGGGCTGGCCTGCCGATCATACGCCAATGCGGGCGGGCGGGGATAAGCTGCCAGCGTCGCTTTTTCCCGCGACTGTTTTTCAAACGAGCCGCCGGGAGCTCTGGGTCACTTCCCGCCGGCCGCCTCCGAGCGGCATTCGAAATCGGGAAACGGATGCAGGCAACGCGCCTTGCGCCGGGCGCCGGAAACCGATGCAAGATCCGGCGCTCTCGTGGCGCAATCCTCGTGGGCCCAGGGGCAGCGCGGGTGAAACTCGCACCCCTTGGGCCGGGCGAGCAACGACGGCACTTCCCCCTTCAAGGCGATGCGGGTGAGCCTCGCGTCCGGATCGGGTTCCGGATTGGCGGCGAGCAGCGCGCGCGTATAGGGGTGGGCGGGGTTTGCGAACACTTCCTCCACGGGACCAGTCTCGATCAGCCGGCCGAGATACATCACGCCGATCCGGTCCGCCACGTGACGGATAATATTGAGATTATGGGTGATGATGAGGATGGCGAGCCCAAGTTCGCCGCGTAGCTTGTTCAAAAGCGTCAGTATTTCGCCCTGAACGGAAACATCGAGGCCCGCGGTCGGCTCGTCCGCGAGAAGGAGCGCGGGGTCAAGGGCGAGCGCCCGGGCGACACCGACGCGCCGGGCCTGTCCGCCCGAAAGCTGGTGCGGATAGCGGTCGAGAAACTCCTGCGACAGCCCGGCGGCGGCGAGCAGTTTCCGCGCCTTTCGTTCCGGCTCTCCAATGGCGATCCCGTGGATGCGGAAAGGCTCGAGGATGAGGTTGCGCACCGTCATTCGCGGACTGAGCGAGCCGACCGGATCCTGAAACATCATCGCCGTTTGCCTGCGCACGGCAGTCCAGTCCGGCTTGTCATGCAAAGGTTCGCCGGAAATCCATGCCTTGCCTTCGGCGATCGGCGTCAGGCCGTTGATCGCGCGCGCAAGCGTCGTCTTGCCGGAACCGCTTTCGCCAACGATGGCGAGGCACTCTCCCGGTTCGATCTCCAGCGACACGCCCGCCACCGCGTCGAAGGTCTGTTTCTCGCGACCGGCGAGGAGGCTCCTGATCCCCCTTGCAGCGGAGAAACGGACATGGAGGCCTTCGAGCTTCAGCAGCGGTCCGCTCATCGCATGGCCTCCGCGAAGTGGCACGTTGCCCAATGCCCGGGCGCGGTATCGATGCGAGGCGGCTGCGTCGCGCCGCATCCGGCATCGGCTTTCGTACATCGATCGGCGAATATGCAGCCCGGCGGCGGCGCGGTCAGATCCGGCAGGCTGCCCGGTATGGAGGGAAGCGTTTGCCTGCGTTCCCTGATCCGGCCCGGATCGCAGTCGAGCAGGGCCTTCGTGTATGGGTGGGCGGGTGCGTGGAAGATGTCGCGAACCCCGCCTTCCTCGACAGCGCTGCCGGCATACATGACGACGACGCGCTGACACAGTTCGGCGATCACGCCAAGGTGGTGGGAGATGAAAAGGATCGCGCAGCCGATCTCGCCTTGAAGCTCCTGCAGAAGCTCGATGATCTGCACCTCGAGCGTCGCATCCAGCGCCGTCGTCGGTTCATCGGCGATCAAAAGCTTCGGATTCATCATCAGCGCCATGGCGATCGCCACGCGCTGGCGCATCCCGCCGGACAACTCGTGCGGGTAGGAATCCATGCGGCTTGCCGGATCGGGGATGCGCACGCGCGCGAGCATGTCGACCGCCCGCTCGCGCCTGGCCGCGCGCGACAGCGCTTCGCGATGCTGAATATCGATCATCTGCCGGCCGATGGTGAGTACCGGATTGAGCCCCGTCATCGGATCCTGGAAGACGACCGAAACGTCACGACCGCGGCGCAGGCGCATTTCCGCATCGCTCAAGGAAAGCAGGTCCGTTCCGTCCAGAACGATCTCGCCCCCGGGCACTTCCGCGTTTTCGGCGAGCAGCCGCAACACGGCCGAGATCAACGTCGACTTTCCGCAGCCGGATTCGCCGACGAGCCCGACGACCTCGCCGTCGGGCACGAGAAGATCGACATTGCGAAGCGCATGAAGCCTGCCGGCACGGGTATGATAGTCGACCGACAGGTCACGGATATCGAGAGCTGCCTTCACCGCTCTTTCCTCAGCTTCGGATCGAGAACGTCACGCAGGGATTCGCCCAGAAACGTAAAGCCGAGCGTGACCAGAACGAGAGGGATGCCACCGGAAACGATGAGCCAGGGCGTGTTGCGGATGTAGTCGAAACCGTCCTTCAGCGTCGCTCCCCAACTCGGCGTACCCGGCGCCACGCCGACGCCGAGAAAGCTCATGCCGGCCTCTATCGTGATGACGACGGGCAGGTTGATCGCGGCGAGAATGAAGAAGGGGCCGAGCACGTTCGGCAGGATGTGCATGAAAAGGATCCGCGCCGGCGAAGCGCCCATGGCGCGTTCGGCGTCGATGAACTCCTGCGCACTGAGAGCCTGTGTCTGCGTTCGCGCGACGCGGCCGTATTCGCTGAATGTGGTGAGGACGACCACGAGGATCACCGTGCCGAGACCCGGCGGCAGCAACGCGCCGAGCGCGAGTGCCAGAATGATGGTCGGATAGGCGCGCAGCGTGTCGAAAAGAAAGAGGATCGCGTTGTCCAGCCAGCGCGGCCCGAAGCCTGCGACCATGCCGAGCATCAGCCCGATCAACGCGGCGAGACCGACGGAGGTGAGCCCGACGAAGAGCGCGATGCGCGCGCCGAAGAGAAGGCGGGAGAACGTATCGCGGCCGAGATTGTCGGTGCCCAACAGGTGAACGAACGAGGGCGGTGCGAACCGTTCGCGTACGTTGAGCGCCTTGTAGTCATAAGGGGCGATGGCATCGGCGAAGACAGCGCACAGCACGAGCAGCGCGATGATCGTGACGGCGGCCACGGCGAGGGGATCGGACATGAGCCGGCCGACAGCCGTGTATTTGAAGGAGCTGCGTTCTGCGATGCTCATGATTTCTTCGACGTCCTGAGGCGTGGATCGAGCATGGCGTTCACCAGATCGGCCGCCAGCGTGCACATCACGAAAAAGGCGATCGCGACCAGCATGGAGCCCATGACGACCGGATAATTGCGGCTGATGACGGATTCGTAGATCAGCCGGCCGATGCCGGGCCGCGCGAAGACGATCTCGGCGAAAACGGCGCTCGACAGCAGGCCGCCGACACCCACGCCCAGCACGGAAACCGCCGGCAGGACGGCAATGCGCAGGGCGTATCGGTAGATGATCTTGTGGGGGGGAAGCCCGAAGGCGCGCGCCGTGCGGATATGGTTTTCGCCCATAACCTCAAGCATGGAAGCGCGCACGATGCGCGCGATATAGCCGACCCATGCCAGGCCGATGGCGAATGACGGCAGGACGAGATGGTGGATCCGGTCCGCGAGATCGCCGTGCTCGCCCGCCCCGATCGCCGGAAACCAGTTCAGGACGACCGCGAAGATCAGGAGGCTCCAGAGCGCGACGACGAAGGAGGGAGCGGCAAGCATTGCGACCGACAAAACGCCGGTCACGCGGTCGACCAGCGAGTTGCGGCAGGCGGCGGAAAAAGCGCCGAGCAGGATGCCGAGTGCCGCCGACCAGCCGATGGAGGCGAGCACCAGTATCAAGGTGTTGGGAAGCGCGGCGAAAACCGGCGTCGCGACCGGACGGTTGCGCAAGACGTCCTCGCCGAGGTCCCCACTGAAGATGCGGCCCCAGAACTGGAGGATCTGGACGGGAACGGGGTTGTTCAGGCCCAGGCGTTCGGAAAATACGGCGCGCATTTCATCCGTAGCGCGCGGACCCAGAAAGACCGTCGTCGGGTCTCCGGGCAAGGTGATCATCAACGCGTAAAGAACGGAGATGGCAACCAGGAGGATCGCGAGCCCAAGCGCCACGCGTTGAATAATGTATCGACCCATCGCCGCTTTCCGCTTGAACCTTTCGTCCGGTTGAACAGCCCGGGCGGCATGAACCGTCCGGGCTGCCTCATCATGCCTTGGCGAAGAACTGGATCAGCGGCTGCGAATCCGGGCGCAGCGCCGGCTTGATGGCCGTGCTGTAGAGATTGGGCGCCGCTTCGTGGGTGATGAAGCGATAGGCCCCGGACTCTTCCATGATGTCCTGCATGCGCTTGTACATGCGGTCCCGTTCGGCAACGTCGGTTTCCGCCTTAGCTTCCTCGTGCAGGCGGTCGAACTCCTCGTTGGAGAAGCGCTCCCAGTTCCACTTTCCGATCTGCTCCGTGGTGAACCATGCGGTCGCGTAATAGGGATCGGGCGTCATCGAGAAACGGTTGAGCACAAGTTCCAGCGATTTCCAGCGGTCGCCGTCACCTTCGTTGCCAAGGGTCCAGAAGGAGCCGGATTCATGCACGCCGATCGACAGGTTGATGCCGACCTCCGCAAGCGTGGCCTGGATCACCTGGGCTGCCGTCGTCCATGTGGACTTGTTCAGCACGTCGAGCTTCAGGTCGAGCGTATCGACGCCGGCTTCGTCCAGAAGCGCCCGGGCCTTGGCGAAATCGGCGCTCGGGGCGACGAGGCTTTCCTCCCGGTGGCCGATGAGGCCCGGCGCGATGATGCCGGTGGAGGCATCCGCGACGTCGAAATAGGCCGCTTCCAGGATCGACGGAACGTCGATGGCATGCTGGATCGCCTGGCGCACGCGAATGTCCTTCAGCTTGGGGCTCTCCATGTTCATGCCCACCCAAACGTAATAGAGGGAGGGGTGTTCGGAGAGCTTCGCGTTTTCAGGTGGATTTTCGCGCAGCCTTTCAATCGAGCCGAGGCCGACGCGCGTGAAATCCAGGTCTCCCGCCTCGAAAGCGATTTCGGCGGTCGCCTCGTCGTCGATCAGGAAGATCTGAACCTTCTCGAAATCGGGCTTCGGCCCCGAAAACTCGGGATTGCGTTCCAGGACCCAGCGGTCTCCCGGACGATGTTCGGCGACGCGGTACGGCCCGGCGACCGTCGGCGGCACGGCATCGGTGATGCGCTTGCCATGGCCGATGGCCTTCTTGCAGACGATGGTGCCGGCGAGATACGGCAGGGCGATCGACCAGATCGGAGCGAACGGAGTGCCGAGCCTGATCACGCCGGAATGGGTGCCGGTCACATCGACCCCGGTCAGCGAACCGAGGTCCGGCTTGATGGCGGACTCCATTTCAGGGTCGATGATCCGCTCAAGCGAGAATTTTACGTCTTCGGCGGTGATTTCGCCGAAGCCGTCCGACCACATCTGGCCTTTCTTGAGCACGAAGGCGATTTCGGTCGGGGAGGTTTGCTCGATGGATTCGACCAGGTCCGGCTGCCAGCCCCATTCGTTGCCCGGCGTGTACTGGATCAGCTTGCGGTAGATCGCACCGTAGAGCATTTCCTCGCCGAAACCGGAAGCATCGACAGGATCGAAATTATCGGCCTCGGTATAGGTGCGGATGTTGAGCGTATTGCCCGCTGCCCAGACCTTGATCGGCATGGCCGCCAGAGCGCCAAGGCCCGCGGCGCCCGCAAGGAAACGGCGCCGCGTCGTGCTTGCGGCGGTGAAGGGATCGAATTTCGCCGTCATTGATATTGTCTCCCGGGAATCTGCAAAGTGCCGGCGAACGCTTGTCGGTTCGCCTGAGCGGCATTTTCGAGTGAAGGCGTGAGGGGAAGTATCAGGAAGCGCATTGCCGCCGACAATGGCGCGGCGGGCGGGTCCGTTTCGCGGTTTGGCGCGACATTGGCGTCAGTATGCGTCAGGGAAGCAGCTCATATGCCTTCAGGATGTCGGAGTGTTCCAGCTCACGCGCGGAAATGACACGCCGGACATAAGGAGGCAGGCCGGGGTCGTCGGCGGTGAACACGCCGGTCTGCTCAAGCATCTCGCGCCGCTTCGGCGCCTCGCCGAGATATTCCAGAAAAAGGCGTGCGGTAAAGGGCGCGCGTGCCGAACGCCCCTGCACGCCGAGGGTCAGCCCGGAAAGAAACTTCAGTTCCCGCCCCTGCGCCGGATAAAGCAGGGTTTGCGACAGCGAGGTCTGATTGCTGGCGTTATAATCGACGATCGTGATGCGGTCGCCCAGAAACAGGGCGATGCCGAGATAGTGCGAATAATGCGAGCGCCCCATGGGGCTTGCCTCGGACTGGATTCTCTCGGTCAGGCGCGAGTACCAGATGCCGTTGCGTTCGTGCAGGCGAAGCAGCGAGCGGCGGATGCAGCCCGGCCGCGATGGCGTGTAATAATAGTAGAAATAGTAGCCGCGATAACGCTCCAGCGCGCGTTCGGAGGATTCGATCATCGCATTGAGGGCGGGCGCCGCGGGACCGAGCGCGCGAACCATGTTCTGCGTTTTCGGCGTGACGGCGACGATCGACGCGAACTGGCCGTGCGGCATCATGATCTCGTCGATCGCGACGCCGAAATAGTCGCAAATCCTTCTCAGGTTGCGGTCGGACGGGCGGGCCGAGGCGTTCAGGTATTTCGTGAACTGCTGCCGGTTGATGCCAAGATCGCGACAGACCTGGGAGATGGACGGCGTATAGCTGCAAAGAAGGCGCAGGTTGCGCGCAAGATCGGTTGCCATGGCCGCATACTACCTTGCGCGCACCGATGCTCAAGCCACCATTGCGTGCAACGGCACTCAAACGCCGTCGCGCGGTATCGCGATATCCCAGGTCTTGTCGAAAATGAGCTTTTCTCCCTCGAAAGCCTCAAGGCTGGCGCGAATGTAGAAGTTGTCGACGTCGCAGGTCATGACCGTCGACGTTTCGGTGCGCGTGTGCCAGTCGCCACGGCCGACTTCGTAGCTCCAACTCGCCTCCATGCGGGCTGACAGGGGATCGTCGGGGTGCAGGCTCCAGACCTCGCGGGTGGTGCGCCCGGACTCGATGCCGCTTGCCGCAAGGCGCTGCTTGCCGCCGTCGGTTACGAGCGTCAGCACTTCGGTGCCGTCTTCCAGAGTTTCCTCGCGCCGTGCGGAGCTTTCGGGCCTCAGCTCGACGTCGTCGAGCGGCGGTGCGGCCTCCGGCCGGCCGAATTCGGTCGGTGCAGGACCCTCGCCATGACGGACGGGAATATCGAGCTCCGACCCGGCCGGATCGATCTCCAGCGAAAGGGGCTCTGCCGACGGCCAGACCATGGGCCAGTAGCTTGTCGACAGCGCGAGGCGGAGGCGATGGCCCGCCGGCAGGCGGTAGGCGATGTCGTTGAAGACAAGTGTCCTCTCAACCGGCTGGCCGGGTTCAAGCGGCGCGACCTCGGCATGATCGGGCGAATGGGTCAGATTGAGCGTGCCCGCCGTGATGAAGGCGACGGACCCGTCCGGCCTGACGTCGCAAAGGCGCGCCGCCAGGAAGCCCGTGGCGGCATCCGGCACGGCGCGGACCTTCAGCTTCGCGGCCCCGACGATGTCGAGCGGCCGTTCCAGGACATCCGCGTCGAGGACGAGCGATCCCGCATCGTCCGGCCGCTGATCCGCCGCCAGTTCATTGCGGTCGCGCATGCCGGGGCAGAAGCGCTGGGCGGCAGCGCCGACGCGCTGGTTCGCCTTCAGGTGCAACACATGATTGCCGATGGTGTCGCCAAGTCCGCTGTCGCTCAAAGACATGCGCTCGCGCCGGACCAGCGGAGACGGCCATGCGGCTTCCGCCGCCCACGTGCCGGGGCGCGCGTCGATCCGCCGGCTCGGAGCGATGCCGTCCATGATGTAATAGTCGAGGATCGGTTCGTCATCGACGCCGTTCTCCTCGCCCTTGAGCCAGCGGTCCCACCAGCGCTTGCATTCCTGCAGGAAGCCGATCGCCGGTTCCGGATAGGCCTGATGCGGATATTTGTGCACCCATGGGCCGATGAGCCCCTTCCTCGGCCCTTTCAGGTTTTCCAGAAGACGGGGGATCGTATTGGTATAGGCGTCCGCCCAGCCGCCGACCGCATAGACGGCGGCGGTTATCGCGCCGTAATCCTCGCAAACGGATGCCCGCTTCCAATAAGCGTCCCGGCGCTGGTGCTTCAGCCATGGCTCAAGCAAGAGGGGCTGGCGCTCCAGCCGCTCAAGCCACATCTCGCGCCAGCGTTCGCCAACGACCTGCGGATCGGGCGCGCGAGACGAGTAAGCCAGCATCTGCGAGGACCAGCCGAGATTTTCCGTCAGCAGGCAGCCGCCCATGTAGTGGATGTCGTCTGCGTAACGGTCGTCGCTTGAGCAAATCGTGACGATGGCCTTCAGCGCCTTGGGGCGCATGGCTGCGATCTGCAGGCCGTTGAAGCCGCCCCAGGAAATGCCGATCATGCCGACATTGCCGTCGCACCACGGTTGGCGGGCAAGCCAGTTTATGACCTCGACACCGTCCTCAAGCTCCTCCTCGGTGTATTCGTCGTCCATGAAGCCGTCGGAATCGCCATTGCCGCGGATGTCCACCCGGATGCAGGCGTAACCGTTCGCCGCGAACCACGGATGATTGGCGTCGTCGCGTTGAGCCGTGCCGTCGCGGCGGCGATACGGCAGATATTCCAGGATTGCGGGAACAGGATTTTCCCTTGCGCCCTTGGGAAGCCAGGCCCGCGCGGCCAGCCGGACACCATCCGGCATCGGGATCCAGAGCGGATCCAATATCTCTACGTCGCTCAAGGCTGGCGCTTGCGGCATTTGCGGCTCCTGACGTTAAATCCTCTCAAGCTTATGCGCCGGATTCGCGGCGTCTCAATTGCGCAGAGACGGCGAACAAGACGCGAATTGACGCTCGTTCGTTACTCAAGGAAATCATGGCCGGGCGACCGGGCGGGAAAAGCATCCGGCACATCGCGTTCGGCTTGCGGCCCCTTTCGTGTCCGAAAAGGTTCAAGCGCGATGCAATGCCGGCTGCGCAGCTTGACACGAGTGCCCGGCCCGATATTCTGCCTGAAATATTCTTTTCGGCATCCGGGCCTCGCGGAGAGAAAACCTCTTTCTCCACGGGGCTTTTTGCGTTTTGGGGGCTGGCGTTTCCATGGACGAAGTGTCCTTTCCGGTCGGCGTACTGTTTTCCGTCAGCGGCGCCTATGAGCAACCCGCCCGCCAGGGTTATTTCGGCGCGATGGCGGCGATCGACGACGTCAACGCTTCAAGCAAATACCCCTTCACGCTGGAGGCAATGCACGCCGATCCCGCCGGGGAGACGGACCGCTACGCCGAGCTTTGCCGGCATTTGATCCGGAAGGGGAAAACGCGCCACGTGGTCGGCTGTACCACGTCGTGGAGCCGCAAGGAGGTTATCCCCGTCGTCGAAAAACTGGACGCGCTGCTGTGGTATCCGTGCGTCTACGAGGGCTTCGAGGTCAGCGAAAATCTCGTTTACGTGGCCGCATGCGCCAATCAGCACCTTGTGCCGCTGCTCGACTACATCGTCCCGAAATTCGGCAGCCGCGTGATGCTTGTCGGCTCGAACTACATCTGGGGCTGGGAAACGAACCGGATCGCGCGCGACATCCTGCATTGCTCCGGGGGCGAAATCCTGGGCGAGAGATATGTGGCGATCGGCGACGAGGATATCGCGCATCTTGTCAGCGAAATCCGGGAAAAGCGGCCGGATTTCATCCTCAACAATCTAATCGGCCAGTCGTCCTACGCCTTCCTGAGGGCATATGGCGCGCTGGGCGCGGAGGATGACGCCTTCAACCCCGCATGCCGCCCGGTGGTGAGCTGCAATCTCTGCGAAAACGAAGTTACGCTTCTGGGCGACGTGGCCGCCGGAAACTACACGGTTTCAAGCTATTTTCGAGCGCTCGCGAGCATGAACGACGGCCCTGCGGCCGGACTTGCGCGAAACGGCGGGCCGGCGCGTATCGCCGATGCCTTCTTCGTTCAGGCCTATGCGGCGGTCGTCATGATCGCGGAAGCGATCCGCCGTTGCGGAAGCGACCGGGCCGATGCCGTGCTGCATGCCGTGCGATCCCATTTCACGCAGACGCCGCTCGGGCCGATCCGCGTCGACCCGGCAACCAACCATGTCAGCCTCAACGCCCATATCGGCCGGGCGCGCGCGGACGGCGACTTCGACGTGGTGCATGAAAGCCGGGGCGCCATCGCACCCGATCCGTTCCTGACGTCGACGCCGCTCAAGCGCCCTTACGCGCGAACGGTCGAAACGAAGAGAACCTTGAGGGTGGTTCAATGAGCCCGGCGCGCCACACTCCCAATTTCGTCGGTTGGCGGGCGCTCATCCTGCACAGGCCCCACGACAATGTGGAAGCGCTCCTGGCGCAATGCGCGCGGATCGGCATTGCCGGCGAGGCGGCCTGGCCCGCCATCGAACGCGAAGCCGGGATGCGGGACTACGACGTGCTGCTGATCGATGCCGACAGGGGCCACGACGAGCAATTTCCATGGCCGGCGGGCAGCGCCCCGATGCCCATCATCGCGCTCATCGGCTCGGAGGCGCCGGGCCGCATCGCCTGGAGCATGGGCCAGGGCGCCGACGCGCAACTCCTCAAGCCGATCGGCAGCGCCGGCCTCTACAGCGCTCTCGTCGCGGCCAGGGAAAGCTTTACGCGCCGGCGAAGCCAGGAGCAGGAAATCGCTTCTTTGAAAGAACGCCTGCTGAAGCGCCAGGCGCTGGCGGAGGCCACCGCAATGCTGATGCACAAGCACGACTGCGATGCCGGCTACGCCTTCAACCTGTTGCGAAAGAAGGCCATGGCCGAAAGACAATCGATCGAGGATACGGCGGAGCGGATCGTTGCCGGCGCCGAAACGGACGGCAGGAAGAATGTCACGAACGGTCGCTGAAACGCGTGCATCGGCGGCGAACCCGTCCGTCATCGCGCGGCTGCTGCGCCGGCCGCTGGCGCTGGCGGGCCTGATCGTCATTTGCGTGACGGTCCTGGCGGCGGTCTTCGCGCCATGGCTGGTGCCATTCGACCCATATGAGCAGTTCTTCGAGGGACTGACGATCGAGGGTGCGCCGCTGCCGCCCAACGCGCAATTCTGGTTCGGCACCGACCTCGTCGGCCGCGATCTGTTCAGCCGTCTCGTCTACGGCGCGCGGACTTCCCTCGTAATCGGTGTGGTCGCCAACGGCATTGCCGTGATCATCGGTTCGCTGATCGGTATCACCGCCGGTTATTTCCGCGGATGGACAGACACGGTCCTGATGCGCTTCACCGACCTGATGATGGCCTTCCCGGCGCTGCTTCTCGCAATCGTGCTGGCCGCCATCTTCACGCCAAGCCTGTGGATCGTGGCGATGGTGATCGCGATGGTGAACTGGGTGCAGATCGCGCGGGTGGTCTACACCGAGGCGCGGTCCCTTTCCGAACGCGATTTCGTCATGGCCGAACGCGCCATGGGCGCGGGCGCGGGCCGCATCCTGTTCCGCCACATCCTGCCGCACCTGCTGTCGACCATCATCGTCTGGGCGACGCTCGGCATCGCGACCACGGTGCTGCTCGAGGCGACGCTCTCCTTCCTCGGCATCGGCGTGCAGCCGCCGACACCTTCCTGGGGCAACATCATCTTCGAGAACCAGACGTATTTCACGTCGGCGCCATGGCTGGTCTTCATTCCAGGCGCGGCGATCCTGGCGCTGGCCCTGGCGTTCAACCTCGTGGGCGATGCATTGCGCGACATTCTCGACCCGACCCAGCAGGGGAGGCACTGAATGGCGGCCTACATCATCCGGCGGTTGATCCAGACGGCGCTCATCCTGCTCGGAATCAGCTTCGTCACCTTCATCCTGCTGTACCTCGTGCCGGCCGATCCGGCGCGGCAGATCGCCGGCCGCAGCGCCACCGCCGAAACGGTGGAGAACATCCGCGAGCAACTGGGCCTCAACCTTCCCTTCTACGAACAGTACCTGCGGTACCTGGCTAGCCTGCTTCAGGGCGACTTCGGCCGCTCCTACCTGCAGAAGACCGAGGTTTCGACGCTGATTGCGGCGCGGCTTCCGGCAAGCCTTCTGCTGATGGCCGGGGCGATCGCCTGCGAGCTCGCCTTCGGCCTCGCCATGGGCATCGTCGCCGCCCTGCGGCGCGGCTCGCATACCGACAATGCGCTGATGATCACGTCCTTCATCGGCGTATCGGCGCCGCAGTTCGTGATCGGCATCCTGCTCCTCTACGTGTTCGCGGTGAAGCTCGGCTGGTTCCCCATCGGCGGCTACGGCACGTTCGTCCATCTGGTGCTGCCGTCGGTCACGCTCGGCTTTCTCGGCGCCGGCTGGTATTCGCGGATGATGCGCTCGTCGCTCATCGACGTGCTGAGGCAGGACTATGTACGCACCGCGCGCGCCACCGGCCTCAGCCGCGCCAAGGTGCTGTTTCGCCATGCCATGCCCAACGCCATTCTGCCGATCGTCGCCATGATCGGCATCGACATCGGCCTGTTCATGTCCGGCATCGTCGTGGTGGAGAGCGTCTTCGGCTGGCCGGGCATCGGTCAGCTTGCCTGGCAGGCGATTCAGCGCGTCGACATCCCCATCATCATGGGCGTCACCCTCGTTTCCGCATGCGCCATCGTGCTCGGCAATCTTCTGGCCGATCTCGTAACGCCCCTGATCGACCCGCGCATCAAGCTGCGCTGATGTGCGCTGGAGAACCAATGCCAAGAAAGCGCAGAAACCAGAGAAAGGAACAGCCAAGATGAGAAACCTGCTGCTGGCTGGCGTTGCCGCCGCCGCCTTGACCGTCTTTTCCGGCCTGTCGCCAAGTTCGGCGGAGGAAATCAAGCAGGGCGGTTCGATGACCGTCACCTACAAGGACGACGTATCGACGCTCGATCCGGCGATCGGCTACGACTGGCAGAACTGGTCGATGATCAAGTCGTTGTTCGACGGGCTGATGGACTATCAGCCCGGCACCACGGAGTTGCGCCCCGAAATCGCCGAATCCTATGAAATCTCCGAGGACGGTACGGTCTTCACCTTCAAGCTGCGCGACGGCGTGAAGTTCCACAACGGCCGCGCGCTGACGGCCGAGGACGTCAAATATTCCATCGAACGGACGGTCAACCCCGAAACGCAAAGTCCGGGCGCCGGTTTCTTCGGTTCGATCAAGGGTTTCGAAGAGGCTTCATCCGGCGATGCCGACGGGCTCTCGGGCATTACCGTCGTCGATCCGCACACGATCAGGTTCGAGCTGTCGAGGCCCGACGCCACGTTCCTTCATGTGCTGGCGTTGAACTTCGCGCATGTGGTCCCCAAGGAGGAAGTCGAGAAATACGGTGCCGACTTCGGCAAGCACCCGGTCGGCTCCGGCGCCTTCAAGCTGTCGGAATGGACACTCGGACAGCGGCTCGTGTTCGAGCGTTTCGAGGATTATTGGAACGCGGGCGTGCCGAAGCTCGACCAGATCGTCTTCGAAGTCGGGCAGGAGCCGGTGGTGGCGCTGCTGCGCCTGCAGAACGGCGAAGTCGACGTGCCCGGCGACGGCATTCCCCCGGCCAAGTTCATCGAGGTCAAGAACGATCCCGAGTTCAAGGACCTGATCATTCAGGGCGGCCAGTTGCATACGGGCTATGTGACGATGAATGTGACGATCGCGCCGTTCGACAAGGTCGAGGTGCGCCAGGCCGTCAACATGGCGATCAACAAGGACCGGATCCTGCGTATCATCAACGGCCGGGCGGTTGCCGCCAATCAGCCGCTGCCGCCGTCGATGCCGGGCTATGCGGCGGACTACAAAGGCTATGGCCATGACCCGGAAGCGGCCAGAAAGCTGCTTGCGGACGCTGGCCTCGCGGACGGGTTCGACACCGAACTCTATGTCGCGAACACCGATCCGCAGCCGCGCATCGCCCAGGCGATCCAGCAGGACCTGAAGGCCATCGGCATCAATGCCGCGATCAAGTCTCTCGCCCAGGCCAATGTCATCGCCGCCGGCGGCGAGAAAGACCAGGCGCCGATGATCTGGTCCGGCGGCATGGCATGGATAGCCGATTTCCCCGACCCCTCCAATTTCTACGGCCCGATCCTTGGGTGCGCCGGAGCGGTTCCCGGTGGCTGGAACTGGGCCTGGTACTGCAATGCGGACCTCGACGCGAAGGCGGCGGAAGCCGATTCCATGGTCGATCCGGACAAGGCGGGCGAGCGTGAAGCCATGTGGCGCGACATCTATCTCAAGGTGATGGAAGATGCACCCTGGGCGCCGGTCTTCAACGAGGAGCGGTTCACCATCCGCTCCGGGCGTATCGGCGGCGACGACAGGCTGTTCGTCGATCCGGTGCACATTCCCGTCCACTATGACGAGGTCTATGCCAAAGATGTGCAGTAAGTGCGATTACACGATCCACGGACGCCACAGTCACTTCGGGTGGGATCGTTCGATCCCGCCCGTCGAGACGGTGTCGCCCGGCACGAGCCTTGAATTCGAGTGTCTCGATTCCGGATCCGGCCATTTCACGCCGGACAGCACCGCCGAGGACATCGCCACGCTCGACTTTTCCAAGGTCAATCCGGTAACCGGCCCCATCTTTGTGGATGGGGCGAAACCGGGAGACGCACTGAAGGTAGAGATCCTCTCCTTCAAGCCTTCCGGTTTCGGCTGGACGGCCAATATTCCCGGCTTCGGGCTATTGGCCGACCAGTTCAAGGATCCTGCGCTGAACCTGTGGAGCTATGACGCAGACGGCCTTGCTCCGGCTGCTTTCGGCAGCCATGGGCGGGTGCCGCTGAAACCCTTCGCGGGGACCATAGGTCTCGCTCCGGCCGAGCCGGGCTTGCATTCCGTTGTTCCGCCGCGGCGCGTGGGCGGCAATCTCGACATCCGCGATCTTTCCGCCGGCAGCACGCTCTATCTGCCTGTCGAAGTCGAAGGAGGGCTTTTTTCCATCGGCGACACTCATGCCGCCCAGGGCGACGGGGAAGTGTGCGGAACCGCCATTGAAAGCCCGATGAATGTCGCGCTCAAACTGGATCTGGTGAAGGATGCCAACCTCGCCATGCCGCGCTTCACCACGCCCGGTCCCGTGACCCGTCACCTCGACGGCGAGGGCTACGAGGTGACGACAGGCATCGGGTCCGACCTGATGGAAGGCGCGAGGGCGGCTGTTTCGGGGATGATCGATTTTCTATGCGCCACGCGTGGCCTCACGCCGGAGGATGCCTACATGCTGTGCTCGGTGTGCGGGGATCTGCGCATCAGCGAGATCGTCGACCAGCCGAACTGGGTCGTGTCCTTCTATTTTCCGCGGATCGTATTTTCCTGACGATGAATCAATCCCATCAAAAGGAACCGTGGAAGCGGGAAACGAACGGCGGTGCGGACGCGACGGCGACGACTTCGCTTGCCGTCAACGACTTGAGCGTACAGGTCGCGACACCGGATGGGCCGAAGCTCGTCGTCGACCGGCTGTCCTTCGACCTGCCGGAGGGACGCACGCTTTGCATCGCCGGCGAAAGCGGCTCCGGCAAGTCGATGACGGCGCTTGCCCTGATGCAACTCCTGCCAAGGCCCATGGCGCGAATCGCCGGCGGGAGCGCGATGCTCGACGGCGAGGATCTGTTGACCCTGCCGGAAAGCCGGATGAGGCAGGTGCGCGGCCGCAAGATCGGCATGATCTTCCAGGAGCCGATGACCTCGCTCAATCCGGTGCTCTCCATCGGCACGCAGCTCAAGGGGGCGATCACGGCGCACGGCGAGCTTGCCGGGCGTGCCGCCGGCGCGCGTGCGCTCGAGCTTCTCGATCAGGTGCAGATCCCCGAGCCGCGACGGCGGCTGGAGCAGTATCCGCACGAACTTTCCGGCGGCATGCGACAGCGCATCGTCATCGCCATGGCGCTCGCGCAGCATTCGAAGATCCTGATCGCCGATGAGCCGACCACCGCGCTCGACGTGACGGTTCAGGCGCAGATCCTGGCGCTGATCCGCAAGCTGCAGGTGGATCACGGCATCGCCGTGATGATGATCACCCACGACATGGGTGTGGTGGCCGAAATGGCCGATCAGGTTCTGGTGATGAAACATGGCAGGCGCGTGGAGCACGGCAGCTCGGCCGAGGTTTTCGATAATCCGCGAGAGGATTACACGCGCAAGCTTCTCGCCGCGGTTCCAAGGCTCGGCGAGATGACCGGGACCGACGCGCCCAAACGCGCCAAGGGGGCGGAAGCCGCGCAAGCGAAGGCCGCCGATGAGGCGCCGATGGTGGAAGTGCGGGACCTTACCGTGCGCTTCGACATCAGGGGCGGCATACTGCAAAGGCCCGTCAGCCGCGTGCATGCGGTGGAGGGGATTTCCTTCACCGTCGGCAGAGGCGAGACGCTGTCTCTGGTGGGCGAATCCGGGTGCGGCAAGTCCACCACCGGCAAGGCGCTCCTGAACCTCATTCCCTGGCAGGGGGATGTGAAGGTCAACGGCCGCTCGACGCGGGGCCTCGGTGCGAAGGCGATGCGCCCGGTGCTGCGCGACGTGCAGATGATCTTTCAAGACCCCTATGCATCGCTCGACGCGCGCATGCGGGTGGGCGATATCGTCGCCGAGCCGCTGGTCATTCATGGCCTCGCGCAAGGCAGCGAACTGAACGAGCGCGTCGCCTACCTGCTGGAGCGCGTCGGCCTGTCGCCGGACCAGATGCGGCGCTATCCGCACGAGTTTTCGGGCGGCCAGCGCCAGCGCATCTGCATTGCCCGGGCGCTGTCGCTCTCGCCGAAGCTGATCGTCGCCGACGAATCCGTCGCCGCCCTCGATGTCTCCATCCAGGCGCAGGTGCTTGATCTTCTGCAGGACATCCAGGACGAGACCGGTATTTCCTATCTGTTCATCTCTCACGACATGGCGGTGGTCGAGCAGATCAGCCACCGGGTCGCGGTGATGTACATGGGGCGTTTCGTCGAGATGGGCTCGCGGCGCCATATCTTCGAGAATCCGCAGCATTCCTATACGAAAAAGCTGATCGAGGCCGTTCCCGTGGCCGACCCGCACAGGCCGCGCCGCGACTTCGTTGCCAAGGCGGAAGATCTGCCGAGCCCCGTGCATCCGCTCGACTACGTGCCGCCGCAAACGAGGGTCCGCGATCTGGGCGGCCGTCACCTTGTCTGGGAGGTCGAAGGCTAGATCGAAGCACCAGGCGAGAGAACCAGATCCGGCCGGCATGTTGGTTTCAAGCAGGATTGAATTGCGGTTGAAGAGCGATACCGGTCAGTCCGCGTGAAGCGTGGCTTCAGATTTTGCGCGAGCGATGCTTTCACACGGATGCAAGGACGACCACATCGTGTCAAAAGGCTATACGCTGTCACTGCTGACGGCAGTGTTTGCGATCAATCAGCTCGATCGGCAAATCCTCGGTATCACGCTCGAAGCGATCGGACAGGAGTTCGACCTGTCGGACACGAAACTCGGCATCCTGTCGGGCCTCGCGTTCGCCGTCGTCTTCGGGGCGTTCGGCCTGCCCATAGCCAGACTTGCGGCACGGGGGAACCGGCGAAACATAATTTCGCTTTCTCTCATTGCGTGGAGCGGCCTGACGGCCGCCACAGCCGGCGCACAGAATTTCACTCATCTGGCGCTTGCGCGGATCGGCGTCGGGATCGGCGAGGCGGGTGGCGTTGCCCCGGCTCATTCCATGATCACGGATCTCTATCCGCCGGAGAAGAGGACGTCGGCGATGGCGACTTTCGTTTCCGGCGGCAATATCGGCATTCTGCTGGCATTCCTGATCGGGGGTATAGTCGGCCAGGAATTCGGCTGGCGTTGGGCCTTTGTCGTCGCCGGCGTACCGGGCATCCTGCTGGCGTTCTTGCTGCGGTTCACCGTGCGGGAACCGGAAAGGGACATATCCGTCAAGGCGGGCGAGCAGAACCGATCGCTATTCATCGCGACGTCCAGGGCGATCTTCGACGATCCCGGCCTTCGATGCGCGTTATTCGCCATTTCGCTGACCGGCGTGGTGACCTTCGGCGCGCTTGCATGGACGCCGACATTCGCCATCCGCGCTCTTGGCCTGAGCCAGGCTCAGGCCGGAATTTTCCTGGCGCTTTCGGTCGGCATCGGCGGGGGACTCGGCACGTGGTTCAGCGGGCGGGTGGCGGACCGGCTGGGAACATCCGACCCGCGATGGCGGCTCGGCATCGCCGTGGCGGGCTTGCTGGCGGCCAAACCGTTTATCCTCGGCTTTCTCCTTCTGGAAAGCCGGCCGCCGGCGCTTGGCTGCCTCGTCGTTGCGACGCTGTTCGCCGGCATTTTCTGGGCGCCGACCTTCGTCTTCCTGCATTCGCGCATCCCGTCGCACATGCGGCCGATGGCGACGGCGATCTTCATTTTCGCGTTCAACCTTGTCGGTGTGGGTATGGGACCGACGGTGGTCGGCCTTGCCAGCGACACGATATTTTCAGGTTTCGGCAGCCGTTCGCTCGGCGTGTCGCTGGCCGTCATCCAGGCCGTGGGAGTGGCGGGAGCATGGTTTTACTGGAAGGCGATGCGGACGATCAGCTGACAAGGCTTTCATAAGCTTCGGCGACGGCCGTGCCTGCTAGTTCGCGCAGCCAGACGTGACCCTTGTCGGTGTCGAACCGCTTGTGCCAGATCATATGATATTGCTGGTTGCTGCCCTGTATCGGCAGCGGGATAACCTGCAGCCCGTAGGCTTGCGCGACCTGCGCGGCATAGATGCGCGGGACCACGCCGATCAGGTCGGTTTCCGCCACGAGCTGCGCGATCGAACTGATCTTGTAGACTTCGCAGACCTTGTGCTTCCAGGCATGGCGCCAGTCGGTCACCTTCTCGGAATTCGACACCTTGCCCGGCGTCAGGTTCATGGCGATGCGCCGCTCGTCCATGAAAACCTCTCGCGTGATCGAACCGTCGATTCTGGGATGGCCGTTACGCGCCAGAACGACAAGATCGACCGGACAGAGCGGCTGGTCATGAAGCTCGGAATAGTGGCCTGGCATCAGGAACACGGCCATGTCGGCCTTGCCGCCAAGAAGGGCCTCTTCCACGTTCATGCAGGGCACGGGAAGCAATTCAAAGGTGATTTGGGCTTGCGGGCCCACGGACCACAGGAGCCGCGACATCACGATACGCTCCAGCGGGTCGGCCACGATGAGACGGAAGTGGCGCCTGGAGGCCTGCGGATCGAATGCCGCATCCGCGCCGATTCCCTCTCGGATCGTGGCAAGGGCCTTGCGGATCGGCTGGATGATCTCTTCCCCGCGCGAGGTCGGGATGACGCCGTTTCCGCTTCTGACGAACAATTGATCGTCGAGCTGCTTTCGCAGCCGCGCCAGAGCGTTGGACATCGCAGGCTGGCTCAGGTCCAGCTGTTCCGCCGCCCGCGAGATGTTGCCGGTGGAATAGATCGCCTCGAAGACGAGCAGCAGGTTCAGGTCCAGCCCGCGTATATTCATAATCTAAATGACCCCGATTTGCGTCATTGGCTATCCGCTATGACATAGCTTTCCTAACGTCCCGGCGAAATTCACATAAACGCAATCGGGGCGTTGGATGTTCGCAAAGTTTTGGAGGGGAATCGCGGGTCGGCGGGGGCTGGGCGCGATTGTTTTGGCCGTGTTGCTCTCGCCGGCGCTTTTGCCGGCTTCCGCTTACGCATTGCCAATTACCGTAACAGGCAACGGTTTTGGGATCGTCACTGGCGCATCCCCTCTACTTTTCAATGGCACCAACTACGGGATCGTCATTGTTGGCGACACTGCCGGGCAGTTTTTTGATATTACCAATACCGGCAGTTCCGATCTCACTATTAACGACATCAGTATTTCATTGGGTAATGGTACGAACCCGGGCGAATTCACGGTCGAAGCGTTTACAGGTCCCATTGCCCAAAATGCCACAAGGTCTTTTCGTGTTCTATTTAGCCCCCAGGTTGATGGGATCAGGACTGCTCAAGTAATGATTTCCGCCAGCCGGCCGGGCTCCAGCACCACGTTCATCTTACCGGTCATGGGTACGGGCGAGATCGCGGGCGGGCCTGAGATCTCGGTGAGTGGCAACGGGCAGCATATCCTGTCTGCCGGTTTGAGCGCGAATGCGAGCGACGGTACCTTTTTCGGCACGGTCGATGTAGCGACTGGCCAGGTAAGCCGTACCTTCACGATCCGGAACCCTGGAACTGCCGATCTGGTATTCGGGCCCAATGCGGTTTCGGCTGTAGACAGTAACGGCGTTTCGCCGGATTTCACGATTACAACTCAGCCGGCGCAGACGGTGATTCCAGGCGAATCGACGAGCCTAACCGTGGCGTTCGATCCATCAAATGACGGGTTGAAGGAAGCGCAGATTCGCATCAACAGCAATGCCGGCTCCTTCGCCTTTCAGATCGCGGGTGCTGGCGTTGTTTCCGGGCCGGTGCTCAGGTTAACCGGCAGCGGGTTAGTTATTAATAATAACGATGCAGTGCCGGACACGGCCGATGGCACGGATTTCGGACAAGCCATTTTCGATGACTCCGGCAACGGCGAACAGGTTACCCGTACGTTTACCGTCCACAACGACGGAACCGCCGCCTTCACCGTTTTGCAGGTGAGGATCACCATGATCGGTGGCGTTACTGGAGAATTCACCGTAAGCCCGGCAACGTCTTTTACTGTCCCGGCTAATCAAAGTAGAGATTTTGATATTGTTTTTTCCCCGCAGCGAGAAGGGTTTCGATTTGCCCAAATCTTTGTGAGTTCGGACGCAGCAGGCTCGGTTCTTTTTGATATAAAGGGCGAAGGAATTGCAGCGCCGATCACGGTGACCGGCAACGGGCAGACGATTTCTCTGGGCGATACAACGCCGGATGTCAATGACGGTACCGATTTCGGGCTGGTCAACATCGCGAACGGTACCGCAAGCCGGACCTTTACGATTTCGAACCCGGGAACCGGCGTTCTGAATTTGGGCCCCAATGCCGCTTCGCTCGTCGGCTTCTATGCCGCGGATTTCAGGATTACCGCTCAGCCGGCGGAAACGGTAACTCCAGGAGGCTCCACGACCGTGACCGTGGAATTCGATCCGGATTTTCCCCAAGTACCCGGCGCTGTTCCCGACCGCAGGGCGCAACTCCGCATCGCCAACAACGTGACCAATTTCTTCTCGTTCGACATCGAGGGCCATGCAGGCGATCTGGATGCTCCGACCGTGGCGATCTCCGGCATACCGACGATAGCGAACGGGCCCTTCACCGCGATCTTCACCTTCTCCGAAGGAGTGCTGGGTTTCGATATCGGCGATATCGCGGTGGGAAATGGTGCGGCGAGCAACTTTGCGGCGGTCAACGCCGCTGTCTATACCGCGCTGATCACGCCGGCTGCGGCGGGTGTGGTGACGATCGACGTCGCCGCAGGAGTGGCGCAGGATTTCTCGAACAACGACAATGTGGCGGCGGCCCAGGCGTCGGCCACCTATGACGACTCGGCACCGAGCGTCTTCATCCTCGGAGCGCCGGCGTCCATCGCCAATCTCAATCCCTTTCCGATCACCATCCGGTTTTCGGAGCCGGTGACCGGCTTTACGGCGGGCGACATCTCGGTCGGCAACGGCTCCGCAAGCGGGCTGACCGGCAGCGGCGATACATACCAGGCGAATATCTCGCCGTCCGGCAGGGGAGATCTCACGCTCGACATCGCGGCCGGTGTCGTGCGGGACGCGGACCTCAACGGTAATGTCGCCGCGGCGCAGGTCGTCGTGGGCCTTGATCTCGTCGGTGAAACTCGCGCGCGCATCGCCGAGTTCCTGCTGAACCGGGGCAACCACATCCTGCAGAACCAGCCGAACCTGATCGGCTTCGTGAACGGGACGCACGGCGGCGGCGGCGGGCCGTGGGGCAGCCTGAAGTCGAGCTTCAACGAGGAACGGGTGAGCCTTGCCTTCGCAACGAGCCTGAGCAAGCTGCTTGGCGGGAACGGAGGGAGCACGTCAGTTGCGACCGGCGACGTGGGGTCGGATAAACCGGACGCCCGGCCCGGCAGCCGGTTCGACGGCGTATCGCCGCGCAAGTTCGACGTCTGGACCGAGCTTTACGGATCGGCCAGCAGTTCGGGCGATGCCGACAGCAGTTTCTGGGTCGGATACCTGGGCGCGCATTACTTCCTCTCCCCCGACCTGCTGATCGGCGGCCTCGTCCAGGCGGACTGGGCGGAGGAAGACAACGATACCGCAGGCAGCGACGCTTCCGGTTTCGGCTGGCTGGCGGGGCCCTATGTGGCGGGGCGCGTGCCGGGGGAAAACCTTTACTACGAGGCCCGCGCGGCCTGGGGACGGTCCTACAACGACATCGATCCGTTCGGCGCCTACAGCGACGATTTTCAGACGAGCCGCTGGCTTGTCCGCGCGAAGGTCGCCGGCGTGTTCGAGGTCGAGCGCTGGAGCATCATTCCCGAGGCGAGCTTCGCCTGGTTCCAGGAAACCCAGGAAGCCTATACCGACAGCCTCGGCAATAGGATCGAGGATCAGACGGTGTCGCTTGGCGAGGTCAAGTTCGGGCCGAAGGTCGGCTATGATTTCGCGCTCGACAACGGCGGCACCGTCAGCCCGACCGCAGGTCTGTCCGGCGTGTGGAATTTCGGCATCCGCGAAAATGCGGCATCCTCCGGGTTCCCCCTAAGCGATCACGATCTGCGCGCCAGGCTCGACGCCGGGCTCGACGTCCGCCTGCCGAACGGCTGGATGCTGGCGAGCGAGGGTTACATCGACGGCCTTGGCGCCAATGACTACGAAGCCTATGGCGGCAAGGTGAGGATGACCATCCCGATCCAGTAATCGTAAAGCGCCGCGGGGACGACCCCGTGGCCGTTCTCCCGCGCGCCGCAGGTATCCGGCGGTTCATGCTCAAGCATCGACCCCCTGAAAGGAATTGGACGCGGATTAGCGCCGGTGCGGCGTGAACGGACGGTTCGATAGCGGTTTCCTGTTTGCCTGGAAGATGATTGGCGTTATTCCGCGCGAGGCCAACAAGACAGAAGCGAGTCCGTCATGAAACTGATCGGCCGATCATCATCGATCAATGTCCGCAAGGTATTGTGGACCTGCGCCGAACTGGCTCTTGCTCCTCTGCGCGAGGAAGGGAGCGAAACATCGCCCTCGGGGCCCACCCCGGATTTTCTCGCGCTCAATGCGAAGGGGCTCGTTCCGGTGCTGATCGACGGTAATCTCGTGTTGAGCGAGTCCAACACGATCTGCCGGTATCTGGCAGCCCGGGAAAAACGGTTCGACCTTCTGCCTGAACCGCCCGCCGCCCGCGCCCTTGTTGAAAGCTGGATGGACTGGCAGGCGAGCGACCTGAACGCTGCCTGGCGTGGGATCTTCATGGGACGCGTGCGAAAGCATCCGGATTTCGCCGATCCTGCGTTGCAGGAAAGAAGCATAGGCGACTGGACGGTTCAAATGCGTGTTCTCGATGCGCAGCTGGCGTCCACCGGCGCCTATGTCGCCGGTGCAAGTTTCACGTTGGCCGATATCGTCCTCGCTCTTTCCACCAACCGATGGGAGCAGACGCCGATGGAGCGTCCGGAGCTTCCCGCCGTTGCGGCGTGGATGAACCGCCTGTCTTTCCGCCCCGGTTTTGCGGAATATTGCCGCAACGGGATCGCGTGAGGATTGTATGACAGTCCGTCGCAGGCCCGGCTTTTCCGGATCTGCCCGGCATGCCGAAGGTGGGTAGATCGGACGCTTTTTGAAGCAATGCGAAATGCTCAGGCCGTGAGGCCGGCCTCGCTTTCGGCCTGTTTCTGCAACTGCAGCCATTGCACCTTGCCGCTGGGCGAGCGGGGAAGGGTTTCGACGAACCTGACGCGGCTTGGACACTTGTAGGCGGCCATTTGCTCGCGGCACCAGCCGATCAGCGCATCTTCACCGATGGGGCCGCGCGGCACCACATAGGCCATCACGCCTTCGCCCCGGCGCGGATCCGGATAGCCGACGATGCAGACCTCGGCGATATCGGGATGGTCGTGGATCATCGCCTCGACCTCGGTCGGCCAGACCTTGAAGCCCGAGACATTCACCATCCGCTTCACGCGATCGACGATGTAGAAATAGCCGTCCTCGTCATAGCGCCCGATATCGCCGGTGCGGATGAAGCGCTTGCCGTCGATCTCGATCATGGCCGCGCGCGTGGCGTCCGGGTCGTTCCAGTAACCCAGAAAGACCTGGGGACCGTGGATCACGATTTCGCCGGGCTCGTTCGGGGCGAGCTCTTCAAGCGTCACGGGATCGACGACGCGGGAATCGACGCCGAAGACCGGAACGCCGAGACATTGGCGATGCGGCCGATGGACCGGGTTGATATGCGTCGCAGCCATGGTTTCCGACATCCCATAGCCTTCGACATAATCGAGCCCGGTGATCTCCCTGAGCCGCCGCGCCACAGGTTCCGGCATCGACGAACCGCCACCGCCGATCGCCTTCAGGCTCGACAGATCGTAGCTGTCGAGATCGGGATCGTTCACGAGGTCGATCGCCATGGTGGAGATCGACCGCCAGCGGGCGATGCGGTAACGGCGAATGAGCTCCGCCGCGACGGCGCGATCCCAGCGCGTCATGATGACGATGGTTTCGCCGCAGTAGACCGGAATGTTCATGGAGTTGGTCATGCCGGTGACGTGGAACATCGGCAGCACCGTCAGCGAAACATCGCCCAGGCCGACGGGGTTCCATTCCGCCCCGCCCACGCAAGTGACCATGACGGTGAAATGCGTGTGCATGCACCCTTTCTGGTTGCCTGTCGTGCCGGACGTATAGGGGATTACCGCCAGATCGTCCGGACCGGCCAGTATCGGCCCCGGTTCATACCCGGCGGCCAGAGCATCGGCAAAGCGCGTGACGCCGGCAATGCCGTAGCTTTCGGGCGCGGGATCGCGCAGACCTTGAGGCAGCGGAATGTCGAAATCCGGATCTGACATATCGGCGTAGGCCGCCACGACAATTCGGCCGAGCCGCCCGTCCGCCAGGGCGGGGGCGATATGGTCAAGCAGTTCCTGCCCGGCAAAGGCAACGCGCGCGCCGGTGTCCGCGATCAGATGGGACAGCTCCTTGACGCGGTTCATGGGATTTACCGGCACGACCACAGCGTTGGCGCGCAGGATCGCGTAATAGGCGATCACATATTGCGGGCTGTTTTGCATATAAAGGAGAACCCGGTCGCCCTTGCGCACGCCGTTGTTCTGCAACCAGCCCGCCATTGCGGCGACCTTCGCGAAGAGCTCCGCGAAGGTGATCCTTGCGCCGTGATAGACGACCGCCGTCTTTTCCGGCACGCGCTCGGCGGTCAGCCGCAGGTTCTCCGACAGATTGCGCCGGGGAAAGTCGATTTCATGCGGCACGCCCTTTGGCCAGACCTTGAAATGGCGGTCAAACATCCGCGTCCCCCGTCTGCCGGCGTGCACGCAGATCCCGCTTGAGTACCTTGCCGATGGCGTTGCGCGGAAGCGCATCAAGGATCGCGACCGCGCTCAGGCGCTGCGTGCGCCCCAGCCGCTCGTTCGCCCATTCCCGGATGTCATTCGCGTCAGCGGCGCTTTTGAGCGTGACGTAGCCGACCGGCGTTTCACCCCAACGCGGATCGTCCACGCCGACGACCGCCGCTTCATGCACGGCGGGGTGAGAGCAAAGCACCGCCTCGAGATCGGAAGCGTAAATGTTGAACCCGCCGGAGATGATCACGTCCTTCTTGCGGTCCATCAGGACGACGAAACCGTCCGCGTCCAGCCGGCCCATGTCGCCCGAACGGATGAAGGCCCAGCCTTCGGGGCTGATCCAGGTCGTGGCGCGGGTCGCCTCGGGTGCCGCGCGGTAGCCGCGCATGATGGTCGCCGAACGGCCGACGATCTCGCCCACTTCTCCCGGCGGAAGGGCCTGTCCGTCCTCGCCGATGACGCGGATTTCAGCCCCCCGCACCGGGTGGCCGACGGTGTGCAGCTTGTCTGGATGGGCGCCGCAATCGAGGAGGGTGCTCACCCCGCCCTCGGTCATGCCGTAGATATTGATCATCCTGCCCGGCCAGCGTTCCAGCACTTCGCGCAGGAGTGCGGGCGGCAGGGGGGCGGATGTCGAAAGCTTGACCTTGAAGGCCGATAGGTCGAAACGGCCGAACGCGGGATGCTCGATCAGCCGGCGGATCTGAACCGGAACCAGCATCGCATGCGTGACGCGGTGTCGTTCGGCCAGTTCCAGAAAGGCGAGTTCGTCGAATTTTCGCTGCAGGACGATGCGGGCTCCCTGGCCGAGTGCGGGCAGGAGGGCGGCAAGCGTGGTGTTGGAATAAATCGGCGTGGAGACGAGGCAAACGGCCTCAGGCCCGAAGCCGAGCCCGCCCAGCCGGGCGATCTGACGATCCCGAAATCGGGTGTCATGTTCGATGCCCTTGGGATGGCCCGTCGTCCCGGAACTGTAGATGATGTCGAACAACCCATCCGGCGACAGCGCATGGGGTGCCCGCGGGGACGAGCTTCGGGCTTCCGCGACCAGCCCGGACAGGGATGCGGCCTCCGGGATATGCGGCGCCCGCTCGTCAACTAGCGTCAGGACGGCGGCGCTGTTGTCGAGCATCCTCCGCAGCGCATCGGTGTGGGCCGAAACCGGCAGGGGCGCGACCGCAGCACCCAGCGCGACGGTGCCGAGATAGGCCAGGAGATGGTCCGCGGTGACACCGGCAAGCGTCGCGACCACATCGCCCGGACCGACGCCGCGTACCGAGAGGGCGGAAGCGGTGCGGTCCATCATGTCGGCCAGTTCGGCAGCGCTCAGGCGCGTCTTGTCATCGATAAGCGCCACGGCGTGCGGCCGCTTGCGCGCGTGATCGCGGATGCGGGCCGGCAAATCGCGGTATTCCTCTCCAGGGAGAGGCGCAGGTTCCAGCGGAAGCGCGACCTCTTCTGCGATTGCGCCTGTTGTCATCCCTTGCGAACTCCAGCCGATTGCGCGCGGCGCGTCCGCTCGTGCAGCGCCGAGATGGTGGTATAGGCGGAAATCGCCTCCGCGCTGGAAGCGACGGAGAGCAGGGCAGGACCTTCGTGGCCGAGGAATTCGCCGACAATGCCGGCAATGTCACCACCCTTGGAAAGATGCCAGCTCTTCACGCCGAATGCGGCCGCCCAGGCGGCAAAATCCGGGTTCACAAGGTCGGTGCCGGAGACGCGGTCCGGATAATCCCGTTCCTGATGGAGGCGGATCGTGCCATAGGTGCGGTTGTCGGAGACGATGATTTTGGGCCTTGCGCCCTTCGACATGGCGGTGGCCAGCTCGTTGCCCGTCATCAGTGCGCCGCCGTCGCCCACGAAACCGAGCACGGTCTTTTCGGGATGGCGAAGCGAAGCCGCCACCGCGCCCGGTACGCCCAGGCCCATGGCGCCACCGACGGCACCGATGGCCTTTTGCGTACCGTCCCAGGGCCAGGCCAGATGCACCCAGCCTGAGAAATTTCCCGAATCCGTCACAACGATGCTGTCTCGCGGGGCCTGCCGCGCCAGTTCCTGAACGACCGCACCGAAATCGAGCCCGTCGGCAAAGTCCTGCGGCGTGTAATCGGCGATTTGGCGCATCGCGCCATGCGCCCGCGCGCGCCATTCGGCCCGTGCGGCGGGAACGGCGGGCCCCGCCCCGGCCAATGCCCTGCAAAAGGCCGCCGGATCGCAAGGCAACCCGAGGTCGGTGCGGAACACCTTGCCGATCATGGCAGGATCCGGCCAGACATGGATCAGCGGCTGGTCCGGCCCGGGTGCTCGGGGAAGGCGGTATCCTTGCGTCGGCACATCGCCGAGCCTCGTGCCGAGCGCCAGAATCAGGTCGGCCTCGGAAAGCGTCTTGACCAGCGAGCCGGGGATCTTGAAGCCCAGATGCCCGGCATAGAGCGATGAACCGTTGTCGAAGATTTCCTGATGCTTGAAAGTAAGCGCCACAGGGATGCCCTGGGCTTCAGCCAGCGCCTTCAATGCCGCGCGCCCCTCCGCGCCCTCAAGCCCTCCGCCCGCGATGATCAGGGGGCGTTCGGCCGATGCCAGCATTTCGGCAGCGCTTTCGATTTCCCGCGCACCCGGTCCGCATAGCGGAATGGCGGGTGGCAGGACGGGGTCCGCTTGAACGGGATCGCCCAGCATATCCTCAGGCAGCGCGATCACCACGGGACCGGGCGTTCCGGACAATGCCAGTTTCCATGCCCGGCTCAGCGTTTCGGTCATCTGGGCAGCGTGCTGCACCTCCCACACGCCTTTCGTCATCTCGCGGAAAGCTTGCGAATAGTCAACTTCCTGGAAGGCGCCGCGACCGCGCTCATGACGCGCGACCTGACCCACAAGCACCATCAGCGGCACGGCATCCTGCTGAGCGAGGTGGATCGCGATGGAGGCATTTGTCGCCCCTGGCCCCCGGCTGACCGCGAGCAGACCGGGCCTGCCGGTCAGCTTCGCGTCCGCCACGGCCATCATGCCGGCGCCGCCTTCGTGCCGGCAGACGACCAGATCGATCCGTTTGCGCCCGTAAAGCGCATCCAGCAGCGCAAGATAGGATTCGCCCGGTACGCAGAACATGCGGTCGGCCCCAAGAGCCGCCAGACAATCGGCCAGATGATCGGCCGCGCGACGCATGTTTTCCGCCAAAAGCTCCTCCCTTGACTTTTGATTGTAGTCTTAGATTATCGCTATGCGAAACACAATTCCGCAAATGGGAGGTGCGGGCCGCAGGCTCCGCGCATTGCGACATCAGGGAGGATTACCATGAGACCGTTCTTCCAAATAGTGACGGCTGCCGGCCTGGCGCTTTGCGCGGGAAACGCGCTCGCGCAGGAAACGACAGCAGAACTGCCGCGCCAACTCAGCTGGACAGCCTATGATACCGGTTCTGCAGGCTACAACCAGTCCGTCGCGATCGGCGCGGCGCTGCAGGATGCATTGGGCGTGAACCTGCGCGTGCTGCCGGGCAAGAACGATGTCTCGCGGACCGAGCCGCTGCGCCAGGGGCGCGTTCAATTTTCCGCGACAGGTGTCGGCGGCAGCTTCATGGCGCAGGAAGGCGTTTTCGACTTCGGCGCGGAAAACTGGGGGCCGCAGCCGGTCCGTGTCCTGATGGCCAACAACGGCGGGGCGATCAATCTCGCCGTCGGCGTGGCGGGCGACCTCGGCATCAAGGAATTCTCCGACCTCAAGGGCAAGCGCGTCGCCTATATCGTGGGCGCGCCGGCGCTCAACGTGAACACCGAGGCCTATCTCGCCTATGGCGGCCTGAGCTGGGACGATGTGGAGCGCGTCGACTTCGGCGGGTTCGGCGCCTCCTGGAAGGGGCTTATGGAGGGGCAGGTGGATGCGGCATTCGCCTCCACCAACTCCGGCATGGCCTATGAGGCGGCCTCAAGCCCGCGCGGTCTCTTCTGGCCGCCGATCGACCCCGCGAATGAAGAGGGGCTGGCGCGCATGCAGGCGATCGCGCCCTTCTTCTCGCCCAACAAGGCGCGCGTCGGCGCAACCATCGACGATACCGACGGCTATCAGGGTGCGGGCTACGCCTACCCGGTGCTGATCGGCACCAGCGAAACGGATGCCGATCTCGCCTACAACATGACCAAGGCGATGGTGGAACTTTACGACGTCTATAACGGCAAGGCGCCGGGCATCGGCGGCTGGGCGCTCGAAAAGCAGGACATGACCTGGGTCGCGCCGTATCACGAGGGCGCCATCCGCTTCTATAAGGAGGCGGGCGTTTGGACGGACGAGGCGCAGGCGCATAACGACAATCTCATCGCCCGGCAGGAAGCGCTTGCCGCCGCATGGAAGGAACTGAAGGCGGAAAACCCGGAAAACTGGGAAGAAGCCTGGGCGGCGAAGCGCCGGGCAGCGCTTGAGGCCGGCGGATTCCGGCTGGTCTTCTGATCAAGGCACCGCTATGGGCCCCGTGCGGCAGGCGCGGGGCCTGATCCTTCCGCAGGAATAGGCTCCCACGTGGCACAGTCACCTTCTTCCGCTCCGCCCGTTCCCGAAGCGGCGGAGCATGGTTCCGGCCCGGGCCGGGCGGCCTTCATTGCCGTGATCCTCGGCACGATCGCCGGCATCCTTCTGGTGATACACCAGCTCTTCAATCTGCGGATCGGCGGGGTCGTGCTGATCCAGGGGCGGTATCTGTATCTGCTTGGCGGCATATTCCTGGCAATCGCCTTCCTGGTCTTTCGCGCAAGCGGCGGAAAAGGAAAAAAGGCAGGGATACTCGACTGGCTGCTCGCCGCAGGCGCGCTTGCCACATCCGGCTATCTTGCATTCACGGCGCAGCTCAACCTGAGCCAGGGCTGGGAGTACGCCGCCCCGACCACGGCGCAATATGTAGCGATGCTCTTCTTCGCTCTTGTGCTGGATGCGACACGCAGGGCAGGCGGCCTCGTACTTTTCTTCATCGTGCTTTTCTTCGCCTTCTATCCGACCTTCGCGGGCCATGTGCCCGATCCGTTTTCGGGCTTCCAGAGCACATTCAGCGAAGCCGTCAGCTACCACGTCTATTCCGCCGAAAGCTCCTTCGGCATTCCCATGAAGGCATTCGGCGGCGTGGTCATCGGCTTTATCCTGTTCGGCGCGGTGCTGCAGCACACCGGGGGCGGACGTTTCTTCAACGATCTCGCGCTCGCGCTGGTCGGCCGCTATCGCGGGGGAGCGGCGAAAGTTTCGATCTTCGCAAGCGGCTTCATGGGCTCCATGTCCGGCAGCGTGATCTCCAACGTGCTGACGACGGGCGCGGTATCGATCCCGGCGATGAAGCGCACCGGTTTTTCGGCGCGAACCGCGGCGGCAACGGAGGCCTGCGCCTCCACCGGCGGCGTGCTGATGCCGCCGATCATGGGAGCGACCGCCTTTGTCATGGCGTCCTTCCTGTCGCGTCCCTATGTCGAGATCGCGATTGCCGCGATCATTCCCTCGTTGCTGTTCTACTTCGGCCTCTTCGCACAGGTCGACGGATATGCCGCGCGGCGCGGCCTGAGAGGGATGACCAAGGCTGAGCTGCCCAGCCTCAAAAGGACGGTGCGGGAGGGCTGGCTCTATGTCGGCGTCTTCGCGGTCCTGATCTTCATGCTGGTGGCGATGCGCCGGGAGACGTCGGCCCCATTTTTCGCGACAGCACTGCTGATCGCGGTCAATCAGGCGCTGCCTGCTCACCGGCTTTCCTGGAAACAGGCCGCCCACACGATCTATTCGGTTGGAGAGGGGCTGGCGGAACTGACGGCCATCCTGCTCGGCGTCGGGCTGATCGTCGGGTCTTTCTCCGCGACCGGGCTTGCCGGTACGCTGGTCAACGAGCTGGTGTTCCTTGCCGGTGATAACACCTTCGTCCTTCTATTGATGGGTGCGCTGACGGCGTTCATCTTCGGCATGGGGATGACGGTGACGGCCTGCTATATCTTCCTTGCAGTGGTGCTGGCGCCCGCGCTGGAGCAGGGCGGGCTCAACCAGCTCGCCGTCCATCTCTTCATCCTCTACTGGGGCATGGTCAGCTACATCACGCCTCCGGTCGCGCTGGGCGCCTTCGCCGCGGCGACCATGGCAGGCGACAACGCGATCAAGACGGGCTTCGAGGCGATGCGGCTCGGCGGGGTGATCTATTTCGCTCCCTTCTTCTTCGTGCTCAACCCGGCGCTGATCGGGCAGGCGCCGGCCGGCGAGGTCGCGGTTGCGCTGGTCTCGGCTCTCATCGGTGTCGCTTTCGTCAGCATGGCATTGCAGGGCTACATCAGCCTGATCGGCCGGATCCGGGGCGGTATCGCCGGGCTTGGTCTGCGTGTGCTGCTTTTTGCCGGAGGCATTTTCTTCGCGTTGCCTGCAACAGAGGCGCTCGGGCTCGGTTACGGGAAAAGTGCGCTGATCGGGTTGGCGCTGGCCGCGCTTCCACTGGTGCTGGCAACGCTCGACGAGCGGCGCGGGCGCAACGAACATCCGACGACGGAGACGGCATGATGAATATCCGGAGTGCTCCCGCAGTCCGTTACGAAATGGTGGATGGCACCGCTCTGATCGCGATCGATAACCCGCCGGTCAATGCCTCCTCGCATGACGTGCGAACGGCACTGTTGGAGGCCGTGCGGCAAGCGGAAGCCGATGAAGCGGTGGATGCGATCGCGATCTTCGGCGCGGGCAGGACTTTCATCGCCGGCGCGGATATTCGCGAATTCGGCAAGCCGCCCAAAGACCCGATCTTGCCGGACGTGAACAATGCAATCGAAGCATGCGCGAAGCCGGTGATAGCCATCCTTCACGGAACCGCGCTCGGCGGCGGCTTCGAGGTGGCGCTGGCCGCGCATGCGCGCATCGCGCTACCGGGCACGCAGGTCGGCCTGCCGGAAGTGACCCTTGGCGTTCTGCCCGGAGCGGGCGGCACGCAGCGGGCGCCCCGGCTGATCGGAATCGCCAAGGCGCTTGAGATCATCACCGAAGGCCGCCGCATCGGCGCGGAAGAAGCGCTGGAGATGGGGCTGATCGACCGTATCGCGGAAGGCGAGCCCCGCGACGTCGCCTTGGAGATGGCCGAGGAAGTGCGGCAGGGCAACCTGGGCACCCGGCGGACCGGGGAATTGCAGGTTTCGCCCGACGATGCGGCGATTGCCGACGTGTCCGAGCGGCTGAAGGCGAAGCAGGCGCATTTGTTTTCGCCGCACAAGGCGGTGGAGGCGGTTGCCGGTTGTACCGGCCCTTTGGCGGAGGGACTTGCGCAGGAACGCGCGCTTTTCCGCCAGTGCATCGAAAGCCCGCAACGTGCCGGGTTGATCCATGCCTTCTTCGCCGAGCGCGCGGTGGCGAAAATTCCGGAAGCGGGAGCAACGCCTCGTCCCGTTGCCGGTGCCGGCGTGATCGGCGGCGGCACGATGGGATCCGGCATCGCCACGGCGATGCTTCTTGCCGGCCTGAATGTGACGCTGGTGGAGCGCGACGAAGAAGCACTCGCCCGTGGCAGGGCAAGCGTTGAGGGAAATCTCGCCCAGGCCGTAAAACGGGGAAAGCTGGACGAAGCCAAACGTGCCGCGATCCTGGCCGAACGCCTGAAGGCGACCACCGATCTCGGCGCTCTGGCCGAAGCCGACCTGATCGTCGAGGCGGTGTTCGAGGATCTGGAGGTCAAGACGGAGCTGTTCGCCCGCCTCGATGCCATCGCAAGGGAAGGGGCGGTGCTGGCCACCAACACGTCCTACCTCGATGTCGACCGTATCGCCGCCGCCACATCCAGACCGCAGGATGTGGTGGGCCTGCACTTCTTCTCGCCCGCCCATGTGATGAAGCTGATCGAGGTCGTGGTCGGCGACAAAACGGCGGCCGAGGTGGTCGCAACCGGCTTTGCACTGGCAAAACGCCTGCGCAAGATCGCGGTGCGCGCCGGCGTCTGCGACGGCTTCATCGGCAATCGGATTCTCGCTCATTACCGAAAGAGCGTGGATTACCTGATGATGGACGGCGCAACGCCACAGCAGATCGACCCCGCTCTCACCGGGTTCGGCTTCGCCATGGGGCCGTTCGCCGTGTCGGACCTTGCCGGGCTCGACATCGGCTGGGCGACACGCAAGCGCCACGCGGCAATGCGGCCTGCGGAGGAACGCTACATCCCGATCGCGGACCGGATTTGCGAGGAGGGCTGGTTCGGGCGCAAGACAGGGAAAGGCTTTTACGTCTATCCGCAAGGCGGCAAGCCGGAGCCGAACCCGGAGGTCGCGCGGATTATCGATGAGGAACGTGCCAAGGCCGGGATATTGCCCCGCAACTTCGAGGATGATGAGATCGTCGACCGATACATGACGGCGATGATCGCCGAAGCCGCACGAGTGCTGGAAGACGGGATCGCGCAAAGGCCGATCGATATCGACGCGGTTTTCCTGTTCGGCTACGGCTTCCCTCGGTTTCGGGGCGGCCCACTGCACTATGCCGATACGTTGGGCGCGAAGGAACTGGTCGCGCGCATCGAGCGCTACGCGGAAGAGGACGCCCACTACTGGCAGGTGCCCCCTCTTCTCGCCCGTATGGCGCGTGAGGGCACGCGCTTTGCGGATATGAACGAGGGGTGATGGCATGGACCTGAACTTCACGCCCGAGGAAGCAACCTTCCGCGATGAGGTGCGCGCCTTTCTGAAGGCGGAACTTCCCGGAGAACTTTCGGACAAGGTTTTGTCGGGTCACACACTTTCAAAAGAGGATATGGAGCGCTGGCACGCGATCCTGAACGGGCGCGGCTGGCTTGCCTCGACCTGGCCGACGGAATTCGGCGGGACGGGATGGAGCCCCGTCGAGAAGCACATTTTCGAGGAGGAATGCTGCCTTGCAGGGGCGCCGCGCATCGTGCCCTTCGGCCTGCACATGCTGGGGCCGGTGCTGATCCGCTTCGGCTCAAAAGCGCAGAAGGCGCATTACCTGCCCCGCATTCTCGACGGCAGTGACTGGTGGTGCCAGGGATATTCCGAGCCCGGCGCCGGGTCCGACCTCGCGAGCCTGAGGACCTCCGCCGTGCGCGATGGGGATCACTATGTGATAAACGGCCAGAAGACCTGGACGACGCTCGGCCAGCACGCGAACAGGATTTTCTGCCTTGTCCGCACCTCGAAGGAGGGCAAGCCGCAGGAAGGGATAAGTTTCCTGCTCGTCGATTTGGACACGCCCGGCATCGAAATGCGCCCGATCCGTCTGCTCGAAGGCGGTTACGAGGTGAACGAGGTCTTCTTCACCGATGTCCGCGTTCCGGTTGAAAACCTCGTCGGGGAGGAGAATCTGGGCTGGACCATCGCCAAGTTCCTCCTGACCCATGAGCGCACGAATATCGCGGGCGTAGGCTTTTCCGTACAGGCGTTCGAGCAGTTGAAGGCGCTGGCCACGCAGCAGCGCCGCAATGGAAAAAGGCTGATCGACAACCCGCTGTTCGCAGCAAGGCTCAGCGAAGTCGAGATCGATCTCGAAGCGATGAAGATCACCAACTTGCGCATGCTGGCCGATGCGCAGAAGAACGGGCGGCCCGGGCCGGAAAGCTCCATGCTGAAGATCAAGGGTACGACGATCCGCCAGGCGCTGAACGACCTCGCCCGTCGCGCGCTGGGTCCGGCGGCGGCACCTTTTCCCTCCGAAGCGCTGGAGGGCAATCTCGCCATCGCGCCCGCCGGCCATACGCGCAACGCGGCGCGTTACTTCAACAATCGGAAGCTGTCGATCTTCGGCGGATCGAACGAGATCCAGCGCAACATCCTGAGCAAGACCATGCTGGAGCTTTGAGATGCAGTTCGAGATGAGCGAGGAGCGGCGGCTTCTGGCCGACACGCTGAACCGTTATCTTTCGGAAAATTACGGCTGGGAGACGCGAGCGGCAACCGCATACGACCCGCCTTATCACAGCCCCAAAAAATGGGCGGATCTGGCGGAACTCGGTATCTTTCACGCGCTCGCGCCCGAGGCGGAAGGCGGATTTGGCGGTGCGGGGTTCGACGTCACCACGGTGTTCGAAGCGCTTGGCCGCGCGCTCTGCCCCGAGCCGATGCTGCCAGCCTTGATGGCGGCGCGGCTGCTTCTTGCGGCGGACGCTTCGATTGACGGGCTCTTGTCGGGAGAAATGCGCTACGCAGTGGCGGTGGGCGAGGCCGATGCGCCCTACGGAATTGAAGGCCTTGCCACCGAGGCGCGGCAGGAGGGCGGGACCTGGCTGCTGCGCGGGCGTAAAAGCGTCGTCTACGGGGCCCAGGCGGCGGAACGTATTCTGGTTGCCGCACAGGCCGGCGCGGGGCTTGGTGTTTTCGAGGTCAAGGCTGTGGATGTCGAGGTCGCCGGTTACGGACTAATCGACGGTGGGGGCGCCGGCGAGGTCCTGCTCGACGATACGCCCGCCACGCTTTTGATCGGCGATGCCGATGCCGCCTTGCAGGATGCGCTTGATTTCGGGGCGCTTGCGCTATGCGCCGAAGCGGTGGGCGTGCTGGACCATATGTTCGAAACCACACTCGACTATCTGAAGACGCGCAAACAGTTCGGCCGGTCCATCGGCAGTTTCCAGGCGCTTCAGCACCGCATGGTGGATTTGAAGACCGAGATAGAGCAGGCACGCTCGATCACCATTCTCGCCGCAAGCCGCATGGGAACGGATCAGCAGTCGCGTAGCGTTTCCATGGCCAAGAACCTGATCGGGCGCACCGTGAAACTGACCGCCGAAGAGGCGGTCCAGATGCATGGCGGCATCGCCATGACCTGGGAATATCCGCTTTCGCATTACGCCAAGCGGGCCGTGATGATCGACCATCAGCTTGGCGACACCGACTATCACCTCGAACAGGTGATGGCGGCTTATCGCGCCGCCTGAGGAGCCGCTTCGCGGGTCAGAACGCCTTGCGATAGCGGAAAACGCCGGTTGCGGTGGTCAAGAGCGTGCCGGTTTCATCATGGATCGTGCCTTCGGCGAAGAAGGAGGAGCGCCCGCCTCCGGTGCGCCGTCCTTCGCCGATCAGGAGCTTGCCGTCGGGGCGCGAAAGGAAATTCGTCGTCATCGACAAAGTCATGGCCAGCACCTTGCGCTCGGGATCGCCCGTGTAGCAGCCGGAAAACCCCATGACCGTATCGAGGAGTGCCGCGTAAATACCGCCATGTGGAATTCCGTAGCGGTTCATCAGATCGCCGGTCAGCGGCATCTCGAAGCGGGCATAATCGGTGCTCCAGCCGGTCATCTCGAAACCGAGAAGCTTCTGGAACGGGTAATGCGTCTCCTTCAGCGCAGGGTCCAGATCTCCCATCACACGATCCCCGGCCGCGCCTGCTGGCTCAAGGCCCGCCCGGCCTCGACCAGCCTGGAGCCATATTCCTTCTGCAGCATCTCAGGCGAACACAGAAACGATGGTCCGCCGATGTTCATGGCGTAAAGGCGATCGCCATTGAGGGACCAGATCGGCACGGCGATACCGTTCACCTCCGAGCGCCAGTCGCCGAAGGACGTGGCATAGCCGAAACGCTTGTAATCCTCGACCGCGCGCTCCACGCTCTTGCGGATGCGCACCTCTTCCTCCGGCTTTTCCATGATGGCGAGATGGACCATATGCGAACGCTCCTCGTGCGACATGCCGGCAAGGGCGGCGCGACCCATCGATGAATGAAACAGCGGAAGCCTGGCGCCGACGTTCATGGTCAGCGAAACGGCCTGGTTCGACCGCCTTACCGCCATGTAGACCATCTGCAGGCGATGGCGCTCGCCAAGTGCCGCCGTCACGTGAGGGTTCGGCCCCTCGCAAAGCTTGCGCATCTCTTCCTTGGCGAGTTCGCCGATCTCCATGCCGGCCAGCACGCCATAGCCCAACGCCAGAACGCCGGCGCCCAGCCGGTAAGTTCCCGTGCGCTCGGAGTGAATGAGGTAGCCGAGCTTACGCAGCGTATAGGTCAGCCGGCTTATCGTTGCCTTTGGCAGGCCGGTGCGCGCGGCGATTTCCTGGTTGGTGAGTGTCGTCTCGTCCGGCCGGAAGCAGCGCAGCACGTCAAGTCCGCGTGCTAGCGCGGTGACGAAATTGCGATCGTCTTCCAAATCGAACTGTTCGTCGCCGTTGTCCATTCAATCCGTCCCGATCCCGCCCGGTCCATCACGCCCGGAAATTTTCCCGGTCTTCTCACCAAATCTCGTCGGCGGCCGCAAGCCCCTGTTCGGCGAAACCGGGGATATGCCCGCCAATCTCAAGTGCCCGTTCGGGGTTGGAGGCATTGCCGTCAAGCGCCCGTTTCTTCACCCCTTGGAGGATGGCCGCCATCCGGAAGAATGCGAAGGCGAGGCTAAAGCCGAGGTTTTCGACGCCCGGCAGGCCCATGCGAGCGCAATAAAGATCGATGAAGGCGCGGTCCTCCGGCAACCCCAGTGCCTTGCGGTCCACGCCTGCCAAACCCCGACCGAGGGGCCCCTGGGGCCGGCGCCAGCGCATGAGAACCGATGCCAGATCCGAGAAGGGATGGCCCAGGGTCGACAATTCCCAGTCCAGCACCGCGGCGCAGGCCGGACCATCGGGCGCAAAGAGCAGGTTGTCGATACGAAAATCGCCATGGACAAGGGTGCGGAGCCCATCGTCTACGGGCGTGTTTTCGTCAAGCCAGGCGATCAGGTCGTCCATCGCCGGGATCGTTTCCGTCTCGCTTGCCCGATACTGCGCGGTCCAGCGGTCGATCTGACGGCGGTAGTAGTTGCCCTCCGGTCCAAAGTCGCAAAGCATTGCCGCCTCAAGATCCAGCTTGTGAATCGCGACGAGAACCCGGTTCATCTCGTCCATGAGCGCTCGCCTTTCGTCCGGCGAAAGTCCCGGCAGGCGCGGGTCGTCGAAATGGCGGCCGTTGACGAAATCCATCACATAGAAGGACGAGCCGATGACGCCGTCATCCTCGCAAAGCATATGCATGTGCGCCACCGGGACCCCCGTGCCGGAGAGCGCGCGCTGCACGTGGAACTCACGTCCCACCGCGTGGGCGGATTTCAAAAGGCGCCCTGACGGTTTGCGCCGCAGGACATAATCCCCCGAGGCCGCATGCAGGCGGTAGGTCGGGTTCGACTGTCCGGTGGCGAATTTCTCAAGCCTCACCGGCCCCCGAAACCCCGGAACATTGTCCGTACACCATGATGCGACGGCTTCGGTATCGGGGAGGTTCGGGTCGCTCGCCATGGCTCGCCTTCACACCGCCTCGTTACGGTATTTGCGCAGTTCCGCCCGCGCCACCTGCCGGCGATGCACCGCGTCCGGGCCGTCGGCGAAACGGAGCGTGCGCAGCTTCGTCCACATATGCCAGAGCGGCGTGTCCTGGCTGATGCCTTCGCCGCCGTGCAGCTGCATCGCCTCGTCCACGACCCTGGCGGCCATCATCGGCGCTATCGCCTTGATCTTGGATATCCAGGGCTGTGCGGCGCGGGTGCCTTGCGTATCCATCATCCAGGCGGCCTTGAGGCAGAGAAGGCGTGCCTGCTCGATCTCGATGCGCATATTGGCGATGATGTCGTAATTCGACCCCAACTCGGCTATTTTCTTGCCGAAAGCCTCACGCGCGAGCCCGCGGCGGCACATCATCTCAAGCGCCTTTTCCGCCATGCCGATGGCGCGCATGCAATGGTGGATGCGTCCCGGGCCGAGCCGCCCCTGCGCGACTTCGAATCCGCGCCCCTCGCCAAGGATCACGTTCTTCGCCGGAACCCGAACATCTGTGAAGCGCAGATGCATGTGCCCGTGCGGGGCGTGATCCTGACCGAAGACCTGCATGGGGCGGAGCTTTTCGATGCCCGGCAAATCGCTGTCGAGCGCGAACATGGTGTGCCGGGCGTGCTTCGGCGCATCCGGATCTGTGCAGCCAAGCAGGATGTACAACTTGCAGCGTGGGTTGCCAGCACCGCTGATCCACCATTTCTCTCCGTTGAGAATGTAATGTTCCCCTTCGTGCCGCGCCGAGAACCCAAGCTGCGCGGCATCGGAGGAAGCCCTGTCCGGCTCCGTCATCACATAGGCCGAGCGGATTTCTCCCTCCAGAAGCGGCTTCAGCCACCGGTCCTTCATCCAGTCCGCGCCGTAGCGTTCCAGCACCTCCATGTTGCCGGTGTCGGGCGCGCTGCAATTGAACACCTCTGCGGCGAGGGAGACCTTGCCCATCTCTTCCGCGAGATAGGCATATTCAACGGTGGAAAGGCCGTACCCTTGCGCGCTGTCCGTCAGCCAGAAGTTCCAAAGCCCGCGTGCGCGCGCTGTTGCCTTCAGCCCGTCGAGGATCTCGATCTGCCGGTCCGTCAGCGCGAAACGGTCGCCCGACGGATGCCGACCGACCTCGTCGTGATACTCCGCATCCAGCGGCGCGATCTCCTCCTCGATCATGCGCCGAACCTGCTCGACCAGCGGCTTCACCCGCTCCGACATGCCAAGATCCATCAAACGCCTCCCTGTGCCAGGCTCGCCAGTGCCGCGCGATACTCCCCGGCGATCCGGTCGATCAACTCCGCTGCGGGAACCACCGCCTTCACCGCGCCGATGCCTTGCCCCGACCCCCAGATGTCCTTCCAGGTTTTGGGCTTCGACGAGCCGTCACGGAAATCCATTTCCGTGCGTTCCGCCGGAAGGGTGTCAGGATCCAGTCCCGCGCGCGCGATCGAGGGTTTCAGATAGTTGCCCGACACGCCGGTGAAGAGGGCGGAGGTCACGATATCCTCCGCACCGCCTTCAACGATCATCCGCTTGTATTCGGGCTGCGCCTGAGCTTCCCGTGTTGCGATAAACGGTGAGCCGACATAGCCGAGATCCGCGCCCATGACCCGCGCTGCGAGCAGCGCCCGGCCCGTCGCGATGGCGCCCGAAAGCGCGAGCGGACCGTCGAACCACTCCCTGATTTCCTGGACCAGCGCGAAAGGCGATTGGGCCCCCGCATGCCCGCCGGCACCCGCGGCAACGGCGATCAGCCCGTCGGCGCCCTTGTCGATCGCCTTGCGGGCGAAGGTGTTGTTGATCACGTCGTGCAGGACGATGCCGCCCGCATCATGGGCGGCCGCGTTTACTTCGGGCCGCGCGCCGAGCGAGGTGATCCATATCGGAACATTCCAGCGCGCGCAGATATCGACGTCGCGCATCAGCCGCGCGTTCGAACGATGGACGATCTGGTTCACCGCGAAGGGGGCCGCGGGCGTGTCGGGGTGCGCCTGGTTGTGACGGTCGAGTTCTTCGGTAATCCGTTGCAGCCAGATCTCAAGCATCGGGTGATCGCCTTCCGCTTCGCGGGCGTTCAGCGCCGGAAAGCTGCCGACGATACCGGCCTTGCACTGGGCGATCACCAGATCGGGACCGGACACCAGGAACAAAGGTGCGCCCACCATGGGCAGGCGCAGGCCTTGAAGGATCGCGGGCAGTGCCATCAAAGCACCTCGAACAGGCCGGCCGCGCCCATGCCGCCACCGACGCACATGGTAACCACCACCCAGCGCACGCCGCGCCGCTTGCCTTCGATCAGCGCATGGCCGGCCATGCGCGCGCCGGACATGCCATAAGGATGGCCGATGGAGATCGAGCCGCCGTTGACGTTGAGCCGCTCGTCGGGAATGCCGAGTTCGTCGCGGCAATGGATCACCTGCACGGCAAAGGCTTCGTTCAGCTCCCACAAGCCGACGTCGTCCACGGCGAGGCCATGCTGCTTCAGCAGCTTCGGCACGGCGAAAACCGGCCCGATGCCCATCTCGTCCGGTGAGCAACCGGTAACGGCCATCCCGGCATAGCGGCCGAGCGGGCGAAGGCCCCTGCGAGCCGCTTCGCCTGCTTCCATCAGGACCGATGCCGAAGCACCGTCGGAAAGCTGGCTGGCATTCCCTGCCGTGACGAAGCGCCCTTCGGCGATCCTGATGCCGTCCTTCTGTACCGGCTTGAGCTTTTCCAGATCCTCGGCACTTGTGCCGGGCCGGTTGCCTTCGTCCCGCGAGAGCGTGATTTCGCGGGGCGATACCTCTCCGGTTTCGCGGTCCGTCACCTGCATGACCGTCGTGAGCGGCACGATCTCGTCATCGAAGGCGCCTGCCTGCTGGGCTGCCGCCGTGCGGGCCTGGGAGCGGACGGCATATTCGTCCTGCGCCTCACGTGAGATGCCGTATCTATCGGCAACCACCTCCGCCGTCTCCAGCATGGACATGTAGATGGCCGGAACCGTTTCCACGAGCCCTGGATCCTTCGCGCGGTAGGTGTTGCGATGGGAGTTCTGGACGAGCGAGATCGACTCCACGCCGCCGCCCACCGCCACCTGCATGCCGTCATGCACGATCTGTTTCGCCGCCGTCGCGAGTGCCATCAGGCCGGAAGCGCATTGCCGGTCGAGGGACATGCCGGCCACCGTCACGGGCAGCCCTGCCGCCAAGGCGGCCTGCCGGGCGATGTTTCCGCCCTGCGCGCCTTGCTGAACCGCCGAGCCCAGCACCACGTCTTCCACTTCTTCGGGGGCAACGCCCGCGCGTTCCACGGCGTTGGCGATGGCATGGCCGGCCAGTCGCTGCGGCTGCGTGTCGTTGAACGCGCCGCGATAGGCCTTGCCGATCGGTGTGCGCGCGGTTGAGACGATGACCGCCTCTCTCATTCCGTTTCTCCACTTTCCAGATAGCGCCGTCCAAGCCACGTCGCGACCAGCGCAGGACGCTCCTGTCCCTCGATCTCGACGGTAACTTCCACGTCGAATTGCAGATCTCCCGGCGCTTTCCATTTCGCGTGGCGCAGCAGGAAGTGCCCGCGAACGCGCCGCCCAACAGGAACAGGCGCCACGAAACGGATCCGGTCAAAGCCGTAGTTCACGGCGAAGCGCAGACCTTCGATCCGGGGCAGGGCAGTGGCCGCCATGGCCGGCAGGAGCGAGAGCGTCAGGAACCCATGCGCAACCGGCCCGCCGTAGGGTCCTTCGCGCGCGGCACGCTCCGGGTCCACGTGGATGAATTGCCGGTCGTCGGTCACTTCGGCGAAGCGGTCGACCATCGCCTGATCCACGACGATCCACTCCGACACGCCGATCTCTTCTCCTTGCCGTGCCAGCAGCGCTTGCACTGTCGTGCTCTTCATTCGTATCGTCTCCTGCTGCTCGCGAGTTTTGCATAGCAGAACGAAATTCCGCAAGCGGCCATCGGCTCGTTTATTCCGCATTGCAGAACGCTGTTTCGAATTTTATAAATTACCGGTCGCAAGCTTAGAGGTTCGCCATGCCCTCCGCCCTGTTCGATCTTTCCGGCAAAGTCGCCCTCGTCACCGGCTCGACGCGGGGTATCGGCCGTGCGATCGCCGAGGAGATGGCGGCAGCCGGCGCGCATGTCGTTATTTCCAGCCGGACGGTACAAGCCTGCGAGGACGTCGCGGCGTCAATCCGTGCAAGTGGCGGCAAGGCGCTGCCGGTCGCCGCGAATATCTCGCGCGATGGCGATATAGAACGGTTGGTGAGCGAGACGGAAAAGGAATGGAGCGCGCCGGACATCCTCGTCTGCAACGCCGCCGTCAACCCCTATTACGGCCCCTTCCTGGAGACGCCCGACGACGTCTTCGACAAGACGATCGCTGTGAATATCCGTGCCAATATGAAGCTTGCCGCCCGCACGTTCCCCGGCATGGCGGCCAAGGGCGGGGGGGCGGCGGTCGTGATCTCGTCGATTGCAGCATTCAAGGGGTCGAACATGCTGGGTCTTTACGCGCTCACGAAGGCCGCCGATGCGCAACTTGTCCGCAATCTCGCCGTGGCATACGGACGGGACAACATCCGCGTCAACGGGATCGCACCGGCGGTGGTGCGTACCGATTTCGCCCGCACACTGTGGGAAGATCCCGAACGCGAAGCGCGGCTCGTCAAAAGCTATCCGCTGGGCCGCATCGGAGAGCCGGAGGACGTTGCGGGTGCGGCGGTGTTCCTGGCATCCCGCGCAGGGGGATGGATGACCGGGCAGACGCTGATCATCGACGGAGGCTGGCAGATAGCGGACGGTTCCACCTGATATTTCGCGCAAGGATGCGATATCCGAAAGAGCCGTCGGCGCTTTGCTTGCGTGAAGCTCCGGCCTTTCCGGAAGTGCGGGGCTTCAATGCGACAGGGCTGCCATGATGCCGCGCAGTTCGGCCAGACCCTTGAGGCGGCCGATCGAAGGATAGCCCGGCTGGGCCTTGCGGTTCAGATCATCGAGAATGTCCTGGCCGTGGTCCGGCCGCATCGGGATCAGCCAGTCGGCGCGGCCGTTCGCCTTGCGCTTTTTCTCCTCGGCAAGAGCGGCCGCGACCACAGCCACCATATCGGTGTCGCCGCCCAGATGCTCGGCCTCGTAAAACGAACCGCTGATATCGGAGCTTTCGCGTTTCACATTTCTCAGGTGCAGGAAATGCACACGGTCGCCAAGTCGCTCAATCATTCCCGGCAGATCGTTGTCCGGCCTTGCGCCGAGCGAACCCGTGCACAGCGTAATGCCGTTGGCGGGGCTGTCGACGGCATCCATGATCGCCTTGTAGTCGGATTCCGTCGACATGATGCGCGGCAGTCCGAGCAGGTTGAACGGCGGGTCGTCTGGATGGCAGCACATCCGGATACCCAGCTCTTCGGCGACCGGCACGACTTCGGTCAGGAAATCGATGAAATTGGCGCGCAGCCGCTCGGCGGAGATCGCCTTGTATTCGGAGAGGTGCCGGCGCACATCATCGAGCGAAAAGCTCTCGGCCGCACCTGGAAGGCCAAAGACGACATTTCGCGCCAGCGCCTCGCGCCCTGCATCCTCCATTGCCGAGTGACGCGCCTTCGCCTCCTCGGCGACCGTCTTCGGATAGTCCTCCTCGGCGCCGGGGCGCGCCAGGATAAAAATGTCGAAGGCGGCGAAATCCGCATAGTCGAACCGCATGCAGGTTGCCCCGGTCGAAACCCGCCAATTGAGATCGGTTCGCGTCCAGTCGAGCACCGGCATGAAATTGTAGCAAATCACTTCGAGGCCGGCATCGGCGAGGTTGCGCATGCTGACCTTGTAGTTGGCGATATGCTCGCGCCATTCGCCATTCTGCTTCTTGATATCCTCGGAGACCGGCAGGCTTTCGACGACCTCCCAATTCAGGCCGGATGGCGCGCCGTCCTTCATGGCCGAAAGCTCGGCCTTCCGCTTTTCGATTTCCCGTGCGGACCAGACCGCGCCGGTCGGCACATGATGCAGGGCCGTGACCACGCCTTCGACGCCAGCCTGGAGCATGTCGTCAACCGTGACCAGATCCCGCGGTCCGAACCACCGCCATGTTTGTCTCATGATCGCCTCCCGATGCGCGCAATCCCGTATCAACGGCTGCGCGGACAGACAAGCTTTCATAGCAGCAATTTTGGTTGTTGACTAGAATGGAAGTATGGTTTAGCCAAACGCGAAGGGAGGATGCGTGTGCCATGACGCTTCAATGCAGATCGCAGGCGATACCGGACGTGGGCGGGGCTTCCGCTCCCCGGATCCATCGCTTGCTTAGCGCACGTGCTGTCGCCAATGAACTTCGGCCGGGCGCGCGTATTTCCGGATCCGAAATCGCGGCCGGATGTGGCGCCAGCCGCCGGCCAGTGCGCGAAGCCTGCATCAAGCTTGCCGAAGAAGGCCTTCTGGAAGCTCGCCCGCAGCGCGGCACCTTCGTGCGAGAGATCGCCGTTTCCGTTGTCAAGGACGCGCGGTTTTTGGAACTCGATGATCGTTTGCACGCGTTTCTTGACCGCCTGTCCATGCTACGGTCTTCAATAATTAAACCGGTGGAACGGCATGCCCCCAACGCCGATTGCAGGCCGGAACTATTTGAAAACGCAGGCAGTTAAACCACAAGCCTGCAAACGGAAGGAGGAGACGATGCATACACTTTCGAAAATAGGAAATACCGTCATTGCGACGCTCGCCGCGGGCCTGATTACCACTTCGGCGCTCGCCGCCGACATGACGCTGAAGCTTGGCCATCTCGCCAATGAACAGAATCCGTGGCACCTGGCTTCGGTGAAATTCGGCGAGGAGTTGAGCCGCCTGACCGATGGCCGGATCGAGGTTGAAGTCTATCCCAACGAGTCGCTGGGCAAGGAGATCGATCTCATCAACGGCATGCAGCTCGGTACGGTCGACATGACGATCACCGGTGAGAGCCTGCAGAACTGGGCGCCGATGGCCGCGCTTCTGGCCGTGCCCTATGCCTACAAGTCCATCGAGCATATGGACGAGGTCGCCACCGGTGAAATCGGCGACAAGATCAAGCAGCAAATCATCGAGAAGGTACAAATCCGGCCGATTGCGTATTTTGCCCGCGGGCCGCGAGACCTGACCTCCAACAGGCCGATCGCATCGCCCGACGATCTGAAAGGGCTGAAGATGCGCGTCCCGAACGTGCCGCTGTTTGTCGATGTCTGGAAGGCGCTCGGCGCCAATCCCGGACCGATGGCGTTCTCGGAGGTGTTCACCTCTCTCCAGAACGGGACGATCGAGGCTCAGGAAAACCCGCTCGCGCTTATCCGCTCGGCCAATTTCAACGAGGTGCAGAGCCACGTGAACATGACCGAACACGTTCGCTCCTGGATCTATCTGACGATTGCCGAGTCCACCTGGAACAAATTGTCCGAGGATGACCAGGCGGCCGTGATGGAAGCCGCGGCGACCGCGCAGGCCTATGAGCGCGAACTTTTCAACGCCTCGCTCGAGGACGACCGCAAATACCTGGAGGAACACGGCATGACCTTCGTCGAGGTCGATGGCCCGGCCTTCCAGGCAAAAGCCAAGGACGCCGTGCTTGCCAATGTGAACGACGAGATCAAGCCGATCGTCGAAGAGCTTTTCTCCAACTGATCGCGATTGCTGAGCAGGGCGCCGGTCGAACCGGCGCCCTGATGAACCAGGGCCGCTCACAATCATGAACCATTTGCTCGAAATCATCGTCCGGATTAGCCGCGCCGCCATCGGTCTGGCGTTTTGCGTGCTGATCGGCGCGGTTCTGATCCAGGTTCTCGGACGGTCCGTCTTTTCGAATTCGCCGGTGTGGACCGAGGAACTGACGCGGTTTGCGCTTCTTTTTCTGGCCGCCTTCGGGGCGGGCCTTTCGTTTCGCAGCGGCGATCTTGTCAATGTCGATATCGTCAGCGAATCCGCTCCTGGCCGATGGCCATGGCGCATGCGCCTCATCGGTGCGGTCGTGACCGCGGCGATGTGCGCGCTGTTGATCGGTCCCGCCTGGAAATACACGTCGATTGGTGCCTTGCAGACATCGCCTGCACTGGGCTGGCGCATGGATTACATCCATGTCAGCGTTCTTGTGCTGATCCTGTCGCTGATGATTTTCTCTGCGGCGCGTGCCGTTTTGATGATGCTTGGCCAGTCCGACGGGCTTCCCGAAAATCGTTTGGATGAGCCGCCACTATGAATCTTGCCATCCTGATCGCCGTCTTCGTCGGCGGCTTGACGCTCGGTATCCCGGTCGCGGTGACGCTCGGACTGGCTTCGATGGCCTATCTCTTTGCCGCCGACATTCCGTTCGTCGTCCTTCCGCAGAAAATGTATGCCGGCATGGACGTATTCGTGCTGCTTTGCATTCCGGGCTTCATTCTCGCCGGCAACCTGATGAACAACGGCGGAATTACCGAGCGCATCATACGGTTCGCGAATGCAATGGTCGGCTGGGCGCGCGGCGGACTCGGCTTGACGAATGTGGCCGGTTCGATGTTGTTCGGCGGCATTTCCGGCACGGCGGTCGCCGATGCCGCATCAATCGGCGGCATGATGATCCCGGGCATGAGGCGGGCGGGATACCCGGCCGATTTCTCGGCGGCGGTCACCGCGGCGTCCTCGACGGTCGGGCCGATCATCCCGCCATCGGTACCGATGATCATTGTCGGTGCGCTGTCCGGAATTTCCGTGGGCAAGATGTTTTTGGCGGGTGCGGCACCCGGCATTTTGATGGGCCTGGCGATGATGGTCACCACCTACATCATTGCCGTGCGCAAGGGCTTTCCGCGACAGGCCTGGCAGGGTCTGGGCGAGTTGGCCCGCTCCTTCCTTGGCGCATTCTGGGCGATCGCCATGACCGCGCTCATCATCGGCGGCCTGCTGAGCGGTCTTGCCACGCCGACCGAAACCGCCGTGGTCGCCAGCGTTTACGCCTTTGTCGTCGGCAGTTTCGTTTATCGGGAGCTGCCGCTCAGGGCCGTGCCGAAGATCGTCATCGACAGCGCGATCTCATCCGCGGCGATCCTGGCGCTCGTCGGCTTCGCGAACGTGTTCGGCTGGATCCTCGTCTCCGAGCGAATTCCGCAGGCGATCGCGGCGGGCGTGCTGTCCGTTACCGAAAACAAGTATGTCGTCATCCTGCTGATCAACGTCCTGCTTCTGTTCATCGGCATGTTCATGGAGACGATCGCCGCCTTGATCATCCTTTTCGTGCCCCTTCTGACGCTGGCGCAAGGGGTCGGGGTGGATCCGCTGCATTTTGCGACCTTCGCGGTGTTGAACCTCATGATCGGGCTGACCACGCCGCCGGTCGGCGTCTGCCTGTTCGTCTGCGCGAATATCGCCAAATTGCCGCTTACGCCGGTCGTCAGGGCAATCGCACCGTTCCTTTTGACCAATATCCTCGTCTTGCTGCTGGTATCCTACGTGCCGGCAATCGCAACCTGGCTCCCCTCGGTGCTCCTCGATTAGGAACAAGGTCATGCAGACACGGGTATGCCGCCTCTACGGCGAACACGACATCCGCATAGAGACCGATACTGTCGGTACGCCGGGAGAAGGCGAGGTACTGGTCGCCATCGGGGCAGGCGGAATTTGCGGGTCCGATCTGCACTATTATCACGAGGGCGGCTTCGGGCCGATCAGGGTGAAGGAACCTATCATCCTTGGCCACGAGATCGCCGGCACGGTCGAAGCCGTTGGGCCCGGCGTGACGGCCGTCAAGGCCGGCGACCGGGTGGCGCTCAACCCGAGCCGACCATGCGGGCATTGCAAATATTGTCGGGAGGGCATGTTCAACCATTGCCTGGAGATGAGGTTTTACGGATCAGCGCTTCGTTTCCCGCACGAGCAGGGAGCGTTTCGCGACCGCATTGTGGCGCAGGCGTTCCAGTGCGAGCCGATAGGCGAGGGAACGTCGATCGCCGAGGCTGCCTGTTCGGAGCCGCTTAGCGTCTGTGTCCATGCGGCGAACCGCGCAGGCGAATTGCAGGGCAAGCGCGTTCTGGTGACCGGTGCAGGGCCGATCGGGGCTCTTTGCGCTGCGGTCGCACGCCAGCGCGGTGCCACGGAAATCGTCGTCACCGATTTGCAGGGCGCGGCATTGGCGGTCGCTACCGAAATGGGCGCGACGCGGACCGTCAACGTATCGACCAGCGCGGATGTCATGGAAGCCTATGCCGCCGACAAGGGCTATTTCGATGTGGTGTTCGAATGTTCGGCAGCACCTGCGGCGCTGCGCACGGCCATCGCTTCTGTGCGCCCGCAAGGGATCATCGTCCAGGTCGGCGTGACCGGCGACCTCCCGGTTCCGATCAACGTTCTGGTCGGCAAGGAGATCGAATTCAAGGGCACGCACCGCTTCCACTCCGAATTTGGCGAAGCGGTGCAGCTGATCGATACCGGGGCTATCGACGTCAAGCCGATCATCACCGCAACTTATCCGCTTGAACGAGCGCTCGAAGCCTTTGACGCAGCGGGCGACCGCACGCGATCCGTCAAGGTTCATCTGGCCTTTGCCTGACGTTGCGTCAACGTCCGCCGCACTTTGAAGGAATTGTATTTTCAGTCAGTAACGGATGCGCGAAAGGCGCCGGAGTTCTTCGGGCGTCGTCGAGGGCAGGCCGAAGAATTCGAGATAGGCAGGTATCTGCTCAAAGAGCATATCCGTTCCCACCTGCGTCTTGCAGCCCTTCGCGCGGGCGGCGGCGAGAAACGGGGTTTCTTCCTGTTTCATCACCACTTCGCCGACGAAGGCTTCAGGCGCGATCCGGCCGACATCCATCGGCAGCGGATCGGCCGGGTTCATGCCGATCGGCGTTGCGTTGACCACGATATCGAAGCCCGCGGGATCGTCGCTTCCGGTTTCGATCTCGATCGCCGGATAGTGCGCCTTGAGGCTGGCCGCCAGTTTTTCCGCTGAATCAGGGCGGGTATCGAACAGCGCGAGCCGCGCAGCACCCGCATTCGCGAGCGAGGCGGCTATCGCGGAACCGACTCCACCGGAGCCGAAGACGATCGCCGATGCGCCATCGATTATGCGTCCCTTGCGCTGGAGGCCGCGCACGAAACCCTCACCGTCGAACATGTCGCCGATCAACCGGCCTTCTTCGTCCCGCCTGACCGCATTGCACGCGCCACAGACCTTGACCGCGGTGCTTGCTTCATCGAGCAGTGCCACGGTCGATACCTTGTGAGGCATGGTGACGAGGGCGCCCGCTACGTTGCGCAAACGGAAGAGGAGGCGCAGAAATTGCGGAAAGTCTTCCGCTTCGCAGCCCATTGGCATCACGACGACGTCGATGCCCTTTTCCTCGAAATAGGGGTTGTAGATCATCGGGGCCTTGAAGCTCTCGGTCGGAACGCCGAGATGGGCGATGAGCCTGGTGTGCCCGGAAATCGATTGCGTCATTCGAAGCTTGCCCCGATCGAGTTCAATGCGCTTTGGCGCGGTTCGCGAAGACCGCTTTCCATAAAAACAGAGTTGTTTTCATGATCGCAAATCGCTTCAGAATCAATATGGCCCAACAAGGCTTCCCGATCATGCCATCAGATGGCGGTCGGTGAAGCGTAGTGGTTTCGATGTGAACTTGCCGCTTTATGATAACCTTACGGAAAGATGCTATCTGATCGGGAGTGAGTTTATGAGCCGGATATCGATTTTCCTTCTGTCGACGGCAGTTTTCGGACTCTTTTCCAGCTTCGGTGGGCTGGTCGCAAACGCGCAGACGAGCGATGTGGAAGACGTGAAGAACCTGCTTGCGGCTCAGGTTCGCGACCAGGGGCACACCTGCGACGAACCTCAAAGCGCCACGAAGGAGGAAAATCTTTCAAAGCCCGATGAAGAGGTTTGGGATCTGGAGTGCGAGGATGCAACGTATCGGGTCAAGCTTGTTCCTGATATGGCGGCTGAAATCGAAAAGATTGAATGAGCCCTCAGTTCCTGTCTTCTGCGAAAATGTGGGCGGCGCGGGCTATTTGGTGGTGAATTCGACCACGCCGTTCCAGTCCGGCGGCGGTGGATTGGCGATGAAGGCCCGGCAGCGCGAGATATATGCCTCCACCAGAGCAGGTGTCGAGGCCTGGCCAAGATGGGCTTCGAACGCCGCGAGCGCCTCCTGCCATCTACGCTCCAGATAAAGCGTGTGACAGGCCTTCCATTCCGCCAACTCCCGATACTGGTCCTCGCTCACGGGAAATGCGGTTCCTCCACGGCCTTCGCCGATCAACTCGAAGACCTTGATCGGATGCGTCGTTCCGGCCGGCGACACAGTATCGACTTCGCGGAAAACGAAGACTTCGCCGACGCGCTCGACCACCGGTTGGGTTACCAGTGCGTCGGTTCCGTAGCGCTTGTTCAACCCTTCGATCCTCGAGGCAAGGTTCACCGTCGCGCCAAGCGCGGTATATTGCATGCGGCTGAGCGAACCGACGTTTCCAATGACGACAGGGCCTGAATGCAGCCCGAACCGGGTTCGAACCGGCACCAGATGAGAGTGGGCCCCGTCGCCGTTGAGTTTTCGTTCGGCGGCCTTGCAGGCAAGCATTGCGCGGCATCCGTTGACCGCATGTTCAGGGTCTTCGTGCGGAGCGTTCCAGAGCGCCATGATGGCGTCGCCCATGTATTTGTCGACCGTGCCGTGATGCGCGGAAATCTCCTTTTCCATCATTGCGAAATAGGCGGAAAGCTCGCCCATCAGGATTTCCGGGTCGAGGCTTTCGGTCTTTGCCGTGAACCCCTCTATGTCCGAAAAGAGTAGCGTCAGGTCCCGGGCGGTACCGCCGACCGACACGCCCTTGCCGCTTGAGACGATCGCGCGAACGAGGTCGGTCGGCACATAGGCGCCGAAACCGCGCAGGCCCGTCTTCATGTTTGTGACCGCCGTACTCAGCTCGTTGACTTCCTGAATGTGCGATTTGAGGGTGAAGTCGTCCTCCAGCTCGAAATTGCTGATGCGGCCGGCTTCCTCGGCAACGCGCCGCAGTTGCTTGCTCAGGAGCCGGGCGACGAAAACCGTGAGCGCTATCGCGATTACCAGAATGAGCGCGCTCATCTGCAGCACCCTTTGCGTTGATTGCTTGATCGCACCAACGAATTCGTCTTCCGGAACGACGAGCCCGAGCGTTGGATAAACGCCGAAGACTTTCGGGATCGGCCCCGCCGATCCGATAAAGACGCGCCCGTCTTCGCCATGGGAGAAGTCGAAGAACTCCCTCCGGTTTTCAAGCCAGTCGGAGATCGCTTCGGCTACGAGCGGGTCTTCGACCGCGATTTCCTGCCGGGTTTCGATGCCGGCGAACTTCAGCCCTTCGCCTTCCCGGCGTGTTCCGGTGTGGGCAATCAGGCGGTCGTCGCGATCAAGCAGGAACACCTGCCCTTCCTCGCCGATGCGCATGTCGTTTAAGATTCGCACCAGGCCGTTCAGCGTCAGGTCGGCACCCACGACCCCTATCAGCCTGCCGTCCTTGCCAAGGATGCGATGGGCGAAAGTAACGCCGGGACGGCCCGTACTTTCGAAGAGATAGAAATTCGTGGCGTGGATGCCGTCACGCTTCTGTGCTGCCTTGTACCATGGCCGCGTCCGCGGGTCGTAGGCGGCTTTGCCCTGCACGGTGCCGGTTATCCGGCCCCATTCGGACTGGAAGATGTAGTTTTCAACCATCTCCCCCGCCGGTCCGTCGATGCGGCGAAGGACGATACGGCTTCCCTCCGGTATGGGGAAATCGTCCGGGCCAAATGTTTTTGCTTCGGGAGGCAGTTTGACGACCTGATAGAACGCTCCGTTTTCTTCAAAGCCGATGTGCAGGCCGTAAAAGTGTTCGATATTTCTGATCTCGCTATAGAGGATGCCCATACCGTCCAAGGTGCGGACCCCTTCCGGGAATGTCGCTACCAGCTTCGCGGTTGTGGCAACCGTCTCGCCCGTGGGGACGATGATGCTCATGAGATCTGCAATGGCGCCCGATCGTGCGGCGACCATGTCCTCGCGGGCGGTCTCCAGCGCGAGATTGCGATGATTGAAATAAAGATAGGCGACCGTCGCACCGATCATGATGACGGTAAGAAGCGTAAATGCCGCCGCTACCCCTATGTGAAGGCGTATCCTCAAGGTTTCATCCCGCACATTCCGGCCGGCCCGGATTATTGCTGAAACGTTTGGGAAGCGCCACTTTCCGTGCGTGCGTGCCTATTGCGACGCGCCTGTCATGTGGTGCGGTCGCCGTCAGTCCGTGGCGCCCGTCGGCCGCGATGCAATATCATTCGCGAAATGGCGCATTCGTATTTCCAGAAAAGGAAAGAATGGGTTCCAGTGCAGCCGGGTCATTGCTGAATTAGGCAATGCGAGTGTGCGGTTTTCGCCGCGAAGAACAAGGCTGCCCAGGCTGAAGCGGCGCTTGTTGGAACTCTGCCCGTTTCCATACGCTGGATCGTCGGCGGAAAAGGGCAAAGCAATATGGGAGAGCGAATAAACGGCTTCTGGCCATTCAAGCGCAAGATCCGTTTGGCTCGTGTCCGTTTCGCCGGGAAGGAGGGTCTTCAGCACGACTTCGCGGCTCTCGGCGTTACGGTTGGTGACGAGCGAGACCGCATATCCGGGGCGGCTGTTCCGGTCGAACAGGAATGCCGTATCGAAAGGCTCGCGAAGCAAGCTCGCGGTCTCGAAAACGCGATTTACGTCGAATGCGACTAGCTCATGATTGCCGTCGGGTATCCGGTCGAAGAAGTTCGTGACGAGGGCGGGAGCCGAGATCGTCGCGTCCGCGACCGATTGAAAAGCCAGCGTGGGGGGAAATGAGGCAAATCCTCCGCTTGCCTGAAGATCGTCGATCTGTGCCTGGATCGCCGCCGTCAGGCGATAGGCTTGGTCGCCTGCATTGACGGCGAATGAGCCGTATTTGAAAGGATCGTATTCCAGTTCCACGGAGTTCCAGGCGAGCTTGTCCAGGCCCATCCAATGGCCTATGCGCGCCTGCCATTTCGCATAGGCCGCGATCGGAGACAGGCCGATTTCCGGAGACAGAAGCACAAGGCCCGAGGGCTGGGGCAGCGCCTCGTTCGCAAGCGATTCCAGCGTGTAATGCACCGCAAGCGCGCCGCCGTTGGAATACCCCGCAATGATGATCGGCAGACCGGGGTTCGCGTCATGGAGATGGCGCACGGCAAGACGGACGGCGGCCGCCATATCTTCATAGGTGGTTTCGACAAGGCCGCTCGGCGCGGTTCCGTGCCCGGGAATGCGCAGGCCGAGGACATGCCCGCCTTCTTCGTGCAGCATCGTGCCCAGGCTGCGCAGGCTGTAGGGGCTGTCCGACAGCCCGTGCAGCAAGAGCACGCTGAACCGTGGATTTCCCGCCTCAAGCTCGAATGTCCTGTTCCAGTTCCGCGGCCATTGGCGCGGGTTGGCGGGATCGGACATGCTTCCCGCGTTGAAGCGGTTTACCGGCGTTCGGTCCGCTTCGTCGATCCGGTTGTAGATGCGATCGCGAAGTTCGGCGAAGAGGCGCTCCTCCAGCGCAAGGTATGCTTCAAGATCCGAAATGCCGGAACCGGCCTTGAATTCATCCGCAAGGATTTGCGTATGCCAGACCTTCAGGTCCGGCTTGTTGTTCAAAACGATAACCGCGACGGCTGCCAGTGCGGCAATGCCGCCGAGCATTGCGAAAGCAAGGGCGAGTGCGAGGAACCGCAATCGGCGCCAGCGGGCGCGGGGGGGATTTGTCGGCATAAAAACTCCGATTGCTCGTCACCCGCCAACAAGCTGGTGCAAATGAAGACGCGGTATCGTTTCACTTCGGAAGGCGGGGTTTCAATGCCGCATTCGTCCGGACGCGAACCGAAGGTAATTCTGGCGAATAAATAGGCATATTTCTCTATTGCTTTCTATTTGTGCAGGTTGTTCGAGTTTTGCCTTAATGCATTGCACTAGGGTGACAAAGATGTCGATCTTATTTCCTTTTCGAGAAGATCGCAGATTTTACTAATTGTTTGTTACCAATCAGCTTTTCTTAAATCGGATGAGGCAATATCCGCTCTGGCCCGCTCCTTGCTCTGTCTTGTGACGCAAACAATTCAGCCGGAGGGTCAAATGACTGGTCATCATAGAAAAACAAGCGTCGCGGCGCTGTCGGCAGCGCTTGCGATGTCGTTCGCGGTCGGTACGGCGAAAGCCGAGGATACCATCAAGGTCGGCATTCTTCATTCGCTGTCCGGAACCATGGCGATCTCCGAGACGACGCTCAAGGATGCCATGCTGATGCTCATCGAAGAGCAGAACAAGAAGGGCGGCGTTCTCGGCAAGAAGCTGGAGGCCGTCGTGGTCGACCCTGCTTCCGACTGGCCCCTTTTTGCCGAAAAGGCGCGCGAGCTTATCGAAAAGGACAAGGTTGCCGCGGTTTTCGGCTGCTGGACGTCCGTTTCGCGCAAGTCCGTGCTCCCGGTCTTCGAGGAATTGAACGGCCTTCTGTTCTATCCCGTCCAGTATGAGGGCGAGGAAAGCCAGCGAAACGTCTTCTACACGGGTGCCGCGCCAAACCAGCAGGCGGTCCCGGCGGTCGACTACCTGATGGATGTCGAGGGCGTGGAGCGCTGGGTGCTTGCCGGCACCGACTATGTCTATCCGCGCACGACGAACAAGATCCTCGAGGCTTATCTCCAGTCCAAGGGTGTCGCGCCCGAGGACATCATGATCAACTACACGCCATTCGGGCATTCCGACTGGCAGACGATCGTAGCCGACATCAAGACCTTCGGCTCGGCGGGCAAGAAGACCGCCGTGGTGTCCACCATCAACGGCGACGCCAACGTTCCCTTCTACAAGGAACTGGCCAACCAGGGCATCAAGGCCGAGGATATTCCGGTCGTCGCGTTTTCCGTCGGCGAGGAAGAGCTTGCCGGCCTCGACACGGCGCCGCTCGTCGGTCACCTCGCCGCCTGGAATTATTTCCAGTCCGTCGACACGGACGCGAACGCCGAATTTATCGACGCCTGGCATGCTTTCATTGGTGACGAGAGCCGCGTGACGAACGATCCGATGGAGGCCCACTTCATCGGCTTCAACATGTGGGTGGAGGCGGTTGAGAAGGCTGGCACGACCGATCCCGACGCTGTGATCGACAGCATCGTCGGCGTTTCCGTGCCGAACCTCACCGGCGGCTATTCGGCGATGATGCCGAACCATCACATCACCAAGCCGGTGTTGATCGGCGAGATCCAGGAAGACGGTCAGTTCGAGGTGGTTTGGGAAACCTCCGGCCTCGTCGTCGGCGACGAATGGTCCGACTACCTGCCGGATTCAAGGCCGCTTATCGCCGATTGGCGCGCGCCGATGTCCTGCGGCAACTTCAATACCGAAACGGGCAAATGCGGGGGCAAGGGCGTCGATTGACGCTTACGCCTTTTCGGTAGCGGTGCGGACGGGCGCTTGATGCGCCCGTCCGCAAGCCAGTCATCCTAGAAAAACTGCGATCAGATCATGCGCCTTGCGGGACCGCTCACATTCGCCGTTGCCATTATCCTGTCGCTTGCCGGTGTGGCTCATTCCCAGGAAAAGCCGCTTCGGGAAATCGTCAACTCGTTCGCCGAAGCGCGGAATTTCAACCAGACCGAGGAAATAGTCGCAGAACTCGGTGCGACGGGCGATCCTGCCGTGGTGCCCGTGCTGCGCGCGCTTTCGGAAGGCGATCTTCACGTCAGGAAATCCGACAATCAGGTCTTCATCGTCTCGGGACGCGGCAAAACGCTGACGATCATCGATCCCCTCACGGGGGAAATGGTCGGCGAGGAGGGAAAGCGCGCTCTTTCGAAAATCCGCGTGAATAACGGCCTGCGCAGGCTGATCCGCGATACGATCGGCGGTCTTGCGCTTGGCTCTCCCGATCCAGCGGCAAGGCTGAGGGCAGCGCGCACGCTCATTTCAAATCCCGATGCGTCGTCCTTGCCGGCGATCGAGGCCGCGCTCGAGAAGGAAACCGATCCCGAAGTCGCCGCCGGCATGATGCGCGCGCGTGCCGCCGCGATCCTTGTTTCCGAGCGGCCGGATGCGGAAAAATCGGAAGCGATTACCGCCGTTGCCGCGATCAGCACTCAGGATGCCCTCAGCCTGCTGTTGGGCTTCAGGGGACAGGCGACAGGCGAACTCAGGGAACAGGTCGACCGGGCGATCGCCCGGGTGGAGCGTGTGCAATCCTATTGGGCGATGGCGCAAAACGTCTGGTACGGCCTTTCGCTCGGCTCCGTCCTTCTTCTTGCAGCCATCGGACTTGCGATCACCTTCGGCGTGATGGGCGTCATCAACATGGCGCATGGCGAGATGGTGATGATCGGCGCCTATGTCACCTTCGTCGTGCAGGAGATTATCCGCACAAGCGCGCCCTGGCTTTTCGACTGGTCGCTGGCGATAGCGCTGCCGCTTGCTTTTCTGACCGCAGGCGCGATCGGCTATGCGCTAGAACGCGGCATCATCCGCTTTCTCTACGGGCGTCCGCTCGAAACGCTTCTCGCCACATGGGGAGTGTCGCTGATCCTTCAGCAGGCGGTGCGCACGATTTTCGGGCCGACCAACAGGGAGGTCGGGTCGCCGTCCTGGATGTCGGGCGCGTTCGAGATCGGACAACTCACGATCACCTGGAACAGGCTCTATATCGTTCTCTTCGCGCTTGCCGTTTTCGCGGTGCTGCTGTTCGTGCTCAACCGCACGTCCTTCGGCCTGCAGATGCGCGCCGTTACCCAAAACCGGCGCATGGCGGCGGCCATGGGCATCCGCACGCCGCGCGTTGACGCGATGACATTCGCGCTCGGCTCCGGCGTTGCCGGGCTTGCCGGCGTCGCGCTCAGCCAGATCGACAACGTCTCGCCGAACCTGGGACAAGGCTACATCATCGATTCCTTCATGGTCGTCGTCTTCGGCGGGGTAGGCAATCTCTGGGGTACCTTCGTCGGCGCGCTGACGCTCGGCATCGCCAACAAGTTCCTCGAACCCTACGCGGGCGCGGTGCTCGGCAAGATCCTCGTTCTCGTCTTCATCATCCTCTTCATCCAGAAGCGGCCGCGCGGGCTCTTCGCACTCAAGGGAAGGGCGGTGGAAGCATGATTTCAGGATATCTGGCCCGAAACGGCCTGGAAGGCCGGATCATCGCGACGATCGTTCTCATTCTCGCCGCCGGGGTCGCCGTGCCGGTGTCCAACCTTGTGCTCGATCCCTCGCATCCGCTGCATGTGCCGACCTATATCGTGGCGCTTCTCGGCAAATACCTGACCTATGCGCTTCTGGCGCTGGCGCTCGATCTCGTCTGGGGGTTCTGCGGCATTCTCTCGCTCGGCCACGGAGCCTTTTTCGCGCTCGGCGGATATGCGATGGGCATGTACCTCATGCGCCAGATCGGCACGCGCGGTGTCTACGGCAATCCGGTCATGCCCGATTTCATGGTGTTCCTGAACTGGAAGGAACTGCCCTGGTACTGGCATGGCTTCGACCAGTTCTGGTTCGCAATGGTCATGGTCGCGCTCGTGCCGGGCATGCTTGCTTTCGTTTTCGGCTGGTTCGCCTTCAGAAGCCGCGTAACGGGCGTGTATCTCTCCATCATCACGCAGGCGATGACCTATGCGCTCATGCTCGCCTTCTTCCGCAACGATATGGGCTTCGGCGGCAACAACGGTCTGACCGACTTCAAGGATATTCTTGGCTTCGACGTGCAGGCGGACACGACGCGCGCGGCCCTTTTCGCGGCAAGTGCCGTTGCGCTCGCAATCGGCGTTATCATAACCGCGCGGATCACCGGTTCGCACTTCGGCAAGCTGATGATCGCCTCGCGCGATGCCGAAAGCCGCACCCGCTTCCTCGGCTACAGGCCTGAGATGGTGAAGCTTTTCGCGTTCACGGTGTCCGCCGTCATGGCCGGCGTGGCGGGTGCGCTCTACGTGCCGCAGGTCGGCATCATCAATCCTGGCGAATTCGCGCCGGCCAATTCCATCGAGGTGGTCGTCTGGACGGCGGTCGGGGGGCGAGGAACCATAATCGGGCCGATCATCGGCGCGCTTCTCGTCAATGGCGGCAAGAGCTGGTTCACCGGTGTCCTGCCTGAATTCTGGCTGTTCGCCCTAGGCGGCCTTTTCGTCTTCGTAACGCTTTTCCTTCCCAAGGGCATTGTGGGGACGCTTCAGGACCACATCGGCAGGCGCCGCGAGAAGCGGCAGGCGGAAAAGGCTGAAGAGGCCGAGGCTGCTTCTGCTGCGGAACCCACCCCGGTGGGAGCGGAGTAGCATCATGGTGGAGAGAGCCGGCACCATTCTTTACCTCGACGGCGTCAGCGTCGCATTCGACGGGTTCAAGGCGATCCAGAACCTTTCCTTCGTCCTCAAGCGCGGGGAGATGCGGGCGATCATCGGCCCGAACGGAGCCGGAAAGACGACGATGATGGACATCGTTACCGGCAAGACGAGGCCGGACGAGGGCGATGTCTACTTCAACGGGACGATCGACCTTACCAGGCACGACGAGGCGGATATCGCGACACTCGGCATCGGGCGGAAATTCCAGAAGCCCACTGTGTTCGAAAGCCTTACGGTGGCGGATAACCTGAGCCTTGCGCTGGCGGCACCGCGCGACGTTTTCAGCGTGCTGTTTGCCAGGGAAAGTTCCGGGCGTGCCAGGCGGATCGACGAGATCCTGGAGATTGTCCGCCTTGGCCATCGCAGGGAGCATGTGGCCGCAAATCTCAGCCACGGCCAGAAGCAGTGGCTGGAGATCGGGATGCTGCTCGCGCAGGACCCGAAGCTTCTGCTCGTCGACGAACCGGTCGCGGGCATGACGGACGCGGAAACGGAAGAAACCGCACGGCTCCTTCGCGAGATTGCGGCAACGCACTCCGTCGTCGTCGTCGAACACGACATGCATTTCGTCCGCGAGCTGGACGTGAAGGTGACCTGCCTGCACGAAGGTTCCGTCCTTTCGGAAGGAAGCCTCGACCACGTCTCGTCCGACAAGCGGGTGATCGAAGTCTATCTGGGGCGTTAGAAAATGCTGGCCGTTGAAAATGCCACCCTTCAGTACGGAGCGGCGAAAGCGCTGCGCGGCGTATCGCTCGAAGCGGACGATGGCAGGATCACCTGTGTGCTCGGTCGCAATGGCGTGGGCAAGACGAGCCTGCTTCGCGCGATTGTCGGCCATCATCCGCTATCCGGCGGGTACATCACGTTCGAGGGTGCGGAACTCGGCCCGAAACGCAGCTACGACAGGGCGCGGCTCGGTATCGGCTTCGTGCCGCAGGGGCGCGAAATATTCCCGCTTCTGACAGTCGAAGAGAATCTGATGACAGGTTATGCGGGCCTCCCGTCTCGCGCTCGCAGCGTACCGCCTTACGTCTTCGAGCTCTTCCCCGTCTTGAAGGATATGCTGCGCCGGCGAGGGGGAGACCTTTCCGGCGGCCAGCAGCAGCAGCTGGCCATCGGCCGCGCGCTGGTTTCACGCCCAAAGCTGCTTGTTCTGGATGAGCCGACGGAAGGAATCCAGCCGTCGATTATCAAGGATATCGGACGGGCCATACGGTTTCTTCGCGACGAGCAGGGCATGTCGATCCTGCTCGTCGAGCAGTATCTCGAGTTCTGTCGGGAACTGGCCGATGAAGTCTACATCATGGACCGGGGGCTAATCGTACATTCGGGTGAAGCCGACACGCTGGACGATCCCGAGATCAGGGCGCATCTCACCGTCTGAAACATCGGGTTCGGACCATCGCCCCATCCATGAGTGCGGTTATCATGTCGTTGACGGACCCGTTCACGGCCTTCATCAATTCCGCAAATCCGCTTTCGTCGGCATGATCCGCTGGCAGACGCATGTTGTCTGGCGTGCTACCTCGTAAATTTCCGCGATGGATGGCCCATTCAGCTGTCACGTTCAAGAAGTGGCGGGCCGGAATAATGTTGACTAGTATACAAGTATGTTGCTAAACATATTGTCGGGAGGAATGAGAGAATGGCATCAATCGCCGCCGCCCGGACGATCGTGCAGAGCGCACCCGTCGGACCGCAAATCTACGCGATCCTGCGCGAGCGGATCATTCACAACGAATTGCCACCGGGAACGCGCGTCTCGGAGTCCGAAATAGCCGCGAACTATTCGGTCAGCCGGCAACCCGTGCGCGAGGCTTTCATCAAACTTTCCGAAGAAGGATTGATGGATGTGCGCCCTCAGCGGGGTTCCTACATCCGCAAGATCTCGACATCGGCGGTTATGGACGCGCGTTTCGTGCGCGAGGCGATCGAGGCGGATATTGTCAGGCTCGTCACGGAAAAGCATGACGAATCTCTCGATGCGAAACTCAAGGGGCAGCTTGCCCTGCAGCGCGAGGCGGCATCGAAAGATGCCAACCGTTTCATTCAACTTGACGAGCTGTTCCACCGCACACTCGCGGAAGCCGCGAACAAATCCGGCGTCTGGGCGATGGTGGAGGGGCTGAAGGCGCAGATGGACCGCGTGCGCTATCTCAGTCTTTTCAAGTTTCCAATGCATCAGCTGCTTGAACAGCACGAGGCGATCGCGAAGGCGATCGCCCGGCGCGATCCGGTTGCGGCGGAAACCGCAATGCGGATGCACCTCCGGGAGATCCTCAAGGATCTGCCGGCTATCGCAGAGGAAAAGCCGGAGCTTTTCGACACTTCGGGCGTGTGAGCGCGCCCGTCTGCGAACACCTGGGAGGAAATGTGATGTCGATTGCAAAGTTCAGCAATGCGCTGCTGGCGGGCTTGGCCGCCAGTTTCATCGCCACCGGGGCATGGGCCGCCGATTATACGCTGAGTGTCAACACGGCGCTTGCCACCACGGACCCGCTGTACAAGGGCCTTGAAGCGTTCCAGGCCAATGTGGCCGATGCCTCGGGCGGGCGGATGGAAATCAAGATATTCCCCAATTCCCAGCTCGGTCCCGACGAGGACGTTCTCGAGCAGGCGCGCGCCGGCGCGCCGGTCGCGGTCGTGGTCGACGGCGGCCGCCTCGCGGTTTTCCAGAAGGAATTCGGCGTCCTCGGCGCCCCGTTCCTCGCGTCCGGTTATGATGGCATCCGCAAGGTCGTCACCTCCGACATGTTCGAGGAATGGGTGCAGGCGCTGCATGACGGCTCCAGCCTGCAGGTCCTGAGTTTCAACTGGTGGCAGGGCGAGCGGCATCTGCTCACCAACAAGGAGATCAACGTCCCGGCCGATCTGAATGGCATCCGCATGCGCACGCCGGGAGCGCCCGTCTGGACCGGAACGATCGGCGCGATGGGCGCAACGCCGACACCCATGCCCTGGGGCGAGGTATATTCCGCCCTTTCCTCAAACGTCATCGACGGGGCGGAAGCCCAGTTCCCGGCAATCGTCGGCGCGAAGCTCGACGAGGTGATCACGCATATCACCAAGACCGGGCATATCAACCTGATCACGGGTATCGTCACGTCCGGCGCCTGGTTCGACAGCCTGCCGGAGGATCTGCAGAAGATCTTGCGCGACGAAGCCCTGAAAGCTGGCGACATTGCCTCCTATGGCACCAGGGACTCGCTTGCCGGCATCGAAAGCGCGCTCGTCGAAAAGGGTATTTCGGTTCGCGAGGTCGATGTGACGCCCTTCAAGGAGGCGACGGCCACTGTCTACGACGACCTGGGATATGGCGATCTTCGAGACAAGCTTCGGGCGCTCGCCGCTGAATGAATCGCGCTGGCGCAATGCCGGGGCGGATAATAGCCGCTCCGGCCATTTCGGATATTTCGGAGAGGGACAGATGCCAGGCGTTCTGGGGAAGGTCGAATTCGTCGTCGGCGGCATATTGCTTGCGGTCATCACCGGGCTCGTCTTCATCGCGGCCGTGATGCGCTTTTTCGGCAACCCGCTGATCTGGTCGGTGGACCTCGCCCAGCTCCTGTTCATCTGGCTCTGTTTCATCGGCGCGACCCGGGCCATGCGCCAGCGCGCGCACCTCGGCGTGGATTATCTCGTCCGTCTGCTTGGCCACCGTCACCGTCTGCTTCTGGAGACGGCGCTGGCGGTGGTTTTCGTGGCGTTCCTTTCCGTTCTGGCGGTTGAAGGCTACAAGCTCACCATACTGAACTGGGAGCGGCAGTTCGGCGACAGCGGCCTGTCCTATGCCTGGGTCACGATCGCGGTGCCGGCCGGCAGCATCATGCTTTCGGCCTCGATCATCTCCAACGTGGTTTCCTCCTGGCGTCAGGCACGTCTCGACGGGCAGTTGGTCTTCACCCGCACCAGCGCCGAAACCGACGAAGCCCCGGCGGAGATCTGAGCCATGGGACTGATCGCGCTCGTTTTCTTCGTTCTGATGGTCCTGGGAGCGCCGGTCGCCTTCGCCATCGGTATCGCGGGCTTTGTCTTTTTCCTCACCTCCGACATCATGCCGCTTTCGATCGGCGTGCAGAAGATCGCGACCGTATCCCAGAGCTTTCCCCTTCTTGCCGTTCCGTTCTTCGTCCTTGCCGGGCACCTGATGAACGAAAGCGACATTACCGACCGTCTGTTCCGGTTTTCGCGGGTTTCCGTCGGCTGGCTCACCGGCGGGCTGGCGCAGGTTTCCATCATCCTTTCCACGCTGATGGGCGGGGTATCCGGATCGGCCGTGGCGGATGCCGCCATGCAGGCGCGTGTCCTCGGCCCGCAGATGATCAATCACAAGTATTCCAAGGGCTACACGTCGGCGGTGATCGCGCTGAGTTCGCTGATTACCGCAACGATCCCGCCCAGTATCGGCCTGATCCTTTATGGCTATGTCGGTCAGGTTTCCATCGGGCGGCTTTTTCTGGCGGGCATCGTGCCGGGCCTGTTGATGATGCTGTTCCTGATGGTCGCAGCCTATTTGGTCGCCAAAAAGCGCAACTACGTGATCGAGGACAGCGAGAAGCCGACGCTGGGGGCGCTGGGCAAGGTCGCATGGAACGCGAAATGGGCGCTGCTCTTTCCCGTGCTCCTTATCGCCTCGATCCGGGGAGGGCTGTTCACTCCATCGGAGGTGGGGGCTTTTGCCGTCGTCTACGCCATCTGTGTCGGCCGGTTCGCCCACAAGGTCTTGACGTTCGAGGCGATCAAGCGTGCGTTCGGCCACGCTCTTTCGGATATCGGACTGATCATGCTGATCATCCTGATGTCGGGCATGATCGGCTTTGCCATCATCTTCCTGCAGGTTCCGCAGGAGGTTGCAGGCTACATGCTCTCCAACCTCACCAATCCGCATGTCATCGTAGCGGTCATTCTCATCTCGCTCTTCGTGGCGGGCCTGTTTTTCGAGAGCACGATACTGGTTCTCTTGCTGACGCCGATCTTCGTGCCGGTCATCCAGAAGGCCGGTGTCGATCCGGTTCACTTCGGTATACTGATGATGACCATCGTCACCCTCGGGTCGATGACGCCGCCGGTCGGCGTTGCCATGTACACGGTCTGCAGCCTGCTCGACACGCCGCTTGAGCAATACATCAAGGAAAGCGCGCCCTTCCTCGTTGCGATCCTTGCGCTTGTCGCTCTCCTGCTCTTCGTGCCCGGGCTCGTGCTCTTCCTGCCCAATTGGGCGTTCGGCTAAAATGGGCGGCGCTTATTCGGCGGCGATTGGAAGCTGCGCCTGCAGAATGCTTCGTATTTCGGCCCGGCAGGAGCCGCAATTCGTACCTGCTTTCAATGACTTGCCGATTGTCTCGACGTTGTGGCAGCCGGAACCGGCAGCACGCACGATCTGGCTGGCGCCGACGCCGAAGCAGGAGCAGACGATCGGGCCTTTGTCCGGCTGGTCCGCGCCCGCTCTTCCGGCGATGACGGCGAAACGTTGGCGCGTGTCTTCGTGGGGTGTTTCAAGCTGTTCGACCGCCCAGCTCCTTGAAACCGCGACGGGATTTCGGGCCACGAAAATCGCGCCGAGAAGCTTTGCTCCGGCAAAGAGCGCGAAACGTTCCTCACCCGAATGGCTGTCGCGGTAGGAGAGCATCTCGGCATCCGGGTTCTTGCACCAATCTTGCAGCAGGGATGACCAGTCCGGAGCATCGCCTGACGTTGCGATTTCGACCCTGAAACCGCCATTGCAGCGGGCAAGGGCCCAATAATCCGCCGGGATCGTGTTTGGTTTTTCTGCAAGGATTGCAAAGGCATAGGCACTTGCGGCAAAACGTTCGGCGCGAACGCGCGCGTTCTTCGAGGCTGGCTGGCCGGAATACGGATCGGTGCGGGCTTTCACCAAAGCGTCGATGCGGCCTTTGGAGGCGAACTGGTCGGTCCAGTGCATAGGAACGAAGATCGATCCGGGTTGCTGGCGGTCGGTGACAAGTGCACGGACAATGACCTCGCCCCTCGAACTTATCAGACGGACAAGTTCCGCCGGCGCAATGCCGAGAACGGAGGCATCGTCAGGGTGAAGCTCGGCGAACGGTTCCGCCATATGCGAGGACAGGCGCGCGGCTTTCCCCGTCCGCGTCATCGTGTGCCAGTGGTCGCGAACGCGGCCCGTGTTGAGCGTGAAGGGATAGTCCGGGTCGTGGCGGTCCGGAACCTTGCCCGATACCGGAACGAAGCGGGCGCGCCCGTCGGCGGTGTAGAAGGCCCCATCGGCAAAAAAGCGTTTCGTTTCAGAGACTTCTCCAGCGCGTTGAGGCCACTGGAACGGTTGCAGGCCATCATAGGCTTGCCGGTCGATTTCGGCGTAAGCGCCTATGTCGAAGTCGCGATCGCCGTTGTTACGATAGGCGGAAAGCCTTGAATGTTCTGCGAAAATTTCCGCCGGGCCGTCGTAATCGAAGGCGGAGGCGAAGCCCATGCGCCGGGCGACTTCCGTAACGATCCACCAATCAGGGTGGGCGCTGCCGGGAAGGGGGAGGAAGGGGCGCTGGCGGGAAATCCGGCGCTCGGAATTGGTGACCGTACCGTCTTTCTCGCCCCAGGCAGCGGCAGGCAGCTTGACGTGGGCTAACTCTAAAGTGTCAGTTTTTTCAAGGACATCAGAGACGACGACGAAGGGGCATGCGACGATGGCTGCCTTGACGTCATCAGCTTCCGGCATGCTGTCGACCGGGTTGGTCGCCATGATCCAGAGCGCCTTGATTTTTCCGGACTTCACCGCCTTGAAAAGGTCTACCGCCTTGAGGCCGGGCGTTGAGGAAATCGTTGGCGAGTTCCAGAAACCTTGAACGATTTCAAGATGTTCAGGGTTCTCGATTGCCATATGAGCAGCTAACATATTGGCAAGGCCGCCGACCTCGCGGCCGCCCATGGCGTTTGGTTGTCCCGTGACGGAAAACGGCCCCATGCCGGGTTTGCCGATGCGGCCCGTCGCGAGATGGCAGTTGATGATGGAATTGACCTTGTCCGTGCCGATTTCCGACTGATTGACGCCCTGGCTGTAGACCGTGACCGTCTTTTCGTTCTTCAGGAAAAGGCTGTAGAAATCAGATAGTTCTCGAACGTTCAGGCCTGTCGCATGAGCGATCTCGTCAAGGTCCGGACAGCCCGCCGCCGCTAGCGCCTCCTCAAACCCGCAAGTGTGATTTTCGATGAAATCGCGGTCGAGATGAGGAGAATTCCCAACGGGCGAATTTGGATGCTCTTCGAGGCAATCAGGGTGATTCAGGATGCCCAGAAGGCCGTTGAAGAGTGCCGCGTCGGAATCCGGCCTGATCGCCAGGTGAAGGTCGGCGAGGTCGGCAGTCATCGTCCGGCGCGGATCGACCAGGACGATTTTCATCTCCGGTCGAGCTTCCTTTGCGGCAGCCAAACGCTGCGCCAGAACAGGATGACACCATACCAGATTCGAGCCGACGAGGATAACTACGTCGGCCAGCTCCAGATCCTCATAGGTGCCCGGAACGGTATCGGAGCCGAAGGCGCGGCGATGTCCCGCAACGGAAGAGGCCATGCACAGCCGCGAGTTGGTGTCGATGTTGGCGGAGCCGATGAAGCCCTTCATCAGCTTGTTGGCGACATAGTAATCCTCGGTCAGCAGCTGTCCGCTAAGATAGAAGGCGACAGAGTCCGGCCCGTGCCCGGCAATCGTTTCGGAGAACCGCCTTGCGACCAGATCCAATGCCCGATCCCAACCGACCTTCTTGCCGTTCACTTCCGGCTCGAGCAGACGCCCGTCGAGATCGATGGTCTCGGCCAATGCCGAGCCCTTGGAGCAGAGCCTGCCGAAATTGGCCGGATGATCGGGATCGCCGCGAACGCTGACCGCGCCGTCATCGGCAACGCTTGCGATCACGCCGCAGCCGACACCGCAATAGGGGCAGGTGGTCTTGACCTCTTTCGCCACGATGCTCCTCCTCAGGCACCAAGCGCGCGCAGCGCGTCGACATGAAGGAGCAGGCGCTCGCCCTCTATCCTCACGGGGTAGGTGCGCACTTGCCCCTCGTCGGCACCCTCCGCCTCTCCGGTCTTCAACGAAAAGACCATGTTGTGCAGCGGGCAGGTGACGGAGGAACCGTGGACGATACCCTGACTCAAGGGGCCGCCGCGATGCGGGCAGCGGTCCTCGAGCGCGTAGACCTCGTCATCGGCGGTGCGGAAGACGGCGATGCGGCCTTCCGGCGTCCTGACGCACCGCGCGCCAAGGCGGGGAATGTCGGCAAGCAGGCCGATCTCAATGAAGGATTGTACGGCCATATTCATTCCGCCGCCTCCAAGGTGAGAGTGGCAAGGGGGTTGAACTCGTGCTTGTCCTTGCCGGAAACGCGCTCCGACCAGGGGTCGACCTGTGCGAACTTCTGGGAGAAGACGAAGCGGTCGAACCAGGCCTTGCGGCGCTCGGGATCGTTCAGGATCTGCTCCCTGATCTCATCGATGCCGACGCGCTTCGCCCACTTGTAGATGCGCTCAAGGTAGTGGCCCTGCTCGCGGTACATCTGGACGAGCGCCACGATATGCTCGAGCGCCGCGTCCTCCGTCTTCACGAGGCCGAGGACTTCCGTGCCCTTGATATCGAGACCGGCGGCACCCGCGAAATGGATCTCGAACCCGGAATCGACGCAGATGATGCCGACGTCCTTGCAGGTCGCTTCCGCGCAGTTTCGCGGGCAGCCGGAAACGGCCATCTTGACCTTCGCAGGCGTCCAGGAACCCCACATGAACTTCTCTATGCGGATGCCCAGCCCCGTTGAATCCTGCGTTCCGAAGCGGCACCACTCGGAGCCGACGCAGGTCTTCACCGTGCGCAAGCCCTTGGCGTAGGCATGGCCGGAAACGAAACCGGCCTTGCCAAGATCGGCCCAGACGGCGGGAAGGTCTTCCTTCCTGACGCCGAGCATGTCGATGCGCTGGCCGCCGGTGACCTTGACCGTCGGGATGTCGAACTTGTCGACCACATCGGCGATGGCGCGCAGTTCCGTGGCCGAAGTGACGCCGCCCCACATGCGCGGAACGACGGAATAGGTGCCGTCCTTCTGGATGTTGGCATGCACACGCTCGTTGATGAAGCGCGACTGGTAATCGTCGGCATAGTCCTGTGGCCAGTCGGCGACGAGGTAGTAGTTGAGCGCCGGGCGGCACTTGGCGCAGCCGTGCGAGGATTTCCACTCCAGTTCCTGCATGACGGCAGGAATGGACTTCAACTCCTTCGCCTTGATGAGACGACGTACATCGCCATGGCCGAGGTCGGTGCAGCCGCACATGGGCTTGACCGCCTGCGGGTTGTAGGCGTCCCCCAGCGTGACCGACAGAAGCTGCTCGACAAGGCCGGAGCATGTGCCGCAGGAGGCGGATGCCTTCGTGTGGGCGCGGACGTCGTCGAGCGAGGTCAGGCCCTTCTCGCCGATCGCGCCGACGATCTTTCCCTTGCAAACGCCGTTGCAGCCGCAGATTTCCGCATCATCCGGCAAGGCTGCAACGGCCGCCGTAGGGTCCAGTGGGGCCCCTCCCTGATAGGCCTGGCCGAAGATCAGCGTTTCGCGCATATCCGAGATGTCGGTGCGGTTTCGGATATGGTCGAAGAACCACGGTCCATCGGCGGCCTCGCCGTAGAGCACGGCGCCGATAATCCGGTTTTCCTTGAGAACGAGGCGCTTGTAGACGCCGGCGGAAGCATCGCGGAGCACGATCTCTTCGCGGTCCTCTCCTTCAGCGAAATCGCCGGCGGAATAAAGATCGACGCCGGTGACCTTGAGCCGCGTCGCCGTCGACTGGTCGGCGAAGACCGGACCGATATCGCCGGCAAGGTGGCGGGCGGCGACATTGGCCATCTGGTAAAGGGGTGCGACCAGACCATAGGTCGCGCCGCCCACCTCCGCACATTCGCCAAGCGCCAGAATGTCGGGATCGGACGTTTGCATGCGGGCGTCGACGACGATGCCGCGATTGACCTCAAGGCCGGCTTCCCCGGCAAGCTGCGCGTTGGGACGGATGCCGACCGCCATGACGACGAGATCGGCGGGTATCACTGTTCCGTCTTCCAGTTCCACGGATTGCACGCGGGTTTCGCCATGGATCGCCCTGGTGCTTGCCTTGGTGAGAACGCTGATACCCCGGCTTTCAAGCTCGCGCTGAAGGAGATAGCCGGCGGCGGGGTCGAGCTGACGCTCCATGAGCGTCGGCATCAGGTGGATGACGGTAACATCCATTCCTTGCGCCTGAAGGCCGGCGGCGGCTTCAAGGCCGAGCAGGCCGCCGCCGATGACGACCGCCCGCCCGCGCGATTTCGCCGCCAGCATCATGGCCTCGACGTCATCCAGATCGCGGTAGGTGAGGACGCCGGCAAGGTCCTTGCCGGGAACCGGAATGATGAAGGGCGCGGAACCGGTGGCGATCACCAGCTTGTCGTAGGAAGCGACTTCGCCGTGTTCCGAACGCACGGTCTTCGCCGCCCGGTCGATCTCGACGATCTTGTGACCCTTGTAGAGGGTGATGTCGTGGTCGATGTACCAGCCATCGCCGTGAATGACGATTTCCTCGAAGCTCTTTTCGCCGGAAAGGACGGGCGAGAGCAGGATGCGATCGTAATTGACGCGCGGTTCGGCGTTGAAGATGGTGACCCGATAGGCATCCGGCGCGCATTCGAAAAGATGCTCAAGCATCCGCCCGGGCGCCATGCCGTTGCCGATGATGACGAGTTTCTCGGTCATGGTTTCACTCCGCTGCGGCAAGACGCGTTTCGTTCTGGCGGGCGATCCGCGCCGCCCGCTTCTTGCCGATCGATTCAAGCTGTTCGGCGCTCGGGTTCGCGCCGCCCTCATAGGCCTCCAGGAAATCGAGGAGTTCCTCGCGGTAGGCGTAATAGTCCGGGTGGGAGAGCAGCTCTTTTCGCGAGCGCGGGCGCGGCAGGCTGACATCCATGACGTTGCCGATCTTCGCGTTCGGGCCGTTCGACATCATCACCACCCGGTCGGCGAGGAGGATCGCCTCGTCGACGTCATGGGTGACGCAGATCGCCGTGACGTTGGTTCGTGCCCAGACATCCATGAGGACGTCCTGCAGCTCCCAGCGGGTGAGGCTGTCGAGCATTCCGAAGGGTTCGTCCAGAAGCAGGAGCTTCGGCGAAAGCGCGAAGGCGCGGGCGATGCCGACACGCTGCTTCATGCCGTTCGACAGATCGGACGCCATCCGGTCCATGGCGTCGCCCAGTCCGACGCGCTGGAGATAATATTCGACAACGTCCTTGCGCTCGGCGGGTTGCGCATTCGGGTAGACGCGGTCGACGCCAAGGGCGACATTCTCCTTCGCCGTCAGCCACGGCATGAGGGAAGGTGACTGAAAGACGACGGCGCGATCCGGCCCGGCCTTTGCAACCTCGCGCCCGTCAAGAATGACGGCGCCCGAGGTGATATCGTTCAGCCCCGCCACCATGGAAAGGACGGTCGACTTTCCGCAGCCCGAATGTCCGATCAGCGTGACGAATTCGCCCTTCTTCATCTTCAGGTCGAAACCGTCGACGACGGTCAGCGGCCCCTTCGGCGTCGGGTAGACCTTCCTGACCTGGCTGAATTCGACGAAACGCTCCTCGATGGGTGAGGTTGCCGCCTTCTCATAAGCGGCGGGCAGTCTTTCCCGGGAGCCCTTCAGGGTGATCGGAACGACGTTCGGCAGGACGATCTCCCGCTCGTTCGCCGTCTCGCGCTCGGCACCGGCGGAGATGAGGTAGTTCGTCACCTCGCTCCTCAGCCGGATGAACTCCGGATCGGAATTCATGGCCGAACGGTCGCGCGGGCGGGGAAGCGTGACCTTGAAGGACGGACCGAGGGTCGCCTTCGGGCCGGGATCGAGCGGCAGGATACGGTCGGCCAGGATGATCGCCTCGTCCACATCGTTGGTGATGAGGATGATGGTCTTCTTCTCCTGCTCCGAGATCGCGGCGAACTCGTCCTGAAGCTTGGAGCGGGTGAGGGCGTCGAGTGCCGAAAGCGGCTCGTCGAGCAGAAGCACCTCAGGCTGCATGGCGAGGGCACGGGCGACCGCGACGCGCTGGCGCATGCCGCCCGAAAGCTCCGAAGGCTTGCGGTCAACGGCGTGGGAGAGGCCTACCATGTCGATATAACGGCGGCAGATTTTCTCCCGCTCAGCTCTCGGCTTCTCCGAAAACACACTGTCGACGGCGAGCGCCACGTTGCCCTGTACCGTGAGCCACGGCATCAGCGAGTAGGACTGGAAGACGACGCCGCGTTCCGGACCCGGACCGCCGATTTCCTTTCCGTGCATGATGACGCCGCCTTCATCCGGCGTAACGAGGCCTGCAAGCGCGGAGATCAGCGTCGTCTTGCCGGAGCCGGAAAAGCCGACGATGGCGATGAATTCGCCTTCCTCGACCTTCAGGTTGATGTTGGAAAGCACTTGCGTGCGGGCCGCCCCTTCGCCGTAGCTTTTCGACAGCCCCGAGATTTCAAGAAAGCTCATGGGGAGACCTCAGCGGTTGGCGGAGAAGGTGAAGGCGGACTGGAGCGCATACATGATCCGGTCCAGCAGGAAGCCGATGATGCCGATGGTGAGCACCGCGACCATGATCCTGGCGAGCGACTGGGAAGAGCCGTTCTGGAATTCGTCCCAGACGAACTTTCCAAGGCCCGGGTTCTGAGCGAGCATTTCGGCCGCGATCAGCACCATCCAGCCCACGCCAAGCGATAGGCGAAGGCCGGTGAAGATGAGCGGCAGAGCCGACGGCAGCACCAGCTTGCGGATCGTCGTGGGCGTGGATAGCTGAAGCACGCGCCCGACATTGACGAGATCCTTGTCGATGGAGGCGACGCCAAGGGCTGTGTTGATGAGCGTCGGCCAGAGCGAGCAGAGCGTGACCGTGACGGCGGAAATCACCAGCGACTTCGGCAGCGCCTCGCTCGTGTCGACGTAAAGGGCGGAGACGATCATCGTGACGATCGGCAGCCAGGCGAGCGGCGAGACCGGCTTGAAGATCTGGATGAGCGGGTTCACCGCGCCGTTGACCGTCTGCGACAGGCCGCAGGCGATGCCGAGCGGGACGGCGACGAGGGTTGCGATCAGGAAGCCGAGGCCGACGGTGAGAAGCGAGGTCGCGATCTGGTCTATGAAGGTGGGCTTGCCGGTGTAGTCGCGCCACTTCACGCGCTCCGGGTGGCCTTCGGTCGTAAACTTCGCGTTGCGCTTTTCCTGGCGCTCGTAGAAATCCGCCGCCTTGGCGCGTTCGTCCTTGTGATCCTTCCAGAGATTGACCGCCTGGTCCCAGACCTGAGCGGGCCCCGGAATGGCGCCGAGCGAGGTTTGCACCTGCGGGGCGAGAATGCCCCATGCGGCGAGAAACAGGCCGATGCCGACGAGCGGGATGACGAGGACGCGCTTCAACTCGCCAAGCTGTTCCTTGGGATTGTCGCCGGCGGCGATCTTCAGGATCGGCGTGATCCAGGCAAGGCCGAGGGCATCGAGCCAGCGGGCGGCCTTGTTGATACGGGCGAAGAGGCGTTCCTTGCGCGCAAGCCGCGCGGCATCCGCTTCGCCGGTCATGAGGTCGGTGGCGTTGGTCATGGGCGTATGTCCGTAAACTCTTGGGGATGTGCGCGTCCGGGAGAGGCCCGCACGCGCCGTGATCGCTGCGGGTTCAGCCGCCGACGACCTCGTTGCCGTCGACCGTCTGACCGGACTTCAGGCCGATGGGGAGCGCATCGATGTATTCGTTCGGCTTGCGGCCATCGAAGGGCACGCCGTCGATGAACGCGTCCGTCGGCTCGCGGTAGCCGTCCGTCTCGAAGGGGAAGTCTTCTTCCGCAACGTGGCCTTCCTCGACCAGCATCTTCGCCGCTTCCAGGTAGATGTCAGGCCGGTAGACGGATCTGGCGACTTCGTCGTACCAGGCATCGTCCTTGTGATCTGCGATCTGGCCCCAGCGGCGCATCTGCGTCAGGTACCAGACGGCGTCGGAGTAGTAGGGATAGGTGGCGAAGTAGCGGTAGAAGACGTTGAAATCCGGCACGTCGCGCTTGTCGCCCTTTTCGTATTCGAAGGTGCCGGTCATCGAGTTGGCGATGACCTCCGCATCCGCGCCGACGTATTCGGGCCGCGAGAGGATCTCCACCGCTTCGGCGCGGTTGGCGTTGTCGTTCTCGTCAAGCCATTTGGCGGCGCGGATCAACGCCTTGGTGATGGCGAGCGTCGTCTTCGGGTTTTCCTCCGTGAACTTCTTGGTCAGGCCGAAGACCTTTTCCGGATTGTTCTTCCAGATCTCGTAGTCGGTGATAACGGGCACGCCGATGCCCTTGAAGACCGCCTGCTGGTTCCACGGCTCGCCGACGCAGTAGCCATGGATGGTGCCGGCCTCCAGCGTCGCAGGCATCTGCGGCGGAGGCGTTACCGACAGAAGCGCCTCCGCCTGGATCTGGCCGGAAATGTCCGACTTAGAATAAAAGCCCGGATGGATGCCGCCCGACGCCAGCCAGTAGCGAAGCTCGTAGTTATGCGTGGAGACGGGGAAGACCATGCCCATGTTGAAGGGCTTGCCTTCGGATTTGAACTTGTTGACGACGGGCTTCAGCGCATCCGCCTTGATCGGGTGAACGGGCTTGCCGTCATCGCCTGTGGGGATATGCGGCTTCATCATTTCCCAGACCTCGTTGGAGACGGTGATGCCGTTGCCGTTCAGGTCCATGGAGAAGGGCGTGACGATATGCGCTTGCGTCCCGAAGCCGATCGTCGCGGCAAGGGGCTGGCCGGCGAGCATATGCGCGCCGTCAAGCTCGCCGGTGATGACACGGTCGAGCAGCACCTTCCAGTTGGCCTGCGCCTCCAGCGTGACGTAAAGGCCCTCGTCCTCGAAGAAGCCCTTCTCGTAGGCGATCGCGAGCGGGGCCATGTCGGTAAGCTTGATGAAGCCGAAGGTCAGTTCGTCCTTCTCGACATCGAGCCATTCCGCATGCGTCGCTCCGGGAGCGAATGCGCCGATGGCGATGGCGCTCACAGCCGCGAGCACGGCGCGCCGGGTGAAGGATGCCTTCCTGAACGTGTTCATTTTCCCCTCCTGATGTGTCGGCGGTGGGAGGCCGCCGGGGAAACCTGCCAAACAAAAAAGCCGCCAGACGTGGATCAACCGGCGCGGATTTCGCGCGGTGTCCGTCTGGCGGCTTCGCCTGAACGCCCCTCGTTGGACGTAATCTCGTGACCTGTCGAAGGTCCGCAAAACTTAATGCAGCAAGCGTGCCAAATTTGGTTCAGGGAGATTTTTTCAATGATTTCAAAGGCGCGTGGAATTCGAGGAACAGTCGTTGATTGCCGCAGCGTTATTTTTTGATGCCGACGCGGGCAGGGGTGCGGAAATTTTGTGCAATGCAGCAGAATTGGTCACGGGCGGGCGAGATAATCCTCGATGGCGCCCGGATCGAAGGTCTCGCCGTCGAAGAAGCCGTCGGCCAGGACTTGCAGTTTGCCGGCGTCGGTCTCGATGGCACCGGCATGGATGCGCGCGCCTTCGACCTTGCTGTCGGCTGCCGGAATGGCCGCGCCGATGGGGCCAAGCGCTGCCCGGTAGATGTCCGGCCGGAAGCTCGATTCCACAGTTTCGAGATGGTCTTTCGAAAAGGAACATTGGCCCCAGCGCACCATCTGGCTGTAGAACCAGAGCGCGTGGCTTTTCCAGGGGAAGGTCGCGGCGGAGGCAAACGGCACGAAGAAATCGCGCACCTCCGCAATTTCGCCGCCGCCCAGACCGAGCTGGCCACCGAGCGCCGGCATGATAGCTTGCGGAGAAACGCCCAGATAATCCTCGCGCGCCAGGATTTCCGCCAGTTCCTGATGGTTCCAGCTTGCGCCGCACCACGCGGCGGCACGGTAGAGCGCGCGCAGAAGCGCGTGCGTTGCGGCCTCGTTTTCCCCCATCCAGTCGGCGTGGAGGGCAAGCACCTTTTCAGGGCTTGAGCGCCAGATCCTGGCCTTTACCGTTGCGATGCGGCCGGAGCCCGCACGCACGGCGACGGTGTTCCACGGCTCGCCCACGCAAAAGCCGTCGATCCGCCCGTTCGACATGGCGTCGGGCAGAAGAGGGGGCGGGGCAATGAGGATCTCGACGTCCTCATCCGGATCGATGCCGCATGCAGCAAGCCAGTAGCGAAGCTCGTAATTATGCCCGGAATGGGGGTGGACGACGGCGAAGCGAAGCCGCGCTTCGCCGGTCGACGCACGCTCGGCGATGATGGATTTCAACGCCTTGCCGGTGGAGGCGGGATCGAGATCGGGCGTCGCACCGGCTTCCGCCATGCGCGCCCAGAGCGCGTTGGAAACGGTGATCGCGTTGCCTCCAAGCCCAAGCACCATGGGAGCCGCAAGCGGAACGGCAAGCGGGGTGAGGCCGAGGTTGGAGGCAATCGGCATGGGCGCCAGCATCTGGGCCGCGTGAAAATGCCCGACCGCCATGCGGTCGCGGATATTGGCCCACGAGGTCTCGCGCACAAGAGAAAGGTCGACGCCTTCACCTTCCGCGAAACCTTTCTCGCGGGCGGCGACCAATATCGCGCTGTCCAGAAGCGGCAGGAAGCCTGCAATGATCTGGTGATCGGGCATTATGAGGCATCTCCCAGAAGATCGGCCGCGGTGACGAGGCTTCGGGCGATTTCGCCGATCTTCTTGTTCTGGTTCATCGCGGTCTTGCGCAGGAGGGCATAGGCCTCATCCTCGCCGAGCCCACGCGTCTTCATGAGAATTCCCTTGGCACGCTCGACGACCTTTCGCTCCTGCAACTCGTTGCGGGCGTCCTGAAGGTCCCGCTCCAGACGCGAAAAGGCGTTGAAGCGCATCACCGCCATGTCGAGGATCGGCTTCACGCGCTCCTGCTTCAGCCCGTCGATGACGTAAGCCGAAACTCCGGCGTCTATCGCCGCTTCTATGGCCGACTTGTCCGACTGGTCGACGAACATGGCAATCGGCCGCCGCACGCTGCGCGAAAGCTGGAACATATCCTCCAGCATGTCGCGGCCCGGATTTTCGAGATCGATGACGATGACGTCCGGCGCAATCTCGGAAATTCTGCGCGCGATGCCCTGCAACTCGCTCAAGACGAAAACCTGATCGTGTCCGGCCTCCCGAAGGCCCGTCTCGATGATCGAGGCGCGGATGCGGTTTTCGTCGATGACGAGGATCTTGAGGGAGGCGTCAACCATGCGCCTATTCCTTGCTTATGCCTCAAAGATTGGCAAAGCTAAATTTTAGGCAGAAAAATTTCTGGACGATCAATCTTCGAGGCGAGGCCCGACGGTGGCAGCTTGATTTCTATATTTTGATTTTAAGGGATTGCCACCGGATTTACGAGGTCAGGGTGCGGTGAGAAGCCGTGAGGGGCGGGTGAAAGCGCACTGCCATCCGGTTCAGGCGGTGCCATGGGGCGTGCAGAGCGCCGAACCATTCTCCGTCGTCGTGCCCGCCTTGAGCGGGCGTTCAATCTCGGTTCAACATGCAAGGGCAATAGTGATTTGAGTGGGGCAATGCTGCGAACTGACTGATATTTCGTAATGTTTGGCGAAGAGATTAGATCCCGGCTCTTCGAAGAGCCACTTCGTGATGCATCGAGTCCGGGATGATTTGGTTTTACCCCTCACAGATATAACCAATCGTCCTGATCCGTCCTTCAGCCAGATTGCGAACCTGGTTCCGCACCATTTCCGGATAATCATTCCCAAGGAACATATTGAAAGAGACCGGGGGTGGTCCTGATTCAGAGAGTTGCCTCATTCTTTCTTCGAACCATGTCAGGCTTTTTTCACTCGAGTCATGGATATCGAGGATTCGAAACCCGGCTCCAGTGAGCAGCGATTGCATCTGTTTGTCAGTGGCCAGATGGCTGATCGAGGGCTGACGCGCCCAGGGCACCGGAAAATGGACATCTCCGCCATCGCCCTGGATTACGTCATATGCCGCGAAGCGCCCACCGGGTTTCAGTGTCCTGCGGGCTTCTGAATAGAGCTTGTCCTTGTCCGGGATATTCATTGCGACATGGATGGTCATCGTGGCGTCGAATTCATCCTCGGGAAACGGGAGGTCGGTCGCATCGCCTTGCTGACAATGCACCTTGCCCGCCAATCCCAGCCATGACGAGATGATGTTCGCCGCGTTGCAAAACTCCTCGGTAAGGTCGATTCCCTTGACGTAGCAGCTATAGGTTTCCGCCAGTGTTCGGGCCGGACCGCCGAGGCCGCTGCCGAGGTCGAGAAGCCTCGCCCCGGCACCGAGGTTCAACTGCTCCCCGAGTTCGAGCGTCGCCTTGCGCCCGCGGATGTGAAACTCGTCAATGGCGGCGAGGTCGGTCGTCCTCAGATTATCGAGACGTCTTCCCGCTTTCTCGAGACCTGCGGCAATCTTGTCGGCCAGGTTGCCCTCGCCCTTGTAGTGTACCTCGACCTTCGGGTTCATTTGTCTCCCCCGTTTCGCGCACTCTCGTGCAGCTTGCCACCAGCCGGTCTTGTCCGGGTGCGAAAGTCCTGGAGTTCCGAGCTGGTGGAGCGGAACGTTTCCTCGATAAAGTCAGGGTAGTCACGGGCGCGTGAATCACCAAATCACGCCTGAAAATCCGCTCCGCTTTGGGCTCGTCGCGGTGCTCCACGGCATCAAAGATCAATTGCCGGTGAGGGCCGACTTTCGCTGCGCCATGCCTGAACGTCGACAATGCGCAGGTTTCAGATCTCCGCCGCGGCCGCGGCAAGGGTAGCTTTTTGGCTAGCCGGCTACAGACTGTGCCCGAGCAAGGCCAATGCTGAAACGGTCGCCAGTCCAAGGGCCCATGGCCGAATTGCACCACGCTCAAAACGAACGGCCAATGGGCGCGAGCTTCTTAGGGCAACTGGCACCAATGGCGCGAGCGAGGCCGCAAACGCGAGCTGTGAAAGCGTGAGAACACCGGCGATCGAAAGCGCTATGATCGCAACCAGGGTGCCAAAACCATAGAACGCGTTTTGTGTCGCAGCCGACCTTCGCGGCTCGACACTGGAATAGAGTATGGCCATTGGCGGCGCACCGACGCCTGTCAGCGTTCCCATGACGCCGCTAACGCCACCGGCAACAAAAAGAGATCTGCTGGAAATCGGGAATGAGAGCCCGAGTACCGTCAATCCAACTGCAAACAGCACAATAAGACCCACGATGATTGCCAATGCGCTGGTGCCGACGACGGCCGTCGCGATGTAGGCGGCAATGCTGGCACCCAGAATGCGACCGGCAAAGCCGGGCAGCAGGTCTCTACTGTGGACGGACTCTCGTGCACTCAGAAAAGCGCCTGACCCGATAATGAACCCGACGAGAAGAACCGTTCCGGGTAGCCATTCCGGCGCGACAAGCGCCATCACGGGCGCCGCGAACATCCCGAAGCCCGCTCCCGACAACCGTTGAACAAGGGTGCCGATGAAAACCGTGACGGCACAGATTGCCCAAGGCCCCAAATCGGGTAACAAGGTAGCTGACATTCATTTAGACCTGTTTCGATTTCAGTTGTTTTTGGCTTCGGCCGATCACGCGACGAAAAATGCGACCGTCATCGCACCTCCAATGACGACGATGACGAGCCGGAGAATGTCGATCCTTTCAATGCGCCGCACGAACCTCGACGTGATGTATGCACCGCAAATATTGGCCAAAGCCATGGGGATAGCGGATTCCCACGCGATCAGATCGGCAGTCATGAACGTGACGACAGACAGTGTGGAAAGAATGGAGGCAAGCAGGCTCTTTAGCCCGTTCATTCCATGAAGGTTTCGATATCCTTGAAGTGAGAGGGCGGCGAGCATGATGATGCCCAGCCCGCCGTTGAAATAACCTCCATAAGTCGCCACCAGCAGAAGGACGATTGCCGCCACCCCCGCTGAACGAATGCCAATTCCGCTGGCCTCGGAGAGCCGTTGCAACCGGGGTGCAGAGGCGAAAAGAAGTGTTGCCGTCAGCAGGAGCCACGGAACGAGCGCCAGAAACGCATCCGGCGATGTAACAACAAGAAGCGCGGCACCCAGAACGCCACCTATAGCCGCGACAACGAAAATCGATCCGAGAGGCAGCGTACCTTCAGCCCGAATGTCGTGGCGATAGGCCCAGACGCTGGCAAAATAGCCCGGCACCGCCATGGTTGTTGCGGTCGCATTTGCAACGACCGGCGGTATGCCGAGCCACACCAGGACCGGCAAGGTAACGAACGTCCCTCCGCCGGCGATTGCGTTTAAAGCTCCACAGAGGAGCCCCGCACAAACGATCATGGATACCTCGAACACACCAAATCCTCCAGAAGACCTGGCGCACAACTAGCGGCATGTTATATTGGTCTACAAATTGGTCTGATTTGGTTATGCGAAACACGAAGACATCAACCGTTCTCACATTGCTTCGGGAGCTTTTGCATTCCGGCGGGATGGCTGTAGGCGACAGGTTGCCGCCTGAGCGGGAATTGGCGCGGCAGTTTTCTTGCAGCCGCGAAACCCTGCGGCGTGCTCTGCTTGTGCTTGAAGAAGAGAACGAGGTTTGGCGTCACGTCGGCCAAGGGACGTTTTGCGGTCCAAGGCCCGGCGCGGCCCTGCGCAGGGAAAGCCTTTTGGTTCAGGCGACGTCCGTTCAGGAACTGGTGCAGGCTAGATACCTGATCGAGCCAGCCGTGGCGGCAGAAGCGGCACGCAAAGCGACGGCGGCGGATATTGCCAAGCTGAATGAATGTGTCGCGGTCGGGCGTGCCGGTCATGACAGGTTCGAATGTCAGCAGGCGGATGACATCTTTCACCGAACGATCGCAGAGGTGGCGAAAAACCCGATCCTGTATTCGATCCTGACCTTCCTCTCGGAAGCAAGGCGTCGGTCTACCTGGCAAACGCAATGGGATCGAACGTATCGACACATTGGCATCAGAGAGTTCAAGGGGCAGCACAGCGACCAGCATCAGCGCATCGTGGTTGCGATCAAAAACAGGGACACCAAGGCGGCGGAAGGTGAAATGCGCGCACATTTGGAAGCAATAATCGAAGCTCTCCAGCTTGCGCCGGGATCGCCGAGGTTCTCAGATCTTGATTAGTCAAATGCGGTCGTTCGCCGACTATGTTGCGGCGGTGCCGCCCAGTCTGAAGACCTCCAGCGGCTCCCTGATACCCTTGAGGCTTATCTCACCCCGGGATTCAAGCCGATAGGCATCCTCCACCGCGATGCCGGCGCGCGGGCTTAGGAGAATTTCGCCGTCTTCGGCTTCGTCGCAAAGGCGGGCGGCAAGGTTGATCGCCGTTCCTGACGCCGTGTAGTCGAACCTGCCTTCGAAGCCGACCATTCCGACCGTGGCATATCCCAGCGAGATACCGACGCCGAATCCAAGCCGGTAACCCAGGCGTTTCCATTGCGCGCTCAACTCGGCCATCCGCTCGCGCATGGCGATTGCCAGTCGAACAGCGTCGCTTGCCGGGTCGTCACAGGGCAGCGGATCGTTGAAGAGCACCATGATGCCATCGCCCATGCGGTGATCGACCCCTGCGCCGTACGCATTGATAAGTTTGCCCATCTCCTCGTGATAGGTCTGGAGAACTTCTATGGTCTCCTCCGGTTCCGCAGTTTCACAAAACGCCGTAAACCCGCGGATGTCGCAGAACAAAACCCCAAGCAGCGCCCGGTGGCTGGACAGCACCTTGTCCGAGCCCTGGCTGACGATGGTATCGGCAACCGCGGCAGGCAGGAAACGCTTCAACCGGCTCATGCGTTCGATCTGGCTGACCTGTTGCTCGACCCGGTCGCTCAGCTCTTCGTTGAGGCGTTCAAGCGCCTTGAATTGCCGCACGTTTTCTATCGCGATCACGGCTTGCGCGGCGAAAGACTGGAGAAGGGTGATTTCATTTTGCGTGAAAGATCGCTTCTTTCGCCGCTGCAAGACAAAAGAGCCGATGGCCCGCTCGCCGCTCATGAGCGGGATCACCAATTGGGAGCGCATGCCCTCTTTCTCGACAAGCGCAACCCGCGTCGGATTGCCCTGGCGATAAACGTCATCGTCGCGCAGATCCTCGGTCACTATGTTTCGGCGCTCGCGAACCGCACGGGCAACAGTCAGGTTGCTGTCGACCGGCCACCTGTCTTCTCCTGGCTTCAATGCCACGAACTGCGCCCCCGCGCTCGCCGTCAGCTCGAGGTGCGTGCCCTCCTCGTTGAGCATCGCCAGGACCGACATATCGACCTCGCATAAACGCAGAGCGCTTCGCAGGATCGTGTCGAAGACGGGTTTTTCATCGTCGCGGGAGCGGCTGATAACCTCAAGTATTTCGCGGGTCGCGTCTTCGCGCTCCCGAAAGTTTTTCAGCGCCCGGCCGTCGCCGGCATATGGATCTGTACTTGCGACCACCGATCGGATCTCGCGAATACCCCACAAACGTCAAGTCTAGCCGACCCAACAGCTATTTCCTAGCGAACTTGGGAAATGCGGACATGCGGCGGCACGGACCGGCCGGCCCTGTCTCCACCGCGAGATGGCCTGAAAGTTTCGAACGGGGGCAGAGCGGTCGTTTGCGGCGCGGCGAGGAATGCGGCGAGTTGTCCGGCCCGGATCGCTCCGGGCCGGCGGAGTTTTATCTGCCGTCTACTGTCTCGGGCTGTTGATGAATTGCTCGACGACATTCGACATGTCGAAGGAGGCACCGCCCTGCACCGGCGGGTAATCCGCCAGCGTCTGGAGATGCTGCTGCATGAGCACGCCCATGGGCTGCATCAGCCATGACACCTTCTGCATGAGATGACCGTAGGCGTCGGTCGTGTCGTAGCTTTCGTAAGGGTCCATGCGGATGTTGAACACCAGCGGCGCCGTGCGGGCCTCGATCGTGTCGTAATAGTCTTCCTTGGTCGAGAAATGCATTTTCCACGGCCCCATCCTGACGGCCATGAGCTTGCTCTCGTAGTAGTGGAAGATGTGATCGCGGTTGGAATTGCCCTGTTCGCCCTTCCAGTAGGCCAGGTTGTTTACACCGTCGATATACTGGTTCTTGCTTGCCAGCACATCGGCGTTGACGTCCTCGATACCGGCTGCGGCGGCGAGCGTCGTAAACATGTCCTGATGCGCCTGGATGCCGTTGAGCACCCTGCCGGCTTCCAGTTCGCCGGGCCAGCGGACCATCGAAGGAACGCGGACACCGCCCTCATAGGTCGTCATCTTCTCGCCGCGGAACGGGGTCGTGCCGCCATGCGGCCAGGAATTGTGCTCAGGCCCGTTGTCGGTGGAGTACCAGACGATGGTGTTTTCCGTCAGGCCGTTTTCATCCAGCCAGTCGAGCACCAGCCCGATATCATGGTCGTGCTGCAAAAGGCCCGAGCCGTACAGATCGGACTCGGAGGTGAATTCCTCCGCGGCATAGCGCCACTCGTCGTTGAGCCTGGTGTAGAGATGCATGCGGCTTGGATTGAGCCAAACGAAGAAAGGCTCGCCCGCCGCATTTGCCGAACCCATGAAATCGAGCGCCTTGGGTATCACCTCGCCGGCGTCGAAATTCTTCATGCGTTCCTGGGTCAGCGGGCCGGTGTCGGTGATGGTCTGCTTGCCGACGCGCCCGAAGCGCGGATCCTCGGTCGGGTCGTCCTCTTCCGTCGCGAAGCTGTGCAGCACCCCGCGCGTGCCGAAGCGGCTTTCGTATTCCTCCAGACTGCCGGAGAAAGCCGCTCCGAAGCGCTGATAGTCGCGCTGTTCGGCTTCTTCCTGCGTGTTGAGGTGATAGAGGTTCCCGAAGAACTCATCGAAGCCGTGGACGGTCGGCAGGTGCTCGTTGCGGTCGCCAAGATGGTTCTTGCCGAACTGGGCGGTGCGATAACCGATCTTCTTAAGTTCTTCCGCGAGAGAAGGCGAAGCCGCCTGCAGCCCGAGCGCCGAACCGGGCTGGCCCACCGTCGTCATGCCGGAGCGGATCGGATATTGCCCCGTGATGAAAGCCGCGCGGCCCGCGGTGCACGAGGGCTGGGCGTAATGATCGACGAACTTGATCCCTTCAGTGGCGATCCTGTCGATGTTGGGCGTCCTGTAGCCCATGACGGTATTGCCATAGGAGGACAAATTGGACCAGCCGACATCGTCACCCCAGATGACCAGAATATTCGGCCGTTGCCGGTCCTGAGCGAAGGCGGAGCCGGCACAGATCACCATGGCCAAAGCACTGACAAGCGCGAAAATACGCATGGCATATCCTTTCTGCGTCTTGGTAACGGTCAGAGCGTTTGTCGCCGAACGAATTACATACGGACTGGTTGACACTCCCGGCGATACATAAATTGCTCTCGGTCACGGACACAGTGCCCGGACACATACGCCAAGAGCGTCCAGTATTCGCGCCCGATAAGTTCCGTTACGTAAGTATGATGATATCGGATCACGAAAAAAGCTCGAATTGGCCTGTTCGAACGCGGCATCTTCCTTGCTCTCGCGGTGTCGACGAGGCATCCAGTGTCGGGTAGCGGGCATGCCCGATCACGCCGTTGAAGAGGCTGTTTCCTGCGTGCGAACCGCAGGCTGCGCGCGGGTGACGAGCCAGATGCCGATGCCGATGGGAATGACGCCGGCGAGGTCTTGCGCAAGCACGGGCTCGCCAAGCAGCGCCCAGCCGAACAGGAGGCCGAGCGGCGGCATGAGGAAATGCAGGGCGCTGGCGGAGACGGCACTGCCGAGGCGAAGCAGAAGGAACCAGAGCAGGAAGGCGCCTATTGAGACCACGAAAACGTTATAGGCGAGCGCGACCCACAGATTGGGGCCGACGACGATCTGCGACGGGTTTTCGATGATCAGGCCTGTCGCGAGCAACGCGGCACCGGCCGCAAGCGACTGCCCGCCGACGAGGGCCGGCAGGCTGACGCGGGGCGTCCACCGTTTGAAGAGGACCGTGCCCGAAACGAGGGAGACGAGCCCGAGCGTGACGAGAATAATGCCGCCGACGTCTTCTCCTTCCCCGCTCATGCGTCCGCGAACCACGATGACCACGCCGATGAGACCCAGCAGCAGGCCTGCGAAACGGCGTAGCGTCAGCGCCTCGCCCAGCACGAGGGATGCGGCGAAGGCAATCAGGATCGGGTTCATGCTTATGATGATCGTCGCAAGGCCGGAAGACACCTCGCCCATGCCGAGCCACGTCATGCCGTTGTATCCGGCCTGATTGAGGAGCCCGAGGACAAACAACCACCCCCAGCAGCCGCGACCAAGGCCCGCGAGGTCCCCTCGCCACCACGCCCAGGCAAGCAACAGAACGGCGGCCAGCAGAAACCGCAGCCCTAGAAACAGGACCGGCGGCGAGACCGCGAGCGAGAATTTGACAATCGGGAAAGCGGAACTCCAGGTCAGGCAGAACAGCAGGACCAGCCCGAGATAGGCGGAGCTTCCAGGCGATATGCGGGGCACGGACGACACCTTCGATCATTGGCAGCGGGGCGCCATTTAGGCATTGCGTCGAGAAATTGAGAAATTAAATTAATACGTCACATCTATTGGAAATATGGATTAATCGCATGGAACTCGACCTGTTGCGCGCCTTTGTCGCTGTGGCGGAAGCCAGCAGCTTCACGCATGCCGCTGCACGCATCCACAAGACGCAGTCGACCATCAGCCAGCAGGTGGGCCGGCTGGAACGCTATCTGGAGACGGTGCTCTTCGACAGGGATACGCGCCGGGTGAGGCTGACCGAGGAAGGCGAACGTTATCTCCTCTATGCAAGGCGCATGCTTGCAATCGACGAGGAGGGACGGGCAGCCCTTCGCGACAAGGACAGGGAGTTTCTTCATGTCGGGATCCCGGAAGATTTCGCCGTCCAAAGGCTGCCGGAGGTGCTTGCGCGCTTTGCCGCGAAGCACCGCGCCGTGCGGTTGAACGTGGTCGCGGCGCCCAGTGTCGAGTTGCAACGGCGTCTTGAAGACGGGCATCTCGATATCGCGGTCGTCAAGGAAACGGCTCCACCTCGCGATGCTTTGGCGTGCTGGCTTGAACCTTTGTCGTGGGTCGCCGGAAAGGAGGCGGGCGGGATTGACGAGCGTCCCGTGCCGCTGATCGCGTTTCCAGATGGGTGTTCCTACCGCGCGCGGGCAACGCAAGCCCTTGAGGCAGCGGGCGTGGGCTGGCGCATTGCCTATGAAAGCCCCAATTGGTCAGGGGTGCGGGCCGCGGTGAAAAGCGGGCTCGGCGTGGCGCTGCTGGCGGAAACCGACCGGATATCCGGTATTCGCAAGCTCAGCGAACATGACGGCTTTCCTGCGGTGGAGCCCACGTTCCTTACCGTCAAGGCCCGCCGGCGCGAACTGTCGCAGGCGGCAAAAGATCTGGTCGATACGTTTTCCGGGTTGGTGACGCAGGAGCGGAAAGAGGCGGATCAATATCCATTCGCCGTGGCCATCGGGTGTTCATAAGGAGAAACGATCCGGATATCCTCGGACCATCTTATCCGGGAGGTTTGCGCGATGGTGCCGTGCGTTCGGCAATCTGGGTGCCTGTTGATCGCCTGCATGGCGCTTCTGATTCCGTTCGCCGAAGTGGCCATGGCGCAGGAGACAAAGCCGCCCGCGCAGTTCGTTCCCGCTCTCAACGCCCTGTGCGGCAGCGGCCGTGAGCTAGCTGCCGGCTGCGACGAGGTGAAGGCACGCGCAATCGTCGATGCCGGCGTCTACCCCTGGAGCGCGATCGGGCGGCTCAACTTTTCCGCATACCGCGTCAGGCGGTACTGCACGGCGACGCTTATCGGCGAACGGTTTGTTCTGACGTCCGCGCACTGCCTTTACGTCGGTCCTTATATCGGCTGGGTCGACCCTGAAGACCTGCACTTTCTTGCCGGCTATCAGCGCGGCGGCTATTCCGCCCATTCGACCGGAGCAAAGATCTACCTACCCGATGAGGACGGGGAAACGAGGCCGTTTGACTACGACCCCGGCGACGACTGGGCGATCGTCGAGCTGAGCGACGCCATCGGCGCCGAAGTCGGCTATCTGGGCTTGTCCGCGCTCGATGAGAGCGAACTCGAAAATGCGCTTGCCCGGGGTGGGCGCATCGTAGTGGCCGGATATCCGCACGTCCGCGAACATGTGCTTTCGGTCGACGAGGATTGCGGCATGACGGGCTTTCTCAACGACAACCGGTTGTTTGCCCATGAATGCGCCGTCATGGCGGGAGATTCCGGCGCGCCCGTCCTATTGATGGAGGGTGGCAAAGTCTCCATCATCGCGGTTCACAGCGGCGCGGGCGTGGGCGAGGATGGTTTCATTCGGCTGGCGACGCCCGTCGGCGAAATGCTGGATGCCGCACGCCGGCTTCGGGCAGGAGATCAACAGAGCGCGGATGAAAGTGGCAGGGCCGGCTTGCCGGGCCGCGCGCCCGAAAAAGCAAAGTGAGCGGATGAGGCCATGACGGAAGAAGCGACGATCGCCCGCGAAATCCTCGCGGCTCTCGACGAGAAGCGGCAGATCCCCTGCATTACCGGGCGGCACAGCGGTTTCGACCACAAGGCGGCCTATCGGGTCTCGGGGGAAATCACCCGCTTGCGGCAGGAACGCGGCGAGATACCTGTCGGGCGAAAAATCGGCTTCACCAACCGCACGATCTGGGACGAATACAAGGTCTATGCGCCGATCTGGGGTCCCGTTTATTCCACAACCGTGAAACCCGGCGCTGAGAGCCTTTCGCTCGACGCGCTGGTGGAGCCGAGGATCGAACCGGAAATCCTCCTGAAGCTCGGGAAAGCGCCTTCGCCAGCCATGAGCGAGGCCGAATTGATGGGCTGCATCTCTCATGTGGCGCACAGCTTCGAGATCGTACAGTCGCTCTTCGCCGGCTGGCGCTTCCAGGCCGCCGACACGGTGGCTGCCTTCGCGCTGCATGGCGCGCTGGTTCACGGCCCTTTTTCCGAAATCACCCCGGAGATCCGTGACGACTGGCGCAGGCGGCTGGCGAATTTCCGAATAACGCTCTTCTGCAATGGCGAGGCCGTTGACGAAGGCGTTTCGTCAAACGTTCTCGATGGCGGCCCGCTTGCTGCCCTTCGTCATTTGGCAGCGGTTCTGGCCGACGACCCGGCCGCACCGCCACTTCTGCCCGGCGAGATCATCTCCACGGGCACACTGACGCGCGCAATGCCCGTCGTGCCTGGCGAAACATGGTCGACACAATTCGACGGGCTGCCACTTGAGGGACTTACGCTGCGCTTCGAGTGAGCCGTATAGCCTTACCGCACCGAGATGCAGGTGACGGGCGACATGTGCGACAGCTTGTGCGACACGCTGCCGACCATCATCGACTTCACGTTCGAAAGCCCGCGCGTGCCGGTAACCAGCAGATCGGCCCCTTCCGAGTTGACCGCATCGAGAATACGGTCGACGGGCTTGCCGTCCTCGATGCGTCTTGAGACTTTCGTCGCGCCGTGTTCCTTCGCGATCCTTTCCGCCTGGTCGAGCACCTGCTCGCCGACGGCCTCAAGGACCCGGTAGGGAACGTTCGGGTTTTCCGGGGTGAAGGTGATATCGGCGGGAAAGCGCCCGACAGGAACGGAAGCAAAAGCCTCCGACAGGGGCTTGCCGCCTTCGCCCATCAGTTGCTCCACCTCCGCCATGTGCATCAGGTCTTCCGACACCTCGCCGCGCAAGAGGACATGAACGAGCACGACGTCGGCACCGTACTTCGAGGCGATGTCCGATCCGAATGCGACTGCCTTCTTGGCATGGTCGGATCCATCCGTTGCAATGAGAACCTTCTTGATCACGGCAGACCTCCCTTTGAATATTCTCCTAAGGTAAGGTTTTGGAGTTCAAACGCGCATTGACGAATCTCAATTCCTATTCCTGAGCGATGGGCCACTTTCGAAAGAAGCGTTTGCCGCTCCCGCAATCGTGTTCCGTTGGTGTAAATTCCCACTTGCGCGGGTGCCATGCGCTTACTATCTCGGTCCAATACATTCAAATATTCGCATCTAAGCCAAAATGCGGATATACAACGCGACAAAGGGCGCCGATTATCCGGCCGCGCCGCGCGTCCGGGCGAATTGCAGGAGGTATTACGATGAGTGCATATCCCGTCGATCTTTCGGTCAAGCCGGAGGTCAAGGCATTCTTCGATCCGACCACCAATACGATCAGCTATGTCGTGAAGGACCCGAAGTCGAAGTCTTGCGCGGTGGTCGATTCCGTCATGGACATCGACTATGCGGCAGGCCGGATCTCCTTCCAGCATGCCGACGAGATCATCTCCTACATCAAGGACCACGGCCTGAAGCTGGAATGGCTGATCGAGACGCACGTCCATGCCGACCACCTTTCGGCGGCCCCCTACATCCAGAAGGAACTGGGCGGCAAGATCGGCATCGGCAAGAACATCACCATCGTCCAGGACACTTTCGGCAAGGTCTTCAACGAAGGCACCGAATTCCAGCGGGACGGAAGCCAGTTCGACCGGTTGTTCGACGATGGCGACACCTATGAAATCGGCACGATGAAGGCCTTCGCCATGCATACGCCCGGCCATACGCCGGCCTGCATGACGCATGTGGTGGGCGATGCCGCGTTTGTCGGCGATACGCTGTTCATGCCCGACGGCGGCAGCGCGCGGGCCGACTTTCCAGGCGGCGATGCGGGCGAGCTTTACGATTCCATCCAGAAGGTGCTCGCCCTTCCAGGCGAGACGCGCCTCTTCATGTGCCACGACTACGGGCCGAACGGCCGCGACATCCAGTGGGAGACCACGGTTGCCGAAGAAAAGGCGCACAACATCCACGTCGGCGGCGGCAAGACCCGCGAGGAATTCGTGGCCATGCGAGAGGCGCGCGACGCCACCCTCGACATGCCGAAGCTCATCATCCCCTCGCTGCAGGTGAACATGCGCGCAGGCAAGCTGCCGCCCGCCGACGAGCAGGGGCAAAGCTTCCTGAAAGTGCCCGTCAACAAGCTCTGAGACAGCGGAGCAAATCGGGGTCCGGAGACCGGACCCTGCTACGGAGGAAATGGTCATGGAGATCAAGCGCGTCACGGGCACCTTGTCGGTCAGCCCGCAGATCTCGGTCGCGGACGTTACCGAAATCGCTGCGGCGGGGTTCCGATCGATCGTCTGCAACCGGCCGGACGGCGAGGGCGCCGACCAGCCGACCTTCGATGAAATCCAGGGGAAGGCGAGGAGCCTCGGCCTCGAGGCGCGCTATCTGCCCGTCGTGTCCGGAAAGGTGCGCGACGAGGACGCCGCCGAATTCAACGTGGCGATGGCCGAACTGCCGAAACCGGTGTTCGCCTACTGCCGCACGGGGACGCGCTCCGTCACGCTCTGGGCGCTTTCGCAAGGCGCAACGACGCCGGTGCCGGACATCCTGGCGGCGGCGAAAGAGGCCGGGTACGACATGGGCGGCGTCGCGCGGAGGATAGCGAACGGCGGCAAGACGCCGGTCGACGTCGCGGACGCCGAGCATGACATCGTCATCATCGGCGGCGGGGCCGCCGGCATCTCCGTCGCCTCCAGCCTGATCGCGCGCGATGGCGAACTGGATATCGCCATCATCGACCCGGCCGACACGCACTATTACCAGCCGGGCTGGACGATGGTCGGCAGCGGGATCTTCGACGCCCATACCACGGCGCGGACCATGGGTTCGCTCATTCCGCGCGGCGTTCACTGGATCAAGTCGGCGGTGGCGGCTTTCGAACCGGACAACGACGCCGTGATCCTCGACGGATGCCGGGTCGTCAAATACAAGCGCCTGATCGTTTGCCCCGGCCTCAAGCTCGACTGGCACAAGGTCGAGGGCCTGGACGAGACGCTGGGCAAGAACGGCGTGACATCGAACTACCGCTACGATCTCGCCCCCTACACATGGCGGCTCGTGCAGGGCACGAAGAGCGGACGGGCGATCTTCACCCAGCCACCCATGCCGATCAAATGCGCGGGCGCGCCGCAAAAGGCGATGTATCTTTCCGCCGATCACTGGTACCGCAACGGCCGCCTGGACGACATCGATGTCCAGTTCTACAACGCAGGCGGCGTTCTGTTCGGGGTGCAGGACTATGTTCCTGCACTCATGAGCTACGTCGAGCGCTATCACGCGGGGCTGAATTTCCACCACAACCTCACCGCCGTCGACGGCTATGCGAGGAAAGCCTGGTTCTCCGTGACGAAACCCGGAGAAGAGCCAGAAACCATCGAGACCGAATTCGAGATGATCCATGTGGTGCCGCCGCAAACGGCGCCCGACTTTATCCGCGTTTCGCCCCTTGCGGATGCCGCGGGGTGGGTCGACGTCGACCAGGCGACGCTGCGCCACAAGCGCTACCAGAACATCTGGAGCCTCGGCGACGTGATGAATGCGCCGAACGCCAAGACGGCGGCGGCCGCACGCAAGCAGGCGCCGGTGGTGGCCGAAAACGTCGTCGCCGACATCAAGGGCACAGGCTCGCAAGCGCAATATGACGGCTACGGCTCCTGCCCGCTTACCGTGGAGCGCGGCAAGATCGTGCTCGCGGAATTCGGCTACGGCGGAAAACTGCTGCCGAGCTTCCCCACATGGCTGATCGACGGCAAAAAGCCGAGCCGGCTTGCGTGGCTTTTGAAGGAGCGGGTGCTGCCGCCGATCTACTGGAAGGCCATGCTGCGCGGCAAGGAATGGATGGCGGTGCCGGAAAAGGTCACCGTTTCCGGCAAGACCGCCGCCTGAGCCTCAAGGCTTATTCCGAATTGCGACCGGCAGCCGGTTCAGGCTGCCGGACATTGCGACGAAAACCAAGGATGCGGGGATGGACAAACCCCTGAAAGACGGCCGGGACGGACCGGCCAAGGCGAACGGCGCCCGATTTCCTGCCCGCTATCTGCCGATCCTCGACTGGGGAAGGAGCTACGGGCGGGAAACGCTGACGAACGACCTGACGGCTGCCGTGATCGTGACGATCATGCTGATCCCGCAGTCGCTCGCCTATGCGCTGCTTGCGGGCCTTCCCCCGGAAGCCGGCCTTTACGCCTCCATCGCCCCGCTTGTCGCCTATGCCGTCTTCGGCACGAGCCGGGCATTGGCCGTGGGGCCGGTCGCCGTCGTATCGCTGATGACGGCTGCAGCCGTCGGCGGGCTCGACCTCGCAAGTCCCGTGGAATACGCCGCCGCAGCCGCCGTGCTCGCGCTCCTGAGCGGGCTCTTCCTGATCGCGATGGGCGCTCTCAGGCTCGGCTTCGTCGCCAATTTCCTGAGCCATCCGGTAATTTCCGGTTTCATCACGGCTTCCGGCCTGATCATCGCGGCAAGCCAGCTGAAGCATATCCTCGGCATTCCGGCGTCCGGTCACAATCTCTATGAAATCCTGATATCGCTTTTCGAGAACATCGGCGCGGTCAACTGGATCACGCTGGCGATCGGCGCCTCGGCGACGGCCTTCCTGTTCTGGGTCCGGCGCGGGCTGAAACCCGCTCTTTCGAAGTTCGGCGTGAAGCCGCGCATGGCCGATTTCCTTGCCAAGGCCGGCCCCGTTGCGGCTGTCGCCATCACCACGTTGATCGCCTGGGGCTTCGACCTGCCGAGCGCGGGCGTTGCCGTCGTCGGGGAAGTGCCGCAGGGCCTGCCGCCGCTCGCCTTTCCCGCTTTCGACATCGGCCTTTGGAGCGAACTGGCGGGCGCTGCAGTGCTGATCTCCATCATCGGTTTCGTGGAATCCGTCTCCGTCGCGCAGACGCTTGCCGCAAAGCGCCGCCAGCGGATCGTTCCCGATCAGGAACTGATCGGCCTGGGGGCGGCGAATGTCGCCTCATCCGTGACCGGCGGCTATCCGGTGACGGGCGGGTTCGCCCGCTCGGTCGTCAACTTCGACGCGGGCGCGGAAACCCCGGCGGCAGGCGCCTATACCGCGGTCGGCATCGCGGTTGCGACCTTTGCGCTGACGCCGCTTCTCTTCTTCCTGCCGAAGGCGACGCTTGCGGCGACGATCATCGTCGCGGTGCTCTCGCTCGTCGATTTTTCGGTGCTGAAACGCAGCTACGGCTATTCCAAGGCGGATTTCGCCGCCGTTGCCGCAACGGTTCTGATCACGCTCGGCTTCGGCGTCGAAATCGGCGTTTCAAGCGGCGTGGCGCTGTCGATCGCGCTCTTCCTGCTCAAGACCTCGCGGCCCCATATCGCCGAGGTCGGCCTCGTGCCGGGCACGGAGCATTTCCGCAACATCCGCCGCCATGAAGTGGAAACAAATCCCAGGATCGTGACGCTTCGCGTCGACGAAAGCCTCTATTTCGCCAATGCCCGCTTTCTCGAAGACTACATCTACGACCGGGTGGCAAGGGACAAGGGCGTGGAACATGTGATCCTGATGTGCTCGGCGGTCAACGAGATCGACGGCAGCGCGCTTGAATCCCTGGAGGCCATCAACGAACGGCTGAACCGCATGGGCGTGACCTTGCACCTGTCGGAAGTGAAAGGCCCCGTCATGGACCGGCTGAAACGCTCGCACTTCCTGGACGACCTGACTGGAAGCGTTTTCCTGTCGCAATACAGGGCGGTGAAGACACTGAGTGAAGTGAGCGCCGACAGGATCGCCTGACGGCTCGCTCACGTGCCGCAGAAGGTCCGGTGGACGACCTCCTCCGGTTTCGGCGGGCTGGCGTATTCCGCGTTTTCCGGCTGATCCGAGTATGGGTCGGAGAGAACCGCCAGAAGACGCTCGAAGGGGCCGTAGTCATCGGACATCGCGGCGGCGATCGCCTCTTCCACGCGGTGATTGCGGGGAATGAAAGCCGGATTGACGGAACGCATCAGCGCTTTGCGCTCATCTTCGCCCGCGCTTTCGTGCCCAAGCCTTGCGCGCCAGCGGGCGATCCACTCATCCAGCGCGCTTTTCTGACCAGGCAGATCACGAAGGGCATCGTCGGCGGTGCCATCCCCGGCACCCAGCGAGGAGAGCGCGCGGAAGGTGAGCGTGAAATCCGTTTCGGCGTTCGCCATCGCCTCGAAAAGGTCATAGGCGAGCTGGCGGTCTTCCTCGCGCGCCGTCGAAAGGCCGAGCTTGGCGCGCATGCCCTCAAGCCATGCCGTCTCGTAAATGTCCGGAAAGGCGTCTATGGCTTCCTGCGCTGTCGCGACAGCCTCTTCCTCGTTCTTGCCCAGGATCGGAAGCATCGCCTGTGCAAGCCGCGAAAGGTTCCAATAGGCGATGCGCGGCTGATTGGCATAGGCATAGCGGCCCATCTGGTCGATGGAACTGAAGACCTTGCCGGGATGATAGGTATCCATGAAGGCGCAGGGGCCGTAGTCGATCGTTTCGCCGGAGATCGACGTATTGTCGGTGTTCATCACTCCGTGGATGAAGCCGACATGCATCCAGCGCGCGACAAGGCGGGCCTGGGCTTCGACCACCGCGTCCAGAAACGCGCGATAGGGGTTGGCGGCGTCTTTCGCGTGGGGGTAATGGCGCGCGATGGCGTAATCGGCAAGCGCCCTGAGCGCCTCCTCGTCGCGCCTCGCCGCGAAATATTCGAACGTGCCGACGCGGATATGGCTTTTTGCGACACGAGTGAGAATCGCGCCCGGCAAAAGCGTCTCGCGCATGATCCGGTCGCCGGTCTTTACGGCACTGAGCGCCCGCGTCGTAGGCAGGCCAAGCGCATGCATGGCTTCCGACACGATATATTCGCGCAGGACCGGGCCGATCCAGGCCCGTCCGTCACCGCCCCTGGAAAAGGGGGTGCGACCCGAACCCTTGAGCTGAATGTCGTAGCGCGCACCATCGGCAGCGACGATCTCGCCAAGCAGGATCGCCCGCCCGTCGCCCAACTGCGGGACGAAGGTTCCGAACTGATGGCCCGCATAAGCCATGGCGATCGGCGTGGACCCCTCGGCCACACGATTACCGGCAAGCATCTCAACCCCTGCAGGGGATTTGAGCACGGCGGGATCGAGCCCCAGTTCGCGCGCAAGCGAATCATTCAGCCGGATCAATTGCGGTTCCGTGACCGCCGTAGGGGACAACCGGGCATAAAAGCGCTCGGGCAGGCCCGCATAGCTGTGGTCGAATGGAAATATGGTTTCCGCCTGTGGATGCGGTGCGTTCATCTGAAAGATTTCAATCCCTTCGCTAGCGTTATCTACAGCTTCTACCGATGAAGAATTAGGACGTTTTTCCACCTGCACAAGCGCTAAGCACTATTACCGCTAGGTCGTTTCCTGTGCCGCTGGTATCCTTCGGATGATTCTAATGTCTGAATGACGCAGTCGAAAGAAAGCCTCATTCTAACGACAGGAATCACAAGGCGCGGCACGTTCACGCGGACCTCCGCCGGACATCAGAGCAAGGAATGTCCGGATGCTCGACCGCAGGAAACGCCGGCGCGAGTGACAGTTTATCGGCGGTTGCCGGATCGGCGCAACGCGGTCGGTGGAGATGGCTTTCGTTAAAGCGCTCCGCCCGGGCGACTGGCTTAATCACAAAATGTACGGGCAATGCGTGCATCGGCGCGGATATTTGGTTCCAGCGCACGATTTACGTTAGGGACGGAGTAACGGCTCGCGTATTTTTGAGCCTGCCGGCATGATGACGGCGGAGACCGGCGTGATGTGGCCAAATTAAAGTAAGTATTTGATCTTTCTAATATTTTTAATAATTTTACGAAGCATTTTGGTTTGATTTCGAGTATACTGAGTCGAGATGAACTTTTGTTAATGCGGGCGTGACTTGCCTATGCACAAAGCCGCGCCAACTAGAAAACAAGGCCCCTTGGACTGTCCACCTCCATAACGTCCAGGGGACCCAGAGGTCCAAGGAAGGTCGCTCAGTTCGGATCACGCAACGCAGAGGGGTCAAACAATGGACGTGTACAGCCGGTTCGCGGAAGTCTACGAAAGGTCGAAGATCGACGAAATGTCGGTGCAGGACTACCTGCTCGCATGCCGCGACGACCCGACGATGCGCGCAACCGCCGCTGAACGCATGATGCGGGCTATCGGCGAACCGGAGTTCGTCGACACAAGCCAGGATCAGCGGCTCGGCCGCATTTTCCTCAACAGGACGATCAAGCGCTACGAGGCCTTCAAGGATCTCTTCGGAATGGAAGAGACCGTGGAGAGGATCGTCGGATTCTTCCGCCATGCCAGCCAGGGTCTGGAAGAACGCAAGCAGATACTCTACCTGCTCGGCCCAGTGGGTGGCGGCAAGTCGACGATCGCGGAAATCCTGAAGCAACTCATGGAAAAGGAGCCGATCTACGTCCTCAAGGCGGGAGAGGAGATCAGCCCCGTTTTTGAATCCCCACTCGGCCTCTTCGACCGCGATCGTATCGGCGACCTTCTGGAAGACAAGTACAACATTCCAAAGCGCCTGTTGCATGGGCTGATTTCGCCCTGGGCGGTGAAACGCCTCGACGAATTCGACGGTGACATCTCGAAATTCTCCATCGTCAAGCTGCATCCGTCGAAATTGCGCCAGATCGGCGTCACGAAGACGGAGCCCGGCGACGAAAACAACCAGGACGTGTCGTCGCTGGTGGGCAAGCTCGACATCCGCAAGCTGGAGCACCTGAGCCAGAACGATCCGGACGCCTACAGCTACTCCGGCGCGCTCAACCGGACGACCCAGGGGCTGATGGAATTCGTGGAGATGTTCAAGGCGCCGATCAAGGTGCTGCATCCCCTGCTGACCGCGACCCAGGAAGGATCCTACGTCGGAACGGAAAATATCGGGTCGTTCCCCTACCAGGGGATCATCGTCGCCCACTCCAACGAGGCGGAATGGCAGCAGTTCAAGACCAACAAGAACAACGAGGCGTTCCTGGATCGCATCTCCGTGGTCAAGGTGCCCTACTGCCTGAGGGTGACGGAAGAGACGCAGATCTACGAGAAGCTCTTGAAGGAAAGCACGCTTTCGGAAGCCTCCTGCGCACCCGAAACGCTGCCGATCCTGTCTCGCTTCAGCGTGCTGACACGGCTCAAGGAGCATGAAAACTCCACGCCCTATTCCAAGCTTCGCGTCTATGACGGCGAAACGCTGAAGGACACCGACCCCAAGGCGAAGTCCATCCAGGAATACCGCGATGCGGCAGGCGTCGACGAGGGCATGAACGGCATTTCGACGCGATTTGCATTCAAGGTGCTGTCGGAAACCTTCAACCACGACACCGAAGAGGTGGCAGCCGATCCCGTGCACCTGATGTATGTGCTCGAACAGGCGGTGAAGCGCGAGCAGTACGACGAGGAGACGCAGGCGAGATACCTCGATTTCCTGAAGACCGAGCTTGCCCCGCGTTATGCCGAGTTCATCGGCAACGAGATCCAGAAGGCCTATCTGGAATCATACGCCGACTATGGGCAGAACCTTTTCGACCGGTATATCGCCTATGCCGATGCCTGGATCGAGGACCAGGACTTCAAGGACCCGGATACGGGCCAGATGTTCGATCGCGAGATCCTGGAATCTGAGCTTGAGAAGATCGAAAAGCCGGCGGGAATCGCCAATCCGAAGGACTTCCGCAACGAGGTCGTCAAGTTCGTGCTGCGCGCGCGAGCCGAGCACGGCGGCAAGAACCCGGACTGGCGGCAATACGAGAAACTGAAGAGGGTGATCGAAAAGCGGATGTTCGGCCAGGTGGAAGACCTCTTGCCCGTCATCAGCTTCGGAGCGAAGCGCGACAAGGAAACCGACGCCAAGCACAACGAGTTCGTCGATCGCATGGTCGCCAGAGGCTATACGCGCCGCCAGGTGCGGCGTCTGGTAGAATGGTACATGCGGGTGAACAAGGCGGGGTGAACGGAAAAAGGCGCAAATCGATATGGCCCACTTCGTCGATCGCCGTCTCAACCCGAAGGACAAGAGCCTCGGTAACCGGCGCCGATTTCTCAAGCGGGTACGCGCTCAGGTGAAAAAGGCCGTCAACGAGACGGTCAACAAGCGCCGCGTCGCCGACGTGGATCGTGGAGAAAGCGTTTCGATCCCCACCGACGGGATTTCGGAACCCAATTTCCACTATGCACGCGAAGGCGGGCGGCGCGAGCGCGTGTTTACCGGCAACAAGGACTATCGCGCCGGCGACAGGATCGACAAGCCGCGTTCGGGCGGCGGCGGGCGCGGCAGGCAAGGGGCCGCGGAAGGCGAGGGCGAGGACGACTTCCTGTTCGCGCTTTCGCGCGACGAATTCCTCGACATCTTCTTCGAGGACCTGGAGCTGCCGGATCTCGTCAAGCGCAGCCTGAAGGAAATCAAAACAACCAAGGCGCATCGCGCAGGCTTCACGGTGTCGGGTTCGCCCGCGAACATCAGCGTGAAGCGGACGATGAGCAACGCGCTCGGGCGGCGGCTTGCGCTAAACCGGCCGAGCGAACGGGAGGTCAAGGACCTGCGCGAGCAGATTTTCGCGCTGGAGAAGATCTCAAGGCCGACGAAGAAGCAGCGCGAGGAGCTGAAGCGGCTGCACGACGAGCTGGAAACCATGATCCGCCGGCAGAAGGTGATCGGCTACATCGACCCGCTCGACGTGCGCTACAACTACTTCGTCCAGAAGCCGGAACCCAACGCCAAGGCGGTGATGTTCTGCCTGATGGACGTTTCCGCCTCCATGGGCGAGCGGGAAAAGGAGCTGGCGAAGCGTTTCTTCGTGCTCCTGCATCTCTTCCTCAGCCGCCGGTACGACAAGATCGAGCTTGTCTTCGTTCGCCATACGCACGATGCGAGCGAGGTGGACGAAGATACATTCTTCTATTCCCGCGAAACGGGCGGGACGGTGGTCAGCACCGCGCTGGTGGAAATGAAGAAGATCATCGACCAGCGCTATCCGGCGTCGGAATGGAACATCTACGCGGCCCAGGCCTCCGACGGCGAGAACTTCAGCGGCGATTCCGCCCGTTGCGCGGAAATGCTTCTCACCCAGATCATGCCGCTATGCCAATACTTCGCCTATATCGAAATCGTCGACGAGGAAGAGGCGAGGCTCATCAACAGCGAGGCCAACGGCATGGAACTGTGGCGGGCCTACAGGGGCGTGGCGGCGGAACTCGGCAATTTCGCCATGAAGCGCATCGCGCGACCAGCGGATATCTATCCCGTTTTCCGCGAATTGTTCGCGCGCAGGAGCGAGGGGGCCGAGAATGGCTAAGCGGTCGCGCAAACCCGACCTCCTGTTCGAAGGGTCCGACTGGGACTTCGACAAGCTGCAGCGCACGACCGAGGCAATAGAGGAGGTGGCCCTTCAGGACCTCGGGCTGAGCGTCTATACCAACCAGATAGAGATCATCTCCTCGGAGCAGATGCTCGACGCCTATTCCTCCATCGGCATGCCGCTGATGTACCGGCACTGGTCGTTCGGCAAGCACTTCCTGCATCACGAGCGGCTCTACCGGAAGGGGATGCGGGGCCTCGCCTACGAGATCGTCATCAACTCCAACCCGTGCATCAGCTACTGCATGGAAGAAAACACCATGGCGCTTCAGGCGCTCGTGATCGCCCATGCCGCCTTCGGGCACAATCATTTCTTCAAGAACAACCACCTCTTCCTGCAGTGGACGGACGCCGACGGCGTTCTGGATTACCTGAGCTACGCACGGGGCTTCATTTCGCAATGCGAGGAAAGGCACGGCGTGGACGAAGTGGAGGCGGTGCTCGATTCCGCCCATGCGCTGATGCCGAACGGCGTATTCCGCCGCCGCCGTCCGCCGCGCCTTTCCCTTCGCGAGGAGGAGGAACGGCGGCTCGGGCGGCTTCGGGCGGAGGAAGAGGCCGTCCACTACCTGTGGGACACGCTGCCCAGGCGCGGCGCCGGTAGTGCCGCGGCCGACCGGGAGCGCATGGAACGCAAGCGCGAAATGCACCTTCCGGAGGAAAACATCCTCTACTTCCTGGAGCACTACAGCCCGACATTGCGGCCATGGCAGCGCGAGATCATTCGCATCGTGCGCAATATCGGCCAGTATTTCTATCCGCAGAAGCAAACGAAGCTCATGAACGAAGGCTGCGCCTGCTTCGTGCACTATTACATCATGAACGAGTTGCACCGTGCCGGGCGCATCAACGATGGCGCGATGCTGGAAGTCCTGCACAATCACAGCAACGTCCTGACGCAGCCCGATTTCGACGATCCGCGCTATAGCGGGATCAACCCCTATGCGCTCGGCTTCGCGATGATGCAGGACATCCGCCGCATCTGCGAGGAGCCGAACGACGAGGACCGGGAATGGTTCCCCGATATCGCCGGCTGCGGCGATTGGCGCAGGGTGCTGAAGGACGCCTGGGCGAACTATCGCGACGAAAGCTTCATCCAGCAGTTCCTGAGCCCCACCGTCATGCGCCACTTCAAGATGTTCGCGCTCGTCGACGATGCCTCGAAGCCCTATTACGCCGTCTCGCACATCCACAACGAGCGAGGTTTCCTCGAACTCAGGGATTCGCTTGCGCGCGAGTACGACGTCGCGGTGGCCGATACCGACATTCAGGTGGTGGATGTCGACCTTCTGGGCGATCGCTGGCTGAAGCTGCGCTCCGTCAAACGCAACGGCGTGCCGCTGGAGCCGGCCGACAGGGACGCGACCTTGATCCACCTGCGCCGGCTTTGGGGCTACAAGGTGGAGATCGAGGAAGTCAGCGAAGGCGCGAGCATGGCCTCGTAGATCACATTTATCGCGATGTGACTTCCTGTCACGAAAGCGCTTTCGAGAGCGGAATGGAAAGCAGTCTGCCGTTGCGGAAATATTTGCCGTCGACATTCGGCGAATTTAGCGTGGCGCAAAATCGCAATCATCGATTGTCGCTGCGTAACTCGATTACTCTCCGTTAAACGATCCTGGCCTATCCTCGTGCCAATTCCGGATTGGTCAGCGCGATGCACATTGTCCTCGTCGAGCCGAGTTCGATCGGCCGCAGAATAATCACACGTATGCTCGAAGGCCGCGGGCACCGCGTCGAAGCCTTCGAAAACGGTGCGCGTGCGCTTCGCTTCATCCAGGATACGCCTTCGGTCGACGTCGTTCTCACCAGTTTCGAAACCGACGGAATTTCCGGTACGGAGCTTTGCTGGGAATGCAGGCTGATCGCCCAGGAAGGGCGGCTTCTTTATATCATCGCCATGTCGTCGGGCATCGAAGCCTCCAAGGTGATAGAGGCGCTCGACTGCGGCGCGGACGACTTCATCATAAAGCCGCCCGTGCCGGAGGAACTGTTCGCGCGGCTAAGGGCCGCGGAACGGCTTTCCAACATGCACAGGGAACTGGTCAGGCTTGCCACATGCGACGAGCTGACAGGGCTTTTGAACCGGCGAGCCTTCTTCGATGCGGCCGAACGGTCGATCGGCGATGCGCTGACTGAAACGCCGGTGAGCGCCATCATGCTGGACATCGACCACTTCAAGCGCATCAACGATACCTACGGCCATATGGCGGGTGACGCCGTGATCAAGGCGGTGGGCGAGTATATTTCCAGGAAGTCGCAAATCGTTGGGCGGCTGGGCGGCGAGGAATTCGCCATACTTCTTCCCGGATACCGGGAGGCCGACGCGCTCAGGATCGCCGAATGCCTGCGTTTCGAGATCTCGGGCGCGACGGTCTCGGTTGACGGCGATACGATCCGCTTCACCGCAAGCCTCGGGGTGGCGGAAATTTCCGCAAGCTCCGAGGCTTCGCTCACCGACCTCCTGAAACGAGCGGATGCGGCCCTTTACCAGGCGAAGAAAGCCGGCCGCAACCGCGTCTACCGCCCGGAAGCCGATGTCGTCTTCGCCGTCGGTTGATTGCGCGGGTGGTATTCCTGCGTCGAGATGATATGACGCGTTGCCCTGATCCCGGCTGTTGAGCGACAATCCGTCAACCGCAACGCCGGAGCGCCTTGAGCCGATATGTCCGACACAAAAACCGCCGAAGACGACGATATCCGCCCGGGAGAAATCACCACCGAGCTGCCCGCGGATTTCGATGCCGGGATCTATTTCATTGGCCGTATAAGCACGCCCTGGGCGAGCAGGAAAGACTGTCCGCATCGGGGTGAAATCGACGGTCCGCTCTGCACCATAGAAGTCGACCCGCGCTGGCAGGAGGCGCTTGAAGGCGTCGAAGGCCGCGAGCGCCTGCTGGTGCTCTACTGGATGGGCCTTGCGCGCCGCGATCTCGTGCTCCAGCGCCCGCGCCGCAAGGACAGGTTCGTGGGCACGTTCGGATTGCGCTCACCGGTGCGGCCGAACCCGATCGCCGCCGCGATCGTCAAGCTTGAGGCCGTCGAGGGGCGCTTCCTGAAGGTGCGCGGTCTCGACTGCGTCGACGGAACAGCGCTTGTCGACATCAAGCCGGAGTTTTCGCCGGCCGAGAAAAAGTGTCACGAAGCGGACGGCTCATAAGGCGGCCTCAGGCGGCCAGGGAGGAGAGCACTCCCGGCAGCGCGAAACCATCCCCTGTATCGAGCGTATCGACCGTTTCAAGAAGCGTCGCGGTCGCCGGGCGCCCGATCAGGGCCTGCGCCTTCTCCACCAGCCGCGCACGCGTGACCGCAGCATCGATCGGCTCGGCCAGATCGCAGTGATGCTCGATCCGGCTGCCATCCGGCATCTCGACAATGGCGACGGCCTCAATGCTGCCAAGCCGGTCATCCGTTTCGACCTTCACCCGCTCGCGCAGGCCCGCAAGTTCGGGATCCGTGCAGATGGCGTCGGAAAATGTGTCCAGCGCCGCCGTGTCGCGGCCGGCAAGCGCCATGGCGCCCGTCAGGCGGAAACTGAATTTCGCCTCAAGGCCTGTGGCGGGAGAGAGGATGTTGCAGACCCTGAGCCATTGCGGATGAACGCGCAGGGTGACGGAACGCGCATTTGAGACGTGCGGACCGATCTCCGCGCGCAAGGCTTTTAACGCATCGATCGGCGCGTGGGTGCCATGGCAGCAGGCATGATGCTTGAACTGCACGCGATCGAAACGGAATGCCTCGCCCAGCCCTTCGAACGCTGCCTGCGCGTCGCCTTCGCCGGCGTGGGTTTCGGCAAAGCCCTGCAGGCATTCCAACCCTTGCGGATTGGAGGCGAAGCCGAGCGCGGCGAGCTTTGCCGCCTCGACGCCGTTCGACGCGGCAAGGCCGGCGTGAAAGGGCTTTCCCATGGTGCCGAACTGCGATTTCAGGCCCGACGCACGGGTCGAGACAAGTCCGATCGCATGACAGCAGCGCTCGTCATCGAGGCGAAGCAGGCGCGCGCTGGCCGCCGCCGCGCCGAAGGCGCCGGCGGTCGCCGTCTGGTGAAAGCCAGTGCGATAATGCGCATTGCCCAGATACCTGCCGACCCGGCAAGCGACCTCCAGCCCGATCACGAAGGCGTCGAGCACGGCCTTCCCGTCGCATCCAAGCGCCTCGCCGAGGGCCAGCGCTGCGGGAAAGACGCCCACAGTCGAATGGCCGATGTGATCGAAATGGGTATCGTCATAGTCGAGCGCATGGGAGGTCGTGCCGTTGGAGAGCGCGGCGGCGCGGGCAGGCAGCCGGCCTGCAAGGCCGATGACCGTGGCCTCGGCGGTGCCGCCTTCCGAAGACGTCATTTCACGCAAAATCCGGCTGACCGGCTCGTCACGCCCGGCAAGCGCGACCGCGCTCCAGTCGAGAATGCAGGATTTGGCCGTCACGATCTGGTCCGGCGAAAGCCGTCCGCCATCGAAGGAGCAAATGAAGGCCGCCAGTTGCGCGGTGATGCCGTCCGCCATGCAATTCATCCGAGACCCTTTTGGATTCATAAAGTTCATTGGCAGGTGTCGCGGAAGTTGGCAAGCGCCGCCAGGCCCCGACCGAAGATCGAAGGGACGAACGGACGCGGACGGGGATGGTCCGGCATGCGTAATTTATTCAAAAATCTCGGAAATTGAATCAAATCGGAAAATTCATGCCGACATTCCGCCGTCGGCTGCGCTTTGCGGGCAATTGCCGCGAAGATGCATGCTTAAAGCTGCAAGCCGATGGCGGTTATATTCCGTAGGGTTTTGCCATTGCCAGTCTTTTCGAAAATCTCATTTCGTTGCGTAACTTGCGTCTTGGCCCTAAGCTGAAGCCTGTTTGCAACGATAAAAGGGAGGTCGGTGATGAACACACTGACGCGTATTCTTGCCGGAGCCGTGGTCGCCCTTGGCACACAGTCGGCCATGGCACAGGAAACTTTCATCACGATCGGCACTGGCGGCCAGACGGGCGTCTACTACGTCGTCGGCCAGTCGATCTGCAAGCTCGTGAACCGCGGCTCGGCGGAGCACAACATCAAGTGCACCGCGCCTTCGACCGGGGGCTCGATCGACAACATCAACGCAATCAAGAATGGCGACCGCCAGATGGGCGTCGCCCAGTCCGACTGGCAATATCACGCCTATAACGGCACTTCGAAATTCGAAGGCGACAAGTTCGACAAGCTGCGCGCGGTGTTTTCCGTTCATGGCGAGCCGTTCACCGTCGTCGCGCGCGCCGATTCCGGCATCGAGACCTTCGACGACCTGAAGGGCAAGCGGGTCAACATCGGCAACCCGGGTTCCGGCCAGCGCGGCACCATGGAAGTGCTGATGAACGCAAAAGGCTGGACTCTCGACGACTTCGCCCTCGCTTCGGAGCTGAAGGCCGCCGAACAGGCAAGCGCCCTTGCCGACAACAAGATCGACGCGATGATCTACACCGTCGGCCATCCGGCGGGCTCGATCCAGGAAGCCACAACGACGACGGATGCCAAACTTATCCCGGTGACGGGTCCGGAAGTCGACAAGCTCGTCTCGGAGAACCCCTATTACGCCAAGGCGACAATTCCGGGCGGCATGTACAAGGGTACGGACGAGGATGTCGAAACCTTCGGCGTGAAGGCGACCTTCGTCTCCTCCGAAGATGTCCCCGAAGAGGTGATCTACCAGGTCGTGAAGGCGGTTTTCGACAATTTCGACCGCTTCAAGAAGCTGCATCCGGCCTTCGAGAACCTGACAGAGGAAGAGATGATTACGGGCGGGCTTCCCCCCCCGCTTCACCCGGGGGGGGAGCGCTACAAAAAGGAAGGCGGCTGGCCCTCACCTTCCCCTCCACCCCCGCCCCGGCCATCGTGGCCGGGGCGTCGTGAACCCTTGAATTCTCTTAAAGATTGCCAGGCCCGGCCAAACGGGCGACGCAGGAGGGGGCAGGTCGATGAGCGAAAGGGAACAAGCGCAAGACCGGATTTCACCTGACCGGGATACAAGCGGCTTGAGCCAGGCCGAAATCGACGAGATGGTCGCGGCCAGCGACACCGGTTCTCGTTCCGCCGGCGGGTTCGTCGGCAGGCTTATCGCCGGCATCGCCCTTTTATGGTCGCTGTTCCAGCTCTGGTTCGCTTCGCCAATTCCGTTCACGGTCGGCTTCGGCATTTTCAACGACACCGAGGCGCGCTCCATCCATCTCGCTTTCGCCGTGGTGCTCGCCTTCCTGGCGTTTCCGGCCGCACGTACGAAATTCCAGCTCGGCCTCGGCGTGTTCGTGCCGGTGTTCATCGGCATTCTCTTTGCGATCTCGGCTGACGAAATCGCCTTTCCAACCTGGGTAATCTTGCTGATCGCGGGGCTGATCGCCATTGCCGTGCTGTTGCCCGCGCAAAACGACAAGGTTTCGATCCAGGAATGGCTGCTGGCCGTCGCCGGAGGCTATTGTTCGGCCTATCTCTTCATCTACTACACGGAGCTTGCCGACCGTGTCGGGCAGCCGATCTTCCAGGATTACGTCGCGGGTATCGCGGGCCTTCTCCTGCTTCTGGAGGCGACGCGCCGCACGCTCGGCCCCGCGCTCGTGCTGGTCGCAGGCTTCTTCCTAGTCTACACGGTGCTCGGCCCCTACATGCCGGAAATTATCGCGCACAAGGGCAACAACCTGCGCGAGATCATCAACCACCATTGGCTGACGACCGAAGGCGTCTTCGGCATCGCGCTCGGCGTGTCCACGTCCTTCGTCTTCCTGTTCGTGCTTTTCGGGGCGCTGCTCGACAAGGCGGGGGCAGGCAACTATTTCATCCAGGTTGCCTTCTCGCTGATGGGGCACCTGCGCGGCGGACCGGCGAAAGCGGCTGTCGTATCCTCGGCCATGACGGGCCTGATCTCCGGCTCTTCGATCGCCAACGTGGTGACGACGGGCACCTTCACCATTCCGCTCATGAAGAAAGTAGGCTTCAGCGCCGAAAAGGCGGGTGCGGTGGAAGTCGCGTCATCGGTCAACGGCCAAATCATGCCGCCGGTGATGGGCGCCGCCGCCTTCCTCATGGTCGAATACGTGGGCATTCCCTATTTCGACGTGGTGAAACACGCCTTCCTGCCGGCGGTGATCTCCTACATCGCGCTCGTCTATATCGTCCATCTGGAAGCCTGCAAGGCGGGCATGGAGGGGCTGCCGCGCTCCTACGAGCCCGGCCCTTGGATGCGCCGCATCGTAGGCTTCGTCTTCGGCGTTCTCGTCGTTTGCGTGCTTTCCATGATCGTCTATTACGGGATGGGCTGGATCCGGCCCGCTTTCGGCGGTTCCGCACCCTATATCGTATTCGCCCTGCTGACGGCGGTTTACGTAGGGCTCGTGGCCTTCGGCTCGCGCTATCCCGAACCGAAGATGGACGATCCGAACGAGCCGGTGACGCATCTTCCCCTGCCCGGACCGACCATCAAATCCGGCCTGCACTTCATCCTGCCGGTGATCGTGCTGATCTGGGCGCTGATGGTCGACCGACTGTCGCCGGGGCTTTCTGCCTTCTGGGCGACGGCTTTCATGATGTTCATTCTCGTCACGCAGCGCCCGCTTTTCGCGATCTTCCGCAAAGAGGGCGAAATGGGCGCCGAATTCACGCGCGGGATCCGCGAACTTATCGACGGCTTGATCGCAGGTGCGCGCAACATGATCGGCATCGGCATCGCGACGGCGACCGCCGGCATCATCGTCGGCGCGGTTTCCCAGACGGGTGTCGGTTCGGCGCTTGCCGATGTCGTCGAGGTGCTTTCGGGCGGCAATCTGCTGGCGATCCTGTTCCTGACCGCGATCCTGTCGCTCATCCTCGGCATGGGCCTGCCGACGACGGCGAACTACATCGTCGTCTCGGCGCTGCTTGCTCCGGTGATCGTGACGCTTGGCCAGGAGAACGGATTGATCGTGCCGCTGATCGCAGTGCATCTCTTCGTCTTCTACTTCGGCATCATGGCGGATGTGACGCCTCCGGTCGGGCTTGCATCCTTCGCTGCGGCCGCCGTTTCGGGAGGAGATCCGATCCGCACCGGCGTCGTGGCCTTCTTCTATTCGCTGAGGACGGCCGCGCTGCCGTTCCTGTTCATCTTCAACACCGACCTTCTCCTGATGGACGTCGATTGGATCCACGGCATTTTCATCTTCATCGTGGCGACGGTGGCGATGCTGCTCTTCTCGGCGGCGACGCAAGGCTGGTTCCTGACGAAAAACAGGATCTGGGAATCGCTGGTGCTCCTCATCCTCGCCTTCACGTTCTTCAGGCCGGGCTTCTGGATGGACATGGTCTATCCGCCCTATGCCGAAACGCCGCCGGCCCAGATCGCCGACGCGGCAGGGAGCGTGCCTGCCGGCGAGCCGCTCAGGCTTCGCATTTCCGGCACCGATGCCGTGGGCGAAAAGCGCGAATGGGTGGTTCTCCTCGATCTTCCGGAAGCGGCGACGGGCGCCGAACGCCTGGAGGCAGCGGGACTGACGCTTGTCGATCGCGACGGCAAGACGATCATCGACGACGTTGCATTCGATTCTCCTGCCGCCGAGGTCGGCCTCGACTGGGATCAGGAGATCATCCGCGTTCTTTCGCCGGTCGAAACGCCGTCGAAATACTGGATGTACCTGCCGGCGCTCCTGCTGCTCGGCGCGGTCGCCTGGCTGCAGAGGCGGCGGGCGGAAGATGGTACCGAGCCCGCAAAGTCCGAACAACAGGCCGCATGAGGGGGAAGGCGAAATGTACAAGGCCGTACTCTTGCCGGTCGATCTCGACCACGAAAGTTCCTGGAAGAAGGCTCTGCCGGTTGCATTGAAGATCACGGAAACATTCGGAGCCGAATTGCACGTCATTACCGTGGTTCAGGACATACGATCGTCGATGGTTTCCCAGTACTTCCCGAGCGATTTCGAGGAAAAGGCCGTGCGCAAGGCGGCCGACACGCTGAACGATTTCGTCAAGGACAAGATCTCCGGCATCACGGTGCATGAGCATGTCGCCGTGGGGCGGGTTTTCCGGGCGATCATGGAATGCGCGGACGAAAACGGTTGCGATCTCATCGTCATGGCATCGCACAGGCCGGAGATGACCGATTATCTGATAGGTCCGACTGCCGAACATGTGACGCGCCATACCGATAAATCCGTGCTTATAGTGCGTGACTGAAAAGGGCATTCGCACCTGGGCCAAGGGGAAGAATACGTGAACCTGTCGTCCATGCTTGCCGCGCGGGCCGAGGCGGACAGGCCGATATGCGTCGTGCTGATCGGCGCTGGCAAATTCGGTTCCATGTACCTTGCCCGGGCGCGGCTGACGAAGGGCGTCCAGATCGCCGCCGTCGTGGACCTCGATGTTTCAAAGGCGCGAGCGTCCCTGGAGGCTACGGGCTGGCCGCAGGCGCAATATGGCGCGGTCTCGCTCGAAGAGGCGGTAAAGAACGGCACCACGCTCGTTACCGACGACGCGCAAATGGCGATTTCCGCCGGTCCGGTCGATGTGGTGATCGAAGCGACGGGGCACCCTACCGTCGGCATCCGCCATTGCCTTGCGGCAATCGAGGCGGGCAAGCATATCGTCATGGTCAACGTGGAGGCGGACGTGCTTGCCGGCCCGCTTTTGAAGCGCAGGGCCGACAGGGCGGGCGTCGTCTATTCGCTGGCCTGGGGCGACCAGCCGGCGCTTATCTGCGAGCATGTCGACTGGGCGCGGGCCTGCGGCTTCAAGGTGGTTTGCGCAGGCAAAGGCACGCGCTACCTGCCTCAGTTTCATGGCCTCACGCCGGACACCGTGTGGGACGAGCTTTGCAAGTATCTGACCTTCAAGGACAAGTCCGGCCTCAACCTGCAGATGTTCAACTCGTTTCTGGACGGTACCAAATCCGGCATCGAGATGAGCGCGGTCTGCAATGCGACGGGGCTGAAGCCGCAGCCTGACGGCCTTGCGTTCCCGCCTGCGAGCCGGTTCGAACTTTCGACCGTATGCAAGCCGAAGGAGAACGGTGGAACGCTTGCCTTTTCAGGCACGACCGAAGTGGTCTCCTCGCTCACCCGAGATGGCGGGGACGTACCGCATCACCTGGCCATGGGCACCTATGTGGTGATCGAGGGCGAGACGGAATACACCCGCCGCTGCTTTACCGAATATCACATGCTGGAGGACGACAGCGGGCGGTTCGCCGCACTTTATCGCCCGACGCATATGATCGGTCTGGAACTCGGTATTTCGGTGGCCTCCGCAGCCCTGCGCGGCGAGCCGACGGGAGCGCCCAAAGGCTTCGTTTCCGATGTCGTTGCCACCGCCAAGCGGCCCCTCAAGGCGGGCGAAGTGCTCGACGGCGAGGGCGGCTTCTGCGTGTGGGGCAAGCAGCAGCCGGCGGAAACCTCGCTTGCCATGGCGGCCCTTCCCCTGGGACTTGCGAGCGGTGTAAGGCTCAAAGCGGATATCGCGGAAGGTGAGATCTTGAAATGGTCGGACGTCGAGTTCGACGGCGACGATCATGCGGTAAAGGTCCGCCGCGAGATGGAAGCCGAATTCTCCGGCTGAAGCAGCTAATCCCGGTCGAATTCTCAGGAAACCGAAGGTCTCAGGTCGCGCGAACAACTATCGTTCCGGCTGGCGTTTCAACACTCCACAACATTGACGGCAAGGCCGCCTTGCGAGGTTTCCTTGTATTTATCCGTCATGTCGATGCCGGTCTGGCGCATGGTCTCGATGCAGCTGTCGAGCGGCACGAAATGGGTGCCGTCGCCCCTCAGAGCAAGGGAGGCGGCGGTTACGGCCTTCACGGCGCCAAGCGCGTTTCGCTCGATACAGGGCACCTGGACGAGGCCGCCGACGGGATCGCAGGTCATGCCGAGATGGTGTTCAAGAGCGATCTCGGCGGCGTTTTCCACCTGCTCATTTGTGCCGCCAAGGGCCGCGCAAAGCCCGGCCGCGGCCATGGCGGACGCCGAGCCGACCTCACCCTGGCAACCGACTTCGGCGCCGGAGATCGAGGCATTCGTCTTGATGAGGCCGCCGATCGCGGCGGCGACGAGAAGGAAGGTGCGGATGCCCGCCCGGCTGCAATCCGGGCAATGGTCGATATAGTAACGAACGACCGAGGGGATGACGCCCGCCGCCCCGTTCGTGGGGGCCGTGACGATCCGCCCGCCGGCGGCGTTCTCCTCGTTGACGGCCATGGCGTAGACGGCGAGCCAGTCCATCACCTTATGATCGAACGGACGGTTCTTGCCTTGCTCGGAGATAAGCTTCTCGTGAATCTGGCGCGCCCGGCGCTTAACCTTCAGCCCGCCCGGCAACTGGCCTTCCTGCGACAGCCCGCGCTGGATGCAGGAATTCATGGCATTCCAGATCCCGTCGACCGCCTCGTCAAGGTCGATATCGGGATGACGCAGAAGCTCGTTTTCCCGCTTCATCTGCGCAACTGTCAGGCCGTGTTCCTTTCCCATCGAAAGCATCTGCTTCGCCGTCTTGAAGGGGTAGGGAACGGGTATCTCCTCGCGTACCGGCTCGCCTTCGGCAAGCGCGGCAAGCTCTCCGGCGGTCAGGACGAAGCCGCCGCCGACGGAGAAATAGGTTTCTTCGAGGATCGGCCGGTTCTCTCCGTCATAGGCGCGGCAGACCATTCCGTTGGAATGGCCCTCCAGCGGAGGGCCGTAATCGAACTGAAGATCGGATTCCGGATCAAAGGAAAGCGTTGCAAGGCCCGGGATCGCGAGACGCTTCGTCTCCTTCAGCGTCTCATAGTCGCGTTCGGCCCGGTCAGGATCGATGGTGGCGGGCTCGTGCCCAAGAAGCCCGAGGAGAACGGCGCGATCCGTCGCATGACCCTTGCCGGTGAATGCGAGCGAGCCGTGCAGAGAGACGGTGATCCGCTCCGGCTCGGCATGCATCTCCTTCAGGCTGGCCAGGAAACGTGCGGCAGCCACCATCGGCCCCATTGTGTGGGACGACGACGGCCCGATGCCGATCTTGAAAATGTCGAACACGCTTATGAACAAGGCGTCCTCCCGGCCTCCCGAATTCAAGGCCTCCGCCAGAAACCTGGCATCATGATGCGGTGACATATCACCGGACGCGCGGACTATGCCTTGAGTTTACGCCTTCGTCATCCGTTCGTCCCGCCGATGACGGAAATCTGAAAATCCATGTCGCGTTCGCTCGCCGAAAGGCCTCAATCCGTATGATCAATCGCGTCGTTTTCCGGCCAGAGCGTCTCGTAGACGGCAAGCGAGAAACCGATGTGCTCCTTCAACAGCGCAAGTGACAGCCGAACGTTGCGAGAGAGCACGGCCTCCATCAGCATCGTGTGGTGGTCAAGCCCCAGCGTTTTCTGAAGCACTTCCTCGAAGGCATTCCGGTCGACGGTATCGAGGATGCCGCGCGAATTGGGGCCGTGCACCATGAAGCGATGATGACGGTGAAGCTGATCCGCAGTCTGGCGCTGGAAGCGCATCAGCCAGTCCGAGCCGCCGGCACCGAGAAGCGCATCGTGAAAGGCGTCATGCCGTTCTTCCCAGTGTCTCACACCTTCCTCCTTCATGCCCGGAGCGGGCGAGGGCGCCTTGGCGAGAAGATGATGGGCGGCGACGATCCTGCCCTCCCAGTCGCCGTCCCCCTTTTCGATGGAGGATTGAAGAAGCGCGCTTTCCACCGCAAGGCGCGCGGCCTGGAGATCGCGCAGCGACTTCGCGGATACGGGCGCAACGCGATAGCCCCTGTTTTGCTGGAAGACGACGAGATTTTCCGCCTCCAGACGCGGAAGCGCTTCGCGCAACGGCGTCCAGCCATATCCGTAACGTTCTCTCAGGCTTGCGATGACAAGCGGTTCGTCCGGCGGAAGGACCGCGTCGAGGATATCGCTTCGCAAGGCGGTAAAGGCATCTTCCGATTTGGACATGGCGGCTCACGTTGGAATATATATGACAAGATAGATTATATATAATTCTTGTCCAGCCCTTCGATCGCTGTTAGGTTCACGTCGCGTTGAGCGTGAGCGGGAGGATATTTGCGATGGCGCGACTGACGCGGACGGAGATCGAGCGGCTCGACCGCAACGATCCGCTGGCGCATAAGCGCGACGAGTTCGACATCCCCGGTGGCGTGATCTATCTCGACGGCAATTCGCTGGGCGTGCTTCCGCGCGCCGTTCCCGCCCGCATGGCGGACGTGGTCTCGCGCGAATGGGGCGAAAGCCTGATCCGTGGCTGGAACGACCACGACTGGATCGATCTGCCGGCGCGCGTCGGCGACAAGATCGCCCGGCTGATCGGCGCGGCCCCAGGTACGGTGGTGGCAACCGATTCCACCTGCATCAACCTCTTCAAGGTGCTGGCGAGCGCGCTTAAACTAAGGCCGGGCCGAAAGGTCATCCTCTCCGACAGCGGAAACTTCCCGACCGACCTTTACATGGCGCAGGGGCTCTCGGCTTTGCTGGAAGCCGGCCATAAACTGAAGATCGTGGCGCCGGAAGACGTCGAAGGCGCGATAGACGAAACCATCGCGGTGACCATGATCACCCAGGTGGACTACAAGACCGGCCGCCGGCATGACATGCGGGCGATCACCAAGCGCGCGCATGAGGCAGGGGCGCTCGCCCTCTGGGATCTCGCGCATTCGGCGGGCGCGTTTTCCGTCGACCTCGCGGGCGCGAATGCGGATTTCGCGGTCGGTTGCGGCTACAAATACCTGAACGGCGGTCCGGGCGCGCCGGCGTTCCTCTACGTGGCGCCGAAACACCAGGAAACGATTACACCTCCACTAACCGGTTGGATGGGGCACGAGGCACCTTTCGCCTTCGATCTCGACTACCGCCCGGCGAAGGGCGTCGACCGCATGAGGGTCGGCACGCCGCCGGTGCTTTCGCTTTCCGCCCTCGATACGGCGCTTGATGTCTTTGCGGACGTCAATATGAACACGCTTCGGGAAAAGTCCGTCAGCCTTTGCGAACTATTCATCGCCGAGGTCGAGGCGCGCTGCCCCGATCTTGTGCTTGCATCCCCGCGGGATGCGCAAGCGCGTGGGTCGCAAGTCTCGTTCCGCTGCGACTACGGCTACCCGCTGATGCAGGCGCTGATCGCCCGTGGCGTGATCGGCGATTTCCGCGCGCCCGATATCGTGCGCTTCGGGTTCACGCCGCTCTATCTATCCCATATGGACGTCCTCAAGGCGGCGGAAACCCTCGAGGAAATCGTGGCAACGCGCGCCTGGGACCGGGAGGAGTTCAAGAAGAAGGCGAAAGTGACATGACGATGCCCGGCACGCCTTACGATCCGGCGGACGACGGCGCCCAGATGGAATTCGACGGGCGGATGTCCTATGGCGACTACCTTGCCCTCGACAAGGTGTTGAGCGCCCAGTCGCCGATCTCGTCCGCCCATGACGAAATGCTGTTCATCATCCAGCATCAGACGTCGGAGCTCTGGATGAAGCTTGCCATCCACGAGCTTGTCGCGGCCAAGGGCAAGATTGCGGCAGGTGATCTTTCGCCCGCCTTCAAGATGCTGACGCGCGTTGCGCGAATCTTCGAGCAGCTCAATTCCGCATGGCAGGTGCTGCGCACCATGACGCCCTCGGAATACGAAGAGTTTCGCGACCAGCTTGGCCAGTCCTCCGGCTTCCAGTCCTACCAGTATCGCGCGATCGAATATCTGGCTGGCAACAAGAACGCCGCCATGCTGCGCCCGCATGCGCATATCCCCGAAGTGCATGCGTGGCTCGACGGGCTGCTGCATGAGACCAGCCTCTATGACGAGGCGATCCGGCTGCTCGCGCGCGAGGGATTTGCCATCGACAAGGCCATGCTTGAGCGCGGCCCGTCGACTCCGCACGAGGAGAACGAAAGCGTTCGCGAAGCGTGGCTCGAGGTCTATCGAGACCCGCGCAAACACTGGCCGCTTTACGAGCTTGCCGAAAAGCTTGTCGATTTCGAGGATTACTTCCGCCGCTGGCGGTTCAACCACGTAACCACCGTCGAGCGGGTGATCGGCTTCAAACGCGGCACGGGCGGGACGTCGGGAGTGGCCTATCTGCGGCGGATGCTGGAGGTCGTGCTTTTTCCCGAACTCTGGTCGATCCGCGCCGATCTTTGAGGAGACCGCCGCCTTGGCACGCATCATCGATATTACGCCGTCCGTTCGGGCCGGCATGGCCATTTTCCCGGGCGATGCGGAATACCGCACGAAGAATACCTTCGGAATAGGGCCCGAATGTCCGGTCAATGTCGCAGAATTTTCCATGTCCGCACATTGCGGCGCACATGCGGACGCCCCGCTGCATTACGATGCCGGAGGCGCTTCGATCGATGCGCTTGCGCTTGAGGATTTCATCGGCCCGGCCCGTGTCATCGATGCGCGGGGCCAAGGCCCGCTCTGCCGGCCGGAAGACGTCGAAAAATTCCTTGCGGATGTTCCGCAACGCGTCCTGCTTCGGCTTGAGACGCAAGTCGACTACATGGAGTGGCGCGACGATTTTCGTGCGCTCGCACCTGAAACGGTTGATCTTCTTCATGGAAAAGGTGTGAAGCTCGTCGGTGTCGATGTACCTTCCGTCGATCCGGCGACTTCGAAAGACCTTCCGGCGCATATGGCATTTTTGCGCCACGACATGCGTATTCTGGAAAATCTCAGGCTAAACCTTACGGAAACAGGGGATTTTGAGTTGATCGCGCTGCCTTTGAAGTTACAAGGGCTGGACGCGGCACCGGTCAGGGCCGTGCTGCGAAGATTTGACTGACCCTGAGACACATATTTCAAGAACAAGAGCGGCAAGAATGCCGTTTGAGGCGAGGGGCTGGAGGCGAACGTCCATATGCTGGAAGTTGAAAATCTCGTCATGGAGTACGGTGGCTTTCGCGCCGTCGACCGGTGTACGCTGACCGCGGAAGAAGGACACATCACCGGCCTGATAGGTCCGAATGGCGCCGGCAAGACGACACTCTTCAACCTGATCGCCGGCGCGATCGAGCCCACGTCCGGGCGCATTCGCTATATGGGCGAGGACATCACCCATCTCTCCGCCGACAAGCGCTTTCACAAGGGGCTGGTGCGCACCTTCCAGATCCCGCACGAATTTCACCGCCTGACGGTGCTTGAAAACCTGATGATGGTGCCAGGCCATCAGGCGGGCGAGAGCCTGTTCGCCAACTGGTTCGCCTGGGGCAAGGTCGCGGGCGACGAACGCGAAACGGAAAGGCGCGCCTGGGAAACGCTGGAGTTCCTGGAACTTACCCATGTCGCCGACGAGAGGGCGGGCAACCTTTCCGGCGGTCAGAAGAAGCTGCTGGAACTGGGCCGCACCATGATGACGGACGCCAGGCTCGTGCTTCTGGACGAGCCGGCGGCGGGCGTGAACCGCACGCTCCTGCGCAAACTTGAGGAGAAGATCGCGATCCTCAACAAGGAGCGCGGCTATACCTTCATCCTCATCGAACACGACATGGAAATGATCGAGAAGCTCTGCCACCCCGTGATCTGCATGGCGGAAGGTACGGTACTCATCGAAGGCGATTTCCAGACCGTGCGCTCCGACCCGCGCGTTCTCGAGGCCTACCTCGGCGAAACCGTCGGAGACGCCGCATGAGCCCGCTTCTCGATATGCGCGAAGTGCGCGGCGGCTATGGCGATGCCGATATTCTCCAGGGCGTGTCGCTCAACGTCGCGCCTGGCGAAATCGTCGCCATCGTCGGACCGAACGGCGCGGGCAAGTCGACGGCGATGAAGGCGATCTTCGGCCTCCTGCATGTTCGCGGCGGCAAGATCACCATCGACGGTAAGGACATCACCGGGCTGAAGCCGAACCTGATCGTGCAGGCAGGCGTGTGCTACGTGCCGCAGGTCGACAACATCTTCCGCGAGATGACGGTTCACGAGAACCTGGAGATGGGCGCGTTCCTTCGCTCCGGCGACCAGACCAGGGCTTATGACCGGGTCTACGGCCTGTTTCCGGATCTGAAGGAGCGGCGAAAGACGCTTGCGGGAAACCTTTCCGGCGGCCAGCGGCAGATGGTGGCTATGGGCCGGGCGCTGATGCTCGATCCCAAGGTGCTGCTGCTCGACGAGCCGACGGCAGGCCTTTCGCCCCGCTACATGGAGCAGATTTTCCAGATCTGCCGTGATGTGCGCGATGACGGGGTGGCGCTTCTTCTGGTCGAACAGCACGCCAAGCAGGCGCTTGCCTTTTCCGACCGCGGCTATGTGCTGGCCTCGGGCGCCAACCGCCACGAGGGAACGGGGGCGGAACTGCTGGCCGACCGCGAGGTCGCTGAAATGTTCCTTGGCGGATAAGGGCTAGGGTCAATGGAATTTCTGGAACTCCTGAATTTCTACATTATTCCGGGCCTCGTGCTCGGCTCGATCTATGCGCTCGGCGCTGTCGGCATCACGCTGGTCTTCGCGATCCTGCGCTATGCGCATCTTGCCCACGGCGATATTGCGACGCTTGGCGCATTCGTCGCCTTCGCCGCCGTGACGCTCCTCGGTCTGCCGGTCTATGCGGCCCTTCCGGTCGCCATGGTGGTGACGGCCTTTGCAGCCGTCGGGATAGACAAGCTTTTCTACGATTATCTGCGTGAGCGCCCGCGCATCGTTACGGTGATGGCCTCTCTGGGTGTGGCGCTGATGGTGCGTTCCCTTGTGCAGGTGATCTGGGGTGTCGATGCCGAATCCTATATTCGCGGTATCGCACGGCCTGAAAACTGGTGGGGCATCCGCCTGAAGGACCGCGAGATCGTGACGATCCTCACCATGATCGGGCTTGTGCTCGCGCTGCAGCTCTTCCTCATGAAGACGAAATGGGGCAAGGCGATGCGCGCCATGTCAGACAACCCGAACCTTGCGCTTCTTTCCGGTGTCGACAACGGCAAGGTCGTGTTCCTGACATGGCTGATCGTCGGTGGACTTTGCGCCGCTTCGGGCTTCTTCCTCGGCCTCAACACCGAGCTGAAATCCATGATGGGCTGGCAGATGCTTCTGCCGATGTTCGCCGCAGCCATTCTCGGCGGTGTCGGGCGGATCGAGGGGGCGGTGCTTGGCGGGCTGATAGTCGGCGTCGCGGAAGAGGTCTCCGTCATATTCATTCCAAGCGAATACAAGGCCGCGATGGCATTCGTCATTCTATTGCTCATGCTGCTTCTGCGCCCGACAGGGCTGCTGCGCGGCAAGGTACTATAAGGGGGCGGTGATGGAGTGGATCGGACTTCTCAACTACGCCGTCTTCATGGCGATCTTCATCTGCATCTACGGATTGCTTGCGCTTGGCCTCAACATCCAGTGGGGCTTCACCGGCCTTTTCAATGCAGGCATCGCGGGTTTCTTCGCCGTCGGCGCCTATGCCTCGGCGATCCTGACGACGCCCGAGGCGGCGGGGCGCATCGGCGGGTTCGACCTGCCGGTGCCGGTTGGTTGGGCCGGCGCCATGGTGCTTGCGGCCGCAATTGCATGGCCGATCGGCAAGATCTGTCTCAGGTTCCGCTCCGACTATCTTGCGATCGCCACCATCGGCGTGGCGGAGATCATCCGCCTTGTCGTGAAATCCGAGGACTGGCTGACGAACTCCGCACGTGGCGTTACCAACATCCCGCGCCCGTTCGGCGACCTTCCATACGTGCAGTCGCAGCTTGCCTATCTCGCGCTCGTGGGCGGCATTCTTCTCGTCGTCTACCTGCTGGTGGAACGCCAGATTGCCGCGCCCTGGGGGCGAATGATGCGCGCGATCCGCGACAATGAGCTTGCCGCGCGCGCCATGGGCAAGGACGTTCCCTTCCGCCGGCTGGAGGCCTTCATCTTCGGTGCCGCGCTCATGGGGTTGGGCGGCGCGCTTTTCGCGCATCTCAACCGCGCGATCACGCCGGAAGCGATCGACCCGATGGTGGCGACGTTCCTGGTCTGGATCATGCTGATCCTCGGCGGCTCGGGGAATAACCGCGGCGCGATCCTTGGGGTCGCGGTCGTCTGGGTGATCTGGTCCTTCTCCGAGATCCTGACCGACCAGTTTCCGCCGGAAATCGCGATCAAGGCGAAGTATATCCGCATCTTTCTCATTGGCCTGATGCTGCAGCTCGTGCTGCGGTTCCGGCCGGAAGGCATTTTGCCGGAACCGCAGCGCGGCGTTTCCGGAAAAAAGGATTTATGAGTGCAGGCCACGGACTCATAAATAAGGTTGAAATGGTATGCGCGGATTTGTTCGGATACGCGGCGCAAGCCTGCAGGAAACCGTCCGGTTTTCAAAGGCTTGCAACAATGTTGCCGGGCAAATCCGCCATATCCTGAAAGGACGCGTAAACGGCTTTGACCTGCTTTGTCGAAGCGCTTGACCGGGTGGCCGACCCGCCCGGCGCGCTTCTCCTCGCATCTCTTTGCCGTTTTGAGCGCCATTCCAGCCTTATTTATGAGACCGTGACCTTAAGTAAGGGGTTGAGAAACCGGCGTTTCCGGTAAAGACTGCGCGTCACGAAGAGCCATGATCCGCTTTCAGGGGGAAGGTGGACGAAACGCTCTGTCACGGCCGGAGCATCCGGCTGGAGAAAAGACGGCGGAAAACTGCCGTTACGAATGGTGGAGGTTACCTATGAAAAATATTCGTCTTGCGCTCGCCGGCGCCCTGCTTGGAGCAACCGCAATGGCCGCTCCGGCCCATGCCGATGTGAAGATCGGCCTGCTCGGCGGCGTGTCCGGTCCGATCGCGGCTATGGCGCCAGCGATGATCGACGCCGCACAGCTTGCCGTGCAGCAGGTGAACGACCAGGGCGGCATCCTGAAGGGTGAAAAGCTGATTCCGGTCGTCGGCGACAGCGCCTGCAACCCGCAAAACGCGACCGACGCGGCCACGAAGGCGGTGAACATCGAAGGCGTTGTAGCGATCGTGGGCCCGCATTGCTCGGGTGCCGTGCTTGCAGCGGCCAATTCGGTCGCCGTTCCTGCTGGCGTCGTGATCATCACGCCGTCCGGGACCTCGCCCGAAATCAGCAAGCTCGACGACAAGGACCTCGTCTTCCGCACCGTGCCGTCGGACGATTTTCAGGGTCGCGCGCTCGCCCGCACGCTGCTTGAGCGTGGAACCAACAAGGTCGCCGTCGCCTACCTCAACAACGACTACGGCAAGGGCCTCGCCGAAGCCTTCAAGGCCGAATTCGAGGACAAGGGCGGCGATATCGCAGGCTTCGCCGCACATGAGGAAGGCAAGGCCTCCTATCGCTCCGACCTTGCCGAACTCGCCAACGGCGGTGCCGACACGCTCGTCATCTTCGATTATGGCGACGGCGCCGGCCTCACCATGCTGCGCCAGGCGCTCGAGAACGGTTTCTTTGAAAACTTCGTGGGCGGCGACGGCATGAAGTCCGATGCCCCGATCGCCGAACTTGGCGCGGAAAACCTGACCACGTTCACCGCTTCCTCGCCGGTCGGTGCGAAGTCCGATGCGCTTGACGTCTTCAACGAGGCCTTCAAGGAGGTGGGTGGCGATCCGGACGCGATCTTCGTGACCACGTCTTATGACGCCGCATTCCTGGCCGCGCTCGCCATCGAAAAGGCCGGTGGCGACAAGGCGAAGGTGGCCGAAGCGCTGCGTTCCGTCTCCGACGGCAAGGGCGAAGTGATCCTGCCCGGCGAATGGAAGAAAGCGAAGGAGCTGATCGCGGCCGGCACCGACATCGACTACAAGGGTGCCGCCGGCGACCATGACTTCGACGAATTGGGCGATGTTCCGGGCGTATATGCGCTCTTCAAGGTGCAGGACGGGGCTTTCGTCGTCGATACCGAGATGAAGTAAGCAATCATGGAAGGGCGGGAGTTATGCTTCCGCTCCATACCGAACGTAGAACGGCGGTCCTTATGGCCGCCGTTTTTCTTTTTAACCCGTTTTGCTTGCGCTATTTTGCAAACGAAAATGCACTTTATGCGAGAGAGTTTTTAATCTTCCCGTAAAATGGATATTAAACTTTAGATTGTATATCCATCCCTTACGTTAGGAGGTGGTGAAAATGATTGCGCGCACTCGAGTTTACATGTTCGGCTTTTTCGCGTTGCTGCTGGCGGGTTTCTACGTCTACGACCGCTTCGACAAGGCAACGAACTATCTTCCCGTCGAAGCGCGGGTCGTCTCGGTGGAGACGCTTTGCCATGGAACGCGGACCAAGAGAGGGATATTGACCAAAACCAAGGAGACGACGCGAGAAGGAGACTGCGACGTCCTGCGGGCCCTTGTTGCGACACATCCTGAATTCAAGGGATTTCATGTGGTCGAAACCGCCTACATCTCCTTCAGCTATAAATCTCCGGTGGATGGGCAAACTCACAGCGGCCAGCACAAGAAAACGGTGAGGCCGAATTCCATTCTCGCGCGGAAGGGCGAGATGATCGAAATCCTCGCATCGAAGCAGGATCCGGAAAAAACCGCCAAACTGTAATTTATCGCTCTCGATGTAAAGCGGAGCCCATACGCTCGTATCACCCGCGTGTGGGTCTTGCCAGTCGCTGAAAACAATTGAGGTTATGCGGTAGCGGCGACCTGATCGTCCATTTTCAGCAGAACGCGGATGTTGGACTGGTCGGCGGCAAGCTCGGCGATCGTATGGCTGTCGAGCACCATCATGAAGGCTTCGAGCGCCTCGTGCAGCAGGCCGTTGAAGCCGCAAGAGGGGATCAACGGACAGTCCCTGCGCCCCGAATTGAAGCATTCTGCAAGCTGGAAATTCTCTTCCGCCGCGCGCACCACTTCGCCGACGGTGATGCGCTCCGCGGGCTTCGAAAGCACGATACCGCCGTTGCGCCCGCGAATTGTGGTCACGAGATCCGCATCGACCAGCACTTTCATGATCTTGAACAGATGCGTTTCGGACATGCCGAAACTGGCGGCGATTTCGGGAACCTTGCTCGGTTTTCCCGGGTTCGCCGCGCAGTACATGAGCGTTCGCACCGCGTAATTGGTCTGCTGGGTAAGTCGCATGGGATAGATATGCGGCGCATGGCGCGCTACGTCAACGCGGATGAGATCCAAATCATTGAGGAAATTGCGGCCCGGCCTTTCGAGAAAGCGGGATCACCCCGAAAATCCGAACGGCAGGTTTTCTCGGATATAGATTTCGATGCGAATGCGTTCCTGTCCCTTGACGAGCGGTGCATTGTCGACAAGCGCCTTCAAAACGCGCGCAGCACTGCGGATCTCGTGGCCTGGGTCCTGACAGATGAGAGCATCCAGCGTACCGGCCTCCAGCGCCTGGGCCGAATGAGGGGTCAACTCGTGGGCAATCGTGACGGGTTTGCCTGGTGCGGCGTTGGCCTCAAGGCTCGCGATGAGGCCGCGCGTGCCCGATCCGACGTTATAGAGACCGACCAGTTCCGGTTCGTTCTTCAGGAGGTCCGTCGCCGTTTCGCGAGTCAGAATGTCATCGTCCCGGCCTTCGCGAACCGGCAGCACCTCCAGATGCGGGTAGTCCGCCTCCAGCACGGCGCGGCAACCTTCGACGCGCTGGGCATGGTCGCTCAGCGCCAGCGTGCCGCATATCAGCGCGATCTTGCCCGGTGCTTGCGGCAGGAAACGGCCTATCAGCCTGCCAGCGACCCGGCCGGCGGCGACATTGTCGACGCCCACGAAGTGGTCGCGCCCGGCGGCGGCTACATCCGAAATGAGCGTGACGACGTGAACGCCACGTTCGCGCAAGGTGTCTATCGCCCGGCGGATAACCGGCGCATCCTGCGCGACGACGGCCACACCTTCGTATTCGCCCGGGTCTATCTGCGACAGCGCGGAGGCGAGAGCCGCCTTGTCGAAGGTATCGACATGGCGCACGGACAGCGTCACCCGGTCCATCAACACCCGTTCGGCGGTTGCGAGCGCCTCGCGCGCAAGTTGCTGCATGAACGGGTTTCGGCCTTCGGGCAAAAGGAACAGGAACCGGTCGCTGCGCTTCTTGGCAAGGTTCGCCGCGTAGGGGTCGGGCCGGTAGTTCAGCTCCTGTGCCGCAGCCTCCACCTTGGCGATCGTCTGGGGGCGAACGCCGGGGCGCCGGTTCAGCACACGATCTACCGTGGCAAGGCTTACGCCGGCCCGGGCGGCGACGTCATGTATCGTTGTTTTCGTCATGGATCGCCCGTGACCGATCCTTTCGCGCCAACTGAAGATTGATGTCCACGGCTTCTTCGGCTTCTCATCCGCAAAAACCGGAACGAGATCCGATCATAGCCGCCTTGGGTGAAGATATCACCACCACTTTGGCATCAATCGATACCGGAAATGACTTTCGCATTAATCACATAACAAAACGCCGCCGGAAGCCGGCGGCGTTCTTCAACGTTTGTCGATCAGGCAATGCCCGATGTCAGGCGAGCTCGATCTGCGCTGCCTGAAGGCCACGGCCGCGGCGATCTTCCTCGGCGATGTAGGAAAGCGATGCGCCTTCCGCCGGAACGGCTACGCCGGAACGCTCGAAAGCGGTGATGTGAACGAAAATGTCCTTGCCGCCGTCAGCCGGCGTGATGAAGCCGAAGCCGCGATCATGGTTGAAGAACTTGAGGGTGCCAGTCTGGCGCATGGGGAAACTCCTGTCCCGCGGTAGTTTAAGTCGTCGCCCGAAAGCGAAAGTGGAGACGGTCAGTTCATTCAGTTGCGGGAAAGGCAGCTCAATCCGGCGGGTCAGCCTCCACGGCCTTGCGCCCAACGTCACAGTCTTAACCGGGGAATGAATTCTCAAACCCGTCGTAATCCGGCTCGCGCCGAACGCGCGCACTTTAAACCTGTCCCGGCCAGCCCGCAACAGCGCAATGACGCTACGCCCCTTTTACAGACGCGATTCGTTTCCATTCCGAAATCCGCAAGGGCGTGATGGCTGTCACATCACGATTTTGCTTCCGCGCCTACCTTCCTTCAATCGAGGGACGGATCAATCGCATCCCGATCGACAACGAATACGGAACAGACCGCAGGGAAATCCAGACAGAGGGTAAACGCCATGATGAAGAAATTCGCAGCAACCGGCCTCGCAGTAGCCATCACCACTGTCGCCGCCCTTTCCACGGGCGCAAGCGAAGCGCAGGCCAAGAAATGGTACTGGAGCCCGGGCGCGGCGGCCGCCGGCGGCTTTGTCGCCGGTGCCGTCATCGGTTCGGCTCTCGCCGCACCGCGCTATGCGCCGCCTCCAGCCTATGTCGAGCCTGGCCCCGTCTACTACGGCCCGCCCGAACCGTGGACGCCGGCCTGGTACGAGTATTGTTCGTCGAAGTACCGCACGTTCAACCCGGAAACCGGATATTACTTCTACAGGCCGGGCAGGGCGCGCTTCTGCCAGTAACGGGCGATCTCAATCGCATCGAAAAACCTCCAGCGGCGTCCGCTGGGGGTTTTCGTCATTTCTCGGCAAGCCAGCGCTCGATGCCACGGGCGGCGGCGATGCCGGTGGCGAATGTCGCCTGCAGCAAATAACCGCCGGTCGGCGCTTCCCAGTCGAGCATTTCTCCCGCGGCAAAGACACCCGGCAGGGATTTCAGCATAAGGTTCTCGTCCAGCGCGTCGAGCGAAATCCCGCCGGCACTGGAGATCGCCCGGTCGATGGGCTCCGTTCCTTGGAATGTCAGGGGAAGGGCCTTGATCAGGCGCGCAAGCTCCTGCGGATCGGAAGGCAGCGGGCCCGCCTCGCGCAAAAGCGCGATGACGACGGCAGGCAGCCTTGCGGTTTTTTTCAAGAACGTGCTTGCCGACTGCTTGCCGCGTGGTCGGGAAAGCCGCACAGCCAGCGCGTCATCCGTCATGTCGGGCCGAAGATCAAGGGCCACCTTCGCCGGACCGCCGGAGTTGATCGCTTCCCGCAATTCGGCTGAAAGCGCATAGACCGCGCCGCCCTCGATGCCGCTTGCGGTGATCGTCGCTTCGCCCATCACCGCTTTTTCGCCGATTGTGATGCGGATGCGCTTGAGCGGCGAACCGGCAAAACGCTCCGCGAAATGCGGGCTCCAGGCGATCCTGAAGCCGCAGTTCGAGGGCTGAAACGGTTTGACGGACACACCCATGCCGCCAAGCGTGCCCGTCCAGCCGCCGGTGGAGCCCAGGCGCGACCAGCTCGCGCCGCCGAGCGCAAGCAGCACCGCATCGGCCGGCTGCACGCTTGTTCCACCGTCGCGTTCCTTGATCAGAAGGTTGCCCGCCGGGTCGAATCCTTTCCACTCGCAGCGGGTTCTGATTTCCACGCCTTGTGCGACAAGTCTTCGTGCAAGTGCGCGTACAAGGGGCGAAGCCTTGAGCGAGGCGGGAAAGACGCGCCCGCTCGATCCGACGAAAGTGCTCTGGCCAAGCCCTTCGCACCAGTCTCGCAATGCATGAGGGTCAAAGTCGCCGATCAGCGGTGCCAGGAAGCCGCGGGCCTCACGATATTTCGACAAGAAGCCCGGCAGATCCTCGCTGTGGGTGAGGTTGAGCCCGCCGCGCCCGGCCATCAGGAACTTGCGCGCGATAGAGGGCATGCGCTCATATACCGTCACGGGATGGCCGCCGGACGACAGGTGGTCCGCCGCTATCATCCCTGCGGGCCCCGCGCCGACTATTGCTATTTTCCTTTGGCTTCTTGCCATACGGGTGGTCCGATGCTGCCAGGTACATGTCTTGGGCGCGCTATAGCCGCGCCGTCCCGGTTTGTCATCCTTGCGGATCGGCGTCCCGTCTTAACAGAGCGCTAATCATGGCGGGACTATTCTTGCACCGTTAAGCCCCTTTAAGCCGGCATACGACTACTGGTTGCGGTGGATAACCAGGTGCTGCCGAAGGGCCAAGCGGGGAAGGACGAGGTCGCCATGCGCCCGACAATCATGTTCATAGATGACGAGATACGCATTCTGAACGCGCTTCAGCGGCAATTGTCGTCGGCCGGAAAACGCTGGAGCCTGTGTTTCGAGACGGATCCGCAAGATGCCGTCGATACCGCGGTCGAACTCGAGCCCGACGTCGTCGTTTGCGACATGCGCATGCCGGGAATGGACGGGATCCAGCTTCTGAGCGCGCTGCGCGCGCGCGGGCTCGATGCCTCCGCCATCATGCTGACAGGCAGCAGCGATCTTGAGGTCGCGACCGCGGCGATCAACGTGGCGGGTGTGTTCCGCTTTTTCACCAAGCCCTGTACGCCGGAAGAGCTGATGGGCGGCATCGAAGCCGCCCTTGCCGACCGGGAAAGGCGGCGCAGGGCAATGGACACCTTTGCGGAGTTCAAGGCATTCGACCTCGTTTCCGCAGCCATGTTCGTGTTTGCGGATAGCGATGAGCCGCTTTACACGAATGCGACGGCGCAACGTATGCTGCAATCGGGGCAGAACTTCCGTACCGCACCCAACGGCAGCCTGAAGCTTCTCGACGACGGCCGTCCGCTCGACCTCGATCTTCTGGTGGAAAAGGTGCGTACGACCGGCGAGGCAGTGCAAATGGGCCTGGCGCGGAAGGAGGCCATGTTTCCTCTTTCGGCCACGTTGCGGCGGCAGGAAGAAAGCGGCTACGTCGTTCTCATCGCGACAGATCCGGACGAAGTGGACCCGCCTTGCGCGACGGTCATCGGCGACGTCCTGAAGCTTACGCGCAGCGAAGCCTCGCTCGTCTACAATCTGGCCCTGGGTCTCAGCGTCGCGGAAGCGGCCGAAGCATGCGAATTGTCGGTGCAATCCGCGCGCACCTATCTAAAACGCATCTACCAGAAAACGCGCACGAATAGGCAGTCGGATCTCATGCGCCTTGTTTACAGCGTCTTTCCAAACCATCTGTTGAGGGATCGCCGGGCAGTCGCCGACGCCTGATTTTCGCCTAACGCGCGAAACCAGGAAGACTCCCGGCTCAACGCCCAGACGAACAAGGCGCGCTGCCGGTTTGCAACGCGCCTTCTCGTCAGTTGTGCTGTCAGGCGCGGCCGGAGCAAGGCCGGGCCCGGAGAAGGAAGAGGCGGTGTCGAGGCTGGCTGGGAGCTACAGTCGCCTTTGTTGTCCCCGTTTCCTTTAAACGATAGATGCCACTTGCGAGACGTTGTCCAAATCCCCGTTTTGGGACATGGATCATGTTTCCGCACAAAAGCCCAGGTTAAACTTAACGAATTGCATCCGCGCCTTGTTCGATTTTCGGAAAACATCGTCCTTTCAACCGTCAATGCCGATAATGCGGCTTTTCCTGCGATAGTTCGACTTTTAGCGAATGGGCAAACGCTTACGAAAAAGCCTTTGCTTAGGGTTCCGGTGAAGCAGCAGTTCGAGGGGCCGGGGCGTGGCGCGAAGATCATCAAAAGGCGTTATCGAATTCCGCCCCGCCAGCGCGTTGAACGATGGCAGCATCCGGCCCTTGTGGACGTCGGGGCGGGACACCTCCAGAACTCTTGCGAATCTCCTTCGCCTTTTCACCGAAGAGACCGATGCCGAAGCCTTCGCTCAAGGGGCGGCGCGCGAGTTCGCGGCGGCGTTTGCGCCGGCTTCCGTTCTTTTCATTCGCCGGAAGACGCCCGGATATCAGGTCGAGGCGGCACGTCTTGCCAGCGAAAACGTCCTCAAGGAGGACTTGTCCGGGCTCGTGTCAGCGGCCGGATCAAAGGAATTCAACCGGATCGACGACCTTACCGAGCGTGCGTTCTGGAATGCCGCCGGCCAAGAAGTCCGCGAACTCGGGCGTTCGGCACTCGTCTCGACGAAAATGCTCGATGACGGCGCGAGCCTGGTTATGTGCCTCAAGAGTGCGCCTCGCGCATTCGACCGTGGCGATGAAGAATTGTTCGAAACCATCGCGCATGCAGGCCACGAGGCGGTTCGACGCCAGGCGGCGGCGCGCGCCGCACGTCAGCAAGCCGTTAGAACACGGCAGAACCAGAAGCTCGAGGCGCTTGGCACGCTCGCAAGCGGCATTGCGCATGAAATCAACACCCCCGTGCAGTTCGTCGGAGACAACCTTCGTTTCCTTGAAAGCAGCCTGCCCGGGCTTTTGGACAGCGAGACAGCCGGCGGGGTTGGCGATCCGGATTATCTGCGCAAGGAAATTCCGGCCGCGATATCCGAGGCGATCGGAGGAATCGAGCAGATCGGCAGGATCGTAGCGTCCATGCGCGGACTGAGCCACCCGGGAAGCGGCGTCGCCGCCCCCTGCAACGTCAACGAGGCGGTAGAGGGCACTACGATAATTTGTCGAAACGACATCAAGCATGTCGCCGATGTCATCCTGGATCTCGACCCGGCGTTGCCGGAAATCGAAGCCTATTCAAACGAATTGGGCCAGGTCTGGCTAAACCTCGTCGTGAACGCCGTTCAGGCGTTGAAGGTCTCCAGGCAGGTGCGCGATGGTGGGCGCGGGTTCCTTGCAATCCGCACACGCCACGAACAACCGCATGAGATCATGATAGAAATCGAGGACAGCGGCGTCGGGATCACGGCCGAAAATCTCGAGCGCATCTTCGATCCCTTCTTCACCACCAAGGATGTGGGGGAAGGTACCGGACAAGGCCTGGCGATCGTGCATGATATCGTGGTCAACAAGCACGGCGGGCGCATCGACGTGATCTCACGCCCCGGCGAAGGTACCTGCTTCACGATCTTCCTGCCGACGAAGGCGGGAACCGGAGAAAACGGACTTCAGCGGCTTTCGCCGATCTCCAATTCATAGCCTTTGGCCACGCGCAGGAAACGCGAATAGGCGTAGTTCATCGAGATGATGACGCCCCACCAGCCGTAAAGCGCATAGCGCCTGCCGAAATAGGCCTTGAGGAACGAGATGGGGAATTCCGTCAGAATTCTCCACCGCGGCAGCTTGCGCCCGCGTTCGGCAAGGTCTGCCACCTGCATGGCGGAGTATCGGTTCATCTTGTCGACCTGAAACCCGATCGAGCGGAGGGAGCGGTGCTCCATCACTTGCCTGAGGCGGCCGAGCCGTGCGCCGGCAACGGGACGGACGGTGTCATGCACGGGAGATTCGGAAAAACGACCCTTCTCGCGATCGTAGAGCCTGATCTGGATGTAACCATAAGCCCAGGGCGCGGGGCCGGTTTCATGGGCGTACACATCGTCTATCGAAACCTGCCAGCAATCGGCATCGGCAATGCGTCCGGTCTCGAAAAGTGCATGAATCTCCTTCGCAAGGACAGGCGTTACAGCCTCGTCGGCATCGAGGTTGAAGAGCCAGCGGTTGCGGCACTGGTCTTCGGCGAAACGTTTCTGCGGTCCATATCCCTGCCAATCGTTGTATATGACACGCGCGCCGTGCGCTTCGGCCACCGCGGGCGTGCCGTCGCTCGACCCGCTGTCGACGACGATGACCTCGTCGAACAGGCCGATGACACTGTCGATCGCCCGCCCGATCCGGTCGGCTTCGTCCCTGGCGATGATGAAGGCCGATACTGGAAGGGCATCTGACATGGAATTTTCCTGTACGGGTAGTCGTTCAGAAATAACCACCCGTTGCACCTTGGTTCAAGAATCCTGCTGGGTTACCCTGAGAATCCACATATTTGGGGAGGGGTGGCGTGATCCAGCTTGCGGCCAATATTGCATTTCTTTTCTCCAATCGCCCGTTTCTTGAGCGTTTCGAGGCGGCAAAGGCAGTCGGATTCGATTGCGTGGAATGCCACTGGCCATACGACCATTCGATCGAGGAAATCGCCGGTGCGCTGGAACGCAGCATGGTCAGGCTTACCGGGATCAACACGCCGCCCGGAGATATGGGCGCCGGGGAATTGGGTCTTGCCGCCGTTCCGGGACGAGAGGAAGATTTCGAACGCGGCTTCGATCTGGCTCTTTCCTATGCCAAGGCGCTCGGTGTGCGAATGATCCACGTCATGGCCGGAAACGTGCCGGACGATGCGCGCACCGCCGCTTTCGAGACTTTCGTTTCCAACCTCAAGAAGGCGGTCGAAAAGGTGGGGTCGTCGGGGATCACACTTCTGATCGAGCCACTCAATACGATCGACAGGCCGGGTTATTTCCTGACAAGTGTCGAACAGGCGGTCGAGGTGCTCGATGCCGTAGGCTCCGATCGGGTGAAGATCCTCTTCGATGTCTATCATGTGCAACTCCAGCAAGGGAACATCATCAATCGGCTGGAGTGGAACTGGGCTCGCATTGGCCACATCCAGATCGCGGCGGTGCCGGATCGCGGCGAACCGGATACCGGCGAAATCAACTACCCCTTTGTGATCCAGCATCTGGTCATGAAGGGTTACTCAGGGCTGATCGGTGCGGAATATCAACCGCGCGAAACCACGGAAACAGGCATGGCATGGGCATGGCAATATGGCCTTGGGCGAACGGGAAATCCGGAGTAACAAATTGATATATATAAAATAATACTCTTGTATTGACGTGCCCGTAAATAAAATTCTTGCCTTGCCGGACCGAAGGTGAAACGATCCGGCCCGAATTCGTATATAGTCCTGTCCTTTCACGGGAGAACGACCAATGACCGCCGCCATCGTAGGTTGGGCGCATACGCCATTCGGGAAGCATTCCGAGGAAACCGTCGAAAGCCTGATCGTGCGGGTCGCGCGCGACGCGATCGCCGATGCGGGCCTTGAGCCGAAGGATATCGACGAGATCGTTCTCGGCCATTTCAATGCAGGCTTTTCGGCGCAGGATTTCACTGCTTCGCTCGTCCTGCAGGCCGACCCGGCCCTTCGCTTCAAGAGGGCGACGCGGGTGGAAAACGCCTGCGCGACCGGGTCCGCGGCCGTGCATCAAGGCGTACGTGCGATCAGGTCGGGCGACGCCCGCCGCGTGCTCGTCGTCGGCGTCGAGCAGATGACGACGACCCCGGGGCCGGAAATCGGCAGGAACCTTTTGAAGGCTTCCTATCTGCCCGAAGACGGCGATACGCCCGCGGGCTTTGCGGGCGTATTCGGAAAGATCGCCCAGGGTTATTTCCAGAAATACGGCGACAAGTCTGACGCGCTTGCGAAGATCGCCGCAAAGAACCACAGGAACGGCGTCAACAATCCTTACGCCCAGATGCGCAAGGACCTGGGCTTCGATTTCTGCCGTGCCGAAAGCGAGAAGAACCCGTATGTCGCAGGCCCGCTGAAGCGGACGGACTGTTCGCTTGTGTCCGATGGTGCGGCAGCGCTTGTGCTGACCGATATTTCCTCCGCACTTTCACACGACAAGGCGGTCGCCTTTCGCTCGCAGGCGCATGTGCAGGATTTCCTGCCGATGTCGAAGCGCGACATCCTGAGGTTCGAGGGTTGCGGCGAGGCATGGCGCAAGGCGCTCGATCGCGCGGGCATCACGCTCGATGATCTCTCCTTCGTGGAGACGCACGACTGTTTCACCATTGCCGAGCTTATCGAATACGAGGCGATGGGTCTGGCACCGGAGGGCGAAGGTGAGCGCGCCATTCTGGAAGGCTGGACGGAGATGGATGGCAAGCTGCCGGTCAATCCTTCGGGCGGGCTCAAGGCGAAGGGTCACCCGATCGGCGCGACGGGCGTTTCCATGCATGTGCTGACGTCCATGCAGCTTACGGGGAATGCCGGCGGCATTCAGGTCAAGGGAGCGGAACTCGGCGGTGTCTTCAATATGGGCGGCGCCGCTGTCGCCAACTACGTATCGATCCTCCAGCCGATCCGCTGAACGCTCGAAATTCCGTTCGAAAAAACAAGGCCGCCGAAGCACCCGGCGGCCTTTTCATATTGTTGTTCTGCTGGCGCCGGTCAGGCGATTTCCACTAATTCCACGTCGAACACGAGATCCTTGCCGGCAAGCGGGTGGTTCGCGTCCAGCGTAACGTTCGCATCGTCAGTTGCGGTAACCGTGAAGACGAGCAGGTTTCCGTCACCGGTGGTTGCCTGCAGGCGCGCGCCGACCGTCGGGTCGATTTCCGGCGGGATCATGTCACGCGGCACCTGTTGCACGCGGTCGGCGTGATGCGGGCCATAGGCGTCATCCGACGGAATGGTAACGCTCTTCTTCTCGCCGACTTCCATGCCGTCGACCTCGCGATCCAGACCATTGATGATCTCGCCGGCGCCGACGGTAAATTCCAGGGGATCGCGACCTTCGGAAGAATCGAATTCCGTCCCGTCGGTCAGCTTTCCGGTGTAGTGGATGCGAACCTTGTCGCCCTGTTTCGCCGTCGTCATGAGCTGTTCCTTCGTTGCTGCGCATTGAGGCAAGACTGGCTCCAACAGGTCGCCGGCAGAATTGCGCACAATCGGTCTTTTCGATCGTGAGGCATAGCATGCCTGTCTGCGCCTTGTCCAAAACGGGCAGGCCTCAGCTTGGCACGTTAAGTGGCGTTATTGGAAAATCGTACTCAGGAAGTAGGAACATTGATGGGTTTAAATCGTTCTTGTTGTTCATTTGTGGAGATTTTTGGAAATTCCTTTTAATCGGTCCTTTCGTATTCGGATTCAACCGGTTGTCTTGCCGGTAACTCCGCAACTGGAATTCTTTTCTCCTTTCGGTTCGAGCATTGAAATTCCATGCCCGGCAATCCGCAGGCGGGATCGCTATCTCTTGTGGCGTCTTTGGATAAACCGCCCGGAGTGCGCCATGAGGCCCGATACGGTGAGCGACAGCAAGCTTTCGGTGTTCCCGACCTTCCAGAAGGTCGCGGGCCGGCGCGTCGTTGTCGTGGGCGGCGGAGAAGAGGCTGCCGCCAAGGTCAGGCTTCTGTCCGAAACCCAGGCGAAGATCGAGATTGTGTCCAGGGCGCCCGCACCAGTACTTGAACGTGCCGCAGAAAAGGCCGGCGCCTTTATCATTCGTGAGCGCTTCCGCGCGGAGCATGTGGAGCGTGCCGCTCTAGTTTTCGCCGCGAGCGGCGAGGAGGAACAGGACCGAGCCGTCGTTGAGGCCGGGCGTGCCGCCGGCATTCCGTCGAACGCCGTCGATCGGCCCGAGCTTTGCGATTTTTACGTCGGGGCGCTCGTCAATCGTGCGCCTGTTGCTGTCGCCATTACGTCGACCGGCGTCGGCCCGGTGCTGGCGCGCCATATCCGCGCGCGGATCGAGGCGATGCTGCCGCGCGAGACGGGTGAGCTCGCCCGCCTTGCCGAAAGCTTTCGCGAGACCGTGTCGCGCGTCCTGAAGGATGGTGTCGCCCGCCGCCGGTTCTGGGCGAAATTCTTTTCCGGCCCCGTGTCCGACAATGTCCAGTCCGGCCGTGTAGATGTCGCGCGTGCGGAAGCGCAGCGCCTGTTGAATGGCGAGCAGGACGAGCGCGGATTCGTCTGGCTCGTCGGTGCCGGCCCCGGCGCGGAGGACCTTCTGACGCTGCGGGCGCAGCGCGTCCTGCAGGAAGCCGACGTCATCGTCCATGACGCTCTCGTGCCCGAAGCTGTCGTCTCGATGGGCCGGCGCGATGCCGAGCGTATATCGGTCGGCAAGCGCAAGGGCGCTCATTCCGCCTCGCAAGATAAAATCAACGCGCTTCTCGTTCGCGAGGCTTCGCTCGGGCGCCGTGTGGTGCGTCTGAAGGCCGGCGATCCGCTGGTGTTCGGCCGGTCGGGCGAGGAGCTTGCCGCACTTCGCGAGGCCGGCATCGGCTGCGATGTCGTGCCGGGCGTGAGCGCCGCCTTCGCGGCGGCCGCTTCCGCGCAAGTCCCGCTTACGCTACGCGGCGTCTCTTCCCAGCTTGTTTTCGCGACCGGGCACGACCGAGACGGGGAAACGCTGCCCGCATGGATCGACCTTGCGCTGAAGGGATCGACGGTGGCCGTTTATATGGGCCGCAGCGTCGCTGCGCGTGTCTCGGCACGTCTGATCGATGCCGGGCTTGCCGCCACCACTCCGGTCGCCGTTGTTGAAAACGCCAGCCGGACGGATGAGACGATTTTCGCCGGCACGCTTGCCGAGCTTTGTCACCTTGAAACCCATGAGGATGTCGACGGCCCGGTGCTGATCCTGGTTGGTGATGCCGTCGGCCACGGTGCGCTCCAGGGCGCGCTGACGCTTTCGCCCCGCACATCCTCCAATTCCGCATACGCCGCATGAGGACAGACATGATGAAAGTCGTTACCGCCAACCGCCTTTTCGATGGCGAAGTCGTCTGGCTTGGAGCCGGTGGACGGTGGGTTGAGGATCTTGGCGAAGCCCATGTCCTGGAAACGAAGGAAGCGGAAGCCGAGGCGCTGGAAGAAGGTGCCGCCTCAGCCGACCGCCAGGAAGTGGTCGACGTCTATTCCATCGATGTGACGGTTGAGGAAGGCGTGCTGATCCCCGTGCGCTTCCGTGAACAGATCCGTGCGGCGGGGCCTACCATGCGACTCGATCTCGGCAAGCAGGCCCGTCGCCGCGTGAATGCCGCGTAACGCGGCCGAAGGAGTTCAGTAATGTATCGCTACGATGAGTTCGACCGCGAATTCGTTCTGGCACGTGTCGCGCAGTTCAGCGACCAGGTCCGCCGCCGTCTTTCCGGTGATCTGACGGAAGAGCAGTTCAAGCCGCTGCGGCTGATGAACGGTCTCTACCTGCAGCTTCACGCCTATATGCTGCGTGTTGCCGTGCCCTACGGAACGATGAATTCGGTTCAGATGCGCAGGCTTGCGCATATCGCGCGCAAGTACGATCACGGCTACGGCCATTTCACGACGCGCCAGAACATCCAGTTCAACTGGCCGCGCCTCGACGAGACGCCGGAAATCCTGTCCGAACTTGCCGAAGTGGAAATGCACGCCATTCAGACGTCGGGCAACTGCATCCGCAACGTGACGGCGGATCATTTCGCCGGTGCGGCCGCCGATGAGATAGCGGACCCGCGCGTCTACGCGGAAATTCTGCGCCAGTGGTCGTCGCTCCACCCGGAGTTCTCTTTCCTGCCGCGTAAATTCAAGATCGCGATTACCGGGGCGCCGAATGACCGGGCCGCCGTTCAGGTGCACGACATCGGCTTGCAGCTTGCGCGCAACGAAGAGGGTGAGACCGGCTTCACCGTTTATGTCGGCGGTGGTCTTGGCCGCACGCCGATGATCGGGCGCAAGGTGCGCGACTTCCTGCCCGAGGCTGATCTTCTCGCCTATACGGAGGCGATCCTGCGCGTCTACAACCTCTACGGACGGCGCGACAACAAGTACAAGGCCCGTATCAAGATACTCGTTCACGAGACCGGTCTGGAGGAACTGAAGGCCGATATCGAGCGCGAATTCGAGGCGATCCGTGGCGGTATCCTCACCCTGCCGAAGGACGAGGTCGACCGGATCGAGGCATATTTCGCCCCGCCCGTTTTCAAGGCGCCGGGCGATGAGAGCCATTTTGCCGCCGCTATCGAGACGATGCCGGGCTTTGCCGATTTCGCGCAGAGGAATCTGAACGAGCATCATCAGCCGGGTTACACATCCGTCACGATCTCGCTGAAGCCGATCGGCGGAGCGCCGGGCGACGCGAGCGCGGAACAGATGGACGTCGTCGCGGATCTTGCCGAGAAATACGGCCATGACGAAATTCGCGTCAGCCACGAGCAGAACCTCGTCCTGCCGCACGTGCTGAAGGCCGATGTCCCGGCGATCTACCAAGTGCTGAAGGAACACGGGCTGGCGGAAGCCAATGCCGGCCTCGTGACGGACATCATCGCATGTCCGGGCATGGACTATTGCGCGCTTGCCACCGCTCGCTCCATCCCGGTCGCGCAGCGGCTTTCGGAGCGTTTCGGCACGCCAGAGCGCCAGAAGGAGATCGGCGATCTGAAGATCAAGATCTCCGGCTGCATCAATGCCTGCGGCCATCACCACGTCGGCCATATCGGAATTCTCGGCGTGGAGAAGAAGGGCAAGGAGTTCTATCAGATCACGCTCGGCGGTTCCGCCGACGAGAAGAGCTCGATCGGCGAGATCGTCGGTCGCGGGTTCTCCTACGAAGAGGTTGTGGACGCGGTCGAAACCGTTGTCGACACCTACCTCAACATCCGGAGCGGGGAGGAGGAAGACTTCCTCCAGGCCTATCGCCGTGTCGGCGAGACCCCGTTCAAGGAGGCGCTTTATGGGACGCAATGAAGCCAGCCTGCTGGCCCTCGACCCTGCGGAGGCGGTTGCCGCCGAAGCGCGGGCGCTTGAGGCGCAGCATGGCAATGCGTCGACGGAAGAGATCTTGCGCGTCGCGCTCGATCTTTACGGAGATCGCATCGGCCTTGTCTCCTCCTTCGGGGCGGATTCCGCCGTGCTCTTGCATATCGTCGCGAAGATCGATCCGCATGTTCCGGTGATCTTCGTCGATACGCGCAAGCATTTCGCGGAGACGCTGAGTTATCGCGATGAGCTTGCCGGGCGGCTGGGGCTGACCGACGTTCGCTCGGTAACGCCCGAGCCGGAAGACATTGCCGCCGCGGATGCTGATGGCGCGCTATGGCTGCGCGACAATGACCGTTGCTGCCATATCCGCAAGGTGATGCCGCTTGCGCGTGCGCTCAAAGGCTTTGATGCCTGGATTTCCGGGCGCAAGCGCTTCCAGAGTGCGGGGCGTTCCATCTTGCCGGCTTTCGAGCCGGAGGAAGGGCGCATCAAGATCAATCCGCTCGCCGCGTGGTCGGCTGCGGACATCATCGCGCATATGAAGGAGCACGACCTGCCGCGCCATCCGTTGGTCGCAAAAGGATACCCGTCGATCGGCTGCATGCCCTGCACCGACAAGGTGGCCGAGGGCGAAGACCCGCGCGCCGGCCGCTGGCGGGGGCAGGACAAGACCGAGTGCGGGATACACTTCGCCCTTCCCGGCGAGAACGAGGATGGAGCTGGGATCTGACGATGAGCAATACGATCTACAAGAACGGTATTTTCGGTCCCAACGAATGGGCCGTGCTCGAAGATGAGGCCGATCTGCCGGAAAGCGGCAAGGTGCTGGTTTCGCCGGACCGGTTTCTCGCCCTTGAAGGGTCAGCACCGGAAGGCGTCGAACTCGGTGTGGTGATCCGTGCGGGTGAAAAGGCGGAGCGGCTCGTTGCCCATCTCGCCAAATTGCCGATGGTCGCCATTGATTTTCCGAAGTTCTCCGATGGGCGGGGTTACTCGTCCGCCCGCCTCCTGCGCGAGAAATTCGGCTACAAGGGCGAACTCAGGGCGATCGGTGATGTGCTGATCGACCAGATCCCCTTCATGATCCGCTGCGGGATCGGCAGTTTCGAGATCAGCCACGCGCCCACGCGCCGGGCACTGGAAGAAGATCGCCTCAACGAGGTGCCGATCTACCTGCAGCCGGTGGGACGCGACGGCGAAGTGCCGCTCGGAACGCGCCCATGGGCGCGTCGACGTGTCGCCTAGTGGAGCGAATTTGACATTTGAGTCTCGGCTGCGGCCAGGCTCATGCTCAAATGTCAAATTTAAAAGCACCACTAGAATCATAAAGTTGCTAGTGATCCTTATGATTTCGGCAATTGCTCGGGCGAATGCTGCAATGGGAGGCAAATGTCGAAATCGGATCACTTGCGGTTGTCCGAAGAGACCCGTAATTGAAGAATTGATGGCGAAACATTATTCTTGCCGCTTCCGACGGGCAGGAAGAAACGTGTTTCGCCCGAACATGGGATGTGCCTCATGAATGTTCTGAGCAAGCCGGATCAGCTGGTCGCCGTTGCGCCTGCCGGCACATTCGTCGAGACGGTCAAGTCGGTCCAGCATTATACGGACCGCCTTTTCAAGTTTCGCGTGACGCGGCCGGCGAGCTTCAGGTTCCGCTCCGGCGAGTTCGTGATGATCGGCCTGATGGTCGATGGAAAACCGATCTTTCGTGCCTATTCGATCGCCAGCCCCTCGTGGGACGAGGAACTGGAGTTCTTTTCCATCAAGGTGCCGGACGGGCCTTTGACTTCGCATCTGCAGAAGATTCAGCCGGGCGATGCGATCCTGATGAAGAAGAAGCCGACCGGCACGCTCGTCAACGATGCACTGATTCCGGGCAAGCGGCTTTACATGTTCTCGACCGGCACCGGAGTCGCGCCCTTCGCGAGCATCATTCGCGACCCCGAGACATATGAGAAATTCGAGGAAGTCATCCTCACGCAAACCTGCCGCGAGGTTGCGGAGCTGAAATACGCGCAGGACCTTGTAGAGGCAACGCAAAACGACCCGCTGATCGGCGAGCTTGCACAGGACAAGCTCAAACTTTTCACCTCGACCACGCGCGAAGACTACCCGGTAATGGGCCGCATCACCAAGCTGATCGAAAATGGCGAACTGTTTTCGCGCCTTGGCGTGCCGCCGCTCGACCCTGCCACCGACCGTGGCATGATCTGCGGCTCCATGGAGATGCTGAAGGACACCAAGGCGCTTCTCGAGGAACGCGGCTTTACGGAAGGCGCCAACAACAAGCCGGCGGGGCGCGGGGGGGAGGGACCATTCGCGGGCGGACGGGTAATTTTTTCCCCTTTCCAGAAGCCCCGCGCCGCAGGGGCGGTGGCTTTTTTGTGGGTGCGAACAAGGAAAATCTCGTGATTTTAGTCCAGCTCTCATATCAGGAGAGCCCAAATTGTGCCGTTCCTTATCCCATGAAGATTCAGTCCACTTGATCTCTTTGGCCGTTCGCGAAATCTTTCGTAACGTCATGTCATTTGGGAGAAGGCTTATGGCGCGATTGTTGGCCGTATTGTTCGCCGGGCTGTTGCTGACATCCGGCCCGGCATCCGGTCAAAGCGGTTATGAAGCTGCATTCAGGCAATTCCTTCGGTCTGAGATCGTACCCGAGGCCCGCCGGGCCGGAGTTTCCGAGAAAGCTCTTTCTCGAGAGCTTTCGGGGCTGACACTCGACACGTCCCTGCCGGGCCTTGCAAAGCCGGGGCAAGGCAACGTGCCGCCGCAGATCAATTATCAGTCCGAGTTTCGCGCGCCGTCCCGTTATTTCAGCGACAAGCAGTTCAATTCGCTTGTTTCTTCCGGGCGTACGCTCGCGCAGAAATACGCAAGCCAGATCGCGGCGATCGAAAAGCGGTATGGCGTCCCGGGCCGCATCATCCTTGCCATATGGGCGCGGGAGTCGGGCTATGGGCGGGCAAAGATCCCGCATGACGCGCTCAGGGTGATGGCAACGCGCGCATTCATGGGCCAGCGGCAGGACTTCTATCGCGGCGAGTTGATCGCGGCGCTCAAGATCCTCGATAATGGCGATATCTCGCGATCCGGCTTCCGCTCGTCCTGGGGCGGCGCGCTTGGCCAACCGCAGTTCCTGCCGTCGAGCTTCCTGAAATATGCTGTCGACTTCGATGGCGATGGACATCGCGACATATGGCGCTCCGATGTCGACACCATGGCCTCTATCGGCCATTACCTCCAGGAACACGGTTGGGTAACGGGGCGCGACTGGGGCTATGAGGTTGAGGTGCCTGCTTCGGTTTCCTGCACACGCGAGGGGCCGGACCGGGGTCAGCCTATCTCCGAGTGGATGCGCGAGGGGGTGAAACGCGTTGCGGGCCGGGAATTCCCGGGCGCGGAGCAGCGGCGCAAGGGCTATCTGCTGATGCCCGCCGGCCGTTATGGTCCGGGATTTCTCGCCACCGAAAACTTCTACGTCTTGAAGGAATACAACGAGTCGGATGTCTATGCGCTTTTTGTCGGCCATCTTGCCGACCGATACGGGCGGAATGCCGGCTTCGTGCAGTCCTGGTCGCGCATACCCACGGCGACGCGCGGCGCGGTACGCAAGCTTCAATTGCAGCTCGAAGCGCAGGGCCATGATGTTGGAGGCGCCGACGGCTTGATCGGCTTCAAGACGCGCCGCTCACTTGGTGCCTGGCAGGAAGCGAGCGGAAGAGCACCGCGCTGCTGGATCGATTGATCGGGCCACCGGCCCTTACCCGTGTTCGGCTGGCCAGAAGCCGGTTGCAGGGTCGCGGACAAGGGCCTGAAGCTCGACTTCGCCCGAGCCGCAGCGATGGCATTTGAGCCTCGCGGCAATCTCTTCCAGGACTTCGTCGTCTGAAAAGCTGTTGCGGATATAGCGCCGCCTTCCGCACGCATGGCATAGCATTGCTAGCCGCGCTCCTTGCGCTTTCACGCCGGCTATTGTCTCAAGAGGCAAGAAGTTGATCCCCGGACGTTATTCGTTGATTTGTATGACGTAACCGATAGTGCCCATTGCCGTGGCATGCGCCATCAACTACCGTTTTGGAAAACAAGGGTCAGGATCTATTAAATTGACGGAAATGGCACCTGAAACGGCAAAGAGATGCCAGGAGAAGGGCGCGGAGCGGGTTGACTACCCGGCCAAGCGCTTCGACAAGGCAGGTCGAAGCCGTTTCGGTGTCTGAACAGATATGGCCGATCTGGCTGGCTACTTTGTCGAACAACCTTGAAAACCGGACGGTTTCCTGCGGTTTTTCTCCTCGTATCCAACAAAATTGGCTCATACCATTCCCCTCAATTTATTAGGTCCTGACCCTAGCAACACAGGCCATCGGCGAGGACAGGATGGACCATTTGAGCGGTACGGAAAATGGTCGCGTCGATTTTGGAGCGGTCATCGAAGGAATTTCATGCCCCTCAGCCACCGGTGCCACGATCGAAATGCTGGCCCCGTCGGATGGAACGTCGTTCGCGCGCATACCGCGTTGTGACGCCGCGGACGTCGGACGTGCAGTGGTTTGCGCGCGAAACGCGCTTGAAGAAGCACCGTGGGCCGCCATGCCGGCGGTCGAGCGCGGGCGCATCCTGTCGCGGTTGTCCGCACTCATCCTTGAAAACTTTGAAGAACTGGCAGCGCTTGAATCCCGCGACACGGGCAAGCCGCTGCGCCAGGGACGGGCGGATATCACTGCCGCCGCGCGCTATTTCGAGTTTTATGGCGGTGCGGCGGATAAGGTTCATGGCGACACGATCCCAGTTCAGGAAGGCTTCCTCGCACTTACCCTCAGAGAGCCGCATGGCGTCGTCGGCTCCATCGTGCCGTGGAACTATCCCGCTCAGATCATGGCGCGCGTGGCCGGCGCCTCGCTCGCCATGGGCAACACGCTCGTCATGAAACCTGCCGAGCAGGCCTGCCTTTCCGTCATTCGCATTGCCGAACTTGCGCTCGACGCGGGCCTTCCTCCAGGTGTGTGGAATATTGTGACCGGTTTCGGCGAAGAGGCGGGCGCGGCACTTGCCAACCATCCCGGCCTCGATTTTTTGACCTTCACCGGTTCGCCCGAGGTTGGAACGTTGGTCCAGGAGGCGGCGGCGCGCAATCGCATCGGCTGCACGCTGGAGCTCGGCGGAAAGTCCCCGCAGATCCTCTTTGCGGATGCGGATCTCAAGGCCGCCCTTCCCGTCATCGTCAACGCGATCATCCAGAACTGCGGCCAGACATGCTCTGCGGGCAGCCGGCTCCTCGTCGAGGAGGCGATATTCACAAAAGTCAGGGATTGTTTGCGAGACCGGTTCCGTGCGCTTGTCGCTGGGCCGCACGACCGTGACCTCGACCTTGGCGCGCTTGTCTCTGCCGAACAGGCGGCGCGCGTCGAGAAATACGTGAGAGAAGCCCGGGAAGCCGGGATTGCGCTGATCGGCGAGGGATCGGTCGCGCCGGATACGCCTGAAGGTGGTTTCTACTCGAAGGCGAGGGTTTTCGGTCCCGTGCCCGCGGATGCCCCGCTTGCGCAAGAGGAAGTCTTCGGCCCGGTGCTGGCGCTCATCCCCTTCGTCGACGAAGCGGAAGCCATCCGCATTGCCAATGAAACGGATTACGGCCTCGTTGCCGGCGTTTGGACCACCGACGGGCAAAAGGCTATGCGCGTTGCAAGGCATGTGCGCTCCGGCCAGGTTTTCGTAAACGCCTATGGGGCGGGCGGCGGCGTGGAACTTCCATTCGGCGGCATGAAGAAATCCGGCCACGGACGCGAGAAAGGCTTCGAGGCGCTCAACGAGTTTTCCACGCTCAAGACGGTGGTCTTCAATCACGGTTGAGCGTTCGGCATGACGGAAAAGTATGGTAGGGAGACGAGGATGAGCGGGCGTCTTGCGGGTAAGGTCGCGGTCGTGACGGGCGCGGGTTCGGGCTTCGGCGAGGGGATTGCGAAGCGGTTCGCCGAGGAAGGAGCAAAGGTCGTCGTTGTGGATCTGAACGGCGTGGAAGCCTCGCGTGTCGCTTCGCAGATCGGAGGCGCTGCCGCCGCAGTGAGGGCGGATGTCACGGTCGCAGCCGATGTCGAAGCGATGGTCGCGGCCGCCACCAGCGGTTTCGGCCGGCTCGATATCCTCGTCAACAATGCCGGTTATACCCATCGAAACGGGTCGATGCTCGATGTCGACGAGGAAACATTCGGCCGCATCCTGGACGTGAACGCAAAGGCGATCTATCTCGCCGCGCTCAAGGCCGTGCCGATCATGGAAGCGGCGGGGGGCGGCGTGATCCTCAATACGGCCTCAACGGCAGGCCTTCGCCCGCGCCCGGGTCTGACCTGGTACAACGCATCGAAGGGCTGGGCGATCACGGCGACGAAATCCATGGCCGTGGAGCTTGCGCCAATGGGCATTCGCGTCAACGCGCTCTGCCCGGTGGCTGGCGAAACCGGCATGCTGCATCTTTTCATGGGTGAGGATACGCCGGAAAAGCGGGCTCAGTTCCGTGCGACGATCCCGCTCGGCCGCCTGTCAACGCCGCAGGATATTGCCAGTGCCGCGCTCTGGCTTGCCTCGGACGAGGCCGAGTTCATCACCGGCGTCGCACTGGAAGTGGATGGCGGGCGCTGTATCTGAGTTGAGTTCGTCCATCAAAGCCTGTCGCGCAGGGCGAACCAGCTCATCGCCAGGACCAGGATCGGCCAGCGCAGCAGGCGGCCGCCGGGAAACCTGGGTGTCTTGAGCTCCGACATCACGTCAAAACGTTCGCTGTCGCCGAGCATGGCCTGCGCCACTACATGGCCGGAAAAGCCGGCAATGGACACCCCTTGCCCGGAAAAACCGGCAGCAGCATAAAGGCCCGGCTTCAGCCTGCGCACACGCGGCAGCCGCGTCTGCGTCACCGCCAGCGTGCCGCCCCAGGCATGGTCGATTTTCGTTTTTTCAAGTTGCGGATAAATCTTGAGCATGTGCTCGCGCACGAAACCCGCAATGTCCTTGGGAAAGGAGGGCGTGTAGTTTTCGCCTCCGCCGAAGAGCATTCGTCGGTCCTTCGTCAGCCTCCAGTAGTGAACGACAAAGCGGGTGTCGGCAATGGCCTCGCGTCCCGGAATCAGTTTGTTGGCCTCGGCTTCCGATAACGGCGCTGTCGTCAGGATGAAGTTGTTGATCGGCATGACGCGGGCATCGAGATCGCTGTCGAGGCCCGCCATATAGCCGTTTCCGGCGAGAAGCACATCGGCCGCCTCGACCGCGCCATGCGGCGTTTCCACGGCAAAGCCTATCGAGCGCTGGGTAAGCTTGATCGCCGGCGTCGCCTCATGGATCGTAACGCCTGCCGATTCACATGCTTTCGCAAGCCCAAGCGCTAAATTTAGCGGATGGAGATGCCCGGCGCCCTTGTCGCGAATGCCGCCGAAATATGCGTCCGTGCCGATCGTGTCGGCAAGCTCCTGCCTGTCGAGCGTCTCGATCTCGTCGTAGCCATAGTCGCGGGAGAGCTTCTCGGCGTAAGCTGCTTCCTCTGCCACGAACTGCGGCTTGTGAGCCGCGTGGATGAGGCCGGGTTGCCAGTCACAATCGATAGCATGTCGCTTGATCCGGCCGAGCACCAGGGCCTTGGCTTCCTCGGAAAAATTCCAAAGGCGTCTGGCGGTCTCCTTGCCGTAAGCCGTTTCGAGATAGCCCTGATCGCGCCGCTGGCCGGAATGGAGCTGGCCGCCGTTCCGCCCCGAGGCGCCCCAGCCAACCATGTTCTGCTCCAGAAGCACCACCCGGCGCCCCGCCTCCGCCAGGGTGAGCGCTGCATTGAGGCCCGTATAGCCACCGCCGATCACGCATACCTCGGCGCTTGCTTTGCCGTTCAGCGGCGGACGTTCGGGTGCGCTGTGCGCAGTCGCCGCATAGTACGAATGCGGATGAGCGCTCACGATCTCGGTCATCGCTTTACCTTATGCCGCAAGCCGCCCGTCGCGCTTGAGCCGGTCGAACGTCTGGTCGAGCGTTTTGGTCGCGCGCTCCACCAGCATGTCCGCTTCCTCATGTGAAATCACCAGAGGTGGAGAAATGATCATGCTGTCGCGCACGGCGCGCATGACGAGGCCGTTGTTGAAGGAGATATCGCGGCACAGCGTGCCGACGTCGCCAACAGGCGTGAATGCCTTGCTCCTGTCGCCCTTCACAGGTACCAGCTCCAGCGCCCCGACGAGACCGACCATGCGCGCTTCGCCGACGAGCGGATGATCGCCAAGTTCCTTCCAGCTTTTTTGGAGATAGGGGCCGATATCCTCCGCCACCCGTTCGACCAGTTTTTCCTCTTCCATGATCTTCAGGTTGGCGAGTGCCGCCGCGCAGCATGCGGGGTGACCGGAATAGGTGTAGCCGTGGAAAAACTCTCCGCCTTTTTCGATGAAGGCATTGGCCACCTTGTCGGCCACCATCACGCCGCCGATCGGCAGATAGCCTGAGGAAAGCCCCTTGGCGATAGGCATGAGATCGGGCTCGATGCCGTAATAATCCGAGCCGAACCAGGTGCCGAGCCGTCCGAACCCGCAGATCACCTCGTCCACGACGAGCAAGATGCCGAATTTTTTCACGATCCGCGAGATTTCCGGCCAATAGGTCTCGGGCGGAATGATAACGCCGCCCGCACCCTGTATCGGCTCCGCGATGAAGGCCGCGACGTTTTCCGGGCCGATTTCCTCGATCGCGCGTTCCAGTTCACGCGCGGTAAGGAGGCCGAATTCCTCCTGGCTCATATCGCCGCCCTCGCCGAACCAATAGGGCTGGGCAATGTGGTGGACGCCGGGGATGGGAAGGTCCCCTTGAGCGTGCATGGCGGTCATGCCGCCAAGGCTCGTTCCGGCAAGCGTGGAGCCGTGATAGCCGTTCCAGCGGCCGATGATGTGCTTGCGCTTCGGCTCGCCCATCAAATCCCAGTAGGTGCGCACCATTCTGAAGACGGTGTCGTTCGCCTCCGATCCTGAGCCGGTGTAAAACACGCGGTTGAACTGCGGCGGGGTCAGTTGGGCGAGCTTGTCGGCAAGCTCCACCGCCGGCGGATGGGATGTCTTGAAGAAGGTATTGTAATAGTCGAGCTGGCGCATCTGATCGTAGACGGCATCCGCGATCTCCTTGCGGCCGTGGCCGACCTGCGTGCACCAAAGGCCCGCCATTCCGTCCAGATAGCGGTTGCCGTCGGAATCCGTCAGCCAAACGCCTTCGGCACCCGTAATGATCCGCGAACCTTCCCGGTTGAGCGCGCCCGTGTCGGTGAAGGGGTGAATATGGTGGGCGGCGTCGCGCTCCTGCAATTGTTTCGTCGGGTAAATGTTAGATGTGGCGGGCATGACGACCTCCATCTGGATCATGCATTTATGGAGGGCCGAATATCGGTCCAGGTTCGGGAAGCGGCCTGAAATCGCCACTTCAGACATTCAGGAGCAGGTATTCGCGCTCCCAGGGGCTGATCACGCTCATGAAGGTTTCGAACTCCTCATGTTTGACCGCCCGGTAGGTGTTGACGAATTTTTCGCCGAAGACTTCGCCGAGTTCCTCGCATTCGCTGAAAAGGTCCAGCGCTTCCAAAAGGCCGCGAGGCAGCGCGTCCATCACGTGGCTGGAATATCCCGTCTTCGGCTCGTCCGGGTGCAGCTTCTGCGTCAGGCCCAGGTAGCCACAGGCAAGCGAGGCTGCGATCGCGAGGTAGGGATTGCAGTCGGAGGACGGTACGCGGTTCTCGAGCCGGCGCCCGGCGGGCTTGGAGTTCGGCACGCGCAGGCCGACGGTGCGGTTGTCGTGCCCCCAGAACAGATTCACGGGCGCCGTCGTGTTGCGCGTGAAGCGTCTGTAGGAGTTGACGTAGGGCGCCATGATGCAGGCGACCGCCGGCAGGTATTTCTGGTGTCCGCCGATGAAGTTCAGGAAGGCGGGCGAAGCTTCCCCGTCCTTCGTGGAGAAAATGTTCTGGCCCGTCTCCCGGTCGAGGACCGACTGGTGGATGTGCATGGAGGAGCCGGGCTGGTTCGACATCGGCTTGGCCATGAAGGTGGCGTACATGCTGTGCCTGAGCGCGGCTTCGCGGATCGTGCGCTTGAACATGAACACCTGGTCGGCAAGCTCCAGCGGCTGGCCGTGGCGCAGGTTGATCTCCATCTGCGCCGCGCCGTCCTCATGGATCAGCGTGTCGATTTCAAGGCCTTGCGCCTCCGACAGGTCGTAGATGTCGTCGATCAGGTCGTCGAACTCGTTCAGAGCCGTAATCGAATAGGACTGACGCCCGGCTTCCGGACGTCCCGAACGTCCGGTCGGCGGCTCCAGCGGGTAATCCGGATCGGTGTTCGGCTTGACGAGGTAGAACTCGATCTCCGGGGCGATCACCGCCTCCCAGCCTTGATCCTCATAAAGCTGCAATACACGCTTGAGAACATTTCGAGGCGCCGTCTCCACCGGAATGCCGTCTTTCGTGTAGGCGTCGTGGATGAGCTGCGCGGTCGGGTCGCTTTCCCACGGCACGACGGTCAAAGTCGAATAGTCGGCGCGGAAGAAGATATCGCCGTCGGTCGGATTGTGCTGGAACTTGTCGTCGTCCGGCGGATAGTCACCCGAAATCGTCTGCGCGAAGATCGACGACGGCATCGTCATGATCGGGCCGGAGAAGAATTTCTCTGTTGGCATCATCTTGCCGCGCACGACACCGGCCATGTCCGGGGCAATGCATTCGATATCCTCAATGCCTCTTTCGGCAAGCCACGTGTGGGCCTCTTCCAGCGAGGTCACGCCACGGCGGCTTGCGATCGATGGTTCCTGGGATTTCTTCTTCTTGCTCATGCGGACCTTTGCGGGGTCGAGGGTTCGTTCGGGCCGGACACCTTGAGCATATTGGCAAATTCAGGGTCCGGAATTGTGGCGTCTATTTGTGATCACAAAACTTCATGTGTCAATCTTTGGTCGAATATGTATCGGGAATTGCTTCATAGCCGGCATCCTGAAGCAGCTTCATGCCGCCAAGTATGTCCGCCGCGATGGCCGCCCGCAGCGCTTCTGCGTTACCTTCGGCCACAGCGGCGATCGCCTCCTTGTGGTGATCTTCCAGCACCGCCGTGCCGACGCGCCCGTAGACGATGCGCATGAAGGGAGCGAACTGCAGCCAGAGGCTTTCCACGAGCGGCAGCAGCACTTCGGACCTTGCCGCGCGATAAACGTGGAAATGGAAGGCGTGATTGAGCCGCATATAGGTTTCCGCGTCGCCGCCATCGATGCTCAGGTCGATTGCGTCGTCGAGCTCTTTCAGCGCCCTGGCGTCCGCCAATTCAAGGCTGCCTGCGGCCCTTGTGGCCAGCTCGGGCTCCAGCATGAGCCGCGCCTTCAGGATCTCGGCAAGCCGCTCCGGCGTCATCGTCGGCACCTGCACGCGCCCGTTCGGCTTGATGTCGAGCGCCTTTTCGGCGGCGAGCGAACGAAGCGCCTCGCGCACGGGCATGGGGCTCACGCCAAGGTCCTGTGCCAGCCCGCGCAACGTCACCGGGCGGCCGGGCACGAAACGCCCCGTCAGGAGCGCATAGCGCAGGCTGCGTTCCACACGTTCGCGCGTGGAACCCCGTCCGGACGGCACGGTTTCACGTTTGTCGCCGTGCGCTGCTTCTGCAATTGGCATATTCATGGATCTTGGTTTGCCGTCGGGCTTCGCTTGACAGTTTCTACGCTACGTGATCACATTTTTCAGCGCCGGGCAATATGGGCGCCGTTTTCGCGGCATCTGCTCTCGGCGATCTGGAGGATCTTATGTTGCAAGCTGCGCGCTCCGGCATGGAGCGCCCCTCGGGAAGCGAGGGCTGGCGGGAGGCGGTTCACGCCTTTCTTGCGGAAAATACCGATCTCGATACTTTGGAGGTCATACTGCCGGATACGAATGGCGTGCTGCGCGGCAAGTGGCTGCCGGCAAGCGCGCTCAAAAAGGTTTTCGAGGATGGCGTCGCGCTTCCCTTTTCCCTGTTCGGCCTTGATGTGTGGGGCCGCGAGGTGGAGGAGACGGGCCTTCACATCGAGACCGGCGACAAGGACGGCGTCTGCTGGCCGAACGCGGACACGCTGAAACTCGTGCCCTGGGCGGAGCGTTCGACGGCGCAGGTCCTGCTTTCCATGTACCACCGCGACGGCACGCCTTTCATGATAGACCCGCGCCATGTGCTTTCGCGCATCGTCGATCGGCTTGCCGAGAAGGGCCTTTCGGCGACCTGCGCCTTCGAACTCGAGTTCTATCTTTTCGAGGATCAGGACGACAGCGACTGGTCGGGTCCGCCGAAGCCGTTGTTTGCGACCCATCTGGGGCCCGCCCGGCAGAACATGTATGCGCTGTCGGATCTTGAAATGCTGATGCCGTTGGTGGACGAGATCCGCCGCAGTGCCGAGGCGCAGGGCATTCCCGCCGATGCGGCGGTTTCGGAAGCCGCGCCCGGTCAGTTCGAGCTCAATCTCCATCACCGCAACAACCCGGTCGCCGCTGCTGATGATGCGGTGATGTTGCGCCGTCTCGTCGCCGGGGTCGCGCGAAAGCATGACCTGAAGGCTTCCTTCATGGCCAAGCCCTTCGTGGAGTGGCCCGGCAACGGCATGCACGTTCACGTGAGCATGGAGGACGATGGGGGTAACATTTTCGCCGTAGAAGATGAGGGCGCGATGCGCCAGGGACATGCGATCAAGGGACTTCTCGACACGATGACGGAGGCGCATCTTCTCTTCGTGTCGACCTTCAACGGCTTTCGCCGCATGCAGCCCGGCTCCTACGCCCCGACATCGATCTGCTGGGGTTTCGACAATCGTTCGGTTGCCCTTCGTGTTCCCGCCGCAAAGCCGGAAGCCGCGCGTATCGAACACCGCATCGCCGGCGCGGACGCCAATCCCTATCTCGTGTTGGCGGGCGTGCTTGCCGGCATGATGGAAGGGCTTGAGCAGAAGATCGATCCGCCGCCGCCGGTGGAAGGCAATGCCTATGAGAAGCGCGCGCCCCGTCTTACGCCCTGGATGGACGAGGCGATCGACGCTTTCGAAGCGTCGGAGCGCATGAAGCAGGCGGTGGGGCCCGAGCTTCACAAGGTGCTGGTGGACATCAAGCGGGAGGAACTCAACGCTTTCGGCCGAGAGATTTCGCCACTTGAGCGGCAGACTTATCTTTGAGAAATTCCAGCTTATGGAGGGGCATCAAAAAAGGGGGATAAGCCTCTGAAATCAAGCGTGTCACTCGCTTGCGGAAAATCCGTAGAAAATGACGTCCGGGGCTTTCGAGCGGCTTGAGAGTGAGGCGGATCGCTTTTACGCTGAAGTTGGATAAGGGCTGGGCAGCCGCCGGACGCGGCATCCGTAACAAAGACAAGGCAGGCGACCGCCTCGAAGAACGGTCGCGACACAAGGGGAAGAGCGGAAGGTACGCATCATGAAGAAACTGCTGTTTGCAAGCGTTGCCCTTCTGGGGCTTGCGGCCGCGGGCGCGGCCGGGGCGCAGGAGCGCGTCGTCAATGTCTATAACTGGTCGGATTATATCGACGAATCGATTCTTGAGGACTTTACCAAGGAGACCGGCATCAAGGTCGTCTACGACGTCTTCGATAGCAACGAGATCCTGGAGACCAAGCTTCTTTCCGGCGGCACGGGCTATGATGTCGTCGTTCCGACCGGCACTTTCCTCGGCCGCCAGATTCAGGCGGGCGTCTTCCAGAAGCTCGACAAATCGAAGCTGACGAACTGGGACAACCTCTGGCCGCAGATCATGACCCGTATCGAAAAGTTCGATCCGGGCAACGAGCACGCGATCAACTACATGTGGGGCACGACCGGCATCGGCTACAATGTCGAAAAGGTCAAGGAAGTGCTCGGCGAAGATGCCCCGGTCGACAGCTGGTCGCTTATCTTCGATCCGGCGAACGCCGAGAAGCTTTCGTCCTGCGGCATTCACGTGCTCGATACGGCGGATGAACTGTTCCCGGCGGCGCTCAACTACCTCGGCCTCGATCCGGACAGTTCGGACCCGGCGGATTTCGAGAAGGCGGCCGAGCTTTGGATGAAGGTTCGTCCTTACATCCAGAAGTTCCATTCCTCCGAATACATCAATGCGCTTGCCAACGGCGATATCTGCGTTGCCGTCGGTTGGTCGGGCGATGTGCTTCAGGCGCGCGACCGGGCGGCGGAAGCCGATGCGGGTGTGACGGTCGAATATTCGATCCCGCAGGAAGGTGCGCTGATGTGGTTCGACAATATGGCGATCCCGGCGGACGCGCCGCATGTGGAAGAGGCTCATGAGTTCATCAACTACATCCTGCGCCCGGATGTGATCGCCAAGGCGACCGACTATGTCTTTTACGCCAACGGCAACAAGGCGAGCCAGAAGCTGATCGACGAGGAGGTCCTGAGCGATCCGGCGATCTACCCGCCTCAGGAGACGATAGACAAGCTCTACACGACGACTACCAAGTCGCCGAAAGCGCTTAGAGCCCGCACCCGCCTCTTCACCAAAATCAAGAGCGGTCAGTAATCGCTTCGAGGCCCGGGCGGCAGTCGCCCGGGCCTTTCATTTTCTGGAGGGGGCCTTGGCGAAGAAACCCATCGGTCCGGTCCGGCGTGATTTCACGCCGTGGGAGAGCGGCAACGCGAAGCCGTTCATCGAGTTTCGCAACGTAACGAAGCGCTTCGGCGATTTCACCGCCGTCGACAACCTGTCGCTGACGATCTACGAGCGCGAGTTTTTCGCGCTTCTGGGCGGGTCCGGTTGCGGCAAGACGACGATGATGCGCATGCTCGGCGGCTTCGAGGAGCCGAGCGCCGGCGAAATCTTCCTCGACGGGCAGAACCTTGCGGGCGTGCCGCCCTATCGCCGACCCGCCAACATGATGTTTCAGTCCTACGCGCTTTTTCCGCATATGAGCGTGGAAAGGAACATTGCCTTCGGCCTCCAGCAGGACAAATTGCCGAAAGGCGAGATCGAAGCGCGGGTTCAGCAGATGTTGAAACTCGTGAAGCTTGAGGATTTCGCCAAGCGAAAACCGCATCAGCTTTCCGGCGGACAAAGGCAGCGCGTGGCGCTGGCGCGCTCCATTGCCAAGAAACCGAAAGTGCTGCTGCTTGACGAGCCGCTTGGCGCGCTCGACCGCAAGCTTCGCGAGGAAACCCAGTTCGAGCTGATGGACCTTCAGACCGAACTTGGCATGACCTTCCTGATCGTCACGCACGACCAGGAAGAGGCGATGACCGTGGCGGACAGGATCGCGGTCATGGACAGGGGCCGCATCATCCAGGTTGCTACGCCCGCCGAAATTTACGAAACGCCCAACTCCCGTTTCGTCGCCGATTTTATCGGCTCCATCAACCTGATCGAGGCCAGGGTCGCTTCCAGGAACGGGACCGTGACACGACTCAAGGCGCCGAATCTCGAACGCGAAATCGCCGTCTCCCAGCCAACGGATGCGAACGTGGGGGACACTGTCTGGTTCGCGATTCGGCCGGAAAAGATACGCCTGGGGTTCGATGCGCCGCAAAATGGTACAGCCAATGCGGCTGAAGCCGAAATCTGGGACATAGGGTATCTGGGCGATGTCTCGATTTTCCATGCGAAGGCGGCTGAGGATCTCATCCTGAAATCGACCGTCGCCAACATCACGCGCACGGTCGAGCGTCCAATCTCGTGGGAAGACAACGTCTGGCTTTCCTGGGACGAGGATGCCGGCGTCATCCTGACGCGATGAGCGGGTGAAGGGGAGAGATCGATGGTCGATACCGCAGCGCCCGGGGCGGACGTCGAAGCCGCCCCCGCTCTGAAGAGAAAGCGAAGCCTCGGCGGCTGGCTCCTGATCGCAATCCCCTACGCGTGGCTGCTGTTCTTCTTCCTTGCGCCGTTCTTCATCGTCTTCAAGATCTCCCTGTCGGAGATCGCCGTTGCCATCCCGCCCTATCTGCCGACGTTCGATCTGGCGGAAGGCTGGCAGGGATTGAGGGAAAATTTCGCCGCATTCAGCTTCGAAAACTACATCTGGCTGACGCAGGACGCGCTTTACTGGAAGTCCTATCTTTCAAGTGTGTGGATAGCGGCAACCTCCACCGCCATAACGCTCGTGATCGGCTACCCGCTGGCCTATGGCATGGCGCGCGCCCCCGCAGCCTGGCGTCCCACGCTGCTCATGCTTGTGATCCTGCCGTTCTGGACGAGCTTTCTGATACGCGTCTACGCGTGGATCGGCATTCTCAAGAACGAAGGGCTTCTCAATCAGGCGCTGCTTTCAATCGGCGTGATAGATGAGCCGCTGACGATCCTGAACACGAACGCCGCCGTCTATATCGGCATCGTCTATTCCTACCTGCCGTTCCTTGTATTGCCGCTTTACGCGACATTGGAAAAGCTTGACGAAAGCCTGCTTGAAGCCGCGTCCGATCTCGGCTGCCCGCCGTGGAAGGCGTTCTGGAAGATCACCGTTCCGCTTTCGCTTCCCGGTGTCATCGCAGGCTGTTTCCTCGTCTTCATCCCCGCCGTCGGCGAATTCGTGATCCCGGACCTGCTCGGCGGGTCGGAAACGCTGATGATCGGCAAGACGCTGTGGAGCGAGTTCTTCGCCAATCGCGACTGGCCGGTTTCATCGGCAGTTGCCGTCATTCTCCTGTTGATCCTGGTCGTGCCGATCGTGCTTTTCCAGAACCAGCAGCAGCGCGCTTCGGAGAAAGACGCATGAGCTGGCGTTCGAAGGTGGCCGAAGGGGAGGGGCGCCATGCGTAAGGGGCCGAGCTGGTTCAACCTCACCTCGCTGGTGCTCGGGTTTGCCTTCCTTTACCTCCCGATCGTCCTGCTTGTGGTCTATTCATTCAACGAGTCGCGCCTCGTTACCGTCTGGGCCGGGTTTTCAACGAAGTGGTACGGCGAGATGCTGCGCAACCAGCAGCTTCTGGACGCCGCCTGGGTCACTGCTCGGGTCGCCTTCACGTCAGCCACGATCGCCACTGTGCTTGGCACAATCGCCGCGCTCGTTCTCGTGCGGTCAGGGCGGTTTCTGGGGCGTACACTGTTTTCGGGCATGATCTACGCGCCCCTCGTCATGCCAGAGGTGATCCTCGGTCTTTCGCTCCTGCTTTTGTTCGTGGCAGTGGATCAGACGCGCGGGTTCTGGACGGTGATGATCGCCCACACCACGTTTTCCATGTGTTATGTCGCCGTGGTCGTGCAATCGCGTCTTGCCGGTTTCGACCGTTCGGTGGAAGAAGCGGCGATGGATCTTGGCTGCCCGCCGTTCAAGACGTTCTTTGCCGTCACCCTGCCAATTATCCTGCCGGGCGTCGTTGCCGGCTGGATGCTTGCCTTCACCCTGTCGCTGGATGATCTGGTGATCGCGAGCTTCACAACGGGGCCGGGGGCGACGACGCTGCCGATGAAGATCTACAGTCAGGTTCGTCTTGGCGTCACACCGGAAATCAACGCGGTTTGCACTGTTCTCGTCGCCATCGTCACGGTTGGCGTAATCGCTGCCTCGCTGGTGACCAAGCAGCAGGAGGCGCGCAGGCAGCGCGACATCCGCCGGGCGGAGGCGCAAGGCTGAATAAAGATCGCACCTTAAAATGGCAACCGCTGCAAGATAATGGAAATCAGTTCGGCAGGAAGGCGGGTTCCGCCAATGTTCCCTCCACCTTGAACGGGGTTTTTGGCGGGGAGGCTGCTGTGGAAACTTTGTCAGCACCGTCCTCTGTGGGTTCGGTCGGGAGCGGACGGGCAGTGCCTTGAAGCGACAATGCACCGTCAGACCTGCTCAGCGTGCCATGCGCGGAAATCGAAAGTCGCTCCGTCTCGGCGTCGATTGCGTCGATTTCCAGATTTTCGCCGCGCTTCCTGCCGGAGATCTCCAGGCGAACCAGGGGTGTGCCGCCGGTTGAATTCGGGCCTGTGAATGCGGGGTTGCCAAGCGCGGCGATCTCGCGGTCCAGATCGAGCGCCTCCACCCCGTTGCCTGAGAATTCGAAGCGGATGGAGGCTGTCAGTTTCCTTCGCAACAAGGCGGCGGTCTCTCCCCTGGACCTTGCCTGGATCGACATGGAGGCGCGTCCGCCTCGTGGCAGAAGAGGTATGGCGAAACTGGCGACGGGCGTTGCATTCATGAGTTCGGCGTTGGCTTCCAGGGAATAGAGGTCGGGCGAACCCGAGGCTGGCGTCAGCCTGAGGTGCGCGCGTCCCGTTCCCTCAGCTACTCCCGCCTCACTCACGTCGATTGTGAGATTGCCTTCCTTCATGAGCAGCGCCAGTGCGCTTCGCCCCAGGACGGCGCTTCGCATTTTCACGTTTGCGGCTGAAAGCCGAAGATCGAGATCGAAGGTGCCGAGAAGGGCCGAAAGCGGCCGGCTTGCCTGCCCTGTGTCCTCAAGGAGGCCCGAAATCGCGGGCTCGAAAGCTGAAAGATCGAGACTGTCGAAGGCAAGTGTACCTTCCGCGCTTGGCCGGTTGGACATGGCATGAAGGGACAGTCTCCCGTCGGCGATGTTACCGTCGACATCAAGCGTCGCCCGATCGAATTCAAGCGCCTGGAGGCTGAAAATTCCTTCACCCGACAGGCGTAACGTCTTGATGGCCGCAGGACTTTCGCCCGCCCCGACCAATCTTGCGATGTCGTTCGACGACACCGTAAGGCTACCGTCCACACGGTCCGCCTTCTTCCCCATGATGCGGCCATTGAAGGTGATTCCGATCGAGGGAGAGGCAAGCTCGAATGCCAGCGTTCCCGGGCGTTTTCCCGTCAGCGCTTCGGCATCGCTTACGCCGAGGGCCAGCTCGAAACGCTCGCCGGCATAGTCGAACCGGCCGTCCAATTGTGCATTTTCACCGTTTTCATCAGCTTTGAATGTCGCGTTCAGCGCCATGATCTGGGGCGCATACGTCACCTGACCCGGAGCGTCTTCCACGAATGCGGGATCGCGTTCGTGGCCGGAATTCGCTCCGGATTCAGCATGTTCAAGCGTGACCGTGCCGCCGCGAATCGAAAGTTGCCGGCGAAACAGCCTTGCAAGCTCGCGCTGGGCCCGGTGAAGCGGCGGCTCACTTCCGTTTTCGTCGCCAGTCATGGCGGCGAGGCGTATGTCCGGATTGGAGATTGAAAAATACTCCGGCGCGAAATCCCCGCCGATGATCGAAGCCGGGTCAAGGCTGGCGGAAAGCAGCGGGCAATCCGCACTCCACTGCCCGTCGCGGCCTTCCAGGCGCACATTGGCAAGCGTCAGGCGCAAATCTGGCAGGAGGCTCAATTCGGCCGCGCCGTCTATGGTCACGCGTGCTCCCAGCCAGTTGGAAACAGCTTCCTCCAGGCGATCCTTCGCAGCATCCGTCGAAACGAGCAGCGGCAGTGCGAGACTTGCCACGAAGGCAAGCGCCGCTACGGCGACGATCCCGATGAATATGGGCCTCGCGAAGCGGGTGCCCCCGCGTCTCGCCGATGCTGACTCTGTCGATGCCATGGTAAGCGGGATAGGCCCTCAATGCGGCCTTATCAAGCGCAAAGACATCGGGCCGATCCAACTTTCGAATCTTTGCAAGGGCGACAAATGAATCTTTGCAAGGACGACAAAAGCCTTGGCTTGTGATTGTGCGGCGCGGGCGTTATCACATGTCGCCATCAGGTCCATTGGACCGGACAAACGCAGGGTGAGCTGTAGCGGAGCGGTTTCGTGGCTGCTGGGTTTGCAAGCGTTCGCACAGCACAGCTTGCGGGCGCCCCATCGGCACGCGGCGTTCCGGACCAACGCCAGGGAGACCCCTATGAACAAAGTTTATCCGGACGCGGCATCCGCGCTGGAAGGCTATCTTTTCGACGGAATGACCATCATGGCCGGAGGCTTCGGCCTTTGCGGCATTCCTGAAAACCTGATCGAGGCGCTGCGCGACAGCGGCACCAAGGGGATCACGGCGATCTCCAACAATGCCGGCGTCGACGATTTCGGTCTCGGCCTGCTCTTGCAGACGCGCCAGATCAAGAAGATGGTCTCTTCCTACGTCGGCGAGAACGCCACGTTCGAGCGCCAGTACCTGAACGGCGAGCTTGAGCTTGAGTTCAACCCGCAAGGCACGCTCGCAGAGCGCATCCGTGCCGGCGGCGCCGGCATTCCGGGCTTCTATACCAAGACGGGCGTGGGCACGCTTATCGCGGAAGGCAAGGAGCACAAGGATTTCAACGGCGAGACCTACGTCATGGAGACGGGCCTCGTGGCGGACCTTTCCCTCGTCAAGGCCTGGAAGGCCGACAAGGAAGGCAACCTCATCTACCGCAAGACGGCGCGCAACTTCAATCCGATGATGGCGACCGCCGGCAAGGCTTGCGTGGTGGAAGTGGAGGAACTTGTCGAGGTCGGCGAGCTCGATTCCGACTACATCCACACCCCCGGCATCTTTGTCGACCGCATCGTTGTCGGAAGCCACGAGAAGCGCATCGAGAAGCGCACCGTGCGTTCCGCCGCTTGAGATCACGGAGAAAAGCAGTATGGCCTGGACCCGCGAAGACATGGCGAAACGCGCCGCGCAGGAACTGGAAGACGGTTTCTACGTCAACCTCGGCATCGGCATCCCGACGCTCGTTTCGAATTACATTCCCGAAGGCGTTCACGTGACGCTCCAGTCGGAAAACGGCATGCTCGGCATGGGCCCGTTCCCGACCGAAGACGAGATCGATGCCGATCTCATCAACGCCGGCAAGCAGACCATCACCGAACTGCCGCAGACGAGCTATTTCTCGTCCGCCGACAGCTTCGGGATGATCCGCGGCGGCCACATCGACCTGTCGATCCTCGGCGCCATGGAAGTTTCCGAAAAGGGCGATCTCGCCAACTGGATGATCCCGGGCAAGATGGTCAAGGGCATGGGCGGGGCGATGGACCTTGTCGCCGGTGTGAAGCGCGTCGTCGTCATCATGGACCACACCTCCAAGGCGGGCGATCCCAAGCTCCTGCCGGAGTGCACGCTGCCGCTGACCGGCGTTCACTGCGTCAACCGCATCATCACCAACTTCGGCGTCTTCGACGTCACGGAGGACGGGCTGAAGCTGATCGAGCTTGCGCCGGACGTCACGGTTGAAGAGGTGAAGGAAAAGACGAAGGCAAAGCTCACCGTCGCGGTTTGACGGTGTTCGGCTTTAGCTGACGATATCGCCGGCCGCGGCTTTCGCGGCCGGTTTCATGTTTCCGCCAGGTTCTTTTCCCGCGCGGCTTTGGATTTCAGCGGCGGGAAATCCTCGGCCGTGAGCGTTTCTTTTTCCAGAAGCAGCGTAGCGCCCTCATCGAGTTCCGTTCTGTGCTCGGTCAAAACGCCCGTTGCCTGCTCGAAGGCGTTTTCCACGCGTTCGCGCACGGCAAGGTCGATTTCGCGCAACGTTTCCTGGGAGACCTCCGGTCCATCCACGCCCGGCTGGCCCAGGAACGACTGTCGCTGCGCGGCATAAACGCGGTTGCCCAGCGTTTCATCCATGCCGTAGCGCATGACCATTTCGCGGGCGATTTCGGTGACCCGCTGCAGGTCGTCGGAAGCTCCGGTGGATATCCTTCCGAAGACTATTCTTTCCGCCGCCCGTCCGCCCATGAGCACCGCCATGCGGTTTTCAAGGTCCTGCGCCGCGAGCAGGAAGCGGTCCTCCGTCGGCCGCTGCATGGTATAGCCGAGCGCGCCGACGCCGCGCGGGATGATGGATATCTTGTGCACCGGGTCCACGCCGGAAAGATTGGCCGCGACGAGGGCGTGGCCCATTTCATGGTATGCGACGGTGCGCCGCTCGATGTCCGACAGCACACGCGAATGGCGTTCAAGCCCCGCCACGATGCGCTCAACCGCGTTGGTGAAATCGTCCTGGGTGACGAATTCCCCCTTGCGGCGGGTGGCGAGGAGGGCCGCTTCATTGATGAGATTGGCAAGGTCCGCGCCACTGAAGCCCGCGGTGATCTGCGCCACCCGGTCAAGATCGATATCGGGGTCGAGCGTGATCTTCCTGACATGAACGTCAAGGATCGCGCGCCGCCCCTTGCGGTCGGGCCGGTCGACCAGCACCTGCCGGTCGAAGCGCCCTGCGCGCAGGAGCGCCGGATCGAGTACCTCCGGCCGGTTCGTCGCCGCCAGAAGGATGATGCCGACGGAGGGGTCGAAGCCGTCCAGCTCGGCAAGAAGCTGGTTGAGCGTCTGTTCCTTTTCGTCGTTGGACTGCACGACGTTCACGCCGCGTGCGCGCCCCAGCGCGTCCAGTTCGTCTATGAAGATGATGGCAGGCGCCTGCTTGCGCGCCTGTTCGAAGAGGTCGCGCACGCGCGCGGCCCCCACGCCGACGAACATTTCCACGAATTCGGAACCGGAAATTGAAAAGAAGGTCACGCCCGCCTCGCCGGCGACGGCGCGTGCCAGCAGCGTCTTGCCGGTGCCCGGCGGGCCGACGAGCAGGATGCCTTTCGGCGCGTGCGCGCCAAGCCGCCCGTAGCTTTGCGGGTCCTGCAGGAAATCGACGATTTCCTTCAACTCTTCCTTGGCCTCGTCCACGCCCGCGACATCGGCGAAGGTCACCTTCGTGTCTGATTCCACATAGATCTTCGCCTTGGATTTGCCGACGGTCATGAAGCCGCCCATGCCCTGCTTTTCCGCAATCTTTCGAATGAAGAACATCCAAAGCCCGAAAAAGAAGAGGACGGGCAACACCCAGGACAGGATATTCGTCAGGAAGGTTTCCTGAACCGTGCCGTTGTACTGCACGCCGTATTTGTTCAGGACTTCCGCCAAAGGCAGGTCGACGCGGTTGGTTGTGAAATATTGTTTCCCGTCGTCGAGCGGGTTTTTGAATTTACCCTCGATCGTCTCCTGCCGGACGGTGATTTCGGCGATCTTGCCGTCCTTCAGGAGCTGCTCGAATTCGGAAAAAGGTATGCTTTCATAGGTGGTATGGGTGATCCACCAGCTCTGGAACAGAAAGACGAGAAAGATAGCTCCGGCAGCGTACCAGAAATTGATCTGGTTCTTCTTCTCCATGACGCATAATCCCTGGCTGAAACAGCAAATCTGCCAGAAGCGCGTTGAATAAAAAAGCTTTTACGGAGAAGAAGGGCGCTCAGCTCACCCGGCTTCCCCGCCGGTCGCGGAAAGTGGCGGCCGATGTGCGCGCAAGCAGGATCACCGGAACAAGGCCGACAAGCACGATAAGAAGTGCGGGCAGGGCGCCATCCTCGAAAGCGCCGCGCGAGGCGGCGTTATAGACCGTCGTCGCCAGCGTCTCGAAGTTGAAGGGCCTGAGCAGGATCGTCGCCGGAAGCTCCTTCATGCAGTCCACGAAGGCAAGCAGCATGGCCGAAAGCAGCACGGGGCGGATCAACGGCAGATGCACTTCGCGAAGCGTCGTCAGGGAGTTGCGGCCAAGTGTGCGTGCGGCCATGTCGAGATGCGGTGTCACCTTGCCGAGCCCGCCTTCCACCTGGCCATAGGCGACCGCGAGGAAGCGCGCCACATAGGCGTAGACAAGGGCGGCCCCCGATCCCACGATCAAAAGCCCGGTGCCGAAGCCGAAAAGCCGCTCGGTGACGCCGTCCAGCGCATTGTCGAAGGCTGCAAGCGGCACCAGCAGGCCGACGGCCAGAACCGTGCCCGGGATGGCGTAGCCGATTGAAGCCGTGCGTCCGAGAAAGCGGATGCCGGCGTTGCGGTTGACCCGCTGGGCATAGGTCAGCACCGTCGCCACGACTATGGTCATTATTGCGGCGGAAAGCGAAAGCGTCAGGCTGTTCCAGGTGGCGTCCAGAAGGCGTGGGTCGGTAAGGGCGTCGAAACGGCGCGAGATGTAGTCGACGAGCGGCCACGCCGGGACGGCGAAGCCGAGCGCGATGGGGGCGGCGCAGGCTGCCCATGCCGCCCACGCGCGGGCACCTGTCAGCCGGTAGCTTGGCAGGCCGATATAACGCGTGGTGGTTACGTGAAAGCGCTGCTTGCGGCGCGCATGCCGCTCAAGCCACAAAAGTGCGAAGACGATGACGAGCATGGTGCATGCAAGCTGTGCCGCGCCGGCGAGGGAAGATCGGTTCACCCAGGTGTCGTAGACGGAAAAGGTCATCGTCTTGACGCCGAAGAAGGTGACGGCGCCAATGTCGTTCAGGCACTCCATCATCGCAAGCGACATGCCGACGACGATCGCCGGTCGCGCAAGCGGCAGCGCTACCTGGAAGAAAAGCCGCATGGGTCCCGCACCCAGCGTGCGCGACACGTCGAGCGTGCAGGCCGACTGCAGCAGAAAGGTCGCACGCGTCGTAAGGTACACATAGGGGTAGAGCACCAGACCCATGACGAAGATCGCGCCGCCCAGCGAGCGGATCTCGGGAAACCAGTATTCGCGCGAGGTCTGGAAGCCGAAGACGGCCCGGATCGCCGTTTGCACGGGCCCGGTATAGTTCAGAACCTCGACGTAGGAATAGGCGACGATATAGGTTGGCACGGCAAGCGGGATCAAAAGCGCCCAGTCGAAAATGCGCTGGCCTGGAAAGCGACACATGGTAACGAGCCATGCCGTGCCTACGCCCACCACCAGCGTGATTGCGCCGACGCCAAGCATGAGAAGCGCGGTCGTGACAAGAGAGCGCGGCAGCACGGTGCCGATGAGATGCTCCCAGATATCGCCGGTGGGTTCCAGCGCAAGCACCAGAAGACTTGCGATCGGCAGCAGCATGAAACCGGCCACAATGCCTGCGAATACCAGCCAGGCTAGGTCGGTGCGGGACATGGCGGTCAGCGCGCCGCCCTTCGCGGCTTCCGAGACAGGCGCTCGAAATGGTGCCGCTTTTTCAGGTTGCAGGCGGGTGGCGTCGGTCATCGGATGCGACGTGTCTTCGTTTATTTTCGTAAAACGAGCGATGCCGGAGGCTGTCCCCCCGGCATCGTCGAAGTTGCGCGTTCAAGCCGAACGGTCAGCTTGCCGGACCATCGTCATACCCGACCTTGTCGACCAGTTCGCTCGCCGTCTTGCGGTGTGCGGAAATCTCCGAAAGCGGCAGATCGTCCGGCGTAAAGGAGCCCCAGGAGCGCACGAGTTCGGATGCCTCCACACCCGGCTTCACCGGATATTCGAAGTTCGATTTCGCGTAGATCTGCTGCGCTTCAGCCGACGACAGATATTCCATCAGCTTGAGCGCTTCGTCGTGATTGGGCGCATATTTCGCCATAACCACTCCGGAAATATTCACATGCGTGCCGCCTTCGGCGCTCGTCGGGAAAAGGATCTTGGCGGAGTTCGCCCACTCCTTCTGCTCCGGCTCCTTCTCGTTCGTCTGCATCTTGCCCATGTAGTAGGTGTTGCCGAGGCCGATGTCGCATTCGCCCGAGTAAATTCCCTGCACCTGGCCACGATCGTTGCCTGCTGGCTTGCGGGCAAGGTTGTCGCGCAGGCCCGCGAGCCATTCCTCCGCCGCCTTTTCGCCCTTGTGGGCGACCACGGAAGCGAACAGGCCGATGTTATAGGGGTGCTGCCCGGAGCGTGTGCAAATGCGGCCCTTCCACTTCGGATCGGCCAGTTCTTCGTAGGTGATGGCGTCCTGCGTCACGCGTTCCTTGGAGGCAAAAACGACGCGCGCGCGGGTCGTCAGGCCGAACCAGTGGCCTTCCGGATCGCGGAATTCGGCCGGAATATTGGCGTTGATGATCTCGGAATCGACGGCTTGCGTCACGCCGAGCGCCTTCGCCCCGTCGAGGCGGCCGATGTCGACGGTCATCAGGATATCGGCCGGCGAGTTTTCGCCTTCCGCCTGCATGCGCTGCGCAAGGCCCTTGTCGGCGAAGATGACATTCGTCTTGATGCCGGTCTTTTCCGTGAAGGCGTCGAGTAGCGGCTCGATCAACTCCGGCTGGCGGTAGGAGTAGATATTGACTTCGCCCGCGGCGGATGCGGGCAGCGTTAAGGCGGCAACGGTCAAAAGGCCGGTGGCTGCGGCCGCAACGCGGCCGGCCAGGGAAGTCTTGTTCATTTCTGTCTCCACGCAATCAGGGTGCAAGGCCCTGATGTTGGTTCTTCGGGCCCAGCGTCGGTTCTTCGAGCCCGAGCCGGTTCTTTGAGAATGAGTATCATTCTCCATTCAACGGCGGCAATAATATCGTCGGCGGCCATGCTGTCAATGAAAAGTTGAATGAATTCAATAGGTTAGAATTGTTCTAAACTAACTTGAGCTTTGCCTTCCAGTTTTTGGCCGCGGTCCGACATGGCCGTTGCCGGTAAGGCTCTGACAGGCAAGATTATTTGTGCGTGGCGATCGCGAGGGCCGCCGCGATATTTTGGACCTCAAGACACGGTAGATGTCATTCGGCATCCGTCTGCCGTGCGTGCGAAGGCTTTATGCAGGCATTCGTCGCATCCCGGCATTATTGCTTGAAGTTGGTGATGACCGCTGTACCCGGAGGCGTGGGTCCGTTCATCGCCCTAAGCTCCGCACTGGCGCCTGACAATGGAATTTCCCTGGCGACCATTGGACTCAGGTCAACCGCACCTCGCTCGATCATTCCAAGCAGCGCGGGATATTTCCAGGCTGGCATCCCGCGCGTCCCGTAAACCGCAAGGTTCTTCATGTAAACGGCGTTCATATTGATCTTCATCCAGGCGGTATGGCCCACCGGCATACCGACTTGAACATGGCGACCGAGCGTTGCCAGGCATTCGATCGACGCATTGGTGGTTGCCTCGATCCCGAGCGCTTCGATCGAGACCTGCGCGCCGCCTCTCGTAATGTCGCGGATCGCGGCCGCTGCATCGGTTTCGGCAGCATTCACGGCTGCGTCCGCTCCCAATTGCTTCGCATGATTCAGCTTTTCCTCGACGATATCGACGACGACCACCTGCGCCCCCAGCATCTTTGCCAGGAGCATGGTGGCAAGGCCGATCCCGCCGGTGCCATGAACGGCTACCCACTCTCCAGGCTTGAGGGCGGCGCGGTCGGTCAGCGCATGCCAGGCGGTCGTCACCCTGCAACCGAGCCCGGCCGCGAGGGCCGGCGACATCGTTTCGGGCAGATGTACGAGATTGTGATCGAACGGTACGGCCACGTATTCGGCATAAGCGCCCGGTGCACTGAAGCCGGGCACGATCTGGTTCGGGCACGTATTGGAGACGCCGGTATGACAGGCCGGGCAACTGCCGCAAGCAAGAATGAATGGGGCAATGAGGCGGTCGCCGATAGCATGGGTTGCGCGCGCTCCCGCCTCGACTACGGTTCCACAATATTCGTGGCCGAGAATGGAGCCATTCTTGATGCGCGGGTGTTCGCCGATCCAGCCGTGGTGGTCGGAACGGCAGACGCCGCAGGCCGCGACTTCGAGCACCACGCCATTTTCCGGACAGGCCGGATCGGCAACGTCCTCGATGGAAAGGTCTTCATTGAAGTTTCTGACGATAGCAGCGCGCATTGAAAGTCCTCGCTTTTAGAGAGCTTTCCACGAAAGCGGGATCGCTTGCGTGTTTGGAAATCGCTCCAGAATCAACATCTTGAGCATATCATGATCACCCATGCATCCCTGTCTGGCGGGCGTGAAGCCATCACCGCCGTCAACGCGGGGCGCATGGCTGCCGCCTGAAAGCGACCCTGCGTCAGGTTACCCTCGAATCCTCAATTGGATAGCGCCATGCGGGTTCTTACGTATGTCGATATTAACAGGTGTTTTACGTGAAAAAACGTATGACGGCTTGCAGAATAGGCGATGCAAGGCAAGAATATTCATGGCAAGTAAACACGCGCTGCGATTAGATATACATTCAAATAGTCAAGAGAGATATTTTGAAGAAAATGAAATAATTGTTAGCAAAACAGATCTTAGAGGCAGGATTACATACGCTAATAAAATTTTCCTGGATATCGCGGACTATACGGAAAGTGAAGTCTTGGGAAAGCCGCACAGTATTATCAGGCATCCTGATATGCCCCGCTGCATCTTCAAGCTCCTCTGGGATACGATTTCCGAAGGGCGCGAGATTTTCGCCTATGTGGTGAACCGCACCAAGTTCGGCGACCACTACTGGGTTTATGCCCACGTAACTCCGAGCGTCGATGTAAATGGCAAGATCCTGTCATATCACTCGAACCGTCGCGTGCCCGACCGGAAAATCGTCAAGGAACAGGTTATTCCGCTTTATGCGAAATTGCTGCAAGCGGAGCGCAGTCACAAGAACGGCAAGGAAGCGTTGGCCGCCTCCATGAATTTGCTGGAAAGCATCCTTGCGGAAGCCGGAATGGCCTATGACGAATTCATCGCATCCCTCGGTCGCGACAGCGCCCGTACCGCCGTTGTTGCCGCTTGAGGTTATCCAGATGTTTTTCAGAACGAAAAAGTCGCCGATCCGCAAGGTGATCGATGTTTGCAAGCGGGTTGCGGAAGGCGACTTCGAAGCGCGCATTGTCGGTATTCCCGAAAAGGGCGAGATGGCGGAACTCATGCATGCCGTCAATCTGATGATCGACCGGACGGACGCATACTTGCGTGAATCCAAGGCTTGCCTCGAATACGTCAGCCGCAACCGGCATTTCCGGCTGATCTCGGAAAAGGGGATGGTGGGCAGCTTCCTGGAAGCATCGAGAACCATCAACGCGGCGACGCGAGCGATAAAACAAAAGCACGACGGTTTCCGCGAAATCGGCGATCGCTTCGATGCCGAGATGCAGGCTGTGGTCGATACCGTCTCCTCGGCGATCCGGGACCTGAACAGCGCCTCGGAGGATGTAGCGAATGCTTCCGGGACAGCGAGCGAGCAATCGATGATCGCTTCCGCTGGTGCCGAGCAGGCCTCGGTGAACATGCAAAGCGTCTCCGCTTCGGCCGAAGAGCTCACCGGAGCGATCGCCGAGATCAATCGTCAGATGTCGGGTTCGGCGGAGGCGGCGGCGAGCGCCGTCGATCGCTCCCGGCGGATGAACGCGGAAATTGAGGGACTTTCAGCAGCCTCGCTCAAGATCGGGGAGGTGGTTCGCCTTATCGGCGATATCGCCGAGCAGACCAATCTTCTGGCGCTCAATGCGACGATCGAAGCCGCTCGTGCCGGAGAGGCGGGCAGGGGTTTTGCGATTGTCGCTCAGGAGGTCAAGGCGTTGTCAGGTCAGACTGCGGCTGCAACAGAGGATATCGGCCGTCAGATCGCCGATCTTCAGGAGGCGACAAGCCGCGCCGTTGCTGCGAATGGCGACATCAGCGACACGATCCAGCAACTGAGTGAAATCGCGACCGCGATAGCCTCTGCCGTCGAAGAGCAGAGTGTGGCGACGGGGGAAATCGCGCGCAACGTCGAACAGGGGGCTGCGGGAACCCGGGATGTCGCCTCGGGTATGGAAAGGCTCAAGCAAGCCACCGATGAGACCAGGCAGGTCGCTGCAAGCGTGCAGTCTGCCGCGGGCGTCCTGTCGGATCAGGAACGCCGCCTGCTTGATATGCGTGAAGAGCTGAGTGCTTTTGTGGCGGAAGCCACCAGGGTCGGCTGATCCTTCTCGACCGGAAAGCCGGCGCAAATTCGCTCGCGCCGGCTTTAATTGTCAGTGCTCCGATTTTTGCGCCGGAATGCTGCGCAGATAGGCGACCATGGCATCGAGATCCGGCTCGGTGATATTGGCGTAGTAGCCAAAGCCCATCGGTGGCAGGAGGTGGGATCCGTCCCGGCTGATGCCCTTGGCGATGGCCGTCTTGATCTCCTCGTCGGACCATTCGCCAAGGCCCGTTTCCGTGTCGGGCGTGATGTTGCGCGAGACGGAGACGCCCCATGGGCCGGGGAATTCGTTGCCGCCCGCGCCCAGCCTGTCGAAATCCGGGTGGCCGTCTTCCTTCAGCGGCGTATGGCATTCCATGCAGTGGGAAATCGTGACGAGGTATTCGCCGTAGGCCAGCTGGTCGCTCGGGGACGGAGCGCTCAGGCTATCGATCGGGGGGCCGTAAGCGGGCGGAAGAGGAATATTATAGGTGGAGACGGGTATCTCGTTTGTCACTGGCTTGACGCTGCGGATATAGGCGACGATCGCCGCAAGGTCTTCATCCGACAACGCGCGATAGAAGGGCACGGGCATCGGCGGGCCGATCAGCGTTCCGTCTGGTCTCAGTCCCTCACGGATCGCCTTGCCCAGTTCCGCATCGCTCCACGCTCCAATCCCCGTCTCGTTGTCCGGTGTTATGTTCGCGGCATAGGCCTTGAAGGGCTCGGCATCGAAAACGAGGCCGCCGGCCAGTTCGCGCGAATAATCCGGTCCGTCCGGTCCGGCCAGCGTGTGGCAATTGCCGCAGGCGACCGGCCCGTTCATCAGATATTCGCCCCGCTTTAACAGCGTGTCATTGTCTGACGCCGCAGAATCATGCGCAAAGGCAGCCAGCCCGACAGCCAGAGCTGTAAGGAATTTGCGAAAACCGGATGTCACGAAGTCTCTCCCAAATCAAGAATCTTCTGTTTGTTATTCTAAGCTATAGAATACGGAATTAAAAAAGAAGAAAAAATTGCAATACAGTTATTCTGAATATAAATTTCCTATATTCATTATTTTAATATGTGAATACTTTTCATTTCAATGTGGCGGGGAGGCGGCAAGTGCCTTCGCGAGAATTGGGCGCCTCAGGTCATGGACCCATTAATGAGGTGAGGCCCGCCACGATGGCCAGTGCGAGCGTTCGAGTGCAATTGTTGATGAAAACGTCCTTCTCACGGCGGTGCGGAGGGCCGCCCGCGTGGATGGGCGTTGCGAGCCGCTTGAAAAATCATACGAATGAGAATTTCCGGCACGACGGAATTAAAAAAGAACCTGGCGACCCTCTTTTTCTCCCGGAAATGCCTGATTTGGAACTTTTTCGGCCTTTTTCGCCCTGAGAGGATAAGTACCGGCAGGCGAGGGGGGATAGGTGCGCCGGCACAGGATCATATTTCCGGCGTTTCGCCCTCGAGCACCTTGGCGAAAACATCGCGGTCGACGTTCTGGCCGCTCAGCACGATGCCGGGCACGCTGCCGCGGTTTGCATCGGCTAGCAAGGCCGCGAGCGCCGCTGCGCCTGCTCCTTCCGCGATATTATGGGTCGCGCGGTAATAAAGGCGCATAGCTTCTGCGACATCGTCCTCGCTGACGCGGATAACATCCTCGGCGCCCGCGCGGATAACCGCTAGCGCTTCCTCCGATGGGCAACGCACCGCCATTCCGTCGGCGAAGGTGCTGGCGCTGTCGGTTTCCTTGTAATCTCCCGTCTCGAAGGAGCGGGCATAAGCATCCGCCTTCGAAGAGACTACGCCTATGATTTTCGTCTTCAGGCCAAGGGCGTCGCGAGCGGATATCATCCCGCAAATGCCCGAACCAAGGCCGATCGGGACGTAGATGACGTCGAGTTCGGGCACGGAGCGCAAAAACTCTAGCCCGTAAGTTGCCACCCCGCGAACAAGATCGGCGTGAAAGCTCGGCACGAAGTGCAGGTGCTGTTCTTCCGCAAGGTCGAAAGCATGTGCCTTTGCTTCGTCGAAATCCCGCCCGTGCTCTACCAATGTGGCGCCGAAAGCCCGCATTGCCGCGTTTTTTTCCGTGGAGTTGCCATGAGGGACGACGATGGTGCAAGGCAGACCGAAGCGCTTGGCGGCAAAGGCAAGGCTCTGTCCGTGGTTGCCGCGGGTGGCGGAGATAATTCCCTGCCCGGTCGTGCTGTGATCGGCGAAATTCTTGAGATAGACCAGCCCGCCGCGCACCTTGAACGCGCCGATCGGCGTGTGGTTCTCATGCTTGACCCAGACCGTCTTGCCAACGGCCTCGCCGATGAGCGGCCATGCGTATTGCGGGGTCGGGGATATCGCGCCGTAAACGATCTTTGCGGCGTCTTCCATGGCGGCCAGGGTAAGCATTCTGAACCTGCTAGAATCTTCTTTGCGGCGGGGGCTGCCGGCGCCGTTGAATCCCGCTTTCCACCGGCTTTTCAAGCTTATGACGTTGAAGGGTTTTCGCTTTCAGGTCAATGCATTGCCACTATTCGGCAAGCACTCGCTGCGGTGGAAAGGTGATTTCAACGAGTGTGCCGTGGCTTGGCTCGGAATCGATACGGAATGCGGCGCGGTTTGCCTCCACAAGGGCCTTCGTCAGCGGCAGGCCGAGGCCGGTTCCGCCGCCGTGACGAGCTGTGTGAAGCTGGCGAAACGGCTCGAGCGCCATCTGCAAGTCCTTGGAACTCATGCCGATACCCGTATCGCGCACCCTCAGGACGACTTCGCCCGTATCCTCCAGCGCGCTCGAGACGATAACCTGCCCACCGGGCTGGTTGAACTTGATGGCGTTCGACAGGAGGTTCAGGATCACCTGCCGCACCGAGCGACCGTCGGCGACGATATTCGGAACGGAACCGGGAAGGCTTGCACGAATAATAACGCGTTCACGATTGGCCTGCGGCTGCATCAGCGCGACGCACTCGCGGATGATGTCGTTGGCCGAGACCGCTTCGAACGTGAGGTCCAGTTTGCCTGCCTCGATCTTTGACAGGTCAAGCAAGTCATTGATGAGGCTCATCAAATGAGAACCGGAAGTATGGATGTCGCGCAAGTATTCCTTGTAGCGGTCGTTTCCGATCGGGCCGAAGCGTTCCTCCATCATAACCTCGGAAAATCCGATGATGGCATTGAGCGGGGTGCGGATTTCATGGCTGATCTTTGCAAGGAAATCCGATTTCTGAGAGCTTGCGTTTTCCGCCTGCCGCTTGGCGTCGGTGAGCTCTTCCTCCGCCTTCTTCCACTGGGTAATGTCGCGCAGGACAGCACAGAAACGGGGGGTGTCTGGGTCTGATCCGATCCTGCCCAGGGTCATGAAGAGCGGGATTAGCCCTCCGTTGCGCACGCGCCCGATCACCTCGCGCCCGTCGTTCAAAACCGAGGCGACGCCGTTCTTCGCAAGCCCTTCGATATAATCCCTGGCATCGCGGTGGCTTTCCGGTGCCAGGTATTCCATGAGCGATGCGCCCACCATGTCCTCGCGCGCGGCGTCGAACAAGGCTTCCGCGGAACGGTTGACCTTCAGAACCGTCGCCTGGTCGTCGAGAACGAGCACTCCGTCGGTTGCCGTTTCGAGGACCGTGTCGAGTTCGGCAATCTGCTGTTCCGCCTCGCCAAGCGCGGTCTGCGCCATGTGCAGCTGGTCGAATGCGGCTTCCTGCAGCGGATCATGGCGGTCCAGCAGCGACATCATGAGCGCATGCCCCTCACCCCAGGGAACGGCATGAAGCCGCGCTTTCACCGGCTTCGTACCACCATCGGCGAGCCTGACGCGCATGGTCCGCTCGAAAGTCTTTTCTTCGCTGTCTGTCGAAGGCCAGTCCTCAGGCTCGGCGAAGAGAGCTTCCAGCCCACCCGCGCGGTTCAATTCGCCAAGATCCTGGTGGCCAAGCAGCGCAAGAAATGCGCGGTTTACATAGAGGACGTCCGGCTCGCGTATTATCGCGACGCCGATCGGAAGCCGGTCGAGAAGTTTCCTGTCGATTGCGCCGGGTTCCACGGATACGGGCGCACCGTTTTCCGCCGCCGTCTCCGCCTCGTGATAGGCGGTCAGCTCCGCTCCGTCCTCCAGTTCATTTCCGGCTTGCGTAGCGCGGCCTTCCGTCTCGTCCGGATCGAACAGCGGCGGCTCTTGCATGCCGGTGTCGGTTGCTTGTACGGCCTGGGTCGCTGCTTCCGTTTTTACGGTTTCCAGATCCTCACGGCCCGGGCTTTCGTCACTTTCGTCTTCAAATATCTCCTCGGGACCCTCGTCGCGTGCGCCCATGATGCCCGCGTCGGCACGTTCTTTGTTCGCGCCAAGGGTTTCGGCGATCTTGGCGAAAGCTTCCCGTTCGGGCTTCGAAAGGCGCGAGGCGTCTTCCTGGTAAATCACCCTAGCTGCCGCTTCGGCCTCGTAGACCTGCGCTTCCAGGCTCTCGTTTTGATTGCCGGCAGGCTCCTCCGCTCTGGCCTCGGGCTCCTGCGGCCGGGCTTCGGCGTCGAAAGTGTCTTGTGTCGCGCCATCATCTTCGCTGGCGTGGACCTTGCCTCCACCACCCTGATTTTCCTCCGCGTCAAGCGGTATCGGATGGCTTTCCTCCACGACCGTCTCAGGCTCGATGGGCCGTTCATCTGGCAACGGGTCGGCTTCCAGGGAGGGAAGTTCGTTCGCCTCGTCATCGGGCGGTGCAACAAAAGCAGTCTCGCCTTTGTCGCCCGTGATCTCGTCGGACGGCCCGCTCCAGGCGAGGTTCAGCCCCGATCCTTCAGGATCTTCGGTCGCATCCGCACCGCGGCACACGCCGAATCCGCGAAATCCCTCGAATACGCGTCTGCGGTCGAAAGCAGGCAGCGCTGCCATGTCCACAGGGACGCGAAGGGCTTCTCCGGTAACAGGCCAGAAGACGGTTCGCCCGCTCCATGTGTCGCGCCGCGCCAGTGCCTTGGCAATATCCCTGTCAGGGTCCATGCCGAAATGTTCGGCAACCTCCTCCCAAGTCCGGCCGACCACGTCGGCGGCTTGCGGACCCAGCACGGCCTCGAATTCAGGCGAAATGAACGTGAAACGCCGGTCGATATCCATCTTCCAGGCGAAGCGGACCGGCCGCCCGTGACGCGAGAAAACAAAGCCCTCGCTCGGTGGCTCCCGCTCTGGCGCATAGGCGCCTGCCAGGCCCAGCAGGAACCTGCTTTTATCGTTCTCCTTGGGCGGGGCGGTTATCTCGACGATATTCGATCCCGAAAGTTCCTCGGCTGTGTGCGGAACGTCGAACTTCGTTCCGGCAATCGTGCCTTCATCGATGTTTTCGGTCGCCCATACAGTGTCGCTGCTCTCTTCGGGCGCTTCCGCATTCACGGCTGTTGCTTCACCTGCGGGGTAATCGTCCTCAGTGTGCTCGGTTTCATCCGCATGGGCTTGAGCCGGCACGTCAACCGGCTTGACCGTTTTCCAATCCGCATCGTCGCTGGCGTCGGCTTCGGCCCAAACGTCGTCAATGCCGGGATCGGCGGTAACTTCCTCGGTCAGGGCGTCGGCGCCGGTCCTTTCGTCGGTGGCGAGTTCCGCGGTATCGGCTTGCTGGCAGACGACGATGATGGCGTTACCGTCGTCAAGCGCGACGGCTGCGGCTTCGTGGCTTTTGTCGCCGAACGCGACCGATCCGAAGACGGGTGAGCGTTTGCCCGATGCGATAAAATCTCGGACGCCTTCGGAATCGGGGGGCAGCATCTCGCCGCACGAAGCAATCGTATTTCCCTTCCGGTCCACAAGGAATGAGGATCCCTGCTCTCCGGCCAACAGCCTGCATAACCCGTGGGCGGGCCCTTCTTTCGCCAATTGCTGGAAATCGGGCGCTTCGGCAGCAACGATAAGCGCCGCATTGCCGCCACCGGGCAAGGTCATGCGCCGACAAAAGCATGTCAGGATCATTACCCGCAAGCCGCGATAAAACCTCAAGCGCTCGATGCTGTCGCGTTCCATCGACCCGGATGCGGCGATGCGCGCGATATGTGGACGGGCAGGCGAGCGCGAAAGCCCGGATACCTGCGAAAGGTCGTGCAGCGAACGTGCGCCGAAAAAAGCGGCTCCCGATGCATTCGCCCATACGATCGACCGTCCGTCTTCCGCCCATAGCCACGCCGGGCGTTCATCGGTCAGATAGGCGCTCGCCGCGGCAAGTCCGCTCAAAGCCAGATAGCTGCGAGTGAGACCGTCCATCTAAGCCAGCTCCGCCTCTTTCCTGTCGTCCCTGTCGCCCGGTTCGCTGCGCTCTCCTCGGGGGAGCTCAGTTGCGTCACGTGCCCGATACTTATACGACCGGTAAACAGGAAGTTAATATCGCGTCCGAGTCGAGTCGTCCACGCATGGCATTCCTGTGTGACCGTCTGATGTTGCTACGTGGTTAACGGGGGTATCGGCGTGGGCCGGTTGAAACAGGGTGCTTGCGCGTGCATGCTGATCTGTTGGAAACTGCGAGGGAAATGCCTGAATTGCCGATTTTGACGTCATCGGCGGCAGGTCCACTCCAGGCGGCCGGTGCGGCGCCGGCCTGCAAATCAGAAGGAGGTACCAGGATCATGGCAGACAAGCAGCCCGGTTTCGAAATCCCCGAGCAAATGCGCGAATTCGCCGACAAGAGCATGGATCAGGCCCGCAAGGCGTTCGACGATTTCATGTCCGCGACGCAGAAAGCCGTTACGAAGGTGGAAGATTCGACCTCGGCCATGCAAAGCGGCGCCAGCGACATCAACAAGAAGGCGATGGAATATGCCGAGGAGCATATGAATTCCGCCTTCGATTTCGCGCAGAAGCTCGTACGGGCAGGCGATGCGAACGAGATGCTTGAGCTGCATAAGGAATATATGCGCAAGCAGATGGAAACGCTTGGCGAGCAGGCGCGCGAATTGAGCGACAAGGCCAGCAAGACGGCGCAGGACGCTTCCAAGGCGACCAAACCTTGAACGAGGTCATGACCGGCGTTTTCAGCGCGTAGCGAAAACCGCGCAATCTCGATGTTTCGCCGACAATAAAAATGGTGCATTGCAAAAAAATATTGCAATGCACAATAACCTCTCCTATATTCCGGGTGCGGATGACGGCGACCCTTGGATTTGTCGGGTTCGGCCGGCGGTCTTTGCAAGGCTTCATTCAGCCAGGACCGCATCCAACGAGACACGATAGGAGATCACATCATGACCGAGAACACCCAGACCACCGCTTCCAAGACGGCGCGCGCGAAGTCCACCAAGTCTGCTGCGCCCAAGACCGCGCTTCCGAACTTCGAGGCATTCGCCATGCCGAATGTGGAAATTCCGGGCGCTGCCCGCGAGTTTGCCGAGAAGTCCATCGAGCAGGCGCGCGACGCCTATGCCAAGGTGAAGACCGCGGCCGAAGAAGCAACCGATCTTCTGGAAGACACGTTCCAGACGACGCGTCAGGGCACGATCGACTTCAACGCCAAGGCGCTGGATGTTGCCAAGGCGAATTCCGACGCGACCTTCCAGCTCCTCAAGGACCTGATGGGCGCCAAGTCGGTTGCCGAGGCTATCGAGCTGCAGTCGAGCTTTGCCCGCACCCAGTTCGAGACGCTGACGGCCCAGGCTAAGGACATTCAGGAATTCTCGACCAAATTCGCCACCGAGCTTTCCGCTCCGGTGAAGGATGCGGTCGAAAAGTCCTTCAAGCCTTTCAAGGCAGCCTGAACCGTTTGACGCCATTCGTGGTCGATCGAATTCGAACACAAGAACCCGGGCCGTTTGGTCCGGGTTTTTATTTGCCTTCGGTAATTCCGGTATGGTGTCAGCCTTGTGGAGAATCCGGGATTCGGCGGGTTGAAGCCTCTTGCATTCCTCGGGATTAGCGCTTAGTTTCCGCGCCATTCGCGCAAGCAGACGTAGCTCAGTTGGTTAGAGCGTCGGATTGTGGCTCCGAAGGTCGGTGGTTCGAATCCACCCGTCTGTACCATCCTCCCGAAGTTTACCGTTTCTTGAATTTGGCCTGTGACCTGTCATCGCAGGTAACGGTATCCATGACGTTTTTGCGCGACCTTGCTCCGCCATATAAAATCCGGGCCTGTGTCTGGCGGCGAAAGCGACTTCCTTTTCGTGAAATGCACTCCCGATCTCCGATTAATAGAATTCATGCGGAACTGTTTGCAGTCTTGGTAAATGCAAGTGCAAGTCGTTTATGTATCTAATGACGTTTCGTTAAGTGTAATATTTACCAATCAAATTAATGTAAAAATTTAGGTTACTGCTTGGTGATATTTACCATTAAATATCTCGTTTGTTGCGAAGTTATAAAGGCTAACAAAATACTGCGCCCATGAATCGGTGGCCACGCACGCCATGTGAATAAGAGCCAGCGGCGTCGAAATACCCGAACAGGGGGCGAATTTGTTGTCGGGAACTGTGAATCCGGAAGAGTTCCGGAGCGCACGCTTTCGTGCGCTTCGGCTATTGAATGCCTACTACGAACTAACGTTGCAGTTGCGCGAGCGCTTTGGAGCGCATGATCCTGTAGATCTGACCATGCTCGTACTGATTGCGCTCGGGGATCTCGGCTCAGTGCCGATGGATGCTGAATTGCTTGCCGAAAAACTCGCCGCCTCCCGTTCGACGGTGGACCGCCGTTTGCGGCCGTTTCTGGATCAAGGGGTCGTGGTGAAGGAGCGGGAGGGCAAGGGCACGGTCTTCAAGCTCGGTGCGGATATCTTGTGGAACCCGGAGCCGCCGGCCGGTGTGGCGGTGGATTTGACGGAGGAAATGGTCCAAACGCTGATGGAGCTGATTTTCGACCTGATCAATGAAGAGTAAGGAATCTGGTAGCCAATTTCTGGCCGGTTCATGTTTACCGCAGTAAATGCTTATTCGAGGGTGGGTAGCTGCGTTCAAGCCATTGCGATTTTTCCTGATAGAAGAGTGCTGCATATTTCTTATGTTTCTTCAAATTGACGAATGATCGCAATGGAGAGAGTGCGGAATGAACATCCATCACCATAAGTTATCTTCAGAGGCGCATAGTATCCTCCGAATTTATGAGATGTTCTTCAGCCTGACTTTTCGTTTCATGGAAGAATATAAAGTAAACGAATTCAGCATGCTCATGATAATCACAACAATAGCAATTGCCAATTCGAATGAACTTGAGGCGGACCTGGATTTAATCTCGGAGGAAACCGATATACCTTATTCCACAGTACGCCGGAAGGTTGAGAAAATGTGTGAAGAAGGAATATTATCTGTTAAAAAATCACAAAATCGGTTGACTTATGAATTGTCAAAGGAAATTCCAATTGCGCATCCGAATCAAGTGATTGATAAAGTAAATAAAAACTTTAAGAGAGAAATTTCAGATATCGTTATTCGCGAAATTAAAAACATGATTCTTGAAAATAAATAGTAAAATTCAAACTGAAAATTGTTATTCATTGACCCTTTAAGAATTTGTTCACTATGATCTACCTGTGGTTGGGGACTACGGATAGATGAGGCAATTGTCGAACTTTTTGTTCATGGCGTAGTTTGACGATCGGTGGCGTATAAGCTGCCGGAGCCTGGCACCTGCAACCTGAACATTGATCGCCGCGTATGCCCGATCGAAGCCGGAAGGGGTTTCGTCCGGGAACGGGAAAGCCTTGCCCGATACGAAGTGAACCGCCGGAAGGTTCGTTTTCGATCGGCAGGAAAGTGTTGACGGCCTTCATGATCGGATTTCGTCGGATCACGGGCGGCAACGCGGGGGCTTTCGATACGCGCCTTGCGCGAATGGGAAATGACAGATGGTCTGGACGCCGGAACGTGAAGATCTCCTGAAAAAATTATGGCTGCAAGGGCTGAGTGCCAGTCAGATCGCTCGGACGATGGATTGCTTTACCCGCAATGCGATAATCGGCAAGGCGCACAGGTTGAACTTGCCCAAACGTTCTCCGGTTGCGCGTTCTGGCCCGAAGCCGCGCCGCCTTCGCGCGAAGCCTTCGCTTGCCCGTATAGGCAGTATGGCCAAGGCAAGTCCACGTCTGCCCGGTCAGCATCGCGAGGGGCCGCTGCGCGCAGAGCGCTCGCTCGGCTTTGGGCCAGTAGCGCTTGAACGCGGCAGCGACCTGTCGCTGCAGGAAACGCATTCCACCTTGATGGAACTGAAGCACAACACCTGCAAATGGCCCATAGGCGATCCTGGCGACCCTGATTTTCATTTTTGCAGCCAGAACGCGGAAGGTGGCAAATCCTATTGCGAATTCCACCACCGCCTTGCTTACCGCCCTTTGCGCAAGCGAGATGAAAAGAGGGAAAGCCGACAGGACCAGCAGGATTTTGTAAAAGCCCTGGCAAGTTGATCCGCTGCCGGCGAGCGGCACCTTCTGGCCGCTGGTGCGGGCAAGAGGCCCCAAATCTCAGGCGACCTCATCAGATCCAAAAATGCCAGGCGATTTCAAGAGAGTTACGACGCAGCCTCCCGAGCGGTCGAACTGCCGGCGGTCCCGAATTCGAGGGAGCGCCGGCTTCTTTTTTGATCGAGGCGGCATGCGAAATCAGAAATCGTATCCGAACGCCTTCAGGAACGATCTTAGAGCTTCGGGAAAGCCGACTTGCATCTTCTCGTCCGGCCCGCATTGTCCCGGATAGGGTTGGTTGCGGCACATCTCGTAACCGGGGTCCCGGGAAGGAGAGTAGGCGGAAAGCATTTCCTCCCAGGCTCTCGATCCCTTGCCGAGAAGAGCACTTTGTGCCACGTAGCCGGCATAGAAGCCCGGCGAAAACTCCTGTCCCGGCTGCGCTGCCTGTCGTTGCCAGTCGATCATCCTGGCCAGATGGCGTTCCTGTACCTGGCGGAAACGGTCCTGGCGGGAAACGTCTTCGAGCCTGCCATCCCTGATCGCCAGAATTTGCTTGGGCGCAGCGCTGCAGGCGTAACAGTCGAAGGCATAGAGGAAGCGCTGATCGACCGTGGAAAATTCCCCGGTGCCATCGCCATCAAGGTCTGAAACCGTTGGGCCTTCACCGTCCCACGCGCCAAGGTCGACCATCGTCCAGGAAATCGGCCCGGCTTTCGTCGCGACCTGCATTTGCGTGCAGCAATGGGCGCCTCCGGAAAACGTTGAAAATATCACCTCGGGCGTGTCGTTTGAGTTATCCACTTCAGCGAAACGGGCACTCCCGTATGGTCCGCCGAAGCCGCCGGGCGAACCGAATTGGCGCAGCACCTGCCGTCCGCGGTAGACGATCGAAAGCAATGGCACCTGTTCTGCGCTTGCCGGGTCCTTCGCCATTTCGAGGTGGAACGTGATATTCCCGTTCCTTGCCTTGCCGGATGAAATTTCGCCGCCAAGGGTTACCGCGCCGTCCTCTTGAGCGCTCGAAATTCGGAGCGGTGCAACGGCGGCTGCGATCAGGCAAGCGGCAGCGACTATTGCACGGGATGAAACCCTGACCATGCGATCGGCCTCAATCTTAAATACGCAAATCATAGGAATTCAGAGCGGGCTTGTCATGAAATCCGGGTTCAAATCCGCTGGCGGAGGTTCATCCGGTGCGAACGCCAAGATATTCGCCAAGCTCCTCCTGAATCTCGTCAATACTCCGCGAAGCGTCGATGCGTTGCCAATCCATTCGGCCTAGATCGAAGCTTTCCTGCATGGCGACGACCTTCGCGCTTGCGTCCGACGCGTCAGCCTTGCGGGCCGTGACGCGCGATGTTTTGACTTCGTGAGGGGCTTCAAGCCAGATCCCGGCAAAGGGCAATTCAAGGGCCTTCGCCAGCCGCCTTGCCGCCTCTCTCTCTTCTTCGCGGGCGAATACCGCATCGAGGATCACGCTGCAGCCGCCTGCAAGACAGCGGTCCGCCGCGTTCAGCATGAGATCGTAAATCTCCGCATGCGCCTGGGGTTCATAGGCTTCCGGTGGCGCGGGCTCGGTTTCGCCGAGGCCCAAGTGCCGCTTGCGGAAGACATCGGTCCTGAGCAGAACCGCACCCGGAGGATGTCCTACGAGCGGCGCGAGCAGGCGCGCCTGTGTTGTCTTTCCGGTGCCCGATAGCCCGCCAATCGCGAAAAGCCGTGGCGTATGCGGCTCCATGAAGCGTTCCGCGCACTCGAAATAGCGGCGGGCGGATGCGGCCGCAGCTGGCCGCCCTTCCGCGGGTTGATGGGGGAGGGCGGCGGCGGTCACCTTGGCGCGGATCGCGGCGCGCATCATCAGGAAGAAGGGCAGCGCGGTCAGCGCGTCGTAATCCGTTGCACCGCTGCCTAGCGCGAGATAGCGGTTGAAAACGCGATTGGCCGCAATGCGTTCCCCGCGTTCCCAAAGGTCCATCAGCAGAAAGGCGAGATCGTAAAGGATGTCGCCGGTTGCAATGGTGTCGTCGAATTCCACCGCGTCGAAAAGCGACGGCTTGCCCTCGATCAGGACGATGTTTCCAAGGTGAGCATCGCCGTGCCCGAGCCGGACTTTTCCCTGACGTCCGCGCGCGTGAAGCAACTCGCCGAGACGGTGATAGGTCTTGCGCGCTTCCAGGGTAAGGGCTTCGGCTCTGTGCTGCGGAAAAAGATCCGGGTCGGCGCGAAAAGCTTCGTCGTTCTGTTCGAGGTATCGGCCGAGATCGATGATCCAGCTCGCCGCATCGCGCACTTCCGCCTTCGAGTGGGCTTCGACCATGATGTCGGCCAGTCCATCGGCCAGCGCATCGTCTATACCATGTCGGTCGGCAATATGGTCGAGCGTCTTCATCTCGTCGAAGCGGCGCATGACGACCAGCCAGTCGATCGTTTCTCCGTCGCCGGAAATCGCAAGATTGCCACTATCATCGCGGGTAACGGGCTCGACACCCAGATAAATATCGGGTGCGAACAGGCGGTTGCGCTCGATTTCGCGGTCGCAGGCCGCCTTGCGTTTTTCGAGCGTGGAGAAATCCAGGAAGGGGAAGCGCACGGCCCGCTTCAGTTTGTAGGCCTTTTGGCCGGCGAGGAAAACGATTGCCGCATGGGTGTCGATCCTTTTGACATCCGCACCGCCGTGGGTCCGCCCATCGCTCATGAATGCGATGACACGTTCCTGGTTCGTTTCTTTGCCCGATGCTGTCGCCGCTTGAGTCATTCTTTGATTCCGGTTTCTTCAGAACAATATGTAAAACGTAGGCTGAAGAGCAAAATCTGTCGCTGAGGCAGAGATATTGATCCTTAATCATCTCTATCGGCAATACTTGCCAGTTGATTGCGGGTGTTTGACATTCGTCATTGTTATCATTGAAACGGTTGAGAAAATAAAGACCGACAACCACCTCACTGCGGAGGAAGGCCCGAAATGGCAGCGCATCTTGGCTTGAAGAAAATACGCCTCAACCTCGCCAGAACGAAGGAGTTCCCCAATGGATCCGCGCATCATGGGTATGAGTTCCTGGCCCCGCTTGATGCGGATGATCATATCGATCCGGCTGAGTGGAAGACGCACCGCAAGCATTGCCGGGTTCGCCGCTTCTGGGGCGATGAGGACGAGGATGTCGGCCATCTGATGCATCGTCCCGGCGGGTCCTGGGCCTTCCACTACGATATCGACGGCGATGAGGACGATGAGGCGGGATATCGCTTTGGAAGCCATGCGTTCCGGCCTGGCGAATACGTTTCCATCCGGGACGAGGACGGCGACCTGCACACTTTCGTCGTCGTTACGGTCGACGACGTGTGATGGCGCAGGCACATCTTTTCGGGTTGACGAGGATCAAGGTCCGATTTTCCGGAAAGCGTTACATTGCCTTCAGCGGGCCGCGCGAAGGAGTTCAAATATATCGCTGCCTGCGTGAAACAGGAATGGAGCATCACCGATGAAATCGCTGTTGCCGTCTTTCTGGGATGAAAAGAACGATCCGTTCGCGGCTCTTGGCCGCGATCTGAACCGGGTGTTTTCGGATTATTCCAAAGCCTTGCCTGCCCTGTCTTCGACATTCGGAAACGGATTTCCCGCTATCGATGTTCAGGAAACGGATGAAGGCCTGGAAATCACCGCGGAGGTGCCGGGAGTTTCGGAAAAGGATATCGACGTGTCGCTCGAGGGGCGCATGTTGACCATCAAGGGCGAAAAGCGCTCTTCCAAAGATGTTAGCGAGCAGAACCGGTTCGTTTCCGAGCGCTCCTACGGGGCGTTCCGGCGAGCCATGACGCTACCTTTCGAGCCTGAACACGACAGCATATCGGCGCATGTCGATAACGGGGTTCTGACGATCGGCCTTCCCAAGCCGAAGAAGTCGAAGGAGAAAACCTCCAGGATCGAGGTCAAGCGTAAAGCTTGATCGGCGCCGCTCAGTCATTCCCGGGCGGAATAGGTTGGCAACGGTCGCGCTTTTGCGCGGCCGTTTTCGTTATGTCTATATGGTGGCGATAACGAAACAATCTGCGGCAAACGTGTTTGCCTGCCGAAGGGCGAGAAAGAACGGATGATGTCAGGCGACAGGAAAAAAGGTGGCAGGCTTCTGGTTGAGGCGCTCGAACGGCAGGGGGCGGAGCGGGTGTTCTGCGTTCCGGGCGAGAGCTACCTTGCGGTGCTTGACGCCCTTTACGATGCCGACCTGCCCGTCACGGTCTGCCGGCAGGAAGGGGGGGCGGCGATCATGGCCGAGGCCTGGGGCAAGATGACGGGGCGTCCGGGCATTTGCATGGTCACGCGCGGGCCGGGCGCTACGAACGCTGCCGCGGGGCTCCATATCGCCCAGCAGGATTCCACGCCGATGATCCTCTTCATCGGGCAGATCGAGACGGGCATGCGCGGGCGAGATGCCTTTCAGGAGGTCGACTATCGTCAGATGTTCGGCGGCGTCGCCAAGTGGGTGGCCGAGATCGAGGACGCCGCCCGTGTGCCCGAGATGGTGCAGCGTGCGTTCTACACGGCAACGTCGGGGCGGCCTGGTCCGGTGGTCCTTGCCCTGCCGGAGGATATTCTGGTCGAGGAAGCTTCCGTCACGCACCCTGCTTCTTTCGAACCCGTCGAGACTTATCCCTCGCCCCGGCAGATCGGCGAACTCGAAAAGCTTCTCAAGGCCTCCAGTAACCCGATCGCCATCCTTGGCGGCAGCCGCTGGACGGAAGCCGCATGCGTCGAATTCACGCGTTTTGCCGAGCGTTTCAGACTGCCGGTCGCCTGTTCCTTTCGCAGGCAGATGCTGTTCGATCATCTGCATCAAAACTATGCGGGTGACGTCGGCATCGGCATCAACCCGGCGCTGAAAGCGCGCATCGAGGACGCTGATCTGGTTCTTCTCGTTGGCGGCAGGCTTTCGGAAATGCCGAGCCAGTCCTATACGCTCCTGGATATTCCCGAACCACGCCAGACGTTCGTTCATGTGCACCCGGGCGCGGAGGAACTTGGCCGCGTCTATCGCCCGAGCCTTGCGATCCACGCTTCGCCTTCGGCGTTCGTCAGCGCTCTCGCAGCGCTTGATGCGCCGGGCGAGGTCGCGTGGGAAGGGTCGGCGGAAGCCGCACATGCGGCCTATCTCGAATGGTCTGGGGCAAGGCCCAGGATCCCCGGCAATTTGCAAATGGCCGAGGTCATGGAGTGGCTTGAGGCCAACCTGCCTGAGGACGCCATCCTGACGAACGGCGCGGGAAATTACGCGACGTGGGTGCACCGTTTTCACCGTTTCCGCCGGTTCATGACCCAGCTTGCCCCCACCAGCGGCTCCATGGGGTATGGCCTTCCGGCGGCCGTTGCCGCGAAGCTCAAGTTCCCCGGGCGTACTGTCGTTGCTTTCGCGGGCGACGGTTGCCTGCAGATGACGATGCAGGAATTCGGCACCGCCGCGCAGGAAGGTGCGGCCGTCATCGTCGTCGTTGTCGATAACGGCATTTACGGCACGATCCGCATGCATCAGGAGCGTGACTACCCGGGCCGTGTCTCGGCAACGACGCTCGTCAATCCGGATTTCGCAAGCCTCGCGCGCGCCTATTCCGCTCATGCCGAAACGGTGGAAACGGCGGAAGAATTCGGCCCCGCCTTCGAAAGGGCGGTGGAGAGCGGCAAGCCGGCGCTCCTGCATCTGAAGCTCGATCCGGAGGCGATCACGCCGGTAAGGACGCTGAGCCAGATTCGGGCAGGATAAGCGGTCAGGCTGGCCGGTTTCCGCCCGAGAGCTGGCGCGCGGCTTCGCTGATCGTGAGTGATACGACGGCAATGGCGTCGTCGTCCGGCGAGGTGCGGATCGTGAAGCCGAGTGCCTGGCACATGTCGAGCATCGTCGTGTTTTCCTTCAGGACCTCGCCCTTGATGGTCTCGATCCCGTCCACCCTGGCGTAGTTGATAATGCGTTCCATCAGCACCCAGCCGAGGCCGCGCCCTTTCAGGCTGGATCTCACGATGATCGCATATTCACCCGTGCGGTGGTCGGGGTCGGCGTGGAGGCGAACGGCTCCAAGCATCTCGCCGCTTTCCGGATCGAGTGCCGCGAACGCCATGGCGCGCGAATAGTCCAGTTGTACAAGCCGGGCGAGGAATGCGTGGGTGAATTCACGGACGGGCGCGAAGAAACGGAGGCGCAGATCCTCGGGTGCCACCGTCGCGAAGAACTCGCGGTAAAGCTCCTCATCCTCCGGGCGCACGGGTCTGATGAAGACCGGCGAACCGTCTTTCAGCTTGACCGTTTGTTCAAGTTCCTTTGGATAGGGCGCGATCGCGAGGCGGGATTTGCCCTGCCGTCCCTTGTGGATGGCCGGTTCGGCAACGGAAATGCGCGCATCGAGGGCCAGCACGCCATCCGCATCGGCGAGAAGCGGATTGACGTCCATCTCCCGGATTTCCGGAATGTCGGCCGCGATCTGCGAAAGCTTGACGAGGGTGAGTGCGACGGCGCGAAAATCCGCCTTCGGGCGATTGCGGAAACCTTGCAGAAGCTTGCAAACGCGCGTTCGGTTGACAAGGGCTCCGGCAAGATTGAGGTCGAGCGGGGGAAGCTCCAGCGCGATATCCCCGACGATTTCGATCGCCGTGCCTCCGTGACCGAACAGAATAATCGGGCCGAAGGTCGGGTCGTCGGCAATTCCCGCAAATATTTCAGCTCCGTGCGGACGAGAGCGCATGGGCTGCAGGACGATGCCGGATATTTCCGCGTCGGGGTGGCTTGCGCTGATGCGTTCGATCAGGCCTTTTGCCGCGGAAAACGCCTGCTGGGGCGTCGTGATTTCGAGGATGACGCCCCCGACATCGGATTTGAAGGGCAGTTGTGGCGAGGTGATCTTGACCGCGATCCTGCCGTTACGCTCCAGAAGCGTCCGGGCATTTTCGTAAACCTCGTCGAGATCGCGCGTAACGAGCGTCTCGATCTGCGGAATCTCGTAGGCTGCCAGAACTGCGGAAACTTCAGCAGGATCAAGCCATGTACGGCCTTGTTCGAGCGCGCCCGCGGCAATGGCGCGCGCTTTTTCCGCATTCGGCTTGAAGTCGCTCGGCAGGCTGGGCGGTGCCGCCATCAAATGGGTTTTGGCTTCGGTATATTGCACGAGGTGCATGAAGCTTCTGACGGCGTCGGCCGCGCTTGCGTAACAGGGAACGCCTGCCTCATCCAGCGGCATTCGCGGCAGGGGAGTGCCGGCGGCAAGCGTTGCGATCAGGGCTTTTTTCCGGCTGGCCGGGCGTTTGTCGGCATTATAGGCGGCGGCAATGGCGCCTGCGGTTTCTTCTAGTGAGGAAAACGCGGAAGGGGCGGCAAGTGCAAGAACGCCGTCGCTTTGCCGTTCCGCCAACAGTGCCGAAACCGCTTCGCGGAAGGTTTCGGGCGATGTCGCTTCCGGCAGGATCAGCGGGTTGTCGGCAGGCATCCCCGATCGGACCGCGGAGGCTAAGGCGGTCTTCGTTTCCTCGCTCAATTCGGCCAGTTCGCCGCACCGGGTCGTAAGTTGATCCGCCGCTATTGTCGCAAGGCTGCGGCCGGTCGAGACGATTGCGAGCCGGCGTCCGGCGACCGGGCGCAGGCGTTCCACCGTTTCTGCGGCGTCGAACAGCTCGCCAAGGTCGTCCACCCGCAAGATGCCGGCGCGCTGAAGTGCCGCCTCGAAAACGAGATCGGGTGCGGCGAGCCTTCCGGCATGCGTTGTGCCCTGTCCCCTGCGATCTCGGCTCTTGCCCGAACGGATGGCGATCACCGGCTTCGAGGATGCTGCGATCCGGGCGGCGGAAAGGAACTTCTGAGGGTTGCCGATGCCTTCCAGGTGAACCAGTATCGCGCGGGTGCGATAGTCGAGGGCGAACCAGTCGAGCAGGTCGCTGACGTCGATATCGGTCCGCTGGCCAAGCGATGCGACGGCGGAAAATCCGATACGGTTCGACGCCGCGTGAGACAGCGTCGCATTGAGGACGGTGCCGGATCGCGCGATCAGCGCCAGGTCGCCTCGTGCCACGTCCGATGCCGCAAGATGTGCGAAAAAGCCCTGCCGGGGAGCGGCGACGCCAAGGCTGCCGGGGCCTAGCAGACGAACGGTATGCTCTCTTGCGGCTTCAAGCGTCCGCGTTACCAGATCGTCCGGCCAGATCGCGAAGCCCGGCGAAAGTGCTATCACCGCGCGCGTTCCGCGCCCGCCCGCTTCCAGCACGAGCCGCGGCGCGTCCTGCGGATCGCCGGCAAGGATCATGAGGTCGGGCGCTTCATCCAGGTCGCTGAGCTTGCGTTTCGCACGTAGACCATCCGGAACGTCCTTGCCGCAACCGACGATCGTCACCGGTTTCGCACAATCCCCGGAACAGAGCCTGGAAAGCAGCAGCCTGTACGCCTTGTTCGGCAATCTGTTCGGGCCGACAACGGCAATGGATGAAGGGGCGAACAGGCCTTCGAGATTGCGGATCGTCACGAGGGAAACTCCGGAATGACTACGGACCCTGGATCATTTCTCCCGCAAAACCGTTGATTTTGTTCTTGTTCGGAAAGTTGGCGGCGAAGCGCACCCGCCGCCGGATCCCGTTATTTGATTAGTGCGCCATCAGGATGGGTACGGTCATGGCGGCAAGGATTTCCCTGGTTGCGCCGCCGAAGAGGAATTCGCGCATGCGCGAATGTCCGTAACCGCCCATGGCGACCATGTCGACGCCCTGGTCGGACACGTAGTTCAGAATGGCGTCGGCGATGCCCGTCTGCGGGCGCGGGACCAGATCCACGGTGACGTCGAGGTTGTGACGGGCGAGATAGGTTGCGATATCCGCTCCCGGTTGGCCGTGAGACACCTTGCCGGTTTCCACCATCATGACGGTCACCTTCTCTGCCATGGCCAGAAGCGGAAGTGCCGCATGGACCGCGCGGCTTGCCGTCGGGCTGCCGTCCCATGCGACGAGCACGTTCTTCATCTTCAATTGGCTTCCGATGTAGGGCACGACGAGAACCGGCACGCCGGATTCGAAGAGCACCGCTTCGATCAGCGTTTCGCGCATCGGTTCCGGCTCGTCCGGGTTGTCCTGGCCGATGACGACAAGGTCCGTGAAGCGGCAATGCGAGATGACAGGCTCCGCCGTTCCGCCGGTGATCATTTCGGCGGTGCGCACTTCGGATGAGACGCCGTTCTTGCGTGCCAGATCGGAAAAAGCCTCGCCCGCTTTTGCGGCTGCTTTCAGGGCGGAATCGCGAGCGATCTCGATATAGTCGGCCGGCATGGGCGCGGCGATGAAGCCCGGCACCACCGGCTCGAAGGCTATCGAAAGCCCGGTCACATGGGCGCCCGTGCGGCTCGCCAGATCGAGCGCTAGCTTCGGCGCTGCCTGTTTCCCGTTCAGGTCGACAACAGTCAAAATATCCTTGATCGCCATAACAACGTCCCTCCTTTAATGGGCCCGAGCCTCGCGGGCCCGGAATGTCGTTGCGAGAGTACCCGTCCATGGGCGATCATTCTTTGACCCTCGTCAATCGGACGCAAGGGCAGAATCGAATTTTCTTAGCGAAAATAGGGATATGTCACGGCTCATATCTCTTTAAGTACTTCCCGGGCGATGATCAGCCGTTGAATCTCGGAAGTTCCTTCGTAGATGGTCGTGATGCGGGCATCTCGAGCGTATCGTTCCAGCGGATATTCGCGGATGTAGCCTGCTCCTCCGTGAAGCTGCAGCGCGGTGTATGTGGCGCGCTGGGCGGCTTCGCTGGAAAAGAGCTTCGCCATGGAAGCTTCGCGTGCGAAAGGCTTGCCGCTTTCCTTCAGATGCGCTGCTTGCAGGATCAGGAGGCGGGCGGCTTCCAGCTCGGTTTCCCGGTCGGCGATCATCCATTGGATGCCCTGCATATCGGCGATCGCCTTTCCGAACTGCTTCCGCTCCTTGACGTAGGCCTTCGCCGCTTCCATCGCCGCGCGCGAAATGCCGAGCGCAAGCGCGGCGATGCCGATGCGCCCTCCCGCAAGTTCGCCGACGGCAATTCGGAAGCCATCGTTTGCCTCGCCCATCATTTGCGTTGCGGGGATGCGGCAATCCTGAAAATGCACTTCGTTGGTGACGGAGCCTGTCTGGCCCATCTTCTTTTCCGCCTTGCCGATGACCAGTCCCGGCGTGTCGCCCTCGACGAGAAAGCAGGAAATCCCCTTGCCCCTGGGCGCATCCGGATCGGTCACCGCCCAGACGACGAAAATGCCGGCGTATTCAGCGGAGGTGATATAGAGCTTCGAGCCGTTGAGGACGTAGTGATTGCCGTCCCGCACGGCTTTCGTGCGCATTGAGGACGGGTCGGAGCCAGCTCCCGATTCGGTCAGACAGAAGGCGGCTGCCGGATAGGTGCCGTCGGCGATTTTCGGCAGATAGGCCGCGCGCTGTTCCTCGGAGCCCACCGCCTGAATGACTTCGGCCACCATGTTGGTGACGGACATTGTCACCCCCGTCGAGGCGCAGGCCCGGCCCACTTCCTCGATGGCGAGCGCGAAGGCGACTGTTCCCGCTTCCGTTCCGCCGTAGCCGGCGCCGACGTTCAGCGCCATGAAGCCGTTTTCGGCGAGAAGTTTCAGGTTTGCCAGAAACTCGTCGCGGCCTTCGCCCCGGTCCAGATGTTCGGCGAGCGGGGCGATACGGTCACCGGCAAGTCTTCTCGCGGTGTCCTGAATGAGGATTTGTTCCTCGTTCAGCAAAAATTGCATGGTTTGTCCTCCCATGTGCCCGTTCGGGCACGCGCGTGGCTCTTGCCTCAGCGTATTCCGGTCCTTGTACGGCGAATAATGGAGACCGCGAGGCTTTGACCATTTCTCCACGCGGCTAGTCGCAGCCTGAAAAGCTTGAGGAATTTCGCTGAGATTGCGTTCACCCTCTGGATATGTCGTTTTTACCATGTAAATGTGCGTCCACGGATCGCCGTGGCGGGACCAGCAATCATTCGGGCGCGGCGATCTTCGTGTAAAGGCAGCAAAAGAGACAAAAATCGGGAGGACCGAATGAAACTCAACCGCGCACTTATCACGTCGGCGACAGCACTCGCGCTGACGTTCGGCTTCGCCGCCGAAACCTTTGCCCAGGACGTTACCTGGAACGTGTCGCTGTGGGGCAAGCGTCGTGCTTTCACCGAGCATATCGAAAAGCTGGCCGAGCTCGTCGACCAGAAGACCGATGGCGGCTTCAAGCTGAACCTTTCCTACGGCGAAGCGCTTTCCAAGTCGCGCGAGAACCTTGATGGCATTTCCATCGGCGCATTCGAGATGGCGCAGTTCTGCGCGTCCTATCATGCCGACAAGAACCCGACGCTAACGGTGCTTGAGCTTCCCTTCCTCGGCGTGCCGGATCTTGAGACCCAGGTCGCGCTCGACAAGGAGATCTATTCTCATCCCGCCGTCCAGAAGGACCTTGCGCGCTGGAACGCGAAACTCCTGATGTCCTCGCCCATGCCGCAGTACAACTTCGTGGGCAAGGGCGATGCTCCGAAATCCGTGTCCGACTTCGAGGGCATGCGTGTTCGCGCGCTTGGCGGCGTGGGCAAGGCGATGGAGACGATCGGCGCCGTTCCGACGACCGTGACGGCTTCCGAGACCTTCCAGGCGATCGATTCCGGTACCGTGCGTGCCGCGTCCTTCGCTCCGCATGCGCATCTGGCGTTCAAGACGGTGGAAGCTGGCAGCTGGTGGACGACGAACCTCAATCCCGGCACGGTGAACTGCCCGGTCGTGATCAACCAGGACGCCTATGCCGCGTTGCCCGACAACTACAAGGAAGCGCTCGATTCCTCCGTCGACGAGGCGATCGCCCACTACCTCGCGACCTACAAGAAGGTCTATGACAAGTGGTATCCGACGCTTGACGAGATGAAGATCGAGCAAATCACATTCGAGCAGTCGGAAATCGACGCCTTCAAGGAAAAGGCCGGCAAGCCGCTTTGGGACGAGTGGGTCAAGGAAATGAGCGCCAAGGGCATTCCCGCTCAGGAACTGCTCGACATGGTGCAGTCCAAGCTTAACTGACGGTCCATCGATCCGCATGACGCACCGCCCCGGCCGACACTCTCGACCGGGGCGGTTTGCCAACATGGGATCGGTCTTTTCTCCTGCGGTCCGTGATCCGGTGGCGTAGGGCATATCGACTGTGAGCGATTTCCTGTTTCACGATTACGCAGCCGTATTCGTGGAAAGCGCTCTAGACAGGAGCACATCATGAACGCTGGGCCCGCCTCGAGCGAGCAGCCGCGTACCTATATCCGGTTCGACGGCGCTCTCGGCGTTATCGAAAATCTGTTCAATCTGATCGCCGCCGCCAGCATCCTGGTGCTGATGCTGCTTGCCGTCGTGCAGGTCGTCGGGCGTACGGCCTTCAATTGGCCCGTCCCGGGCTTTATCGACATCACCGAACAGGCGATGGCCGTTTTCGCCTTCGGCGGCATTGCCTACTGCCAGCGTGTCGGCGACCACATCCGCATGGAAATCGTGCTTGGCCAGCTCAAGGGCCGGACGCTCTGGATTGCGGAGTTTGTCGGCGTCGTCCTCATCTGGCTTGTCATCACCGGCCTCGTCTACGGTTCCTGGTTCCACTTCCAGCGCTCGTGGCTGCTTGGCGACAGCACCATCGACATCGGCCTGCCGACATGGCCGTCGAAGCTGGTCGTCCCCGTCGCGCTTTCGCTTCTGTGGTTGCGGCTGGTGCTTCAGATCTACGGTTACTGGCGTCTGGTGCGAAATCCCGATGCGGAGCCGATCGCCGTACCCGTGATCCATGATGTTGCGGAGACGGCCAAGCATGAAATCGAGGAAGCTTTCGGAGAAGACCCGGCGGAATTCGGGCGAGGGGAGAAAGCCTGATGACGCCTTTTGACATCGGTTTGATCATGACGGGCGTCCTGCTCGTTCTAGTCGTCATCGGCATGCGCGTCGCCTTTGCCGCCGCTCTCGTCGGCATGGTTGGGCTCATTGCCATATTTTCCATGCGCCTCGGCTTTGAAAAGGGGGTAATAACCGCGCTCAAGATGGCGGGAACGGTTCCCCATTCGAAGTCGGTTACCTATTCGCTGTCGGTCCTGCCGACATTCATCCTCATTGGCTTTCTCGCCTTTTACGCCGGCTTTACGCGCCAGCTTTTCGAAGCGGCGAAGCGCTGGCTCGGCTGGCTGCCGGGCGGCATGGCGGTGGGTACCGTATTTGCGACCGCGGGTTTTGCCGCCGTTTCCGGCGCAAGCGTTGCCACGGCCGCGGTCTTCTCCCGGGTCGCGATCCCGGAAATGCTTGCGGTAGGGTATTCAAAGCGGCTGTCTTCGGCGGTTGTCGCGGCGGGCGGCACGCTCGCCTCGCTCATTCCGCCTTCGGCGATCCTTGTGATTTACGCCATTCTGGTCGAGCAGTCGGTCGCCAAGCTCCTGATCGCGGGCTTCCTGCCGGGCATCTTTTCCGCGTTCATCTACGTGATCATCATCATCGGCATGTCGGCCTGGCGCGGTGATGCCCCGCCGGTGCACGGATTTACCTGGGGCCAGCGGTTCGCCTCGGTGCCCGGCACGCTGCCGATCGTCAGCGTCGTCGCCATTATCTTCGGCTCGCTTTACTACGGCATCGCCACGCCGACGGAAGCCGGTGCGCTCGGTGCTTTCGTGGTGCTCGTCACGGCAATCGTCAACGGCATGCGCGGGCGCCAGCTCGGCCAGGCGCTGCACGAGACGGCGAAGCTTACGGTGATGATCTTCACGCTCATCTGGGGCGTGCTGGTCTACGTCCGCTTTTTGGGTTTCGCCGGCCTGCCGGAAGCCTTCAAGGAGTTTATCGTAGCGCTCGAGTTCAGCCCGTGGATGACGCTCGTCATCATCCTGTGCGCCTATGCCGTGCTCGGTATGTTCATAGATGCCATCGGCATGCTGGTGCTGACCTTGCCCGTGGTCTATCCGGCGGTCATGGCACTTAATGGTGGCGAATTCGTATCGGCGGCGGACAGTTCGTTCGGCATGTCGGGCGAGCTTTGCGCGATCTGGTTCGGCATCCTGGTGGTCAAGATGGCGGAGCTTTGTCTGATCACCCCGCCGATAGGCCTGAACTGCTTCGTGGTTGCCGGTGTCAGGCCGGATATCCCGGTGCAGGAGGTTTTCCGGGGCTGCATGCCGTTCTTCGTGGCGGACGGACTGACCATCGCGGGCCTTGTCGCCTTCCCGGCGATCGTGACCTGGCTGCCGTCGGTGATGTAGGGCCGGCAAACGGTGTAAAAAACGATGCGGCGAGCCGTTTTCCAATGGCTCGCCGCAAACATTTCGAGCTTCGGGCTTCGGGCTCAAGGCCTAACGATCGTCCAGCCCGCCTCGTTAAGCTCCATGAGGGTCACGACGCCGGCGGGAACGGTCTCTGCATTTTCCACCAGCGGTGGCTCCTTTCCTTCCTTCTTCGTCATTCCCGCAATCGTATTTCCGCATGCGTTGAAAGTGACGTTGGGCATGCTCTTGGCAAAGCCGGCAAGACGCTCCTTAACCGGAGATGTGTCGGATCTGAGCATGTGAAGGCCCTGGTTGAAGGCGACGATCCTTATTTCCACCTCCTCGCCGTTTCCCGAGTAGTGCCGCGCCACATTCGCAGCCACGTTGAGAACGGTGTTCATCTTTTGCGGGTCGTTGTCGCTGATCTGAAGCGCAAGCCGATGCACTCCTTCGCCGGCGACGACTGGCCCGGAAACAAATAGTGCAAGCCCAGCCAGAATGGCTGCGAAATATACGGTGATTGGTCTCATGGATTTCCTCCCGTTCGCCGCCCGTTGGGGCGGTGCGGAACTATAACATAATAACATTTATATTTTTGAATTTATAATTGGATGGAATTCCCCGCATGCCTTGCGCAGTGCTCCACCGATCCCGCAATCAGACCCTAAAAAAGGGTGCCTTGCTTTTTCGGTTCGGCGGAAGACTTTGCGGTGCGGGCCTTTTTCGACGCCGTTCCGCCGCCTGCCGGTGTACTGCCTGTAACGGCGGTGAGGTGGCTTTCGTCGCCGAATTCGATATCGATCACCGCACCTGCCGCAATGCCTTGGGCCGATCTGACAGGCGCGCCCGTATCGTCGCGCACGAGCGCGAAGCCGCGTTGCAGAACGTTTCGGTACGAGAGCGATTCCAGCAGCTTGTCGACGGCATTGAGCCGCGCGCGATCCGCCTTGGCGCGTTCGGCAAAGGCCCGCTCGAAGCGTGACGCAAGTCCCTCCAGCTTTTCGCGCGAAAGCCCGGCCCGTTCGCTCAGGCGCTGGGGTGACAGGCGCTGGGCGGTCGCCTCGAAGCGGTGCCGGCGTTTGTCGGTGATGACGGCGAGCGCGCGCAGGCTTCTTGCCGAAAGCACTTCGATCCGTTCCGCCGAGTAGCGCATCGTGCGCTGCAGCGTCGCCGGCGAAAGGCGGGCGTTGGCCGTGTCCAGGCGTGCGCGCCGGTCGCGCAGGGTGGCGCGCAGCGCCGGTTGCAGGCGCTCCGAATAGGTGTCGAGCCGCTGGCGGGGAAGCGCAAGCAGATCGCGCGGGGCGGGCAGGGCGGCGCTTGCCGCGCGCAATTCCGTTCGCCGGCTGCTCAGGAGTCTGACGAGGCCGGAGCCGAGGCGGCGAGAGAGATCGTCGATCGCGTTCAGAAGTTCCGCCTTGACCGGAACCGCGATTTCCGCGGCCCCTGTCGGCGTCGGTGCGCGCACGTCGGCTGCCAGATCGATCAGCGTCCAGTCGGTTTCATGGCCGACCGCCGAAATCAGCGGAATGTCGGAAGCGGCCGCCGCGCGCACGACCTCCTCTTCGTTGAAGCCCCAGAGGTCTTCGATGCTGCCGCCGCCTCGCGCGACGATCAGAACGTCGGGCCGGGGGATCGGGCCATCTGGACTAAGGGCGTTAAAGCCGCGAATGCCGTTCGCCACTTCCGCCCCGCAGGTTTCGCCCTGCACCCTGACGGGCCAGACCAGAACGTGCAGCGGATAGCGGTCGGTGATTCGGTGCAGGATGTCGCGGATGACCGCTCCGGTGGGGGAGGTCACGACGCCGATCGTGCGCGGCAGGCGCGGCAGAAGCTGCTTGCGCGCCTCGTCGAACAGCCCTTCGGCGGCGAGCTTTTTCTTCCGTTCCTCCAGAAGCGCCATCAGCGCGCCGACACCGGCAGGTTCCAGGGATTCGATTACGAGCTGGTATTTCGACTGGCCGGGAAAGGTCGTGATCTTGCCGGTCGCAATCACTTCAAGGCCTTGTTCGGGCTGGATTTTCAGTCGGCTTGCCACGCCGCGCCAGATCACGCCGGCCAGCACCGCCTTGTCGTCCTTGAGGTCGAGATAAACATGGCCGGAGCCGGGCCTCGAAATTCGGCCCAGCTCGCCGCGTACCCGTACATAGCCGAAGGTGTCCTCCATCGTGCGCTTGATGGCGAAGGAAATTTCGGAAACGGAAAATTCGGCGACGTTGGTTGTGTCGGACAATGGCTTTCTCGAAAACGCTGTGGCGGATCGCATTTCGCCTGATCAAGGGACATGAGCCGGCGTTCAAGGTCAAGGTCCACACCTTTGGATATCGACAGGTGGGAATGAGGAATCGATTTCGTTAAGGTGGTCCCATGCCAAGATCGAACTTCAGAATGCAGCGTCTTTTCCTTCGGCAGATCCTTGCGCACGGTGCTCGGATCGAGGCGGACAAGGCGCAGACGAATTATCTCGTCAACGTCATGCGGATGACCTCGGGCGACCGGATTCTGGTCTTCAATGGAAGCGACGGGGAATGGCTTGCGGAGCTTGAGGTGGAAAGCCGCAAGTCCTGCCGGATCGCGCTCGTCGAGCAGACGCGCGAGCAGGCGCCGGCACCCGATATCGATTATCTATTCGCGCCGCTGAAGCATGCCCGCCTCGATTATATGGTGCAAAAGGCGGTGGAGATGGGGGCGGGGCGTCTTCGTCCGGTACTGACGCAGCACACTCAAAGCTCGCGCATCAATCTGGAGCGGATGGAAGCCAACGTCATCGAGGCGTGCGAGCAATGCGGCGTCATCGCGGTGCCCGAAGTCCTCGAACCGACATCCCTTGCAGGCCTGCTGGAAGGCTGGGCGCAAACGGATGCAGGCCGGCGAATTCTCTTTTGCGACGAAGGCGAGGAAACGCATAATCCGTTGGCCGTGTTGAGCAAGGTCGAGCGCGGGCCGCTCGCCGTGCTTGTCGGTCCGGAAGGCGGTTTTTCGCAAGGCGAGCGGGAGAGCCTGCGTGCGTTTGACTTCGTTACGCCGCTTCCTCTGGGCCCCAGGGTCCTGCGCGCCGATACGGCGGCCGTCGCCGCACTTGCGGTCGTTCAGGCGGCGCTCGGCGACTGGTACTGAAAAGTAACTGAAACGAACCGCGAGCGTGCAAATTCAGGTTTGTGCCTGGGGGACGGGGTGAGTATGTTGCCGGCCAACATACGTTAGGGATTTCCGGATGGCTCGCGATACTGTCGATTCCACCCCGATCGAGGGGATACCCGCGCTCGCCGCGACGCTGGAGGCTGGCTGCAAGCCGGCCGACCGTTTCCGCATCGGGACGGAACATGAGAAATTCGGTTTCAACTTCTCCGACCTGAGCCCCATTCCCTATGAAGGCGAAAATGGCGTGAAGGCCGTGCTTGAAGGCATGGAGACCCTGCTTGGCTGGGAGCGCATTTCCGACAACGGGCTCATCATCGGCCTTGCCGATCCGGTTGGCGGCGGTGCGATTTCCATCGAACCCGGCGGCCAGTTCGAGCTTTCGGGCGCGCCGCTCGACAATCTCCACCAGACCTGCCGCGAAACCAACAGCCACCTTGCCCAGGTCCGCGAAGTGGCGGAACCGCTCGGCGTCGGCTTCCTCGGTCTTGGCATGGCTCCGACATGGGCGCGCGAAGACATGCCGGTCATGCCGAAATCGCGCTATCAGATCATGACGCGCTACATGCCCAAGGTCGGCAGCCTCGGCCTCGACATGATGTACCGCACGTCGACGATTCAGGTGAATCTCGACTTTGCGTCGGAAGCGGACATGGCGCGCAAGATGCGCGTCGGCCTTGCGCTTCAGCCGGTCGCCACCGCAATCTTCGCCAATTCGCCCTTCACCGACGGAAAGCCCAACGGGTTCAAATCGTTTCGCGCGGAGATCTGGCGCGATACGGATGCCGACCGTTCGGGAATGCTGCCGTTCGCCTTCGACGAGGGTTTCGGCTTCGAAGCCTATGTCGAATGGGCGGTCGATGTGCCGATGTATTTCGTCAAGCGCGGCGATACCTATTTCGATGCGACGGATGTCACTTTCCGCCAGTTCATGAACGGTGCGCTGGAAGGGCGGATTCCCGACCCGCATCCGACGCTGGGCGATTGGGACAATCATCTGTCGACCGTATTCCCTGACGTCCGGCTGAAGCGCTACCTCGAAATGCGCGGGGCGGATGGCGGGCCGTGGCGGCGCATTTGCGCACTGCCCGCGCTTTGGGTCGGTCTTCTCTATGATGACGGCGTGCTCGATCAGGCTTGGCAGCTCGTCAAGGACTGGACGCTCGAAGAGCGGGAGGGGCTTCGCGACGGCGTTCCCCGTCATGCGCTTCAGACGCCTTTCCGGGCGGGGACGGTGCGCGATGTCGCGCGCGAAATGGTCGCGCTTGCCGGCGAGGGGCTGAAGCGGCGCGCCCGCCTCAACGATGCCGGCGAGGACGAGCGAACCCATCTTGCCGCTGTCGAGGAAACCGTTGCGACCGGAATGTCGCCTGCGGACCAGATGCTGGAGCGCTATCACGGCGCCTGGGGTGGAGATGTCACCCGCGTCTTCCGCGAATATGCGTATTGAAATCGGTCGTCGGGCAAGAATTTTCCCTTGCCCGTCAAGGCATGCCGTTTGACCCGCGACGCGGCAAAGGCGATGATTGGCGTCCACTCTTGAAGGACGGACATTCATGTCGGACGCGTTCGGATTTCCTCAAAGCTACGACCCGCAGGCGCTTGCCGAACATATGCGCGAGCAATTCGGCTGGTCGAACCAGGACCTCCTCAAGGCGTCGGAAAACCTGATGTCCGCCGCCCTTGCCGGGCTTCGGCAAAATGCGTCGTCGCCCGCAGGGTTGGAGAGCCTCATGGCGATGATGCCGGGGCCGGGGGGCGCTTGGGCCTTGTCGCGTCCCGACGCTTTCGCTGGTGAGCCGCTTGCGCTCTTCTTCGGCCCGGCGGATGTTCAGGCCCGCATCATTGAGCAGATCACGAACGCGACGGGCCTTGGCCGTCAGGGTGTCGAGACAATGATGCCGGTGGTTGCGACCCTCACGCTCGGCAATCTGGCGCGGCAGTTCACGGCAGGGCCAATGCGCGACATGCTGGATGCCTTCCTTGCGGGTTATGCCCGCGGTCGGCCCAAACCCGCTCCGAAGCCGGAGGATTATCTCGCGCCATATGCCGAGGCGATGCAGTCCTTCTGGGATGGTTACATGCGCGCGTTCATGCCCGCGCCACCGCAAGAGGAGCCGGCTGAGCCGGAACAGGGCGAGCCGGAGGCGGAAAATTCGCAAACGGAGGACGCTCCGCCTCAGGAAGCGGCGCCTGAAGCGCCTTCCGACGAGAATATCGCGGAGGCCTGGCTCGACCTCGGCCGTAATATCCAGGAAACGCAGATCAAGGCTTTCGAGCGTCTGTTCGACAAATCTGCCAATCAGACCGACACATAAAAAACCCGCCCCGGAAGCCGGGGCGGGCAAGGTGTGTCGGCGAGGGGCCGACAGGGCTGCAGTTGCAGGAAATCAGGACGTCTTCACACCCTTGCGGCGGGAGAGCGCATTGAAGCGGCGCCCGCCGCGCATGGCCGCAAGCCGGCTTGAGGGGTCTTCGAAGACGTCGCCCATCAAGGCGCTCTGGATGTCGGTGCGCGACACGCCGATATCGGCGAGCATATGGTCGTCCATCTCAAGCAGCCTGGAGATCTGGCGGCGGTTGCGATGGGCGTTCCACATGTGCGCGGCAAACCTGCCGAGTGCGGCGGCGCCATCGGCGGCGAGCATGAGGACGGATGACTTGACGGTCCGTCTGACGGGGTACTGTATCAATGTCATGGCACGGGTCTCCCGTTCGGAAAACAGGCGTTTTGCCTGTCCGTTGCCTATGCCGGAAAGTTTGGTCCGGCTTCGTTTCAGATGTTGAAGCGTATATGCCATTCCCCCATCAATTCATCAAACGAATGATTTGAATGGAAAACCATCGAGATTGGTGATAGGTTTGCAAAACAGTTCGATCACACTTCTGAATGGACCGGGGAAATTCGATGGCGCATGCACTCGATATCGACCAGTTGAGGACCTTCCTGGCGATTGCGGAACTCGGCAGTTTCACCAAGGCCGCGGATGCGGTTCACAAGACGCAATCCGCCGTATCCATGCAGATGCGCCGCCTCGAAGAGCGGATAGACCGGCCGATCTTCGTGAAGGACGGGCGCCAGTCGCGTCTGACGGAGGATGGCCACAGGCTGGTTGAATTCGCGCAGCGCATGATCCGGCTGAACGACGATACCTTCAAGGCGTTCACCGAACCGACCATGGTCGGCCGTGTGAAGTTCGGCCTGCCGGACGATTACGCGGAGCGGCTTCTGCCGCAGGTTTTGGCCGCCTTCTCGCGGCTCAACCCGTCGATCGAGATTGCCGTCCAGTGTCAGGCTTCGGTCGTCACGGCCCAGCTCGTCGAACAGGGCGAACTCGATATCGCGATCGTCACCTCCGGCGATTGCGTGCCCCTGCAGGGTGAGGTGTTCCGCCGCGAGCCGTTGCATTGGGTGACCGCGTCGGATCGTTGCCTGCATTGCGAAGACACGTTGCGGCTCGCGCTGGGGCCGACGACCTGCTCCTGGCGCGCGCAGGCGGTGGCGTCGCTTGACCGCGCCAACCGGCCGTATTGCATAGCCTATACTTCGTCCAGCGCTTCCGCCCTGACGAGCGCGGTGCAGGCTGGCCTTGCCATCGCCGTATTGCCGGAAAGCGCCATCCGCCCGGGCCTGCGCATCTTGGGCGAGGCCGACGGCCTGCCGCAGCTGCCGCCTTGCGAGATCAATATCCTGCGTGCAACTCATGCGACCGACCCGGTACACGATGCGCTGTGCGATCACATTCACGCGTCGATCGGCAACGTGTCCTATCAGTTGGCCGCTGCCGAATAAGATGCCGCTAGAGCATATCCCGCGAAATCTGAGTCGGATTTAGCGAAAAGGATATGCTCAAACCATTGATCCTGGAGCGAATTCTTGTCACGAAAGCGATCCCGCTTTCGTGGAAAGCGCTCTAGCGGCGCCCTGCTCGCAGGACGAAGATATTGCCGATGAGCACCGCGGCGAGCCCGGCCAGAACGTCCGGGCTCCAGTGGAAGTCTTCCAGGGCGGTTGAAACGAGCAGCGCCACGACCGGGAACATGACGGTGGCGTAGCCCGCGCGCGCCGAGCCGATACGCCCAAGCAGCGTCAGATAGCAGGCAAACGCGACGATGGTGGCGAAGATCGCGAGATAAACGAGCGCGCCGATATAGGTCGGCGTCCATTCGATGGCGAAGCTCTCGCCCTTCAGATACGCGAATGTTCCCAGAAGTGCAGCCCCGTAGACCATGCCCCAGGCGTTGGCGGAAAGCACGGAGATGCCTTTGCGCTGGTTTGCGGCGGAAACCATGTTGCCGAGGCAGAAGGAAAGCGTCCCGCCCACGCAGAAAGCAAGTCCTGTCAGCGCGCCGCTGTCGAAACCGGCTGGACCTCCGGCGAAGATCTGCGGCCGGAACATGAGCGCGATACCGGCGAAGCCCAGCAGCCCGCCGATAAGCACGCGCCTGCTGATCTTCTGGCCGAAAATCATGAAGCCCAGAAGCATGTTGAAGATAGAGGCCAGCGAGAAAACCACGGAAAGCAGGCCGGACGGTACGTAGTGCGAGCCGTAGTAGAAGAGCACGAAGTTGGTGGAAAAGATAAACCCGCCGAGGGCCGCGAAACGCAAATGATCGGAGAGCGGAAAGGCGAGCCTTGCCCCCTTCGCCCATGCCCAACCCATCATGATGCAGGCGGCAAGCACGAAGCGCCAGAAGACGGAGACCTCCGGCGAAACCGGTCCCGCCTGCAGCTTTACCGCATACCAGGAGACGCCCCACACCAGCACCGTTGCTCCATAAAGCCCGAAATCCGCCGGCGACATGGAAAAGTCGTCGCTGGAGATGCTTCCCGCCGTGCTGCGCGAGATCGTCATGGAAGGTGATCCGGTTGGTTGATCGAAATGGGGCGGGCTTTGAATGCCATGTTCGTCACCGCGCATCCAATCAATCATTGTCGACTAAACCATCGCGTTTCCTGATTAAACTTCGATTTTTCATGCCGTAACGGAATTTGCTCGCCGCGTGTTACGATCCTTTCATGCTCTTGATCCGGGATAAGAAAGATGTTGGCCCGTAAATTCCCGAGGGTGCGTTTCCGGCTGCCCGCATGGATCGACAGTGCGCTTGATCTTGGCATCGTCTCGCAGGACCCTGAAGTGCGCCAGCGCGAGCGCTTCACGAATATCGGCGTGGCGATGATGTTCGTCGCGAATTTCACCCACAGTCTTCAAAACTGCTTCTACGACGCGGAAGGCTTGATGCCGATCATCGTCTACGGCTTCGTGATGATGGCACTCTTCAGCTTGACGCCCGCGCTTTACCGTCTGGGGGAGAATGTCGGCGCGTTCTGGTTCGCTATCGTCGCGGCGATAGGCAATCTCTTCGTCATCTGGTCGATCGGGCTCGAAGGCGGGGCGCATTTCTATTATGCGCTTGCGGGTGGCGGGGTGCTGCTGCTCGGCGTTCACCGCTGGCGCTGGGTGGTCTCCCTCTTCGTGCTGGTGTTCGCCCTTTTGATCGTCTCGATCAACTTTGCCCCCCATTACGGGCCGGTGATGGCTGATGATTCCGAGTTTCATGAACTTCTGTCTGGTCAGATCGCGGTCAACGTCACCATCGTCTACTGCCTGTTGATGACCTATGCGCTGTCTGCGCTCAGGAAGGCGGAAAAGGCGCTGGAGGCCGAGCATGAGCGTGCCGAAACACTTCTGACCACCATCATGCCGGAACGCGTCGCGGAGCGGCTGAAACGCGAGCCGGGCCGCACGATCGCCGACCGGCGCGAGACGGTCGCGGTCCTGTTCAGCGATATCGTCGGCTTCACTCCGGCCGCTCGCGAACTTCCGCCGGAGGATGTCGTAAAAGGTCTCGACCGGCTGGTGCGCGCGTTCGACAAGCTTGCCGTCGAACATGGCGTGGAAAAGATCAAGACGATTGGCGATGCCTATATGGCAGCCGCCGGGCTTTACGGCGAAACGGGGGAGGAGGCTGCCCGGCGCATCGCCTCCTTCGCCATCGCCATGATGGATGAGATCGACAACCAGCCGCCGCTCGGGCCGTCAGGGCTTGCTTTGCGCTGCGGGCTGCACATAGGCCCGGCGATCGCCGGCGTTATCGGCCAGCGCCGCTATTCGTTCGACATCTGGGGCGATGCGGTGAATGTCGCCGCGCGCATGGAATCGCACGGACTTCCCGGGCGCATCCATGTCACGCGAGCGTTCTGCGATGTTGCGGGCGGCTGTTTTTCCTTCGAGGAGCGAGGGGTGATGATGGTCAAGGGCATCGGCGACATGGAAACGGCGTTCCTGGTGTGTCGCCTGCCGGAGGCCGTTTGAGCTCAACCGCGCCCGCGATAGGGCGGCACGCCCTGGTCGGGCAGCCAGATGCCTTCGGGCGGGTTCCCGGTCTGCCAGAACACGTCGATGGGAATTCCGCCGCGCGGATACCAGTAGCCGCCGATCCTGAGCCAGCGCGGCGAAAGCCGCTCGACCAACCGCTTGCCGATCATCACGGTGCAGCCCTCATGAAAGGCGCCGTGGTTGCGGAACGAATGCATGAAAAGTTTCAGCGATTTCGATTCGATCAGCCACTCGTCCGGAACGTAGTCGATGACGATATGCGCGAAATCCGGCTGGCCCGTTACCGGGCACATCGAGGTGAATTCCGGCACCACGAAGCGGGTGACGTAGTCGACTTCGGGGTTTGGGTTCGGCACGCGGTCCAGCGGCGCCGTCTCGGGGTCGTTTGGCGTCTCGACGGCGCGGCCGAGCGCGAGTTCGTTTTCGTTCATCTCATTCTCCTTGCGACCGGCAATACAGGCCGGCGCATTATCCTGTCGGCTGACCGGAGGCCGGCGCCGAACTTCTATTAACGTGCTTGCCCTTCTGCTTGAAGCGGCAATTCACAAAGTTTATCAAACTCGGAATCTCAGCGAATCTTGATAACTTAGCCTGGAGCCAGTTCATGACGTCGCGACCGCCGTCGACCGAGAACGTCGCCATAGAAAACGTCGAGACTTTAAGCGACAACTGGTATGTCCTGCGGAAATACACGTTCCGTTATCGCAGACGCGACGGCTCCGAGCAGCGGCTTTCGCGCGAGGCCTATGACCGGGGCAACGGCGCGGCGATCCTGCTCTACAATCGCGAAAAGAACAGCCTGATCCTGACACGGCAGTTTCGCCTGCCCGCTTTCGTCAACGGGCTCGACGACGGAATGCTGCTTGAAGTTCCTGCCGGGCTTCTTGACGATGACGATCCGGCGTCGGCAATCCGGCGCGAGGCCGAGGAGGAAACGGGCTTTCGGGTGCGCGACGTGATCCCGGTTTTCACGGCCTATACCAGCCCGGGATCGGTTACCGAGCAACTGCACTTCTTCGCCGCCGAATATGCGGATCGCGACCGCGTCGGCGCCGGCGGCGGCCACGCTGGCGAAGGTGAGGATATCGAGGTCATCGAAGTCGGTTTTGACGAGGCGATGGCGATGATCGAGCGGGGAGAAATCGTCGACCTCAAGACCATCGCGCTTATCTATCATGCTGCAATCAAGGGTCTTTTGGGGAACTCCTAACAGTTACCTCATCGGATTCACCAGCCGGGCTGGCGCTTTCATGCCATTGCGGAAGGTAGTCGTTTTTCAGCACAGCGAGGGTCGCGGGCGGTGTCAGCACTTCGGCCTCACCGGCTTCGGGCCGTGTGACTCCGGTTCCATAGCCATCAAAGGACCAGGGCAGAAGTTCCTTGCCTCTGACCGCCAGAAATCTGTCGCCCTCACGGATCACGGCACCATCCGGCAGGGATGAGAATTCGCGCCGGTATGTCCGCTTTGCTCGATGCTCCAGCCGCTCTTCGTGCAGCACCTTGTCCATTTCGCCTGCTCTGGGCGGGATCGCGAGGTCGAATGCGCGTGCCCAGGCTGCTGCGAAGCGCACGAAATCCTTACGCCGGCATTCGAAGCAGGGACGGTGCCCGGCGGCAAGCGCCGTCACCTCATCGAGGAAGAAAAGTTCCGTATAGCTCTCGCCCATCAACTCTCGTTTGCGCCCCTTGAAAGACAGCACGCAGCAGATCCAGTGTTTCGACGCCCACCTGCGGGAGAGGAGCGTCTTCGTCTCAGGATCGTGAATGCGCCCGCCGCGATTGCCGAACATGCTCCCGCGTGCTGGGGTCGCTGTGATCGAACCGTCGGGGGAAACGCGGTTTTGCAGAGGTGTTTTCGTTATTTTGGAAATCCGCCTAACCCTCTTCCACCACGATCACATGCAGTGCCCTTGGCCCGTGTGCGCCCAGAAGCAGCGTTTGCTCGATGTCGGCGGAGCGCGACGGTCCGGTCACCAAGTTGACCGTGCGCGGCATCGTCCCTTCGCCGTATTTCCCGCGAACTTTCGCCCATACGGCTTCCATGTCGCCGGAAAGATCGGCGGCATTCACCACCGCGATGTGATGCTCGGGCAGGAAGTTGATCGTCGTCGGGTTGTCGTTGCCCGACGTCAGCACAAGCGTGCCCGTCTCGGCAATTCCGGCGAATGCATGAGAAACGCCTGCCTCCTCGCTTCCCTCCGCTCGGCCCTGCATGACTTCCAGGTTGGGCTGGTCCTTCCAGGGCATGGCGGCAAGGCGGGCATCGGCGCCCATTCGTACCTGTTGTGACAGATTTTTCGACCGCAGATAGTCGCTCACCGCCGCCGGCACCTCGTCGGGCGAGGAAATGCGGGCAACGGACGCCTGCACGCCTTCCGCCATCTTGCAGAAAAGGTCGATCAGGTCTTTGCCGGAAAGCTGACCCCGCTTGGGGATGATGCCCTTGTGGTGGGCGGAAAGCCGCTCGGCAACCGTGTCCCGGCGCGTCTCGTCTTCGCCGTTCCGGCCGAGCGAGGTCCTGATTTTCGCGAGAATGCGTTCGCGAGAGGTCGCCGTCATGCCGCTTCCTTTCGTTTCGCTTTTTGCCGTTCGGCCCATTGTTGCTGGAAGGTCTTGCCTTCGGGCGCCGGCAGGTCGCGATATTTCGTCCATCCGCCGGCAAGCGGCAGGCCTTTGAACCGGCCCTTCGTTCGCCCGAGCAGCCCGAGCGTTCGCATGCCAAGACCCGTCATGAACTGGTAGAGCGAGGGCCGCTTTGCGAAATAGGCCCAGACGCCCAGGCCGTAGCGCGCGGTGGCGGAATTGAGGTTCCGCTCGAACTCGCGCTCGCGCCAGTGGCGCATCATTTTCGGCAGCGGGATGCGCATCGGGCAGACCGCCTCGCAGCGTCCGCAGAAGGTGGAGGCATTCGGCAGGTGGCCGGACTGGTCGACGCCGATGAGCGATGGTGTCAGCACAGCGCCCATCGGGCCGGGGTAGACCCAGCCGTAGGCGTGTCCGCCGACGGCGTGATAGACCGGGCAGTGGTTCATGCAGGCCCCGCAGCGAATGCAGCGCAGCATGTCCTGATAGTCTGAGCCCAGCATCGACGAGCGTCCGTTGTCGAGCAGGATGACGTGGTATTCGCCGGGCCCGTCCGGGTCGTCGTCGCGCTTCGGCCCGGTCGAGAAGGTGGTGTAGACGGACATGTCCTGGCCGGTGGCCGAGCGGGCGAGCACGCGCAGGATCTGGCTTACGTCTTCCAGCGTCGGCACGATCTTCTCGATGGATGCGACCACGATATGCGCTTTCGGCAGCGTCTGCGTCAGGTCGCCGTTGCCCTCGTTGGTGACGATGATAGAGGTGCCCGTTTCCGCGATCAGGAAGTTCGCGCCGGTGATGCCGACATCCGCGTCGAAATATTTTTGCCTGAGCACGGCGCGCGCTTCGCCGAGCAGCGTCGTCGGCTCGTCGAGGTTCCGCTTCGGGTCGAACTGGGTGTGGGCCCTGCGGAAATCCTCCTCCACCTGGTCCTTCGTCACGTGCACGGCGGGCGCGATGATGTGGCTCGGGTGTTCGCCGCGAAGCTGGATGATGTATTCGCCAAGGTCCGTCTCGACGGGCGTTACCCCGTTTTGCTCGAAGAATTCGTTGAGGCCGATCTCCTCGGTGATCATGGACTTGCCCTTGGTCACCGTGCGCGCGTTCAGCCTGCGGCAGATTTCCATGATCTGGTTTCGCGCATCCTCCGCCGTTTCGGCCCAGTGGACGTGGCCGCCGGCGGCCTCCACCTTCTCGGTGTATCTTTCCAGATAAAGGTCGAGATGGTCGAGCACGTGATCCTTGATATCGCGTGCGCGGTCGCGCAGATCCTCGAATTCCGGCAGCGCGTCCGCTGCCTGCGCGCGCTTTTCGATAAAGCCAGTGCGCACCTTGCCGAGCGCCTTTTGCAGGTTGACGTCCTTGAGCGCCTCTGCGGAATTGTTCTTGAAGGTGGGCGATTTGATTTCCATAAGCCTCGCCTTTTCGCTCACGCGTCGATCAGTTTCTCGACGATGACGCAGTCGCGCCATTTCCCGTCGAGCTTGCCGTGGCGCTCATAGGTGCCGACCACGCGAAATCCGAGCTTGCGGCAAAGCGCGAGGCTCGCCGCATTTTCCGGGAATATCCGCGAGAGCAGTTTCCAGGCGCCGTCGGCTTTCGCCAGTTCGATCAGTCCTTCGAGTGCGGCTTTGCCGGCACCCGTCCCGCGCGCCTCGCGCGCCACATAAACGGAAAACTCCCTCACGCCCGCGTAGCAGGGGCGCGCGCGGTAAGGGTGAGCGACCGCATAGGCAACGAGCCTGCCGTCCCGTTCCACGGTCGCGAGCGGAAGTCCGGCATCGAACCAGGCTTCGATATCCTTCGCGCTTCTGTGTTCCGTTTCGAAAGTGGCGAGCCTGTCGTCGATGCCTTCATTGTAGATTTCGCAGATGCGGCCCGCGTCCCCGCGTTCGCCTCTTCGCACGGCAAGGCGCGATTGCGCGGCGGGCGTTGCGGCGCCTTCCTCCATCGCGTCACCCTTTCCCCTTTTCGCCGATCGCCGGTGCATCGGTCATGCCGGCCAGCACTTCGGCGACATGGCGCACCTCGATTGCCGAGCCTTCGCGCTTCAGCTTGCCGGCCATGTTCATGAGGCAGCCGAGGTCGCCGGCAAGCAGCGTGCCCGCGCCCGTCTCGCGGATCGTGTTCGTCTTTTCCGAAACGATCTTGTTGGAGATGTCGGGGTATTTCACGCAGAAGGTGCCGCCGAAGCCGCAGCAGACGTCAGGATCGCGCATTTCCTTGATTTCCAGACCGTCCACGGTCTTCAGGAGCTTGCGCGGCTGGTCCTTCACGCCAAGCTCGCGCAGGCCCGAGCAGCTGTCGTGATAGGTGACGGATCCCCTGAACGCGGCATCGACGGATGTGACGTTCAGGACATCGGTCAGGAAGCTGACCAGTTCATGCACTTTTCCCGCGAAATTTTCAGCGCGTTCATGCGCCTGCGGGTCGTCCTGAAAAAGCTCCGGATAGTGTCGCTTCAGCATCCCCGCGCAGGAGCCGGACGGTGCGACCACATAGTCGTAAGGCTCGAACGCACGGATCACCTGTTCGGCGATTTCACGCGCATCCTTGCGGTCGCCGGAGTTGAACGCCGGCTGGCCGCAGCAGGTCTGGGCCGCCGGCACCTCGACCGTGCAGCCCGCGTCCTCCATCAGCTTCACGGCGGCGAAACCGACGCTCGGGCGGAAGAGGTCGACGAGGCAGGTGACGAAAAGCCCGACGCGCGGGCCTGCGGGGGGCGAAGAACTCATGAAGTCGTAATTTCCTCTGTCGCTTTGCGCGGGGCGCGGCGGCGTTTGGGGTCTTCTTTGGTGGTGGCGAGGCGTTGCTGCAGGCGCAGGCTTGAAACCTCCTGCCACAGCCCGTTGCGCATGACGTCGCGTATTACGTTTTCGACATAGTCGATGTGGGCGACGACGGCGGCTTGCGCGCCTTCCCGGTCGCCGCGCATTACCGCTTCGAAGATGGCCTTGTGCTGGGCGAGCAGCTGGTCGCGAGAGCCCGGATAGCGGTAGAGCTGCATGCGGTTGTAGAAGACGCCGTCGTTGAGCAGCCGGTAGCAGGAACGCAGCGTGTGAAGCAGCACGATGTTATGTGCGCTCTCGCCGACAGCCTGGTGAAACTCGACGTCAAGCTCGGCCTCGCGGGCGAAATCCTCGCTGTCGTGCGCTTCCTGCATGGCGTTGAAGATACGTGTGATGATTTCCTTGTCGGCGTCCGTCGCGCGTACCGCGGCATAGCCGGCGGCAATGCTTTCCATCTCGCGCCGGTATTCCATGTAATCGGCGATCGCTGGCGGATGGCGGCGGATAAGCTCGATGATCGCGTCGGAAAAAACGGTACCGATGACATCGGCGACGAAGGTTCCCTCACCGTGGCGGGTGGCGATCAGCCCGCGCTCCTCCAGTGTCTTGATCGCCTCGCGCAGGATCGGGCGGGAGACGTCAACTTTCTTGGCCAGCTCGCGCTCGGAGGGCAGGCGGTCGCCCGGGCGCACCACCCCCTGCAGGATCAGCTGCTCGATCTGATCGATCACGGCATCCGCCGTGCGATTGTGACTGATCTTCTGAAATACCATTGTGACGCCAGCATTTTTATTGTGCGGCGCAGCCACGGAAACTGTGCAGAGCAGCATGGATCGACGGGACTGCCTTCCTGTCCGTAATTTATTCCGTATTGCGTTCAGTGGTCAATATTGTTATCCAGTTATAGTTCTGACGTTGCGGAAATTTTGATCTTTTCGAAAAGGGGCGAATGGATCGTAATTGGGCCGCACGGCCGCGGGCAACAGGCAATGGCCGCCCGCGGGGAGCTTCGGTTCAGCGGGCACCCGTCACGGGTGCGGCCCGGCTGTTCCGAAAAGGGGGAAGACGCCTCGGGCCGCACGGCAGCGGGGTGGGCCGGGGGCATGCGCCAGATCGCATCCTTCCGGCATGAAAACGGCGTCCACGTCCTTGGGCGTACCAATTGGGAGGAATGTACCGTGAAGAAGCTTCTTACCGCCTTCGCCTTGTCCACTTCGCTCGCGCTCGGCGCGAGCATGCCGGCAAGCGCGTTCGACGATATCAACTGGGACATGCAGTCGACCTATCCGAGCTCGCTTACCCAGCTCGGCACGCTCGGCAAGGTCATTCAGGACAGGCTGGCGGCAACCTCCGGCGGTCAGGTCAATGTCACGTTCCAGGAACCGGGCGCCATCGTCCCGGCGCTCGAAGCCTTCGATGCCGTGTCTTCCGGGGCGGTGCAGGCGGCCTGGTCGACGCCCGGCTACTGGACGGGCAAGGATTCCGCGCTCGCGCTTTTCGCTGCCGTGCCCTTCGGCCCGCAGGCCGGCGAATATTACGCCTGGATCCGCTTCGGCGGCGGGCAGGAGCTGCTTGACGAGATCTACGCCAACTACAACATAAAGTCGCTCATCTGCGGCGTCATCGCGCCGGAAGCGTCCGGCTGGTTCCGTGAGGAAATAAAGTCGATCGACGACCTCAAGGGCAAGAAGATGCGCTTCTTCGGCCTTGGCGCGAAGGTGATGGAAAAGGTCGGCGTTTCCACGCAGCTTCTTGCCGGCGGCGACATTTTCCCGGCGCTTGAACTCGGCACCATCGATGCGACCGAATTCTCGATGCCGGCGATCGACCTGAAGCTCGGCTTTTATCAGGTCGCCAAGCACTACTACTTCCCCGGCTGGCATCAGCAGTCGACGCTGTTCGAACTGATGATCAACAAGGACGAGTGGGACGCTCTTTCCGACGATACCAAGGCGTTGTTCGAAACGGTTTGCGAAGCCAACGTCGCCTACGGCCTTGCGGAAGGCGAGGCGATCCAGTTCACGGCTCTCAAGGAGCTTCAGGACAATGGCGTGACGATACACACCTGGCCGCCGGAAATCCTGGATACGCTGCGTGCGGCCTGGGGCGAGGTCGTGGAAGAAGAAAGTGCTGGCAACCCGAACTTCAAGAAAGCCTGGGATTCGCTGTCCACTTTCCGGGAAAACTACAAGACGTGGAGCGATGTGGGCTATCTGAAATAAGGCCCTTCACGCTTTGACGGATCGGGCGGCGGTGCGACCGCGCAGCCGCCCGGTCTCATCCCTTCGGCCGAGCCTTCCTCGTCATTCGGCCGAAAGCCCCGCATAATCTCGCAGGGGACCTTGAATGGGACAGCTTCTGCTTCTGGCAAGCCTTGCCGCTTCGGCGCTCGCCTTTCTCGGCATTCCGGGCATTCCGGTGCTTGCGCTTGTTGCGCTCGCCGTTTTGTTGCTTGCGGCCGGCGTTTTGCTTGGTGCCCGGCCTGCCGGGGTGCTGATCGTGCTGCTTGCGTGTTTCATCGCCTTCATCGTCGCGCCGGATGGCCTGCCGGCGATCATCAAGGCGGCAGGCGGCAATCCGCTGCGCTTCTTCCGCTCCTATGGGCTATGGGTCGAGATCGCGGCGATCGCGCTGATGATCGTTTTCTTCGTTCTGGCCGTGAAGCGCCGGGGGCCGGGCGGTTATCACGCCGCGATGGAGGCGGCGGAGGATATCGACAGGGCGGTCAGCCTCATCGGCAAGGTCGCGGCATTCCTGTTCATCCCCATGATGGTGATCATTTTCTACGATGTGACGCAGCGAAAGATCATCGAATACGACAGCGGATTCATCGATTCGGGATTCTATTTCTCATCCACCAAGCTTCAGGAGCTGGAGTGGCATCTGCATGCCGTGCTTTTCATGATGTGTCTCGGCTTTGCCTATGTGAAGGATGCCCATGTGCGCATCGAGCTGGTGCGCGATCGCCTTTCGCCCAGAAAGCGTGTGTGGCTAGAGCTTCTGGGCATCGTCCTCTTCCTGATCCCCTATTGCATCATCATCGGCAAGCTCGGCTACACCTTCGCCGAGCGGGCCTGGAACACGAACGAGATTTCAGCAGCCCAGACCGGTCTTTCTCATCGCTGGGTCATCAAGGCGTTTCTGCCGCTCGGCTTCGTCATCCTGGGGGCCGCCGGCATTGCGGCGCTCCTCAAGTGCTGGGTCTATCTATTCGGTCCGCCGGACCTTCAGGAAAGATCGGGCGAATATGCAGGCACCCATCACGCGGACCTGCCGGAAGACGTCGTAACCAAAGGGCCGGTAACGGACTGACGGGAGAATTCGATGAGTGCTGTGGAACTTCTCCCGCTCTTCATGTTCGTTGCGCTGGGGCTATTGCTTTTCACCGGTTTTCCGGTCGCCTTCACGCTCGGCGGCATCGGTCTCGCCTTTGCCGTTATCGGCGACATGGCGGGTGTCCTGAACTGGGCACGGCTCAATGTCCTGCCGAACCGTATCTTCGGCCAGACCATGGAAAACCCGGTCCTGGTCGCCATTCCCATGTTCATCTTCATGGGCACGATGCTGGAAAAATCGGGCGTCGCGAAGGATCTCCTGAACTGCCTTCAGGTGCTCACGCGCCGCGTGCCGGGCGGCCTTGCGCTCTCCGTCACGCTGATGGGCACCATCATGGCGGCGACGACGGGCATCATCGGCGCTTCGGTGGTCATGATGACGCTGCTGGCCTTGCCCGTGATGCTGGAGCGCAATTACCACCTGCCGCTCGCTACAGGCACCATCGCGGCCTCGGGAACGCTCGGCATTCTCATTCCGCCGTCCATCATGCTCGTCATAATGTCCGACCTCATGTCGATCCCGGTCGGAACGGTCTTCATCGCGGCCGTCGTTCCGGGTCTGCTTCTTTCGGCGCTCTACTGCGTTTACATTCTCGGGCTTTGCACCTTCAAGCCGCATCTCGCCCCGCCGCTGCCCGAAGACATCGGGCCGAAATCGCGCGGCGAGTTCTGGTTCATGATCGTGCGCAGCTTCGTGCCGCCGGTCATCCTGATCGTGCTCGTGCTCGGTTCCATCTTCCTCGGCTTCGCAACGCCCACGGAAGCCGCCGGCGTCGGCGCTGTCGGTGCGACGCTCCTTGCGATATTCAACCGCAAGCTTTCGCGGGACGTGCTTGTCGACGTCAGCCACCGTTCGGCGCTGACGACGGCCATGCTCTTCGGCATATTCCTCGGTGCCACCTGCTTTTCGCTCGTCTTCCGCACGCTAGGCGGCGATCACGTGATCGACGAGTTCATCGCCTGGGCGGGGGTCGGGCCTTGGGGCATCCTCTTCGTGCTGATGGGGATGATCTTTTTCCTCGGCTTCTTCTTCGACTGGATCGAGATCACGCTGATCGTGCTTCCCGTTTTCGGGCCCATCGTCTCGAGGCTTGATTTCGGCACCCATCTTGCCGGTTTTGAGAATGTCGGCGAAGTCGCGCTCATCTGGTTCACGATCCTGGTTTCCACGAACCTGCAGACTTCCTTCCTGACACCGCCTTTCGGTTTCGCGCTATTTTACATGAAGGGCGTGGCGCCGCCGGAAGTTCAGATCCAGCACATTTACCGCGGCATTGTGCCCTTTGTGCTCCTCCAACTCATCGGTCTGGCCTTGTGCATGCTCTTCCCCGGCATCGTGCTATGGCTGCCGCAAGTGCTGTTGTAGCGGTGGAAAAAGGGGCGCTGCCGGCAGGTTTTGCGAAGAGGGCGCAAGTTGTGACGGAAACGGACAAGGATGCCGAACGGCCGGGCGGTCTGCCCGCCTTCGAGGCGCATCCCAATCGCGATCTCGTCCTGGGCGAAGTCCATGCGCGCCCCTTTCGCATGGTGGAAACGCCGCGGGTCTTCCTGCGCTACGGCTTTACGACGGATGAAGAGGCGACGGCGCGCGACAGGGAGTGGTTCTCCGGCTTTTGCCGGTCGCATGGTGCCCCCGTGCCGGATGCGTCCGCGCGATATCATGTCATAGACCTGCAGACGGGAGCGCTGCGGTGGGAGCGGCACGGCGAATTCACCACCTACACGTGGGACGGTCCGGGCCAGGGCGTGACGGGCGTGTTCGATGCGCCGCGCGGTCACCCTTTCGGTGCCGGATTTCGCGCGCCGGGGCCGCAGATCGTTGCCGCAAGGCTTGATCTCGTGCGCGTGGAGGATGCCGATTTCGAGCCGCTGATCGAGCGTTTCGACCGCACGAGCCTTGCCGTTTCCAGCATTCACGGAGACGCCGCGCGCATCGTGACGGATTTCCGTCAGGACAAGGACGGCATGACGCGTATCCTGATCGTGGACGACCGTTTGCGGCCTCATCAGGCGGGCGCGCTGGCGCAGCGCCTGCTGGAGGTCGAGACCTATCGCACATTGGCCTTGCTGGGTCTTGCGGAGGCCAACCGCCAGGCGCCGAGCGTGGCGCGCATAGAGGCCGGCCTTGCCGATATCGCTGAGAAGATGCGCTCCAGCGAAGGGGTGGAAACCAACCGGGTTCTTCTGGACGACCTCACTCGCCTTGCCGCTGAGCTTGAAGCCGGGGCGGCGGCAAGCGCCTATCGCTTCGGCGCAAGCCGGGCCTATGAAGCGATCGTCGAGCAGCGCCTGCTTGCCATTGAGGAAAGCCCGGTTGAAGGCTATTTCACTTTCCACCAGTTCCTGAACCGGCGGATGGCGCCCGCCATGCGCACCTGCCGGACGCTGGAGGAGCGGCAGGCAAATCTCTCGCGCAAGCTTGCCCGTGCGGCGACGCTTCTCAGAACCCGTGTCGATGTGGAACTGGAGCGCCAGAACCGGGACCTGCTGGTTGCCATGAACCGCCGCGCCCGTTTGCAGCTGCGTTTGCAGCAGACGGTCGAAGGCCTCTCCGTGGCGGCCGTCAGTTACTATGTCGTCGGCCTGATCTCCTATCTCGCCAAGGCGGCCAAGGAGAGCGGCTTGCATCTGCCGTCAACTGAGGTCGTGACCGGCATTTCCGTACCTGTCGTCGTCATCGCCATCTGGATGATGGTCAAGCGCATCCGCGCCCATCACTCCGATCCGGAAAAGGACGACAGCTCCTGAAAATAGCTGTTCTGCGCCTTGCACGGATGGTGATCAAAGAAAAAAAGCCGGGCGCGGGCCCGGCTCCTTTCAATCGGCAAATCGACGGTGCGACGGCTCAGTTGGATTCCGCGCCGTTTGCGTCGAACTGCTCGAGATAGGCGATGACGTTGTTGACGTCCTCTTCCTTCTTCAGCCCGGCGAAGGCCATCTTCGTGCCCTTCACGGTGCCGCGCGGGTCCATCAGGTAGACCATCAGGGTCTCTTCGTCCCAGACCTTGCCGCCTTCGCCGAATTCCATCATGCCCTTGGAATACTTGTAGTCGCCAACGGTCGCGACTTCCCGGCCGACGACGCCGTTCAGCACCGGGCCGACGCGGTTCTTCGCCTTCTCGCCGACCATGTGGCAGGCCTTGCACTTGCGGAAGACCTTCTCACCGGCCGCCGCATCGCCCTCGGCATGCGCGCCGGAGATCATTGCGACGACGGCGGCGCCCGCGATCAGCATCAGTTTTTTCATTACGTTTTCTCCCATTCCTCGGGTGGTTCGCAATTGCCGGGATGTTTCCCCGGCAACTTATCCCTCGAATTGCGGCAGCAAGCCAGTGATGTGAATTTGAAACACGCCTCATTCTGGCAGCTGTCTCCAGAACGTGCTTCAAATTCGAAAACCACACTGGCAACACAGATTCACCAGTCGCCCTTTTGAATCCGAAGTTCGTTCGGAGCATGGCGCGAACAGGACGAACTTCAAACTCGGGTGACTGGCACACCGGCGGACAACATCTCTAACACGCCGTCCCTAGTGAAGGGCAAGCGATGTCAATTTGTCGCACGCTACAACACATCGGCGTTATTGAGGGCCTTGTCGGAGGCGTTACTCAGCGGCATCCGCCATGCTGAGCCACTCGCTCAATCCCTCGTCCCAATAGGGCGAGGGGCCGTAGAGGCCGGCGAGGAAGTCGATGAAGACACGCACCTTTGCGGGCAGGAACCTTCGGCTTGCGTAAACGGCGTAAAGCCCTACGTCCTTGGACGCGCGATAGGCCGGCAGGATGATGCGCAACTTGCCGTCGCGCAGTTCCGGGCCGATGTCCCAGGTAGAGCGCAGGGCAATGCCGGCGCCCGAAATCAGGGCCTCGCGCACCACTTCGCTGGAGTTGGTTCGGATCGGCCCGTTGGTGCGCACGATCTCCGTCCCGTGCGGCCCCTGCAGACGCCACGGGTCCTGATTCTGCGCGGCAAGGGAGACGTGCTTTTCGCAAAGTTCGGCGATCGTATCGGGCTCGCCGTGGCGGGCGATATAGTCGGGGCTAGCGCATAAAACCCGGTGAATGGGAGCAAGGCGCCTTGCGACAAGGCTGGAATCGGCAAGCTCCGCAATCCTGATCGCAAGGTCGTAACCGTCGCCGACAATGTCGACGAAATCGTCCTCAAGGTCGAGGTTTATGGAAAGCGAGGGGTTTTCGGCAAGGAAGGCTGGAAGGTGCGGGGCGATGTGCAGGCGGCCGAAGGAGGTGGGTGCCGTCACGCGCAGGGTTCCGCGCGCCAGCGCCGACTTTCGGGTGACGAAGGATTCCGCCTCCTCGATCGACGCCAGGATCGCGATAACCCGTTCGTAGAAGCCCTGGCCTGCTTCGGTGAGTGCGATCTGCCGGGTCGTGCGCTGCAAGAGGCGGGTGCCGAGCCGTTCTTCAAGCCGGCGCAGCCGCTTGGAGACGACGGCGGGTGAAAGGCCCATTTCCCGGCCTGCCGCCGACATGCTGCCCGCCGATACCACGCGGGCGAAAATTTCCATGTCCGTGAATGCGTTCATTTTCAACCGTGCGGAAAGAGTGAATGGTCACCTTAGGGGATTTCGAAAGCTCAGGGAATTTGTCAAGATCATTCGTACGAATTCGACGAGATGATGCTCGATAATTTTCGCCGGTACTCATGCGCTCAAGATCAGCCTTCCGATTGTCCATATGCGCCATCCCCGTTAAATACGAGGGAACCAGGAAAACGGTTCATATCGGGAGGGATCGGCCATGAGCGGCATTGCCATGCCCAAGCCGTCGGATGCCGTATTGGCAAGACGGCGCGAGATTGTCGCGGCGCTCAGCGAGATCGTACCGGGCGAGGGCGTGATCGACGCGGATACGGAAATGCGCGCCTATGAGACGGACGGGCTGACGGCCTACCGCCAGCTTCCGCTTGTCGTCGTCCTTCCCGAAACGGTCGATCAGGTCTCCCGCATCCTGCGTTACTGCTATGAAAACGACGTCAAGGTCGTGCCGCGCGGCGCGGGCACCTCGCTTTCCGGCGGCGCGCTGCCGCTTGCCGACGGCGTGCTGCTGTCGATGATGAAGTTCAACCAGGTGCTTGAGATCGACTACGAAAATCGCGCCGTCGTCGTTCAGCCGGGCGTGACCAACCTCGGCATTACGCGCGCGGTGGAGGAGGAGGGCTTCTATTACGCGCCCGATCCTTCCTCGCAGATCGCCTGTTCCATCGGCGGCAACATCGCGGAAAATTCCGGCGGCGTGCATTGCCTGAAGTATGGGCTGACGACGAACAACGTGCTCGGCCTCCAGATGGTGCTGATGACGGGCGAGGTGATCCGCATCGGCGGCAAGCATCTCGACAGCGAAGGCTATGACATGCTCGCCCTCATGACGGGGTCGGAGGGCCTTCTCGGCGTCGTTACGGAGGTGACGGTGCGCATCCTCCAGTCGCCGGAAACGGCGCGCGCCGTCCTCATCGGCTTTCCCTCGAGCGAGGACAGCGGCAAATGCGTCGCCGACATCATCGGCGCGGGAATAATTCCGGGCGGCATGGAGATGATGGACAAGCCGGCGATCCACGCGGCGGAGGATTTCGTCCATGCCGGTTACCCGCGTGAGGCGGAGGCCCTTTTGATCGTCGAACTTGACGGGCCGGAGGCGGAGGTCGACCACCTCCTGTCGCGCATCGAGGAAATCGCGAAAGCCAACAAGGCGGAGACGATCCGCGTTTCGAATTCCGAGGAAGAGCGCATGACCTTCTGGGCGGGCCGCAAGGCGGCGTTCCCCGCGGTCGGGCGCATTTCACCGGATTACCTTTGCATGGATGGCACGATCCCGCGAAAGGAACTGCCGAAGGTTCTTGCCGGCATGCGGGCATTGAGTGAAAAGCACGGCCTTCGCGTCGCCAACGTCTTCCATGCGGGCGACGGCAATCTCCACCCGCTCATACTCTATGACGCCAACAAGCCGGGCGAGCTTGAGGCGGCGGAGGCTTTCGGCGCGGATATCCTGAAGCTTTGCGTCGAGGTCGGCGGCGTGCTGACGGGCGAGCATGGTGTCGGCATCGAAAAGCGCGACCTCATGGGCGAAATGTTTTCCGAAGACGATCTGAAGCAGCAGCAGCGCGTCAAATGCGCGTTCGACGAAAAGCACCTGCTCAATCCTGGCAAGGTGTTTCCCACGCTGCACCGCTGTGCCGAACTTGGCCGCATGCATGTGCACAAGGGCAAGCTGCCTTTCCCGGACATTCCGAGGTTCTGATGGGCGAAACGCTTAAACCGCGCGATGAAAAGGACCTCGTCGAAGCCGTGCGCTGGGCGATCTCGGAAGATCATCCTCTGGAGGTGATCGGCCAGGGTTCGAAGCGGGACCTCGGACGCCCGGTTCAGGCGGGCCATGTGCTTGACCTGTCCGCAATTTCGGGCGTGGAAACTTACGAACCGGCGGAGCTTGTCCTGACGGTCAGGGCCGGCACGCCGATTGCCGAAGTCGAGCGTCTGGTGGAAGAACACGGCCAGGAACTCGCCTTCGAGCCGATGGACTATGGCCCGCTCCTGGGCCGCGAGCCGGGCCTTGGCACGATCGGCGGTGTCGTCGGTGCAAATCTTTCCGGTCCCAAGCGCCTGAAGCATGGGGCCGCGCGCGATCATATCCTGGGGCTTCAGGCCGTTTCCGGGCGTGGAGAGGTGTTCAAGGCCGGCGGCAAGGTGGTGAAGAACGTCACGGGCTACGATCTTCCCCGTGCCCTTTGCGGCTCGTGGGGTACGCTTGCCCTTGCCACCAGCGTCACCTTCAAGGTGCTGCCGCGCGCCCAGACGGAAGCCACCGTTCTTCTGCCCGGCCTTTCTGACGCGGAAGCCGTAAGATCCATGACGCGGGCCATGGGCTCCTCGGCGGAGGTGTCGGCAGCTGCCCACCTGCCGCGGGAGGCTGCCGAAAAGATCGGTGTCGACGGCTTCGACGGCACGAAAGACGCAACGCTCCTGCGGCTCGAAGGGTTCGGTCCCTCCGTCGACTATCGCTTCGATGCGCTCAGAAAGCTTTTCGGCGACGCGATTGCGGCCGAACGGTTGGAGGCGGACGTCTCACGGGCGCTTTGGCGCGCGGTGCGCGACTGTCTTCCCTTCGCCGGCGATGATGCGCCGGTGTGGCGCGTGTCGCTCGCACCCACGGCCGGGCCGGCCTTCGTTGCCGATCTCTCGCGGGTTCTCGCGTTCGAGGCGTTTTACGACTGGTCGGGCGGGCTTGTCTGGCTTCGTCTCAAGGACGGCGATCCCCAGGCGGAAGCGTTGCGCGAAGGTGTGAAACGCGCCGGCGGCGGGCATGCCACGCTCGTTCGTGCCAGCCATGCGGTGCGCACAAGTGTGCCTGTCTTCGAGCCCCAGCCGAAGCCGCTTGCCGGGCTGTCCCGCCGCCTCAAGCAGCAGTTCGACCCCTCCGGCATCCTCAATCCCGGGCGCATGGCGTCCGGGCTTTGAGGTTATCTCTTTCCTGACGTAAAGATAGGGCGTTCAAACGGAGGGAATGACATGAGCATGCAGGAAGAAAATGTATCCGCAAGCTACGTGGAACCCGGCGGCAAGAACGTAACGCTTATCTACATTCTCTATCTTGTCGGCTTCGTGGTCGGCCTCACGGCGCTTGTCGGCGTCGTCTTCGCTTATATGAACCGCGACAAGGTCGAAGGCTGGATCAACAGTCACTACACGTTCCAGATACGCACCTTCTGGCTGGGGCTTATCTTCGGGCTCCTGTCGTTCCTGCTCATGTTCGTCGGGATCGGCTTCATCCTGATGGTGGTGGCCGCCGTCTGGGTGATCGTGCGCTGCGTGAAGGGCCTGCAAATGGCAGGCCGCGGCGAACCGGTGCCCGATCCGCTGACCTGGCTTTTCTAGTTCAAAAAGAAGATCGGACGGTTTTCGATGCAGACAAACTTCTCGCTCGCGCAGCTTGCCGACCCGGATGTGGCGGAATCGGAGAAGATCCTGCGCAAATGCGTGCATTGCGGCTTCTGCACGGCAACCTGCCCGACCTTCGCCCTTCTGGGCGATGAGCTCGATTCCCCGCGCGGGCGCATCTACCTCATCAAGGACATGCTGGAAAACGACAGGCCGGCGGATGAAAAGACCGTCAAGCATATCGACCGCTGCCTGTCGTGCCTGTCCTGCATGACCACCTGCCCCTCGGGTGTGCATTACATGCATCTGGTCGACCATGCCCGCGCCTATATCGAAAAGACCTACAAGCGTCCGCTGTCGGACCGTCTTGTGCGAGAGGTGCTCGGTTTCGTCCTGCCCCATCCGGGGCGCTTCAGGCTTGCGCTTTTCGGTGCTTTCCTTGCCCGTCCCTTTGCCGGTGCCTTCAAGGCGCTGGGCGGGCCGATGAAGCGCCTGGGCGCGATGCTGGAGCTTGCGCCTTCGCGCATTCCCGGCCGCTCGGCCATGGAGGCGCCGGGCGTCTTCAAGCCGGAAAGGCAGGAGCGCAAGGGAAGGGTGACGATCCTTTCCGGCTGCGCGCAGACGGTGCTCCAGCCCTCCATCAACGAAGCGACGATCCGTCTTCTCAACCGCGCGGGTTATGAAGTGACCCTGCCGGAAGGCGAGGGGTGCTGCGGCGCGCTGGTCCACCACATGGGCAAGGAGGATCAGGCGCTGGACGATGCAAGGCGCAACGTCGATGCATGGACGCGGGAGATCGAGGGAGAAGGGCTGGACGCCATCCTGATTACCGCTTCGGGCTGCGGCACGACGGTGAAGGACTACGGCTTTATGCTGCGCGAGGATCCGGCCTACGCGGATAAGGCCACCAGGGTCTCGGCCCTGACGAAGGACATAACGGAGTTCCTCTCCGGCCTGGAGCTTGGCGCGCCCGCGCGCGATGGCGCCATGACGGTTGCCTATCACTCGGCCTGTTCCATGCAGCATGGCCAGAAGATCACGCGTGAGCCGAAGACGCTCCTGAAGGCGGCGGGCTTCACGGTGAAGGATGTTGCAGAGGGCCATCTGTGCTGCGGTTCCGCCGGCACCTACAATATCCTCCAGCCCGATATTGCGCGCCGCCTGCGCGACCGCAAGGTCGCCAATATCGCGAAGACGAAGCCGGACCTCATCGCCACCGGCAATATCGGCTGCATGACGCAGATCGGCGGCGGCACGGACCTTCCGATTGTCCATACGGCCGAGCTGCTCGACTGGGCCTATGGCGGGCCTGCGCCGGAAGCGCTTGAAAAAGCGGGACTGGCTTAGGCCATAAACAGGCGTTATTTCGTCGTGTCGTCGAATCCGGGGATGACCGGCGACTTTTCCACTTCCGGCGGCCCGGCAATGCCGGCTTTTGCCAGCGTGCGCTCCAGCAGGACTTCATAGATCGGCCGGCCTCCCAGTTTTTCGGCGAAAACGGTGGCGCAGGCGCAGGTGATCAGCACGGGAAGCAGCAGTTCGTAAGCGCCCGTCAGTTCCAGCACCAGCACGACACCGACCATCGGCGCGCGCACCGATGCCGCGAAAAGCCCGCCCATCGCGGCGATCGCGAAGGCCTTGGGCAGTTCGCCTGCGTCCGGCAGGACGAATGCGAGCGCCGTTCCGCCGGCAAGGCCGAAACAGGTCGCGATTGAAAGCATCGGCGCGAAGATCCCTCCCGGCACGCCGGACGCGTAGGAGATCATTACCCCCGCGAAGCGCAGCATCGTCAGGCCGATCAGCAGAAAGAATCCGTGCCTTGCGGCAGCCAGGCTTTCGATCAGCGTTTCGCCCCCCTTCGTCGCATCGGGCGCCAGGATCATCAGTGCGCCGGACACCGCGCCGATCGCCGTTGCCGGCAGCCACCATCTGCCCGGCGGCAGGTTCGCGAAAGCGTCGAGGGTCGCCACCAGCGCGCGGTTGAAGAAGACGCCCAGCCCTCCCAGCATGACACCGAGCATGATGAAGCCGGGAAGCAGGTAGACGGGTACGGTGCTTGCGCTGATTACGAGCGAGGGGCCGACGCCTGCGATCCATTCGGTCACGACGGCGCTCGCGGCCGAGGCGGTGATGACCGCGACATACGTCCGGTAGCCATAGGGAAATTGCCGGCGTGTTTCTTCCACGATGAAAAGGATCGCGGCGAGCGGTGCGTTGAAGGCCGCTGCAAGGCCCGCGGCAGCACCTGCTGCGAGCAGGCCCTTGCGGTCTCGTTTGTCCAGGTTGAAACGCTCGCTGATCGCAGCCGCGCTTGCCGCCCCCATGTGGATGGTCGGCCCTTCGCGCCCGAGCACAAGCCCGGCGCCAAGCGAAAGCGCCCCGCCGAAGAATTTGGCGACGAGCACGCGGGCGGCGCGCATCGGGCGCAGGCCCTCCATCGCCCCTTCGATTTCCTGAATGCCGCTTCCGGCAGCTTCCGGCGCCACCTTCCGCACGATCGTGGCGGACGCAAGGGCGGCAAGAGCCGCGAGGATCATGCTTGCGGGCAAAAGCAGGGAAAGCGGCGTTCCGTCCTTCCGCAGGCCCGGCGCGATATGGAGCAGGCCGTCCACGGTCAGGTGGAAGGCCGTTCCGATCAGGCCGGCCGTCAGGCCCAGGCAGAGCGCGAGCCCGAAGTAAAACGCATCGGTGGGCTCGCGCGTCTCATCCATGGGCGGTTGCCCGCCGGATAAGAGATGAAGAAAATCTGGTCACCTTTGGAATCCCGGACGAGGCCTGACATTCAAGATGCCGTTATGGCAACTTTGCTGCCTGTAAGGCAAGCGGGCCGGTTCGGGACCTGTTGGCGATCAGCCTTTCTTCTGGCGGTAGGTTTCGTGGCAGGACTTGCAAGCGCCGCCAAGGTTTTGCAGTTCGCCCGCGAGTGCCTGCCGGTCGATCGAGTCGACAGGCGTATCCGCAAGCGACTGGGCGGCGGCCTGAAGGGCGGATGCCTTTTTGGAAAAATCCTCGAAATTTTCCCAGATCGCAGGGGTCGCCTCGCTGTCGCCTTCAATGCTTCCTTCCGGGAAGAGCGATGCAATTTCGGAGGCGTGTTCGGCAATCCGCTTGCCTGCGGCGCGTGCGGCATGTGCGTCCACCTCGCCGGATTTCACCATCTGCGCAATCGATTTCATCGACTTTGCGATGCCGGACATGAGGTCCATGCGTTCTTTCACGATGCCGGTCGCATCCTTGTGGGCGTATGAAACCCCACCGCCGAGCGCGAATACGACGGCAAGCGCGGAACAAAGGGCCAGTCCTTTTTTCATGCGGCAATTCTCCTCAGGCCGTTGGAAGGCGATCTATACTTCGTCGAGTACTTTCAATGAAGATTGGGCGTTTTCGTGACGAGAATCCGCCCCGGCATCAATGCTTTGAGCATTGCCTCTTCGCCAGGCCCGTTTCAGGGCCTGCAGGTTGTAATCTAGGATTGGAAGATGCCTTCGGCTTCCCGAAGTTTGCTTTTGCGGGTCACAATGGCTTGATTCCCCCCGGTTGTTCCCGCCTTGAGGGAATCGCGCCGGAAGGTACAGGGCCCGTCCGCAGGATAATTCGTTCCGGCGCGTGGCTTGAAGCTTGTGTCAGTATTTTGAAAGATACATGCCTGCGGCCTGAATCACCGCCCGGCATCTCACGGTCATGCCGTTGACCGATACCGGCATGCGGCCGTCCGCCTCGGATGCGCCAAACAGTTCGTCTGGCTGGCAAAGCAGCAGAACCGATTCACCCTCCTGGGGATAGGGCGTCTGCATCACGCCCGATCGGGCGTCCGTCCACCTGCCGCTTGCCGTGGCATCACCCTGGAGGACGGAGAACAGCACCGCGATTATTATGTTGAGGCTGATCATGGCGACGGAAAGGGGGGAGGAGAGCGTTGCCTGCACGCGGCTCCACATGGTTCGCCCTTCGCCTTCACTGCCGGTATCGCCGGCCGGGGGGGAAGCGGCTTCGATCGCGCATGCGGCGCTTTCGCCAAGGTCGAATGCCGCGCGTGCGCGGATATCCCTTGCCCGGCGCAGGGGCGCCGGCCGGTCTTCCGCCGGGCAGGTCCGGGTGAACTTCGGAACGTAGCCGACCGAAGGCAGGCGGATTTCCACCGCCTCGGGTTTGGCGGAATAGTGCTGTCGCAAAAGGCTGCGCAATCTCGACGCATTCACTCTGACGATCGGGTTCGAACGCGGGTTGAATTCGCTTGTCTGGTCGAAGACCTCGAGCGCGATCGTCATTTCCTTGAGGCCGCTGGAGCGGCCCAGCAATGTTTCCTCCACCAGGTATGTCACAAGGCGGCTGATCTTGCGGGAGCGGGCGAATGTCGGCGATGCCAGCAACCGCTGAAGAGCGTCGCGAACCTCGGGTTCGGAAGGCGGTCCACAGGGGTCGAGTTCGTCTTGCATTCGCATTCTCCAAGCCGGTGAAGGTCCGGCGAAATCGATCGTATCCAATTTTCCGGCGGGGGTGACGCAGCGCTACGTGTCTTTACGTATGCGTGTAGCTACACGTATTCGCATGGACGCTTTTTGCGAAACCTTGGCCGCCGCAATCCCTGCCGTGGTATCCCGCTGCAGGCACTCCGTGACATTACGAAACGGAATAATATCGATTCACGAAGAATATTCAATTGCCGCGCCGGCCTGTCACGGGCGGGCGCGGCATGTTTTGGCTGCGAAAGCAGACGTTGGGGAAGGCAACTTCCGTTAAATCACAATGACTTTTGTCCCGACTCCCACCCGCTCGTAAAGTTCGATAACGTCTTCGTTACGCATGCGAATGCAGCCCGAGGAAACGGCCCTTCCGATGGTCCATGGCTCGTTGGAGCCGTGGATGCGGTAGAGCGTTGATCCAAGGTAGAGCGCGCGCGCGCCCAGCGGGTTTGCCGGCCCGCCTTCCATGTGGACGGGCAGGATCTGGCCCTGCTTGCGTGCGCGTTCGCGCATTTCGGCGGGCGGGCGCCAGTCCGGCCATTCGGTTTTGCGCGTCACCTTGTGGGTTCCCGCCCATTCGAAGCCGGGCCGCCCCACGCCAACGCCGTAGCGTCGGGCAAAGCCGTCGCTCTGAACGAGGTAGAGGTAGCGGGTGTTGGTGTCGACGATAATCGTGCCCGGCGTGTGCGGCCCGTTGTAGGCGACCGTCGTCGGCAGGAAGCGCGGGTCGATCGCGGGCGGACGGGCTCGCTGTGCGGCTCTTGCGTCCGGCTGGTAGCGCGTGCGCTGGATCGGGCGCTGGGAGATCTGCGGGCGCACCTGCCCGCGCCGGGGGCTCAGCTGCAGGACCCAGGGCTCGGTCAGGTCCGGGCTCAGGATCAGCGGCGGCGGGCTCGCGCGCCGGTAATCCGCGCTTGCCGGCGCGGCAAAGGCTAGTGCTGCGAAAAGGCCCGCGAGGGCGAATGTGACTGTGCGCTGCATGGACGTACTCGCTACATGTCGTCGGAACGGATAACGGCCTGACTGTACATATTCCGCCAAAACGCAGGTTTTTCGACGACAGGAAAATGCGCCAGGCAGGTGCCGTTAGAGCGAACTCTAGGCATTCGAGGCGTTTTAAAAGTGAATCGGTAACCAAACTTCGGGGCGAATTGGTTTCTTGGTTAGCGAGCGGTTTGCGAACATGGTTGACGGTTTGCAAACGTGCCGAAATCGCGTGCGCCTCGCCTCAGTGGACGTAGCGGCGCACCTCGCGCACGATCGCCGGCAGGAGCACCGCGACCTGATCCTGCGTCATTCCCGGCTTTATGCGCGGGTGGTAGAGCATGTTCAAAAGGAACTTGTCGAAGGTGGTGAAGCGGCTGTGCCTCGAGCGGTCGTTGAAGACGGAGTGGGCGAGTTCCGCGTCGTCGTTCATGGGGCCAAGGCCCTGCAGCAGTTCCTCCACAAGGCAGCGGCGGAACAGGAAGTCTCCTTCGTCGGAGACGATGACGGCCGTGGAGCGGGAAATTCCCTTGCCGTCGGAGACGACGCGCACCAGGCATCTGCCGGGAACGTCGGCGCGATGATCGCCGTAGACGTCGCGGCGTACCACATCCTCGTACTGGTCGCGGTCGACGACGTGAACGTGAAAGTTCGCCTCGTCCGGGTCGCGGGTGACGCGGGTCGAAAGTCCGTGTATCTGCGAATTGAGCTGGCGGATGAATTGATGGATGACGGGCTTGCGGTTCTTTCGCGCTTCGTTGTGCACGTAGAAGCTGACCGTTCCGGTGTATTTCTTGACCAGGTAGGGCTGCCAGCTCCAGGCCCTGTATTCCAGCCCGAAAACCGTCTTCATGAATCCGTCGATCAGTTCCTCCGTGGAGAAGGAATAGTTCGCCGATGCGGCAACGGCCGGTGCGGCCGGTACGCTGGCGACGAAGAGAGCGAGGAGGATCAAAAGACGAAGGAGCGGCGTCTTTCCGTTCGGCACGTTCTAAGGTCCTGGAGGGCCCCTTCGGGGGCACTGTCTGCGATGTTCCATCGGCAAGTTTACACGAAACCTTTCACGCCTGGATAGCGTTGGGTTGAGTGCTTGATAGCGCGAAATTCCCGTGCAGGGAACAATTCCTTAAACCCTCGCCATTATAAAGCTTTGCAATTTCAAGAAGGAGCGCGACCGGCAAAGGTCGCTTGCCAACGGGTAGGTGGGGGTTTTCAGGATATGACGGCGATCAGGAGGGCCTTTCGGGCAGAAGCGCTCTTGTCCGCACGCGAGCGGGCGGTTGACGCGGGCGGCTCGGAAAACGCAGAGAATTTTCGCGAGCTTATGACGGAAATCGCCGAGATCAAGGAGTTGATCAGGCCCGTCGACGAGCTTGGCGAGCATATGATCGAGAAGTTCAAGTCGGAGCTCGGCGAAGCCGTCAAGCTCAAGGCGGAGCTTGACGCCATCTACGATGCGATCGGCGAGACCAAGCGCGAGATCGCGACACTTCACCGCACGACCGGCAGCGAAAGCCAGGAGATGTGCCGCGTCACGGACGAGCTTGACGCCGTTGTCCTCGGCACGGAAGGCGCAACGGAGAATATTCTCGCGTCCGCCGAATTCATCGACGAAACGGCCAGTGTTCTGAGCGCACGCCTCCAGGGTCAGGACCAGCAGCTCGTCAACGACATCCAGGAACGCGTTATCCAGATTTTCGAGAGCTGCAATTTCCAGGATCTGACGGGCCAGCGTATCACCAAGGTCGTCAGCGCGATGCGTTTCATCGAGGAGCGTATCATCAAGATGATGGAGATCTGGGGCGGCATCGAAAGCTTCAATGGGATCGAGCCGGACGCGATGCCCTCGCGCGAAGGCGATGCGGCACTTCTCAATGGTCCGTCGCTCGAAACCGACGAAGGTGTTGCTTCCCAGGACGATATCGACGCGCTGTTCGCCTGACGGCGCGTCCCCGCCCGCGCCTGACGGTCGGTGGAAGGGCTGCCCATACTCTTGCCACGGCCCGGCAGGGTGTATAGAACAAAACAGAAACATATGGGAACCGAGGTGCGACGGCCGTCGCCCGGTCCCTTGAAGATTTGCTGGAGGAAGGCATGGCAGGCGGCGAGGACGGGGTCCTGATCGGCGATGACGGCAAGGCACGGTGCTTCTGGCACGGCAACCTGCCGGATTATTTGCGGTATCACGACGAGGAATGGGGCCGGCCCGTCACCGATGACATAAGGCTTTTCGAGAAGATCTGCCTTGAGGGGTTTCAGTCGGGCCTGTCGTGGCTCACCATCCTGAGGAAGCGGGAGAATTTCCGCGCCGCCTTCGCCGGGTTCGATTTTTGCAAGGTTGCCGAATTCGATGATGCGGATGTGGAGCGGCTTTTGAAGGATGCCGGCATCATTCGCCATCGCGCGAAGATCGTCTCCACGATCAACAATGCGCGGCGCGCCCGCGAACTGGCGGACGAGCGAGGTTCGCTCGCCGCCTATTTCTGGAGCTTCGAGCCCGACCCTTCCGAGCGCCCGGCCGCGATGGACCGCGAAACGCTTCGAAATCTTGCCAAAACGCCGACGTCGACCGCCCTTTCGAAGGACCTGAAGAAGCGCGGCTGGAGTTTCGTCGGCCCGACGACGGCCTATGCCTTCATGCAGGCCATGGGGCTCGTTAACGACCATCTTGAAGGGTGTTGCGTGCGCCAGCAGGTGGAAGCCGAAAGGCAGGCGTTGAAGCGCCCGTCCTGACGTTACGTGCGAATGTGCGGGATATAGTTGGCGAACGGTTGCGGTTCACTCGATAAGTCGTATTTAATCGTGTTCCCTTGGGGGCGGCGCTGCCTGCCGGGTGCGTCCGGTCCGCCGTCCTCGGTGAAGAAACGTCACGATGTCCATCACGATGTCCATCAAGACGTTCAATCGGGAGGAAACGATGAAAATTGGCCGTCTTATCGTCGGCGCCGTTGCCGGGCTTGCCTTGTCCGTCACAGCGGCCCTTGCCGAAAAAACCACCCTGCGCATTTCCCTGCAGCTTCCCATGAAGAGCCACCTCGGGCAGAACCTGCAGCTTTTCAAGGATGAGGTTGAGAAGAACTCCAACGGTGACATCACCGTGGAGATTTACGATTCCGCCCAGCTTTACAAGGATAACGAGGTTCCCCAGGCCGTCGGCTCGGGCGCCATCGAAATGGGCGTTGCCTCGCTCACCCGTTATGTGGGCGATATTCCCGCCGTCGACGTCTTCTACATGCCGTTCCTTCTCAATTCGGAGGAACTGGTGCGCAAGGCGGTCGCGCCCGACAGCCCGGTGCGCGGGCCGATCGACGCCGCGATCGAGGAAACGGGCTCGAAGGTGCTCTGGTGGCAGGCCTACGGCGGCGTGGTCCTGCTCTCAAATGGCGGTCCGGTGAAAACACCGGAAGACGTCAAGGGCAAGAAGGTGCGCGTCTTCGGCAAGACGCTCGGCACGTGGATCGAGGCGGCCGGCGGCGCGCCGACGCTCATTTCCGGCTCCGAGCAGTATATCGCCTACCAGCGCGGCACCGTCGACATCGGCATGACTGGCGTATCGGGCGTCAAGAGCCGCAATCTGTGGGAGGTGATGGACACGATCACCGTCACCAATAATGCCGATATCGAGTTCATCGTCGTCGTCAACAAGGACTTCTGGGAAGGCCTGCCGGAGGAGCACAAGGAGATCATTCAGGCGGCGGCTCTCAAGGCGGAAAATACGGTTCGCGACGAAATGAGCAATATCGAAGCCGCCGCTTTTGATGCCGCCAGGGAAAACGGCATGACGGTCTACGAGCCTACGGAAGAAGAGATCGACGCCTGGAAGGCGGCTGCGCAGCCGGTCTACGACCAGTATCTTGCGGCCTCGGGCGATCTGGGCGCGAAGATCCTGGAAGCTGCGCGCGGCTTCCAGAACTGACCTTCCTGCGGGTGCGGGCGGTCCGGTCGGGCCCGCCCGCGCCGCCTTTCATCGAGAGCTTTCATGTTCCGCATTATCGACCGGCTTTCCGCGGCTCTCGGGCAGTTTGCGGCGTGGGCCTATTTCGCCACCGCGCTCATGCTCGGCTACGAGGTCTTCATGCGCTATGTCTTCATCGCGCCCACCATCTGGGCGGAAGAACTGTCGCGCCTGTTTCTAGTCTGGGGAACGTTCGCCGGCGCGGCCATACTCGTTCACCGTCGCCAGCACATCGCCATTACGGTGCTGACGGATGCCCTGCCGCCGCGCCTGAAACATCTTCAGCAGGTCGTCGTGCTGCTGTTCATCGCGTTTATTGCCGCCGTCACCGTCTGGTACGCCTTCGATATTGCCGCGGATTCGTTTACGCGCGGCCGCACCACCGGTTCCATGCTCGATGTTCCGGCCTGGTGGAACGAGGCGGCGATCCCCGTTTGCTTCACGCTCTTGAGCCTTCAGGCGCTTGTAGAGGCGCTCCGCGTCGCGTTCGAGGGGCCTGCCGATACGCCGCCCGAGACCACTGAAAGCGGGAGCCACGCTTGACCACGGTTTTCATTCTCCTTGCGCTTTTCGGCCTGCTCCTGATCGGCATTCCGGTCGCTTTCGCGCTCGCCGGTCTCGGCTTCGGTCTGCTTGTCGTCGGCGGCTTTTCCCCGCTCATGCTGCCCCAGGGCCTTCTTTCGGCGGCGGACAGTTTCGTGCTTATCGCCGTACCGCTCTTCCTGCTGATGTCGAATGTGCTTTTGAAGGGCGGCGTCGGGCGGGATCTTTTCGCCGCCGTCCAGTCCTGGGTCGGGCACTGGCCGGGCGGTCTTGCGGTCGCCACCATCCTGTCTTGCGGCATCTTCGCGGCGATCTCGGGTTCTTCCGTCGCGACTGCCGCCACCATCGGCACGGTCGCGATCCCGGAGATGACGGCGCGCGGTTATCCGCGCCGTTTCGTGCTGGGCCTGCTTGCCGCTGGCGGCACGCTTGGCATCCTCATTCCGCCGTCGATCCCGATGATCGTCTTCGGCGTGATTACCGAGGAATCGATCATTTCGCTCTTTCTCGCGGGCGTCGGGCCGGGCCTTATCCTGATCGTGCTTTTCGTCCTCTATTCCATGGTCTTCGCGCGTTTCGCGGCCGATTACGAGCCAAGCCCGAAAGCCGGCTGGGACGAGCGCTGGAGCACGCTTCGCCGCGCCTCGCCGACGATCCTTCTCGCGGTTCTGGTGATCGCGGGCATCTACGCCGGCGTCTTCACTCCCACGGAGGCTGCGGCGATCGGCTTTCTCGGTGCGCTCGTCGTCGTCGGTGTCGTGCTTAGGACGCTCGACTGGCCGAAGCTGCGTGACGCCGTCATGGAGGCGATGACGACGACGGTGGCTATCCTTCTCATCATTGCCGGGGCCAAGGTCTTCGGAAAGGCGATCACGCTCTACCGCATCCCTCAGGACATCTCCGTCTTCCTGACCGAACATGTGTCGAGCCCTGCCTTCTTCGTGCTGCTGGTGGGCCTCGTGCTTCTGGTGATGGGTCTTGTGCTCGAAGCCCTTTCGATGATGCTCATCATGGTGCCGGTTCTCTCAGGCGCGCTTTTCGCGCTCGGCATCGATCCGATATGGTTCGGCGTCTTCTTCGTCATCATGGTGGAATGCGCCCTCATCACACCGCCGGTCGGGCTGAACCTTTACGTGATACAGGCCGTGGGCCGGGCGAAGATGGGGGAGGTTTCCTCGGGCGTCTGGCCGTTCCTCGTTCTCATGCTTGCAAGCGTCGCCTTGATATACCTTCTGCCGGATATCGCGCTCTATATTCCCTTCAAACTCTGACCAACCTGGAAGTTCAGTCATGCAAAGCCCCGCCGCACGCCTGCGCGCCCATCTCGAGAAGCCCGGCCTCACCGTCATGCCCTGCTGCTATGACGGCCTCTCGGCGAAGATGATCGGGGAGGCCGGTTTCCCGGTCACCTTCATGTCCGGCTTCGCCGTCTCCGCCGCTAGGCTCGGCTTGCCCGACACGGGGCTGATTTCCTATGGCGAGATGGTGGATCAGGGCCGCAATGTCTGCGCGGCCACCACCGCGCTCGTCATCGGCGATGGCGATACGGGTTACGGCAATGCGCTCAACGTCAAGCGCACGGTGCAGGGTTACGCGCGCGCGGGTTTCGCCGCGGTCATGATCGAGGATCAGGTCGCGCCCAAGCGCTGCGGCCATACGAAGGGCAAGCTCGTCGTCGACCGGGTCCACGCGGTCGATCACATCAAGGCGGCAGTCGACGCGCGTGAGCAGGGGGAGGACATTCTCATTCTCGCCCGTACCGATGCCCGCCACGGTCATGGCCTCGACGAGGCGATTGCCCGCGCCCAGGCCTTCAGGGAAGCGGGTGCCGATATCCTCTTCGTCGAAGCGCCCAAATCGCGCGAGGAGATGGAGACGATCTGCCGCGAGGTGCCCGGCTGGCACATGGCCAACATGGTGGAAGGCGGCGAAACGCCGATCCTGCCCCCCGCCGAACTGCAGGAGATCGGATATCATCTGGCCGCCTTTCCGCTGACGATCCTTTCAGCCGCCATGAAGGCGATGCGCGATGCGCTGGAGGCCATGAAGGCCGGGCGGCATCCGCAGGAGATGCTGCTCGATTTCGCGGAACTGCGGCGGCGCGTCGGCTTCGATGCCTATTACGAAGAAGAGCAGCGTTACGCCGACCGGCGGGATTGAAGGGCGTCGCGGCAAATATGGGGTGATCCGGTTGCCAGCCGGTGTCGTAGACGGGTTCGGAAAGTCCAGGGCCCGGGGCGTCTATCCACGTTGCCTCGTCGGGCCCGCCCGCAGGGCTTTCCAGCCGGTTCCGAAGTGATGATCCTTGTTCCCTGTGGCGGGGCCGGCCTTTGAAAGCGAAACTTCAGGCTGTTCCGGAGTTGCCGATTGCCTCGACAAGCCGGTTTGCCCAAGACCGCTTCATCTGAAGCGGTCTTTTTTTATTCGGCGATTGCCGGCTTGTGCGGCAGCCAGTGTGTCGCCCGCTCGTAGGCGTTGGCGATTTCTAGAACCTTCAGGTCCGCGCGCGGACGGCCAATGATCTGGATGCCCATCGGCAGGCCGTCTTCAGAAAATCCGGCCGGCATGGATATCGCCGGCAGGCCGAGCAGGCTCACCGGCACGACCACTTCCATCCAGCGGTGGTATGTGTCCATGGTCCGTCCGGCGATTTCCTTCGGCCAGTCGAGATCGACATCGAAGGGGAAGACCTGCGCCGACGGCAGGATCAGGAAGTCGTGTTTTTCGAAAAGCCGCAGCATCGCCCGGTGGAACGCGCTGCGCACGGCTGAAGCCGCCTGAATATCTTCAAGCGCAAGGGCCTTGGCGCTTTCGACTTCCCAGATCGCTTCCGGCTTCAGGTGCTTTCGCTTTTCCGGATCGTCGTAAAGCGGCCCGATCCGCCCCGCCACTCGCCAATGGCGAAGCGTCACCCAGGCTTTCCAAACGCTTTCCAGGTCGAAGCCCGTCGATACGGGATCCACTTTCGCCCCCATCGTGTCGAATATGCCGAGCGCGGCGTGGCAAAGCTCCAGCACTCCCTCTTCGAAGGGCAGATGCCCGTCAAGATCGCCGAGCCAGCCTATCCGGCTGCCCTTGATGCTGGAGTCAAGCGCGCCCGCGAATTCCGATCCGTTCCCGTCGAGCGATTGCGGCGCGCGCGCGTCATATCCCGCCTGCACCGACAAGAGCATGGCGACATCGCGCACGCTCCTGCCCATCGGGCCGTCAGTGGCCATGCCGTCAAGGAAGATTTCCGGTGCCGGTCCGGACGGCACGCGGCCATAGCTCGGGCGAAAGCCGATGACGTTGTTGTACCCGGCCGGGTTCCTGAGCGAGCCCATCATGTCGCTGCCGTCGGAAACGGGGATAAGTCTTGCCGCAAGGGCGGCGGCCGCGCCCCCGCTCGACCCGCCGGCGGTCTTCGTCGGGTCGTACGGGTTTCGCGTCGGGCCGAACACCGGGTTGTAGGTGTGGGAGCCGAGGCCGAATTCCGGCGTGTTCGTCTTGCCGATCAGGATGGCGCCGGCATCGACCAGCCGGTCCACCATGATGGAATTCTCAGTCGGCCGGAAATCCCTGAAAATCGGCGAACCCAGCGTCGTTGGAATTGTCTTCGTCGCCGCGAGATCCTTCACCGCCATGGGCACGCCGTGCAGCCAGCCCCGGCACATGCCCTGGTCGAGTTCGCGGTCTCGCTCGTCCGCCTCCGCGATCAGGTCTTCGCGCTCGCGCAAGCTGACGATCGCGTTGATCTTCGGATTGACCGCCTCGATCCGGTCAAGAAAGGCGATCATCACTTCCCGGCAGGAAAACAGGCGCGAGCGGATGCCTTCCGACAGAGAAACGGCTGAAAGCTCCGTGATATTCATGTCATTCCCTATGCGTTCCCGATGGACGATTGCTCGTCACGACACCTTTTCGTGCAGGGGATCGTAAAGGGGATTCTCCGTTTCGAACACATAGTCGAGTGTCACGACATTCACATGCGTGGCACCCAGCGCCTTCAGCATGGCGGCGCATGCCGGAACGTCGCGCGCCGGGCAATGCAGCACCAGCGGCGCACCTTCGTCGCCGAAGGGCGTCGTGCATCCGAACTCCATCGCGGCCTGTTTCGCTGCCGCTTTCGGATCGGGCAGAACGGCACGTATTTCCTTGGTTTTCCGGGCGATTTCCTCCGCCGCCACCTGATCCAGGATCGCACGCGCCGCCGCCAGCGCCCCGTCGCACCAGGTCGCCGTCAGCGACGCGACGAGGTGCGCCTGCGAGCGCAGCATGACCCCGTCGTCGGGTATCTTCAGGTTGTTGGCCTTCAGCGTCGAACCTGTCGAAGTGATGTCGACGATCATTTCCGCCGCACCTGCCGCAGGGGCGCCTTCGGTAGCACCCGCACTTTCCACGATCCGGTAGTCGGCGATGCCGCTTTTCGCGAAAAACGCCCGCGTCAGGTTCACGTATTTCGTGGCAACGCGAAGCCGTCTGCCGTGGCGGGCGCGGAAATCCGAGGCGACATCGGAAAGATCGGCCATCGTCGAGACGTCGATCCAGGCGGTTGGAAGGGCGATCACCACATCGGCGTGGCCGAAACCGAGAGCGGTCACCAGATGCGTCTTCTCGTATGGAGCGGAAATGTTCTCCTCGACGAGATCGATACCGGTGACACCCATGTGCACCGAGCCGTCGGCGATTTCCCGCGCGATTTCGGAGGCCGAAAGAAACGCGATCTCGACGTCGGGAAAGCCCTTCAGCGTGCCGCGATAGTTGCGGTCGCCGCCGGGCCGTTCGATCGTCAGGCCCGCACGGGCGAAAAAGGCGTGGGTGTTGTCCTGCAGCCGGCCCTTGGAGGGTATGGCGATGGTGAGTTTCGTCATGACGCCCTCAGATCCGATCGAGCCAGATGGAAAAACCGACCGCCGGGATGCTCATCGAAGCTCCCAGAAGCTCAAGCAGCCTGTCGTAGCGGCCTCCGCCGACGATCTGGCCCTTGTCCCGGTTCCTGGCGTCATGCACCTCGAACACGAAGCCGGTGTAATAGTCGAGCCTGCGGCCGAAATCGGCGGAAAAGCTGATGGGGACGGATGCGGCCTTCGTACCGTCCAGTGCCTCCAGTCGTGCTTCGAAGTTGCTTAAAGGGGCTGCGAGATCGATGCCCGTATCGGCTGAAAAAGCCTTCAGGCTCTCTATTGCCGCATCCGGCGCGCCGGAAATATCGAGAAACCGCTTGAGGGTACTTGCCGCTTCATCGGCAATTCCCTCGCGGCTTGAAAGGGCGGCCTGTTCCAGGAAACGCTCTGCGATTTCTCCTGCCGTGCGCCCGCCGACGGTGGCGATGCCCGCGATGGAGAGCAGATCCTCCACAATCGCCTGCGCGGCTTCCGGGTCGGAGCCTTCAAGCGCTGCCAGCACGCCCGTGCGCGCGCCATCCTCGCCGTCGCGCGCCTGACCTTCCATGCGCGATATCGCCTGATCGAGCTGATCACGCTCGCCGAAGAGGTCGCGCAGCCGCCGCTTCCAGACGGCGGGGAGGCCGAGACCGTCGATCACCGCTGTAAACAGCGCTTCGTCGCCGATCCTGACCGAAAGGTCGTCGGCCCCCATCTCGCCAAGGCCGTCGAGCGCGAGCGCCAGAACCTCGGCATCGGCGTTCGCGCGGTCCGTGCGGCCGATATCCTCCACGCCGGCTTGCAGAAACTCGCCGGTTCCGCCCGGGCGCTGGCGGAAAACCGGGCCGCCGTAGCAATAGCGTGCTGCCGTTTCCGCCTTGTTTTCCGCCACATGCGCGCGGCAGACGGGGATCGTGAAATCGGGACGCAAGCAAAGATCCCGTCCGTCCTGATCGGCGCTGAGGTAAAGCCGGCGGCGGATATCCTCGCCGGTGAGATCCAGGAAGACGTCGGCCGGCTGCAGGATCGGCGGGTCGATGCGCGTGTGTCCGCGCGTTTCGAACAGCGAAATCAGCTTGGCGAGACGGTCTTCCGCAGCACTCATGTCAGTTCCCCGCCTTTGCCCGGTCTTCGGCCTGTTCGGCAAGCATGGCCTTCACCCGCTCCACAAGCTCGGCCTCTTTCACGGTGACCTGCGCCGGGCGGCTTTCGCGCCAGGTAACGTTGTCGGTAATCTCGCCGGAAAGCCGCTTGCCCTCGATCAGGTCCTTGATCTGGATTTCGCCTGCCTCGCGCTCGTCCGAGCCCTGGATGATCGCCAGCGGACAGCCGCGCCGGTCGGCGTATTTGAGCTGGTTGCCGAATTTCTTCCAGTTGCCCTGATACATCTCCGCGCGGATGCCGTTTGGATAGTCGTCCGATCTATGATCGCGAAGCGCTTGCGCCATCTTCTGATATCGCCCGAGAGCTTCGGTGTCGCCGTCCATGACGGTGACGAGCACGGGCGGCACCACATCGTCGGTCCCCAGTTTGCCGAGGTTTTTCAAAGCTGTGGCAAGGCGCGAAACGCCGATCGAAAAGCCCGTCGCGGGAACGTCGCGCCCGGTGAAACGCTTGACGAGCCCGTCATAGCGCCCGCCGCCGCCGACGGAGCCGAACTGCACGACCTCGCCCTTCTCGTTCGTCACGTCGAACAGAAGCTCGGCCTCGTAAACAGGGCCGGTGTAATATTCGAGGCCGCGCACGACGGAGGGGTCGATTAGAATTCTGCGCGAGCCATAACCAGCGCTTTCTGCAAGGCTCGCAATTTGTAAAAGCTCATTTAGCCCTTCTTTTGCCAATGGGTTATCACGTACGGAATGTAGTAAAGTGAGGCACGTTGTCCTGTTGTCTGTGAAATATTCTTCGCCATCGATAGACCATGTCTTCATGTCGCCGAGATCGCGATCAGAACCACCCTTGCTGGTGGGTAAGCCGTGCGTTACTCCGGCGGTGAACTTCATCACCGTATCAACTTGTTCGTCATCGAGCCTTGCGCCTCTAGTGAAGTCACCTTTTCCTTCTTCTCCGCCATCCCAGCGCCCGTCGCCAAGCAGTAGGCGCACGCCTTCCGGCCCGAATTTGTCGAGCTTGTCGATAGCGCGCAGGACGGTCAGGCGACGCTCGGCGTTTTCCTCGCCGCCAAGGCCGATTGCCTCCATCACCCCATCCAGAACCTTGCGGTTGTTTACGCGGATCACGTAGGCGCCACGGGCGATGCCGAGCGCTTCCATCGTGTCGGCGGCCATCATGCAGATTTCCGCATCCGCCTGAACGCCGGCAGCGCCCACCGTGTCGGCGTCGAACTGCATGAACTGGCGGAAGCGGCCCGGCCCCGGCTTTTCGTTCCGGTAAACGTAACCGGCACGGTAGGTGCGGTAGGGTAGCTGGATTTCGTTTATGTTTTCAGCGACATGGCGGGCGAGCGGGGCCGTGAGGTCATAACGCAGGCTCATCCACTGCTCGTCGTCGTCCTGCACCGAAAAGACGCCGGCGTTCGGCCGGTCGGTGTCGGGCAGGAACTTGCCGAGGCAGTCGGTATATTCGAAAGCGGGCGTCTCTACGGGATCGAAGCCGTAACGCTCGAAAACCGTCCTGATTTTCGACAGCATTTCGTCGGTCGCGCGGATGTCCGCGGCGGAGCGGTCGGTAAAGCCGCGCGGCAGGCGGGCTTTCAGCTTGTTGTTCTTCACTTTTGCCATCGGCTTGAATGGTCCGTTCCGGCAGTAAACAGTTGTGGCGTATTTGCTGCGGGTTGTCCTAGACGAAACCTGTTGAACGGGCAAGGCGGCGAGAAGGCTTGCATTGGCGCGCTATCCGTCTATGTTCCGCGCGGAATTCTATCAGCCGCCACATTCCCGGGCATATCTTGCGGCAAAAGCGGTCTGAGACGCGGCAAGCTGGAAAACGGAAACCGATGCTGGTGAGTGCGAAAACTTCCGCCGGAGCGGACGAGCAGGCGGGCGAAGGCCCCCGCGTTGCCGACCCCCGCGTTGCCGATCTCAGCATCGTGCTGCCGACCTATAACGAACGCGAGAATATCTCCGAGCTGATCCGCCGGCTGGATACCACGCTTGGCGATATCGCCTGGGAAGTGATCGTCGTCGACGACAATTCGCCGGACGGCACGGCTGAGCTTGCGCGCGATATCGCGGCCCACGACCCGCGCGTGCGCGTGATCCGCCGCATTGGCCGGCGCGGGCTTTCGGGCGCTTGCGTCGAAGGGATGCTCGCCTCATCCGCCAAATTCGTCGCCGTGATGGATGCCGACCTGCAGCACGACGAAAGCCTGCTGCCGCGCATGTACAACCTGCTGAACAGCGATGAGGCCGATCTCGTCGCCGCCAGCCGCCACGCGCAAGGCGGCGATGTCGGCTCCGGTCTTTCGAAAATACGCGCCTGGGGTTCGGATTTCGCAAATTCGCTGGCCCGCGTCTTCTTGCACGTGCGCCTGTCCGACCCGATGAGCGGCTTTTTCATGATCCGCCGTGAGGAAGTCGAAAGGCTTGCGCCGAAATTGTCCGCACAAGGCTTCAAGATCCTTCTCGACCTTGTGGCAAGCGCCAAGGGGAGCTTACGCATCAAGGAACTTCCGTTCACCTTCCGCAAGCGTCTGCATGGCGAAAGCAAGCTCGATACGCTGGTTGCTTTCGACTATCTGGGCCTGCTCGTCGCCAAGCTTTTCGGCGATCTCGTTTCCGTGCGTTTCCTCATGTTCGGCATGGTGGGGGCGTCCGGCGTGCTGGTGCATCTGGCCGCGCTTAAACTGGTTCTGGACGGGCTCGGCGTGCCGTTCATCTCCGCCCAGACGATCGCGACATTCGTGGCGATGACATGGAATTTCTTCCTCAACAATCGCCTGACCTATCGCGATCGCAGGCTGCGCGGGCTTTCCGTCATTCGCGGACTGCTCACGTTCTACGCCGTCTGCAGCGTCGGCGTTCTCGCCAATGTTGGCGTCGCCAACCTGATCTTTGAAAATCAGGCGGTGTGGTTCGTCGCCGGTGCCGCCGGTGCCGCCATGGGCGCGGTGTGGAACTATGCCGCAAGCTCGGTGCTGACCTGGCGCAGGGTCTGAACGTGGGGGAAGGGGTGCGTGAGCCGCAGCCGGCTTTGCCGGTCTGGCTGAGGCCGGGGTTTCTCGTCCTCTTCGTGTTGGTGCTGACTGGCATTCGCCTTCTCGTTGCCGCCAACGCCGGTCTTGCCGAGGACGAGGCCTATTATCGCCTGTGGGGCTTGTCGCCCGCCTTCGGCTATTACGACCATCCGCCGATGATCGGCTGGTGGATCGCGGCAGGTCAGGCGCTCTTCGGCGATACCGCCTTCGCGATACGCGTGGTTTGCGTGCTTTCGGCGGCCATTGGATCGCTCTTTCTCTGGCGCACGGCCGATATCCTGTTCGGGCGGAAAGCCGCCGGCTGGTCGGTGCTTTTCTTCAATGCCACCATCCTGATCGGGGTCGGCAGCGTGATCGCCACGCCCGACGCGCCGTCCGTCTTCTTCTGGGGTTTGTCGCTCTGGGCACTCGCGGAGTTGGTTCGGTCCGAAAACGCGAACTGGTGGCTCGCGATCGGGTTTTTCGCCGGTTTCGGCCTTGTTGCGAAATATTCGGTCCTGTTTCTGGGCGCGGGCATCGTGCTCTGGCTTTTGTTGATGCCACAGGCGCGGCGCTGGCTGAAGAGCTGGCAACTATGGGCAGGCGGCATTCTGGCGCTCGCTGTTTTCGTTCCCGTGATCGTGTGGAACGCCGGTCATGAATGGGCGTCGTTTCACAAGCAGTTCGGCCGGGCGGTGCCCGAGGGCTGGACGCTGAAGTACCTTGGCGAGCTCGCCGGCGCGCTTGTAGGCTTGCTCAATCCGCTGATTGCCGTTCTCGCCGCTGCCGGCGCGGGCCGCGTCATCTCGCGCACCTGGGCTGGGGATCAAAAGGCCGGCCTCGTCCTGCTCACGACCCTGCCGTTCCTCGCCTATCTCGTCTTCCATGCCTTTCATGCGCGCGTTCAGGGCAATTGGCCAGCGCCGATCTTTCCGGCTTTCGTGATGATGGCAGCCCTTGTCGCCGCCGATCCGCCGTGCGCGGACGCCGGTTTCTGGCGCAGGTGGACCGCGACCGCAGTTCCGCTCGGTCTCGTGGTGTCGCTCCTCGTTCTCGTTCACGCCGTTCATCCGCTCACGGCTGCGTTCGGGCGCAAGGACCCGACGCAGCAGACGCGCGGTTGGGACGCGGTGGCGAACCAGCTTTCCGAAATCGCGGAGCGCGAAGGGGCCGGCTGGATCGCGACCGATCGGTATTACCTCAATGCCGAACTCGCTTTTTCGCTGCGGGGCGGATTGCCCGTCGTCCAGGTGAACGATCGTATCCGCTACGTCATGCAGGTGCCACAGCCGGTGAGCCTCGTGACGTCGCCGGCGCTCTTCGTCGCTCCGGCAAAGCGCGATCCGGGCCTTGAGCGACTGCTGCGGCGCTTTGCGCGGGCAGAGCAGGTCGCGACCGTCCCGCGCAGGGTCAAGGGCGTCACGCTCGAAAATATCGTGGTCTACCGCGTGGAAAGCCCCGATAAGGACCCGCGAGACCCGGTCTATCCGCTTCCGCTCTGATTTCGCGAAGAAATTCCGGGTCAGGCACCATTCCCGGATTGCGCTTCACAACACTTTCCCTAAAGTCTGCCCGATGAAGCGCATTACCCTGACCTCAGTTGAATACGGCCTCTCCTTCGGCGTCGACCGGGCGATCCGGGAACTGGCGGTGGCCGGGCATCTGACCGCCATCGGTTGTCTCACCGTATCCGACCTTTGGTCGCGCGAGTATCTGCCGCTTCGCGACGAACTGGACGATGCCGGCCACAAGACGCTCGTCGGCGTGACGGTTTCGATGACGAACGGCTGGGATCCGGTCTCCATGGAGGCTTTGCGCTATTTCGACAAGGGGTTTCCGAAAGTGCGCTGGTATGCGTGGCGAAGCCGCCTGCGCCTCCTGCCGGATGAGACGCTGTTTGCCGAGGTTTCGGGGCAGATCCAGCGTTTCGAGGACTATTTCCAGCGCTCGCCGGATTTCATTTTCGTTCAGGACGGCTTGTTGCGCTTTTCGCGTTTTGCCCGCATCGTCATGGATGTGGTGGAAGCGCGGAAGAACCGTCCGGCCATCGTCTCTCCCTTTGTCGAGGATCGCCCGGCACTCAGGTTTCGCAGGAAACTCGAAAAGCGCGGCCTGAAGGTGCTGCCGCGCGGGCGGGACCTTCCGTTTCCCGCCGGCCCGGAAGAGCTGGGCGAGCATGTCTGGAGCGGCTTCAACGGGCTTTACGATCAGGCGGTCGTGCTTTGCACGCCGGCGATTGCCGATGACCGGTTGCGCCGCTTGGAGCCGCCGGCGAAGATCAGGTCGCGCGAAGTCCAGAAAAGCTTCCTGGAAAGCGACCGCTTCGACGTATTGCTCATTGAGAAGGACATTTATCTTTTCTGACGCGCTAGTGCGCTTTCCACGAAAGCGGGATCGCTTTCGTGACCGGAATTCGCTCCAGATCCCTAGAAAAAAAGAAAGGCCCCGCGGGGACGAGGCCTTTCAGGAGGGGAGGTCAGGACACCGGGTGGTCTGGGAGGAACGGTGTCTATGCCTTTCAAGATAAGCGATGGTCTGGCCCTCACCAGTGACGAAGATCACAATAATGGCTTTGGCATCGGCGAATTCGCCTTAAGATGATGCCAGGTCGAGGTTTTAATCCCGATAGTTGAGGCGGGTGCGATGCCGGAAAACCGTCGCAAGGGGCAGGATCGATGGTCGAACTCAGGCAGTTTCTGGAAAACAGCTTTTCGCTCGAAGGGCTGTCGCATGACCTCGCGGAAAAACTTGCCAATCTCGCGCGTCCGCTCTCGGTGAAGGCGGGGGCGACGCTTTTCGAGGCGGGCGATCCCGGCAACGGCTGTTACGCCATTCTCGAGGGATCGCTGAAAGTATCGATGCTGAGCGTGGAAGGCGACGAACAGCTTCTCGCCGTCATGGGCCCGGGCGAGATCGTCGGCGAACTGGCGCTTCTTGACGGGCGCGCCCGTTCCGCGACGGTTTCGGCGCTCAAGCCCAGCCGGCTCGCGTTTATCGAAAAGCATGCCTTCGAACGGTTCGCCGACGAAAACCCGGCTGTCTACCGCCACATGCTGTCGATCGTCGGCAAGCGCCTGCGCCAGGCCAATGACGTTCTTGCGGCGCGCTCCTTCCTTCCGTTGCCTGGCCGGGTGGCGCAGACGCTCCTGCAACTGGCTGAAAGTTTCGGAAAGCCGCTTGAGGATGGCCGCGTGCTCATCCACTACAAGCTTTCGCAGGCCGATATCGCAAATATGGCGGGCGCCGCGCGTGAAAACGTCAGCCGTGTGCTCAATGACTGGAAGCGCGCGGGAACCATCAGCCGCATTTCGGGATATTACTGTCTGGAAAGGCCGGAGTTCCTGGAGCAGGCGGCAACGCTGTGACGCATGGGGCCGGAATCGAAAAAGCCCCCTTCGCGGGGGCTTTCCGAGAACCGTAATCAAGAAGGCTCTTAGTAGTATCGGCCGCAGCGCTTGACCGAGCGCCAGACGTGACGGCCGTGGTAGTTGGACCAGCGCTTCACCTTGTAGTAGCGGCAGTGCCCGCCGTAGTAGCCGTGGCCGTCCCAGCCCCAGCCGCCATAGTACCAGTTACGGTGACCGCGATGGCGCCTGTGATGGCGATGGCCGTGCCGGCCGCCGACCTTGATCACTTCCGCCGTCTCCGAGGCCGTGGCCTTGGCCGGGGCAAGAGGAACGCCGGCCGGGCTCATGGCCGAAGCGCTCAGGGACGAACCGGTGACACCGGCAATCAGTAGAGTTGCAAAAGCAATCCGTGTAATCGTCTTGTTCATCTTCTCTCTCCTTCAGTTGTCGGGGCGTTGTGCCCGAGAAAGAACTTAGGAGAGTTTTCGATTTCTATACGTGATCAGAGTCACGCTTTGACTTTTTCGCGATTTTGGGCGCGCGCGGCCTGTGTTCCTGCGAGAAGACTGGCCAAAGTGTGCTGGTTCAGGGAGTCCAGAAAGGCATCCGCCGCTTCCTTCATGGCCGGCTTCAGGGCGCAGCGCGGGAGATAGGCGCAGACCGTCGGGCCGGCCTTGAGACAGTCGACGACCGCCTGATCGGGTTCCATCTCGCGGACGACATCGCCGATCAGAATGTCTTCCGCCCGCTTGCCGAGGCGAATGCCGCCGCCGCGGCCCCGGCTCGTCTCGACGAGGCCGAGCCGGCCGAGCTTGGCAACGATCTTCATGACGTGCGAACGGGCGAGGCCGAGATGCTCGCTCACCATCTCCACTGTCTGCGGCGTGTCGCTTTGCCCAAGGTACATCAGAATTCGCAAGGAGAAATCGCTGGATTGATTGAGACGCATGGCAGGGTCCCGCAAAATATTCACCGTATGTATTGCTTTTAGCGGTAAAAGCTGGCAATTAAAAGATGCATAAGAAATGCATATTAAAGAGTGCCCCATGATCGACATTCGCCCTGCGCCGAAACGCGAACCCGCCCACCCGGCGATCGACGCCGAGGGTATCTCGCGCCTTGTCGACGCCTTCTACGCCCGCGTCAGGGCGGATGCGCGCCTCGGCCCGATATTCGAGGCAAGGCTCAAGGGGCGTTGGCCGGAACACCTTAAGAAGATGAAGCTCTTCTGGCACTCGGTGCTTCTGAAAAGCGGTGCCTACAAGGGCAAGCCGGTGGAAAGCCACAGGGCGCTTGAGAACGTTCTGCCGGAGGATTACCGGCAGTGGCTTGCCCTGTTTCGCCCGGTCGCGCGGGAAATTTTCGAGCCGGAAGCGGCTCGCGCGGTGATCGATGCGGCGGAGCGTATTGCCGAAAGCCTGTGGCTCGCGAGCTTTGGCACGCCCGGCGTCATGACGCCGGACTGGATGAAGACGTCTGGCAAGGAGAGGGAAATTCGCCATGCTTAAAGCAGTGGTTCTGATCGCGGAAGCGGGCGTCTTCGTATGGTTTGCGGCCTTCACTCTCATGCTGGCATCGATGGCCAGGGAATCCCTTACCATGCCAGAACCACGGCTCGATGCCGTGGGCAGATCCCTTATCGCGAACGCGAGGGCGGCACTTGCCACCGGCGTGGTGGTTCTTTGCGGCCTTGCCGTTTGGGAGTTCGGCCTCGTCTGAATTTCGCTCCAAAGGAGAATTCGACATGATGAAGTCCAGCCGCATCGCACAGATCCTGCCTGCGCTCCTCATCTGGGTGGCGGCGCCCATGCCGCTCTGGTTGTTGATCGTGATCTCCTTTCTTTTGCGGTGAAAAGTACGGGTGCTGCTTCGGCAAAGCCACTCCAAGCCTTTCGCGCTTGCGCGCATGCCGGTATCGTTTCGCCATGAGGCAAAGATGGAGGGCGGCGTGAGCGAGGCATTGGTCGAGGAAGAACAACCGCGTGGCGATCTGACGCTGCGCACGATGGCCATGCCCGCCGACACCAATGCCGCCGGCGACATCTTCGGCGGATGGGTGCTTTCGCAGATGGACCTTGCCGGCGGTATCGCGGCGGGCGAGAGGGCGCGCTGCCGGGTCGTCACCATTTCGGTCGATGCGATGAAGTTCATCCGCCCGGTGCATGTGGGCGATGTGCTTTGCGTCTACAGTGAGATCGGCGAAATCGGGCGTTCCTCCATGAAGATCCGCATCGAGGCCTGGGCCCGCCGGCACCGCTACGACGAGCGAGAGAAGGTGACCGAAGCGATCTTCACCTTCGTCGCGGTCGACGAGGAGGGCAGGCCTAAGCCCGTCGCCCCTGCCGAAACCGGGTAGAGGCCTCGCCATAACGTTTGAGAAGGTCTGCGAAGAGCCTTTCGTCCACAGCGCATCGGCATCCGCTTTCCCACAAGCCGAGAAGCGCGCGGATGCGTTCTTCCCTTTCCGTGGACGAAAGTCCCGGAAGGTGGAGCGGCAGACCGCCGAAAACCTTTATCGACAGCAAGTGATCGAGGACGAATCTTTCAAGTGCTTCTCCGGCTGAATTCCTCTTAGGAAGGGAAGCTTCCGGCGTATCGGTGACGCCTACTTCCGAAAAGGAATCGAACAATGTGTGGTCGAGTCTCGACATTAAAAAATCCTCCGTCGGTTTCCCGAGGAGGACTGGCGCAAGCTGGGCCATGTAGACCCGTTCGACCGCTTGGTTGCCGGAGTTCCGGCCACATCCCTTTGCGGAAACCACCTTGCCCGGCCGGGGCAGGTTGGCGAGGGCGCCAGCCCTTCTCCTGATGATGGCGCCCTGATGCCATACTCAATCCTCGGAGGCAAGCCTTCCGTCCCGCTTTTCATCCGCTGTTTCTGTTTCCATCTCGCTGAGAAGCTCCTCGCGCTCCTCCTCCGCGCGCGGGTCCATGGCGAGCGTTTCCGGCGTCGAGAAGCGCACGCCTGACGGCATGGAGATGAATTCTTCCTTGTTTTCGGGTGCCACGGCAGCGCGTTGCGTCATGCGCCAGATGGTGAAGCCGACGATCGCAAGATGGGCAAGCGAGGTGACGTTGAAGAGGCCGCCCGGCTTCGTGAGGCTCATGAGGAGTGCGGCGGACAGCGGGCCGACGATCGACCCGGCACCGAAAAGCATCAGCAGGCCACCGGATGTCTTGAGGAATTCTCCCGGCGGCGAATGGTCGTTCGCATGTGCCACGATCACCGGATACATGGAATAGATCATGCCGCCGAAAGCGGAGATGAGCGCGATGGTGGCGGCCGCCGACAGGGAACCCGCAAAGCTGAGCGCGGAGCCGATGATGCATGCGACGCCGGTGAGCCCGGTCAGCACGATGCGCCGGTCCATGCGGTCGGAAAGCATGCCGACGGGTATCTGCACCAATGCGCCAACCAGGAGCGCCAGCGACATCATCGTGGCGATTTCGGTGACGGAAAGCCCGATCTGGCGCCCATAGACGGCGCCGAGCGTGCCGAACGCGCTGTTGGACATGCCGGCAAGAAAAACGCTGACGACGGCCACCGGGGAGTTGCGCCACAATGCACGCGGGTCGAGGCGCGCCTGGGCGAGCGGGACCGGGGCTGCCGCCGTGGAAAGGGCGGTTGGCAGCAAAGCCATGGAATAGATGATCGAGCCGATGACGAAGAACAAGAACCCCGCGGGGTCGCCGAGGGTCAGAAGCATCTGCCCGGCCGTCGTGGCGCCGAGGTTGATCATCGTGTAGAGGCCGAATACGCGGCCGCGGGTTTCGGGCGTGGCGCGTTCGCTGAGCCAGCTTTCCACCACCATCGCGGCGCCTGCGAAACAGAAGCCGGAAATCGAGCGCAAGGGAATCCACACCAGGGGATCGACGATCAGAAGGTTCAAGAGAACGGCGATCGCGGCCAGCGAGCAATAAACGCCGAAGGTCCGGATGTGGCCGACGCGGCTGACGATCGTCGGGGTCAGCACGCACCCGGCGATATAGCCCATTGCCCACCCCGTCCCGAGCAGGCCGAGAGATGTATCGGAAAAACCTTCGATGGAACCGCGCAAGGGAAGCAGCAGGCCCTGCAACCCCCCGGCAAGCAGCAGAAGGGCTGAGCCGAGGAGGAGGGCGGCGATCGGCAATAAATGGGTCATGCGGTCGATGAATTCTATTTGGCCGGACGGCGATGATGCGCATCATTTCGTTTCGCGACCATAGCCGGAAATCCTGTGGGGATTAAGAGGCGGCCGGCGCATATGCACCGTTGACGCCGGGTTGAGCCGGATATTGGTTTCGCCAGATCGGCATTCGCCTCAGTAATGCGGCGGCTTGCCGATCACGTGACCCGGTTCGACCAAATCGCCGATGTCATCCAGTTTTTCCGTCAACTCCTGCACCTTGCGCGTCAAACGATCGATCAGGTCCGCTTGCGCGGTCACGACTTCATTCAGTTCGTCGACCGTTCGCGCATTGTGGGCCAGTTGCGCTTCCAGGTCGGTCAGGCGGGTTTCCAGGTCTGCGGACATTTTCGTCATCCAGGATCGGGCGAATGAAACGAGAAAAGGCGGCCCGAGGCCGCCTTTTCGAGAGTATCGCTTTTTGGGCTGATTAGAAGCCCATGCCGCCCAGCGAAGTCGGCTGTTGCCGCACTTCGCCACTTTTGATGATGGGCGGCTTTATAGGCTTCTTAGAAGCCCATGCCGCCCATTCCGGGATCCGGCATTGCCGGGGCCGCGGATTCCTTCTTCGGAAGCTCGGCGACCATGGCCTCGGTGGTGATCAGGAGGCCGGCGATGGAAGCCGCGTCCTGAACCGCCGTGCGCACGACCTTGGTCGGGTCGATGATGCCGGCCTCGACGAGGTTGACGAACTCTTCCGTCTGGGCGTTGAAGCCGAAGGAAGCGTCATCGTTTTCCTGCACCTTGCCGACGACGATCGAGCCTTCGACACCGGCGTTTTCCGCGATCTGGCGGATCGGAGCCTCAAGCGCGCGGAGCACGATCTTGATGCCGGCCGCGATATCGGAGTTGGCGGAGGAGAGGCCTTCTGCAGCCTTCTTCGCGCGAAGAAGAGCCGTACCGCCACCGGGAACGATGCCTTCCTCGACAGCCGCGCGCGTTGCGTTCAGCGCATCGTCCACGCGGTCCTTCTTTTCCTTCACCTCGACCTCGGTCGCACCGCCGACGCGGATCACCGCGACACCACCGGCGAGCTTGGCAAGACGCTCCTGCAGCTTCTCGCGGTCGTAGTCGGAGGTGGTTTCCTCGATCTGAGCCTTGATCTGGGAAACGCGCGCCTCGATCGCTTCCTTGGCGCCCGCACCATCGACGATGGTGGTTTCTTCCTTGGTGATGTTGACCTTCTCGGCGGTGCCGAGCATGTCGAGCGTCACGTTCTCAAGCTTGATGCCAAGGTCTTCGGAAATGACGGTGCCGCCCGTGAGCACGGCGATGTCTTCCAGCATGGCCTTGCGGCGGTCGCCGAAGCCAGGAGCCTTGACGGCGGCGATCTTCAGGCCGCCGCGCAGCTTGTTGACCACGAGGGTGGCAAGCGCTTCGCCTTCCACGTCCTCGGCGATGATGAGGAGCGGACGGCTGCTCTGCACGACCGACTCAAGAACCGGCAGCATGGCCTGCAGGTTGGAAAGCTTCTTCTCGTGGAGAAGGATGTAGGGCTTCTCGAGATCCGCCACCATCTTTTCGGCGTTGGTGACGAAGTAGGGCGACAGGTAGCCGCGGTCGAACTGCATGCCCTCGACGACCTCGAGCTCGGTCTCGAGCGACTTGGCTTCCTCGACGGTGATGACACCCTCGTTGCCGACCTTCTGCATGGCTTCGGCGATCATCTCGCCGATTTCCTTTTCGCCGTTGGCGGAAATCGTGCCGACCTGAGCCACTTCCTCAGACGTGTTGATGGTCTTGGAGCGGCCTTCCAGATCCTTCACGACGGCCTGCACAGCGAGGTCGATGCCGCGCTTCAGGTCCATCGGGTTCATGCCGGCGGCAACAGCCTTGGTGCCTTCCTTCACGATCGACTGGGCAAGCACGGTCGCGGTCGTGGTGCCGTCGCCGGCGACGTCGTTCGTCTTGGAGGCGACTTCGCGCACCATCTGCGCGCCCATGTTCTCGAACTTGTCCTCAAGCTCGATTTCCTTGGCCACCGAAACGCCGTCCTTGGTGATGCGCGGTGCGCCGAAGGCCTTGTCGATAACGACGTTGCGGCCTTTCGGGCCGAGCGTGACTTTCACGGCATCGGCGAGGATGTCGACGCCGCGCAGCATGCGGTCGCGCGCGTCGGTCGAAAACTTAACTTCCTTGGCTGCCATCTTACAGGTCTCCTGATTTGTCTCTTTCGCGCTTTTGTTCGGCTCTCTTTCGGGCCAATCGGGTCAGAAACCAGACGGCAGCGATTCCGGCTGCCAGAAGCAGCAGGAAGTGCCAGGGTTCCGTGACGATCGGCGAACCGGGAGAGCCGGGCATGGCAAGCGCTCTAAGATCATTGGCCGGAGCATATCCTCGTTATTCGGATCGTATCGATCCGAACGGAATATGCCTTAGCCGACGATGCCCATGATGTCGGCTTCCTTCATGATCAGAAGGTCTTCGCCGTCGATCTTGACTTCGGTGCCGGACCACTTGCCGAACAACACCCGGTCGCCGGACTTCACGTCGAGCGCGACAAGTTCACCCTTGTCGTTGCGGGCACCGGGGCCCGCGGCGACGATTTCGCCTTCCTGCGGCTTTTCCTTGGCGGTGTCGGGAATGATGATACCGCCGGCCGTCTTCTCCTCGGATTCGACGCGGCGGACGACAACGCGGTCGTGCAACGGACGAAACTTCATGACTAGCCCTTCCTTCGACACACGTGCGCCTGGCGGCGGCACGATGGTGGAATTTTCGTTCTTGGTGATACGCAGTTCGATCTGCACGGCGTTAGCACTCGGCGAGGGTGAGTGCCAACGATGGGCCGGATTTAGGATGCGTGGCATCGCGTGTCAATGCCGCAGCGACGGAAAGATGTCCTCGACCGCGCGCCCGGACCGGGAGCGGCAAGCGTGTCTCGGTATATTGAGAGACGTTCCGGACTGCAAGGCGACCGGTCAAAGGCGCCGGGGTACCGTTAATGGACTTGCATCATTCGGTCGGCGAAATGTTCAAAGGTTATTATCCAATACATCCATTTTCATGAAATTAAACCGATTGGAAACCTGCCCTCCCTAGTGTCCATGCGGAATTAGGGGGCCATTCAATTATGTTTTCGAAGCTGGCGAACGACCGCCGCGGCAGCGTGGCGATCATTTTCGGCCTGACGGCCATTGTCATTTTGATGGCGGCGGGTTTTGCCATCGACATGGTTCGCGCGGTGCAGACCAAGGCGAAGGTTCAGGGCGCCGTCGATTCCGCGGCGCTTGCCGCGAATTACGACGCGAACAGCAAGTCCGACGCGGAGATCATCGCCTCGACGAAAAAGTACCTGGAGAGCATTGTCGATCTGCCGGACGGCTACGAGATGACATCGGATGTCACCCTCGCCGACGGGAAGGTGATCGTCCACGCCAACGTCAATCTACCCACATATTTCGCCAAGTTTGCCGGTATCAATCATCTGGATATCGGCATCGAGAGCGAAACCGTCGTCGGCAAGACGTCTTTCGACGTCGTGATGGTGCTCGACAATTCCGGCTCGATGCACGGCAGCAAGCTGCACACGCTCAAGACGGCGGCGGAGGACCTCAGCGAAAGGCTTTTCGAAATCAACGAGAAAAGCGACAAGCCTGATCGTGTGAAGATCGGCCTCGTGCCATTTACCGCATGGGTGAACGTCGGCGCCGACAAGCGCTCGGCCTCCTGGCTCGACCGGGAGGGGCGATCGCCGATACACTGGAACGGTTTCGCGACGCGCAGCGACGGGACGCCGGATCCTGCGGAATTCGATTCAAGGCACTTCTATAACGGGCGCCCGAGCCGCCTGACCTTGTTCGATCAGCTCAAACATACCGACTGGCTGGGCTGCGTGATGGCGCGCCCGGTGCCTTATGATGTCACGGACACGCCGGCGTCGGCTTCCGTTCCTGCCACGCTCTACGTTCCGGAATTCGCCCCCGACGAGCCGGACGACAATTGGCGTTTCCAATACAGGCACTATGACAACACCTGGACCAACGACGAGCACGGCGCGTGCCGCGACGGTCCGGACCCGACCGATGCGGTCGATGCCCAGGAACGGCTGTGCAAATATCTCGATCAGCCCAAGGCCTACGGCAATACCTATACCAAGGGGCCGAACTACAATTGCAAGAGCGAGCCCGTCACAGCGCTGACGACGTCGAAGCGCGAGGTCAGCAACGCGATCCGCGACATGAAGGCGAACGGCAATACGAACATCCACCAGGGGATCGTCTGGGGTTGGCGCGTGCTCTCGCCGCAGGAGCCCTTTACGGGTGGGCGCGAGATTCCGGATGAAAACAGCGATGAGGAACACAAGCGCTTCATGATCGTCATGACGGATGGCGCGAACACCTATGGTTCCGCGAATGGAACGCACAACAACACCCGGTATGAAGCCTATGGCTTCGGCACCGAGGAGCGCCTTGGGGAAGGCGTCGATCAATATTGGGAAATCGCCGAAGAGATGGACGATCGCACGCTAAAAGCCTGCGAGAACGCCAAGAAAGACGGTGAAATCGACATCTTCACCGTCGCGTTTCAGATTACCGATCAGAATACCAAGAATATGATGCGGCGCTGCGCGACCCGTTCGGATATGGCCTTCAGCGCCGATTCAAACAGCGATCTTATCCGTGTGTTCGAGCGTATCGCCGAGGAGATCACCAAGCTGCGGCTGAGCCGCTGATGCGCTTTGGGAAGGGCGGCCGCATTATTGCGCCGCCGGCTCCGCCTCGATCGTGAAAGGCAGGCGGATTTCGCCGCTCTTGTCGGAGTTGGTGTCCCGAAAGCGGGTCACCAGAATGTAGTCGCCGTCGGTCAGGCCTTCGAAACGAAAGCTCAGGCTCGTCTGGAATTCGCGCAAGGGATTACGCGCTTCGGCCGTCACCCTCGCGAAATCCGCCTGCTCGGCCAGCACCTGGCCGGTGTTGTTCAGGATCTCGAAATCGACGGCAAGCTCGACCTCGTAAACGCCGTCCGTCTCGCGGTAACCGTAGCCGACCGGTTCGGCATAGACGTTGATCGCATCGCCCGGCCCGAAGGTCGCGCCCTCGCGCGGCTCGAACGCCCCGTAGCCTGCCGCCGGTTCCTTGACGAAGCGGGCGTCGGTAAAGCCCATCGGAGAGGCGGCCCACGCCACGTCCAGTTCGTTCATCGATGCGGTAAGCTCGCTTGAGGGCGCATCGACTGAAGCCTGCGCACGCGCAACGGGATTGACCACGCAGATCAACGTCGCCGCTCCCGCTCCCACGGCGATTGTGCGCCACCAGGATTGGCTTTTGATTGTCATTTTTAACGCCCCGCAGACCGCATAGTGTTTTCAGTTGGTTATGCGGCGCACCATATAGACCGGTAGCGGTAAAACCACAACATCGATGATGCGTTGCAGTAAACGGCGTTGCTCAGCTTGCGAGCCGTTCGCTCCAGGATTGTTTCTTGCGGTAAATCGTCGACGGGCTGATTTCCAGCGCCGCGGCGGCCTGGGAGATGTTGCCGTCGAAAGCGTCGAGCGCCTGTTCGATGATGCGCCGTTCCTGCGCCCAAAGCGGCTCGATCGGCGCACCCGGGTGTATGAAATGCCGCTCGACGGAATTTCGGGAAGATGGTGCGCGTAACCCTTCGTTCGGGATGCCGTCGGTAACGAGATAGCCGGGCAGCATGCCCAGGCGCACGGTGACGCCGTCGTTCAGCACCACGATCTGGCGAATGGCGTTTTCCAGCTGGCGGACGTTGCCGGGCCATGGATAGGCGACAAGCCGCTCTTCCACTGCGGGCTCGAAGCGCGCGAAGGTGCGTTTTTCCTCCTCGCAAGCCAGGCGAAGAAAATTCGTGGCGAGCGTGAGTATGTCCCGCCGGCGTTCGCGTAATGGCGGCAGATGAACCGGCAGCACGTGCAGACGGTAGAAGAGGTCTTCGCGGAAGCGGCCTTCGGAAACTTCCTTGTGGGGGTCGCGGTTCGTCGCGCAGACGATGCGCACGTTCACGGTGCGGCCACGTGTTTCGCCGACGCGCTGGACGTCCCCGGTTTGGATGAAACGCAGCAGCTTGGACTGCAGGGCGAGGCTCATCTCGCCGATCTCGTCGAGGAAGAGCGTTCCCCCGTCGGCAAGTTCCGCCGCACCGGCACGGGCGTCATTGGCGCCGGTGAAGGCGCCGCGCACGTGACCGAAGATTTCGCTTTCCATCAATTCGGCGGGTATCGCGGCGCAATTGATCGCGATGAAGGGTTTCGCCGAGCGTGACGACAGGTTGTGAACGGCGCGCGCGCAAAGCTCCTTGCCGGTTCCCGATTCCCCCGTGATGAACACGGGCGCATGCGAGGGCGCGATCCGCTCGATCTGGTCGTAGATTGCCCGCATGCGATCGGACGTTCCAACGAATCCTTCGAATTCGGGCTGCGTATTCCCGATGCCGCCATTCGCTTCCGCCGGCTCGGAACCTGCCGCGCTGCGTGCGTCGGCCGGCCGTTGTGCGGGCGCAGGCACGGTCCGGCAAAGGAGCATGTCGATCCTGCCGGCAAGGCCTTGCGGATCGAAAGGCGGCGTCACGAAGTCATGCGCTCCGGCTTCCAGCACGGTCAGCATGCGCGTGAGCGAGCCTTCCTTGCCTACCGCGATCATGACCGAATGCGGGCACTGGGAGGCAAGCCGTCCAAGCTGCTCTTCGCTGTCGAGGCCGCTCACGTCGACGAAAAACACATCCGGCCGCGTATCTCCGCATGCCGCGAAGAAGCGCCTGCGGTCGTCGAACGCGACGGGTTCGGCGCACGGGCGTTTCATCGCGTCCGTCACCGCGCGGCAAAGCCCGGTCGCCGCGCCGTCAAAGTCAAGGACCGCCACGTTTATGGTCCGATCCGCGCCATGGATAGCCTCCATGCCCGCGATTCCCCCTTTTTCCCGCACGGCCCATGCGGGCCGTACTGATTTGATGTTCAACCTCTATTTGCTTCCAGCATGGTAAACAAAGTGTTGATATCGAGGGGAGGTGCGGCGTTTCGCGCCCTCAGGGACGGCTTTCGACGTCGTAGCCGGCATCCTCGATTGCCGTAACGAATTCAGCGGCATCTCTATCGGTGGTCAGGGAAACCGCTCCGGTTGCAAGGTCGACGGAAACGCCGGCCTGCGGGTCTACCCCGGCAACCGCCTTTTCAACCGAGCGTATGCATTTTTCGCAGCTCATCCCGTCCACATTGAAGGTGATCGATTTCATGAGGCCATGCTCCCGTTACAAATGTGCTAGGCTTCTGCGTAAGGCCTCCCGTTGCTGGAAGGTCAAGGGGCTGTTAGCGGGGCGATCACCAAATTGTGCTGGCGAATCAACGACCAAACCGGCCCAAGTATGGGTGCGGGCGTTAACAGTCTGGTGATGCATGGGACGAATCACCGTAATCATACGATGACCGCAGGTCATGGACCCACAATTCCGAAGGTATTCCGTGACCTAAGCCATTCTGGATTCAGCCGAGGCCACTGAAAATATATGGCGCGCGTACCGAACAGTTTCGTATTCGTTTGCATGGCGATCATTGCCGTGTCCGGTGGAGCCGTGCTCGTGGTTCAATTCGGGCGGCCGCTGGTCGAGGCGCTTTCGCTTTCCGCTACCATCCTTTGCACCATGGCGGTGGTGCATCTGGTTTTCGCCCGCGCCCGCGAGCGCGGCGAGACGGGTGAGGCCGTGGAACGCCTTGAAGAGCGGATGCAGGAAATCGACGAGGACGTCGGCAACCTCGAGGGAAGGCTGACGGGGGTTGAAAGCACCATCCCGCGCCGAACCCGCGAGGAGATCGATCCGCTATTCGCCGAGGTCGAAGTACTGGGTGCCCTTGTGAAGCAGATGGCGGAAGCCATGGCGGACATGGAAACCCGCATAGAGGATCAGGACCGGCGCATCTCCCTGCCGAGTGAGCCGGAAGTCGCGCGCGTCGCCCATTTCGCCGAACCGCCGCGAGAAATCGGATACCACGGTGCGTCGGGCAACGAGGTGCCGGGCGAACGGCAGCGCCGGGTTGGCGAGCCGGCCCCGCGGCAGCACGGGTTCGCCCATGAGCAGGGGGTGCAGGGCGGCTATTCCGCGCGCGAGGATCATCGCGGATCCCGGCAGGACGGTTTTCCTCCCCAGCCGGATGAGCATTATCGGACGCCGCGCGGGCGGGCCCAGCCCGATCCGGCGATGCGCCAGACGATCCGAGACGCGCTGGAAGCCAATCGGGTCGATCTCTACCTGCAGCCGATCGTCATTTTGCCGCAACGCCGCGTGAAGTATTACGAAGCCTTGAGCCGTATTCGCGACGAGGACGACACGGTGATCACGCCGGCCGAGTTCCTGCCGGAAGCGGCGAGGGCCGGGCTGATGCCCCGGATAGACAACCTCGTGCTGTTTCGCGCCATCCAGATTCTCAGGCGCCTTTCGAGCCGCAATCGCGAGGCGGGGCTTTTCGTCAACATCTCGGCGGCGACGCTGGTCGACGAGACTTTCTTCCCCGGTTTTCTGGAGTTCGTTCGCAGCCAGAAAGGCTTTGCGGACATGCTGATCTTCGAGTTTACCCAGGCCGATGTCGCCGAAATGGGAATTCTCGAAATGGAAAGCCTTGCAGCATTGGCGGACCTCGGCTTCCGCTTCTCGATGGACCATATTACCGATTTGAAGATGGATTTCCGCGATCTGGCCGACCGGGGCTTCCGGTTTGCCAAATACAATGCGGATCGCATGCTCGGCCATGCCGGCCTCGGGCAGGGCGATATTCACCCGGCCGATTTCGGCGATCTCCTCCAGCGCTTCGGTATCGAGCTTATTGTCGATCACGTGGAGGCGGAGGCTCAGGTGCTCGATCTTCTCGACTATCACGTGCGGATCGGGCAAGGCCTGCTCTTCTCGCCGCCGCGTCCGGTACGGCCCGAAGTCCTGCAGTCGAACGCAAATCGCGTGACGAGGCGCGCCGCCGAATAAAGGGCAGGCGCCGGCCCTCCTGCTTGGCGGGGGCATTCAAGGCATTAGGACCAGGATATAAGAAAATGCCGCGCAATGATTTTTGCGCGGCATTTTGTTTTTGCGTTGTCGAGGAAGCCGCAGACAGGGGCCTTCCGCTTACGCCCCGTTCGGCCCGACGGTGATGATGGTCGGCGTCTTGCCGGCAAGCAAGCGTCTGGCGACCGCCTTTACCTGGTCGAGAGTGACCTCCTCAATCATCTGGTTGCGGTTCTTGATGTAGTCGATCCCGAGGTCCTCGATCTGAATGCCAACCAGCTGGTTGGCGATCTTGGAAGAAGAATCGAAGCGAAGCGCATAGGAGCCGGTGAGATAGTCCTTCGCCTTCTGCAGTTCGTCGGGCGTCGGGCCTTCGTCCGCCATGCGCCTGAACTGCTCCTCGATGATCGACAGCGTTTCTGCGGCTTTTTCGGCGCGTGTGCCGGTGGCGGCCATCAGCATCCCCGAGTGATCGCGGGAGATGAGGTAGGAACCAACCGAATAGGCAAGGCCGCGCTTCTCGCGAACTTCGTCGTAAAGCCAGGAAGAGAAGGTTCCGCCGCCGAGAATGTGGTTCATGATGAAGGCGGGGATAAAGTCCGGGTCGCTGCGCTTCAGCCCCGGCAGCCCGACGCGGATTGAGGTTTGCGGGACGTTGAGTTCCACGGTTTCCGTCATGCCGGTTTTCGGCTGTACGTCCGGAATTTCCTTGAGGTCGGCTTTCTCCGGCAGGCTTGCGAACACGTGGTCGAGCAGCGGCTTCAGCGTTTCTGCATCGATCGCGCCCACCACGGCGATCTTCAGGTTGTCGCGGGCGAACATCCGCTGCTGCAGGGCACGCAGGTCTTCAGGCGTCAGCTTGGCGACCGTTTCCTCGGTTCCATCCGAAGGCTTGCCGTACGGGTGATCCGGATACACCGTTTGCGACCAGACACGCCCGGCAATCGCGTCCGGGTCGTTCTTTTCGCGGCGGATGTTCGCAATCAGCTGCGTCTTCATCCTTTCCACGGCTTCCGTATCGAAGCGAGGCTCTGAAACGGCAAGGCGCAGCATCTCGAACGCATCGTCGGCGTTCAGCGAGATGGTACGCATGGAACCGTAGAAATCGTCGCGACCGTCTTCGAACGAAAGCCGCATGACAAGGTCTTCCAACCGTCCCTGGAACGCGCGCGCATTCAGGTCTCCCGCACCTTCGTCCAGCGTTGCCGAAAGCAGGTTGCTCAAGCCTTCCTTGCCGTCCGGGTTTTGGGAGGAACCGCCCTTGAACGCGAATTCGACCGCGATCAGGGGAACGGTGTGATCCTCCACCAGCCAGGCGGTGATCCCGGCGTCGGTGGTAATTTCCTGGATCTCCGTCGCCTGGGCGAGGCCTGGCCAGAGGCCGGCAAGCGCAAGGCCGGCAAGACCGGCAACGGCACTTTTGAAGGGGTGCTTCCCGCTGGATCGGCGTTGGCCGGAACCGGGCCTTTCAGTCTCGAAACGGGCAAGAAAATTCATGACAAGCATCTTTCCGGTAAAACTGGGCGATCAGGACTTCTGGCCGGTTGCAGCCGTGTTCGCTGCGCCGGATGCCGTTTCCGGCCCTTTCAGGAAGGCGGTCACGGGCGACCCGGCGAGATACTTGCGCGCCGCCGCCTGCACGTCTTCCACGCTCACCGAGGCAAGGCGCGCGGGCCATGCCTGCACTTCCTCCACGGTTCCGCCGGTCGTCAGCGCGACGCCGAAAATCCGCGCCATGGTCGCCTGGTTGTCCTGCGCGTAGATGGTGCTGGAGAGGAGGCTCTTCTTGGCCCGTTCCAGTTCTTCTCCGCTCACGCCATTGTCGATGACGTTTTGAAGCACCGCGCTCGTGGCGGAGGCAAGTTCATTGAGCGTCGTGCCGTCGCGCGGGACCGCGTAGATCATGAACCTTGTGTCGTCCAGCGCGCTTGACTGGTACCAGCTGCCGGCAGCAGCGGCGACGCCGTCTTCCACCACCAGCTTTTCGTAAAGCCGGCTCGTGTTGCCGCCGCCCAGGATCTGGGCGAGTACGTCGATCGCCTCGGCGTCCGTGCCTTCAGCGGTGTTGTAGCTCGGCACGAGCCAGGCCTGGCGCATGTTGGGCTGGTTGACCTGCGGATCGCTCAGCGTGACCGTCTGTTCGCCCGGCACGGTCTGCGGCTCGGGTCGGGACCGCTCGCCCGGCTCGGCGCGGCGCTCCAGCTTGCCGTAGGTTTCCTCGGCAAGCGCCTTCACCTCGTCCGTCGTAACGTCTCCCGCGACGATCAGGATCGCGTTGTTGGGCGTGTAGTAGCGGTTGTAGAAGTCGATCGCATCCACCTTGTTCAGCGCTTCGATCTCGTTCTTCCAGCCGATCACCGGCACGCCGTAGGGGTGGTTCACGTAAAGCATTGCGTCGAGCGTTTCGCCGAGCTTCGAACCCGGATCGTTTTCCACGCGCTGGCGGCGTTCTTCCAGCACGACCTCGCGTTCGGGCGCGATCACCTCTTCGGTAAGTACCAGATTGGCCATGCGGTCGGCTTCGAACGTCATCATCGTGCCAAGGTGCTCCTTGGCGACCCGCTGGAAATAGGCGGTGTAGTCGTTGCTCGTGAAGGCGTTTTCGCTGCCGCCGATCGCGGCGACCATCGCGGAGAATTCGCCGGCCGGGTGGTTCTTCGTACCCTTGAACATGAGGTGTTCGAAGAAATGCGCGATGCCGGACTTGCCGGGCGCTTCGTCTGCCGAGCCCACCTTGTACCACACCATATGTGTCACGACCGGTGCGCGGTGGTCGGGTATCACGATGCCTTCCATGCCGTTCTGGAGGGTGAAGGTGGCGATGTCGCCGCCCACCCGGATGTCCGCGAAGTCGGCGGAGGTTGCGGCGGCCTGCGGATCTGCCAGTGCGGAAACGGTCATCTGCGCCGTTGGGGCCGCCGCTGCAACAACCAGGAATACGGCTACACGGACATGTCGTCCCAATGCCTTCAGGCTATGGCTCTTCACGGGTTCCTCCACGGGGTAAGACGGGCCACTCTTTCCCCAGATATAGGCCGGAAAGGGGCAGCCAAGCGTGAACTTTTCGTAAGATTTATCCGGGCTGGCGAACCGGATGCGAAAAAGGCCCCGAAACGGGGCCTTTCCTGCATGTTGCGGTGTGATAACGCACAATCAATTGACCGGAGTCCGGCGCGATTCCTCGTCCCATGTGTCGGCCGTCAGCGGAGCTTCCTGTTTCTTTTCAGGCGCCACCAGTTCGCCATCGCCCGCAGGCGTGGAATATTCGACCGGCGGGTCGATCAGGTAACGTCGCACCGGCTTGCCGTCCGGGCCGAAAAGAGATGTCGTGTCCACTTCATCCTCGGGCTTGGCGAAGCCATTCTTCAGCTCCTCGGGCGTCAGGCGTTCGCCGTCGGCTTCGGCGGCTTTATCCCGTTCGTCTTCGATGTCGCGGTTTTTCTTGCCGGCAAGTTGCGGCAGGCCCTTCTGCTGCTCGGGCGTCAGGCGCACGCCAAGCGGGCTTGTGGCATAGGCGGCGCGAACGCGCGCGAGATCGTCCTGATTGTCGGTTGGCCAGTCGGCTGCCGTCTGCGGGCTTTCCGGCGGCGGCAGCGGGCTTTGCTCATCCGCCTTGCTCGGCATGGCCAGCGGTGCGCGCGGTGCGTATTCGATCGGCTTTTCGTTCGGGTCTACAGCACCGAGACCCGCCATCAGGCTTTTGACCAGCGCTTCGTCCGGCAGCACCTTCTCCTGGCCGTCGTTGAAGCCGTCGGAGCCGGTCGTGCAGGCGCCCAGCAGTCCGGCAAGCGCGATGGCGACGGGTAGCGCCGCCAGTCGGCGGGGCGTTCCCGTGCCTGGCTTTCCGTCCGTCAATCTACCGCGGGCATCAACGCGTTTCGTCATCGTCATGTCCTTGTCGGCTCGCCGTTTCAGTGCCGTTCGAAAGGTCTTTTTCGCCATCGGCATGCAAAATGGATGAAGGAATCGCTTCCCCCAATTCCCCACGCTCTCCATGGGGCGACATTGCGGCGTCTTTAGGGCCGCCGGCGAAACTGTCATACAGGAGACCGGCCACTCCGGCAACGATCCACACGTCCGCCAGGTTGAAGACGTACCAGGAGAATGTGCCGATGTGAAAATGGAAGAGATCGGCCACCGCGCCGTACGCCAGCCGGTCTATTCCATTGCCGATCGCGCCTGCGACAATGAGGCCGAGCGAGATCGCCGCCACCTTGCCGGAGGTGCGTGCCCCCCATACCCAAAGGAGGACGGTCGCCACGACGGTAAAGGCGGCGAGCAGGATCTGCCCCGTCGCCGATCCTTGCTGGAAGAGGCCGTAGGAGATGCCGTAGTTCCAGACCATCACGAGGTCGAAGAAGGGCAGCAACTCGACACTCCCCCTGAAGGGGAGGCCGAAGCCGTGGATCATCCACAGCTTGACGGCCTGGTCGAGGCCTGCGCCGCAAAGGGCGATCGCTCCGACAAGGGGGCTTCTTGCTCCCCAGAAAAGCGGTTTTCCCTTTGAATTCAGCGTCATGTCAGGCCGGGGCGTGGGCTGCGTCCCACTCGCGAAGGGCATCCGCATCGCGCGGCGTGACGTCCGGATACTGCGGATCGGAGCCAACTTCTGGCAGGATCTTCCAGGACCGCGCGCACTTGATGCCTTCGGCAAGTCCGGGCACGACCGCGACCCCCTTCACGTCGGGCAGGGTGAAGGCGCCTGCGGGCGCGGGCCGCTCCGTCAACGTCGCCTGGCTGGTGATGGCGATCTCCGCCATGTCGACGCCCTCAAGGGCTGCCATCAAGGCCGGATCCGTGACATGGACGGTGGGGTGCGCTTCCAGCGATGCGCCGATGCGTTTTTCCCGCCGCTCGATCTCGAGCGCCCCGGTGACGACGCGGCGCACGGTGCGGATCCTGGCCCAGCGGGCGCCCAGTTCGTCGTCGCGCCAGTTCGCCGGAAGCTCGGGAAAGAGCTCCATGTGGACGGACGATTTCTCGTCACCGTTGCGCTCAAGCCACGCCTCTTCCATCGTGAACGGAAGCACCGGGGCAAGCCATACGGTCACGCAGTTGAAGAGCTTGTCGATCACATAAAGCGACGCCTTGCGCCGGGTTGAAGACGCCGGATCGCAGTAAAGCGCGTCCTTGCGCACGTCGAAGTAGAAGGCGGAAAGCTCCACCGTCAGGAACGTCAGGAGGTGGTGTACCAGCTTCTTGAAATCGAAGTCCCAGTAGGCGCGGCGCACCATCTCGTCCAGTTCGGCAAGCCGGTGCAGCATCAGCCGCTCCAGTTCCGGCATGTCGGCAAGCGGGACGTCCTCTCCCTCGTAGTGGGTAAGCGTTCCCAGCATCCAGCGCATGGTGTTGCGCATCTTGCGGTAGGAATCGACGGTGGTCTTCAGGATTTCCGGCCCGATGCGCTGGTCTTCCCAATATTCGACGGATGCCGTCCACAGCCTCAGGATATCCGCGCCATATTGCTTGATGACGTCCTGGGGGAAGGTCTGGTTGCCGAGCGATTTCGACATCTTCCGGCCCTGCTCGTCCATGGTGAAGCCATGGGTCAGCACAGCGTCGTAGGGTGCGTGCACGCGCGTGCCGCAGCTTTCCAGCAGCGAGGACTGGAACCAGCCGCGATGCTGGTCGGAGCCTTCGAGGTAGAGCACGTAGTCCTTGCCGCCGAGGCCCTGGCGATGCGGCTTCAGGTCGTCGCGCTGTTCCAGGCAGAAGGCGTGGGTGGAGCCTGAATCGAACCACACGTCGAGGATATCGCGCACCTGCGTCCAGTTTTCCGGATCGTTGACGAGCCCGCCGAGGAAGCGCTCCTTCGCCCCGTCGGCGAACCAGGCATCGGCACCTTCCTCCGTGAACGCGCTCTTGATGCGGCCGATAAGCTCGTCATTGGCGGCAAAGTCGGGTCCGGGCGCGAGACGGCCGTCTTCCTCGTTGCGGAAAACGGCGATCGGCACGCCCCAGGCGCGCTGGCGCGAAAGCACCCAGTCGGGCCGGTTCTCGATCATGGAGCGCAGGCGGTTCTGCCCGCTTCCCGGCACGAAGCGCGTCTCGTCGATGGCCTTCAGCGCGCGGGCACGCAGCGTGTCGCCATCCCCGCCCTCAAGCGTCTTGTCCATATGGACGAACCACTGCGGCGTGTTGCGGAAGATGATCGGCTTTTTCGAGCGCCATGAATGCGGGTACTGGTGCTTCAGCCGGCCAAGGCCGATCAGGTTGCCGCTTTCCTTCAGCGCCTCGATCACGCGCTTGTTGGCGTTGCCCTTCTCGCCCTTGTGGGTGATCACTTGCGCTCCTTCGAAGCCGGGAGCCTCGGGCGTATAGGTGCCGTCGTCGGCGACGGTGAAGGGGATTTCGGACGAGATGCCGCGCGCTTCGATATCCGCGCGGTTCGCCATCCAGATCTCGAAGTCGTCGGCGCCGTGGCTGGGTGCCGTGTGGACGAAGCCCGTGCCCGCGTCGTCGGTCACATGGTCGCCGTCGAGCAGCGGCACATCGAAATCGTATCCGCCAAGGTCCATGTCACGCAGCGGATGGGCGCAAGTGATGCTGGCCAGCTCGTCCGCGGAGACCGGGCGCACGTGCTCGTAGCGCTCCACGCGCGACTGCTCGAACACCGCTCCCGCCAGCACGTCGGCCAGGATGAGCATGTCGCCCTTCTGCACCCAGTTGTCTTCCGGCAGATCGTCCTGGGTTACCTTGTAGAGCCCGTAGTGGATCTTGGATGAATAGGAGATCGCGCGGTTGCCGGGGATCGTCCAGGGCGTCGTCGTCCAGATGACGACGGAAGCTTCCAGCAGCTCTTCGGCTGCGCCTGCATCCGTGCCGCCGCATTCGACGACCGGAAATTTCACCCAGATCTGGTCGGAGGTGTATTCGTGGTATTCGATCTCCGCTTCCGCCAGTGCGGTCTTTTCCACGACCGACCACATAACGGGCTTGGAGCCTCGGTAAAGCTGGCCTGAAGTGGCGAATTTCATGATCTCTTCGGCGATCAAGGCCTCGGAATCGAAGTTCATCGTCAGGTACGGGTTATACCAGTCGCCCTCGATGCCGAGCCGCTGGAACTCCTCGCGCTGCACGCCGATCCAGTGGTTGGCAAAGTCGCGGCATTCCTTGCGGAACTCGTTGATCGGCACCTCGTCCTTGTTCTTTCCCTTGGCGCGGTACTGCTCCTCGATCTTCCATTCGATCGGCAGTCCGTGGCAGTCCCAGCCGGGCACATAGTTCGAATCCCAGCCCTGCATCTGCATGGAGCGGGTGACGATGTCCTTCAGCGTCTTGTTGAGCGCGTGGCCGATGTGGATATTGCCGTTCGCGTAAGGAGGGCCGTCGTGGAGGATGTATTTGTCGCGCGACGTCGAGGCTTCGCGCAATCGGCGGTAAAGGTCCATGGCCTTCCAGCGCGCGATGATCTCGGGCTCCTTCTTCGGCAGCCCCGCGCGCATCGGAAAATCGGTCTTCGGCAGGTAAAGCGTTTCGGAATAATCGCGCGTCGTCGTTTCGGTCATGTGTCGGAATCCGCTGGGTGGACCGCCGTTCCGGGCGGTCGAAAGTCTGGCTGCGCCCTGGGCGCTGATCAAGCGGCCGCGGGCTCACGAAAGGTGGCGCGGCCGATGTGTCATGCGTTTCGTCCCGGTCTTTCGAAGGCGCGTTATGGCGCCTTACGCGAAAGCCGGGCCGGTAATTCGCGGCACAAGGTTCGGTATGGCCGGGTTTCTGTCAGCTTCGCGCAAGGGTTTGCGTCCGCGGTTCGAATTGCCTGAAACGTTCGGGCACGGGTTTTAGCAGCGGGTTCGGTTCGAATAAAGCCCTGCTTTGAGCGCCTGTCGCGATTAAGCCCGGTTCGGCGACTTTGGCCGGGCCGGATCGCAGCTCATGCGATGAATTCGTCATCCGCCGTGGCGCCCGTGCGGTTTCCGCTTGCGCGCGTGTTTTCGCGCAAGGATATGCGCTCGCGATGGGTTATGTAGAGGCCGCAGCCGACGATGATCGCGATGCCCGCCCATGTCAAAGCGTCCGGAAAGTCGCCGAACACCAGAAATCCGAACAAGGTCGCGGTGATGATTTCCAGATAGTTGAAAGGCGCGAGCACCGAAGCGGGCGCCAGCGCGAAGGCGCGTACGATCAGCCCGTGCGCGAAGAAGGAGATCGCGCCGATAACCGCAATCAGGCCGACCGCGGGCAGAGGCGCGGGCACGAGGATGGCGCTTTCCACGTCGAAGATGACGGCCAGAACGGCCAGGGCTCCAAGCACGAGCGCGCCGCCCGCTCCCGTGGTGAACTGGATGGAAAGCATAGACCCTTCGCCGGAAAGCCGCTTCGTGAAAAGCAGATAGAGCGCGAAGAGGAACGCCGTGCCGAGCGGAAGGAGGGCGACGGGGCCGAAGGCATCGAAGCCGGGCCGGATGATGAGCATTGAGCCTGCGAGGCCGACGAAGATGGCGATCCAGCGCCGCGCGCCGACGTGCTCCTTGAGCACGATCGCCGAAAGTGCCGTCAGGATCATCGGCTCGACGAAAAAGATGGCGATGGCATCCGCCACCGGCATGACCTTGAGCGCGGTGAACAGAAGCACCAGCGCACCGGCCAGGAACACGCCGCGCAGGAGATGCGGCCAGGGCCGCGATGTTTTCAGCACGGCGAGGCCGGGTCCGATGGCCGCCGTCAGGAAGGCGAAAAGCGCTTGAAAGACGAAGCGCCCGAGCGCGATTTCGAGCGGAGGCAGGGTGGCGGTCAGATATTTCGCCAGCACGTCCATCAGCGGGACAAGGAACATCGCACCCGTCATCAGCGCGAGGCCGCGCAAGGTGTCCTGTTGAAGGGACGCCTCGGATGCAGCGCTTGAAGGATCCGATGAAGTTGAGCCCACTAAACCGATGCTCCGTCAAAACCCATTTCGCCCAAGGCAAGGTCGAGCGGGCTCAGCGGCTGGAGAGACTGGATCGCCGCACGGGCTTCCGCGCTGTCAATGTCCATCTGCGCAATCAGCGCCTCGGCACTCTCGAAACGTCGTTCCTCGCGAAGGTAGGAGACGAGTTCCACCTCCAGTTCATGCCCGTAAAGATCGCCCGAAAAATCGAACAGATGCACTTCGAACAGGGGTTGGCCGTTGTCGAAGGTCGGGCGGCGGCCATGGCTTGCGACGCCGTCATGCGCCGTTCCGCCGTGCTTCACCCGGACCGCGTATATGCCGTGGGCAAGCTCCGCTTCCGGCGAAAGCGTGAGGTTGGCGGTCGGATAGCCGAGGTCGCGCCCGCGCTTGTCGCCGTGCTGCACCTTGGCCTCGAAGAACCAGCGGTAGCCGAGAAGCGCGTTGGCAAGTGCCACGTCGCCTGCGGCAAGTGCTTCGCGGATGCGGCTTGAGGACACCGTCTCGCCGTTTTCGTCCGTTTCCGCTTCCACGATCGTCACTCCGAAGCCGTCGGCCACGCCTGCCGCCTTCAGGAAATCCGGCGTGCCTTTTCGTGCCTTGCCGAAGTGGAAGTCGTAACCGGTTACCGCGTGCACGATGTGAAGCGAATTCTGGAGCACATCATCGACGAAAGCCTGGGCTTCAAGCCCTGCGAATTCGCGGGTAAACGGCAGCACCACCATGCCGTTGAGGCCGAGCGCGCGCATGACGCGGGCCTTGGCGGCTTGCGGCGTCAGCCGGAATACGGGTTTCGACGGGTTGAAGAACGTGCGCGGATGCGGCTCGAACGTCATGGCGAAGGCCGGAACGCCGCGCTTTTCTGCCTCGCGCATCGCGGTCCCAAGCACCGCCTGATGGCCCCGGTGCACGCCGTCGAAATTGCCGATCGCGACCACGCCGCCTCGAAGCGCTTGCGGAAAGGCCGATAGTTCGGTGACGGTCGTAAAATCGGGTGGCGGCGCGGCTGTCATTTGGGCTGGGGCCTTGGGATAAGTCTGACGGTATTCTTGCCATCATTGTTCATCGCAATGAAAGCGCGCGGACCCTGCCCATTCCCGCGCCAAAGGTCAAGTTGCCGGCACGACATTAACGGTGACCCTCAGCCTCGGGAAAACTCCTCCTCGTCCGACGCGCGCGTCGGTACCTTCACCATTGCCTCGCCTTCCAGCACCACCGTGCCGCCGACGGCGCATATGCAGGAAAGGCGTGCCCGATTGCCCTTTTCGATAAGCTCCGTGACCTCGACCGTTACCGCAACCTCGTCGCCGATCTTGACGGGCGCCTTGAAATTCAGGGTCTGCGAGAGATAGATCGCGCCGGGGCCTGGCAGCCTTGTGCCCAGTACGGCGGAAATCAGGCTCGCAGTATAAAGCCCGTGCGCGATGCGCGTGCGAAACGGCGTCTTTGCCGCGAAATGTTCCGAAAGGTGGATCGGATTGCGGTCCCCCGAAACCTCGGCGAAGCCCACCACATCCGAAGAACTGACCGTTTTCGTCACGCTTTCGTGCATGCCCACACTCAGGTCCTCGTAAAAGAGCGTCCGCAGTTCCAGCATTTCATTGTCCTTGGTTTGGGCCTTCATTCGCATGCATAGGGTCAAGCAAGGCTACAGCCCGCATAAAACAGCGGCAATTCGGCCAATGGACGAGGGAAGCAGCCGCTTGCGGCCGCCCTTCGGTTGCAAGCGGATGATTTCCCCGCGCGTCATTAACGGAGTTTTCAGGGCCTTCTCCTAGATTGCCCTTCGTGTGGGGAGGTGGGGACACGGCTGGTGTCTTCCTCCTAATTCGGCAAGATGACGCTCAAAGCCCCGGTTAAGGGGCGGGCATAATGGCTGTATGGAGTAGACGATGGCCCTTGATCTTCAGATGCCGGTCCTCGTTGTGGACGACTACAAGACGATGATCCGCATTATCCGAAATCTCTTGAAGCAGCTCGGCTTCGAGGATGTAGACGACGCAGCGGACGGCACCGAGGCGCTGGAAAAAATGAAGCAGCGCAAATACGGGCTGGTGATTTCCGACTGGAACATGGAACCGATGACCGGCTACGAACTCTTGAAGCAGGTTCGCGCCGACGCCGGCCTCTGCAAGACGCCGTTCATCATGGTGACGGCGGAATCCAAGACCGAAAACGTGATCGCGGCCAAGAAGGCGGGCGTGAACAACTATATCGTGAAGCCGTTCAACGCGCAGACGTTGAAGGGCAAGATCGATGCGGTCTTCTCCGAGTAGGGCTTCGGTCCCGGTTGACACGGCGCATCGTCCGCGCGGCGGCGTGCGGCCGGCCGCGACGGACGCGGTGTAGGCGGAGCCTGAAGGAGGGGGACAGATGGCGGCAATACAAAAAGAAAACGTCGCGCGTCTCATTGAATTCCTGGAAGAAAGCCGAGCACGCAAGGACGACGTGACGTTGAACGACGTCATGGGCCTTGCGGAAGTCATGGCGCGGTCCATGAAGGACTATATCGACGCGGTGCAGCCGGCGGTCACCCAGGAATTGATGGAGATTTCCGACGAAATCTGCCGCATGAAACAGGAAATCGTCCAGCTTCGCGCGACAGACATCAAGGAAAACCGCATCCCTGAGGCGGGGCGCGAGCTCGACGCTATCGTCGAGGCGACGGAAAGCGCCACGCATACCATCATGGAAGCGGCGGAAACCATAATGTCCGCCGATCCGGACGACGCCGACACCTATCAGGTGGTCGTCCAGCACAAGATCATGGAAATCTTCGAGGCCTGCGCCTTCCAGGACATCACCGGGCAGCGGATTTCCAAGGTCGTCGGCACGCTGAACTATATCGACGAGCGGGTGAATTCCTTCGTCAAGCGCTTGCGCATGGATGAAGTCGAAGACGCGCCGCTCGAAGAGACGGCGGAAGAAAAGCGCCGGCGGGAACTCATCCTGCACGGGCCGCAGCACGAAGGCGAGGGCGTTTCCCAGGAAGACGTCGACGCCATGCTCGAGGTCTTCGCACAGGACGATATCGACAAGCTTTTCGGCTGAGCGCTGCGCTTTCCCGTTACCAGGCGAGTTTCGGCAGCGCCGCGCGCGCTGAAAGGCCCTCTTCGGCGAGCCTGCGGCGGATCAGGTTCTCGTCGGGGTCTTCCGTCGGGCCGAAGTCGGTGGCGTGAATGCCCCCCGATATGAAAAGCACATCGATATCCTGCGATACCGCACCGCGAATGTCCGTCGGCAGACCGTCGCCGATCGCCAGCACATCGCGCTTGTCCATCAGCTTGCCTGCCTTCTCGGAAAGTTTGGCGAGCGCCGCGTCGTAGATCGGCGCATGCGGCTTGCCGAGGATCTTCACCTCGCCGCCGAGGTCCTCGTAAAGGCGCGCCAGCGCGCCCGCGCACCAGATCAGCTTGTTGCCCCGTTCCACGACGATATCCGGGTTGGCGCAGATCATCGGCAGCCCGCGCTTGGCGAGCCTCGTCAGCATGCCCCGGTAGTCGTCCGGCGTTTCGGTCTCATCGTCGAAAAGCCCGGTGCACACGACCGCGGTTGCTGCCAGTTCCGCGCCGAGGCGCACATGCGTGCCTTCGTATAGCGGCAGGTCCCGCTTTGGGCCGAGGTGCAACACGTTCGCATCGCCGAGCGCGTCTAGCTGCTGACGCGTCACGTCGCCGGAAGTCACGATCGCGTCATAGGCGTCATGCGTGATGCCGAGCGTCGCCAACTGGTCGAAGACCGGGGCGGCGGGTCGCGGCGCATTGGTGATCAGCACGACCGTCCCGCCGCGCTCCTCGCGGAAGCGGGCGAGTGCGTCCCTCGCGTGGAGGAAGCCCGTCACCCCATTGTGCAGCACGCCCCACACGTCGCACAAAAGGCCCTTGTATTCGCCGGCGATCGACGAAAGGCCGGAAATGAGAAGGGGGCTTTGCGCATTCATCGGTCAGGGTCTCTTTCGGGCGGAAATTGTCTGATAAGGTATGGCGGTTTCGCGGGAGATTCGCGTATCGCGGCGGACCATATCCGATAGCCTCCGCAAAGGGAATTCGCAGGTGGTGCAGGTGACAGAGGATCCCTCGTTCTGAAAACGGTGACAGTGCCATGAAAATCCGCCAATTGAGCGAAGGCGCGGTCAACCGCATCGCCGCGGGCGAAGTTATCGAGCGCCCGGCAAGCGCGGTCAAGGAGCTGGTCGAAAACGCCATCGACGCGGGCGCTTCCCGCATCGAGGTCGTGACGGCGGCCGGCGGCAAGTCGCTCATTCGCGTCACGGATGATGGCGAAGGCATGGGCGCGCAAGATCTTTCGCTTGCGGTCGAGCGTCACTGCACGTCGAAGCTTGCGGAGGACGATCTGTTCGACATCCGCACGCTTGGCTTTCGCGGCGAGGCGCTGCCGTCGATCGGAGCGGTTTCGCGTCTTTCCATCCAGACCCGCCATGCTGGCGACGAGCACGGCTGGCAGGTCACGGTCGAAGGCGGCGCGAAGTCCGGCCCCGCGCCTGCCGCGCAGACGAAGGGCACGCGGGTCGAGATCCGCGATCTTTTCTTCTCCACGCCGGCGCGCTTGAAGTTCCTGAAGTCCGACCGGGCGGAGACGGCGGCGATTACCGAAGTCGTCAAGCGGCTTGCGCTCGCCCATCCCGAAATCCGCTTCCAGATGGCGGGGCCGGAGCGCCAGACGGCTGATTATGCGGCCGCGCGCGGCGAGGGTGCGCAGGAAGCGCGCATCGCCCAGGTGCTGGGAAGGGATTTCGTTGAAAACGCCATGCGCATCACGGCGGAGCGCGAGGGCGTGCGGCTGGAAGGGCTTGCAGGGCTTCCGACCTATCACCGGGCGAATTCGCTCTCGCAGTTCTTCTTCGTCAACGGCCGGCCCGTGCGCGACAAGATGCTGCTGTCGGCGCTTCGCGGGGCCTATGCGGATGTGCTTGCCCGCGACAGGCATCCCGTCGTCGTGCTTTTCGTCGATATCGAGCCGAAGCTGGTCGACGTCAACGTGCATCCCACCAAGGCGGATGTGCGCTTTCGCGACGGCCAGCTCGTGCGCGGCCTCGTCGTCGGCGCGATCAAGAAGGCGCTGGTCGATGCCGGCCACCGCTCATCCACCAGCAATGCCACTGCCGCCGTCGATATCCTCGCGCGTTCCGCGCAAGGAAGGCCCGCGTTTTCCGGCATCACGCCGCAGCGCCCCGCGCAGGCGGCCTCCTTCGACTGGCAATCCTCGTCTTTCCGCCCGTTCGAGGGTGGGGCCGAGGCGAACGCCGCCGCCCCGGCCTTCGCCGCCCCCGCTTTCGAGGAAGCGCAGTCCGGCTTCGGCGGGTTCGCCGCCCCTTCTGCGGACGCCCGGGCGAACGACGCAGGCGTGCCTGAGGAGACGCAGGACCTGCCGCTCGGTGCCGCCCGCGCCCAGGTGCATGAAACCTACATTATCGCCCAGACGGAAAGCGGCATCGTTATCGTCGATCAGCACGCCGCCCATGAGCGTCTCGTCTATGAGCGGCTCAAGGCGGCGCTTGCGGAAAAGGGCGTCGCCCGCCAGATCCTGCTGATCCCGGAGGTGGTGGAGCTTTCGGAGGATGATGCCGCGCGGCTTGTCGAGCGGGCGGAGGATCTCGAAGCCGTCGGTCTCGTCGTGGAGGCGTTCGGGCCGGGCGCCGTTGCGGTGCGTGAAACTCCGGCGCTTCTGGGCGATCTCGACATCCGGGGGCTGATCCACGATCTCGTCGACGAGATCGCCGAATGGGACAGCGCGGTCGGCTTGCGCGGTCGGCTCGATCATGTGGCCGCAACCATGGCCTGCCACGGGTCGGTGCGCGCCGGGCGCCGCATGCGGCCTGAGGAGATGAACGCACTTTTGCGCGAGATGGAGGCAACGCCCCTGTCGGGCCAGTGCAACCATGGCCGCCCGACGTGGATCGAACTCAAGCTCGGCGATATCGAGCGTCTGTTCGGGCGGAAATGAGCCTTACTCTGCCTTGAAAAACACGACCTGGCTGTCGCCGACGGTGCGCCGGTCGATCTCGCGAAAGCCGGCCGGCATGTCGATATCCGCCTTCGCGTCTTCTTCCAGAACGCAGATTGCGCCGGGCTTCAACCAACCGCCGTCGCGGGCCGAAGCAAGAGCCTTTTCGCCCAGGGCCTTTCGGTAGGGCGGATCGGCGAAGACGAGATCGAACGGCTCGATCGTGCCTGCGGCACCGAGTTTCGTCGCATCGCGGCGAAATATTTTCGAAACGCCGTTGAGGCCCATCGCCTCCATGTTGCGGCGGATGACGCCGCGCGGCTCCACAGCTTCTTCCACGAACAGGCAGGATTTCGCGCCCCGGCTCAATGCCTCGAAGCCGAGTGCGCCCGAGCCTGCGAAAAGGTCGAGTACGCGCGCATCCCCGACAGGGTCCGCTTCATCGAGGCCATGGGCCAGGATGTTGAAGATCGTCTCGCGCAGCCGGTCGCTGGTGGGCCGCGTCGCCTGCCCCTTTGGGGCGGCGATGGCAGCCCCCTTGAAGCGGCCTGAAACGATCCTCATTTGCGTGGGCCGCGGTTTGGACGATGCGGCCCCTTGCCCCTGCCGCCCTCATCACGCTTGAAGCCGGGGCGCTTTGCGCCTTCGTTGCGTTTCTCCTGGTTCTTGTCGGGCAGGATTTCGCCTTCCTCGCCCCAGATGCGGCGCTGCGGGCGCGGGGCCTCGTCGCGCTTGGGGCGCGGTTTCTCCACCGGGTCCTTGGTGAAGCGGAAGCGGCTTCGTGGCGAGATTTTCCTCGGCCGTTCGGCGGTCGCGGCCGCGCGCGGACGCTTCGGTCTCGCTTCGCCTGCCTCCCGGTTTTCGCCTCCCTCGCGTCTTTCGCCCCGCTCGAAGCGCCTTTCGCGGTCCGGCCCGCCGCGGTTTGGGCGATCGCGATTTGGGCGTTCACGATGCGGACGGTCGGTGCCGGAGCGTTCGCGGTCCGGGCGGTCACGGTTCTGCCGGCCTCGTTCGTTCCTGTCCCGCTCGTTCCGGTCGCGGTTGTTCCTGTCCCGGTCATTCCGGTCCCGGTTGTGGCGTTCGTCCCGGTCTTTCCGGCCGCGCGATGAAACGGCGCTGCGGCCTTCCTTGGCGCTCATCCATCCGCCGGACGACTTGCCCTTCTTGTCGCCGCGTTTCTGGTCCGGCTTGCCCTTGCGGCCTTGCGTCTCGGTTTTCTGCTCCGGCTGGTTCAGGATCGGCGCGTCGAAATCCGCGCCCGATTCATCCGCAAGCCGGGGGCCGAGCTGGTCGCGAAGCACGCGGCCGCGTATCTCGCGGACCTCGCCTTCGGCAAGATCCATCAGGTGGAACGGGCCGAAGGAAACGCGGATAAGCCTGTTCACGGAGAGGCCGAGGTGCTCCAGCACCTTCTTGATCTCGCGGTTCTTGCCTTCGCGCAGGCCGATCGAAAGCCACACGTTGTCGCCCTGCACGCGTTCCAGCACCGCTTCGATCGCGCCGTAAAGAACGCCATCGATGGCAATACCGTCGGCAAGGGCGTCGAGCTGCTCCTGGTTGATCTTGCCGTAGGCGCGCACGCGGTAGCGGCGCAGCCATCCGGTCGCCGGCAGTTCCAGGACGCGGGCAAGCCCGCCGTCGTTGGTGAAGAGAAGCAGGCCTTCGGTGTTGATGTCGAGCCGGCCGACCGCCATCACGCGCGGCAGGTCGTCGGGCAGCCTGTCGAACACGGTTTCGCGCCCTTCCGGGTCGTGCGTCGTCGTCACCACGCCGCGCGGCTTGTGGAAGAGCCAAAGGCGCGTGCGCTCGCGGCCGGGCAGCGGCTCACCGTCCACCAGAACCTTGTCGCGTTTGGTCACCGTCGTTGCCGGCGTCGCCAGAACGGTTCCGTTGACGGAAACCCGCCCTTCCTTGATCCAGTCCTCGGCCTCGCGGCGCGAGCACAGCCCGACGCGCGCCATCACCTTGGCGATGCGTTCGCCCTCGAACGTCGAGGTCTTCTCCGGCGCAAGCGACGGCTTGGGTTCAGGGCGCGGATTCTGCTTGTTGCGCGGCTTTCCGGAGTGGCCGGAATGCGGGCGGCGGGCCGGCTTGCCTCGCGGCGCTGGCCTGTCTGGTTTTCTCTTGTCTGTCATGGCGCGCGTCATAGCAGAGCGCGGGGCGAAACGGAACGCGAGATTTGCGCGGCCATCGCTTATTCCGCGCAATTCAGCCATGCGGAAAGGGAGGGGTTTCAGAGGCGGGAACGAGGTTGTGGGGATTCCATAACCGTTCCTCTGTCGTCGCCAGGCGAAGACGCAGTGATCCATTCGCCACTGAAAATTTGCGCAAGCACTGCATGGGTGCGCGGGTCAAGCCCGCGCATGACGACCCGAAAGCATCTTGCTTGCATGATCAGTGGGGGCATACGGCCTCCCCTCCGTCATCGCCGGGCCCAGACCCGGCGACCCACGGGTAGTGCCTCACGGCAGAGCCTGTGACCAAGGGCCGTTTGAAAAAGCAGCCGCTCCGTTTCCGTGAAACAAAGCCATTGCCGCACGAACGGATCGCCGTGCTATCTTCGCGCGCGATGACAAAACTCTTGAACCCCCGCCCGGACCTCTCCGGCTTCATGGATCTTGCGCTCAATGAGGCGAAAGCGGCGCAGGCGCGTGGCGAAGTGCCGGTAGGCGCCGTGCTGGTAAGGGACGGCGAGGTGATCGCCGCGGACGGGAACCGCACGCTCGAGCTTGACGATCCGACGACCCACGCCGAAATGCAGGTGATCCGCGCGGGCGGTGCGGCGCTCGGTTCGCAGCGCCTGTCGGGGTGCGATCTTTACGTGACGCTTGAACCTTGCCCGATGTGTGCCGCGGCGATTTCGTTTGCCCGCATCAGGCGGCTCTACTTCGGTGCGGGCGATGCAAAGGGCGGGGCGGTGGAACACGGCGTGCGCTTCTTCGCAAGCTCCACCTGCCATCATGCGCCGGAGGTTTATTCGGGCATCGGCGAAAGAAAAGCGGCGTCGCTCCTGAAGGATTTCTTCAGGGAACGACGCCAAGTTGAGGGTTAAGGCACCCATCAAGCATATCCCTTCAAATCGGAATTGGATTTGGCGACAGGGATAAGCTCGATCCATTGATCCGGCCGGAAAGCCGGATCAGAAAGAAAGGCTCATCTGGTAGATGAGGCCCGCGCTGAAAGCCCCGACGAGCGCGAAGCCGATATAGGCGAAGAACACCGGCAGGCGTGCAAGCGCGAAGACGGCGATGGCCGCCGGGACGGACGTAACGCCGCCGGCGACGAGGAAGGCCATGCCGGTGCCCGGCGCCATGCCCTGGCCGATCAGCCCGCCGACCAGCGGCAGGGCGGCGTAGCCGTTCAGATATGCGGGAATGCCGACGACGGTTGCGGCCGCGATTGTCAGCAGGCCGCCGTCGCCAAGCAGCCGGGCAACGAGATCCGCCGGCACATAGGTCAGCATGATGCTTTCCAGCAGGAAGGCGAGCGCCAGCCATTTGCCGAGGAAAAGGGTGTTCTTCAGCCCGTTGTCGGCGAACTTCTTGCGCCTGCCGCCGTCCGTCCAGAACGACCATGCGACATCCTTGCGCGAGCGCACGCCCGAAGCACAGCAGCCGCCGTTGCCCACTTCGTCGCGCAACGGGGTTTCGAAACCGCCGGCGCGCTGGAAAAGCAGAATTCCGTATCCGCCCAGAAGGCCGACACTGATCGCAGCCGTGGTCTTTGCGATCGCGAAGCCGGTGCCGAGCGTTCCCGCCGTCAAGACGAACATGGTCGGATCCATGATCGGCGAGGCAAGCCAGAACGCCATCACGGGGGCAAGCGGCACGCCCATGGAAAGAAGGGCGGCGATCAGCGGAATGACGCCACAGGAGCAAAAGGGCGACAATGCGCCGGTAAGTGCCGCCACAAGCACCATGATCGCCGTGTTCTTGCCGGTAAAGGCGCGCGCGATCAGGTTGTCGGCTCCGGTTGCCGCGGCATAGGCGGCAATCAGGATCGATGCCGCCAGATAAGGCGCGATGTCGATCAGTTGCTCGATGGTGAAGCCGATGGTCGGTATGACCTGGGCAAGATCGAAAATACCCAAAGCTAAGAGTGCGCTTCCGCCGATCAACAGCGCCCCGTCGGGTTTCGGCAAGCGAAAACGAGGCGTACTTGGTGTGAGTGCCGTTTGGTCGCTCATGCTCGGTTCATCTCCATTCTCCGATATTTCGAGGAATATCGGAATTTCAGAGCATATTCCGTCGAAACGCCGCCGTTTCGACGACGAGAATATGCTTCACCTATTGAATCTGAAGCGATTTCCTGTTGCGAAAGCGGTGCCGCTTTCGCGGAAAACGCTGAGGCTCAAAAAAATCAGGCGGCATCGCCCTGGCGGGCGTCCGTTTCGTCCGCGCAGCATTCCTTGGTCAGATAGTCCACAAGGCCGTGCATCTGATCGTAGTTTGCCCTGCAGATCAGCGTTGTGCCCTGCCGTTCCTGAATGACGAGGCCCACGAGGACGAGTTTTTGCAGATGATGCGACAGCGTGGAAAGTGCGCCGCCCACACGCTCGCGCAGGGCCGAGACGGACAGGCCGCCTTCGCCCGCGCGCACGAGCGTGCGGTAGATGTTCAACCGTGTCGGATTGCCGAGGGCTTCAAGCCGCGCTGCTGCATCGTCAAGTGTCATGACGCATGAAATAACTCATTTGAAAGGTAGATTCAACGGTATTTCGAAAAATATTGGAATAATGTCATTCGAGCGAACGTGAATGTAATTGCCCCATGGCAGGGATATTGTCGCTCTCTAAATCACCGAAACGCATCGATAGAAAGGTCGCCCCATGATCGCCGTGATATTCGAAGTCGTGCCGAAGCCCGAGCATCGGGCGGAATATTTCGATATTGCCGCCGACCTGAAACCGATCCTCCAGAAGATTGACGGGTTCATTTCGATCGAGCGTTTCGAAAGTCTGATGACGCCGGGCAAGATCCTGTCGCTGTCGGTCTGGCGCGATGAGGAGGCGGTCAAGGCGTGGCGCAACACCATGGAGCACCGCAAGGCGCAAGCCATGGGCCGCAACAAGATCTTTTCCGATTACCGGCTGCGTGTCGCAAGTATCCTGCGCGACTACGGGCTTGAGGAGCGCGAGGCGACGCCTGCCGACAGCCTCGAGGTTCACGGCTGACGCCGCGGCGGGTCAATTGCCCGGCAGCACCAGGAACGTCGGTGCCGCCGGCAGGCCGGCCCGGCTTGCGATATAGGTCGGGTTGTCGGACATGTTGACGATGTAGCCCGATTCCGCCATGCGGCCCGCGAAGGACTGCAGCGAACCGTAGCGGAAGACGTGCATCGGGATCACCATGCGCGGGCCGATAGATTTCAGCACCTCGATCATGCTCTGGTGGGAGAGCGTCGCCGATCCGTCGACGGGTACGAAGACGATGTCGATCTGGCCGAGGCGGGTCAGGTCGTTTTCCGTCAGCCGCTGGTGCAGGTGGCCGAGGTGGGCGATGCAAAGGTCCGCCACCTCGAAAACGAAGATCGAATTGCCCAAAAGATTCGTCTCGCCGTCCCAGCCGCGAGTGTTGGTCTGGATGTTGCGGATGCGCACGTCCTCGATCGTCTTGTCATGATCCATCGGCCCGCCTTCGGGATTCCATCCAAGAAGCACGTGCTCGATCTCGGAGTCCGGATTGAAGGTGAAATGCGTCCCGTGCGCGCCGTTCATCGTCACCACATGCGGAATCATCACTGGCTTGTAGGCACCGCTGTAGTCCGTCGCGATTCGGATGCCCTTCGGCGTCTCGATCTCGAAGGTCGAATGGCCGAGGTAGGTTATGCGGACCTCGTCCGGCGCAAGTGCGGCCTTGACCACCGGCAGCCTGTCCAGGGGTGCATCGGCCACAAGTTGGCAGACGGCCGAAGCGGGGATAACCAGAAGCGGCGCGAGGAACAGCGTCGCGATCGCGTGCCGGATAGTTGACGTTAGGAGACGGAGCATGCGGAGACCCTCCCTTGGACCCGATTGAGGGTAGTGTCCGAAGCGGGAGCTTCAAGCGGCAAGGCAAGCCTTGAAGGAATTCTCAGGCTTTCTTTTTTCCGTCTGCGGATTTTTCGATTGCCTTGATGGATTTCTCGATCTGCGTCTTCACCGTTTCGCGGATCGGCTGAGCGGTATCCATGATTTTGCGGGCCTTCAGGAAGTCCAGCACCCGGAAAGCCTCGATATCCGGCCGCACCAGGATGTCCGGACGGCGGCTCTTCAGTTTCTCCGCCACCACCGTCTGCATCAGGATCTGGGTGGCGCCGAAGAGCGAGTCGCCGGCACTTGGATGCGGCGTCTTTCCCCGCGAAACCGGTGATCCGACCACATCCACGGCGACGACGATATCGCAGGCTTGCGGCAGCGCGTCGAAGGGGAGCGGATTGACCACGCCACCGTCGATCATGATGCGGTCCTGAATGGTAACCGGCTTGAAGAGAGCGGGGATTGCAATCGACGCTGCAACGGCGGAATGAAGCGGGCCGCTGCGTAAATCGACCTCACGGCAGCCGTAGAAGTCGGTGGCAAGTACCGCGAGCGGCACCTTCAGTTCCTCGAAAGTCTGAGGGATCGCATCGCCGACGAACACCTCCAGGACCCTTAGTGCGTCGAACTGCATTACCCCGCCGGCGCCGAAAATATCGGCAAAGCGCTTCGGCCTCAGCTGCCAAAGCCGGGCAAGCGCCGCATTGCGGTCGCTAAGCGTTTTTTCGGTGTAGTCCCTGATGTCGTCGCCCGACATTCCGCCGGCGTAGGCAGCGCCGATTAGTGCGCCGATCGAGGTTCCCGCGATCGCGTGCGGCTTTATGCCGAGATCGTCGAAGGCTTCGAGAACCGGGACATGAGCAAGCCCGCGCGCGCCGCCGCCGCCAAGCGCAAGTCCGATTCTGGGTGAAGCCATTTTCGCAAGCTCTCTTTCAGGTTTCCTCTTGCCCCGATGCCGGGCATCTGCGGCTTTGATCCATCGCTTGAAGCGGGCTGACCCGCGAGGTCTTGAAGTCGCCTTTTACGTGATCCCACCAGTAACCGAAGTAGGATTTTTGCGCGCGCGAATGAAAAACATCCGGCGCCGCGTCGTGCAGGGCCGGCAGTCTCGTCCAAGCGACATTGGGGAAAGTGTGATGTTCGTTGTGATAACCGGTGTTGAACAGGATCCAGTTGATCGGTCCATAGGTTGAGCGGGTAGGTGTTTCGTTATCGTTGCCTGCGTGCTCGCTGAGCGACTGGCCGAGGTTCGTGATCCCGAACTTGCCGAGGAACAGCGACAGGGCCCAGACATGATAGAGCCAGCCCCAGAAGCCGAACAGGGCGAAAATGATGATGTTTGTGCCGATCGACCACGCAATAAACAGTCTTTTCTGCCAGAAAGGCGCCTTGGTGGAGGGAATGTGACGCTCGCGATCCTTCGCAACGCGCCCCGTCAGGCGCTGGTAGGCGCGAGGGAAAATCTCGTCGCTGATTATGAAGCCGAAGGGGAGCAGATGGACGAACAGGGTTGCGCCCGTCATGAAGCGCGCAAGCCGCGGACTTCCATCAATCAGCATCGTGCGGGCTTTGAAGGCACAGAGATCCTCGTATTCGTAGTCCCGCTCATAGTCGCCGATGTAGGGATGGTGGCTCGATATATGCTCGTGCTGATAAGTAAGTTGCTTGCCGAAGGAAGTGAGGATCGTCTCAAGCCCTAGATCGAAGGCCAGTTTTGTCCGGGGCCCGCGGAAGATGAGCTTGTGGGCTGTTTCGTGCACGAGAGCACCGGTCGCGTGGATGATGATCTGACCCGGGATGAATGCGGCCAGGAAAACGATCAGAAGATTCGTGTCGGATACGGCCCATGCCACGCTCCAGTGAAGGGCGAGAAGGATGGGCAACGCCAAGGCAGTGCGCGGTTCGGCGCCGGCAAGCTCGCGAAGCTGGGGATGTTCTCGCATTGCCTGCTTGCGCATTTGAAGATGGCGGCGCGATTGCGCGGAGATTCCGCCTTTTGTCTTCTCTTCTGAAGAATTAGAGGGTGTTTCGCGCGAAAATTCCGTCGAGAACGCTTCGCTCATGTTTCTCCGCCTTCCCCGATAACCTCTTCAGAGTTTGCGTAATAGCGCAAAGATTACGAAGAGGAAATTCGAAGAAGGAGCAAGAAGGAATTTCGTCGCATCGTATCGACTAGGCGGAAATCAGCGCATCCGCCACATATCCGGCAAAAACGATCCAGCCATAACGGGTGTTGGAGCGGAATAGCTTAAGGCACTGGTCGGGATCGTCGATTTCCAGCCGAATAATCTGCCAGAACAGATGGATGGCCCCCAGGGCGATCCCGGCGAATGCGGCGGGGCCGGCGTCGGCCAGTGAGGCGGCTGCCGCGAAAAGCGCCGTTGCCCCGGTGTAAAGAAGCACCAGTGCGGGTTTCGTCCGCTCGCCGAAAAGGCGCGCCGTCGATTTCACGCCGACGAGCGCGTCGTCTTCCTTGTCCTGATGGGCGTAGATCGTATCGTAGCCGATCGTCCACAATATCCCGCCGAGGTAAAGCAGGATCGGCGTCCAGTCGAGGCTGCCGAAGACTGCCGCCCAGCCCATCAGTGCGCCCCAGGAAAAGGCAAATCCCAGGAAGAGCTGCGGCCAGTTGGTGATCCTCTTCATGAACGGATAGATCGCGACCGGAAGCAGGGACACGAGCCCGAGAACGATCGTGAAACGGTTGAAGCTCAGCAGTACCGCAAGGCCGACGAGCGCCTGGAGGATCAGAAACACTTTCGCCTGCAGCGGCGTCACCTGGCCGGAGGGGATCGGGCGGGAGCGCGTGCGCGCGACTTTTAAGTCGATATCCTGATCGACAAGATCGTTGTAGGTGCAGCCGGCCCCGCGCATGGCGACCGCGCCGATCAGGAACAAGACCAGATGCACGGGATTGGGAAATGCGCTCTCGCTTGCGACGGCGGCAAGGCCTGCCGACCACCAGCACGGCCAAAGAAGAAGCCACCAGCCGATCGGCCGCTCCCAACGCGCGAGCCTGGCGTAGGGGCGAAGCCACTCAGGGGCATGGGTGTCGACCCAATGGCCCTTTACCGCATCGGCGACGCGTCCGTTCATGCTCAGTCCTTGCCTGCGACCCAAATCTCTTCCGGTGATAGGAGGTTTGGGCCGCGAACGGAAGGGGGAACGATACTGGTCACGTTACGGGCTGAGTCGCCAGGATCATTTGCCCCTGTTGGACCCCGTCATTGCCGCAAACCCGGTTGCGGCCCTCCTGCTTGGCCTTGTAAAGCCGCGCATCGGCGGTTTTGAACAAGGATGTCAAAGCATGCCCGTCATCCGGCCCCGCGGCGACGCCAATGCTCACGGTGACGTTTGAACCGCTTTCGGTGTGTACGGTTTCGGCGATCCTCCGGCGCAGGCGGTTAGCCATGGATAGCGCGCCGTCTATCGGCAGGCGCTCGCAAACCACCACAAACTCCTCGCCACCGTAGCGAAACAGGTGATCGTCGCCGCGCAGCGCGCCTGCAAGAATTTCGGCGACATCCTTCAGGACGACATCGCCTGCCGAATGCCCCAAGGTGTCGTTGATTTCCTTGAAGCGGTCGATGTCGATCACCATGAGGCTGACCGGATAACCCCGGCGGATGTTCTTGTCGATCACGCGAGGCGCCTCGACGTCGTATCGCCCGCGATCGTAGACGCCTGTCAGATGATCGCGCGCGGCGGCCTCCAGAAGCTGTTCGTAGCGCTCCCGATACGTGAGGACGTGAAATACATCGGAGGTGCCGAGGCTTTCGCTTTGGGGCAGCGTTGTTCTGCTGACACGCATGTAGATCAGGAAGAAAGCCGAATAGACGATGGCTGCCGCCATTTTCGCGATCCAGCCGCCGAAAAGCACGTCGACCGGCGCGCCCGATACGTAGCGAAGCGCAAAGTAGAAGCCAAGCTGGTCGAATGTGAGCATGACCATCCCGCACAAAAGGAAGCGCAATGCCGGGTGTCGGCGGAACCAGCCGCCGAGGCGCTCGTATAGAAGGATGATCCCGACGGAATCGAAGAAAAGCAGCGTGGTGCCCCAGACCATCAACCATCCCATCTCGTCGATGAAGGAGAAGTTCGGTGAGCGGCCTTCGATCAGCGCTAGGGTTTCGTGATTTCGCAGGATCATGACGAGGCCGACGATCAGGAAATTGCCGATCAAGAGGCCGTAGATCGGCTGACGGACGACCGCGGCGTCTTCCTTGATGTAAAGCAGAAGGATCATCAGCAGTTTGCCGGAAAACAGCACGGAAGATCCGGGCGATATCACGCCGAAGGGCAGCGCCACGTAAAACACGCTGGCGAGGTAGGTTTCGAGGAAATGCATGACGCCGAGCGCGCAGAAAAAAACGCCGAGGCCGATCTTGTGCCGGGCTTCCAGCAACGACACCATCACGAAAAAATAAAGGGATGCTTCGCCGAACAAGAGAAATGCGTTGGTGAGTTCCATAAAACCGCCGTTGAGGAAAGATTCAATATCCTGAAAGTCGTAAGACAAATTCCTTAACGAAAACCATGCGGCAATCCTTATGCGCCGCATGCTGTCGCAAGCTGCGTTTACGGGTCGAACGATAAATGATAGAGCGCCCCGGTAGGCTTTATGCTCTGTTGCTCCTGCGACAGGCAATCAGGGGGCGAATTCCATGAACATCCTGCTGATCGGGTCTGGTGGCCGGGAGCACGCGCTGGCCTGGGCGATCGCCAATTCGCCGCTCACGGACAAACTTTTCGCCGCGCCGGGCAATCCCGGAATCGCCGAGGAAGCCGAAGTTGTAAGGCTTGATCCCGCAGACCATGGCGCGGTGGTCGATTTTTGCAAGAACATGGAAATCGATCTCGTCGTCGTCGGTCCGGAGGCGCCGCTGGTCGAGGGTGTTGTAGACGATCTGGCCGTTGCCGGCATAAAGGCGTTCGGCCCCGGCAAGGCGGCAAGCCGGCTGGAAGGCTCCAAGGGATTCACGAAGGATCTTTGCGCACGGGCGAAAATACCAACGGCGGCATATCGGCGTTTCAGCGATGCCGCTTCGGCGCGCGAATATGCCAGGGCACAAGGCGCGCCGATCGTCGTCAAGGCGGATGGTCTGGCCGCTGGCAAGGGCGTGACGGTCGCAGCCACGCTCGATGAGGCGCTTCAGGCGATCGACGAGTGTTTCAGCGGTGAGTTCGGCGCAGCCGGTGCGGAAGTGGTCGTGGAGGAGTGTCTTAGCGGGGAAGAGGCGAGCTTCTTCGTGATCTGCGACGGTGAGACGGCGTTGCCGCTCACCACCGCTCAGGACCATAAGCGGGCCTTCGACGGCGACGAAGGACCCAACACCGGCGGCATGGGCGCATATTCCCCGGCCCCGATCATGACAGAGGCGCTGGTGGATCGGACCATGCGCGAAATCATCGAGCCGACGGTACGGACCATGGCGGCGGACGGCATGCCGTTCAAGGGCATCCTATATGCCGGGCTGATGATCACCGACGAAGGGCCGAAACTTATCGAATACAACATCCGTTTCGGCGATCCGGAGTGCCAGGTCATGATGATGCGGCTGAAGGACGACATCGTCACGCTGATATTGGGGGCGGTCGACGGGACGCTCGACAAGATGAGCGCGCGTTGGCATTCCGACGTCGCGCTGACGGTTGTGATGGCAACGCAAGGCTATCCCGGTTCTTACGAAAAGGGCAGCGAGATCAAAGGCCTTGAAGAAGCGGGGCAGTCCGAGGGCGTGAAAATCTTCCATGCCGGAACCAGGCGCGAAGGTGAGCGTATCCTCGCAGACGGCGGCCGTGTGCTCAATGTCACGGCGATCGGGAAAACCGTTGGCGAAGCCCGCGACCGCGCCTATGCGGCGATCGAGAAGATCGACTGGCCGGAAGGGTTCTGCCGGTCCGATATCGGCTGGCGGGCAATTCAGCGCGAAAAGCAGAACTGATCCGCACAAGGCACTCTCTTGCTCCTGCCGGACTTGCCTGGTCCGCGGAGCCGTTCCATCCTTGCGGGAAGGTTCGGGCAATCGGTCGGCGAAGCCCGGTGGGGAGGTGCACCCGGAAATGCAAGACGATAGGCTGAAGGATCTGTTTCCCGGCTTCCAGACAGAAACCCTGCATGTGGAGGGTGCGGAAATCTTCTGCCGGATCGGCGGAAACGGGCCGCCTCTGCTTCTGCTCCACGGGTTTCCGCAGTCCCACGCTATGTGGCACACGCTCGCGCCGCGCCTTGCACAGGACTTCACGGTCGTCGCAGCGGACCTGCGCGGTTACGGCGCATCGTCCGCCCCGCCAGGCGACAGCGGCCACAACGCCTATTCCAAGCGGACCATGGCGAATGACATGATCTCCGTCATGCAACGGCTGGGATATGCCAAATTCGCCATCGCCGGACACGACAGGGGCGGGCGGGTCGCCTACCGCATGGCGTTCGATCATCCGGAGCGACTTACGCGCGTTGCCGTTCTCGATATCCTGACGACATACGATTATTGGCAGCGTATGGACTGGCAGCGCGGCCTGCGCATGTATCACTGGCTGTTCCTCGCCCAGCCGCACCCGTTGCCGGAGCGCCTGATCGCCTGCGATGCGCGCAACTATCTGGAACACACGCTTGCGGGCTGGACCAAGGCCCGCTCTCTCGACCCCTTCGGGGAAGCCGCACTCGAGCATTATCGCGCGTTCTTCATCGAACCGGCGAGGATCCATGCGCTTTGCGAGGACTACCGCGCAGGCGCGACGGTGGACATGGAGCACGATACGGCCGACAGGGAGGCCGGCCGGAAGATTTCCCTCCCGCTTCTTGCCGTTTACGGGGCAGCGGGCTTTGCCGGTGGCGAGCGCACGCCCGGCGACGTCTGGCGCGACTGGGCAAAGGATGTGCGCGAGGCGGCGGTGGATGCGGGCCATTTCCTTGTCGAGGAAAATCCGGATGCCACCTATGAGGCATTGCATCCCTTCCTGATGGAGGACGTATCTTGAGCGGACGGATCGACCGTCAGGAGGCTTTTTCCGGCACCAAGGAAGTGCCCGCGGCACTTTCGTTCGACAGGGAAAGGCTGCAATCGTATCTGGAAAGCGAAATCGCGGATTTCGAAGGGCCGGTTGAAGTCCGTCAGTTCAAGGGTGGTCAGTCAAATCCGACCTACCTGGTGGCCACGCCCGGGCGCGACTACGTGCTGCGCCGCAAGCCGCCCGGCAAGCTTCTGCCATCCGCACATGCGATCGACAGGGAATACCGGGTGATGTCGGCGCTGGGCGCTGCGGGTTTTCCCGTGCCGAAAACCTTCCTTCTGTGCGAGGCCGAGGGCGTGATCGGCACAGCCTTCTACGTCATGGAAAAGGTGAACGGGCGTATCGTATGGGAGCCGTCCGTGCCGGGTGTAGACACGACGGAGCGGTCGGCGATCTACCGCGCGATGAACGAAACGCTCGCCAGGCTTCACCGGTATGAGCCGGATGCGATCGGCCTTGGGGATTTCGGGAAGCCGGAGGGCTATGTCGCGCGGCAGGTCGCGCGCTGGTCGAAACAGTACCGGGCGTCGGAAACGGAAAAGATCGATGAGATGGACAAGCTCATCGACTGGCTGCCGAAGAACCTGCCGCCCGAAAACCCTGCCCGCGTCGTCCATGGCGATTTCCGGCTCGACAACCTGATCCTGGCAACCGGCCAGCCGCGCGTGCTTGCCGTGCTCGACTGGGAACTTTCGACGCTCGGCGATCCCGTGGCCGATTTCACCTATCACTGCATGCAGTGGGAAATGCCCGCGATGCCTGACGGGTCCGGGATAGGTTCTCTCGAAGGGCTGAATCTCGCAGCGCTCGGAATACCTTCGCTCGATACCTATATCGGCTGGTATGAAGCAGCGACTGGCTTTGCCGTACGAGACCGGCTCGATTTCTACTTCGCCTATAATTTCTTCCGTATCGCCGCGATCCTGCAGGGTATCGCAGGGCGCGTGCGTGATGGTACGGCGGCGAACGAGAATGCGGCGGCGATGATCCGCCAGATTGGCCCCCTGGCCCGGACGGCATGGCGCTTTGCACGCCAGGCGGGGGCGGGAGGCTGAAAACCGGAATCAGTTGCGGGCGATGATTTCGCGCTCGCCGGCGAATACGGCCGGGCGATATGAGCGGTTGCCCGGTTTGCGGCGCACGAGGAAACGCGGACGGCGGTTTGTCAGTGCCGCGACCCGGCGGCGCGCGGCCGGCCGTTCCACGCTCTTCGACGGCCCGGCTTCCGCAACGATCTCGATGGAGCCGTCCGGCTCGACGGCAACCAGAGGAAGATCGAGAGCATCGGCCCAATCGCGCCAGTAGCCTGCCGCGGCTTCAACGCTTTCGCTGGACATGAGCTCGACACAGAGCGCCGGATCGCGATGGTGAAGGCCAATGGAAACGGTGAGCACTTCCGGCGCTGTGCCGGGCGTCACGCGGGCATAAACGCCGGTGAACGTGTTCGTCGGCAGAACCACGGTCAGCGGAAGCCCGGCGAGCTTGCGCTTCATGACAACCGTATCGCGGTCGATATAGACCTCGAAGGACGTTTTCTCGCCTGATCGTGAAAGAGGTTCGTTTCTGGCGGTGAACCGGTGGGGCAACCGATGGGGATCGAGCCCATCGACAAGGCTCGATCCCGGATCGGTGGCGTCCTGCATAGCTGCTTGACGTCTCAATTCGCCTCTCCATCGGGCCCTTGGTCCTTATCGGGGGTTTTTATCGGGCCTCTGATGAAACCGACTATACGGGCCGCCTGTGCGGATCAGCTTAACAAACGAGGTTAAATTTCTCTGATTTCAAAGAGGGTTAGGGAAATGTGACTAAACGTCATTTCCGGCCGTTAACCTTTTCCGGAAACGGCACGGGACCGTTGATGGTTTGCGCAGACGCCTTGCCTGCGGAGCTTCGGCTACCTAAAGACGACATCAAGACACGAAGAAAGGAACGGCGCATGAGCGAACTGGTCGATCAATCGGCTCTGGAAGAGCGTGCGGGAAAGCTGGTTGAAGCTGCTCGGGCGGCAGGCGCGGATGCCGCCGACGCTGTCGCCGTTTCGGCGGTGTCGCTGTCCGTCGACGTGCGCGAAGGCAAGGTCGAGGAAAGCGAACGCGCGGAGGGCGATGATTTCACCCTTCGCGTTTTCGTCGGCAGGCGGGTGGCGAGCGTATCGGCCAACACTCTGGGCGATGCGAAGGAGCTTGCCGAACGCGCGGTCGCCATGGCCAGAGTCGCGCCGGAAGACCCTTACGCCGGGCTTGCGCCCGAAGAGGACCTTGTCCGGGACTTCCCCGTCCTCGAACTGCTTGACGGCACGCAGATGTCCGTCGAGGCGCTGACGGAGCGGGCACTTGCCGCCGAAAGCGCGGGGCTGGACGTTACAGGTGTGTCGAAATCCGGCGGCGCGAGCGCATCATGGCAGCTTGCGGGCCTCGTTCTTGCGACGAGCCATGGGTTTTCCGGCTCCTATCTCACATCGCGCCATGGGCTGTCGATGACCGCCGTCGCCGGAGAGGGCACGACGATGGAGCGCGACTACGACTACGATTTCCGCACCTTCTTCGAGGATCTCGAAAAGGCGGAGGATATCGGCAAACGCGCTGGCGAGCGGGCGGTGCGCCGGCTCAACCCGCGAAAACTTTCAAGCCGCACGTGCGACGTGCTTTACGAGCCGCGGGTGGCGCGCTCGCTGGTCGGGCATTTTTCCGGTGCCGTAAACGGAGCGGCCATCGCCCGCAAGACCAGCTTCCTGAAGGACGCGATGGGCAGCCGGGTTTTCGCCGATAATATTCGCATTACCGATGATCCGCGAAAGCCGCGCTCGCCTGCGACGCGGCCATTCGATGGCGAGGGATGCGTGGCGAAACCCTTGACCATGGTGGAGGGCGGTGTCCTGAAGCACTGGTTTCTCGATCATGCGACGGCAAGGGAAATGGGGCTCACGTCCAACGGACGGGCGCTGAGGGGAGGGGCCGGACCTTCGCCGGGGGCGACCAACCTCACGCTCCATCCCGGCGCCAGAACGCCCGAGAAAATGATGAAGGACTTTGGCGAGGGCCTTCTCGTCACCGACCTTATCGGACACGGCGTGAACGGGATAACCGGTGACTATTCGCGGGGCGCATCCGGGTTCTGGGTCGAAAACGGCGAGATCGCCTATCCGGTGAGCGAGATCACGATTGCCGGAAACCTGAAGGACATGTTCGCGCGCCTTGAGCCGGCATCGGACCTCGATGACCGCTATTCGGTGGCCGCGCCCAGCATTCTGATTACGGGGATGACCCTTGCCGGCCAGTGAAACGATGACGAGCGATCTTGAGCTTCTCGAACAGGCGGCGCGGGAAGCGGGCGATATCGCGCTCAGGTATTTCCGCCGTGATCCGAAGCGCTGGACGAAGGAAGGCGATTCCCCGGTATCGGAAGCCGATATCGCGGTCGACCGGCACCTGCACGATATGCTCACCTCAAGCCGCCCGGATTATGGCTGGCTGTCGGAAGAAACGCGCGACAACGAAAAGCGGCTTTCGCGAAGCCGCGTCTTCATCGTCGATCCGATCGACGGAACGCGTGCGTTTCTGGCCGGTACGGACGAATGGACCGTTGCCATTGCGGTCGTGGAGCGGGGGCGGCCGGTCTACGCGGCTGTCTATCGACCCGCGGGCGACGAGATGTACCTGGGTGCGCTCGGCAAGGGGGCGACGCTCAACGGGCAGCGCATAAGAGTATCCGCGCGGCAAGACCTTTCCGGCGCACGCTTCGCCGGGCCGAAATCCGTATCGAAGCACGCGGAGATAACGGAACGCGGTGTAGTCTACGCCGGTTACATCCCCTCCCTTGCCTATCGGCTTGCGATGGTTTCCGACGGACGCATCGATATCGCCTCGGCACGCGGGCGAGCGTGCGACTGGGATCTTGCGGCTTCCGATCTTTTGGTGCAGGAAGCAGGCGGCTGCCTGACGGATCTGGAGGGTGCGGCCGCCATCTACAACAAGCCCGATGTCCGCCACAAGGCCCTTGTCGCGGGTCCGTCGGCGCTGGTCGATCCGTTGCGGCCGATCCTGAAAAGCGTCATCCGGTAAGTGCGCCGAACCGAGCGATGGAGTGAACGAATGAGTGAAGCGGAAGAGCCCAAGCAGCTTTTGCATCTCGTCTTCGGCGGGGAGCTGGAAAAGGTCGACGAAATCAGGTTCCGAGACCTTGAGGATCTCGATATCGTCGGCATCTATCCGAATTACGCGAAGGCTTATGCAGCCTGGAAGGCCAAGGCGCAGGCATCCGTCGACAATGCCCACATGCGCTACTTTATCGTACACATGCACCGTCTGCTTGATCCGGAAACGGAAAACGACTGAGGTTCGGGCGCGTTGAACGCAGCACCTAATGAAGATTGCCAAGCCGGGCATCGGGATCCGTCGGCATGCTGAAAAAATTCGGCTCCTCTCCGTTCGTGCAGAATGTCGTGGGTGCCGCGCTCGCCAATTATCTTCTTGCGGTTCGCAAGACGAGCAGCTTTCAGATCGATCCGCCGGATTTCTATGAAAAGGTCCTGCCGGACCTGCCGGTGATCGTAGCCATGTGGCACGGGCAACATTTCATGATGCCTTTCGCGCGGCCGGACGGCTGGGACGTGCGGGTGATGATCTCGCGGTCCGCCGACGGAGAAATCAATGCGATTGCTGCCCGCCGCCTCGGCCTCGGCCTTATCAGGGCGTCGGGTGCGCAAAAGGCCCATCAGGTGAAGAAGCGCGGCGGCATGCGCGGCTTCATAGAAGCGATGCGGGCGCTCAGGGAAGGCGGCAGCGTTGCCCTGACCGCGGATGTGCCGAAAGGCCCGGCGCGCGTCGCGGGCCAAGGCATTGTCCAGCTCGCGAAGCATTCCGGCCGACCGATCGTTCCCATGGCAATCGCCACCAGCCGGCATATCGACCTGAATTCCTGGGACAAGGCCTCCATCAACCTGCCGTTCAGCCGGGCGGCGCTTGCCATCGGCGACATGATCCACGTCGGACGAGAGGATGACGACGAAGCGCTGGAGCGCGCACGTAGCGAAGTCGAAGAGGATTTGAACCGCACGACCGCAAGGGCCTACGAACTGGTGAAACGGTGATGGCGGGCGGGCGTCCATCGCAAGCCTCCAAGCGCCGGACCGCGCCTGAAGACATCCCTTTCGCGATTTATGAAGGGTTTGGCCGCCTTGTCGGCCCGCTGCTTTCCTTTCTGCACGGGCGCAGGGTCGCGCAGGGCAAGGAAGACCCGGGAAGGCGCGATGAACGTTTCGGCATCGCCAGTCATGCCCGCCCGGAAGGGAGCCTCGTATGGGTGCATGCGGCAAGCGTTGGCGAGACGAACGCCATTCTTCCGGTCGTCCGCGGTCTTGTGGAACTGGGCCATGCGGTGGTCCTGACAACGGGCACGATCACCTCGGCGGAAGCGGTAAGGGATCGGCTGCCGCCTGGCGCTGTCCATCAGTTCGTGCCCTATGACGCGCGGCCCGGTATCGAGCGGTTCCTGAATCATTGGCGCCCGGAACTCGCCGTCGTGGTCGAATCCGAAATCTGGCCCGCCACCATTCGATGTCTCGAAAGGAAAGGCATTCCTTTCGTCATCGCCAATGGCCGCATGTCGCCGAAATCGGCCGCGGGCTGGCTCAAGGTACCGCGATTGGCACGGCATCTGTTTGCCGGAGTGGATCTATGCCTCGCGCGGTCCGAAGAAGATGCCGGGAACTACAGGCGGGTTGGCGTGAACAATGTCGAAATTGCAGGCAATCTCAAGTTCGACGGCTCGCTGCCCGAGGCCGATCCGCAAGCGCTCGAAGGCTTCAAGGCCGCGATCGGCGGGCGGCCGGTCTGGTTCGCCGCAAGCACGCATCCGGGCGAAGAGGAGCAGGTGATCGCGGCCCACAAGATGATAGCGGTCGACCATACGAGGCTCCTGACGCTTATCGCCCCGCGCCATCCCGCGCGTGGTGATGCTGTCCGCTCGATTATCGAAGAGGCCGGTCTTGCCGTGGCACAGCGCAGCCGAAACGAACCCTTGTCGGGCGATACGGACATCTATCTGGCGGATACCATCGGTGAGATGGGACTTTTCTACCGTCTTGCGCCAGTGGTCTTCATGGGCGCTTCACTTATGCCGCTCGGCGGCCACAATCCGCTGGAACCGGCGCAATGCGGCGCGGCCATCCTCACCGGCCCGAGTTTCCCCGACCAGAAGGACGTGTATGATCGGCTGATTGCCGAAAGAGGGGCAGTGGTCGTGAACGGGCCTGACGAACTTGCGCGCGAAGTCTCTCATCTGATCCACGAACCCGAAGACGCCAGCAAACGGGGCGCGGCTGCCGAGCGCGTCGCCCTTGAGGGCAAGGGCGCTGTGAAACGCACCCTAGAGGCCCTGCGGCCTTTTCTGAGGCGAACCGAGGCCGAGCACCGATGATGAGGGGGCTCAGTAAGGCGCCTTCGTTCTGGTGGCGCCCCCGGCCGGACTGGAAAGCCTTGTTGCTTTGGCCTTTCGGCGCGATCTACGGGGCGATAACGGCGCGACGAATGCTGAAGCGTTCCGGCGGCTCGGTGCCCGTCCCGGTCGTCTGTGTCGGCAATTTCGTGGCAGGCGGCGCCGGCAAGACGCCCTTCAGCCTCGCATTGGCGGCAGAACTGGCGGGCCATGGATATTCCCCCGTTTTCTTGCTGCGCGGCTATGGAGGCAGATTCAAGGGGCCGGTTCTTGTCGACAGGAGGATCCATTCCGCCCTGGATGTTGGCGACGAAGCCCTGCTTCTGGCGAAGCAGGGACCGACTGTCGTCTCCCGCGACAGGCTTGCGGGCGCCGCGTTCGCCGCAAGCCATGGCGACATCGTCATCATGGACGACGGATTTCAGAACCCGAGCCTTCGAAAGGATTTTTCGATCGTGCTTGTCGATGCGGCAACAGGCACCGGCAATGGTTTCTGCTTGCCCGCCGGACCGCTGCGTGCGCCATTGCGCCGGCAGATCGTGGCTGCATCCGCGCTTGCGGTGATTGGCGAGGGGGAAGCCGCGAAACCTGCGGTGCGCCTTGCTTCACGCAAGGGATTGCCGCTCTTTCATGCGCGCCTTGAAACGAAGCCCGACCCGGAGTTGGAAGGCGCGCGGGTTCTCGCCTTCGCCGGAATTGGGCGGCCGCGAAAGTTTTTCGAAAGCCTTCGCGCACTCGGTGCGGAAATCGCTGTCGAAAAGCCGTTTCCCGACCATCACCCCTATTCTCATGCCGAGGCCGAAGCGCTGCTGACAGAGGCGGACGACAAGGGACTGCTGCTTGTGACGACCGCCAAGGACATGGCGCGGATCCAGTCGCTTGATGGCGAATTTGCGCGTTGGCTCGCAGGCCGTGCGCGGGTCCTCAATGTTGAAATGCGGATTGAGGAAGCCGACAGGTTGTGTGAGCGTATAGAAGAGGCCGCGCGTCGAAAAACTCTGAACACCTCGCGGCCAGGGTTCAGGCGTTCCGGTGGCACTCCTGGTAGCGCTTGAGGGCCGAGGCCGCATCCACATAGGCTTCCTGGCGCGAAACGCTCCAGTATTTCAGTTCGTCAATCGGAATGGCCTGACCGGTTACGGCGCATCGCACGAAAGTACCGGGCGATTCGATCTGAAAATCGCCATCCAGATAGCGAATGCGGGCCTCGCTTGGCATTCGGGGCTTTTCGAAACGGTTCATCTTCTGCGCCAGCCGATTTGAAACAACTATCCGGTAGATAACGCTTCGGCGCAGGAATTACCAGCTTACGCGCCCGTCCCGCCGTCTTTTCCCGATGCCGGGAGGTTCTGCGACGGCCCGAGCGCCTCGAGGATGCGGCAGGACGTGACGCTCTCTCCATCGCAGCGGTCTATCATACGAGAGAGCGTTTCGCGCAAGGCGCAAAGCTGCTCGATCCGTCGGTCGACAAGCTGAAGCTGCTCACGGGCGATCCGGTCCACCGGGCCGCAGGAAGCGTCTTCCTCTTTCGACAGGCGCAGGAGTTCGCCGATCGCGTCGAGCGCAAAGCCCATTTCCCGTGCATGGCGGATAAACGCCAGGCGGTCGCGGTGAAGCCTGCCATAGCGGCGTTGCCCACCTTCCGTGCGCGGCGGGGCGGGGAGCAATCCCCGGCTTTCGTAATAACGCACGGTCTGTACGCTCGTCCCCGTTTCCCGGGCGAGAATGCCGATACCGACGAGATTATCGATCACGAAATTCATCCTTGAACCTACAACCACTATAGGGAATAGGGTCGTGGAAACCGGATTTCAAGGCTTCAGGAGTAAACCGCCTTTCATGTCAGGCCATTGCTGCTCTTCCGACGTTCGTTTTGACGGTGTGAGCCGCGCTTACAAGCGCGCGTTGCTTGCCGTGATCGCCATTAACGGCGCCATGTTCGTCACCGAGCTTGCCGGTAGTGCGGCGGCGGGGTCGCAGGCGCTGCAGGCCGACTCGCTCGATTTTCTGGGCGATACGATGACCTATGCGATCAGCCTTGCCGTGATCGGAAAGTCGATACGTGTTCGCTCGACCGCGGCGATCGCGAAAGGGATTTCCTTGAGCCTGATGGCCGCGTTCGTCTTCGGCGCGACGATATGGCGGGTCTTCTGCCTCGGTTTTCCCAGCGCCCCCATCATGGGCAGCATCGGAATGCTGGCGCTTGCCGCCAACCTCGCAAGCGTGCTGATCCTGCTCAGGTACCGGGATGGAGATGCGAACGTGCGCTCCGTCTGGCTTTGCAGCCGCAACGACGCGATAGGCAATGTCGTCGTTGTCGCTGCGGCAGGCGGCGTCTTTGCGACGCAGACCGGCTGGCCGGACGTGTTGGTGGCGGGTTTGATGGCGGGGCTTTTCCTCTGGTCTTCCGTCTCGATCCTGCGGCAGGCATTCGAGGAGTGGAGAACGGGCGGCAACACTGCCGACGTCGCTGTGCCGGAACATGGCCACAGCCACTGAGGGGGGCTATTCGCCTGCTTCGCGCTGATTACCCGTTGTCGTGCCGCGTGAGCGGGGAGTGACCTGGTGCAGCTTGTCGGAGCCGGCGAACATGCCTTCGCGCATCTGCAGTTCCAGCCGTTCCTCGTCGCGCCGGCGCACGTCCGCTTCGATCTCCAGTATGCGGTCATGGTCGATCCCGAGTTCTTCAAGAGCGGCACGGCTGAAGGCAACGCCTGATTCGAAGGTCTCGCGGATCTGGTAGTCGACGCCCATACGCTTGAGGTCGAGTGCGTGAGCGCGATCCGTCGCGCGGCAAAAGAGCTTGGCGTCGGGAAAGCGGGCACGAATGAGTTCGATCGCTTTCGCCATGACCTGGTCGTTTTCGATGCATAGCGCGATCAGGACTGCATCCTCGCCCCCGGCGGCCGCGAGGACGTCGGGGCGCGTCGCATCGCCGTAAAACACCTTGTAGCCGAGCTTGCGGGCATAGGCGATGCGTTCCGGCTTCATGTCGATCGCCGTGATCGTGATGTCCTCGGAAGTCAGCATCTGCGCCACCACCATGCCGAAGCGCCCGAAGCCGACGACAAGCACAGTCGGGTTCGCCGCGCTGAACTCCTCGATGAAATCCGTCTCCACCCCGCGTTTTTGCAGCCGGGCGGCAATCATGTCGTGGCCGGCGCAGGCAAGCGGGGTGAGAAGCATCGTCAGGATCACGACCGAAATCAGCAACATTGCCGAAGATTGGGCGAGGACCTCGGCCGAAATCGCCGCCGTGAAGAGCACGAAAGCAAATTCGCCGCCCTGCGGGAGGGTAACGGCGATCTTGAGAGCATCGGAATTGGAGGAGCCGAAAATACGCGCCAGCACCCACAAGAGCACGCCTTTCACGGCCATGACGAGAATGACGCCGAACCCGACCAGCAGCCAGTTTTCCGCAACGAGGCGAAGGTCGAGCGCCATGCCTATGGCGATGAAGAAAAGCCCCATGAGGAGCGAGCGGAAAGGCTCGATATCCGCCTCGAGCGTGTGGCGGAAGCTGGATTCAGCCAGCATGACGCCCGCCAGGAACGCGCCAAGCGCCATCGACAGGCCGGCGGCATGCATGATGCCGGCACTTCCCAGGGCAACGAGAAGGGCCGCCGTCAGCATGACTTCTCTCGCCCGGGAGGCGGCGAGAAACGAAAAGAAGGGCGTAAGCAGGTAACGCCCTGCAACGATCACCGCCGCGACGGCGGCAATCGTGGTGCCAAGCTGACGGAGGACCTCGTTCGTCGACGACGGCCCGATAGACGGTGCAAGGATCGGAATCAGCGCCAGGAGCGGAACGATCGCCATGTCCTGCAGGAGCAGGATGCCGAAAGAGCGTTGGCCATAGGCTGTCGACAGTTGCCCGCGCTCTTGCAGAATCTGCAGCGCGAATGCGGTGGAGGAAAGGGCGAGGCCGAAGCCTGCGATTATCGCCGGGCTGCGGGAATAGCCCGCCATAAGCAGGATACCGGTCAGTACAGCCCCGCTCGCCAGCACCTGACATGTGCCGAGGCCGAAAATATCGCCCTTCATGCGCCACAGGCGCGCGGGCTCAAGCTCAAGCCCGATGACAAAAAGCAGCAGGACGACACCGAGTTCGGCGACATGCAGGATTTCCTGCGGATCGCTGATGAGATCGAGCACGAAGGGGCCGATCGCGATGCCGGCGGCAAGAAAACCGACGACGGAGCCAAGGCCGAGCCGCTTGGCAAGCGGTACGGCGACAACGGCGGCGGCCAGGATGAGAATCGCTTCGCCGAAGAAGGGAGGTGCCGATTCCGTGGCCAATTCAACCTCTGAGCCTGTTAACTGCTTCTCCGCCAAGCTTAGCCTGAACGCCGCGGAGGCTCCACCGGCCGCATCCGGGTGCTGAACCGGAAAGGCGAAGTGAAGTGTAATGCAAACGATGGCAGTTTCGGTCGTCCTGTTTCCGTCAAAGGCCGATTACACGCCGCATCGCGTTGAAATGGGCGATCGCCTGCACTTCGAAAACCTGCATGAACTGGCGCGAGGTCTCGCGCACGACGTCGTCGGGAATGATCTTGAGCGACTTGCCCGTCGATTGGGCCAGAACCTGCTGGCGGGCGGCGCGCTCAAGATAATAGAGGTCGTCGAAAGCGTGGGCGACGCTCGGGCCGCCGACCACCACACCGTGATTGGCGAGGAAGATGATATCCGCATTCGGGTCCTGCTTGGCCTGTTCGGCGATGCGTTGTCCTTCTTCCTCATCGAGCGCGATGCCCCCGAACTGGTCGTCATAGGCTATGCGTGCGAAATACCGGCAAGCGGTCTGATGTGCCATTTCCAGGCGGCCGTTGTCCAGCATCGTGAGGGCCGTGGCATAGGGCATATGCGTGTGCAGGATGCAAAGGTGGCGCGGGTTGGCGCGGTGGCTTGCGATATGGATGTTGCGGGCCGTGGCCTCCACTTCGCCTTCGCCTTCAAGCACCGTTCCCTCGCCGTCGATCAGCATGAGATCTTCAGGTTGCATCTGCGACCAGTGAATGCCGTACGGATTGATCAGATAGCGTTCCTCGCCGCCGGGTATCGCGACGGAGAAATGGTTGCAGATGCCTTCGTTCAGGTCGAAGTGGGCGGCAAGCCGCAGAACCGCGGCCAGTTCACGCCGGTACTCGGCGACATTCGCCATCGGGCGCCTCCGGGTATTGTCATATGAATTCGAACCAAGATGTAATCCATGACCGGATCAAGGGAAAGGGCGCAAGCCCTCAGGCGCGTTTTCCTCGAACTCTACAAGATGCCGTGGTCCTTGAGCGTTACCCTCAACGCGGCAGCATCCCTGAAGAGATGCGCATGCATGCCGGCATCTTCGGCGCTTTTCACGTTCTTCTCGCTGTCGTCGATGAAAAGCGTTTCGCGAGGGTCGTGTCCGTATCGCTCGCAGACACGTGCGTAAAGCTCCGGCGTCGGTTTGCGCGCGCCGAACTCCGCCGAAACATGCGCGTTCTCGCCGAAGATATCGAAGGCTTCGGGCGCGCAAACCGGAAAGGCTTCCTTCAGCATGATGCCGTTGTTGGTAAGGAGGATCGTGTCGACCAATTCAACGACTTCGCTGGCGATCGCAAGAATTTGCGGCTTGGGGCGCATCATGGCCTTGAGTATGCCGGTCCATGCGTCCCGGTCGATCTCATGATCAAGGAGGCGGCTCATCTCGGCGAGATAAGCGTCGCCATTGTCGGGATCGCCGGCTTCCGCCCGTTCCTCGAAGTCGGAGTGGTACAAGATACCGTCGATTTCGCTAGCCGGACGGCCCGTCAGGCGGGCAAGGGCCTCGAGCCTGACCTGCGTATCCCAATCATAGAGAACGCCAGCCATATCGAAGATGACGAAGGCGATCTGCGAAGCCATCGCCACTATCCCTTAAAGCGCAGTGCCGCCAATAGTCATGGCGTTGATGCGCAGCGTCGGCTGGCCGACGCCGACGGGGACGCCCTGACCTTGCTTGCCGCAGGTGCCGATGCCAGGATCGAGCTTCATGTCGTTGCCGATCATTTCCACGCGGGTTAGCGCATCCGGCCCGTTGCCGATAAGCATTGCTCCCTTGATCGGCGCGCCGACCTTGCCGTTTTCTATCCTGTAGGCTTCCGTGCAGGAGAAGACGAACTTGCCGGAGGTAATATCCACCTGGCCGCCGCCGAAGGAGACGGCGTAGATGCCGTCTTTCACGCTCGCCAGAATCTCATCGGGTCCATGCTCGCCTGCAAGCATGATGGTGTTCGTCATTCGCGGCATCGGAATATGCGCGAAGGATTGTCTGCGTCCGTTCCCGGTTGGCTTCATGCCCATCAGGCGCGCGTTCTGCCTGTCCTGCATGTAGCCGGTCAGGATGCCGTCCTCGATGAGAACCGTGCGGTTCGTCGGCGTTCCCTCATCGTCGATGGTAAGCGACCCGCGCCGATCCTCGATGGTGCCGTCATCGACGATGGTGACGCCCCTGGAAGCCACGCGCTCGCCCATCAGCCCCGCGAATGCGGACGTTTTCTTGCGGTTGAAATCACCCTCAAGGCCATGGCCGACCGCCTCATGCAAGAGAATGCCGGGCCAGCCCGCCCCCAGAACGACATCGAATGCGCCAGCGGGAGCCGGTATCGCTTCCAGATTGACCAGCGCCTGTCGCAGCGCTTCGTCCACCGCGGCCTGCCAGCGACCGGTGGCGATGAATTCGCCATAGCCCGCACGGCCGCCGAAGCCGTAAGAGCCCGATTCCTGCCGGTCGCCGTCACCGGCGACGACGGAGACATTGAAACGGACGAGGGGACGGATGTCGCGCACGCGGTGTCCGTCGGCGCGCAGGATGTCTACGACCTGCCAGCTTCCGGCAAGGGATACGCTGACCTGGCGCACCCTCGCATCACGCGCCCGGGCATAGGCGTCGACTTCCTGAAGCAGGCGCAGCTTTTCCTCGAAAGCGGGAGAGCCAAGGGGGTTTTCATCGCTGTAGAGACGGGCGTTCGTGCGCTGCGGCGCTGCGGCGTAGCTGCCGCTGTGGCCGGAAGAAACCGCCGAAACGGCTTCCGCCGCGCGTTTGAGGGCGGCTTCGGAAATATCGCCGGAATGAGCATAGCCGGCCGCCTCGCCCTTGACCGCGCGAAGGCCGAAGCCCTGGCTGGTATCGAAATTGGCGGCCTTGAGCCGGCCATTGTCGAAAACGAGGCTCTCCGACTGCTTGTACTCCAGGAAAAGCTCGCCGTCGTCCGCACCTTCGAGCGCATTGGCGGTGATCGAACGTGCGGTCTCTTCCTTGAGGCCGCTTTTTTCAAGGATGTCGTGGACGGAATCGCTCATTTCACTTCTCTCGCAAGGAGGCGCCTTTGTTTTACATTCCATCGGCGCAAGTCATCCAGGTGGACGCATTTGAAGATAGGGGCGTTGGGTGGCATTGCCCACCCGAACGTGGTGGACGAAGCGGTTCAGGCATTGAAAAGGCCGCCTGGCGGGTGGTGCCGGCGGCCTTCCTGCGCACCCGGAGGCGACAAGGCCTCAGGGCAGGGCGGCAAAGCCATCCTTGAAGCCTTTCAGCGAAATCGGGATGCCGATCCCTTCCTCGGGCGTCTGAAAGATGATGAATGTGGCAAGGTCGCCGCCTTCAAGTTTCGCAACAAGGTCCTTTTGCAGGATCACCTCCGCAATACAGCCTGTCGGCAGGCAGCGCACGAAGCCTGCCCGTCCAATGTCCGCATCGTCAACGCGAAGTCCGAGGCCGGAGGGAAGCAGGACGCCGAGCGGTGCAAGAACCCGCAGGATATGGGTCTCCTGATCCGCCGTCTTCAACACGATAACGGACAGGCCGACATTCTCCCGGTCCTCCGCCGTCACGTTCTGGATCAGCGCGCATTGCTCGCCCTGGGAGCCGGGGGGCGTGTCGCACCGCATCTGCCAATCGCCGTGGACAGCGCGAACTTCGCCCTGCGCGTGGGCGGGAAGCTTGGCCGTGCCTACGATTGCGGAGAGCGCGACGAGGCCGCTCGCGATAACGCGGACTAACGGGATACGGCCTTTCGGTGCTTTGACCGGGCTTGAATTTCTGGAGGGCACAGGCTCTTCTCCGTTGTGGAAGCATCCGGCGCGTGCAAACCGGCGGATTCGCACTCGGCCGTTCGTAACTCTAATCGCCCCTTGATTCGGCAGCGTGCACTATCGATGCGCCTTTTTCGACCTTCGCAGCGCCTATTTCAAGGCGAATTCGCACTTTCCGGCGCTGACCGGGAGGTAGAAAGGGCATCCCGCAGCGAAAACGCAAGGTGGCCACGCCGCTCGCACTCGCTTATCCTTGTCTTTTGCAAGAATTCCGTCCAAAGGACGTAATGAACATGAATTTCGGCCGTCGCGTCGAATAGACCGTTGCGGTTCTTCGTGGCTTGTGGTTTTTCAGGCGCGAAAATGACCTTGGTCAAGCATCGGATGCGGCGTTTCGCCGCTGTGCAAGCTCAAGGTCGTGCGGTATCAGCCGGAGTGGGTAATATACTGCGGCGAAATTGCGGCCACGCCGAACGGTCCGATCAGACGGTCCCGGGCAGGGCGGAGGCCGATATCCGGCGTGGCAAATTCGAACGACAGACCAGGCCGGTCGGGCCGATGGGTCAGGAAGGGAGCGTAGACGTGACGAAACTGGTCAAACGTCTCATTGCGGGGGCTGCCGGCATCGCGGGCCTCGCCGGGCAGGCGGCCGCATCGGAGCCGTTGCCGTGGCAGACAGGACTTCAGCCCGCCGCAACGGGCGTCATGGCGGATATCCGCTGGTTCAATAGCTTCACGCTGGTGATCATCACTTTGATTACGCTTCTGGTGCTGGGCCTGCTGATTGCCTGCATCGTACGTTTCAACCACCGCTCGAATCCGAAGGCGTCGCGCACGTCGCACAACACTCTGGTGGAGGTCGTGTGGACGGTGGTGCCGATCCTCATCCTCGTCGTGATCGCGGTTCCCTCCTTCCGGCTCCTGTTCAAGCAGCTCGAGATTCCGGAATACGACATGACGGTCAAGGCGACCGGATATCAGTGGTACTGGGGTTACGAGTACACCGACGAGAACATGAACGGCCTGTCGTTCGACGCCTATCTCGTGGAAGACGGGGACCGCCAGGCTTTCGCGGAAGAGCATGGCGTGCAGGTTTCCGCCGTGCCGCGCCTGCTCGCGACCGACAACGAGGTCGTGGTTCCGGTAAACAAGACGGTACGCGTTCAGGTCACGGCCGCGGACGTTCTGCATTCCTTCGCCATGCCAGCGTTCGGCGTGAAAGTGGATGCGGTGCCGGGCCGCCTCAACGAAACATGGTTCCGTGCCGAGAAAACCGGCATCTACTATGGACAGTGTTCGGAGCTTTGCGGCATCCGCCACGCCTTCATGCCGATCGCCATTCGTGTCGTCACGGAAGAGCAGTTCGCCGCTTGGGCCGAAGCCGCACAGGACGACCTCGAGCAGGCGAACAAGCAACTTTACGCGGCGATCGCCGATGGCAAGGCGGCGAAGGCCGCCGAGGCCGAGGGCGCCGGCGGCATCACGGTCGCCAACCGCTGACGCAATTCGGGATTTGAGGGCGGCGGCCCGTTCTGCCGCCCGATCGAGGAATCGAACCAGGGAGTTCATTCATGGCCACTGCGACCGATACGCATGGCGCGCATGACCATCCGACGGGATGGGTGCGCTGGGTCTATTCGACCAACCACAAGGACATCGGCATCCTTTACCTTTGCTTCGCGATCTGCGCGGGCATCATCGGCGGTATCCTGTCCATCGGCATCCGCATGGAACTGCAGCAGCCGGGAATGCAGATCTTTTCCGATCCGCATGTCTTCAACGTCTTCACGACGGCCCACGGCCTGATCATGATCTTCTTCATGGTGATGCCGGCGCTTATCGGCGGCTTCGCCAACTTCTTCGTGCCGCTCATGATCGGTGCGCCGGACATGGCGTTCCCGCGCATGAACAACATCTCGTTCTGGCTGCTTCCGCCGGCCTTCCTGCTTCTCCTGCTATCGTTGTTCGTAGAAGGGCCTCCGGGCGGCAACGGCGTGGGCGGCGGCTGGACGGTCTATCCTCCGCTTTCGACTTCCGGTCAGCCCGGCCCGGCGATGGATCTGGCGATCCTTTCGCTGCATATCGCCGGCGCGTCGTCGATCCTCGGCGCGATCAACTTCATCACCACGATCTTCAATATGCGCGCACCCGGCATGACGCTGCACAAGATGCCGCTTTATGCCTGGTCCGTGCTGGTCACGGCGTTTCTGCTGGTCCTCTCGCTGCCGGTGCTTGCCGGCGGTATCACCATGCTGCTGACCGACCGCAATTTCGGCACGACGTTCTTCGATCCTGCCGGCGGCGGTGACCCGATCCTGTTCCAGCACCTGTTCTGGTTCTTCGGTCATCCGGAAGTGTACATCCTGATCCTGCCGGCCTTCGGCATCGTCAGCCACATCATCTCCACCTTCTCCAAGAAGCCGGTGTTCGGCTACCTGGGCATGGCCTACGCCATGGTCGCGATCGGCGTCGTCGGCTTCATCGTGTGGGCGCACCACATGTTCACCGTCGGCCTCGACGTGAAGACGCAGGCGTATTTCGTCGCCGCGACGATGGTGATCGCTGTGCCGACGGGTGTGAAGATCTTCTCCTGGATCGCGACGATGTGGGGCGGCTCGATCGAGTTCCGCACACCGATGCTCTGGGCGATCGGCTTCATCTTCCTGTTCACCGTCGGTGGCGTCACGGGCGTGCAGCTTGCCAACGCCGGCCTCGACCGTGCGCTGCACGACACCTATTACGTGGTGGCGCACTTCCACTATGTGCTCTCGCTGGGTGCGGTGTTCGGCATCTTCGCCGGCTGGTACTACTGGTTCCCGAAAATGTCGGGCTATATGTACAATCCGCTGGTCGCCCGCATCCACTTCTGGGTCACCTTCGTGGGCGTGAACCTGGTCTTCTTCCCGCAGCATTTCCTGGGTCTCGCCGGCATGCCACGCCGCTATGCCGACTACCCGGATGCATTCGCGGGCTGGAACGCCGTGTCGTCCTACGGCTCCTACATTTCCGCGTTCGGCGTCCTGATCTTCCTGTACGGGATTTTCGAGGCTTTCTCCAAGAAGCGGGTCGCGGGCGACAATCCTTGGGGCGAAGGTGCGACGACGCTGGAATGGACGCTGCCTTCGCCGCCGCCGTTCCACCAGTACGAAACGCTCCCGCGCATCAAGTAAGCCGCGGTTGCGCAACAACACGGGCGGCGCCGGAGTACGCATTGCGATCCCGGCGCCGCTCGCCGCCCGACACCGGAAACCGAACGACTGGGAAATTTTACGGCATGTCGCTTGCTGATGCACAAGGGCAGATGATCGACGAAACCGCATGGTCCGGCGGACACGGCGGGGTTAGCGACTATTTCGCGCTTTTGAAGCCGCGGGTGATGTCGCTCGTCATCTTCACAGCGCTTGTCGGCATCGTGCTCGCGCCGGGTGGCATACATCCGGTGCTTGCCGCCACCGCATTGCTCTGCATCGCCATCGGCGCGGGCGCTTCCGGCGCGCTCAACATGTGGTACGACGCGGATATCGACAGTGTGATGTCACGCACCAGAAACCGGCCGATCCCGGCGGGCCGCGTGACGGGAAGCGAAGCGCTTGCCTTCGGGCTTACGTTGTCCGGCTTTTCGGTATTCGTTCTCGGGCTGCTGGTGAACTGGTTCGCGGCCGCACTCCTCGCCTTCACGATCTTCTTTTACGTCGTCATCTACACGATGTGGCTGAAGCGCTCGACGCCGCAAAACATCGTCATCGGTGGGGCGGCAGGCGCTTTTCCCCCGGTTGTCGGCTGGGCGGCGGTCACGGGCTCCGTCAGTCTGGAGTCGCTGGTTCTCTTCCTCATCATCTTCATGTGGACGCCACCACATTTCTGGGCGCTTGCGCTCTTCAAATCGGGCGACTATCAAGCGGCGAACGTGCCCATGATGCCTGTGGTGGCTGGTGAAAATTCCACTCGAAATCAGATCTTCGTCTACTCTCTCGCGCTGGCTCCCGTCGGGGTTCTGCCTTGGTTGATGGGTTTCGCCGGTTTCGCATATGGGGCGGTGTCGGTCGCACTTGGCGTCGCGTTCATCATCTTTGCCTATCGTGTCTGGACGACGCGTGAGGGAGATGCGGCGCGCAGGGCTTCTATCCGGCTGTTCTCATTTTCCATCCTCTATCTGTTCCTGCTGTTTGCCGTGCTGCTTGGCGAGCATCTGGTGACGGCATTCGTTTCGGGGCTGGCATGATGGCGGAAGATGGAATCCGGCTGACGGAAGAGCAGAAGAAACGCCGCCGGGCGCGCAATATCGCGATCGGGCTCGCGATCGGAGCGCTCGTTATTCTCTTTTACCTGGTTACGATCGTGAAGCTCGGACCAGGTGTTGTGAACAGGCCGCTTTGACATGAGCGAGGAAAGCAGACGGCACGACAGCGGGAATGCTCAGCGCGAGACGGGCGGCAGCGGCTTGCGGCGCCGCAACCTGGCGGTAGCCGTGGTCATGGGCGGTGTCTTTGTGTCTATGGTGGGCGCGGCGTTCGCTGCTGTTCCGCTTTATCAGCTCTTCTGCCAGGTTACGGGCTACGGCGGCACCACGCAGCGCGCCGAAGGAGAGTCCGAGCGCATCATCGATCGGGAGATCACCGTGCGTTTCGACGCCAACGTGAACCCGAAGCTGCCGTGGACGTTCAAACCGCTTCAACGGACCGTCAAGCTCAAAGTGGGTGAAACGACCCAGATCGCCTATAGCGCGGAAAACGAAGGCGATAGAAATACTGTCGGGACCTCGGTATTCAACGTCACTCCGTTCGAAGCAGGCTCCTACTTCAACAAGATAGATTGTTTTTGCTTCACCGAGCAGCCTCTCAAGCCCGGTGAATCGGTGGAAATGCCTGTCGTGTTCTTCATCGATCCTGCGATCGATGAAGACGATACCCTTCGCCACGTGAAGGAGATCACCCTTTCGTACACGTTCTATCCGGCGGAGGAGACCGACGATGCGGTCGCCTCGCGGCCGGACGGGGAACCATCCAACAACAAGCTTTGACTTCGGCTGGCCGCCCGGCCGCCACACGGACAATCGGGGGAAGAGACCCATGGCCCATACCAAGAACCACGACTACCATCTCGTCGACCCAAGCCCGTGGCCGTTCATCGGCGCTATCGGCGCCTTCATCATGGCCATCGGCGCGATCGGCTGGATGAAGTATGCCCAGGAAGTGCCTTTCGAACTGTTCGGCATAAACCTGGCGCATTGGGGCCTGTTTTTCGTCGGTCTGATAATCGTTCTCTATACGATGTTCGGCTGGTGGCGTGACACGATTCACGAATCGCAGGCGGGTGACCATACGCCCGTCGTGCAGCTTCACCTGCGCTACGGAATGCTGCTTTTCATCGCCTCGGAGGTAATGTTCTTCGTCGCGTGGTTCTGGGCTTTCTTCGACGCCTCGCTCTTCATAAGCGAGCCGATCCAGGTCGGACGGCTTGAAGCGACGGGCGGGATCTGGCCGCCGGAAGGGATCGAGGTGTTCGACCCCTGGCACCTGCCGCTTCTCAACACGCTGATCCTGCTGACGTCCGGCACGACGGTCACCTGGGCGCACCATGCACTCCTGCACAACGACAGGCAGGGCCTGAAATGGGGCCTCACCTTCACCGTGCTTCTGGGCCTGCTCTTCACCATGGTCCAGGCCTATGAATATGCCCATGCGGCCTTCGCGTTCTCCGGCAATATCTACGGCGCGACATTCTTCATGGCGACGGGCTTCCACGGCTTCCACGTCATCGTCGGGACCATTTTCCTGATCGTCTGCCTGATCCGGGCGGCAATAGGGCAGTTCACGCCTGAAAAGCACTTCGGCTTTGAAGCCGCGGCCTGGTACTGGCACTTCGTCGACGTCGTTTGGCTGTTCCTCTTCGCAGCCGTCTATGTCTGGGGAAGCGCCGGCGCGATTCCTGTATCGCACTGACCAGGCGGGTGAAGCGTTTACAGCAGGGGGTCGCCATGCGCGGCCCCTTTCTGTTAGGCGAGATGAGGTCCATACTGCGGAAACGAGGTTAGCCATGTCCGAGCAACGTCAGGAAGACAGGGCTCTCTACCCGCCGCTCAATCCACTGAAAACCGGCTGGAAAGGGCGCTGCCCTCGGTGCGGGCAGGGAAAGCTCTTCAAAGGCTTCATCACGCCGGTCGAGCGTTGCGCGAATTGCGGGCTCGACATGCGTTTTTCGGACTCCGGCGACGGCCCGGCGGTGTTCATCATCATGATCGTCGGATTCCTGATCGTCGGCGCAGCTCTTGCTGTTGAATTCACGCTGATGCCGCCGATATGGGTGCATATGGTCATCTGGCTTCCTCTGACCGTCATTCTGGCCATCGGGCTCCTGCGCCCGCTCAAGGGTCTGATGATTGCCCAGCAATACAGGCACAGTGCCCAGGAGGGGCGCATTGACGACTGAAACGATCCGGCAGGCGAAGAGGCCGGTCTGGCGGCAGGTGCTGTGGCCGAGCATCGCGGCGACTATCGCGTTTGCGATCCTCGTTTCGCTCGGTAGCTGGCAGGTCCAAAGGTTGGCCTGGAAGGAAAACCTTATCGAAAGCGTGAAAGCGCGCCGCGATCGGGAGCCGGTTCCGGCACCAGGGCCCGACCATTGGCATTCCTTTGACGAAAACCGTTGGGATTATACGCCAGTCACGCTCACCGGCCGCTTTCTGCCCGGCGAACTCTACTATTTCATCTCCCTGTCAATGCCGAATGGGCCTTATTCCGGACCGGGGTATTTCGTCTTCAACCCGTTCCTGACGGACAAGGGATGGGTGGCAATGGTGAACCGCGGTTTCGTGCCGCAGGACAGATGGCTGCCAGCACAACGGCCCGCGTCTTCCGCCCCGCCGGAAGGAGCGGTTACGATCGAGGGGCTGTTAAGGCGGCCCGAACACCCGAATTTTCTGTCCTACGAACCCGACCTTCAAAAGCAGGTCTGGTTCGTTCGCGAGCCGGAACGCATGGCGCGGTCGCTCGGCGTCGAAAATCCGGATATTGCGCCTTATGCTGTCGATCTCTTTGCCGACAGTGCCGAACCGGACGCCCTGCCTCGCGGGGGAGAGACGATCGTTTCCTTCCGCAACAACCACCTGCAATATGCCGGCACCTGGTTCGGCCTCGCCGCGGTATTGCTGGTAGTTTATATCGCTTTTGTCAGGAGCCGTTTCCGTCAAATGAAGACCGCTGATACCTAGGGTCAGGACCTATTAAATTGAGGAAAATGGTATGAGCCAATTTGGTTGGATACGAGGAGCAAAAACGCAGGAAACCGTCTGGTTTTCAAGGCTTTTCGACAAAGTAGCCGGCCAAATCGGCCATATCTGTACAGACACCGAAACGGCTTCGACCTGCCTTGTCGAAGCGCTTGGCCGGGTAGTCAACCCGCCCCGCGCCCTTCTCCTAGCATCTCTTTGCCGTTTCAGGTGCCATTTCCGTCAATTTAATAGGTCCTGACCCTAGGGTCTGGAAGGGATAGGCCCGCCGTGGAGCGGGCCCTCCGGCCATAGCGCTGTTTTCAACTCAAGGCCTGGCCTTCAAAGTTCTTCCAGGATCGAAGCAGCGCCGGAAACGCTGGCGCTTCCGGGCGCGTCCTCCACTTTCAGCGTCTGGACGATGCCGTTCTTGACGATCATGGCGTAACGCTTCGAGCGGATGCCGAGCCCCGCCGCGGTGGCGTCCAGCTCCATTCCCACAGCTTTCGTGAAATCGGCGCTTCCATCGGCGAGATAGAGGATCTTGCCTTCGCCGCCGCTTGCCTTCGCCCAGGCGTTCATGACGAATACGTCATTGACCCCGACAACGGCGATCGTATCGACGCCCTTAGCCGCGAACTGGTCGAAGTTTTCCAGAAAGCCCGGTAGATGGTTGTGGTGGCAGGTGGGGGTAAATGCACCGGGAACCGCGAACAACACAACCGTTTTGCCGTCGAAGATTTCACCGGTCGAAATCTCCGAGGGTCCATCGGCCGTCATGGTCTTGAACTTTGCGTCCGGCAGTCGGTCTCCCGCCTTGATGCTCATAGCGATACCTCCATCGTTGCCACTGTTTTCCGGCTTGTGCCGGCTTTGGATGGTGATAGTGCCGCAAGGGCGGGACGTCGAGGGGGAATTCCCGCTGCTTGCACTTGAACACGATATGCAAGAAAAAATCAGTTGCTGACAGGAAACCGGATCTCGGTGGAGTGTTCCACTGCCTGATCGCCGTCGCGAAGGACGAGGGTGAGCGGGGCGACGCCGTCTTTCTTCACAAGCCCGTTGGTCGAAAGCTCAAATGTAGCCCTGTTTCCATCGCGGCTTTGTAGCCTTGGCACTTCGATGAAGGATCCTTCCGCGCCTTCGGCGAAAAGGTCGATCTCACCGCCCGTTTCATCTACCTCGACATGGATTTTCAACACGCCCGCCTTATCGTTTTCCGCCGATCCGGCGTTCTCGATCGAAACAACTCGCGGAGCGGAATTTCCTTGTGGCCGGGGAAGCGAGAGTGTCGCCCGCGAGATCGCGAGGCGCATCGGGAAGTCCACTTCCCAGTCGGAAGCAAGGTTGAGACTGAGGTCCATTTGAGCCGGCACACAGATTTCCCTGCATATGCCAAAGAAGAGACCGGCCGCCAGTTCCAATGGGGCAGCCGTTTCCCTTGCGATCACTTCTATCGGCAGGATCACCTGGTCCCGATAGACGATCGATGTGGCATAGCCGTCGTCGTATCGTACAGGTGCCGGAAACCGCAGGCGCGCCTCTCCAAGGTTGGTGGACGCCGAGAAATCTGCCTGCGTTGGCACGCCGGCTTCACCTGGAAAGCGCCAATAAATGTGCCAGCCCGGCTCCATCCTGAACTCAAGCCCTGCGTCATAGTGACCGGGTTCTTCGAGCGCGCCACCTGCGATCAGCCGCACCTTGCCGCCCATAACCTCTACCCAGTCGGTCGATGCGGCATGAACCGGCGCGCCAAGCGCCAATGAGACCAGGAGTGCGGCCAGGAGATTTTTCATAGGTCGGGTTTCGCCTTTGCAACGATGTTCTGACGTTGTGTCAGGAAATAATATGACCACCAGATATTACATGATCGCCAGCCGGCTCGCTGCAACAACCCCACTCGCAGCGAATTCAGAACTTTGTGAGGCAGAGGCCATCGGATCGCCTGTCAAGAGTGATCGGTTGACTAGGCTCCTTTTCGTTAACACTTTGATGCCCTAAGTGTTAAATTCATGAACAGATGAATCGCATCGAATCACTGCTTGGGAGCGGGCGATTTAATGAACCAAAGCCTGGATGAGGAATTTCTGGACGGCCGGTTTCTCGTCGCCATGCCCGGCATGGAAGATGGGCGCTTCGCCCATGCGGTGGTTTATGTCTGCGCGCACTCCGAAGAAGGGGCGATGGGTATCGTCCTCAACCAGTCCGCATCGAATATCACCTTTGCCGATCTCCTGACACAGCTGGAGATCATAGACGACGGGGAGGCGATCCGGCTTCCTTCGCCGGCTGACAAGATGCTGGTCCATCGTGGCGGCCCGGTTGAAAGCGGGCGCGGCTTCGTGCTGCATTCCGACGATTTTTTCATCGACAGTTCGACCCTGCCGATCAGCGACGGCATCTGCCTGACGGCGACACTGGAAATCCTCAAGGCTATCGCGGAAGGGCGCGGGCCCGATCAGGCCATGCTTGCGCTCGGATATGCGGGATGGGCGGCGGGACAACTCGAAACGGAAATTCAGGCCAACGGCTGGATCATCGGCCCTGCCGATCCGTCGATCATCTTCGATCAGGACAACGAAACGAAATGGCAGCGCGCGCTTGCCCTCATGGGCATTGAGGCCGGCATGCTCTCAAGCGAGGCGGGGCACGCCTGAAAACAATCGCTTCCGGTTGCGGCAGCCGTAAATTCCGGACTCATTCGCCAGCATATTCGGCTCGTCCCGACCTTGCCGGAGCCCGCAGGGGGCGATAGGGTGCGCGATTGCGTCGACCAATCATGATTATGGCCGGAAAAAGACTGAAAGCCACGGCCACAGGAGGAATACGGCCCGGTGAAATACGTAAGTACCCGAGGCGAAGCGCTCGTTCTCGATTTCGCAGATGTGCTCTTGACCGGCCTTGCCCGAGACGGCGGCCTGTATGTACCCGAAGCCTGGCCGCGGCTGGACGACGCGAAGATCTCTGAAATGGCCGGACGGCCCTATGCGGATGTCGCGTTCGAGGTGATCTCCCCGTTCGTCGGCGATGCGATCGCTCCCGAAATCCTGAGGAGATTAATCGGCGAGGCCTATGCCGGCTTTCGTCACGAGGCCGTGACGCCGCTTGTGCAGATCGCGCCGAACAGCTTTGTGCTCGAACTCTTCCACGGACCGACGCTTGCCTTCAAGGACGTGGCGATGCAGTTCCTCGGGCGGCTGATGGACCATATCCTGACGGAACGTGGCGAGCGCGCGACGATCGTTACCGCAACATCGGGGGATACCGGCGGGGCGGCGATAGAGGCATTTCGCGGCCGGGACCGCACGGATGTCTTCGTGCTTTTCCCCGATGGCCGCGTTTCGCCGGTGCAGCGCCGGCAGATGACGACGCCGCGGGACAAGAACGTCCATTCTCTGGCCCTTTCGGGAACATTCGACGATTGCCAGTCGATCCTGAAGGAGATGTTCAATCACTTCGAATTCCGGGACCGGGTACATCTTGCGGGCGTCAATTCGATCAACTGGGCGCGGATCGTGGCTCAGGTCGTCTATTATTTCGTCGCGGCCACCGCGCTCGGCGCGCCTTATCGCAAGGTTTCCTTCACGGTGCCGAGCGGCAATTTCGGAGATATTTTCGCGGGCTTCGTGGCCAAGAGGATGGGATTGCCGATCGACCGGCTGGTAATCGCGACCAACACCAACGACATCCTCACGCGCACTTTCGAAAGTTCCGCCTACGAGATGCGTGGAGTGACGGCAACGAGCTCGCCGTCGATGGATATCCAGATTTCCTCCAATTTCGAACGCCTGCTTTTCGAAGCTTACGGGCGCGATGGCGCCGCGGTGCGCCGCCTGATGGAACGCTTGCGTCAGTCGCAAGGCTTCACCATCGACGATGGTCCCATGCGGGCGATGCGGGCGGAATTCGACGCCGGGCGCTGTCTTGAGGATGAAACGGCGCAGACAATCGCGAAAACGCTTGAGAAGAGCGGATATCTGCTCGATCCTCATACGGCGACAGGCGTCAAGGTGGCGGCGGAAAGGACGGATGGCAAGGTGCCGATGGTGGTGCTCGGCACGGCGCATCCGGCAAAGTTCCCCGACGCGGTGGAGAAGGCGTGCGGAATACGTCCCGAGCTGCCGGCGGAACTCGCCCACATCATGAACGATGAGGAACGCATGGAGCTTCTGCCCGCCGAGCAGGCGAGCGTCGAGGCTTATGTTGAAAAGAATGCGCGCGCCGTAAGGGAGGGAGTTTGACGATGGATGTGGAGGTCACCAGGCTTGCGAACGGTCTGACGGTCGTCACCGACAACATGCCGCATCTTGCCACTACGGCGCTTGGCGTATGGGTGCAGGGCGGATCACGGTCGGAGACCCTGTCGCAGAACGGGATCACCCATCTCCTTGAGCATATGGCGTTCAAGGGCACGAAAACGCGCAGCGCCCGCCGCATTGCGGAGGAAATCGAAGCGGTCGGTGGCGAACTCAACGCCGCGACGAGCGTCGAACACACCAACTATCACGCCCGCGTGCTGGCGGAGGATGTGCCTCTCGCGCTCGATATCCTTTCCGACATCCTTCTCAACTCAACCTTCGACGAAGATGAGTTGATGCGCGAAAAGCACGTTATCTTGCAGGAGATCGGCGCCGCGCATGATACTCCGGACGACATGGCGTTCGACCTTTTCCAGGAAACCGCATGGTCCAAACAGGCCATCGGCCGTCCAATACTGGGCACCAAGGAAACGGTGATGGGCTTTTCGCCCGCGGATCTGCGCTCCTACCTGTCGGAGCGGTATCGCGGGCCGCAGATGTTCCTTGCGGCTGCCGGCAAGGTCGACCATCGGGAAATCGTGGCGATCGCGGAAGAGAAGTTCGGCGACTTGTCCTCCCAGTCCGTCGCGGCGGACGCGTCGGCGAGCTACACGGGCGGGTCGAGCCGCGTGCAGCGCGATCTCATGGAGATTCAGTTGCTTCTCGGCTTCGAAGGGCGGCCCTACCGCGCGGATGATTACTATGCGGCCCAGGTGCTCGCCTCCATAATGGGCGGCGGCATGTCATCGCGCCTGTTCCAGGAAATCCGGGAAGAACGCGGTCTGTGCTACGCCGTCTACGCATTCCACTGGGCCTTCCGCGATACGGGACTTTTCGCCATTCACGCGGCGACCGGGGAAGAAGATATCGAGGAACTCGTGCCCGTGCTGATCGACCAGCTTTACAGGGCGAAGTCCGACATTACGGCCGAGGAACTCGACAGGTCCAAGGCGCAGATACGCGCGGGCCTGATGATGTCGCTTGAAAGCCCCGCCGCCCGGGCGGCGCAGATCGCACGGCAGATGATGATCCACGGGCGGGTGATGACGCTTGACGAGATCAATGCGAAGATCGATGCCGTAAGCCTCGACCAGATTTGCCGCGTCGCCGACGAGACCTTTACGGGTGACGCGCCGACGCTTTCCGCCGTCGGTCCGCTGGACAAGATCCCCTATCTCGAAACGCTGTCCGATCGCCTTGGCGTGTCGATGAAGCGCGCAGCCAGCGCATGAGGGAAGCGGGAGAGCGTCGATGGCTTTCTTTCGCTCGGTAAGCTATCCCGCCACGGAAACCGTCCTCACGGGCGAGCATGTTGTGCTGCGCGCTCCCTCGCAGCAGGATTTTGCCGCGTGGTCCAGCTTGCGCGAGGAAAGCCGGGGCTTCCTGAAGCCGTGGGAGCCGCAATGGCCGGCTGACGATCTGAGCAAGGCCTCCTACCGCCGGCGTCTGCGTCGATACTCGCGAGAGATGCGGGAAGACAGAAGCTACCCTTTCTTCGTGTTCCGGCGCAGCGACGGCGAATTGCTCGGTGGTGCGACATTGTCGAACCTGAGGCGCGGGGTCGCCCAATGCGCGACCCTCGGCTACTGGATGGGCGAGCCTTACGCCGGCAAGGGCTACATGAGCGAGGCGGTACGCCTCATCCTGCCTTTCGCTTTCGTGCGCCTGCGTCTCCATCGGGTGGAAGCGGCCTGCCTGCCGCGAAATGCGGCGTCCATAACTCTCCTTGAAAAAGTCGGATTCAGGCGCGAGGGCTACGCCCGCCGGTATCTTTGCATCGACGGGCAGTGGGAGGATCATATTCTCTACGCCCGGCTCGCGGATGATCCGGAACCGCAAATCGTCATGGCCGGAGCGCGGTCGCTGTTCGAACCTGACACGGGGCTTCCCGAAAAAGAAACCTTGTGACATGGCGGACAAGCCGATACTTCTGCGCAGCAGCCTGTTCTCTCGTTTGGAATCCGTCTTGCGTGCGCTCGCATCCGTTCTGATCGCCTTTCTGCTCGCCTTGGCGGCGACGCTTCCGGTCCGGGCTCTCGAAGCCATTCCCGTTCCGCTCGAAGCGGAGGCGATCGACCTCACCGACGTCGTTGACCGCTACCCGGATTTCGGACCCGGCCTTCAGGTTTCCACGGCGCCGGGTGCGGATGGGATCGTGCGCCGGATCGAAGTGAATTCACGCAATGACGAGAATACGAGCTGGGCGGTTTTCGCGCTCTCCAATCCGAGCGACGAGCAGATCGACCGTTTGATCGTTTCCCCCTTTTTCCGAATGGTGGGATCACGGTTCATATGGCCGGATCTCGGCGCGTCGCGGATAGCCTCCATCACGCCGAGCCAGGGGATCGCGCCTGAAAGGCAGGCAAGCCGGGAAGCGGATGTCTTCCTGATCACACTCGATCCCGGCGCGGTCGTGACCTACGTTGCGGAACTGCGCACGCCGGAATTGTCGCAGGTCAGGCTCTGGCAGCCGGATATCTACAAGGAAACGATCAACGCCTATACGCTCTACCGGGGCATCGTGCTTGGCATATCCGGGTTGCTGGCGCTGTTCCTGACCATCCTTTTCGTGGTCAAGGGAACGGTCATGTTCCCGGCGACGGCCATGCTTGCCTGGTCGGTGCTTGCCTATCTCTGTATCGATTTCGGCTTCTTGACGCGCGTTCTGCGCCTCGTGCCGGGCGAAGACCAGCTCTATCGCGCCTCCGCGGAAGTCGCGCTGACCGCGAGCCTGATCGTCTTCCTCTACGCCTATCTCAATCTCAACCGCTGGCACATCCGCTACAGCCATCTTGCGCTGAGCACCCTCATCATGGTGCTCGGCCTTCTTGGCGTCGCGGTCTGGGATCCGTCGGTCGCCGCCGGCATCTCCCGAATTTCGCTCGGTGTCATCGGTCTTTTCGGTTTCATCGTGATCGCCGTTCTTGCGCTGCAGGGCTACGAGCGCGCGATCATGCTGGTCCCGACCTGGGTTCTCCTGCTTTGCTGGATGGTCGGTGCCGGCATGACGGTGAACGGGTCGCTCACGAACGATATCGTGCAGCCCGCGCTTGCGGGCGGCCTCGTCCTTATCGTCCTGCTGATTGGCTTTACGGTCATGCAGCACGCATTCGCCGGCGGCGCGATCGCGCAGGGCCTGATATCGGACGTGGAACGCCGGGCGCTGGCGCTTACGGGCGCCGGCGATATCATCTGGGACTGGGATGTCGACCGCGACCGCATTTCCACCGGCCACGAGGTGGAAGACCTTCTCGGCGTCAAGCGCGGCCTTCTGGAGGGGCCGGCGCGAGACTGGCTGGATGTGCTGCATCCGCAAGACAGGGACCGGTTTCGCGCAACGCTCGATGCCGTCGTCGACCAGCGCCGCGGGCGCGTGTCGCAGTCGTTCCGCCTCAGGTCCGACGACGGGCACTTCCGCTGGTTCCAGCTGCGCGCACGGCCGATCATCGGGTCGGACGGCGAGGTCATCCGCTGTGTGGGCACGCTGCTCGATATCACGGATCAGAAGGTGGCCGAGGAACGGCTTCTGCATGACGCGGTGCATGACAATCTGACGGGCCTGCCGAACCGCGAGCTTTACATGGACCGTGTGGATGCGGCGATCTCGAGAGCGCGCGCGGAAGGCGCGGGCCGGCCATCGATCATCATCGTCGATCTCGACCGTTTCAGGCAGGTCAATGAATCTATCGGCCTGTCCGCGGGAGACAGCATCCTGCTTACCGTCGCCCGCAGGATCGGGCGGCAGTTGAAGCCGCAGGACAGTGTCGCCCGCCTTGGCGGCGATACCTTTGCGATCCTGCTTCTGTCGGAGCAGGCGGCGGATCGGATCGCCACCTTCGCCGACAACGTACGCAAGGCCCTGCGTTCTCCGGTAAGCTTCGGAGATCGCGAAGTGTTCCTGACCGTTTCCGTTGGTGTCGCCATCTACGAGGAGGGCCAGGCAAAGCCGGACGATCTCGTGAGCGATGCCGAAATCGCCATGAACCATGCCAAGCGGCTTGGAGGCGACCGTGTGGAGATTTTCCGTCCCACATTGCGGTCCGCAAGCGTCGGCGTCTCGGAACTCGAGACAGACCTCAAGAAAGCCCTTGAGACCGATGGCATCACCGTCTCCTATCAGCCCATCATCCGGCTGGAAGACCGTAGTATCGCGGGCTTCGAGGTTCTGGCGCGCTGGAATCATCCGACGCGCGGGGCGATCTCTCCGTCGGAATTCATTCCGGTGGCCGAGCAGAGCGGACTGATCAACGATCTCGGTCTTTTCGTGCTGGAGCGCGGGGCACGCCAGCTTGCCGAATGGCAGCGCAAGTACCGCATGCCGGCGCCGCTCTTCGTATCCGTCAATATTTCCTCGCGCCAACTGCTGCGCCAGGACCTGATCAACGACGTCAAGGCCGTGCTGTCGCGCGCGCAGCTGATGCCGGGCACGCTCAAGCTGGAGCTCACCGAATCCGTCGTGATGAGCAATCCCGAATATTCCGCGAAGGTCCTGGAAAGGCTGCGCGAACTGGGTGCGGGGCTGGCGCTCGACGATTTCGGGACCGGCTATTCAAGCCTCAGTTATCTGCAGCGTTTCCGGTTCGATACGATCAAGGTGGATCAGTCGTTCGTCCGGCCGAACGGACGCAGCGCAAGGCCGGTCATCCTGCGTTCCATCGTGGCGCTGGGACATGACCTGGGAATGCAGGTGATTGCCGAAGGGGCCGAAAGCGAGTCCGACGCTCTGGAACTTTTCCAGCTCGGATGCGAATACGCGCAAGGGTTCCTGTTCGGCCAGCCGATGATGCCCGAAGAGGCGACGAAGCTTCTGCAGGCCGAAGCAACGCTGGAAAGCGCTTGATCTTCCGTGGAAAAGCCGGCGTAAGGCCTCGCGCCATCTGTTTTTCGCTCAGGATATAGATCCATGAAAATCGAGACGCTTGTCGCGGGCGGGGGCCTGAGCGGGCTGTTTCTCGCCCGCCTTCTGGATGCCGCCGGCCATTCATACCTTCTTGTCGAGGCGCGGGACCGGTTCGGCGGGAGAATATTGACGCACGCGCCCGATGGTCTTGCGCAGGGCAAGGGGTATGATTTGGGCCCCACATGGTTCTGGCCGCATCAGCCCAGGATATTGGGTCTGACCGGTCAGCTTGGCCTGCGCGTTTTCGAGCAGCATTCGGCGGGTTTGCTTGTGCTCGAAGAGGCTGACGGCTCGGTGCGCCGCGACCTTGACTTCTCCACCATGCAAGGGTCCCTCAGGCTGGATGGCGGTATCGGCCGGCTGATCGAAAAGATTGCCGGCGGATTGCCGGAAGACAGATTGGCGTTGAAGACGCGCCTTTCGGATGTGGTGCGTGGCACCTCGAAACTGATCGTAAAGCTCGACCGTGGCGAGGGAAGGGTAGATACGGTTGAATGCTCGCGGATCGTCCTTTGCATTCCGCCGCGCCTGATTCCGCAGGTCATTTCTTTCGAACCGGCGCTCGATCCGGGTGTTTTAGCGGCGATGGACGCCATTCCGACCTGGATGGCTGGACACGCGAAACTCGTCGCGCTTTACGACCGGCCATTCTGGAAGGAAGCAGGGCTATCGGGAGACGGGATAAGCCGGCGCGGGCCGCTCGTTGAAATACACGACGCGTCGCCTCCGGAAGGAGGGCCGCATGCGCTTTTCGGTTTCCTCGGCATTCCTGCCGCCATGCGCAATCTGCCGGCGGAGGAAATCAAGGAGGCTTCGCGAGTTCAATTGGAGCGCATGTTCGGGCCGGCTGCCGGACAGCCGATCGGGATAATGCTGAAGGATTGGGCTTACGATCCCTTGACGGCGACGCAGGCCGACCGCCAACCGCTTTTCGAGCATCCTTCGTACGGATTGCCGGAACCGTTGCGGAAGATTTGGGGCGGGGAACTAATGATCGCGTCGTCAGAAGCCGCACGGGAGCACGGCGGATATCTGGAAGGCGCATTGGAAGCCGCCGAGGCAGCTTTCAGGCAGATCGCCGAAGTTGAACGAGTTTGACAGGCAATTGTCTGAATCCAAATGACGATTACGGGCGTGGAACAATAATCGGCACGGTGTTTTGCACCGCTTCGACGACAAGCGGCGTCATACCGAAGGGGTCGCCGTCGATTTGAGCGGCGACCGGCGCCGAACTGCGGATTTCGGCATGGCTGACAGGGCGTGTTATCACGTTCCTGGCCTTGTGTATCCGGCCGAGAGCAAGAGCTATTCCCGCCCAAAGGCTTGCCGCGATATCGTCGCGCCGCAACGCAACCAGATGAAGGCCGGGCTCGGTCACGGCGGCTTCGGGACAGATGACGAAAGGGCCGCCGTAGCATTTCCCGTTGGTGATGACGGCAAGCCGGCAGCGGATCGTCTCGCCTTGCGTCAGCACCTCGATGTCGGAGCCCTTGCGGCCGGAAAAGGCGATCTTCAGCGCTGTCAGCACGTAGGCAAGCTTGCCGAAGCGGCGCTTCAGGTCGAGCGGGATCGCATGTACGACTTGCGCATCGACGCCGGCGGAAGCCATGAGGACGAAAGGATGGCCGTTCGCAAGGCCGTAGTGAAGCGGCTTTCTGCGGTCGGCAAGGATCATTTCGGCGATTCTTGCAGGCTTGAACGGCAGTTTCAGTTCCTGGGCAAGCACATTCGCCGTGCCGAAGGGGACAACGGCAAGGGCCGGAGGGTCGGCACGTTCGCCGAAGCCGGTGATCGCCTCGTTGATCGACCCGTCGCCGCCCGCGATCACCACAACGTCCGCTTTCAGCGTCGGGCCCGCGCATGTTGCGCCGATCTCGCCCGCGCGTCGGGTGAGCTGGATGTGCACATGATGCCCGCCGGTGCGTAATTTCTCGGCGATCTCCTCTAGCGTCCTGGCGTTGAAACCGCCAGCGGTGGGGTTCGCGATGATCAGGATCCGCCTTGCCTGGCCGGGTTCGACGGCCCCGGGCACAGTGTTAGCCCCTGCGCCAGGGCCCGTTGCCGCGTGAAGCCGGCCGGGGCCTGAGGGTTTCATGCCCCGTCCCCGGCGGTTTCCTTTTTCTGGAAGGGTTTCATGCCCCGCCGGGCAAGTTCGTCGGCGCGCTCGTTTTCCGGATGCCCCGCATGTCCCTTGACCCAGTGCCAGTTGACGTCGTGGCGGTTGCGGGCTTCGTCGAGCGCGGTCCAAAGGTCGGCGTTCTTGACCGGTTTCTTGTCGGCGGTGCGCCAGTTGTTGCGCTTCCAGTTGTGCAGCCACTGGGTGATGCCGTTACGGACATAGTTGCTGTCCGTATAAAGCTCGACCGTGCAGGGGCGTTTCAGCGCGTCCAGGGCCTGAATGGCGGCGGTCAGCTCCATCCGGTTGTTGGTGGTTTCCGCCTCGCCGCCGCAAAGCTCCTTCTCGTGCTCGCCATAGCGCAAGAGTACGCCCCAGCCTCCGGGACCGGGGTTTCCCGAGCACGCGCCGTCGGTGAAAATGGTGACGCTGCTATTGTCGTTATTCGTCGAGGCCATAAGCACTTACCGATCGCGCGTCGCGGTGGAAGCGCAGTTTCTTGAGGTATTCCGTCGGGTCCTTGGGCGTAACGAGCGCGCCTTCGGGAACGTTCAGCCAGTCGTGCAGCCTTGTCAGCAGGAACCGCAAGGCCGCGCCGCGCGCGAGCGTGGGCAATATGGCAAATTCCTCGGGCGTGAAATCGCGGACTGAACGGTAGCCGTTCAGCATCGCCCGCGCCTTGGTGACATTGAAGGAAAGATCCGCCTCGAAACACCAGGCGTTCAGGCAGATCGCCACGTCGTAGGCGAAAGCGTCCGTGCAGGCGAAGTAGAAGTCGATGAAGCCTGAAAGCGTGTCGCCGAGGAAAAAAACGTTGTCTGGAAAAAGGTCCGCGTGGATCACGCCCGAAGGAAGGTCGGAAGGCCAGACGGCTTCCAGATGCGCAAGCTCGTGCGAAAGTTCGCCGCCAAGGCCGGGCGCCACTTCATCGGCCCTTTCGAGTGACAGGTCGAGCAGGCCCCGCCAGTCACCCACCGAGAGGCTGTTTGCGCGCGTCATCGCGAAATCTGCGCCCGCAAGGTGGAACTTCGCAAGCCCCTCGCCAAGACCCGCGCAATGAACGGTACGGGGGCGCCTGATCCACATGCCGTCGAGAAATGTCACCATCGCCGCCGGACGCCCGGCAAGCTCGCCCAGCATCTCGCCGTTTCGCGCGACAAGCGGCGTGGGGCAGGAAATGCCCTTGCCGGCGAGATGGCGCATGAGGTTCAGGAAAAACGGCAGGTCGGCCGGATCGACGCGCTTTTCATAGAGCGTGAGGATGAAATATCCGGCTTCGGTGTGAACGAGGAAGTTCGAATTTTCAACGCCCTCGGCGATCCCCTTGAAGGCAAGAAGCCCGCCGATGTCGTAGCGGGCGACGAAGGCGGCAAGCTCCTCGTCGCTAACGTCGGTGTAAACGGCCACGGGCGTTACTCCGCCGCGGCCTCGCGCAAGGCGCGCGGCAGGTTGAAGGCGATATCCTCATCGGCGGTGCGCACGGTTTGCACATGCACGTCGAAGCGCTCGGCGAAAGCGTCGATGATCTCCTCCACCAGGATTTCCGGAGCGGAGGCGCCGGCCGTAATTCCAAGGCTTTCCGGTTCGCCGAGCGAAGCCCAGGGAATGTCGCTTGCGCGCTGCACAAGGACGGCGCGTGCGCATCCGGCGCGTTCCGCCACTTCGCGCAGGCGCTGCGAGTTGGATGAATTCGGCGCGCCGACGACGATCATGGCCTCCACATCCGGCGCCACCGCCTTTACGGCCTCCTGGCGGTTGGTGGTGGCGTAGCAGATGTCGTCCTTGTGCGGCGGAATGATTTCCGGGAAGCGTTCGTTCAGCTTTTCCACGATCGCCTTCGTGTCGTCGACCGAAAGCGTGGTCTGCGTGATCCAGGCAAGCGGGCCATGGCCGCTGGGCGCGAAGGCGGCGGCATCCTCGACCGTTTCGACAAGGCTGACGGAGCCTTGCGGGAGCTGGCCCATGGTGCCGATCACTTCCGGATGGCCGGCATGGCCGATCAGCACGATTTCCCGCCCGCGCCTGTGGTGAAGCTCGGCTTCCTTGTGAACCTTGGAAACGAGCGGGCAAGTGGCATCCAGGTAGAACATGTTGCGCGAGGCAGCTTCAGCCGGGACGGACTTCGGCACCCCATGGGCCGAGAAGATCACCGGCCGCTCGCGCTCCGCGTCCGGAATCTCGTCGAGTTCTTCAACGAAAACCGCGCCTTTGGCCTTCAGATCCTCCACTACGTATTTGTTGTGGACGATCTCGTGGCGCACATAGACCGGCGCGCCGAAACGCTTCAGCGCAAGCTCGACGATTTGGATCGCGCGGTCGACACCGGCGCAGAAGCCGCGCGGCGCGCATAGCTTGATCTCAAGCTTCGGCTTTTGGGCGGGGGAAGCCGATGCTTTGGCGCCGGGTCCGGCTGACGTCATCACGTGCCTCGGTTCGCATCCCTAGGGATGGCGCTGAACGGAAATCATGAGCTCAGCCGGCAATAGAAGTAACGTGCCCTCGGCTGTCAAGGGCAAGAGGGCGAACGTTGCGGCTCCGCGCTCGCCAAGGCCGGTTTGTCCTGATATAGACGGGACCCGTCGAGTTCAACGAAAAGCGTGGTTCAATCCGCCCATGAAGTGCAAAATCGCCGGTTCCTCCTTCCGAATGACTGTCCTTCTCGCCATGACGGGCCTTGGGCTTGCCGCTTGCGAAAGCGTTGGCGACATCGGATCGAAGATCGTAAGCGGCGGCGGGTCCAACGACAGCGTCGTGGATGTCGATGCGAGCGCCTTCGTCGCGCCGCCTTGGTGTCCGCCGATCAGCGTGGAGCGCAACAGATATCTTCTGATGAAGTTTCAGCGCGGCAAGGAGGATGACGCAAGGGCGCTCGAATATCAGGCCACGATCGAAAAATGGGCCACCGGCTGCAAGAGGGTCGGCGGCGAAACGCAGGTGAAAATCGGCGTGTCCGGGCGCGTGACGCCGGGGCCGGCGTGGGAAGGCGGCGAAATCCTGCTGCCGCTGAAGGTCACCTTGCGTGATACCGACTCGGAAGACGACAAGGACGAAACCGACATCATGATGGTGCCTGTGACGCTTGGTGCCGGCTCGCCGTCCGAAGTGTGGACCCTGGTCGAGAGCAGCATTACGCTCTCGCCGGATGCCCGGCCGAAAATTCTGGTTTCCCTTGAGGAAGAAGGCCGCCGCGGCCGCCGCTGATGTTTCTTGCGTGCCGGAGCTGATTGACTCGGACGCGCTCTAAGCCGAATATGCGCGCCAAAGCAGCGTTCCCGTTGTGCGCTGCTTGAACGGAGGAAAGGAATGTTCTTCCGAAACGTCCCGCGGGAGAGGCCGGTCCCAACCGGCGCCGAAGGAGCAACCGCCCCGGAAACTCTCAGGCAAAAGGACCGCAGGACGAGCAACGCTCTGGAAAGAAGCCGTCAGGGAAGTAGCATCCGGCGGCTCGCCGAAGGAGTAACCGCTGGGATTTGATCCCTTAAGGCGGGAAATCTCTCAGGTTGCCGGGACAGAGGGGGCACGGAAGGGCTTGACGGCCCGTTCCGTGGCGCGCCTCGAACCTGGACACCTGACGTATGGCAACCTCCGATAACGACAATCTCCTCGAAACGCCGCTTGCCGACCTGCACAAGGAACTCGGCGCGCGCATGGTGCCCTTCGCCGGCTATTCCATGCCGGTGCAGTACCCAAGCGGCATTATCGCCGAACACACCCACACGCGCGAATCCGCGGGCCTCTTCGACGTCTCGCACATGGGGCAGGCTTTCCTCGTCGGACCCGATCATGAGACGACGGCCAAGGCACTGGAAAAACTGGTGCCTTCGGAAATTCAGGGCCTCAAGAACGGGCGTCAGCGCTATACGGTCCTCCTCAACGAGGAGGGCGGTATAATCGACGACCTGATGGTCTCGCGTTCGGTCTCGGCGGACGATGACGGCCGTCTTTTCCTGGTCGTCAACGCCGCGCGAAAGGATGTGGACTATGAGGTTATCGCCAGAAACCTGCCCGACAACGTGCGCCTTGAAGTGATCGAGGACCGGGCACTGATCGCGCTTCAGGGGCCGAAGGCCGCCGAAGTCATGGCGGCACATGCGCCCAAGGCGGCCGATCTTGCCTTCATGGGCGCGTCTTCCCTGGAATTCGACGGTATTGACTGCCACGTCTCGCGCTCCGGTTACACCGGCGAGGATGGCTACGAGATTTCGGTGAAGGCGGGTGCGGCCGAGGCGATCGCCCGCGCGCTTCTTGCCGACGATCGCGTCAAGCCGATCGGGCTCGGCGCGCGCGATTCCCTCAGGCTCGAATCGGGCCTTTGCCTTTATGGCCACGATCTTGACGAGACCACATCGCCGGTCGAAGGGGCGATCACCTTCGTCCTGCAGAAGCGCCGCCGCGAAGCGGGCGATTTCCCGGGCGCGAACCGCATCCTTTCCGAGCTTTCGGGCGGGACGAAGCGCATCCGCGTCGGGATGAAGCTCGAGGGCCGCGCGCCGGCCCGTGAAGGGGCCGAAATCCGCAACGCGAAGGGCGAAACCGTGGGCACCGTCACCTCCGGCGGATTCGCGCCGACAGTCGGCGCACCGATTGCCATGGGCTATGTGGCGCCGGAATTCGCAAAGGTCGGCACCGATCTCGTGCTTGTCGTTCGCGGGCGCGAACTGCCGGCAAAGGTGGTCGACATGCCCTTTGTCGAGCAGCGCTACTACCGCAAGCCGAAATCCTGATTTTCAGTTTCAAACACCGCGCACTGGCGATCGCCGGCATGCGCCTTACAATCGAGGGGAATGACAATGAGCACCTATTACAGCGAAGACCATGAGTGGATCAGCGTCGACGGGGACGTGGCGACGGTCGGCATTACCGACTACGCGCAAAGCCAGCTTGGCGATGTGGTCTTCGTGGAACTGCCGGAAGCCGGCAAAAACCTTTCCAAGGGCGACGAAGCGGCGGTCGTGGAGTCGGTGAAGGCGGCATCCGAGGTCTACGCTCCGGTGGACGGAGAGGTCGTCGAGGCAAACGCGGCACTCGTCGACGAACCGGCCAAGGTGAACGAAGATCCGCAAGGCGCAGCGTGGTTCATCAAGATCAAGCTTTCGAACGCCTCGCAGCTTGAAGAGCTGATGGACGAGGCTGCCTACAAGGCCTACGTCGACGGCCTTTGATGCGATGGCGGGGCACCTCTACAGCGCGACCGTGACTTGGCGAAGGCAGGGCGATTTCGCGGAGAACAGCTATTCGCGCGGCCATGCCTGGAGCTTTGACGGCGGTATCGAGGTGCCGGCATCGGCGAGCCCGAGCGTTGTGCCGCTTCCGGCCTCCGTCAAGGCGGCGGTGGACCCGGAAGAGGCCTTCGTGGCGGCGATCTCAAGCTGCCACATGCTTTGGTTTCTCGACTTCGCGCGGCGCGACGGGTTGATCGTCGAAGCTTACGAAGACAAGGCCGAAGGAACGATGGAGCGGGTCGCCCGCGGCAAGCTTGCGGTCACCAAGGTGACGCTCAGGCCACAGGTTACGTTCGCGGGCGCCGAACTGCCCGGCGCGGACCGGCTTAAGGAATTGCATCACAAGGCGCATGAAGCCTGCTTCATCGCCAATTCAGTGACGAGCGAGATCGAGGTCGCCGAAGTGGCGCCTCGGCTCGCCAGAACTCCGACAGGGAGCCCGTAATGCGGTATCTTCCGCTTTCAGATAACGATCGTGCGGCCATGCGCGAGCGCGTCGGCGTAAAATCGGTCGACGAAATATTTTCCGATATTCCGAAGAAGGCCCGTGTCGAAGGTCTGCTGGACCTGCCGCGCCGACAGGGCGAATTGGCGGTCGAGCGCGACCTTTCCCGCCTTGCGGGCAGGAACGTTTCCGCATCCTCCGTGCCGTTCTTCGTCGGTGCCGGCGCCTACAAGCATCACGTTCCGGCGACCGTCGATCACCTGATCCAGCGTTCGGAATTCCTGACGTCCTATACGCCGTATCAGCCGGAAATCACGCAAGGCACGCTGCAGTATCTTTTTGAGTTCCAGACCCAGGTCGCCGAACTCACCGGCATGGATGTGGCCAATGCCTCGATGTACGACGGGTCGACGGGAACGGCGGAAGCCGTTTTGATGGCGCACCGCGTGACACGGCGCAAGAAGGCCGTGCTTTCCGGCGGTCTCCATCCGCAATACCGCGCGGTTGTCGAAGGCCTGTCCGACATGGCGAGCGACGAAGTGGTGAGCCTTCCCGCCGACCCGAACGGCACTGAAGACATTCTTGCGCAGATCGACAAGGAGACCTCCTGCGTCGTCGTTCAGTCGCCGTCCTTCTACGGTCAGTTGATCGACCTGAAACCCATCGCCGAAAAGGCGCATGAGCACGGCGCGCTCCTGATCGCCGTCTTCACCGAAGTCGTCTCGCTCGGCCTGATCGAGCCGCCAGGCGCGCAAGGGGCCGATATCGTGGTGGGCGAGGGCCAGTCGATCGGCAATCCGCTGACATTCGGCGGACCCTACGTCGGGCTTTTCGCGACGAAGCAGAAATACATTCGCCAGATGCCGGGCCGGCTTTGCGGCGAAACCGTCGATGCGGAAGGAAAGCGCGGCTTCGTGCTGACGCTTTCGACGCGCGAGCAGCATATCCGCCGCGACAAGGCCACTTCCAACATCTGCACCAACTCCGGCCTTTGCTGTCTGGCTTTCACGATCCACATGACGCTTCTGGGCGGCAAGGGGCTGAGCCAGCTCGCCCGGATCAACCACGCCAACGCGGTGAAGCTGAAGAAGGCGCTTTCCGCCCTGCCGGGTGTGGAGGTGATCAACAAGGCCTTCTTCAACGAATTTACCGTGAAACTGCCCAAACCTGCGGCGCAAGTGACTGAGGCGCTGGTCGCCAAGGGCGTTCTGGGCGGCGTTCCGGTCTCCCGTCTGGAACCGGGCAACAAGGATCTCGAAAACCTCCTCGTCGTCGCCTCCACCGAGGTCAACACGGACGAGGACCGCGCCGAATTCGCGAAAGCCCTCAAGGAGGTGCTGGCATGAGCATGAACACGCAAGGCCGTCCGACCTCCGCTGGAGACGCGGGCGAGGCGGCGCATACGACCTTTACCGGCAACAAGGGATTGGCGATGGAAGAGCCGCTGATCTTCGAGATCGGCCATCAGAACATCACCGGTGTCGACCTTGACGAACCGGAAGACTTCCAGACCGAGCTTGGCGACCACGCGCGGCAAGAGCGGATCGACCTGCCGGCACTGACCGAGCCTGAGGCGATGCGCCACTACGTGCGCCTTTCGACTAAAAATTACGCAATCGATTCAGGGCTTTATCCGCTCGGCTCCTGCACCATGAAGCATAATCCGCGCCTGAATGAAAAGGCCGCGCGGATGGCGGGCTTCGCCGATATCCATCCGCTGCAGCCGCTTTCCACCGTTGCCGGCGCTGTCGACCTCATGAGCGAACTCAGCCACTGGCTGATGACCATGACCGGCATGAGCGCGGTGGCGCTCAGCCCCAAGGCAGGCGCCCATGGCGAGCTTTGCGGGATGATGGCGATCAAGGCCGCGCATCGCGCCAACGGCCGCGACCCCAAGGTGGTGCTGGTGCCTGAATCCGCCCATGGCACGAACCCGGCGACCGCGGCCCTTCTCGGCTACAAGGTCGTGGCGGTAAAGGCGCGCGAGGACGGTACGGTCGACACCGAAGAGGTGAAGGCGAAGATCGCCGAGAACCAGGGCAATGTCGCCGGCATCATGCTGACGAACCCGAACACCTGCGGCATCTTCGAGCGTGACATCATCGAGATCGCCGAGGCGATTCACGCAGCGGATGCATACTTTTACTGCGATGGCGCGAACTTCCCCCCATCGCCCGAAAAGCGCAACCCGGCCGCCCCCGCGGCGCCGCCACGCCCAACCACCCGGCACAAGCCTTCCCCGCCGCCGCAGGGCGGCGGCGGCCCGGGTTCGGGCCCGGTGGTCCTGTCGGACCGGCTTGCGCCTTACGCTCCGCTGCCTTTCCTGCGAAAGGGCAAGGATGGCGCAGAGCTGGTGGAAACTGCTGAAGGCGTTGCGGAAGGCGAAAAGCCTTTCGGCCGGATGACGGCATTTCACGGCCAGATGGGCATGTTCGTGCGCGCGCTTGCCTATATGAAGAGCCACGGTTCGGACGGATTGAAGCAGGCTTCCGAAGATGCCGTGTTGAATGCGAACTATGTTCGCGTTGGCCTGGAAGACCTCATGAGCCTTCCCTTCGGGTCGCGCTGGTGCATGCATGAAGTCCTTTTCGACGACAGCTTCCTGAAGGACACGGGCGTTTCCACGCTCGACTTCGCCAAGGCGATGATCGACGAGGGATACCACCCGATGACCATGTATTTCCCGCTGGTGGTCCATGGCGCGATGCTGATCGAGCCGACGGAGTCGGAAAGCCGGGCCTCGCTCGACCTGTTCGTGGCCACGCTCCGCGATCTCGTCATGAGCGCGAAAAAGGGCGAAACGGAGCGGTTTTCCGGCGCGCCCTACCTTGCGCCGCGCCGCAGGCTGGACGAGACGCAGGCCGCAAGAAAGCCGGTCCTCAAGTGGGAGCGGCCATCGGCCACGGAAGTGCAGCCGGCCGCTGCCGAATAGGCCGCAAAACGGGTCGGAAAAGGTTCAAACAAGGGTAAATTGATATCCTGAGAAAGCCCCGGTGCAGATCACCGGGGCTTTTTTCGTTTCGGTGTGCTGCGGGAATAACCGTGCATTGGAAAAGCCAGGCCCGGGGAACTAATCCCCGGC
>NZ_WUMV01000006.1 GCF_009826895.1 Stappia sediminis | reverse complement strand
GTGAAGAAAAAAACCCGGGCGGGGGACCTTCCCCCGGGCCGGGCTTTCGGCATTAATGTCTGAATTCGCCGAGGCGAAGATCAGGCAGCAAGTTTCGCGATATGGCTGTTGCGCTTTTGCAGGAAGGCGCGCAGCAGTGCCGGATATTCCGTGGTGACGGCATCCTTGATGGACTGACGCTCGGAAAGCGCCTTGCGCCAGCGGGCGACCTTTTCAAGCCCGGTCAGCACGCCGAAATCGCCGATCTCGTCGAAAACGTCGAAATAGCGGAAAATGGGCCCGAAGACCGCATCGACCAGGGTAAAGGTTTCGCCGGCGAAAAATGGACCTTCCCCGAGGTCGGCTTCAAGACGCTCGAAGCGCTGGCGCAACTCCTTCGCTTTCGCAGCGAAGGCGGCCTCGTCCGGCGCGTTGTAGAGCCCGCCGATGCCGTTCAGGATATTGGAGCCCATTTCCATATAGGCGCGGTGCTGCGCGCGCTTGATCGGATCGCCCGGGTGTAGCGGATTTTGATAGACGTCTTCCAGATATTCGACGATCGCCGCGGACTCGAACAAGGATTCTTCGCCGACTTTCAGCACAGGCACCTTGCCAAGCGGCGAAATTTGCTGGAACCATTCCGGTTTGTTGGAGAGATCGACATAGATCCGCTCAAAAGGGACGCCTTTTTCGGTGAGCGCGATCGCCGCTCGCTGAACGTAGGGGCAAAGCGTATGGCTGACGAGGACAGGAACCTCAGACATCATCATTTTCCCATCTTGTTGCATTTGCATCATTTATCATGCATCTGCATTGAAAAATCAAGATTGATGCAATTGCGACGATCTGATAGCGACGGGCCATGCGTAAAATTGCCCTGACGTCAGAAACCGTCGAGCTCGCCTGGGTCCGCCTGACCCGGGTGGCGGAGCACGTCCGCTGCGGCATCGAAAGAACCCTGAAGGAATACGGCTTTCCGCCACTTTCCTGGTACGACGTACTCCTGGAACTCGATCGCGAGGAGAGCGGCCAACTGAGGCCACTGGAGATCGAGAAACGCATCTTGATGGCGCAGTACAATATGTCGCGCCTGCTCGACCGGATGGAGAAGGCAGGCTACGTGAAGCGCGAAATTTGCGCGCAGGACGGGCGCGGCATCGTCGTCCGCATTACCAGGCAAGGTCGGAAGATCCGTGAGGAAATGTGGCCCGTCTACGCCGAGGCAATGCAGCGGGAAGTCGGCGAAATGCTGACGGACGACGAGACGAAAATGCTGGCCACCACGCTGGAAAAGCTGCTGCCTTCGAAGTGACGCGGGCGGGCACGTGAAGTTTACATTACGTAATATTAAATCATAATCATGTATCCATGCTCCTATCGAACGGCAAAATGAAGTACCATGAGGCCGGGACAGGTATGGCTCCATGGATTTGCTCGAAAATTTATGAAGCCGTGACCTGAAGCCCCAAACAAGTATGACGCCGTAGTATCAAGTGAGGGAGCGTCATGGAGGCAGACCGGGGGCCGTTGAGCCGGACCGACTGGGTCCTCGCCGGATTACAGGCACTGGCGAGGGGCGGACCGAATGCGGTGCGTGTGGAGGCGATCGCGCGCAGCATCAGGGTTTCCAAGGGGTCATTCTACTGGCATTTCAAGGACGCGGCGGAACTCAAGCTCATGATGCGCGAAGTCTGGCGCATCGATGCCGGAGAAGGCGTGATCGAACGGGTGGAAGAGGCGCGCGGGTCGGCCTACGAGAAGCTTCAGACATGGGCGGGGCTTGCCGGTAACGCGGCAATCGTCGGCGATTTCCACGGGCTGAAGCTGGAGCCAGCGATCCGCGAATGGGCGCGCTACGACCATGCGGCCGCCGAAATGCTGAAGAGCGTCGACGAAAAGCGCCTGAGTTACTTGAGCCAGCTGTTCGCCCAGGCCGGCAACCCGGCCAACTCCTACGAAAATGCTTCGCTCTTCTACGCTGCCGGCATCGGCCTCGATCCGCTTTCGGAAGGCGGGCTCGCCGATGTCGCCATGCCGCTCTATGCGCTTCTCGATGCGCTGCTGAATGTCAGCCAGCCGCTGGGCCGGGCGTCCGCTATGCCCGGAGAGTGAGGCAAGGGGCAAGGTGATCAGATCGCTTTGGCGACCGGAGATCGCTCCGGAGACGGCTTTCTCCTCGGATTTTTTGGCAGCGAACACAATTCACCCTGACCCTGACCCTCTCCCTTCGAGGGAGAGGGAAGGCGCTTGGGTCTGACACTCTGAAATTCAAAAACCGCGCGAATTTTCAAAGACTTGTGAGGGTGGGAGCAGGTTTGGCCGGGCTGCGGTCGGTCAAGGTCCCGCCACTGCAAGACCTGATCCGGCAATCCAGTATCCATGGCCGAAAGCAAGAAAAACCCCGGGCGGCGAACCGTCCGGGGTTTTGCTTCGGCACGGGGCATGAAGCATTTGAACCGCGGGGAGACGCTGGAGCATCCCTATCGTTGCCAAGAACAAGCAAGGGATGCTCCAGCATTTTGCTGGGCGATCAACTTGTCTGCGTTCAGGGGAGGTCTCCTGAACGCAGGTTGATCTGGTTCACCGGCTGCCTTGGCGCAGTCCGGAGCGGATGATCTGGCGAAGACCGTCGACGGGCGCAAGGATGCCGTCCTGCTCGATATGCCAGAAAGTCCAACCATTGCAGGCGCTCTGCCCCTGGACGAGGGCGCCGACCTTGTGAATGGAGCCATTGTGCTCGCCGGAGACGAGTGAGCCGTCCGCACGCACCGTCGCCCTGTGGCGTCCGCGCGCACAGGTGAGCCTGTCGCCCGGCCTGATGAGGCCTGCCTCGAGAAGGTTGCCGAAGGGCACGCGAGGTTCGGCGCGTTTGCCGCGCGAAACCTCCAGCGCATCGTCATTGGCCGGCGTCAGCCCGTCGATGCGCTTTTCGGCCGCAGCGATATAGTCCTGCTCGCGTTCCACGCCGACGAAATGACGGCCGAGCTTGCGCGCGACAGCACCCGTCGTGCCCGTTCCGAAGAAAGGATCGAGCACCACATCGCCGCGGTTCGTGGACGAAAGCAGCACCCGGTAAAGCAGCGATTCCGGCTTCTGGGTCGGATGCACCTTCTGGCCAGCATCGTCCTTCAGCCGTTCCGAGCCGGTGCAAAGCGGCAGGTTCCAGTCCGAACGCATCTGAAGATCGTCGTTGAACGTCTTCAACGCCTCGTAGTTGAAGGTGTAGCGCGCGTCCTTTTTCGGGACGGCCCAGATCAACGTCTCGTGGGCGTTGGTGAAGCGCTTCCCCCGGAAATTCGGCATCGGGTTCGACTTCAGCCACACCACGTCGTTCAGGATCCAGAAGCCCAGGTCCTGAAGGATCGTGCCGACGCGAAAGATATTGTGATAGGAACCAATGACCCAGAGCGAGCCGTCCGGCTTCAGGACACGCTTTACCGCAAGCAGCCACGCCCTCGTAAAGGCGTCATAGGCATCGAAACTTGCGAACTGGTCCCAGTGATCGTCGCAGGCATCGACCTGCGAATGATCGGGGCGGAGAAGGTCTCCGCCGAGCTGCAGATTGTACGGGGGATCGGCGAAAACGGCATCGACGGAATGCTTCGGCAGCTTTTCAAGCGCCGCGACGCAATCGCCCTTGATGATCGTGTCCAGCCAGTCCGGCCTGTCGGATGAATGGGGTGCCGCTGCCGACACCCCTTTACTCTGTACTCTCATTGCGACGCATTACCTCACGCAATTACGAGGCTCATGGTTACCGGAGTTGGTAAATCGCAAGTTAAGCGGTGAAACGAATTATTCTTTCTGAATCAATGGTTTGTTTACCAAGGTGAGCCGCGCCGCAGCGTCTGCTTCGCTTTGTTAACGCCCTTGCGCTCCTTGCCTGTGCGGCTTTACGCCTGCAAAGCCTTGGCCGGACTCGCATTTTCGCCGTTTCCGATCTTCGAACTCTCGCATTTCGCAAGACCGGGGCGGGCAAGACGTTAACCTGAAGAAAAATCGAGGATTCCTTGGTTCGGTCGAAATTTTCTGCGATAAAAAATTCCTCACGTTGCGAAAATTATTTTAGCCGGCACCTTGCGGCTTGACCGCATCGCATTGGCGATGAAGCCTGATAAAAACGAGAAAGGAAGCGTATTACGTGACAAGAACCGATCCCGTTGAAACGACGACCGACAAGCCCGCAGCCCACATGCCCGCGCCGATCCCCCACGAGGCATTCAGGGATGCCAAGGCCGCCGTGCGCAGGCTGACCGACATCTTCGAGCGCAACACAGCTTTCCTGCGCGATTGCTTCGACGGCCTTGCAAATGACGAATTGCCGCCGGGCAGGGTGCGCGCGACATATCCGGAAGTCAGGGTTTCGACGAGTACGCACAGCCGCCTCGACAGCCGGCTTTCCTACGGTTTCGTATCGGGGCCGGACGTATATTCCACGACAATCACGCGGCCCGACCTCTTCGCCGACTACCTGGAAGAGCAGATCGCGCTTTTGATCAAGAATCACGGCAACGCCGTTGAAATCGGCGAAAGCCTGGTACCGATCCCGCTGCATTTCGCCTTCTACGACGGCCGGCACGTGGAAAACGCGGTGATGGGCCGCCTCGACCGTCCGCTCGCCGATCTCTTCGACCTGCCGGATCTTTCGGTGATGGACGATGCCATCGTCAACGGCACTTTCGAGACGGCGCCCGGCGAAGCGCGCCCGCTTGCCCCCTTTACCGCACCTCGCGTCGACTATTCGCTGCACCGCCTGCAGCACTATACGGCGACGGCGGCAGAGCATTTCCAGAACTTCGTGATCTTCACGAACTACCAGTTCTATATGGACGAATTCTGCCGGCTGGCACGCGAGCACCTGGCCGACCCGCAAAGCGGCTACACCGCCTTCGTCGAGCCGGGAAACGTGATCACCAGCCGGGGCGAACCGGGGGATGGCGACGGGCTTTCGCGCATGCCGCAGATGCCCGCCTACCACCTGAAGCGGGACGACCACTCAGGCATAACCATGGTCAACATCGGTGTCGGACCGTCGAACGCCAAGACGATCACCGATCATATCGCGGTGCTGCGCCCGCACGCCTGGCTGATGCTGGGCCATTGCGCGGGATTGCGGAACAGCCAGACGCTCGGCGATTACGTGCTTGCGCATGGCTACGTGCGCGAGGACCATGTGCTCGACGCGGACCTGCCGACGTGGGTGCCTATCCCGCCGCTTGCGGAAGTGCAGGTGGCGCTGGAGCAGGCGGTGACGGAGGTGACCGGCTACCAGGGATATGAACTCAAGCGTGTGATGCGTACGGGCACCGTCGCCTCCATCGACAACCGGAACTGGGAATTGCGCGACCACCGCGAACCGGTGCAGCGGTTCTCGCAGTCGCGCGCGATCGCGCTCGACATGGAATCGGCGACGATCGCGGCGAACGGCTTCCGCTTCCGGGTGCCCTACGGAACGCTGCTTTGCGTTTCCGACAAGCCGTTGCACGGCGAACTGAAGCTGCCCGGAATGGCGAGCGATTTCTACAAGAAGCAGGTCTCCCAGCATCTTGAGATCGGCATTTGCGCGATGGAGAAGCTGCGGGCGATGCCGCGCGAGCGCCTGCATTCGCGCAAACTCAGGAGCTTCGCGGAAACTGCGTTCCAGTAAGGCCGCGATGGCGGATTTCAGACCGTCTTGCCGAGGCCGGCGGCAACCGCCTTCTTCATGACCGTCGGCAGGGCTTCGCCGGAAATCTCGTGAGAGGGCGACCACCAGTGCCCGTGCGGAGGAGGCGTGCCCGCCGGGGCGTCCGCGCGCCAGACCGTCATCTCCAGATGGAAATGGGTAAAGGTATGGCGGACGGGGGCAGGCGATTTCCGCCATTTCAACGCCAATGGGGCATCGAGCGGACGGTCGGTCACGGCATCGGCGGCCCATTCGCTCGTCGGCGGCTCGCTCATTCCGCCAAGGAGGCCGCGCGGGGGGCGGCGGCGCAATAAAACCGCGCCATCCTCACGCACGGCGACGAAGGCCATGCCGCGCCGGGTGGGCTTTTGCGCTTTCGCCGCCTTGTGCGGCAAAGTTTCCGCGATCCCTTTTCGGCGACCCGCGCATTCGTCCATCCACGGACAAAGGGCGCAGGCCGGCTTTCGCGGCGTGCAGATCGTCGCGCCGAGGTCCATCATCGCTTGCGCGAAATCCCCCGGCCGGTCCGGCGGCATCAATTCAGCCACATGATCGCGGATCTGCGGCTTGGCATCGGGAAGGGGCGTTTCGATCGCTTCGAGCCGCGTGATCACACGCTCTATGTTGCCGTCGACGACGGCGGCCGGACGGTCGAAGGCGATCGCCGCTATCGCGGCCGCCGTATAAGGACCGATGCCGGGAAGGGCCTTCAGCCCTTCCTCCGTTTGCGGAAAGCGGCCGCCATGGTCGCGGGCGACGGTTTCGGCGCATTTCTTCAGGTTTCTGGCGCGCGAATAATAGCCGAGGCCCGCCCAGGCCTTCATGACGTCCTCTTCTCCAGCCGCCGCGAGATCTTCCACCCGGGGCCAGCGCTCGACAAAGGCCGAATAATAGGACTTCACCGCCGCGACCGTCGTTTGTTGCAGCATCACCTCCGACAGCCACACGTGATAGGGGTCCGGAACGACGCCGAGCGCGCGGTCTTCCGGCGAGACGCGCCAGGGAAGCGGGCGGGCGTGACGGTCGTACCAGGCGATGAGGGCGGAGGGTGCTGCGGCAAGCGTCATGACGGTGTCGAGGATCGTGTTGAAAACGAAGATTTCAAGAGGTTTCACACAGGTTGTTCTTGTTTCGCAGAAATTCTCATGCGAATCGGGCTGAAATTTTGTGGAAAATACTGCTTCGGGTTACAATTCAGCCGGTCCGGGGATCGGTCGAAGAAAGAGCGGCCATGGCGACGAACGATTCCAGATTGCATAGCGGAGCCGGCGCAAAGCGCCTAACGAACGCGCGCCCGCTCGGCGAACTCATCGCAAGGCCGATCGCCGCCGCCGTTAAGAAACGCGGCTTCGCCACCGCCGACCTGCTGTCGGACTGGCCGGACATCGTCGGCGAACGATATGCAACCCGCGTCCAGCCGGCACGGCTCCACTGGCCGCGTTCCGCCGACGGCAGCGGCGATCACGCGCCAGATCCCGCGACCCTCACGGTCCATACCGACGGGGCGACGGCGCTTTTCCTGACCCATGAGCTCCCGACGCTGATCGACCGTATCAACGACTATTTCGGCTGGGCGGCGGTGGGGCGCATCAAGATCGTCCAGCGCCCGGTGGTGGCGCGCAAGAAAGCGGAACCCGTGCCCTTGAGGGAGCTTACGCGCGACGAGGAATGCGAGCTTTCGAAAAAGGTTTCCGAAGTGACGGCACCGCATTTGCGCCGCGCGCTGGAAAGGCTCGGGCGCGCCGTGATCGCAAAAAACCGCTGAGCGGGATTACCTGCTGAGGACGATTTCCGCACCCGACGGCGTATAGCCCGTCAGAAGATCCGGCCTGTCCACGAAAAGCGTTGCGACTTCGACGCCGCTCGCATCCAGAAGACGCAAGGTGTCGCCTGTCACCGACCATGTATGCGCGCCGGCCACAGCGGATGCGCCGCAGCCGGAGGCCGAGACCGGAGCGCCGGCAACGCCGGGGTGGCCAAAGCGAAGGCCGCAGCCGGCAAGCGTTACCACCCGCCAATACCCTTGAGTGATTTCACCGAGATCCGTGCCGGAAAGCGTGGACCCTTGCGTAGCCGCCGCAACGAACGGCCGAGCCGGCGAGACTGCGGAAGGGACGGATTGCGCGGCCGTTTCCGGCACGAGCGAGAGGGGAGCCGAGACAGGCTGTCCGCTGTCGCCCCGATGAGCTGCAACGGCAGGTTCCACCTGGGGCGCCGAGGCGAATAAAGCAGGCGGCGGGCTTTCGGAGCCCGACTGGCAGGCGGCAAGAGCCAGACAGGCGGCGACGAGAACGGGCGCGCGGACCATCATCCCTCCGGTTGCGGAATTACGAGCGGACGTGCGTAGCGCCGTGTTGCGAGCATGAAAAGCACCGAAGCCGCCGACCTTGCGGGAAAATGCGCTTTTTGCACCAAAAGTTACGTGATCGTTAATTTCACCGGAGCGTGAACCGGCAGGTTGGCTCACCTCTCATTGATGCCACAATTCACCTCTCCCGTTGACGCGAGAGCAATTGGGCTTACACATTCACTCAACGGACGCCCAACCCGCACGATTATCGGGTGCCGATACGAAATCCGGCGGCTGAAGCCGCGAAGCGCATAGGAAGACGCAAGGTGACTTTGAACAGAAGACAATTCCTGGACCGTTCCGCCCGCGTAATGCTGGCCGCCGGGCTGACGCTCAGCGCCGTTCCGGCACTGGCGGAAAGCGTGGATGTGGAAGCGCTGATGCAGGCGGGGCCCCTGCCGGAGATGGCGCTGGGCGATGAAAACGCGCCCGTCACGATCGTGGAATACGCGTCGATGACCTGCGGTCATTGCGCGAATTTCCACAAGAACACCTATCCGCATCTGAAGAGCGAATATATCGAGAAGGGCAAGGTGCGCTTCCTGTTCCGCGAATTCCCGCTCGATCCGGTTGCGACAGCCGCCTTCATGCTCGCGCGCTGCGCACCGGAAGACAAGTATTTCGACGTGGTGGACACCATGTTCGCCGAACAGCGCAAGTGGGCTTTCACCAACGATCCTTACAATTCATTGTTGAATTTCGCCAAGCAGATCGGATTTACACAGGAAAACTTCGAAAGCTGCTTGCAGAATCAGGAACTTCTCGACGCAATAAACAATATCAAGAATCGCGCCTCGAGCGAGTTCGGGGTGAGTTCGACGCCGACCTTCTTCGTCAACGGCGAGAAGGTGAATGGAGCGATCACGGTTGAGCAGCTGGACGAAGAGCTGGCAAAGCATCTGTGACCGGCGCGCGGCGCGGGCGGGCGAGCGTTCGCCCGTGCCCGGCATTCAGCTCCTCCAGGCCCAATTCTCCCGGGCAAGCACGACCGGCCGGAGAAGCCGGCCATGAAGTTCAACAAGCTGCGCGTCCTGGGTTTCAAGTCCTTCGTCGAACCGATGGAATTCGTCATCGGCGAGGGGCTGACAGGCGTCGTGGGGCCGAACGGATGCGGCAAGTCCAACCTCGTCGAGGCCCTGCGCTGGGTCATGGGCGAGAATTCCTACAAGAACATGCGCGCGTCCGGCATGGACGACGTGATCTTCTCCGGCAGCCTGAACCGGCCGGCGCGCAACACCGCCGAGGTGACGCTTTTCCTCGACAACGGCGCGCGTACGGCACCTTCCGGCTTCAACGACGCCGACCTTCTGGAGGTCACGCGCCGGATCGAGCGCGAAGCGGGCTCCGTCTACAAGATCAACAGCAAGGACGTGCGCGCCCGCGACGTGCAGCTTCTCTTCGCCGATGCCTCGACCGGGGCACGCTCGCCCGCACTGGTGCGCCAGGGCCAGATCGGCGAACTGATCGCGGCAAAGCCGACCTCGCGGCGCATGATCCTGGAAGAGGCGGCCGGCATTTCCGGCCTCCACTCGCGCCGGCACGAGGCGGAATTGCGCCTGAAGGGGGCCGAACAGAACCTTGAGCGGCTGGAGGACGTTCTCGTCCAGATCGACCAGCAGCTCGACGGGCTGAAGCGGCAGGCGCGCCAGGCAAGCCGATACCGCAACCTTTCCTCCGAAATCCGCCAGACGGAAGCGACACTCCTTTACTTGCGCTGGCTTGAAGGCAAGGCGCATCTGGAAACCGCCGACGCGGAAGCGCAAACGGCCGCGCAGGAGATGGCGACGGCAACCGCGACGCAGGCGGAAGCCGCGAAACATCAGGCCATCGCCCAGCACAGGATGCCGGAACTTCGCGATGCGGCGGCAAAGGCGGGAGCGGTGCTTCAGCGGCTCGTCATCGCGCGCAACGAGCTTGATTCCGAAGAGCGGCGGGTGCGCGAGAAGCTTTCGGACCTGACCGCGCGCCTGCAGCAGCTTGCCGGCGATATCGAGCGCGAAGAGCGCATGATCGCTGAAAACGGCGAGCATCTGGAACTGCTTTCCCAAGAGGAAGAAGAGCTGCGGCTGGAGAACGAAGCGGAAGCCGAACGCGCGGAGGAGACGGGAGCTCGCGTCGAGGCGGCGGCGGAAAAGGTCGCGTCGCTGGAGACGAAGCTCGGCGAGCTGACGCAAGAGCAAGCCCGCGTCGACGCGCGGCGCCGGGAACTGGAGCGCCTTGTCCAGGACGCGAAGGCGCGGGCCGACCGGCTGTCGCGCCAGATGGCGGAGGCTGAGGACGAACTGAGCGCCGTCACGGACCGGATCGCGGGAGAAGAAGGCCCGGCGATGCGCCGCGAGGAACTGGAGCTTTCCGAAGCCGAACTCGTCAACGGCGAAGAGACCGTGGCCGAGGCGGAAGAGGCGACGGGCACGGCCCGCGAAGCGCTGGAGGCCGCAAGGGCACCGCTTTCCGAGGCGCAGGGCAAGCTGTCGCGGCTTGAAACGGAAGCGGCCACGCTTGCAAGGGTGCTCAACGTCGAGGCGCCGGGCGACTGGGAGCCGGTCGTTGAGGCGATCAAGGTGGCGCCGGGCTTCGAAGCGGCACTTGGTGCCGCGCTCGGCGAGGATCTCGATGCGCCGCTCGACGGCGAAGCGCCTGTCCATTGGGCGGGTTCCGCAGACATGGCGGGCGATCCGGCCCTGCCTGAAGGCGCGGTGCCGCTGTCGCATGAAGTCGATGCGCCATCAGCGCTTCACCGCCGGCTTGCGCAGATCGGCATCGTGGATGCGCATCGCGGTCCAGCCTTGCAGGCGATTCTCAAGCCCGGCCAGCGGCTTGTGAGCCGCGATGGCGATCTCTGGCGCTGGGACGGCTTCACGATCGCGGCCGATGCGCCCACGCCCGCAGCACAGCGCCTGCAGCAGAAAAACCGGCTAGCGGCACTGGAAGACGAGATCGAGACAGCACGAGCCGAGGTCGAGGTGCGTCAGGCCTCACTTCAGGCAGCGTCCGATGTCGTGCGCCGGGCCGGCGAGGACGAACAGGCGGCACGCGGCCGGCTGAAGGAAAGCCAGCGCAGGGCGATGCTTGCGCGTGAGGCGTTGGCTGAAGCCGAAAGGGCGCTGACGCAGCTTTCCTCCCGCCAGGAAACCTTGCGCGAGACCGTTCAGCGGCTGGAAGAGGAAATCGCCGAAGCGCGAGAGCGCATGCTGGACGCGGAATCGGATGCCGCCGACCTTCCCGAAGTAGGCGGTCTGGCAGAAGCGATTGCCGAACTGCGCAACACGCTTGCCGATGCGCGGGCCGAACTGGCGCAAGCGCGCGCGAGCGCCGAAGGCGTCGCCCGCGAACGGCAGATGCGCGACCGCAGGCTTGAGGCGATCGCCCGCGAACGGGCCAACTGGGCAAACCGCGTGTCCAACGCGCAGTCCCAGATCGAAGTTTTGCGCGGGCGGCGCGAGGAGGCGGAAGAAGAGCGGCAGACGCTTGCCGAAGCGCCGGAGGATATCGACCTGAAGCGCCGCGAGCTTTTGAGCCAGGTCTCTTCCGCCGAAGAGGACCGCAAGAAGGCCGACGATGCGCTTGTCGCCGCCGAAGCTGCGCTCGCCGAACTCGACAGGGGCGCGAAGGCGACGCTGGAGGCGCTGTCGGGCGCCCGCGAACGCAAGATCAGGACGGAAGAGCGGCTGGAAGCCGCCCGCGCCCGCAAGGCGGAAATCGAGGCGCGGATCGACGAGGCGCTTGAAGTCCCGGTTTCGGCGCTGCCGGAACTTGCAGGGCTGAAGGAAGGCGCGCCGCTGCCGCAGCACGAGGCGATGGAGCGCAAGCTGGAACGGCTGAAGGGCGAGCGCGAGCGCCTTGGCGGGGTGAACCTTCGAGCCGATGAGGAAATGCGCGAAATCGACGAGCAGCGCACGACGCTTGCCAGCGAGCGCGACGACCTGATCGAGGCGATCAAGCGGCTGCGCAACGGGATTTCCAACCTGAACCGGGAGGCGCGCGAGCGCCTGTTGAAGGCGTTCGGGCAGGTAAACGATCACTTCCAGCGCCTTTTTACCCATCTTTTCGGCGGGGGCACCGCGGAACTTCAACTCGTCGATGCCGAAGACCCGCTGGAGGCGGGCCTCGAAATCATCGCCCGCCCGCCGGGCAAGAAACCGCAGACGATGACCCTTCTTTCCGGCGGCGAGCAGGCGCTGACCGCCATGGCGCTGATCTTCGCGGTGTTCCTGACGAATCCCGCGCCGATTTGCGTGCTCGACGAGGTGGACGCCCCGCTCGACGATGCCAACGTCGAGCGTTATTGCGATCTTCTGGAGGAAATGACGCGCAATACCGACACGCGTTTCGTGGTCATTACGCACAACCCGATCACCATGGCGCGCATGAATCGCCTGTTCGGCGTGACCATGGCCGAACGCGGCGTTTCGCAGCTCGTTTCCGTCGATCTCGAGACGGCGGAAAGCTTCCTTGAAGCGGTCTGAAGTCCGCGCGAGAGCGATTCCTCCCCGGAAGTTTTCGGTGGAAGCTTGCGAAGCGGCCCGGCCACAGCCTTCGCCAAAAGTGGAATATCAAGCAAAATCAGCAGGTTAACCCGTATTCATGCCGCCTTGACAGGCTATAGGGTGCCGACTATGGTGCGCCCGGCTTTCGGGGGCTTCACCCAACGCCGATTTCCAGCCGGAAACGACGGGGATCCAGACCATGTCTCCAGAGAATACCGGTAAGGAAAGCGGCGAGGGAAAACCTCGGGGAGCGGATCTGTCCGAACGGATGGACCGGCTTAGCCGATCGCTCGATGCGAAGCGCCAGGCGGAGGAAGTCCGCCACGGCAGCAAGCGCGAGGGTGACGCGAAAGGCATTGCGCTAGCCCTGAGGCTGTCGACGGAATTCGTCGCCGGTATTCTGGTGGGTAGCGGAATCGGCTGGTTGATCGACAGCGGTCTGGGAACGTCGCCCTGGGGGCTAATCGTATTCCTGCTGCTGGGGTTCGTCGCGGGCGTGATAAACGTCTTGAGGTCGGCCGGGCTCGTGTCCGACCCTTACGGCGGGGGCCGCGGCCGGAACGACTGAGAGTTGCGGGCGCAAGAGTCATGAATATGAACCATTCGGGCGCAATGCCCGACATGATCGAGACAAGGAAGAGGGGCTGAGCCGGTGGCGAACGATCCGATCCATCAGTTCCAGATCAGCAAGATCATTCCGATCGAGGTCGGGGGCCTTGATCTTTCATTTACGAATTCGGCGCTCTTCATGGTGGCGACCGTCGCCGTGACCGCGCTCTTCCTGATCATGGGCACCAGCGGACGGGGCCTCGTGCCGACGCGCTGGCAGTCGATGGTGGAAATGAGCTACGAGTTCGTGGCGAGTACGCTGCGAAGTTCGGCCGGAAACGAGGGGATGCGCTTTTTTCCCTTCGTCTTCTCCATCTTCATGTTCGTGCTGATCGCCAACCTTCTCGGCATGTTTCCGTATTTCTTCACGGTGACGAGCCACCTTATCGTGACCTTCGCGCTCGCCATGGTCGTGATCGGCCTTGTGGTCATCTACGGTTTCGCCAAGCACGGCGCCAAGTTCCTCGGCCTGTTCGTGCCTCACGGCGTGCCCGGTGCGCTCGTCCCGCTGGTGACGCTGATCGAGGTGATCTCGTTCCTTTCGCGTCCGATCAGCCTTTCGGTTCGTCTCTTCGCCAACATGCTCGCCGGACACATCACGCTGAAAGTCTTTACCGGCTTCGTCGTCTCGCTGCTGGCGAGCGATGCGCTCGGCATCTTCGGGCCGATCACCTCGATCCTGCCGCTCGTCATGGGCGTGGCGCTCACCGGCCTGGAATTCCTGGTCGCTTTCCTGCAGGCCTACGTCTTCACGGTGTTGACCTGCATGTACCTCAACGACGCTCTTCATCCGAGCCACTGAGGACAACCTGACGGCCCCGCGGCGCGGGGCCATTCTTCACGTCGCTGCAATCTTACAAGGAGCAAACGTCATGGAAGCTGAAGCAGCAAAGTTGATCGGTGCCGGCATCGCCTGCCTCGGCATGGGTGGCGCAGCCATCGGCCTCGGCAGCATTTTCGGTAACTACCTCTCGGGTGCCCTGCGCAACCCATCGGCCGCCGACGGCCAGTTCGGCCGCCTGATCTTCGGCTTCGCCGTTACCGAAGCTCTCGGCATCTTCTCGCTGCTGGTGGCTCTCCTCCTCCTCTTCGCCGTCTGATTTTCCGGACGGACGACAGCGACGCAGATCGGGCCGGGCGGCGGGAACGATTCCCGGCGCCCGGTTCCAGCGCCATCCGGCGACAGGCCGGAGACGAATTGCCGGAACATGGTTAATCGTCAGGGATTTATCGTCCGGCGGCGTCACTGAAACAGGGCAAGGATGAAGGGTATGGCGACGACACAGGCCGCATCAGAAACGACCGGCGAACACGCCGCCGGCACCGAGGTGCCCCACGACGCCCACGCGAGCGTAGGGTTCCCGCCGTTCAACAGCGAGACCTTCGCTTCGCAGCTCTTGTGGCTCGCGATCACTTTCGGGCTTCTCTACTGGATCATGAGCAAGGTTGCCCTGCCGCGCATCGCGGGCATCCTTGAAGACCGGCGCGACCGCATCGCGGGCGATCTTGCGGAGGCGAACCGCCTCAAGCAGGAAGGCGACGCCGCCGTGGCCGCCTACGAACAGGCGCTGGCCGAAGCGCGCAACCGCGCCCACGGAATTGCGCACGATACGCGCGAAAAGCTGAAGGCCGAAACCGAGGCTCGCCGGGGCGAAGCCGAAGAAGGCCTTTCCAAGAAGCTTTCGGAGGCCGAGGCAAGGATCGGCGAGATCAAGAGCGCCGCCCTTTCGCAGGTGAGCGAGATCGCAACCGACACCACCACGACGCTTGTGGAAACGCTCATCGGCAAGGCGCCGACCAAGACCGAGCTTTCCAAGGCGATCGACGGCGCGATGAAATAGGAGAGCACGATGGACGCTACATTCTGGGCGCTGATCGCACTGATCCTGTTTTTCGCAGTGCTCTACTACTTCAAGGTGCCGGGCACGGTCGGCTCCTCGCTCGACAAACGCGCGGAGACGATTTCCAACGAACTGGAGGAAGCCCGCAAGCTGCGCGAAGAGGCGCAGGCCCTGCTGGCGGAGTACCAGCGCAAGCGCCGTGAAGCCGAAGAGGAAGCTGAGGCGATCGTCGCCGAAGCCAAACTCGAAGCCGAGCGCATGACCGTCGAGGCGAACGAAGCTCTTCAGGAAATGATCGAGCGGCGCACGAAGGCAGCCGAGCGCAAGATCGAGCAGGCCGAAGGCCAGGCGGTGGCGGAAGTGCGCGCGCGCGCGGCCGATATCGCAGTCTCTGCCGCCCGCAAGATCCTGGAAGGCAAGGTCTCCGGCAAGATTGCCGACGATCTGATGAAAAAGAGCATCGAGGAAGTCAAAGGCCGGTTGAACTGACCGAACCGCAGGCTTCACGGACGTTCGAACGGCCCCGGTTTCGGGGCCGTTTTCATTTGCGGATCAGCCTGCGATGCCTGGAAGGTCGCGGATCGGGCGGAAACTGCGCCTGTGATGGGCGCACGGGCCGAGGCGGGAAAGGGCGGCGGCATGCTCTGCGGTGCCGTATCCCTTGTGACCGGCGAAACCGTAACCGGGCACATGAGCATCCAGGCGGACCATGAGACGGTCGCGCACCACCTTTGCGACAATTGACGCAGCGGCGACCGCCAGCAACCTGCCATCGCCCCTGACCACCGCCTGCGCGGGAAGGGCAAGGGAGGGCGGCACGTCACGCCCGTCAATGAGACAGGCCTGGGGGGCGAGGCCGAGACCCGCCACGGCACGCGTCATTGCCCAAAGGGTTGCCCCGCGGATATTCATGACATCGATACGTGCTGGCGAGGCGTAGGCCACGGAAACATCCGCCGTGCCGCAGATTTCCTCAAACAGGGCTTCGCGGCGGGCTTCCGTCAGCTTCTTGGAATCGTTCAGGCCCGCGGGCAGGCGCGCATAATCCAGGATGACGGCGGCGGTGACGACCGGCCCGGCCCAAGGCCCGCGCCCGGCCTCGTCCACACCGGCAAGGCGGCAAGCGAAGCGGGAGGCGATCTTCGCTTCCTTCTCGGGCGAAAGCGTATCGGGCAGGTCCAGCGATAGCGGTGCGACGAGGGCGAAATCATGCATGGATGAATAGTGGCGCACGACCTCGCGGATGCTCAAGCCGGATCGCCTTTTCATCCCCCGCAAATCGATTCAAAACAGGGCGAGTTGCACGCCGCCCTTCTGAGGCGCGATGAAGGCGTCCGCACTCAGTTTGAAACGGCGCCGGTTCAGGCCCAAACGCCTTGCGGCAAGCGTGAAGCGTCTGCCAAGGTGCTGTGCGTAAGGCCCTTGCCCCCGAAAGCGCTTGCCCCATTCGGCATCGTAATCCTTGCCGCCACGCATGGACCGCAGGATGTTCATGACATGCTGATAGCGGTCGGGCCGGTTCCTCAAGAGCCAGTCCCGGAAGAGGGGGCTTACCTCCAGCGGCAGGCGCAGGAGGATATAGCCTGCTTCGCTCGCGCCGGCATCGTGAGCGGCTGTCAGGATCGCCTCCATCTCGCTGTCCGTGAGCGCGGGCACGACGGGGGCGACCATGACCGATGTGGGGATGCCCGCATCCGACAGGGCGCGGATCGCGGAGAGACGCTTTTCAGGCGTGGATGCGCGCGGTTCCATCGTCCTTGCGAGCTTGCGGTCAAGCGTGGTGACGGAAAGCGCGACCTTGACCAGCCCGCGCTCGGCCATCTTCGAAAGAATGTCGATATCGCGGGTGACGAGCGCCGACTTGGTGACGATGCCGAGCGGATGATTGCAGCGGTCCAGAACCTCAAGGATTTCGCGCATGATCTTCCATTGCCGCTCTATCGGCTGATAGGGGTCGGTATTGGTGCCGATGGCGATCGTGCGGGGGCTATAGCCGGGTTTTGAAAGCTCGCGCTCCAGAAGTTCCGCCGCGTTCGGCTTGGCGAAGAGGCGGGATTCGAAATCGAGGCCGGGGGACAGGCCCATGTAGGCGTGGGTCGGGCGGGCGAAGCAGTAAACGCAGCCGTGCTCGCAGCCGCGATAGGGGTTTATCGAGCGGTCGAACGAGATGTCGGGCGATTCGTTGCGGGTGATGATCGTGCGCGCACGCTCTTCCTGAACCTCGGTCCTGAAGGGCGGAAGATCCTCGATCGATTCCCAGCCGTCGTCGAAAATCTCGCGCGACTGACGTTCGAAGCGGCCCGACATGTTGAGCCCCGCGCCACGGCCCCGCCGACGGTCTGCGTGGATCGCCGGGGGAGGGGTATCCGCCACCTCGAAATCGATGCAGGTGTCCGGATCGAACGCCGGATCTTCGGGCAGGTGACGGGCGGCGGTGCTGGATGGAGCGTGTCGCATGATCGAAACTCAAAAAGAGAACATAAGAAGAACATATATCAGGCGGCCCGATCCCGGCAAGTGGCGTGTTGCAGAGATGGAGATGGAAACAGGCCCGAATTCGAAGGAAAATCGCACGAACTCGCCAAACCGGGCGAATGCCGCTAAAAAGAGCTCATGCTGAGCGTCATCATTCCGACATTGAACAACGAGCGTGCGCTGGTGCATTCGCTTGCCGCCCTCGTGCCGGCGGCGGCGGAAGGCCTCGTCAGGGAGGTGGTCGTCGTCGACCGGGGCTCCGATGACGATACGGAGCGGGTGGCCGATGTGGCGGGCGCGGAATTCCTGATCAACCGGGGCAGCCTGGGCGCGTGTCTCGCCGCCGGCGCCGATGCGGCGAGGCGCGGCGACTGGCTGTTGTTCCTGAGCCCGGGCAGCGTGCCGCAGCCGGGCTGGGGCGAGGAGATGCGCATTTTTGCCGAGCGTGCAGGGCGAAACGGGCGCAAGGATATTGCGGCGGTGCTGAGCCTTTCGCTCGACGACTTCGGCTGGCGGGCGCGCTTCAGGGAGTGGCGGGCGGCGGTGAACAGCCGGTTGCTGGCAGCACCCTTTTGCGAGCAGCCACTGGTCATCCCGAAGGAGTTCTACCGCAGCCTCGGCGGGCATCGTGACGACGCCGCGACACCGCACAGGGAGTTCGCCCGGCGCATCGGCCGCAGGCGCCTCGTGCTCCTTCGCGCGGCGGTAGCGACATCTGCCGTTCCCGAGGGGATTGCGGCAAAGGCGGCTTGACTCCTCAGGCTTGTGGCGAAAATGAAGGACCCCGCAGCGATGCGCCGCGGGGTCTTTTCCGTTGGAAACGGACCCGACGGGTCAGACAGAGAACTGATAGCTCGCCGGTACCCAGCTGTAGCCGCCGCCATTGGTGGAGATGTAACCGATGGCAGGGAAAGGCATGTGATAGCCCGTGACGGCCAGACGGTCGGCCGCTGCCATATCGAACACACGCTTGCGCGTGGCCGCGGCCTTTTCCTTGTCCATGTCGAAGCGTACATGCCAGTCCGGCCGCTGGATGGAGGCGACGAAATGATTGGCCACATCGCCCCAGATCAGCAGGCGCTGGCCGTCGCTTTCGATGTGATAGGACATGTGCCCCGGCGTGTGGCCGGAGGTGTCGATGCCGTGAATGCCCGAGACGACCTCGCCTTCATTGCCGATGAAGGTCATCTGTTCCGCAAACGGAACGACGTTCGACCGCACGAGCTTGGCCACACCTTCCGTGCCGCCGGAAAGCCGCTCCTCGGCCGACCAGAAGTCATATTCCGCCTGGCCCGTGACATAGCGGGCCTTGGCGAAGGTGGGCTTGCCGTTCGTCATCAGGCCGCCGATGTGATCGGGATGCATGTGGGTGATCACCACAATGTCGACCTGGTCGGTGGAATAGCCCGCGGCCTTGAGCTGATCCGGCAGAGTGCCGGCATCGCCGCCGAGGCCGGTATCGAACAGCACGAGCTGGCTGCCCGTGTTGACGAGAACCGGCGCGAAGCCGATCACCATCTTGTCGGTGGGCAGATAATTTTCCTTCGCAAGCTCCGCGACAGCCTCGGCACTCTGGTCCTGGCCGAAGATCGGATGCGGGCCGCCGACACCGCGCTCGGCATCGAGCATGGTCGTCACCTCGAAGGCGCCGAGCTTGATGCGACGAAAACGCGGCTGGGCAGCGCCGAGAAGAGGAGCTTCCGCCCTCGCGGGCGTGGCGCCCTTGAGAACGAATGGCGCTGCGACCGCGGCACCCGCCACAGAGGAAAGGGCCGCGCGGCGGCTAAGCTTGAAATCGATCATTAATCCTTGACCTCCCGTTTCGGAAAGTGGTGAACCCATTCGAGAATAGGGTTGCCACAGAGCAGGTAAAGCGCGACTCACGATAGAGTGAGCAACGTCAAACCCTTCCAGGTAGATACACAGGACAGGCCCGATTGGATCAGTTTCAGGCTTCGCGAAGCTTGCCGCGTTTCAGGTGTTCGTCGAGGCGGGGCATGATTTCCACGAAGTTGCAAGGCATGTGACGATAGTCGAGCTGGTATTTCAGGATGCCGTCCCAGGCGTCCTTGCACGCACCAGTGGAACCCGGCAGCACGAAAATATAGGTCGCCCTGGCAACGCCGCCCGTCGCGCGCGACTGGATCGTGGAGGTTCCGATCTTGTCGTAGGAAATGCGGTGGAAGGCGTAGGAAAAGCCGTCCATGCGCTTTTCGAACAGCGGCTCGACCGCCTCCGGCGTCACGTCGCGCCCGGTAAAGCCCGTCCCGCCCGTGGTGATGACGACATCGACCTCGGGCGAATCGATCCAGCCGCCGACCACTTTGCGAATCTCATCGACATCGTCCTTCACGATTTTTCGGTCCGCGAGCTTATGGCCCGCCTCCTCGATACGCGCGGCCAAGGTCGCCCCGCTCTTGTCTTCGTCGAGCGAGCGCGTGTCGGAAACCGTCAACACGGCGATACGCATGGGTATGAAGGGGCGGCTTTCGTCGATACGGTTCATGTTGCTCTCCGGTGGAATGCAAATTTGTATTCGTTATTTCGGCCGGATTGAAGGTGGGCGTTCGTCACAGCTTCGTATCGCCGCATTGCCATTTTCGCATTCGATTCGATGGCGGGAGAAAGTGGATGGACTGGTTCAGGCAGGTCGACGTCTATTGCGAGCGCGCGGATGCAAGCTTCTGGGCCGAGCCGCTCAACGCCATAACGAACATCGCTTTCCTGATCGCCGCCGGCTTGATCGCGCTGTCGCTGGCAAAGGCAAGGCCCGCCGATTTGCCGGCCTGGATCCTGACGGGCCTCGTTGCGGTGATCGGCGTCGGCTCGTTTCTGTTTCACACGCTTGCCACGCGCTGGGCGCTGCTTGCCGACGTGCTGCCGATCTCGATCTTCATCTACAGCTATCTATTCCTCGCCATGCGCCGCTTTTTCGGTTTCCGGATCATTTCCGCCATCGGGATCGTCGTCGTTTTCGGTGTCATCTCATATTGGTGGGGCGAGCCGTTGAGCTTCGCCTTCGGCTCGACCGGCAGCTATGTGCCGGCATTCCTGGCGATGGTGATCACCGGCCTTGCCCTGCTTGGAAAGGAGGCGGGAACCGCGCTTGGATTGTTCGGGGCTGCCGCCGTGTTCGCCGTTTCCATGTCCTTCAGGATGCTCGATGCGCCGGTCTGCGCCGAATTTCCCCATGGCACGCATTTCATCTGGCACATCCTGAACGCCACGACGCTCTACATTCTGCTGAGGGTTTTCGTCCGAGCGCGGGAGAGGGGGTGAGGGCTTGTAATGGATGGAAGGCCGTCATCCCGGCCCGCGTGCGCTTAAGCGCATCGCGAGAGCCGGGAACCAGATATATTTGCGGGCAAAGCCCGCACCTTGGTTTTGTATCGTGCGCTAACGCGCAACATATGCGCTGGTTCCCGGATCATCGCTCGGCTTTGCCTCACTTGTCCGGGATGACGTCCTTTGTGCAAAGAAGGCGAAGCAGATGGATGGGCAACAGTCTTTTGCCGTTCCGGGACGTTCGTGCGAATGGCCTTTCGCGGCAAAGCTGATAGGTTGATTCCGTTCGTCAATTTATGCCGTCCTACAAGAAGCCGAAACCATGAGCGAAAAACAGCCGACCGCCGCAGACCTCGATGAAGCCGCCCTTTTCTTCCATCGCTATCCAAGGCCCGGAAAGCTTGAAATCCAGCCGATCAAGCCGCTCGGCAACCAGCGCGACCTTGCGCTTGCCTATTCGCCGGGTGTTGCGGCTCCGTGTCTTGAAATCGCCAGGGACCCGGGAACGGCTGCGGAATACACCGCGCGCGGCAATCTTGTTGGCGTGATCTCCAACGGAACGGCGGTATTGGGCCTCGGTTCCATCGGCCCGCTCGCCTCCAAGCCGGTGATGGAAGGCAAGGCGGTGTTGTTCAAGAAGTTCGCCGGGATCGACGTCTTCGACATCGAGGTGAACGAATTCGATGTGGATCGTTTCTGCGATGCGGTGGGCGCGCTGGAGCCGACCTTCGGCGGGATCAACCTGGAAGACATCAAGGCGCCGGAATGTTTCGTCATCGAGCGGTGCCTGCGCGAGCGCATGAACATTCCCGTCTTCCACGACGACCAGCACGGTACGGCGATCATCGTGGCTGCGGCGGTGCGCAACGGACTGGAGCTTGGCGGCAAGCCAATCGAAGAGGCGAAGATCGTTGCATCGGGCGCAGGTGCTGCGGCCCTTGCCTGCCTCAACCTTCTGGTCTCGCTCGGCGCGAAGCGCGAAAACATCTGGGTGACCGATATCGAGGGCGTCGTCTACGAGGGCCGCGAGGCGCTGATGGACGAGTGGAAGGCGGTGTTCGCGCAAAAGACGGAGCTTCGCACGCTCGGTGACGTAATTGAGGGTGCCGACGTCTTTCTGGGGCTATCGGCAGCTGGCGTGCTGAAGCCCGAAATGGTCGCCAAAATGGCGGACCGGCCGCTGATCCTGGCGCTTGCCAACCCGAAGCCGGAGATCATGCCGGAAGAAGCGCTGGCCGTGCGCGACGACGCCGTCATCTGCACCGGGCGTTCGGACTATCCGAACCAGGTGAACAATGTGCTTTGCTTTCCCTATATCTTCCGTGGCGCGCTTGACGTGGGTGCGACGACAATCAACGAGGAGATGAAGCTTGCCGCCGTCGAGGCGATCGCCCAGCTTGCGCGCGAGGAGCCTTCCGACGTTGCGGCGCGCGCATACGGCGGCGTTTCGGAAACCTTCGGCCCGAAATATCTGATCCCTTCGCCCTTCGACCAGCGGCTGATCCTGAGGATCGCGCCCGCTGTGGCGCGCGCGGCGATGGACACAGGCGTCGCCGAACGCCCGATCGAGGACTTCGAGGCCTATCACGACCGCCTCAACCGCTTCGTCTTCCGCTCCGGCCTGATCATGAAGCCGATCTTCGCCGCCGCGCGGGACGTAAAGGAAACGATCATCTATTCCGACGGCGAGGACGAGCGCGTGCTTCGCGCGACACAGGTGCTTATGGAGGATGGGCTCGCCAAGCCGATCCTGATCGGCCGTCCGGCGGTGATCGAGGCGCGCTGCGAGCGTTTCGGCCTGAGAGTGCGGCCGGACAAGGACTTCGAAGTCATCAATCCGGAAGACGATCCGCGCTACCGCGACTACGTCGATACGCTTAGCGAACTTGTCGGACGCAAGGGCGTGACGCCGGAGGCCGCACGCACGATGGTGCGTTCCAACAACACGGTGATCGGCGCGCTTGCGGTGCACCGCGGAGAGGCGGACGCTCTGATCTGCGGTCTGGAGGGCCGGTTTTCCAAGCACTTGCGCGATGTGCGCAACATCATCGGCTGCGCTGAAGGGGTGAAGGATTTCTCGGCACTTTCGCTGCTGATCAACTCCACCGGAGCGACGTTCTTCACCGATACCTATGTGACGATAGATCCAACGGCGGAAGAAATCGCCGAGATGACATGTCTTGCGGCGAAGGAAATCCGCCGCTTCGGCATCACGCCCAAGGCCGCGCTTCTTTCGTCCTCCAACTTCGGCTCGCGCGACAGCGCGCAGGCCTCGAAAATGCGCGAGGCGCTGAAGCTCATCTGGAAGCGGGCGCCGGAGCTTGAGGTCGATGGCGAGATGCACGGCGATGCGGCTTTGTCGGAAGCCATGCGCAAGCGTGTTATTCCGAATTCGAAGCTCGAAGGTGAGGCGAACCTGCTCGTCTTCCCGACGCTCGATGCCGCCAATATCGCGCTGAACCTCGTCAAGGTGATGACGGATTCGCTCCATGTGGGGCCGATCCTTCTGGGAACGGCGAAGCCAGCGCATATCCTCACACCTTCGGTCACCTCGCGCGGGGTGGTGAACATGTCCGCCTTCGCGGCGGTCGAGGCGCAGATGCGCGGGCAGGTGAGTGCATGAAAGGCTATTTGATATCGCATGCCCTTATCCCAAAAACTGCATCCACTTTTGGGGGCATGCGCTTGAGCCACGTCATGGCGTGAAGGGCACAACTGGACGCATTCTGACGCCTGAGGTTTCACCAAGGGAACACGCGTTATGGTGCAGGTTCTGGTCGCCTATGCCTCTACTGAAGGCCAGACGCGGAAGATCGTCGAGCGCATTGCGGCGCGGTTGAGGGACCACGGCGCGGGCGTTCAACTGGTCGATGTTGCCAAGAATGGCGTTCCGGCGCTGGAGCGCTTTCCACGAAAGCGGAACCGCTTTCGTGACAAGAAAACGCTCCAGAATCAATATGTTGAAGCATATTCTTATCGTCAAAACGACGCCGTTTTGACGGAATATGCTCTAGAGCCTTTCGACGCGGCTCTGCTTGCAGGCTCCCTCCATGCTGGCCGTCACCAGAAAGAGCTGATCCGGTTCGTGAAATCACACCGCGAGGCGCTCTGCGGCGTGCCGACGGGGTTCGTCTCCGTGAGCCTTTCGGCGCATGGCGATACCAGCGAGGATGTCGCGGCGGCTCATCGATGCGTTGCCGAGTTCTTCGAAAAGGCAGGCTGGGAGGCCGATTGCACGCATCTGGCGGCAGGTGCCGTGCGCGATGCAAGGCTCGGGTTCATCAAGCGCTGGATCCTGCACGCGATCCTGCGCGCCAAGGGCGTGGAAATGGGGCCTTCAGGAGAATTGGAATTCACCGATTGGGCGGCGCTCGATGCCTTTGCCGATCAGTTCCTGAAAGAAGAAATCGCGCCGCAAGGGGGGAGGAATATCGCGGCGAAGAGGTGAGGAAATGTGTGTGGCGAGCCTTCCCGGAAAATTGTCGCGGGCGACGCCCGCTCTTTTCGTGAAAGTGTGCTGACGTGCGGGCGAAATGCTGGATCCCGGCTCTCGCGATGCGCTTGAGCGCACGCGGGCCGGGATGACGTCCGTTGTGAGGCGCAGAGCACCAAGACTGAGACTCACATGTTCGGGTAGTTCGGTCCGCCGGCGCCTTCGGGCACCGTCCAGGTGATGTTCTGGTTCGGGTCCTTGATGTCGCAGGTCTTGCAGTGCACGCAGTTCTGCGCGTTGATCTGGAATTTCGGCGCGTCCTCGCCTTCCTCCACCCATTCGTAGACGCCTGCGGGGCAGTAACGGTTCGACGGGCCGTCGAATACGTCATGCTCCGACTTCTTCTGCAGTTCCATATCCTTCACCTTGAGGTGGATCGGCTGGTCCTCCTCGTGGTTGGTGTTGGACAGGAAGACGGAGGAGAGCTTGTCGAAGGAGACGACACCGTCGGGCTTGGGATAGGCGATCGGCTTGCATTCGGATGCAGGCTTCAGCGTCTTTGAATCCGGCTTGCCGTGCTTCATCGTGCCGAAGAAGGATATGCCGAAAAGCTCGTTCGTCCACATGTCGAGCCCGCCAAGGGCGATGCCGATAACCGTGCCGAACTTCGACCAGAGCGGCTTGGCGTTGCGCACTTTCCGCAGATCATCGCCGATCTCGCTTTCGCGCCAGGCGGTATCGAAGGCGGTGAGTTCGGCGTTTGTCTTGCCTTCCGCCAGCGCGTCGAAGACATGCTCGGCGGCGATCATGCCCGAGAGCATGGCATTGTGCGAGCCCTTGATGCGCGGCACGTTCACGAAGCCCGCCGAACAGCCGATGATGAGGCCACCGGGGAAGGAAAGCTTAGGCACGGACTGATAGCCGCCCTCGGTGATGGCGCGCGCGCCGTAGGAGATGCGCTTGCCGCCCTCGAAAGTGTCTCGGATCGCCGGATGCGTCTTGAAGCGCTGGAACTCGTCGAAGGGCGACAGGTGCGGGTTCTCGTAGTTCAGGTGCACGACGAAGCCGACGGCGACCTGATTGTCTTCCAGGTGATAGAGGAAGGACCCGCCGCCGGTCTTGTTGTCGAGCGGCCAGCCGAAGGTGTGCTGGACGAGACCGGGACGGTGCTTTTCCGGATCGATCTCCCAAAGCTCCTTTATGCCGATGCCGAACTTCGGAAAATCGCTGTCCTTGTCGAGAGCGAACTTCGCGATGAGCTGCTTGGCGAGAGAGCCGCGCGCACCTTCGCCGATGAGCACATATTTGCCACGAAGTTCCACGCCGCGCGTGTAGTTTGCATTCGGCTTTCCGTCGCGCCCGATGCCCATGTCGCCGGTGGCGACACCGACGACCGTGCCTTTCTCATCGTAAAGAACTTCGGCGGCGGCAAAGCCCGGATAGACTTCGACGCCGAGGGCTTCCGCCTTTTCGGCAAGCCAGCGGCAGACGTTGCCGAGCGAGACCACGTAGTTGCCGTGGTTGTTCATGAGCTTCGGCATCATGAAATTCGGCAGGCGCATGGAACCGGCGGGCCCGAGCACCAGAAAATGATCGGCGGTGACCGCCGTCTTGATCGGGGTTTCCTCCTCGCGCCACTCGGGCAGGAGCTTGTCGATGGCGACGGGATCGATCACCGCGCCCGAGAGGATATGCGCGCCGACTTCTGACCCCTTTTCCAGGACGACGACGGAAAGTTCCTCGCCCTTTTCGTTCGCGATCTGCTTGAGCCGGATCGCAGCCGCAAGGCCGGCCGGCCCGGCGCCGACGATCACGACGTCGAATTCCATGCTCTCGCGTTCAGGAAGTGCCTCGGTCTCGGCCATGTCTCTCTCCCGCCTCGGGCGGATGCGGCGCACCCGCCCGCCTGTTTGCCTGTTTCTCAATCGCTAGCATCCGAAGGCTGAATTCCGAAGCCCGGACGCGGCGTTTCCATACACGCCAAGCGACATATCCCGCAGTTTCCTGTTTAGTGCAGCGCGGAACGCGTCGCAATCGTTGAGCGTCGGCCCTAAAGGATAATGACGTTTACGTAAACGGAATGATGGTCGAGTGCAAGTGGCGTCGGGCTATCCGTTGACGCTTTCGGGTATCGGCCCTTGCAGGCAATGACGATTGCGATTGTGGCCGGCATTTGCGACAAGGAGCCATGACGACTTCCGGCCCGGATACTGGCGACAACGGCGAAGCGCCGCCAAGCGCGGCGGAGCTTGCGCGCGCCTATGAAGCGCTGATGGATTTCTACATCGGCGCGGGCGTCAACGGCATGGTCGACGAGGACGCCGTGGATGCCTTCGCCTATGTCGAGACGCAGGCAAAGCGCCCGGCGACGGGAACGAGCCATGATGCTCCGCCGATGCGTCCCGCCGCGGCCGCAATGCCGATGCAAAGGCCTGCGCCTGCCGCGCAATCCGCACCAGCGACACCGCCAACTCAGCCGGGGATGGCGCCGAGCGTTCCGGGCGATGAAAATATCGTCGCAGCGCGCGAGGCGGCGGCGAGTGCTGAAACGCTGGAGGATTTGCACCGGATCCTGGCCAGTTTCGAGGGCTGCAACCTCAAGCGAACGGCCAAGAACCTCGTTTTCGCGGATGGCGGCCCGCAGGCCCGTGTGATGTTCGTTGGCGAGGCGCCGGGGAGGGAGGAGGATATCCAGGGCCTTCCCTTTGTCGGCCGGTCGGGCCAGCTTCTGGATCGGATCCTCGCGGCAATTGGCCTTGACCGGCAGTCGGTCTATATCGCCAATGTCGTGCCGTGGCGCCCGCCCGGCAACCGTACGCCGAGCCCGCAGGAAACGGAAATCTGCAAGCCTTTCATCAAGCGGCAGATCGAACTTGTAGACCCGGACGTGCTGGTGTTCCTGGGAGGAGCTTCGGCCAAGGCGCTTCTTGGCGTCACCGACGGGATATTGCGCCTTCGCGGACGCTGGATGACCTATGACACGGGCAAGCGGCAGATCAGGGCGATCGCAACGCTTCACCCGGCCTATCTCCTGCGCAATCCGGCGCAAAAACGCCTCGCATGGCGCGACTTCCTGGCGATCAGGGCCGCCCTTGAAGAGGGCGGCGCGTAGAAGTCCTTTCACTTGGATCAAGAAAACCTATATCGAATTCGTAGCCCTCTTACACTCCGCAGCGGGAAACCGACGTGCTCAACAAAATCCGCAAGTATCTGCCCGGAAAACTTGGAAAAACGAAACCGACCGTGCCTGTGGTCCGCCTGCATGGGGCGATCGGCATGTCGACGCCGCTTCGCCCGGGCCTGACGCTTTCCTCCTGTGCGCAGACGCTGGAGCGCGCCTTCAAGGTGAAGGAAGCGCCCGCCGTGGCGCTTCTGGTGAATTCGCCGGGCGGGTCGCCAGTCCAGTCGCGGCTGATTTACACCCGTATCCGGGCGCTGGCCGAGGAGCACAAGAAGGACGTCCTCGTCTTCGTGGAGGATGTCGCGGCTTCCGGCGGCTACATGATCGCCATCGCCGGCGACGAGATCATCGCCGATCCATCTTCTATCGTCGGCTCCATCGGCGTCGTTTCCGCGGGCTTCGGTTTCAACGACCTGATCTCGAAAATCGGCGTGGAGCGCCGCGTCTATACAGCAGGCGAGAAGAAGGTGCTGCTCGACCCCTTCCGCCCGGAGCGGGCGGAGGACGTGGAGCATCTGAAGTCGCTGCAGCAGGAAATCCACGAAACCTTCACCGGCATGGTGAAGGAGCGGCGCGGCGACGTGCTGAACGAAGCGGAAGAGATCTTTTCCGGCCTGTTCTGGACTGGCCAGAAGGCGCGGGACCTGGGGCTAGTCGACCAGCTCGGCGACCTGCGCTCCGTCGTCAAGGAGCGCTTCGGCAAGGACGCGGAGCCGAGGCTTTTCGGCGCGCCGCGCTCGATCTTCCCCAAGCGCCAGGGAATCGGTGTCGATGCGCTCGGCGGGCTCAATCTGCAAGGTCTCGGAGACGACGTCATATCGTCGCTTGAGACGCGCGCGCTCTGGGCGCGCTACGGGCTCTAATGGCGGGAGGTAAGAATATGCCGCAATTGTTCGCACTGGCCGCACTTGCCGTCGGCGGCTATGTGCTTGCCAAGGCCGTTCGCCGTGAGATGAACCGCGTCGAGGCGCGCGTTTCAAAGAGTGCGGCCGACAAGGCCAAACGCGAGCGCGTGGCGACGCTGGAGCGTGATCCGGATACAGGCCGTTACCGCCCGCGCGAAGGCTGAGCGAGTTCGCGAATGCATGTCGCGGAAGGATGACGTGCTCTGAATTCCTTGACGAATGAGGGCGATGGTGGCACCTCTCTGCCCCGTCGATCAGGCGGCGCGTCCGCCTGCCGCCCTTCATCTCGCCCCAGTCCACCGCCGGGAAACAAATATGCCGAGCGACAGCCTTCCGCCGCACATGCGGCCTCAAAATTCCTTTCAGGGCCTGATCCTTACCCTGCAGCGCTACTGGGCGGACCGGGGCTGCGTGGTGCTTCAGCCTTACGATATGGAAGTGGGTGCGGGCACGTTCCATCCGGCGACGACGCTGCGCTCTCTCGGGCCGAAGCCCTGGAAGGCGGCCTATGTGCAGCCCTCGCGTCGCCCGACGGACGGGCGCTACGGCGAAAACCCGAACCGGCTGCAGCACTATTACCAGTTCCAGGTACTGCTGAAGCCGTCGCCGGCCGACCTGCAGGATCTCTATCTGAACAGCCTCTATGCCATCGGCCTTGATCCGAAGGTGCATGACATCCGCTTCGTAGAGGACGACTGGGAAAGCCCGACGCTGGGCGCCTGGGGGCTCGGCTGGGAATGCTGGTGCGACGGCATGGAGGTTTCGCAGTTTACCTATTTCCAGCAGGTGGCGGGCTTCGAATGTTCGCCCGTTTCCGGCGAACTGACCTACGGGCTTGAGCGCCTGGCGATGTATATCCAGGGCGTCGATAACGTCTACGACCTGAACTACAACGGGCTGGAAGGCGACGACAAGGTCACCTATGGCGATGTCTTCCTGCAGGCCGAGCAGGAATATTCCCGTCACAATTTCGAATATGCCGACACGGAAATGCTGTTTCGCCATTTCAAGGACGCCGAGGACGAGTGCCGGCGGCTGCTGGAGGCAGGCGCAAAGGCGCGCGACGAACGCGAAGACGGCATCCACAAGGTGGTGCTGCCGGCCTACGACCAGTGCATCAAGGCTTCGCACGCGTTCAACCTTCTGGATGCGCGCGGTGTCATCTCCGTCACAGAACGCCAGAGCTACATCCTGCGGGTACGCGAGCTTGCCAAGGCGTGCGGGGCGGCCTTCCTGGAAACCGATGCCGGCGGCAAGGGGTACATTGCCGCCTGACTTACGTCGCGAAAACAGGCTTTAACGGCTGGAGCCTTTGCGGCAAGCTGGCCCTCTGACTTGCGAGGGCGAACAAATGACCATCGGCGAATTCGCCAGCTTCAATATCGGGATACTTGTCTATTTCGCCGGTGTCCGCCTCAACGGCAAGATCACTTTCCTCAACCGCTACAATATTCCGGAGCCGGTATCTGGCGGGCTTTTCGTCGCGGGCATTGTGCTGCTTGTCTATCTGGTTTCGGGCAGCGAAATCGGCTTCTCGCTGGAAACGCGCGACTTCCTGCTTCTTTACTTCTTCACCTCGATCGGGCTGAACGCACGCTTCGCGGATCTTCTGAAGGGCGGGCGGCCGCTTGCGCTGCTGCTTGGCCTGACCATCGCTTTCATGATCCTGCAGAATATCGTCGGCGTGGTGGCCGGTGTGAGCATGGGGTTGCCCGTCGCCTTCGGGCTCATCGGCGGGACGGTTTCGCTCGTCGGCGGCCATGGAACGGCAATCGCCTGGGCACCAACGTTCGCCGAAACCTACGGAGTGGCGTCCGCGGCGGAAATCGGTGCTGCAACCGCGACCCTCGGACTAATCCTGGCAAGCATCATGGGCGGGCCGACCGCGAAATATCTGATCGAAGGCCGTGGCGCGAAGCCCGCACCGGAAGTGCATGAGAAGGTGGCGAATATCGGTTTCGAGCGGGATGGCGACCAGGTTCAGCAGATCACGCATGTCGACCTCATGCGCAGCCTTCTCGTGCTTAATATCGCGATCGTGCTTGGCGTGGCGCTTCAAAAAGCAATCGGCGAGGCGGGCCTCGAGCTGCCGCTGTTCGTTGTCTGCCTGTTCTGCGGAATACTGCTTTCCAACATCGTGCCGATGCTGTTTCCACGGCTTGCATGGCCGGCGCGCACGCCGGGCCTTGCAGTGATTTCGGAGTTCGCGCTCGGTGTCTTCCTCGCGATATCGCTGATGAGCCTGCAGCTATGGACCATTGCCGGGCTTGCCGGGCCCATGCTGATCATCCTTGGGCTCCAGGTGCTTGCGGCGGGCAGCTTCATTCTTTTCGTGCTTTTCCCGGTCATGGGGCGGGACTATGAAGCGGCGGTCCTTGGGGCGGGTTTTGCCGGCTTTGCCCTGGGCGCCACACCGACGGCGATTGCGAACATGACCGCCGTGACCAAGCACTACGGCCCGGCGACCAAGGCGTTTCTCATCCTGCCGCTGGTTTCCGCGTTTTTCGTGGATCTCGCGAACGCCGCGATCATCCGGGTGTTTCTCAATCTTTCCTGAAAGCGCTATTCACCAGGTTCCGGCTTGGCCTGTGCGCCGGCGGCATTGCGCTTTCCGGCCGCCGCATTCAATTCGCGCTCCAGAACCTTTTCAACCGCTCCGCGCGGGCGCGAGAAGCGGGCCAGAAGATCATAGAGAACAGGTGTCAGGAACAGGGTCAGCGCGGAAGAAAGCGTAAGCCCGCCGATGATGACGCTGCCGATGGCAACCCGGCTTTCCGCGCCAGCGCCACTTGCAAGCACCAGCGGCAATGCGCCGAGCACGGTGGAAATGACGGTCATTACGATCGGGCGCAGGCGCAGCACCGAAGCGTTGATCACCGCCTCGCGCACCGACTGGCCCTCGTCGCGGAGCTGGTTGGCGAATTCAACGATGAGAATGCCGTTCTTGGCCATGAGCCCGATCAGCAGGACGATGCCGATCTGGCTGTAGACGTTGAGCGACAGCCCGCCAACGGTCATGGCATAGACCGCGCCGGCCACGCCGAGCGGAACCGTGAGCAGGATCACCAACGGGTGGATGAAGCTTTCGAACTGTGCCGCCAGCACCAGAAAGACGATCAGAAGCGCCATCGCAAAGACGAGATTCGCGCCGCTCGCGGTTTCCTGAAACTGCTGCGACTGGCCGGCGAGGCCAAGCTTCGCCTCCGGCGGCAAGACCTCGGATGCAGCTTCACGCATGAACTGGATGGCGGAGCCCAGATCGTAACCGTCTGCAAGGGCGGCGGAGATCGAGATGGAGGGCAGCCGGTCGTAACGGCGCAGCGATGCCGCCGCAGCACTCTCGTTCATCGACACGAGCGCGCCGAGCGGGATCAGCGACGTACCGTCGCCGGAACGGATGAAGATGTTGCTGATATCGGACGGCGAGCGCCGATCCTCGATCTCCGCCTGCAGGATGACGGGATATTCGCGCCCGCGGCTGACGAAATCGGTAACCTCGCGCGAGGCAAGCATGGTCTGCAATGTCGAGGCGATGGTCTGCACGCTGATGCCGAGATCATCCGCTCGTGCCCTGTCGACGGTAAGCGAAAGCTGCGGCTCGTTCTCCTCGAAATCCATCTCCGGATTGACGAGATTGGGATTTTCCTGGGCCTTTTGCAGCAGGTCCTGCGCCCAAACCTTCACGCTTTCGAAATCCGGTCCGCCGACGACCACACGCAGCGGGCTGGAAGATCCGCGAAGCCCGAGGCCGGCTGGCGAAACCGGAAAACCGCGGGCGATCGTCACTTCGCTCATGCGCGGGGCAAGCGCGCGGGCAATGCCGCGATTGTCGAGCGTGCGCTCTTCCCATGGAGCGAGGCGGAAGACGACGAAGGAGCGGTAGGCGCGGTTGCCGAAGCCGGAAAAAGTGAAGATGGAATCGATCTCGCCGCTCTCGCGGTAGGGATCCGCGATCTCCTCCACCTGGCGCGCGGCCTGGTCTGTATGTTCCAGCGTGCTACCCTGGGGAGCGGTAAGGGGAACGAAGACGACGCCGCGATCCTCGTTCGGCGTAAGCTCGCGCGGGAGCGACTGGAAGAGCGGCCAACTGAAGGCCGCGATCGCGACGACCACCGCGATTGCCACCAGCGGCATCCTGACAAGCGCCTCAAGGCTGCGGCGGTAGAGCCGCAGGAGCAGCGCTTCGCGCCTTTCGCCGTCCACGCTCGCGGTTTTGGAGCGTGACAGCACCTTGGAGGCAAGTGCGGGACAGGCCGTAAGCGCCACGAAGGTGGAAATTGCCACCGCACTTGCCATGACGAAGCCGAACTCGATGAAAAGCCCGCCGACCTGACCGGGGAGGAAGGAAAGCGGCACGAAAACCGCGATCAGCGTGGCCGATGTCGCAAGCACCGCGAAGGTGACCTGCCGGGACCCCAGCACGCTTGCGGCGATCGGACTTTCGCCGAGGTCGATCCGGCGCTGGATGTTCTCCAGCACCACGATGGCGTCATCCACCACAAGGCCGATGGCGAGCAGGAGCGCCAGGAGCGTCAGCACGTTGATGGAAAAGCCCAGGAACTGGATCAGCAGGAAGCAGCCGATGAGCGCCACTGGAATGGTGATCGCGGGCACGAGCGTGGCCCTGAGGCTCATCAGAAAAAGCAGGATGACGAGCACGACCAGTACAAGCGATATGCCGAGAGCCTGCACGACCTCGCGGATCGATGCACCGACGAAAATCGCGTCGTCCGAGCCGATCTCTATTGCCATGCCCTCGGGAAGCGTCGGTTCGATCGCCTTGATCTCCTCGCGAACGGCATTGGAGATCGCGATGGTGTTGCTCTGGCTCTGGCGGATGATGGCAAGGCCGACCGCGTCGCGCCCGTTGCTGCGTGCGATGGTCGTATCGCTGGAGACGCCTTCCTGGATGCGGGCGATATCGCCGAGCTTGACGGGGTATCCCGCGATCCTGTCGACCACCATGGCGCGGAACTGATCGACCGTGGAAAGGCGGCTGTCGAGGCGGATGCCGAGCTGGCGGTCGCGGCTTTCGATCTCGCCGGCGGGAAGCTCCACATTGTTGCGCCTGAGTGCCGCTTCGACATCGGCGACGGTGAGGTTGCGCGCCGCCATCTCGCGGCGGTTCAGCCAGATGCGGATGGCAAGCGGGCGTTCGCCGTAAATCCGGATGCTGGCTACCCCTTCGACGGTGGCGAGCCTGTCGTGGATGAAGCGGTCGACGTAATCGGTGATTTCCGCCGTCGTCATGTTGTCGCTGGTCACCGCAAGGCGCATCACCGGATCGGCGTCGGCGTCGCTCTTGACGATGCGCGGCTCGTCGACATCGTCCGGCAGGTTGGAGCGCACGCGCCCGACGGCATCGCGAACGTCGTTCGATGCCTCATCGATATCCCGGCCCGTTTCGAACTCGATGGTGGTCTGGCTGCGCCCGCGCCGGCTCTGGGAGGAGATCGTGCGCACGCCGGAGATGCCCGCGACAGCGCCCTCGATCATCTCCGTGATGTCGGTGTCGACAACTTCCGGTGCCGCGCCCGGGTAATAGGTCGTGACGGTGACGACGGAACTGTCGACGTCCGGCAACTCGCGGATCGGCAGTTGGGTGAGGGCGGCAAAGCCGAAAACGACGATCAGGATGCTGGCGACCGCCGCCAGCACCGGCCGGCGGACGGAAAGATCGGAGAGCGTCACGAGCGTGAGCCTTTTTGCGCGCCCGTCAGTTTACCGGCGTCGCTCGTCGCCGGCTCGCTGTTGAGGACGTTGACCTCGGCCCCGTCGCGCAGCCGCTGCAGCCCGGTTACGGCGACGAGGTCTCCGGCGGCCAGTCCCCCGCGAATTTCGACGAGGCCGCGCTCGCGAAGCCCGGTTGCAACCTTCGTTTTCGCCGCCTTGCCGTCAAGGATGCGGTAGACGAATGTGTTGGAACCTTCCGAGACGATCGCTGCGTCTGGGACGGTGACGGCCTCGTAATCATCAAGCGTGATCGACATCAGCACGAACATGCCGGACGGCAGCGTACGGTCCGGGTTCGGCAATTCGGCGCGGGTCAGGAACGAACGGGAATTGCGGTCGACCCGGCTGTCGACCGCGACGATCCTGCCTTCGAAGGTGCGGCCGGGAAAGGCCGAGCCGCGCGCGACGACACCGAGCCCCGGTTTCGCGCGCGCAAACAGCGTTTCGGGCAGCTGGAACTCCACCTCCACCTTGCTGAGATCGTCGAGCGTCGTCAGCCGGTCCCCGGCTTCCACGCGCGCGCCGACATCTATGGACGTCAGGCCCAATACGCCTGCGAATGGCGCGCGGATCGTGCGGTCATCAAGCTGGCGTTGCGCCCGATCCACGGCGGCGCGGGCGACGATTTCCTCCGCGCGCAGGGTCTCGAGTGCTGCAAGGCTGACCGTCTGGGATTCGCGAAGGCGGGCAGCGCGTTCCGCCGCCTGCTGTTTTTGAAGGAGCGTGCCTTCGGCGGCCGAAAGGTTCGCCCGCTCGATATCGTCGTCAAGCCGCGCGATAACGGCGCCTTCTTCCACCTCTCCGCCGGGCGTTATGTTGAGTTCGGTAACCCGGCCGTCGGCCAGCGGAACGATCTCCACCGAACGGATTGCCCGCGTCGTGCCGACAGCCTCCACCGCCTGCGACAGGTTGCGCATGAGGGCGGCTTCCGTCTCGACACCCACCGCGCCGGGCCCTCCGCGTCCGCGCCCGGAGCGCTCGTTTCCCGCGCCGTTGGCGAATTCCTGCTGGTAAAAGGTATATCCGCCCCAGCCGGCGCCCGCGAGAACCGCGATGATCAGGATTTGCCGCAAGAAGTTCACGCATGCACTCCGAAAGGACGCGACTCCATGATCGTTCGCGCCGTTTGCCCAAGGATCGATGATACGACGTATTTCAGGTATTCACCCTAACAAATAGATGGCGCAACCGTTTTCGCTGCCAAGCAATTTGCCGCAAGTGCGTGTCAGGGGTGACAAAGCCGGGGCTTCTTGGTAGGCACATCGCGAAATTCCGGCAGCCGCCGCACCAGCCAACAATTCGAGACGAGTGATATGCCCGACCTTCTCCTGGAGCTCTTCAGCGAGGAAATTCCCGCCCGCATGCAGCGGCGCGCCGCAGACGACCTGAAGTCGCTGGTGACAAACGCACTCGTCGATTCAGGTCTCCACTACGAGGGCGCGAAAGCCTTCGTGACGCCGCGCAGGCTGGCGCTGCAGGTGGCGGGCATTCCGGCATCCTCCAAGGCGACGCGCGAGGAACGAAAAGGCCCCCGCGTCGGCGCGCCGGAAAAGGCGGTGGAAGGCTTCCTGCGCGGGGCAGGACTTTCCTCCATCGAGGAGGCGGAGATCGTCTCCGATCCGAAGAAGGGCGATTATTACGTTGCGGTGATCGAAAAGCCGGGCCGCACGGCGGAAGACATCATCGCCGAGGCGATGCCGGGCATTATCCGGGGCTTTCCCTGGCCGAAATCCATGAAGTGGGGCACGGGCTCGCTTCGCTGGGTGAGGCCGCTGCACTCCATCGTCTGCATGTTCGGGCCGGAAACGGAAGAGCCGGAGGTCATCCCCTTCGAGGTGGACGGGATTTCGTCAGGCGATGTCACGCGCGGCCACCGCTTCATGGGACCGGGCGAAATCCATGTGCGCCGGCTTGATGACTATATGGAAAAGCTGGAGCAGGCGAAGGTCGTGCTCGATGCGGATCGGCGCAAGGACATCATCCACCACGACGCGCGCGACCGGGCGCTGGCGCTGGGCCTTGAGCTTGTCGAGGATCCGGGGCTGCTGGAGGAAGTGGCGGGGCTGGTCGAATGGCCGGTGGTGCTCGTCGGCTCCTTCGACGAGGCGTTTCTTGAACTGCCCGACGAGGTGATCCGCCTCACGATCCGCGCGAACCAGAAGTGCTTCGTGCTGCGCGATCCGGGTTCAGGCAAGCTTTCCAACAAGTTCGTGCTGATTTCCAATATCGAGGCTGAAGACGGCGGCAAAGAGATCATCCACGGCAACGAGAAGGTGATCCGCGCAAGGCTGTCGGACGCCCGCTTCTTCTGGGAGACGGACCTTCAGACGAAACTGGAAGACAATCTGCCGAAGCTTGAAAGCGTGGTTTTCCATGAAAAGCTCAGCACGCAGGCCGAGCGCGTGGAGCGGCTTAAGAAGCTTTCGACGGAGCTTGCGCCCATTGTCGACGCGGACCCGGAAAAGGCAAGGCGGGCTGCGGAGCTTGCCAAGGCCGATCTCGCCTCGCTGATGGTCTATGAGTTTCCGGAACTGCAGGGCCAGATGGGCCGTGCTTACGCTGAAATTCAGGGCGAGGACGCCAGCGTCGCGGCGGCTATCGAGGAGCACTACAAGCCGCAGGGGCCGGGCGACAGCGTGCCCACCCATCCGGTGTCCATCGCCGTCGCACTCGCCGACAAGCTCGACCTTCTCACCGGCTTCTGGGCCATCGACGAAAAGCCGACCGGCTCGAAGGACCCTTATGCGCTCAGGCGTGCGGCGCTGGGTGTGATCCGGATCGTGTTGGAGAATGGCTTGCGGTTGCCGTTGGTGAAAGCCTTGGAGCCTGCGCTAGCGCCGTGGCCTGGAGATTTGATTAAGTCAGGAGGGGCCAGTGCTGATGCGGAAAGCAAACTTCTGGCGGCAACTGAGTATGAAGGCGAAGCTTTTACTTTCAATCCTGCCAAGGCTGTAGCGTTTTCGATTATTTCCTTCTTCGCCGATCGCCTGAAGGTCCATCTGAAGGACGAGGGCGCGCGGCACGACCTGATCGACGCGGTGTTCGCGCTGGGCGGGCAGGACGATCTTCTGATGATCGTCAAGCGCGTCGAAGCACTGGGCCGGTTCCTGGAAACCGAGGATGGCGCGAATCTGCTCGCCGGTACGAAGCGCGCGGCCAACATCCTGCGCATCGAGGAGAAGAAGGACGGCAAGAAGGTGGAAGGCGACATCCACCGCGAGCTTCTGATGGAGCCAGCCGAAATCCAGCTCGCGGCGGCTATCGACAGCGCGCGTTCCGATGCGTCCGAAGCAATTGCGAATGAGGATTTTGAGAGCGCGATGACGGCGCTTGCAGCCCTTCGCGCGCCGGTCGACCGGTTCTTCGACGATATCCTCGTCAACGCGGATGACCCGAAACTTCGCGAGAACCGGCTGAAGCTCTTGGCCGAAATCCGCGAGGCGACGCGGGAAGTGGCGGATTTCTCGAAGATCGCGGGGTAGTGGGGCAGCCGGTTTTGCCGGCGCGCCGTTTGTTCTCTGTCATACCCGCGCAGGCGGGTATCTTATTCTAATTGCAGGTAGATTCCCGCTTTCGCGAGAATGACAGACGGTGGACGGCACGGCGTGTGGGGAGATGTTCGCCGATTGGGTCGAGGATTATCCCGGCGCTGTACGGCATCGCTTCGTATTGTGGCTTCTCTGTCGTCATCGCCGGGCTTGACCCGGCAACCCAAGTGCGCACACGGAGGGCTGCATGGGTGCCCGGATCAAGTCCGGGCATGACGAACGGATGGGTTTCGACTCGGTCCGCAAGCGACGCCGTTGGACCACGCCCCGTCACCCGATCTCGATATCGAGCCCCAGATCCAGAACCGATGCGGAGTGGGTGATCGCGCCGACGGAGATGAGGTCGACGCCGGTTTCCGCAATCGCCTTAACGGTGTCGAGGTTTACGCCGCCCGAGGCTTCCAGCAGCACCTTGCCGCCCGCGATTTCGACAGCCTGACGCAGTATCTCCGGTGGCATGTTGTCCAGCATGACGACATCGGGCTTCGAACGAAGCGCCTCTTCAAGCTGGTCGAGCGTGTCGACCTCAACCTCGATCTTCACCAGATGCCCGGCGAAGGCCTTCGCGCTCTCGATCGCTTGGTCAACGCCGCCGGCAACGGCGATGTGGTTGTCCTTTATCAGGATCGCGTCATCAAGGCCGAAGCGGTGGTTCGCGCCGCCGCCGCAACGCACGGCGTATTTCTCGAAAGCGCGCAGGCCAGGCGTCGTCTTGCGTGTACAGACAATGCTTGCCTTCGTGTGGGAAATCAGCTCCGCGAATGCGGCCGTCGCGGTGGCGATGCCCGAAAGATGACCCAGGAAATTGAGCGCTACGCGCTCCGCCGATAGCACTGCGCGGGCCGGCCCCTCGATCCGCGCGACCACATCGCCGGGGGCAAGCTTCGCGCCGTCGCCAAGTTCAGCTGAGAAATGCACGTCAGCATCGGTCAGGCGGAAGGCGGCGGCTGCAAGATCGATCCCGGCAAGCCGGCCCGGGTGGCGCGCGGCGATGACCGCATCCGCAAGCGCTTTCGCCGGGATCGTCGCCTCGCTGGTGATGTCGCCGGCGCGGCCCCAGTCCTCCAGCAGGGCGGCTTTCACCGCATCCTCCACCATCAGATGGGGCAGGGTAGGAAGGCGAAGTTCCCGCGTCATGCAAGTTCTCCTGCTGCGAGCGCGCGCTGTCCGGCTTCGCTTTCCTCCGCCGCTTGGGCGATCATTTCCACTTCCGCGAGCGTGAGGAAAGTGCGGCGCGCCTGTGCCGGATCGGCATCGGGATAGTCTTCGCGGTAATGCCCGCCACGGCTTTCGGTGCGCGCAAGGGCGGCTGCCGCCACCACCTTTGCGGCGACGATCATGTTGGTAATCGAGACGCGCTCGCAGCGGCGTTCCAGCGCCTGGAAAACGGCAAGCGCGCCGCGCAATCCTTCCGCGTTACGGATGACGCCGACATTGGCGCTCATCGTCTTGCGGAGTGTTGAGATGGCCGCACGCTCGACTTCGTTGCGCTGGCTCGCATCCTGAATGGTATGGTCGATCTTCGGCCAATGGGCGGTGCGGGGCGTCGGCATGAGGCCCTGGATGTCCTCCGCGATCCTTGCCGCGAAGACGACCGTTTCCAGAAGCGAATTGGAGGCAAGCCGGTTCGCCCCATGCGCGCCGGTGGAGGCGACTTCGCCGGCGGCCCACAGATTGTCGAGCGAGGTGCGCCCGTTGGCGTCGGTCAGGATGCCGCCCATGTGATAATGCTCCGCCGGAACGACGGGAATGGGATCCTTTACCGGATCGATACCGGCGCCCTTGCAGGCGGCGTAGACGGTCGGGAAACGCTCGGGAAACGCCGCTCCGACCGAAGCCCGGCAGTCGAGAAACGCGCCACGCCCGGCGGTGACCTCGGCGAAGATAGCGCGTGCCACCACGTCGCGCGGGGCAAGCTCCTTCAGCGGATCGATCGCCTCCATGAAGCGTTTCCCCGCCTTGTCGACAAGGATCGCGCCTTCGCCGCGCAGGGCCTCGGTCGCAAGCGGGGCGGGATCGCGCCCGACATCGATCGCGGTGGGGTGAAACTGCACGAATTCGGCATCCGCGATGATCGCGCCCGCCCGCGCGGCCATGGCAAGGCCGTGGCCGTTCGCTTCCGACGGGTTGGTGGTGACCCCGTAGAGATGGCCGATGCCGCCGGAGGCAAGCACGATGGCTTTCGCCGGAAAGGCGAGACGTTCCATCCCGCCCCGGCGGCGGGCGAGGATGCCGGTGACGCGCTTTCCTTCGCAGATCAGGCTTTCGCCGAGATAACCCTCCACGACGCGGATCGACGGCGTTTCGCGCACGGCGGCGACAAGCGCATCCATGATCGCGCGGCCCGCCATGTCTCCGCGCACGCGCACCACGCGATTTTCCGAATGCGCGGCCTCGCGCGAAAGCTGCAGCTTGCCCTCAAGATCCTGATCGAAAGGAACGCCGTAGCCCAGAAGATCGCGGACCCTGTCGCCCGCTTCCTGCGTCATCAGGCGGACGATCTTTTCCTCGCAGATACCGCCGCCGACCTCCATTGTGTCGCGGGCATGGGCGTCCGCCGAATCCTGCTCCGACACGGCCGCCGCAATGCCTCCCTGCGCCCAGGCCGAAGACGCGCCTTTGCCGATGGGGGAGGCGGTGAGTACCGTGACGGGACGCGGGGCAAGCTTTAGGGCACAGAAGAGCCCGGCAAGCCCGCCGCCCAGGATCACCACATCGTCGATGTGCGGGGCGGGGGAGGCGAAAGAACTGGCAGACATGGGAACACCCCGCGCGCGTTGCGCAAGAGAAGGCCGGCCGACACGTCGTTTCCCATGCCGGCCAGGTTATTGGATGAGGCCTATTATAACCTCAGCTCTTGAGATTGATCATCCGTTCCACCGCGACACGGGCGCGCGCGGAAATTTCCGGATCGACGATCACCTCGTCCTTCATCTCGACAAGAGCATCGAGCACCTTGGAAAGGGTGATGCGCTTCATGTGCGGGCACAGGTTGCAGGGCCTCACATAATCGACGCCCGGCGTCTCGCTGGCGATATTGTCGGCCATCGAGCATTCGGTGACGAGCATCACCTTCTCAGGCCGGTTGACCTTCACCCAGTCGATCATGCCGGCGGTGGAGCCTGCGAAATCCGCTTCTTCCACGACTTCCGGCGGGCATTCGGGGTGGGCGATGATCTTCACGCCGGGCTCGATATCGCGGTATTCGCGAAGCTCTTCGGCCGTGAAGCGCTCATGCACCTCGCAGGCGCCGGCCCAGGTGAGCACCTCGACGTCCGTCTGGCGCGCGACGTTCGCGGCCAGGAACTGGTCGGGGATCAGCAGGACGCGCGGCGCGCCCAGGCTTTCCACCACCTGCACGGCGTTGGACGAGGTGCAGCAGATGTCGCATTCCGCCTTAACATCGGCGGAGGTGTTCACATATGTGACGATCGGCACGCCCGGATATTTCTCGCGAAGGCCGCGCACATCCGCTGCCGTGATCGATTCGGCGAGCGAGCAGCCGGCGTTCATGTCCGGGATGAGCACCGTCTTGTCCGGGTTCAGGATCTTCGACGTCTCGGCCATGAAGTGCACGCCGCACTGGACGATGACATCGGCATCCGCGCGCGTGGCTTCCTTGGCAAGCTGAAGGCTGTCGCCGACGATATCGGCAATACCGTGGTAGATTTCCGGCGTCATGTAGTTATGCGCCAGGATCACCGCGTTGCGCTCTTTCTTCAGCTCGTTGATGGCATGAACAGTCGGCGCAAGGGCGGGCCACTCGAATTCCGGGATCAGGTGCTTCACCTTCTCGTAGACGGGCGCCGTCGCTTCCGCCACCTCGGCCGTATAGGCAAGCTCGGGCCGCGCGACCGTGCCATAGCGGTCTAGCGCGGTGCGGGCATTCGTCTTTGGTCGATCGAGACCGGCGGAAATGATCGTGGTGGCCATGGAGACCTCCCCCTGGTAAACCGGCCGTCCTGATGGGTATTTCTCCCGATTTTTGGCCGGTAAGCTGCCGATGACGGCTTTATACTCACTTTGAGCATAAGTTTGGGTTTAAAAAACGCGGCTTAAAGCGCATCCCGCCAAATCAGACTTGGATTTGGCGACAAGGATTTGCTCCAGCACTTTAACTGGAGCGATTTCTTGTCACGAAAGCGATCTCGCTTTCGTGGAAAGTGCTTCAGGCCGTCACTTATGCTCACTTGCAGCATATATAATCGCCCTCGTGCCGCTTTGCCAATGGGGGATGGCGAAGATTTGTCATATTACAACATAACGTATTGATAAATATTATAAATCTAGAGAAAAGTTTACTCAAGGAAGAGCCTCGGTTGAAATTTCCGGCGCTCGAGCTTATCTAAGCGCCTCGGGTTCGGGCCCCTGCCGCTCGCGGGCGTAAGCTCATGGTGAAGTTCCGGTTTTCCGCCAATCCGACCGACCTTTCGTCACGCGGACCAACGGCAATGCGAGCACCCTTATGGACAATCCGCGTCGAACCATGAAGGAGGTTCAGATGGGCGGACATGCTCCTCTTCCAACAATCGACAGCCTGAAGGCTCAGGCGAAGCGCCTGCGCGGCGGTCTTGCCGCCAATGGCAATAATGTCAGCCACGGGCGGGCGCTTGAGCTCGTGGCGCAGCAGTACGGCTTTCGCGACTGGAATACGCTCTTTGCAAGCGCCGGGAACCGAAAGTCCATCGCCGATCTCAGGATCGGGGACACTGTGACGGGGCGCTATCTCGGTCAGCCCTTCACCGGTCGTCTCGTCGGCATGCAAGACCTGGCGGGGTCTGGCCGGTTCCGGCTTACGCTCAAGTTCGACGAGCCTGTCGACGTCGTCACCTTCAAGAGTTTCTCGGCCTTTCGCCAGAGGGTGACGGCGACGGTCTACGAGACCGGCCGATCCGCCGAGACGACGTCGAATGGCGAACCGCATATCGTCATCGACCTGTAGAAGGCCCGCGCCCGCCGGCATGACCTCCGGCGGGCGTTCCATTTGCGACGCGAATGTTTTCGATAAATATTATTTGATATTTCGGTCAGTATTGCTGACATATGATGTGGCTAATTCAGCTCTTTGCAGCACCGCTTGGCGGTTACAGAAATAATTGGGAATCATTGGATGTCTCGATCTTCCGCCGCATCTCCGCTTTCCTCCGCCCGTCCCAATGTTCCTCTCATTATCGTCTGCGGCTGCCTGATCGCGCTTCTGTCGTTCGGGCCGCGCTCGGCGCTCGGCATGTTCCTGCTGCCGATGACGGAAGCGCGTGGCTGGTCGCGCGAGATTTTCGCGCTCGCCCTTGCAATACAGAACCTTACCTGGGGTGCCGCGCAGCCCTTCGCCGGCATGTTGGCGGACCGATACGGCACGGCGCGCGTGTTCGCGGCCGGCGTCGTGATCTACGCGATCGGGCTTGTCGCCATGGCCTATGCGCAGACGCCCGTCTGGCTGCATGTTTCCGCCGGTGTGATGATCGGCATCGGTATAGCGTCCTCTTCCTTTGCGCTGGTGATCGCCGCTTTCGGGCGGGTGGTGACCGCCGAGCAGCGCTCGATGGCTTTTGGCATCGGCACGGCATCGGGCTCCATGGGGCAGTTCGTCTTCGGTTTCCTGGCCCCGCCGCTGATCGACGGGCTCGGCTGGCAGGTTGCGCTGATCGCGATGGGCGGGGTGATGCTGGCCGTATTGCCGCTGACGTTCGCCTTGCGCGGCAAGTCGGTACATACACCCACGCACGCGCACGAAAAGGAGCAGAACCTGAAGCAGGCGGTGGCCGAAGCCTTCGGCACGCGCGGTTATATACTGCTCACCTTCGGCTTCTTCGTCTGCGGCTTTCACGTCGCCTTCATTACCGTCCATCTGCCCCCGTATATCGTGGATCTCGGGCTTGAGCCCTTCTGGGGCGGATTGTCGATCGCGCTGATCGGGCTCTTCAACATCTTCGGCTCGCTGGCATCCGGCTATATCGGCGGACGGTTCTCCAAGCCTTATCTCCTGTCGGTAATCTACCTGTCCCGCGCCTTTGCGATCTTCATCTTCCTGATGGTGCCTCCGACCCCTTTCACCGTCATGGTATTCGCCGGTGTCATGGGGCTCCTTTGGCTTTCCACCGTCCCGCCCACGTCGGGCCTCGTCGCGGTGATGTTCGGACCGCGCTACATGGGAACCCTCTTCGGGTTTGTCTTCTTTTCCCACCAGCTCGGGTCGTTTCTCGGCATCTGGCTCGGCGGAAAGCTCTACGACGAGACCGGCTCCTACGACACGATCTGGTGGCTCGGAATCGCACTCGGGCTCTTTGCGGCAGTCGTTCACTGGCCGATCAGGGAAGCGCCTGTCGAGCGGCTTGCGAGCGTGCCGGCGGAGTGAGCGGCAAGGGGTTCACCGGGATTTGACGCATCCGGCAAGGCTCGCCCTTCGGCGACCTTGCAAGGACGGATGGCGTCTGGCAGCGTTCAGGCAAGTTCGAATTCCAGCTTCGGAGGAGCCGCGATGAGCACGTTCAAGGCCGTATGGATCACCCGCGAAGAGGGCGCGAAGGTTCAAAACCCGGCGGAGATCCGGGAAATCGGCCTCGACGACCTCATGGAGGGCGATGTCACCGTCCGCGTCGGGCAGACGACGGTGAACTACAAGGACGGTCTGGCCGTCACCGGCAAGGGCCCCGTGGTGCGCCGCTTTCCGATGATCCCGGGCATCGATCTGGTCGGCGAGGTGACGGAGTGTTCCTCCAACGCCTATTCCAGGGGTGACAAGGTGCTTCTCAACGGGTTCGGCGTGGGCGAAACGCATATGGGCGCCTATGCCGGCTATGCGCGGGTCAAGAGCGACTGGCTGATCCCGCTGCCGAAAGGCTTGAGCGGCCATCAGGCGATGGCGATCGGCACGGCCGGCTATACGGCCATGCTTTGCGTGCTTGCGCTTGAGGATCACGGTGTCACCCCGGACAAGGGGCCGGTTCTCGTGACGGGAGCGGCGGGTGGCGTCGGCTCCGTCGCGGTCGCGGTCCTGGCGAAGCTCGGCTACGAGATCGTCGCCTCGACCGGCCGCGCCGAAGAGGGCGATTACCTGAAAGGCCTGGGTGCTGCGGAGATTATCGACCGTGCCGAACTGTCGGGCCCGCCGAAGCCGCTCAACAGGGAGCGGTGGGCCGGCGCTATCGATGTCGCGGGCTCGAATACACTCGCCAACGCGCTTTCCATGACGCAATACGGCGGCACTGTCGCGGCCTGTGGCCTTGCGCAGGGGATGGACCTTCCCTCGTCCGTCGCGCCCTTTATCCTTCGCGGGGTAACTCTCGCCGGGATCGACAGTGTCATGGCGCCGGTCGCTCGCCGGATCCAGGCCTACGACCGGCTGGTGCGCGATCTCGACATGGCGAAACTCGATGCCATGACGACGACGATCGGATTTGATGACATCATCCCGCACGCCTCGGCGATCCTTGAAGGCAAGGTGCGCGGACGGCTCGTCGTCGAAATGGGATAGGTAAAAAAGGCTGGGGCTGTCAGCTCCAGCCGCCGCCCTTTGTGCGATAAAAGATGTGCCGGCCGATCTTGTCGAGCCGGTCCATGGTGCGGGCCCAGCCGGGGTGCACGTAGGTCGCGTGATAATGCGTCGAGGCGCCGACTTCCTTGAGATAGTGCTCGCCTTCGACGGTTTCCCTAGCGATGGTCTGCGCGGTTTCCCAGGCGTCCCTGGCTGAAATACGGTCGCGCTTGCCGTCGCAGGCGAAGGAGAACTGACAGCGGTTGCGCTTGTGCCGGTTCTGGTAGACCACTTTGCAGATCGTATTCGGATAGGCAGGGTTCTTGACGCGGTTCAGCACCACCTGGGCCACGGCAACCTGGCCGTCCTCCGGTTCGCCGCGCGCCTCGAAATAGACGGCCTCGGCAAGACAGCGCTGCTCCTTGGCGCTGAGGACGCTTGCAGGTAGAGCGCGCTGCGTCCACCAATGCGGATCCGTTTCGGCCTGCGCATCAAGATCCGGCGTTCCGAGCAGTGCCCTGAAAGGCGCGGCGGTGTCGTTCATCGGGTTCGCGGCATAGGCGGAGGCGAGCGAAACGCTGGTGGCTGCCACGTTGCGCGCGATCGCCATGCGGGTAAGGTCCAGCGGGTTGCCAGGCTTCTTGGCGTTGGCAATCGCAGGGCCGGGCCCCAACACGGTATCGGGAAGGGGCGCGACGAAGGCGACCTTCGGCAGATCCTGGGCCGGACCCGTGGCGATCATGTTCGGCACCGAATAGACGGAGCCCGCCGCGAGATCGAGCATTTCCCGGTCCGGCGCCATGGACAGATGCCTGTCGCCCTTCGAGGAGCGGTTGATCTCGATCCTTTCCGGCAACTCGTCGGGTTGTGCCTCGATCGCGAATTTCTCGAGCCCGCGAACGACCGTTGCGTTATCGCCTTGCGCAGCGGAGGTTACCGCGAAATCGGCTGCGTTCCGGTTGTTCGCCGAGGCATCGGCCAGAACCATGCTCGGGGCGTGGGCCGAACCATGCTCGGCGGCGACGACCGTCGTCATCCAGCGTGGCACATCGTCCCGGCTCGCCTCGATGAGCGCGGTTATGTCCTGCTGGGCGATTTCGGCTGTCGTTGCGGCAAAGACGATAGGCGTCCAGGCGAGAACCGCTGCGATGGAACGGCGTGAACGAGCCCTTCTCAACGTCGGCTTCCTCTTTGTCCTGCCAGGCATACGCGGCAACTCCACACTCGATACTCTTATGGTTTTCCGCGCATCGGGCCGGAACACCACCGTTGATCCGGAGGGAATCGTGACCGCTTAACCTTGAAAGACCGTTAATGAGAACGGAACGGCAGGTATTTCCTGTTGCCTTGCGGCAGTTCGACGCGATTTATCGTTAACGGTGCATCCGAAGACGCATCTATTACCTTTACATAGTGTTAACGAAGCGACGTCCGGGCGTCGGTCATCCTGACGCTGAAAATATCATGCAGGTTTCCGTGCCGTGTGCCAGAAGCCGCCCTTCGCCATCCTTGAGGGTCGCCTCCGATGTGGCGATGCGCTTGCCGCGATGAACCACGCGCCCGTCGCAGACGAGGCGCCCGCTCGTTTCAAAAACGGGCCTGACGATGTTCACCTTGAACTCCACCGTCGTGTAGCCCTCGCCAGGTGCCAACGTTGTATGCACCGCGCAGCCGAGAGAGGAGTCGAGGATCGTGCCCGTCCACCCTCCATGAACGGTACCGAGGGGATTGTAGTGCCGGAATTCCGGCACGCCCTCGAATCGAGCCTCGCCATCGCCGACTGACGTGAGCATAAAGTTCATGGTCTGGCATATGGGAGGCGAAGGAAATTCTCCGGCCATCATCCGCTCCAGGAACGCGCGTCCGGGCAGGGCCTTGATGTCGGCCATGTCGGGAAGGCCAAAGTCCACAGCATTGAAATCCATAGGGAAACGCTCCACCGAAATAAATCGCATCGTTATTAGTGCTAATGCACGAGATCATGAAATTCTGCTATTTTCAAGTCGCTATTGACATTTTGATGCCGTAAAGGAATATGTGTAGTTACACAACGTAAGAATCGGAGTTTTCGATTATGGCCGATGAATTACTGTGTTCATGCCACCGCCTGCGCAGGACCAGCAGGGCGGTGACCCGTCTTTACGAACAGGCGCTTGACGGGAGCGGTATCACAATCACGCAATATTCCGTTCTTTCGATACTGGCCCGCCGGGGGCCGAGCACTGCAACCGAGATCGCCAGGTCCATCGGTGCGGACCGCACGACGATGACGCGCACACTCGATCGCATGATCAAGGCCAAGCTCATCCGCGAGACGACTGCCGAAGACGGGCGCGAACACCCCGTGCTGCTGGCGCCCGCCGGTGAAGAGGCGATGACGCGGGCCGTCAAGGGTTGGCGCAGGGCGGAAGGCACGCTGAACCGCGCGCTCGGTCCGGATCGTGTCGGCGAATTGTGGAAGCTGCTGAGCGAAGCCGAAACAGCCTCCGCCATCTGAGCCGCCGCGTTGGCGTATCCCTGTCCGAAATCCGCCGGCATACACTATTCGCGGATATGCCCTACCGGCTGCCAAGCCTGAGGCCGAGTGCGGGACGTTCCCTCAAAACGGCACGTCGGAAGCGGAAGAGAGCGGCGGGACGCCCACCGGTCGTCGTGGAGGTGTCGCCCGTCGGCTCGACAAGGTCGTTGTTTTCCACGAGACGGCGGAAATTCTGCTTGTGCAGATGGCGCCCGGAAATCGCCTCGACGGTCCGCTGCAGTTCCGTCAGCGTGAAGGTCGGTGGCATCAGTTCGAAGACGACAGGCCGGTATTTCAGCTTGGCACGCAGGCGCGATATGGCGGTCGCGAGAATTCTCCTGTGGTCCTGCTGCATGGAGCGCCCCAGGGGCGGCAGGCTTTCGCGTTGAAGGGCGGCGGGGCGTTCGTCGCGAACGGCTTCTTCCACCAGGCCCGCTTCGTAAAGCAACTCGTAGCGGTCAAGCACCTTCTCCTCGTCCCAGACATCCTTTTCCATGCCGAAGGCGAGGCGCACCCGTTCGGTCCTCGAAAGTGCGCGCGGCGGCGCGCCAGCGGCAGGCAAAGTGTTCGCCCAGACTTCGAGGGCGGGGAGAATGTGCTCTTCAAGCACGTCCGGTGGTCCGCTGCGCCAGTCCTCCCAGGGAAAATAGTCGTACCAGGAGCGCCAGCGAGCGTTCATTTGGCCGAGTATCTGCGTCGATTCCTCGCTGGGGCGCGTGAGCGCGAGGTAGCCGACGGATACTTCGTGCGGGCGGTTGTCGCTGCGCGTGTAAAGGCGCCCCCTGTCGCCGAACGTGTAAAGTTGTTCGATATAACCGAGTTTGAGTGCGGTCTGCTCTTCCACCCATGCGCGCAGGCCGATCTCGAACGTGCGATGGCGCACGGGATCGAACGGACCAAAGGGAAGCGAATCCGGGTTGCCCGGTGTGTCAGGGCCGATCACCAGCACCAGCGGCTTGGGGTCGGCAACCGCGACGATCACCGCGTTCAGGCCGATTTCGATACGCGTGGTCATTCGGGCCTTGCCGCGCTCCTTACTTGAGTTCAAGCGAGAAGGGATCGCCTTCGAAGGCGTCCGCGCCGCGCCCGATCGCGGTTACAGCGTCGACCATCCTTCCTTTTCGCTCAAGCACATTGTCGGCCAGCGCGACAAGGCGTGCGTTGGGGGTGGCCGAAGGGGAAGCTTCACGCAGGGCAAGCGCGATCTCCATCTCGTCACGGTCCGGCATGAGCGAACAGGCGGTGATGAAGGCGCCGGCCGTCGACCGGCTGATACCGGCCCAGCAATGGATCACCATCGGCGCGCTGCGGTCCCACTTGCCGGTGAAGTCGATAAGGTGGCGCACATGTTCCTCGCCGGGCGGCACAAGGCCTTCGGCAGGCGCCGTGATGTCGTTGAAGCCGAGGAAGAGATGCCGGCCGGCTGCGATTTGCGGCGGACGTTCGACGGGCGTGCCGGCGTTGATGAGGGTCACCATGTGGCTTGCCCCCGTTCGGCTGACGGTTTCCGCCAGTCGGGACAGGGAACAGACATAAAGCATGGCGCCTCCGCTCGGTCGACCAGGGTCAGGGTATGGAGCGAAACACTCCGGTTCAGTATCGATTCTAGTGCGCTCTGCACCCGACGTCTCGCGAACGCACCGATATTCTCAGCAAAATTCCCTGTCCTGCGGATCCTGCTTTCGCGCAAGCGCGATTTCCCTGAACCTTGCGAGAAAATCCGCCTGCGCCCGCGCCACGGGAAGAGGCTTCAGCCCGAGCCTCAATCGTCCATCCTTCCCGGCGGTGAAGCCGCGTGGCCTGCCGAACAGGCGCGCGGCTTCCGCCTCGTCGAAGCCGGCAAGTTCCACAGCCTCGAAATAGGCGGAGATCATGTCCGCGCGCTTGGCAAGCTTCTTGATCGCCTGGGGCAGGATGGCGGGAAGCGAGAAACGAAGATGGATCGCGCCCTGAAGCCGCGCCTCGATCTCCTTGTAGTTGCCGCCCATCACCGTCTTGAACGGCGAAATCATGTCGCCGATCACGTATTCCGGTGCGTCGTGAAGCAGGACCGCCATCCGCCATTTCGGCGGGATGTCGCTTTTCAGGCGCAGGGCGAGATCTTCCACCAGAAGCGAATGCTCGGCCACGGAAAAGGCGTGATCGCCCTTCGTCTGCCCGTTCCAGCGGGCCACACGGGCAAGGCCATGGGCTATATCCTCGATCTCGACATCGAGCGGGGAAGGGTCGAGAAGGTCGAGACGCCTGCCGGAAAGCATGCGCTGCCAGGCGCGCGGAGGCTGGCCGCTGCGGTCCGCCGCCATCAGTCCGCCTGAGCCTCCGGCCAGCCGAACGAAGCCCAGGCGGGAATGGCCGGGCGAAGTGCAACACCTGCCGCCGATATGCCGTCACCGGCATCAAGCGCTTCCTTGATACGGTCCAGACGGACAAGCGCAAGGCCCGCAGCGCCAGCTGACGAGCCCAGCGTGCCCGCCGGTTTGCCCGCGGCATCGATCGCGGTACCCGGCTCAGGCAGGTCGCCGTCGCCATGCACGATGACGACGCGCTTGCGGGCCGTACCGCGATGCTTCATGCGGCTGACGACCTCCTGGCCGACGTAGCAGCCCTTGTCGAAGGCAACACCGTCGAGATCGTCCATGTCCGCATCATGGGGAAAGGCATCGCCGAAGGGAAAGTCCAAGCCGCCTTCGGGCACGCCGAGGGAGATCCGGTGGGCGTGATAGGCGGCCTCATCCGCGATTTCGACACCGGGGCTGGCAAGATCCGCGCCGATGCCGATGCGCGCGCCGATGGCCCGGAAGCCGAGGGCGGCAAGGCGCGGGTCGCGAACGACCGTCGCCGGCATTTCAGGCGGCTCATCGGTGCCCCAGGCCGCAAGCACCGCCAGGTCTTCGCTCGCGTCCTTCACCTCGACCTTGGCGCGAAGCTTGTAGAACGAAAGACGTTTGACGAGGTCGGCAACGGCGTCGCGGCGCATGTCGACGAGATAACCCCCGTCGATTTTCACGATGAAGAAATCGAAGAGAATCTTTCCCTGCGGCGTCAAAAGCGCGCCGTATGCGGCGCCGTCCTTTTCCACGTCATCCATGTCGCAGGTGACAAGATTGTGCAGGAAGCCGTGGGCTTCTTCACCCGTGACATGGATGACGCCGCGGCTCGTCAGTTCGGCGATCTGGGCGGCTTGCATGTTGATCCTTCTCGACAGGGGGGCGACATATACCGACGGTCAATCATTCGATCCATTTATGGAGCTTTAGCGAAAACGCAACAAGGCCGGATGGAACGTTATCCCGAAGAGGCGGTGGCGTAACGCGCGGCTCGGGCGTATAAGCCCCACGCAGTTCCTCACGCCTGCCGATGCGTATCCAGTCGCTTGCAGGAATTTAAACGCGAATACGGAGATCGCCATGGCCGAAACCTATGACCTCATCCTCAAGGGCGGCACGGTGGTCAATCAGGATGGCGAATTCGTTCGCGACGTTGCTGTGCGGGGCGGGCTGATTGCCGGGATCGGCAGTTTTCAGCCCTCAGATGCCGCAGAGACGGTCGACTGCACCGGCCTGCATTTGCTGCCCGGCGTCATCGACACGCAAGTGCATTTCCGCGAACCAGGCCTCGATCACAAGGAAGACCTGGAAACAGGATCGCGGGCGGCCGTCATGGGCGGTGTAACGGCCGTTTTCGAAATGCCCAACACCAAGCCGCTGACGACCAGTGCGGATGCGCTTGCCGACAAGATTTCGCGCGCGAGCGGGCGCATGCACTGCGATTTCGCCTTCTGGGTCGGCGGTACGCGCGACAATGCCGCCGATATACCGGAACTCGAACGCTTGCCAGGCGCTGCCGGCATCAAGGTCTTCATGGGCTCTTCCACCGGCGATCTTCTGGTGGAAGACGATGAGGGGGTATCGAAAATCCTCTCGAAAACACGGCGGCGCGCGGCGTTTCATTCCGAGGACGAGTTCCGTCTGCGCGAACGTCTTGGAGAAAGAATTCCAGGTGATCCGCGCTCGCACCCGGTCTGGCGTGACGAGGAGGCTGCCCTTTCCTGCACGAAACGGCTGGTCGCGATCGCCCGGCGCGAAGGCGCGCGCATTCATGTGCTACATATATCGACGGCCGAAGAGATCGAATACCTGGGGCATCACAAGGACGTGGCGAGCTGCGAGATCACGCCGCACCACCTGACGCTTGCCGATGACGCTTACGAACGGCTCGGCACACTCGTCCAGATGAATCCGCCCGTGCGCGCCGCCCGCCATCGCGACCGCCTCTGGTGGGGAATCGCGCAGGGCGTTGCCGATGTGCTGGGCTCCGACCATGCGCCGCATCTTCTGGAAGAAAAGCGCAAGCCCTATCCGGACTCTCCATCTGGCATGACGGGCGTGCAGACGCTGGTGCCGATGATGCTCGACCATGTAAATGCGGGAAAGCTCAGCCTGCTGCGCTTCGTCGACCTTACGTCCGCCGGGCCGGCGCGCCTTTTCGGCATTGCGCGGAAGGGGCGCATCGCGCTCGGCTATGATGCCGATTTCACGGTCGTCGATTTGAAGCGCCGCGAGACGATCCACAATAGCTGGATCGTGTCGAAATGCGGATGGACGCCATACGACGGGGTTTCAGTTACCGGATGGCCCGTCGGCACGATCGTGCGGGGCAGGCGCGTGATGTGGGAAGGCGATCTGACCACGCCTTCCAGCGGAGAGCCGGTGCTTTTCGGCGAGGCCCTGCCGCGGACGGAGTGAAAAAAAAGACCGCAGCGGATTTTCCGCTGCGGCCCATTTCGTAACGGCCGGGCGAAGGGGGAGACCGGGCCGTCACGCTTCAGGACATTTCAAACTCTTGTGCGTTCATGCGCCCGCGGGATGCGGCGAATGCGGCGGTTTGCCCGAAAACCGGCTGCCGAAGCTGGTGATCCTGGCCGTGACAGGGATGGGCTTTATGGTGAAGAGCCGCGGTATCTGCGTGTCGGCGGCATCGCTTGCCAGCGCCATGAGCGCCTCGATCTGGTCGCCGATGCGCCGGTGCGTTTCGGTTTCGATGCGGATGCGCCGCCAGACGTGGCGCTGGATGACGATGTCCATGCACTCGCGGATGTCGCCGGCAAGAAACGAAAGGTCGAGCCCGGGCAGGCCGAGGTAGCCGCGCGCCTCCCTTTCGATCGTCTCCTGCAGCCGGTTATAGGCACCGCCGGCGGACGCGGGGTCCAGCTCGTGGATGTCGAGGCACTGGATCTGCGCCTCTTCGCGGATCGCCTCGACGAACGCTTCGATCTGCCTGCCGGTCAGTTTCGTCGTGCCGTCCTCAAGGGCAAGCTGCTTCATGAGAAGCGATGCCTCGAAGATATCGAGGATGCGGCGCGACAATACATGCACGACTTCGCGCAGCGCGGCTTCCTGCTCCTGATTGCATTCGACGAAATTCATTTCGAAAATATCGAAAAGCCCAACTTCAAAGGATTCTGAGACATTTCGAAAGCACTCATGCTGTTGGAAGAGTTTGTTTACGAGAGGAAGGGCGTCAATTTCTACAGGACAGTCCGTCATGGAAATTTCGTTTATGTCCGTGAACATTCAAGATCCCTGATATTTCTGCGTGAAGACATGAACTGTCCTGTCGCGGTCAAGCCCTTTGGCCGCGCAACTACTGTCTTCGATTGTCTTAGTCTGGTCCGGGACGGAGGAGAGCCCGTTCGCAACCCAAGGATTCCGAATCGTGTTTTGAGTCGCAACGCCTAATGAAAGGTGCAATTGCAAGTATGGAATTTACGCTAGCTTAGGTTTTTTGTGGATCAGATGGCCGGTTTTGCGCCACAATTCGCTTGGGATCACTTCATGCGCCATTCAGTGACGTTCGTCACGGTGTCGTGATCCGGATTGTGGCAGGCTTTTGGTGCGACTAACGGGAGATTCAGAAGTTTACCTCACGATACCTCCAACTGTCGTCGGGTATTGCGTAAAGGCAGGGAAGCAAGATGGTACGTGCAAGGAAAATGGACGGCCGCTTCAACGGGGATGCGGGCCGGTTCCTGATTGGTGCGTTGGCGGCAGCAACCGCCCTCGGCCTTCTGGTGTTGCCGGCAGAGGCGAGCGAAAAGGGCAAACTTCACCCGCTTGCGGGCGAGGCTTCGAAAATCGCGGAAGACGCCTCTTATTCGGACGATCCGTTGCAAATGGTGGTTTCGCTCGCCAATCAGCGTGTCGACGTCTACCGCGGCACGACCCTCATCGAAAGCTCCAGGATCTCGTCGGGCAAGAGCGGCTACAGCACGCCGACGGGCATCTTCTCCATTCTGGAAAAGCGCCGGCGGCATTATTCCAACCTCTATGACGACGCGCCGATGCCCTATATGCAGCGGCTTACGTGGTCGGGCGTCGCGCTGCACCAGGGCTATGTACCGAATTACCCGGCCTCGCACGGCTGCGTGCGCATGCCGCATGATTTTGCCCGAAGGCTCTTCGGCATGACCGAGCGTGGAACTCATGTGCTGGTCATGCGTGAGGGCGCCGTTCCGCAGGAAATCGTCCACGGTTCGCTGCTGCAGCCCTTCGTTGCGGAGGCGACGGTGGCGAGCCTCGATGCCGACACGATCGAGAGCGATCCCGCGCTGCGCGGCGCGATCGAGAGCGACGCGGTGGAACCGCCGGCGCTTCCCGAGAAAACCGTCCAATACTCCGATAAGCCCTTGCGTATCCTGATCACCCGTACGAGCGAACGCGCCCGCATCCGCGACATGCAGCGGATTCTCTATCAGCTCGGCTACGCTCCGGGGCCGGTCGACGGTGTTTTGGGGCGCAAGACCCGCGCCGCTATCATGACCTTCCAGGAAGGTGAGGATCTGCCGGTCACCGGTGTTGCGAGCGATCTGGTGTTGAAGCGCCTCTACTCCGCTGCCGGCGAAGAGGGGCCGGCGAACGGCCGCGTCTATGTGCGTCAGAAATTCCGTGAGATCTACAGCGCTCCGGTGCATCTCAAAGCGCCGGATGAGGCAATCGGCACGCATATCTTCACGGCTCTGGGTTTCGCCGGAGGTGCACGCGAGGTGCGCTGGATGGGCATGAGTGCCGATGAACGTTCTTCGATATCGCCGATCGAAGCGCTCGACCGCGTCGAATGGCCGGAAAAGGTCCGCGCTCATATCGAAGAGCGCCTGACGCCAGGGTCCTCGCTGATCGTCACCGACCGTGGTTTCCAGCGCCATTCCGGCCTCGGTACGGATTTCATCGTGACCACGCGCTAAAAACCCGCCTGAGCGAAGCTGATTTCCATTTCACGGCGCCGCAGGCGAATGCCTGCGGCGCCGTCACCGTAGTGTCGCAGCCATCCAATAAAAGCGCCCGAAATCTTGCTGTTCGGCGGCGATTCGGGAGACGAAAGATGGCAGGTTCTACACTGGAAGCATCCAGGAAGCGCTTGGGTTCGGCTGTGCACCGCTCGAAGGCGACGTCGCGGGACGGTATTCTGGAGCGGCTCTTCACCTTCGCGTTCAAGGGGTTAGTCTACCCGCAAATCTGGGAAGATCCGGAAGTGGACTTGCGGGCGCTGGACCTCAAGCCCGGCACGCGCATGGTGACCATTGCGTCCGGCGGCTGCAACGTCCTGTCGTATCTGACTGCCGATCCTGCCGAAATCGTCGCCGTCGACCTCAACCGAGCGCATGTCGCGCTCGGCCGGCTGAAGCTCGCCGCGCTGAAGCACCTGCCGCGCTATGAGGATTTCTACCGCTTCTTCGGCTCGGCGGACGAGAAGACCAACATCGCCGCCTACAACCGCTTCCTGAGGGGCAGGATCGACCCGGAAACGAGGAATTATTGGGAAGGCCGCGATCTTGCCAACTGGGGCCGCAGGCGCATCACGCTTTTCTCGCGCGACCTCTATCACCACGGGCTTCTGGGCTATTTTATCGGCCTCAGCCATCGCGTCGCCCGTCTTTACGGCGTCGATCCGCGCGACTTCACCAGCGTGCGGACGCTGGAGGAACAAAGAAGCTATTTCGACAAGGTGCTGGCGCCGCTTTTCGACAAGCGCATGATCCGCTGGGCGACCTCCAAGCGAATGTCGCTTTACGGGCTCGGCATTCCGCCCGCGCAATACGAGGCGCTCGCATCCGCCGGCGGCGGGGATATGGCGCTGGTCCTGAAACAAAGGCTGGAGCGTCTCGCCTGCGGTTTTCCTCTTCAGGACAATTACTTCGCCTGGCAGGCGTTTTCGCGCGGCTATGCACCGGCTAGTGGCGGCGAGACCGGCCCGCTGCCGCCCTACCTCAAGCTTGCGCATTATGACGAGATTCGCAGCCGTGCCGACAGGGTGCGGATCGTCAACCGCAATTTCGCCGAGCATCTGGAAAGCGAGAGCGATGATGCGCTCGATGCCTATGTGCTGCTGGATGCGCAGGACTGGATGACGGATGCACAGCTCAACGCGCTTTGGGCGGAAATCACCCGCACTGCCAGGCCGGGCGCGAAGGTCGTCTTCCGCACCGCTGCCGAACCGACGCTGCTTCCGGGCCGCGTGCGCGACGACATTCTGGCCCGCTGGACCTATCGCGAAGCCGAAAGCCTCGCCTTTACCGGTCAGGACCGCTCGTCGATCTACGGCGGCTTCCACCTCTATCAATTCAACGGGTAGGAAGCCATGAGCGCGGCAGCCGGCTCCGGCGTGCTGATGGATCGTATCTACCGCCATCAGCGCCACATCTACGATTTCACCCGAAAATACTATCTGCTTGGCCGCGACAGGCTGATCGAAAGGCTCGATCCGCCGCCGGGCGGCGCGGTTCTGGAAATCGGCTGCGGCACCGGGCGAAACCTCATCAGGGCCGCGCGAATGCATGAAGGCGTGCGTTTCTTCGGGATCGATATATCGTCGGAGATGCTGGAAACCGCGCGCGCCAAAATCGCGCGGGCGGGACTGTCAGGAAGGATCGCCGTGGCGCAGGCTGACGCGGCCGCGTTCGATCCGGAAAAACTGTTTAAGATCAGTGCGTTCGATCGTGTGTTCCTGTCCTACACGCTGTCGATGATCCCGCCGTGGCGGCAGGCGATCGACATGGCTTTCCGGTGCCTGGACGAAGATGGCCGGCTTTCGATCGTCGATTTCGGCCAGCAGGAGAGGCTGCCCCGCATCTTCTGCTCAGCGCTTCTTGCCTGGCTCGCCTCGTTCCATGTCGAGCCGCGAGCGGAATTGCACCATGTCCTGAAAAACGCCGGCGCCAGGGCAGGTGCCGGCGTATCGTTTACGCCTCTATATCGCGGGTATGCCTGGACCGCGGAGGCCGGTTTTCAGGCGAAAGCCAATTGTCAGCGGGTCTCGATCGCCTCGACCGCGGAAGCGTAAAAGGCGACGTGATCCTTGATCTCCATCACCTCGTCATATGGCGTTTCATAGCCCCAGACCGCGTTTTGCTTGCGTTTTCCGTCGCTTGCAACAAGCGACCAGTAGCTGGCCGATCCCTTGAAAGGGCAATAGGTGCTGTGTTCCGTCTTTTCCAGAACGTCTGTCGAAACATCTTCGATCGGCACATAGTAGACCGGAGGGTAGCTGGCCTCCTCCAGTTTTCGCGCACGGCTCGAACGCGCGATTTCCTTGCCGTCAAAGCGGATGCTGACGGTCCCGCCGGCTGGCGAAATGGCCACCTTGTGGTCGGGACGGCGGGCGAAGCCGGGGCCGGAATTGCCTTTCATAAAAGTTTCTCCGTAAATTTCGGTTTCAATCTCCTGCCACGAAATAGTGCAACGTCCCGTCGGGGCCAATACCGACCCGGTAAAAGATCCATGCGCCAAAGGTCTCCATGTCGGCGACGTCGCCGGCGGTGACGATACGGTACATCTCGACCTTCTGTTCCGGCGTGAGTTCGGACAGCGGGTAGCGTGCGAAATAGGGCCAGACATACATTTCCTGCGCCGTGCCCTCATCCACCTTGATCCAGCCCGCTTCCAGGATTTCGGTCAGGATCGCCAGGATTTCGTAGCCCTGCCCGTCGCCCGAGCTTTCCTTCAGGAACTCGACCGGATCGTCCATTTCGCCAAAGGTCAGCGTGGGCATCACCTCATTGGCTTCAAGCACCATGCGCATACGCTCGACATCGCCGGAGTAGGCCGCTTCAAGTATCTGCGCGCGCATTCGCGAAACCGGCTTGGGCAGTCCTTCCTCACCGTAACGAATTTCAGGCAGGGGGCCGTCCACAGCGGTGTTCGAAGGAGGTTCCTGAGTAATGGACCTTACTTCCGTGTCGATCTCCTCAGCGGGAATCGCGGTGCCGCCACCGCCTTGCGCCTCAGGCGCGTCACGCTCGATCCGCTCGGTTTTTACCTGGGCGGCGAATGAGAAATCCGGGGCAAAGGGTGAAAGGACTGTCAGCGTTGCGGCAAGGCAGGCGCTGACGGCAAGGCGGGTGGCGGACATCGGGATCGGCTCCGGAAATAACGGTTTATCGACTGATAACGCCGCCTTGTGACGGAATAAAGAGCTCGTGAGGCGGCGGCGGTCCGTAGGTTGAAATTCGCTCTCCCCGTGTTGATGCCGAACGCGCCTTACCGTATTGGATGAGTGACGCCGAAACCTGAGCGCCAGGCGTATCGTCCGCACGCATATGCGGGCGAAGCCGGTTATGAGCGACGGGTTCGGGGGGCAGTCGGGAGAGCTTTCTCCCGTTAACGGGACCCGAAACGCCGGAGAAAGCAGGGATTGCCGGATATCGCCTACTATCTGATCGGCGTGGGTATCGGGCTGGCGACAAGCGCGCCGGCAGGGCCGGTCAATCTCACCGCGATCCAGCGTACAATCCGCTTCGGCTTCCTCGCAGGCCTCTTTGCCGGCCTCGGCGCGGTGGTTGCCGATTCATTCTACGCTTCCCTTGCCGCTTTCGGTGTGACGACGGTTTCGGATTTCATCGAATTTCATTCCGACATGATCCAGACCGGTGGCGGAATGCTCGTCATCATATTCGGCCTGAAGGTGTTCATGAGCCATCCGCACATCGAAAGGAACGGGGCGGGAGAGGCGCCGAGCATCCTTCGCGGTCTTGCGGCCGGTTTCTTCATGACATTGACGAATCCGGGCGTAATCCTGGGGTTTCTGGCGATTTTCGGCAGCCTGGGCAAATGGGCGCCGGATCAGGAGGATTATGCGAGCGCGGGGCTGATGGTCGCGGGCGTGGCAAGCGGGGCAACGCTCTGGTGGCTGTTCCTCGCAAGCAGCGTTTCAAAGCTGCGCGATCGCCTCGACGATCACTGGCTCGAGATGATCAACCACATAGCCGGCGGCCTCCTGATCGCCTTCGGCCTCGGCATCTACGGGCATTTGGCCTGGCAGCTTTGGCAGCAGGGCGCGTAGGAGAGCTTCGCGCCCGTAAAGCCTTGGAAATCGGCCTATTGAAGGGTGCGGTCGGTCGTATAGTCGCCGCGGCGGATACGGTCCGGAAGGCCTTCGGCAAGCTTTGCGACCGCGTCCTCGCCATATGTCTGGACGAGATCGATAAGGGCGGTGAAGAGCGCGGCATGAGCGACGGCATCCGTGTCGACGCCGTCGGCGCGCGCGTCGGCCCAGGCTTCGCTGATGTAACCGAAGGCCGCCTGGCGTACCTCCTCGTCGGTGAGGGGGGCATCGTCGAATTCGGCTTCGTCGGTCAGATCGAGGTCGCTCATAAAAACTTCCTTTGCCGGCCGGCGGCGGTTGACCGACGATGGCACGGCTGCGAGGGTCCTGGAACGGCGAATCACAATGTCGCCTCACCCTCATTGGTAAACGAAAACCTAATGAGTCGCGCGCATTTGTATCGATTATGGTTAACGACGTCACGGCCAGCGCCGTTCACTTATGCTTCTCAATTGCTTGAAGCTTTAGGAAACCGTGGAAAAATCAGCGGTTGTAGCGCGTGGTGACGTCGCGCACGATCGCGCCTGCTTCTTCCACATAGCGGGACAAGGTCAGTTCCGCGGCGGGCGTGCAGTCTCGATAGACGGAAGAAAAGCCCCTGAAACCCTGGTTGAAACGCTCGATATAGCGTCGTCTGCGGCTGTCGTCCTGGACTTCGGCATCGATCAGCGCGCTCATCTCGTCGCGCCAGAGCGAGCCGTCGTCATGTCCGCAAAGCGGGCGAAGGTAGTGCAGGGCGCCAAGGATTTCCGACAGGCGCATGAGGTCCTGCTCATACGGCGGATCGTCGGGCCGGGTCTGGGCAAGGACGGGCGCGGCAAGCGCCGGTGCAAGCGCAAAGGCGAGCACGATGAGCGCGATCCGGACAATCGGGGGCGGGGTGAAAGGCGGCTTCAGCATGCGCACGACCATGGGGTTATCCGCTGAATTTCGCAAGGAAAAGCGCGCTTTTAAGAAACTTATCCGCGCCCGTCCGCCATGCTCGTAACATGACGCATAATCCGAGCAGCAGTACCGGGGGTCATCATGAGAGTTTCAAGATCGCGCATTCCAACCCATGCAACCTCCGCCGCGTCGTCGCCTGCCCGGGCTTCTCCGTTTTCATAGGTACCGCGAAAGACCGCAAGAACGAAATGCGCCGCTGCCACGCCATCTTCCTGCTTTTGGATTATATCAAAGGTTTCAACAGGTTCCGCTTCGAGAAGGGCGGTAACCGACGTTTCCTCCAAAAGCTCGCGGCTTGCGGCATCGGCAAGGCGTTCGCCGAACTCCACCAGTCCACCCGGCAGGCTCCAATGGCCGAAATACGGCTCTTTTCCGCGCTTGACGAGAAGTATCTCGGCATCGCGCAGGCACAGAACGGAGACGCCGAGGCGGGGGATGTCCGACATCGCAAGGCCCTGCCTGATTGGAGGTTTCGCAGGAAGTTAGCAGAAATCAGGCAGCCGGGCGTCACGCAAAGAGCGCGTCGATCGATGCTTGAGATTCGGCTTCGGTATCCTCCGCGCTGTCGATATGGCCATGGATGACCGCCCCCGCGATGGAGACCAGAGGCTTGATGCGCGCCGTCGCCGTTTCGGAAACCTGGGGCGCGATGACAGTAACGTCATCCGCCTCCTTCAGCGCCTGCTGGGCGCCGCGAACGGTTTCATCGATCTGTGTCACGATACTTTGAAGCGCACCGCGCAATTCGCCGGGGCTTGCCCGATAGGCGGCGATCGCAAGACCCTTTTCGGAGAAGCGAGACTTTTCGAAATGCGCCTCGTAGTCCATCGGCGCCCATTCCAGCACCTCGTCGGCGCACTCCGGCATGGCCGGCAGCATCTCAAGCAGCATCACAACCTCGTTGAAGTGGTTGAGATAGTCCGTCGCCAAACCCGTGTCCGGGTTGATGTTGGCCTGCTTGAGCCGCTCCGGCGCCAGGTCCCCGCGACCGAGTGCGGGTTCAGCGTCGACCATTGTCTTTTCCCTTGTTACCTTCTCGGGCCGAAACTACGCCGATGCCGGTTTCGATTTGCCTAACTCCCGACGGGACAAGTGAAAATGTGCGGACGATTTGCCCTGACAGCCTCTCCCGAGGAGGTGCGGGCGCTGCTTCAATACCTCGATCAGCCGAATTTTCCACCGCGCTACAACATCGCGCCGACGCAGCCGATCGCCATCGTGCGGCAGGACCACGGCAAGCGCAGGTTCGCGCTGGTGCGCTGGGGCCTCGTGCCGGGCTGGGTGAAGGATCCTGCAAGCTTCACGCTCCTGATCAACGCGCGCTCTGAAACGGCTGCCGAAAAGCCCTCATTCCGCACGGCCATGCGCCACCGCCGCTGCCTCATTCCGGCAAGCGGCTTTTACGAATGGAAACGGCCGGACGGCGGGCCGAAGCAGCCCTACTGGATCCGCCCGAAAGACGGCGGTCTCGTAGCGTTCGCAGGGCTTTGGGAGGAGTGGGCCGACCCCGACGGCGGCGAGATCGAGACGGGCGCGATCCTGACGATCGAGGCGAACCGAACGGTTGGCGAGATCCACAACCGCATGCCCGTGGTGATCGCACCCGAAGACTTCGACGACTGGCTGGACGTCACCAACGTTACGGCCAAGGAAGCGGCGAAAATCGTGAAGCCCGCGCCGGAAGACCTGTTCGAGGCGATACCTGTATCGACCAGGGTAAATTCCGCGCGAGATGACGATCCCGGCCTGCAAGAACCTGTGGATGTCGCAGCGGTTGAGACGCAAGCACCCAGGCCCGCGCCGAAAAAAGCGCAAAAACCCGCGAAGAAGGGTGGCGGGCAGCTCGACCTGTTTTGAGGCCGTTGCGCGGTCTCGAAACGCGGCGGCGAGAATTCCAAACACGCCGATAACCTTCCAAACTTTGCCGAATTGAATTCCAAAAGGTTCATTCGGCGGAAATTTCCCCGGCGCGGCACCGATCAACAGGATGTCATCGGAAAAAGTGTGGCGGCGGGGATAAGATCGCCATCGAAGGGTGGATGGCGACCATGAAACGCACCGTGCGATTCGCCCATTCCGACCGGAGTTGTTCGCTGGGTGAAACATGCTTGAACTCGTTCCGCTGGCCATCGGCATAGTCCTCGCCCAAGTGTCGCCCGGACCGAACATGATGGCGGTCTCGTCGGCTTCGCTTTCTTCCGGACGCCGGGCCGGCATTCGCACGGCTGCGGGTGTCGCTGCCGGCGTTCTCGTCTGGGCGCTCCTGTTTTCGCTCGGCATCGGTGCGCTGATCGAAGCCTATCCGGGCTCGATCACGGCCATGAAAGTGATCGGCGGCGGCTACCTGCTTTATCTCGGGCTCAAGGCGCTCAAGGCCTCCTTCCGTCCCGCACGGTCGAATGGCGGACCGCAGGCGGCCGCGACGCCAAGCCCGAAGGCCTTCCGGACCGGGATGCTGGTGGTGCTGACCAACCCGAAGGCCGCGCTCATGTGGGTTGCCATATCGCTGTTCCTGGCATCCGCCAGCGGCTCGGAACTGCGCTTCCTCGTGATCGGCTTCGCCGCCTCGCTCTCCGCCCTTCTGGTCTATGGGGCCTATGCCGTGCTCTTCTCGACAGGTTTCGCCACTCGCGCCTACGGGCGCTTCTTCCGCTGGATCGAAGGAACGTTCGGAGCGCTGTTCGGCGCTCTCGGCGCGAAGCTCCTGATCGACGGCCTGAAAGAAGCGAGGGGCTGAAGCCCGCTACCGCAAGCACCGAAACGAAACGGAAAACAAATGGATTTCGAAGCAGTCGCGCTTTTCGCGCTTACCGAGTTTCTTCTTTCGATGACGCCCGGACCGGCGGTCCTGCTGGTCGTCGGCCTGTCGATGCGAAAGGGCTTCGGCAACGGGTTCGCAGCGACCGCCGGCATTCTTTCCGTCAATGCCATCTATTTCGCGCTTTCCGCACTCGGCATTGGCGCGTTGATCCTGGCGTCGGCGACGCTCTTCACCGCGATCAAATGGGCGGGTGCGGCTTATCTCGCCTATCTCGGCATCCAGATGCTGAGGCCGCTCTTCTCCCGCAGGAAGGCCGAAGAGGGCGACGGTTCCGCGCTCGATCTGGACAAGGCGGCAAGCTTGTCCGTTTCGACAAGGGAAGACTTCCGCAAATCGTTCTGGCGCGGCTTCATCCTGCAGGCTGCGAACCCGAAGATCATCGTCTTCTTCGTGGCGATCCTGCCGCAGTTCATTTCGCCGGAAGGCAATGTCGCGGGCCAGCTTGCCGTTTTCGGCGCCGTCTCCGTGCTGCTCGAACTGCCGATCCTTGCCTTCTACGGCATGGCCTCGGCGAAGAGTGCTGCGATCATGAAGCAGCGGGTCGTCGATTGGGTCGAAGGGATTTCCGGCGGAATGCTGATCATGATGGGCTGGGCGCTCGCGCTCTACCGCCGGGCGGAGTAACCGTCCGAAACGCGAGACGGACAATGACCCGCCTCGCAGTTCACCCAAAGATCAGAGAACGCGTCCCGGATTGAGGATTCCGTTCGGGTCGAACGCGACCTTGATCCGCCGCATCATGTCGAGCTCAAGTTCGCTCTTCACTTCTTTCAGAAGATCGCGCTTCAAACGTCCGATGCCGTGTTCGGCGGAGATCGAGCCGCCGAACTCGGCGACGATGCCGTGGACAAGGGCGTTCATTTCGTCCCAGCGGGCGATGAAACCCGCCTTGTCGGCCCCGACCGGCTGGGAGACGTTGAAGTGGATGTTGCCGTCGCCCATGTGGCCGAAGGGAACGGGCCGGCAGCCAGGCACCATCTCTTCCACAGCCGCTATCGCCTTGTCGAGGAAGGCCGGAACGGAAGCGACCGGCACGGAAACGTCGTGCTTGATGGAGCCGCCTTCCTCGCGCTGGACCTCCGACATTCCGTGGCGAAGATGCCAGAAGGCTTCGCCTTGCGCGATGCTTTCCGCCAGCGCCGCATCCTGAACGAGACCTGCTTCGAAGGCTTCGCCCAGAAGCTCCTCCATCAGATCGCGCAGGCTCGCGTTTTCGGTTCCCGAAGAAAGCTCCACCAGAACGTACCAGGGATGAGGCTCCGACAAGGGGTCGCGCGCGCCCTCAAGATGCTTCAGGCAGAACTCGATGCCGACGCGGGGCATGAGCTCGAACCCGGTCAGCATCGGGCCTGCCTTGGCGCGGGCCTGAGAGAAGAGCGCCAGCGCCGCATGAGAATCACTTAGCCCCACAAATGCCACCTGACGGTCGCGCGGTTTGGGGAACAGCTTGAGAACAGCGGCCGTGATGACACCCAAAGTGCCTTCCGCGCCGATAAATAATTGTTTCAGATCGTAACCGGTATTGTCCTTCCTCAGCGACCTCAGGCCGTTCCAGATTTCGCCGGTCGCAAGCACCACTTCGAGCCCGAGAACCAGCTCGCGCGTGTTGCCGTAGGCCAGCACCGCCGTGCCGCCGGCGTTGGTGGAAATATTGCCGCCGATCTGGCAGGAACCTTGCGCGCCGAGCGTGAGCGGGAAAATTCGGTCTACCTCTTCGGCTGCCTGATGGATGGCCTCCAGGATGCAGCCGGCTTCCACGGTCATCGTATAGCCATCCGCATCGATCTTGCGGATCTTGTTGAGCCGTCCGAGCGAAAGGACGATTTCCCCTGAGGAATCATCGGGAATCTGGCCGCCCACGAGCCCGGTGTTGCCGCCCTGGGGCACGATCCTGAGCTTGAGTTCGTTCGCGGTTTTCAGGATCTGCGACACCTCCTCGACCGAGCCCGGCCGAAGAACGACGGGTGTCTTGCCATGGTAGAGGTCGCGCCACTCGCGCAGGTGGGGGGCTTTGTCACTCTCGCTGGTGAGGGCATTCGCCTCGCCGACGATAGCGGCGAGACGCTTCAGGTGGTCGGGATCGAGCATGGTAGCCGCAGGCTCTTTCTTTCCTGATTTCCGGATAAAGCGCGGCTAGACATATCACATCGTGAGGGCCTGTCGATGCATTGCAGCATGGGCCTGGCGCCTTGCCGGCGTCCCGCCATGGCTTGCGGCGGCAGGGGGGCTGTGCCATAGGAAGCGCGCTTTGTGACAATATGCGTGAAAAGCGTGTTTTGCTTGTTCGGCGCAGCCGTGCCAAGCGGTTGATCCGGGGTGATTTCCGCCCGGAGACGGAAGAAAGTGCAGGAGACGAGAATGGCCAATGCGCGTGGGCTGATGGAGGGCAAACGCGGTCTCATCATGGGTGTTGCGAACAACCGTTCGATCGCCTGGGGGATCGCAAAGGCGCTGAAGGACGCGGGCGCCGAACTGGCCCTGACCTATCAGGGCGACGCCCTGCGCAAGCGCGTGGAACCGCTGGCGGCGGAACTCGACGCCATAGTCGCCGGCCATTGCGATGTTACCGACGAGGCGACGATCGACGCGGTGTTCAGCACGCTGGAGGAAAAGTGGGGCAAGATCGATTTCCTGGTCCACGCCATCGCCTTCTCCGACAAGGACGAGCTGACCGGACGCTACGTCGACACATCCGCCGACAACTTCAGCCGGACGATGCAGATCTCCTGCTATTCCTTCACGGCGGTGGCGCAGCGCGCGGAAAAGCTGATGAGCGACGGCGGCTCGATGCTGACGCTGACCTACTACGGCGCGGAAAAGGTGATGCCGCACTACAACGTCATGGGCGTGGCGAAGGCCGCACTCGAGGCGAGCGTGCGCTACCTCGCAGCCGACCTCGGCAAGGAGAAGATCCGCGTCAACGCGATTTCGGCAGGCCCCATCAAGACGCTCGCGGCGTCAGGCATCGGCGATTTCCGCTACATCCTGAAGTGGAACGAATACAACACGCCGCTGAGGCGCACCGTCACCATCGAGGAAGTGGGCGATGCAGCACTTTTCCTTTTGTCCGATCTCGGGCGCGGCGTGACCGGCGAAATCCAGCATGTCGACAGCGGCTACCACGTGGTCGGCATGAAGGCGGTGGATGCGCCCGACATTTCGGTCGTAAAGGACTGATGCCGGGGGCATGAACCCATAAACCAGGCGGGAAATTTCCCGCCTTTTTCATTTCTCGCGGCGATGTTAAGCGCAAGTTACGCATCGCTCTGGCATCCTGCCCCTGCCGCCATATCTTTCCAATAACTAACGATGTTCGGACGAGTACCATGCCATTCAGCGAGCCGGCGCCCGCGAATCTTCCCTTCTTCGCTTTCATCCGCCACGGCGAGACCGACTGGAACGCGGAAGGCCGCATGCAGGGCAATCAGGACATTCCGCTGAACGACAAGGGCAGGGGACAGGCGCGGGGCAACGGCAAAAAGCTGAAAGCGCATCTCGACGGGCTTTCCGTTTCTCCGGTCGATCTCGACTTCGTGGCTTCGCCCCTTGGCCGGGCGCGGGAGACGATGGAGCTTTTGCGCGAGGGCCTCGGCCTGCCGCGCGAGGGATACCGGCTCGACGAACGCTTGCGCGAAATCACCTTCGGCGAATGGGAGGGGCTGACGATCCCCGAAATCGCCGAGCGCAATCCGGATCTGGCCGAAATGCGCCGCGCCGACAAATGGGGCTTCGTGCCGCCGGGGGGCGAAAGCTATGAAATGCTCTCGGCACGCGTCCAAGGCTGGCTCGCCGGGCTCGACCGCCCCTCGGTGATCGTCGCGCATGGCGGCGTGATGCGGGTTCTCAGGGGGCTTCTGGTACCGATCCCGACGGCGGAAATCCCGCGCCTCGACGTGCCGCAGGACAGGGTCTTCCTCTGGCGCGACGGCAAGGACGGCTGGGTTTGAGGGGCTGAGGCGTCTGTCGTACCCCGTTTCGGTTTGTCTTCGCCGGGCTCGACCCTGCGATCCATTGAATTTGCGGGCTGGAGGCGGCGCCATGGGTGCGCGGGTCAAGCCCGCGCATGACGATAGATAGGTTGTGCGCTCGCAAGCCTGAAATGCGGGCGCCCCTGCCAATTGCGTGAGGCGACGATCTTTGTAAACAGATCGGGCATTCCTCTGGCAAGGCCCTGCAGCTTTGCCCTATATTCCGAACGTCATGACAAACCCTGATAAAACCGACATGCGCAGCTTCAACGACCAGCACGGCCTGATCCTCCCCTTCGCGCTCTTGAGCGCGGGCGCCATCGTTATGACCGGTTTCCTGTGGTGGCAATACGGCGAGCGCATCTTCATCGAGCGGCTGATCGCCGGCATCGCCGGCTGTTTCTGAAAATTCACGGATGGCTGAGCGGGAACGCCTCGACACAGCGCTTGTCGCACGGGGGCTGTGCGACAGCCGGGCACGCGCCCGAGACGCGGTGAAGCGCGGGGCCGTGACGGTGGACGGAAAACCCGCGACCAAACCCGGACAGTTCGTCGCCGCCGATGCGAAGCTCGAAATCGACGATCCGGCGGCATCCTATGTTTCGCGCGCCGCGCTGAAGCTGGTCGCCGGGCTCGACCGCTTCGGCTTCGATGTTGCGGGCAAGGTGGCGCTCGATATCGGCGCATCGACGGGCGGCTTCACGCAGGTGCTGCTTGAGCGCGGGGCCGGGAAGGTTCATGCCATCGACGTCGGCCATGGCCAGCTTCATGAAAGGCTCGCCAATGATCCGCGCGTTGTGAGGCGCGACGGGCTGAACGCGCGCGAACTCACGCTTGCCGATCTTGATGGATATCGACCGCAAGTTCTCGTCTCCGACGTGAGCTTCATATCCCTGAAGCTCGCCCTGCCGCCCGCACTGGAACTGGCGGCGCCCGGCGCTGTCGCGGTCTTCCTCGTCAAGCCGCAGTTCGAGGCGGGACGGGAGGCGATCGGCAAGGGTGGGCTCGTCGACCCGAAAGTCGCCGAAGAGGTAGCGCAAGGGGTTGCCCGATGGCTAGGAGAACAAGCGGGTTGGCACGTGCTGGGGCTTGAGCCTTCGCCGATTACCGGTGGTGACGGCAACCGCGAATGGCTGCTCGGCGCGCGGAAAGACGGTTAATGCCAATATAGCGCTTGCCCTGATAGCCCCACCCGAGTACCGCGTTACTCATGTCAGAGACAATCAAGCTTCAGATCAAAAGCCTTGCCCACAGGGGCGACGGTGTCGCCGAAACCGCCGACGGGCCGGTGTTCGTTCCCTTTACGCTTGCCGGCGAGACGGTGACGGTCGAGCGAAGGGGCGCACGCGCCGAAGTTCGGTTCATCGATCATCCCTCGCCTGAGAGGATCGACCCCGTCTGCCGTCATTTCGGCACTTGCGGGGGCTGCGCGCTACAACACATGGAACGCGGCGCATATCTCGGATGGAAGCGGCAGCAGGTGATCGCCGCACTCGCCGACCGGGGGATCGACGCCGATGTCGCGCAAACCATACCCGCCGAGGGGAAAGGCAGGCGCCGGGCTGTGCTGGCGGCGGTGCGCGCGGGCCACAAGGCACTGCTCGGCTTTCACGAGCGGGCAAGCCACAAGCTTGTAGACTTGCAGGAATGTCCGGTGCTTGTACCGGAGATCGTCGAGGCGCTGGAACGTCTACGGAAGCTCGCCGCCGGGCTGCTGCCGCGCAAGGGCGAGTTGCGCCTTACCGTGACAGCTACGGAAAACGGCCTGGATGCGGCTTTCGAGCGGAAGGAAAAGCTCGACCCGAAACGCATTCCCGGTCTTGTCGGCGAGGCGATGGAGGCAGGGCTTGCGCGGCTTTCGGTCAACGGCGAAGTGCTGGTGGAAGCGCGGCCGCCGGAAATCCTGATCGACCGGGTGCCTGTCGTGCCGCCGCCGGCGGGCTTCCTGCAGGCGACGAAAGAGGCTGAGGAAACGCTGAGCCGCCTCGTCCTGGACGGTATCGGCTCCGCGAAGAAGGCACTCGACCTTTTTTCCGGCATCGGCACCTTCACCTTCGCGCTTGCCAGGCAGGCCACCGTATACGCCGTGGAAGGCGATGCCGCAGCCCTCAAGTCGCTCGACGGAGGATTGCGGCGGGCCCAGGGGCGCAAGACGATCAGCCACGAACGGCGCGATCTCTTCCGAAACCTGGTGACGGCGACGGAAATCGACGATTACGGCAAGGGATATGACGCCGTCGTGTTCGACCCGCCGCGTGCGGGCGCGGAGGCGCAGGCGCGCGAGATCGCCCGCTCGAACGCCGCCCGCGTGGTCGCGGTGTCGTGCAATCCGGCGACGCTGGCGCGCGACCTTCGCATCCTCATCGACGGCGGCTATCATCTCAAATCGGTGACGCCGGTGGACCAGTTCCTGTTCTCGCCCCATATCGAGGTGGTCGCCACACTGGAGAAATGATCGGAGAGGCAAATGGCGGAAACGGCGCTCGGAACGCTTTCCAGGAGAACGCGCTTCGTCGCGCGCCAGGGCGCAAGGATCGCCTGGTTCACCGCCCACGGGGAGGTGCTGCGCCGGCTGCAAAAGCGCATCCGCGAGGAACAGCCGTCACCGCCGCCAAACATCACCCCCTCGAAGCCTGTTCCAAGCCAGCGTGAACTGATCGGCCATATCATCGAGCTGTTCCGCAGGGACCTTGCCAATGTGGAGGCCGGTATCTATCCGCTGCCGCGTGGCGAATTCGGTTCGCCGGCGGAGTTTCTTTCGCTTAGCCGCGAATTCTTCGAAGATGCGCCGAAGGTCGCGCGCAGGCGCTATGCCGCTGGCGGCCATCAGGAGGTCTTCGAGGAAACGCGGGAAAACACGGGTGGGCTGCCGCGCTACTACCGGCAGAACTTCCACTTCCAGTCCGGCGGATGGCTGACGGAGGAAAGCGCCAGGCTCTACGATTTCCAGGTGGAGGTGCTTTTCAACGGCGCGACGGCCGCCATGCGCCGCCAGGCGCTGGTTCCATTCTCCGAAATTGTACGCGCGAAGGACCAGCGCAAACTCGCCTACGCCGATGTCGCCTGCGGCACGGGCGGGCTGCTGCTGCCCGCGCTCGAAGCCTTTCCACGGTTGAGGGGCATCGGCATCGACCTGTCGCCGGCCTATATGAGCGAGGCGCGCGAACGGACGACAAACAGCGTGAAGCGGCGCGCGAGCTTCGCGGCAGCCCCCGCCGAGCAGCTTCCTTTTGCCGATGAAAGCCTCGACGTCGTCTCGAGCGTCTATCTCTTCCACGAGCTTCCGCCGAAAGTGCGCCGGCAGGCGGCGAAAGAGTTTGCCCGGGTGCTCAAGCCCGGAGGCCGGCTGATCTACGTCGACAGCCTGAAGGCAGGCGAAACGCCCGCGTTCGACGGGCTTCTGGAGCTCTTTCCGCAGCTTTTCCACGAACCCTATTTCGCCTCCTACCTGGAGGAGGATCTGGACGGGATATTCGAGGCTGAAGGGCTTCGGCGGACGAGCTTCGACACGGCCTTCTTCTCGCGCGTGGCGACCTACGCGAAGGCGTGACAGGCCCGTCTCAGACGCCCCGTCTTGGCAAGTAATCCATGATCCGGTCGTGAACCTCGTGCGGGTTCGCGGCGAGCGAATGAAGCTCTACCTCCAGCCCGTCAACCGTATCTCCGGGGTGGAGCGACCACGAACGGGTCATCAGCTGACGCCAGGGCGCGCGGGTCTGCGGGCGGGAGATCGCATCCTCGAACGGACGGTTCAGGACGATCCTGAGGCTCGACAGATGCATGTTGCGCACCGACGTCTCGAAGAGATCGACGCTGCCGATCGACGACCAGTCAAGGAAGCCGATGCCGTCCACGAAAAGACCATCGGCATTCGCGCCGAGACGCGGCATCTTCGCCTCGATCATCGGATAGTAGCGATAAGCGCACCACAGCGCCGGCAGGATGCCGAGCAGGATAAGCGGCTCGTGCTGGATCATGGCCGCCGCAACGAAGATCCCCGCGACGACAACGGCCCCGTAGACGAGCGGCTCACCCGCCCCGCGCCGATAGCCGACGGCAAAAGGGCGCGGATCGCGACGCGGCAGGCTCGTCGAGGCCAGCCCGTGTTCCTCCAGATGCGATTTCAGCGGCGGGGATACCTGCGCCATCTCGTCACCACCCCCGGTGAAGCCCGCCGGCACATGCCGCCGGCAGGGTAATTCAGCTCATTAGAAACGAGTTGGTGCGGGAATCCTACTGTTCAAGCGCTTGAATGCCAATTTGTCCGTAAAATAGAATTATCGCATCCTTCGTATTAAAAATTAAACGACCCATTGAACGTATGCGCAGTCGAAAATATATCTTGCTATATTTATTCATATAGTGCGCCGTTTATTAAACATAAAATATCGGATGTCTGTTTAAAAATACTTTAAACAATGCAATTAAATTTAGTTGGGCGGATTTATCCAATAAAAAAATGTTTAGTTGTGTATGATTTTAGTTTCTTTACTATCTCATAGAGAGTCTGTAAAAAATGGGTTGATATTAAGAATGAGAGTGAAGAATATATTTAAAGGGAACAATATACAAATTGATTACATGAGGTCTAATAGAGAAAATAAAAAAATTGCATTTACATTTACGTCTTTATACCACAAAAATCTTAAGGACTCTGGGTTTGGTGCAAAATTTTTACAAGAAAACAACTTTGATATTATCGCTTTCAAGTCGTCGAAGCCACATTGGTTTCAGGTAACGCCGGAATCAATTCTTGCCGAGATAGACGAGCAGCTAGAAAAGGAGCGATATTCGGAGAGGGTCGGGTATGGTGCTTCGATGGGAGGGTTTGCAGCAATCGCATTCTCCAAAATTTTAAATATGACAAAAGTCATAGCTTTTTCACCGCAATACCGCATTGATTGCGATTTCGATACGAGATGGAGTGAATATGCTAAGCATATAAAATGGAGGTATTCTATAAGCAATGGTACGACAAGCTCAACAAGTAGATATTATCTTATATATGACGATAATAATAAAGATAAACATCATGTTAATTTTATTAAAGAGTTTCTTAAAGATTCAAATATTACCGAAATTACGACATCGTTTAGTGGGCATTCATCGGTTGGGTACTTAAATGAGATTGGAAAATTAAAGCCGCTTGTAGGTAATATTTTCAGCGAAAAAAGTTTCGAACATATAAACATTACTAAAAATAGGAGAAAATCAGTAAATTACCTACAGACAAGGTCGAAGTGTCTTGAGGAAGCTGGTAAAATTTGCAGATCCTCCATCTACGCGCGGGAATCTGTTAAATTAAACCCGAATTCTGCATCGGCGAGTCTTCAGTTGGGTCGTTTGCTTTTGCGGCTAGGGCAATTTGAAGAGGGCATCGATGTGGTAATAGAGGCCAGTAAATTAAATCCGCGCCATGTTGATTTGAGGGTTTTGCTTAGTCAATATTTGGTGGCTGATGGAAATTTGAAGGAGGCAATTAAGGTTTTGGAAGCCGCTGTTGAAATGGCTCCTAAGCATGAGGAAGCACGTCGAAGTTTAAGTAGTCTTGTAGAGTTATGCGAGGGGAAATATGAATGAATAAATATAGTTATTTCCGCTAATTTTTTAATATGGGGTGTGTCTTGCCAAAATCGCGTCGAACTTAGCGACAGAGAGGTGCTCCAGCGCATTGATTTGGTTCCGCTTTCCTGGAAAGCTCACATTTAGCCGTCGAGGATTTCCGTTTCGGTGATCTCTATGCCGAATCCCTCAAGCCCGACGTAATGACGCTGGCGGGAGGACAGGAGCTGGATGGAGTTCACGCCGAGATCCTTCAGGATCTGCGCGCCGAGGCCAACCTCGCGCCAGCTTTCCTCGCGCGCCTGTGCGCTGGCGTGCTTTTCCGTCTCTGCCGCCTCGAGGTCGTTGCGCGGACGCCGCGCATGGCGGGCGACGCCCACCGAGCCTTCGCGCAGGAAGACGATCACTCCGCGCCCGCGTTCGGCAAAGCTGCGCATGACGTCGTCCAGTAGCCGGGTTTCGCCGAAGACGTCGTCGAGAACGGATTCAAGCTGGAGCCGCACGGGCACGTTTCGCCCATCGAGGATATCGCCGAAGACCACGGCGACATGGTGCATCGGGTCGTAAGGCGTTGCGTAGGTGATCGCGTAGGCGGGGCCGGCGATGGTGTCGATCGGCTGCTCGCTGACACGCTCCACCAGGCGCTCGGTACGTTGGCGCCAGGCGATGAGATCGGCAACGGAAACCATCTTCAGGTCATGTTCGGCGGCGAATTCCGCCACCGCCTGGCCGCGCTTGACCGTGCCGTCGTCATTGACGAGCTCGCTGATGACGCCGACCTCGGGAAGGCCGGCGAGGCGGCAAAGGTCGACCGCGGCTTCCGTGTGGCCGGAACGCATGAGCACGCCGCCGTCCTTGGCGACGAGCGGGAAGACGTGGCCCGGACGGGCGAAATCGACGGCGCTGGCGTTCGGATTGGCCAGTGCGCGCACCGTCGTGCAGCGCTCTTCCGCGGAAATGCCGGTCGTCAGCCCGTGGCGATAGTCGACGGAAATGGTGAAGGCAGTCGACAGCGGCGCGTCGTTGTCGGCGACCATCGGGTCGAGCCTGAGGCGGCGCGCGGCCTCACGCGTCATCGGCGCGCAAACGATGCCGGAGGTGTGGCGGATCATGAAGGCCATCTGCTCCGGCGTGATCGCATTGGCCGCGACGATCAGATCGCCCTCGTTCTCGCGGTCGTCATCGTCGGTGACGACGACCATCTCTCCGCGCTCGAAAGCACGGATGGCTTCGGCGACACGGGTCTGGGACATGATGATTTCCTTGATTGGGGCGGCATCCTTGGGCGCTGCAAGCCCAAGAAGGTCGTTCGGCGTCACAATGCCACCGGTGGCGACGGCTATCTTTTCCGCCGTTTCGCGGGATACCCACACGCGCGGATCGTTGCACAGCGCCGTCACCGCCGCAGGCGACAGGCCGGTGCGGCGGGCAAAACCGGAGCGGGATTCCTGATTTTGGACGAGCCATTGGTCGAGACGCATGGCCGGAATTTAGTCTTGGTGAATTTCAGTGGCAATGAAAATCTGAAAAATTTCAGTGGGACTGAAATTATCTCTTAGCTGTCCTCACCGATATCCGGCTCGTTGGCTTCTCTTGGGCGGTCTTGCCAAGCGTCATCGGGTGCGAGCGCGTCGCGCTGGCGGCCGTGGCGAATGGCGACAATTTCAATACCGCCATGGCGGCTTCGTACGGTGACGACATAGGGGGCAAGAACGATCCGTCTGGTGCCGGGAATCGCACCGCGAGCGCCCAGCTTAGGATATTTGGCAAGCTCCTCGCGCAGTCGCCGCATTCGGGCGATCAGTGCTTCGGCCGCCGCCAAATTGCGCTCGGCAAGATATTGAATTTCAGTAAGAAACCACTTTCGAGCCTCAGGCGAGAATGATGCGGCTTTCCTTTGTATCAAGCCCGCCTTCCCGCATATTTGCGGTCAGATCCGGCAATAATCGTTTCCGCTTCCCCCAAGACTTTGTCGAAGTCCGCTCCCTCGCCACGGTCAAGCGAAGCAATGCCTTCAAATTCGCGCAGGATGTCCGCGCCTTCTTCATCAAGATAGGCGCGCAGCGCGTGTAAAATGACCCAAGTCCGATCCCGATCAAGAGCCTCGGCAACGCTGTCCAGTTCCGACAGCAATGTCCGGGAAATGCGGATCGATATCTGTGTCTTGTCCTTGTCCAAGGCGACGCCTCTCGTATAACATTGAGATACAATGTATCCCATTGCCTTGGATGCGGCAACTGCACGATATTCGAAGGCGCAAAGACTTGAGCGCTGGCTCAGCCAACCTGCCCGCGATGCCTGAGGTAATGATCCGCGAGCGCGCAGGCGACCATGGCCTCGCCGACGGGAACGGCACGGATTCCGACGCATGGGTCGTGACGGCCCTTGGTCATGACATCGACTTCCTCTCCGCTCTTGGTGATCGACTGGCGGGGCGTGAGGATCGACGAGGTGGGTTTGACCGCGAAACGGGCGATGACAGGCTCTCCGCTTGAAATGCCGCCCAGCACGCCGCCGGCGTTGTTCGACAGGAAGACCGGCTGGTTGTTCGCGCCGAGGCGCATCTCATCGGCGTTTTCCTCGCCGGTGAGTTCCGCCGCCTCGAAACCGTTGCCGATCTCAACGCCCTTTACCGCATTGATCGACATGAGAAGCGAGGCGATGTCCTGATCGAGCTTGGCATAGATCGGCGCGCCAAGGCCGACGGGAACGCCGTCGGCGACAACCTCGATCACCGCGCCGATGGAAGAGCCCTTCTTGCGGATACCGTCAAGATAGTCGGCCCAGAACGCCGCAGCCTCCTTGTCCGGGCAGAAGAAGGGATTGTTGTCGATCTCCGCCCAGTCCCAATTGTCGCGGTTGATCCTGTGCGGGCCGATCTGCACCAGCGCGCCGCGAACCTGCACCCCCGGCACCACCTTGCGGGCGACAGCACCGGCGGCAACGCGCATCGCCGTCTCGCGCGCCGAGGAACGCCCGCCACCGCGATAATCGCGGATGCCGTATTTCGCGTCATAGGTGAAATCGGCGTGGCCGGGACGATAACGCTCCTTGATTTCAGAGTAGTCCTTGGAGCGCTGGTCGGTGTTTTCGATCATCAGCGAGATCGGCGTGCCGGTGGTCTTTTGAATGCCGTCGTCATCCACCATGACGCCCGAAAGGATCTTCACCTGATCCGGCTCGCGCCGCTGGGTCGTGAACTTCGACTGGCCGGGCTTGCGCTTGTCGAGATAGCCCTGGATGTCGGCCTCGGTGAGGGGGATGAGGGGCGGGCAGCCGTCGATGACGCAGCCGATCGCCGGCCCATGGCTTTCACCCCATGTGGTGACACGGAAAAGATGGCCGAAAGTGTTGTGAGACATGGGGCTTAATCCGGAGCGAAGGAGATCGTTGCCCGGCTTTTTAGGCGCTGAAAGGCAAAATTGAAAGGGCAAGCGACGATCAGGCGGCCGTTGCAGGCTGCGGCGGATGAAGACGCGTCTTGAAGTCGCGCGCGGCCTGCGTCAACCCGCCGTCGCCGCCATCGACGAAATGCACGTGGCGGCTATGCTCCAGATCGAAGATGAGGCAGGTCATCAGTGCACTGTCGGTAATGTGCAGGCCGTAGACCAGGCGACCCGCCAGATGCGCGCGGTTGAGGTAAGCGGAAAGGGCGCTGACCTGCTCGGGCGTCAGGTCAAGCACAAGGCGGAGCGTATCGTCGAACTTGCGGAAGTCCGTGTTGGTCTGCAATTCGCCGACATAGCGCTTCGGCCGCAGCGGGCCGACCCGCCAGCCGGTGCGATAAGCGAAGAGAAACGCCACGCACTCGAACAGAATGCGCGCGTAAGCCTTGAAGCGTTGCGATTTCGCTGCAAGTTGAACCTCGCGTTCAAGCCCGGTCGGGGGAAAGCGGAAGTTTAGCGTTTCCTCGCGCACCGGGCGGCTGTGGCAACCGGTCTCGACAAGGGACGTGCCGAGAATCTCCCCAAGTTCGCCGAGAAGGGTGACGATATCGACCCCCGCGCCACCTTCGGCCGCCGTCTTGGGCCGAACCATGAGGCTTGCGATCTGGCCGTTTTTCGCCGGCAGCGGCTCCCACCGGCAGGAAAGGCCGTCGAGCAGGGCTCGCGTTTCCCGGTCATCGGACAAGCGGAAGGGGCGGCAGTCATCATCGTCCTTCAGGAGCGCTTCCGCCATTTCCAGTCCGCCGCCGGTGAACATGGCGAGGTGATTGCCGGGCGAAAGCTCGAACTTGCGAACGCGAAGGTCCGAGCCGCGCTCCCTCAGCACCGAGACGGGAATGGCCGCGATGCGAAGCGAAAAACCCATGATTTCCCGCGCCATCCGCCTGACGCCCGCAAGGGCCTTCGACGCCTCTTCCAGCCGGCTCGATGGTACTGCGACGATCGCCCCGTCGCCGCCGAAAACGAACGGCAGTTCCACGCCCTCCGCCGCATTGAGGATCGCGGTGATGCAGGCAGCACCGACAAGGTTCACATCCTTGTAGCGGCCCTGCGCGATCGCATCGCCCGAGCGGACGATGTCGGAGGCCATGAGGTGCCAGTCGCCCGGAACGGACGCATACATATCGCCTTCGCCAATGCGGGCGAAATCATCGAATACCGGCAGGTCGGCGTAAAAACGGTCCGTTACAGTGTCGAGCGTGGTCAGCATGAGCGGTCATTCCGTGACTGATCGTCTTACGCGCCCGGGGTGGAGCCGGTTTTGCTGCCGCCGGGAGAAGGCGGTCAATTTAACGTTACGTCTGAAATGTCGGGTAACCTTTCGATGACGACAGGCCGCAAATTCGCCGCGCTTCGGCCATCTGCTTTTCGCGATTCGATGCGAGATAATGATTGACGGCAGACGTCCGGCGGCGATGATCGCACCATTCGATGGGGTGCCAGCGCGCTGCCAAATCTTCGGAGACGACCAAATGAAATTCATCGCGCATGCAGCAGGCCTGATGCTTTCGGCCCTGATCGCGACATCGGCCCTGGCCGGTGAAACGGAAGCGGAAATCGTTCAGATCGACACGGACAAGGGCGTCATCGTGCTGAGCGACGGGGAAAGCTATTCGATCCCGGTCGACTTCTACGTCGACGACCTTGAGCCCGGCATGAAGGTTTTCGTGATCTACGACGAGGAAGGCGGCGAGAAAGTGCTGGCCGACCTTCAGGTGGAAGAGCAGTAAAAAAAGACTTTGGCGCCGGCGGGCATCCTGCCGGCGCGTATTGCAGCCCTTGTCCGATCCGGCCGATCAGGCCCTCCATGCGACGAGAACGGCGCCGACGCCGATCAGGCATACGCCGATCCAGTTCGGCAGGGACAGCCTTTCGCCGAGGAAAACAACGCCGAAGATCGCCACGAGCACGACGCTTAGCTTGTCGATCGGGGCGACGCGTGCCGCATCTCCAAGCTTGAGCGCACGGAAATAGCAAACCCAGGATGCGCCGGTCGCAAGACCCGACAAAACCAGAAAGACAGCGGAGCGGGCCGAGATTTCGGACAGGCCCTGCCACTCGCCCGTCAATGTCAGGATTGCCGCGAGCGCGAAGATAACGACCCAGGTGCGGATGAAGGTCGCGAAATCCGCGCCCACGCCCTCCACGCCGACCTTGGCGAAAATCGCCGTCATCGCCGCGAAGAGGGCGGCAAGGACGGCCCAGAACTGCCATGACATGAGAAGCGGTTTCATGGCAGACCTCCGTTGAACGTTATCAAGCTGTCGCGATCAGGCTCCCGAATTTTCGATCAAACGGCGCAATTTGGCCACCGCGTTTTCGTGGCTTTCGCCGTAGGAGATGGTGCCGCGGAATTCGTTGTTGGCATCCATGAGATATACGCCGGCGGAATGATCGACGAGATATTCGCCGTTGGTGCGCGTCACCTTCTTTACGTAGACGCGGTAATTCTTGACGATCTTGTCGATCTGTTCCTGGCTGCCCGAAAGCGCGTGAATACGCTTGTCGAAAGCGGAAACATAGTCGCCGACGATCTCCGGCGTGTCGCGTTCCGGATCGACGGAAACGAATGCGAAGTTCATCTTGTCAGCGTCCTCGCCCAGTTCCTCGATCCAGCCTTGCGTTTCGGCAAGGGTTGTCGGGCAGACATCCGGGCAGAAGGTATAACCGAAGAAGTAGGCGGACGGCTTGCCCTTGAAATCGGCCTCGGTGACCGTCTTGCCGGTCGCGCCATCGACAAGTTCGAACGGGCCGCCGATTTCGGAAATCGGGGCAACCAGCTCGTCCTTGTCGATGGTGCGGAACTGGTTGATCATGAGCGTCGCCCCGGCAAAGGCGACAAGGACAACCGCGGCCCAGGCGCCGTAGCGAACGATTTTCAGTCCGGACATTTCAAACCTCAGTTGGTTGGCTTTTCAGGCGCGGGTTTTCCGCCCTGAAGGCCCGGCGGCAGGAGGCTCTTGATATCGAAAGCGACTTCCACCGCCCCCGCCTTTTCGAAAGTGAGGGTAACGGGCACCGTGTTTCCCGCGTCCAGCCTGCTTTCCAGGTTCAAGAGCATGAGATGGTAGCCTTCCGCGCGCATGTCCAGCGTAACGCCTTCAGCTAACGGAACACCCTCGCGTTGCACCTCCATCGCCGGGCGATCGCCGGTGGCAACAAAGCGGTGGATCAGTGTCTGGCCCGCGACATCGGAAGAGGCGGACAAGAGCCTGTCGTCTGCCCCGGCATTTTCGAGCCTGACGAAGGCAAGCGTTGCAACCGGCCAAGGCGGTGTCGCGCGTGCCCAGGCATCCTTGATGGAAATCGCGCCAAGTTTCGCCTCGCCGGCAAGGGCCGGCGAGGCGAAGGCGCATAGCAGGGAAAGGCACAGTGCCGCGAACGCCGGGACGGCGCGGAGCTTGCGTTGCTGCTTTTCGATCATGCTTCTCAAGATTGACAGCCTCTTTCCGTCGCGAGCGAAGCGGGCGTCGCCCGCCCCGATCAGCCACCGTGCCCGCTGTGTGCGGGAGCTTTCGCGCCGATCTTCTCGATCGTGAATGGCACTTCGACCGTGCCGGCCTTTTCGAATGTGAGCGATACAGTGAGGGTATCGCCCTGCTTCAAAGGCTCCTTCAAATCAAGAAACATCACATGAAAGCCACCGGGCCTAAGCTCGACGGTTTCTCCAGCCGGAACCGGGACACCGCCGGGGACGTGGCGCATCTTCATGACGTTGTCGACGACCGACATTTCGTGAATTTCCGCCCGGTCGGAAACAGAGGTGGAGGCGGCGACAAGAAGATCGTCCTGCGAACCGTGGTTGGTGATCGTGATGAAACCGCCGCCGGCAATCGCGCGCGGCGGGGTCGCCCGCGTCCAGGCATTGGAGATGGTAAGATCGCCGAGCTTGATATCCTCGGCGTGGACGGAAAGGGATGCAAGGGCGAGCGCGGCTGCGACCGCGAGTATCTTGAAGATTTTCATAGGCTGACTTTCCAGTGACTTGTTCGAAGCGTCGGGCGCTTCAGGCGCGCGACAGCGCATTCATCGCTTGGAAATTCAGCTCAGCGGCGGCGCCCTGATGCCTTGCGAGAAAAGGAAAACGCCCGCGACAGCATGGCTGGCGCGCAATGGCAGAAAGTTCTCGCGCGGGGAAGGGAAGTAAACTGTCGTCTCTTCGGCTGAGGCGCCAGGCAAGGCCGCACAGCACGCCAGATGCACGCAAGCTTCCCCGCAGGCACAGAAATCGCCGCCATGCGGCGTGGCATCGTCCGAAACAGGAAGTGCCGCGATGCCCGAGACGGAACAGATGACGAAGCCGGCCGGGGCGTCAGGCCCATTCGCGGCGGTGGCCGCGAATGAAGCGAGGAGATTGAAGACGAGCACAAGAGCCACCAGCAGCGCCACCGGCGTGCGCTCGGCCCTCAAACCCGGAAGTATGCCCGTCCTCGTTCTCATCGGCGGCAATATGATCCCGTTCACGTCCGGCGTCGAGAGGTCATTTGCCGCAGGTTGCAATCACGATGCACCGGCACGCTCGATGATCCGCTCTTCGGTCGGTGCCCTTTCTTCAGCCTCGCCTTCCTTGCCCTCTTCCGGTGCCTCGTAGGCCGGAAACTCCTCGGGCGGGATGACGTTCGGATCGTCGACGTCAAGCGGATCGGGCGTGATGATCGCGCCAAGCTGCGCGGTCGTCGCATATTCGTAATCCGTCCTGTCGTGGGCGGTGACGGCCCGGCGCTGGGCCAGACGCCAGAGGACATAGACCGCCAGCAGCGATTCGACGGCGATCATCCAGTAGAACAACCCGTTGGCGCCCGTGCGATCCATGAGCAAAGCGGCGGCGAACGGGCCGATCACCGAACCTATGCCATTGGCAAGGAGAAGGCCGGACGAGGTTTCCACGAAGGCATCGGGCTCGGCGTGGTCGAAACCATGCGCGACGGCCACCGCATAGGTCGGCTGGGTGAGCACGCCCATCAGCGCCGCGAGCGCGATTGCCGTGAGTGGATCCGTCGGCGAGATCAGAACCACAAAGAGGGCAGCGACCGCCGACAGGGTGCCCATTGCCACCAGCACGTAGCGACGGTCCATCCGGTCGGACAAACGCCCGATCGGCCATTGCGCGATTGCGCCGCCGAACACGACGGCGGAGGCGAAATAGGCCGCGCTCTTCGTGTCGAGGCCGATGTTCGCCGCGTACAGCGGCGAGAGCGTCCAGATCGCTGCGTTGCCCATGCCTATCACGAATCCGCCGACCATGGCCGCCGGCGAATTCCTGTAGAGCGCGATCGGGCGAAAGCGCACGAGCGTGATCGGGGCCGGCTGGTTCGACCGCGTCAGGGAAATGGGAATGACGGCGACGGAAACCGCCACGGAGGCGATGGCGAAGGGCACGAATGTCGCGATATCGAATTTTGTGAGCGACAGCTGGCCCAGCGTCATCGCGGAATAAAGGATGACGATATAGACCGACATGATCGCGCCGCGATTGGCGTTCGAGGCATGCTCGTTGAGCCAGCTTTCAACGACGAGATAAAACCCCGCAAGGCACAGGCCGGAGACAAAGCGGATCATCGTCCAGGAGAAAGGCTCGATGACGATCGGGTGGATGATCGCGGCCGCCGACATCAACGAGACGATGGCGGCAAAGGCACGGATGTGACCGGCGCGCATGATGGCAAACGGCGAGACAAGGCAACCGACCACGAAGCCGACGTAATAGCCCGAAGAAAGCACGCCGATGGCGATGTCCGAAAAATCCGCGAGGTTAGCGGCGAGCGGGAGCAGTGTCGTCTGCAATCCATGCCCGAAAAGCACGAGACCAACGGACAGAAGGAGGGCGGCAATAGGAGCGAGTGTCTGCGCCATGGGAGGTCCGGCTTTTTTCAAGCAAGGCCATTCAGCCCTGCCTGTGGCTTCGTTCAGCCCCGTTCACGCGCAGACGAACAAGGCGTTTATTGGAATAATTCAGGAAAAACGAAAGAACGCCGGCTGAAAAGCCGACGTTCTACTTCTTCAAGACTTGGAAGAAGACAGGATGATTGTCAATGCACGCTATTGCATGGCGGCATGCAATTATTGCAGGGCTGGCCGGCGGGCGCCGGCATTCAGGCCCGGCGCACGGGAACCGCGTCGCGGCCAAGGGCTTCGAAGACGCGGGCGACGATGGCCGCGGCATCGAGGCCGGCCTCGGCGTACATCGCCTCCGGCTTGTCCTGGTCGATGAAACGGTCGGGCAGCACCATCGGGCGCACTTTCAGGCCGTTGTCCAGCATGCCGTTCGTCGCAAGCATCTGAAGCACATGGCTGCCGAAACCGCCGACCGAGCCTTCCTCGATGGTGATGAGAACCTCATGCTCACGTGCAAGACGGGAGATCAGTTCCTCATCCAGGGGCTTGGCGAAACGGGCATCGGCCACCGTGGCGGAAAGGCCCGCGGCCTCCAGCTCGTCAGCGGCAATCAGACACTCCGCGAGCCGGCCGCCGAAGGAGACGAGCGCGACCGCCGTGCCCTCGCGCAAGACGCGGCCCTTGCCGATCTCCAGGACTTCGCCGCGGTCGGGAAGCTCGACGCCGCGCCCTTCGCCACGCGGATAGCGGAAGGCGATCGGGCCTTCGTCATAGTGCGCCGCCGTTGCAACCATATGGCGCAGTTCCGCCTCATCGCCCGGCGCCATGACCACGAAACCGGGAAGGCATGAAAGATATGCGGTGTCGAATGCGCCCGCGTGCGTCGGCCCGTCCGCGCCGACGAGGCCCGCGCGGTCGATCGCAAAACGCACCGGCAGGCCCTGGATCGCCACGTCATGGACGACCTGGTCGTAGCCGCGCTGCAGGAAGGTCGAATAAATCGCGCAAAAGGGCTTGTAACCTTCCGTTGCGAGGCCTGCGGAAAAGGTGACGGCATGCTGCTCGGCAATGCCGACGTCGAACGTGCGCTCGGGAAACGACTTGCCGAACAGGTCGAGGCCCGTGCCGTCCGGCATGGCCGCCGTCACGGCGACGATCCGCTCGTCGGCCTGCGCTTCGGAAATCAGGCTGTCGGCGAAGACGCGCGTATAACTGGGCGCATTCGCAACCGGCTTCGCCTGCTTGCCCGTTACGACATCGAACCTGGCGACACCGTGATATTTGTCGGAAGAGGTTTCGGCGGGCGGATACCCCTTGCCCTTTTGCGTGACCGCATGAATCAGTACCGGGCCGTGATGGGTATCGCGAACGTTCTTGAGAACCGGCAGGAGATGGTCGAGGTTGTGACCGTCTATCGGCCCGACGTAATAGAAGCCGAGCTCCTCGAACATCGTGCCGCCGGTCCAGAAGCCGCGGGCATATTCCTCCGCCCTCGCAGCCTTTTCCTTCAGCGGCTTCGGCAGGGACTGCACGAGGTGCTTGGCGGCATCGCGAATGGAGGTGTAGGCGCGGCCCGATACGAGGCGGGCGAGGTAAGCCGACATCGCACCGACCGGCGGGGCGATCGACATGTCATTGTCGTTCAGGATGACGATGAGGCGCGAGTGCTGCGCGCCGGCGTTGTTCATCGCCTCATAGGCCATGCCGGCCGACATCGCACCGTCGCCGATCACCGCGATGATGTTGTTCTTGCGATCATCCAGATCGCGGGCGACCGCCATGCCGAGCCCGGCGGAAATGGATGTGGAGGAATGGGCGGCGCCGAAGGGGTCGTATTCGCTTTCCGCGCGCTTGGTAAAGCCGGAAAGGCCGCCGCCCTGGCGCAACGTGCGAATGCGGTCGCGACGTCCGGTCAGGATCTTGTGCGGGTAGCACTGATGGCCGACGTCCCAGATCAGGCGGTCGTCCGGCGTTTCGAAGACGTAATGAAGGGCGACCGTAAGTTCCACGACGCCAAGGCCCGCACCCAGATGCCCGCCGGTGCGCGAAACCGCATCGATCAGTTCGTTGCGCAATTCTTCAGCGACCTGCTTGAGGTCGGACTCGGGCAGCGTCCTGAGATCGGCAGGAATGTTTATGGTGTCGAGGAGCGGTGTGATTGGGCGGTCTGTCACAATTCGCTTCGCATCTGTCGTTAGGGCACTAGCCGGGTTGCATAAGCGCCTTGGCTTACACCAAGCGCATATGAGGCGCAAATCATGATCGACGAGAGTGAATCGCACATATTGTCAACACTTCGCTACAAACATGATTGTGAAGAGAATCTTTCTCCCGTAATGCGCGATTCACCCATTTGGGGGGTGCAATCCGACAAGAATTCTACTAAACATAGGTTGTGGTCGATGGGGCCACGTGCACAGTGATCGACTTAGGGCCGCCTTCGCGCGGCCCTTTTTTTATTCCGCCGAGAAAATACCGTGGCTTTGTGCGGAACGTGACCCATCTCGCGTGCGGTAAACGGTTGGCGAAATGGCCGGCTCATGCAAAAGCTGATAACTTTCCGTAACGTAAGTTACAGCAACAACAATGAATCATGCGGCATCCGATCGGCCTTTTGGGTGATTGTCCGGAAGTCAGCGCCGGATGGTCTGTCGAAGCGGGCTCCGGCATCTTGGCCCGCAAGGCGAAACCGGGCTGGTTCACGGCGATCAAATCGACAGCGGCTTCACACGCATAGGTAGTATTTTGCAGTGCACGGCAATATCTGCGTCAGACCGTGTTCAGCGTAGGGGAAGCCGCGGGAAGCACCTTGAGAAAAGTCATTCGACGTCGAGCGGTTCGGTGCCCGAGGCCGTGCCGTCCCTTGAGAGCTGAATCTTCTCCACCTTCGCTTCGGCCGCCTTCAGCAGCTTGTCGCAATGGCGGCGCAATGCATCGCCCTTTTCATAAAGCGTGATGCTCTCTTCAAGCGGCACCTGCCCCTGCTCAAGGCGGGAGACGATAACCTCCAGTTCCTTCAGGGCGTCCTCGAAGGACATGGCCGAAACGTCGTTGCCTTTCGTTTCGCTGGTCATTGGTGAGAACTCCCGAAGGTAGAAGGCTGATTGCGAGCGCCGAAGATCGGACGTGAGCCGGAAGAGGTCAAGACCGGCTGCTCCGGCGGCTGTGGATCGCTTCGTGAGGATCGTATCACGCGGTCATGAGCGTCATGACATGGGCGGCGGTGGAACGGGCAAGCCCTTCCAGGTCATAGCCGCCTTCCAGAAGCGAGACGACGCGGCCCTGGGCGTGGCGCGCCGCAACGTCCATGAGGCGTTCCGTCGCCCAGGCGAAATCCGTCTCCACAAGGTTGAGGCCGCCGAGCGGGTCACGCGCGTGGGCATCGAAGCCGGCGGAAATGATTATGAGGTCGGGGGCGAACTCCTCAAGCCGAGGCAGGATCACGATATCCATCGCCTCGCGGAATTCCGCGCCGCCGTCGCCCGCGCTCAAGGGAGCGTTGACGATATTGCCGTGCTCGCCCGTCTCGCTCGCCGCGCCTGTGCCGGGATAGAAAGGCGCCTGATGGGTGGAGCAATACATGAGCGTGGGATCGGACCAGAAGATGTCTTGCGTGCCATTGCCATGGTGGACGTCGAAATCAACCACGGCCACACGCTCCGCCCCGTGTTTTGCCTGGGCATGGCGGGCGGCGACCGCGGCGTTGTTGAAGAGGCAAAAGCCCATTGCGCGAATGCGCTCCGCATGATGGCCGGGCGGGCGCGAGGCTGAAAACGCGTTGGAGACCTTTCGCGATACAACCTCGTCGACGGCAAGGCAGGCGCCGCCGACGGCGCGCATCGCCGCTTCCCAGCTGCCCGGAGAAACGGTCGTGTCCATATCCAGGCGGAAAAGCCCCTCGGAGGGAACCGCATTGCGGATCATGTCGACATATTCCGCAGGATGGGCGAGAAGCACATCTTCCACCGCACCGAGCGGCGCGGGCTCTCGCTCCAGCGCCTGGAAACGCTCATGCTCGAGGATCCGGTCGATGGCGCGGATGCGATCCGGGCGCTCGGGATGGCCGACAGGCGTGAGGTGATCGAGGTAGGCCGTGTGATGAAGCAGCAGCGTCGCCAAGGGTGTTGTCCATTTGCCCGCATGAGTGTTGCACCCATGTGAGCGGGCGCAAGCGGCCAAGTCAATGCGCCACCTCAATCGCCGCTTGGACGTTGGTCGAATTCCGATGTCGGGGGAGGTGCTGAAAGAAGAAACGGAGCAGGCTGGAGGAGCCTGCTCCGGGAAGAGTTGCGAGCCACCAGGCTCGTGGGGAGGTCCGCTGCATCACCAAGGTTTACGAGTTAAATACTAGATGATTCGTTCGCATATGCGAAGCGAATATCATGTAGACTTAAGACAACGATCGTTTCGAACTGTAATATTCGTCAGAAAAATTCCGCCTCAACTGAGGTCACTCCGCAGTGCAGCATGGCAAAAGTTGTTGAGAATCTGAAAGTTACTGGAACAGCCTTTTTTGAGCCCTACGGCGTCAACCCCTTCAAACGTCGAAAGCGAGTGCTGTGGATAGGAAAATGCTGCGGCAAAATGGTCACAGTTTTGGTTGTGCACCTAAGCACTTTTATCGATGCCGCAGAGGTAGGTTGAGGTTTTCCCGTTATTCGGACGCTCGCGGAGCGGCGGCGCGGGCAAGACGGTCGTTGATGGCTTCGCCAAGTCCTTCATTCGGTACCGGCATCGCGCAGATCGTCGATGCGCCGCTTGCATCCAGTTTTCTCAACGCGGTGAAAAGGCGCGCGGCGGCTTCCTTCAGGTCTCCCGTCTCGCTCAGGTTCTCGATCGCCGCCGCCTTTTCGTACCCCGGAGGAAGGGGCAGGCCGAACGCCAGCAACGCTTCTCCCGGTCCGACGTTCTTCGCGTGAAGCCTGAGCCGCGCATCCGGCGCGTAGTGCGAAGTCAGCATGCCGGGGGCAGCCGGTGTTTCGTCGTTCGAGCCGGCGCGCAAGAGCGGCTCGCCGAGGACGGCTTCGATTTTCTCACGCGACAGCCCGCCGGGACGAAGGAGCAAGGGCCTGTCACCGGCGAGCGCAACGATTGTCGATTCCACGCCGACGGGCGTGGGGCCTGTGTCGATGACGACGGCGAGATGCTCGCCGAGATCTTCAATGACATCGTCCGCCGTCGTGGCGCTGATGCGCCCCGAACGGTTGGCGCTGGGGGCGGCGATGGGCCGGCCCGCCGCCCGGGCGAGGTCGCGCATGATCCTGGCCGCCGGGACGCGTAACGCAATCGTGTCCAGTCCGGCGGTCGCGAGGTCCGATACCGGACTTTCGGGACGTTTCGGAACGACGAGCGTGAGCGGGCCGGGCCAGAAAACTTCGGCCAGCCTTCGTGCCCGCGCATCGAATACGCCATGGCTTTCAGCCTCCGCCAGAGACGGGACGTGAGCGATCAGGGGATTGAAGCTCGGCCGGCCCTTTGCGGCGTAAATGCCCGCACAGGCTTGCGGGTTCGTGGCATCGGCGCCGAGGCCGTAGACGGTTTCCGTCGGGATGGCGACAAGCTGGCCGGAACGGATCGCCGAGACGGCGGCGGCAAACTCCGGCGCTTCGCTTAATTCCCTAACGTCAGGGTTTGCGATCCAGCGTATCATCGCCTGTCCGATGGTATCGCCCCTCGCCCAATGGGGGAGGGACAGCGTCGTGAATATGGTTGACGTTAACGTCAACTGCGATAATGTCCGTCCGGCCCGCGAGCGGACCCGATGTCGGGTAATGCGGGCAGCGAGGCGCTTCGTCAAGAAAAACGGCGCATTGAACGTGTCAGGGGAGAAACGCAACATGTATCGTGCACCGGTTGGCGACATCCTGTTTACGCTGAAATCCGTATCCGGGCTTGCCGACGTTCTGGCAGCACCCCGTCATGCCGAGCTTTCGGAAGATTTGGTCGACGCGATCATCGAGGAAGCAGGGCGCTTCGCCACGGAAGAAATCGCGCCGCTGAACGAGATCGGCGACCGGCACGGCACGCCGCTGAAGGACGGCGAGGTGACGACGCCGCCGGGCTGGAAGGAAGCTTACGCGAAATGGTGCGAGGGCGGTTGGAACTCTCTGACCGGCGATCCTGAATTCGGCGGGCAGGGCCTGCCGACGATGCTGCATGCCGCCGCATTGGAATTATGGAATTCGGGATCCATGGCGTTCGCCATCGGCCCGACGCTGACGATCGGCGCGATAGAAGCGCTGCAAAAGCACGCAAGCCCCGAGCTGCAGGAAAAATACCTGCCGAAGCTCGTTTCCGGCGAATGGATGGGCACGATGAACCTGACGGAGCCGCAGGCAGGCTCCGACCTCAATGCCCTTCGCGCGCGCGCCGAACGGGCGGACGACGGGACCTACCGCATATTCGGCCAGAAGATCTTCATTACTTACGGCGAGCATGATTTCACCGACAATATCGTGCATCTGGTGCTCGCGCGCCTGCCGGATGCGCCCGCCGGCACCAGGGGTATTTCGCTCTTCCTCGTACCGAAGTTCCTCGTCAATGACGACGGGAGCCTTGGCAAGCGCAACGACGTGCGCTGCGCCGGTGTGGAACACAAGCTCGGCATTCACGGCTCGCCCACCTGCACCATGGCCTTCGGCGACAAGGACGGCGCTATCGGCTGGCTGATCGGCGAGGAAAACCGTGGTCTTGCCTGTATGTTCACGATGATGAACAACGCTCGCCTTGCCGTCGGCATCCAGGGCGTTGGCGTCGGCGAACGCGCGAGCCAGGAGGCGCTGGCCTATGCGCTGGAACGCAAACAGGGGCGCGCCGCCGGCGATACATCCGAAGGCATGAGCCCGATCGCCATGCACCCCGATATCAAGCGCTCGCTGCTTTCCATGCAGGCCTATACGCAGGTCGCGCGCGCGATCTGCTATTCGAACGCCCATGCGATCGACATGTCGCAGCTTGCCGAAGACGATGCCGCGAAGAGGCATTGGAGCGAGCGCGCGGGCCTGCTGACGCCGATCGCCAAGGCGCTTTCGACCGATATCGGCGTGGAGGTCACCTCGCTTGGCGTGCAGGTGCACGGCGGCATGGGCTACATTGAGGAAACGGGAGCAGCCCGCCTTTTGCGCGATGCCCGCATCGCGCCGATCTACGAAGGCACCAACGGCATTCAGGCGATCGACCTCGTGACCCGCAAGCTGCCGCTTTCGGGCGGTGAGCATATTCGCGGCTTTATTTCAGAACTTCGCGAAATCTCCGGCAGTGCCCGTGCCTCCAACCGCGAAGGGTTCACGGCGATGGCCGACAGGCTCGATACGGCAGTCGGCGATCTGGAGGAGGCAAGCGAGTGGCTGCTCGCGGCAATGGCGGATGGGCGGATGGGAGAAGCGCTCTCCGGCGCAACACCCTACCTGAGGCTTGCCGGTGTGACGCTCGGCGGCGCGCTGCTGATCAAGGGCGCCGTCGCTTCGGCAGCCGATACGCCGGCCGACAAAAAGCGCGTGCAGCTTGCGCGCTATTTCGCGCAAAGCCAGCTCGGGCAGACGGGCGGGCTCAAGGCGGACATCCTGGCGGCCGCCGATGCAGTGCTTGGATATGACGCGGAAGCCCTGGCTTCTTGAAAACCGGAATTCGGAAGGTCTTTTTGAATGATCCGTATTGAACGAGACGGCGCGGTCCAGATCCTGACCATGGACCGGCCGGAGAAGAAGAACGCGCTGACGGGCGAGATGTATTCGGCGATGGCCGAAGCGATTGAAGCGTCGAACAAGGACGACAATATCCGCGTCAACGCTATCCTCGGCCAACCCGAGGTGTTCACAGCAGGCAACGACATCGGCGACTTCCTGAAGTCCGCAGCCGGCGGCAACATGGAAGGCGCGCCCGTGGTGCGTTTTCTGCGTGCGCTCGGCAACAACGAGAAGCCGCTGGTGGCCGGTGTGGACGGGTTGGCGATCGGCGTCGGCACGACGCTGCTTTTCCATTGCGACATGGTGCTTGCGAGCGCGCGTTCGCTGTTCAAGACACCGTTCATCGATCTTGGTCTCGTGCCGGAAGCTGGCTCCAGCCTGCTCGGACCTCGCCTGATGGGTCACGCCCGCGCGTTCGAGCTGCTTTGCCTCGGGCAGGGCTTCGATGCGGAACGCGCAAGGGAAGCCGGTATCGTCAACCACATCGTCGGCGAGGACGAACTGAAGGCGCGTACGCTCGCCACGGCAGCGGCGATCGCGGAAAAACCCGTCGAAGCCATGAGGCTTTCGCGCGACCTTCTGATCGGAGACCGGGCGGAGCTGAAGGAGCGGATCGAAAAGGAAATCCGGACCTTCGCCGAACGCCTGACGTCGAAGGAAGCCTTCGCGGCCTTTAACGCCTTCATGGCCAAATCCAAGCGCTGATGCCGCAAAAGGGAGAAACCACCATGTCGCTTGAGGGCAAAACGCTCTTCATTACCGGCGCCTCGCGCGGGATCGGCAAGGAAATCGCGCTCAGGGCCGCACGGGACGGCGCGAATATCGCTATTGCCGCGAAAACGGCGGAGCCGCATCCGAAACTTGAAGGCACGATCTATACCGCTGCAGAGGAAATCGAAGCTGCCGGGGGCAGGGCGCTGCCGCTCGTCGTCGACGTGCGCGACGAGGAAAGCGTGAAGACGTCTATCGACCGTGCGGCGGAGCATTTCGGCGGGCTCGATATCCTGGTCAACAACGCTTCCGCCATCCAGCTTACGCCAGTCGCGCAGACCGACATGAAGCGCTTCGATCTCATGCACCAGATCAACACGCGCGGCACGCTGATGTGCTCCAAATATGCCGCGCCTCATCTGGCCAAGGCTGAGAACCCGCATATCCTGATGCTGTCGCCCCCGCTCGACATGCAGGAAAAGTGGTTCGCGCCCTTCACCCCCTATGCCATCGCCAAATTCGGCATGAGCCTCGTCGTGCTTGGAATGGCCGGCGAGTTGCGATCCAAGGGGATTGCCGTCAACGCGCTTTGGCCGCGAACGACGATCGCGACGGCGGCGGTCAAGAATCTCATCGGCGGCGACGAGATGATCCTTGCAAGCCGGACCCCGGCGATCCTCGCCGATGCGGCTCATGAGATCTTCACATCGCCGGCGAAGGAGTTTACCGGCAATTTCCTCATCGACGACACCTTCCTCGCTTCGCGCGGCGTGAGCGACTTCGACAAGTACCGCGTCGACCCGACGAAGAAGCTGACGCCGGATTTCTTCGTGCCCGAGGATATCCCCGCGCCGGCAAGCTTCGATCCGGTGAAGTAGGACCGGATCGGCGACCTCGCCGCTGCGGCCGGGCGGTGGCGAGGGGCGCTTGATCAGTGCGGACTGAACCCATATAGTTGTATAATACAACTATATGGGTGGGACGATGAACATTCACGCAGACCCTCGCGTTTCGAGAATAAGAGCGGCATCCCGCAAGCTCGTGCGTGAATTGGGTTTCATGCAGAAGACGCTTGCAGGTACGGAGTATTCCGCCTCCGCCATTCACGCGATCATCGAGATCGGCGAGCGCGGAAAGATGAGCGCCCGGGACCTTTGCAACACGCTTCTGCTGGAGAAATCCACCGTCAGCCGGCTTTTGAGGATGCTCGTCGAGCGCGGGATCGTGGAGGAGTTGCGATCCGACACCGACGCGCGGAGCAAGGACCTGAGGCTGACGGCGGAGGGCAATCGCGTCCTTGGCGGCATATCGCGCTGGGCGGAGACACGCGTGGCGGCAGCACTCGCCACACTTGATGGCAGCCAGAAAGATTGCGTGGTCGACGGACTGGAGTTGTATTCCAGCGCCCTTTTGGCGGGGCGTTCGAACTCTGGTCAATCAATTGACGGAGCTGTAACCGAGGTCAAGGCCGGATACAGGCCCGGCATCGTCGGCTGGATCGCGCAAATGCACGGCAGCTATTACGCGCGCGAAAGAGGCTTCGGCGTCATGTTCGAGTCGATCGTGGCGCGAGGCGTGGCAGAATTCGGACCGCGCATCGAAAACCCCGCCAACGAAATCTGGTACGTGGAAGAGGGTGGCGAACTGCGCGGCACGATCGCCATCGATGGAGAAGACCTCGGCGACAACCGGGGACATTTGCGCTGGTTCTTCCTGGATCCGCGTTTGCGCGGAAGGGGCCTTGGCAAGGAACTCATGCGCCGCGCGATGGAACATTGCGACGCGCAAGGTTTTGCCGAGACGCATCTTTGGACGCTGAAGGGGCTGGATACCGCGCGCGCGCTTTACGAGGCGTTCGGCTTCGAACTGGCGGAAGAATACAGCGGCGACCAGTGGGGCATGGAAGTCATCGAGCAGAAGTTCGTCAGAAAGCGGCCCGAATGACCCTTGCCTTGGGCGATCCGGCGAAGAGGGATCAAGGCCATTGATGAGCAACGATTGAGACGCAGCAACCGGCAAGACTTAGCCCCATGACGATATCGAAGGCTCGGCGGCTGCGGCGCCCTTTTAGCCAGACATTCAGTGAGGCGCCGGCGACAGACCATGCAAGCAGGCTTGCGGCCGAAATCCACGCCGCCGTCAAAGCAAGCAGAAGCGCAAGTGCCCCGTCGTTGGGTGCTGATGCGGCAACAGTTACCGCGAGAACCCAGCCTTTCGGATTTAGGAACTGAAAGAGGGCCAAACCGGCCGCTGTTTCGGTAAATGAGCTTTTTTCGGAGCGCTTGTCATATCGGCCATTGTCCCGAAACAGCAGATTGATGCTGTGAAAACCGAGATATGACGATCCGGCCAGCAGGACGGCACGGTTTAGAAAAGGCGTTTCCAGCAGAACTCGGGAAACGCCGAACCAGGCGAAGCCAAACAACGACAACCAGCCGAGAACTACAACAAAGACGAGAGGGACGGTCGCCATCGGGCCGGAACGCGCGGCGACATTTAGAATGATAAAGTTGTTGGGGCCAGGGGTGATGAACGAGACGGTCATCAGGCCGACGATGGCGTAGAACGTCATTTCCATTTTCAGCTGGCTTTCGGCGGAAAAGGCCGCGTCACCGCAGCAAAATTATCGTTATCCTGCCGGGCATAGACCTGACGTGAACCGAGGCGGTCGCGATCATGGGGCGCGTGCCAAGCGGCATCGGGCCTTTCAGCTATAATGCGATGGGGATTGTTATCGCCGTCGTTGAGGTAATAGCCCGCCAGAATTTCCGGAAAATCAACGGTTTCCGCAATTCCCTCCCATTGGTACAGATCCCGCGCATAAGCCCAAAGGTTGGGAAAATCGACCAAACGCTTGCGAGTGCACCTGAAATGCGTGGCGTAGACGGCGTCGAACCGAACGAGTGTAGTGAACAGGCGCCAGTCGGATTCCGTTACGGCCGATCCGAGGAGAAAGCGGCGCTTACCAAGTCGCTCTTCGAGGTGCTCCAGAGTCTCGAACACGGAGGCGACCGCTTCGTCGTAAGCGACCTGACTTCGCGCGAGGCCCGCGCGGTATACAGCGTTCGAAAGCCGGGCGTAAAGGAAGGCGTTCAAGTCATCGATATCGTGCTGCAGAAATTTGGGAGCAAGAATGACGGCCCCGGCTTTTGGCACATCGTCGAGCCCACGCATGATTTTGGCGGAATCGTTACTTACGATCCGGTTGTCCTGCCGGTCCCATAAAATGGGGACCGTTGCGCGGCCCGTATAACAAGGATCGCTTTGTGCATAGAGCTCGTGGACATGCCGCCTTTCGTATGCCCCGGAGAAAGCCAATGGACCGGATCGGTCCAATGCGTAGCCCTGGATGCGCGGGCCGCAGGCAATCTGGAGTGGAAGCCTTGTCTCCAGCCCCTTGAGGGCGCGCGCGATAAGCACGCCATGCGACCACGGGCAACTGAGCGATGCGATGAGCACAAAGCGGCCCGTTCCGCCGGCGATTTCCGATTTGACGAATTCCGAAAGCACATTATCCGCCGTGCTTCCGGCCCGCTCGAATTCACCGGAGCCGGATGACCAGCCGTCATCATCATGCCATTGCCCATTGACAACCAGTCCCATGGCGCCGCCCTCCGTTCAACTGAATGGAGATTAGCGGCAATCAGAAGTAATGGTGGTTCAAAGATGGAATGTCTTGGTCTATTTTTGAGACCACTATGCAAAGCCTGCCGCTCAATATGCTCCGTGCCTTCGCGGCCGTTTACGAAACGGGTGGCGTCCGCCCGGCGGCGCGTATGCTGGGTGTCACGCATTCGGCAATAAGCCGGCTCTTGAGAGATCTCGAGGTCTGGATCGACACGCCGATCATCGAACGAAAGCAGGGGCAGCGGCTGATACGCTTCACCGCCGCCGGCGAGGCATTGGGACGCGACCTCGTGAAGTCGTTTTCCGGTATCGAGGGTGCAGTCCAGTCCGTACGGGAAGCCCATCCGCCAAATTCCGTTACGGTCGAAACGACGCCCTCTCTGGCCGCGCGGTGGTTGCTCCCGCGTCTCGGCGATTTCGAAGCGGAATACCCCTGGATAGAACTCTCGGTCATCGTCGATCAACGTATTGGCGATCCCCGCGATCGAGGGGCCGACATCGCAATCCGGATGGGGGGAGGAAAAGCGGCGAAATCACTGGGCGTTCCGTTGATGGACGATGCGCTTTACCCGGTCATGAGTCCGCCATATTGGCGCGCCCTCGGCATGCCGTCAGACATTTCCAAGCTTGCGAAGGGCAAGCTCCTGCATGACCGCGACCCCAACGCATCATGGGCAATGTGGAAAGCGCAATTCGGACCGAACGATCTCGACGTGCGTGCGGGCCCGCGCTTTTCGTCTTCGGATCTCGTGCTTCGTGCAGCCGAGCAGGGGCTTGGAATCGCTTTGGCGCGCGACCGTCTGGTCCGCGAAGCGGTGGCTGCAGGCGCGCTGGTCAGTCCATTCAAGGGCCTGGCGCTGAAACTGCCAGCTGGAATACGCATCATAGTGGCAGAGGAGCGGGCGGATCGGCTGGCGGTGAGAACAACAATCGGTTGGCTGCATGCACAGGCAGCCGAAGGATAAGGCGGTATCCTTTGATATCCCTCAGTCGAACTCCGGACCGCGGGCGCGGTAGGGCTTCACTTCCTTCCACGACAGCATGAGCTTTCGCAGTTCTTCATCCGTGTTCTCGGGCAATGTAACGCGCAGCGTCACCAGAAGGTCGCCGCGTCCACCCGCCTTGTTGGGCAGGCCCTTGCCCTTGAGGCGCATGGTGCGTCCGCCGCTGGAATTTTCCGGCACCTTCAGGTTTACCGCGCCATCGAGCGTCGGCACGCGAACCTTCTCGCCAAGCACGGCTTCATAAAGCGTGACCGGAAGTTCGAGACGCAAATCGTCGCCATCCGCCTTGAACAGCGGATGGGGAACCAGGCGAACCTCGACGATGGCATCGCCCGTGCTGCCGCCGTGCTCGCCGGCGAAGCCCTGTCCCTTCAGGCGTATCTTCTCGCCGTCCGTCGTGCCGGCCGGAAGCTTCACGTCAAGCGTCTTGCCCGTCGGCAAGGCGACGCGCATGGAGCCGCCGTGGGCGAGCTTTTCAAGCGGGACCTTGACGGTGGCGTTCGCATCCTGTCCGCGCTTCGCACGCGGCTGCTGGGCAAAGCCCGAGCGCGCGCCGGCGCCGGCGCCCGCGCCCGACCGCCGCCTGCTGCCGAAGCCACCGAGAATGTCGCCCAGGATATCGTCGAAAGCGCCACCGCCCGACTGATCGAAGCGATAGCCGCGCTGCGCGCCTGCCTTGCGGAAGGCATCGAAGTCGGAAAACCCTTCAAAGCCGTGCGCCTGCTGGAAGCGGGGCTTGCCTTCGGCATCGATTTCGCCACGGTCGAACTGAGCGCGCTTTTCCTTGTCGGCGAGGATGTCATAGGCCTGCGTCGCCTCGGAAAACCGCTCCTGCGCCTTGGGATCGCCCTTGTTCTGGTCCGGGTGATACTTCTTCGCGAGCTTCCTGTAGGCTTTCTTGATATCCGCCTCGCTTGCCGATTTCGGCACGCCAAGGACGGTGTAGGGATCTTTCATCTCGGTTACTGCCATACTTTTCCTCACCCCTGCATATACACCGGTCTGCCACCGATGATCCATATGGGGGTTAGTAGGAATTAATTCCAGACAGGAAATTGTTCAACACGATTGCGGCCCGGCACGGGGCAAAAGGCGGCGGGCCGGCCGGAAATTCAAGCCGCATCAGGACCTTGCGGTTGAGGCATCGTCCTGCACATCATCCTTCGGGCGAAGGTCGACGATCGTCCAGTTGGTGTTGGCGTCCCGGCAGGCAAGACCGGTATAGGCGCGCACGCCGCCGATGGTGTTCGCGGTCGTTTCGAAACGCGAGCATTCCGTGCCGAAGGGAACGCTTTCTTCCTTGAGCGAGATGATCGTTCCAGAATTGCCGCTCACCGGATTGGACCAGGTGAAGGCAGCGGGCCTGGAAACGGAGGTCGGCCCCGCGGCAAGCGCAAAGGCGATCGCCTTGCGATCGTCAACGCCGATGTCCGCATCCGCGGCATTCTGCGCGCCGTCGATCGAGCCGGTAAGATCGAGCGGGGAGGTTACGTCGTCGCTGCCCACGGGCGACGGCATCGATCCGCAGGCCGCGAGCGTGCCGGTGACCGCCACCAAGGCGCCGAACCGCAAGGCGAGCCGAAACCGGCCCGGACGAATTCGAGCGAAACGGAACTGGCGCATCATGCGCTTCGCGGTATAAGTCGATACGAGCATCGGCTAACGGGACCTCCGGGTCCGCAAGGCCGCTTTTCCAGCCTTTTTCTGGCGCCGTGCATTCATGGGAGCCACAATGACGGACAATACCGAGATTCCGGCAGAACTCTTAACAAACGGTAACTTTGCGGAAGCGGAGGATCCGTTTCGGCTGTTCGCCGAATGGCTTGAGGACGCCGGCAAGTCCGAGCCGAACGACCCCAACGCCATGGCGCTTGCCACCGTGGACGAGGACGGACTGCCGAATGTGCGCATGGTTCTCCTGAAGGGCTTCGACGAGGCGGGGTTCGTCTTTTATACGAACCTTGAGAGCGCGAAGGGACGGGAAATCCTGGGCCAGGGCAAAGCCGCGCTATGTTTCCACTGGAAATCGTTGCGCCGGCAGATTCGCGTGCGTGGGGTTGTGGAAAGCGTCTCCGACGAGGAAGCCGATGAGTATTACCGCTCGCGCCCGCGCGGCAGCCGCATCGGCGCCTGGGCATCCAAGCAGTCGCGCCCGCTCGAAAGCCGCTTCGCGCTGGAAAAGGAAGTGGCGCGCTATACCGCGAAATTCGGCTTTGGCGACATCCCCCGCCCCGAACACTGGTCGGGCTTTCGCATCCGCCCCTTGAGGATGGAGTTCTGGCACGACCGCCCATTCCGCCTGCATGACCGGATCGTCTTCAAGCGGGCAACGCCTGAAGGAAACTGGGAGAAAGAGCGGCTTTATCCGTGATCTAAAGCAGCTTGCGCCAGCGGAAGAACAGGAAGGTGAGGAGCACCGACAGCACCATGACGGCGATCGAGAAGGGATAGCCGTAGGCCCAGTGCAGCTCCGGCATGCCTGCGAAATTCATGCCGTAGATGGAGGCGATCAGCGTCGGCGGCAGGAAGATCACGGCAAGAACCGAGAAGATCTTGATGATCTGGTTCTGCTCCAGCGTGACGAGGCCCACAGTCGCGTCGAGCAGGAAATTCAGCTTGTTGTCGAGCGAATCCGCATGTTCGCGGATCGAGTTGATGTCGCGTCCGAGAGACTTGCAGGCCGCCTGCTGCTCCTGAGTCATCGCGATCGTCTTGCGATGTAGCGACAGGAACAAAAGCAGGCGGGACATCGTTGCGCACACGTCATGCATCCTGGCGACCTTGAGCCCGACGTGGCCGATCGCCCTGATCGCGTCCTTGTAATCCTGGCTCTTGCGGACGCTGATCCGGCCTTCGAACACCGTCAGCGACATGGCGTCGAATTCGGCCGATGCCTTTTCCACCTCGTCGGCGGCACGATCGATGATCGCGTCGAGCAGAAGGAACATGGCACCCGGCCCGGTGTGGGGAACGGTGGTGTCGACCTGCGCGCGCTTGGTGCTCATGGCGACGGAAGCCGATTCCCCGTAACGCACGGTAGCGAGGCGACGCGCATTGAGAACGAAGGTGAGCGAGGAAATCCTCAAATCCGGTTCCCGCACGGCCATGGGCATGACCATCGTCATGACAAGCGCCCCGGCCTCCTCGTAGAGCCGCTCCGAGGTTTCGATCTGCGACATTTCCTGTGCGGTGGGAATCCGCGCGCCGATCAGCTTTTCCGCCTTTTCACGCTCCTCGTTCGTGGGCTTGTAAAGGTCGATCCAAAGGGCGGTGGTCGGGATGGGACTTCCTTGCGCGACCTGCACGCGCTCCATTCCTGATGTAGACGGAAGGTAGGCCGTTATCATCACGAATGTCCCCGGCTGCGATTCGGAATGCCTTCACAGTTTCCGCATAAAACAGCCGCTGGGGAAGGGGGGGTTGGCCGGGCGGCCCGCGATGCAGGCCGCCGCGATGAGGTTCGCCGACATAAACACGATTGTCCGACACGCGAAAAAGCCACTACCCGTCACTGCGACCGCAACGCTTCATTGCAAGGCCCGGCGTGGAGGAGGCTTGTCGCAGGAAACCGGCACACGGCATTTTAGAGCGGACGCAAGACGCCCGGAGGCATGCTCAACTAGCCAGGTCCTGTCGCACGGGCGCTCACGCCCGAACGAGATAGCGTTTCAGTGCTTCGACGGTTTCGCCTTCGCCGGCGCTACAGTCTTGCGGCAGAGCGTCGCTGCGGTAATGGCCTGGATGCCGACCGGCTTGTAGAGCTTTTGCAGCTCCGGTCGCGGGCTCTGTGCTTCTGATTTCTTAACTTGCGCACTCATCACTACATTCCGTTGCTTGCCATTTATATGGCGTTGATGTTGCCGCCGAGATTTCGCGGTGCGGGCCGAAGCCTCCATTCCGGTCTGCCGCTGCCGTTACTTCACCGACGGAGCCGTCATATGACGGTGTGCCTGCACACATCGTGTGCAATCTTGGCAAATGTAAGGATGACGCCGACCTTTGCGCCGGCGCCAGTCACAATGTTTATCGCATTGTTACAATTCGGTATTTCCTGACGGTTAACAGAGCAAAAGACCCGCCCTGTTACGGGCGGGCGGCAATCGGTTGCCCAAAAGGAGAATTCAGGAAAAACAGATTCTTATACTTTGCGAAGTCCGTTCCGCGTAACCGTCGCCTCGGTGTCGTCCAGCGCCTTTTCCAGGCTGTCGAACAGCTGCGACAGTTCGTCACTTGTGATGATCATGGGCGGACAAAGAGCAATCGTGTCGCCGATCGCGCGCAGGATCGCGCCGTGGTTTTCCAGATGCTTGGCGCAAATGCCGCCGACACCGTGATTCGCGGCGAAGGGGCGTTTCGTCGTCTTGTCCGCCACGAGCTCCACGCCGCCGACCAGCCCCTTGAAGCGCACTTCGCCGACGAGAGGGTGATCGCGCAGGCGCTCCAGACGTTCCTGGAACTGCGGCGCTAGCGCACGAACGCGGGAGAGGATATCGCGGCTCTGGTAGATCTCTATCGCCTTGACGCCAAGCGCACAGCCGAGCGGATGCCCGCCATATGTGAAGCCGTGGCCGAAGACGCCTATCTTCGCCGATTCCTCGACGAAGGCCTGGTAGAGCTCTTCGGAAATCATCACGGCGCCAAGCGGGGCGTAGGCCGAGGTAAGCTGCTTCGCGACGGAAACGGTGTCCGGGGCAATGCCGAAGGTCTCTGAGCCCCACCAGTTGCCGGTACGCCCGAAACCGGTAATCACCTCATCGGCGATGAAAAGGATATCGTGCTCCGCAAGCACCGCCTGAACGGCCTCGAAATACCCGGCTGGCGGAACGATGACGCCGCCCGCGCCCATGATCGGTTCTGCGATGAATGCCGCGATCGTCTCCGGCCCCTCGCGTGCGATCAGCTCCTTCAGGCTGCGCACCGTGCGGGCGGTAAATTCCTCCTCCGTTTCCCCAGGCTCGCCGAAGCGGTAGTAGTGCGGGCAATCGGTATGCAGGATCCGGTCGACCGGAAGGTCGAAGTCTCGGTGGTTGTTGGGAAGGCCGGTGAGGGAAGCGGAGACGATGGTGACGCCGTGATAGGCCTTCTGGCGGGAGATGATCTTCTTCTTCTCAGGCCGGCCACGGGCGTTGTTGTAATACCAGGCAAGCTTTACCTGGGTGTCGTTGGCTTCCGAACCCGATGAGGTGAAGAACACCTTGGAAGCCTCGAACGGGGCGATCTCTTTCAGCTTTTCGGCAAGCTCGATCGCCGGCTCGATGCTCTTTCCCCCGAAAAGGTGATAGTAGGGAAGCCGGTCGAGCTGTTCCCTGGCGGCTTCTATCAGCTCCTTGTCGCCGAAGCCGAGGCCGGCGCACCAGAGCCCGGACATGCCCTCGATATATCGCTTTCCCTGCGTATCGTAGACAAAAACACCCTCGCCGTGATCGAGTACAAGCGGTCCCGTTTCGCGCAGCTTGTGCAGCGGCGTATAGGGGTGAAGAAGGGCTTCCACGTCGCGCGTCTGCACGTTGGTCAGCGGCATTTTCCATCGTCCTTTTGATGAATGATGAGGAGGTTCAGCCTTCGGCAGGTTCGTCCACGTAAATCTCGCGAAGGTCCTCCGGCAGTTCCTCCAGCGGATCGATCTGCTCCTCGCCGTCCAGTTCCTCCGCACCCGGCACGGGTTTGGCGCTTGGCGGAGGCGGCGGCCCGATGCGTTCCTCGTAGGGAACTTCGGAAAGGAGCGGCAACTCGGGCGGCGGGGGCGGCGCTTCCTCATCTTCGGAAACGGGCTCGAGCGCGCCGAACGCTTCAAGCAGCACGGCATCGAGCTCTTCCTGGAACATGCGGATCCGCTCGGCATTGGCACCCAGATCATGTTCGCCGACAAGCGACGCGGAACGCACGTCAAGCCGCGCTCCGAAGGGATCGGGCTCGATGCGGACGGCCAGATAATCCGTGAAGCCGAAAAGCAGCGTTCGCACTTCCGCCTGGATGCGGCTCGGCACATCGCGCAGGTCGGGAGGGATTTCGGACGTGATCGGCCAGCCGTTCCTTTCCAACACCTGACGTGCGGCGGTGTGAAGCTCCTCGGGCATGACACGGAAACGACGCGGAACGAGATCGGAATAGGCCTCGCGCTGCAACTGCCTGTCCGCCTTGTCCGGTTCGGGCCTGTCGTAGTCCACGAGCACCGGCGGATTTTCAATGTCGGTGCTGATGTCGGCAAGCTTGGGATAGGTGACGAGGCCATAGAGCCCGAAGGCGAGCGGCACGAGCGCGATACCGCCGTAAACAACGCCGCGTACCGCAGCGCTCCAGCCGACGCCGCCTTTTTCCCACAACGAAACGAGCGCGATCAGGCCGGCGACGAAGGCGGCAATGCCGAGCGCGAAGCCGAAGGCCATGACCGGCAGAAGCTCGATATCCGAAATCAGGCCCGCGCGATGGGCAAGGGCGGCAATCACCAGCACAGGCACGGCGAAAAGACCGGCGCGGTAACTGATCCGCGCCGTCCTCGGCCGGCGAATGGGAATGTGCTTGTGCATGCTCCGCCCGTGCGAACGACTGCCCGACGCTCCTGCAAGCAGGCCGCTCGACAGGGAACGCCGTGGCATCGCGACCGTTTAGCACGTTCGAGCCTCAGGCAGGAAGCCTTCGAATCTACTCCGGGAATGAATAATCCGAGAATTGCTCGCGCAAGGTCGTCTTCTTGATCTTGCCTGTTGCCGTATGCGGGATTTCGGCCACGACGACAACGTCGTTCGGCATCCACCATTTGGCGATCCTGCCTTCCATGAAGGCAAGCACATCCGCCTTGTCGGGCGATTTTCCCTCACGCGGGACGATGACGAGCAGGGGTCGCTCGTCCCACTTGGGATGCTTCACGCCGATTACGGCGGCTTCCGCGACGTCCGGATGCCCGACGGCGATATTTTCAAGATCGATCGTCGATATCCACTCGCCACCCGACTTGATCACATCCTTCGCGCGGTCGGTGATCTGCATGTAGCCGAACTCGTCGATGTGGGCGACGTCGCCGGTGTCGAAATATCCTTCCTCGTCGAGAATGTTCCCGCCGTCGCCCTTGAAGTAGGAGCTTGCGACTCCCGGTCCGCGAACCTTCAGCCGGCCGAAGGTCTTGCCGTCCCAAGGCCGGTAATTGCCCTCGTCGTCGGTTATCTTCATTTCCACGCCGAAGGGGGCATATCCCTGCTTTTCCTGAAAATCGAGAAGCGCGTCTCCCGTAAGCCTCGCCACTTCCGGCTTCAGCGTGCAGACCGTGCCGAGAGGGCTCATCTCCGTCATGCCCCAGGCGTGCATGACGTGGACATCGTAGACGGTCTCGAATTTCTCGGTCATGGCGCGCGGGCAGGCAGAGCCGCCGATTACCACGCGCTCCAGCCAGGGGAGCGTCTTTCCGGTCGTCTCAAGATATTGCAGCAGCATCAGCCAGACCGTGGGAACGGCGGCGGTGAGTGTGACGCGCTCGCTATCCAGCAGTTCCCAGATCGCCTCCCCGTCCATCCGCGCACCGGGCATGACCATCGCCGAGCCGTTGAGCGGGGAGGAAAAGGCGAGCGACCAGCCGTTGGCGTGGAAGAGGGGCACGACAGGCATGACGCGGTCGCGCGCGGAAAGGCCCAGCATGTCGGGCAGGCTCGCCATCATGGCATGGAGAACGTTTGAGCGATGCGAATAAACGACGCCCTTGGGATTCCCCGTCGTGCCGGAGGTGTAGCACATTCCGGCGGCGGCACGTTCGTCAAGCTCCTTCCAGGAGAAATCGCCATCGACTTCGGCCAGCCATTCTTCGTAAGGGACAGCGGGAAGTGAGGTCTCCGGCATGTGTGCCGCGTCGCTCAGCACGACGACGAGTTCTATCGTCTTCAACCGGGGCCAGATACTCTCCAGGAGCGGTACGAAGGTTGAATCGACCAGGATCAGCCGGTCTTCGGCATGATTGACGATCCATGCGATCTGATCGGGGAAGAGACGCGGATTGACGGTGTGGTAGACGCCGCCGACGCCCATTATTCCGTACCAGGACTCCATGTGGCGCCATGTGTTCCAGGCAAGTGTCGCCGCGCGATCGCCTTCTTTCAGGCCCCACTTTTCCAGCCGCTTGGCAAGCTGCAGGGCGCGTGCGCGCATGTCGCGATAGGTTATGCGGTGGATTTCGCCCTCGACGCTGCGGGAAACGATGTCCCGGTTCGGATGCTGCAGAGCGGCGTGATCCAGAATGCGATTGCAGGTGAGCGGCCAGTCCTGCATCAGGCCCGGCATGGCGGGTGAAGGCATGGGCAGTCTCCTCCGGAAGGCCGGCCTCGATTTGGTGAGACCCTGTTTTTTCAGAATCTATGTGCCGAAGGAGAAATATGTCCAGTGCGTCGGTTTCCTATATCCTCAAGCTCTCGATCCAGAAGCAGCCATCCGTGAGGCTGTCGGCCACGTGATCGGCGTGAGGCTCAAGAATATCGCGGCCGATGGTGCCGGTGGTGAGGGCAAGCGTGCGTGTGCCCGCCGCCCGGCCGGCATGCATGTCGTGCAGGCTGTCGCCGACCATGACGACTTCGCCGGGCGCAACGCGGGCCGCATCGCAGAATGCGCGGACCATGCCCGGTCCCGGTTTCGCGCCATGTCCGCTGTCGTAACCGAAGACATGGGGGAACCTGTCGGTGATGCCCATTGCCTGCAACTGCGCCCTGGCGGACACCTCCGCATCGTTGGTGGCGATGCCCAGAACGATCTGGTGCCCGGCGAGGCGGTCAAGCACGTGGATGAGGTCCTCGAACGGCGAGACATGATCGAGACTCAGGCGGCCGAGGCTCTCGTCCATCTCCCTCAAGAAGGCTTCGCTGTCGGACAGCCCGAGAATCTCGACCCAGGCATCGACAAAATCGTCGTTCGTCCCGGCGACCGCGCATGAACCCGGCAGGAAAGCGCGGTTTTCAAGGTCGTATTCGCAAGCCTCGCTCAGGCGCAGCATTTGCGCCTCGTCATTTCCGCTCACCTCTTCGATCAGGGCGCGGAACGTCGGTGCCCATGTCTTGTCGAAATCGATGAGCGTACCGTCCTTGTCGAAGAGGACCGCGCTGATGGTCATGCCGATGAAAAGCCTCTCAAATAAGATAAGTCCCGGATCGATATCAGATACGGCAATCGCCCCGGATAAAATTCTGTTTCATTTGGTATCATTGGTATCAAACGAGGCGATATTGCGCACCGATGGCGACCGGGCCATCAGTTGCGACCTTGCCTTCCTCAACCAGTGCTTCCATCTGCGCCAGGACCGAAAGGGCGGCGGCCTTGTGCAGGCGCTTGTCCACCGAGGCGTAGATTTTCTCCACCATCTCCGGAATGTAGCGATCTCCGGCGGCAAGCCGGCGCAGGATTGCCGCCTCGCGCTGGTGGCGATGGGCCTTCAACCCGCGCAGGTATCGCTGCGGCTGGTTTACCGGACCGCCGTGGCCCGGATAATAGATACGCTCGTCACGCTCCATGAGCTTGCCCAGAGAGGCCATGTAATCGCGCATCGAACCATCGGGCGGGGCGACGATGGACGTCGACCAGGCCATGACGTGATCGGCAGAAAAAAGGACGTTCCCCTCGTCGAGGGCGAAGCAGAGATGGTTCGCAGTATGACCGGGCGTTTCTATCGCGGTGAGGGTGAACCCATCCACTGCGATCGTATCGCCGTCCTTCATCGCACGGTCCGGCGAGTGTTCGCTGTCCGAACTTGCATCGAGCGGATTAATCTCGCCTTCTAGGAGCGCCCGTGCGGCGCGATGAGGGGTGCAGCCGAGGATCGGCGCGCCGGTCAATGCCTTCAGCAGGCGCGCTGCCGGCGAATGATCGCGGTGGGTGTGAGAAACGAGGATGGCCTCGATGGACGCTTGCCCGGCGGCCGCGAGAATATCCGAAACGTGGGCTTCATCTTCCGGACCCGGATCTATGACGGCAATCCGTGAGCGGCCGACGAGATAGGTATTCGTGCCGTGAAATGTGAACGGGCTCGGATTGCGCGCGGTGATGCGGCGGACCGCATCGCTCAAACCGACCGCCTCGCCATGCCGGGGGTCGAAATCCCGTTCGTGGACCAGATCGCTCATGACAGTCTTTCGTTCGGACGGATCGGAATTCCTTTACCCGCCGATCCGCGAAAATAACTTCATCGTGACTTGGGCCATCGAGGCGGCGAAAGCAACCGTAATCGCTTGTTTTCGTAGCGATGAAAATTTTTCGGCCGCTTGAAAAGTTGCTATTGCTTTTGCGAACCATTTGCAATTACGATGCGTGCAGCAGGGCGAAAACCCACCGACCGAACGCGGAGATATGTGCATGGTGTTGGGACGACGAGCTTTTTTGGGGACGTTGCTGGCGATCGCCAGCGCGGCGATCCTTGCGGTATCGCCGGTGAAGGCCGCGGAAAAGCTGAATATTGTCACCACGGTGGGCATGATCGGAGATGCCGTCCAGCGCATTGGCGGAGACCGCGTCGAGGTTACAAACCTGATCGGCGAGGGGGTCGACCCGCACTCATACTGGCAGACGCGCTCGGACGTGGTGAAGATGGGTCGGGCCGACGCCATTTTCGCCAACGGCCTTTATCTGGAAGCGCAGCTCGAGGAGCTTCTTCTGAAGCTGAAGGAACGCAAGCCCGTCATTTTAGCCGCCGAAGTGATCCCGGTCGAGGAAAGACGCGCAAGCGAAACCTACAAGGACCGCTTCGATCCTCACGTGTGGATGAGCCCGAAACTCTGGCGCCAGGTGGTTGTCGGAATTCAGGCATCGCTTGGCGAACTCGACCCCGAGGGGAAGGCGACCTTCGGGGAAAACGCCAGGGTCTATCTGGCGGAGATGGACCGTCTTCATGCCTACGCCAGCGAAGTCATAGCAAGCATACCCGAAGAGCAGCGTATTCTCGTTACCGCGCATGACGCCTTCGGTTATCTCGGCCGCGACTACGGCATCGAAGTGCTTGGCGTGCAGGGTATCTCCACCCAGAGCGAGGCCGGTCTGCAGCGCGTCGAGGAACTTGTGAACCTCATCGTCAGCCGGGATGTCGGCGCCGTCTTCGTGGAATCCTCGGTATCCGAACGCAATGTGAAAGCGCTCGTCGAAGGTGCCGCGGCGCAAGGCCATGAGGTGAAAATCGGCGGACAGCTCTTTTCCGACGCCATGGGTGCGCCCGGCACTTATGAAGGAACATACGTCGGCATGATCGATCACAACGTGACGCGCATAGCGCTAGCGCTCGGAGGTGATGCGCCCGAACGCGGCATGGACGCCAAATTGGGGGCAGGTCTGTGACGGGTATGGCGAAAAAGACCGGCGGGAGCTTCCTGAAGGAAGCAGGGCGCGGCCCGGCGCTGGATGCGAAGAGCCCCTTCGCGGTATCGGGCCTGACGGTTGCCTACGACCGCAAGCCCGTGCTCTGGAATGCCGGATTTGCGGCACCTGAAGGTGAACTGACGGCGATCGTCGGGCCGAACGGAGCGGGCAAATCCACCTTTCTCAAGGCCTCTCTCGGCCTGATCCCGAAGCTTTCCGGCGAGGTGGCCGTATTCGGGCGGCCGATCGACGAAGCGCGCGGCGACATCGCCTATGTACCGCAACGCTCCTCGGTTGACTGGGATTTTCCTGCGACCGCGCTCGACGTCGTCACGATGGGGCTTTACCGGCGGATCGGCTGGCTGCGATGGCCCGGACGACGCGACAAGGAACGCGCGCGCGAAATGCTGGCGCTTGTCGGCATGGAAGCTTTCGCCGACCGGCAGATCGGCCAGCTTTCCGGCGGCCAGCAGCAGCGCGTGTTCCTCGCCCGCGCGCTTGCGCAGGACGCGAAGGTCTATCTTATGGACGAACCCTTCGCGGGCGTCGATGCCGCAACGGAGCGGGCGATCGTCGACGTTTTGAAGAAACTTCTTGCCGAGGGCAAGACCGTGCTCGTCGTCCATCACGACCTCGAGACCGTGCCGGTCTATTTCTCGCATGTCCTTTTCCTGAACGGCGGCACCGTCGCTTCCGGCCCGGTGACGGAAACCTTCACAGCGGAAAACCTGCAGAAGACCTACGGCGGGCGGCTTGCGGCAACGCAGCTTGCCGCGCTCCACGAAGCGGCGGGCATGAAGACTTGATGCGGCCATGACCTTCCTTGAAAGTTTCCTCGGCGCGCTGACGCTCAATGCCGGCTACAACACGGCGGTCGTCTCCATCGGTGCCGCCCTTCTCGGCGCGGCAAGCGGGGCTGTCGGTGCCTTCGTGCTGCTGCGCAAGCGCTCGCTCGTTTCCGACGCCATGAGCCATGCGACGCTGCCGGGCGTGGTGATCGGTTTCCTCGCTGGCGTGTGGCTGCTCGGCGATGGCCGTTCACTGCCGCTGCTGCTCGCAGGCGCGGCCCTGACCGCCGGCATCGGCATGATCTCGGTCGACTGGATCAAGGCCAATACGCGCCTTACCGAAGACACGGCGATCGGCACGGTGCTTTCCACCTTCTTCGCGCTTGGCATGGTGCTTTTGACGGTGCTGCAGTCGCTTGCGACCGCAGGCCAGGCGGGCCTCAGCGGCTTCCTGCTCGGCTCGACGTCAGGCATGCTTTCCTCCGAAGCGATGACGATTGCCATCGCCGCGGGCGTGGTGGCGTTGATCGTGCTGGCACTCTTCAAGGAATTCGCGCTTCTTTGTTTCGATGAGGATTTCGCCGGCAGCACGGGCCTTGGCGTGCGCAGGCTGGATATCGCGCTGCTCACGCTGCTTCTAGCTGTCGTGGTGATCGGGTTGAAGACGGTCGGGCTCGTGCTGGTGATCGCGCTTACCATAATCCCGCCGGTCGCAGCCCGCTTCTGGACCGAACGCGTGTCGCGATTCGTGCCGATTTCGGCGGCGATCGGCGCGGCAGGCAGTTACGCCGGCGCCTGCCTTTCCGCAAGTGCGCCGGATCTGCCGACGGGGGCGCTGATCGTTCTCATTCTCTTCGCGCTCTTCGTCATATCCATGCTGGTCTCGCCCGTGCGGGGGCTTCTTTCGGCGCTTCTTCGCCACCGCCGCTTCCAGAAGATCGTGCACTTGCGCCAGGGCCTGCTGGCGGTGGCGCATGACGAGCCGATCCTGGAGCCGATCACGCGCAAACTCCTGATCCGGCGAGGGTATGTGAGCGGTGATATGCGCCCGACCGAAGCCGGATGGTCGGCGGCACGGCGGATCGACCGCGACCAGGCGCTCTGGAACCTGTGGCGCGAGGAATACCCGGACGAGGCGCATGCGCTTGCCGACTGGTCCCTGAAGCCTATCGACGAGGTGCTTTCGCCCGACATGGTGGCCGATCTTGAAACGCGGCTTGCACCGCATGACGCGGCAAGGGCCGCGGGAGGTGCCGCGTGAGCGCCGATATTTTCCTGCAGTTCGACTTTCCCTCGATCCTGCTTGGCAGTCTCGCAGCACTTTGCTGCGGCCTTCTCGGCAATTTCCTGGTGCTGCGGCGGCAAAGCCTGATGGGCGATGCCATCAGCCATGTCGTGCTTCCCGGTATCGTGCTCGGCTTTCTGATCACGGGCACGGTGGATTCATTGCCTATGATGCTGGGGGCGGGATTTGCAGCGCTCGTCTCCGTCGGGCTGATCGAACTCGTGCGCCGGCTTGGCAAGGTGGAGCCGGGGGCGGCCATGGGCGTCGTCTTCACCTCGATGTTCGCAGCCGGCGTCCTGCTTCTGGAGCAAACGGGCGCGGCCGGCGTGCACCTTGACGTCGAACACGCGCTCTACGGAAACCTGGAAAGCGCGATCTGGCTGGAGGCGAGCGGATGGGGCGACCTGCTGCGGCCCGAAATCCTTGCCGCGCTGCCGGTATCCGTGCTGCGGCTCGTCGTCGTGAACATGGCGGTGATCGCTTTCATTCTGGCTTTCTACAAGGAACTGAAGCTTGTCAGCTTCGACCCTCTCTTTGCCGACACGCTGGGCATATCCTCTCGCTTCGTCGGCACGCTGCTGATCGTGATGGTGGCGGTGGCGGCGGTTGCGGCATTCGACGCGGTCGGATCGATCCTGGTGATCGCCATGTTCATCTGCCCGGCGGCGACGGCGCGCCTTCTCACGGACAGGCTATCCACCCAACTTATACTTTCCGGCATCGTCGCGTTTTCAAGCGGCATCGTCGGGTATGTATTCGCCGCATTCGGCCCCGCCTGGATCGGCTATGACATGAGCGTGTCCGCTGCCGGAATGATCGCGGTGGTGGCCGGAATTATCCAGGTCGTGGCAATGATCTTCGCACCGCGCTACGGCGTGATCGCGAGGCGTCGCCTGCAACGCGCCTGATACGGCCCGAGGCGACTGGACGGCATCCCGGAACTGTTCGATAGTACCGTTGCGGCATTAAGGCCGGATCAGTTTCTGGAGGCGCAAGGCGTGTCGGACATCTGGGTGAACTATCGCGCGACGGTGAGCTGCGACGGCAAGGTCGAAACCATCCCCGTGCAGGCGATGAGCGAGCACGAGGTTGCCGATCACGCGCGGATCATGGCCGGCTTCGAGCTTGGCTGGAACCCCGCCGACGTCAAGATCGTCTCTTTCGAGCCCGACCCGGACGGCAAGCTGGAACACGGACACATCCACACCTTCGATGTGTCGGTCCGTCCCGAAGGCGGCGAGCCGGAGACGTTTCGCCTGAAGGCTCGCGATGCGGATTGCGCGGAAGGTCTTGCGGTTCTGCATTGCGCCGACAGGACGGGCCTCGATCCGCGTGAAGTGGATGTTTTGAACGTCGTTCCCGTCTGACCGCAGATCTTTCGCAATCGACCGTCCGATTGTTTGCGAGTGAATATTTTAGGTTTAAACTATCGCATATGAAACGAATTCCTTGACAGGGGGCGCAAGCCTCCTGCACTCCATTGGCCGGCAATCGACTATCTGGAGGAGCGGGCGATGACGGACTGTCTTATCGAAGAGCGGCCGGAGCCAGGGGTTCTTCTCCTGAAGATCAACCGCCCGGAAGCGCGCAATGCGCTGAACACGCAAGTGCGGGTCGCGCTTGCCGAAGCCTTGAGCCGCGCAGAGACCGACCATGATGTCCGCGCCGTGGTTATCACGGGCGATACCACAACCTTCGCCGCCGGGGCCGACATCACCGTGGTCGCGGAAGAAACGCCGATGGGCATGTACCGCCTCGCGTTTCACAAGCTGTGGCAGGTGGTCGCCGATTTTCCGAAGCCGATGATTGCCGCCGTCAATGGTTATGCGCTCGGCGGTGGCTGCGAACTGGCGCTGCATGCCGATATCATCATCGCCGGCGAGGGTGCGCAATTCGGCTTGCCCGAGGTAAAACTCGGCATCATGCCGGGAGCGGGCGGCACGCAGCGGCTCGTGCGCGCAGTCGGCAAATACCGCGCGTTCCGCCTTCTCATGACGGGCGACATCATCGACGCGGAAACCGCCGCCGAATGGGGGCTGGTATCGGAACTTGCCGCCGATGACGAAGTGCTTGAAACGGCCGTAAAAATGGCGGTGAAGATCGCGCGCCTGCCGCCGATCGCGCTCGAGCACATCAAGGAAACCGTGCTGCTTGGCGCAGACCTGCCGCTGCAATCCGCTATCGCGCTTGAGCGCAAGTCCTACCACATGCTGTTCGACACGGCGGACCAGAAGGAAGGCATGTCCGCCTTTCTCGACAAGCGCAAGCCGCATTTCCGCGGCGAATGACATCCGCTACGCGAAGCGCTAGTTCTTGAGGGATATACCATGGGCCTGACCATCGGCATCGTCGGAACCGGGACGATGGGGCGCGGCATCGCGCAGATTTTTGCCGCGAGCGGCAACAGGATCCTTTTGCATGACGCGCGCGAGGGCGCGGCAGCCGAAGCGCGGGATTTCGTTGGCGGGATGCTTGCGAGGCTTGCGGAAAAGGGGCGCATGGACGCAGGGGATGCGAAAGATGCCATGAACCGCATCGAGGTTGCGGGTAAGCTCGAGGCGCTTGCATCTTGCGATCTCGTGATCGAGGCGATTGTCGAAAAGCTTGAGGTGAAGCAGGAGCTGTTTTCGAAACTGGAGAAGATCCTGAGTTCGCACGCGATCCTGGCGACCAATACGAGCTCGCTTTCCGTAACCGCCATTGCGGCAGGCTGTGAAAAGCCGGAACGCGTCGCCGGCTATCACTTCTTCAATCCCGTGCCGCTGATGAAGGTCGTGGAAGTAATCCCCGGCGCCAGGACGAAGCCGGATGTGGTGGACAAGCTCACAGGGCTGGCGACAGAGGCGGGACACAAGGCGGTGCGCGCGTCCGATACGCCGGGATTTCTGGTCAATCATGCAGGTCGCGGTTATGTGACGGAGGCGCTTCAGCTGTTGCGGGAGCGAGTGGCGGAACCCGCCGATATAGACCGCATACTGCGAGATGCCGCAGGCTTTCGCATGGGGCCGTTCGAGCTCCTGGACCTGACCGGACTGGATGTTTCCGGGCCGGTGATGGCCCAGGTCTACAAACAGTTCTACCAGGAACCGCGTTTTCGCCCATCGCCGTTGATCGACCAGCGGCTTTCCGCTGGCCTGCTTGGCCGCAAGACAGGCGAGGGCTTCTATGAATATCCGGACGGAAAAAAGGCTGAACCCGGCGAAACCATCCACGAAGCCGTCGAGCCGGGAGCGGTCTGGATCAGCAATGCAAGGCCCGAACGTGCCGCAAAGGTGCATGAAGCGCTGTCTTCCGCCGGCATTTACGTAGAAACGGGGGAACGCCCCTCGGACAACGCGTTGATTATCGTCACGCCGATAGGCGCGGACGCTTCGGCGGCCGCCGTCGCCGAAGACCTGGACGCAAGGCGCGTGATCGCTATCGATACGCTCTTTTCGCTCGACCGGCGGCGAACGCTCATGAGCACGCCGGCGACGGCGACGCAAACGATGGCGCGGGCTGTTGCGGCTTTCTCGAAAGGCGGCAATTCCGTTACGGCGATCGAGGATTCCACGGGTTTCGTGGCGCAACGCGTGATCGCGACGATTGTAAACATCGCCTGCGACATCGCTCAGGCGGGCATCGCGACGCCTGAGGATATCGATACGGCGGTGACGCTCGGCCTCGGCTATCCGTCCGGGCCGCTGTCATGGGGCGACGAGATTGGCGCAGACGTGATCCTGGAAATCCTGGAAGGTATCGAGGTGCTTTCCGGCGATCCTCGCTACCGGCCGAGCCCCTGGCTGCGGCGCAGGGCGGACCTGCGGCTTTCGCTACGCGACTGATGAGCGCCAATGCGACGGGGCAGGACGCCATGATACTTCCTCCCGTCATCAACGTGATCGTTGTATCTTCTGTGGATATAGCTGTTGTGACGGCGCCGCTTTGGATGGTAGCCCAACAAGGGAAACACCGCAGCGCACCCGTCGGATAACGGCCAGGAAGCATGGGAATTTTCAATGTCCGCACCTGACAGTGCCCTGGTCTTCGAAGAGCGCATTCCGTGCTCGCGCGAAGCGGCATTCGACCTGTTTGTCGACGGTTTCGGCCGTTGGTGGCCGCGCGAGTACACATTTTCCGGTGACGACCTGCAGGAGATCGGGATCGAGCCTTTCCTCGGCGGCGCCTGCTACGAACTCTCCAATTCCGGCCACCGCATCGTCTGGGGTACGGTGCTTTCCATCGAGCGCCCGCTCTATATCCGCATCGCCTGGCAGATCGGTCCGGATCGTCAACTCGTTGCCGATCCGGCTGCCGCGAGCCGCGTTATGGTTGCCTTTCGTCCTGCGAACGACGCAACTCTTGTGGAACTATCCCACTCGGAGTTTCTGCGCCACGGCGTCGATGGCGAAGCCTACAAGGCGGCGATGTCCTCTCCCGAAGGATGGCCCCATTGCCTGAAGGCGCTGAGGGATTGCGCAGCCCGAAAGCCATAAAGCGCGGGCCGTCTCGCGCTTGCGCGAATGGAACAGCGGTGTTTGCGGGCGGGTTCCGGCGCCGGGTGCGGCTTCCCAGGCGCGCGGCCAACCGCGACCTTGCGTCTTTGGAACGTCACAGGCCTCGTGGTATGAGGAATTGCCGTGATGCGCCAAGGGCTTCCGGGCCGTTCGAAGGTCCGCTCCCGGCAAAGGCGCTTTGCGGAAAACGGCCGGCAGCCAACCGATGAACGAAAACACGATGACTGAGGAAGCTCATACCACCGGCGCAAAAGGCCGCTACGGTCGCAAATTCGGCATAAGGCTCTGGCAAAGGTTCATGCACGTGCGTTGGACGCTCATCGCCACAGGGGTACTGTGCATTGCAGCTGTTGCAGCTTTCGAGGTTCCACCGTGGGCGGCCGTGGCGGCCTTTGCCGCTGTTCTGTTCGCCGCGGTACTTGGAGGGCGCAAAGACCTGAGGCTTGCCAAAAACGCGGTTCCTGGCGACGGCGAGGCGAACAATTGGCCCGACACGGGCATGAAAATGGTCGTCGATGCATTGCCCGATCCGTGCTTCCTCGTCGACAGGCGCGGCATTACCCGATACGCCAATCCGGCGGCGAGGGATCGGTTCGGGACCGTGCGGCCGGGAGATCCGCTCTCTTTCAGCCTTCGTTCGCCTGCAATGCTTGAAGCGTTCGACCGCGTGAGTTCCGGCGGCGGAACCGAACGCATCGAATGGAGCGAGAAAGCCCGCACCGAACTTTGGATGGAAGCCTATATCGCGCCGGTGCAGGCGTCGGCATCGGAAAAATTCCGAAAGGGCTCGAGGTTCATTCTGGTCACCGTACGCGATCTGACGGAACAGCGGCGACTTGAACGCATGCGCGCGGATTTCGTGGCGAATGCCAGTCACGAACTGAGAACGCCGCTTGCTTCGCTCACCGGCTTCATCGAGACCTTGCAGGGCCCCGCGCGCGAGGACCCGGATGCGCGCGACAGGTTCCTTTCCATCATGCTGGAGCAGGCAGGCAGGATGAAACGCCTGATCGACGACCTGCTCTCGCTGTCGCGTATCGAACTCAAGGCGCATGTCCAGCCGGATACGCTCGTCGATCTCAAGGACGTCATCGAGCACAACCTCGAGGCGCTGAAGCCGCTTGCCGACGAGTTGGAAGTTGCGCTTGAGGTGGACCTTCCTGCCGGTGAAATCCTGGTGCGTGGCGACAAGGACGAATTGACGGAAGTCTTTGAAAATTTGTGTGAAAACGCTCTGAAATACGGGGCGTCCGGAAAGCGCCTGGACATTGCGGCGGCGGCCGGAACCGGGCCGCGCGGCGCCGAGTGGTGGGAGATATCGATTCGTGATTACGGCCCCGGCATCGAGGCGGAGCACCTGCCCCGCCTCACGGAGCGTTTCTACCGCGTCGACGTGGCGACAAGCCGCGAAATGAAGGGAACGGGGCTGGGACTTGCAATCGTGAAACACATCCTGACGCGCCACAGGGCGCGGCTGGAAATTGAAAGCACTTTCGGGGAAGGTGCCTGTTTCACCGTCAAAATCCCCAGGGCCGATCGTCAAATGACTGATGTGAAGGACGAAAAACTTCATAAAATCAATAACTAGCATTGTCATAAAACTGAGATCGAAGCGTCATAGAAGTCACATCCGAGGCCGCTACGTTCCGCTCGGTTTCGCAAGGGAAATCGCCTGCGAAGCGGACACGTTAAAAAATCCTGAACACTCGAAGGGAGAGGCCAGGTGAAGATCAAGTCATTCGTGAGCGCGGTGGCGCTTGTTGCTGCCAGCACCGTCGTTGCGGGAACCGCCGAAGCGCGCGACCAGATCCAGATCGTCGGTTCGTCGACCGTCTTTCCGTTCGCGACCGCGGTTGCGGAGCAGTTCGGCCAGAAGACGTCCCACAAGACCCCGGTCGTCGAATCGACCGGCTCCGGTGGCGGCATAAAGCTGTTCTGCGAAGGTGTAGGCGAGGGTACGCCCGACATTACCAACGCTTCGCGCCGTATGAAGAAGTCCGAGCTGGAGACCTGCCAGGCAAACGGCGTGACGCCGGTCGAGGTTACGGTCGGCTTCGACGGCATCGTGCTTGCCGACGCAAAGTCGGGCGCCGATCTCAATGTTTCCCGCGAGCAGATCTTCCTGGCTCTTGCCAAGGAAGTGCCGGTCGACGGCAAGCTCGTCGCCAACCCCTACAAGAACTGGTCGGATATCGACCCTTCGCTGCCGGCGGAGAAGATCGAGGTTCTCGGCCCCCCGCCGACCTCCGGTACGCGTGACGCGTTCGAGGAACTGGTCATGGAGCATGGCTGCGAGCAGGTTCCCGGTGCTGCCGATGCCGGCCTTGAGGGCGACAAATGCACCGCCATCCGCGAAGACGGCGCGTATGTCGAAGCCGGCGAAAACGACAACCTGATCGTTCAGAAGCTGGAAGCCAACCCGAAGGCATTCGGCATCTTCGGCTTCTCGTTCCTCGACCAGAATGCCGACAAGATCAAGGGCGCCAAGATCAACGGCATTTCGCCGACGTTCGAAGCCATCGCCGACGGCGAATATCCGGTCTCCCGCTCGCTCTTCTTCTATGTCAAGAAAGAGCATGTCGGCGTGATTCCGGGCATTGAGGAATACGTGGCCGAGTTCACCAGCGAAGGCACCTGGGGCGACGAAGGCTATCTCGCCGACAAGGGGCTGATCCCGCTTCCGGACGAGAAGCGCGAAGAGGTGAGCGAGACGACGAAGAACCTGACGCCGCTCAGCCTCTAATACAAGACTTGCGCGACCGGCCGCTCCATGCGCGGCCGGTCGCGACACTTTGCGGGCTCACCTGCCGGTCATCGGCTTAAAGGTGTCACCGCCCAACCCATCGGCCCAAGCCATCAGGACTTGTCATGTTCTGGACCTATCTGTTGATACTCGCCGCGCTCGCAGTCACGGCTTATTTCATCGGCCGTTCGCGATCGGGCAAGGTCGTCGATGGGGATTATTCGAAACTGCACTCAAGACCGTCGTTCCACGGCGGTTTTCTCGCGATCGTCACCGTATTGCCCGCACTTGCCGTGCTGGTCGTCTGGTCGATCGCCGCGCCCCGGTTTATTGACAGTGCCGTAGTCTCGCAAAGCGTTTCCGCGGTCGCCGATCTCGGCAAGCCGGAACTTGAGGCGTTTTTGCGCGATGCCCGTGCGATCGCCTTCGGCGGCATTGTCGGCTTTACGGATGATGCCAAGGAGCAGGCTGCGGAACTATTCAGAACCTACAGCAGCTACAGCACGACAGGGATGAACATCGTCCTGGCGTTGCTGGTCGCCCTCGGCTTTGTCTACGGTTTCAGAAAGATCGCACCGCGCATGCGCGCGCGCCACGTGGTCGAGCGTACGACGATGGTCTTTCTCGCCGCGTGCTCGGCGGTTGCAATCGTCACGACGATCGGCATCGTGCTGTCGCTGATCTTTGAATCGCTCATGTTCTTCCGCCAGGTCCCTGTCTTCGATTTCATTTTCGGCACCCACTGGAGTCCGCAAAGCGCCTTCGAAGGGGCAGGCGTTGAAGCAAGCGATGTGAATTCCGAAATCTTCGGCGCGATCCCGCTTCTCGTCGGCACCATGCTGATAACCGCGATCGCGATCCTTGTCGCCGCGCCGGTCGGACTGCTTTCGGCGATCTATCTTTCCGACTACGCCTCGCAGCCCGTGCGTGCCGTCGCGAAGCCGGTTCTCGAAATCCTCGCGGGCATCCCGACCGTGGTCTACGGCTTCTTCGCCGCCCTCACCGTGGCGCCCGCGTTCAGAGGTTTCGGCGAAGGCCTCGGAATGTCGGTTTCCTCCGAATCCGCTCTTGCCGCGGGCGTGGTGATGGGGATCATGATCATCCCCTTCGTCTCCTCGCTGTCGGACGACGTGATCAACTCCGTGCCGCAGTCGCTTCGCGACGGATCGGCAGGGCTCGGGGCCACGAAGTCCGAAACGATCCGAAAGGTCGTATTGCCGGCTGCGCTTCCCGGCATCGTCTCGGCGTTGATCCTGGCGATCTCACGCGCGATCGGCGAAACGATGATCGTCGTCATGGCAGCCGGCCTTGCCGCGAACCTCACGGTCAATCCGCTGGAAGCGGTGACGACCGTCACCGTTCAGATCGTCACACTGCTCATCGGCGACCAGGAATTCGACAGCGCCAAGACGCTGGCAGCTTTCGCGCTTGGCCTGCTGCTCTTCTGCATAACTCTTCTGCTTAACATCATCGCGCTGCGCGTGGTTCAGAAATACAGGGAACAGTATGACTGAGATCGCACACAAGGCGACCGTCTCTCCGGCGGGAGACCTTCACACCAGCGTGGAAGCGAAGAAGCGTCTCGCCAGGCGTTATAGCGCCGAAGCCCGCTTCAAGGCGTACGGTATCGGTGCCATTGGCATCGCGGGCCTGTTTCTGGTGCTGCTGCTTTCGACGATCATCTCGCAAGGATTGCCGGCATTCACGTTCAACTACGTGAGCCTGCCGATTGATCTTTCCGTCGAAAACGTCGACCCTTCCGATCCGCAAGCCGCCGACTACAACACGATTGTCCGCGACGCGCTGAAAGCGGAACTTCCCTTCGCATCCGACCGGCGAAACCGCAGGGTGCTCTATTCGCTCGTCTCCAGTGGCGCGAACATCGTGCTGAGGAACGAGGTCCTCGACGACGTCTCGATGCTCGGCACCGAACAAGCACGGCCGATCCCGCTATCCGACTTCGCGGACCTTTACGTGAAAGGTATGATCACCACGTCCTCAGTTGAAACCGGGCAGGGGATCGCGAGCCCGGTCGGCACCGAAGGTACGGTGAGGATTCTCTCCACCTCTAACGATTTTCACGAAATTCTGGCGGAAGTGAAGGCCGGCCTCGGCAACGACGCGCGTGGAATTCGTGCCGAAATCGAAGCCAAGCAGCGCAGCGTTCGCAGCCTGGAAGCGTCTATCCCGGAACTCGAACGGCGCGTGGCTGAAGCGGACGGGCCAACGAAGCGCCGGCTTGAAGAGCGGCTTGAACGTAACAAGAGCTCACTCGCCTCCGTCCGGGCGCAAATCGAAAGCCTGAGCACACAGGCTGAAAACCTGGAACAGCGGGCAACCGCCGTGAACCAGTCGGAGCAGCTGACCACGAACGTTGCCTCCTATCTCGTCGAGATCAACGGCGGCGTGGTAAAGGTCGAAACGGTCGATGCGACCATGATCGAAGGCACTGCCTATATCCCGCTTCAGTCCGAAGCGGCGGCGGCGGCGGGCGACTGGCGGATCAAGCGCATCGATACGCCGGAATCCTCGCGCAAGTTCTCCGACCAGGAGATCGCATATACCGACTACCTGGCCGGCAAAGGCCTCATCGAAAGCAAGCTCAACACGATCTTCTTCACCTCCGGTGCCAGCCGAGAACCGGAGATGGCGGGTATCTGGGGTGCGGTCGTCGGCTCGTTCTATACGATGCTGGTGACGCTTGCCTTGTCGTTCCCCATCGGCGTGGCAGCCGCCATCTACCTTGAGGAATTTGCGCCGAAGAACCGGATCACGCATCTGATCGAGGTGAACATCAACAATCTCGCCGCCGTGCCGTCCATCGTCTTCGGCCTGTTGGGTCTTGCCGTGTTCCTGAACGTCTTCGGCCTGCCGCGTTCGGCGCCACTGGTCGGCGGCATGGTGCTTGCGCTGATGACGCTGCCGACGATAATCATCGCTGCGCGCGCGGCACTCAAGGCCGTGCCGCCGTCGATCCGCGAGGCGGCGCTCGGCATCGGCGCATCGAAGATCCAGACGGTGTTCCACCACGTGCTGCCGCTTGCAATGCCCGGTATCTTCACCGGCACGATCATCGGCATGGCGCAGGCGCTGGGTGAAACCGCACCGTTGCTGATGATCGGCATGGTGGCCTTCATCGTCGATATTCCGGGTGGCCCGCTCGATCCGTCGACCGTGCTGCCCGTCCAGATCTACATGTGGGCGGATTTCCCCGAGCCCGCGTTCCAGCAGAAGACGTCCGCGGCAATCATGGTGCTGCTGGCGTTCCTCATCCTGATGAATGCGATCGCGATTATCCTGCGCAAACGCTTCGAGCGGCGCTGGTGAGTTTGAAGAGGTGACGAAATGTCCATGGATGCCACGATGAGCCCGACGGCCGCCGAAGCAGCGAACGCTACCGAGGCCGGGGCACGTGCGCTCACCGCAGACGGCGATCCCATCAAGATGCGCGGTGACAAGGTCTGTGTTTTCTACGGCGACAAGCAGGCGCTGTTCGATATCGATCTCGACATTCGCGAGCGCCAGGTCACTGCGCTGATCGGCCCTTCAGGCTGTGGCAAGTCCACGTTCCTGCGCTGCCTCAACCGCATGAACGATACTATCGACATTTGCCGTGTCGCCGGGGATATCACGCTGGACGGGATGGATATCTACGATCCGTCGATTGACGTGGTGGAGCTTCGGGCCCGCGTCGGGATGGTATTCCAGAAGCCGAACCCGTTTCCGAAGTCGATCTACGAGAACGTTGCCTACGGACCGCGCATTCACGGGCTTTCCCGTTCCAAGGCGGAGCTTGACGACATCGTCGCCTCCAGCCTGCAGAAGGCCGGCCTCTACGAAGAGGTGAAGGATCGCCTCGATGCGCCCGGCACCGGCCTTTCCGGCGGGCAGCAGCAGCGTCTTTGCATCGCACGCGCGATTGCGGTCAGCCCCGAAGTGATCCTCATGGACGAGCCTTGCTCGGCGCTGGATCCAATTGCCACGGCAAAGGTCGAGGAACTGATCGACGAGTTGCGCGAGAACTACACGATCGTCATCGTCACGCACTCCATGCAGCAGGCCGCGCGCGTATCCCAGCGTACGGCGTTCTTCCACCTGGGTATCCTGGTGGAGGAAGGCCCGACGCAAGATATGTTCACAAATCCGCGGGACAGGCGCACGCAGGACTATATCACCGGCCGCTTCGGGTAATCGCCGTTCGACCGGCGGCGATGGATAGGGCCGGCCAGGGAAATCTCGCCCCTTGGAGGGAGAAAAATATGCCGCAGCATACAGTTACATCCTACGACGACGAGCTGAAAGGTCTCGCCAGCCGTGTCGCCGAAATGGGCGGGTTGGCCGAAACCATGGTCAACGATTCCGTATCCGCGCTGGTCCGCAAGGACAGCGAGCAGGCACAGAAAATCGTGCAGACCGACAAGCGGCTCGACCAGCTCCAGCATGAGCTTGAGGAAACGGCCGTCCTGATCATCGCACGCCGCCAGCCGGTGGCGCAGGATCTTCGCGACATCGTCGCCGCCATGCGCATCTCCAGCGACCTGGAACGCGTGGGCGATCTCGCCAAGAACATCGCCAAGCGTGTGATTGCGATTGACAACAGCTTCAATTCCAAGCGCTTCGCGCTCGGTGTGGAGCACATGGCTGAACTCGCCCAGCAGCAGCTCAAGTCCGTGCTCGACGCCTATGCCGAACGTGATGCCGAGGCGGCCGAAACCGTGCGCGAGCAAGACGACGAGATCGACGCGATCTACACGTCGATCTTCCGCGAGTTGTTGACGTATATGATGGAAGATCCGCGCCAGATTTCGATTTGCGCGCATCTTCTTTTCTGCGCCAAGAATATCGAGCGTATCGGCGATCACGCGACCAATATCGCCGAAAACGTGACTTATATGGTCACCGGCTCGCAACCGCAGGACGAACGGCCGAAAGTCGACGAGACGGGTTTCGTCGAAAGCGGGAACGCCTGAAATAGCGAATAACCTTGTGGGAATGAGCCGGAAATCGGCCCTCGTCTTGTTGAAATGAGAGGGGTGGAATGCCGAAGGTTCTGATTGTCGAGGACGAGGAGCCGCTAAGTCTTCTTCTGCGATACAATCTCGAAGCCGAGGGATATTCGGTCGAGGTTTGCGCGCGCGGCGACGATGCTGAATTGCGGCTGCGAGAAGATCAGCCCGACCTTCTGCTGCTGGACTGGATGCTACCGGGCATCTCCGGCATCGAGCTTTGCCGGCGTTTGCGCGGCCGCACCGAGACGGAACGTCTGCCGGTCATCATGCTGACGGCGCGCGGCGAGGAATCGGAGCGCATCCGCGGGCTTGCCACGGGTGCGGACGATTATGTGGTGAAGCCTTTTTCCGTGCCCGAACTCATGGCGCGGGTGCGCGCGATCCTTCGCCGGGCGAAGCCTGAGGTCGTCGCCAGCGTGTTGCGGTCCGGCGATATAGAGCTTGACCGCGAAACCCATCGCGTCCGCCGCAACGGGCGGGAAATTCACCTGGGCCCCACGGAATTCCGGCTTCTTGAATTTCTGATGACGTCGCCTGGCCGCGTGTATTCACGCGAACAACTGCTCGATGGTGTCTGGGGGCACGACGTCTATGTGGATGAGCGCACGGTGGACGTTCATGTCGGCCGCCTCAGGAAGGCGATCAACCGGGGCCGCGCGAAAGACCCGATCCGCACCGTGCGTGGCGCGGGCTACGCCTTCAACGATCAGTTTGCGGTAGCAGAATAGCAAATCGAACCGGCCGGTCCTTCCGAAAAATGAAAAAGGCGGCACATCCGAAATGTGCCGCCTGCAAAAACGAGCCGATTATCTATCTTATCCCGCAGCCCTGCGCTTGCGGTCCGTCGCCGGCTGATAGGCGATCCGGCAATGGTATGCGCAATAGGGTACGCTGGGGTCCGAAGGATTGCCGCAGAAATAGAAGTCCTCGGTACTCGGATCGCCGATCGGCCATTTGCAGGTGCGCTCCGTCAACTGAAGGATGGTCGCCTTCTTCGCCATCGGCACCAGCTCGGCGACCGGCTGTTCCTTAGGCGCCGGAGCCGGGGCAGGCGAGGTTTCCATCTTGAGCGCCGTTGCGCCGTGGGTTTGCGGGGCGCTGCCTCCGCCGCGGCTGTAGGAATGCGCCGATGATCCGCCAGACAAGCCCGAAGCCGGTTTCGAGACGGGCCTTCGCGGCTTTTGCTGCGGTGCGGGGGCCTTCGCGCGGCCGGACAGTCCCAGGCGGTGCACTTTCCCGATCACGGCATTGCGCGTTACGCCGCCCAGTTCGCCGGCGATCTGGCTTGCGCTGAGGCCGTCGCTCCAAAGCTTCTTGAGGAGATCGACACGTTCGGTTGTCCAGGTCATTTTTGAGGCTCTCCGTCTCGCTTTGACCGCAACGTTCAGGCACACTTCCAGCCCGGGTGCGCAAAGCACATCCCTGAGCCTCCTTTGAACATGGAGAGGCTGCTTATTTGGCAGGCTGGTCAGCAAGCCATACGAGATATCGTATTTAACAATTAGTAATCTACAATATGGTGCGTTTTGCCTGCAAGGCGAGCAAGGCAATACCTTGGGGATGACCGCGGTTTTCCCCAGAAATGGCGAAATTGACGAATCTCGTGTTACTGGCGGATTCTGGCCGTTTGATTTGACAGGACTGCCCCTTGGCGGTGTATATAGTCTCTCCAGACGCCGTGCCGCCTTACCGAGGCGGCACGTGTCGTTTGGGGCAGGCGTTTGCAATCCGTATTCAAAGCTTGCGAACGAACTGGCCCTTCACCGCCTCGAAATGGGGGCGATGGTGCCAAATTCTGCCAACTTCTTGAAATATAACCATGATCTGCATCCGTCGCAATCCGGGTGCGATATGGCGATTGAACCTGTGAGGAAGAGGAATGTCCGCGTCGCCGCTCTATCAGACCTATGCACGCTCCGAACTTGCGTTTGAGCGGGGAGATGGTGTCTGGCTCACCACCGTAGACGGGCGACGATTCCTCGATTGCGCAGCCGGCATCGCCGTGAATTCCCTTGGCCATTCGCATCCCCACTTGGTGGAAGCGCTGAAGACGCAGGCGGAAAAGCTCTGGCACGTGTCGAACGTCTATACGATTCCGGGCCAGGAGAAGCTTGGCCAGCGGCTGATCGACGCCACCTTTGCCGACCGTGTGTTCTTCACGAATTCCGGTGCAGAGGCGAACGAGGCGGCGATAAAGACCGCGCGCAAGTATTTCCATGCCAAGGGAGAGGGCGAGCGCTATCAGCTGATAACCTTCGAAGGCGCCTTCCATGGCCGTACGCTCGCAACGATCGCGGCCGGCGGCCAGGAGAAATATCTTGAAGGCTTCGGGCCGAAAACGCCGGGCTTCGTGCAGGTTCCATTCGGCGATCTGGATGCGGTAAAGGCCGCGATCGGGCCGGAAACGGCGGGTATATTCGTCGAACCCGTGCAGGGCGAAGGCGGGATCAACGTCCTGCCGACAGAGACCTTGCGGGCACTACGCGAGATTTGCGATGAAAACGGCCTGCTTCTGGTGCTTGATGAAATTCAGTCGGGCGTCGGGCGTACGGGCAAGTTCTTCGCTTATGAATGGGCGGGTATTACGCCCGACATCATGTCGGTCGCAAAGGGGATCGGCGGCGGCTTTCCGTTCGGTGCCTGTCTTGCGACGGAAGAGGCTGCTTCCGGGATGGTCGCCGGCACGCATGGCACAACATATGGCGGCAATCCGCTGGCGATGGCCGTAGGCAACGCCGTGCTCGACGTTCTCCTTGCCGAAGGCTTTCTGGAGGAGGTGCAGCGCAAGGGGCTTTTGATGAAGCAGAAACTTGCAGCACTTGTCGACACGCATCCGGCGGTGTTCGAGGAAGTTCGCGGCAAGGGGCTTCATATAGGTCTCAAATGCAATGTACCGAATGCCGAAGTTCTGGCGGAAATGAGGGCCAATGGGCTTCTTTCCGTTGCTGCCGGCGAAAACGTGCTGCGCATCATGCCGCCGCTCACCATCAGCGACGAGGAGATCGAAGAAGCGGTGTTGCGTATCGAGAAGGCGGCAATTGCCGTTGAGGAGAAGGCCGCGAAGGGAGCTGCCGAATGAGTTCTGCCAAACCTCGGCACTTTCTCGACCTGACAGAAATGGAAGCGGACGAACTCCGCGCGATCCTGGACGGCAGCCGCCGCATCAAGGAGGCCCGGGGCGACATTCGCATCATCCGCGGACAAGGCCTGCTTGCCGGCAAGGTACTTGCCATGGTGTTTGAGCAGCCTTCCACCCGCACGCGAATTTCCTTCGACATCGGCATGCGCGAGCTTGGCGGGGAAACGGTGATGCTGACGGGCGCGGAAATGCAGCTTGGACGCGGCGAAACGCTGGGGGATACGGCGCGCGTGCTTTCGCGTTATGTGGATGCGATCATGATCCGCATCCTTGGCAGCGACGATCTGAACGAACTTGCCGAAGCGGCGACCGTGCCTGTCATCAACGGGCTGACCAAGCGTTCGCACCCCTGCCAGATAATGGCCGACGTCATGACGTTCGAGGAGAAGAAGGGCTCGATCAAGGGGCGCACGGTCGCCTGGACGGGTGACAGCAACAACGTGCTCGCATCCTGGATCCATGCTTCGGCCAAACTGGGCTTTGCGATCAATGTCGCAACACCGCCAGAACTGAAGCCGGACATGCAGCTTATCGATTCCGCGCGCTCCATGGGCGCGGAAGTCACTTTCACCGACGACCCATATGCGGCGGTAAAGGGTGTGGATTGCGTCGTCACCGACTGCTGGGTATCCATGGGCGATGGCGACGAGGGACGCCGTCACAATTTGCTGAAGGCCTTTCAGGTCAACGAGCGATTGATGGCGGAAGCCGACAAGGACGCTATATTCATGCATTGTCTTCCAGCCCATCGCGGCGAGGAAGTGACATCCGAAGTCATGGACGGCCCACAGTCGGTCGTCTTTGACGAAGCCGAAAACAGATTGCATGCCCAAAAGGGCATCCTAGCCTGGTGTTTTGACGCTCTGCCCACATCATGAAGATCGTACAGGAATTGAAAGACCGGGGCATTGCCCCGGCCGGCAACGATGCCGTTCTGCCCTATGCCGTGGAGCCGCTCGACGTGCGCGGCCGCGCGGTGTTTCTTGGCCCCTCGCTCGACAGGATCCTCGACCGGCACGACTATCCCGTGCCTGTGTCCCGTCTTTTGGCTGAAGCGGTGACGCTCGTCACCCTGCTTGGGACTTCCCTCAAGTTCGACGGCAGGTTCACGCTGCAGACCCAGACCGACGGTCCGGTGTCCATGCTGGTGGTCGACTTCGAGACGCCGGACGGTATTCGCGCCTGCGCGAAGTTCGACGCCGACGCGGTCGCCGCGGCCGAAAGGGAAGGGCGTGGCGACGCCCCTTCGCTGCTCGGCAGAGGCCATCTGGCGATGACGGTCGATCAGGGCGCGAACATGCAGCTCTATCAGGGTATCGTCGAACTGGACGGGATCGGCCTTGAGGAAGTCGCGCACCGGTATTTCCTCCAGTCGGAGCAGATCCCGACGGTCGTGCGCCTTGCGGTGGCCGAAATCCTCGACCGACAGGAAGGGACCATGCCCAGGCACCGCTGGCGTGCCGGCGGCGTTCTCGCGCAGTTCCTTCCCGAGGCGCCGGAGCGCATGCGCGTGCCGGACCTTCACCCGGGCGATGCTCCGGATGGAGCTGAGGTTCACGAGATCGAGGAAGACGACGCCTGGGTGGAAGCACGCACCCTGGTCGAAACGCTGAAGGACGAGGAACTGACCGATCCGGATCTTACCGTCGAACAGATCCTGTTCCGCCTCTTTCACGAGCGGGGAGTGCGGATTTTCACGCCACAGGCGGTCGAGGACAGGTGCCGCTGCTCGCGTCAGCGCGTCGAAGGTATGCTGCGCAGCTTCACCGAGGAAGAAATCCGCGACATGACCAAGGAAGAAAACCGGATTGAAGTCACTTGCGAGTTCTGCAGCTCGCAATACGATTTCGAAGCCGAGAAAATTCTCGCGGACGTCAACTGACCGCTAGTGGAGCGAATTGGACATTTGAGTCCCGGAGGCGTCCAGGCTTATGCTCAAATGTCGGAATCGGATCACTAGCAGAACTCCGCCTTTCGGAAATTGATCGAACGCGCCGTCGTCGCCTATCGGGCGGCGGCGGTTTTTCTTTGAAGACATTTTGTTACAGGATTGTTGTTGCACCGCAGCGCAGCTTACGTCTTCTAATCTCAAACCGGAGATTTTGTCAGCCCGCGCTGTCGTGACGTGCATTGTAGATCCGCGTTTCGATACTTGCCCTATAACTATAGGTCAGCGAGCCCGAACGGACAGAGACGCGAATGTTGAAGCAGTTGCAGGACGAACGGCCTGAGGAGGGCCGGGCGGTTTCCATAGAGCGGCATGAAGCTGAAGCGCCCCGGCGCGCCGGCCGGCCTCTTCTCGTCTTCAAGGCGCTTCTCCAGACGCTGCTGGTCGCCGTGATCCTCTATGGCGCCTATCAGGGCATGCGTTATTTCATTCTGACGAAACCGGACGTGCCCCAACGCGAGCGCCGCGAGACGGAATATGTCGTCGAGATGGCTCGCGTCCGGATAGCCAACCACGCCCCGATATTGAACCTCTACGGAGAAATCGTGGCTGCGCGAACGGTCGACCTGCGGGCGCTCGTCGCTGGCGAGATCGTATCCATTTCGCAAAACCTCAAGGCTGGCGGTTCTGTCGCCAGAGGCGAGGAACTCATTCGCATCGACCGCTTCGACTATGAGGGCGCACTCATCGAAGCGAAGGCAAATCTTGCTGAAGCGCGTGCGCGTCAGGTTGAAAACCGCGGCCTCGTAGCGACAGAACGGGACAATCTGGATCGGGCGCAGGAGCAGTTCGAGTTCGCACGCAAGGATTTCGGCCGGGCACAGCAACTCCTTGAAAGCGGCTCCTTGACGCAGCGTACCGTCGAAGAGCGCGAGCTACTGCTCTCGCAGCGCAGGCAAGCCGTGGAACAGCGGCGCAATGCGGTAGCGGTCGCCGAGGCGAAGGTGGAGCAGCAGGCAGCCGCCATCGAACGGCTTGAATGGCGCGTGCAGGAGGCAGAACGCAACCTTGCCGATACGGTGCTGAAGGCGCCTTTCGACGGGATCGTGCGCTCGGAATCCGCGGGCATCGGCCGGCTCGTTGGCGTAAATGACGTCGTCGCCACACTCTATGACCGGGATGATCTGGAGGTCAGGCTTACCCTGTCGGACAATCAGTTCGGCCGTATCGTCGCCGATGCCGGTACGGTGATCGGACGCCAGGTCGAGGTGGTCTGGTATATCGGCCGTGAGCCTGTTGTCTATCGGGCGGTCATCGACCGTGTGGGCGCCGATGTCGCACTCGCGCGCGGCGGCGTGGATGTTTACGCGAAAGTCATGACGGAGAAGGGCAAGACGCCACTGAGACCCGGCGCCTTCGTGGAGGCGCGGCTCGCGGATCAGACATATCACGACACCGCGCGTATACCCGAAGCAGCGTTATATGGCGCCGACCATGTCTTCGCGGTCGTTGACGGCAGGACGGTGCGCCGCGATGTGGAGGTGCTTGCCTTCGATGAAACACATCTCATCGTGAAGGGAGACCTGCAAGATGGCGACGTTGTCGTCGCCACACGTATTGCCGAGGCTGGCGACGGGTTGAAGGTCGTAGACCAGAATGATGCCACACGCAGGCGTCAGGAGCGCGAAGGCGGTGGAGAAACAGCCGCGGCGGGTGCGCCCAAGCAGGCGGAAGGGGCCAACTGATGGCGACTCGCGGCCTGCGTAACGTTGGCCTTATCGGCCGTTTCATCCGCCACCCCAATGCCGCCAATCTCGTAATGGCGATGATGATCCTGTTCGGCGCGTTCGCGATCGCCAAGCTCAACACCGAGTTCTTCCCGCAGATCGAAACCGACCGCATCAACGTGTCGGTGAGCTGGCCGGGCGCGAGTGCCGAAGACGTCGAAAACAATATCCTCCAGGCGATCGAGCCGGAATTGCGCTTCATCGACAATATCAAGGAGATCATCTCCTACGCGCGTGAGGGAGCGGCTTCTGTCCGCCTTGAATTCGTCGACGGCGCGGACATGCAAAAGGCGCTCTCGGATGTGGATCAGGCAATCGCGGGCGTCACGACATTGCCGGAAGATTCCGAAGTTCCGGTCGTATCCGTCTCAAACTGGTTCGACAGCGTGGCGCGTGTTGCCCTGCGGGGGCCGTTTTCCGAAGATGCGCTGAAGGCCTTCGCCCGCCAGATACGCGACGGGCTGATAGACCGGGGTATCGACAAGGTGGAGTTCGCGGGCTTTCGCGACACGGAGTACGTTGCGCTCTTGCCGGAACGCGAGTTGCGGCGTCTCAACCTGACGATAGGAGATGTTTCCGACAAGATTGCCCAGAACACGCGCGATCTGCCGTCCGGCGACATCAAGGGCGGTGTCGAGCGGCAGATCAGGGCGGTTGCCGATACCACCTCGCCTCAGGCGATCGCCAAGATCGACATCAAGACCTTCCCGACAGGCGAAAAGATCCGCATCGGCGACATTGGCACCGTCGAAAAACAGTTCGACGAGGCCGAGGCACAAGGGTTTTCCGACGGCCTGCGCGCGGTCGAACTGACCGTTCAGCGCTCGGCAAGCGCGGATACGCTGAAGACCAACCAGATACTCGACGATTATCTGCGTGAAATCGCGCCGCAACTGCCGCAAAGCCTGGAGCTGGTGAAATACGAGGTCCGCGCGGACCTTCTCAACGACAGGATCATGTTACTCGTCGAGAACGGCCTGGGCGGGCTCATCCTCGTCGTGCTGATCCTTTTCGCCTTCCTGAACGCGCGTATCGCGTTCTGGGTCGCGGCCGGCATTCCGGTCGCCGTCTTGGCAACCATCGGTATTCTCTGGGTCATGGGCGAGACCATCAACATGATCTCCCTCTTCGCGCTGATCATGACGCTCGGCATCATCGTGGATGATGCCATCGTCGTCGGCGAACATACGGCGACGCGAAGCGCGATGGGCGATACCCCGGTGATCGCAGCCGAAAATGGTGCCGGCCGGATGATCATGCCCGTGACGGCGGCAAGCCTCACGACGGTAGCGGCCTTCCTGCCGATCCTGCTCATCGGCGATGCCATCGGCCAGATCATGGGCGTGCTGCCGCTTGTCGTGGTCGCCGTGGTGATCGCGAGCCTTGTCGAATGTTTCTTCGTCCTGCCAGGCCATCTGGCGAATTCGCTTGCCGGACGGGCGTCCTGGAACTGGTGGCGGGTGATCCTTATCGCCGGAGTCCCGGGCCTTTTCATCGTTGCGCTTGCCGGCCGGCCGGATATTGCGGTCCCTCCTTATCTCGACTGGTTGGCCGTGCCCGCCCGGGCCTGGCGTGACGCAATGGGCGAAATCGTCTTCGATGCAGGTGTCATCGGCCTGTTCTTCCTCGTTGCGCTGGTGCTCGAGGCCACCTTGTCCTTGCGCCGCCGTTCGGCCGCCGGGCGTGACATCGTCGATCATCCGGGCTTCTTTCGGCGCAATTTCGATGCTGCGTTCGGCTGGTTCCGGGATCGTCCGTTCAAAGGCATCGTCACGCTTGCCTTCAACTGGCGCTATGTGACGGTCGCACTGGTCGTCGGCTCGCTGATCATCTGCGCCGGACTTGTTCGCGGCGGGCGCGTCGGCTTCGTGTTCTTCCCCTCGCCGGAGGCGGAAAACATACGAGCTACCATCTATTTCAACCCCGGGATCGACGAACAGGCCTCCATCTCCTCCCTCAAGGCTATCGAAGGTGCACTGCGCGATGCCGAGCGCACTTTGACGGACGGGCGGGATGAGCCGCTTGTGGTCGCATCCTTTGCAACGCTCGGGCAGGCGGGCTTCAACCGCGGCGACAACGTCGCCGGCATTGACGTCCAGTTGACGGCCTCCGAAAACAGGACGGTGCGCACGCCGGAAATCGTCAAGACCTGGCGAAACAAGATCCCGCCCATTGCCGGCGTCAGCCGCGTTTCTGTCTACGAGCGGCGCGGCGGCCCGCCCGGCCGCGACCTTGATATCCGCCTGCTGGATGCAGCCCCGGAGGTTTTGAAGGCGGCGGCATTGGAGGTTCAGGAACTTTTGACCGAGTATCCCGGCGTTTCCGGCGTGTCGGACGATCTCGCCCATGGCAAACCCGAACTCGTCATGGAGCTTACGGAACGCGGGCGGGCACTGGGCTTCACGGTCGAAAGTGCGGCGCGCCAGATCCGCAATGCCTTCGAAGGCGCTATCCCCCGCCGTTTCGCTCAAGGGGAGGAAGAGATCACGATCCGCGTTCAGCAGAAGCAGGAGGGAAGTGGCGCCAGCATGCTGCGCGATCTTTCGCTCAAGGCGCCGAGTGGCGAATTCGTACCTTTGAGCGAGGTGGTCAGGCTTTCGGACCGGCAGGGCTTTTCCGTGATCCAGCGCCGCGACGGCAAAACGACGGTGAGCGTCACCGCGGATGTGGACCGCGAGGTAACGTCCAATATCGAGATCGTGCGCGATCTTTCATCGGGCAAGATCCAGGCGATCGCGGACAAATACGGCATCGGCTACAGGTTTTCGGGCCGAGAGGAGGAACGCGAGGATGCCTTCGCGGACCTGCAGCTCGGCACGATCGCGGCCCTTGTAGCCATCTACCTGATACTGGCGGCGATCTTCGCCAGCTATTCGCGTCCGCTCGCAGTCATGGCGATCATTCCTTTCGGCGTGGTAGGCGCAGTCGTAGGGCACTACCTCATGGGCTTCGATCTTACGATCCTGAGCATGATCGGGCTTCTCGGCCTTGCCGGCATCCTGGTCAATGATTCCATCATTCTTGTCGCGCGCACGGACGAAAGGCTGGCCGAGGGCGAAGACATTGCCGGGGCGGCCATCGGCGCTTCGCAGGACCGGCTTAGGGCAGTCCTTCTGACTTCGTTGACAACCATCGGCGGGCTGATGCCGCTTTTGTTCGAAAAGAGCCTGCAGGCGCAGTTCCTGATGCCGATGGCGATCACGATCGTCTTCGGCCTCGCATCGGCGACGGTGCTCGTCCTCATCCTCGTGCCTGTGCTGATGGGGATCGGCGCCGACATTGCCAACCTGTTCACACTGAAACCATCTCGCATGCACGACGGGACGGGCGCGCGGGATATCACGCCCGCCGAATAGCTATTTGCAGTCGATAACCTGACGGGCGAATTCGACGGTCTTTCGGGCTGCAAGTTCGATGTTGCCTTCCCATGTGGCGGGGGACCTGCCGCGCGGCCCGAAATCGTGGTTGCCGTCTTCAAGCCACTCGACGCCGATCTTGTCGGGCAGGGTAATCGCCTCGATTTCCTCCCTGCTGCCGAACGGATCGCGTTCGCCTTGCAGGATGAGTGCGGGCCTGCGGCTTTCCAGTAAAGGGGTCAGGCGCCATTGATCGGGCTTTCCCGTTGGGTGGAAAGGATAACCCAGGCACACGAGGCCGCTTACTCGTTTCGGGCATGATGCGCTTCCGCAAAGCATAGCGGCAACCCTCCCGCCCATGGATTTCCCGCCGATCAGAACCGGGCCCTCGGTGATGGCCATCAGGTCCTGAACCGCGCGTTGATACTCCGCTACAAGCTTGTCCGCGCGCGGGGGAGGGGCTTTTTTTCCTCCGTTACGCCGTGCCGCCATATAAGCGAACTCGAACCGGGCAACTTCCAGGCCCTGTGCGGCTGCCGCATTGCAAAAGCGGTCCATGAAGTTGCTGTCCATTGCCGCGCCCGCGCCATGGGCAAGCAGCAGGGTCGAGACGGGTGCCGCGCTTGTCGGCCGCGTCCAGAGAAAGTCGGTCATCAAGATTTTTCCGTTCGTGTGTTCAGTAAAAGCTTATCGGGAAATAGCGCAGGTAAAGCTCCGAATAGGTTCCCTTGGCCTGTAACCTTCGCAGCGCATCGTCAATGGCGCGTTGGCGCAATGCATCGTCGGCGCGAAACGCTATCGAAAGCCCACGGTCGAAATAGCCCGGTTCCAGCCAGGGACCACCGGCGAATTTGCAGCAATTCTGGGATGCCGCCCCGTTCAGCCAGAACGAGAGCGACAGGCCGTCGCCGAAATAGACCTTCGCCTTGCCTTCCATGAGAGCGGCCCGCGCCTCATCGCGCGTCTCGTAAGCGGCAATGTCGGAGAGAGTGAAGAAGCGATGCAGAAATCTTTCGTGCATCGTGCCCGCGACCACGGCAATCTTCTCTCCGTCGAGTTCTTCGGGGATGGCTTGCACCTCCTCATCGCGCAATGCGACGAAACGCGCCGGAAGCCCGACGTAAGTGTCCGAAAAGCGCATGGTCTTCAGGTTGGCCTCGGTTGGCGCCAGGCCCGCGATAATCGCGTCTCCCTCTTCACGCATCAGCGCGGGGATCAGCGCATCGAACGATTTGATGCGCATGGAACAGGCTGCGTTCAACTCCTCGCAGATCGCGCGTGCGAGGTCGATATTGAATCCGGTCAGGCGACCGGTCGAATCGCGGAAGGAAAACGGCGGATAATCGTCGGTCGCCAGAAACTGGATGGTCTCGGGTGGTACGCCCGTTTCTTCGGTTGTTGCCCTTGGATCCCAGAAGTTCGGCGGAACGGGATAGTCCCGCGCCGTTTGGGCCACGCCTTGACCTGCTATCATTAGTATTGAAAGCGTGCATATACACGCATAGAGTGACAATGCAAGAACTACTGATACTGCAGAAGAAATGCGTTTAATTCCTGAACGCCAAGGATGACACGAGAATTTCGTGCGAGCGCCTCGGTCGTTCGGCCGTCTCGCCGGGAGTTCGAAAAGCATTGCGATTTGATCCGGACCTTCTCAGTTGCGAGCGCACACTATCACGAAATTCGGGCGGCGGAATCGAAGATGGCGCAAGGGGAGATGTTGGCGCAGGCTATAGATGGCAAGAGCGGCGCATTCATCCCGATCTTGCCTGCCTTGTCAGGCGCGGGTTCAATGACGTGCTTGCATCGCTCGCGCATGCAGCTTCCGCACGCTCGAAGCTCGCGCCGGGCCGTATACTGCTCGACGGCGGCTATATTTCGCAGGAAACCTGGTGCAGTGTGGCGGCAGAGCTTTGCGGCGTGACATTCCTTCCGGCCCGCACATTCGGGGTGCATGAAATAAGCGGTGCGGACCATGGAGCGGGCGAGAGATCGTCCGGTCTTCTAGGGCTCGGCACCAGAGTTGACGATACGGAAAAACTTGTGGTCGTTCCTTCGCCGGAGAACCTGCCGGCTCTTCTGGAATTCTTCAAAAGGCACGAACCGCTTCGCCGTCAAATCTGTTTTGCAAGCCCGGAGGGAATCGAATACGCAGCCAAGGAATGCGATCCGACATTTCGGCTCATGGTCCGGTATCCGGAATCTTCAGCCAGCACAAGGCTTTCTCCCGAACAAGGGTGGTTCTACGGCGTCGCGGCGGCATTTACCACCGCTGGGATGACAATGCCCCCTGAGATTATGGCGCTCTTCACCTCGGTCGTGACGACCGGAAGCAGTATCGCACTTGCGGTGGCGAGGACCGCATCCGCGTTTTCGGTCAAACAGCCGATAAGGCCGGCCTCGCCCCTGCCGGATGAAAAGCTGCCTTTTTACTCGGTTCTGGTGCCGCTGCACCGCGAGGAGGCCGTGGCGAGTTCTCTCGTCCACGCTCTTTCACGGCTCGACTACCCGCTCACGCGCAGGGAAATTCTATTTCTTCTTGAAGAGGACGACCAAAGGACACACCTCGCAATTCAGAAAGAACTCGGCATTGGAATGCGCGTCATCATCGTGCCTGAGGGAAGCCCGCGTTCCAAGCCCCGCGCACTAATGCACGGCCTCGCGCAAGCGAGGGGGGAACTGGTGACCATATTCGATGGCGAAGACCGTCCAGAACCCGAGCAGTTGCGAATGGCTGCCAGTGCCTTCGCCGAACTTCCCGAAAATGTCGCAGCCCTTCAAGCTCAACTCGCGGTCGATCACGTGGACAACCGCTTTCTGGTCCGTCAGTTCGCGCTTGAATACGCCGCACTCTTCGACCGTTTCTTGCCGTGGCTGGCCGCGCGCAACTGGCCAATTCCGCTTGGAGGCACGTCGAACCATTTTCGCCGCGAAGCGCTGGAACGGGCCGGCGGGTGGGATCCGTTCAACATGACGGAGGATGCCGACCTCGGCATCCGCCTTTGCCGCTACGGTTATAGCCTGGAGGTTCTGGATAGCACCACGTTCGAAGAAGCCCCGTTGACGTGGCGCATCTGGCACGGGCAAAGGACGCGCTGGCTCAAGGGTTGGCTGCAGACCCTTTTGGTTTCCTTTCGCGACCCGCCTCGGCTTGCAGGCGAACTGGACCGGCCGGGCCTGACCGTAATCCTGGTCTACTTTGCCTCGATCGTCATGACACTGGCGTTTCATCCTGTATTCGTACTGATCGTGGCTCTGCACCTGTCCGGCCTTGCTTCCTATCCGCTTCAGGGAAGCCTGGCGGGAGATTGCGTCGTGGCTCTTGCCGCGGGAAGCCTTTTCATGAGTTACGCCGGATCGCTGTTCGCAATGGCCTCGGGCGCGAAACGGCGGGCTATCCGGCTTGGGCCTCGCGACGTTTTGGGCATCCCCGTCTATTGGCTCTTGCAGAGTCTTGCCTTCTATCACGCTGTTTACGAATTTATACGCCGTCCTCACCACTGGACCAAAACGCCGCATGGCCTTGCGAACCGTCCTTTGATTCGGAACGCCGAGATGCGTAAGGCGCCGCAAAATTGCGACACGCCCGCTCGCCCCGGGCGAAAGTCGAGGCTCTCGATACTGGAAAGACTTGTTGGAAGACTTTGGAGCGGGTGAAGGGAATCGAACCCTCGTCGTAAGCTTGGGAAGCTTCTGCTCTACCATTGAGCTACACCCGCAAGGCACTCCTATATCGCGAGGGTTCGCGGCATCTGTCAAGCGAGATCGGCCGGCTGCGCTATGCCGAGGTGGATGAACGCGGTCTTTGCTTGAAATTGCGTCCGCCGATGCCACCTTTCACGCGTCTCGCTTAGGCGAAAGGAGAGGCGGATCATGCGCGGCAGGCTTCAGGAACTCATTCAATCGAGAAAATGGGAGATGACGATCGTCACGGTGATCGTCATCAACGCCATAACGCTTGGGCTTGAGACCAGCGAGACGGCCATGCATTACGCTGGCGGTTTTCTCGTAGCCGTCGACAGGGTGGCGCTTGCCATTTTCGTCGTCGAGATCTCGTTGCGGATCTATGCCTTTCGGCTGTCATTCTTTCGCGGCGCATGGAACATATTCGACTTCGTCATCGTCGGGCTTGCCCTTCTGCCGGCGTCCGGCCCGCTTACCGTGTTGCGGGCGCTGAGAATTTTGCGTGTTCTGCGCCTTATTTCGGTGGTGCCTTCCCTGCGGCGGGTGATCGGCGGGCTTGTCGCCGCCCTGCCGGGAATGGGATCCATCATCCTGCTTTTGACGCTTGTCTTCTACGTCTTCGGTGTCATGGCAACGAAGCTTTATGGCGCGAGTTTTCCCGAATGGTTCGGGACGCTCGGGCGCTCCATCTATACGCTTTTCCAGGTCATGACGCTTGAAAGCTGGTCAATGGGTATCGTGCGCCCGGTCATGGAAAAACACCCCATGGCGTGGGCCTTCTTCGTGCCCTTCATTCTTTCCACCGCCTTTACCGTCTTGAACCTTTTCATCGGTGTCATCGTGTCCGCCATGCAAAAGGAGCATGATGAACTGGCGGAGGCCGACCGTCAGGCGATCCATGACGAAACGGGTGCGGTGCTGGAAGAGGTGAGGGCGCTTCGCCGTGAAATACAGGAACTGCGCAAGGAACGGCAGGCGTGACCTAGAGCATATCCCGCGAAATCCATATCGGATTTTACGACAAGGGTATGCTCAAGGTATTGATCCTGGAGCGAATTCTTATCACGAAAGCGCTCCCGCTTTCGTGGAAAGCGCTCTAAAGGCCCAGCTTTTCCACCACGTCTTTTGCACCGGAGATTGTTAACAGGACTCCGGATTCGCTGAATTCGCGGCCTTCGATGACAACCCCTGCCGCGGCAAGGCGCTTTTCAAGCTCGCCCATCTCGTCGAAGGCCGCGTTCACGGTCTTGGTCGCCTGCCTGACGAAAGGCCTCAGGTCGGCGGCTTCGATCGCTCGGGAGGCGGCGCCCGAATAGGCTCTCGCCAAGCCGCCACCGCCAAGTTTGGTGCCTCCGAAATATCTCACGACGATGACGCCGGCATCGATAAGGCTCGCGCCCGTCAGAACCTTGAGGCAAGGCATGCCGGATGTGCCTGCCGGTTCTCCGTCGTCCTTCGCACCTTCGGCGATGCGCCCGAACTCGTCGAACCGGCGAAAGGCGGTGACGAAGTGGTTCGCCTTGCGGTGTTCCTCGCGCAATTCGGCAAGGCGCGCCTCGAATTTATCCATCGAAACGAGATGAGCGATGAAGCGCGAGCGCCGGTCTTCCAACTCGCCGATGCTTTCGCTCACGGGCGTCAGCAGCGTCATATTGCATATCTCCCGAAGCTGGAGACCGGTAGTGAGATAATGACGTTCGGAAAACGAAATACCGGCAAGCGCGCCATGTGGCTTAACCCAAACATGCGCTCAATGGAGGTCAGACGTTGGTCTTGAAGTGCTTGGAAAGCTTCAGCGCCTGGCCCTGGTAGTTCGAGCCGATCCCTTCGCCGTAAAGTGTCTCGGGGCGCTCGGTCATGCGTTCGTAGACCAGGCGGCCGACGGTCTGGCCATGCTCGACGATGAACGGCACCTCGTGGGAGCGCACTTCCAGAACCGCACGAGATCCCCTGCCTCCGACACCCGTATGACCGAAACCGGGGTCGAAAAAACCTGCGTAATGCACGCGGAATTCGCCGACGAGCGGATCGAAAGGCACCATCTCGGCGGCAAACATCGGCGGTACATGGACCGCTTCTCGCGAAACCAGGATGTAGAACTCATTCGGGTCGAGCACGAGCCAGGGTTTGTCGCGGTTTACGATCGGCTCCCAGAAGTCGAGCGGGTGTTGGGCGGCCTTCGCGTCGACGTTGATGACGCTCGTGTGTCGTTTCGCCCTGTAGCCGATCAGGCTCCCCGTGGCCTCTCCTTTCAGGTCGATGGTCAATTGAACGCCGCCGCCGATCAGCTCATCGCCACCGTTGACGAGCGTGTGCTCGTCATGGACCGTCGCAAGCTCCGCATCGCTCACCAGCGGGTCGCCACGGCGGAAGCGGATCTGCGACAGACGCGAGCCTTCGCGCACCAGCACCGGAAAGGTTCTCGGGCTGATTTCGGCGTAAAGCCTTCCGTTGTAGCCGGCAGGAACGGTATCGAACGCGCGGCCTTCATCCGTTATGACGCGTGTAAAGACATCGAGCCTTCCGGTCGAGCTTTTCGGATTGGTCGTCGCGGAGATATCGTTCGGCAACGCCAGGCTTTCCTGCAGCGGCACGATGTAGACACAACCGGTTTCAAGGACGGCACCGTGCGACAGATCGAATTCGTGCAGCTTCAGATCGTTGAGCTTTTCCTCCACCGAGGTGCGCCCCGGCAGGAAGGAGGCGCGCACCCTATAGGCGACCTGGCCAAGCCTGAGATCGAGGCTGGCAGGCTGAATCTGGTCTGAATCCGGCTCCCGAGCGGCCGTGATCGCGCCTTCCGCGAAAAGCTCTCTCAGGTTCTGTACCGGTAATATTCCGTTCTTGGCGGCAATCATTCTCTATTTGCCCGCTCATCGTGCGTCTTCAGGTTCTGGCTCCGTTATTAACGCATGCCGGGCGGAAGGGAAAGCTCTCTGCTATCCGGCCAAATCGGGCCATATCAAAATCGCTGACATAAAAGATCCTGTCGTTAAGGAAATATCGCTTTGAATTTGCCTTGCATCATGTAAAAATTAAAAAAATAATGATGAAAATAAGAAAAAATATGGCCCCATCTTCGCAGGGAAGGGTAAGGGCGTGTATCTGCCCGGTAGTATCTTCGGGAAAATTGGCGCCATATTAGGCATTGCGCTGCTTTTTGCATGGTCGGGCGGCGGCGAAACCGCGTCCGGCAACTGAACGGCGTTGAGCCGGGCGGATGCTGCGCAGATCCACACTTCTGGCACTTATTTTTGGGATCGGTTGCATCGCGGTGCTTTCGGTCGTGCGTGCGGCCGACCCCTTCTTCGTGCGGACGATCCGCGAAACGGCGTTCGACCAGTTTCAGCGCCTCTCACCGCGCCCACTTGGTAACGCGCCAGTGCGCGTAGTGGATATAGACGAAGCCTCGCTTCGCATTTACGGCCAATGGCCATGGCCACGCTCTCGGCTTGCCGAATTGACTGAGCGACTTGGACAGATGGGGGCTGCTGCGATCGCCTTCGATATGCTGTTTGCGGAACCCGATCGCCTGTCGCCCGTGACGATGCTGCGCGATCCCGCCTTCACGAGGCTGATGCCGCCGCGCGAAATCCAGCGCCTTATGCAAGAGATCGATGACAACGATCGCGCCTTTTCGGAAATGCTGGCGATAACTCCCTCGGTTCTTGGCTTCGCACGACTGGACGCGGCAGAAGGCGGCAAGCCGGCAGTCAAGACCGGCTTCGCATATACCGGCGTCGATCCGGCCCCTGCCGTTCCCAAGCTGCCATCCGTAGCCACCAATCTTGCGATTTTGGATCAGGCGGCGTCAGGCGTCGGCAGCATCAGCCTGTCGCCGACGGAGTCCGTTTCTGTCGTGCGCATGGTGCCGCTTCTCTGGACTGATGGCACCAACCTTTTTCCGAGCCTTGCGGTGGAGGCGTTGCGCGTGGCGAGCGGCGTTTCCACGCTTCTGGTCAATGCAGTGGAGAATAAAGGTACTATCATTCAGTCCTTGCGGGTCGGGGAATTCGAGATTCCCACTGCTCCCGACGGCACGGTCCGCGTGCGTTTCGGCAGCGATAGCCCGCAAAGATATGTTTCAGCCGCGAATATCCTTGCCGATGAGGTGGATCAGGCGGTCATCGACAAGATCGCGGGCAACATCGTCCTGGTGGGGACATCGGCGATCGGGCTTTACGACATCCGCGCCACGCCTATCGGCGAAAATGTGCCAGGCGTTTCCGTGCATGCGCAGCTGCTGGAACAGGTTATCGCGAGCGATTATCTTATACGCGCAGACTGGGTAGATGGGATCGAGCTTCTCGGGTTTGTTCTCGTCGCACTCTTCGTCCTTGTCATGACAATGGCAACGGGGCCCGTTGTCGCATTTGTTTCGGGGGGGCTTGCGGCGGGCGCCATTGCCACGGGCTCGTGGGTTGCTTTCGCCGATTACGGCGTTCTTTTCGATCCCACATTTCCGATGGCGGGCGGTTTTGTGATTTTTCTTGCGGCGACATCCTTCCGCTTCCTTGTGGCCGATCGCCAGAAACGGCAGATCAGGCGCGCATTTTCGCAATATGTGGCACCGGCCATCCTGGACCAGATCGAAAGGCAGCCGGAGACGTTGGCGCTTGGCGGAGAAACCCGCGAAGCAACGGTTTTGTTCGCGGACATTCGAGATTTCACCACTCTTGGAGAAGCGCTCGCGCCGGACGATATCATTCAGTTCCTGAACACCCTTCTTGGTGCCTTGAGCGTGGAAATCACCTCCGAGCGCGGCACGATCGACAAATATCTGGGCGATTCCGTCATGGCGTTCTGGAATGCCCCGGTCACAGATCCCGAGCATGAGCTTCATGCCTGCCGCGCAGCGCTGAAAATGCGTCGGGCGCTGGACCGCTTCAACAAGGATGACGGGCAAGGCCAGCCGCAGCGCTGGCGCAAGGGGCTCCCCACTGTTCGCATCGGCATTGGAATGGCGACAGGCCTGGCATGTGTCGGCAACATGGGCTCTCAGTCGCGGTTCGACTATTCGGTGGTGGGCGATACGGTGAACATCGCATCGCGTGTCGAGACCGCTTCCAAATTAGTCGGCTTCGATATCGTCCTTTCCGCATCCACCGCTGCAGGCGCTAAGGGCATGGCGCTGCTTCAGGCCGGCCGGATCGCCGTCAAGGGCCGGCACGATCTTGTTGAGATCCACATTCTGGTGGGCGACGAGGAACTGGCGCGGTCTTCGGAATTCCTCCAATTGTCAGAAGCGCATTCGGCATTTTTCGATGCGTTGCGCTCAGCTCGCGGCAATTGGACAGAGGAACTGCGTTGCTGCAGGCAAGCCGCCCGAAAAATGCCGGTCGATCTTGGTCCCTTCTATGATCGTATTCCGGACAGGCTGCAGGATTTCGCACAACCGGTCGAGCCTGCGACAATTGTTGAAAGCGCCAATCGTGTTTCCGGCTGACGGGTTCAAAATCGAGTGAAGGATACTTGCGGGGCGGCGCTGAGGCGCGAATGCCTCGCTCGGAGCGTTGACGGGCAGGCGGGCTTGGCGTATGACGCCTTTTGACCCGTGGTGATTTGAGCCGGCCGGCTTGCAGCCACGTTAAACAAGTCGCTAAAAAGGCCGGGTGCTCAAAACCCCGGCTCTCGGCCGGGGTTTTTGCATTCTGGAGATGAAGCTGATGACGCAGGATATCGACCCGACCGAAGGCGGAAACTGGAAACCGGCCACGACGCTGGTTCACGGCGGGACGGCGCGCTCGATGTTTGGAGAAACTTCGGAGGCGATGTTCCTGACGCAAGGCTTCGTCTATGAAACGGCCGAACTCGCGGAAGCCCGTTTCAACGGCGAGCAACCCGGCTTCGTCTATTCGCGCTATGCGAACCCGACTGTCGCCATGTTCGAACAGCGCATCGCGGCGCTTGAGGGGGCGGAGGCCGCGCGTGGAACGGCAAGCGGCATGGCAGCCGTCAATCTGGCACTCATGGCGTGTTGCAAGGCGGGCGACCACGTCGTCGCGGCGAAGGCACTTTTCGGGTCCTGCCGGTTTATCGTGGAAACGCTCTTGCCGCGCTTCGGTGTGGAATCGACCCTGGTCGACGGGACCGACATCGAACAGTGGAAGCGGGCGGTTCGGCCCAATACCGCGGCGCTTTTCCTTGAAAGCCCGACCAACCCGACCCTTGAGGTGATCGACATTCAGGCGGTTGCCGATATCGCCCATTCGGTCGGCGCGAGGCTTATCGTCGACAATGTTTTCGCAACGCCGCTTTTGCAATCGCCCATGAAGTTCGGCGCCGATGTCGTCGTCTATTCCGCCACCAAGCATATCGACGGGCAGGGCAGGTGTCTCGGCGGTGTTATCCTGTCCGATGAGGAATGGATCGTCGATGAGGTCATGCCTTTCGTGAAGCATACGGGCCCGCACATGAGCCCGTTCAATGCGTGGGTCATGCTGAAGGGGCTTGAGACGTTGCCGCTGCGCGTGGAGCGCCAGACGGCCACGGCGAAATATCTGGCGGACGAACTCGCCGGCCATTCCGCCGTCACGCGCATGATCTACCCCGGTCGCGAGGACCACCCGCAGGCCGATGTGGTGAGGCGTCAGATGAAGGCCGGTTCAACCATGATCGCTCTTGAAGTGAAGGGGGGCAAGGAAGGGGCGTTTTCCATGCTGAATGCCCTGAGGCTCGTGAAGCTTTCCAACAACCTCGGCGACGCCAAGAGCCTGATCACCCATCCCGCGACGACCACGCACCAGTCAATCGGCGAGGAGGCGCGCGCGGAACTCGATATATCCGATGGACTGCTGCGTTTGTCCGTCGGCCTGGAGGATGCCGGAGACCTCCTGCAGGATCTGACGCGGGCACTCGATCGCGTCGGCTGAAGGGCAGTTGCCCCTCAGCCGCGCAGCATCTGCGAGACGAGTACAAGCCGGGATAAGGCGGAGATCGCGCATATCCCGGCAAAGCCCCATGCGATTATCGAAAACCATGCCGGAAACAGGCACATGGCGGTAAAAATCGCGATTGTCTCCGCACCTTCGGCCAGACCGCCCAGATAGTAGAGCGATTTCGCGCCATGGATGTCCGTGCTCATGCCGCGCTTTTCGGCCATTACCGCAAATCCCAGGAATGTTGCGCCGTTCATGTAGAAGGCTAGCAAAAGGGCCGCCGCCGAATAGGCGTTGGCGGCCGGGTCCTGGGCGGCGAAGGCGAAGGGTACTGCGCCGTAGAAAAAGAAATCGAGCACGATATCCAGGTAACCGCCGAGGTCGGTCTTTCCGGTTGCCCGCGCAACCGCGCCATCCAGGCCGTCGGCAAGCCTGTTGAGCGCTATCAGTGCGAGCGCGGAAAGCCAATACCCCCAAGCGATCGCAAGTGCCGCCGCAATCCCGAAAACGAAGCCCGCAATCGTCACTGAGTTTGCGCCGATACCCGATCGGGCAAGGCGTAGCCCCACCGCGTTCAATGGTGGATCAATGATGTGGCGAAGCCTGGCGTCGAACATCCGGAGCCTTTCATTCTCTGGCTCAATGCTCTTCGCTTATTCGGCGTTTCGGCGCAACACATCGGCTTGGCGGGATGTACGCCGAGTATAGCTTGTTTCGGATTCGAAACCTTGAACATAGGTCATTTTTACAAGATTGAGCATTACTCTTAAAGATTGCATAGTGCATAAAATTCCCGCTCTGATATTCTTTAAGTCACAGAGAGGTTCCTGGTAAATGGCGCCTCTGTTGCAGCATAAACTTTAGGGTAGACTTGGTCATGGCGAAAATGTAACTCGGCTTTTGCGATCACAATTCACACTTCCCCGAAAGTTTGCATTAACAGCATCAAGATCGTGCGATAAAAATAACGAAATTTCGAATTGGATTAGTAGCCAGGCTTGGGCAGAAACGATCGATGTATAAATCTGTTACACGCAATATTCAGGTGACTGTTGAGCCATATTATATCGCGGAAGAGTCCGATCCGGATGACAAGCATTACTTCTGGGCCTACTCCGTCGAGATCGTGAATCTGGGCGAGGAAACCGTTCAGCTCCGGAAACGATACTGGAAGATTACGGACGCGAATGGCCAGGTCAACGAGGTTCGCGGCGCCGGGGTAGTGGGGGAGCAGCCGATCATACGCCCGGGCGAGCGTTACGAATATACCTCCGGGTGTCCGCTCACCACGGCATCCGGCATTATGTCGGGCTCTTATCAGATGCAGTCGGACTCAGGTGAGTTTTTCCTTGTCACCGTTCCTACCTTTTCCCTCGACAAGCCGGACCCGCGGCGCGTCATCAATTGAACAGGTGCATTCTATCCAAGGTAGTAATCGCCGATGTGCCGAAGCGCGATGACATCGCCTCGACCTGATAATTTTTACCAGGCTTGCGCATCGGGAAACCAAGTATTCACTTGTTTAATGTTCAATCGCCTTCAACGATAAATACCGAAGGCGTCAATAGTTACGATGGCTCGTGCCAGGGACAGGCAAAAGCGCGGAGTACCCACTTCGCGCCAACTGATGGATGCGATGGCGGATCTGCAGGTCTTCCCGGCGGGGCCTGACGCTACCGGTTCCGTGTCAGGCGCCGAAGCACTCGTTCCGCCGCTTGATGCCGATGCCAGGCGCGATGCGATCATCGACAATTCGCCTGCGTCGACGCTGCTTTGCGACCGTAACTATATAGTCTGGGAAGCGAATGCGAAATTCCTGAATGATTTCAGTCTGGTAGCAGACGTCGTCATCGGGCGGCCGCTTTCCTGCGCGATCGGTCAGAAGATTTTCGAGAGGCGCAAACCTTCAATCGATCAGGCGCTTTCGGGCGAAACCACGCGCTTGCTGGAGTGGGAAACGGATCGCACAGGCGCGCGTTTTATCCTGGACATATCCCATGTTCCGGTGCGCGACCGTCAAGGTGAGATAGTCGGTGCGATCGTTTCCGCGATCAAGGCGAGCGAGCAGCAGGAACTCAAGCAGCGCCTGTCGATGTACCGTGAGGTTCTGCGCCAGACGACGGACCGGGTCGGCGTGATCGGCACGGATTATCGCTACCGATTCTGTAACGACGCAAACGCCGCCTATCACCGCCGCAGACCGGAAGATATCATCGGTTGCCACCTGGGCGACATGATCGGCTGGGCGTTGTTCGAGGAGCATGGCCGAAAAAATTATGACAGCTGCTTTGCCGGCGAGTCGCTCGAGTTCGAGCTGGACCTGACGAAACCCGGCGAAGCGCCGGAGATCGCAAATGTGCGCATGTACCCCTTCAGGGAAGGCAGGGACGAGATCACCGGAGCGGTGGTGGTCATTCGCGACATTACCGAAACCGCACTGATGGCCAAGGAGATACGCCGCAGGGCGCGCGAGGACGCGCTGACGGGTGTCTACAACCGATATGCACTTCAGGAACGTCTTGAAGAGCTTATTTCCAACGCTTCGGAGAAGGGCGAGTGTGCCGCACTCCTGACCATAGACCTCGACAATTTCAAGGTGGTGAACGACCTTGCCGGCCACGGTGCGGGTGATGCGCTGCTATGTCAGATCGGCGAAATGTTGAAGGCCTTCGAGTCGAGCCATGATGCCATGGTGGCACGGCTTGGCGGAGATGAATTCGCGCTCCTGTTGTCCTGCCGCGGCGAATGCCGGGCAATGGAAATCGGGCGTCAGATCGTCTCCAACATTCAGACGATGCGCTTCGAGTGGGGCGGAAGCGTCTTCACGGTCGACGCGAGCATCGGCGTTGCGTTTCTCAACGGCAAGGATGCCGGCGTAAATCCCGTTACCGCGGGCGACCTCATGAAATGGGCGGACCAGGCCTGCCTGCTTGCCAAGGAAACCGGCGGCGGGCGTACGCTCGTTTTCGAGCCGGGCAACCGGGAAATGGCCGCCCGGCAGGCGCATATCGGCAATCTCAAGGTTATTCGCCAGGCGCTTGAGGAAAATGCCTTTCGCCTGTTCACCATGCCGATCGAAGCCATCGATGACAGTGGGCGCCTCTACAACGAAGTGCTTCTGAGGGTGGTCGGCCAGAACGGGCAGATGCTGCCGCCTGCTCCGTTGATCGTGGCGGCGGAGCGTCATGGCCTGATGCCGAAAATCGATCGCTGGGTCATTTGCAACGTCCTGCAGCGGCTTCGTTCGGCACCCGAAGATTTGCGTCTTTCGGTCAACCTGTCGGGGCAGTCGGTTGGCGATCCGGCGTTCAAGGATCTTCTGCTTCATAGGCTCGGTGAATATCCCGACCTCGCCACGCGGCTGTCCTTCGAAATTACGGAAACGGCTACGGTGCGCAGCATGGCGACCGCTCAAGCGCTCATCCGCGCGCTTCGCGATCGCGGCTGCGGGGTCATCCTGGATGATTTCGGCGCGGGGCTTTCCTCGTTCGCCTATCTTCGCCAATTCGAGATCGATTGCCTGAAGATCGACGGCTCGATCATCGGCGACGTCGCAAGCGACGAGGTCCAGCGTACGATTGTGGCTGGCATTGTGGCGGTGGCCAACAAGCTGGGCATCGAAGTCACGGCGGAATTCGTTGAAAATCGGGAAACGATGAAAATCCTGCGCGAACTGGGTGTGACATTCGCGCAAGGCTATTTTGTCGGAAGGCCTGTAGAATGGACCGCCGGAACGGAGTTCTGTGTCGAGATCGGCAACGCCTGATTCGAAGCCGATTGATGCTAAGTGGTCCGGAATCTGGCCTGGGCGCTACGCTCGATCGCGGCGACGGTGAGCTTGTCGAGGCCGAGCCTGTCGCGCAGTATCTGGAGCAGGCGCAATTCCTCCTGCTGGACGTCCAGATCGGCTGCGGCGATCTCCACCGCAACCGCGTAAGCCGTATCGCGCATGCGTTCGGGCACGCTTGCCACGATCAGGTCGAGCACGTCGTTCATGCCGTTTTTGGCCTGCAGGCGCTCGCCGCATTCCTGGGCGACCGCTATAATCCGGTTCTCGTCGAAGCCGTTGAAAACGGGCAGCGTACGCACGACCTGGCCCATGGAGGAAAGTTCCCGGTCGGTCATCGCGCTGTCGGCGGCCGAGGTGATCACCATCACGTAAATTAGCGCGTCATGCAGGGAAACGGTCGAAGTCATCGGGATATCTGCGCCTTTCTTGTCCACGGAGCCTAATTGGCTTACGACAAGTAAGTTGGCGGACGTTCCTACGCAACCTTCGAATTTCAGGTCGTTCGGTTTCGGTTCGAGAACACTGCGAAGGACGATATCCGCAATGGCGTGCGGTCGAGATTGACGGGACGCCCCGGCTTTTCTAGTTTCCGCGCGACCGGAACGTGGCAATCCTCATGTCGCGTCCCGTTTTCCGCGAAAATCGACGCAACCCCTTCAACGGAACCATCCGCACATGAGCGTTCAATCCCTGCCTGAACTTGACCTGTCGCCCTCCTTCGTAGAGGCGGCGCAGGCTTCCAAAGCCTGGCCGTTCGAAGAAGCGCGCAAGCTGGTCAAGCGGGTGGAAAAGCGTTCGCATGACCGGCCGGTTCTGTTCGAGACGGGATACGGCCCGTCCGGCCTGCCGCACATCGGCACCTTCGGAGAGGTTGCGCGCACGACGATGGTGCGCACCGCTTTCCGTCTTCTGACCGGAGATCAGGTTCCGACCAGGCTGCTTTGCTTTTCAGACGACATGGACGGTATGCGCAAGATACCGGACAACGTGCCGGACAAGTCGTTGCTGGAGCCGCATCTGCACAAGCCGCTGACCTCGGTGCCGAACCCCTTCGGCGGGGATTATGCGAGCTTTGCCGACTACAACAACGCCATGCTGCGGCGCTTTCTCGACACGTTCGGATTCGATTACGAGTTCGCAAGCGCGACCGAGTATTACAAGTCCGGCAAGTTCGACGAAATCCTGCGGCGCGTTGCCGAGCGCTATGACGCCATCATGGATATCATGCTGCCGACGCTGGGCGAGGAACGCCGTTCCACCTATTCGCCGTTCCTGCCGATTTCGGCCAAGACCGGCCGCGTTCTCTACGTTCCGATGAAGCATGTCGATGCCAGGGCGGGCACGATCACTTTCATCGACGAGGACGGCGAAGAGATCACGCAGGGTATCACCGGCGGTCAGGTGAAACTGCAGTGGAAGCCGGATTTCGGCGCGCGCTGGGCCGCGCTCGACGTGGACTTCGAGATGTTCGGCAAGGACCACGGGCCGAACATGCCGATCTACGACCGTATCTGCTCGGTGCTTGGCGGCACCCCGCCGGAGCATTACGTCTATGAGCTTTTCCTCGACGATCAGGGCCGCAAGATCTCCAAGTCCAAGGGCAATGGCCTGACGATCGACGAATGGCTGACCTATGCCTCGCCGGAAAGCCTGTCGCTTTACATGTACAACAAGCCAAAGGCGGCGAAGAAGCTTTACTTCGATGTCATCCCGAAGGCGGTGGACGAATATTTCACCTTCCTTTCGAAGGTCGAGGCGATGGCGCCTGAGCAGAAGCTGTCCAATCCGGTCTGGCACATCCACTCCGGCAACCCGCCGAAGGTGGATATGCCAGTCTCCTTTGCCATGCTGTTGAATCTCGTCTCGGCATCGAATGCGGAAAACAAGTCCGTCCTCTGGGCCTTCATTTCACGCTATGCACCGGGGGTGACGGCGCAAAGCCACCCGAAGCTCGACGAACTCGTCGGCTATGCGATCCGCTATTTCGACGATTTCGTGAAGCCGACGAAGACATTCCGCGCGCCGGATGATGTAGAGCGCGCGGCTCTTGAGGAGCTTGACCGGAAACTGGCGAGCTTGCCGGCCGATGCGGATGGCGAAACGATACAGAACGCCGTTCTCGACGTTGCGCGTGCGATCGAACGCTACCAGGACCACAAGAAGAAGAGCCCGGACGGCGGCCCCGGCGTATCGGTGGCGTGGTTCGGCGCGTTGTACCAAATCCTGCTCGGGCAGGAGAGGGGGCCGCGTTTCGGGTCCTTCGTGGCGCTTTACGGGATCGATGAGACGCGCGAGCTGATCCGCAAGGCGCTTGCCGGCGAACTTGCGCCATAAAGATGCATTGGAGGGCGCGGAGTGATCGCTTCTTTCGTTTCCTGGGCCGCCTTTCCCGTGTACGCGTTGGAAGGTATCCGGACGCGGGTGCGCTCACTTCGCCTTCCTCCGGGTGAAGGGCCGACGAGCGGCAACGTCGAAGGGGAGGGCGAGCCGCTCCACCTCCTTGTGCTCGGCGATTCCTCGGCAGCCGCGGTCGGGATCGCGCGGCAGGCAGATGGTCTGGCTCCCGCGCTTGCCCGCGCGTTGAACGAGAAAACGGGCCGCCCGGTAGCGTGGCGCGGCGCTGGCTTCAATTCCGCGACTTCGGATCAATTGCGCGATCACGTGGTGCATAATCTGGAGCCGGCGCCCTACACGCACATCCTTTTTTGCGTTGGTTTCAATGACGTGAAGAACTTCCACTCGGGCAGGCGTTTCAAGAAGGGCTTCGGCGGGCTTTTGTATGCGCTCAAGGCCCGCTTTCCCGACAGCCGGCTCTACTGGTCGCAGGTCCTGGACCCGAACGAGATGCCGCTGATCTCGTCCACTCTGGGCGCAATCCTCAAGTTGCGGGCCGATTTGTTCAACCGCGTGGGTAGCAGGCTTTGCCTGGAACGCGGAGCGATCGACGTCCCTGCGATGAAAGGCCTGTCGGCGGATGCCTTCTGTTCTGACGGCGTGCACCCCTCTGAAACGGGGTTCGAGGCGTGGGCGCGCCATCTCACGCAGTTCATCGATCAGGACGCTTCAAGGCCTCTCCGACCATAGGATGTCGCCGGTGGCGTCCGCGCCGGAGGGGGTAGCCGTGCTGGCGTCGAGATTTTCAGCAGGCAGGATTTCAATATCGTCCAGTGGAATGTCGGGCTCCTGCACTTGTGTGCTCAGGGTGGGGCCTGACCAGGAAAAAGAACCGTCGAGCTGCCATAGTCCCCTTCTGTCGTCCTGGGCCGCCAGCGAAAGGTTCTTCAGGTCTTTCGGGGCAACTTGCGTAGGGCGCGCCCAACCCTGCTCCAACATCCAGCGGGAAAGATCGGTCGGCCCCTTCGTGCAGCTAGCGAGGATCTCGTTTTCGCCGAGCCTGAGCTGTTCGTCGCAGTGTATGGCGTAGTTGCGGATGAGGCCGCGCAAGGCCGTGCGCGCGCGCATCCCGCACGGCCAGTCACCGCCGAGGCGCGAGGGGCATTTCTCGGCAAGGGTCGGGCCTGCCAGATGCGCCAGCCTGATAGTCGTTTTCTTGACGCGCATGCTGCGCGCGTCGAGCACCAGCGGACGCTGGAAATCGAGCGTATCGTCCCGCTTCACTTCTTCGGGTGGGGGAGGGCGCACGCCGGCAACGCGCTTCAGCGGCCCGGTGACCCGCGGATGCGGCAGCACGTCATCGGGGGTGACGTTGCGGATGCTGTCAGGGTAGACTGGTGGCGTATCGATAAGCGGCTGGGGTTGGGCTGCCGCCAGTCTTTCGCGAAAGTCGCCCTGCGGCTCGGGCATGACGGACAGCACCGCCGCACCGGCCATCGCTACGATCAACACCATCAACCAGCCCTTGATGTTCATCGTCGCCTCCTGCCGCTTCGGCTATTGGCTTGCCCAGATGATGCGCGCGATCCACTCAATGTCCTTAAGTTCGATCGTGCGCGCTTCGTGCTCGGGGTTGAGCGAATGCAGCTCCACGTTTCGCGCGGTCTGCCGGTGCAGTACCTTGGCCATGACCTCGCCTTCCAGCGTCTTGACCACAACACGGTCGCCGCGCCTGACGGCGGAGCCGGGAGAGACGATCAGCATGTCACCGTCGCGATAAAGCGGATGCATGGAATCGCCGGTCACCTCCAGCGCATAAACGCTTTCCCGCCCGTCGTCCGGAAAGGTAATCTCGTCCCACCCGGTGCCTGCGGGAAAGCCGCCGTCGTCGAAGAAGCCGCCCGCGCCCGCCTGGGCGATGCCAAGCAGGGGGACCGTCCGCCTGGGGGCTTTGCCCGCAAGATCCGGACGGTCGCGGTCGGTGACCATGTCGAACAGCTCGGTCAGGTCGGAACGCGTCGCCTCAAGGATTTTGGCGAGCGATTCCGTCGAGGGCCAGCGTGGCCGTCCGTCTCCTGCCACCCGTTTCGACGGGTTGAAGGTCGTAGGGTCGAGACCTGCACGCCGGGCAAGGCCTGATGGCGACAGGCCGTGACGGCGGGCGAGCGTGTCGATCGCGGCCCAGACGCGATCATGGGAAAGCATTTCTTCGCTCCTCCGGCGATATGGCCTGCAGTATGTCGAGGTTGCGGCCTGCATGGCGCAAGGAATTTATCCCGACATTAGTTTACCTATCGGTATATATTCCTGTCCACCCCTGTTCGCCAGTCTTGTCGTTCTCATTCGCGAAGTCTAAAAGCTCGCCAGAGCGAGTGGAGCGGATCATCATGGCAATCATCTACAAGATCGTCACGAGCACCCAATGGGCCGAGGCGCAAAGCGCGGGGCGGTTCGACGGGGCTCCGGTCGATCAAGCCGACGGCTTCATCCATTTTTCATCGGCCGATCAGGTTCGCGAAACCGCCGCAAAGCATTTTGGCGGGCAATCGGGCCTTCTGCTCGTCGGCGTGGAAGCGGAAAAGCTGGGTGACGCTTTGAAGTGGGAAGTATCGCGCGGGGGTGCGCTTTTCCCGCATCTCTATGCCTCGCTGGACCTTGCCAAGGTCGGATGGGTGAACGACCTTCCGCTCGGGCCTGGGGGAGTGCATGTCTTCCCGGAGGGGCTTTGATGGTCCTGTCGCTGGTAGATGGCCTCGCCCGCAAGGCGCTTTTTTCCATGGATCCGGAAACGGCGCACGGGCTTACGATCAAGGCGCTGTCCTCCGGATTGTTTCCGGCATGCGAGCCGGCGGCGGACGGCAGGCTCGCGGTCAAACTCTTCGATTTGACTTTTCCCAATCCGCTCGGGCTTGCCGCAGGTTTCGACAAGAACGGCGAAGTTCCCGATGCGGTCCTTCGTCTCGGCTTCGGCTTCGCCGAGGTCGGCACCGTCACGCCGAGGGCGCAAACCGGGAACCCGCGCCCGCGCGTCTTCCGGCTTCCCGCCGATCACGGGGTCATAAATCGCTACGGCTTCAACAACGAAGGCCATGCGGCGATGCGAGCCCGGCTCGAGGCGCGCCGTCATCGCGGCGGCATCGTCGGGGTCAATGTCGGAGCGAACAAGGATGCCGGGGACCGCATCGCCGACTATGTCGCCGGCATCGAGGCTTTTGCGGACCTTGCCTCTTATTTCACGGTCAACATTTCCTCTCCCAACACGCCGGGCCTGCGGGACCTTCAGGCGCGCGACGCGCTGCGCGATCTCCTGAAGCGGTCGCTCCATGCGCGCGACGATGCCTCTGAGCGTGTCGGACGCAAGGTGCCGGTTTTCCTGAAGATCGCGCCGGATATCGACGACAAGGCCATGGAAGAGATCGCGGAAGAAGTTCTTGCCGCCAAGGTCGACGGTCTCATCGTCTCCAATACCACGATCTCGCGCGATCATTTGAAGGACAGCGCGACGGCCAAGGAGGCCGGCGGGCTATCCGGCAGGCCGCTTTTTCGCAAATCGACGATCGCCCTTGCCCGCATGCGCAAACTTGTAGGCCCGCAGCTACCGATCATCGGCGTTGGAGGTATCGACAGTCCCGAAACCGCGTGGACGAAGATCGCCGCCGGAGCAACGCTGATCCAGCTTTATACGGGCCTCGTCTACGAGGGGCCGGGCCTTGTGAGGCGCATTCTGTCGCATCTGTCGAAGCAGCTCGATTCAAACGGACTTGGTCATATTTCCGAAGCCGTGGGCGCCAATGTGGATGCCTGGGCCGATGTGCGGGAGGACTAAACGAAAATGACGGTAACGATCTGGCACAATCCGCGCTGCTCCAAGTCGCGGGAAACACTTGCGCTTCTGGAAGAAAAAGGCGCGCATCCGCATGTGCGCGAATATCTGAAGGATACGCCGAACGAAGCGGATATTCGTTCCGCTCTCTATGCGCTCGGTTTCAACGATCCGCGCAAGCTCATGCGTACGGGCGAGGCGCTCTACAAGGAGATGGAGCTCGCCGAGGTTACCAACCCGGACATTCTCGTCGCAGCGATGGCTGCGAACCCGATCCTGATAGAGCGCCCCGTCGTCTTTTCCGGCGGGAAAGCCATGCTTGGTCGCCCGCCGGAAGCCGTCTTGGATATCCTTTAAGCTTCAGCCGTTCACGATGCCTGCCAGTTCGTTGAGCGAGGAAAGCCGATAATCCGGATCCATGCCGAAGTGCTCCATGCGCATGCGCAGGATCTTGAACATCGTAGTCGGGCCCGCCTTGTCGAGGCCGGCGATCTCGGCTCTCAGCGCTTCCGCCGTAACCCTTTCGATCCAGGCTACCTTGAGGCCGAAGTTCTTTGCTCCGCAGGCATCGAAGGCGTTCGAGGAGACGAAGAGCACCTCTTCCGGCTTCACACCGAGCTTGTCCTCGATCAACTCGTAGGCCTTGTTGTTCGGCTTGAAGATCTGAACGGCGTCTACGCTGACGCAAGCCTCCAGGTGAGCGTTGAGCCCGGTGTTGCGGATCAGGTCGTCCAGCATGTCCTGGCTGCCGTTGGAAAGGATCGCCCGCTGTTTCCCCTTCAGCGCTTCAAGCGCGCTGATGCTGTCCGCATATGGGTCGAGATGGCGGTATTTCGCCATGATCTCCTCGAAGACCGCTTTCTCATAGGGAATGCCGATGCAGTCGAGCGTATAGGCAAGCGATTCCTGCGAAACGGCCCAGAAGTCGTGGAAAGCGCCCATCTGCGAACGCAGCCAGGTGTATTCAAGCTGCTTAAGCCGCCACACCTGCGTGATCAGCTCGCCCTTTCCCGGAAACTTTTCCTCGGTGATCGACGATACCGACTGAACGTCATAGAGCGTTCCATAGGCGTCGAAGACGATGGCTTTGATGGTCATTGGGATGCTCCCGGTTGTTGTCTATGCATAAAGTGAGATGAAACTGGCCATGAAGACGCCCGTGCAGATGAGGGCGCCGCAGGCTCTGAGCCTTGTCCAGTCGCAGGCCATGGCAAGGCTTTCCGACAGTTTCCAGAAAAAGAGCGCGACACCGGCGATGGCGACGATCAGTGTCGGTTCCCGCGGAACGATCTCGCTGCTGAGGTGAAGGGCGGCGGCGGGTGCCGCCACCCACAGCGGCGCGGCTGCTGCGGAATAGACCGCAAGAAGCTTCGGAAAACCGATCCTAGCACCGAAGAGGCGCGTCATCGCCCAGGTTACGGCGGCCAGGCCGAACCATATAGCCAATGTCTGCGAAAGTCCGCCGACGGTGACAACCGCAAAGGCCTGGGCCAAGGGTATGTCCAGCCCGCCTATGTCGTCTGATCGCCCGAGAAAGACGCCTGTGCTCCACATCAGCCCGGTAACCGGCATTCCGAGGGCGGTGAGCCCCCGGAAGCCTGTTTGTCCGGCTGCTGAGCCTACCACGGCTGCAGGCCCCAAATCAGGACCGGCACCCAAAGCGCGCAGAGGATCAGGAGCCACTGCACGCCGTTGTAGCGCTCGCGTGTGACGGTCGCCCAGCCGTGCATGCCTTCCACCATCGCCTGGGCGCGTGACAGTTCGCCCGCGGCGACGCCGGCGAATGCGCGTTCGGCGGCGAGCGATCCGAGGATCGTCAGGATGAAACCGACCGGCACCGTGATCAGCGCCACCGAGTAACCGAGCTTGGCGATCAGCCCGCTGCCGATCGAGAAGTCGGGAAACACATATGGCGACAGGGCTATGTAGAGCAGGCCGGAAACGGTGCTGCCGAAGATCGCGCCCCAGAAGTTGATCCGCGTCGACCAGACACCGAGCACCACCATCGGGGTTACGGCGGTCGCGCAAAGGCCGAACGCCCAGAAGATGCTGGTGATCAGGAACGCCGGAGGATCGAGTGAGACGAGCATGGAGACCACACCCGTTCCCGCAAGCGCGACGTAGCCCCAGCGCAGCTTCTTGATTTCGGGCATTTCGGGCTTGAAGCTGCCGACGATGTCATGGCCGACGACCGTTGCGATGCCGATCATGAGGCCGGCGATCGTGGAAACGCCTGCCGCCAGAACGCCTGCGATCACGAAGGCGCTCACCCATTCCGGGTTGTAGGCGAGATTGAGCAGGAGCGTCGTCTTGTCGGCGGCTTCCGGTGTCAGCGTCTCGCCGATCGAGGCGAAGTGGTAGACGCCGGCAAAGCCCATGGCATAGGTGCCGAGGAACATCAGTCCCACCCAGAGGCAGAACCACGGCACGACGCGGCGCGCGGTGCGGATGCTCGACGATGTCAGGACCCGCTGGGCAAGCTGCGGCAGGCCGAGCGTGCCAAGCGTCAGCGCGACGAACAGCGCCAGGTAAAAGCGAGGTTCGTACTTGAGGTCGAAGAACGTCGGGAGGCGTTCCAGAAGAACATCCGTCAGGTCGCCGTAGCCGAGCGGCGGGAACCAGTATCCGGCGACACCCATCTGTTTGAGGATCGCGGCCAGCGGCACGAGCAGGGCGACCATCATGATCACCATCTGGATCGCGTCGTTGTAGGTGGCGCCCTTCATGCCGCCGACGGTGATATAGCCGGTGATCACCAGCGCGGAAATTATGAGCGAGGGCGTGTAGGGAAGGCCGAGAAGAACCTCGAATACCTTCGCGATGCCGATGAACTGGCCGATCATGTACATGAGCATGATGAGCAGCATCCACACGGCGGCGAGATATCCGGCGGAGCGCCCGTAACGCATCTGCACGAAGTGAACGGATGTGTAGACCCCGGACCGCCAGAGCGATGCGCCGTAAAGCAGCACCAGCAGAGGCACGCTCAGGATGAGCTGGATCCACATGTAGACGAAGGGCAGGTGCAGTTGCTGGATAAGGGCGACGACGCCGAGGAAGGTGGCGACACTCATCCAGGTGGAGGCGGCAGCGAGCGAATTCACCACCGGCCCGATCGATCTGCCGGCCAGATAAAGGTCTGCCGAGGTATGCGTCTTCTTGTTGGAGATGACGGCGACGATGTAGTAGAGCGCGAAGACCGCAAGCGTGATCCCCATGCCCAGCCAGATATTCTGGATCTGCCAGTCGGCTTCGCTCATGACTGCGCTCCTTCCCGGGCGAAGCCGTTCGCGGCTGCGAGCGCGCCGGTCGCGGATGCGGCCTCAGGCGCTGTCTTGTTGTTTTCCGCCTCGATCTCGCTTTCCAACTGGTCGGCGTAGCGGTTCCAGACGATGGATACGGCCAGGATGCCGGCGGAGCCGAGGACTATCGCGATGAAGTAGTGCAGCGGAAAGCCGAGTACGCGGGTGTCGTTGTCGACACCGAACGCGATGGCGAACAGGCCGGTATGCGCGAGAACGACGTAGAGTGCGCCGAAAACGAGCGTCGACGTCCACTCCTTCTTGTAGGCGTTCATTGTTTCACTCCCAGGAAGAGGTTTTTTCCTGCGGGAGCGGCGGCGTATTTTCCTCCCTGCCTCATGCCGCTCTCGCATTCTTGAATGAGAATTCATGAAAAATTTTGAATGTCAATTCAAGAATTGCAGGGCTGGCAACGAAACCTTGGGTAACGCTTTGCCTTGCAAGCGAATTTCATTTGCGGTATCGCAGGATATGGCTCGCCATCGCGAATTCGATGAAGAAGAGGCGCTCGCTGGCGCATTGGAGGTGTTCTGGCAGCGCGGCTTTACGGGCGCCGGAATGCAGGAGATCTGTGCCGCCATGGGGCTTAACCCCGGCAGCGTCTACGCGGCTTACGGCAACAAGCGCGATCTATTCCTTGCCGCCATCGGCCTTTATCTTGATGACGTGACGCGCGAGGGTATCGACCTGATTGCAGCGGCCCCCAGCGGGCGGGAAGGCATCCGCGCCTATTTCGATTACCTGATGGACGGCATCGTCGCGGGCCGCCGGCAATGGGGGTGTTTCGGCACCAATTCCTTCATGGAATTGGCTGACCGGGATGACGCCGTCCAGGCGATCATGAAAGAGCATTTCGACAAACTGGAAGCGGCCTTTCGCAAAGCGCTGGAGCGAGACAGGGCAAGCCTTCCCGGGCATCTTGAGCCGGCGGATTTCGCACGCTACCTCGTCTGCGTCGCACAGGGGCTCAACGTCCTGGCGAAGACCGCGCCCGACCGGCGGGCGCTTCAGGGGATTGTCGATGCTGCGATGTTGCCCATCGCCTCATTGGAAGAAGATTTCGTCAGGTGACCCGCAGGTCCTCGTATGACACCATGACATGCTCCCTGAATGCCGGGCGTTCCGTCATCCTGTCGTAGTAGCGCCGCAGTGAGGGGTGCTGCGGGCGGTCGATTTCAATGTCGAAATAGCGGAAAAGAACATGCGCGAACTGGATGTCGGCAAGCGTGAAGTCGTCTCCGGCCAGAAAGGCATGGGAGGCAAGGCGTGCTTCGGCGATATCGAGCTTCTTGCCCAGTGCATCGATGCCTCGTTTGATTGCGGCTTCGTTCCTGTCCTTCGGCGCGGTGCGCACCACCTGCCAGAAGATCGGTACTGTGAAGCCGGCGGCAATGTTGATCTTGGCCCACTCGGTCCATTTGTCGATCTGCGTTCGCGCTTCAAGCTCTGACGGCCAGAACGGCGCTGGCGCGTATCGATTGGCGAGATGCCGCAGGATCGCGCCAGTCTCCCAAATGGGCTCGCCATCCCCGTCCTGAAGAACGGGAACGGTTCCGTTCGGGTTCATCGTCAGGAATTCGGGCGTATCGTTTCCGCCGTATTTGTGGCCCACATCATGGCGTGTGAAGGGCAGTCCAAGCTCCGCGACGCACCACATCGCCGCCTGGACGTTGGATGAAGTCTTGCGTCCCCAAATCGTCAGCATTGGCAATCCTGGAATCGAGAAAAATCAATACGTGTTTTCAGATCGTAATGCCTGGTTCTTAATAAGCACTCTCAACATTCCCAAGCTCCACGTAGACCGACTTGATCTGGCTGTAGTGCTCGATGGCCGCATGGCCGTTCTCGCGGCCGAAGCCCGAATGCTTGTAGCCGCCGAAGGGCATTTCGATAGGGGTGAGGTTGTAGGTGTTGATCCAGCAGGTGCCGGCGTGAAGGGCGGCGACCACGCGGTGCCCCCGCGCAAGATTGCCGGTGAACACGCCGGCTGCCAGGCCGAACTCGGTGGCGTTGGCGCGGGCGACCGCCTCATCTTCCGTATCGAAGTCGAGCACGCACATGACGGGTCCGAAGATTTCCTCACGCGCGATCCGCATGTGGTCGGCGACATCGGCAAACACGGTCGGTTCCACGAAAAGCCCCTCGGCAAAACCTTGAACCTCCGCCCGGCCGCCGCCGCAAACAAGCCGTGCGCCTTCTTCGGCGCCCAGCTTCATATAGGAAAGCACCTTGTCCATCTGGCTTTCGGAGACAAGCGGGCCGATGTGCGTTTCCTCATCCAGCGGATCGCCCAGCCGGGCCAGGGCCGTGCGTTCGGCAAGCCGCTTCAGGAAGGCGTCCTTGATGCCCTTTTGCACGAAGACGCGCGTGCCGTTGGAGCAAATTTGCCCCGTGGAATAGAAGTTCGCGTTGATCGCCGCAGAGACGGCGTTCTCCACATCCGCATCGTCGAAAATGATCAGCGGTGACTTGCCGCCAAGTTCCAGCGTCACGTGCTTGAGTGTCTTCGCCGCTGCTTCGGCGACCCTGATGCCGGTCGGCACGGAGCCTGTCAGCGAAACCTTCGCGACATCGGGGTGCGAGACCAGATGCGCGCCCGTCTCGCCGAGGCCCTGGATCACGTTGAAGACGCCCTCGGGAAGTCCGGCTTCGCTCAGGGCTTCGGCAAGCTTGAGGGCTGATAGCGGGGTGAGTTCCGAGGGCTTGAAGACAACGGAGTTGCCGCAGGCAAGAGCGGGAGCCGCTTTCCAGCAGGCGATCTGGATCGGATAGTTCCAGGCGCCGATCGCGGCGACGACGCCAAGAGGCTCGCGGCGCGTATAGGCGAAGGAGCCGCCAAGGTCGATATGCTCTCCGGTCAGCGTTCGGGTGAGACCGCCGAAATAATCAAGGCAGTCGGCGCCGGAGGCGGCATCGGCCACCAGCGTTTCCTGCAAGGGCTTGCCGGTGTCGAGCGTTTCGAGTTCCGAAAGTTCGCGGTTTTTCTCGCGCAGGATTTGCGCTGCGCGGAGCAGCACTTGGCCTCGCTCCGCCGGAGGCGTGGCGGACCAGACCTTGAAGCCCCTGCGTGCGGCGGCAACGGCTGCGTTGATCGTGGCGTGCGTCGCTACGTTCAGCGTCGCTATCACTTCGCCCGTTGCCGGATAGCGGCTTTCCAGCGGTGCGCCGCTTTCATCGTCGATGTATTCGCCATTGATGTAGTGCGAGGCGGTCGGCTGGGCGCGCATCGGCATGGTCCTCTTGAGGCGCGGGATATCTGGCGATCCCGAAAGAAGGTTAGAAAGGGTACGCTCCGCCGCTGAGGCGTTCAATCGGCGGGGGAGCTACGGTTTCAGCGCTGGGCCGTTTCCCAGTCGGGGTGGATCCATGCCTCCTGGTTGGAAGGCGGCAGGGGCGTACGACCCAGGATATGATCGGACATCTTTTCGCCCGTGAGGATCGATGGGCCGTTCAGGTTGCCGTTGGTGATCTGCGGGAAGATCGAACTGTCGGCGACGCGAAGACCTTCGACGCCGATTACCCGGCCTTCCGGGTCGACGACCGCATTCGGATCGGCGGCAGCCCCCATCCGGCAGGTCCCGCAAGGGTGATAGGCGCTTTCCGCGTGTTCGCGGATGAAGGCGTCCAGTTCTTTGTCGCTCCGCACCGCTTCTCCCGGCTGGATTTCCTCGCCCCGATACGGCGCGAAGGCATCTTGCCCGAAAATTTCCCGCGTCAGGCGGATCGCCGTCCTGAAGTCTTCCCAATCGTCAGGATGCGACATGTAGTTGAAGAGGATCGAGGGATTTGCCTTCGGGTCGGGCGAGGTGAGGGTGATGCGTCCGCGCGATTTGGAGCGCATCGGCCCGACATGCGCCTGGAAGCCGTGGCCTTCGGCCGCCGCCTTGCCGTCGTAGCGCACGGCGAATGGCAGGAAATGGTATTGGATGTCGGGGTATTTCACGCCCGCTTTCGAGCGGATGAAGGCACAGGCCTCGAAGTGGTTCGAGGCACCAAGCCCCTTGCCCTGAAGCAGCCATTGCAGGCCGATCATGCCTTTTGAGACGAGGTTCCAGTGCTTGTAGAGCGTGATCGGCTGCGAGCACGCCTGCTGGATATAGAGCTCGAGATGGTCCTGCAGGTTCTTGCCGACACCGGGGCGGTTGGCGATAACCGGAATGCCGAGGCTGGAGAGAGCCTTGCCGTCGCCGATGCCCGAAAGCATGAGGATGCGCGGCGAGTTTATGGAGGAGGCGGCAAGGATCACCTCACCGTCCGCATGGGCGGTTTCGATCCTGCCGCCGCGCTCGTATTCAACGCCGACGGCGCGCTTGCCCTCAAAAAGGACTCGAGTAACGAAGGCACCCTTGACGAGTTCCACATTGGGGCGCTTGAGCGCCGGCTTCAGGTAGGCGTTCGCCGCCGACCAGCGGCGGCCCTTCCACACCGTCATTTCCATATCGCCGAAGCCTTCCTGCTTCAGCCCGTTGTAGTCGTGCGTCGCCTCGTATCCGGCCTGTCTGCCGGCTTCCACGAAAGCGGCGTAAAGCGGATTCCATTTCGTCCCGCGCGTGATGTGCAGCGGGCCGTTCGCGCCGCGCACGCCCGGCTCTTCGTCAAGGTGCGGGTGATGCGCGCTTTCCATGCGCTGGAAATAGGGAAGCACATGGGCATAGTCCCAGTCCCTGGCGCCCATTTCCGCCCATGTGTCGTAGTCGCAGGCGTGGCCGCGCACATAGACCATGCCGTTGATCGAGGACGATCCGCCGACGACCTTGCCGCGCGGAGTGGCGAGCCTGCGTCCGCCCAGGTGAGGTTCGGGCTCGGTTTCGAAGCCCCAGTCATAGCGCGACATGTTCATCGGGTAGCTGAGGGCCGCCGGCATCTGGATGAAGGGGCCGGCGTCCGTGCCGCCGAACTCCAGCACGAGCACCCGGTTTCCCGGGTCTTCCGAGAGCCGATAGGCGAGAGCGCAACCCGCGGAGCCCGCTCCGACGATGATGTATGTGGCTTGAGCCATTTCGTTCAGGTCCCGAGTTGTCTTTCGACGTAGTCCTCGACCATGCGCACTGCCGATCGCGGCTGTGGCGGGCCGTCGGCGAAGACGCGCTGCAGCCAGAGCCCGTCGATCAGCGCCGCCGTTCCTTCCGCCGCGCGCCGGGCTTCGTCGCGCGGCAGGAGGCTGGCGAAGTCGTGCGCGAGGTTCGACACGAGTCGTCTGTGGTAAATGTGCAGGAGCCGCCGTGTTTCCGGTTCCACGCGCGCTTGCAGGTAGAAGGCGAGCCAAGCGGAAATCAGCGCCGGCTGGAACTGATTCGTGGCAAAGCTCGCGCCGATGCTGGCGCTGATTCTCTCTCGCGCGTTTTTCGCGCTCGCCATGCGCTCCCGCGTCTCCCGCGAAAGATCGGTCAGGAGTGCGCGCATCGTCGCGTTGAGCAGCCCCGCCTTCGATCCGAAATAGTGGTGCGCCAGCCCGCCGGAGACGCCGGCGCGCTTGGCGATTTCCGAAATCGTGGCGTCGGAGAAGCCGCGCTCGTGGATTGTAGCCACGGTCGCGTCGATCAGCGCTTTGCGCCGCTCGCTCTCCATTCCGATCCTTGGCATGCGCTCCGATCCAGGCTCCGTTCCAAAAAACCCAACAGAGCCCAGAGATAATTTTGATTGGCTGTTCAATCAACAAAAAAAGCCGTTTTCAGGGAAGATTTGCCAAAGCAAACGAAAAGTGATTTTATTGATCGCGGATCGCATCGCTGGAGGTCGCGCCCTGCATCGCAGGTTGCGCGAAAACAGGCTGGCGAACCGGCAGGAATATGAAATTAAAAAACAAGGGCGCGACCTTGCACGCGCCGGGGAACAAATGGCTGACGGTGATCCGTCACTCCAAAATCTATCCGTAATTCAGGAGGAGCTTTCATGAAGACTGTCAAATTTGGACTCGGCGCCGCCGCCCTGGTGTTCGGGCTCGCCTCGGGCCCCGCCTTCGCCGCCGATCCGGAATCGTGCAAGACGGTCCGCTTCTCGGATGTCGGCTGGACCGACATTACCGCCACCACCGCCGCAACCACGGTGGTTCTCGATGCGCTCGGCTATGAGACGGACGTGAAAATCCTTTCCGTCCCTGTCACCTACGCTTCGCTCAAGAACAAGGATATCGACGTCTTCCTCGGCAACTGGATGCCGACGATGGAAGGCGACATCAAGGCCTACCGCGAGGACGGTTCTGTCGAGACGGTGCGCGAGAACCTTGAGGGAGCGAAGTATACCCTCGCCGTTCCCAAATACACCTACGACAAAGGCCTCAAGTCCTTCGCCGACATCGCCAAGTTCAAGGACGATCTCGACGGCAAGATCTACGGTATCGAACCGGGCAATGACGGCAACCGCCTGATCATCGACATGATCGACCAGAATACCTTCGACCTGAAGGATTTCGAGGTCGTGGAAAGCTCCGAACAGGGCATGCTGGCGCAGGTCGCTCGCGCGACCAAGCGTGATGAGGACATCGTCTTCCTCGGCTGGGAGCCGCATCCGATGAACGCCAGCTTCGAGATGGCCTATCTTGACGGCGGCGACGACATCTTCGGCCCGAACTACGGCGGCGCGACCGTCTACACCAACGTTCGTGCCGGCTACACCAAGGAATGCCCGAACGTCGGCAAGCTCCTGGAAAATCTCAAGTTCACGCTTTCGATGGAAAACGAGATCATGGGCGCGATCCTGAATGACGGCGAGGATCCGAAAAAGGCCGCCGCCGCATGGCTGAAGGAACAGCCGGCCACCTTCGAGGGATGGCTTGCCGGTGTGAAGACCCTCGACGGCGGCGAGGGGATTCCCGCCGTCAAGCAGGCTCTCGGCCTCTGATTGTCCGCCAAATAAGCGCCGGGGTTCTTCCCCGGCGTTTCGCTTCCTGACTCATAAAAACCCATGAGGCATTCCCTTGGAATGGCTGACTGACCACAAGATTCCCATCGGGCCTTGGGCGCGCGCCTTCGTCGACTGGCTGACCGACAACGCCTATTGGGTGTTCGACGGTATATCGGTCGCGCTGGAGACCATGATCGACGCCATCCTCTGGCTCCTGCAGACGCCGCACCCCCTCGTTGTCGTGGTGGCTGCCGGCGCTCTCGGCTATCTCGTCCACCGCACCGTCGCCTTCACGGCCTTCGTGGTGGGAAGCCTTCTTCTCATCATCAACCAGGGCTACTGGGAAGAGACGACGGAAACGCTGGCGCTCGTCATCGGCGCGACGACGGTATGCATGATCGTCGGCGTACCTCTCGGCGTAGCCGCCGCTCACAGGCCGAGGCTTTTTTCCGCCATGCGGCCGGTTCTTGATCTGATGCAGACGATCCCGACCTTCGTTTACCTCATCCCCGCGCTCATTCTCTTCGGGCTGGGCATGGTTCCGGGCCTGATCGCGACGGTGATCTTCGCCATTCCCGCCCCCATCCGCCTGACCCAGCTTGGCGTTTCCTCTACGCCAAAACAGCTTCTGGAGGCGGGCGAGGCTTTCGGCGCCACGAAGTCCCAGCTTCTTTGGAAGGTGGAGCTTCCCTACGCCCTGCCGCAGATCATGGCGGGTCTGACGCAGACCATCATGCTGTCGCTGTCGATGGTGGTGATCGCCGCGCTCGTCGGTGCTGACGGTCTCGGCGTGCCGACCCTTCGCGCGCTCAACAGCGTGAATATCGCGCAAGGCTTCGAGGTCGGCATATCGATCGTCCTGATCGCCATCGTGCTCGACCGGTTCTTCCGTACGAAGGAAAGCGGAGGAGGATCATGAGCGGCGAGGCGATTGTCAGGTTCAAGGATGTCGACATCGTATTCGGCGACAAGCCGCAAACGGCGCTGCCGTTGATCGATGCCGGCAGGACGCGCGCCGAAATCCAGGCCGAAACCGGCCAGATCCTCGGTGTCGCGGGCGCCAGTTTCGATATCGTCGAGGGCGAGGTGATTGTGCTGATGGGCCTTTCAGGCTCAGGCAAGTCGACGCTCCTGCGTGGGGTCAACGGGCTCAACAAGATCATCCGCGGCTCGGTCGAGGTGCGTGACAACGGCGAATGGGTGAACCCCACCACCTGCGACCCGGAGCGGCTGCGCCGTCTTCGCCGCTCGCGCATCGCCATGGTCTTCCAGCAGTTCGCGCTTCTGCCGTGGCGCACGGTTCGCGAAAACGTCGGCTTCGGGCTGGAGCTTTCCGGCATGGGCAAGGCGGAACGGGCGGAAAAGGTCGGCCACCAGCTTGAGCTTGTCGGCCTTGCCGAATGGGGCGACAAATACGTGCACGAGCTTTCGGGCGGCATGCAGCAGCGCGTCGGCCTTGCCCGCGCGTTTGCCACCGATGCGCCGATCCTTTTGATGGACGAGCCATTTTCCGCGCTCGATCCGCTGATCCGCGACCGGCTGCAGGACGAGTTGCTGGCCCTTCAGGATCAGCTCAACAAGACGATCATCTTCGTCAGCCACGATCTTGACGAGGCTGCGAAGATCGGCTCGCGCATCGCCATCATGGAAGGCGGTCACGTCATCCAGCTTGGCACGCCGCAGCAGATCGTGCAGCAACCTGCAACGGAATACGTCGCGGATTTCGTCGGACACATGAACCCGCTCAACGTGCTTCGCGCGCGAGACATCATGAAGCCGGTGAACGGGGCTGCGGTTTCAAACATTAAGGAGGCACCGCGCTGCGAGGCCAAAACCCCGGTGCGCGACGTGATCGCCCTGAAACGCGGCAGCGAAACCCCGGTCGTCGTGGAAGAGGCAGGGGCGCCGGTCGGCCTTATCGGTGATGGCGAAATCCTCGATTGCCTGCGGTAAGCGGCCAGGCGGACTTTCCACCTGCTGTGTTCTCTCCATCGTCATTGCCGGGCGCGACCCGGCAACCCATTGAACATCGAAGTAAAGCTTCGAAGTGGCTTGGGTGCCCGGGTCAAGCTCGGGCATGACGAGCCGGGAAGGTAGAGCGCGACAACCATTAAGCTCGGCATTGAAAGTTGAACCAAAAGAATGAATTCCACTGATTTCGCCATTGATAGCGAACGCCTGCATTTACGTATCGTCCGCCTTGAGGATGCTAAAGCGCTTGCAAAGTTGCTCACGCCCGAAATCAGCCGCTGGGTCGCGTCTTGGCCCTATCCGCTCACGGCAGAGGGGGCGGAAAGGCTGATCTCAAGCAGGCTCGATGCCGCGGCGAACGCTCGCATCTGGCCCATGGTTATCACCGCCAGGGCGGACGGCGGTATCATCGGTTGGCTCAGGCTTGAGCAGAGCGAGAATGATGCAGGGGTATTGGAGCTTGGATATTGGATTGCCGAGAACGCGCAGGGAAAAGGTTATGCATTCGAAGCTGCCGCAGCGTCCGTCGATGCGGCATTTTCGCGGTTGGACGCGAATGCGGTCGAGGCAGGCGCCCAGCCGGAAAACGCGGTGTCGCATCATCTCTTGAAAAAGCTCGGCATGAGGGAAGTGGGAGAACGGCTGGTTTATACGCCGTCGCGCAATCGCGAAGAGGTTTGCCGTTTCTGGCGGATAGACAAACCCGCCTAACCCGCCTTTTCCAAAGGTCTGTGGCCTGATACGGCCGGGAACGTTTCGGCTGCGCGAATCCGGCAGATGTAGCTGAGCGAAATGCCACGAATGCCGAGGAAGATCTCCAGCGCCAGCCAGAGGCCGTGGTTGCCGAGAAGCGGGAACAGGACGAAATAGCTTGCAAGGTATATGGCAAGCGAAATGAGCATCATGTTCCTCATGTCCCGCGACCATGTGGCGCCGATGAAAATACCGTCCATCTGGAAGGCGAGCACGCCGAAAACGGGCGTGAGTGCTGCCCAAAAGAGGTAGTCTCCCGCGATTTTCCGCACATCCTCTGCCGTCGTGATAAATGCGACGATGGCGTCGCCCGCGCCCCAGAATACAACGGCCGCCAGCCCGGCCAGCACGAAGCCCCAGACAAGCGTGAGCCTGACCGCCCGGTCGAACGCCGGACGATAGCGCGCGCCGATGGCGCGCCCGCAGAGCTGCTCTGCGGCGGTGGCGAAACCGTCCAGGAAATAGCCGCCGATCAGGAAGAATTTCTCAAGAATCGCGTTGGCGGCAAGGATCGTATCGCCCTGTGCCGCCGAGCGTGCGGTGAAGAAGGCGAAGGCGAAAAGCAGCGTGAACGAGCGGATCATGATATCGCGGTTGACCGCGATCATCCGCCGGAATTCAGCCTTTTCAAGGACTTGCGCAAGTGTCGGCAATGGGCGGCCACGCATGGCGCGGGCGACGAGCGTGGAACCGATCAGGCAGGCGGCGGTCTCGCTGACGACTGTTGCCGCTGCGACGCCTGTGATGCCCCAGGCGAATCCGATGACGAAAAGCACGGAAAGGGCGATATTCAGGCCGTTCAGGATCGTCTGGAGAACGAGCCCCGTTCCAGCCTGCCCGCGGCCAATGAACCAGCCGAGGATGGCGTAATTCATGAGGGCGAAGGGCGCGGAAAGCGCGCGGACCATGAAATAATCGCGGGTCGCGGCCTGAACCCCGGCGCTGCCGCCCATGGCGAGAAGCCCGGTTTCCAATATCGGTGCACGAAGGAGGACGACGGCGAGCCCAAGGCCGATCGCAAGCAGGCTGGCGCGGAAGAAAACCGCGTGTTCCTGCAAGGCGTTACCGGAACCGACGGCCTGCGCCGTCAGGCCCGTGGTGCCGGAGCGCAGGAAATTGAAGGTCGTGAAGACGAGGTCGAAAAGGATGCCGCCGAGCGCGATGCCGCCGATGAGCGCCGCATTACCCAACTGGCCGATGACGGCGGTGTCGACAAGGCCGAGGATCGGCGTCGACAGGTAGGCAAGCGTCATTGGCACCGCAATCATGAGAACGCTGCGGTTCGTGACGTCGAAAGGTCTTTGGGGGGAAGCTGCGGAATCCATGAAACGAACCTGATCGGAATGGCCGCAATTGCGTATAGAACAGATGTCGAACGGTCAATCGGTTTCAGGCAGGTTTCAGATGGGCGCAAAAGGCCGCGAGGAAAATTCCGGACGGGGCAAATTCGTGCCCGAAAAGGGAAACAAAGGTGATTCAGAACCCCGACGAGGCGTCATGAGCAATTTCGTTTTCCGTCCCGCGACAAGGCGGCTATCGTGACCGCCATGCCGTTGCCGATCGTTCACCATCCCGCCTTCCGGGCAGAACTGCCGCAAGGGCACCGATTCCCGATGAACAAGTTCAGGCGGGTTGCCGAAATTCTGGTCGAGGACGGCATCGTCGCGGAGGACGGATATTTTATCCCCGCGCCTGCTCCCGCCGAGTGGGTGTCGCTTGCCCATGACCGCACTTACGTGGATCAGGTGTTTTCATCCGACGTGCCTGCGAAGATCGCCCGCGAGATCGGCCTGCCGATGACGGAAGCCGTCGGCATGCGCGCCAGATGCGCGGTTGCGGGAACGGTGCTGACCGCGATGCTGGCGCTGGAGCATGGAATTGCCTGCAACACGGCGGGCGGCAGCCACCACGCGCGAAAGAGCCACGGCGCGGGGTTCTGCGTTTTCAACGACGTTGCGGTCGCGGTCAGGGTATTGCAGGCAAGCGGACTGATCTCAAGGGCGCTTGTCGTCGACCTCGACGTGCACCAGGGCGACGGAACGGCGGAGATTTTCGCAGGCGACCGGGATGTCTTCACCTTTTCCATGCATGCGGAGAAGAACTATCCGGTGAGGAAAGTGCCGTCGAGCTTCGATATCGCACTTCCCGACAAGACCGGCGATGAGGCTTATCTGGCCGTTCTTGGCGAAAACCTGCCTGAAATCCTGAGGACGTTCCGCCCCGATATCGTGTTTTTCAACGCAGGCGTCGACCCGCACGAGGACGACAGGCTCGGCCGGCTGGCGCTTTCCGACGAAGGGCTGGAGGCGCGTGACCGCTTCGTGATCCGAACGGTTGCCAATGCCGGCTTTCCGCTGGCGGGCGTCATCGGAGGGGGATATCTCACCGATATCGACCGGCTTGCGCGGCGCCACGCGACATTGCATCGGGTCGCGGGGGAGTATGTTTGAAATTGCCGCGCTTGCGCGCGAATGATGCGCTGGATCCCGGATCGGCGTTCGGCTTCGCCTCACTGGTCCGGGATGAGGTCCTTCGTGATCGCGGCCCTCAGCGTTTACCCATGCTCAAAAGCCTGAGCACCACCCAGACGGGCACGACGACCATGGCGCCGAGGACGAAATATTCGCCGACGCGGCCAAGCGCCTCGAAGCCCGTGCGCCAAAGCTCGCGCACGAAATCGACGACGCCTTCCAGAAGGTCGAGCGGGTAGAGGTTGAGCGCGGACATGATGACGCCGACGGCGAAGGACAGGAATACGAGGCGGAGGACAACGCGCCCCGGTGAGCCGCCGAGAAATTTATCCAAAGACGTGTTCGCCATATCCTGAAGTGTCCTGCCGTTTCGCCGTTTGCGATATTCGAAGCTCGCATGTCCTTGTCCCAAAACCGGTGCCCACTTCTGGGGGACATGCTTTTTAAATGGCTGGTCCGGCAAGCGATTGCAATGCGGTGTTCGATGGAACCTCGACCGGGCGGCAAATCGAGACTATCTCTGAACCCATGCACGCGCCTGCCGACGAGCCCCTGCCGAAGGTTTTTCAGGACTGGTTCAAGGCCCGGGGCTGGAGCCCCAGGGCGCATCAGCTCGACCTGCTGGAGCGGGCGGGAGCCGGTTGCTCGACGCTGCTGATCGCGCCGACGGGTGCCGGCAAGACGCTTGCCGGATTTCTGCCGAGCCTTGTCGACCTGACCAGACGCGGCCAACGAAAGCCCGGCGAGGCGGGCAGGCAGGGCGTGCACACGCTTTATATCTCGCCACTCAAGGCGCTTGCCGTCGACATTGCCAGAAACCTGGAAGCGCCCGTCAGCGAGATGGGGCTGCCGATCCGCATCGAGACGCGCACGGGCGACACGCCCTCCCACAAGCGCCAGCGGCAGAAGCAGATGCCGCCCGACATCCTGCTGACGACGCCGGAACAGATCGCGCTGCTTCTGTCCGATCCGGCGAGCGAAAGGCTTTTCGCCGACCTCGATACGGTGATCCTCGACGAGCTGCATGCGCTCGTCACCTCCAAGCGCGGCGACCTGCTGTCTCTCGGGCTTGCAAGGCTGAGAAAGCTCGCGCCGAAGCTCAAGACCATCGGCCTGTCGGCCACAGTTGCCGAGCCCGACGACCTGCGCGCCTATCTGGTCGCCCAGCCAAAGGGGGACGAACGGCACCTTTCCGAACTTGTAACGGTGGCCGGCGGAGCGGAGCCCGATATCACGATCCTTGAAACGGGCGAGCGCCTGCCGTGGTCCGGCCATTCGGCGCGATATGCGCTGGGCGACCTTTACGAGGTGCTGAAAGAGCACCGCATGACGCTCGTCTTCGTCAACACGCGCAGCCAGGCGGAGATGCTGTTTCAGGAGCTTTGGCGCATCAACGACGACAACCTGCCGATCGCGTTGCATCACGGCTCGCTCGATGTCGGCCAGCGGCGCAAGGTGGAAGCGGCGATGGTGGCGGGATCCTTGCGGGCGATCGTGTCGACATCATCGCTCGACCTCGGCATCGACTGGGGGGATATCGACCTTGTCGTCAACGTCGGCGCGCCGAAGGGGGCAAGCCGTCTTGCCCAGCGGATCGGCCGGGCGAACCACCGCATGGACGAGCCGTCAAAGGCGATCCTCGTGCCGGCGAACCGCTTCGAGGTGATCGAATGCGAAGCGGCGCTCGAAGCCTCAAAAGAGGGCGCGCAGGACACGCCGCCCTTGCGCGAAGGCGCGCTCGACGTTCTGGCGCAGCATGTGCTCGGCATGGCATGCGCGGCACCCTTCAGGCCGGATGACCTGTACGACGAGATCATTTCCGCCGAACCGTACCGCAAGCTTGACTGGGAAACCTTCGAGCGCGTCGTCGATTTCGTGGCGACCGGCGGCTATGCGCTCAGGACTTACGATCGCTATGCGCGGCTGAAGAAGACCGCCGACGGGACATGGCGCGTGGCGCACCCGAAGTTTGCCCAGCAATACCGCCTTAACGTCGGCACCATCGTCGAGGCGCCGATGCTGAAGGTGCGGCTGATACGCTCCAAGGCGGACGGGCGGCGCACGCCGGTCGGGCGGGGCGGGCGGATGCTTGGCCAGATCGAGGAATGGTTCGTCGAGCAACTGACGGCGGGCGACACTTTCATCTTCGGCGGCGAGATCCTGCGCTTCGAGGGTATTCGCGAAAACGAGGTCTATGTCTCGCGCTCGCGCGCCGAAAGCCCGCAGATCCCGTCCTATCAGGGAGGCAAGTTTCCGCTGTCGACCTATCTGGCCGAGCGCGTGCGGCAGACGCTGTCCGACCCCAGTTCGTGGAGCGTCCTGCCGGGGCAGGTGCGCGAATGGCTGGAAATCCAGAAAGCCCGCTCGCTGCTGCCAAGCCGCGACGGACTGCTGATCGAAACGTTCCCGCGCGCGGGCAAGCACTACCTCGTCTGCTATCCCTTCGACGGGAGGCTCGCGCATCAGACCCTCGGCATGCTGCTGACCCGGCGGCTGGAGCGAACGGGCGCAAGACCGATGGGTTTCGTCGCCAATGATTATGCACTGGCGGTGTGGGGGCTGGGCGATTTGTCGCACCGAGTTTCCTCTGGGCAAATTTCCTTAAGGGAACTCTTTGACGAGGACATGCTGGGCGACGATCTCGATGCCTGGCTTGCCGAATCCAGCCTGATGAAACGCACCTTCCGCGCTTGCGCCGTCATTGCCGGGCTGATAGAGCGCCGCCATCCCGGACAGGAGAAATCCGGCAGGCAGATCACCGTTTCATCCGATCTTATTTACGATGTTCTGCGTTCTCACGAGCCCGACCACATCCTTTTACGGGCCACATGGCACGATGCGGCGACAGGACTTTTGGATATCTCTAGATTGAACAAACTTCTTACACGTATTCAGGGTCGAATCACGCATACTGCCCTTGAGAAAGTCTCGCCGCTGGCGGTTCCCGTGATGCTGGAAATCGGCCGGGAGCCCGTCTACGGCGAGGCGCAGGAAGTTTTGCTCGCCGAAGCGGCGGACGACCTGATCAGGGAGGCAATGGGGTGAGGGGCTTCGCAGCCGCTAAGAAAGCACGGCCATTCGTGCCGGTATGTCATGACATGTCGATCGCCGGCGCGCTCGTCGGCCTGCACGACAGCGGCGCGCTGTGGCTGCCGGACGAACACACGCTTGTGGTTGCCGACCTTCACCTTGAAAAATCATCGAGCTTCGCCCGGCGCGGCCTCATGCTGCCGCCCTACGACACGGCGGCGACTCTCGAAAAGCTCAAGCTCGCTATCGACGCCTTCGATCCGCACCGGGTGATCGCGCTTGGCGACAGCTTCCACGACAGGCACGGATCGGACCGGCTGCCCGCTGCCTACCGGGCCATGCTGACCACGCTGCAGCTTGGGCGCGAATGGATCTGGGTGACCGGCAATCACGATCCGATCGCCCCTTTGAAGTTGTGCGGAGAGACCGCGGACGAAGTGCGGCTTTCCGGCCTCACCTTCCGGCACGAGCCGAAGCCGGGGCCAGAGGGCTTTGCCGAAGTGGCGGGCCACCTGCACCCGGCAGGGCGCATCCGCCGCTACGGCCGCTCCATCCGCCGGCCCTGCTTCGCCACCGACGGCGAACGTCTGGTGCTGCCGGCCTTCGGCGTGCTGACCGGCGGGCTGAACGTGCTCGATGAAGCATGGGCGGGAATTTTCATCGAAAAGCGCTTCTCCGCCTTCCTGCTCGGCGACGGGCGGCTTTATCCCTTCACGGCCTCGAAGCTGCTGGCGGATTGAGGGGGGCTTCCCCCAGGCGCCGTTTCTCCCTCGAGTCAGCACATTTCCTCAGGACATGAGCGGGCTTCGCCCGCAACAGATGTCTGGGCCCCGGATCGGCGCTCGGCTTTGCCGTCGCTTGTCCGGGGTGACGTTCTTCGTGAATTCAGCTCTGTCGCTCAGGTCATATCGTGTTGAGGTCCAACCACTCGGGATTGGACTTTTCGATCAGCTCGATCTTCCACGAACGCTTCCATTTTTTCAGTCGTTTTTCGTGCGCAATGGCCTCGTCTATTTGCGAGAAGGCTTCCGCGTAGACAAGGCGTTTGACGTTATTTTGCCTTGTAAAGCCGTCATGGAGCCCTTGCGAATGTTCGTACATTCTTCGGGGTAGATCGGTAGTCACTCCCACATAGAGAGTTCCATTGCGAGCTGATGCGAGGATGTAGACGTAAGCAACCATCTCCAATTGCAATCAGAGATGGCAATTCGCTGCAAGGCCCAGTTAAACGAAGAACGTCACCCCGGCCCGCGTGTGCGGAACGCACGTCGCGAGAGCCGGGGCCCAGACATCTGCTGCGGGCGAAGCCCGCTCATTTCAGGGAAATACACTGACGCGCGGTCTATGCGTGGGTCGTCCCCGAACAGGCCGGGGGCAGGCGGCGTGGACGGAAAAAGAGAGGGCAGGGCGTGCGGAGGGAGGTCCCGGCTCTGCGGAGCAGCATTTCATGCTGCGCCGCGCCCGGGATGACATTCGTAATACGGCTGGATCTGCCCGCGCTCAGGCTTCTTCACCTTCCTTGGCCTTGAGCATGCCGCCGACGATCTCGACCGTGCGGCCGAGTTCCTCGATCGCGCGGTCGATGTCCGAGCGCTGCTTCTTCAGAACGTCGATCTGCTCGTTGAACTTCGAAAGCGCTACTTTCAGCTGCGTCACCTGACCGTCGCGCAGGTCGTAAAGGTCGAGCATGTCGCGGATCTCGGCAAGCGAAAAGCCGACGGACTTGCCCATGAGGACGAGCTTCAGCCGCGCGCGGTCGCGGCGGGTGTAGATGCGGTTCAGGCCTTCGCGCTTCGGATTGATCAGGCCCTTGTCCTCGTAGAAACGCAGCGTGCGCAGCGTCACGCCGAACTCCTTGGCGAGATCGCCGATGGTGAAATGCGTCTTCCTGGTGGACTGGTCCTTCGCCGCGACGGCTTCGACGATGTCGTTGTTGTTTACGGAGAGCGCTTCGCTCATCTTCTGTCTCTTTTCGTGTTCCGGCGATCGGGCGGTCTTCGCGCCGAAATGCCTTGCGCGCCAGACCCGCCGCAAGCGCGACTCGGCCTATGCCTTGTGGTTGGATTGGGCGAAGATTTACTTGACGCATACGTAAACGTCAATGTTTCCCTGCGTCGGGCCGGATTAAACCTGGTTAACGTTGAGCTTCTTTTTTAACCCTCTCGAGCGGAAAACCTCGCAGAATGACGCAATTTTCCGGGAAATTAACCAGCTGTTTACCCTAAGTCGCAAATTGTTAACGCGGTGAATCCAGGCTCCCGTTCCTCCGTACCGGGCCGGAAGGAACCACCCCGAATTTTTCGCGCCCGATTGCGGCGGGCGCAGGACGACAGGACCACGAGGCCAGCCATATGTCCCGGACTGTTCGATATCGCGATCATGGGAAAGGCCCCAATGCGCCGGAACCCGAGGCGGGATATGGCGGCTCGTTCACCGACGACTGGTACGTTGGCGACCGGCGGCGCGACGTTGCCGATGCGGGACGGAAAGCCGAACGGCTGACCGGATCTGCGACGGCCAACCCCGGCGGCTACGGCCGCAGCGCGCGCGAGGAACTGGAAGACGTGGCGGCCGCTCTCGAGCGGCTCGTGCCGGGGCTTGCCGGCGAGGGATCAGGTGAACGTGGCGACGGCCGACGGGGCAAAGAAACGCGCGACACGGACGCTCGCGCCGGGCGGATCGAATCCGTGCTGCGCGCGCTCGACAGGCTGGACCGGCGGGTGGAGGACCTTTCCGGCCGCTCGGAGGAAGACGATGCTCCACCGGCCGCCAGGGAAAATCCGCTTCCGAACGAAGAACGCCCGCACAACGCTTCCAGAAGAGCCGAGGCGCCGCGCGCTGCAGCCCACTCACGGCCGGTTTCGCCCGAAGTCGCCCCCGCGCATGCCAGCGCAGGCGAACGCGATGATGACATAAAACCGCTCCTTCGCGAGATCTCCAGCAAAATGGACCGGATGGGCGGCCCGCAGGACGAGTATCTGGCCTGCATGCGCCGGGAGATCGAGAGCCTGCGCGAGGCGATCAAGACCCGCGATGCGGAGGCCGATGCATCGGACACCCGCGAATTCCACCGGCTTGCGAGCGCCGTCGAAGGCCTGAAGTCCGACCGCGGGGATAACCGGCTGGTCTATGCGCTTCGCAACGAGATCGCCGATCTGCGCGCGAGCCTCAACCGCTCCAACGTCGAAGGGCTGCTGAAGTCGCTGGAGAGCGGATACGCCCATCTGGTGGAGCGGCTAGACGAGCTTTCGCGCTCATCCGTCGACCCATCGCTTCTGGACGGGATCGGACAGCGGCTTGGCGAGGTGGAAAACGCCTTTCGCCTGATGCCGCGCGCCGAGCAGGTCGAAACGCTCGACCGGCACGTGCATGACATCGGCCGGCGCCTGGAGGGGCTTGCCGAGCGCAGCAACGGCCAGGACCTGGAGGTGCTCGGGGAGGAGGTGCGCGGTCTTCGCGCCCTCGTCGAGCGCATGGACGTGAGCGAACTCGTCACCGGGATCGAGGACCGGCTTGGCGAGGTGACGCGCCGGCTCGACGATGTGGACGGTTATCTGGCCGAGCAGCGGCGCTTTTCCGAACGGCTCACGTCGATGGAAAACCGCATGCCGGACGCGGTTGCCGTCGACAGGCTGCAGGAGCGGCTCGAAGAGATCACCGCAATGCTGGCGGAGGACCGCAGCCGCCAGGAACCGTCGAAATTCGACGAGGTCGACGCGCGCTTCGACGATATCGTCGACAGGCTGGAGAGGATCGAGCACGCCCGCGCGGCCAAGAGCTACGATGCCGCGTTTACCCTGCTCGAAAAGCGGTTGGCCGCGATCGACGGCAAGATCGACGCGCTGGAGATGCCGGAATTCAGAATAGACGGGGAGGCGAATGCGCCCGCCTTCGATGCCGACGCCCTGTTGCGGCTTGAGGAAGGCATCCAGCGGCTCAACGAAAGGCTCGACGGCGAAGTTTCCTCCGATCCGAAGGCGCTTGGCCGGATCCATGAGGAAATCGCCGGCCTTCGCCGCGCGATCGTCGAGGATCGCCCCGGAGAGGATCTGGAAGCGCGCATCCGCGAGCTCGCCGAGGCGGTCGGGCGCGGTAGCGCCACCGATGATGACGAGGTGCTGAGGCACATCGAGGAAAAGGTCTCGCGACTTTCCTCCGTGATCGACGAGGCGGAAAAGCGCGTATCCGGCATGGGGCAAGGGGGCGAGGGCGCGGCGCAAGTGCCCGACGCCATCGTCGAGGGACTGCGCGGCGACCTGAGGCGCCTGCTTTCGGCGGCGGACGAGACCGACCAGCGCTCTCGCCAGGAAACCGGCGATATCCAGCGATTGCTCGCATCGATCAACGACCGGCTGGCAACGCTGGAACCGGCGGAAACCTTCGAGCGCGGATCGCAAGACGCGAAAACGGCCGATCCGGACGCCGACCGCCCGCTGGAACCGGGCTCCGGCATTCCGGCCGCGCGCAACCTGCCGCGCACGACGGAAGTTTCGCGCGAACGCAAGACGCCGGCTTCGCCGCAGGAGGAAGCACGCAACCGCAAGGCGGACTTCATCGCCGCAGCACGCCGCGCCGCACAGGCCGCGGCAGCCGAAGCGGCCTACGAACCGCGGCGCACCGAACCTTCCGACGGCGGTGAAGAGGAAAGCGGCGGAAGGATGGGCTGGCTGAAGGGCCGCCTTCCCGCCATCGGCCGCAAGAAGGCCGAGCCCGCCGCAGAGGCGGACGACGGCAAGGACGCGGGCAATACCGAAAGCCGCAAAAAAATCCGGGCGGAAATCGCCGCCTCGATGGCAGCACTTCGCGCCGATCCGGAGCCCGCGAAAGAAACAGCCGCCGCCCCTGAAGCCCCGGCCGCCGAGGACAAGCCGGCCAAGGCGGGCGGGGCGCCCACCCCCTCGCGCCGCCGTGCGATCCTGCTTGCCGCAGCCGCAGTGGTGATCGCGCTCGGTACCCTGCAGGTCTTCCGTCTTGTCGCGCCGTCCGGGGGAGAGGTCGCCGTCAGCGATGTGGCCGAGCCGGTCGTGGCTACGCCCACGACCGCAACCGCAAGCGAGAAGGCGCCGATCAAGACCGTTTCCGCATCGGTGGGAGAAAAAGCGGACGCGCCGCCCAGGGCAGCTTCCACCCGCAAACCGCCGGCGAAAAGCCCTCCCGCGGCGCAGGAATCCGCGGTGCAATCGCCGCAAGCCGAGACGGAGGTTGCGATTGCGCAGGCTCCGGCGGCGGTTGAAGCGCCGAAGACAGTGCCGCAGGCGCCCGAAGCCCCCGCTACGGCCAAGCCATCCGCACCGGCAAGCGCCGGCGGCGAAAACCTGGCGTTCGCACCGCCGAGCGGCGTTGCCAACGCCTTCGGGTCTTCGGTTCCGGCAATTCCACCGGGAACGATCCAGCAGAAGCCCGCCAACATCACGGCCGGCGATGCGGCCAAAGCGTCCCCGGGATCCGATGAATTGCCGGAAACGATTGGTCCGATCACCCTGCGCCAGGCGGCTGAAAATGGTGATCCCAAGGCACTTTTCGAAGTGGCGGTGCGCTATTCCGAGGGCAAGGGAGTTGCCCCCGACCTTTCCAAGGCCGTCAAATACTACGAACGGGCGGCGGCAGGCGGGCTCGCGCCCGCGCAGTACCGCCTCGGCAGCCTCTACGAAAAAGGCCAGGGGGTCGAAAAGAACCTGGAAACGGCACGGCTGTGGTATCGCCGCGCCGCGGACAAGGGCAGCGCCAAGGCGACCCACAATCTCGCCGTGCTGCATGCGGAGGGGATTTCCGGCGATCCGGATTTCGACGTCGCGGCCGACTGGTTCGAGCGTGCCGCGAACTTTGGCGTGCGCGACAGCCAATACAACCTCGGCATTCTCTATGCACGCGGCCTCGGTACCGAGAAGAACCTGATCGAAAGTTACAAGTGGTTCGCGCTTGCGGCCAAGCAAGGCGACCAGGAAGCTGCCAAGAAACGCGACGAGGTGGCGAACATCCTTTCCAAGGAGGAAATGGCCGAAGCGAGCCTTGCGGTCGATACCTGGAAGCCGAGCCCCGTGGATCCGGCGGCGAATGAAGTCGCATCCGATCCGACCTGGTCGGCGCCCGCCGGGAATGTGTCGGAGGCCTCGCTTACCGAAGATCCGGCGGAAATGGTGCGCCGCGCCCAGAAGATGCTGGCGACGCTGGGCTTCGATCCCGGTGCCGCCGACGGGCAGATGGGCCCGCGGACCAGGGCGGCGGTGAGCGCATTCCAGAAGGAAGCGGGACTGCCGGTGACGGGCGAAATCGACAGCACGCTTCTGAGGACGCTGCTTGGCCGCTCGATCTGAAGTTTCGACCGGTTCGCCACGTTCTCATACAATATGACTACGGCGGCGTATTCAGCGTTGACAGCATTGCCGTGACTGAAGCCTTATCCGATTGGCACCATGTTTTGCATGGTGCTTTGCAAAGCCTGTAACTAGGTCGTAGTGGTATATCGTGCAGATCTACCTTCCCATCGCTGAGCTTCCGGTGAACATGTTCACCGTGTTCGGCATGGGCGGTGCAGTCGGCTTCCTGTCCGGACTTTTCGGCATCGGCGGCGGGTTCCTTCTGACGCCGCTCCTGATCTTCTCCGGCATTCCGCCCGCGGTATCGGTCGCGACGGTAACGACGCAGATCGTCGCCTCCTCAGCCTCCGGCGTACTGTCGTACTGGCGGCGCAAGGCAATCGACTTCAAGCTTGCGGGAATGCTGCTCGCCTCGGGCGTTGTCGGCTCCGCGCTCGGCGTCTGGATTTTCGATATCCTGCGAAGCCTCGGCCAGCTCGATCTCGTCATCTCGCTGTCCTACGTTACGTTTCTGGGAACCATCGGCGTTCTGATGCTCATCGAATCCGCCCGCGCCATGTCGCGCAGGCGGGCGGGGGGCGCGCATCACACGCGTATGCCGGGCAAGCACAACTGGATCCACGGCCTGCCGCTGAAGATGCGCTTTCGCCAGTCCAGGCTCTATGTCAGCGTCATACCGATCATCTTCCTGGGCTCGTCGATCGGCTTTTTGGGCGCGGTGCTCGGCATCGGCGGCGGGTTCATGATGGTGCCGGCGCTGATCTATATCCTCAGGGTTCCGACGAATATCGTCATCGGGACGTCGCTCCTGCAAATTCTCGTCACCATGGCGGCTGCGACCTTTCTGCACGCCGTCTCCACGCAGTCGGTCGATATCGTGTTGGCGATGATCCTGATGGTGGGCGGCGTGATCGGGGCGCAATTCGGCGCGCGTACCGGACAGAAACTTCGCGGCGACCAACTGAGGCTGCTGCTTGCGCTGCTGGTGCTCGCCGTCGGCGTGCGTTTCGCCGTCGGACTGATCGTCCAGCCGGAGGAGCTTTACTCCGTGTCCGTGGTGTCCGGGAGGTTGCCATGAGACGGCTTGCAGGAGGGCTTGTCATCGCTGCCGCCTTGCTGGCGTGCGCGAGTGCTGCCAAAGCGGAAAGCCTGATCGCCGCCCTTTCATCCGACAAGGTGAAGATCGAATCGAACTTTACCGGTACGGAAATCGTCGTCTTCGGCGAAATCGCACGCGATGCGGCAACCGTCGCAAGAGCCGAACCTTACGATCTCGCGATCATCGTCACCGGCCCGCCGCAACGCACGACAGTCCGGCGGAAAGGACGTTTTCTGGGGTTGTGGGTCAACCGCGACGCTGAAGACTACAGGCAGGTGCCGGGCTTTTACGCCGCCCACCTGACCCGGCCTTCCGTCGACATGGCCACCAGGCCCGTACTGGAAAAACTCCAGATCGGCCTGCACAACGTCAATCTCCCGATCGTCGGCAAATCGAATGTGCCGTTTTCCGACCGGGACGACTTCCGGGACGCGTTCCTGCGGCTCAGGATACAGAACGCGCTTTACGCGGAACGCATTCATTCCATCGAGTTCCTGAGCCAGAACCTGTTTCGCACGACGATCCCGCTGCCGTCGAACGTGCCGGTCGGCGAATACAAGGTGACGACCTACCTTTTGAGGGGAGGAGCACTGCTTGCCGCACAGGAACAGAACCTGACGATAGCCAAGACGGGGTTCGAGCAGCTTACCTTTTCATTGGCGCACCGCTACGCTCCGATATACGGGGCTGCCGCCGTGATGCTTGCGCTTTTGACCGGCTGGCTGGCGGGCGTGGTGTTCCGCAAGGATTGACCTGATCCCATCGGGGCCAGAGCATTTCGTTGCCGAATCCGCTCGATTATTCTTCAAAATCACGAAATTGATCCCGATTATCCAAGCGCTGCTCATAGGATACAGGTTGCCGTGTGCTGGTCCGTGGCGTATATACCACCCAAGGTGACGTTTACGCAAACGTAAGGTCTGGATAGCTGAATAGCGTATCCGACGAGACAACTGCCGGGAGGTGCTTCAGATGCCGAGCTACAAGGCCCCAGTCGAAGACGTGATGTTCCTGCTTGAGGACGTACTGGGCTATCAGCGTTATTCCAATCTGCCGGGCTTCGGCGAAGCGACGCCGGATCTCGTCGAGGCTATCCTGGGCGAGGGCGCCAAATTCTGCGAGGAAGTGTTGCAGCCGCTGAACGTGGTCGGCGACAGAGAGGGCTGCAAACGCAACGACGACGGCAGCGTGACGACGCCGGATGGCTTCAAGGCGGCGTACGACACCTACAAGGAAGGCGGCTGGATCGCCCTTTCCCTGCCCGAGGAATACGGCGGGCAGGGCCTGCCGACGACGCTCAACGCCATCATCGGCGAATTCATGTCCAGCGCCAACCTGGCATGGGCCATGTACCCAGGCCTTTCGCAAGGGGCGGCGGCCGCCCTTCTCGTGCATGGAAGCGAGGAGCAAAAGGCGCTTTACCTGCCGAAGCTCGCCTCCGGAGAATGGTCCGGCACGATGAACCTGACCGAGCCGCATTGCGGCACCGACCTCGGCATGATCAAGACGAAGGCCGTGCCGCAGGGCGACGGCCGCTACAAGATTTCCGGCCAGAAGATCTTTATCTCCGCCGGCGAGCACGACCTTACCGAAAACATCGTGCACCTGGTGCTGGCACGCATCGAGGGTGCGCCGGAAGGCGTGAAAGGCATCTCGCTCTTCGTCGTGCCGAAGTTCCTGCCCGATGCGGACGGCAACGCGGGTGACCGCAATGGCGTTTCCTGCGGCTCCATCGAGGAGAAGATGGGCATTCACGGCAACTCCACCGCCGTCATGAATTACGACGATGCGACGGGCTGGCTGATCGGCGAGGAAAACCGCGGTCTCAACGCCATGTTCGTGATGATGAACGAGGCGCGGCTCGCCGTAGGCGTGCAGGGGCTCTCGCAATCCGAAGTCGCTTATCAGAACGCGGTGGAATACGCCCGCGAACGCCTGCAGGGCCGCGCGCTGACAGGTGCGAAGAACCCCGATGCCAAGGCCGACCCGATCATCGTGCATCCGGACGTGCGCCGGGTGCTGCTCAACATCCGCTCCTTCAACGAGGCGGCGCGCGCGCTTGTGCTCTGGACGGCGCTCCAGTCCGACGTCGCGCATCGCTCGGCCGACGAAGGTGAGCGCCAGAAGGCCGACGACTATCTTGGCCTGCTGACGCCGGTCATCAAGGGCGTTTTGACCGACAAGGGTTTCGAGAACGCCATCCAGGCGCAGCAGATGTACGGCGGGCACGGCTACATCGAGGAATGGGGCATGTCGCAGTTCGCGCGCGATGCCCGCATCACCATGATCTACGAGGGTGCGAACGGCATTCAGGCGCTCGACCTCGTAGGCCGGAAGTTGCCGAAGAACGGCGGGCGCGCCGTTATGGCCTTCTTCGAGGACGTCAAGGCGTTCATCAAGGAAAACGGCGAGGACGACGCTCTCAAGGATTTTACCGGCCCGCTGAAATCCGGCCTCGACGACCTGCAGAAGGCCACCATGTGGTTCATGCAGAACGCAATGCAGAACCCCGACAACGCAGGTGCCGGCTCCACCGACTACATGCATCTTTTCGGGCTGGTCGCGCTCGGCTTCATGTGGGCGCAGATCGCCAAGGCGGCAAACGCGAAAATTTCCGCCGGGGCTGAGGGCAAGGAAGACTGGCTGAACGCGAAGCTCGCATTCGGCAGGCATTTCATGCAGCGTGTCATGCCGGAAACGGGCGCGCATCTGGCGCGTATCTCGTCCGGCGCGGACACCATGATGGGCGTTGCCGCCGAGGCTTTTTGATTTGAGGTTGTTTGCATGTAACGGAATTCGAGCACCCTCACCCTAACCCTCTCCCTTCGAGGGAGAGGGGACCCGCATGTGGCCGCTACCTGAGGTTCCGCCGAAGCGGTAGCGTATGAAGTCAGTTACGTAAGCACGCATAGTTTGAACCGTTCATCAGCATGTGATGCAAGCCGATACCAAGAAGCGAAGCCGAAAAATTCGGGAGGAAACGAAATTGGCCGCAATCGACGTCGCCGAACCGCAGTGGATGGATGAGGAGGTGAAGCTCCTCGACGACGCTTTCGCCCGCTTCCTGGAGCAGGAAATCGCGCCCGGCTACGAGGAATGGGTCGAGGCGGGATGCGTGACGCGCGAAGCCTGGAAGAAGACCGGCGAAAGCGGGTTCCTGTGCCCTGCCATCCCTGAGGAATACGGCGGGGTCGGAGGCTCCTTCGCCCATGAGGCGGCGATCATGAACCGGCTCGGGCTCGACGGTTTCGACCACTTCGGCATTGCGCTCCATTCCGGCATCGTCGCGCCCTACATCCTGCACTACGGCTCGGAAGACCAGAAGAAGCGCTGGCTGCCGGGCCTCGTTTCCGGCGATCTCATCGGCGCGATCGCCATGACGGAGCCGGGCGCGGGCTCCGATCTCCAGGGCATCAAGACGACGGCGCAAAAAGACGGCAATCACTACGTCATCAACGGCTCCAAGACCTTCATTACCAACGGCCAGCTTGCCAACCTCATCGTGGTCGTCGCCAAGACCGACCCCAAGGCCGGCGCGAAAGGCACCTCGCTCTTTATCGTCGAGACGGACGAGGTGGAAGGCTTCCGGCGCGGGCGCAACCTCGACAAGATCGGCCTGAAGGGCAACGACACGTCGGAGCTTTTCTTCGACAACGTGCGCGTGCCGGCGGACGCGCTTCTAGGCCAGGACGAGGGCAAGGGCTTCTATCAGCTGATGGAGCAGCTTCCGCAGGAGCGCCTGATCGTGGCCATTCAGGCGATGGCGGCTATCGAGCGCGCGCTCGCCGTCACGCTCGACTACGTCAAGGAACGAAAGGCCTTCGGCAAGGCCATCATCGATTTCCAGAACACCCAGTTCAAGCTTGCCGAAATGAAGACCGAAGCGACCATCGGCAAGGTCTTCGTCAACGATTGCATCGCCAGGCACCTGGAAGGCGGGCTCGATACGGTGACCGCCTCCATGGCCAAATACTGGACCACGGACCTCCAGTGCAAGGTGATGGACGAATGCCTGCAGCTTCATGGCGGCTACGGCTACATGAACGAATATCCGATCGCGCGGCTGTATGCGGACGCACGCGTGCAGCGTATCTACGCGGGAACGAACGAGATCATGAAAGTGCTGATCGCGCGCAGCCTGTGAGCCGCACTTTCTTACTTGAACGCATGAATTCGATTGAAGGAGGCACATATGCCTGACGCATTCATCTACGATCACGTGCGCACACCGCGCGGGCGCGGCAAGAAGGACGGGGCGCTGCACGAGGTGCCGGCGGTGCGCCTTGCAGCGAGCGCGCTGGAAGCCGTGCGGACACGCAACGAGCTTGACACCAACCTTGTCGACGACGTGGTGCTTGGCTGTGTCGACCCGGTCGGAGAGGCGGGCGGCGATATCGCTCGTGCATCCGTCTTCGCCGCGAAATACGACAGGGCGGTGCCGGGCGTGCAGCTCAACCGGTTCTGCGCCTCGGGCCTCGACGCGGTGAATTTCGGCGCCGCACAGGTGATGTCCGGCCAGCACGACATGGTGATCGCGGGCGGCGTGGAAAGCATGAGCCGGGTCGGCATCGGCGCGTCCGGCGGAGCATGGCCGGTCGACCCGCAAGTGGCGATTCCCTCCTACTTCATGCCGCAGGGGGTTTCCGCCGACCTGATCGCCACCAAATACGGCTTCTCGCGCGACGACGTCGACGGCTATGCCGTGGAAAGCCAGAAACGCGCGGCGAACGCCTGGGACAAGGGCTATTTCAAGAAGTCCGTCGTGCCGGTGAAGGACATCAACGGTATCACGATCCTCGACCGTGACGAGCACATGCGTCCCGATACCGACATGCAGGCGCTCGGCTCGCTCAACCCTTCGTTCGAGATCATGGGCTCCATGGGCGGTTTCGACGCGGTCGCCATCCAGGCGCATCCGGAGGTGGAGAAGATCCGCCACGTGCACCACGCCGGCAATTCGTCCGGCATCGTGGACGGTGCGGCTGCCGTGCTCATCGGCTCGCGCAAGGCCGGCAAGAAGGCGGGTCTTACGGCGCGCGCGCGCATCAAGGCCTTCGCAAACATCGGCTCAGAACCCGCACTCATGCTGACAGGGCCGGTGGACGTTACCGAAAAGCTTCTGAAAAACGCCAGGATGCAGCTTTCGGACATCGATCTCTTCGAGATCAACGAGGCATTCGCTTCCGTGGTGCTGCGCTACCATCAGGCCTTCGACCTCGACCCGAAGAAGGTGAACGTCAACGGCGGGGCGATCGCCATGGGCCACCCCCTGGGCGCGACCGGCGCGATGATCCTCGGCACGGTTCTCGACGAGTTGGAGCGGCGCGACCTCAACACCGCGCTGGTGACGCTTTGCATCGGCGCCGGCATGGGCACGGCGACGATCATCGAGCGCGTCTGATTTCGGTCTCAGGAGGATAGAATGACCTACAAGAATTTCACCCTTGAGACGGACGCCGACGGGATCGCGCTCGTCACCTGGGACATGGCCGACAAGTCGATGAACGTTATCGACATGTCCGTCATGGACGATCTCGACCAGATCATCGACGACGTTGTCGCCGATGAGGCGATCAATGGCGTGGTGATTACCTCCGGCAAGGCGGCTTTTTCCGGCGGCGCGGACCTCACCATGCTCGAAAGGCTGCTGAAGGAGTTCCACAAGAAGCGCAGCAGCGACCCGGAAGGGGCGGCGAAGGAGCTTTTCGAGGGATCGCGGCGGCTTTCCCTGATCTACCGCAAGCTCGAAACCTGCGGCAAACCCTTCGTCGCGGCGATCAACGGCACCTGTATGGGCGGGGCGACGGAGCTTGCGCTTGCCTGCCACGCGCGTGTGGCGGACGAGAGCGACGCCTTCAAGATGGGCCTGCCGGAAGTCAAGGTCGGCCTTTTCCCCGGTGCGGGCGGCACGCAACGCGTGATGCGCATGGCGGACGGCCAGCAGGGCCTGCAGTTCCTGATGCAGGGCAAGACGCTGCGCGCCGGCCAGGCACTTTCCATGAAGCTTGTCGACGAACTGGCCGCACCGAAGAAGCTGGTCGCGGCGGCGAAGAAGCTGCTGAAAGCCGGCGTCGACCCGGTGAAGCCCTGGGACAAGAAGGGCTTCAAGCTGCCGAACGGGCCGATCTATTCGCCCGCGGGCTTCCAGTTCTGGCCGGCGGCGAATGCGATCTACCGTCGCGAGACCTATGACAACTACCCCGGCGCGCGCGGTGTGCTTCATTCCGTCTACGAGGGCCTGCTTCTGCCGATGGACCAGGCGCTGACGGTGGAAAGCCGCTACTTCGCCAACGTCCTTCAGTCGAAGGAAGCGGCGAACATGGTCCGCTCGCTCTTCGTTTCCATGCAGGAACTGAACAAGGGCGCGCGACGCCCGACGGACGTGCGGCCGAACAAGATCAGGAAGATCGGCATTCTGGGTGCGGGCTTCATGGGAGCGGGTATTGCCTATGTTACCGCCAAGGCCGGTATTGACGTCGTGCTGATCGACCGCGACCAGGAAGCAGCCGACAAGGGCAAGGCGCATTCCGACGAGCTGATGTCGAAGGCGGTGAAGCGCGGCCGGGCCAGCGAAGAAGACAAGGAAAAGCTTCTCTCGAAGATCGCGGCCACGGTCGACTACGACCAGCTTGCCGATTGCGACCTCGTGATCGAGGCCGTGTTCGAGGACCGCGAAATCAAGCGCGTGGTGACGGAAAAGGCGGAAGCCGCGATGAAAACGCGCGGGATCTACGCTTCCAACACCTCCACGCTGCCGATCACTTCACTTGCCGAGGCGTCGAAGCGCCCGAAGAACTTCATCGGCATCCACTTCTTCTCGCCCGTCGACAAGATGATGCTGGTCGAAATCATCATGGGCAAGAAGACGGGCGACCGTGCGCTTGCCATGGCGCTCGACTATGTGAAGGCGATCAAGAAGACGCCGATCGTGGTCAACGACTCGCGCGGCTTCTACACCTCGCGCGTGGTGATGACCTACATCCGCGAAGGGCTGATGATGCTTGCCGATGGCGTGCCGCCGGCAATGATCGAGAACGCGGGCCGCATGGCGGGAATGCCGGTCGGGCCGCTTTCGCTCGGCGACGAGGTGGCGCTCGACCTTGCGTGGAAGATCGTCTCGGCGACGCGCAAGGACCTTGGCGTCAACTATGTCGAAGGCCCGCTCGACAACATCCTGGAAGCGATGGTGGTCAAGCGCGAGCGCTTCGGGCGCAAGAACGGCAAGGGCTTCTACGACTACCAGGGCAAGGAGAAGTCGCTCTGGCCCGGTATCTCGGAGGTTGTCGGCCCGGCGAAGCCAGCCGACAGCTTTAACATAGAGGAACTCAAGCAGCGCCTTCTCGGCATGCAGGCGCTGGAGACGGCGCGCATCTTCGAGGAAAACTGCCTCACCGACGTGCGCGAGGCGGATGTCGGCTCCATCCTCGGCTTCGGCTTCGCGCCCTATTCGGGCGGAACGCTGAGCTATATCGACAACATGGGCACGACCGCCTTTGTCGAGATGCTCAAGAAGTTCACCAAGAAGTGGGGCCCGCGCTTCAAGCCGAACAAGCTCCTGCGCGATATGGCCAAGAGCGACGAGACCTTCTACGGCCGCTTCCCGCCCAAGGCGGAGGAAGAGGCCAAGAAGGCGGCGTGACGTTGCCCGGCTTTATTTGCTGATTGATGGGGCGGCTTCGGCTGCCCCATTTTTGTTCCGCAGGCGATGGGTCTTACGGTTCTTTAATCAGCTGAAGTTATTCATTTCGGGATTTGTTTTTTGACTGATTGCAGCCATCGGATTTGAAGATCAGATGACCATCTACGATCTGAAACCCCGCTTCCAGAACCTGCTGCGCCCATTCTGCCGCTGGCTTGAGGGGCGAGGCGTGACGGCAAATCAGGTGACGCTTGCAGCTTTTATCGCGAGCCTTGCCTTCGGCCTCTGGATGGCGCTTCAGCCTGCGTCGCGATGGCCCTTCCTGTTGCTGCCGGTGCTTTTGTTCTCGCGCATGGCGCTCAACGCTATCGACGGGATGCTGGCGCGCGAGTTTGGGCAGAAAAGCTGGCTCGGCGCGATCCTGAACGAACTGACGGACGTGATGGCGGATGCCGCGCTTTACCTGCCCTTCGCCCTGCTTTCCGACGGCGCTGCGGTTCCCGTCATCCTTTTCGTCGTCCTGGCGGGGGCCGCAGAACTGACCGGTGTGCTGGGTCAGACAATCGGCGCGAGCAGGCGCTATGACGGGCCGTTCGGCAAGAGCGACCGGGCGGCGCTTTTCGGAGCGCTCGGCTTTTTCATCGGCCTAGGGCTCGATCCGGCCCCTTACGTGGATTTCGCGGGCTGGATCGCCGTCGTTCTTTCTATAGTCACGATATTCCGCCGGGCAAAGGCGGCCCTGGCCGAAGGGGAAAGCGCATGAGCATGTTCGGGGAATTGTCGACCGTCCATCAGGTGCTGATCGGCATCTATGCGTTGCTTCTCGTCGCAAGCGGCATCGTCGCCGTTCTTTCGCGCAAGGGCGTTTCCGGAGCGGACGAACTGGTCGCGCGCGTGAAATCCTGGTGGTGGATGATCGGCGTCTTCACCGTCGCGATCCTGATCGGGCCTGCTGCTTCCGTTGTGTTCCTCGGTTTCCTGTCGTTCCTGGCGCTGAAGGAATATTTCTCGCTTATCCCGACGCGCCGCATCGACCGGGAAGTGCTGCTGTGGGCCTATCTTGCCGTGCCGATCCAGTTCTACTGGGTCTACAGCAACTGGTACGGGATGTTCATCGTCTTCATTCCCGTGTGGATGTTCCTGCTCCTTTCGATGGTGATCACGCTGCGCGGCGAGACGGAAGGCTTCCTGCGCGCTGTCGGCACCTACACATGGGGTTTGATGATCACCGTCTTCGCGCTGAGCCATCTGGCGGGACTGATGTTCCTGGGGCGGGAGATCGGCAATCCGGCGGGCGGAGCGGGGCTGCTTCTCTTTCTCGTATTCCTGACGCAGTTCAACGATGTCGCACAGTTCACCTGGGGGAAAATGTTCGGGCGGCACGCGATCGTGCCGAAGGTGAGCCCGAAGAAGACGTGGGAGGGTTTCCTCGGCGGGCTGGCGACAACGACGCTTCTCGCCGTCTTTCTCGGGCCGTTTTTGACGGTGATGGATCCGCTTTGGTCGGCCTTCGCGGGTGCCGCGATCGCGGCTGCCGGCTTCATCGGCGACGTGACGATCTCCGCGCTGAAGCGCGACCTGAAGGTGAAGGATTCTAGCGGTCTGATCCCCGGACACGGGGGTATCCTCGACCGGGTCGACAGCCTGACTTACGCGGCACCCGCCTTCTTCCACATCATCCGCTATTTCTACGCGTGAGGGCGCGATGAAGCTTCTTCGCCTCGTCTTCTTCGCGCTGGTCATCCGCCCCGTGCTTCTGATCCTGCTTGGCGTGAACCTGCGCGGGCGGGAGAAGCTTCCCGATCACGGTCCGGCGGTGCTTGCCGCCAACCACAATTCGCACCTCGACACGCTGACGCTGATCGCGCTTTTCCCCTTGCGCGACCTGCCGCGTATCCGCCCCGTCGCGGCGATGGACTATTTCCTGAAGAACCGGTTCCTCGCGTGGTTTGCGACGAACATCATCGGCATTCTGCCTATAGATCGGCAGGGCGGGGCGAAAGAAGGCGCAAATCCGCTACAGGCTTGCGAAGATGCGCTTGCGCGCGGGGATATCCTGATCCTTTTTCCCGAAGGGTCGCGCGGCGAACCGGAGCACCTTTCCGGCTTCAAGAAGGGGATCGCGCATCTTGCGCGCGGTTGCCCCGAGGTGCCCGTTATCCCGATCTTCATGCACGGGTTGGGAAGGGCGCTGCCGAAAGGCTCCTTCATTCTGGTGCCGTTCAACTGCGATATCGCGGTGGGCGATGCGCTCTTCGGCGAGGAAGACATTGCCGCGTTCATGGCCCGCTACGAGGCGAAGATGAAGCGCCTTGCGAGCGAGCTGCACCTGCCGGTGTGGGACTGACAGTGCCCTGGCATTTGGCAGCTTTCGCGTGGGGATTTGCCGAGGCGACCGTCTTCTTCATCGTTCCCGATGTTCTTCTGACCTACGCGGCAATCCGCTTCGGCATGAAGAGGGCGTTCGCGCTTTGCGTATCGGCGGCGCTTGGCGCGGTGGCAGGTGGGGCGGTGATGATTGTTGCCGCCGGTCATGATGCGGCAGGGGTTACAGAGCTGCTGGATGCCATTCCGGCAATATCGGCAGGAATGATTGCCGAAACGCGTGTGGCGATGACGGAGAATTGGCCACTCGCAGTCTTCGTTGGTGCGGTGACGGGCGTTCCCTTCAAGATATTCGCAGTCCAGTCGGCAATCCTGCAGATTCCGGCTGCGGCATTCTTGGGGCTCGGTTTCGCGGCGCGATTTGCCCGTTTCGCTTTGGCTGTGCTGCTTGCGCGTATCGCCTTTGCCGGATTGCGAAAGGCCAGGAAGGAACGTCTTGCCGCTGCGATTTGGCTCGGCTTCTGGTGCCTGTTTTACGTTTTCTATTTTTCGGTCATGCCGAACTGATCGATCAGGCCCCGTCGTGGAAGATGACGCCCAGCGTGTGGCGATTGCCTTGCCTGATGCGGCTGACGCCGTGGCGCATGCGGACCCGGTACGTGCCTTTCGTTCCTTTCACAGGACGCTCGTTGACGGCGAAGATCACCGCTTCGCCCTGCGTTAGCGGCACGACGGATGCGCGCGACTGCTGGCGCGGGCGCTGTTCCGTCAGAACGAATTCGCCGCCCGAGAAATCAGAACCGGGGTCGGACAGGAGAAAGGCTGCCTGCAGGGGGAAGACGTGGTCGCCGTAAAGATCCTGATGCAGGCAGTTGAAATCGTCTTGCCCGTAGCGAAGCAGGAGTGGCGTCGGCCGCGTCTGGCCGGCGTCGTGGCAACGCTTGAGGAATTCGGCATGGTGGTCGGGGAAGGAAACTCCCCGCCCGGTCATCTGCGACCACGAATTCGCAAGCGGGGCCAGATGCGGGTAGAGGCTTGTGCGCAAGGACTGGACAAGGTTCGGCAGGGGATAGGCGAGATATTTGTATTCCCCGCTGCCGAAGCCGTGGCGCGCCATGACGATGCGCGTGCGAAACAGGCTGTCGTCTTCGTAGGATGCCGCGAGCGCTTTGCACTCTTCGCGGGTCAAAAGCGGGCCCGTCGTCGCAAAGCCGAAGGCGTCGAGATCGGCAAGGATGCGCGGCCAGTCGAGGCGCATTACCCGAGTGCTGCAATCGGTTTGCAGGAAATCGTGGTTCGAGGCGGCAGAAGCTTGAGGCATGTTTCGGCAGTCCCTTCGCGAGTGACCCGTCATGGTCAAAGTCGAAAAGCCGATTGCAACATGAAAACAAGGCAGATGCCGCCCGAAAGCAGATCGGGTCTAGTTTTGAGCGATCACCATGAGGGGGCGGCCGCCGCGTTCGTAAAACGTCATCCGCTGGCGGTTGCCGTTCACGCGAATGGCGGAGCGCAATGCACCAAGGAACCGGCGCTCCAGTTCGCCGCGCTTGCCCGAGCAGCCCCTGTTCGTGGCGACGACGCGCGAAACGCGTATGCGGGTACGGTCCTGCGAGAGGCGGCCGGCAATCTCGTTGCAGCCGGTAAAGGCGGTGAAGCGGCCCGTTCGCCCGACCTCGATCTTCGCGGCCTGGGCAAGGACCGGGGCGACGGGGGCAAGGCGCCCATCCTCTCCACGTACCATGCGAATTTGCCAGTTGCCGTGGAGCGAAGGGATCGCAGGCTTTCTGGCATGGGGCCTGCTCTGCGCCTTGACGAGTTCGAAGGTTTCCCATTCACCGATGTTCCTGCTGACTGCGGCAAGCAGCGAAGCGCGGCCGACGCCAGCCCGCACATAACGCCCGTTCCGGAGCGAGCGAAGCGCGAAACGGTGGCGGGAGAGAGGATGCATCTCGAAGGTTTCCCAGCCCTCGATGCGCGGGCTGCCGGCGGACAGAAGCGTACGATCGCCAACGCCCGCACGCACGAACGTATTGTTCGTCGGCACGCGAAAAGCGATGCGATTGCCGGAAAGGCGCACAAGTTCGAGCTTGGCGGCATTGCGCTTTTTCTGCGCGGTGGCGGCAAGAAGGCCCGCGCGGTCCACATCGAGCGTGACATAGCGCCCGCTTCGCAGCGACTTCAAATGAACGATGTCGGCGAAAGCCGGCACGGGCAAGCAGACAACGGCGAAAAGCGTCGCACCTAGAAATGCGGCAAGCCACTTCATTATTCGTACCTCCCTTCAGGCACCCGCAAGGCGTGCCCGATGCTGCAGGGATTTTCCGACAGGGAGTTGAACAGAGACTGAACGACGCGCGTGTCTCTGGCAGGGCTCGCGTTGCTTTGGTGAGGCTTGTGGGGAACTAACCGGTTCACGGTTTTCGTGACAGCGGGCGAAGATGACCTATCTTGGTCGCCAAGCGCATGAAATCGCTTGGTGAGTCCATACAGGGGAAGAGCCATACCTACCGATCGGCTAACCTTGACCGAGGCTGGACTGTACTGCCCCGCCGGCGGGTTCCATATCGACCCCGTGCGACCGGTGGAACGCGCGCTGATAACGCACGGCCATGCGGACCACGCCCGTGCGGGCCACGGCGCGGTGATGGCAAGTGGCGAAACGCTGAAGATCATGGCGGCGCGCTACGGCGAGGATTTCGCCGGATCGTCAGAGAAGGCGACAATGGGCGAAAGCTTGCGCATGGGCGATGTGGAAGTTTCCTTCCACCCGGCAGGCCACGTGCTCGGCTCCTGCCAGATCAGGCTCGATTTCTCAGGCTTCCGGATCGTCGTCTCGGGCGATTACAAGCGACAGGCCGACCCGACGTGCGCGGCCTTCGAACTTCTGCCGTGCGATATCTTCATCACCGAAGCGACTTTCGGTCTGCCGGTGTTTCGCCATCCGAAAGCGGAGGACGAGATTGCGAAGCTTTTGAAGTCGTTGCGGCTCTTTCCTGACAAGACGCATCTGGTTGGGGCCTATGCACTTGGCAAGGCGCAGCGGGTGATCGCGCTGCTTCGTCAAGCCGGATACGACAAGCCGATCTACCTGCATGGCGCGCTTGAGACGCTGTGCCGGCTATATGAGGAAGAAGGGGTGGAGCTTGGCCCGCTGGAGCCTGTCGGCAAGCGCGGCAAGGAACTGGCGGGCGAAATCGTGATCGCGCCGCCCGGCCAGCTAGCCGACCGCTGGGCAAGGCGCTTCGGCGATCCTGCGACCGCCCTTGCCAGCGGCTGGATGCGGGTGAGGGCACGCGCGCGCCAGCGTGGCGCCGAACTGCCGCTGATCATCTCCGATCACGCCGACTGGGACGACCTGTGCGCAACCGTCCTGGAAACGGGGGCCGAGGAAATATGGGTCACGCACGGGGCGGAAGAGGCGCTTGTCCACTGGTGCAAGACGGCGGGGCTGAAAGCGCGACCCCTCAACATGATCGGATATGAAGACAGCGGCGAAACAGCTGAATCAAGTGGAGCGTAAGCAGGAAAACCGTGATATTGCCGCAATTTCCGATACCTGTCGGAAAACTCGAGCATATCCTGCCAAATCCGGATCGGACTTGGCTACAAGGATATGCTCAAGATATTGATCCTGGAGCGAATTCTTGTCACGAAAGCGATCTCGCTTTCGTGGAAAGCGCTCTAGGCGGGAGGCGCTTGAGATGGAACACGAAAACATACAGGTCGCGGAAGACGCGTATGAAGAAGAGGCTCAGGCGGCGATCGCCGAACTCTTCGAGGCCTATCGCGCGGGTTTCGACGACTACGATCCGCATGCAATCGCCGATTGTTTCGCCTTTCCCGTAACCATCTGGCAATTCGGGCGGGGCACGCATTTCGCCGATGAGGAAGAGCTTCTGGAAAACATCGAGAAGCTCCTGGAAGCGCTTGAAAAGGAAGATGTTGTCCATTCCGACTTCGAGGTGATATCCGCACATGTCAGCGGAACGACGGCGCTCGTTTCGCTTGCATGGTCGCAGGATGACCGCGAGGACGAGCCGATCCTTGAGTTCACCTGCCATTACCACCTCATGCTGGAAGGCGAGGACTGGCGCATCGCGATGATCGTCAACGAGGCGTAAACGGGGACGGGCGGCAATGCGGGACTTCGCAAGACTGCTCGACCGCCTATCCTTCGAGCCGAGGCGCAATGCGAAGCTTGCCCTTCTGACCGATTATTTCGCCTCCACGCCCGATCCGGAGCGCGGGTTGGCGCTGGCGGCCCTTACAAATGAACTCGACTTCCGGCACGCCAAGCCCGCGATGCTGCGCGCACTGATCGGCAAGCGGGCCGACCCGGTGCTGTTTGCGCTCTCCTACGATTTCGTGGGCGACCTTTCCGAGACCATCGCACTCATGTGGCCGAAGCGGGAAGGCGTGAACGCGGCCCCGCCAAGATTGTCCGAAGTGGTCGAGACACTGGCGAAGGCCGGCAAGACGGAAGTGCCGGGGTTTGTATCCGGCTGGCTCGACACGCTGGACGAGACCGGGCGCTGGGCACTCCTGAAGCTCGTGACCGGGGGCATGCGCATCGGCGTGTCGGCAAGGCTTGCGAAAACGGCGGTGGCCGGCCTGGGGGTACTGTCGCCCGACGATGTGGAGCAGGTCTGGCATGGCCTCAAGCCACCCTATGAAGGCCTTTTTGCCTGGGCGGAAGGCCGTGCGCAGAAGCCGGAAACAGATGATCCGGCACCCTTTCGCCCGCCGATGCTGGCACATCCGATAGAGGAGGCGGATTTCGAACGTCTCGACCCTGCGCATTTCGCCGCCGAATGGAAATGGGACGGCATCCGCGTTCAGGCATCCGCCGGGCGGGAGCGGAACGGCGCGTTGAAACGCAGGCTTTTTTCGCGTTCCGGCGACGATATCTCCGCCGCCTTTCCCGATCTTGTCGACGAACTCGACTTCGATGCCGCGATCGACGGCGAACTTCTCGTCATGGTCGACGGGCGCGTTCAGTCCTTCAACGCGCTTCAACAGCGCCTCAATCGAAAAACCGTGACGAAGGCGCTGATGAAATCCGCTCCGGTCGGCATCCGCGCCTACGATCTCCTTTCGCTCGACGGAGAAGACCTGCGCGAACGACCGTTCGAGGAGCGGCGCGACAGGCTGGAGGGATTTCTCGACCGCCTCGCTCATCCGGCGCTTCATGCTTCGCCCATGGTCGGCTTTTCAAGCTGGGAAGAGCTTGCAGACGCGCGAGAAGACCCGGCGCAATTCGAGGCTGGTGAAGACGCGGCGGCGATTGAGGGCGTCATGCTCAAGCGCCGGGATGCGCCCTACGTTCCGGGCAGGCCGAAAGGACTTTGGTTCAAGTGGAAGCGGGATCCGTTCCTCGTCGATGCGGTGCTGATGTACGCGCAGCGCGGGCACGGCAAACGCTCGTCCTACTATTCCGATTACACGTTCGGCGTCTGGCGTGAAGGTGAACTCGTACCGGTCGGCAAGGCCTATTTCGGGTTCACCGACGAGGAGCTGCTCGAGATAGATCGCTTCGTGCGCAACAATACGCTGAACCGCTTCGGCCCCGTGCGTGAGGTTGTCCACACGAAGGAAAACGGACTTGTACTGGAGGTCGCGTTTGAAGGAATTGCGCGCTCGAAGCGGCATAAATCGGGCCTTGCCATGCGCTTTCCGCGTGTAGCGCGCCTTAGATGGGACAAGCCGCCTGCGGAAGCCGACCGCATCGATCTTCTTGAAGCTTTGGTGAACGAAGACGAGAAGGCTTGAAACACGGGCCATGCGCGCGCAGGGTAGCCGCCGAAAATTCTCAGCGGAGATCGCTCAATGCAGCGCGTTATCGATTATTACTTCACCCAGGTTTCGCCGTGGGCCTATATCGGCCACCAGGCGTTTTTGAAGCTTGCGGACGAATACGGTTATGCCGTGCGTTTCAAGCCCGTAAACCTTGGCCAGGTGTTTGCAGAAACGGGTGGGCTGCCACTTGGCAAGCGCCACCCCGCACGTCAGGCTTATCGACTTCTCGATCTGCAGCGCTGGCGGGAAAAGCGTGACCTTCCGCTGAACCTTCACCCCAAACATTTTCCGACGAATGCAGGACTGGCCGATCGCGTCGTGATCGTGCTTGCACGCGAAGGAGGGCCGATAAGCGCATTTTCCGATCGCGTCTTCCGGGCTTGCTGGGCCGAGGAGCGCGATATCGCCGAGCGTGACGTGCTGAAGGCGATTCTCGACGATCTCGGCGTCGATGGCGAGCAGATCCTGACCGCAGCGGACGGAAGCGAAATCGCCGAGCGATATGAAGCTCATCGGCAAGAGGCGGTCGAGGCGGGTGTGTTCGGCTCGCCAAGCTACGTCTGGAAGGGCGAAGTGTTCTGGGGACAAGACAGCCTTGAACTTCTGGAAGACGCGCTGAAAAGCGACCGGGAGCCCTATAGCGCGGAATAACCGGCGACAAATCGCCGCTCGCTTGATGCCCTCGAGCTTCAAAGCCGTTATGATTGTATCTCAATGGCTTGCCGCGAGGATACCAAGATGATTCCAAGGGTGATTGCGTTACTGCTTGGCATGCTGCTGGCGCAAACGGCCTTTGCCCAGGAAGATGTGCTCGACCGGGACCGCTACGGCCTGGAGGAAACGGACGGGGGTTTTCTTCGGGTCGACCGGGAGAGCGGTCTCGTTTCACTGTGCCAGAATGTGAACGACGCCTGGCGCTGCGCGCCCGTTCCGGATGCGCAGCGCGCGTTGGAAGACGAAATCGACGAACTCAGAAGCGAAGTCGAGAAGCTCTCCGCGCGCAACGACGAACTGGAGGCGAAGATACTTGCCATCAGCCGGGCGGCGGACGAGGCGCTGAACGGAATATCTAAAGAAGACGTGATGCCGAAGACGGACGCTCCCTCCGGCGCCCTGACCCAAAACGACGAAGAGCAGATCGACCGCGCGCTGGACTTTACCGAAAAGGCGATGCGACGGTTCTTCGGCCTGATGAAGGATCTGCGCGACGAATTCGAAAGTTCCGACCAGTAGGCGCCGCCGGAGAGCGCCTCCCTACGCGATTGACATTTCGGAGATCGACTTGCGGATGTCGTCTTCGAGCGGCACCGCCTTGCGTGTCTCAAGGCCCATGGTCAACGCCACGACATCGCAGATCGCCGCAAGCCGGCTCGCCCGCGCTTCGAACAGGTGATGGCGGAAGGTGAAGGTGGACTTTGCCGCCGCCACCGGGCCGCTGATGACGATGACCGGGTCTCCGGCCTTTATGGGCCCCGCCCAGGCGAGCTTCATTTCCACCGCGACACGGCCGAGCCCGCGCTCGGCGAGCCAGCGGCTGGTCATGGGGGTCAGGTTCCAGACATGCGGCGCGCCTTCGGTAAAGCGGGCCAGCGCCAGTTCATCGTCGGCGCGGCCGTCCGGCCCGAGATTTCGCGCCGTGATGGTCGAACGGTTGACGATCCTGGCCCCCGCCTTCATCAGCGCATCGGGATTGACCTTGAAGGAGGGTTGTGCGGCGGAGAGACCGCGCGGCAGCGCCTCGTCCGGCATCTCCCGCTCGAACGCCTTGAAACGGCGCCTCAACTCGCGGATGGCGGTTTCGGCAACTTCGTAGCCGTCGATCGCCGTCGCGCTGAGGTTGCCCTCGTCCGTGCACATCTCGTGAACCACGGTGAGCATGTGCGGTCCGTCGAAGGCGACGAACGAACGCACGATGAGCACATCCCCAGTCACGAGCTCGCTGTGATAGCGTACATGGCGCACACGGCGCGTGCCCACCAGCGCATCGCTCAGTCCCGTGACGAGGCGAAACTGACGGTCGGCCTCGTCGAAGCGGGAGAAATAGAACTGGACGTTGAGGTGGTCGTTTTCGTCGCACTCCCACCGGTTCACGAAGGAAAACAGCGTCTCCACGGCAGACATGTCTTCATTCCTTGTCTCCGGACGTGAGCTGCCCGGTGTGCACAGTGGTTCGTTATTCTTGCCAGCTGTTGATGCCGGTCACGATCTGCTCAAGCGCGACGTCAGGAACCGATCTATCGCTGCGTTGCTTTGTTCCGCGATCCCGATCGGGAAATGCTGGAACACATGGCACCCGCCGGGAAAGACCGCCAGCTCGCAAGCGTTGCCTGCGGCGCGCCAGCGGCTTGCCATGAAGAGCGTATCGTCCAGCAGGGGATCGCGCGTGCCGACAACGAAATGCGCGGGCGGCAAATCCGACAGGTCGGCATATAGCGGGGAGATGTCGGGGTTCGCCGGGTCGCCGCCACGCGTGAGGTAGTGGCGTGCGAACATTTCGATATCACGTGTGTTCAGCACGAGCTTTTCCGTACCCCAGGAGCGCACGCTCGGCGTCATCGTCAGGTCGAAGCAGCCGCAAATGAAGACGGCAGCCGAAAAGGGGGACCGCCCGTACGACTTGCGAAGCCGCAGCAAAGTTGCCGCCGTCAGATTGGCGCCGGCCGAATCGCCGCCTATCGAAAACCATTCAATGCCGAACCTGAGTGCCCCTTCGGACAAGAGCCAGAGAGCGGCAGCCTCGCAATCGTCAGGGCCTTCCGGATAGGGGTGTTCGGGCGCAAGCCGATAGTCCACCGAGACGATGACGAGCCCGGTGTTGTCGGCGATCTCGACAAGGCGGGGGTCCTGCTGGTCGGCCGCGCCGAGCGTCCAGCCGCCTCCGTGAATATGGAGATACGCGCCGACGGGCGCCCGCCCGCCAGGCGGAATAATGCGCAGGGGAATATCGCCATGCGGCCCGGATATCGATATCGTTTCCGCCCGCTCGCTCTTGGGCGGCAGCGGGAAGGGGCCGAGACCTTGTGCGCGCCGCTCGCGTATCAACGCCGGAGGATAGGCCCACTGATCCGGCAGTGCCGTAAGCCGGGCGACGAGTTCTGCGTTGAACTCTCTCGTCTCGGGCGAGATCGCCTCGTTCAGGAAAAGGTCAGGGTCAAGATCGGCCATGGCGTCGCAGTATCCAACCGTACTCTCGGGCCGCAAGCCCATTCGGCTTCGCGGCAGTCAAGTGTCTCCCCTTTGGTAACTTTCCACAAGTGCGGGGTTCAAGCCCGTGCCTTGCACATTGAGCGGACGAACCGCATAGTTTCCTCTGGAGCGCTTTCCAAGAAAGCGGAATCGCTTTGGTGGAAAATGGCACAGAATCAATGTCTTGAGCATATCCTTGTCGCGAAATCCGATCCGGATTTTGCGTGATATGCTCCGGGGCCAAAACCTGCGGGGGGTGGGGATCATGCCAAGGAGAGGCGGTGGCGCCGGTATTGGCGCATGGACGCTTGACGAGGAAGCGCGCGAACTCAAGCAGCATATGGGGCGGCTGCTCGTTTCAACGCAAGGGCGCTCCTTGCTGGGAATCTCGGCAAGTATCAATCAATGGCTGGCAACGGTCGATGCCTGTGACGGGCTGCTGACGCTTTTTCTTCGGCATACCTCGGCTTCGCTCACCGTTCAGGAAAACACAGACCCGGACGTCCAGGCGGATATCCTTGACGCGCTCGACAGATTGGCGCCCGCCGACTTCGGCTGGCGACATTCCCTCGAGGGGCCGGACGATATGCCCGCGCATGTCAAGACGGCGCTGACCGGCGTGAGCCTGCAGGTTCCAGTCGTCGACCGGCAGCTCGACCTTGGCACGTGGCAGGAGATCTATGTGATCGAGCACCGCGCGGTCGGCCATCAGCGCAGCCTTACCCTGCATTATCACGGAACCTGAGCGGGGAAAGCGCAATCCGCAGTTACCCCGTGGCCGTATTCTCAAGATATTGATTCTGGAGCGAATTCTTGATCCACGAAAGCGATCCCGCTTTCAGGACAAGCGCTCTGAAGCGCCGGAAATGAGAAGGGCCGTGCATGGAGATCATCATTCGTTCAACGCTTGCAGCCGCAGCAGTCGCGCTCGCACTGCTGATAATCAAGGCGTTCGCCTCGGGCGCGCCGTTCTGGGAAAGCTTCGGTGCGGTTGCGGCAAATCCATGGGGCTTCGTAGGCCTTGCAGACCTCTATCTGGGCTTCCTGGTTGCGGCGATCGTGATCGCAGTGGTGGAGCACAGCCGGATTTCAGCCGCCGCGTGGATCGTGGCGCTGTTCTTCTTCGGAAATATCGCTTCAGCGCTGTGGCTTGCGCTGCGCCTTCGGCGTCTGATCAGGCAGGCCGGCTCTTGAAGGAATCGGTAGCGGCAATGAGCGCTTCGGAAATGCCGGGCTCCGTTGCCGTATGGCCGGCGACGTCGATGATCTTCAGTTCCGCTTCCGGCCAGGCAGCCGCCAGATCGAACGCCGTCCGGGCGGGTGTTACGACATCGTAGCGGCCCTGCACGATGACGCCCGGAATATGGCGAATCCGGTCTATATTCTTCAGGAGTTGGTCGTCGCTTTCGAAAAAACCGCCATTCACGAAATAATGGGCTTCGATCGACGCGAAGGCGAGGGCGAAGTCGTCTTCCGCGAAGTGTTCCACGCGGGCGGGGTCGGGCCTTACCGAAAGTGTCGCCCCTTCCCATTGCGCCCAGCGTTTGGCCGCTTCGAGGCGAACATCGGCATCCGGTCCCGTGAGGCGGCGATGGTAAGCGGCGATCAGGTCTTCGCGCTCGTCTCGCGGAATGTGGTCGCGAAACAGGGCGAAGAGATCCGGGAAAAGCCAGCTTGCGCCGCACTGATAGAACCACTGCAACTCCGCCCGGCGCAGCGTGAAAATACCGCGCAACACCAACTCCGACACGCGGCCGGGATGGGTCTGGGCATAGGCAAGCGCAAGGGCGGAACCCCACGAGCCGCCGAAAACCTGCCAGCGCTCGATGCCGAGATGTTCGCGCAAGGTTTCGATATCGGCGACGAGATGCCAGGTGGTATTGTCCGCAAGTTCCGCGTGAGGGGTGGAGCGGCCACAGCCACGCTGGTCGAACACGATGATGCGATAGACGTCAGGGTCGTGAAAGCGGTGCATCGCCGGATTGGAGCCGCCGCCCGGGCCGCCATGCAGCATGACAACGGGTTTGCCCGCGGAATTGCCGCTTTCCTCCCAGTAGATTTCGTGCATGCCGCCAACCTTCAACCTGCCGCTGCGATGAGGGGCGATCGCTGGAAAAAGAAACTCCGACAATGGCTACACTCCGGCAGGTGGGATGGATTGGTAGCTCGTACGTCAAATCGATTTGGCGGCTGTCTTCGGCGGGCGGCCACGTATTGAAAACCTGTGTGCCCATTCGCCGGCGTGGAAGAACAATGACGCGAGGAAGCCGGCCGGCACTCCAAATGCCGCGCTGGCCAATGGCGAGACGCCGAGCAATTCGTCCATTCCCAAATACTCAACGCCTGCGAAATATCCGCCCGAACCGGCAATTCCGGCGACCATTCCGGCCAGGGCCGCGGTCCACGAAATGCCGCGTGTCCAGATGGACAGGACGAGAACCGGGAAATACCCGCTTGCCGCAAGCGAGAAGGACATGGCCACGAGTGTTGCCAGCTCCACGGGACGCTTGAGTGCGAACCAGCCTGCGAAAAGGCAAAGCCCTACAACGGCCAGACGGGCGGCGAAAACCTTGCGGCTTGCCGGCGTCATGCGATCGATCGCATGGGAATAAACGTCATGCGCGAGCGTGCCGCCCAGGATGACGAGCGTTCCCGCTGCCGTGGACAGCGTTGCTGCAAAGGCACCGATCCATACGAGACCGGAAAGTGCTGGCGGAATTCCACCGACGGCATTTCCCCACAAGAGCGGTTCTTCCGCCGTTGGCTGCCATTGGATTTGCCGGGAATAGACAATTGCAACCGCGAAAAACGCGGCGAGAAACGCAAGGCCCCAGGCGAAGGAACGACGGGCAACGCCGGGGCTTGCAGCGACAAGGCTGCGGGTCAGAATGTGAGGCAGACACGCGGTGCCCAGAAGAATGCTTGCCGTCAACGTTCCAAGTTCTACGAAGGACAACGATGAAAGCATGCCCTGAAATGCGGCCGGAAGGTATCTGGCGGCGATGCCGGCATCCGATACCGATGCGGCGAAAGACGAGCCTTCATCGCCGTTCAGCCACAGATAGAAGGCAGGCAGCGCGAACGCCGCGGCCAGGGTGACCGCCTGGGCCGCCTGTCCCCAGGTGAGCGAGCGCATTCCTCCCAGAAGAACAGTAAGCAGGAGGATGGCGAGCACCGAGAAAACGCCGGCTTGACGGGAAAGCCCGAAGAGCGCGCCGAACAGCCAGCCTGCGATTTCGACCTCCGCCAGAAAAAGCGGCAACAAAGCGCCAACGAGAACGAGCGCACCCAGAAGCCTGAGGGTGCTGCTGTTGTATTTTCGGCCGAAAAAATCGGGAAGAGTAAGAGCTTGCGTACGTCTGAGGTAAGGCGCGAAGACAAAGCCGGCCAGATAGAGACCGCCGGTCAATGCAGCAAGAATGAAATAACCTTCCGCTCCCCACAAACGCAAAGCGTCCGCGAGCCCGATGAAAAGCGAACCGCCGATGATGCTGGCGCCGATGGCAAGGCCGTTTAGCCCGGCAGGCACGTTCCGGTCGCCCACGAGATAGCCGTTGGGAGAAACCGTGCCATAGGCAAGACCTACGAAGATGAAGGCGACAAGGGGGCTGGCGAACATCACGAAGCGAATCAGCGTTTCCGGCACGCCGAGACGGTCCAGAGCCGCAAGCACCGTCATGAGTGCCACGAGCCCGGCTGCGAATGCCACATAGCGGCGATTGCTCGGAGCTTGTTCGACGGGGCCAATGATCTTCACGATTCGGCTTCTCCCTTGCCGGGAACGGCGAACGGGCCTTCCCCGGGCTCGTCGGCGATCAGCCTGTCGATATATTCAAAAGTCGTGCAAAGACGGAAGGAAATGAGCGTAAGGACGCCCATGCACAAGATTGCGGCGCCCGCCTCATCGATCATGAAGCCTGCGATTTCGATAGGGCCACGGATGATGACCGAAGCAAGCGGCCCGATACCGGCCACCAACAAGAGGGCAACCGCAATCAACGTCAGCAGCCTCGTGCGGGTGCGCCACGCAGCCCGAGGATTGAAACCTAATCGTATGGTCTGGGCCATCTCGTCCTTCCCACCGTCCTCCAGACCTTTTACCGGCACCTTGGCGATGCTTACAAGGATTACGGCTTCATAGCCGCGAAGACGACAGGCATTTGGCGCAGTCGTCCATGCTTGTTCAATCCGCTTTTGCCTGGACCGGGATGCCTCGGCGCCAAGCCGGCGGCGCACAGCTTGCCGCAGGCCCGCATTCGGTGCACTCTTTTGTCGAGGGGAATTCCGTCTTTTATGAAGACGGGACGGGCAGTTATACTCGCTGACGACCAGCGGTCTTGCCCGGTCTATGCAGCCGGTGGAAATCGGCGCCATGGGAGGAGTAGCGTGGCGGAAAACGCTTCATATCACTTCGTAATCGCCGACGACCATCCGTTGTTTCGCGGCGCGCTGAGACGGACGCTGGAGATGCTTTATGCCGATGCGGGCATATCCGAGGTCGGCACACTTGAAGATGCGGTGGCGGAACTCGACAAACGCGAGGAAGTCGACCTCGTGCTGCTCGACCTCTCGATGCCGGGAATGCGCGGATTTTCCGGGCTGATGTACCTTCGCGCGCAGTATCCGTCGGTGCCGGTGGTGATCGTCTCCGCAAACGAGGATCATTCCGCGATCCGGCGCTGCATGGAGTTCGGAGCTTCCGGCTTTATCCCGAAATCGCTCGGCATCGACGTCATCCGCGAGGCTGTGAAAATGGTCATGGAAGGTGGTACTTGGACGCCGCCGGATGTGGACCTGACCAGCGAAGACGATGCCGTGGCCGGAATGGTGCAAAGGCTTTCCACGCTCACACCGCAGCAAGTGCGTGTGCTGATGATGCTTTCGGAAGGGCTTTTGAACAAGCAGATTGCCTATGAACTCAGCGTTTCGGAAGCGACCGTGAAGGCGCATGTTTCCGCTATCCTGCAGAAACTGGGCGTCGAAAGCCGCACGCAGGCCGTGATCGCGGCATCCAAGATCGAACAGGGGCAGTGGCAGGCAGCTCTTGGAGCGTAAGCCTTGCCCGAAACAGCCGGAGGCGGTCCGCAGGCGGCGGCCGTTTACTATTCGGCAGCCTGCGGACTGCTGTGGTGGCGGGACAGGCGCGCGCGCAACACCGCGGGCTTGACCGGCTTGTTGAGCAATTCGATGTCCTTGTCTTCCGCTTCCGCGCGTACGGCACGTGAACGGTCCGCCGTAATCAGGATTGCCGGGAGGTCCGCGCCGAACTTCCAGCGCAGGGATACGACCGCATCGACGCCCGTACCTTCATCGAGATGATAATCGACTAGCAGGATGTCCGGCCGTTCGCCGATTTCCTGTATTTTCGCGGCCGCTTCTTTCGCATCGGCTGCGGTAATGACCCGGCAATTCCACCCGGTCAGGAGCACGGACATTCCAGCGAGGATGTTCGGCTCGTTGTCGATGGCGAGGACCAGCATGTCGTCAAGCTGATTGGCCGCAATCGCCGGCTGCGGGGCAGGCTGATCGGCGGGAATTGCCGCTGCTATCGGCAAATCGACGCGGAAAATGGAGCCTTTGCCAACGGTTGAGACGAGTTCGACCGGGTGATCGAGCACCCGGGATATGCGTTCGACAATCGAAAGGCCGAGCCCGAGACCGCGCGCTACCCGCGCACCGTCGTCCAGGCGGTGGAACTCCAGAAAGATCAGTTTCCTCTTCGAGCTGGGAATGCCCATGCCCGTATCGTGGATTTCGACCACCGCCTTGTTGGCGCGCCGCCGAACGCCGACGAGAACCCGGCCGCTCGCAGTGTACTTGATGCCGTTGGAGACGAGGTTCTGGAGGAGGCGGCGGAGGAGCCTGCGGTCCGAACGAACCGAAATATCCGTCGGCAGAATCTTGAGGTCGAGTTCCTTTTCCCGGGCAATGGGGCCGAAGTCCTTCCGAAGCGGGTCCAAAATCTCCTCAAGGCGGAAAACCGAATACTCCGGCTTCAGCGCGCCGGTATCGAGACGGGAAATGTCGAGGACCGCGCCGATGATCTCCTCCACCGATTCAAGCGAGGATTCGACGTTGCGCACGAGATCGCGGTTCTCGCTGTCGGCGAACCTTTCAACCAGGCTCGATGCGTAAAGGCGTGCAGCGTTAAGCGGCTGGAGGATGTCGTGTCCGGCAGCGGCCAGAAAACGGGTCTTGCCGATGTTCGCCTCGTCCGCCTCCCGCTTGGCGCGCACCAGTTCCTCGTTGACGCGGGTCAGTTCCTGCGTGCGCTCGCGCACGCGCCGCTCCAGCGTTTCATTGGCGCGGGCAAGCGCCTCTTCGGCCATCACCCTTTCGGTAATGTCGGTGTATGTGGTCACGATGCCGCCATCCGGCATCGGATTGGTGCGTACTTCCAGCACGGTTCCCGAGGAGGTGAGCCGTTCCTGAAAGGTTTCCTGATGAACGACGAGCTTGTCGATACGATCCGCAATGAGAGCGGGCACCGGGCCGGAGCCATATTCGCCGCGCTCGGCATTGAAACGGATGACGGCGTCAAGCGGCGTGCCGACCTGACCGTATTCCGCCGGCAAGCCGAGAAGTTCACGGAACTGCCGGTTCCAGCAGATGAGCCGCAAATCCCGGTCGAACACGCTGATGCCCTGGCGCACCTGGTCGAGCGCGGTCTGGAGCAGGTCTCGATTGTACTGAATGGCGGCGGTCGCATCGTCGAGCAGCTTCATCGCGCCCTTGCCCGAAGGATCCCGCCGCTTGACGAGCAGCGAAAGGACAAGCCGCGACGATGCCGCGCCGATGGCGCTTGCAAGCAGCTGCTCCGAAAAGCGAAGGATCTGCGGATCGGCGAGCTCCGCCTCGTCCATCTCCTGATTGTGCTCGCGGGCGAAGCGGGTAAAGGAGCGCTCGGTTCGTTCTTCGCCGAGATAGCGGGCAATCGTCGACTTCAGATCACCCACAGTGACGGACGTACGCCACAGCCGCAGGGAGGGCGCCGGCGACAGCTCGGAAGGTACGAAGATATTGGCCTGGAGCCGTTCGATCGGTTCAGGAGCGCGGGTGATGGAGACGAGCGTATAGGCGATCAGGTTGAGCGCCAGGCTCCAGAAGACACCATGAATGAAGGGGTCGAACGAAAGCGAGAAGAGCGCCTGCGGGCGGAAGAGCCACAACCCGAAGGGACCCGTCGTCATGAAGTCGCCGGAAATGATCCCCGACTGCGCGAATGTGGGCAGAAGAAGGGTATAGATCCAGACCGCGAAGCCCACCGTCATGCCGGCGATCGCGCCGCGCGCCGTGCCGCGTCGCCATAGCAGGCCGCCGAAGAAGGCGGGTGCGAACTGCGCAATCGCGGCGAAGGACAGAAGGCCGATGGAAGACAGTGCCGCCGTATCGCCCGCCGCACGGTAGTAGGCATAGGCCAGGATAAGAATGAAGAAGATCGCGACACGCCTGATGCGCAAAAGCAGCCGGCTCATGTCGTCGCCCGACGACGAAATGACCGCATCCTCCGAACTTTGCCGGAGGATGAAGGGCATGACGAGGTCGTTCGAAATCATGATCGCAAGGGCAACCGTGGCCACGATGACCATCGCGGTTGCCGCCGACAGCCCGCCAATGAAGGCGAACAGGGCAAGCCACGGCTTTTCCATGGCAAGCGGCAGGGCAAGCACATAGGTGTCCGGGTTGGTGCCGTCGTTGATGAGAATCATGCCGGCAGCCGCGATCGGAACGACGAAAATATTGATGGCTACGAGATAAAGCGGAAAAAGCCATGTCGCGCGGCGAAGCTCCGCGTCCGAGTTGTTTTCGGTCACCGTCACATGGAACTGGCGCGGCAGCATGAGGATCGCAAACAGCGACAGCATCGACATCACGATCCAGTTGCCGCCGCGAAGCGGCTGCGTGAAATTGTCCGTAACGGCGGGACTGCTCGCGATTGCGCTGAATACCTCGCCCGGCCCGTCATAGAGAAAAAACGTCACCCAGATGCCGACCGCGAGGAAGGCGGCGAGCTTGACGACCGCCTCCGAAGCGATGGCGAGCATCATGCCTTCCTGATGCTCCGTCGCATCGATATGGCGTGTGCCGAATAACCAGGCAAAGACCGCCATGCATACGGCAATCAGAAGCGCGATATCGCCGAAGACCGGGACATTCGCTTCGCCAGCCGGTACGCTTAGCTCCGCGATCATGGTCGTGACCGAAAGCGAAACGGCCTTAAGCTGCAAGGCGATATATGGAATGATGCCGACGACGGCGATGATGGTGACGACGGCGGCGACCGACTGGTTCTTGCCGTAACGCGCGCCGATGAAATCCGCAATCGAGGTTATGCGCTCGGTCTTGGCAAGCCGGATAATGCGGCGCAAGAGCGGATAACCGAGGGCAAAGACGATGACAGGGCCGATATAGATCGTCAGGAATTCGATGCCGTTGCGTGTCGCCCCGCCGACCGAACCGAAAAATGTCCAGGACGTGCAGTAAACGGATAGCGAAAGCGCGTAGATGAGGGGACGCCCGCGGCCAGGTACGATATGGCGCGAAACACGGTCGCCGTAGCTTGCGATCGCAAACAGCAGGATCACATAGCCGAGCGCAGACAGGATGACGACCCATCCCTCAAGCATGACCTTGCGTTTCCTCCAGCTTCACTTGTTTTCCGCAAGATCGGAGCATGTTTGGGCTGGCCTGTCCATTCTGCCTTGTGCGAAGGCTTTTTCGATCGTGGATGGCGCGAGCGGATGGAGAGAATCCGCCGTGGTCGAAAACGTGACTGGAGACGGCGCGGGCGAAGCGCGCATATAGTGTCGAGCCGAATCGTATTGCCGGGAAAGCCAAGGACGTGACCGAACTGCTGCCATCATTGCGCAAGCAAGCCCGCGACGCGCCTGAAAGCGGAATCGTGGAGGTGATGAATTTCGCGCGCGAACGCGAAGACCTGATCCCCCTTTGGGTTGGAGAGGGAGACCTCAAGACGCCCGAATTCATTCGCCAGGCGGCAAACCGCGGGCTTGAAGCGGGCGAGACCTTCTACACCTATCAGCGCGGCATCCCCGAGTTGCGCCAAGCGCTTGCCGATTATCATTCACACCAGTACGGCGGGAATCTTACGGCGGAGGAGTTCTACGTCACCGGATCGGGCATGCAAGCCATGCAGATTGCGATCCAGTGCGTGGCGGGTGAGGGAGACGAGGTCATCCTCCACGATCCGGCGTGGCCGAACCTGGCTGCGGCCGTGGGCGTCATGGGTGCGAAGGCGGTGCGTGTGCCAATGCGGTTTTCGCCCAATGGCTGGAGCCTCGACGTCGATCGCATGTTCGATGCGGTGACCCCGCGCACCACGGCGATCTATCTCAATTCGCCATGCAATCCGACCGGCTGGGTGGCGGACCGCGAAACGCTGAAGGCGGTGCTGGATAAAGCCCGTCAACGCGGGCTCTGGGTTATCGCCGACGAGGTTTACAGCCGTTTCGTCTATGGCGCCGAAGCCCGTGCTCCGTCGTTCCACGATGTGGCGGAGGAGGGGGACAGGATCCTTTACGTCAATACGTTTTCGAAGAATTGGGCGATGACGGGCTGGCGAATCGGCTGGCTCGGCGCGCCCGCGGAACTAGGCCAGGTCATCGAAAATCTGATCCAGTATTCAACGTCCGGCGTTGCCGGTTTCATGCAACGAGCGGCCATCGCTGCGTTAAATCACGGGGATGGTTTCGTTGAGGAACAGGTTGCCCGTGCAAAGACTGGACAGGCGCTGATCCGGGAGGTTCTCGATGACGCCGAACAGGTCATATACGCCCCGCCGGAAGGCGCATTCTATTTGTTTTTCAAAGTGATGGGCTTCGATAACAGCCGTGAGACGGCCAAAAAGATCGTGTCGGAGACCGGCGTCGGCCTTGCGCCGGGTGCGGCTTTCGGCCCGGCGGGCGAAGGGTATCTGCGGCTTTGCTTTGCCCGAAGCAGAAACGATCTGGCGCAAGCGGCGGAGCGGCTTCAAGGCTGGCTGTCGCGTTGACGAAACGCAATCCGATGGGGTACGGATTTTTTCGTAGATCGTGAAATAACATTCTCCTTCAGGAGATGAGTTCGGGCCCCTTTACCATGCGCGAGGATCACAGCGAGAGCCTCTCGACAGATGCCAGCGTTTCGAAGGCCCGCCTGCATAGCGTGCTCGATACGGCGGTGGACGGCATCGTCGTGATGGACGACCGGGCGCGCATCATCCTCTACAACAAGGCATGCGAGCGGCTGTTCGGCTATTCCGCCGAAGAAGTGCGGGGGCGCAACGTCAAGATGCTGATGCCCGAAGATTATGCCAGGCGCCACGACGGCTATGTGAAACACTATCTCGACACCGGAGAAAGGCGCATCATAGGCATCGGGCGCGAGGTGAGGGCGCGCCATCGCGACGGTACGGAATTTCCGATCGAGCTTTCCGTTGGCGAGGCGCATACGCCCGAAGGCCGGCAGTTCATCGGCATCATGCGCGACATCAGGGCCCGAAAGGCGGTGGAAAAGCGCCTGGCCCAGGCGCAGGCCCAACTCGTCAACATGACGCGGATCAACGCGCTTGACGAAATGGGCGCTGCGATCGCCCACGAGCTGAACCAGCCGCTTACGGCGATCATGCTCTATCTGCAGGCCATCAAGCGCAAGACAGATAATATCAACAGCCTGGACGATACATTCGCCAGTGTGATCGAGAAAACCGTCAAGGAGGCGGAGAGGGCAAGCCAGATTATCCAGCGCATGCGCCAGTTCGTGGAAAAGCGCGATCCGGAACGCAAGCCCGTCGATGTGTCCGAACTGCTCAAGGAATGCCTTGAGCTCGCCAGCCTTGGCGATGCCTCGCAGGAAATCGAACTGAGCCTCGAGGTCGAGGACGACCTTCCCATGCTTCATGCCGACCCGGTGCAGATTCAACAGGTTGTGGTCAACCTGATGCGAAATGCCATGGAAGCCGTGAAATGCGCTTCGTACCGGGCAGTGAAGGTTTCGGCAAACAAGACCGATACACATCTGGTGATTGCCGTTCGCGATTCCGGCCCCGGTGTCCCTCCCGAACTCGTGCCGGATCTTTTCAAGCCATTTTCCGGGTCGAAGCGGCGGGGCCTTGGCCTCGGGCTTGCGATCTCCAAGTCGCTTGCGCAAAACCACGGCGGAGACTTGATCGTGGAACCTGGCGGCGAGCAGGGCGGTGCCGTCTTCAACCTGAAGCTTCCGCTGCTCGCGGCGGGCGAGGCGCAGCCGGCAGAGCGTGCCGAAACTATCTGAAAGGATAACTGAATGTCAGAGCCATCCCCGTCGATCCATATCGTGGATGATGATCCAGCGGTTCGCGATGCGCTGTCCGTCGTGTTCGAACTGGACGGATTCGACGTGGAGACGTTCGAAACCGGCGACGATTTTCTCGAGCGGATATCCCAGACGACGCCTGATAGCGTCATCATAGACGTTCATATGCCGGGACGCTCGGGCATCGAAATCCTTAGCATCCTTCACAACAGGAATTTCGACAGGCCAGTTTTCGTCATCTCGGGTCAGGGCGACATCCCGATGGCCGTGGAAGCCATCAAACAGGGAGCGCACGACTTCATCGAGAAGCCGTTCGATGCAGAAACCGTGGTCGGCAGGCTTCGCGAAGCAATCGATGCACGCAAGCGAAACGATGAAAAGGGTGCGCCGGAGCCGGGAGAATTTCCCGGCGCGGAGCAACTTACGCCGCGCGAGCGGGAAGTGCTGGAACAGATCACGGCAGGTGCCTCCAACAAGGAAGCCGGACGCGTACTCGGCATAAGCCCGCGCACGATTGAAGTGCATCGCGCACGCATCATGGAAAAGCTAGGCGCGCGCAACGCCGCCGACCTTGTGCGCATCGTATTGACCGGCGAGGCCCCCGAAGGCTGAAGCCGACGGGGCGCAAGGCCGCCGGGCGTTCACGATTTTCTGAGCAATCGTCTCCCATTGGCGCCGCAGCGGGCTTTCCCAGGCGGAATCGCTGACAGGATAAGGTCTTACGCGTTTGTCCGTAGTTCTACCGCGGCGATAAAGAGCTATAGTTTCACGGTTCCTTTCAGTGAAGAAAATGGACCAGACTGCTCGTGACGATCCATATCGTTGAAGACGATCCGGGCGTGTCAGACGCACTCGCGTTGCTTCTCGCCTCAATAGGCCATGAGACGGCTACCTACCCGGATGCCGAGTCGTTCTTCGAGGTAAACCCTCCGGGTGACCGCGATACGGTGATTGTCGACCTGGGACTGCCGGGGCTTACGGGGATTCAGGTGATCAGATGGGTCAAGCGCCTCAAGCACCAGCCGAGAGTTATCGCTATTTCCGGACAATCGAGCAGGGCGATCGACAGGCTTCTCGACGGTGAGACCGCGGATGTTTTGCTGCGAAAGCCATTGCAGGAGGAAACGCTGCTACGGCATCTTTAAGCGAATATCTCGACCTGTATTGCCGCCGAGCCGGACGACACGGTGCCGGGGCGCGACATTTTTGATAGGTAGGATGACGTACGGAAACGACCGAATTTATCCAGATCAATCAAAAAGCTAGGGTGCTGGCGAAGCGATGGGGAGAGCGGCGTCGGACGGGGCGCCGGTTTGCCGAAGGAACTGGCCAATATGGCCGGGTCGCCGCTTCATTCCAAATCTTCATGCCGTTTACAGGAGGGTGGCATGGCTTACGTTGATCGTGGTTTCAATTCGGGCGGCGGACGCGCAGCGCCGGCAAATTCCGAGTTTCCAAGGGTTGGCATCCAAAACGACTGCACTCTGCGTCCGATGCGTCACCCGCAGCATTCCGTGCTTTTTTACGAAGGCGACAAGGCGGAGCGGCTCTACGAGCTCGACGAAGGCGTCGTGATGCTCTTTAAGCTTTTGCCCGACGGACGCCGGCAGGTGGTGGAAATTCTGAACGCGGGTTCGGTATTCGGTCTGTCTGCAGGAGAGGTGTACGACTGCACGGCAGAGTCCCTGACGCCGGTCAAGGTCAGCACGCTGGATCGAAATTCCCTGGAAGCCTCACCCTCGCTCCAGCAGTATGTGACGCGCTGCCTGCTGACGCAGATGGAAACGCTGCACGATCATGCGGTTCTTCTCGGCCGCAAGTCTGCGATGGAGCGTGTCTCCACTTTCCTGATGCGCATGGTGCCCAACCGCGGCGGCTTCGCATGCGCCGGCCCCGCAGAAGACGGAACCGACGACAGTCGCAGCGTTACCTTGCATATGACACGGCAGGAAATTGCCGATTATCTCGGCCTGACGATCGAAACAGTTAGCCGGGTAATCTCGGAGATGAAGCGCAGGGGCCTGATCTGCATCGAGCGTCAGGACCAGATAAGGATCGTCAACGTCTGCCGCATGTGTCAGATGACCGGCATTCATTAACCGCCCGGGCGGTGCGGCTACAAATTCCGGGCGCACTTGACAAGTTGCGGCATTCGCCTGTTTCTTGCTGGTGGAAGAGATTGCAAATCTCTCTCTGTGTTCTGGCCCCGGCCTTTCGGTCGGGGCTTTTTTTTCGAGTTCTTGCGATCAAACGGCCATCGAATGGCGCGCCACCCCGCGCTCGAGATACGCGTCAAAAGCGGCTGCCGCCACGCGAACGAAGGGCCGCCCGGCCTTGGTCATCTCGACGTGGCCCTTGTCGATCGTGACGATACCGTCGCGGACGAGCTCCTCCAGCGCCTCGAATTCCTGCGTGAAGTCGTAATCGGCCAAGCCGAAGTGGGGTGCGACTTCATGCACGCTGACGGCGTAGTCGGTCATCAAAGATTCGATTATCGCGGCACGCATGCGATCGTCGGCATCAAGCGCGATGCCGCGCACGATCGGCAAAACGCCGCCTTCGATCAATCGCGCCCATCTGCCGACGTCCGGTGCGTTTTGAACGTAGCCTTGCGGGAGAAACCCGATGGACGAGGCGCCGAATCCGATCAGGACCTGCGCCGTATCGGTGGTGTAGCCCTGGAAATTGCGGCGCAATGTGCCGGCATTCAGGGCCAGGGCCATCGAGTCGCCGGGCAAGGCAAAATGGTCGAGGCCGATCTCCTCATAGCCGGCCTCCACGAGTGCGTGGCGTGCACAATCGGCAAGCTCGATACGTTCATTGGCGCCGGGAAGGGCTGCTTCGTCGATGAGCCGCTGATGCTTCTTCATCCATGGTACATGGGCGTAGCCGAAAAGCGCGATGCGCCCGGGAGCGAGCCGGCTTGTGAGTTCGATCGTGTGCAGGATCGTGTCGCGATTCTGGTGCGGTAGGCCATACATCAGGTCGAAATTGATCGCCGTTATTCCAACGCCGCGCAAAAGCTCCACCGAGCGGGCAACAACCTTGAACGGCTGAAAGCGGCCGATTGCCGTTTGCACCTTTGCGTCGAAATCCTGCACGCCGAGACTTGCGCGGGTAATGCCTGCATCGGCGAGCGTTTCAACAAGCTCCGGCGAGACCGTGCGGGGGTCAAGTTCGATCGCATGTTCAAGGTCAGGCGCGAATTCGAAGGCGTTCTGTAGTGCACGAACCACCTTGAGAAACGCATTTCGCGGCAGGAGGCTTGGCGTGCCACCGCCCCAGTGGACATGGGCGACGCGTCGCCTTGACCCGAGTTTTTTTGCCGTGAGTGCGATTTCCTTCACCATGGTCTCTGCGTAGGCGATAACCGGATCGTCGCGCCTTGCCGCCTTGGTGTGACAGCCGCAATAGTGGCAGATGTGCCGGCAATAGGGCACATGCAGGTAAATCGAAAGGTCCAGCCCGGCATCGAGTTCATCGAGCCATTTGCCGTAGGCTGCGCCGTCGATGCCCGCATGAAAGTGCGGGGCCGTCGGATAGCTGGTATAGCGCGGGACGTTTCTGGTTGCGTATTTCTGTTCTAGCGTGCTCATGCCGCTGAGGTGACATGCGTATGCGCACCGTGCCTTGATTTTGCTCAAGTCGGATCAGTTCACCGGAATTTTTTATCCTCTATGGAGCGACGATCACCCGTTATGAGCAAGCCACTTAAACTCTTTTACTCCCCGGACAGCGCGAATCTCGTCGTCCGGTTCGTGCTTGAGGAACTGGAACTTGCCTATGAAGACGTTCTCCTCGACCGGTCTTCCAGGGAACACATGAAGCCGGAGTACAGAGCCCTCAATCCGCAAGGACTTATCCCGGTGCTGGTCGATGCGGAGCAGGATGCGCCGATGTTCGAGACCGGCGCCATCATCCTTCACCTTGCCGACCGCGCCGGCCGGTTGGCGCCGGCGCCCAACTCACCGTCGCGCGGGAGCCTTCTGAAATGGCTGTTCTATATCTCGAACACTCTGCATGCGGATTTACGCGTCGCCTTCTACGTTCACCGGTATGTCGAAGGCGAGAAAGACGCGGATACGCTCAGAAAATCCGTGCTGCGGCGCGTTCAAAGCCATTTCGCGCTGCTGGATGCCGAACTTGCCAAGGGTGGTGGAAAATACCTGATCGCAGAAACCTTCACCGTCGCGGATTTCTATCTTGCGGCATGCGCGCGCTGGGCGCAGCTCTACCCAACGGGTTATGAGCAGGACCTTTCGCAGCATCGCCATCTCGTTGCCTTCCTGAAAGCGCTGCAGGAACGCGCGTCCGTCAGGCATTCGGCGGAGCGCGAATCCATAAAGGGTAATGTTCTGCTGCACCCGAAGATGCCGGAAACGGATTTGGCCGCAGTGCTGGGGTGAGCGGTTCGTAGGGAGAAGAAAACGAAAATCAATGTTTCCATATATTGATTATATGAATCAATAATGCCTTTGAGGAAAGAGCGCGATATAGAGGCGCCGTCACACTCATGAACCGGTTTCCGAAGTTGTCGCTCTCGCTGCCCTCATCATCCATTCTCGCCCGCGTCGCAGCAACGCTGCTTCTCGGCACGCTTGGAGGTTTTGTTTTCGATCTCGCCGGTCTGCCGGCTGCCTGGCTTTCGGGGGCGATGATCTTCGTTGCGGTCGGGACTTTCTCGAAAGTGCCGACGATGATCCCGGACAACTTGCGAAACGGAATGTTCGTGGTGCTTGGCGTGTCCATGGGAGCAGGCGTCAGGCCGGATGTGGTCGAGCGTGTCAGCGAATGGCCGGTTACAATGGCGGTCCTGGTGGTGGTCGTATTCGCGATCACCGCCGCAACATATGCCTTTCTTCACTTCGTCGGAAAATGGGATCGGGAAGCCGCATATTTCGGCGCGATTCCGGGAGCCTTGTCTTTCGTTTTCGCTCTGGCGTCGGACCGTTCGGCCGATCTTTCGCGTATCGCGGTATCGCAATCTTTCCGTCTTTTCGTGCTGATCGCGCTTCTGCCCTCGCTGATCGCCGGAACCGCGGAACACCCCATGACGGCGCCTGCACCACCCTTGTACCCGGGCGCGGGCGAAATGATCGTCATATTCGCGCTATGCATCGTCGCAAGCATTGTCGCAGTCAGGCTCCGCCTGCCTGGAGGCTGGCTGACGGGCGCGTTTTTCATGAGTTCCGGGCTTAACGCCTTCGGCGTATTTCCGGTGGCGCTCCCGCAGTGGATGGTTATCCCCTGCTATATCGCGCTAGGTTCCATGGTGGGTGCGCGTTTCGGCAATACCAATCTTTCAATGTTCATGAAGCTGCTCGCCGCCTCCGTAGGCGCATTCATCGTCGGCTTCGGAATTTCCGTGGTCGCCTCCTACGCGGTTTCCCAGGCATTCGGGCTGCCGTTCGGCCAGATGCTGCTGGCTTATGCGCCGGGAGGGCTGGAGGCGATGACACTGCTTTCCTTCATCCTGAATTTCGACCCGGCGTTCGTCGCAAGCCATCAGCTCGCCCGTTATATCGGCATGGTCCTGCTTCTTCCCTTTGTCACCCGCATCGTACTGGGACCGAGGCAAACGGCCGGGGCCTGATGGCTTCGCTCAGCCTTTCCAACAAAACCTGGAGCGAATTGCGATTGCGAAAGCGATCCGGCCTTCCCGGGCAGAGCTCCAGTTGCGGGCGGAACGTTTCTCGGCGATAGTTCCATACCCTTGGGGCAAGTGCGTATCCCGTTCGTATCGTTCGTGTTTCGGGACGCGCATATCGTCGCAGAGGCGAATGGCATTCCTGCAGATGTAGCCATTCGGACATAAACAAGTTGACCTGGATCAAGGCGGGTTCGCACCGCTCGGCCATAAGTCGGCCTGATCCATTCGGGATTGGACGAACCAACGGACCTGGGGCGCGAAAATGGCTCAAACAAAAGCCAAATATCTCACGATCGAGGAGGGCTTCTTCGCAGCCTTCCTCTTCGTGCTCGCATTTGCCTGTGTGATCATCGCCGGCAAGACATACGATCAGGTGATGGCGTTTCACACGTCGATCGGCGCGCTTTTCGCCGCCGTCGGCGCGTTCGTCATCTTCAAGAACTATTTCAACGACGGCGGGATAGAGATACCGCAGGAAATCGGCGGCAAGCCGAACTACAACCTCGGGCCGATCAAGTTCGGCGCGTGGGCTGCCGTTTTCTGGGGCGTTGCGGGTTTCACGGTGGGCCTGATCATCGCGCTTCAGCTTGCCTATCCGGTGCTGAATTTCGATCTGCCCTGGACCAACTTTGGGCGATTGCGCCCGCTGCATACATCGGCGGTGATCTTCGCCTTTGGCGGCAACGTTCTTCTGGCGTCGTCATTCTACGTCGTACAGCGCACATGCCGCGCGCGCATGCCAGGCCGAATCGCGCCATGGTTCGTCATTCTGGGCTACAACGCCTTCATCGTGATCGCCGGCACGGGCTATCTGCTAGGCGCGACCCAATCCAAGGAATACGCGGAGCCGGAATGGTACGCCGACCTATGGCTGACAATCGTCTGGGTGGTCTATCTCTTCGTCTTCATGGGCACGCTGTGGAAGCGCAAGGAGCCGCACATCTACGTCGCGAACTGGTTCTACCTTGCCTTCATCGTCACGATCGCGATGCTGCACATCTTCAACAACCTGACGATCCCGGTCTCGGTGTTCGGTACAAAGTCCTACATCCTGTGGGCCGGCGTGCAGGACGCCATGGTGCAGTGGTGGTACGGCCATAACGCCGTCGGCTTTTTCCTGACCGCCGGCTTCCTCGCCATCATGTACTACTTCATTCCCAAGCGCGCCGACCGGCCGGTCTATTCCTACCGCCTGTCGATCGTGCACTTCTGGGCGCTGATCTTCCTCTACATCTGGGCGGGCCCGCACCATCTGCACTACACGGCTCTGCCGCAATGGGCATCGACGCTTGGTGCGACCTTCTCGATCATGCTCTGGATGCCTTCATGGGGCGGCATGATCAACGGCCTGATGACGCTTTCGGGCGCCTGGGACAAGCTACGCACCGACCCGGTGTTGCGCATGATGGTGGTCTCGGTCGCCTTCTACGGCATGTCGACCTTCGAAGGGCCGCTGATGTCGCTTCGCTCCGTCAACTCCCTGTCGCATTACACGGACTGGACCATCGGGCATGTGCATTCAGGCGCGCTCGGCTGGGTGGGCTACATCTCCTTCGGCGCGCTCTACTGCCTCATCCCGTGGCTGTGGAACAAGCGTCAGGTCTATTCCCTCAAGCTCGTCAACTGGCACTTCTGGATCTCCACCATCGGCATCGTGCTCTACATCTGCGCCATGTGGGTGTCCGGCATCATGCAGGGCCTGATGTGGCGCGCCTACGACCGGCTGGGTTTCCTTGAATATTCCTTCATCGAGACCGTGGAGGCGATGCATCCCTTCTACGTGATCCGGGCACTGGGCGGAGCGCTCTTCGTCATCGGCAGCCTGATCATGGCCTACAACCTCTATATGACCGTCCGCTACGGCGAAGCCGAAGAAGCCGAAACGGCTTCCGGCGAAGCCCTGGCTCCGGCCGAGTGAAGACGGGGAGCAAGAACATGTCGCTTTGGAAAAAGCACGAAATCTTCGAAAAGAAGTCCTTCGTCCTGCTCGTCGGCATCGTCATCGTCATTGCGATCGGCGGCCTGGTGGAAATCGTGCCCCTCTTTTACCTGAAGAGCACGATCGAGAAGGTGGAGGGCATGCGCCCCTATACCCCGCTGGAGCTGGCCGGGCGCAATGTCTACATCCGCGAAGGCTGCTACCTCTGCCATTCGCAGATGATCCGCCCGATGCGCGACGAGATCGAGCGCTACGGTCATTTCTCGCTGGCGGCGGAATCCATGTACGACCATCCGTTCCAGTGGGGGTCCAAGCGCACGGGGCCGGATCTTGCCCGCGTCGGTGGCAAATACTCCGACGAATGGCATCACGACCATCTGGTCGATCCGCGTTCGGTCGTGCCTGAATCGATCATGCCGGGCTATCCCTTCCTCACCGGGGAAAGAGTGGAAGACCGGGAGATCGCGGCGCACCTTGAGGCGAACGTGGTTGCGGGCGTCCCCTACACGGAAGAGCAGATCAAGAACGCCAGGCTCGACCTTCGCGCGCAGGCCGACCCGGAGGGAGACGATGTCGACGCCTTCCTGGAGCGCTATCCGAATGCCATCGTTCGCGACTTCGACGGGAACCCGGGAGAAGTGACCGAGATGGACGCGCTCATCGCCTATCTGCAGATGCTGGGCACGCTGGTCGACTTCTCCATCTACGACGACAAAGCGAACCTGCGCTGAGGAGGGGGCAATGAACGAATCCTATACCACCATGGCCTCCTTCGCGCAGACCTGGGGCCTTGTCTACTTCGTAATCATTTTCCTCTGCGTCCTTGCCTATGCCTTGTGGCCGAAGAACCGCAAGCGCTTCGACGAGGCCGCACACATCCCCCTGCGGGAGGATTGATCGATGGCTGATGCACATTCCAAGGAAATCGATACCATCTCCGGGGTGGAAACAACGGGGCACGAGTGGGACGGGCTCAAGGAGCTCAACAATCCGCTGCCCAAATGGTGGCTTTACATCTTCTATGCAACGGTTGTGTGGGCGATCGGCTACTGGGTGGTCTATCCATCCTGGCCGTTGATCTCCAGCTACACGTCTGGCGTGCTCGGCGACTCTCAGCGCGCGGATGCGCTTGCCGCCTATGACGCCGGGCTTGAGAACCGCGCGAAGACGGGCGAGCAACTGATCGACGCTTCTCTCGAGGACATCCGTTCGACGCCGGAACTCCTTGAATTTGCCATGGCAAGCGGCCAGGCCGCATTCGGCGACAATTGTGCGCCCTGTCACGGATCGGGCGCGACGGGCGCGATCGGGTATCCGAACCTCCAGGACGACAAATGGATCTGGGGCGGTACGCTCGACGATATCCACCAGACAATCAGCTACGGCATCCGCAACGGCAACGACGAAGCGCGCTTCGGCGACATGCCGGCGTTCGGCCGCGATGGAATTCTGGACGAGGAGCAGGTGACGCAAGTCGCCAACTACGTTGGATCGATCGCAGGGTTGGAGGCCGAAGACGGCGTCGATCTGGAAGCCGGCAAGACCGTCTTCATCGACAATTGCGCCTCATGCCATGGCGAGGACGGCAAGGGAATGCAGGAACTTGGCGCCCCGGATCTGACCGGATCCAATTACCTCTATGGAAAATCCATCGAGGCCATCAAGAACCAGGTGAACAACCCGCGCAACGGCGTCATGCCGGCCTGGGCTCCACGCCTTGAGCCCTCGACCGTCAAGTCGCTTGCGGTTTATGTCCACTCGTTGGGTGGCGGCCAGTAGCTTCCATCAGCTGCGGGACACGCGAAAGGGCGCCGGACGGCGCCCTTTCTTTTTGGTCGGAAACCGACGCTTCATCGCCTCCTCACCGAGGCGTCCTGATTGTCAGTGCCGGATTGTGATCGAAGAAGTTGAAGGGCCGCAGCATGAAGCCCTTCCACATGGTGGACATGACCGGCCAGTCCTCCGTGTGGGGCACGTGATGGAAGCCCATCGTGTACCAGGTCACGACATCGGCGTTTTCGATCGGCCGGTCTTGCTCGGCCCAGGCCGATAGCGCGTCCGATCCATCGCTTTGGAAGGCGAATTCACCGCCCGCATAACGCTCGTTTCGGTTATAGGGCGTGTTCCAGATCGTGTATTCGATGTAGGCATTGCGCTTCATTGGCGGGTCATTGGCGAAGTCCAATGGGCCGTAGGCGACGCTGTTGTTGGGTACGATCATGTAGCCCGGCTTGTGGCCAAGCGGCCCTTCCACGTTCATGTTCATGACGTGGTACATGGCCGGCGTGTTCGGGTTGATCTTGTAGCGCCCCTCCATCTCCGTTTTCGCGGGGATAGTCTCCGTCACCCAGAACGAGCGGCGAAGCGCTTCGTCATGCGGACTGCCGGCCACGAGCCCGGTGCGCATGAAAGTGTTCTCACGCCCGTCAACGTCGAAGTCGAGCTTGAAGTTGAAGTAGTGATCGTGGTTGGGCGCGATCAGGTTCGGCGCGATTAGCGTACCGAAGCGGGTCTCGTCCTCAGCTCCTTCGTCGTTCATGGATTTCGCGGCCGCGCCCTTGACGGCGTCCAGCCCGGTGGAACCGACCATCACGTCGATCCGCCCGTCCTGATGAAAGACATAGTCGACGAGATAATCGTAGTTGCCGACTTCGGATGCCGAGCGCACCACAAGCTGGGTGGCGGGGCGGCCTTCCGCCGGCACGGCCTGATCTTCCGACTGGGCGAAGATTTCATAATGGCGCCATGCGGGATCGCCGATGTTTCGCTCGAAGATGCAGATCGCATCAGGTATGGAAAGAGGCGAGCCATCGTCCTGGTGAACCACCGCCGGCAGATAGGTGCCATGGGCCGGACAGTCCACGCCGGCGCGAAGCGGCGTCAGGAAGATGCCGAAACCATATTCGCCGCTGTCCATATATGTGCGCCAGAACCAGCCCTCGTCCGGATCCATGTAAGGAACGAAAACCTCCGACAAATGAGCCTGATAGATGACGGAGCGCCAGTCTCCGTCGTCGTTCACCTCGATATTGGAAACGACGACGCCGGGGCGTTTGTCGACCCGTACGCGAAAGCGCCAGATGTCCCAGTTTACGAAGCCGTTCTCGACGGTGAAATTCGCGCCCTCGGGCTGGGAAAGCTTTGCGGCGTTCATCTCCGGCCGCAGCTTGCCGGTGCGCTTTTCGACCTCGTCATCCGTATAGCCCCAAGCGTCTTCGGGGACGGGCACGGCGCCGGTGTCGAAGACCTCCACAACCTCGCGTGCATTGAGATCCACGACCGCATAAAGCCCCTCGATAGGCTTGGCGTAAAAATTGGAGCCTTCGGGCAGGAGATAGCAGGGGACCTTCATGAGCCGGCGCCCTTCCTCCTCCGGCAGGCCGAAGCGACCCGCAGTCAGCGGAAGGCAGAATACCTGGTCAGCCGTCAGCCCGCGCTTTTCGAGCCCCGCGACGAACTCCGGTGCGCCGGTTGCAAGCTCCATCGCGGTCAGGAATTCGGCGAGCAGGATCATCGTCTCGCCCGGAGCGGGTTCGACCGAGACAACGCTGTCGCCGGCGAGATCGACCTCGGCGACGAAGGCACCGTCGGGCGTCTTGAAGTGAACGGTCGCCGCACGCGGCTCCGGATCGCCTTCGTTCCAGGCAAGAACCACCGACTTTTCCGGCTCCTTCAAGGTAATATATGGAAAGAGCGTGTCGTCGCCTGCATTGCCGCTGTCTCTCAGAAGCTGAACCGCTTTTGAGATTTCGGTTTCGCTAAGGCCTTCGAGCGGATGGGCGGAAGCATAGGCGCCCGAAAAAGCCAGTAGCGCCGCGCATGCCGCGATATTTGTCCCTTTGTGATGAAGCCTCATGGAAGACCCTCCCGTTTTTGCAGTCGTTTTCGCCCGGGTTCGAACTTCTGAGGTTCGATCCCCGAATGGGTTCCATGGTATCCTAACGCCACGTTGGATCGGGAGCATTTTCAGCCAAATTGGCGCACGCGGTTGACGACGCCCGCGCGGGACATCGGACCGGAAGATAAAACGTGTAATCTCAAGGCCTTGTATTAAGCCTGGGTTCAGATCGATAACGCGTGTGTGACCGGCCCGATCGCCATGGATTGACACTTGTCAATGCCGCGGCATGTACGCTCGAATAGTCATCGCGGCAACGGAGTGCCTTGTCGAATGCATGGCGGCGGCTGGAGAGGTTTTCGGGCCGTGGCGGATCGTCGCGCGGCCAACCTGTCGCACGGCAAATCCTTTCCGACAAAGGTATTTACCGGTGCGGAAGGGTGCCGGTAGATCGGAGAAGGGCGCTCTCACCATCTCAATGGTGGCGTGCGAGGGGCACGTTGCCGACAGAGCGAAGAACGGACGGTACGATGAACGCTCAGATGAAACCGGTCGCCGCACCTCAAGATGAGGATGCCTGGTTTGCCTCGGCCAAGAAGATATACCCGATGGCCGTGGAAGGCACCTTCCGCAAGATCAAGTGGGCGCTGCTTTTCGTCACTCTGGGGATATACTATTTCACGCCGTTCATTCGCTGGGACCGAGGGCCCGAAGCGCCCGACCAGGCGGTGCTGATCGACCTTGCCGGGCGGCGCGCATACTTCTTCTTCATCGAGATATGGCCGCAGGAAGTCTACTACATCACCGGGCTCCTGATCCTTGCCGCGATGGCGCTTTTCCTCATGAACGCCGTGGCGGGCCGGCTCTGGTGCGGATACCTTTGCCCGCAAACGGTCTGGACCGACCTGTTCCTGTGGGTCGAGCGGCACGTGGAAGGCGACCGGCGCGAACGGATAATTCGCGACAAGGAGCCATGGACGGCCAATAAGGTTGCGCGCAAAGGGGTGAAACACTTCCTCTGGCTTATGATCGCCTGGTGGACGGGCGGCGCCTGGGTGCTCTATTTCGCCGATGCGCCGACGCTGGTGGTAGATCTCGCTACTGGCCAGGCAGCCTTGGCGGCCTACGCGTGGATCGCGATTCTGACGTTCACGACCTACACGCTTGCAGGCCACATGCGTGAGCAGGTCTGCGTCTTCATGTGCCCGTGGCCGCGGATCCAGGCGGCACTGACCGACGATGATGCACTTAACGTCGCCTACCGCTGGGACCGCGGCGAACCGCGCGGCTCGCTCAAGGAAAACAAGAAACTGACGCTTGAGGGCCTGCCCGCGGGCGATTGCATCGACTGCTATCAATGTCTCCATGCCTGCCCGACCGGCGTGGACATTCGCAACGGCCTGCAACTCGATTGCATACAATGCGGCTTGTGCATCGATGCCTGCGACACGGTGATGACCAAGATCGGCAAGCCGACGGGCCTTATCGGTTACGACACCGACGATAATATCAAGCGCCGTGCCGAGGGGCTTCCGACGTCCTATCGCATCATCCGTCCGCGCACGATCGTCTACGCGGTGATCATCCTCGGTGTTGCCGCGATCATGGCCTTTGCGCTCGCTACGCGAGACGTTGCAGGCATCAACGTGCTGCACGACCGCAACCCGATCTACGTGGAGCTGTCCGATGGCACGGTGCGAAATGGCTATACCGTGCGCTTCCTCAACAAGGAGCCGTCTGAGCGCGATTTCGTCCTGTCGGTGGACGGAATGCCGAAGGAAAGCAGGATTGAGGTGGTCGGCGTGGACAAGACCGTCGACGGAAAGCCGGTGGTTACCGTCGGCCGCGACCAGACCCGCGAAGTGCGCGTGCTTGTCTTCTCGCCCGAAGGTGTCACCATGCCGAAATCGACGCCCGTTACGTTCCGCATCTTCGAGCTTGCCTCGGGCGATGAGGCGACGGCAAACGATTTCTTCAAGGCGCCCTGAGGGGCGCCTTGAAGGGGCCAAGGATTTACGGAACCGACCATGCAGGCAAACACGGCACCCCGCTTGAAAACCACGGAAAAACGCGTGACGGGACGTACCGTCCTGATATGGCTTTTCGGATTCTTCGGCGCGATCTTCGCGGCGAACGCAGTGTTCATCTGGCTGGCGCTTGGCTCTTTCCCCGGCGTTGCCGTTGAAAGCTCTTATAAGGCCGGGCTTGCCTATAACGAGGAAATCGCCGCATCCAAGGTGCAGGCGGACCGGCACTGGGATGTTGAAGCGAAGGTCGCACGACGAGGCGACGGCACGGCGGACATTACCGTCGCCGCCCATGACGAAGCCGGCGCGCCCTTGAGCGGGCTTGTCTTCACCGCGACCCTCATCCGGCCCGCAAGCGCGGAAGCCTACCGCGTCGTCGCGTTGAGCGAAGGCGAGAGCGGGCGCTACACCGGCATCGCATCCGGTCTGAGCGAAGGGCGGTGGATTCTCGAACTGGAGGCGGACGGTGCGCAGGGGATTGTCTTCCGCTCCCGCAACCGAATGTTCCTTTCCGCCGAGTGACCGGCGCCCGTGAGGCGGATTTCATGAGTGTGCACGAGCGCGATTGGGACTCTTTCGTCAGCATGGCCGATGACGGCTCGATGCATATGGATCTTGCGGTGGAAGGCGTAACCTGTGCCGCCTGCATGGTGGAGATCGAACGCGGGCTCTCCGGACTGCCGGGCGTGACGAATGCCAGGCTGAACCTGACGAGCCACCGGCTTTCCGTCGATTGGAGCGAAGGCGAAACTGCTCCACAGACAATCATCGACCGGCTGTCGGGACTCGGTTACGCGGCGCATCCGTTTGACCCCGCGGAGGTTCGCGATCGAGGCGACGCCCAAGGCCGCGAGCTTTTGCGCTGCCTGGCTGTCGCCGGGTTCGCGGCGATGAACATCATGCTGCTTTCGGTTTCCGTCTGGTCCGGAAACGCAACGGACATTACGGTGGAAACACGCGACTTCTTTCACTGGCTTTCCGCGCTGATAGCCCTCCCGGCAACGGCTTACGCGGGCCGCCCTTTCTTCCGCTCCGCATGGTCGGCGATCAACGCGCGGCGGCTTAACATGGATGTGCCGATCGTCCTTGGGGTGTTGCTGGCGCTGTTTCTTTCCATCGTCCAGACGCTCCAGCACGCCGAACACGCCTATTTCGAATCCGCGGTGATGTTGCTCTTCTTTCTGCTGATCGGACGTTATCTCGACCATGGCATGAGGCGGCGTACGCGGGCGTTCGCGGAAAATATCGCCGCGCTCAAGGCCGAGCGTGCGGCAAGGTTGCTTGACGACGGGACGGTGCGGGAAGTGCCCCTTTCAAAAGTTGAGCCGGGCGAGCGTGTGCTCGTGCGTGCCGGCGAACGGGTGCCTCTCGACGGGGTGGTGGAGGAGGGGGTCTCAGAGATCGACCAGAGCCTCGTCACCGGGGAAACGGCGCTCAAGGCCGTCGGTGCGGGGCAAACCGTCTACGCCGGCACGCTGAACGCTTCGGGCAATTTGACCGTGAGGGTGACCGCGGCCTCCGGCGAAACGCTGCTGGATGAAGTCAACCGGCTGCTTGAAACGGCAACTCAAGCGAAATCGGCCTATGTGCGGCTTGCGGATCGTGCGGCCGGCCTTTACGCGCCTGTCGTGCATCTGGCGGCTGGGCTGACGTTCGCCGGGTGGCTCTTGATCGGTGCGGGATGGCAGCAATCGCTCGTCGTTGCGATATCCGTTCTCATCATCACCTGCCCTTGCGCTCTTGGACTGGCTATCCCTGCCGTTCAGGTGGTCGCCTCCGGATTGCTGTTCCGCTCCGGGGTATTGCTGAACTCTGGCGATGCGATCGAGCGTCTGGCCGATGCGGATACGGTCGTCTTCGACAAGACGGGCACGCTAACGCTTGCCGTGCCTGAACTCGCCAACAAGGACGACTTTCCGCCGCACGTACTTGAAGAAGCCGGTCGGCTCGCTCTTTCGAGTCGCCATCCGCTGGCTGCCGCGCTCGCCGCAGCAAGCGGGGCCGAACATCCGCTTGCCGATGCCCGCGAAGAACCCGGAAGCGGCGTAAGCGCTTTCGATCGGCAGGGGCGGGAGGTTCGTCTCGGCAGCGCGCTTTTTTGCGGGATCGATCCGGCGATGACGGCCGACCGGGCCGAGGCACAGGCGGGCGCATCGCTGATCGTTTACCGCGATGGTGGCGGGAAGTGTCATGTCTTCTGGCTGCAGCAGCAATTGCGCGAGGACGCTCGCGAGACGATCGATCGCCTCAAGCGCATGGGTCTGGAAATCGAGATCCTTTCCGGAGACCGTGCGGCCCCCGTCGAGACGGCCGCGAAAGCGCTTGGTGTCACGCGCTGGAAGGCGGAACAATCTCCCAAGGACAAGATTTCCCGTCTTGAAGAACTTGCGCGGGAGGGACGGACGGTTCTTATGGTCGGCGACGGTCTCAACGACGCGCCGGCACTTGCAGCAGCGCATGTTTCGATATCGCCGGTTACGGCCGTGCATATCAGCCAGTCCGCTTCCGATGCCGTATTCCTCGGAAAGCACCTTCACCCCATTGCCGACGCTCTTCACATTGCCGGAAATTCGAAGCGTGCCATGGTCGAAAATCTTGGATTCTCCGGGCTTTACAACGTGATTGCGGTACCGTTTGCCGTTCTTGGTTTCGTTACACCGCTGATCGCCGCACTCGCCATGTCGGCTTCCTCGATCGTGGTGACGGCTAATGCGCTTCGTCTTCGCTTCGGCCAGGCCGCGCGCGGAGACCGCGGCTGATGGATGTTCTGATCTACCTGATTCCGATTGCGCTTTTCCTCGGGCTGCTCGGGCTCGGCGCATTCCTGTGGTCGCTAAAGTCGGGCCAGTTCGATGACCTGGAAGGTGCGAAATGGCGCATCCTCAGCGATGAAGACCTGCCAGACGCCGAAGAAAAAAATGACAGCCAACACCCGGCTCGCGATGGCGGTCGCGCGCGGTGAAAGGGTGGTCGCGGCCTGTCGAGCGCCTGCATAAATGAAAACCCGCTGTTAACGGCGGGCGGTACAGGCTTGCATCGAACGGCGGCGATCATCCTTGAAGTCTTCGCGTCAACCCTGAAGCCGCTTGGAAAAAAATTATGCGGGTCTTCGAATTTTCCTTGGGCCGGATAACCGCTTTTTCAGACTTAGATGCCATGTTCCTCGCTAAAGGAGGATGCTCGCGTTGAGTCTGGATCTCGCATCTCTGACGTTTCTGCTCGTTGAGGACAGTGCCTACATGCGCACGATCCTGCGTACGATGCTGCAGGGATTCGGCGCAAGACGGATCGTCGAGGCCGAGGACGGCGCGTCGGGCCTTGAGGCTATGGAACGCGCAAACCCGGATATACTCATCCTCGACTGGGTCATGCCGATCCTGGACGGCGCGGATATGGTGCGCATGATCCGCAGTCCGCAAAATCCATTCGCCTATATCCCGATAATCATGGTCACAGGCCATACGGAGCGAAGCCGTATCGTCGAGGCGCGCCGGCTCGGCGTGCACGAGCTTCTATCCAAGCCGATTTCGGCAAAGGCGCTCTATCAACGTGTATCGAGCGTCATCATGCACCCGCGCGACTTTGTGAAGACGCCAAGCTATTTCGGCCCTGCGCCACGCGAAATCCGCAATCGCCAGAAGATCTGGCAGGGCGTGGAAGGTCAGGACGGCCAACGCCTGGCACTGGGGTGATGCCGACCTGACTCGCCGATACCCTTTATAATAGCGGAGGCTCGCAAGCTGCGGGTTGAGGAGCGTGATGCAACGGGATTAATGTCCGGTATCGATACGCATCAGGCGCTACGAACGGATGGATCCTGGAAATGGCTGGCGAAACAATGCGGACGGGCGAACCGCGCATGATCGTAATGTCGGCGCCGAACGGCGCCCGCAAGATGCCGAGCGATCACCCCGCGCTGCCGATCACGGTCAGCGATATAGCGCGCACCGCCGCCGAGGTCTGCGACGCGGGCGCGTCGATGATCCACGTGCATGTACGCGACAGGGCAGGTGCCCATCTTCTCGACGCTCACGCTTACAATGATGTAACGCAAGCTATCCGCCGTGAGGTGGGCGAAAGGCTCGTCGTTCAGATCACGACGGAAGCCGTTGGGGTTTATTCCACCGTCGAACAGGTAAAGCTTGTGCGCGATGTGCGCCCGGAAGCGGTTTCCCTTGCTGTCCGCGAGATCGTTCCCGACGAGGCGCATGAAGAGGACGCCGCGAAGTTTTTCATGTGGATGCGTGACAACCAGGTGGCTCCGCAATTCATCGTCTACGACACAAACGACCTGAAGCGGTTCTACCATCTGCGTGATAGAGGACTGGTTCCCTTCGAGAAAGCCTTCCTGCTCTTCGTCCTGGGACGATATACCGAGCCGGGTTCGGCCTCGGCGCACGACCTTGTCGATTTCCTGCAGGTTGCCGACCAGCGTGATGTCTGGTCCGTCTGCGCCTTTCAGGACCTTGAACACAAGGCTACGGTTCTATCCGCAATCCTGGGAGGGCATACGCGTGTGGGATTTGAAAACAACACCATGCTGCCCGATGGCGCCACGGCTGAAAACAATGCGCAGCTCGTGCACATGGCTGTGCAGGTAGCCACGCGCTTTGGCCGCAAGCCGGCAACAGCGGATGATGTGCGCGAAATCCTCGGCATGAACTGATTCGGCAGCGTCTCAAACGCGATTGAAGTGTAGTCTACGAGCCTCAGGTTCCGGTGCAGATACCGCGGTTAGCATGTGGTGTGAGGACTTTCCTTTAAATATGTGTGATTCAATAGGATGTGCTTAAATATCTCCGCGGTCGAAGAAAGAACCTCGATTGCTTTCGTCAGGAGATTTTTGCCGCAACGCTCTTGGTCTTGCAGTAGGATCTTAGCCCCTCGATACCTTTTTCCCGTCCGAAGCCGGATTTCTTGTTGCCTCCAAAGGGAACTTCGATGCCGCCAGCAAAATATTCGTTGATATAAATCTGGCCGGCGTCGATCTTCCGCGCGAGTTGATGAGCTTTGGAGAAGTCGCGCGTGTAAATACCGGCTACCAGGCCATATTGGCAATCGTTGGCGAGTTCCAGCGCGTGATCTGCATCATCCGCAACCTGAACGGTGAGAACGGGGCCGAATATCTCTTCCTGGACCACCTCGTCGGAAGGGGCCGCGCCGTCGATAATGGTGGGTTCGAAAAACCATCCTTTCCCGGTTTCCGGATCGCTCGTCACCGAACCGCCTGTAGCAATATCGGCACCCGCCGCTCGCGCGCGTTCGACGAAGCCGGCGATCTTTTCAAGGTGTTGCGCGGAATTGACCGGACCGAGATCCGGTTCGCGAAGTCCATGTCCCAACTTGAGGCGTTTCGTGCGCGCGACAAGCTCCTTTACGAATTCCGCATGGATGGCGCGTTCGATTACAAGGCGAGACCCGGCGGAACAAATCTGGCCCGCGTTTTCGAAGATCGCACCCATGACCCCGGCGAGTGCCTGCTCGCGGTCGCAATCCTTCAGCACCACGACGGGAGACTTACCGCCAAGCTCGAGGACGACGCGGGTAATGTCGTCCGCCGCCGCTTTCATGACCGCTCGTCCCGTTTGAACCGAGCCCGTGAAGGTGATGTGGTCGACCTGGGGATGATGGGTAAGCGGAGCGCCGACATCCGCGCCCGTTCCCGTTACCACATTGCATACGCCGGCCGGCAGCCCGGCCTTTACCAGCAGTTCCGCAAGCAGCAGCGCGGTAAAGGGCGTTTGCTCCGCCGGTTTGGCGACGACTGAGCAGCCTGCCGCGAGTGCCGGCGCTATTCCGCGGGCGATTGTCGAAATCGGAAAATTCCAGGGGATGATATGCGCGGTCACGCCGACCGGTTCATGGATGGAATAACCCATATAGTCCGGCCCGATGGGAAAGCTGTCTCCCTGCAGTTTGTCGCAGGCGCCCGCGTAATATTCGAACGTGCGAGAGGCCCCGCGAACGTCGCCCAAGGCTTCCTGGAGCGGCTTGCCGCTATCAAGGCTTTCTGCGACGGCAAGGCGATCCAGATTTTCCAGTATCAGGTCGGAGGCACGCCGCAAGATACGCGCGCGCTCTACCTGAGGGGTGTCGCGCCAGACCTTTTCGAAGGCTGTCCGTGCACTTTCAACGGCATCATTAACATCGTCCGCATTGCCGGCGGCGAAGGATGCGAAAACCTCTCCGCGTCCCGGGTCGAAGCTTTCCATAGTCCGGTTGTGAGCGGGCTTCGTGAAGCCTCCGTCAATGAAATGGCCTTCCGGCAAACCGCGCATGGAACCGGAGCGCAGCACCTCGGCTGCGAGAGATTTCGCGCTCGACATGATTACGCCTGAGCCTCGCTGATCTTGTAGGTGGAACGGGCAAGCCACTCGGGATTTATTTCAATGCCCCAGCCGGGGGCATCCGTCACGACCGCGTGACCGTCCTCGATGTCGTAGGGCGAGGATACGAAGAGGCCATCCTGCCACGGATAGTAATCTTCGCCCTCGATCGAGAACTCCAGATATTTGCCCGGATTCGGGATCGCCCTGAGAAGATGCATCGTGAAAAGCGTTACGAGCGACAAATTGGCGGAATGGGGCGTGCAGGGCAGCCCGGCCTCATGCGCCATCCGCGCTACCTTCATGGTTCTCACCATGCCGCCCAGATAGCAGACATCCGGCTGGATGACGTCGACGATGCGTTCGTCGATCATGCGTTTCCAATCCACCAGCGAACAGTCCTGCTCGCCGCCGGTGACGTCGATTTCAAGCGCATCGGTAACCTGCTTCGTCTGATCGTAGTGCCAGTATGGGCAGGGTTCCTCGTAGTGGCTAATGCCGTTGTCCTGCAGAAACCGTCCGATCTCGATAGCCTTTTCCGGCGAGTAGCAGGAATTGGCATCGACAAGCAGGGCCGTATCGTCAGCGAAAGCCTTGCGCATCGTCGGTACGATTTCCTCTGTCCGGCCCGGCCATTCGTCCTGGTTGCGGCCGCACTCGGCACCAATGCGGAACTTGAACGCGGTAAAGCCGAATTCGTCCTGCAGCCTTTTGAGCCGAACCGCTTCGTCCGTTGGTGTAATGTCCCTTTTCATGGATGATCCATAGGCTCGAATCCTGCCGGGCGTTCCCCCAAGCAACTCGCAAACCGGTTTGCCTTCCAGCTTGCCGCGAAGGTCGAAAAGCGCGGTATCGAGACCGCCCATGGCGCGTCGCAAGTAGGAGCCTGGAAATTTGTGCTCTCGCTCCGGGATGATGTCCATCAGGTGCGCGATGCCGAACGCATCTTGCCCGAGTGCATATGGCGCGACCTGGCGATGAACGACTTCCGCGGTGATATCCGCGTAATACGGTGCGACCTGACCCCAACCTTGCGCGTTCGTATCCGTCGTCACCCGGACAAAACAAACGAACTCATTGGTGAATGTTTCTATCGAGCGGATTTTCATGGCTGTTCCGGGCTACTTTGGCGCAATCTTGCGCGAGATGCGTTCAGCCTTGCCAAAGTATTCGAAATTGGCCTTCAATGAAGGTCCGGTTTGTGTAAATTGCCATACCAATTATGAGGTCCGATGAAACGTCGTGCCGGTGCCCTGCTTTCCTCGATCCGAATCGACAAGGCCGCCGACCGGCGGGTTTCCGTCCAACTTTATATGGGATTGCGCGAATTGCTGCTTTCCGGCGCTCTCAGTCCGGGCGACCGCCTGCCGGCCACCCGAACGCTGGCGTCGGAGATCGGCGTTTCCCGAACGACCGTGATCGATGCCATCGACAGGCTCGTCTCGGAAGGGTTGCTGGAATCCCGCGTAGGGGCCGGGACCTATGTCAGCAATGTATTGGCAGCACAGCGTAATCTTTCTTCGACATCCCCCGGCAGTGACCGGCGCGTTGCGAAACCCCGACTGTCTCACGCGGCGACGCATGCCGTACCGGCCTTCGCCCCGCGCAGCAGGCTGCCTCACAAGTCCGCGGCGTTCATTACAGCGCTTCCCGCGCTCGATGCGTTTCCGATGGCGCAATGGGCACGTCTTTCGGCCCGACATTGGCGCAAGGATCGCGATCATGTCACGGGCTATGGCGAGCCTTATGGTTTGAGCAGGCTAAGATCCGCCATAGCGCGGCAGCTTAATGCGTCCCGCGGAATCAAATGCGATCCGGAGCAGATTTTCATCTTTAACGGTGCGCAACATGCATTCGCGATGATCAGCTCCATGCTGGTAAACCCCGGCGAGCCAGTATGGTTTGAAAATCCCGGCGCTATCGGCGCCCGAAATGCTTTCATTGCGACAGGGGCCGCACTGGTTCCGGTAGATGTGGATGAGGAAGGTATTTGTGTCGAGGATGGCCTCGCGAAGGCTCCCTACTTTCGCCTGGCGTTCGTGACGCCGTCCCATCAGCAGCCGCTGGGCCATGTTATGAGCCTCAGCCGTCGCCTTGCGCTCCTGCAAGCAGCGAAAGACGCCGACGCGATGATTGTAGAAGACGACTATGACGGCGAATTCTATTACGGAGACCAACCTCCGCCGACACTGAAAAGCATAGATACGCAAGACCGTGTCATTTATGTAGGCACGTTCTCCAAATCTCTTTTTCCCTCATTGAGACTCGGTTTCGTTCTTTCGCCATCAAGCCTGGTCGGAAGTTTCGAACGCATGTTCAGCGCATGGCACAGCGGCGTGCCCACCGCCTCGCAGGCGATCGTCGCCGATTTCATGGATGAGGGAATGTTCGCCACGCACATCAGGACGATGCGCCAAATCTACAGGGAGCGTCACGACACATTGCTTGAGGCCGCCAAAGAACTCGAAGGAGCGATGAAGGTTCAGGCGTGCAGAAGCGGTTTCCATGCCGTTGGATTTTTGGCGAACGAGCTGTCGGAGCAAGACATCGTAAAAAGAGCGGAGGCGGCGGGCGTCATAACGTCAGGCCTCGGCCGATATGCGCTTGCGCCTCTTGCAAGGCAGGGCATCGTTCTCGGCTTCGGCAGTACTTCGCCCGATGACATACGAAAAGGTGTATGCACACTTCGAAAAATCCTGCTTTGATACGAACCGGTTCATCGCCCCGACCGGCGGTGCGGCTGAATGAATTGGACTGAAAGTTTATCTGCAATGGATATATTTCGCAGTCCAATCGAGACCTAAGCTTTTTGTCCATAACAGACTGACGGTACGGATTGCCTTAAAGGGAGGAAACAATGCGGATCAAGATGACTGTCGCCAGTTTGCTGGCTGCGACGATGCTGGCGGGAGCCGGCACTGCACAGGCGGAAACGCTGCGCCTTTTGACGTGGGGCTCCTATGCTCCGGAAGAACTGATCCAGAAATTCGAAGAAGAAAACCCGGGTATCGAGGTTGAGGTCACGTTCTCGAACAACGAGGAAATGATCGCCAAGCTGCGTGCTACGGGAGGCGCGGGATATGACCTCGCACAGCCGAGCCATGACCGTATCTACGCAGCACAACTGGAATACGATATCTACAAGCCGCTCGATCTTTCAAAGATCAACACGGACGCCATGCAGGCCAAGCTGCTTGACGGCGTAAAGGCGAACACGACAATAAACGGCGAAGTCTATGCCGTCCCGCACCAGTGGGGCACGTCGGGCCTGATGGCCGACAAGACCAAGGCACCCGACTTCAAGGGGTGGGACGATCTCTGCGACCCGCAGTACAAGGGCAAGACGTCGATGCGCCTGAAGCGCACGATCCTGCTCGGAACAGCCTTCGCCATGGGGGAAGACCCGTTCGCCGCTTATTCGGATCTTGAGAAATACCAGCAGATTCTCGACAGGGTCGCGGACAAGCTGATTGAGTGCAAAGATAACATCAAAGCCTACTGGAACAGCGGCGATGACCTGTCGGCGATGATGTTGTCAGGGGAAATCGTGGCTTCCGAAACCTGGGATTCCACCGCCTACAAGCTCTACGACCAGAACCAGAACATCGTATTCATTCCGCCGGAGACCGGCGCGCTTGCCTGGATCGACACATTCGCCATTCCGGCAAAAGGCAAGGCGGATGATGCCGCCTACAAGTGGATCAACTTCGTGCTGCGCCCGGAAAACGTGACGATCATGTCCGCGAGCACCGGGGCGATCGCATCCATCAAGGGCGCAAAGGATCTGCTTCCGGAAGACAAGAAGGCTGCTGTGAACGCCGCCTTTACCGATGCCGACATCGACAACCTCAAGTTTTTCGCCAACATTCCTCCCGGTGTCGAGGACATGGAAGGCCGCACGCTTGAGAAGATCAAGGCGGCAACCGGAGGCTGAACTTCAGCCGCATTGCCGGCCCGCTCTTGCGGGCGGGCATTGGTGCGATCGGGCGGTCTGACGGTAGATCGCCGGACCCTTTCAAATGGGGGGCGCCGCCGCCAGGCGGCGTCCCCCAATACTACCTGTCCCCATCCAAGTGGCACCAACTCATGACGAATTCCCCGATGTACGATCTTGAATGCATCAATATTGCCAAGTCCTTCGGTTCCATCAGGGCCGTGGATGACGTTTCCTTCGACATCCCGAGCGGCTCTTTCTTCTCGATTCTCGGCCCCTCGGGCTGCGGCAAGACCACATTGATGCGCATGATCGCGGGTTTTGAGGAACCGAGTGCCGGGGACATCAAGATCAAGGGCCGTTCCGTTCTCGGCACTCCGCCGAACAAGCGCAACGTGAAGATGGTGTTCCAGCACCTTGCCCTATTCCCGATGATGAACGTCTACGAGAACATCGCCTACGGTTTGCGCTGCAACGGCGTGAGCAATACCGAAATCAAGCGCAAGGTACATGACGTTCTGGAGCGTATTGCGTTGCCTGATGTGGCGGATCGGGAAATCCACCAGCTGTCGGGCGGCCAGAAGCAGCGGATCGCGATCGCGCGCTGCATGGTGCTCGATCCGGATGTTCTGCTGCTGGACGAGCCGTTGGGTGCGCTCGACCTGAAGCTGCGCGAGGCGATGAAAATCGAACTCAAGCTTTTGCAGCATCAGTTCAACACGACATTCATCTACATCACGCACGACCAGTCGGAAGCCCTGGTGATGTCGGATCATGTCGCCATCATGAACCAGGGTCAGTTCGAACAGATCGGCAAGCCGCAAGAGCTTTATCATCACCCGAAGACAGCGTTCGTTGCCGGCTTCGTCGGCGACAGCAACCGCTGGTCGGGCAAGGTCAAATCAAGCGACGGCAGCGGCGGCAAGGTTCAAACCGAGCAGGGCCTTGAAATGGCGTTTACGGCCGCCGGCGGGTTAAAAATCCCGGAGGGTGCAGGCGTTGATATTTTCGTGCGCCCGGAGTTCATCCACGCGGTTCGCCAAACCGATGCCGAAAGTGCTTCCGCGACAGGCGACAACCGGATGGAAGGAATTGTCGACAGCCTGCTTTTCAACGGCGCCAACAGCCGCGTTCTCGTGCGCGGCCCGCAGGGCGAACTCATCGAGGCAGATGTCACGCTAACGGGCGATGATGACATAAAGCCGGGTGAAAATGTCTATCTCTTCTGGTCCTCCAGGCAGGCCATGTGCTTCGCTTCCCGGGGGGCGGCCTGATGCTGCAAAAAGATTTCAAGCGCCTTGCGATGATCCTTCTGTTTGCGCCCTTTGCGCTGTGGATCGTTCTGCTGGTCGTGCTGCCGCATATAGGCATGATCCGCCTTTCCCTGCGCGAGAAAGTGGCTCCGCGCGTTTATGAATTCGGGTTCGCGAACTATCTGGATTTCGTGAACGAGCCGATTTACTGGAACACCTTGCTGCGCACGGGGTCCATGTCGCTCCTGGTGACGGCGCTTGCGCTGCTGATCGGATTTCCGATCGCCTATTACATTGCAAAACTTGCGAGCAACCGAACCCGTGGGGCGCTTTTCCTGATCTGCCTTATCCCGCTATGGGTGAGCGACCTGATACGTGCCTTCGGCTGGATTCTGCTGTTGCGGGAAACCGGCGTCGTCTCTTCGTTCCTGCAGTGGTCGGGCATTGTCGATCAGCCGGTGGAGTTTCTTTACAACGACGTTACCGTGATTGTCGGTCTGGTCTACACGGTCATGCTTTTCATGATCGTACCGCTCGTCTCGACGCTCGACGGCATGGACAACTCGATGATCGAGGCGGGATACAATCTTGGCGGTAATGGCTTCACCGTACTCCGCCGGATCATCATCCCCTATGCGATGCCGGGCATCGTCTCCGGCTGCATCGTCGTCTTCATGCTGACCGCCGGGTCTTATCTTACCCCGATCCTACTTGGCGGAAAGAACTCAAGCTGGTTCACGGAACAGATCTACAATCAGTTCATTACGCGATTCAACTGGGAGGCGGGTGCGGCCTTTGGCATTCTGCTGCTGCTCTTCACATCGACCGTCATCTGGCTTGGCCTGAAACTGAGCGGCCAGACTCTTGCCAATACCGTTGCCAAGAGTTGAGGAGGACGAGCGATGCTGGCACAAAACAGATCCACGCCGTTCCTCTGGGGCTATCGTCTCTATGTTGCGGCGTTCTTCGTCTTCCTTGCGGCACCCCTCGTTGCCGCGGGCGCATTCGCCTTCAACGACAGTCTGTTTCCCGCTCTGCCGTGGCAGGGTTTCACGCTTGACTGGTTCTTCAACGATACCGAACCAAAGCTCGGCATGTTCCATGACCGGCGCCTGTTACGCGGGCTTTACTATTCTTTCGTGATCGCGGTCATGGTTTCGTCCCTGTCGGTTTTCGTCGGGACGACAAACGCTTTCCTGTTCGTGCGCGGGCAGTTTCCGGCAAAGAACTTCTTCTATATCGTGATGGTAATTCCGCTTGTGATCCCGGGTGTCATACTCGGCATCTCCATTCTGGTGCTGGCAAGCGATACGGCGAACTATCTGGAAGATGGGTTCAACCTTGAACTGGAGTTCCTGCGTCCGGGCATTTTTCTTGTTGTGTTAGGTCAATTTTCCTTCATCACGACCATCACATCGCTGGTTATCACGGCGCGCCTCAAGAAATTCGATGAAACGATGGAGGAGGCGGCATTGAACCTCGGCGCGAGCCGCGCGCGCGTTATGCGCACGATCACGCTGCCGTTCCTGCGTCCCGCGATGATCGCGGCAGGCATCGTGGCTTTTCTTGTCTCTTTCGAGAACTTCAACACGACGCTGTTCCTGGTCGGATCCGAGGCACCATTGACGATCACCATGTACGACCGCATGGCGAAGGTCGGCTCGACACCGGTACTTAACGCCGTTTCCTTCTTCCTGATGGTCGGCTCCGGTCTGCTCGCGCTCCTTTCCATTCTTGTCCAGCGAGACAAGTCATCCCGGTAGGCTTCGAATGCGCGAATTCGATTTTGTCATCGTCGGGGCCGGCTCCGCAGGCTCGGTCCTTGCAGACAGGCTTTCCGAAAACGGCAAGTTCACAGTTTGTCTGCTCGAAGCTGGCGGCTCCGATCTGAACTTCTGGATCTGGATGCCGATCGGCTACGGCAAGGCGTTCTACAACCCCAAGATCAACTGGATGTACCGCACCGAGGCGGACCCTGGGCTGAACGGCCGCAAAGGGTATTGGCCGCGCGGCAAAGTCCTCGGCGGATCCAGTTCGATAAATGCCATGGTCTATATCCGCGGACAGCATGACGACTTCAACGACTGGAAGGCGATGGGCAATCCGGGGTGGGGCTGGGAAGACGTCTTGCCCTACTTCAAGCGATCCGAAACGAATGACGCGGGAGAAACGAAGTTTCGCGGAGGCAACGGTCCGCTTTACGTTTCAACCATGAAGCGGGATCTGCATCCGCTATGCGACGTCTTCCTGGAGGCGGGCCAGCAGGCCGGTTTCAGGCTCAACGCCGATTTTAACGGTGCGGAGCAGGAAGGCGTCGGCTGCTACCAGATCACGGCAAAAGGCGGCCTCAGGATGTCCGCCGCGCGCGCCTATCTCGCCAAGGCGAAGAAGCGGCCCAACGTGACGATCCTGACCCACGCCCATACGACGCGGGTGCTTATGGAGGGAAACCGTGCGGTCGGCGTCGTCTATCTTCGCGGCGGAAAAGAGATGAGGGTCGGAGCGCGTCGTGAAGTTATTCTCAGCGCTGGTGCGGTGAATTCTCCGCAGCTCTTGATGCTTTCAGGTATCGGTCGAGAGCAAGACCTGAAAGCCCATGGCATCGATGTTGCTGTGGAACGAAAAGGCGTGGGGCGGCACCTTCAGGATCATCTGGGACTTGATTACCTCTATCGGTCGAAGGTGCCGACGCTGAACAATCAACTGCACCCCTGGTGGGGAAAACTGCTTCAAGGCATGCGCTACGTCGCGACACGGCGCGGGCCGCTTTCGCTCAGCGTCAATCAGGCCGGCGGATTCGTGAAAACCAGCCTGGGGGAAAACAGGCCGAACATGCAGCTTTATTTTTCACCGGTTAGCTACACAAAGGCGCCGGTGGGCAAGCGGCCGCTCATGAACCCCGATCCGTTTCCCGGGTTTTTGCTTGGCATCCAGCCGACGCGACCGACGAGCCGCGGACGGATCGCCTTGCGATCCGCCGACCCACTCGATGCACCGGAAATTCATCCCAATTCCCTCAGCACCAACCGCGACCTCACTGAAATGATCGAGGGTTGCAAGGTCATGCGGATGATCGCCTCGGCCCCTGCGATGCAGGCAGTGATCGAAGAAGAGATCGTCCCTGGCCCAATAGTGCAAAGCGATGAGGAGATGCAGGAAGACATACGAAACAGGTGTTCGACGGTATTCCACCCTGTCAGCACGTGCCGTATGGGCCCCGATCCGGACGAAGATGTAGTTGATGCGAGGCTGCGCGTTTACGGCGTGGACGGCTTGCGCGTAATCGATGCCTCCATCTTTCCGACGGTAACTTCGGGAAATACCAATGCTCCGGCAATCATGGTCGGAGAAAAGGGTGCAGACCTCATCTTGCAGGATCATCGGGATATTTAGAGGCGAGGCACATGAAGGGTGCGGATCTGTTTACAGAAGACTTCAAGCCCGAACCCTATTGGTGGGAGACGGCTGAGCCCGTCGACCAGCGGATAGCCAACCCGCCGGAGGAATCAGACGTCATCGTCATCGGAGCGGGATATACCGGCCTCAACGCTGCACTTCAGACCGCCCGGGAAGGCTTTTCTACCCTCATCCTGGACGCAGAGGCTGCAGGATGGGGCTGCAGCACACGCAACGGCGGCCAGGTCTCAACCAGTATAAAACCCTCTTTTTCAGTGCTTGAGCGACGCTACGGTTCCGAAATCGCCACGGATATTCTGAAGGAAGGTCAGGCCTCTCTCGACTATATGCATCGGCTCGTTGGCGATGAGCGGCTGGATTGCGGTTTCAGGGAGGTTGGACGATTTCACGGAGCCCATCTGCCCCACCTCTATGACAAACTGGCAAAGGAATGCGAGGCCGGGCATCCGGTATGGAATACGGATGCCTTCATGGTGCCCAAAGCTGAGATGGCTGCGGAACTTGGAACCGATGCATACCATGGGGGTATGGTGTTTCCCCGGCATTGCAGTATCGATGTGGGGAAATATCATCCGGCATTGTTGAAGCGGGTCGTGGAAGCCGGCGCGCTTGTGCAAAGCCATTCTCCCGTGGTTTCGATCGAACGCCTCAAGAGCGGTTTCGTTGTTCAAACGCAAGCCCGCCGGTTTAAAGCCGGCAAAGTCATTTTGGCCACGAACGGATATTCAGGGCCATTATCCCCTCACCACCGCAGACGGATCATCCCGATCGGATCATATGTCATCGCCACGGAAGAAATTTCCAAGGCTGTGATGGACAGGCTCTTCCCCACCAACCGCGTCATCTCCGATACCCGCAAACTGGTCTACTATTATCGCCTCTCGCCGGACCGCAAGCGCGTACTGTTCGGCGGCCGCGTGTCGCTGAACGAAACGGACCCAAGGAAAAGCGCCGTCAAACTGCATCGGGACATGGTGGCACTTTTTCCCGAGTTGAGGGACATCAGGGTGAGCCACTCCTGGATGGGCTTCGTCGGCTACACATTCGATGCGCTTGCGCATTGCGGCGAGGACCGTGGCCTTTACTACGCCATGGGCTACTGCGGTTCGGGTGTCGGCATGGCAAGCTATCTTGGAATGCGAATTGGCCTCAAGGCGGCGGGGCGTGAAGCGGCTCCATCCGCCCTCGAAAGGATTTCTTTCCCGACCCGTCCGCTTTACGGCGGAAATCCCTGGTTTCTTGCACCCTCGGTCTTGCTCTATCGCTTGCGCGACAAAATCGGAATCTGACCTTGCAAGTTCAAGAATGGATTTTCCGAATGGCGAGGCAGATAGGTCTCAAACCGTGTGCTGGGGAAAGAAATTGACTCATAATCAATATCTTGAGGAAATTTTCTGAAATAAATACGATTCAGGTTGGCGGGAGATGCTCCAGACATTCTCTGAAGTATAAATTTCAAATCCAAGAAACACATTTTGAGCGTCTGTATCCGGGCCCGTTCTCTTTAAATCCGACCAGCGGCGGTCGTTTCCTGAGTTATGGCTTTCATCGGGTGGCAGATGGCCATGGTCAGTACACCGTCGATGAGGGAGGATCGGGTCATGTCGATCAGTTCTTATCCTACGCTGACGAAGTGCTTTCCAGGCTTGAGGTCGCGAAGGGCGGCGACCGCGCCGGTGATTCCGCCGCCGCAGATGAAAAGGCAGGTCATATTGATCTGCTCCCCTGAATGTCCTCGTTTATAAGTTGGCTCTGTTCACGGTGTGCAGTGCTACCCAACGCGCCCTCGGGGCGGGCTGGAGATTTCCGGACCAAATCAGGAATACGGGCTGGCGCGTGCGGAAGGTGGTACCGGCCTATAAGACCAATGCACTGGGATCGCGCGGGGCGCGTCCGTCGATGTGGGACGGGGTACTGTGGGCGCTTTTTGGGTGGAATTAGTAACGATATACAGCGCTGAACGGTGGAACAAAGGCAAAACAATCCCTCCCAAAAACAGGGAGAAAGGAAGAACAGAATTTGTCATGGTGCAGTGCATTGTCAGCAAATTGCAGGCAATGCAATGCACCATAAACATGAACAGAACGAGGGAAACATCAACAATTTCGGTGGGTTAACTGGTGCTGCCGGAGAGATTTGAACTCTCGACCTCTCCCTTACCAAGGGAGTGCTCTACCCCTGAGCTACGGCAGCGTTGCAATCGCCATTCGGGTGCGATGTGCTTGGCGTGACGGATCTGTTTCGGACCAGCGTAAATAGCTGTCGACGACGATGATCCACCGAACGCAAGCGCTTTTGCCACAACGCCCGATGCGGCGCAAGCCCGGATGGGTGTGAATTGTGGACATTCTGGTTATGAAGGATAGCGCCGCCATGAGCGCGTGCTTTCACTAACGATCTTTCAGGCGAGCACCCGTTTGATGTAGTGATTGCGCGTAATTTCTGCGCTACGGAGCAATGCGATGCCGATGGATGGAGACGGCGGGAAAAAGAAGGCGCAACAGAAAGCCAATGCGGAAAAGGAAAAACGCCTTTCCGAAGCATTGCGCGCGAACCTTCGCCGCCGCAAAGCCGCCAAAAAGCCGGGGTCAATTGAATTCGGCGGTGTGAGGGAAGACTCAACCGGCGAAGACTCGGACGATTGATCGTTTCAAGCACTGCCTACGCCGATTCCCCAGCTTGCACCGCCGGAGAGCATGGTGCTACACGGTGCGGTCGCTTTTGCCCGGCGGCTCCAATTCTTGTTCGATCGACAGGTTCTCAACGCATGGACAGTATCAAGATCATTGGTGGTAACGAACTCAACGGCACGCTGCCGATTTCGGGTGCGAAGAACGCCACTTTACCGCTGATGATTGCGTCACTTCTGACGCCTGATACGCTCACGCTGGAAAATGTGCCTCGGCTGCGAGATGTCGCACAGCTTCTGCACATCCTTTCAAATCATGGCGTCGACTATACGGTTGCCGGTCGCAGGCAGGGTGAGAACCCGATGACGGGCCAGACGCTGCATCTGAATGCTGCGGAAATCGTCGATACGACGGCACCTTACGAGCTTGTTTCCAAGATGCGGGCGAGTTTTTGGGTGGTCGGGCCGTTGCTGGCGCGAGCGGGCGAGGCGCGTGTTTCGCTGCCCGGCGGTTGCGCGATTGGTACCAGGCCAGTCGACTTTTTTATACAGGGACTTCAGGCGTTGGGCGCGGAGACGACGATCGACCAGGGATACGTGGTCACCCGTGCGCCGAAAGGTTTGATCGGCAATCGCGTGCGTTTCCCGAAGGTTTCTGTCGGTGCGACGCACACCGTGATGATGGCGGCTTCCTTGGCAAAAGGCGAAAGCGTGATTGAAAACGCGGCGTGCGAGCCGGAGGTCAAGGATCTGGCCGACTGCCTGGTCGGCATGGGCGCGAAGATCGAAGGCGCTGGAACGGAAACGATCCATATTCAGGGCGTTCCGTGCCTGCATGGCCATAGACATCGCGTGATACCCGATCGCATCGAGACCGGCACTTACGCCATGGCGGTGGCGATGACCGGTGGGGATGTATTCCTGGAAGGCGCAAGGGCGGACCTGCTTTCATCGGCTCTCGAGTCAATGCGTGAGGGCGGAATACATATAGAAGAAACAAGCGGCGGGATCAGGGTTTACCGCAATGGCAACGGAATCGCGCCGGTCGACATAACGACGGCTCCCTATCCCGGCTTCCCGACCGACCTGCAGGCTCAGTTCATGGCGCTTATGACGCGCTCCGGAGGGACGTCGCGAATCACGGAGACGATCTTCGAAAATCGCTTCATGCACGTTCAGGAGCTTGTGCGCCTGGGTGCGAAGATCAGTGTTGATGGCCGCACGGCAGTCGTGGAAGGTACGAGCAGCCTTCGCGGTGCACCGGTAATGGCAACCGACCTCAGAGCTTCGGTTTCTCTGGTCATCGCGGGCCTAGCGGCGGAGGGCGAGACGACGGTCAACCGCGTCTATCATCTCGACCGTGGTTTCGAGCGCCTGGAAGAGAAGCTCTCGCGCTGCGGAGCGCAGATCGAGCGTATCTCGGCCTGATGTGAAGCCTTGGCCGGCTATTGCTTTGGCGGGCGCGGATCATTACGTCTATGCCGCAATGGGATTGGCGTTCGGGCGGTGAAGTACCGCCCTTGCTGATGGGACAGTCGGGCATGGATCAGCTGAAACTCGCAGCCTTGGATCAGGAAGATCTCGCGGTTATTTCCGCGCAGGTTCAGGATGCGGTTCTCAAGGTCGGCGATATACGCTTTCTGCCCCGTGAGGGGCGTCTGCTTCTCGTCATGAACCGCTTCGCGTGGGACAAGGCATTGGGCAGGCAGGCGCGAAATCTGGAACGTCGAAGGGCTGCGCTTTCTTTCGCGCGCGTGTCGAATGTAAAGTCCATCCGCATCGGTCAGCACAACAAGGATGCGGTTCTTTCGCTTCTTGCGATAGATTTCTCTGAGACCGAAGCGCCCGCCGGCCAAGTCACGCTCCATTTCTCAGGCGGGGCGGCAATCGGGTTTGACGTGGAATGCATTGAGGCTCAATTGGCCGATCTGGGTGCGGCCTGGGCGACCGAACATATGCCCCACCACGAAGCATGATGACCTGCCGGCCGGCAGGGATTGGATCACTTTACGACGAGGACAAAGCCTTTGGCGGTCAAGCTTTCTTCCGCAAGTCCGGCCTTCGAGCGGGATTTCAGGTCCCTTCTCGACAGCAAACGCGAGGCATCGGTCGACGTAGACGAAATCGTACGCAGCATTCTGGAAGATGTGCGAGCGCGGGGCGATGCAGCTCTTTTGGACTATACCGTTCGTTTCGACCGGGTGACGGCAGGTTCGGTCGAGGAACTGCGGATCACGAAAGCCGAAATCGACGCGGCAATGGAGAGCGTCGATCCGGAAACGCTGAAAGCGCTGGAGCTGGCGCGAGACCGGATTGCCAGCCATCACGCCCGGCAGATTCCGAAGGACGACCGATACACGGACTCCATTGGTGTCGAACTCGGTTCGCGATGGACTGCGATCGGGGCTGTGGGCCTTTATGTTCCCGGCGGAACGGCGAATTATCCCTCTTCCGTATTGATGAATGCGGTGCCTGCAAAGGTTGCGGGCGTAGAGCGTATAGCCATGGTGGTGCCGAGCCCGGATGGAATTTTGAACCCGCTTGTTCTCGTTGCCGCCCGGCTTGCTGGTGTTGAGGAGATTTATCGCGTCGGCGGGGCGCAGGCTATAGGCGCGCTGGCCTTTGGTACGGAGACTATTGCGCCGGTTTTCAAGATCGTCGGCCCCGGCAACGCTTATGTAGCGGCGGCGAAACGGCGAGTGTTCGGAACGGTCGGTATCGATATGATCGCCGGACCGTCGGAGATCCTCGTGGTCGCGGATGGACGAAACGATCCGGACTGGATCGCAGCCGATCTGCTATCGCAGGCCGAACATGATGAAAGCGCGCAGTCGATCCTGATTACCGACGATGCCGATTTCGCCGAAAGGGTCGACCGGGCCGTTGCAACACAGCTTCGCACGCTGCCCCGCAGCGATGTCGCGAGTGCGAGCTGGCGAGACTTCGGGGCGATTATCGTGACCGAAAGTCTTGAAGAGGCACCGGCGCTCGTTGACAGGATCGCGCCGGAACATCTGGAGCTTGCCGTCGACGATCCGGAGGATATGCTTTCGCGCATCGCCAATGCGGGCGCCGTGTTTCTGGGCAGATATACGCCGGAAGCGATTGGCGACTATGTCGGTGGGTCCAATCATGTGTTGCCGACTGCCCGTTCGGCGAGGTTTTCCTCCGGCCTGTCGGTTCTTGATTTCGTTAAACGTACCTCGATCCTGAAGTGCAATGCGGATAACCTCAGGCAATTGGGTCCTTCGGCGATTGCGCTTGCGAAAGCCGAGGGGCTCGATGCGCACGGTCGTTCCGTGGCGATCCGCCTCAATCTTTAGTGCAGAGGCGGCCGCCAGCCGCAAGAAGGGGTGAAGGGTTCATGGCGGAAGGGCAGGGGGGCTCGACAATGTCGAACGGGCGCCTCGTGGAGGTGGAACTCGACGAAGCCTCGATCGCCCGGTCGACGCCGGATGTCGAGCATGAACGCGCGGTCGCCATCTACGACCTCATAGAGGAAAACGAATTCGAACCGGTTGGTGACTTCGACGGCCCTTTCCGGCTGCGCCTTTCCATCGTCGAGAAGAAACTCGTATTTGAAATCGCGCAGGAAGACGGTGCGCCCGCCATCACCCATGTGCTGTCACTCACGCCATTAAGAAAGATCATAAAGGACTATTTCCTGATCTGCGAAAGCTACTTCGAGGCGATCCGCCACTCGAGTCCGAGCCAGATCGAGGCGATCGACATGGGACGTCGCGGCGTCCACAACGACGGATCGCGTATCCTGATGGAGCGGCTTGAGGGAAAGGTTCGTGTCGACATGCAGACGGCGCGGCGCCTGTTCACGTTGATCTGCGCACTGCACTGGAAAGGCTGACGCCGGTGGGCGGCGCGCGTCCGGGAGCGGTCTTGTTTGCCTGCGGCATGAATGCGGTGCGCTCGCCCATGGCCGCCTGTATTGCGAGGCAGCTATTTCCCAATCAGATTTACGTGCGTTCCTGCGGTGCGCGCAGCGGCGCGCCCGATCCGTTCGTCGACGCGGTTATGCAGGAAATCGGCTGCGATATTTCGCGTCATCGCCCGAAGACTTTCGAGGAACTCGATGAATCCGGCTTCGATCTCATCATCTCGCTTGCACCCGAAGCCCATCACAAGGCGCTCGAAATGACGCGGACGGAGGCTGTGGAGGTGGAGTACTGGCCAACGCCCGACCCCACGCTGGCGACCGGCTCGCGCGATCAGATTCTCGATTCCTATCGCGGCGTTCGGGATCTTCTCATGGCGCGCATCAAAAAGCGTTTCGCATGGTCGCCGGCTCCGAGTGGTTGAGGCCGATCATCGTTCATGGCGGAATTTGTGTTGATTCCGATACGTTATTTTCCCCAACTCAGGGAATTTGCCACAGTCGGATACGCCCTGTTCACATTTCCTTCGCGATCCGCTAGTTTCGCGCCACGCGGACGCGTCTTGCATTCAGATTTGAATAATTCCGAATGCATACCATGCGATCAGGACAATAAAGCTGAAGCGTCGTCGTTTCGTCTCGACTGTCGGGCTTCGAAGTGACGGGCGCGCACAGGCACCCACAACCAGGACACCATATGGCGAAGGAAGAAGTATTAGAATTTCCCGGAGTGGTTACCGAGCTGCTCCCAAACGCAACTTTTCGCGTAAAGCTCGAAAACGACCACGAAATCATCGCTCACACGGCAGGTCGCATGCGGAAGAATCGTATTCGCGTTCTGGCGGGTGACAAGGTTCTCGTGGAGATGACGCCCTACGACCTGACCAAGGGCCGTATCACCTATCGTTTCAAATGATCGCGTGACACAAGCTCTTCGGCCGATCCGCGTGCCTATGACCGGCTTCCAATGAAAATACGCCCGACACTTATTCTGGCTTCCGGCTCGCCGCGTCGTCTGGCGCTATTGCAGCAGATAGGCATCGATCCGGACAAATTGCTGCCTGCCGATATCGACGAAAGCCAGCATCGGGGCGAATCTCCGCGTGCGCTTGCGACCAGGCTTGCGCGAACCAAGGCCGAGGTTGCTCGCCGCGATGCCGACAGGCTGGAGCGGTGGGGCGATGCAGTGATTCTGGCAGCGGATACGGTTGTGGCGGTCGGTCGGCGTGTCTTGCCGAAGGCTGAGACGTCGGATCAGGCCGATGCCTGCCTGCAGCTTCTGTCCGGCCGCGCGCACCGCGTTTACACGAGCATATGCGTTAGCGCGCCGAAGGGCGTTTTTCGCCAGCGGGTGATCGAATCGCGGGTACGCTTCAAACGGCTTTCCCGGCAGGAGATTAGGGATTATCTGGCCTCCGGAGAATGGCGCGGCAAGGCAGGCGGCTACGCCATTCAGGGCCTTGCCGGAAGTTTCGTTGCCAAGCTGGTCGGTTCCTACCCGAATGTGGTTGGCCTTCCGCTCTACGAAACGGCGACCCTGCTTTCGGGCGTGGGCTATCCGGCGACCGCCCATTGGGCGGATCCCGCCGCTCTTTCGGCTTGAAAAGTCGAGCGAATAAAGCTCCCTTGAACTTGTGGCGGAGTTTACGCACTTCCCATCCTCGATAGGATTGCAATAATTCGAAAGAATTATTGGTGCCTGGTCAGTCCAACCTGCCAGGCATGGATCTTGTCCGGAGGAGGAGACGCCATGAACCTCGCAGCCTGGTTGCAGCGTGCCGGGCGCGCGCGGCCGGAAAGCCCGGCGATCGCCGTGGGCACCAGAGCGGTGGCGACATATTCCGGGTTCGCGTTGAGGGCTGCGCGGCTCGCGGACGGGCTGCGAGGCTTGCCGGGCGTTGCGGCAGGGGACCGCGTTGCGATCTTTTCCAAGAACTGCACGGAGTATCTGGAGATCCTGTACGGCATCTGGTGGGCGGGGCTTGCCGCGGTGCCGATAAATGCCAAGCTTCACGCCGCCGAAGCGGCCTGGATTCTGGAGCATTCTGCCGCGAGCGTGGCATTCGTGGGAGCGGGCGTCGAGGCGGAAATGGGTGCCCGGGCGCCCGAAACGCTGAGGCACCTCGTCACCATCCGCTCGCCTGCCTATGAAAAATTGTTCTCCGGCGATGCCGCGCCGCTTGCACATGCAGAGCCCGACGATCTTGCCTGGCTGTTCTATACGTCCGGCACGACGGGGCGCCCGAAGGGCGCGATGCTGAGCCATCGCAATCTATTCTCTGCGTCTTACGGTTATCTGACCGACGTCGATCCGACCAATCCCGGTGACACGTTGCTGCACGCCGCTCCTATGAGCCACGGATCGGGCATCTACATCATGGCGCATGTGGGTCGTTTCGGAGTAAATGCGGTTGCCGAATCGGGTGGTTTCGAACCGGTTGAGGTGCTGTCGGCATTCGCGGAAATGCCCGGTATATCCATGTTCGCAGCCCCCACAATGATCAAGCGGTTGGTCGATTGTCCATGTGAGACCGTCAACGATAACATCCGCACCGTCATTTGGGGCGGAGCGCCGATGCATGTGGCGGATATCCGGCGCGCGCTTGACCGTTTTGGACCTCATTTCGCGCAAATCTACGGCCAGGGCGAAACGCCCATGACGGCAACCGTGCTTTCCAGGGCGGATATCGCCGACCGCGATCATCCTCGCTGGCTTGAGCGCCTGGGGTCGGCAGGCATCGTCAACTCCGCGGTGGAGGTTCGTATCGGCGGAGAGAACGACGAGACATTACCAGTGGGCGAGACCGGTGAAATCCTCGTTCGCGGCGATGCGGTAATGCTCGGTTATTGGAACAATCCGCAAGCCACGACGGAAACTCTACGCGGTGGCTGGTTGCATACGGGCGATGTCGGCGCGGTCGATGAGGAAGGCTATGTGACGCTCAAGGACCGCTCCAAGGATGTCATTATATCCGGTGGCAGCAACATCTACCCTCGGGAAGTCGAAGAAGTGCTTCTGTCGCATCCGGGCGTGAGAGAAGTATCAGTGATCGGCAGGAGAGATCCGGAGTGGGGTGAAGTGGTTATTGCCTACTATTCGGGTGGGGCCGAGCCGGGCGAGCTCGACGAGCTTTGCCTCGGCCGGATAGCGCGTTTCAAGCGGCCGAAGGACTACATCAGGGTAGATAGCCTGCCGAAAAACAACTACGGCAAGATTCTCAAGACTGAACTGCGCGAAGCGGACGAAAAACGCGCCGGCAAGCCCGGCTCGGGCTGCTGAAAACCGCAATATGCGAAAACCATTGGGAGGTGGCAGATGGCCGGACGGCTTGCCGACAAGGTAGCGCTCGTGGTGGGGGCCGGGTCCATTGGGCCGGGATGGGGTAATGGAAAGGCCGCGGCGGTTCTGTTCGCACGCGAAGGCGCCAGGGTTGTTTGCGCCGATATCGACGAGGCTGCCGCAGAAGAGACGCGCTCAATTATCGAAGGCGAAGGCGGCAGCGCGATTTCGGTAAGATGCGATGTGACGAAATCCTCCGATGTCGAGGCGATGGTCGCGCGGACGGTCGATATCTACGGAACAATAGATATTCTCGACAACAATGTCGGTATTGCCGAAGTCGGAGGTGTGGTGGAACTGCCCGAGAAGGAATGGGACAGGGTCAATGCGGTCAACCTGAAAAGCGTTTTCCTCACGATGAAGCACGTTATTCCGGTCATGCGAACGGCCGGTGGCGGATCGATCGTCAATATCTCCTCCATCGCCTCGATCCGCTATACGGGCGTTCCATACGCGACCTATTATGCGACAAAGGCTGCTGTGAACCATTTGACGCGAACGACCGCCGTGCAATATGCCGGTGAACATATACGCGTGAATGCTGTCCTGCCGGGCCTGATGAAAACCCCGATGGTGGAAAAGGCGGCGGGCCTTGCCGATGCTTATGCCGAAGGCGACGTGGAAGAGATGTGGCGGGTGCGCGATGCTCAGGTGCCCATGGGCCATATGGGGGATGCCTGGGACGTAGCCCACGCGGCACTTTTCCTTGCCAGCGACGAATCCAAATACGTCACGGGCATTGAACTGGTCGTCGATGGAGGCATCACGCTGAAATACAGCTAATACGGAAAATGAAATGGCAAGCGATACTTCGAATGCGGGCGAGAAAATGCCGCGCCGGCCGCGGCCCTGTCCGATCTGCCAAAAACTCTCGGTCGACGCTTACTACCCGTTTTGCTCCAAACGGTGTGCAGATGTGGACCTGAACCGGTGGCTTTCCGGGGGCTATTCCACGCCGGTCGTGGAAATGGAGCCGGAAGACTACGACGAATTGGAGCGGATGCAGGATCGCGATCGCAAGTAACCTGTTGCAGCACTGCAATTGACGTTAAGTGATCTAAAACACAGACTTCGCGCCTGAGCCGACGTCTTCTGTGAATGACGCCGGCCGGAAGGCGCTGTCGCAGGGCGGGCGTCGGCAAGATCATTAAACCGGGGAACGCCTGATCATGCAGCCGATCCGTACATTCATTGCGGCGAGCGCGATTATCGCAGCCTCCTTTGCAAATTGCGCGGCAGCCGAGGGCGTCGGCGTTACGAGCGCGGTCAACCAATCGGCGCAGGGCCAGCTTGGAGGCGGCAAGATTCGCACGATCCGGCTTGGTCAGTCCGTTTTCTATAATGAGCGAATACGCACCAGCAATTCAGGTCTTTTGCAGGTGCTGCTCGTCGATGGCTCGACATTCACTGTCGGACCGGGGTCAAACCTCGTGATCGACTCCTTTGTCTACGATCCAGCCTCGGATTCCGGAGAACTGGTGGCTACCTTTTCAAAAGGCGTGGCCCGTTTCGTCGGTGGACGCCTTTCGAAGAAAAAGGGCGGCGTAACGATCAATACGAGGCAAGGAACCGTCGGCATTCGAGGCGGGATCGCAACCTTGCTCGAGCAGGGCAGCCAATCGATCTATTCATTCGTTTACGGAAAGGATCTGACATTCAACGGAAAGGCGGGGGGTAGCGAACGGATCTATCGCCCTGGATTTTCGATTTTCGCCTCGGGCGGCCTGGGGCGCGTGGGGCGCACTCCGCCGGCGACTTACCGCCAGATTGTCGCCAATCTGTCGGGAAAGCGCGGAAAGAACGGCGGAACATCCTCCAGGCCTGGCGAAAACCAGCTTCAGGCATTCGGCCAGATCAACTCCGGGCTTGCGCCGAAATACCGATCGCCCATTCCGGCACCCGTCCTGACGGGCAACCCGCAGGAGCCGCTCGACCGCAAGCTCGATATTCCCGATGCCAATGCGGATTACATTCGCGGGCCGGGGCACAGTTCCCGCTATTGCTATCCGCCTTCAAACTGCTGAAGGGGATCGCGAATTTGGCGGGAATTTTTCCGTCTCCAGCGGTTTTGCGCGATATTCACACGACTTTGAATTTGTAATGTCCGGAAAACTGGACGGCTCGCCAGCCGACTGGCAATCTCTTGTCCATGGATCGTCGGTTTGTTTTTCGTCGATCACCAAGGGTTGAGAGGCTCCCGGCTTCACAGGATGCGCGTCACAGTGTCCACCCGAAGCAACGGTGGCCATTCGGACGGGGACAGAGCATGAAGCGATTCTTTCTGGGAGCGAGCGTGATAGCTATGGCGCTGTCGGGCGGTATGATTCCGACTGCGGCCTATGCGGAATACGCATTGACGATTCTTCACATCAACGATCTCCACTCACGCATTGAACCAATTAATAAATACGACGCAACCTGCTCGGCCGAGGACGACGAGAAAGGTGAATGCTTCGGCGGCGTTGCCCGCCTCAAGGCGAAGCTGGACGAGCGGCGCGAGGCATTGGGCAAGACCGGAAAGAACATGATTACGCTCGATGCCGGTGATCAGTTCCAGGGGTCGCTCTTCTATTCAACCTACAAGGGCAAGGCCGCTGCGGAATTCATGAACGTGATCGGCTTTGACGCCATGGCGGTGGGCAATCATGAATTTGACGACGGTCCCCAAGGTCTCTCGGGTTTTATTGATATGGTCGAGTTTCCGGTTATTTCCGGAAACATCGAGGTCGAAAATGAACCGACCCTGAAAGGGAAAGTGCCAGGTACGCTGGTGCTTGAGGTCGGCGGAGAGAAAATTGGCGTCGTTTCTGCCCTTGCGGAGGATACGTCCGAAACATCGTCCCCGGGCGAGAATGTTCGCTTCATCAATGCCGAAGATTATCTGAAAGGGGCTGTGGAAGGTCTCGAAGCGGCCGGCGTCGACAAGATCATCGCGCTGACGCATATGGGCCTCCCGCGTGACATGCAGATCGCCGCCAAAGTTCCGGGGATCGACGTCATCGTCGGCGGGCATTCCCACACGCTGTTGTCCAATACGCATGAGGGTGCCGCGGGACCTTACCCGGTCATCGTACAGAACCCGGCCGGAAAGCAGGTGCCGATCGTCCAGGCGTATGCCTTCGGAAAATACCTGGGTGAAATCGAGATCGTGTTCGACGACGACGGAAACGTGCTGTCCGCCACGGGCGATCCTGTCCTGCTTGACGCGTCTATTGCGGCTGATAAGGACGTCGCGGCACGGGTGAAGGAACTTGCCGGCCCGCTGGAGGAACTCAAAAACCAGATCGTCGGCGCATCCGCGGCCGTAATCGACGGCTCTCGTGACAGCTGCCGCGCTCGCGAATGCGAGATGGGAAATCTCGTTGCCGATGCCATGCTTCAACGCGTCAAGGGGCAGGGGATCGATATCGCCATCCAGAACGGTGGCGGACTTCGGGCTTCGATCGACGATGGCCAAGTTACGATGGGCGAGGTCCTCACCGTACTTCCTTTCCAGAATACGCTTTCCACCTTCCAGCTCAAGGGAGCGGATATCATTGCGGCGCTGGAGAACGGCGTTTCTCAGGTCGAGGAAGGCGCAGGACGCTTCCCGCAAGTCGCAGGCATTCGCTACATCTGGACCCGTGCGAAAAAACCGCTCGATGGCAGGATCATAAAGGTTGAGGTCGAAGAAGACGGGAACTGGGTTCCGCTCGATCCGGAAAAGACCTACGGCGTCGTCAGCAACAATTACATGCGCGGTGGCGGCGATGGTTATAAGATCTTCGCCTCGAATGCGACGGATGCTTATGACTACGGGCCCGGACTGGAGCAAGTCGTAGCGGATTATATTGCGGCTCTTGAAGAGCCGTATCAGCCCTATCTTGACGAGCGCGTCCGCGAAGTCGAGTGACCCAAGGCATTGGGAAGGTTATGGCGGCGCGCCTGAATGGCGCGCCGTTTTTTATGAGATCAACTTGTTGCCGCTGCGCAACAATTGACCTTTGAATCCTGTCTGAATTGCCAGTGCCGACGACTCCGGACGGCTAATTCTTTAAGGTGCCGCTACGATACGTGGGTGGGCCTTTTCAAGTGAGCCGGATATCGAAAAGCAGGACGATGGATGGTATTTCGGCGTCGGTAATTTCCGTCGTGATCATCGCATTCGCCTGCATGATATCCGCACCGGCCGATGCGCAAGTATTCGATCCGCTCGAATACGCCGAAGAGGATCTCGTGGCCCGCCAGGCGCGGCTGTTGCAGAAGATGCTCCGCGAGCCCGACAACATGCAGCTCGCTTTCGAATACGCAACCGTTTCCGTGGAGCTTGAAGATTTCGAGGCGGCGATCGGGACATTCGAACGCATGCTGGTCTTCGCGCCTGACCTCGCTCAGGTCAGGCTTGAGCTTGGCGTCCTTTATTTTCGGTTGGGATCTTTCGATACCGCTCGCGTGCATTTGGAAGTCGTTCGGGAAGAAGCGGCTGCAAACTCAGAACTAGGCGACAAGGCCTCCACCTATCTGGAGGCCATCGAAAAAGCGGAGGAGCCTGCGAAATTTGGCGGGGCTATCGTTGTGGGCGGACGCTATCAGACAAACGCCAATGCGGGGCCGGGAGACAGTCTGCTGAATCTGAACGGCTTTCCCGTTCTGCTTAATCAGGATGCGAGCGGTACTCCAGACTGGAACGCCTTTATTTCCGGCGGCGTGCATGGCTCGCTCGACCTTGGCAACCAAGGCGATTTGTTCGAGACGGATCTGCTCTTTTACGGCTCGCGTTACGCCGACATACACCGCTTGGACAATGAACTCGCGGAGCTGAATTTCGGACCGACTTTCAACATGGCGCGCTTTGATCTCTACAATGCGCGGCTCGGAGTTTATGGCATTGTCGGCGGCGCGCGTCTCGACAATGAGAATTACTATGGCCAACTTGGCGGTGGTGCGAAGTTCGAATATCTGCCGGATATCAAGTCGTCATTGAACGCACGCGCGGAAATTCGCCGCCGCTGGTTCTACGACAGCTTCAACTATCCGACCGTTTCCGATCGTGACGGATATCAAATGCTTGGCAAGCTGACCTACTTCTATCAGTTAACGGAAATGCTCCAACTTCGCGCTCAGGTGATGGGCGACTACGAGAGCGCCGAAGTCGGATACGAGGAAAGTTGGGAGCTCGGCGTCGTGGCTGGGGGAACGGTAACCTTCGCATCGCCAATCAATACGTTGAACTATCCTTGGGCGTTCGATCTCGAAGCCGGTTACATACGCCGCGAATATGCCGACCCCGACAATTTCAACAGTTTCACCCAGGCGGAGCGCGATAACGAGTTCTGGCTTCGCGGTGTCCTTACCCTGCTTGTTCGCGAAGATGTGGCATTCGCTTTCACCAGCGAATTCCACAGGCTGCAATCCAACTACGAGACCCGCCAGTACTCCAATGGGCTAGGAATGGTCTCTGTCGTCAAGACGTTCTGAAGGCGATTTTTCCGAGAGGAGCGGCAGGCGTGTGCCGTATCGGTGTAAGGGGCATATAGGGGTTCTTTTCCAGGCTGTGAAAAACTGGAAAAGACCTGCTGGACAGACGACATGCGAGCTTTTATAAGACCCGCACTTCAGGCGGAAAACTGCTTACGGCAGCCTCAACCGCCCTTGCCCAGGTAGCTCAGTTGGTAGAGCAGCGGATTGAAAATCCGCGTGTCGGTGGTTCGATTCCGCCCCTGGGCACCATCATCTTCCTAGCGCATTGATTATCAAGTGTCTTTCGCGGTTTCCCCGCACTTAGGATTGGGGTACGGGGAGTTTCGTTCTCCGGGTTTTCCCTTGAAAGGCTCTTGCCGGCCTCCACCACGAACTGCTTCCGGTTTTCTCGACAAGAGCGTGAGTTCATTGCGTTCGCCCGAAATAGCGTAATAATTCAATTTGACCGTTGTGACCGTTTCGCGAGGAGATCTTGTGACACGGATTGAACGAAAACTCGCAGCCATCCTGGCTGCCGACGTCTCAGGCTACAGCGCTCTTGTCTATCAGGATGAGGAAGCGGCTTTCCGGTCGTTCAATGCACACATTTCGGCTTTGCGTCCAATTATCGGTGCCCATTCCGGGCGTTTGTTCAAAATGATGGGTGATGGATTCCTGGTGGAGTTCGGCTCGGTGGTCGATGCCGTTTCATGCGCGGTCGCCATGCAAAGACGGATCGTCGAACGCAATGCTGACGAACCTGACGTCAAGCGAATGGTGTTTCGCATGGGCGTGCATGTTGGCGATGTCATTGTGGACAACGACGATATTCTTGGCGACGGGGTGAATATCGCGGTCCGGCTGGAAAGTATTGCAAAGCCGGGTGGGGTTGCCGTTTCCGCCCGTGTTTTCGACGACGTGGAAAACAAGCTCGATCTCGCTTTCATGGATGCAGGCCGCCAGACGCTGAAAAATATTCCAAGGCCGGTGCACGTCTACGAGGCTGTGGTCGAAACGCAAGTGCCTGCATATGTGACGCCGGATCGTCCGGATAAACCTTCTGTGGCCGTGCTTCCCTTCGAAAATATGTCCAGCGATCCCGACCAGGAATACTTCGCCGACGGGCTTAGCGAAGACCTGATCACCGCACTGGCACATGTGCCGTGGATCTTCGTGATCGCCCGCAACTCATCCTTCTCCTACAAGGGGCTCTCGGCGGATGTTCGGAAAATCGCCGCCGAACTTGGCGTTCGCTATCTTCTTGAGGGTCGTGTCCGCCGGGCGGGTTCTCGCGTACGCGTGAACGCGCAGTTGGTCGACGCTGATACGGTCAATCACATCTGGGCCGACCACTACGATGGCGATTTGAAGGATATCTTCGAATTGCAGGATACGATCACCCATGCCGTCGTTAGCGCCATAGCCCCGAAGATTACTTCCGCTGAAATCGAGCGTGCATCGCGCAAGCGTCCCGATAGCCTCACGGCCTACGATCACTATCTGAAGGCACGTGCTGCACTCAACAACCTTCAAATTGGGGAAGCGGCGGACTTCCTCGACAAAGCTATCAATGCATCTTCGGATTATGCCAAGGCCAAGGCCGTAAGGGCATGGTGTTTTACACTATATGGTTGGCGCGATGCTCTCTCGATTGAAGACAATCGCGATTTGGCGATCCGGTTAGCCGAGGAAGCTTTGGCCAGTCCGAATGCGGACGCAGAGTCGTCCGCATATGCCGGATACACGATTGCGTTCATGCAAGGATCGATTGAACGCGGAATAAGGCTGGTGCAAGACGCGACGGAGCAATGTCCCAGTTTTGCGTGGGCCTGGGCGTCACTCGCCTTGCTGCACCTCTATTATCGCAGTCCTGAGAAAGCGATAGAACTCGGCAAGATTGCGCTTCGTCTCAGCCCGCGTGACCCGCAAAGCTTTCGCGCCGAGATGGCAATTGCCGGCGCGTATTTCAATCTCGACCGCTTTGAGGATTGCCTCTCATATGCGGAAGAAAGTTTGAGGAAAGCTCCCAAAATTCAATATTTCATTGTCCTCAAGATCGTCTGCCTGGTTCAACTGGGCCGGGTCGAAGAAGCCCGATTGACGGCTCGTCGATACATGGAACGCCATCCCGGGTTCACAATCTCCCGCTGGAGTGCCCTGACAAGAAGCTCGCCCGACGCCGGGAAGCTGGCCGTTCTGGAGGATGCATTGCGGCAGGCCGGTTTCCCTGCTTGAAAGCGTATCGTCATTGTCGGTGAAGGCGTGGAGGCGAGGCCGCTCAAATCCTTAAGGCGCCATAAGGAAAGCTGATCGCTGCGCTGGATATTGCGATTTCAACTTATTCGTCGGGTTTGATAAATACTCTGCACGGTCCGAGGATGAATGTTTGTCCTGAACGCCCTGCATCATGAAGTCGCATGGTTTACCGGTTGCATATGAGCGGGGTGAGCGGCGAGATGGCGTCGACGACTTGGTTTCGGTAGCGAGCAAGCAAAAACGAGAAAAATGGATAGGGAGTCGAGCGGTTCGCTTGAGATGGACACTGCCATAGTCATGTCCGCCGGGACGGGACACTCTCCGAATATTCCATGATTTCATCACTCGGAAAGAACACAAAAATCATCCAGAACAGGAGATAGTTATGGACGCAATGACTGACGAAGGCACAGGCAAATGCCCGGTTATGCATGGCGGCAACACCGCCATGGGAACGAATGTCATGGATTGGTGGCCCAATGCGCTCAACCTCGACATCCTTCATCAGCACGACACGAAGACCAACCCGATGGGCAAGGGCTTCAACTATCGTGAAGAGCTGAAGAAGCTCGACGTGGAAGCACTCAAGAAAGACCTGCACGCGCTGATGACCGACAGCCAGGACTGGTGGCCGGCCGACTACGGGCACTACGGCGGGCTTATGATCCGCATGGCGTGGCACGCTGCCGGCACCTATCGCCTGGCCGATGGGCGCGGTGGTGGCGGCACAGGCAACCAGCGTTTTGCGCCGCTGGATTCCTGGCCGGACAATACCAGCCTCGACAAGGCGCGCCGCCTGCTGTGGCCTATCAAGAAGAAATACGGCAACAAGCTCTCCTGGGCCGATCTGCTCATCCTGGCCGGTAACGTTGCCTATGAATCCATGGGCCTGAAGACTTTTGGCTTCGGTTTTGGCCGCGAGGACATCTGGCATCCGGAAATCGATATTTACTGGGGTGCCGAGAAGGAATGGCTTGCGCCCAGCGACAACCGTTATGAAAGCGTCGACGATCCCTCGACGATGGAAAACCCGTTGGCGGCGGTGCAGATGGGTCTCATCTACGTCAATCCCGAGGGAGTGAACGGGAAACCCGATCCGCTGAAGACCGCGGCGCAGGTGCGCGAAACCTTCGCCCGGATGGCGATGAACGACGAGGAAACCGCGGCGCTGACCGCCGGGGGCCATACCGTCGGCAAGACCCATGGCAATGGTGATGCCGGCGCGCTGGGCCCGGATCCCGAGGCGGCGGGTGTCGAAGAGCAGGGTCTTGGTTGGGCGAACCCGAACATGGGCGGCAAGGCCTCCAATGCCGTAACCTCCGGTCTGGAAGGTGCCTGGACCACGCATCCGACGGTCTTCGACATGGGCTACTTCGATCTCCTGTTCGGCTACGAGTGGGAGTTGAGGAAGAGCCCGGCAGGTGCCAACCAGTGGGAGCCGATCGACATCAAGGAAGAGGACAAGCCGGTCGATGCCAGCGATCCCTCGGTTCGTCGCAACCCGATCATGACCGATGCCGACATGGCCATGAAGGTGGACCCGGCCTATCGCGCGATCTGCGAAAAGTTCATGGCGGATCCTGAGTATTTCAAGGACACTTTCGCCCGTGCCTGGTTCAAGCTGACCCACCGCGACATGGGACCGAAGGCGCGTTACGTCGGACCGGATGTGCCCGGGGAAGATCTGATCTGGCAGGATCCGATCCCTGCGGGTGCGATCAACTACGACATTGGCGCGGTGAAGCGGAAAATCGCTGAAAGCGGCCTTTCCGTCTCTGAACTGGTCTCCACCGCCTGGGATAGCGCGCGGACGTTCCGTGGCTCCGACAATCGCGGCGGCGCCAACGGTGCCCGTATTCGTCTGGCTCCGCAAAAGGACTGGGAAGGCAACGAGCCGGCTCGCCTTGCGAAGGTGCTAGGTATTCTGGAGCCGATTGCCGCTGAAGCCGGCGCCAGCATCGCAGATGTGATCGTTCTGGCGGGTAGTGTCGGCATCGAGCAGGCCGCCAAGGCAGCCGGTTTCGATATCTCGGTTCCGTTCGCTCCGGGCCGTGGCGACGCGACCGACGAGATGACCGATGCCGAATCTTTCGACGTGCTGGAGCCGCTGGCCGATGGCTACCGCAACTGGCTCAAGAAGGATTATGTCGTCAGCCCGGAAGAACTGATGCTCGACCGTACCCAGCTTATGGGCCTTACCGCGCATGAAATGACCGTCCTGGTCGGTGGAATGCGCGTTCTCGGCACCAATCACGGCGGCACGAAGCATGGTGTGTTCACCGATCGCGAGGGCGCTCTGACGAACGACTTCTTCGTCAACCTCACCGACATGGCCAACAAGTGGATGCCTTCGGGCGACGGTCTCTATGAGATTCGTGACCGCAAGACCGGATCGGTGAAATGGACCGCGACGCGCATGGACCTTGTCTTCGGTTCCAACTCGGTGCTGCGCGCCTATGCCGAGGTCTATGCCCAGGACGACAATGCAGAGAAGTTTGTCAAAGACTTCGTTGCGGCCTGGACGAAGGTGATGAACGCGGATCGCTTCGATCTTTCCTGATCTGGGTGAATAAGCGTTCCAGGTGAATGTCGATCAGTCGCGGGCCCGGGCTTTTTGGCGTGGCCTCGGCTGAAGGAGACAATGCAAGCCTTGAAAGGCGCACGGAGAAGAAGCTCTCCGTGCGCCTTTCGTTTGATACTCGAATTCACCCTTCCGAAATCGGTAGCCGCTTCACTGGCATTCCTCGACCAGCCAGGCGCTTAGTTTTTCCGTAACGTTGCTGGCTGGCGGATTGGTGATTAGCCAGTATCCGCTGTCTTTCCTTTCAAGTTCCGGACCGAGCCTGACGAGGCTGCCGTTTTCCAGGAACGAATCGACGAGACCAAGCCAGCCGAGCGCTATCCCCTGTTCGGCAAGGGCTGCCTGAATGACGAGGCTATAGGTGTTCAGGCCAAGGTCTCCATGCGATGGCTTTCGAGAAACGCCTTGTGCGGCGAGCCAGTCCTCCCAGGAAAGCCAGCGCGGTTCCGCGTTCGTGTCGAGGTGTAGAAGTGGAGCGGTCGCGATTGCATCTGCGGTGTCGAATGGAGCGAAGCGTTCCTTGAAATTGGGTGCGCAGACCGGGACGACACGCTCCGGCATCAACAACTGCGCATCGCCGCTGAATTCATCGGCCTGACCGAACATAACGGCGATTTCAGCCGTTCCGTCGATGTCGCTCTCGATCGCCTGGGACGCGATGATATGAACTTCGAAGTCGGAGTGGCGACGCCGGAATTCGGCAACGCGCGGCATCAGCCAGAAGGATGCAAAGCCATAGTCCGTGAAAAGGCGAACGGCCGGCAGTCTGGATTTCTTGCGAATTTCCTTTGCTGCCTCATCTATCAGTTCGACGCCGGCACGGGCGGCCTTGAAGAGGATCTCACCTTCTTCGGTCAGCGCGATTCCACGATGCAGACGGTGCAGAAGCCGAACGCCGACCTCTTCCTCCAGCCGCTTTATCTGGTAACTTACCGCCGGCTGGCTAAGGCCGAGTTCCGCCGCAGCATGCGTAATGCTGCCAAGCCGTGCGACGCTGGCGAATATGCGTGGCCAACCGATGTCCAGTTTACGATCTGGCATTCAATTCCTTTATGGCTGCCATTAAAAATCGGCGAGTTCAAAGAATGCCCGATTTAAAGTTTTAATGCATCCGACCTTCGATGCCGCTTTGGGTTACGGGGAAATTCCTGAGGCGAGAAACATCTGTGTCGACAGAAAATTCCGGAAGAGGGGAAGAGAAATGAAACGCCACCGCATCGCCGCGCTTTTCGCGCTTTCCGTGTTCGCGAGCTCCCCGGCCTATGCCACCGACCCGCAAGCCTGCCAAACCATCCGCATGTCGGATCCGGGCTGGACGGACATCAATTCCACCAATGCCGTCGCAAGCGTCCTGCTCGATGGGTTGGGGTACGAAGCGGATATAAAGACGCTGTCCGTCCCCATTGGATACCAGTCCATCAAAAATGGCGACATAGACGTGTTCCTCGGCAACTGGATGCCAGCACAGAAGAACTACATCGACGATCTTAACGAGGCCGACGCCGCCGAAGTTCTGACCAGGAACCTTACCGGCGCGAAATTCACGCTCGCGGTGCCGACTTACGTATCCGAGCAAGGGGTTACGGATTTCGCGGACCTCTCGAAACATCCAGAAGAGTTCAACAAGGAAATCTATGGCATCGAACCGGGCGCGCCGGCGAATGCCAACATCTTGAAAATGATCGAGTCAGGCGATTTCGGGCTGGACGGCTGGGAGGTCGTGGAATCCGGCGAGCAGGCCATGTTGAGCCAGGTCACGCGCGCCGCAAGGTCGAAGGACTGGATCGTCTTCCTTGCGTGGGCCCCGCATCCGATGAATGCCGATCATGATCTCACCTATCTTTCGGGAGGCGATGACTACTTCGGTCCGAATTTCGGTGGTGCCGAGGTTTTCACGCTTGCGCGGAAAGGCTGGGCGGGCGAGTGCCCGAATGCTGCGAAGTTCTTCAAGAACCTGCAGTTCACCGTCGAAATGGAAAACGAGATCATGGGCATGATCCTGCAGGATGGCATGGAGCCGAAGGACGCTGCCGAAAGCTGGATCAAGGGCAACCCTGATACTCTTGCTCCCTGGGTTGATGGCGTCACGACAATTGGCGGCGAGCCGGGTTTTGATGCCGTGAAGGGTGCGCTGGGCCTTTAACGCCACGACTGAATCGAATGAACGGTCGCGATCGCCTGATCGTGGCCGTTCTGCCGAAGGCTTCCGATCTTTCACCACGCCGCAGCAGGAAGGCCGCTGCCATGTCTCGCCCGAACATCCTTATTCTGATGGTCGATCAGCTCAACGGAACGCTCTTTCCGGATGGCCCGGCCGAATTTCTTCATGCGCCGAACCTGAAGAAGCTGGCGGAAAGATCGGCGCGATTTGCCAATACCTATACGGCCAGTCCGCTTTGCGCTCCTGGCCGGGCGTCCTTCATGTCAGGGCAATTGCCGAGCCGGACGCGTGTTTACGACAATGCGGCGGAATTCGCTTCGGACATCCCGACCTATGCACACCACCTCCGCCGCGCGGGCTATCACACTTGCCTGTCCGGCAAGATGCATTTCGTCGGGCCGGATCAACTGCACGGTTTCGAGGAACGTCTTACGACCGATGTCTATCCGGCCGACTTCGGTTGGACGCCGGACTACACGAAACCGGGTGAGCGTATCGACTGGTGGTATCATAACCTGGGCTCGGTGACGGGCGCCGGCCTTGCCGAAATCACCAACCAGCTGGAATATGACGACGAAGTCGCCTATCACGCGACGCGCAAGCTTTACGATCTTTCCCGCCGTCAGGACGACCGCCCGTGGTGCCTGACAGTGAGCTTCACGCATCCCCACGACCCTTATGTCGCGCGCAGGCGTTTCTGGGATCTTTATGAAGATTGTCAGGCGCTTGAACCAACGATCCCTGCCATACCGTTTACCGAGCAGGATCCGCATTCAAAACGCCTGATGCTGGCGTGCGACTACATGTCATTCGACATCGCGCCGGAAGACATTCGCCGGTCCAGGCGGGCCTATTTCGCAAATATCTCCTACCTCGACGAGAAGATCGGCGAGATCCTCGACGTGTTGAGGCGGGGGCGGATGGACGAGAACACGATCGTCATCTTCACTTCCGATCACGGCGACATGCTGGGCGAGAGGGGGCTCTGGTTCAAGATGAGCTTCTTCGAAGGTTCGTCGCGCGTGCCGCTCATGATTTCCGTTCCAGGAGGCAAAGCCGGGCGTTTTGACATGCCGGTTTCGACGCTCGATGTCACACCGACTCTTGCCGACCTGGCCGGGATCGATCTTGAAGCGATCTTGCCTTGGACGGACGGGAAAAGTCTCGCCGGGATCATGAGCGGCGAAAACGAGCGGGGTGCGGTCCCGATCGAATATGCGGCGGAGGGCTCGTACGCTCCGCTGGTTGCGCTTCGCGATGGCCGTTTCAAGCTTGTGTTGTGCGATCTCGATCCCCCGCAACTTTTCGATCTGGAGGATGATCCGCATGAGTTGCGCAACCTGGCCGCTGAGCCGGGAGCCAGGGATATTCTCGACCGGATGTCGGCTGATATGCGCTCGCGTTGGGATATTCCGGCGTTCGATGCCGATGTGCGAATGAGCCAGGCCCGGCGCCTGATCGTATATCAAGCCTTGCGCAATGGTGCATATTATCCGTGGGATTTTCAGCCGCTTCAGAAGGCGTCCGAGCGCTATATGCGCAACCACATGGACCTCAACGTGCTGGAGGAAAACCAGCGCTATCCGCGAGGTGAATGAGAGGCGCGATCGGGGCAACTCAAGCAATCGATGTCGCTTAGGAATCGATTGCTGCAATTACGCATCAACCACCATCGTCTCGACGGAGAAGATGATCGGCAGGTGCTGGGCAATTAGCGACCAGCTTTCTCCTTCATCGGAGCTTGCGAAGAGCGAGCCCGAGTTGGTGCCGAAATAAACGCCCGCAGGCTCCAGCGTGTCGGTCGTCAGTGCCTGGCGCAGAATACACAGGTAAGCATTTTCCTGCGGCAGGCCCTTTCGTAGCGCCGTCCAGTTTCGTCCTCCGTCGCGCGTTCGCCAGACCGCTGCCTTGCCGTCGGGCACGTAACGGCCTTCCGTATCTCCATTCAGCGGCACGAGAAAGAGCGTGTCCGGGTCGCGCGGGTGTGGCGCTGCCGGGAAGCCGAAGCTTGAGGGCAGTCCATCCTCGATGCTTTGCCAGTTGAGGCCGCCATCGTCGCTTCGGTACATGCCGCAGTGATTTTGCTGGTAAAGGAGGGGCCTTTCGCCCGGCGCGCGGACGAGGCAGTGCACGCATTGGCCATACTCGGGATAGCGATCTTCTTCCGGATTGTAGTCAGCCCGTGTTCCGCGATTTCGCGCGGTCCAGGTTTTGCGCCCATCTTCCGAACAAAATACGCCAGCGACGGAAATACCGACCCATGTCCGATCCTTGTCGGTGGGGTCGGGAACGATCGAATGGACCATCATGCCGCCGCCGCCACTTTGCCATTGGGGTCGGGAGGGATGATCCCTGAGGCCCGCAACGTGCGTAAAGCTGGCGCCATCGTCCCTGCTTTCGAATAGTCCGGCGGGCTCCACGCCTGCAAGGAGGCGTCCGTTGGTTGGTGCGAGGCTCCATACGGATGTAACCGGCGCTTCTCCATCCCCGTAGGAAAGCCCTTCGCCCGACTGCGTCCAGCTGTTCCCAAGGTCTTCGGATTTCCAGACGCCAGCCCCGGTCCATCCGTTGCCGCCGCCTGCATAGATCGTCTGCGTTCGCGGGTCGGCGATTACGTGATGGATGGGCCAGTGGTCGCAATAGGGGCCTCGAATTGTCCAGTCGGAACGCCTCTCGTCGCCCTGAAGAACGAAAGCCCCCTTGTTGGTGCCAAGGAGAATGAGAACCCTGCTTGCCATGATGCCGTCTCTCCCTCCGCCTCAACGGGTCGGCACGGATGGTGGAGCCGAAGCTGCGGCCGGTTCGGCTGCGTCGATCAATAGCCGGCCACGACCTCATACATCACCGGTTCGAAGCTCTTGCAGAGATCGTTGATGTGCCGGTTGCGCTTTCGCATTTCCTCAGTGCGCAGCATTGCCTGAAAATCTTCCCGGCGGCGCCATTGCGAATATGTCGCGATACGGATCTGGGCGTCGTTCACATGAATGGCGCCGGCGATAAAGCCCGGCTGGTGGCGGATGAAACTGTCATAGGCGTCATTCAGCGCATCCAGAAGGTCATGGCAGGTGCCGGGGGTAACTTCGAATGTGCTGATAACGGTCTGGCATTGGGTGTCGGGCGAAATCGTCAGCATCGGATCCTCCCTGATTTGTGATTGTCAAATCGCGTTTTGCTTGCACGCGGTTTAAAGATTGAGCGTCACAAACAGCGGCGTTGAGAAAATCAAAGTCTTTGCCAACGTTACGTTATATGGCGTTGCGCCACGCGTCGAGCGACGCTTCGATGAAAGCCGTCACCACGTCGGTCGCCCGCTCGGATTTCGCGGTGAAAAGGCAGAAATCGGAGGTGTAGCCGAAGGTGTCCGGCGCAAGGCGGCGCAGCGCGCCAGAGCGCACGCGAGCTTCGGCGAAATGCGTGGGCAGGAAGCCGATGAACTTTCCCGACAGGATGAGAAGCAATTGCGGTTCGATCTGATGAACCGTCGCCTCGATGGGGCCGAGGGCGGTATGCCTTGCCTCGCGATCACGCCAATAGCCGCGCTGGACGAATGGATAGGCGTTCAACGCGTCGCGCGATAGCGTCGCGTCGTCGGCATCGAACAGCGGATGCGTTCGCCCGCAATAAAGGCCGTGGCTTTCACGGTAAAGCACCCGCTCGTCGAGGCCGTCGACGCGGTTCAACTTGACGCCGATACCGCAGTGGTAGACCCCGTCGCGAACCTTTTGCTGAAGATCCTGCGCGCGCTCTTGCGCGACGAAGAGCTTCACCTTGGCGGCGGTCTTCCGAAATCCGGCGATCGCTTGCGGAAAGCGGTTTTCCTGGTCGTCCGCAACCGCATCGAGAATGGCGATGCGCAACTCGCCGCTGAGTTCGCCGCGCACCGCTCCCACTTCGGCCGAGAAGTCGTACAGGGCCTTGTCGAGGCGTCGCGCTGCTTCATGCACCGCGCGTCCGTGGTCGGTCAGGCGAAATCCGCGGCGGCCGCGCTGGCAAAGAGTGACGCCAAGTCGTTGCTCCAGTGCGCTCATGTGGTTGGAGATTGTCGACTGGCTGAGGTTCAACTCGACTTCCGCCGCCGCGAAACCACCATTTCGCACGACGGCGTCGAAGACGCGAAGAAGATGCAGGTCACTGCCAGACAGACGCATGGTATCGCCAGTTCAGTTTGATATTTCTCAATGTTATCTTTGAAACTTTCCTATTCTTCAAGCGTAGGGAGTTCCGGCTATGGTTGCTGAATGGGCATGTCTATAGTCTGGGCAGTTTGCCCGGGCGCCCACAGTGAAGCAGAGCGGAAATTTTCATGGCCGAGGTCAACCGCCTGATCGTCGATACCGCGACGCCGCCGATTCCCGAAGCGCAAGGCTGGCTTGCGGGCTATTCGGGTGCGTATGGGCCGTCCGTCAATCTTAGCCAGGCAGTGCCCGGCGATCCGCCGCCGCAATCCTTCTTCGACAGGCTTTCCGCTGCCGCCGCTTTGCCCGAGGCGGCGAAATATGGCGATATCTTCGGCGACCGCGGCTTGCGCGACGCTTTTGCCGAAGACGTCAATACGCTTTATGGAGCGCGGATATCGGCGAATGAGACGGCAATTACCGCCGGCTGCAATCAGGCGTTTTTCGTAAGCGTGATGGCCGTGGCGAAGGCGGGTGATGCCGTACTCCTGCCTGTACCTTGGTATTTCAACCACAAGATGACGCTGGACATGCTGGGCATCGAGGCGCGCCCGCTGCCTCTTTCTGCTGAAGAAGGCTTCTTGCCGGACGCCGCGCAAACGGCGGAACTGGTCGACGGCAAGGTCAAGGCAATCGTTCTTGTCACGCCCAACAACCCGACCGGCGCCGTCTATCCGGACGCGACGCTTCAAGCATTCAGGGAACTTTGCGAAGCTCGCGGCATTTGGCTGATCGTCGATGAAACCTATCGGGATTTCCTGCCCGAAGGGGGAAAGGCGCCGCATTCTCTTTTTTCTGCGCCGGCCTGGCAAGAAGCGGTCATCAGCCTTTACAGTTTCTCGAAAGCCTATGCCATTCCCGGCCACCGTGTGGGAGCGATTGTCGCTTCCAGCGATTTCGTAAGGGAGGCTGGCAAGATTCTGGACTGCGTACAGATTTCTCCGCCGCGTGTTCCGCAACTGGCGCTTCCCTGGGCGATCCGCGAGTTGAAGAACTGGCGGGAGGAAACGCGCGCGACGATCCTTGAGCGCATAGAAGCGTTCCGCGCAGCACTTCAGCCGTTTCCGGAATGGCGGATCGATCAGATCGGCGCCTATTTCGCTTATCTGCGCCCCCCTTTCCGCGAGGTGGCGGCGCGGGATGTGGCGGCAGCGCTTGCGCGTGAGACAGGCGTGCTCACGCTTCCCGGCAGCTATTTCGGACCGGGTCAGGAAAATCATCTTCGCGTGGCATTTGCCAATGTGGATGCGGAGACGCTTTCGGGGCTCGGCGAACGATTCGCAGCGGCGGGTGCTCTTTCAATTCCGGCCAATATCGCGAGCAAATGAGGTGGGCCATGGATAGCGACAAGCTTGACGAACTTCGCAAGCGTTTCGGTGGGAAGAACGAAACGGCGATCTACGATCCCTTGTTCAAGGGCGCTGTCGACAAGCTCTTCGATGAAAAAGGCACGCGCGTTGCGCCCTATTCCGGCGTTCCGACGCTGCTCGATGCGCCTTATCGGCCGGTCGACTGGTCGGCACCTGATTTCTCCGACCTCGATGTAGCACTTCTCGGTGTGCCGATGGACCTCGGCATCACCAACCGCAACGGCTGCCGCTTCGGCCCGCGTGCGCTTCGCGCGATCGAGCGTGTAGGCCCCTTCCATCATGTGTTGAAGTGCATGCCCTCCGCGGATCTGGGGATCGCGGATATCGGCGATGTGCCGTTCCGCAGCCGCTTTTTCCTCGAGCAGTCGCATGAGGATATCGCGACGGCGGTTTCAAAGCTTGTTGCAGCGGGCGTTGCGCCGCTTTCTGCCGGTGGCGATCATTCCATGACGCTGCCGATCCTGCGCGCGGTTGGGCGTGACAGGCCGGTGGGAATGATCCACATCGATGCGCATTGCGATACTGCCGGGCCGTTTGACGGAAGTCGCTTTCATCACGGCGGCCCGTTCCGTCAGGCGGTGCTCGATGGCGTGCTCGATCCGGAGCGCACGATCCAGATCGGCATTCGCGGTTCGTCGGACTATCTCTGGGAGTTTTCGACGGAGTCCGGCATGACGGTTATCCATGCCGAAGAGATTTCGCGGATGGGTACGGATCGTATCGCCGAAATGGCGCGTGAGAAGGTCGGTGACGGCCCGGTCTATCTTTCCTTCGACATCGATAGTCTCGATCCGGCGTTTGCGCCGGGAACGGGAACTCCGGAAATCGGCGGGCTTACGACGAGAGAGGCGCAGGAAATCCTGCGCGGTCTCAAGGGTGTCAATCTTGTCGGCGGGGATGTCGTGGAAGTGGCGCCCCAGTATGATGCGACGACGAATACCGCGCATGCCGGCGCGCAGATGCTGTTCGAAATCCTTTCGCTGATGGTTTTCAGTCCATCGATCGGGGCGGGTGAATAAATATCGACAATCGAAAGGCCGGTACAAAACGGCGAATAACGAAAGTCCGAAACCAAGGGGAACGATAATGACGAAAGAAACGAAATTCACACTTACACGGCGCACGCTCCTTGCCGGCGCGGCGGCAGGCGCGTCCGTTCTGGCAATGCCGAATGTTTTGAGAGCCCAGGACCGCACGATCAAGGTCGGCGTCTACGGCGGCTACTTCAAGGACAGCTTCGACAAGCATGTCTTCCCCGAATTCACCAACGCGACCGGTATCGCCGTCGAGTCCGTCGCCGAGCCGACCGGCGAGGCCTGGCTCGTGCAGCTGGAACAGGCGGCTCGTGCGGGCGCAGCCCCCGCAGACCTATCCATGATGTCGCAGGTCGCCATGCTCAAGGGGCAGTCGACGGATCTCTGGGCGCCGATCGATCTTTCCAAGATCGCCAAGGCGGATGACCTGCTGCCGCAGTTCATCAACAAGTATCCGGACGGTCGCGTGGCCGGTGTCGGTGCCGTCGCCTGGTACATCACGCTGGTAACGAACACGGACGTTTATCCGGAAGCGCCAACCTCCTGGGGAGCCTTTTGGGATCCGGCCAACAAGGAGCGCCTCGGCCTGCTCGCACTCGTCTCCAACTCCTTCCTCCTGGAAGTTACGGCGAAGACGTATTTCGGCGGAACGGGCATTCTCGACACCGAAGAGGGTATCCTCAAGGTGATGGACAAGCTTGCCGAGGTTAAGCCGAACGTTCAGCTCTGGTACCGCGACGAGGCTCAGTTCGAGCAGGCGCTGAAGTCGGGCGAAATCCCGATGGGTCAATATTATCATGACGTTACCGGTCTCGCGGCGGCGGACGGCTTCCCGGTTCGCTCCACTTTCCCGAAGGAGGGGGGTATTTCCGATTCAGGTTGTTGGGCGCTTTCGCGCGCTTCCGACAAGGCGGACGAGGCGCAAATCTTCATCGACTTCATGACGCAGCCGGAAATCCAGTCGCTCATGTCGCGGAAAGTCGGCACCGCGCCGACGATGAAGCGCTCGGTGCTTGACCTGACCGACGAGGAGTTCGCGGCAGTCTCCTCGGATATCGACCCGATCATTCCGCGATACGACCTCTATACGACCAAGGCCGACTGGCTGAACCAGAAGTGGACGGAACTGATCGTCAACTGAGGGTTGGAAGCGAACTGAATGACCGATCTCCCGGCCGGCTGGCGAAACAGCCATGCCGGGCGATCGGAACCGCGGTAACGCGTGAAGAACGGAATTTCGAATGTCGGGTCTTGAACTCAATCGTATCACCAAGCGGTTCGGGGCTGTCGCCGCTGTCGACGACGTCAGCCTGACGGTACCTCAGGGGACGTTCGTGTGCCTTCTCGGCCCTTCGGGCTGTGGCAAGACCACGCTCCTGCGCATGATCGCAGGTCTTGAAGACCCGACATCCGGCGAAATCTCCATCGATGGAGAACCGCTCAACGATACGCCAGCGCACAAGCGCGATTTCGGCATGGTGTTTCAGTCGCTGGCGCTTTTCCCGCATTTGTCCGTGGGCGAAAACATTGCTTATCCCTTGCGCATTCGCGGTCGGCCGTCTTCCGAACAGGCGTCGCGCGTGAAGGAATTGCTCGAACTCGTGCACCTGCCGGGCATCGAGAAGCGTGCCGTCACCCAGCTTTCCGGCGGTCAGCGCCAGCGGGTCGCCATTGCCCGCGCGCTTGCGGTCTCGCCGAAGCTTTTCCTGCTCGATGAGCCGCTATCCGCGCTTGACGCCAAGTTGCGCGAGGCCATGCAGGTCGAACTTCGCCAGCTTCAGCAGCAACTCGGGATCACGACGATCGTCGTCACGCATGATCAGCGCGAGGCGATGAGCATGTCGGACCAGATCGTCGTCATGTCGGAAGGCCGCATCCAGCAGATGGCGAGACCTATCGACATGTACCGCAATCCGGCCAATGCGTTCGTCGCCGACTTCCTCGGCCAGGCTAACCTGATCGACGCCAGGGCCGATGGACCCGATGCGCTGGTGCCGGGCGGGCGTATTCCGGGGCTTTCCCTGGCTTGTCCGGGATCGAGAATATCCGTGCGTCCCGAGGATGTCGTGGTGACGACCGCCGAGAACGGGTCGATCCGCGCAAGGGTCGGCTTCATCCGGGATATGGGCGCGAGCATCGAGATTCATCTCGACGGTGAGGGGGTGCGCTACGTGGCAATCGCCTCGCCGCAGGCGCGGCCCGATTGCAGGGTCGGTGATACGGTCGGCCTGTCGATCCCCGCCGAGGCTTGCGTCGTCTTCGAGAGCGGGAAGGGGTAAGCCCATGCGCCGTATGCCTCCCGAACGCGCCGCCGATTATTATCCGATCGCCTATCCGGCGTTAATGCTCGGGCTCTTTTTCGTCGTCCCCTTCGCCATCATGCTGGCAATATCGTTCTTTCAAAGGGTGCAGGGCGGCTTTTACGAACCGGCCTTCACTTTTGCCAATTACGGGCGTTTCCTCTCCGTGTTCTTCGGCGAGGTGCTGGTCTTTTCGCTGGTGCTCGCAGCCCTTGTTTCCGCCGTTTGTCTTCTGCTCGGCGTTCCCTTCACCTATTTCCTGACGAAGCTTTCCAGAAAGGCGCAGGTCTTCTGGCTGGTCGCGCTGCTTGGCGTGCTGTCGCTTTCGGAGGTCATCATCGGTTTTGCGTGGTCGACGCTTTTGAGCCGCACCGCCGGGCTTTCCAATCTACTGGTCGCAATCGGGTTTATGGATCGTCCTGATGCATGGACGCCCGGCTTCGGAGCCGTGTTGACCGGCCTTGTCTATCAGGCGTTTCCCTATACCGTACTCGTGCTTTATCCGTCTTTCTCGCGGCTTGACCCCTCGCTCATGGAAGCGTCGAGAACCCTTGGCGCATCGCCCTTGAAAGCGTTCTTCACCGTAGTTCTGCCGGTCTTGCGCAAGACGTTGATCGCGACCTTCATCATCGTCTTCATCTTTGCGCTCGGTGCCTATCTGCTGCCGCAGATCCTCGGGCGCCCGCAGCATTGGACGCTTTCGGTGCTGATCACCGATCAGGCGGTTTATCAGTCGAACATGCCCTTTGCCGCCGCCATGGCCGTTTTCCTCGTGGTGGCGAGCCTGTCTCTCGTTCTCGTGGTCGCAGCGCTTAACAGGAAGGGTGCAGGGCAATGAGTGCGCACTGGCCGAAGCGTCTCTTTCTTTCGGCGCTGGCGGTGTTTCTGGCGCTGCCGATCATCGTGATCGCAGGCGTTGCGCTTAACGAGAAGAAGACGCTTGCTTTCCCGCCTGAAGGCTTCTCGCTCGGCTGGTATGCGCAGGTCTTCACAGATGAAGGCTGGCGTGCTGCACTCGTTCATTCGGTTCTTGTAGCGACTGCGGCGGCGGCGATCAGCGTCTCGATAGCGGTGCCGATCGCCTGGTTCCTGTGGCGGCGGGTAGCGCCCTGGGCACGCATCGTGGAGGTGCTGGGCCTTGCGCCCTTCATCCTGCCGCCGGTGATAACGGCCCTCGGCGCGCTCAGCTTCTGGGCTACGACCGGCTTTTACGGCCAGCCGTGGACGGTCGTCATCAGCCACGGCATCTTCTTCGTCAGCCTGCCGCTCGTGACTGTTACGCTCGGCTTCGCCACCATCGACCGGGAGATCATCGAGGCCGGGATGACGATGGGCGCGGACGATCGTACGCTGCTGAAAACTGTCGTCTTCCCGCTTGTGCGACCTTACATCATCTCAGGCTTCGCCTTCGCCTTCGTCCTGTCGCTCAACGAATATATCGTGGCCTATATGACGGTCGGCTTCACGCTTGAGACGATCCCGATCAAGATTTTCAACGCGCTTCGCTATGGCTATACGCCCACGATGGCGAGCGTGTCTGTCTTCTTCGTTCTGGTCGCGGTCGTCGTCTTCGGGCTGGTTGCGCGCTTCGGCGACCTCCCGAAGCTTCTGGGCGCATGGTCGGAAGGAGACAAGGGGTGAAACTCGCCGCCTGCCAGATGCCGGCCGAACTCAAAGGGGTGGAGGCGCGCCTTGCGGCGATTGCGGACGCTGCGCGGCAGGCTGGTTCCAAGGGGACGGATATCGCGGTCTTTCCCGAACTGGCGACAACCGGTTACGGATTGGGAGATGATATTCGCGCTCTCGCGGAGCCTGCCGACGGCCCGACCATCGCTCGCCTGAAGGCTGTTTCATCCGAGTGCGGCGTTGCGCTTGTCGTCGGTCTGCCGCTTATCGAAGATGGCATTGCCTACAATGCCTGCGCTTTCATCGCTCCCGACGGCGCGGTTTCGACCTACAGCAAGATCCAGCTTTACGGCGATTACGAAAAGGCGCTCTTTCGGCCCGGCTGCGCCATGCCTCCCATATTCGACTATAGGGGCATGCGATTCGGCCTGCTGATCTGCTTCGATGTGGAGTTTCCCGAGCGCGTGCGCGATCTGGCGCTACGCGGTGCTGAGGCCATTCTCGTCCCGACCGCCTTGCCGAGGATCGATGGCGGGCGCTTTATCGCCACGTCCGTTATACCCGTTCGCGCCTTTGAAAATCAGGTTTTCGTGGTCTACGCGAACCATGCGGGCCGCGACGCACGGTTTTCCTATCAAGGCTTGTCCTGCATCGCCGCGCCGGACGGGTCGTTGCTTGCGCAGGCAAGCGAGGCTGGCGCGAAGATCATCCGCGCCGAACTGGACGCAGGCGCTTATAAGGCCTGCCGGGAACAGAACCCGTATCTGAGCGAACTGCGCGCAAATCCGGACGGATGACTGTTTTCCTGACGCATGAGTATTGCTGCGCTGCAACCTCATCGTCTTGTGAAAATTGACGATAAAGAATTTACCGATGGCGCGGCGCGTCGTAAGGTCCTGAGAAATCAATCGGCTGACGAGCGACCGGGAGCATTGGTGTCCACACCTACTTCAGCGCTTGCGACATCGCGGACGGATCTGCTGCTGCGTATTGCGGAAAGCATTTCGGGCGAGGTTGGCGTTTCGTTTCTGAAGGCGCTCGTGGCGGCTCTTCAGGAAACGATGGACGTTTCGCTCGCCCTGATCACCGTGGGCGAAGGCCACCCGACAAACCGTGCGCGGGCAATCTTTGCGCTCAGGGAAGGAGAAGAAGTCGAGGATATCTCCTACGATCTGGCAGGGACGCCTTGCGGTGTAGTTTATTCCGGTCAGCGCATCGTCATTCCCTGTGATCTTGCCGAACGATTTCCGCGGGAAGAAGGGTTCAGCAGCTACGTCGGAGTGCCGCTTTTTTCCGAAGGCGAGACGGTAGGCGGGCATCTGGCCGTATTTTCCGTAACGCCGATAGAGGACCCGGCGTTCGCCGAAAGCCTGGTAAGGATATTCGGACAGCGCGTGGAGGCTGAGCGTCGTCAGGCGGCGGCAGCGGAAATGCGTGAGCGCCTGATTGACGACCTGCGCGAGAATTCGACGCGGCTTCGCAGGCGTTATCAGGCACTGCGGGCGGCGAATGCCTTCAAGACGCGCCTGCTCGGCATGATAGCGCATGACCTGCGTAATCCGCTTGCCGCGATCACGAGCCAGGCGGAACTGATCAAGACGCATCTCTGCGGCAAGGAACCCAATATCGAGCGGGCGGTGGCAAATGCCGAAAGGGTGGTCGCCAGCGCCGATCGCATGTCGGCGCGGATTGGATCGACCTTGCAGGAAGTGCGCCGGGAAACCTCCTCATTGGCGATCAATCCGGTCAGCGTCGATATCGGCGTGCTGGTGTCGACCGCCGTCGAAGTGAACCGGCCGGCGGCGGACCGCAAGAAGATATCCATCAGCACGAAGGATGGCGCTTGCAGACTTTGTTCGTGCGATGAAGACCTGCTGCTCGATGCGGTCGACAATCTCGTCAGCAATGCGATCAAATATTCCCACTCGGGTTCAGGTGTCGAAATCGAATGGGGCATGGCCGGCGAGCGCCTTTGCATTTCGGTGCGCGATCAGGGGCAAGGCCTGACGAAGGAAGATCTGGAACGGGCGTTCCAGCCTTTTCAGCCGCTTTCGGCCAAACCCACCGCGGGTGAAGCGTCGGTTGGGCTGGGCCTTTCCAATGTTCGCGAGATTGCCGAAGCGCACGGGGGGCGCGTTTGGGCGGAGAGCGAGGGCAAGGGGCGGGGTGCGACTTTCCACCTGGAAATTCCGTTATGATACCAAACGGCTGTTTTTCCTGAATAACGCAACGGCTTGGTGCTTGACGCATTGGCCGGCGGGTGCTTCACCCTATCTCATCCGATGAGTTGAACACGAAACGACGTGCCGCGAGCAAACAATTGTCGCTCGGCCGACGGCGCGCCGGGGAGAAAGCAAAGATGTCGATTTCCAGCGAACTTCTCGCCCGCCTGAAAGATCCCGAGTTGCTGACCGCCAAGGGCTATATCGGGGGGAAATGGGTGTCGGAGGCGGCCTCCGGCAAGACCTTTGAGGTGACCGACCCGGCGACCGGCGCCGTGCTGGCCGAATTGCCTGACCTGGGCGTCGAAGAGACGACGCGGGCGATCGATGCCGCCTATGAAACGCAGAAGGAGTGGGCGGCGAAAACCGCGAAGGAACGTTCCGTGGCCATGCGCAAGTGGAACGACCTGCTGCTTGCCAATGCGGATGACCTCGCGCTGATCCTGACGGCGGAAATGGGCAAGCCGCTTGCCGAGGCGAAGGGCGAAATCGCCTATGGTGCCTCCTTCATCGAATGGTTCGCCGAAGAAGCCAAGCGCGTTTACGGCGACACCATCCCCGGCCACCAGGCGGACAAGCGGATCGTCGTTCTGAAGCAGCCGGTCGGCGTCGTCGGCGCGATCACGCCGTGGAATTTCCCGAACGCGATGATCACCCGCAAGGTCGCGCCGGCCATTGCGGTTGGCTGCACAGTGATTTCCAAGCCGGCCGAGCAGACCCCGCTTTCGGCCATCGCGATTGCGGTCCTGGCGGAACGTGCCGGCATTCCGGGAGGGGTGTTCAATGTCATCATCGGTACGGACGGGCCGGCGATCGGCAAGGAGCTTTGCGGCAACGACAAGGTGCGCAAGATCACCTTCACCGGTTCCACCGAGGTCGGCCGCATCCTGATGCGCCAGAGCGCGGATCAGATCAAGAAGGTCTCGCTTGAGCTTGGCGGCAATGCGCCGTTCATCGTATTCGACGATGCGGATGTGGATGCCGCCGTCGAAGGGGCGATGATCTCCAAATACCGCAATGCGGGCCAGACCTGCGTTTGCGCGAACAGGCTCTATGTCCAGGCCGGCGTTTATGACGAGTTCGCCGAAAAGCTCGCGAAGAAGGTCTCCGAGAGCCTGAAGGTCGGCAGCGGCTTTGAGGATGGCGTGACGACGGGGCCGCTCATCGACGAGCAGGGCCTTGAGAAGGTGAAGGATCACATCGAGGATGCGCTGTCGAAAGGTGCAAGGGTCGTCACAGGCGGAAAGCCGGACGAGCGTGGCGGTACCTTCTTCCAGCCGACGGTGCTGACCCAGGTGACCAGTGAAATGAAGGTCGCGCGCGAAGAGACTTTCGGCCCCGTTGCGCCGCTTTTCCGCTTCGAGACGGTGGATGAAGTGATAGCCCAGGCCAATGACACCGAATTCGGCCTCGCCTCCTACTTCTACGCCCGTGACTTGTCGCGGGTCTGGAAGGTGGCGGAAGCGCTTGAATACGGCATGGTCGGCGTGAACACCGGGCTTATCTCAACGGAAGTTGCGCCGTTTGGTGGCGTCAAACAATCCGGACTTGGCCGTGAAGGGTCGAAATACGGCGTCGACGACTTCCTTGAAATCAAATACATGTGCCTCGGCGGTATATGATCTTTCGAAATCTCGGTTAGAAAGAAAGGGCGATGTTCCAAAGCGGCGGAACATCGCCCTTATTTCTTCGTCGGGAGCGCTCGATGGTCAACATTGCGGGCTTTATAGCCGGAATGATCCTTGCTACGACATTCATCCACGCCGGTTTCATGTTCGCCGGCCTCTCCTTCGTTCATCGTCATACGCGCAACCGACCCAAAAAACTGCGCGGCACACTGATCGTGGCCCTGTTCGTTTTCCTCATGTTCGTCGCAAGCGTTCTGGAGGCCCTGATCTGGGCGCTGGTTTACGCGGGGCAGGGGGCGATCCAGGGTCTTGCGACGGCGCTCTACTTCTCGATGGTAACGTTCACTACTCTCGGCTATGGCGACATCGTTCTGGAAGACGACTGGCGGCTCGTCGCATCGTTTCAGGCGTCGGTCGGCCTCATCATGTTCGGCTGGACGACGGCGCTTGTCGTCAACGTCGTGGATGAAGTCTTCGGCGGCGATTCATAAGCCTCAGACGGCGGTCTGCCACGCCTTGATCGTTTCGACGGGCCAGATGAGCATGATCACGTTAAGGGTCAGATTGTCCCTGATGAGGACCGCCGTCAGCACCTCGAAAAAAAGCGCGATTGCAACCGTCAGCCAGACCGGCAGTCGCCAGGCAAGCGCGAAGCCGACGATCATCCAGACAATATCGAAAATGGAATTCAGCACGCTGTCGCCGGTATACCCCAGAGCAATCGTCGCCTCCCTGTAGCGGTCGATGATCATCGGGCTGTTTTCGACGATTTCCCATGAAGCCTCGACAATGATCGACAGGATCAGACGCCAGCCAACGGCCATTTTCGGCAAAATCAGCCAGGCGAACCAATAGAACAGAAAGCCGTGAATGATATGGGAGGGAGTGTACCAGTCGGCGATATGCTGGGAATTGTCCGAAGAGGTTACATCGTTGGTCCATAGCTTTACTTCGCCGCAAGTGCAGATCGGCACGCGGCCCATGGCAAGCAGGACGGCGGCGGTCAGGGCAAGCAGGGCGAGCACCGCCAGCACGACGGTCAGTAAACGGTTCGTCTCGGCGGGCTGGCTCAACTTCAAGGGAATCCCGGCTTTGGAACGTGGCAAGTGGGTCGACGTTAGGTCAATTGGCGGCTGCGTCAAATAGGCGGGGCTGGCATTTTTCGCCGCTCTCCACTATGACGGCGCCCAACGAAGCGCCATATGTGGCAGCAAAGTTCCCTGCGCGGGACGTATTCTCATTCGAATTCCGTCCGGCGTTGCCTTTTTCAATGTCTCAGGAGGCATCATGAGCGTCATCGACGCCGAACCAGTGGCGAAAGCGAGCGCGATTCCGTATGAGAACCGGCGCACCTTCGCCATCATCTCGCATCCGGACGCCGGTAAGACGACGCTTACGGAAAAGCTGCTGCTTTCCGGCGGCGCTATCCGCGCGGCGGGGCAGGTGCGCGCGCGCGGCGAACGGCGCAGGGCACGCTCCGACTGGATGAAGATCGAGCAGGAACGCGGCATTTCCGTTTCGTCCTCGGTCATGACGTTCGAACGCGACGGCATCGTCTTCAACCTGCTCGACACACCCGGCCACGAAGACTTCTCCGAAGATACCTACCGCACGCTGACGGCGGTGGATGCCGCGATCATGGTCATCGACGCGGCAAAGGGCATCGAGGCCCAGACCCGCAAGCTCTTCGAAGTCTGCCGCTTGCGCGATATCCCGATTATCACCTTCGTCAACAAGATCGACCGTGAGGGGCGTCATCCGCTGGAAGCGCTTGACGAAATACAGGAGGCGCTGGCACTCGACGTCACGCCGATGACGTGGCCCGTCGGCATGGGGTCCGATTTCTTTGGCGTTTATGACTGGAAGAACAAGCTTTTCCGCACTTCGAGCGGCGATCGCGGGGGTCCGTTCGATACCGTAAAACCGGTCACCGGCCTGGATGACGAACAACTGACGGGCGTGGTCTTCGACCGGGTCATGGAAGAATTGACCGAGAACGTGGAACTCGGCTCGGAAGCCTATCCGGAATTCGATCGCGAGGCCTTCCTCGAGGGCCACATGACGCCCGTTTTCTTTGGTTCCGCCCTGCGCGATTACGGGATCGACGAGGTCATATCCTTTATCGCCAGGCACGGGCCTTCGCCGCATTCGCAGCCCGCTACGGGACGGCGGATTTTGCCCGGTGAGGACAAGGTTTCCGGCTTCGTCTTCAAGGTGCAGGCGAATATGGATCCCAAGCACCGGGACCGGATCGCTTTCGTCAGGCTTTGCTCGGGCACCTTCAAGCGCGGCATGAAGCTGAAGCATGTTCGCGCCAGCAAGCAGATCGCGGTTACCGCGCCGATATTCTTCTTCGCCGAGGAGCGGGAAATCGCGGAAACGGCCTATCCCGGGGACGTTATCGGCATTCCCAACCACGGCCAGCTTCGCGTCGGCGATACGCTTACGGAAGGTGAGGACATTCACGTCACGGGTCTTCCCGCGTTTGCGCCGGAAGTTCTGCGCCGCGTGCGCCTGTCAGACACCATGCGCGTCAAGCAGATGCGTCAGGGCCTTGAGGATCTGGCCGAGGAGGGCCTCGTGCAGATCTTCAAGCCTGCGATCGGATCGAACTGGATCGTCGGCGTCGTCGGCGTGCTTCAGCTCGATGTCGTGGTGGAGCGGCTGCGTCAGGAATATTCGACGGAAATCGGCTTCGACGCGGTTCAGTACAACACCGCGCGCTGGGTCGAGGCGGACGATGATCTGGTGCTCAAGAAATTCCTGGAAGCCAACCGCGTGAATGTGGCGAACGACCGCGACGACAAGCCCGTGTTCCTGTTCAAAAGTGCTTGGGAAGTGAATTACATCAGCGAAAAGAATCCTGATATTCGCTTTCGCGAGACCCGTGAAATCGTTCACACCGACGAAATGTGACGTTACGGACGAATTGAATCCGAACGCGAGCCGACGCCGCGAAGTTGTTGATCTGCGGGCATATTCGGGTGCCCGTAGATTGATTCCGTAGCGTAATATTTGTTGAGAATCTCACAAAGGCGTAATTTGTGCGCGTTCCATTGAAAATTATCAAACAGGCCCATATAAGTGCAATGAGTGCGCTATTGGTGATTCGCCGCAGAGCGCAACGAATATGAGACCTGAACTGGAGACTGACGGAAATTGACGATTTTCGACCCCAATCTGAAGCGGCAGGCGGCCGGTGAACTCGGGAGGCCGGTTGGCTTTGCTCCCGATGTTCAGGCGCTTGCCTTGCGGCTGATTGAAAGAATTCGTCTATTCCTCGGTGGCAAACCGCCGGCCATCCAGACTGCGGCCCTTCCCTGGCGCCTCAGGCCGGACGGCACAGTTGAAGTGCTGCTGGCGACCAGCCGTGATACCGGTCGTTGGGTCCTGCCGAAAGGCTGGCCCCAAAAGGGCAGGACGCTCGGCGAATCCGCGTCCCGGGAAGCCTACGAAGAGGTGGGCGTTCGCGGCCGTTTGACGCCAAGGGAATTCGGCCACTACAGCTATCTGAAATGGCTTGAATCGGGGCTTAATCGGCGCGTGCGCGTTTCCGTATTTCCGCTTGAGGTCAGTGAAGAATGCGATGTATGGCCGGAGCAGGGCCAACGCGAGATCCACTGGACTACATGCGAAATCGCGGCAGGCCGTGTCGATGAGCCGGAACTCGCGGCTCTCTTGCGGAAATTTCCAGGCGAAGTGACGTAAAACCGTCAGTTTTCCGATTGATGTTACGGCATCGCGGCCACTCACCAAAAAGCTTGTCGGCAAGCTCCACAACAAACATTTCGCATTCATGGTAACAGGCGACATGCCGATTTCCGACCAGGCGTCCGTCAAGGCCACTCTCGACAAGGATCTGGACAAGCTGACAAGCGTCGAGGAAGCGACCTCGCTGCTGGCGAAAACGCTTGTCGGGCCCGGTCTCGCGCTGCTTTTCCTCGGGTTCTCGGCGGCCCTTTCGGGGCTTTTCTTCGTCGATCAACCGGACTGGCTGCTTGTGGCGGCGGCCTCCGCAATCGGCGGCTACATGGCGATCAACATAGGCGCCAACGACATCGCGAACAATGTCGGCCCGGCCGTGGGCGCACGCGCGATGACCATGATGAGCGCACTCGTCCTTGCCGCGATTGCGGAAAGCGCGGGCGCCCTGATCGCCGGCGGCAGCGTTGTCGAAACGGTCGCCGGCGGCATCGTCGATCCGATGATCATGACGGACCATCGCACCTTCGCACTGGCAATGATGGCGGCGCTTCTTTCCTCCGCGCTCTGGATCAATTTCGCGACTTGGGTCGGCGCGCCGATTTCCACCACGCATTCCGTCGTCGGCGGCGTTCTCGGGGCCGGCGTTTCCGCCGCCGGTCTTTCGGTCGTCAATTGGCCCGGGGTGACGGCGATCGCGGCAAGCTGGGTGGCGTCTCCATTCCTCGGTGCATTGATTGCCGTCCTGTTCCTGGCGTTCATCAAGGAAAACATCATCTACAGGGACGACAAACTGGCGGCCGCGCGTCGCTGGGTGCCTGTATTGATCGCCGTGATGGCGGGCGCATTCGCTTTCTATCTCATGTTGAAGGGAGTGCATCACGGGTTCGGGCTCGAATTTCCCATGATGTTCGCCGTCAGTTTCGCCGTTGCGGTCGCTGTGTTCCTGCTGGCGCGGCCCTATGTCGCCTCAAGGCTTCAGGGCCTCGACAATTCGAACCGGTCGTTGCGTCAGGTTTTCCATCTGCCGCTGATCCTTTCAGCGGTGCTTCTTTCGTTCGCCCATGGCGCAAATGACGTCGCGAATGCCGTCGGACCGCTCGCGGCGATCGTTCGATCCGTGGAGGGCGATTTCCTCTCGATCGTCGTGCCGATTCCCATCTGGGTGATGGTGATCGGGGCCTTCGGCATTTCCTTCGGCTTGCTGTTCTTCGGCCCGAAACTGGTCAGGATGGTGGGTGGCGAGATCACCAAGCTCAATCCCATGCGCGCTTTTTGCGTCGCGCTTTCCGCCGCGATCACTGTCATTATCGCGTCGTGGTTCGGGCTTCCGGTGAGTTCCACCCACATCGTCGTCGGTGCGGTTTTCGGCGTCGGCCTGTTTCGCGAATGGTACAACGGCCGCAGGAGGTTGCGGGCCGTATCTGAATCGCCATCTCATTCGGATGTCAGGTCAGATTTCGGCGACAAGTCGGTGATCGAGGCGAAACGGCGCAAGCTTGTCCGCCGTGCCCATCTCACGACGATCCTGGCGGCCTGGGTGGTCACGGTGCCTGTCTCCGCGCTGCTTGCCGGCGTGCTGTACCGGCTTTTTGCGGCGTTCGGTTAAGATTGAAAAATCCCCGGCCTTGCTCCTTCATGGTATGAATTGGCGCAAGGGAGATGCATGTCTTGATCCTCGATGCCAACTACCGCCGCCGGCTCGACAACGACCTGAAGGACTGGGTCGCAAAAGGCTATCTGGACGAGGGCGCGGCTGGCAGAATTCGCGCCGATGTGGCCTCGCGGGCGCAAGGACGCAGCCGTCTTCCCGCCGTTTTCGCGATCATAGGCGTGATCTGCCTTGCGCTTGCCGTCGCTGCATTCGTCGCGGCAAACTGGACGTTTATCCCCCGTGTCGCAAAGCTTGCCGGAATTGCTGTCGCGATCGCTGGAGCGAACTTTCTTGCCGCATATGCAGCTGCCAGAGGGCGCGAGGTGATCGCGGATCTTGCGACCTTGTTCGCGGTGCTGGTCTTCATCTCGGGGCTCGCGCTTGTGGGTCAGATCTACCATTTGCCGCAGGACTGGCCGGCGGGCGCGATGCTCGCCACGCTCGGCGCATTTGCCGCCGCATGGCTGGCACAATCGCGCGCCGCCCTTGTCGTGGCGGCAATTTCGGCGATTTCCTGGGTCTTCGCCCGCGGCGATCCGGTTGCCTTGAATGCGACGGAAACCGGCGTCGCGTTGCTTTTGGTCGCCGCGATGATTGCGCATGTGGTCCGTCATCCGTCCCGGCTTGGCCGTTGGGCTGTCCTGGCGCTCGTTTTCGCCGTCTTCCTGCGTGTTCTGATGGAAGCGGGAGGCATGCACTCCGAATTCGAAAACGCGATAATTTTCGCGTTTTCGGTCTTTTCCGCCGCGCTTTCGGTCTGGGGTCTTGCGCTGCTGCGGCATTCAGAAAGCAGGCTACCTGAAGCCGCTGAAAAGGATGGTGTTTTCCTCTTCGCAAGGTCCGCCCTCGATGCTGGTGCGGTGGTGCTGATCGGCCTTGTCGTTCTCTCGCTGATCCTTGCGATGTCGGATGTGGGAAGCGGGCTTCCGGCAGGCGCGGTGCTCGGGTTCTGGCCGGTTCCCATCATGATATTGCTGGCGGCGGCCGGGTTTATCCCCGCTTTGGCCCGCTCTGCCGACCGGTTCGAGACGCTGGCGGCCGGCGCCGCCGTAAGCGTGGCTGTTCTCGCCGTTTTCGCGGGCGCGATCGCGCCGGATACGGTCGTGCTTGTCGCGGCACTTTCCCTTGCGGCTACTGTCGGGGTGAGCGCGGCGGGCGCTGTGGCCGGGTTCGGAACATGGACCGTCTTCGGTCATATCGGCACGGCGGCGGTGGTGCTTTGGCTCTTGAACGAGACGATTGGCTCGCTGATCGGCCAGTCGCTGTTCTTCCTGATTGCCGGTATCCTGCTGATTGCCGTTGCGGCTTTAAGCGCCTGGCACATCCGCAGGCGTAGCACCGGGACGGAGGGCGCGGCATGAGCAGACCGGGCGACCGCAAGGCTTATCTCAAATGGGGTCTCGTCGCGCTCATCCAGCTCGGCCTCGTTGCGACACCTCTTGCCGAGCGCATCCGCGTTCACATGACCGGCGAGGAGGTGGTCCTCGCCATGCGGCCCGTCGACCCGCGCGATCTTCTGCGCGGCGACTATGTGATCGTGAGCCTTGAAATCGAGCGCGTTCCGGCGGATTTGCTGGTGCCCGGCCAAGAGCTTGCGCGTGGTGACACCGTCTATGTTTCGCTGGAGCGGGACGGGGAGGGGACGGCCCGCGCCGTTGCCATTTCGAAGGAGCGCCCGCAGGACGATGCGCTCGCGATCCGAGGCCGGGTAAGCGCCAGCCCGCGCGGCGAGGAAATATCCATCGCGTACGATCTCGACGCTTTTTATATCCAGGAGGGTAAAGGAGAAATCCTTGAAAATACCGACCGGGAGAAAATGAGGCTCGTCGTAGCGCTGACCGAGGCGGGGATATCCGCTCCCTTGCGGATCACGCTGGATGGCGAAACTATCGTCAAGGAAAGTGCGTTCTGAGGATCGACTGAGCGAATTCTTGTCGGTCAGGCGATTCCGCCTGACCGGAAAGCGCTCTAGCTCTCCTCCTTCAGCATCTCCAGTTCCAGCCACTGCTCTTCGGCGGCGTCGAGTTCGCCCTGAAGCTTTGTGATCTCGTCGCTGAGCCTTGCGAATTTTTGCGGCTCCCGGCTGTAGAGGTCCGGATCGTCCATCCGGGACTGGAGGCTGGAGAGCTTTTTCTCAAGACCGGCAATCGTTTCCGGCAGGGTCTTGAGAAGGTGCGCCTGCGTAAATGTCAGCTTCGACTTCGAAGGCGCTTTCGCCGCCGGGGCGGGTTTCTGCTTCTTGGCTGCGTCATCCGACTTACGCTGCGTCTTTTCGATGCGCTTCGCCGTCACGCCTTCGCCGCGCTGGGCGACCATGTCGGAATAGCCGCCGGCATATTCGCGCCAGATGCCGCCATCTTCCGAGACGACCACGGAGGTCGCGACCCGATCCAGAAAATCGCGGTCATGGCTGACGAGAAGCACGGTGCCGGCGTAATCGGCCAGAAGCTCCTGAAGGAGATCGAGCGTTTCAAGGTCGAGATCGTTGGTCGGCTCGTCCAGCACGAGAAGGTTTGATGGTCGGGCGAGCGCCCTTGCGAGCATCAGCCGGCCACGCTCGCCGCCGGAAAGCACGCCGACGGGCGTGCGCGCCTGCTCGGGCTGAAACAGGAAGTCCTTCATGTAACTCATGACATGTTTGGTCTCGTTGCCGAGTACCACCGTATCGCCGCGCCCGCCGGTCAGAACCTCCATGAGCGTATCTTCGGATTTCAGGTGCTCGCGCTTCTGGTCGAGCGTCACCATCTCGAGGTTCGCACCGAGGCGCACGGAGCCGCTGTCAGGGTCAAGATCGCCCGTCAGCAGGCGAATGAGCGTCGTCTTGCCGGCACCGTTGCGGCCGACAAACCCGACGCGATCACCCCGGTTGATGCGGGTCGAGAATTCCTTCACGACCGGATCCGCACCGTAGGACTTCGATATCGATTTCGCCTCGATAACGAGCTTGCCGGAAACCTCGGCCTCCGTCGCGCTCATCGTGACGGAGCCTTGCGGGCCGCGATAGCTTCGCGCCTTGTCGCGCAAGTCGGCAAGCTCCCGCACGCGGCGCATGTTGCGCTTGCGCCGCGCCGTCACGCCGTAGGTCATCCAGTGCTCTTCACGGCGGATTTTCTGGGCAAGGCGCGCCTGCTCGCGCTCCTCCTCCGCATAGACGTCGTCGCGCCATTCCTCGAAATGCCTGAAGCCCTTGTCGAGCCGCCGCGAGACGCCACGATCCATCCAGACGGTGGCGCGCGACAGATTTTCCAGGAAACGGCGGTCGTGCGAGATCAGAACGACGGCGGATTTGAGCGAGGCTAGCTCGCCTTCCAGCCACTCGATCGCCGGCAGGTCGAGATGGTTCGTCGGCTCATCCAGAAGGAGAATGTCGGGTTCGGGCGCAAGCGTGCGGGCAAGGGCGGCGCGGCGCGCCTCACCGCCGGACAGGCTGGACGGGTCGGCATCGCCGGACAAGCCCAGAACCTCCAGCAGATAATCGGCGCGATAGGCGTCATCGCCCGGCGCCAGCCCCTCGCGCACATAATCGAGAACGGTATCGAAGCCGGTCAGAACCGGTTCCTGCGGCAGGTAGCGCACGGTGCGGCCCGGCTGCAGGAAACGCTCTCCCGCGTCGGGCTCGATAAGGCCGGCGGCGATCTTCAAAAGCGTCGACTTGCCGGAACCGTTGCGCCCGACGAGCGCAATGCGGTCTCCCTCCATCACCTGAAGTTCGGCGGAGGTGAGAAGCGGCGTGCCGCCGAAGGTGAGCGCGATGTCGCGGATATGCAGTAGGGGCGGGGCCATTGACCGTATCTGATTGGAAACTCGAAAGCCAAGGCGGCATCGTCTAGCACATTTGCGAGGCTGGAGGGGAGTCGAAGCTTCTATGCCGGGAAGTTGTTTAAGCTACGCTGGATGATAGTTGAGCCGCCGGCATTCCCTGGCGATGGTCGGTTTCACGCACAGACCAAAGAAAACGGGATTTCTTTCCATGATATTACGCCCTGCCACGATGACGGATGTTCCGATGCTGCGCTATTGGGACACCAAGGCGCATGTGCGCGAAGGATTGGGCGCCAACCACGACGGGAACTGGGAAGCGGAACTCCAAAACGACGCCGACTGGGGCGAGTGCATGATCGCGGAGGAAAAGGGGCGACCCGTCGGCTTTATCCGGATCATCGACCCGGCACGCGAGGAAACGCACTATTGGGGCGACGTGGAAGCGGACTTGCGCGCCGTCGACATATGGATCGGCGAGGAGGCCGACCTCGGCCGTGGGCTCGGCGGAATTATGATGCGGCTCGCTTTGGAGAAGTGTTTCGCCGATCCACACGTGAAGGCGGTGCTGCTGGACCCGACCGTTGCGAATATACGCGCCCACCGCTTCTATGAACGCCTCGGCTTCCGTTTCATCGAACGAAAACGCCTCGGCAATGACGACTGCCGCGTCTACAGGCTGGAACGGGATGGTTTTGCTGGGTAGGGGCTGCGGTTTTTTGTTTTTCACCCTCACCCTGACCCTCTCCCTTCGAGGGAGAGGGAACGCAATTGGCAACGTCCGGTCGGATTTTGAAGTTCCTGCATTTCTGGCAGCATGTTTGAATATTCATACAATTTTTACTTAAAAACAACTTGATATAATTTTGAGAAAGAAGAATTCTATAATATTTCCTTTACAGTATATATAAGCAATCTTAACTTTGATTATTAAAGGCGATTTCATTCAATTCGGATACACCTGCGTCAACAAAGGGGGCGAAGTCAATCCTTGGATTGATCGCAGGGTGGTTCTATGGCTGCAAGAAAGCTGAGAATTCAGCCGGTAAGAACGGCTGCAAACGATAGTCGCGAAAGAAGGCCGCAGAATCCTGCCGGCCTCGACCAGCGCAATGTGAAGGAACTGGTGCAGCTCGCCCTTGAGGAGTGCGAGCAGCTTGCCCGGCCCTTGCCCGGCAAACCGCGCGACGTCCCTGAAACGAAAACCGCCGAGCCCGCTCCGGACCTTCGCAAGCCGGAGCCCGCCAAAAAGCCACGCAGGATCTGGAGCAGGCTCATCAAGAGCGCGCTCGGCATCGCGCTTGTGATCCTGGCCGGCTGGGGACCGGCGATGCGCCTCTTCCAGGTATCCAGCACGCAGGCGCTGGTGAATGCGCGTCTCGTCACGATCCGCGCACCCATCGAGGGCGTGGTCGACTTCAAGGCGGATCTGAACGACCTGAACGGCGTTTTCGCGAAGGAAACGGTTCTTGCCACGATTTCAGATCCGCACGCCGACCGCCGGCGGCTGATCGACTTCGGCCGGGAAATCGACACGGCAAGGATCGAGCGCGACGCGCTGGCCGCCTCGAAGGAACCGCTCCTGCACGCGCAGGCGACCTTTCGCCGCCAGGTGGAAGATTTCCGACAGGGCCGGATCGCGGAGCTTCAGGCCCGGCTCGATGAAGCCGATGCGGAAATCGCCACCATCGAAGCCGAGATCGACCGCGCCAGGGCGCATCTGGAGCGGCGAAACACCCTTTTCGAACGCTCGGTCGTGGCAAAGGCGGAAACGGAGGACGCCACCGCGGCCCTCAAGGTGCATGAGGGCAGGAAGGCGCAAGCCGCGGCGCGGCGAAACCAGATCGGCGTCGAGATCGAGGCGCTGCGCAAGGGCGTCTTCATCGGCGACAACTACAACGACCGCCCGCAGTCCATGCAGGAACTCGACGACATCACGATCAGGATCGCCGACCTTGAGGTCGCGATCGAGGCGAAGAGCCGGCGCATAGAAGCTCTTGAGCGTGCGCGCAAGAACGAACAGGCGAACTATCGCCGGGCATCCTTCGCATCCGTCGCAGCCCCCATCGGCGGGCGGATCTGGGAGCCGCTGGTCGCGGACGGGGAGCAGGTGGTGCGCGGGCAGGACATCGCCCGGCTGCTCGATTGCAGCCAGGCGGTGGTGACGACGGCGGTGAACGAGCAGGTCTACAACAAGCTCTCGCTCGGCGATGCCGCGACCTTCATCCTGCGCGAGGGGGGGCGGAAATATCCGGCGAGGATCGTCCAGTTGAGCGGCGTCGCCTCCGCGCCGGCGAACCTTGCGATTCTTCCTTCCGCGCTTGAGAAGGAACCCTACCGCGCCACGGTGAGCGTTACGGGGCTTGGCGGCGGCGAGAGTTGCATGGTCGGCAAGACGGGCCGCGTCATCTTCGAAAGCGGTAAAAGCGCCGGGGTGAAGGGCGGAAAATGAACCCCCTTTTGACCGCGATACAGGACGGCATCGGGCCGGGGCTTGTCGTCTTCGGCTGCTGCCTGCTGATATTGCCCTGGATGCGCCCGGAAGGACGCTGGCGGTGGCTTGCCGTCTACGCGATCATCTTCCTGACGCTCAGATACCTCCACTGGCGGGTAACCGAGACGCTGCCGTCATCCGCCGACACGGAGGATTTCGTTTTCGCGGTCGGCTTTCTGGCTATCGAGGGATTGGCGTCCATCGGCTCGATCCTGACGCTGATCACCCTTTCCAGGGTCAAGGACCGCACCCCCTTCGTGGATGCAGCGCTTGCCGAAGGCCGGAGCGATGCGGTGGGCGGACGCGAACGCGCGCCTCTCGTCGACGTTTTCATCTGCACCTTCAACGAGGAACGGGAAATCCTTGAACGCACCATCGCCGGCGCGCTCGGCATGGACCATGAAAACTTCAGGGTCTGGGTGCTGGACGACGGGCGGCGAGAATGGCTGGCCGATCTTTGCCGCGACCTCGGCTGCCTCTATCTCACGCGCACCGACAACGCGCACGCCAAGGCAGGCAATATCAACCATGCGCTGGCGCGTGTGGCGAACCTGCCGGAGCCACCGGAATTCGTATCGATCCTGGATGCCGATTTCGTGCCGACGCGCGCGTTCCTGAAACGCTGCCTCACGCTCTTTCGCGACGGGCAAGTCGGCATCGTGCAGACGCCGCAGCACTTCATCAACCCCGATCCGATCCAGTCGAACCTGGGTGCCGCCGACGTGTGGCCGGACGAGCAGCGCTTCTTCTTCGACGTGCTGATGCCCTCCAAGGATGCATGGGGCACGGCGTTTTGCTGCGGCACGTCTTCCGTCATCCGCTGGCAGGCGCTGGAGGCGGCTGGCGGCTTTCCGGTCACCTCAATCACCGAGGACTACCTGCTGACGCTCCGCCTGAAGCAGCATGGCTACCAGACCGCCTATCTGAACGAGCGGCTGTCGCTCGGCCTCGCGCCGGAGGGGCTCAACGAATACGTTACACAGCGAAGCCGCTGGTGCCTGGGCTTCATGCAAATCCTCGCCAGCCGCGACGGGCCTTTGAACCCCGCCAGCGGACTGGGGGTCGTAGACAGGCTGGCTCTCGTCGAGAGCTTTCTCTACTGGGCCGGCACCTATCTCTTCCGTTTCGCCAGCCTTGTCGTTCCGATCGCCTATTTCCTGTTCGACCTGAAGGCGATCGACGTCTCCCTCTCGGACGGGATCTCGTATTTCGTGCCCTATTTCGTCGGCCATGTCGGCGTGATCGGCTGGCTTTCGGGCACGCGCATCCTGCCGATCCTGACCGATGTCGCCCAGCTTCTTACGATGCGGGAAGTCCTCCTTTCGGTGGCGCTCGGCATCGTCAAGCCGAAGGGGCACAAGTTCGCGGTGACGGCCAAGGGCGGGGACCGGAGCAAGACGGTCGTCCAGTGGCGATTGATCCGCTTCTTCGGCGTGATGCTGGCCGCGACGCTCGCCTCCATCGGCTATTCCTTCTATGCCGATCCCAACGGCCCGCTGCAAAGTTCCAGCGTCGTGGCGCTGTTCTGGAGCTGGTACAACATTACCGTTCTCCTGATCGCCATCGCCTGCTGCGTGGAGCGCCCGAGGATGCGCAAGAGCGAAAGGATGCGGGCAAGGGGAACCGTCGAACTCCTCTTCGGCGACCGGGCGGCGGATTTCCAGATGCTCGATATCTCGATATCCGGCATCCGGTTTGCCGGGAACTGCGGCGCCGCCGTCGGCAGCACGGTCAACTTCCGCATCAACGGCCAGGATATGTCCGGACGGATCGTGCGGAACGGCAAACGCGAATTCGCCTTGGAGATCGACCACACCTTCGCCTCCAAGCTGGCGATGGTGCGCGAAGTCTATTCCGGACAGTTCGAAACGCGCATCGAACGGGTACGATCTTTCGCCGTCAGCAAACGCGTGTTCGCGCGCCTCTTCGGCTGAACGCACATGAATGCAGCCAGGCTGCCGCCTTCGCCTTCCCGAACGGTTGGCTTGTAATCCGCACTACGACAGGGACCGATCAAGCGATCGGAAATCGCTCAAGTATCAATATCTTGAGCATATCCCTGTCGCCAAATCCAATGCTGGTTTGGCAGGATGTATCCTAAGGTTATTGTTAAAAACATCATTAATAATCTTATTTTAACTTAATTCACCACAATAAGAGCAACGTATTATAGCGCGTAACGCTGCTGGTGGGTCGATGAGTAAGAGTGAAGCGGTAAACGCATACGCGATTTACGAGACCCAGGATGCAGTACAAGGCGCCGTGACAGCGGCGAATTCTGCGCGGCCCAAAGATTCCAGCGCCCATGCAAAAATTCTGGACGATGCGAAAATCCTCTGTTTCGCACCGGAGCGGCTGGCGGCCAGCCTGCCGACATTCGGACGGTTGCGTTTCGTCACCGACCGGGCATCGCACTTCGACCTGATCATCGCGGAGACGGAAGACGACATCGGCGATTTCGAAACGTTCGTGGCGCAAAGCGGCAATCCCGCCGCTCCCTTGATCGCATTTTCGCAAGACTTCGGCGAAAGGGCGGACTTCGTCCTGAAAGACCCTTCGCCGAATGCGCTCGTCTCGGCGATCACGAGCCTGCTGCCGATCTATGCGCGGCTGGTCGAGTTGCCCGCCATTCCCAGGGGAGTGGATCGGAACGGGTTGCTTGCCCTTTCGCTGGCCTATACGCGCGAGCGCAAGATCGGCGCCGAATGGCGGCCGGAGCACGCAGAAGCCATCGGCTATCCGCTCCTGCGCGGGATGGACAACCCCCGTCCGGTACTGGAACGCCTTGCCGACGCCGGGCTGCTGGAAAGGCAATTCTGCCAGAGACTGCATTTGTGCCGCCACTGCAATTCCTCGCGCATATTCGCAAGGGAGGTCTGCATCTCCTGCCGGTCGAGCAACCTCACCGAAAGCGCGCTCGTCCATCACTACGCCTGCGGCACGCAGGCAAGCCAGACCGATTTCGAGCAACGCGAGGGGTACGTCTGCCCGAAGTGCAACAAGAAGCTGCGCCACTACGGCGTGGACTACGACAAGCCCGGGGCGGTCTTTTCCTGCGGGTGCTGCGGCGCGTCGATGGCGGAGCCCGACGTCGGCTTCACCTGCTCCGGCTGCGGCGGATACACATGCGGCGAGGAGAGCGAAACGCGCGACTGGTATCACTACTCGCTGCTACCCGACGGGCTGGCGGCGTTGCGCGCGGGCAAGCTGCCCCGCACGGGCTTCGACGACGGACAGAGCGGCAGGCTTTCCTTGCGCGACTTCAAGCTGATCACGCAAAGCCGGCTGCGGGACATGCGCCGCCACGGGCGGCCGATGTCGGTACTCAAGCTCGACTTCGACACGGCCGACCTGGAGGAGCGGATCGGCAGGCGCGGCATGCTCAACGTGTGCGCATTCGCGCTGGAGATCGCCGTGCAGGATTTCCACGAGAGCGACGTCACCACAAGCCTGCCGAGGGGGCTCGCCGTCTGTCTTGCCGATACCGACGCGGCCGGGGCGGCCGATGTCGGCGAAGGCATCATGGCGAAACTGCGCGCGGCCGTCGGCGTGACGATGAATATCGACACGAAGGTTTTCGAGGGCGAACAGATCGACGGATTGCTCAAGGAGCTTTGCGGATGCTGAGCGACAGTGTCTCGCTGTTCAGCGAGTTGAGCCTGCCGATGTTTCTCGCCATGTTCTGGCATGCCGTCATTTTCGAGATCCCGCGCTTTTTCGTCTCGGTCCTCGTGGTTGCCGGAGCAAGGTGCATGCGCCCGCCGCGTCTGCAGGGCCAGCGTTCCCATAAAATCAGTATCCTCCTGCCGGGGCACAATGAAGGCGCATCCCTGCGCAAGACGGTCGAGGGCCTTCGCGAGCAAACGCTCGGCGATGCGCAGATGGTCGTCGTCGACGACGGTTCCACCGACGACATGGCCACCGTCGGGCGCCAGCTTCAGCGCGAAGGCACCGTGCAGTGTTTCCTCTCGACCGGCCTGAGGGGAGGCAAGAGCGCGGCGGCGAACCTCGGCCTGATCCATACCTCGGGCGATATCATCATCATCGCCGATATCGACACGAGCTTCGACCGCGACGCGATCGAGCAGATCGTCGCTCCATTCAGCGATCCAAGGGTTGGGGCGGTTTCCGGAAATATCGCGGTTCGCAACAAGCGCGCCTCGCTTCTCTCGAGGTTCCAGGCGATCCAGTATCTCCAGTCTATATCGCTCGGCCGCATGGTCACCAACATGCTCGATACGGTTTTCATCGCCTCCGGCGCTTTCGCAGCCTTTCGCAAGGAAGCCCTGGTTTCCATCGGCGGCTGGGAAGTGGGGCCGGGCGAAGATGCCGACATCACGATCAAGCTGCGCCGGGCCGGGTGGGCCGTGCGCTTTCAGCCGGACGCCTGGGCGTTGACCGACGTGCCGGAGACGCTTGGGGCGCTGGTGCGCCAGAGGCTGCGCTGGAACAGAAGCCTGATCCGCATCCGCGTGCGCAAGTTCCGCGGCATGTTCAATCCGTTCCTGCCGAACTTCTCGCTCAAGAACGTGCTCGGCACGGCTGATATCCTCTTCTTCCAGGCGTTGTTGCCGGCGGGATTCTTCGTCTACCTGATCTGGCTCTTCGGGTATTACGGCGTCTTCGCCTGGACGATAATCCTCGTCGTATCGATGGCCTATATCATCGCGTCGACCGTTTCGTTCATCGCCGCGGTGTCGGTTGCCGGTCACTACGGCGACCTGCGCCTGCTTCCTTACGTTCCAGGATATGCGCTCTTCAACGCCTACGTGCTGCGCGCGGTGAGCGTTTACGCCTATCTGGACGAGCTCATGTTCAGAAAATCGTACCAGGACACCTATGTCCCGAGCAGGGTCCTGAAACAGGCCGACAAGTTCTAGGTCCGGGTCCGAAATCCGGACAAGCAGGGGATATTCCGATGCGTCTACGCCGGAGACCGCGCTACGACACGCTGCAAAACGAGATCCGGGCCCGGGGACGGTCCTGGGGGCGCTGGGTATACCTTGGGCTGCTTTGCGGCCTGTTCTTGTGGATCGCCGATACGTTCGTCGGAAACATGGTCTACTTCCGCGCCGAGGGCCTGGTGATGCGCGACCGGGTGGTGATCGCGACCGAATATCCCGCCCTGTTGAAGGAACTCAACGTGGAGGAAGGGTCGCGGGTGCAGAAGGGCGAAATCCTCGCGCAGGTTCGCTCGCAGGAGGTGGAGCAGACGCTGGCGCGTCTCTACACCGACATGGCGCAAAGCATTGGCCGGGCGACCGAGCTCAAGACGCGCGCCCGGGTCTACGACGCGATCTATCCCCTGGTGACGCGGCGCTCCGACGAGGCGCGCCAAGCGCGGCTGCTCAGCGAAAAGCTGCGCGACAAGGCGCTGCTGCGCGTCGACCGGCGGGCGGAAATCGTCAATCACGAACTGGACAGCTTCGAGGACCTGACCCGCATCGACGCCGAACGGGAAACGATGGAAGGCAACCTGCCCGACCTGGTGGCGGCCGTCTCGGCGTCCAGGGACGCGGTGGCCCGGCTCCGCGACATCTATGCCGGCGGTATCCTGCGGGCTCCGGAGAGCGGCGTCGTCGGCTATCTGCACGCCTCCCAAGGCAGCGTCGTGCGGGCGGGAGAGGAGATCCTGGAACTCTTCAAGGGCGATCCTTTCGTGCTTGCCTATGTACCGGAAGGCGCACTCTACCGGCTTGAGCCGGGAGACCCGATCAAGGTGAGCGTCGGGTTCAAGAGCTATCGAGGCACCGTCAAGCGGCTATATCCGGTGGCGGGAAAACTGCCCAGAGAATTCCAGAACACCTTCAAGCCGGTCACGCGCGCGCAGATCGTGCGCGTCGAATTCGATTCCGGCCAGGACCTGCCGGTTCTCTTTTCCAAGACGGAATTGTCGGCGGCGGGTTGGCCGCCCGCCTGGGTGACACGCCTGCTTTTCGGCTCGTAGGGCTTATTCCGCTATCAGGACAGGCGCTCGCAGTGCGCGCTCACGCCACCGCTTTCGCCTTCCTCAGAAGTTCGCGCGTCATCTGCAGGAGAACCTTGGCCTCGTGACGCGCCTTTTCCGGGTCGCGATCGCGAATCGCGTCGAACACGTTCGCGTGCTGGGCAAGGGCTATCGGATCCTCCACCTCGGGCCGGGAGGTGACGGCGATCGACGCCCTGAGCGCACCTTCCACGCAGGCGCCGAGGCCGGAAAGAAGCAGATTGCCGCTGGCGGCCAGCATCAGCCGGTGGAAGCGCACGTCCGCCTCCATCGTCTGTGGGGTGCGGCGGCCCTCGGCAACGCGCATGTCGTCAAGCGCGCGGCCCATCTCCTCGATCTGCTCGTCGGAGGCGTTGAGCGCCGAAAGCGCGGCGGCTTCCGGCTCGACCATGGCGCGAATGGCGGTGAGTTCTGCGAGGATCATGTCGGCCGGGATGACCTTCTGGCGCCATTCGAGCATGGCCGCATCCAGAAAGTTCCAGTCGACATCGGGACGAACGATCGTGCCGCGCTTGGGCTTGGAGGAAATGAGTCCCTTGCCCGACAGGACCTGAAGCGCCTCGCGCAGGCAGGTGCGGCTGACGCCATGCTCGTTCAGGAGCTCGGTCTCCGTCGGCAGCACAGCGCCTTGCGGATAGGTTCCGTCGATAATCTTGAGCGCGATCTTCTCCGCGACCACGTCCTTAAGCTTTTGTGTCGTCACGCAAGTCTCCGCCCTGTGTCCCTCATGAGCCCCGTTTCTGCGGCCGGGTACTTCAAAAACAAGTGATACGACTGATGCAAGAGACAGCGAAGCCGCCCGAATGCAAGCCGTCAGCCTTCAACTTTATGTCGAAAACTTGGAAAAGTCCTGTGAAACAAGGGGCCGGATGCCGCGGCGGATAAGGAAAAATCGATCAAAACTGCGATATTTCGCAAGGATTTTCCCGTAATCCGCTTACACGAAAAAATTTTCAGCTTTTTCGTGCATTGGCGGTGAAAGACCTGTTCCCGTCATTGCGAAATGCCTCAGACGGTGAAATATTTTTCACGCACCGGGCTGGCGCGGTGAGGAAATAAATAATACGTAAGCCGCCCAATCCGGCACCTCATGGACTGCTGCGGGGCATTCCGCCACGCAGGCTTCATGGCAATTCGTTCAAACCCCGGTCTCGCCAAGGGGAGGAGGACTATATGTACAAGTCATTCAGGACGGGCCTGCTCGCGGCAGCGCTCGTCGCGGCCACATCGCTGACGGCGGCTGCCGAAGTCGTCTACCATCGCGGCAATAACGCCGACCCGGAAACGCTCGACCAGCACAAGACCTCGACCGTTTACGAAGGCCATATCCTGCGCGATATCTACGAAGGCCTGACCGCCTTCAACGCCAAGGGCGAGACGGTGCCCGGCGTTGCCGAAAGCTGGGAACTCTCCGACGACGGCACGGTCTATACCTTCAAGCTGCGCGATGATGCCAAATGGTCCAACGGCGACCCGGTGACGGCAGGCGATTTCGTCTATTCGCTGCGCCGTATCATGAACCCGGAGACGGGCGCGAAATACGCAAGCATCCTTTACCCGATCAAGAATGCGGAAGCCATCAATTCCGGCAAGGCGAAGGTGGAGGACCTCGGCGTCAATGCGGTGGACGACCACACGCTGGAAATCACGCTGGAAGCGGCGACGCCTTACTTCCTCGACCTTTTGACGCACCAGACCGGACTTCCCGTCCACCCGGCGAGCGTCGAGAAGTACGGCACCGATTTCGTGAAGCCCGAAAACATTGTCACCAACGGCGCATATGTGCTGGCCGAATTCGTGCCGAACAGCCACGTGAAGGTGACGAAGAACCCGAATTTCCACGATGCCGATGACGTCGCGATCGACACCGTGATGTTCTACCCGACGGAAGACCAGGGCGCAGCACTTCGCCGCTTCCAGGCGGGCGAACTGCACTCCAACAACGAGGCGCCGGCCGAGCAGACGAAATTCATGCGCGAGACCCTGGGCGACCAGTTCCGCGTCGCGCCTTATCTCGGCACCTATTATTACGCGCTGAACCACAAGGACGAGGCGCTGAAGAACCCGGACGTTCGCCGGGCGCTTTCCATGGCCATCGACCGCGAGTTCCTGGCGGAAGAAATCTGGGGCGCGGCCATGGTCGCCGGCTATTCCTTCGTGCCGCCGGGCATCGGCAACTACGGCGAGCCGGCCTATGCCGACTACAAGGACATGGCCCAGATCGACCGCGAGGACAAGGCGATCGAACTGCTGGAGAAGGCCGGATACGGCCCCGACAATCCGCTTTCGCTGGAGCTGCGCTACAACACCTCGGAAAACAACAAGAACACGGCGGTTGCCGTCGCCGACATGTGGAAGCCGCTTGGCGTCAACGTGAGCCTCGTCAATACCGATACGAAGACGCACTATGCGTATCTTCGCGAGAAAGGCGACTTCGACGTCGCGCGCGCAGGCTGGATCGGCGACTATTCGGACCCGCAGAACTTCCTGTTCCTCGTGGAATCCGACAATGACGGCTTCAACTACGCCAATTACGCCAACCCGGAATACGACAAGCTGATGGACGACGCCGCCGCCGAGACGGACCTTGAAAAGCGTGCCGCCATCCTGAAGCAGGCGGAAGCGATCTTCATGCGCGACCTGCCGTATATCCCGATGCTCTACTACGGATCGCGCAGCCTTGTGTCCAACAAGCTGCACGGCTGGGAGGACAACCTCCTGAACGTCCATCCGAGCCGCTACATGAGCATTTCGGAGTAATGAAACCGCTGGCCGCGAAACAATCGCGGTCAGCGTCATTCTTCATCTTTTCGCGGGTCATCCTTTGCGATGCCACCCTCACCTCAGGTCACGGACTCATAAATAAGACTGAAATGGTATGCGCGGATTTGTTTGGATACGAGGCGCAAGCCTGCAGGAAACCATCCGGTTTTCAAAGGTTTGCAACGGTGTTACCGGGCAAATCCGCCATATCCTGAAAGGACGCGAAAACGGCTTCGACCTGCCACGTCGAAGTGCTTGGCCGGGTGGCCGACCCGCCCGGCGCATTTCTCCTGGCATCTCTTTGCCGTTTGTAGCGCCATTCCGGCCTTATTTATGGGTCCGTGACCTAGCCCTCTCCCTTCAAGGGAGAGGGGACGACGGCGGCGCCTCTCTGCATCGATTATTTGCGCTCCCAATCGCACTGACAGAAAGTGTCAACGGGCAATTTGCGCAGTATTCCGAGTTTCGGGATCCGCTTGGCGTCGCACCAGACTCCCACCTCTCCCCTGGTGGGAGAGGTCGGCGCGTCAGCGCCGGGTGAGGGGGCGGATATTGCATGCTTGGGGGGCACGGAGGGCCGTTGTGTTTCCTTGCCGCATGCGTAGTCAACTTGAACGGAATTGTGTGGCGAGCAGCCAACCGAGAAAGGCGTAAACGACGATGGCGCGATATATACTGGGCCGACTGCTCAGCGCGATCCCGACGCTTTTTCTGATCGTGACGATCTCGTTTTTCCTGATCCGGGTCGCGCCCGGCGGGCCGTTCGACCTGGAACGGCCGCTGGAGGCGAAGGTGATGGAAAACCTCCAGCGCATCTACCAGCTCGACAAGCCGCTGTGGCAGCAGTACCTGCTTTACCTCAAAAGCGTCGCCTCCGGCGATTTCGGCCCGAGCTTCTATTTCCGCGATTTCTCCATCAACGAGCTGTTCGCCGCTTCCCTGCCGATCTCCATCAAGCTTGGCGCATCCGCCCTGCTGCTCGCGCTCGTCGCCGGCGGCTTCATGGGCATGATCGCCGCGCTCCGGCAGAACAGAAGCACCGACTACGCCATGATGGCGGCGGCGACCATCGGCGTGACGATCCCGAATTTCGTGGTCGCCCCCTTGCTGACGCTCTTCTTCGGTGTCTGGCTCGGCCTGCTGCCCGTCGGCGGGTGGAACAACGGGGCGGCACAAAACATGATCCTGCCGATCATAACGCTCGCATTGCCGCAAATCGCCGTGGTGGCGCGGCTGACACGCGGCTCCATGATCGAGGCGCTGCGCTCCAACCACGTGAGGACGGCGCGCGCCTACGGGCTGTCGAACTACGCGGTCGTGGTGGTGCATTCGCTCAGAGGCGCGATCCTGCCGGTGATTTCCTATCTCGGGCCCGCGGCGGCGGCACTGCTGACCGGTTCCGTCGTCATCGAGACGATTTTCGGAATTCCCGGCGTCGGACGATACTTCGTGCAGGGCGCGCTCAACCGCGACTACACGCTCGTCATGGGGACGGTGGTGATGGTCGCCGTCTTCGTCATCGTCTTCAACCTGATCGTCGACGTGCTCTACGCGCTCCTCGATCCGCGCGTGCGCTACGACTGAGGTCCAAGGGTCAGGACCTATTGAATTGAGGGAAATGGTATGAGCCGATTTGCTTGGATACGAGGAGCAAGGACGCAGGAAACCATCTGGTTTTCAAGGTTTTTCGACAATGTAGCCGGCCAGATCGGCCATATCTGTTCAGACACCGAAACGGCTTTGACCTGCCTTGTCGAAGCGCTTGGCCGGGTAGTCAACCCGCCCCGCGCGCTTCTCCTTGCATCTCTTTGCCGTTTCAGGTGCCATTTCCGTCAATTCAATAGGTCCTGACCCTAATGACCAGCACGACGGACGAAAGAGACCTCAAGGCGGCATCCGCGGTGCGCGGGCGTTCGCTCTGGGACGATGCGCGCGACCGGCTTCTCGCCAACAAGGCGGCGGTGACCAGCATGGTCGTGCTGGTGGCGGTCGCTATCGCCTGTTTTATCGGCCCGCTCCTGTCTCCGCACGACTACGACGAGGTCTACCGCGAATACGTGAAGGTGCCGGCGAGCCTTGAACCTTATCCGCGTGCCGACCAGGTGACGCCGGAAATCGAGAGCGTGCTCCGCCGCGCGCGGGTGACGGTCGACGAACTTACGGTGGAAAGCGGCAATTTTACCGCGAGGATCTCTTCCCCGCGCAAGATCGACCCGCGCGTGACCCGCTACATCGACCGGTCCGACCTGTTCGAGAACGCGGAGATCTACGATTTCTCGGCGGATGAAAAATCAGCCACGGTGCGCGCCGACGTGAAGACGCTCTATTTCTTCTTCGGTACCGATTCAAACGGCCGCGACCTGATGACGAGAACGCTGATCGCGGGCCGGGTTTCCCTTACCATCGGATTGCTCGCCACCTTCGTCGCGATCGCCATCGGCGTCGTCTACGGGGCGGTGTCGGGCTACCTCGGCGGGCGTGTCGATCTCTTGATGATGCGCATCGTCGATATCCTCTATTCGCTGCCCTTCATCTTCTTCGTCATCCTGCTTGTCGTCTTCTTCGGGCGGAACTTCGTGCTGATGTTCATTGCCGTGGGCGCGGTGGAGTGGCTCGACATGGCGCGTATCGTGCGCGGACAGACGCTGAGCCTGAAACGGCAGGAGTTCGTGCAAGCGGCCGAAGCGCTCGGCGTCGACAACGCAGGCGTTCTCAAACGCCACATCATCCCGAACACGCTCGGGCAGGTGGTCATCTACATGACGCTGCTCGTCCCGAAGGTGATCCTGCTCGAAAGTTTCCTGTCGTTCCTGGGGCTTGGCGTGCAGGAGCCGATGACGAGCTGGGGCGTTCTGATTTCCGAAGGATCGCGCAACGTGCAAGGGGCCGCCTGGATGCTGATCTTCCCGTCGATCTTCCTGACGTCGACGCTTTTCGCGCTGAACTTCATCGGCGACGGACTGCGCGATGCGCTCGACCCGAAGGATCGCTGAGAGATGACGGTGAAAGACACGAACGACAGAGGCGCCGTCCTCGACATCCGGCGGCTTACAGTCGATTTCGACACGCCGACGGGCACGGTGAAGGCCGTCAGGGGCGTCGATATCTCCGTTTCCAAGGGCGAGACGGTGGCGATCGTCGGCGAAAGTGGCTCCGGCAAGAGCCAGACGATGATGGCTGCGATGGGCCTTCTGGCCGAAAACGGACGCACGAAGGGCGAAGTGCTCTATCGCGGCGACGATATCCTCGGCCTGCCGGCGAAGCGGCTCAACCGCATCCGCGGCGCGAAGATCACCATGATCTTCCAGGAGCCGATGACCTCGCTCGACCCGCTCTATACCATCGAGCGCCAGCTCTGCGAGCCGATGGTGGAACACGGCGGTTATTCCTGGTCGGCTGCGAAGAAGCGGGCGCTGGAGCTTTTGCAGCTCGTGCAGATCCCGTCGCCCGAAGGAAAGCTCAAGGGCTATCCGCACGAGCTTTCCGGGGGGCAGCGCCAGCGCGTGATGATCGCCATGTCGCTTGCAAACGACCCGGACGTGCTGATCGCCGACGAACCGACGACGGCGTTGGATGTGACCACGCAGGCGCGCATCCTGGAACTTCTGGCCGACCTGCAAAAGCGCCTCGGCATGGCGGTCGTGTTCATCACCCACGACCTTGGCATCGTGCGCCAGATCGCGGACCGGGTCTATGTGATGAAGGACGGCGAGGTCGTGGAAGAGGGCGAGGCGGAAAGCCTTCTGACGTCGCCGAAGCACCCTTACACGAAGATGCTGCTCGACGCGGAACCGGAGGGGCGCAAAGACGCCGTGCCCGACAACCGCCCGATCGTGCTGGAAGGGCAGAAGCTGTCCGTCGCCTTCGACATCGGCGGCGGCTTCCTGAAGGCGCCGCAGGTGCTGAAGGCCGTCGACGACGTGACGCTGACGGTGAGGGAAGGGCAGACGCTCGGCATCGTCGGCGAAAGCGGGTCCGGCAAGTCGACGCTGGGCCGCGCGCTGCTGCAGCTTTTGCCGCATCAGGGCCGGGTGCGGTTTTCAGGCCACGACATCTCCAACGCCGGCAAGCGCGAGATGCGCCCGCTGCGAAGGGAAATGCAACTCGTGTTCCAGGACCCCTTCGGCTCGCTTTCCCCGCGCATGACCGTCGGGCAGATCGTGACCGAAGGCCTGCTGGTGCACGAGCCTGGTCTGTCCGCAAAGGAGCGGGACAAGCGCGCCTGCAAGGTGCTGGAGGAGGTCTCCCTCGATCCTGTGATGCGCAACCGCTATCCGCACGAGTTTTCCGGCGGCCAGCGCCAGCGCATCGCCATTGCCCGGACCATGGTGCTGAAACCGAAGCTCGTCGTGCTCGACGAGCCGACATCCGCGCTCGACCGCACGATCCAGAAGCAGATCGTCGAACTCTTGCGCAAGTTGCAGGCCGACCACGGGCTCACCTACCTTTTTATCAGCCATGATCTCGCGGTCGTGCGCGCGCTCGCCGACCAGGTGATGGTCATGCAGCATGGCAGGATCGTCGAGGCCGGGGAGACGGAGGCGATCTTCGAGCACCCGGTGAAGGACTACACCCGTGAGCTAATTGCCGCAGCGTGGCAAAATCTGGAGCCGATTAGCGGAAATTGAGCGTTTGGCGCTTGAAATTGGCGAAATCCTCCGCGACAAGCGAGGGACGCGGGCGGGGGCTGCCTGCATTCGGGAGTTATCGCCAATGGCGGGGATCGAGCGGCAAGACGACAGGACCGGGACCGGGCTGCAGCTTTCGCGGCGCGCGCTCATTATCGGAGCGCCGCTTGCGCTGACGGCTTGCCAGACGGCGCTGGTGGGGCTTTCCAACCAGCCGCCGCTGCCGGACGACGAATTCGACTACGAGCTTGCCTATGCGGCGAAGCAGGAGGACGAGTTCAAGGTTCCGGCGATCAACTACAAGGCCTTCGACCAGAAATACTGGCGCCAGGTGGTGGACTACGACACGCGCGAGCGGGCGGGCACCATCGTCGTCGACCCGTACAACAACTTCCTTTACTGGACGCTCGGACGCGACAGGGCGCTGCGCTACGGCATCGGTGTCGGGCGCGCGGGTTACGCGTGGTCGGGCGATGCCAAGGTGCGCGTGAAGCGGCCATGGCCGATCTGGCGCCCTCCGCAGGAGATGATCGAGCGCAAGCCGTCGCTTGCCAAATACTGGGAAGAGGGCTATCCGCGCGGGCCGAAGAACCCGCTCGGTGCGCGCGCCATGGACCTTTGGCAGGGCAGCACCGACACGCTCTACCGCATCCACGGAACGCCCGATCCGAAGTCCATCGGGCGGAGCGTTTCGAGCGGCTGCATACGCATGTGGCACCAGGACGTGATGGACCTCTACGACCGGGTACCGCTGCATACGAAGGTGGTGGTGCTGACGAAGGACGACGCGTCCGAGACGGCGTGAAGCGGGCGTTTTACCGGGGCACAAAACCATCGGCTCGTCATTGCCGGGCCTGACCCGGCAACCAATTGGCCGTTGGCGAAAAGCGTTGAGGCTCCATGGGTACGCGGGTCAAGCCCGCGTATGACGACCGGGAAGCGGTGCCGCGTTTCCCAACCTCACGCAATGCCCGGCAGGGCAACGTCCGATACGACCGCGACGAAGTGGCAGATGGCGGCGGCGAGCACGAAGCCGTGCCAGATCGCGTTCTGGAAGGGCAGCGATTTCCACGCGTAGAACGCTGTGCCCGCCGTATAGAGCAGCCCGCCCGCGACGAGGAACCAGAAGCCGACCGTGGAGGCGTTCATCAACAGCGGTTCATAGGCGAAGACGATCACCCAGCCGAGCGCGAGGCAGATAGGCACGGTGAGTTTTTCAAGGCGTTTGAACGCGAAAAGCTTGATCAGCGCGCCGGCAGCCGCTCCCGCCCAGACGACGGTGAGGATGATATTGCCGATCCGCCCGCCGATCACCATCGTCGAAAAGGGGGTGTAGGTGCCGGCGATCATCAGGAAGATCGCCGCATGGTCGAGCCGTCGAAGAACGCCCGTCTTGTCGTCCTTGGCGGTCATGTTGTAGAGCGCGGAGGCGGTGAGCATCATGATCAGGCAGGCACTGTAAACCGTGACGCTGGCGATGCGCCCGCCGTCCATTCCGGGCCATGTGAGGATCGCCAGCGTGACGGCGGCGGCGAGCCCCAGAGCAATGCCGATCACGTGAATTACGCTGTCGGCGATATATTCCGCGCGGGTCATCATGATATGCGAGCCGTCCCTTTCCGTTGAACCATTGTCAAATTGGACGGTCCGGCGCGGCGATGCAACGGTGTCGTTGGGGAAGGGGAGGCGCTATTCCGCGTAGACTTTTGTCCCTTTCAATTTCTTCAGCTTCGTCTTCTCGACAAATTCAAAGAGCTCGTCGGAAAAAAACATTCCGGAATAACGGCGATCGATCCACATACACATTCCCTCAATCAATTCCTTTTTGAACACGAGGCGATAGTTCTTATGCCAGGTTTCTTTGGTATATCCCTCCGGAAGGCCCCACATTATACATTTGCGCCTCGCTTCATTGCCCGCCCCCTCTTTCCACGTTACGATCGATTTCTCTTCATCGATGGCATCCACCCGGTGGCAGACATTCATCAGGTAGTAGGTCTTCTCCACCGGCTCGCCATCGCGGGTGAAGATTTCGACCGGGATAAACTGATGAATGCCCGGTTCCAGCTCTTCCACCTTCTGCCGGAAAGGTTCGGTCACGCCGTAGCGAAACCTCAAGCTGACAAAATCCATCAGCCGCTTGGCCTTTGTCTGAATGAAGGCGCGGCGCGGCACGATATTAGGGTCAATCGGGACGCCGTTCTGATTGGAAACATGCAGCCAGTCGCTACCATACTGGAAATCTTGCTTGAGTTCTTCGGTGATATCGTGCTCGAACTTGATTGGAACCGTGTACTGAGGAAGTAGGAGTGATTCGACTAGATAAGGCATTCCCTGCTCCTCAGTTCGTGCCGCGTTTGCCGAAGGGGCGCCCGGCGGAAGGGGCAGGCGCGGATTGGCGCGGGGATTGTCCGGCTGAGGCGGACGGCGCGGCGCCGGCATTGTCGAGATTTTCGAGGAAGAGCTGCAGCACCAGCACGCCGGGGTGATACCCCTGGTCCGAGTGGCGGATGCGGATACGCTCCGCCTCGCTCACGCCGAGGGTTTCGCCATCCTTCAGCACCGGCCCTTGCGCCAGCAGATATTGCATGGTGCCGAAGACACGCTGAGCAATCGTCGAGGGGTCGAGCGAGACAGGCATGAACTCGATCTCGCGGCCGACGAAGGGCACGAGGCCGGTCGTCACGCAGGCTGTCGTTCGCCCGCCATCATCCGCCGGAGGGCCGTCGAGAAACAAAGCCTGCGCCCAAACGGTGAGCGGAAGATTCTTCTGCAGGATGCCGTCGGCGGCGGATATAAAACGGGACGCCTCTGTCACCGTCTGGCCGGTCGACCAGTAGACGCCAATGGCTGGAAGTTCCTCCGCAAGCGCACCCGCGGCAAGCGTCAGCACGGCGGCGTAATTCAGCGCCATGTTGTGATCACCCGCTTCATCCATGCAGGCGACGATGGCGTGCGCCCGCGATTTTGCAAGTGCGGTGGCCGCATCCGGCCACGTGCGGTTCCCCGCAATCGCATTGTCGAGCGTGCCTGCCGGCAGCGGCTTGTCGACGAACAGCACGGAGAGCTTGATCGGCCCCGCCTCGACGATGAACGGGTCGCCGTCGTCTTCGCCGCCATATGCCCTTACATTGAGACCTAATGGCCCGAGTTTATCCTGTAATCTTGCGGTATACCTTGCGGCATCGACCGGCTTCAGCGCTTCGAGAAGAAGGAAGCTCAAGAACGTATCCGGCATAAATCAAGCCCCTGAAATATCGAACGTATTGGTATCGGGGGAGGGTAAGTGCCGGAATAGCGAAGTTCAATACAGGATTGTGGCGCCGAAAATTTGCCTGTCATGAGGGTTAATCAGGCCTGATATCCGGGGCGTTTCCTGTCACGAAAGCAAACTCGCTTTCGCGCCGTCGAGCGAGGCGACGAAGTCGTTGAAGCGTTCGCCCTGAATGAGAATGTGCGAGCGCAGCACGTTTTCCGCCTTTTCGGCATCGCCCTCCAGAACGGCGTCGACGATGGCCTGATGTTCGGCGAGCGAACCCTTGACCCGGTTGCGCACGCGAAGCTGCAGGCGGCGATAGGCCTTCAGCCGGTTTTGCAGCGCACGGGCCTGCTCCGCCAGGAAGCCGTTGTGGCTGGCGGCATAGATCGCCTCGTGAAAGCGCTCGTTGGCGTGGAAATAATCGTCCGGCGTCTGCTGGTCCGCCGCCAGGATGCAGGCCTCATGCGCGGCGACGAGCACGGCCTGCTCTTCCGCCGTCATGCGCCGGCAGGCGAGGCGTACGCACATGGCCTCGAGCTCCGCCATGACCTGAAACATCTCGACAAGGCGCGAGATGCCGATGTCGCGCACGAAGGCGCCCCGGCGTGGGCGGATCTCGACGAGGCCGGCGACCGAAAGCTCGATCAGCGCCTCGCGGATGGGCGTGCGAGAAACGGCGAAACGCGTGGCGAGCGTCACCTCGTCAAGCCGCGAGCCGGGCGGATAACGCCCGACGGCGATATCGTCTTCCAGCGCTTCACGCAGGGTTTGTGCGGTCCGTGGGCGGGTCTTTACCTCCATCATGCCTTGAATTTATGCAAAACCACTTCGCTTGTATACAAAAACAATTGACTTGGATGCACGGACCGTGATTGCCTTCATGTCAGCTGCAGTGAAAGGCTGACCGCGCCATCCGGCTTGAAAAACCCGGTGGAAGCGGGGCGGCGGCACTGGCATGCTTTTACCGGCAAGACGACCCGCAACCGGGCGCGGCCGGAAACAAGTTGGATCAGACCTGCCGGCTGATGGCGGGCGATGGGAGGAAAGAATGCTCAAGACTTTTACCAAGGCGGCTCTTTGCCTCGGCGTTGCAATGGCGGTCACCGTACCCGCTGCCCAGGCCGAAACCGTGCTGAAAGCTTCGCATCAGTGGCCGGGCGGCAAGGGCGACGTGCGCGACGAGATGGTCCAGATCCTCGCGCGTGAAGTGGACAATGCCGGCGTGGACCTGAAGATCCAGGTCTATCCGGGTGCCTCGCTCTTCAAGCCGAGAGAGCAATGGGGCGCGATGGTGAAGGGCCAGCTCGATATCTCGGCCTTCCCGCTCGACTATGCCTCGGGCCGCCATCCGCAGTTTTCGGCAACGCTGATGCCGGGCCTCGTGCAGAACCACGACCGTGCGCTCCGGCTGAACGATTCCCCGTTCATGGACGATATCAAGAAGGTCATCGAGGACGCGGGCGTAAAGGTGATTGCCGACGCCTGGCTTGCCGGCGCATTCGCCTCCAAGAAGCAGTGCATCACGTCGCCCGAGACGATGCAGGGGCAGGTGACGCGCGCGGCCGGCCCGGCGTTCGAGCAGATGCTGGTGGGCGCGGGCGCTTCCATCGCCTCCATGCCGTCTTCCGAAATCTACACCGGGATGCAGACGGGCGTTCTGGACGCGGCCAACACCTCGTCCGGCTCCTTCGTTTCCTACCGCCTCTACGAGCAGGCGACCTGCCTGACGGCGCCCGGCGAAAACGCGCTGTGGTTCATGTATGAGCCGATCCTGATCTCCAAGAAGACCTGGGACGGGCTTTCCAAGGAACAGCAGGACGCGCTGATGGCAGCCGGCAAGGTGGCCCAGGACTATTTCGTCGGCGAGGCCAAGAAGCTCGACCAGACGCTCGTCGATACCTACAAGAAGGCGGGTGTCGAGGTGGTCGAAATGTCGCCTGACGACTATCAGGCGTGGCTCGCGATCGCCAAGGAGACGTCCTACAAGAACTTCTCCGAAAACGTCGAAGGCGGTGACGAACTGATCGCAAAGGCGCTGGCCGTCGACTGATCCGCGGCATCCTGCCTTGATCGAAAGGGCGCGGCGAGCGGTTCCGCGCCCTTTTTCGCCCCGTTTGCCGGCTTCGGAAATTTCGTAGAGACAGCATCAAGATGTCACTCTATATCCGTCTGGTCACAGCGCTTTCGCGGCTTGGCGGCGTCTTCGCCATTCTGCTGACGGCGTCCGCTGCACTTGTCGTCACGCAGATGGTCTTCATGCGCTACGTGCTGAACGCCTCGACCGTCTGGCAGACCGAGTATGTGATCTATGCGCTTGTCGCCGCGACCTTCATCGGCTCGCCCTACGTGCTTCTGGAAAAGGGGCATGTGAACGTCGACCTTCTGCAGACAGGCGCTCCTGAAAACGTCAAGCGGACCATGAAGCTTCTCTCGGGCCTCGTCGGTATCGCGTTTTGCGCGCTGCTTGCCTATTCGGGGTGGATGTATTTCCACGAAGCCTGGGAGGGCGGCTGGAGGACCGAAACGGTATGGGCGATCCCGCTGTGGATCCCGCTTCTGCCGCTGCCGCTCGGGATCGGTCTTCTCGTGCTGCAATATATCGCTGAAATCATGAAGCTTTTCGGAGAAGACGCATGACGCCGCTTCTATGGGGAGGCTTCGTTCTGGTGTTCCTGATGGCGCTGCTTGCGCTTGGTACGCCTATTGCCTTTGCGCTCGGCTTCGTGTCGATCGTCGTGCTGATGATGGCCGAAGGCTCGGGCTCACTCAGCATCCTGGGCGAGACGTTCTTCGGCGGGCTTGCCTCCTTCAGCCTCGTCTCCATCCCGATGTTCATCCTGATGGGGGCGGCGGTCGCCTCCTCGCCAGCCGGCAAGGACCTTTACGAAGCGCTCGACCGCTGGCTCAACCGCGTTCCGGGCGGGCTGGTGCTCTCCAATCTCGGCGCGTGTTCCATCTTCGCAGCCCTTTCCGGCTCATCGCCCGCGACGTGCGCGGCCATCGGCAAGATGGGCATTCCGGAAATGACGAAGCGCGGCTACCCGAACGAGATCGCGGCGGGTTCCATCGCGGCCGGCGGTACGCTCGGCATTCTCATTCCGCCGTCGATCACCATGATCGTCTACGGGATTGCGACGGAAACCTCTATCGGGCGGCTTTTCCTGGCGGGCCTCCTGCCCGGCGCGATGCTGACCGCGCTCTTCATGGTCTGGACGGTCTACTCCTGCAAGCGGCAGGGCATCGGCCTAAGCGAAATCACGCGCGCCTATTCCATGCGCGAGCGCCTCAGCGCGCTTCCGCGCGTGCTGCCGTTCCTGGCGATCATCGTCGCTATCCTCTACGTGCTTTACGGCGGCATCGCCACGCCGTCCGAAGCCGCGGGCGTGGGCGCGATCATCTGTCTCCTCTTCGTCGCGGTGATCTACCGGCTCTGGAAGCCGTCGCTCTATACCGGGCTCTTTCGCGATACGCTGAAGGAGAGCGTCATGATCATGATGATCATCGGCGCATCGGAGCTTTTCTCCTTCACGCTTTCCTCGCTCTTCATCACCCAGTCGATCGCCGAATGGATCGCCAATCTCGATGTGAACCGCTGGGTCCTGATGGCGATCATCAACGTGTTCCTGCTGTTCGCAGGCTTCTTCCTGCCGCCCGTCGCGGTGATCCTGATGACGGCGCCGATCCTGCTGCCGATCATCACGCAGGCGGGCTTCGACCCCTATTGGTTCGCCGTCGTCTTCACCATCAACATGGAGATCGGGCTGATCACCCCGCCGGTGGGGCTGAACCTCTATGTGATCAACGGCATAGCGCCGAAAATAACCTTAAGTGAGATTCTCAGGGGCGCCCTGCCGTATGTCGGATGTATGGTTGTCGGTATCATATTGCTGTGCCTCGTACCGGGTATAGCGACCTGGCTTCCAGACCTCCTGATGGGACCCGGCCTATGAACACGAGTTTCTTCAACGAGATGCTGTCCTCCATCGCCGAGCAGGGGCGAAGCCTGCTCGAGCGCCGCCGCGACAGGAGCGCGAGCGGGCGCGCCGTCGGCGATATCTGCGAGGCGCTTTTGTCCGGGCGCGGCGAAGCTTCGGGCGTTGCGCTGGCGGGCGACGTGCTGGCGAGCTACCGCGCCTTGAGCGAGGAGGCGCGCACGGAGTTTTTCGAGGAGCTGTTCACGCGCTTCGGTACCGACCGCGAAGAGATCGAGCGCCTTGCGCGCGAAATCGCTCAAAACCCCGGAGACGAGAAGCTGGTGCGGCGCATGCACATGGCGTCCGAGCCGAAGCGGCAGGAACTGATCCGCCGGCTGAACCTCGCGCCGGGAGGAACGAGCGGGCTTGTCGCCATGCGCGCGGAGCTGCTCCAGCGCCTGAAGGACAAGCCGGAGCTTGACGAAGTCGACCGCGACTTCGAGCATCTCTTCTCGTCGTGGTTCAACAGGGGGTTTCTCGTCATGCGCCGGATCGACTGGTCGACGCCCGCCTCGATCCTGTCGAAGATCATCCGCTACGAGGCGGTGCATGAGATCCGCGACTGGGAGGATTTGCGCCGGCGCATCGACCTTGCCGACCGCAGGCTTTACGCCTTCTTCCATCCGGCCCTCGTCGACGATCCGCTGATCTTCGTGGAAGTGGCGCTGACGCGCGAGATACCAGCGGCGATCCCGCCGATCCTGGCCGAAGAGCGGGCGGAAATTTCGGCCGAAGAGGCGACGACGGCAACTTTCTATTCCATCTCCAACTGCCAGAAGGGCTTGCGCGGCATTTCCTTCGGCAACTTCCTGATCAAGCAGGTGGTGGAGGAGCTGCGCCGCGAACTGCCCAACCTCAAGACCTTCGTGACGCTTTCGCCGGTGCCGGGTTTCCGGACATGGCTGGCAAAGGACATGGAAAGCGAGGAGAGCGTTGCGCGCAGGGCCCTTTCCCAGGATCAGGTGGAGGCTATCGGCAATGACGCCTTCGAGCACGACGAGGAGACGCGCAACACCATCGCGGAGCCTCTGCGTGCCCTTTGCGCCCACTACCTCGTGCGCGAAAAGCGCGGAAACTCGGATCGTCCGCTCGATCCGGTCGCGCGGTTCCACCTTGGCAACGGCGCTCGGCTCGAACGCGTGAACTGGTTCGGCGATCCGTCGGCCAACGGCGTCCGCCAATCGTTTGGCGTCATGGTGAATTACCTCTATGACCTCGGCGACATCGAGAAGAATCATGAGGCCTTCGCGGCACACGGAACGGTGGCGACATCGTCGTCCGTAAGCCGTCTGCTGAAGGCCGTACCGGACAAGAAAAAGACCGTGGTGCCAGCAGCATGACGAACCATCTCCTCAACGAAATCCGCTCGCGCATATCCGATGAAGCCAGAGTATTTCTGGAAACGCCCGAGGGGCAGAAGCTGACCTACGGGCAGGCGATCGCGCGCTCGGGCCAGTTCGCCAATGCGCTGCAGGCGCTGGGCGTGGAGCCGGGCGACAGGGTGGCGGTGCAGGTGGAGAAATCGCCCGAGGCACTGCTGCTATACCTCGGCACCGTGCGGGCCGGGGCGATCTTCCTGCCGCTCAACACCGCCTATACGCCTGCCGAAATCGGCTATTTCGTGGGCGATGCGGAGCCGAAGGCGCTGGTCTGCGACCCCGCGCGCGTTGCCGCGCTTTCCGATATTGCAAGCGGCGTCGGCGCGAAGGTGGAAACGCTGGACGCAAGCGGCCACGGCAGCCTTCGCGACAAGGCGGATGCCGCTTCTTCCGCATTCGACGATGTCGCGCGCGGACCAGACGATCTTGCGGCGATCCTCTATACCTCCGGCACAACGGGACGGTCCAAGGGGGCAATGCTTTCGCACGAAAACCTTGCCTCCAATGCCAGAACGCTTGTCGACTACTGGCGCTTTAGCGAGAACGACGTCCTTTTACACGCTCTGCCGATCTTCCACACGCATGGGCTTTTCGTCGCGACCAACGTGACGCTGATGGCCGGCGGGTCGCTTCTTTTCCTGCCGAAGTTCGACCTTGGCGACGTGCTTCGCCTGTTGCCGCGCGCAACCTCGATGATGGGGGTGCCGACGTTCTATACGAGGCTTCTTTCCTCGGGCGATTTCACCAAGGATCTCGTGGCGCACATGCGGCTTTTCATTTCCGGCTCCGCGCCGCTTTCGGCCGAGGTACACAAGGAATTCAGCGAACGGACGGGCCATGCGATCCTCGAACGCTACGGCATGACCGAAACCAACATGAATACCTCCAACCCCTATGACGGCGACAGGAGGCCCGGAACGGTCGGCTTCCCGCTGCCGGGCGTGGACCTGCGCATCGCCGATCCGGAGACCGGAAAGGTGCTTGAGGACGGCGAGGTCGGCGTGATCGAGGTCAAGGGGCCGAACGTCTTCAAGGGTTACTGGCGGATGCCGGAAAAGACGGCGGAGGAATTCCGCGCCGACGGCTTCTTCATTACCGGCGACATGGGCGTCGTCGACAAGCGCGGCTACGTGTCGATCGTCGGCCGGGCGAAGGACTTGATCATCTCCGGCGGCTTCAACGTCTATCCGGCGGAAGTGGAAGCACTGATCGACGAGATCCCGGGGGTGGCCGAGAACGCGGTGATCGGCGTCGCACACCCAGATTTCGGCGAAGGCGTCGTCGCGGTGGTGGCGAGGAAACCCGGTTCGGATCTGAACGGGGATGCGGTAAGGGGCGCGCTTGCCGACAGGCTTGCCAAGTTCAAGCAGCCGAAGACCGTTTACATGGTCGACCAGCTGCCGCGCAACACCATGGGCAAGATCCAGAAGAACGTGCTGCGCGATACCTACAAGGATACCTTCGCGGGGTAGGGGCGCGGGATAGGGCCCGGAATAGGGGCGGGGGATGGGGGCGCTCGCGCCCTTGTCCACACGCGCCTTGCTCTTCGCTTTGAACCGATCCGCCGAATCGTTCAAACTCGCGGAAATCGGCGAATTCTCGAAAGCACTCCCAAACCATGACGGTGAGTATCGACATGGGCCGGACCGTCTCTGGCGAGGCGGCCGTGCTCGATCTGGAAGAGCTTCTGGCGACCCGCCTGCTTGTGCAGGGCAATTCGGGGTCCGGAAAGTCGCATCTTCTGCGCCGTCTCCTGGAGCAAAGCTCCAGCTGGGTCCAGCAGGCGGTGATCGACCCGGAAGGGGATTTCGTAACTCTTGCCGACAAGTTCGGGCAGGTCGTCATCGACGCGGCAGCGTGCGAGCGCGAGCTTGCCGTGATCGGCGCAAGGGTGCGCAAGCACCGCATTTCCGTCGTCCTCAACCTCGAAGGGCTCGACGTTGACCGCCAGATGAAGGCGGCGTCCGTCTTTTTGAACGCGCTTTTCGAGATCGAGCGCGACCACTGGTATCCGATGCTGGTCGTCGTCGACGAGGCGCAGCTTTTCGCGCCCGCAGCCTCCGGAGACGCGGGCGAGGAGGCGCGGCGCGTGGCACTGGGCGCGATGACGAACCTGATGTGCCGGGGCAGAAAACGCGGGCTGGCAGGCGTCATCGCCACGCAGCGCCTTGCCAAGCTCGCCAAGAACGTTGCGGCGGAAGCCTCCAACTTTCTGATGGGCCGTACCTTCCTCGATATCGACATGGCGCGCGCTGCCGATCTTCTGGGCATGGAGAAACGGCAGGCCGAAACCTTCCGCGATCTCGCGCGCGGGCAGTTCGTGGCGCTTGGCCCCGCGCTCTACCGACGCCCGGTGAAGCTCGTTATCGGCGATGTGGAAACGGCGGCACGCGGCGGCGGACCCAAGCTGACGCCGCTTCCCGAGACAGCGCCGGAAAACGTGGAGGACCTTCTCTTCCAGCCAGCAAGCGACGATGAACGAAGCGAGATGCAGCGAAGGCCCGCGCCCCAGGCGGCGCCCGCCGAGATACTGGAGCAGCTGAGCCGCAGGCAGCGGCAGGGCGAAGTGCGCGAAGACGGGGAGGCGGAGCCGGAGGACGCGGCGGAACAGCAAGCAGCGCTTCAGGCGGTTCTGGCGGGCCTCATGTCGGAACCGGAAGCCGCCTACCAGCCGATCGCGCAGCTTTATCAGGATTTTCAGGTGAGGCTCAGGATCGCCCGCGTCAGCGCGCCACCGCCGGATCTTTCGGAATTCCGCAGGCTTGTGACCCTGGCACGTGCCGGTGTGGGGGCAGGCGAGATCGACGAGGCCGAATGGGCGCAGGCCGAACTCATCGCCGAAAGTGTCAGCGAAGACATGCGCGGCATCTTCCTGCTGATCGCGGAAGCTGCCGCGCGGGGCGAACCTTGCCCGTCGGAGGAAGAGATCGCGCGCGCTTACGGCACGCGCTCGCTCGGGCGCGCGCGCTGGCTGCTGACGCACCTGGAAGAGCGCGGCTTCATCGTCTGCGCGAGCGATTTGCGCGGCAACCGTATCGTCACGCTGCCGGACCTTGGCTGGCAGACGTCAACCGTTGCAGGACGCGCGGCCGGCTAAGTGCGCACTAGCGGCTGCGAGTGCGCCCTCATGAGGCGATTGCGGAAATCAGTGACGGCCCTTGCCGCCCCGATCCCCGTTTCCGTGGAAGATATCCGCGCAGCGATAGGCGACCGGACATTCGTACACGTCCGCGGTCGGGGCGTAGAATGCCGTGATATTCAGCTCCGGCGTGCAGTAGGCGTGTGAACTGACGAACCGGTCATAGGTAAATTGGCCGGTCGCCATGACCACCGCACCTCTTTGCAGCACGAAATCCTGCGCCTGTGCACATGTCATCGATCGGGTATCCGGAAGAGTCTGAGCACCTGCTTGAGCCTGAGCAAGCAAGAATGCCAGAATTCCAACGGTTAGCTGGGTTGCAAAAGAACTGGGCCTATACAACATGGAAGTACCTCGCTGGTCATCCAATAATCAAACATATGAAAGCCCTTAGTAGATCGTCTCGCTATAATTACCTAACGTCAATTGTAAATTTTACGAAGTCGTATCAGGGAAAGTCCCGTCGTCAATTGTCTGAATTGTGGGCCAATGCGGCTTGTTGCAGACAGGCGCTGTCTCTTCGGATTCGACAATCATGGCCGCAAATGCCCCGCCGGCGCCAACGGGTTCCGACCTTAATGTGTCGGGCGGAAGATCTGCCTGCATTCATAAGCGACGGGGCACTGGGCCGTGTCGCGCGTCGGCGCATAAAGCGGCTTCAGAATCTCATCTCGCATGCAGAAGGCGCGTGAGGCGACGAAACGGTCGTAGGTGTATTGGCCGGTCGACATGACGACGGCGCCGCGCTGCTGAACGAAGGCCTGCGCCTGGGCACAGGTCATGGAGCGCGTGTCGGGGCGGGCCTGGGCGCGCGCTTCGGGAGATGAGAGGAGAACGGCCAGACCGGCAGCGGCAATCAGACAGCGGTGCATCGGCTCGTCTCCGAAGGCCTGTTTCGATTTGTCGTCCGTTTACGGCAAGACTACCGCGACCGGATTGGAAAATTAAGAAAATCGTTCCGTATGAAAATATCTTCCGCCGCGAAAAGGAAGTTTTGGATGAATTGGCCAAGCGCGAAGCGGGTGACAACGAATGCTGCTTCATAGGCTTGCCTGTCCTGCCGGACCTGAGAGTGCACTTGTGTCAAGATCATGTGGCGTCGAATTTATGTATTATTCCAATTGGATTGCCGTAAAGTTTTTTGATGCAATGGACCTTGGAACAAATTTCCGCATGTGAAGATCCGTTGATTTACGAAAAAAACAAGGGGCGAGTTATGGCTGAAATACGGTATCGGCTGGGCCATAAGCGAATTCTGGATGAGCTTTTTCCTCCAGCGAAACTCGCCAACAAGGACGTCGAGCTCAAGAACCAGTGCGACGTCATTGCGCATTATACGAGAAATTCGCTCATTGCCGACGGCTTTGCTTCACCAGGCGTCGCGGTCGAGGCGGATGAAAGCGGTTATTCAATCGCCATAGATACGCAGGGCGACCAGGAACGGCTTGAAAGCTTCGCCGCCCAGCATCGGCACATCTTCTCGCCCGATGCCGGGGGCAGGGCGATCGCCGGACGCGACCTGATGCGCAAGCTTGGCGTGTGGAATCCCATGGATGGCTACCATGTCAATGCCAGCCCTGCAGACGGGCTTTGCAAGTGGCACCTGTTTCCGCCGCTCGGGCTCAATGTCATCGGGCAGAAGGGCCTGCTGCTCATGCACTACCCGCCCTGGCAGGTGCTGCAGGATGCGACGTTTCTTCAAGTCATGACGATGTTCAGATGGTCGACTGTGCTTGAGGCCTCCGGCCTGGAGGCCAGCGAGATCAGCCGCTACCGCACGATCGTGGACGTTAACCCGGTTGCCGCGCCCGGTTCCGGGCAGAGCGAATATCCGAACGATTATCTGCCGATCATGATGGCGTCCGCCTTCTTCGATGGGGACGGCGACCTCGATTATATCCGGACCATGCTGGAGCTTTACCTGAACGGGCCGGAGGCGAGGGGCGAGGAATACACCTTGCCGCTCATCATCTGCGGTTCGCCGTTGTACGACCCGCAGGCACCGGGATGGTTCCGCACCGCCTATACCGACATCCTGCCGCAAAACGAAAACGGGGAGCCTCTGGTGGACGTGCTTCAGACGGGCTGTTTCAAGATACGCCCCGAAAGCAAGCGCAAAACCCCCTATATGATCGCGAACCACATGATCGCAGCCGGCGTGACGGGGCGCTGCACGAAATCGCCCGGCGAAATTCCGGACATCCGCAAATACGAAGGCCAGGATCTTGTGGCGGCTTCGTTTCTGACCTCCTATGCCAATGAACCCGATCTCGACCCGGAGGACGCGAAGCGGCGCGCATGCCGGCGCTGGTTTGGCAATGACAACGGCGATGGCCCGCCTTGCGCACCGGACGAACGCGACCGCCAGGTCATCTGCGCCCTTGCCCAAATGGATCTCTTTTTCGCCGACAAGCCGAAGCCGCATCCCGTCTACAGCTTCAAGGAAGCGATGGAGCGATGCGCGAAGGCGGGAAACGAGCCGTGCGGTTCGAAAATCGGGCCTTCCTGCGGCTGTGGGGCAGGGTAGGCAGGGTCAATCTTCCTGCGGCAAATCGCGCGTGGCCGGCCCCGGATCATCCGCCTGCTCGTCCGCGGACGCGCTCGTTTCCAGACGGCGCACGGCGTCGCGCAGCAACTCGGCCGCACGCATGCGTTCTTCGGCGGACATTTTTTTCAGATCGACGTTCAACCGGAAGTTCGGACTGTCCGTTACGATGGTGTCCGCGGGCGTTTCGAGACATTCGTAAAGGTCGATGACCTGGAAGGTGCCGACCGGGTGCGCGATGCCACGAACGGAAATATGGCCGCGCTCCTCACAGGCGATCTCGTCCTTCACGTTCGCCCAGGTTTCGTAGGAAATCAGGATTTCGCCGGGTTGCGCGGTGTGTTCGAGGCGCGAGGCCAGGTTCACCGTGCCGCCGATGATCGTGTAGTCCATCCGGCTTTCCGAACCGAAGTTACCCACGGTGCAGTACCCTGTATGGATGCCGATCCGGCAGTCGAGAGGATTTTCTATGCCTTTCGATTTCCAACCAGTGCGCAGTTCCGTCAGGCGCTTGCGCATGGCGATGGCCATTTTCACGCAGGCAAGTGCATCCTCACGGGTGCCTCTCGTTTCGGGATCACCGAAGAAAACGATGATCGCATCGCCCACGAACTTGTCGATCGTAGCGCCATAGGCGAGCGCGATTTCCGACATCTCGGTCAGATACTGGTTCAGGACCTGGGTAAGTTCTTCCGATTCAAGCCTGTCGGCCATATCGGTAAAGCCAACGATATCGGAGAAGAAAACGGTGAGGCGCTTCCTTTCGCTGGCGAGTTTCACTTCCTGCTTTCGGTCGAAAATCGAGCGGTAGACCTGCGGCGAGAGGTATTTGGCCAGTTGGTTCGACAGCTTTTCGAGCGCTACGGTCTTCTGCGAAAGCTCTTCTGTCCGTTCTTCCACTTTTCGTTCCAGATCGACATAAAGCTCCGCATTTTCGATCGAGATCGAAGCCTGTGCAGCCAGCAGTTCAACGATTTCGACGCGGTCCCGGGTAAATGCGCCCTCGATCAAATTGTTTTCCAGATAGATCGCTCCTTCGAATTTTTCGGAGCGGACAACGGGAACGCAGATTACCGATTTCGTACGGTGTTCCGCGACAAAGGGATCGGCAGCGAAGCGCTTGGAGCGTGCGGCGTCGTCAAGCACAACCGGCCGGCGGGCGCGAAGGGCATAACTGACGATCGATTCAGGGAAACCGGCGGTGGCCTTATCGGCGCCGCCGGACACCTCACGATCCGCCCGGCCCTCGACCTCGATATGCAATCGTCCGCCGCGGCGTGTCAGCAATACGCCGCGTTCGGCTCCGGCATTTTCCAGCAGGATGTGCATTACCCGCGTCCAGAGGTTTTCAAGCACGATTTCCCCGGAAATAGCGCGGGCGGCCTTCATGACCGAGGCGAGGTCCAGTGTCTCCTGTGCAACGCCGGAACCCGCATTGTTCTGCGGATCGGGTCCGGAAATGTCGGAGTTCGTGAAATTCGCGAGATCGAGCTCGGCATATTGCTCGTCCATGACCTCGACCTTGCGATAGGCGCCCCATCTGTAGAAAAGGTATCTCGCGCCCGCGATATGCGCACGCGCCGCCTCCTTGAGCCCGAGCGAGAGCAGCGTCTTTCCGGCCAGTTCGCCTATCACCGCCTCGTCGCGCTGAAATCCATATTCATGCGCGGATGCGATCGCTTGCGAATAAAGCTTCAGTGCCGCCGCGATATCGCCTGAAACCCGGGCGAGTTCTCCGGCCATCGCCCTTTCGATGTGCCGGAAATTGTCCGGACAATTCTCTGCCCAATGCTTCATCTGCCGGTGATCGGCCCGCAGGCGTTCCAGCGTTGCATTCGCACTGTCCCCAGGCATCCCGGGCAGGAGTTGCGCCAGTGCGAGAAAGGCCGCGAAGCGGTAACGCACCAACTGGGGCAGGGACATGACACTGGCGAGTTGCCGGTCCTGTATTTCTATGTGCCCGAGTGCCCCCTGCCAGTCGCCGTAAAACGTATGAATTTCGGTCTTGTAGATATGATAGTTGGCAACGCCCGTCATAAACCCGCGCTTGCGCATTCTTTCGTAGCAGGCAGCCTCGTCGAAGCCATCGGCGTTCAATGAAAAGCGGCTTTCCGTCCGGCCCAGAAAGTTCAACTGCATCTGCAGGAACAGAGAGCCGGAATCGAACGAATCCTCGTATTCGCAGTCGCGGACGATCTGAAGATATTTTCGCTGCTCCTGACTGGCGGTCTCCAGATCGAGCGTGGGATCCCAAATGATGCAGTCCTGCGCGCTATAGGCGAGGTAAAGCATATCGCCGGATTGCGTGCCCGCCTCGATGCCTTTTCGGAACCATTCGGTCATGGTCGTCCAGTGGTTGGACCAGTGATGAATGAACATCGCATAGACGTAAATTATGCGCGATTTCAGGGCGATATCGTCGAAACGTTCATTCATCGCCAGCGCCAGGCGGCCATATTCGTAACCTGTGCGAGGGTCGTTCAGCGCGCCGCACAGGAGCATGCCGTAGGTGGCGTAGGCAAAGGCGGTTTCCGGGCTGTTGCCGTGCCGCAGTGAGAGATTCACGGATTTGACGACCAGGTATTGAAAAAGGTTTCCCGCACCGGAGAGAAAGGCGGCGGGAAAGATTTCCATCAACAATCCGATCGCGATCTTGACTTCCGGGTCGCTCATTTTCGGAGCGTCGATGAGCGACGCGATCGGGCGCCCGGCGAGATTTTCCCTGACCGCCGACACCTCCCGGGACAGCGTCTCATCGTCCAGATCTATGCTAATGGCGATCCCCAGAAGATGCAGGCCCTCGATCGCGGCGCGGATCGAACCCTCCATCCGGCCCATTGTCGAATATTGCCGGGTGCGCATGGCAAGGATTTCAGCTTTTTCCAGCGAGGACCCGACGGCGGCAAGCGAGGCTTCTATTTCCGCTTCGGCGTCTTCATACCGGCCGGTCAGATAGGCGCATTGCGCGAATTCCGCCGAAAGCGCCTTGGCCAGTTCGTAATGGTCCGCCCAGGCATCGGGACCCAGCAACTCGCGGCCGACTTCAAGGTATTGAAGTGCCGCATGATAGGCCGATGCATTGTGCGCGCGGCGTGCGGCCTCAAGGTTGTATCGGGCAAGGGTTATCTGATCGGAGCGCTCCGTCACAAGGGCGCGCCCCTCATCGAGGTGACGGACGATGTCGATCAGGCATTCATCGAGTTTCTCCTCGCCGGCGTCCTTTTCAATCAGGCGTCCGATCGAAAGATGCACCGCTTGCCTGTGTTCCTCGCCAATCAGCGCGTAAGCGGCCTGCTGAATTCGGTCATGCTGGAACCGGAAGACAGGGTTCGCTCCATCTTCCTGGGCATCGTTCACATACCGGTAGGTGTCGTCGAGGGGGACGATGACATTCCGGCGCAAGGCGCTCATCAAGACATCGAGCACCGCTGCCATCGGGCGCTCATAGATCACGGAAAGCGTTCGAAGATCGAACAAGCTGCCTATGCAGGCTGCGAGCTGAAGTGCATTGCGCGTTTCATCTGGGAGCTTCTTGAGGCTTTCCAGCATGAAGTCCACAATGCTTTCGCTTATGGCCGCCTGGGCGACTTCCTCGATGTCCCATGTCCATTTGCCCCTTGCGCGGTCGAAGCGGATCAGCCTTTCTTCTTCCAACGATTTGAGAAGCTCGATGACGAAGAAGGGATTTCCTTCCGTTTTCCGGAATATCAGGCCGGAGAGCGAGGCCGCCTCTTCGGGCGTCGTCTTGAGGGCATCGGCCACGAGCTGGCCGACGGCCTCCGGTCCGAGCGGTTCGATCGCCAGTTCATGCGGGGGGCGTACTTTCGCAATCTCCTCAAGCGTAAGCAGGAGCAGGTGGCCGCTTTCCACTTCATTGGAACGGTAGGCGCCGATGATGAAGAGATGCCCGGTGTCGCGCGAAGTCGCCAGGCGCTGAAGAAGCGATAGCGTTGGGCCGTCCGCCCATTGAAGGTCATCGAGGAAAATGACGAGAGGCCGGTCGGGCCGGGCCATCATCTTGATGAAATTCAGGAATACGATCTGCAGCCTGTTTTGGGTCTCGGCTGGGGGAAGTTCGGGCACCGGCGGCTGGGGACCCGTTATCTTTTCAAGATCCGGAACGATATCGATCAGCACGCGCGCATTGGCGCCAAGTGCTGCGACTATGGCTTCACGCCAGTTTTCGAGCCGCTCCGCAGGCTCGGCGATCAACTGATCGACAAGACCCGCAAGCGCTGAAGAAATGGCGGCGTAAGGCGTGTTCCTGCCGAATTGATCGAACTTGCCCTGAACGATATAGCCGCGCGTTCTGACGAGCGGCTTGTTCATCTCCGCGACGAGCGACGACTTGCCAACCCCGGAATACCCGGAAATGAGGCAGATTTCCGTCGACCCATGCGCAACCTGTTCAAACAGCTCCAACAGCTTCGCGACCTCGGCCTCGCGACCGAATAGCACCTGGGGGATCCGGAACTGTTCGGACAGATCGTGCGCCGCGAGCGGAAAATAAACGATTGCGCCGCTGGCCTTGAGTTGCCGCCGGCATTCCTGAAGGTCCGCCAGCAACCCGTAGCTGCTCTGATACCGGTCATCCGGGCTTTTGGAGAGCAGTTTCAGCACGATGCCCGCAAGTGGCACCGGCAATTCATCCTCGCCGTGCCGGGGCGGAGGAGGAACCTTGCTGATGTGCGCGTGTATCCACTCCAGGGTTCCCGACGCCTCGAACGGCAAGCGGCCGGTGAGGAGCTCATAGAGAACGACGCCAAGCGAGTAATAGTCCGAGCGATAGTCGAGATCGCGGTTCATTCGCCCCGTCTGTTCCGGAGAAATATATGGCACGGAGCCTTCGAGGCGCTTCGAAACCTTTATGCCCTGCCGTTCACGCGTGAGCTCCGAGGCGATCTCGAAATTCAGCAGTCTCACCTCGCTTGTTTTTTCATCGAGTAGGATATTCTGAGGAGACAGGTTCTTATGAACGACGTCGCGCGCATGGACCGCCTCAAGGGCCCGCACCAGGCTGATTGCAATTTCTATCGTCTTATCGACCGGCCATGGCTTGCCGCCATGCTGCCTCATCAAATGGGACAGAGGGCGCCCGAAAGGCTTCATCAGGATGGCGGGCAGGCCGCTTGAGCCAATCTCGAGCCCGCTTACATCGATCACGCCCGCGGTGCCGCGCAATTTGTCGAGCACCTGAAATTCACGCTTGAGGCGCGCGATATCCTCGTTGCGCGGATATGGGGCGGTCAGGGATTTTATCAGCGCAACAGCGCCATCCGAACGGTTTACGCCCAGCGAAAGCGAACTGGCGAAGAATTCTTCCAGATGCTCGGCGACATCGTACCCGGCAATGACGGAATCCATCGAAGCCTCATATCGCCAGAAATAAGAAACCGATTATTGCATGCAACTCTACGGTAGTAAAAGATGAAGATGCATGGTTTTCTTAAGAAGCAGTATCTCCCGGGGGCGAAGCTTTGATCCCATATTTCGGCTATGGCTCCAATATGGATCTGGTGTCGATGCGCGCCAAGGGCGTCGAGCCCCTGCGTTCCCAGCGCGCTTCGCTGAGGGGGTGGCGCCTCCACTTCAATGTGGAGCATTTCTTCCCGCATGAAGGCGGAATGGGGAACATCGTTGCGACGGGCAACCCTTCCGACCGTGTGGAAGGAGTCCTGCATCTATGCAGGCAGAGCGATTTGCGCGCTCTCGACAAGGTGGAGGCCTATGGCATCGGGTATGACCGCAAGGAGGTTCTCGTCGAGACAGCTGACGGTCGGGCGGAGGCGCTTGCCTATGTAGGCCTCCCGGACTCCATAAATGACGGCTGCCTGCCGACACGGCGTTATCTGAATATCCTGATGCGGGGCGCCAAGGCGGCCGGCGTGGATAGCGAATATCTGGAAAACCTGGCCGGCCTGGAGGTTCTGCCGCCGCCTGGCCTGCCCATGTGGCGCCCACCACGACAGGGAGCGCCGAATTTTTCGGAGAAGGATCTGGCTTCCCGCCCGAAGATGACTGCACTGGCTGGCGCGGTTTTCGACATGAGTTCCTGCCGCCCGCGACACCGCATCCTCTGGGACTGGTTCGGCGGTAGGGATGTCACGCTTTTTCACCTCAGGCGTCTCGACACGTCGGACGGTTCGGAAACACTGGATGACGTGGCCGCCGGCAGGCTCACGCAATGGCAACGGCAGTACCTTACGGATTACCTGCATGCATTTTCACAGGAATACGAATATGTCGGCAATTTACTACGTAATGATGCCGCTTCTTGCGATAAAGGGCGTGAAGTGACAAGCTGAGCCCGGCAGACGAGGGAGTTTATCGATGTCGCATGTTGATAGCCGTCATGCTCCTGCTCTGCCGCATGGTCCCATTGTTGAGGTTCTGCCGGACATATTCTTCGTCAAAGGTAGCCGGCAATGGCATTTCCAGGATTTTCACTGGCAATTCAGCCGCAATATGACCGTGGTTCGCGACGGTCGGCAGCTCACGCTTTTCAACGCCGTCCGTCTTGACGACGAGGGCCTTGCGGCGCTCGACGCCCTGGGCGATGTGGCGAATGTCGTCCAGGTGGGAGGACTGCACGGCCTGGACGACGCCTTCTACCGCGACCGCTATTCCGCAAGCTACTGGGCCCAGCCGGGCGCCGGGCAGGAAGGCGTTCCGGCGGATCGGCAATTGGTGGAAGGCGGCGACCTTCCGGTAGCCGATGCCTCGCTGTTCGTCTTCAAGACGACCAGGGTTCCGGAAGCGATCGTGCATCTCCAACGGCACGACGGAGTGCTGATCGCCTGCGATGCATTGCAAAACTACCTTGCGCCGGACGAGTTCTTCAGCGGCGAGACGGCCGAACTCATGACGAAAATGGGCTTTTTCACCCGTGCGAACGTCGGGCCTGTGTGGCTTCAGGCCGCCGAGCCGGGCGCGGATGATTTCGCAAGGCTGAAGGAGCTTCCCTTCCGCCATGTCTTCTGCGGCCATGGCGAGCCGCTGATCGATACGGCAAGGGAAGAATATGCGGCGACGTTCGGCAGGATCTTCGGCGTTTGAATTAGGGTCTGGACCCCGGGCCTTCGGTATCGGCCGCGCGCCTTTCGCGCAAACTGCCTCTGGTGCACGACAATTATCTCTGCGGCACGCTATCGCTGGAGAATGAGAAACAGGCTGCAACGGCATGCCCCCAGGCACCTGTTTTCGACCCGCTGACCACAACAAGGAGGATGATGTCGATGAGCCCGCAATCCGCCGATTTCGTAGTAAGCCGGAAACCCGGCACAGAAACCTTCGGGCTCTGGCGCATCGATCCGGATGCGGGACATCTGCTGGAGGAAGTCGAAATCGATGCCGATCAGAAGTTCGGCGACGGTCATCGCATTACGCCTGTCGGCAACTACATCCTCGAATGGGGGCCGAGCGCGGATGTCGCGAACACGCTGGTCTACAAGCTTTGGGAATTCGATCCGACAAGCAAAACGCCGCTCGGCGACAGGCCGGTGAGCGCCTGGTACTGGAGCGCCCAGAAATTCACGCGCGGGCGCCTCGACTTCGGCCATTTCGGCGATCGCTACAAGCGGCATCTGGACGCCAATGTCATGCAATTCGTACCCTTCGGCAGCTTCGTTCTGGCGTGGATCCCCAACCCCGGCCGAGGCACTTTCCGGCTATGGAACTTCGATCCGAAGAGCCCCGATCCCTTGCCCGAGCCTGTGTGCCCGGAAAGCTCGTTCGGGTTGATCGAACTGGGGCACAGGCTGATCCCCTTGCGTGACTACGTTATCGACTGGGCCCCGGCGACCGGTGCCTACGCGCTGTGGAGCTTCGACCCCCAGGGCAAGCAGCCCCTGAAGCAGCCCATCCTTCAAAAAGGGATCTGGAAGGATATCGGCGAGGGCCACGATCTCGTTCCGGTCGGCGACAAGGTTCTGGAATGGGAGCAGGCAAGCCGAAAATACCGGCTGTGGCAATTCGATCCGGACTCGCCGAATCCGTTGGGTGACCGCCCGATCGCTTCAGGGACATTGCCTGAAGCGATTACCGGGGAAACCGTGCTGACCGGATTCCAGCCACGTCACAAGGCGAGTACGCAAGTTGCGGCAATACCAGGCTCGCTCGACTACATGCGTTCCAAGATAAAGCACGTCGTCTACTACATGGTCGAAAACCGGTCGTTCGATCATATCTGCGGCTGGCTATACAGCAAGAACGACAAGCCGGCCCATATCATCGGCCGCAACAAGCAGCCGTTCATGGGGGCGAGCGAGGAATTCTCCAACGTCAACGACAAGGGCGAGCCGGTTCACCTGTCGCTATACAAACACGGCCAGCTCGGCGACGACTTCAATCTCGAGCTTTTGCCCGAAGATCCGTATCACGAGAACTCCGACGTGATGCGTCAGATGTTTTTCGAGAATATGGAAGGCTACGAGAAAGGCGAAACGCCAAACATGGGCGGCTTCGTCGTCAACAATGGCTATCCGGAGGTCATGCAGACCTATACGCCCACCCAGGTTCCGGTGCTGAACGGGTTGGCCAAGCATTTCGCCATTTCCGACGAATGGTTCTGCTCCATGCCGGGAGGTACGGACGTCAACCGCGCCTTTTCAGTCGGCGGATCTTCGCTCGGCATGCTCAACAATTTCCAGAACGGGGCGGAATACAAGAACTGGGCGTCATCAACGCACCGTCCGTCGATCTGGAAGGTGCTCTGGTCGAACGGAATAACCGACTGGAAAATCTACAATTCAACGGAGTGGATGGACTTCGTCTTCACCTATCACCTGTTCCTGCGCGGGCAGATCCCGACGGTCGATGCCGAGGTCGACGCGGCCCGAAAAGCGGGAACGACGTCCGAATACGTGGCGCCGCTCGCCCGCTTCAAGGAAGATGCCCGCACGGGCAACCTGCCGGCCTTCAGCTTCCTGGAGCCGGTATGGATCGCAAAGACGGGCACGACCTCCTATCACCCCGGCGCGGATCTCGTGCCCGGCGAAAGGACCCTCAACGACATCTACGAGGCGTTGAAGGCCGGGCCCCACTGGAACGAAACCCTGCTGGTCATCACCTTCGACGAGCACGGGGGAATTTTCGATCACGTTCCGCCGCCAAGAGCCAGGAACCCCTGGCCGAACGATGTGAACGACGGCTTCCATTTCGATATCATGGGGGTCAGGGTCCCAACCATCCTCGTCTCGCCCATGATCGAGGAAAAGACGCTGTTTCGCAGCGAGACGGATACCGCGTTCTGCGCCACATCCTTTCTGGCGACGCTGCTTCACTGGTTCGGCATTCCCAAGGCCCGATGGGGCCTGGGCGAACGAACGCATCATGCCCCGACATTCGAAAGCGCGATCAGGGCCGTCGCGGCGCGCAGCAGTTCGCCGAGCTTCACGCCGCCCTACGACAAGGACCATCCGGCGAACGGAGAGATGCCGCGTACGACCGGTGTGCACGACCTGCACCGGTCGGTGGCGCGCCGCCTTATCGAAACGGCCGGCCGCGGACATCTGGCCGACCGCGACCTGCAAATGACCGCGAGCGCCATTTCCGAAGGGGCGCAGACCCTGGAGGAACTTTACGACAACCTGCGGCGGTTCATGAGAAAGGTGGCGTAGATCATGACGGATGCAAAGAAAGCCCCTCCGGAAGCGGCTTCCGATCTCGCGCCGGGAGAAGCGGGGTGGATGTATCCGCCCATGGCGGCGGACGTGCGCGAGGTACTCGATTACATCGGCCCTTGCCGGGACGGGCGCTGTCCCGTTCCGAAGCTTCACCCCTACTACCATGCCGAAGTGCTGGTGCCGCCCGGCGAACCCCAGGCGGCGCGCGTGCCCTGCATGCCTGTTGTTCCGGTGCAGACGGACGTCGGCGGCCTGATGGTCATCGGCGACTATCCGACAGCGCGTTTCACGGCGCGGGGGAAGGGAAATACGCCCATCGGTTTTGACGAGGGCGATGGCGGGCCCGACGGCAACCAGTTCTTCGTTCCGATCGCGGACATATGGGCGCCCATGCAGGATGCGTCCTATTTCGACGGCTACAAGGTACGCGCCGTCGCATCGGGCACATATTTCGCGCGCCACTACATGGATCCTGCCGGTCTTGGGCCTCAGACATCCGTCTGGATGACCAATCTGATCAAATGCTATCTCTTTCACCAGCAAAACGTGGACGCGTACCGGGCTCTTGGCTGGACGGACATTCAGGTGGAAGAGTCCTACACCAAGGTCTATTCCGCTGCCGATGTGTGCTGGAAGCGCAATCTCGTGCGCGAGATTGACGTCGCCAGGCCCAAGCTGGTGATAACCGTCGGCGAGTGGGTCACCACCGTTACCCAGGGCCTGCCACAGGACCTGGACGGACCGGGGCGGGACAGGGCGAAGAAAGCCTATATGGCCCTGCAAGGCGTTCCGTTGAGGGCGGGCGTCGAAGCGGAACAGGAAAAGACGCTCGGCTGCCCACGGATCGAGCCTTTCTTCGGTCTGGACATGATGCATCTTCTCCACCCTGAAAGGGTGATGATCGCACAAACCACTCTGCAGACCTGCGATTGGACGACTTATGAAAGCGATGACGATTATCGCGCGAAGGTCGATGATGCGGGAACTTCATTGGAGTCGCACCTGACATCGATGAAGAACCTGAATGCATTTCTGTCGGAAGTCGGCCTGGTGGAGAAGGGAGCAAGCCCGCCACCCGACAAGGCCTTGGCAAACCTCGTAGCTATCTGGAAAGCGCATGGCGGGACAACGCTCGACCTGAACGGATAATCCGCCAATATTGCCTTGGGCGTTTCCAAGGAACGCGGACATCGGAGACAGCTTGATCAAATACCGGTCATTCGACTGGAAACGGCAGGCTCCGGATTCGGGGTACTGCCCGCCAATGCGAATGCTATCGAGGGAGATTTTTTGCCGCGCTTGAAGACCTTAATCCAGAAAATTCGGCGAACTGCCTGGATCGACTGCCCGTTCCATGATCGAAACGATGTGGAATTGGTGTGCAAGCCAGAACAGGGAAGTGGAAATTAGATAAGCAAATTGATTTTAATGGTCGGAGTGGCAGGATTCGAACCTGCGACCCCCTCGTCCCGAACGAGGTGCGCTACCAGGCTGCGCTACACTCCGACATTGGCGCCACGGGGCTTGATTTCATGGCAATCCATGAAGCTTCCGCTCGCGTCGTGAGGCGGTCTAATATCACCCGCCATTCACCTTAGCAACCCTGCCCGTCATGCTTTTTTCGCGCGGTTGTGGATGACGATCACACTCGTTACGTCGAAGCGGACGGAGAGGTTGTGGATCGTCGAAGGCGACGCACTGACGGCCCACTTGCATGGGCGCGGGCCGCTCGCTATACAGGCGTTCATTCCGCGATGGGGCGTAGCCAAGCGGTAAGGCACCGGTTTTTGGTACCGGCATGCGCAGGTTCGAATCCTGCCGCCCCAGCCATCCGGCAAGCAATTATCGGCTAAGCATACTTGTCCCGGTGTCTTCGGATCGATCTTTCCGAAATTAGCGCGCCTGCTCATAGAGTTTTTGCGGCTTTGGTTTTTCGAAAGTAAGGTGTCTTGATCTAGACACTTCACAGATCCGGGCCATGCGCAAAACCTTACTCGCCGCCGTAGCCGGCATTTGCTCCTTGACGGTGTTCCTCGCTGCCTGTGCAACGAGCAATTTCGATTATCCGCGAACGGAGACGTCGGCTTTTTCTTCCTATGGCGAAACGTATCTGGGGCGGCTTTTCCGGGCAGAGGAACGGAACAACCCCGGAAAGTCAGGCACGACCCTTGTGATCGCGGGGCGGAACGCCTTCACCGCAAGGGTCGCGATGTCCGAACTGGCTGAGCGCAGCCTGGATCTTCAATATTACATCTGGGATGCGGATCAGAGCGGGCGTCTGCTGGCGCAGGAGCTTCTCGATAGCGCGGATCGCGGCGTTCGCGTGCGCCTGCTGGTCGACGATATCAGCGCCTACGGCCGCGACGACGCCGTGGCGGCGCTGGACGCCCACCCGAATATCGAGATCCGTTTGTTCAATCCGTTTGCCAATCGCGGCGTCAGGGCGTTCGAATTCCTTGGCGATTTCGAGCGCCTCAATCATCGCATGCATAACAAGTTGATGATTGCCGACAATGCGCTGGCTTTGCTCGGCGGGCGGAATATCGGCGATCATTATTTCGACGTTTCGGAAGAGGCGAATTACAGGGATCTGGATATTGCCGCCGCCGGTCCGGTCGTTCGCGATGCATCCGCGGTTTTCGATTATTTCTGGAATAGCGAATGGTCGATCCCGATCGCTGCTCTGGTCGATCGTCCCTTCAGCGAGGAAGATCTGAAAACCGCCCGGCAAACGTTGGCCGAGACCATCGATACGGAAGGATATCCTCATCCTGTCAACGAAGAATCTGCGGTATGGCGGCGAAGCATCGGTGATATAGCGAAGCGTTTTGTATGGGCGCCGACATATGTGGTCTGGGATGATCCAGCCGATTTCGCCGCGCGCGAGGAGCACGGCAAGATCATAAAGGCCCTGGCTGGAAAGCTTCAGACGGTCGACAAGGAACTTCTTATGGAGAACGCCTATTTCGTCCCCCGGGAGCGCGGGACGGAAGCATTGGCGCAATTGAGCGAACGCGGCGTGAAGGTTCGCATTCTCACCAACTCGCTTAGTTCGAATGATGTTGTCGCGGTTCATGCCGGCTATTCGAAATACCGAAAGCCACTTCTTCAGGCGGGGGTGGAGCTTTTTGAGGTGCGGGCTGATTCTGCAAAGGTTCAGCAGACGTTGCTGTCAGGCGAGTCGAAAGCGGCGCTGCATACGAAGGCTACCGTTTTCGACGGAGAGTCTGTTTTCATAGGAAGTTTCAATCTCGATCCGCGATCGGCCAACCTGAATACCGAAATCGGGCTTTATGTGGAAAGTCCCAAACTGGCGCGGCAACTGACGGCCTTCATGAACGAAGGCGTTACACCGGGAAACAGCTATCGGCTCGAACTGGATGAAGACGGAAATATCGTCTGGACGACGGAGATAGATGGACAAGTCGCGCAGTTTACCAATGACCCGAATACCAGCTTCGGGCAACGTGCGTTGACGGGCTTCATCGGGGTTCTGCCGGTCGAGGGACAACTATAGTTTTTTCCGCCCGCGCAAGGCCGAATTCGATCAGGTGATCGAGGATTTCCGGATAGGAAACCCCGCTCGCGGCGAAGGCCCTTGCGTACATGCTGATGTCGGTAAAGCCCGGGATCGTGTTGACCTCGTTGACGACGAAGCTCATATCCGGCCGCACGAAGAAATCGACACGGGCCATGCCGTCGCACTCAAGAGCCGTGAAGGCCGAGAGTGCGGCAGACTGGAGCCTTTCTGTCACTTCACCTGGAAGATCGGCCGGCGCATTCAGGATTGCGCCTTTTGCATCAACGTATTTTGCCTCGTAGGTGTAGAAACGATGCGTATCGGCGGGAGCGATCTCGCCAGGAAGCGAGACAAGGACAGACCCGTCGGGCTTTTCGAGAACGCCGAATTCGATCTCCCGGCCCTGGACGAACTCTTCTGCAAGTACTTTTCTGTCGCAACGGAATGCCTCCGCCAGTGCGTTTTTGAACTCTTCCGCCGTGCTTGCCTTGGCAACGCCGACGGATGAGCCCTGCCGCGCGGGCTTAAGAAACACGGGCGTCCCGAGTGCTCCGGCAATCTCTTCGAACGACGGTTTCTCGCCGGATCGGATCGTAACCGACCTTGCCACCGGCAATCCCGCCTCGCGCAAGAGTCGCTTGGCGATATCCTTGTCGATCGCGCATGCCGAACCCGCAAGACCGCAACCGGCGAGGGGAACGCCGGCGACTTCCGCAGCACCTTGTATCGTACCGTCCTCACCATGAAGGCCATGCAGGACCGGGAAAAGGATATCGATCGGCGGCACCTCGCTTGGCGTTCCACCGCGAGGAACCAGAAGGGTCCTTCCGTTTCCACCGGGAAGCAGGCACATTTCGTCGCCGTCTTCGGGGGATTTTTCGGGAAATTTCCGGGCGTCGAAACCCACCGGAATCCAGCGACCGGAACGGGTTACCGCGATCGGCACGACCTCGTATTTCGAAGGATCAAGGCTTGCGACAACATTGCGGGCCGAAAGGAGCGATACCTCGTGCTCATGCGAGCGTCCGCCGAATAGAACCGCTACCCTCAACCTTTTCGCCATCACCCGTCCCCGAATCGTCGCGCATCAGAATCCTGCGGCGACGATAGCCCGCGCGGTGAGGGCAGGGCTACTGGTGAAGGAAAATCGGTGCGGTGCCATCAATTCGCCGGTTCATGCGCGACGAGGCCACCGTGCCGGACGATGAAGTCGATTATCTCACCGACGCGTTCGCCGCGCTTCAGGTCGGTGAAGATGAATTGCCCGCCTTTGCGGGATGCTTCGGCGTCCTGCGCCATCGCCTCAAGATCGACGCCGACATGAGGCGCAAGATCCGCCTTGTTGATGATGAGAAGATCGGACCTTGTGATGCCCGGCCCCCCTTTTCGCGGAATATCCTCGCCCTGACAGACGCTGATCACGTAAATCGACAGGTCCGCCAGTTCCGGGGAGAAAGTCGCAGCGAGATTGTCGCCCCCGGATTCGATGAAGACCATGTCGAGATCGGGGTGGCGGCGGGTGAGATCGGCGATTGCGGCCAGGTTGATGGAAGCATCCTCGCGGATCGCGGTATGTGGGCAGCCGCCGGTTTCCACGCCGATGATACGGTCTTCCGAAAGCGCCTGATGGCGGGCAAGGTAAAGGGCGTCTTCTCGGGTGTAGATGTCGTTGGTGACGACGCCGAGCGAGAACCGGCCGCGCATCGCCTCGCAAAGGCGCTGGGTGAGGGTGGTCTTGCCGGAGCCGACCGGGCCGCCGATGCCGACGCGAAGGGGGCCATGCTGCGAAGTCATGAGCGGAAGAGCCTCGTATCCTGCGTTTCGTGGTTCATTGATGCGATTTCCATGGAAAGACAAGCCGTTGAGAGCATATCGAGCGGTGTATCGACTGCGCGGTTCCTGGTTTTGTGCAGCTCGGCCTCAAGCGCGGCGATAATGCATTGCCCTTCCGTCTGGCCAAGCGGCACGAGGCGGATCGCCGCCGAGACGAGAGTGGAAACGGCAGCATGAAGCCACGCGTCGAGTGCTGCTTCGCAAGCCACCCAGTGCCCGGCGGCGGCACTTGCCACGGCGACCGGATAGGCGATTTCCCGCTTCAATCCGGAAAGAAAGGCCAAAAGCTCGCAGTTCCATGCCTTCGAGGTGACTTCCATAAAGGCGCGGCCCTGGGCGAGCGTTTCGAGGCGCAACTCGCGCGTTGGCTGAAAGGCGCGGGCGAAGGTGTTGATCTCGAGAAGCGCATCCCGGTCGCCGGCTATCGATGCTTCATGGCTGCGGGCGAAGATCACTGCGTCGCTCCAGAGCGCGCCGAACTCCAGTCCGTCGAGAAGCCAGCACCTGACGGCGTCCGCGTTCCGTACGCCACCGTCGGCAATCGCGCTTTCCAGCCCCTGGCTGTAGGCGAAGGCGCCGACGGGATAGGACGGCGAGAGCCAGGTGAGCAGGCGGTAGAGAGCGGCGTCAGTGGTCATGGCCGTGCCCGTGGTGATGGGAGTGGCCGTGACCATGACCGCCGGCATAGGCACCGCCTTCCGGGTCGAACGGTTCGACGACTTCCGCCGTTGTCGCGCCAAGCTTTTCAAGCATGTCGGCGATCACATGGTCGCGGCGGATCAGGATGCGGTTTTCCTCGATCTGCGCTTCCAGGTGCCGGTTGCCGAGGTGCCAGGCAAGCTGCAGGAGGTGCAAGGGAGATGAACCGCGCACCTCCAGAAGCGGCTCGGGAACGGCGCGTACCTCGATGATGCGTCCGTCATCGAGCTTCAAACCGTCGCCATGACGAAGCAGCGTCGCCTCCGGTAGATCGAGCAGGAATTCGATGCCATTGTCGGATGTCATTGCGATGCGGCGGCGAAATCGGGCATGTTCATCGAGCGTAATCGTGTCATCGGTTTGATGAACATGGCTGATGATGGCTGTCGCGCGGATCATGCCGTGGTCTCCGCCGCAAGGGAGCGACGCATGGTTATGCTTGTCGGTCGATCGAAACCTTCATGCGCCGTCTCGCCCACGATATCGAAGCCCAGTTTCGCGAACGCCGCGTGGTTTTCGGTCAACTCGATGCGGGTCTGCAGTTCGATCGCGTCAAGGCCACGTTCGCGCGCCAGTTTCTCTGCAAGAGCAAACAACCGGCGCGTGATACCCCGGCCGCGCCTGGAGGCATCTACCGCGACCTTGCCAATGTAGGCTGACGCTGGATCGAAACGCAGAAATGCGCAGCCGACGACTTGAGGTCCATCCATCGCCAGCAGAAGCTTTTCGTCACGGGCCTTCGCGGCAATGTCTTCCACGCTCATCGCGAGGAGGGAAGAGGGTGGGTCGATGCGTTCTGCCATATAGGCAAAGTTTTCCATAAGGAGGCGATATACATCCTCCCAACGGTTGAATGATGCATTGGCAATTTGAATATCAATTGGCACTTCACGGTCCTTAAAACAGAAAATATCTCTGCGCCATAGGCAGGACGGCTGCCGGCTCGCAAGTAAGCAATTCGCCGTCCGCGCGCACTTCATATGTTTCCGGATCGACTTCGATCTTCGGCAGGCTGTCGTTCAACACCATGTCGCGTTTCGTCACCGATCGCGTGTTGTCCACGGCCAGAACCTCGCTCTCAAGGCCGAGCTTTTCGGCGATGCCCGCCTCGACAGCCGCTTGCGAGACGAAGCTGACACGGCTGCGCGTGAGCATCTTGCCGAAGCTTGCGAACATCGGCCGGTAGTGAACGGGCTGAGGCGTGGGGATCGACGCGTTCGGATCGCCCATCGGTGCGGCGGCGATAGAGCCCATCTTGAGGACGAGATCGGGCTTTACGCCGAAGAAGGCCGGCGACCATAAAACCAGATCTGCGAGCTTGCCGGTTTCGACGGAGCCGATGTGCGCCGACATACCGTGGGCAATGGCAGGGTTGATCGTGTATTTGGCGATGTAGCGGCGGACGCGGAAATTGTCGTTGTCGCCGGTTTCATCCGGCAGAGGCCCACGCTGCCGCTTCATCTTGTCCGCCGTCTGCCATGTACGGATCAGCACCTCGCCAACGCGGCCCATCGCCTGGCTGTCCGACGCGATGATCGAAAAGGCGCCGATGTCGTGCAGGATATCCTCCGCCGCGATCGTTTCCTTGCGGATGCGGCTTTCGGCAAAGGCGATATCTTCCGGGATCGACGGGTCGAGATGGTGGCAGACCATCAGCATGTCGAGATGTTCGTCGACCGTGTTTACGGTATAGGGCCGCGTCGGATTGGTGGAGGAGGGAAGAACGTTCGCCTCGCCGCAGACCTTGATGATGTCTGGCGCATGGCCGCCGCCCGCTCCTTCGGTATGAAAGGCGTGGATCGTCCGGTTCCTGAAGGCGGCGACGGTGTTTTCGACAAAGCCGGACTCGTTCAGCGTGTCGGTGTGGATCATCACCTGAACGCCGGTATCGTCGGCAACGGAAAGGCAATTGTCGATGGCCGCCGGCGTCGTGCCCCAGTCCTCGTGCAGCTTGAGCGCGCAGGCACCGGCCCTGACCTGCTCCAGAAGGCCATCGGGCAGCGATGCATTGCCCTTGCCGGCAAAGGCAAGGTTCATCGGGAAAGCTTCGGCAGCCTCCAGCATGCGCGAGATATGCCAGGGGCCGGGAGTGCAGGTGGTCGCGTTGGTGCCGGTCGCGGGGCCCGTTCCGCCGCCAAGCATCGTGGTGACGCCGGAATAAAGCGCCTCGTCGATCTGCTGCGGGCAAATGAAGTGGATATGCGCATCGAACCCGCCGGCGGTCAGGATCTTGCCTTCGCCGGCTATGGCCTCCGTGCCTGGGCCGACGATGATGTCCACCCCCGGCTGCGTGTCGGGGTTGCCTGCCTTGCCGATACCGGCGATGCGTCCGTTCTTGAGGCCGACGTCGGCCTTGTAGATGCCGGTGTGATCGACGATCAGCGCGTTGGTAATCACCGTGTCGACAGCGCCATCCGAGCGCGAAAGCTGGCTCTGGCCCATGCCGTCACGAATGACCTTGCCGCCGCCGAATTTCACTTCCTCGCCGTAGGTTGTCAGGTCTTTTTCAACCTCGATGAAAAGTTCCGTATCGGCAAGTCGAACCTTGTCGCCGACGGTCGGGCCATACATTGCGGCATAAGTGTCGCGGGAAATGCGTGCCGGCATCAGTCGAGTTCCCCCATGACCCTGGCGTTGAAGCCGTAGATGGTGCGCGCTCCGGCGACCGGAACCAGCGTGACGTCGCGCGTCTGGCCGGGCTCGAAGCGGACGGCGGTGCCGGCGGCGATGTCGAGGCGCATGCCGCGCGCCTTCTCGCGGTCGAAATCGAGTGCCGGATTGGTCTCGTAAAAATGGTAGTGGCTGCCGACCTGAACCGGACGGTCGCCGGTGTTGGCGACCGACAGGGTTACGGTCGGCTGGCCTGCGTTAAGCTCGATTTCGCCGCTTGCCGTGATGATTTCGCCGGGGATCATGACACGCTCCTATCTGATCGGCTCGTGGACGGTGACGAGCTTCGTGCCATCGGGAAAGGTCGCCTCGACCTGAACGTCGTGGATCATTTCCGCAACGCCTTCCATCACCTGAGCACGGGTAATGACCTTCGCGCCATCGGCCATGAGGTCGGCGACGGAACGTCCATCGCGCGCGCCTTCCACCACGAAATCGGTAATAAGCGCGATGGCTTCGGGATGGTTCAGCTTGACGCCCCGCTCCAGCCTGCGGCGGGCGACCATGGCGGCCATGCTGACCAGAAGCTTGTCCTTTTCCCGGGGGGTGAGGTTCATCGTTCGCCTCTTTCCTTCAATCTATTCATGTCATCCAGACGCGCGGCAAGCCTTCGCCGCCACGCAGCTTCTCCAACACAGGCCTGAGCGCCGACCGCAGAGACTGTCCGTCCGGCGCCAGGAAGCGGGCAAGGACGACGCCATCAAGATCTGTGCAGCCGAATGTAATGCTCGAACCGGGATGGATATCGCGCAGCAACGCGCATTTCGCTTCGCTGTCCGGCCCTGCGTAAAGAAGCGTCGCGAAGGCGCGGGCTCCGTTTCCGCACCCCGGCCGGTCGAGCTTTGCCTCGATATCTCCGCAAAGGGAAATACGGTCGATAAACAAAAGCTCGCCATCGCGTTCAATTCGCCAGCTGTCGCTGAAGCGCCCGGAACGTACCCTCTCGCCCATGGCGGGCCGTCCGAGGATAAACGCCTCGAGCCCCAGGAAACGGGCGGAACCTTGCAGATGGACGGTTGCTTGGCGTGTCAGCCGGCCACCGTCGAACAGGATCGTCTCCTGGGGGAGCCAGTGCGCGATGGCTTGATCCGCGACGCGCAAGGTGTTGACGACTTCCGCATTTCCTTGCCGGGCGCGGTAGATCCGTTCGCATGCCTGTGTCGTGATCGTCGCGTGAGAGGATGTTTGCCAGCTCGCGTCCACGGAATACCTGTCGCCATCGGTCAGGCCACCGGACGTGTTGATGAGAACGGCCTCAGGCCCGGCGTTACCGATGCGCGGCAGGCGCACCTTGCAGCAGCCCGCCTGATAAAGCTCCCCAAGAGCGCTTCGTTCCCCCCGCTTCTTAAAGGAGATGCGCGCCTCGCCAAAAGCGCGCTGAAGCGCGGGCACGGCCGTCGCTGCCGTGTCCCGTTCTTCAGGTGCCTGTTCTCCGGCGATTTTGATGGCCGCTTGCTGCATGCGCTCCCCGATCTGTCGCGGTGTTCCCGCTTATTATCCTCAACCCGGGGCATGTTGAGCAAATTTCTTGCCGGTTCCAAGCTACCGCTGCGAGTTCAAGCTATCCGTTCCGAATTCCCGATGCAGGCGCGGGGATCTGCAGCACCTGTACGTGCGATTTGCATAATTTTGGCTCGATATGCCCAAAAAACAGGCGGAGCGCCTTATCGCTATTGATGCGCATCCTCTTCCGCGGGCGATGCATCCTCCACGCGGGGTTCCTTGATTGTGCCGGACGCGCTTCCTTCCTTTTCCGGTAATCTTGCCTCGGCGTTTTCTTCGGAAAAGCGAATGTGCGCCGGCGGAGCCTTGCCCTTTTTGTCCTCGCCAAAATAGATCGTCTGATGCGGGAAGGGGATCTCGATACCGCGTTCGTCGAAAACCTTCTTCAGGATCCCGTTGTAGGCGCGGCCGATCGCCCATTGCTTGCCAGGCCGCGTCTTTATGCGCGACCGAAGGACGACGGCGCTGTCACCAAGGGCCTGCACACCGAACCATTCCATGTCGCCCAGCACTTCGTGAGAATATTCCCGGTCGTCGCGCAATATTTCGAAAGCGTCGAACATCGCCTGACGCGCCTCGTCGTGGTCCTCGCGGTAGGCAACCCCCATGTCGCAGACATGGTAGGCATAATCTCGCATGAAGTTCGTCACCATATCCACCGAGGAGAAGGGAATGATGTGATAGGAGCCATGCACGTCTCGCAGGCCAACCGCACGGACCGAAAGCTTCTCCACGGTGCCGGTCATGCCGCCGACGGTTATGACGTCGCCCACGTTGATTGCGTTGTCGAGCTGGATGAAAACACCGGTGATGATGTCCTGCACCAGTTTCTGCGCACCGAAACCGATCGCAAGGCCGAGAACGCCGGCCGAAGCGATGAGGGGCGCGATGTTGATGCCGATCTCCGAAAGGGCGAACATCAGCGTCATCACGATAATGGCGATTGTCGCCGCGTTCTTGAGCAACGTGAGAAGCGTCTGTTCCCGTGCCGACGGTACAGTGCCGAACTCCGGATTGGTGCGGTAGTCCACCCAGGAGGACAACGCCAGCCAGACGGCAAAAGCCACGATCAGGATCATCGCCACGGTAACAAGCGCGGAGGTCGCACGCACGCCGATCTGGGATTGCAGCCAGCCGGTCGCATCGATAAGGCCGATGGTGTGAAGGGCGAACACGGTGACGCCGATCAGGATCATGAACCTCAGTACGGTCAGCGCCTGGGGGATGAAAGTGTTCAGCCGGCGCTCGAGGAGCGGCAGGCGCTCGTTAAGCGATTGCGGAAGCTCTATGCCGCGGCTGACTGTTCCGGCTATCCAGCCCGAAAGGGCAAAGCCTACGATGAAGCCCGCAAGCACCTGAAAGCTGGCGTATAGCACCGGGATCAACACGCCGCCCGGTTGGGCGAGCACGATCGCGGCCAGAAACGCAAGATAGGCGAGTGCCCCCCAATGCCAGCGCCTGGCGAGCGCGCGCAGGAAACCGCTTCGCACCATGCCTTCGGATTTCTCGATGAGCCAAGCGGTTACCTCGCGGCGGAAACGAAGGGTCATCGTTGCCGCGACACTTATTGCGGCGAGCGCAAGCAGCACCGAGACGGCACGCCCGGCCGCGAAGGAGACATTCTGGTTGAAGATCGGCACGACGAGCAGTTGCCCGTAACCGAGAATGGAGATGATGGCGGTAAATCCACGCGTCATGGTTCTTGCGGCCGCATCGCCGACGGGAATGAGGCGAAGGTCGCCGGTCGTCGGCGACAGCACGAAGCGAAGTGCAACCTTGATGAGTTCGACGATCAGGAACGCATTCAGGTAGAGCGTCTGTCGGATGCCGATCGAGCCGAATTCGCCGAAAAACAGAAGCGTGATCAGATAACCGCCCGCCCAGGCAAGGATGACGACGCCAATGTCTATGACAGTCGATCCCAGCGCGAGCGCGAGTGTCTTCAAAGCATCGTAGGACGAGGCTACCCGGCCGATCGACTGGTAAATGCGCTTTGCCAAAGTCCTGAGGGCGATGAAGATCGCGTAGGTCGTGATGATGACAAGGGCAAGGTCTTTCAGCGCATCGAGGATCACGCCGATCTGGTCGCTGTCGAGCGCGGAAAGCGCTGCCGGTGCGCCCTTCAGGTGCTGCCAGAAGGAATGTGCCTGTGCGAGCGCGGTTTCGGAGGCTTGCTGGGTATAGTCGGCGATCTTCCGGCCGAACGTCAGCGGCACTTCCTCGATCTTTGTTGGCCCGGCGTCCTTTGCCGTATCTCCGCTGGTCGCGGCTTCCAGGCTCTCTATCAGGACCTGACGTTTCTGGTCGTCCCGCAGCACGTCAATGAATTGCTGCATGACCTCGCCGTCACTCACATCCTGCTCTTGTTCGCTGGATGACTGGGTGGGCAGGAGTTGGGCGTGCGCGACGCCCGGCAATGAAAAGGACGCAAGAAACCCTACAAGCAATGAAAAAAACAAGATCTTTGCAAAGCCGGATTTTCCGCTAGTTCGTGGCGATTGCATCATTTTTCCGCTGAATTCGATCTGGTTGCCATTAGATTTAACTTATTAGAGCCGTCGCGTGACGAAATTTTAGCGAGTGGATTTGTGCTCCTTGGCGCAGTTGCGCCGAAGCGGATTTTGAGATCTGTCACGGCGCGCTGTTGCCGAACAGAACCTTGCACAGTTACGATCAGCGTTTGGAACTGGATGACGAAGGTAAAGTCGCAGAGCAGGGCCGGGGGACACTCGAAAGGAGAGCGCCATGTCCATGCTGAAGGTGATCGAAGTTCTTGCCGAATCCAACAAGAGCTGGGAAGACGCCGCGCAAAACGCGGTTTCGGATGCGGCGAAAACGGTACGCGGCATCAAATCGATCTACATCAAGAATTTCGAAGCGTCCGTCGACGCCAACCAGATCAAGACCTATCGCATCAATGCGAAGATCTCATTCACGCTTGATTGAGCATCGAAACCGTGACCGGCCGGAGTGATCCCGCCCGGTCACGGGCTAAACTGACTACGGTCGCTTATAGACTATTCCGCCGCTTCCGCCTTCAACTGATCGACGCGAACCGCGCAAAATTTGAATTCCGGTATCTTGCCGAAGGGGTCAAGCTGCGGGTTTGTCAATCGGTTGGCCGGCGCTTCAACGAAGCAGAAGGGAACGAACACCATCCCGTCCGCGACCTCCCGGTCTTCGCGCAGGAGAGCGGTGATCGAGCCGCGCCGTGTGGTGACCGTGACAGGTTCGCCCGCCCGCAAATCCTGCTTGCGGATTTCGTGCGGGTTCATGACGGCAATCGCTTCCGGCTCTATCGCCGACAGCATTGCGGAGCGCCGTGTCATCGCGCCGGTGTGCCAATGTTCGAGCAAGCGTCCCGTGGTCAATACCAGCGGATATGTGTCATCGGGGACTTCGTCCGGCGGGAGCAGGTCGGCCGGAACGATCTTTCCCTTGCCTGATTTTGTCGGGAAGCCCCGTGCAAACAGGATTTCCGTCCCTGGACCGTCGTCCGAGGTCGCCGGATAGGTGACGCATTCTTCCCTGAGCAGCCGCTCCCAGGAGATATGGTCGAGCGAGGGCATCATCGACGCCATCTCGGTGTAGACTTCGCCGACATCGGCATAGTTCCAGTCAAGCCCGATCCGCCTGGCGATCTCCACGATCAGTTCCCAGTCCTGGCGCGCTTCGCCCGGAAGGTCGAGCGCCGGACGGCCAAGTTGCACCTGTCGATTCGTATTCGTGAAGGTGCCTGTCTTTTCCGCATGGGCGGAAGCCGGCAGCACCACATCGGCATGCCAGGCGGTTTCCGTGAGGAAGATATCCTGCACGACCAGATGATCGAGCTTGGCCAAGGCCTCGCGGGCGTGAATCTGGTCGGGATCGGACATGGCGGGGTTTTCGCCCATGATATACATGGCGCTGATCTTGCCTTCATGGATCGCATCCATGATTTCAACGACGGTCAGACCTCGTGCCGGATCGAGCGTCCGGCCCCAGGCATCCTCGTATTTCGCCCGGATATCAGCATCTTCCACGGACTTGTAGTCCGGAAAGACCATGGGAATGAGCCCCGCATCGGACGCGCCTTGCACGTTGTTCTGCCCGCGCAAGGGGTGAAGGCCCGTTCCGGGACGCCCCACCTGTCCGGTGATCAGCGCAAGCGCGATCAGGCAGCGGGCATTGTCCGTTCCGTGGACATGCTGCGAAACGCCCATTCCCCAGAAGATGATGGACCGCGGGCTTGTCGCATATTCCCGGGCGACGGAGCGCAACGTATCCGCTTCGATGCCGCAGACGGCGGCCATGGCTTCGGGGGAGAAATCCTTGACCTTCTCCTTCAGCGCCTCGAAACCCTCCACATTCGCCTGGATGTATTGCTCGTCGTAGAGATTTTCCTCGATGATCGTGTGGATCATCGCGTTGAGCATCGCGACATCGGTGCCCGGCTTGAATTGAAGGCCGTATTTCGCATGACGCATCAGGTTCTGGCCGCGCGGATCCATGACGATCAGGGTCGCGCCACGCTTGGCGGCCTGCTTGAAATAGGTTGCGGCAACGGGATGGTTCTGCGCGGGTCTTGCGCCGATGACGATCATGCAGTCGGCTTCATCCGCCGCGTTGAACGGTGCGGAAACAGCGCCGGATCCCACCCCTTCCATCAGGGCGGCGACGGACGAGGCATGGCATAGCCGCGTGCAGTGGTCGACATTGTTGGTGCCGAAACCCTGGCGCACGAGTTTCTGGAAAAGATAGGCTTCTTCGTTGGAACCCTTTGCCGAGCCAAAGCCGGCAAGGGCGCTCCCGCCGCGACTATTGATCGTTTTCGACAGGCCGAGGGCGGCATGATCCAGCGCTTCTTCCCAGCTTGCCTCGCGAAATACCTCCCACGGGTTTGCCGGGTTCAGCATCATTGCGCCGTCCTTTGGCGCATCGTCACGGCGGATCAGCGGCTTTGTCAGCCGTTGGGGATGGCGCACGTAGTCGAAACCGAAGCGGCCCTTTACGCAAAGCCGGTTTTCGTTCGCCGGACCGTTGCGCCCATCCACCTGAACGATCTCGTCATCCTTGACATAGACGCGCGTCTGGCAACCGACGCCGCAGAACGGGCAGAGTGTATCCACCACCTTGTCGGGGTAGATCGCGCGCTTTCGCGCATCATTGTCCATCAGACTTTTTTCGAAGAGCGCTCCCGTCGGACAGGCCTGAACGCATTCCCCGCAGGCAACGCAGGTCGAAGCGCCCATCGGGTCGGAAAGATCGAATATCGGGCGCGTTTCCCCGCCCCGGAAGCCCATGCCAATGACGTCATTGACCTGAACCTCGCGGCAGGCGCGCTCGCAAAGTCCGCAGGCGATACAGGCGTCGAGATTGACGGCGATCGCCGGATGGCTCGCGTCGATCCGCGTTTCACGCAGGATCAGGCCATGTTCGCGGTCGGACCCGGCAGTATCAGCCTCGCCAAATCGGCTCGAATAGCGAGAACCGGCAACGCCTACGCGGTCGGACCATTTCCAGAAGTCGGCTTCAGGATCCGGCGCGGTATCCTTCTGTGGCATGTCGGCGATCAGAAGTTCGAACACCATCTCGCGCGCCTTCGAAGCACGTTCGCTCGCCGTGGTGACGTTCAGGCCTTCGGCAGCTTTCCTCTGGCAGGAGGCGGCAAGAACGCGTTCACCCGCGATCTCCACCATACAGGCGCGGCAATTGCCGTCGGAGCGGTAGCCCGGCGCGTCCTTGTGGCAGAGATGGGGAATCGCGATTCCCTCGCGCTTGGCGACTTCCCAGATGCTTTCGCCGGGGTTCGCCTCGACCTCGCGGCCATCGAGCGTAAAGCGGATCTTGTCGCTCATCGGCCTGCTTCCTTCTGCATTATCTTGAGAACCGAACGAACTGGGTTCGACGCGGCCTGGCCAAGTCCGCAGATCGAGGCATCGCGCATGACCTGCTCCAGGTCGGCGAGAAGGCCGTCGTCCCAATTGTCCGCCTCGAGCATGGCGACCATTTTCTCAGTGCCGGCGCGGCAGGGCGTACATTGACCGCAGCTTTCGTGCTTGAAGAAACGCAACAGATTGAGCGCGGCCTTCTTGAGATCGTCCTTGTCGGAAAGGATCACCACCGCGTGGGAGCCAACGAAGCCGCCGTGCGGTTCGAAAGTTCCGAAGTCGAGCGGCAGATCGCCCATGGATGCCGGAAAGATGCCTCCGGATGCGCCGCCGGGCAGGAACGCACGGAATTCATGGCCTTCCGCCATGCCGCCGCAAGCCTCGATCAGTTCATCGACCGACGTGCCGGCGGGAACGATTTTCACGCCCGGTTCGGCAACCCGGCCCGAAACGGAAAAAGAGCGCAGGCCCTTGTGACCTTCCTTGCCCTGATCCGCGAACCAGCCGGGCCCTTTTTCCGCGATCGTCCTTATCCAGTGGAGCGTTTCAACATTGTGATTGAGCGTCGGACGGCCGAACAGGCCAACCTCTGCAATGTACGGCGGACGATGGCGGGGCAGGCCGCGCTTGCCTTCGATCGATTCGATCATGGCGCTTTCCTCGCCACAGATATAGGCGCCAGCGCCGCGGCGAATCTCGATCGGGCAGAGATCGCAAAGCCCGGCTTCGGTGAGCGCCTCGACCTCGCGCCTCAGGATTTCCAGGACGCCCTGATATTCGTCGCGCATGTAGATATAGATGCGCTCCGCCTCCACCGCCCATGCGGCGATAAGCGCTCCTTCGAGCGTTCGGTGCGGATCGCGCTCAAGATAGTAGCGATCCTTGAATGTGCCTGGTTCGCCCTCGTCACCGTTCACGGTCATCAGGCGCGGCCCGTCGAAGGAACGAACGATCTGCCACTTTTTGCCGGCGGGAAAGCCTGCTCCTCCCAGCCCGCGCAGCCCGGCGTCAGACAGCATATCGATAAGCTCTTCCGGCGTACGCTCGCCTTTCAGGCAGGCCCCGTAAAGCGAATAGCCGCCCTCAGCGCGGTATTGTTCAAGGTCGATGTAGCCGGGAACGACCGCGCCGGTCGCGTTGTCTTCAATGATCTGGCCGATGGCATCGGCGGTCGCATAGCCGACCTCGCGCTGGCCGACGCAAGCTGACGGCGCTTCCGCGCAGCGCCCCTGGCACGGCGCGCGCACGATGCGCACGTTGGCCGGGTCGCAGCCGGCCTCCAGTGCTGCGACAAGCTCGTCGGCACCTGCCAGTTCGCAGGAAAGCGAGTCGCATACCCTCACCGTTACGGGAGCCGGCGCTTGCTCGTCATCCTTCACTATATCGAAGTGATGATAGAAGCTTGCCACTTCGAAGACCTCCGCCTCCGAAAGGCGCATTTCCATCGCGAGCGCCTTAAGGTGAGCCGCGCTTAATTGGCCGTGACGGTCCTGAATGCGGTGCAAATATTCGATCAACAGATCGCGTCGGAGCGGCTCATCGCCGAGGAGGTCGCGCACGTCCTCGACCGCGTCCTCGCTCAATTGCCGTCCCTTCGGACGCGACGACTTCTTTATGATGTCCGCCCGGCTGCCTCCAAGCATTGCCTTCGATCCTCCCGAATTGGCCGGAAGCCAAAAAAATCTTTAAGTAACCAAATGGCAAATCGTATTTGCCGATCACTCGATCATGTCGGGTTATCAGACGCAAGGTCGGATTCGGCGATGCAGGCGGCAGCGTGAGACCAGAGTGCCGCGACGAGGGGCAAAAGCGGTACGCGCCGTGCCGCGATCAGGCCGATAACCGGCGGTGCGGCAAGCTCCGCGAGATCGCGCCGCGCCAGTCCGTCCATGCAGACCATGTCGGCCATCGTCCGGGGAAGGATCGCCGCGACATCGCCTGCGCTTGCCCGGCTCACGATCGCGAGGAAACTGTTGGCTTCGAAGCCGACGTTCGGCTCGACGCCTGCGGCTGCAAACGCGCGATTGAGAATGCGCCTGTTCTGCATGTCCGGCGTCATGAGCGCGAGGGGGACACCCGCAAGGTCTTTCCAGTCCAAGGGTATCGTGCCGTTCCCCGGAAGCTGGGCCGTGCCGACAAGACAGTATCGCTCTCTCGCGAGAGGGAGTGTCTTCATGTCAGGATTGGGCTCGGTGTTGAGATAGGTAATGCCGGCATCGAGCGCGAATTCCTTCAGCCCCTGTTCGATCGCGCGCGAAGACAGGCTGGATGCGCGCAGGCGAATGTTCGGGTGAACGGTGGAAAGCGAGGAGGCAAGCCGGCCGGCGAGCGGCGTTGCGGTCGGAATAACGCCGATACGAAGGAGCCCGCTCAGCGTCTCGCCGGATTTGGCATCCTGCACCAGTCCGTCGACATCGTTCAGAAGCTGCCTGGCGCGCGCGAGCACTCGCTCGCCGGCAGCCGTGAATCCTTCGAAGCGCCTGCTTCGCTCCACGAGCGGTGTTTTCAGGGCATGCTCCATTTTTCGGATGCGTGCGGAAAGAGCGGGCTGGGACAGGTTGCAGGCATCTGCTGCTTTGGCGAAATGACGAAAATCGGCCAAGGCCACCAACACCCTGAGATCGGCAAGATCGATCGGTGGTATGGAATTCAATTCGCTGGATCCCTGATGCGAAGCATAGACTGGACCGTTCATAAGCTCGCCAGAGCGAATTGACAAAAGCTGTCTTGAAATAGTGCCGGAAATGTTGAAGGGAAGCCGGCGGTTTCGAGTCCACCACAGAGATCACAAGTTGTTTGTTCGAGTGTGATGAAGAAACGCCTTGATTGATTACGCAGCAAAAAATAAAAGGCCATCCATACGACCCACGCGAATGAAACGTATGGATGGCCAATTTTTTAAAAGACCTTTAATAGGACTTGGTGCTTAAATCCCGGCTCGCGCCAACAGGTTTGCGCGAATATCTTGGAAGCAGTGATTTTCGGAACATAACTGCAATATCGAACCGGTCTGTTTTCCTGAGCCATTGGCATTCAAGAAGATGGTGATACCCAAAGGGAACCGGGCCGGCGCGGGACCCGGTCAAGTTGGGTCACGTGCGTTTCCGACGGGCGATACCCACCGTGGCTTCGCAAGTGCGGAGTTGAACGGCAGCAAAGATCGGTTTCGCGAATCCTCCAATGCGCGCCTCGACCGTTCTTCTCCAGGCACCCAGTACGCTTACAAGTCGGCGTTCAACTGGAAATTCATCACAACCGGTGATTTTAATTGTCCCCCCAGTGTCGCTCCTCTGCGGAATTTCGCTCAATCGGAAAAAACGACAGGTGAATGACATCAAAAATCGCGTTATTTTTGCGTGATTTTCTCTGCGGCCATTGCATCAGGCAAGAAAGGTAGGCTTTTTTCGGAAATTGGTCATATCAGCAGGGGAATACGCAGCGTTATCTACGAAAAAGCGTGCCCGGTTGCACTTGACGTCACCTGCTATCGCGTCGCAATTGTTGAATGGGGTGGAAGGGGATGTCAGCACATGACCATGCAATCGGAAGCAAGGCAAACGCTTGTTTCCGCGGCCGATCTTGTTAGCAGCGCCAATTTTCCGGAGGCTGGCGGCCCGGGGGCGGACTTTTTGAAATGGCTCGGCGCGACGCCGGCTCTCGAGGGAGCGGACAAGCGCGACCTTGCGAAGCTCCTGCGATTTGCGGCCGGCCTCGATCGTGTTTTCGAACTGCCGGCGCCCGATGCACCGGGCCTTTCTTGTTTTGGTGCTTCAGTGTCCACTTTGGCCTATGGCACCAAAGTGGATGCAGGCACCTCCGTTTCCGGGGTCGGTCTCACCCGGCTCGCGGCGTTTCGCGCTTGTGTGGCGGAAGCATGTGAATTCGTGAGCCAATTCGAGATGCCGGACGATCCGCGCGTTCACGCTATCGAGCGTGGCGGTATTGATGCGGATGGGGTCGACGGCTGCGAGTTTCATGAATTGCGCGGGGGCGAATGCGGCAAAGCGTTGGACTGGGTGGAAACCGTCCGATTGCCGCAGGGGGCGAAAGACGCTGCTCCGGCAGATCTTTGCTGGCGCAGGACGCCCGGGCGCAGGCCCAACGGGTTGCCATATCTCATGGGGATCGGCGTTGCCGCTGGCCGCAGCCGCGAAGATGCGGCGTACAGGGCTATCCTGGAATGGGTGGAACGCGACGCGGTCGCGCTTTGGTGGAAGGGGGGACGGCGTCCAGGCGCTATCACTCTGGAAACATTGGCCGCAAGCGGCGTCGCCGAACTGCTCAAACGCTACCGCAACGGTCGCGATGACAGGTGTTCCTGGTTCTTGAACCTGACGAACGACCTTGGCATTCCGGTCGCGGCCGCACTTTCATCGGAACCTGCCGGGACAAAAGTGGCTTATGGATTTGCGGCAGGCGGATCGATGGAGGAGGCGCTGCGCGGCGCCATTGAGGAACTGCTACAGATCGAGCTTGCCGACCGGGTCGTCGCGGCTAAGCGGGCGGAACGGGGGGATCAAGGACTGAACGAGACGGATCGCAAGCATATTGCCCGTGCAGCGATGGTGCGAAGTGATTGGGTCAACCTTCAGCCGACCCGCATTTCACCTTACGAAACGGTGTCTTCGGCCAATGACGATCAGGCCGTGCGCCTCAATCTTCTCGCAACGCGCCTTGACAGTCGCGGACATGCGGTTCGCGTTATAGACTTGACCCGATCCGATTTCGATATTCCGGTCGCGCGGGCGATTGTTTCCGGGCTGCAGCCGGATCCGTCCGAACTGATTTCGAAGCGCCTGTCCCATCAACGAACACTGGCCGCTACGGACGAAATACCCGGAGACCGGGTTGAGCTCTACTGAAATGGCATTACCGGAGAACAAGGTGCCCAGGGACGAACGCAACGGGGCTGGACTGGCAGGCGGAGGTGCGGAGCTTCAGGCCACGCTGTTCGGTTTGCCGGGATTCACCGTTGCCGGACACGCGCTGAGGTTCCGTTCCCGCAAGGCCGAGGCGCTGCTTTCCTATATGTGCCTGACGACCGACGGACGCCTCACGCGCGAAATGGCGGCGGGGTTGCTCTGGGGTGAAAGTTCGGAAGACCGGGCGCGCTCGTCGCTGCGTCAGACGCTGCTTATTCTGAGACGAGAGCTGGAAGCGGCAGGTTTCGAAGGCCTTCATCCCGATAAACTCACCATTTATCTCGACAAGACGCGTGTCGCGACGGATGTCGACGCCCTGCTGGACGAGCTTGCCAAAGGTGAGAAGACACCGCCATCCCTGTTGAACGAGAAACGCCTTCCCGATCGCTTGCTTGAAGGTTTCGAGGCGCTGAACGAGGAAAGCTTCATCGGCTGGCTTCGGGTCAGGCGTCAGCACCTCCAGGACCGGTTGCGCACATCGCTTGAGGACCGTTTGAACGGGGCGCGTGACCAGGCCTCGAACCAGGACGCGGCGATAGCTCTTCTTAACCTGGATCCCACGCATGAGCCGGCCTGCCGGGCCTTGATGAACGCGCGCGCGGCCTCGGGAGACTTTGCCGGTGCGGTTAGGGCATATGAAGACCTCTGGCGTGTTCTCGACGAGGAATTCGATACGCAGCCTTCCGAGCGGACACAGGCGCTTGTCGTAAACATCAAGCTGGAAAGATACCCGCAATCGACGGAAGCCGCGGGCCGTGCGGAGGCAGGTTTCGCCGAAAGGGAAAAGCCCGCCGTCTCCCAGGCAGGCGGAGCGCAAAGGATCTCGCCCTGGCCGGGCGAGGTATGGCCGGTCATCATTGTCGAGCAGGTTCTCCAACTTGATGAACCCGCGCGCAGTATTCGCATGGCGCAGGTCTTTCGGCACGATCTAATCTCCCGTCTGGTCCGCTTTCGTGAATGGTCGGTCGTGGAAGCTGAAACCGAGGAACTCGTGCGTTCGGGAACCCCCGTCTACAAGGTATCGATCAGCAGCGTCAGTTCCCGGGAGCAGGCTTCCATTTCGGTCGCCGTGCGAAATTCACGGTCCAACGCCTACATCTGGGGCCGGGATTTCAAGCTCGATGCGGCTCAATTCTTCGAGCTGCAAGGTCAACTGGTCAGCAATATCGCCATGGCGATGAACGTCAATATTTCGGCCGAGCGTCTCGCGCAGCTTTCCAAGGTGCCGGTCGCATCATTGATGTCCTATGACCGCCTGCTCAAGGGTCAGCAACTGCACTACACCTGGAAGCTGGAGGATTCTCACCGGGCTCAGGCGATCCTCGAGGCGATCATCGAGCAGGATCCCCAGTTCGGGCCGGCATATTGCACGCTTGCGCAAATCCTGAACTCCCGCCACATAATCTTTCCCGGACAGCCGCGCACCGCGCAGAATATAGCCCGCGCCACGGAACTTGCCCGTACGGCGATAGGGTTGGATCCGTTCGATTCGCGAGCTTATCTGTGCGCCGGCTGGACGCTCGCGCTACAGGGAAACTACGAGGCGGCGGAGGAGCAGCATCGCCTTGCGCTCGATCTCAATAACAATGATCCTTGGACGGTGCTTTCGGTGGCGCATGCTTTCGCGTTTTACGGTCGCCGGGAAGAAGCGACGGTGCTGGCAAGGCAACTTCATGATGCCGGCATGCTGACCTCGCCGATCTACTGGAGCTACTTTATCGGCGTCATGTTCCTGTGCGGCGACTATGGAGCCGTGCTCGAAGCGTTTCCGCATTTCAGCGCCGGCTATCCGGGGGTCGAGGCGTGGTACATCGCTGCCCTTGCCCACACGGGCGATCTGCAGGGAGCTCGAAAATGCCTTTCGACGATGGAAAGTTATCTGGTGTCACGCTGGACCGGAGCAGACGAACCCACCCGTGAAGAGATCGCGCATTGGCTTGGTCAGTGTTTCCCGTTGAACGACAGGGAAGGCTGGCAAAGGCTTCGCGAAGGGCTCAGGCTGGCCGGGATGGACTTTCCTCCGTTCGCGGCACGCGGCAGCCTGATCGCGAACTGAAGTTGAGCGCAAGAAAAAGCCCCCGGATCCACGATCCGGGGGCAAGTCTTTCAGACGGGTTCCGGCGCTTAAGAGCAAACGGAGATCGTGTAGTCGGCAACGCGGCTCAGGAAGAAGTCGGTATGCGTCAGGCGCTCTTCCCGGCAAACCATGTCGGAATAGAAGGGGGGCGCCGGATAGGGCTCGGTGGTTCCGTTCGCATCGTTCGCCGCGTAACGTTCCAGCGATTGCGAGAAGAGTGTCTTCGGCGGCAAGCGCAGGAAGAAGATTTCGTCCGACGGCTGCACCACTTGGATGGCCTTCATGTGGCTGGGAATTTTCGCGATATTCGGGCCTTCGACCTCCGCCCTGAATTCCTCGATCGAAGCGGGCCAGGGTTTCCTGCCGGTGGCGTAATCTGCGATCAGGCGCCCGAAGGCCTTATGGTCGAAAATCTGAATGCGTTCGAGTTGCTTGGTCATCAAATAGTCTCCTTCAATGTTGCGGGTGGCTCGAAATTAGATCAATGGAATATCCGCTTCGAGAAATGTCTTGTCTTCCAATGACATGTTCTCGTCCACCCAACGGATCAGGTCTGGCATGCTCGCGGGTGTGGGCATGCCGAATATCTTCTCGGCGTCTTCGCGCGGCTCCCTTTCGTCAAATGGAACGGAGCGGCGGTGCGATAGCGCGCGATAGAAGGTTTCGGCCAAAACGACCGAGCCGAGCGGGCCTAGGCGAAAGCCGTCCTCGGCGGCTGCGGCCTCTACGAGGAAGTAGACCATCGGCGGAGGGTTGCTGATCGCTTCTTCCTTCAACTCGCCAAGGTCGACCGTCGTATCGGCTTCGATCCAACGGCGCATCGCCTCCTGCCTGATGGCCGGCGAGTTGATCCAGGGACTTGCGGCAGCGAGCTCCGGCTGGCGGTAGGCGATCTGTTCGGCAAGGGTGTCGATCTTTCGCACGCTCGTCGTCGCGCTCCTGACGAGGTCGCGATAGGCAAGCCCGGCGGGCTCGTTTTCCTCCATCGCGGGAAAAAGCGTGTCGTCATGCAGCGGCGTTTCGAAACGCGGTTCCAGCCGGCCGGAGGCGCGGGCCTCGCGAATGCCGAGGTCGAAGAAATAGGACCATGCGATGATCCAGTCGCGATTGTGCGGTGTTTTCGGCGGGTTGCGTTCCGAATTGCGCCGCAGGACGTCCATCAAGTTATGCTCGACCGGCGGTTCGCTGTTGAAGAAGTAGGATTCGCGGACCATCGCGTGTCCGGCACGGTAGGCGGCATGCGCGAATTCGGGCGTAACGAAATCGTCCCCATCGCGCGTGTCGAAAAACGGGCTGTCGTTCGCTTCATAATGCGCGACCACCTCGCCGTTCAGGAGGCGCGGCAAAAGATCCTGGCTTATGATTTGCCGGTAAACGCAGGTGAGGGCGCTGCGGACCTTGGAAAAGTTGCGGAAGCTTGCTTCCGGCGTTGCCGGGTCCTTTCCCCCTTCCAGTTTGTCCATCGCGGTGTTGTGAGCGAGCTGAAGAAGAGCGGTAAGCTGCGAAATCACGGCATTGTCGTCGTTACGCAGGTCCGCTATCAACGCAATCCCCGCGGTGTTCGCGCCTCGCGGCTCGACCAGGCGGCCGATATCGCGCCGCGGATGGCGTGCTGGGTCCGCCGGCCTCATGAAATTATCATCCGACATGCCGTCGAGGCGAAAACGCGTCCTCGGCCAGCCGATGCGCTGCGGGAGAGGCCGCCTGGTGAAAAGTTCGTAGCAGGCGGGCTCGATCGATGGCCCGTATCCGTAAAGACAATCAAGATGAAGCGGGTGGCTGCGCAGGTTTATAGGTTTTGTATCCGGTTCAAGACCCTCGTCGAGCCCGCTGTTGATTGTCAGGTCGTGGGCGATGAATTGCGCAAGATACGTGTAGCCGGCCGGAATATGCGGATTGATGTGGCCTATATTGTCGGCAAAGGGAAAGCGTGTTCGCTCGATCTTCTTCGTCAGGGCGGCGAACAGGCGTTTGGTACGAGCTTCGTCGATCTCGCCGCTGCCGTCGGCTTTTTCCACTCCCACGTATATTTCTTCCGGGACGAGTGGAGGTGTTGTGGTTTCCCCGAAGCCCGTAGCCTTTTCGGAACGCTTTTTAGCGTTATAACGGGCAATAAAAGAGGAAAGAGATTGCTTGGTCGATGCGCTGTGCATGTTCGACACCTCTTGAATTCTTGAGTGAGATACCGGCACAATGCCCGTCAAGTGAACGTTATATTAGTGTGAATACTTTTTATGTGGCGTAAATCCATCGTTATTTCTTCGTTATTTTCTCTTTTGTCTTCTGATAACTATCGCGACGTGGCAACTCTTGCGAGCTGAACAGCTCCCGAATTGGGAATAGGCAGGGTCGGGCATAGGTGCGATGCTTGGCCTTGAAGAGTGGGAGCGTTCGGCCCATACAACGCCAGGCAGCGGGCGGGAAGGTCTTGGGGATCGCGATCTCGGTCTCCTGGAACCTTCAGGCCAATCTATTCCAACCGGGAATCGCCCTGGAAGTGAAATTGACGAGAGCAACAGCCCGCATGGCAACGGCACGCGCGAAAGTCTTGCTTGTTGAAGACACGGTATCCCTCGCGGCAACCTATGCCGGTTATCTGGAGGCGGAGGCCGTGGAAATCGAAATAGCCGGAACGGCCGCCGGGGCGCTATCCGCCCTGTCGGGCCCGGCGCCGGATGTCATCGTGCTTGATGTGAAGCTGCCGGATATGGATGGTCTTGAGTTGCTCGGCAGGATCAAGGCGGATGGCGTCGCGGCGGAAGTCGTCGTCATTACCGGGCAGGCATCGGTCAATCTGGCGGTCGAGGCCATGCGCAAGGGCGCATTCGACTTCATCATGAAGCCCTTTTCGGCCGACCGGCTCAGAGTGACGGTGACGAATGCGATCAAGCATCGCAAGCTCAGCGATCGTATCGAGGAAATCGGCGAAGCATTCGACAGGGACCGGTTCCAGGGCTTGATCGGTCGTTCCTTCGCCATGCAGACGATCTATCGCGTCCTTCAAAATGCGGCACCGACGGATGCGACCGTGTTCCTCACCGGCGAGAGCGGGACGGGAAAAGAGCTTTGCGCGCGCGCACTCCACGATCTCGGCAAGCGGCGTGGCGGCCCGTTCATCACGCTCAATTGTGCCGCCATACCGCGCGACCTGCTGGAGAGCGAAATTTTCGGCCATGCCCGCGGCGCGTTTACCGGCGCCGTTTCGGAGCGAAAGGGCGCGGTATTGAGCGCCGATGGCGGCACGCTTTTTCTGGATGAGGTCTGCGAGATGGACCTCGCGCTGCAATCGAAGATGCTGCGCTTTCTTCAGGAACGCAGCATCCGGCGGGTCGGGGAAGACCATGCCCGCTCCGCCGATGTGCGCATCGTCTGCGCCTCCAACCGCGATCCCTTGCAGGAGGTGGCGAGCGGGCGGTTTCGCGAGGATCTTTACTACCGTCTGCATGTGGTTCCGGTGGAGCTTCCGCCCTTGCGTGAGCGTGACGATGATGTACTGCTCATCGCACACAAGTTCCTGAACGAATTCGCACTGGAAGACGGCAAGCGTTTCAAGGAGCTTTCTTCCGACGTCGAAGCCGCGTTCCTGAGTTATTCGTGGCCCGGCAACGTGCGCCAGCTTCAAAATGTCATACGCACGGCCGTGGTGTTGAACGATGCGGATCGGCTGGAATTGTCGATGTTGCCGGGAGAGCTGCGCGCCCTTGCAGGCGCGGGATCGGCGGGCGCTTCTGTCGGCCGGATTTCTTCCTCGCAAGCGCCGTCATCCGCCGCGGAAGCGTCGGGGCCGGAAGCGGAGCGCCGGGAGAGCGCGATCCTTCCGCTCGACCTCGTGATACGCACGGCGATAGAGCGTGCGATCGACCGGTGCGGAGGCAGCATTCCCAAGGCGGCAGCGGCCCTGAAGGTGAGCCCCTCCACGATCTATCGCAGGCTCCAGACGCAGGAAGAGACGACGGATCGGCAGCCAAGGCGCGAAAACGGGAAATAAGCCGCTTCGCGAGCCATCAATCGTGGCCCGAAGCGGCAATGGATTTTCCTTCTTCATCCGGCTCTTCGCCGAATTGGCGACTGTCCGTTCGATCCTCGTTCATCGACAGGCGTTCATTGACGACGGCATCGATGTGGGTCCGTAGATGTTCATCTCCGGACAGGAGCTGCTTGAAGTCATGGGTGGAAAGGACGAGCAGCCGGCAATAGCCGAGCGCAACCACATCGGCGGTGCGCGGCGTGCCCTTGATAAGGGCGATTTCACCGAAAACCTCGCCTCGCCCGAGCGGGATGCTCATGGACTGTGTTTTCACTTCCACGGCGCCTGAAGAGATGAAGTAGGCCGCATCTCCCCTCTCTCCCTTACGGATCAGCACTTCGCCCGGCACCGCGAAACGCGGGCGCATGAGCTTTGTAATCGCCCTGATTTGGTCAGGCGGAAGATCGGAGAAGAACGGCAGCTGTGCGGCTAGTGTTTCGGTATTGAGCCCGAGGTCGAGGCGGGGGCGCCGGTCCGCTTCCTCGCGCGCTTCGCTCACTGCGTTCTGCAGGTCGTTGTGCAGTTCGGCACCGATGACGTTTTGCTGCAAAAGAGAGCGATAGGTGTTTTCCTCGAGGCGCAGGGCCGCCTTCTTCAGGAAGCGCTGGTCCAGCCGGTCGGCATAGTCGGGATACTGCAAACGCACCGCCTTGAGCGCGAGTGCGGTCGCTTCCATGCGCTGGTCGATGATTTCGCCAAGGATTTCGCCGACACGAGCTCCAAGAAGGGGCGATATCTTCTGCGGAATGAACTCCGCGATCTCGCTTAGCACGATGTGGCTCAGCAGCAGCGTTTCATAGCGGTCGGCGATGAGGCCGGCGAGCCAGCGGTCCCGCTTGAACCATCGATGGATCGCCTGCGCCAGGCGAAAGCTTAAGGGGAAGGCGAGAATCTGGCGTGCGGCACGGTTGTATTCGAGCCGCCCGCCGGCGCGCGCCCGATCGCCCAGCCGGCCGATTTGGGCCACGAGTGTCTGTACGGACTGGGTCGAGGCTGTTCGCTCGCGGAAATGGCGAAGTACCGCTTCCCGCTCACGGTTTGTCACCGCGACGAGGCCAAGCGTAATACGGTCGCGGTCGAGAACGCCTTCCGCCAACTCGTTGGCCTGCGCGGCGGTTTCCGCGCGGGTGTGATAGGGACTTGCGACCGTCTCGGCAATTGATGGCGCAATACGATACGCTCCTGCCGCCTGCGATACGCCTTCGCGGACATCTTCGAGCGCAAGCGCCAGCACCTGGTTCCTGAGCGCGGCGTCAATCGGCGATAGCCTGTCGAGTTTCAGAACGCGGATCAGCGGCTTCAGCGTCGTGCCGTAGACGAGCAGCGTAAAGAACGTGAAGCCGGTCGCGCCGACCGTGATGAAGCTCTTGATGGCCGGGGCAAGAGACACGTGCTCGGTAATGCCGAGGGCCAGTGTCAGTGTTACGGCGCCGCGCATCCCGCCCCAAAGCATGACGACCTTGTAGGGTGTCGATACCGGCTGGCTGATGCGCAATACGCTCAAGAACGGCAGAACGCCGAAGAGTACGACCGCCCTGGCAGCGAGCGCGGCAAGGATCACCACGCCGACGAGAGCGACGTCGAACCATGTCATATCCACCATCAGGCGCGGAACGACGATGGAGGCGATAACGAAAATCAGCGATGAGGCCCAAAAGGCGATCTGCTCCCAAACATCCTGGAGATAGCTCCAGCCGTCCGGCGTAATGCGGGATGGCCCCATGACGTTGATAACCATCCCGGCGGCGACCACGGCCACGACGCCAGAGACGCCCGCAAACTGGTCGGCGAAAATGTAGATGAGGTAGGGGAAGGCGACGCTCAGCGTCACATGTGCCAGGCGGTGCTCGCGTACCAGCGGAAAGAGGCGCACCAAGAGCTGCCCGCCGAGATAACCCAGAAGCATGCCGCCGACGAAATCGTTGACGAAGGCGAGGAAAGCCATGGCAGGCTGGCGGGATTCCGTGCCGGTGAGAATTCCGAACAGGATCGCGAAGACGGCGATCGCGGCGGCGTCGTTGAGCAGGCTTTCGCCTTCCACCAGCCGGCCGAGGCGAGCCGGAGCGCCGATGTCGCGAAAAATGGCGACAACGGCGACAGGATCGGTCGTGGCGACGATTGCGCCCAGCAATAGGCAAGCGACCAGCGGCACCCCGGCAAGCGGGTAAAGCGCAACACCGATGAAGGCCGTTGCGATCAGGACGGCCACGACCGCGAGAACGAAGATCACACCGGCGTCTTCCGCCATCCGGCGCACGTCGAGCGTGAGCGTCGTCTGGAAAAGCAGGATCGGCAGGAATGTGAAGAGGATCGTCTGGGAATCGACTGGTAGAAAGACGAATATCCGGGCGATCTCGTTGAAGGCGTCCGTTTTGGTCGTGAACAGAAGCTGGGTCGCGACCGTGCCAATGGCGACACCCACGACGGCAAGCAGAACCGAAGGTGCAAGCCCGAGGCGGGCCGCAAGCGGCTGAATCAGGCTGATAACCACCAGCAGGCCGGCGACCGCCGCTATGATCAGTGGTGCTTCCATTGCACCGTCATCCAATGACTTAGCGGCAAGCGCAAGGCGAAAATAAGCCTGGACGCTCGGGTTCCCAGGGCGCATTCCATGAAAGCGCAAACGCTTTCGTGCTTGGAAATTGCTCCAATATCAATACCTTGAGCACGTCCCAGCCGTCAATTCCGGTCGGGATCCGGCGGGATGCGCTCTGGCTCATCAGGAATTTTGAATTCAGCCTTGTTTGGCTTTTTCCGACGATTTGCGTTCCGAGAGCCAGATGCCGGCAAGCACCAGCGCAAGTGCGACCGCGTGATACGCCCTGAAGGGTTCCGACAGCAGCAATACGGCCATGATCGAGGAAAAGATCGGCACCAGGTTGATGAACACGCCAGCGCGGCCAGGGCCTATCAGCTCGATGGCGCGCATGAAGAAGATTTGCGAGATGAAAGAGGGACCAAGCGCTATATAGGCGACGACGGCCCAGCCCATTGCCGTTGGCCATTGCAGACTGCCGTTTGACGCCTCGACCAGGACAGCGGGAACCGAAGTTACTGCGGCAACGACTGCCAGTACGGTGAAGAAGACGATGCCCGGAACCTTCGGCCGGTTCCTGAGCGTGACCGCATAGGCCGAATAGAAGAAGCAGGCGACGATCATGAGACCGTCGCCGGGGTTGATCTCAAGCTCCGCAAGGCGCGATAGCTCTCCGCGCGAGGAAATATAGACCACTCCGAAAATCGTGATCAGAACGCCGGCCATCTGTAGCGGGGTTATTGGCGTGCGGTAGAAAATCAGCGCGCCCAGGAGCACGAACATGGGCATCGAGCCCTGGATGATGCCGAGGTTCAGGGCGGTTGTGGAATGTGCGGCCAGATAAAAAAGCGAATTGAACGCCGTAAAGCCGAAAGTGGCCGACAGCACGATGAGAATGAGGTGGCGCTTGAGCGTCGCCCATTCCGCCACGACCTGACGTCCGTAGATAACAACCAGAAGCCCGGCGACGATGACCCAGCGCAACAGCACTACAGCGAAGGGCGACACCTCGCCGACCGCAAGGCGGCCCGCGATCGTATTGCCGGCCCAGAGCAGGGCTGTCAGTGTCAGGAGCAGGACAGGCTGGGAATTCAGTAAGGCGATCATGAAATATCCGAATTGCCGGGGCGGGCGGTAAAAGACGTTCGATCTGGCAGGTGGCGTCAGCCTTCTTCCTGCCGTCTATAGCGGCGGATATTCGTATGATCAATCGAGGGGCAGGCATTCGCGATGCGCATGAAGGGGGCTGGGCCTTGCAACTGCGGGGTCCGACCTTGAGTAATTCCAAAACGGAAAAAGTGATTTCTATTTATGACGTATTGACCAGGCTCTGTTGATTTTGACAGTTTCCCGCCAAAATACGGTATCGAATGGTTTGGTTCTTCGCTGTGCCGAACCGTTCGTTGTTCGCGTTGGATCAAGGAGTTGTCGAAATCATGGATCGGGTCGAAGTCGCGGGACTGAAGGTCGCAGCAGAACTTCATAAGTTCTTGGAAACAGAGGTACTTCCAGGAACCGGCGTTGAAGCGGGCGCCTTCTGGAGCGCATTTGCGGCGATCGTTGGCGATCTGGCGCCGGAAAACCGGCGGCTCCTCGAAAAGCGCGACGATCTTCAGATGAAGATCGACACATGGCACCGGGAGAATTCCGGACCGGTCGATCTCGATGCCTACAAGGCCTTTTTGAAAGACATTGGCTACCTGCGGGACGAAGGCGGCGCGTTCAAGGTCACGACCGCCGATGTCGACCCCGAAATCGCGTCGATCGCCGGTCCGCAACTCGTCGTGCCCATCATGAACGCGCGTTACGCGCTCAACGCGGCGAACGCGCGCTGGGGCTCGCTCTACGATGCGCTTTACGGCACCGACGCCATGGGCTCGCTGCCGAAGGCGGGCGGATACGATCAGGCGCGCGGGGCTGAGGTGATCGCCTATGCCCGCAAGGTGCTGAACGAGAGCGTGCCGTTGGAAACCGGTGTTTGGGAAGAGGTCGGGGCGATCGTCGTCCTGGACGGACAACTTGCGGTCTCGCTTCCCGACGGCAAGACGGTGCTCAAGGACCCGGCCCAGTTCGTCGGTTACAAGGGATCCCCGGATAAACCCGATGCGGTGCTCCTGCGGCAGAACGGGCTGCATCTGGAGATCGTGATCGATCCGACGACGCCGGTCGGCAGGACGGACAAGGCGGGGATTGCCGATGTCATCGTCGAAGCAGCACTTTCCACCATCATGGACTGCGAGGATTCGGTTGCCGCCGTCGATGCCGAGGACAAGGTTCTCGCCTATCGAAACTGGCTTGGCCTTGTAAAGGGCGACCTCAAGGAGGCGTTCGAAAAGGGCGGCAAGACGGTGGAGCGCACGCTCAACCCGGACCGTATCTACACAGCCGCCGACGGCAAGGGCGAAATCGCTCTGCATGGCCGTTCGCTGATGCTGGTTCGCAACGTCGGCCACCTGATGACCAATCCGGCCGTCCTGGACGCCGAAGGCAACGAAGTGCCGGAAGGCATCCTCGACTGCATGGTCACGTCGGCGATTGCCATGCATGACGTCGGCACAGGCGGTGCGAACGGGGGCGGGAACCGGAAGAACAGCCGCGCTGGCTCGGTCTATATCGTCAAGCCGAAGATGCACGGGCCGGAAGAAGTCGCCTTCGCCAACAAGCTGTTCGCGCGCGTGGAAAAGGCGCTGGGCCTTTCGCAAAACACGCTGAAAATGGGCATCATGGACGAGGAGCGGCGAACCACGGTCAACCTCAAGGAGTGTATCCGGGAGGCATCGGCCCGCGTCTTCTTCATCAATACCGGTTTCCTCGACCGTACGGGCGACGAGATCCACACCTCCATGGAAGCCGGAGCGATGATCCGCAAGGGCGACATGAAGGGAGCAGCCTGGATTCAGGCCTACGAGAACCAGAATGTCGACATCGGCCTTGAGTGCGGCCTGCCGGGCCATGCGCAGATCGGCAAGGGCATGTGGGCGATGCCGGACCTGATGAACGCGATGCTGGAGCAGAAGATCGGGCACCCGATGGCCGGCGCCAACACCGCCTGGGTTCCCTCACCGACGGCGGCGACCCTGCATGCGCTGCACTACCACAAGGTGGATGTGAAGGCGCGGCAGGAGGAGTTGAAGTCGCGCGGGCGGGCCAAGCTTGATGACATCCTCTCGATCCCGGTCGCCGAGCGCCCGAACTGGACGGAGGAGGAAATCCAGGCCGAACTCGACAACAACGCGCAAGGAATTCTTGGCTATGTCGTGCGCTGGGTCGACCAGGGTGTCGGTTGCTCGAAGGTGCCGGACATCAACGACGTCGGCCTGATGGAAGACCGGGCGACGCTGCGCATCTCCTCCCAGCACATCGCCAACTGGCTGCATCACGGTGTCTGCTCCAGGGAGCAGGTCATGGAGACGATGAAGCGCATGGCGAAGGTCGTCGACGGCCAGAACGCCGGCGATCCGGCCTACAGGCCGATGGCGGAGGATTTTGGCGGTTCGATCGCCTTCAAGGCGGCTTGCGACCTCGTCTTCAAGGGGCGCGAGCAGCCTTCGGGCTATACCGAGCCTGTGCTGCACCGCCGCCGGCTGGAGGTGAAGGCGGCAGCCAGTGGCTGACCGTCCTGACGGAACCGAGTGATTGCGAAAGCCCGGCATTGTCGGGCTTTTTCATTTTTTGGCTGGGAGCGCCGGTCCTGTTTCCGGATTTAAAGACATCACGCTACGTAAGTAATATATTTGAAATAGATTGTATAAAACTGCCATTCAACAGGAGGTGATAGAATCAAATCTCAATTGAAGAATCAAAAATAAGTAAATAATGTAGTTTGTCATAAAAATAGTAACGTATAGTAAAAAATGAAAATACTTGTTGCCGTTTGTACGCGGCAAAGGCGACTTCAATTACGAGAATGTCTTTCATCCTTCGCGGCGATGACTAGTGTGCCAGGCGTTGAGTTGGAAGTCGCTGTTATCGAGAACGATGATGGCGAATACAGCAAGGCGGAAGTGTCCACGACTTCGCAAACAGGAGATATCTCCGTTGAATATTATCTTCAGCGTGAGATCGGAATTCCGTTTGCACGGAACATGGCAATCGATATCGCGCTCGGGAAGTCCGTCGACTGGCTGGGTTTCGTCGACGATGATGAGCGTATCGACCCGAATTGGCTGAGCGCCATGATGGAGGCGGCGAAGCGCTTCGACGCCGATGTGCTAACCGGCCCCGTGGCTTTCACCTACGAGACATCGCGCCCGCATTGGTACGACGGGGATCTCGATACTCCCCGAAGAACGGGCGACGTTCTCAAGACCGCGGCAACCAACAATACGCTCATTCGGCGTTCGGTTTTTGCACCCGATGGCATGGCTATCCGGTTTCGGGAGCAAATGCGCTTTTCCGGCGGCGAAGATTCCGAATATTTCTATCGCGTGTCGGATCGCGGGGCCTCCATCCGCTGGGTGGCGGACGCGGTGGTCTATGAAAAAGTGATCGAGCCCCGTCTTACCAAGCGTTCTCAGCTGGCCAGGCAGCAGCGAATATCCGCGAACAACGTTTCGATCCATCGGCGGCGGTTCGGCAGATGGGCATCGATCCGCAGGTATCTTCCAAAGGTTGCCTTGAACACGGTCAAAGCGTCGATACTCGCTCTTGCGGCGGCACTGACGCTTCCGGCGAGCCGGAAGGATTCCGAGCGGCTGGTCTATTCCGCGTTGAAGGCGTTGTCCGCCTCCTACGGCATCCTGCAAGGAGTGGCAGGCAAAACTCCGCAAGCCTATCTGCAGGTCGATACCGTGGATCGTTGATAAGCGCTGGCGGGGCGGGTCTTTCCCGTCAAACAAAAAAGGGCGGCCGATCGGGCCGCCCTTCCTGATTTCAACGCACGAGGATATTGCGGAACTGCCAGGGATCGTCCGTATCCAGGTCTTCGGGGAAGAAGCCCGGACGGTCGTCAAGCGGCGTCCAGTCGGTGTAATAGCCTTTCACCGGGCCGAGGTAAGGCATCTGGATTTCAAGGCAACGCTTGTAATCCATCTCGTCGGTCTCGACGATGCCGGCTTCGGGGTTTTCCAGCGCCCAGACCATGCCGGCAAGCACGGCGGAGGTTACCTGAAGGCCGGTGGCATTCTGGTAGGGCGCAAGGTCGCGGGTCTCTTCCACGGAAAGCTGCGAGCCATACCAATAGGCGTTTTTCTCGTGGCCATAAAGAAGTACGCCAAGCTCATCGATACCGTCGGCGATTTCGCTTTCATCGAGCACGTGAAGCTCTTCCTGGATTTTGCCGGCCGCACCGAAAAGCTCATGCAGGGAAAGCACCGCGTCGTTCGCCGGGTGGTAGGCGTAGTGGCAGGTCGGGCGATAGACGGCCTTGCCGTCTTTTTCGACCGTGAAATAGTCGGCAATCGAGATCGACTCGTTGTGCGTGACAAGGAAGCCGAACTGAGCGCCCGGCGTCGGGCACCAGGTGCGCACGCGCGTGTTGGCGCCCGGCTGCTCCAGGAAAATCGCCGCCTTGCAGCCCTTCTTGTGCTTGCGTGCGTTCTTCGGCTTCCACATCTCATGCGTTCCCCAGCCGAGTTCGGCGGGCTGGAAGCCTTCCGACAGAAAGCCCTCGACCGACCAGGTGTTCCAGAAGACGCCCATCGGCTTCGGTTTCTTCGCGCGCTGGGTGTCTCGCTCGGCGATGTGGATGCCTTTGACACCCACCTTCTTCATGAGCTTGGCCCAGTCCTTGCGGGTGGTCGGTTCCTCGAACTTTAGGCCGGTATCGGTGGCGATATCGACCAACGCCTTCTTCACGAACCAGGAGACCATGCCGGGGTTCGCGCCGCAGCAGGAAACGGCGGTCGTGCCGCCCCGGTTCTTGCGCTTTTCCCGGCGCACGGTTTCGCGCAGCGCATAGTTCGTGCGCGCTTCCATGCCGGCGTCATGGTCGAAGTAAAACCCGAGCCACGGCTCGACCACCGTGTCGATGTAGAGCACGCCAAGCTCGCGGCAGAGCTTCATGATATCGAGCGAGGAGGTGTCGACCGAAAGATTGACGCAAAATCCCTGACCCTCGCCCTCCGTCAGCAGGGGCGTGAGCACGTCGCGATAGTTCTCGCGCGTGATTTCCACTTTCTCGAAGCGATAGCCGCGATCGTCCACGAGCTTGCGGTCGGCATCCACCGGGTCGATAACCGTGAAGCGGTTCTTGTCGTAGTCGAAATGCCGTTCGATGAGCGGAAGCGTGCCCTTGCCAATGGAGCCGAAGCCGATCATGACGATCGGCCCGGTGATCGTTGCGTGGACGGGATGCTTCGCAGCGGCGGAACCTGCCGCTGCTTTCTTTTCCGCAGCCTTCGTCTTGGCGGTTGCGGCGGGCTTGCTGGCGATCTCTTCGGTCATGGATCGATCCTTCTTTTTCTATGGCCGAGAGTTCTCACGGCAATTCTAATGCGAAGTCGGCGATATCAACGCGCGGGCGGCCAGGGCCGAACGAAAAGCGCGTCGAAATCTTCGTCGCTGGCGGCGACGGAGGCATCGCCCAACAGGCCGGTTGGGCAAAGGCAACCCATCGCACCGTCAAGGGCACCCTCGGCAAGCTCCAGCGCGAGGAAACGCTCGCGCTCGACGGGACCCGGCAGGTCGAGCCCAAGCGTCAAAGCCGACGAGAAGCCGAAACGGCCGTAATAGGGCGCATCCCCGACCAGGACGACCGCCGAATGGCCTGCAACGGCGGCCCTGTTCAGCGCGGTGCGCATAAGCCGCGCGCCAATGCCGAATCCGCGGCAGCTCTCGTCGACGGCGAGCGGCCCGAGCAGGAGCACGGGGCGGCCGTCAGCGGTTTCAGCGTTCCACAGACGGACGGAGGCGACAAGGGTTTCCCTGCCGTCACCATCATGCCTGAAAGCACTGAGCGCGATTGCGGGCACACGGCCTTCGCGCAGCCGCTCCGACGTCTTTTCGAAGCGGGACAGGCCAAACGCCCGGTCAAGCAGTTCCTCGCGGGCGTCGTGATCCCACAGCGCCTCGTCGCGAATTTCGATCATGGCGGCCTCCTCAAATCACGTAGGAGGTGAGTGGCGGAAAGCCGTTGAACGCGACGGACGAGTAGGTCGTCGTATAGGCGCCGCATGCCTCGATCAGCACCTTGTCGCCAATCGAGAGCGAAACGGGAAGCTCATACGGCTCCTTCTCGTAGAGCACGTCGACGCTGTCGCAAGTCGGACCGGCCAGCACGCAAGCTTCCTTGCGGTCATGGTCGCGCTCGGTACGGATCGGATAGCGGATCGCTTCGTCCATCGTCTCCGCAAGGCCGTTGAACTTGCCGATGTCGAGATAGACCCAGCGCATCTCGTCGTCGTCGGACTTCTTCGAGATAAGGACGACCTCTGCCTCGATCACGCCGGCGTTGCCGACCATGCCGCGGCCGGGCTCGATGATCGTCTCCGGCAGGCGGTTGCCGAAATGACGGGTGAGGGCGCGGAAGATCGCATCGCCGTAGGACGGTACGCCCGGCATTTCCTTCAGGTATTTCGCCGGAAAACCGCCGCCCATGTTGACCATGGAAAGCTGGATGCCACGCTCGGCCAATTCGCGGAAGATGCCGGAAGCCGAAGCAAGCGCGGAATCCCATGCGTCGACATTGCCCTGCTGCGAGCCGACGTGGAACGAGACGCCATAGGCGACCAGGCCGAGGGTGTGGGCATGTTCAAGTACGCGCGGCGCCATTTCCGGCGCGCAGCCGAACTTGCGCGAAAGCGGCCAGTCGGCGCCGGCGCCGTCGCACAGGATGCGGCAGAAGACGCGCGCGCGCGGCGCCACGCGGGCGATCTTTTCCACTTCCGCCTCGCAGTCGACGGCGAAAAGGCGCACGCCAAGTTCGTATGCGCGGGCAATGTCGCGCTCCTTCTTGATCGTGTTGCCGAAGGAGATGCGCTCCGGCCCGGCGCCGGTCGCAAGCGCCATCTCGATCTCCTGCGTGGACGCGCAGTCGAAGCAGGAGCCCAACTCGGCCAGGAGGTTCAGGATCTCGGGCGCGGGATTCGCCTTGACCGCATAGAACACGCGGGTATCGGGCAGCGAATGCGCGAACGCCTGATAGTTGTCGCGCACGACATCGAGATCGACGACGACGCAGGGGCCTTCGTCTCGTCGGGTACGGAGGAATTCGCGGATACGCTCAGTCATCGGGTTGCTCCCGTTCAAGTTCACGTCGCAGGGCGCGCAAACGGATACGAGACCTCCCCCGCTGTGGAGACGGCGGCTCATATCGCGTCAACGCGAACGGGTGCGCAAAACGGCTATCGCCGGAATCGCTTCCCGCGTGTGATGCCTTGGATTGGATCGGGAGCCCCGAACCGCACGGCCGGCAAGGATGTAACAAGTGCCTCTTCAGTAACCCCGGAGGTTGGAGACCCCGGCAGAGACCAAAAAAGCCCTCTTACGTCGTTGCTTTAAGCCGTCCGGTTTTGCCGCCTTGCCGGAACCGTCTCCGGGTTGGACCAAGCGGCTGCCACACAATTCATGGACGACCACGGGCACGTGCGAATTTGGGCAAGACGGAGATGGCGTATATTGGCGTCATGATCAAGAGGAAATTTGATGTTTATGAATTTTTTTCCGCCGTGAGCGATTTCGACAATACTTCAAGCTCTTCCAGGCATCGCCAAATGCGGCGAGAACGCAAAAGGCGGCGGTCGCCCGCCACCTTTCGAACGCCGACCTCGCGGCGAATCAGTTTTCGCCTTCGCGCTCGACTTCCGCCGGGCCTTCGCCGCTTTCGGGGCCTGCCTCCTCAGGGCTTGCGCCTTCAACCGGCCGGTCGCCGTCTCGTTCTCTCCAGCGGTGGTGACGGTCGCCGCGATCACCCCTCGGGTGGTCGGCGATGGAAAGCGCACCGTCCCCGTTGCGGTCCATCCGGGCCACGAGGTTGCCGAAGAAACGGTCGGCTTCTTGCCTGCTGATCTTCAGATCGCCGTCGCGGTCGAAGCGCTGGAAGGCGCGCACCATCCGCCTGTCGGCGCGATCGAGCCAGATGGCCCCGAATTCCTCAAGGGTGATGGAGCCGTTGTTGTCCGTGTCGGCGGAAGCAAATCGCCCGGCGGTTCTGGCGGTGAACTCCTCGCGCGAAATGCTGCCGTCGCCGTCGGTGTCCAACTCCTCGAACATGCCGCCGCGCAGTCGGCGCCTTTCGCCTCGCTCGCCGTCTCCTCCGCGCCGCCCGTGCATCTCGCCGCGCTCTCCATCTCCGCCGCGCCGCCCGCGCATCTCGCCGCGTTCTCCATCTCCACCACGGCGACGGCGGTCAAGGACGTCGTCATCGTTGCGGTCCAGGCGGTCGAAACGGCGTCCGGTCCGGCGGCTGAATTCTTCTTCCGTGACGTTGCCGTCGCCATCGCGGTCGAGCCGCTGGAACTCGCGGACCTTGCGCAACGCGAATTCCTCGGCGTAGGCGGCCTTGAATTCCGCCAGGTCGATGCCGCCATCACCATTGCCGTCCGCCGATGCGAAACGCTCGGCGACGACCGCATCGATCTCGTCCTGCGTGACCTTGCCGTCCGAATTCGTATCGAAGCGTTCCATGAACATCATGGCGTATTCCATGCCGCCATGATGCCCTTCGCCACGCCTTCCGCCGTGATGGCGTTCTCCGCGGCGTTCGCCGCGATGATACAAGCCGTGGTGGCTGTCGCCCCGCCAGCCCCGGCCTTCGCCGCGACCGGCAGCCGCAGGCAATGCCGCCGCGCCGACGACGGCCGTCGTAAGAAGGGCGATCGTCAAGGTCTTGAAGATTTTCATCGTAAATTCTCCTGGGCGTATTTCAAATTCACCGCATCAGAGATACGCGTAGTTTGTCGCAGAAATTCACCTTGAAGGGCACGATTGTGTCGCAAGGGTTGCTGAAAAGCGCTCTTGTTACATCCTGATACAATTTACCGTCCAATTGGGGCGCGAGTCCGATTACTTCATTGAAAGACGAATCAATTCAAAAAGCGAAATCGACGGACATGAGCGAACCGAACCCGCATATCCTTGTCGTCGACGACCACCGGGACATCCGCGAGACGCTGGCGCGCTATCTCGTCAAGAACGGAATGCGAGCAACGGCTGCCGAAAGCGCCGCCCAGGCGCGAAAGGTCCTGAAGGCGGCGGCGATCGATCTCGTTGTGCTCGATATCATGATGCCGGGCGAGGATGGGCTTTCGCTCTGCCGCCATCTGGTGGAAACCAGTTCGACGCCGGTGATCATGCTGACCGCCATGGCGGAGGATACGGACCGCGTCGTGGGGCTTGAAATCGGCGCCGACGACTATGTCACCAAGCCGTTCAACCCGCGCGAGCTTCTGGCCCGTATCCGCGCCGTCCTTCGGCGAACATCGCTCGTGCCGAAGGAGCGCGATCCGGTGGAATCGGGAAAACTCGCCTTCGACAGATGGACGCTCGACGTGTCGAAACGCCAGCTCATCGGCGAGGACGGCGTGTCGGTCGCCCTCTCAACGGGCGAATACCAGCTTCTGGTCGCGCTGCTCAAACGCCCGCAGATGGTGCTTTCGCGCGATCAGTTGCTCGATCTCACATCGGGGCGCACGCCGAATATCTTCGACAGGTCGATAGACAACCAGGTAAGCCGCCTGCGCCGGAAAATCGAGCGCGATCCGAAATCTCCCGAGCTGATCAAGACAGTCTGGGGCGGGGGTTACACGTTCACGGCCGAGGTCAGGGAAGCGGGCGAATGAAACTCTGGCCGAAAAGCCTGGGTGGCCAGCTGATCGCGCTCCTGCTGGCCGCTCTCGTCATCTCGCAATTCGTCAGCCTGTGGATATTCGCCGGTGAACGCCATGGTGCACTGGTCGCCCAGGCGCGCGTCGGCATTGCCCAGCGCACGGCATCTCTGGTCGAACTGCTGGAGGCTGCGCCATCCGATCTTCAGGAACGGTTGACCGAAACGGTTTCCAGCCCGTTCCTGCGCTACTGGATCTCCAACGCTCCGGCGCTCGGGAAAAGCGGCGAAGGCTGGGCCGACCGGCAGCTGCTGGGCTACATGTACGATGAACTCGGCGAAGGCCGTAGAATCTTCGCCAATGTGTCCCGCATTCACATGCCGCGGCCTCCGCGCGATCGCGAGGGAGGGCGGCCGGAAGGCCGGCGCGGTCATGATGGCGACGATGGTGAGCAGGCCGGAGCCCCCCCCGAAGGAGGAAACGGCGAGGGTGAGCGGGCGGAACGGCCGGCGGAGCGGGATGTCGGCGATGAAGCGCGTGTCGAAAGGCCCGCGGAAGGGAGGGGCGGGGATCGCCCGCGCCGGCGATGGTATTCTCCCGAACGCCGTTGGCGGGAGGCGCTTAGCCTGAACGTTTCGGTGGAACTGGCCGGCGGGCAGTGGCTCAACCTTGCCGGCAGGTTCAGGCTGCCGCAACGATCGTTCATGCCGGTGCTGGCGTCTATCGGGGTGATGGCGCTGGCGATCATCATCGTCGTCGCGCTGACGGTCCGCAGGCTCACGCGCCCGTTGCGGGATCTTGCCGGCGCCGCCGACCGGCTGGGCCGCGGCGAGGATGTGGAACGGTTGCCGGAAACCGGCCCGTCCGAAGTGAGGGGCACCGTTGCGGCCTTCAACGTCATGCAGGAGCGGCTGACGCGCTTCGTGAAGGACCGTACCAAGATGCTGGCGGCGATCAGTCATGATCTCAGGACGCCGATCACGTCGCTGCGGATACGCGCGGAATTCATCGAGGACGAGGAGAACCGGGAGCGCATTATCGCCACGCTCGACGAGATGCAGCGCATGACGGAGGCGACCCTTGCTTTCGCGCGCGACGAAGCGGCGAACGAACCGCCCTCGAAGGTGGACCTTGGCGAGTATCTCGATGCGATCGCGCAGGACTACAGGGATATGGGAGCGGATGTGCAATTCGACCCGCCGGATGAACGCATCGTGCTTTCGTGCCGCCCTGACAGCCTGCGCAGAGCCCTGCGTAACCTTGTCGACAATGCCGTGCGTTACGGCGAAAAAGCGCGGGTTTCGCTGTCCGCGGGCGATCATGCCGCGGTCATCGTCATATCCGACGAGGGTCCGGGCATTCCGCAGGACAAACTGAAGGATGTCTTCGAACCCTTCGTCAGGCTCGAGGAGTCGCGCAGCGAGGAAACCGGCGGCATCGGGCTCGGTCTTTCGATCGCCCGATCGATCGTCCATGCACACGGCGGAACGCTGGAGCTGGAAAACGGCAAGGGCAGGGGGCTTTCGGCGCGGGTCACGCTGCCCGTCGATGAGGCGTGATGTTGGAAAATAAAATACTGCAACGCTTTCCGACCGAATGAGACTATCCGGTCGACAAGAAAGCACTCCAGGGTCAATCTCTTGAGCATATCCCGCCAAATCCGGCTCAGATTTGGCGGGATATATTCGTGGTTCAGCCCTCGCTCTGAAGGAGGTACACCGCGAACCGTTCGTTCGCATCCGTCCAGGTCGCGACCGGTTCGAAACGTGCCGCCCTTGCCAACAGGCGGAATTCATCCGGGGCGTATTTGTAGGAATTTTCCGTGTGGATTGTCTCGCCTTCGGTAAAATCGAAACGACAGGCGCCGATTGAAACGGCTTGTTCCTTCAGGCTTTTCAAATGCATTTCGATGCGGCCGCGATCCGCGTTGTAGCGCGCCTCATGGGCAAAGCCCGAGAGGTCGAAATCCGCTTCGAGCTCGCGGTTCGCGCGCGCAAGCAGGTTGAGGTTGAAGGCCGCCGTCACGCCTTCAGGGTCGTCATAGGCGCGGACCAGCGTTTCGGTGTCCTTCTTCCGGTCGACGCCGATCAGAAGGTGCCCGCCGGTGCCGACGGTGTCACGCACGCGGGCAAGGAACTCCAGCGCTTCGTAGGGTTCCAGGTTGCCGATGGTTGAGCCGGGGAAGAAGGCAAGCTTGCCGATCTCCCTCAATTCCTTCGGGAGTTCGACCGGACTCATGAAGTCCGCATGGATCGGTACCACTTCAAGATCGGGAAAATCCGCGGAAAGGGCTTGCGCCTCCCGGGTGAGCATTTCCCCGGAGATGTCGATCGGCGCGTAGTGGGTCAGCTGCGGCATCGCCTTCAGCATCGCGCGGATCTTGAGGCTCGAACCCGATCCGAATTCGACGAGCGCGCGGGTTTCGGGCAAATGTGCCGCGATATCCGCACCATGACCTTCGAAAATAGCCATTTCCGAGCGCGTTGGATAATAGGCCTCAAGGCGGGTTATATCCTCGAAAAGCGCGGAGCCCCGCTCGTCGTAGAAGAAGCGACTCGGGATCATCTTGTGCGGAAGCGCGAGGCCGCGCAGGACGGCGTCGCGAAAGCCGCCCTCCTCAACGCCGTCGATCGCCTCAAAGGCTGCCGCTCGGTCTTTCAGCATGACGACGGACATGGTCTTACGCATCCTCCGCAAGCCGCAGGCCCATGAACTGCCAGCGGTGGTGGGGGTAGAAGAAATTGCGGTACGTCGCGCGGATATGGCCTTCGGGCGTGGCGCAGGAGCCGCCGCGCAGCACCATCTGGCTGATCATGAACTTGCCGTTGTATTCGCCGACGGCGCCTTCCGCCGGCCTGAAGCCGGGATAGGGGCTGTAGGCGGAAGCCGTCCATTCCCAGAGGTCGCCAAACATCTGACGCTCGCCGCCAAGGGGATGGCCTGCCGGTAGCGCACGCAGCGCGCCGGTGCCGACTGTATTGCCGCGCGGGCTCAGGCCTTCGGTGGCGACTTCCCACTCTGTTTCCGTCGGCAGGCGCTTTCCGGCCCAGCGGGCGAAAGCCTCCGCCTCGTAGTAGCTGACATGGCAGACAGGTGCGTCAGGGTCGATCGGGCGCAGGCCGTAAAGCGACATCTGGTGCCAGCCATCTTCGCGTTCGCGCCAGTAAAGCGGCGCGCGCCAGCCTTCGCGATTGACGCTCGCCCAGCCGTCGGAAAGCCAGAGCGTGGCGATGGAGTAAGCGCCGTCGGCCATGAACTCCAGCCAGTCGCGGTTCGTCACCAGCCTGTCGGCAAGGCGGAACGGGCGGATGAGCGCATCATGCGCCGGACCTTCGTTGTCGTAGAAAAATCCCGCCCCGTCGTGACCGACGCGCCGTATCCCGCCGTCGAAGGACGACCACGTATCGCCGGTAGCCTCGTGTGGCGCGGTCTTCGGCTCGGTCACCGAATAGGAGGGGTAGAGCGGGTTCTGCGCGAAGAGATGCAGAATATCCGTCAGCAGAAGTTCCTGATGCTGCTGCTCGTGATTGATGCCGAGTTCAACGAGCGGCGCGAGTTTTTCCGTCAGACCTTCGTCCGCCGTGGCTACGAGCTTTTCCAGCGCCTCGTCGACGTGGGCGCGGTAGTCGCGCACCTCGGAAGCGCTGGGCCGGGTGATCATGCCACGGAAGGGGCGCGGGTGACGCTCGCCTTCATTCTCGTAATAGGAATTGAAGAGGTAGAAGAAATCGTCGGAATAGGGCTGATATCCGGGTGCGTGGTCGCGCAGTATGAACGCCTCGAAGAACCATGTCGTATGCGCGAGATGCCATTTGGCGGGGCTTGCGTCGTCCATCGACTGGACGGTCTGATCCGCGTCCGAAAGGTTCTCCGTCAACCGGAGGCTTTGCTTGCGCGTTTCGAAAAGCCGCTCGGCAGGAAACTCCTGAAGGGCCGTATCGGCTTTCATTGCGGTGGGGCTTGCCATCGATCGTCGCTCCCGTTTTGTCGCCCGTGTCGGAAAGCGAACCGGCTGAATCCACGACCTTGCCGGAGACGCAAGCGGCGCGGGGAACCGATATTCGCTCTCGCAACACACCATTCCCGTCCGGCATCCCAAAGGCCGGCGAGCATGCGTCTCGCCATTTCATAAACGGCAAGTATGACGATCGGAAAGCGAAACAACGTCGGGTCAACAATAGTTGAACCGTGCGTTATTTTATGGAACCGGCCCCGCCGGGCCATTCCTGCAATCAGTCGGCTGAAGCTGTGGCTTCGGACAGGATCCAGTCCCGGAATGCCCGGATTTTCGGAGAATTGGTGCGAGTTTCGGGGTAGACGAGCCAGTATCCCCGCCCGTCCTCGGCGACGAGATCGAATGGCTGGACGAGCCTGCCCGAGGCCAATTCCGCCTTGTAGAAGGCAGGCGTGAGTATCGCAACACCGGTGCCCGCTATTGCCGCGCCAGCTTCAAGCGTCTGGACTGTGTAGTAGCTGCCACGCTGGCGCGAAAGCCTTTCTTCCGCGTCTACGCCAGCCGCTGCAAACCACTTCGGCCACCACGGATCGCTCGGATCCAGGATCGGCAGGCTTAGCAGATCATTAGGCGCATTTAATCCGCCTTGGCGTTCGGCAAGGCCGGGGTTCAACATCGGTGTAAAGTCGGCTTTCATGATGAGATGGGATATCAAACCCGGCCACTTGCCGTCACCCGAGCGGATTGCGACATCGATCGGGTCGCGTGAAAAATCCGCCAGATCGGAAGATGGATCGAGCCGCACCGCCAGCGAGGGGTTTTGTAGCTGAAAAGCTCCCAGCCGCTGCACCAGCCAATGCGCGGCGAACGTGTGCATGGTGCTGATCGTCAGCGTGCCTTCCACGACGCCGCGCGCTTCGGTGAATGCGTCGGCAAGGATCGCGAATGCCCTGGAGATCTCCGGCGCGAGCCTTTGTCCGGTCTCCGTCAACGTGACCTGCCTTGGGCGGCGATGAAACAGCGGCGCGCCCAGCCGGTCCTCAAGCACCTTGATCTGATAGCTCACCGCCGCCTGGGTCATGCCCAGTTCCTCGCCCGCGCGGGTGAAGCTTTGGTGACGGGCGGCGGCCTCGAACGCGCGAAGAGCGGCGAGAGGAGGAAGGGTGGAGGGCATATGAATAAAAAATCCTTATGTATGAGGCCGCTCATTCGATTGGAAATCAAGGAAAATATAGCGCACATGGACTGAAGACGCATCAACTGGAGGCATCCATCGATGGACGAGTGTGCGTGCATGCCCGATCTTGCCGGGAAGAAAGCGACGCCTGGTTTGATAGCTCGGTTCTGGCGAATGCTGACCAGACAAGGAATGCGGCGCCGGCCCTTGCTCGACCCGCGTAGCGCTTCCGATCACCTGAAAAGAGATCTCGGGATCCTCGACGGAAGGGGAAGCGGGGTCAGGCGAAAGTGAAGTCGTGCCGGATGGATTGGTAGTTTTTTGAACCAGCCGTTTGGCGGACTCCAGAAACCACAGACCCCCGGCGGTACGCAACTTGCCGGGGGTCTGCGGATCGGCTTCGCGAAGCCCGTTCGTGAGCAGGTTGAGGCGAACGGGACCGGGCCGATCTTTGAGCGAGGCGTCAGTAGCAGGCGCGCTCGCGATAGAGTATCCAGCGGCGGCGCAAGGGGTCCCATTCGCGGAAGCGGTTCACCCGGCAACGGGACCGGTCGGAACGCTCATCATGGGATGCGCCTGCGCAATAGCCGCGGATTGAGGTGGCATCGGCGATCGTCGTTTTCCTGAACATTTGTTTTGCCCCTTTGGATCCGGCGACCGCCGCTGGCGATCCGTTGGTTGATCCCGATGATCCCAACATAGGCGCTCTGTGCGATCTTCCCTGTGACCGGGGTCACATTCCGCGCGATTGACTCGAAAATGGCGCGTTGAACACTCCCGCTGGTGCGGGTGTTTCGTTCTCGACGGCGCGATTGCAAAGGACTAAAAAGCGATAAACTAACCAGGGCTTTGTAAAAAGCGTGGAAGCGCGGAGGAAGCCGGCGGGCATGAAGCCAACCAATCCTGTATTCACCGGTCTTGCGACGACCGTGTTCGAGACGATGTCGCGCATGGCGATCGCGGCGAATGCTATCAACCTCGGCCAGGGCTTCCCGGACGTGGACGGGCCCGAAGATGTGCGCCGCGCGGCCGCCGAAGCGCTGATGGCCGGACCCAACCAGTATCCGCCGATGCTGGGGCTGCCTGACCTGCGCCGCGCGGTGGCCGACCACGAGAAGCGGTTCTACGACCTCGACATCGACTGGACGAGCGAGGTGATGGTGACTTCCGGCGCGACGGAAGCGTTGGCCGATACGCTGATGGCGCTTCTGGAGCCGGGCGACGAGGTCATCCTCATCGAGCCCCTGTACGATTGCTACCTGCCGCTGGTGAAGCGTGCCGGGGGCATCCCCGTCAGGGTGCGGGTTACCCCGCCGGAATGGCGCCTCGATATCGACGCCTTCCGCGCCGCCTTTACCGAAAACACCAAGGCCGTGCTTCTCAACAACCCGATGAACCCGGCCGGCAAGGTGTTTTCCGAGGAGGAACTTGGCGAAATCGCAGCGATGTGCCGGGAATACGATGTCTTCGCGATCTGCGACGAGGTCTACGAGCATCTTCTTTTCGACGGGCGGCGGCACAGGCCGCTGATGAGCTACCCCGGCATGCGCGATCGTTCGGTGAAGATAGGCTCCGCCGGCAAGACCTTCTCGCTTACCGGATGGAAGGTCGGTTACATCACGGCAAGCCCGAAGCTGCTCGACCCGATCGCCAAGGCGCATCAGTTTGTTACCTTCACGACCCCGCCGAATCTTCAAAAGGCCGTTGCCTACGGGCTTGGCAAGGAGGACGGCTATTTCACCGGCCTTGCTTCTGAAATGCAGGAAAAACGCGACCGGATCGTGAAGGGGCTGAAGGAAATCGGCTTCGGCGTGCTGCCGTGCGAGGGAACCTACTTCGCGACATGCGACATCACCGCGCTTGGGCTTGAGGGCGGCGATGTCGAGGTCTGCAAACGCATGGTCGAGGAAGCGGGCGTGGCGGCGGTTCCCGTCTCGGCCTTTTATATCGCCGATGCGCCGAGCGATTTTATCCGTTTCTGCTTTTGCAAGCGCGACGAGGTGATCGACGGGGCGTTGGAACGGCTGTCCGGCTGGGTCGGAAAATACACGGGGTAAGGGCGCAGATCATGCGCATTTGGAGTCATTGATGGATAATCCGGTTCTTGTGGAAGTCACGCGTGGCCCCCTTGTCGAAAGCAGGCATCGAGGCGCGTTCGCGGTGGTTGATCCTGAGGGAAATATCGTCGCCTCCATCGGCGATATCGCACGTCCCGTCTACCCTCGTTCCGCCATCAAGGCGCTGCAGGCGCTGCCGCTTGTGGAATCGGGTGCGGCCGAAGCTCTGGGTTTAGAGGCGCCGGAACTGGCGCTTGCCTGTTCCTCCCATAATGGCGAGGAGCGGCACGTGAATGCCGCCCGCGTCATGCTTTTGAAGGCCGGGCTCGAGGAAGATTCCCTTGAATGCGGGCCGCAGTGGCCCGCGCGCATGGAGGATGTCGCCGTTTTGCACCGGGCCGACGAAATGCCGTGCCCGATCCATAACAACTGCTCCGGCAAGCACGCGGGGTTCCTGGGCCTTGCCAAGGTGATGGGCGTGCCGACAAAGGGTTATGTCCTGCCCGATCACCCGGTTCAGCTTGAAATCAAGGCCGCGGTGGAAAGCATGACGGGAGCCGTTCTCGGCCAGGACGTATGCGGAACCGACGGCTGCTCCATCCCGACCTATGCCGTGCCCTTGCGCAATCTCGCCCATGCCTTTGCAAGGTTCGGAACGGGCGAGGGGCTTGAACCGGGCCGTGCGGCGGCGGTCGAAGCGCTTTACGACGCCAACGTCGATAACCCCTACATGGTGGCGGGAACCGAGCGTTTCTGCACCAATATCATGACGGTTTTCGGAGATCGCGTTTACGCGAAAACTGGAGCCGAGGGCGTTTTCTGCGCCTCGATCCCGGAACTTGGCCTCGGCATCGCGCTCAAGTGCGACGACGGCGCGACGCGTGCTTCGGAAGTCATGATGGCGGCGATCGTGGACGCTCTCGTGGAACAGGACGAGGACGAGGCGAAAGGGCTGCAGCGCCTTCTTCGTCCCGAGATTTCCGACCGTCGCGGCGCCCATGTCGGGGACATCCTTCCGGTCGAGGAATTTTCCGGATTTCTGGGGCGAATGTGATCGTTCAGGCGCGCACGCGATTGCCGCGCACGTCGAGATGGGCGAACCGCCTGGCTCCTTCGCCGGCGAGGTCGCCCGTCGCGGCCTCGCGCCAGCGATAGCCGACGATCGCGCCGTTCTTCGCCCCGCCGATCATGTTGTCGACGATCATGGCGGGACCGGCCTCCTCGACGACGGAAACGGCAATGCCCGTGCCGCAATTCCGGATCACGTTCTGGCTGGCGATGACGTCGCGAAGATACGGCCCCCAGCCGAGCATCATCCCGAAAAGGGGAGCGTTTTCGATCACGTTTCCGGTCACGCTCGTGTCGGCTTCCACACTGATCCCGATGCCGAAGCCCTGGACTTCCTGCGGATAAGGGGCTTGCGTCTTGAGATTGCGGATAAGATTGCCGGAGCAGACTGCGAGCCTGCCGCCTTCCTTGAAGTTCGCGATCGATATCCCCATCGTCGCGCCGTCGACGATGTTGTCGGAGACGATCGCCCCTTCAAAACCGAATTCCGAATAGATCGCCGTTTCGCCTGACCTCAGGCAGGAGTTGGCCTGGATCGTCACGTTCGATCCGGCGTTGGAGCGGATTGCCGAAAAGGCGCAATCCGCCAGGCGGTTGTTGGAAACGATCACCCCATGCGCGCGGAACACGTTGATGCCGTTGCCGTATTGCCCGGTGCCGCCCGCATGCGCGGCGATGCGTTCCACCCGGTTGCCGGTAACGATCGTCCCGTCCTCGCCCTCCTGCCATCGGTAGACGAGGATGCCACCGTTGGCGCAATCCGTCACGGCATTGTCGGTGATCGAAAGGCTCGACGCTTCGATGGAGCGGATGCCGGCCTCGGCGCTGCCGGAGATATTGTTCGCGTTGATCCGGCCGGAAGACCGGTCGAGCGCGATCCCGTTCTTCACGCTTCCCGTGACATCGCATTCCTGGATGGAAAGCCGCTTGACGTTGGAGAAATGAAGCAGGCCCGGCGTGTATTCGCCGAGCGACTTGTTGGCACCGTCAAAGTGAATCCCGTCGACACCGACGTTTTCACTGTTTTCCGAATAGACGAGATGTCCGCCGCCGCCCTGATAGACGAAGTGCGTTTGTCCCGGCAAGCCGACGAGTCTTGCGCCGGAGGGGAGATTGAGGTTGGCAACAGGGTAGCGTCCGCCCGGAATGAACAGCGCGCGGCCACGCGCGGCCGCCTTGTCGATCGCCGACTGCATCAGCGCGCTCTGGTCATCGATCGCGCCGGGCCTCAGGCCGAATTCCGCACCGTCAATGGTGCCGCGAAGGTCCGCGACCTTCGTCGCGGCGGAAGCGGGTCTCGCGGCGGCAAGCACAGCGGCGCCGAGAAATAATCCCCGGCGGGTGAGGTTCAGGCCCTGATGGCCGTTCGATGTATCGTCGTGGCGCATGTGGCCCTCGGCGGTGGTCGATCGACCCTTTCGTCGCAAGAGCCATGCCGAAAATCATGTCCCACTTCGAAACATATCCCCGTCCAACTTGATCCGTGTCATGGTTACGGTCGCCGTGCCGGCTAAATTTACGTTACGGAAATAGCGGAGGGGGACGCCCATGATCAGCATCGAAGACTGCATCGCCATGAGCGGCCTGGACGAGGCTGAAATTCTGGCGCTGGCCGAGCATGAGCACATTCCCGAGGTCGTTGCGGCGGCGCTTGGCACCTATCTCCTGCACCGCAAGAAGGGGCCGCAGAAAATCAGGCAGATGATCGAGGACGATATCCGCGAGGCCATGGCAAGGGGCGACAAGGCTCATGCCAAGGATCTTCTGGCGGTCCTGCGGCACTTCATGAAAGAGCACAAGGACGAATTGTCCGGGAAAACAAGCGCTTGAACAGGGACTCAGGTCTTCAGGCCGAAAAGCGCGGATAGTTCTTCAACGGCGACGGAGGCCGCAAGATCGCCCTTGGCCACCGCCGTCTCGATCGATCCCAGCCGTGCCTTGACCTCAGGGTGGGATTTGAGCGCTTCGAGAAGGCGCTCCTCCAACATCGACCACATCCAGGCCACTTGCTGGCGGGCGCGCTTTTCCTGCAATTCGCCGCTCGCGGTCATCTTGTCGCGGTATAGCTCGATCTTTTCCCAAAGCTCGTCCAGGCCCTGGTTGGCAAGGCCCGAGACGGTGATCACCGGGGGCGACCATGTCGGAGACCGTGGGGCCAGAATATGAAGAGCACCGCGATAGTCCGCTGCCGCCGACCGGGCGCGGATCTCGCCCTCGCCCTCTGCCTTGTTGACCGCGATCATGTCGGCGATTTCCAGAACGCCCTTCTTGATGCCCTGCAGTTCGTCGCCCGCACCGGGGAGCATGAGCACGAGAAAGAAATCGACCATATCGGCGACCGTCGTCTCCGACTGGCCGATACCGACGGTTTCGACAAGGATTACATCGAAGCCGGCAGCCTCGCACAAAAGCATGGTTTCGCGCGTTTTCGAGGCGACGCCGCCAAGCGTGCCGGAGGACGGGGAGGGGCGGATGAAGGCGTTCTCATCGACCGAAAGACGGGCCATGCGGGTCTTGTCGCCAAGGATGGAGCCGCCCGTGCGCGTCGAGGACGGATCGACGGCAAGTACCGCGATCTTGTGTCCCGCCGCCGTCAGATTGGAGCCGAGCGTGTCTATCGTGGTCGATTTTCCCACACCCGGAACGCCCGTAATGCCGACACGCAGCGCGTTTCCCGTTTCGGGAAGGAGGAGCTGCAAAAGCTCGCGCGCCTTTGCCCGATGCGCCTCCTTGCGCGATTCGACCAGGGTGATGGCCCGGGCAAGGGACGCCCTGTCTCCCTGCCGGAGCTTTTCGGCAAGAGCTTCGATATCGATATCGCGGCGGCTGGCGGTCGGATTCGGCATCATGCCTATCGATTATCGGAAAATGCGGGCCGGGTCACCGTTGCCATTCGCGGAAATGATTATTGGAGACGCAGGGGCAAATTCAATTTCCAGGCGGTGTCCAGACGATGCGCTGAAGTTCCGCCTGCTTGAGTTCGGAGTTCGGCGCAAGCCTGTCGTAAGGCCCGTCGTATTGCGAAATGGCAAAGAGCAGGCTGACATTCTCCGCCCCGCGAGCCGGGCAGATCGCCATCCCCCGCCACAGGTCGCGCCCGACGCGGCAATTCGAACGGCTGATGCCGGACTGGGCGAAACTCATGCCGATCCGCTCGCCGTTCGGGCCCTTCAGCCGGTCACTGACACCGTGAACCTCACGTATCTTTCCGTTACTTCCCTTGTAGACCTGAAGGATCTGAAAGCCTTCCGCATCGAATGCTCCGGTCACCCATTCGGTGTTCGTTTCGGTGGCCGACTGCAGGCCTTCGGTCGTAAAGCCGGGCAGGGCAGCCTCGATCGCCCGCGCCGAATAAGCGGTCGATCCGTCGATGCCGCCCACGCTCTCGCGCGAAATCTCCACAAGGGTCGCGCCTTGATTTCGCGAGGAAAGTACCGGGCCATCATCGAATGCGGAGGAACAGGATGCAGTCGCGAATGCGAGCATGAGCACAAGAGCGGCGGCAGTGCGGCGCATGAATCGTCCTTTGACCGTTCGTTCAATTTCCCGCACCGAATAGCAAAGGTGCATTCGTAGGGGAAGTGGCCTTCAACAAGGGTCAGGTGTAGAAATCAGCAAAAGAACTACTACTGATTGAATAAATGCAATCGCATTTACATTGCATTAACCTTAACAAGAAATGATCAGGCAAAATCACTCTTAAGTTGCAACCTCAATTGGTTTCCAAGGGGCAATCCATGAGACCCATCGTTCATATCTCCGGCCTAGCGCTGGCCGTAATTGCACACACCGGAGAAACCAGGGCAGCCGATGATTTGAGAGGTCTGCCGGTCCTGGGCCAGGAACGGGAGCTGTTCCTTGAAGAAACGACGGCGCTGAGGGGAAGCATCGGCGTGAGGACGTGGATCAGCCGCTCCGAACTGAGGCAAAAACTGAAAAGCGGGGCCGGGGCGACCCTGGCAGATTATGATTTCACCCAGTCCGATTCCGCGTCGGCGGAAGTGTTTTTCACGCTTCAGGACGACGATTCCGGGGCTTTCCTGAAAGGTGCCGCGGCATTGGGGGTGCTTACGGGCGGTGATTTTCGCGAGGTCGACTACGATTCCTTTACGAGTCAGTCGATCTAGGACAGCTCATCGGATGGCGGTGACGGGACGATCAGCTACGCCAATATCGATGCAGGCGTGCATTGGGGAGATTTCTGGGGAGGGCGCGTGAAAACGACGGCCTTCGCCGGGTATCAATACGTCAACGAGAACTACGTGGCAGACGGACTGAGGTGCAATCCCGTTCAACAGGGCGTTTCGAAATGCTCACCCTACCCCGATTCAAGAAAAGCCTATGATATCGATGCGAATTGGCACCTTTTTCGACTGGGCCTTGGTGTCGATGCAGACATTGGAAACGGATTTTACTTCCAAGGGGAAGCCGTGGCCATACCGGCCGGGTATTACGATGCGGAAGCCACCATTATATACCAGGCGCCGGCCCTCGGGCCTGCGCCAAATGTCGTGAGTGACGGTACGGGCGCCTATGGTTTTCAGGCCGAAGGGATACTGACCTACGACGTGACGGAGAATTTTACCATCGGTGCCGGCGGGCGATACTGGTGGTTCAACAGCGGAGAAGTGCCGACGACCTATGCCGCCTCGACGGTATTTCCGCTTTTGAAGTCCTCCAAAACAGAAGTGACGAGCGAACGCTACGGCCTGATCGCGGAGGCGAAATACCGCTTCTGACAGGTGCCGGCAGGCGGCGAGGGTAATTCCAAACGCGGCAAACCGGCTTCCAAAGCTGCCGAAAAAGGTAACTCAGAATGCGAAAGCGGCCGTGGAGCGAACTCCACGGCCGCTTTTTTTGTCCGATCGAATTACTCCGCGGCTTCCGCAGGGTCATGTCCGAGAGTGCGGTTGAGTTCGGCGATCAGGTCCTCCGCCGCCTTGGCGATCACGGTGCCGGGCGGGAAGATAGCCGATGCGCCTGCCTTGTGCAGCGCATCGAAATCCTGAGGGGGGATAACCCCACCGACGACGATCATGATATCCCCGCGGCCTTGATCCTCCAGAGCCTTCTTCAACGCCGGAACGAGGGTGAGGTGACCGGCGGCGAGCGACGACACGCCGACGATGTGAACGTCGTTTTCGACCGCCTGGCGGGCGGCCTCCTCAGGCGTCGCGAAAAGCGGGCCGATGTCGACGTCGAAGCCGAGGTCGGCGAAGGCCGAGGCGATCACCTTCTGGCCGCGGTCGTGACCGTCCTGTCCCATTTTGGCGACAAGGATGCGGGGCCTGCGGCCTTCGTTTTCCTCAAAGGTCTCGACAAGCTTGTGAAGCCTGGCGATCTGGTCGGACATGGTGCCGGCCTCCCGCTTGTAGACGCCGGAGATCGTCTTGATCTCGGCCTTGTGACGCCCGAAGACGTCTTCCATCGCCTGGCTGATCTCGCCGACGGTCGCCTTCGCGCGCGCCGCCTTGATGCTGAGGTCGAGCAGGTTGCCGTTCGACGCGGCACCCTGGCGAAGCGCATCGAGCGCGGCTTGCGTCTCTTTCTCGTCTCGCTCCGCCTTGAGACTTTGAAGCTTTTCGATCTGCCTTGCGCGAACCTCGGCATTGTCGACTTTCAGGACGTCGATCATGTCTTCGGTCTCGGGCCGGTACCTGTTGACGCCGACGACCGTCTGCGAACCGCCGTCGATGCGCGCCTGGGTCTTGGCGGCGGCCTCCTCGATGCGAAGCTTCGGCACGCCCTTCTCGATCGCTTTCGCCATGCCGCCGAGCCCCTCGACCTCGGCGATATGGGCGAGCGCCTTTTCGGCGAGGTCGGCGGTCAGCCGCTCTACATAGTGCGAGCCGCCCCAGATATCGATCGTCTTCGTCGTCTCCGATTCCTGCTGCAGGAAAAGCTGCGTGTTGCGGGCAATGCGGGCGGAAAAATCGCTAGGCAGGGCAAGCGCCTCGTCAAGCGCGTTGGTGTGCAGCGACTGGGTGTGGCCCTGGGTTGCCGCCATGGCTTCCACGCAGGTTCTGGCGACGTTGTTGTAAACGTCCTGCGCGGTCAGCGACCAGCCGGAGGTTTGCGAGTGCGTGCGCAGCGACAGCGACTTTGCGTTCTCCGGCGCAAAATTCTCCTTCATGAGCTTCGCCCAGATGAGGCGCGCGGCGCGAAGCTTCGCCACCTCCATGAAGAAGTTCATGCCAATCGCCCAGAAGAAGGACAGGCGGGGGGCGAAGGCATCGATCCCGAGGCCGGCCGCGACACCGGCGCGCGCGTATTCGATGCCGTCGGCAATGGTGTAGGCAAGCTCAAGGTCCGCCGTCGCGCCCGCTTCCTGCATGTGATAGCCGGAGATCGAGATCGAATTGAACTTCGGCATATGCGAGGAGGTGTAGGCGAAAATGTCGGAGATGATCCGCATCGAAGGCTGCGGCGGATAGATGTAGGTGTTTCGGACCATGAACTCCTTGAGGATGTCGTTCTGGATGGTCCCGGAAAGCTGTTCCTGCGAAACGCCCTGTTCTTCGGCCGCCGCGATATAAAGCGCCATGACGGGCAGGACAGCGCCGTTCATGGTCATCGACACGCTCATCCTGTCGAGCGGAATGCCCGAAAAAAGCGTGCGCATGTCGAAGATGGAATCGATTGCGACTCCGGCCATGCCGACGTCGCCCGCAACGCGCGGATGGTCGCTGTCATAGCCGCGGTGGGTGGCAAGGTCGAAGGCGACCGATAGCCCCTTCTGGCCTGCCGCGAGATTGCGCCGGTAAAAGGCGTTGGAATCCTCAGCCGTCGAAAATCCGGCGTACTGGCGCACCGTCCAGGGCTGCTGGACGTACATGGTCGGATAAGGACCGCGCAGGAACGGCGGCAGGCCGGGCCATGTGTCGATATGGGCAAGAGCAGCCGTGTCCTCCCCGCCGTAGACGGGCTTGACCGTGATCCCTTCCGGCGTTTCCCACGGCGCGGCATCGCCAGCCACGGCACGTTCTCCGGCAGGTTTGAAATCGATCTTCGAGAAGTCCGGGATACGGCTCATCTACCCTTCCTCTCAAGCGTCCTTGCGGCTGGCCGCGGGGCCAAGGCCGAGGTGTTCATGGGCTGCGCGCAGCAGGGCGAGCGCATCGCAGCCTTCATAAAGGAACGTCTCCACGCCGGCATTCGAAAGCGCCTTGCGGCGCTCCGATTCACCGGGGCGGCCCGCCATGTAGACCTTTCCCGCGCCAGCCTCGCGGAACGCCTTCACGGCTTCTTCGGCGAGTGTCTCATAGGTGCGATCCGAGGAGCAAAGGCAGACGAGGGGAGAACCGGCCGCCTTCCATGCGGCGACGGCGGCGGCGATATCGTCGTACTGTTCCGAGCCTTGCGCTTCGATGCCGCCGACCTCGAAGAAGTTCTTGGCCCAGGTGGCGCGCGCCGTGAACTCGGACAGGCGGCCAAGCGTCGCAAGGAACACGGCGGGCCGTACTTTCGCCTCGTCAGCCGCGTCGCGCAGCGCCTCGAACGGTTCCGCATCCCGGTGAGGGAGAATCGCTTCGGCAGTGACGGCCTCGCCGCGCTTGCGCGAGACAAGAATATCCGCAAGCGAAGCGCCCTTGCGCGCGGCGTCGAGCAAGGCCCGCATGAGTTCGCCCTTGCCGGGTGCGCGAAGTTCCACGTGCTGGCCCGCCTCGCTTACGTCATCGGGCCTGGCGGCGAGCACGGAAACGGGCTTTTCGTGGATATCCGGGAAGGCACTCGTGCCGGTGATGCGGTAGCGCCGGGTCGCGATGTCGCGCGCGCGCGCATCGCGCACCTCGCCGATCGCCCCTTGCGCCTTGCCGGACCTGAGCGCTTCGACGATGCCGCCGCCGCGCTCGATATCCTGCATGAGGCGCCACGCGGCTTCTGCAAGGTCTGAGGTGCGCGCCTCGATGGCGCCGGACCCCGCGCTCGGGTCGCAGACCCGGTGAAGGTTCGATTCCTCAAGCAGGATCGACTGGGTGTTGCGGGCAATCCGCCTTGCGAAGGCGTCCGGCAATCCAAGTGCGGAGGAAAAGGGCAGTGCGGTGACGCTGTCGGCGCCGCCGATGCCGGCCGAAAACGACGCGATGGTGGTCCGCAGAAGATTTACCCAGGGGTCCCGCCGGCTCATCATCCGCCAGGACGTCTGCATGTGAAGATGCATCGGCCTTTGCGGCAGGTTGCTCGCCTCGAGCAGGCGCGCCCACATCCGGCGGGCGGCGCGCGCCTTGGCGATGGTGCCGACCTGATCGGTATCGGCGGCAAGCGTGAAGCCGATCATGCCCGCAAGATCTTCCGCCGCTATGCCGCAGGCATCCAGGTCGCGAAGATAGTGGATCGCCGTTGCGAATACATAGGCAAGCTCCTGCGCCTTCGACGCGCCGCCGTCATGCCACACGCGCCCGTCGCAATGAACGACCGGCATATCGAGCCCGTGGCCGCGCGCGAAATGCCCAAGATCGCCAAGGCGCGGGCGCAGCACGGAAGGAGGATTGCGCAAAACGCCGGTGAGGGCGAGCTTGCCGACATAGTCCGACGTGCCGACGAGCTTCAGCGCCGAAGGCGCGACGCCGCGCCTTTCCGCCAACGCCAGGAAGAGGGCAAGCGCCGCAGTCGTTTCATAGCCCGCATCGATGCGAAACTCGGCGAGATCGAGAAGGACGCCATCCAGCACCTTGTCGAGCCTTTCCACATTGTCGGCGGAAAGGCCGCAGCCGCGAGCGCGCGCGGAGGACGAAAAGACAAGCTCGATACCTGTGGCTCCGCCTTCCAGATCCTGCAGCAGAAGCGCATTGGCTTCTCCGGATTCGGGATGATCGACGCGCTGCACGACCCTCCAGGGAAGGCCCGCCTGCCTTGCCTTTAGAGCAGGGGCATCGCGCTCCCGGCCGTAAAGCGGCTCGATCACCAATCCGTCGTAGGTGTGCGAGCGAAGCCGCTCGAAAGACGCTCCCTTGAGCGCCCGCTCGACGGCGGCCTGCCAGTCTTCGCGGCTGGCGGTCAGGAACTCAGGCGGCAGGTCCAGTTCGAATTCGGCCATGATCGGTCTCCTGATCCGGTTATAGGAGCGCGGGCTCACGATAGGCAAGCTATGCGGATGGCGAGGATGAAGGATGGGTTATCGACAGGACAGAGAACGGCTGCCGTCGCATTGTTCTTGCTTGCGTTGGGGACGGGAGGAGATTTTCCGACTAAGATCCGGTGCTTCGTCGAATCGTTTAAAGCCTTTCGTAGCGGAATCTCCGGGGCGAGATGTGAAAGAGTGGTAATTAACGATATTTACAAGTAGAAATAGAAAAACTAATGGGCTATCATCCGCTTGGAAGATTTGACTTTGGAATTTTCGTCAGTATGGCGACGGCAACTCTCTCGAATAGCCGTATGGTTTGGCTGGGTAGCGGTCGCCGCTTTTGTGGCAGGGGCAGGAATTAACCATGGAAAGCATCAATATTCAGGGGAAGATATCGGCAATTACGGAAGCTGAAACGCGCCGTCATGTTCTTGACGTGGTCGAGGCGTATCTGCGGAGACTCGGGGCAACGCATATCCTCATAACCGGGCTGCCCATGCCCAACCGGCCGATCGACAACCTCGTGCAGCGTTTCCGCTGGCCGGACGAGCGCAATGGCGGCATCGAGGCAGCCACGCTTTCGGCAAACGACGGCGCGCTCACGATGGGGCTCATGCGCAGCCGGCCCTTCATCTGGGATATCCCCGAGGGCGATGCCGAACATTCCGAGCTATGCGGCGCCGCGCGCCCCGGAACGCAGATGGTGGTCGTTCCGATTTGCGAAATCCACCCCTTTCAGGCGCTTGTGCTTGGCGCCGGAGGGGCCTTGCGCTGCACCAGTGTCGACCTCGCCAATCTCTCGATCGTCTGCGGGACCGCGTTCCGCCGCCTGATCGAGATGGGATGCATTTCCAACCAGCGCCCCGGCGAACTTTCAACGCGCGAACGCCGCGTCCTCGAGCTTACCGCGCTCGGCAAGACGGCCAATGAAATTGCGGAGCTTCTCGATATTTCGCAGCGGACCGTGCATGCGCACCTGCAAAACGCGAGCGTCAAGCTCAATGCGTCCAACAAGACGCATACGGTGGTGGAAGCGCTGCGCTACGGCCAGATCAACATGTGAGCAGGAGAAAACGGGCGGTCCGATCGCGCGCCGCCCGCATCGCTCCGCCATCCGTCGATTTTATGGGTCCATGACCCTTGAGCGAATTCCTATCGAAAAAGCGATCCCGCTTTCGTGGAAAGCGCTCTGGTCAGTAGGTCATCATGGGCGGCAGTTTCTTGGCCTGCTCCACCCAGCCGGCCACGGCCGAATCGGCTGGAACCTGGCGGACGAGCTTCTTCGTCTCGTTCACCTCGCGCATCTTCGCCGCAAGGTTCTCCGCATTCCGGTTCCTGAGTTCCTTCACGGTGTCGACGCCGGCTGCCTCAAGCAATTCCGAATATTCCTCGCCCACACCCTTGATGCGCATGAGATCGGCCATATTCGCCCATTTCAGGATGCGCTTGTCGTCTATACCCGTTTCTTCCGCCAGCGCCTTGCGCCCCTTCGGGTCCCTGGCGCGCTCGAGATAGGCATCGGTCGTGCGGATGCCGACCGCCTGCAGCTTTTCCGCATAAGCCGGGCCGATGCCCTCGATCTCGGCGATTGAATAAGACATGCGCTTCCTCCTGGCTGGTCCCGCAGCGCGAAGGCGCAGGGACGATCCGGTTGCCTATGTGAATTTTCTCAAGCCCGGGATACCGTCGACGACCTGGTCGACGATCTCATCGCCGGCACGCTTGCGTGCGTAGGCGATGACTTCCCGCGTCACGATCTGAACCTGGCCCATGTCGAGGCCGGCTTCGGTCATTTCGCCAAGAGCGCCCATCACGCCCATGCCGCCGCTGGTAACATCGGAAAAGCCGCCCCAATAGGAACTGGCGCCGCTTTCGCCCTGGGAAGCGATCAGCGAGCGGCCTCCCGGCAAGGCATCGATGAGTTGTCTGGTCGCATCGCGCGGTCCGTCCCGGTTCAGGATCATCAGGAGAATGGCAACCGCCTTGCGGGCGCGTGAGACTTCGATTTTTGCGGCACTCGCGACGCCGGATACTAGAGCGTCCATTTTTCAAGACTCGCTTTCAGTTAGGACATAAGGATATCTGACAACACATATCCATAGTTCGCAACCGATATAAGCTTATGAAAAACGCATCGAAATGGTGAAACTCTACGTTAGTCGATAAACTGATATTCTAGGATGCGTTCAGGAACAACGGCAGGTGGGCGATGGTTTTGGCGGATGACGGTATTTTCCTCGGTGCATCGGGCAAGCCCGAATATCTTACGCTCAAGCTCGCCAACCGGCACGGGCTGATCACCGGTGCCACGGGCACCGGAAAGACCGTGAGCCTGCAAATCCTCGCCGAAGGATTTTCGCAAGCCGGCGTTCCCGTGTTCTGCGCCGATGTGAAAGGGGACCTTTCCGGCATCGCCGCGAAGGGCGAGGCGAAGGATTTCCTGCTGAAGCGCGCGGAAACCATCGGTTTCGACAAGGAATATGCCTTCGATGCATTTCCGGCCGTGTTCTGGGACCTTTTCGGCGAAAAGGGGCATCCCGTGCGCACCACCGTTTCGGAGATGGGGCCGCTGCTGCTGGCAAGGCTGATGGACCTGAACGACACGCAGGAGGGCGTGCTCAACGTCGCTTTCGAACTGGCCGACGACGAGGGGCTTCTGCTTCTCGACCTGAATGACCTGCAGGCCCTGCTTGCCCATGTCGCCGAACGCGCCTCGGAACTTTCGAAACTCTACGGCAATGTGTCCAAGGCCTCCGTCGGGGCGATCCAGCGTCAGCTTCTGGTGCTCGAACGCCAGGGAGGGGAGGAATTCTTCGGCGAGCCTGCGCTCGACATCCGAGACCTGATGAGGGTGGCCCGAGACGGGCGCGGCGTGGTCAACGTGCTTGCCGCCGACAGACTGATGGGCGCGCCACGCCTTTACGCGACCTTCCTGCTCTGGCTCTTGTCGGAGCTTTTCGAGGAACTTCCCGAAGTCGGCGACCCGGAGAAGCCGAAGCTCGTGTTCTTCTTCGATGAAGCGCATCTTCTGTTCGACGAGGCGCCGAAAGCGCTTCTTGAAAAGGTGGAGCAGGTGGTGCGCCTCATCCGATCCAAGGGGGTGGGCGTCTATTTCGTCACCCAAAACCCGCTGGATGTGCCCGATACCGTTCTCTCGCAACTCGGCAACCGCATCCAGCACGCGCTGCGCGCATTCACCCCGCGCGAGCAGAAGGCCGTGCGCGCGGCCGCCGAAACCTTCCGCCCCAACCCGGATCTCGACACGGAACGGGTGATCACCGAACTCGGCGTCGGCGAGGCGCTGGTCTCCACGCTTGAGAAAAAGGGGGTGCCTTCAATCGTCCAGCGTACGCTGATCCGCCCGCCGTCATCCCGCCTCGGGCCGATCGACGAGGGCGAGCGCGCGACGATCCTGGCCGAAAGCCCGGTGGGGCGGCGATACGACGAGCCTGTCGACCGCGATTCGGCTCAGGAGGTTCTGGCCCGGCGCGCCGAGGAGCAGGCGCGCAAGGAAGAGCTTCAGCGCATGCAGGAGGAAGCGGAGCGAGAAGGCGGGCGCGAGCCCGAATATTCGCGAACCGGTTTCCGCCTGCCGGACTTCGGGCGCGACGACCGCCCGCAGCCGAAGAGCCGGAGCTCGGGCAGACGCTCGAACCGGGACACGACATTCGACGCGGCGGTGAAGTCGATCGCGCGCTCGGTCGGAACCCAGCTCGGGAGGGCGCTCGCGCGCGGGATCCTGGGCTCGATCAAGCGTGGGTTTTGAACGGCGGACCGCAAATACAGGATGACGCTGCGTTCCACCGCGTACGCTTTCGCCATACCGGCCGATGACGGCATCGCCGCGGCAAGAAGAGGCCTTGCCGCGCCATGCGACTTATGGCCAATTGAGCGCAATTCATTCGCATCCCGGAGTTTCATATGTCCCGCCTCGACAACGTCCTTGCCCGCATCGATGCAAACCTCGACAAAAGCGTTGAGCGCCTGTTCGACCTCGTAAAGATCAAGAGCATTTCGACCGATCCGGCCTTCAAGGGGGACTGCCGCGCCGCCGCCGACTGGCTGGCGCGCGAGATGAGCGACTTCGGTATTTCGGCAAGCGTGCGCGACACCGAAGGCCACCCGATGGTCGTCGGACACCGCGCCGGCGAGAGCAAGCCCGGCCCGCATGTGCTCTTCTACGGTCACTACGACGTGCAGCCCGTCGATCCGATCGAACTATGGGAAGAAGACCCGTTCGCGCCGCGCATCGTGACGCGTCCTGACGGAAGCAAGGTGATCGTCGCGCGCGGTGCGGCGGACGACAAGGGCCAGCTCATGACGTTCCTGGAAGCCGCGCGCGCGTGGATCGCGGAGACCGGGGACCTGCCGATCAATGTCTCCGTGCTGCTGGAGGGCGAGGAGGAGTCCGGTTCTCCGTCGCTTCATCCGTTCCTTGAAGCGAACAGCGAGGAGCTTTCCTGCGACCTCGCGCTCGTATGCGACACAGGCATGTGGGACGCAAAGACGCCCGCGATCACTACCATGCTGCGCGGCCTCGTGGGTGAGGAAATTACCGTGACGGCCGCCGACAAGGACCTGCATTCCGGCATGTTCGGCGGGGCGGCGCGCAACCCGAACCATGTGCTGGCCGAAATCATCGCCGGCCTGCACGACAGCGAAGGCCGGGTGACGCTGCCCGGCTTCTATGACGGCGTCATCGAAATGCCCGACGACGTGAAGGCGCTGTGGGACAAGCTCGGATTCGACCACTCGGCGTTCCTCGGCGGCGTGGACCTTGCCGACCCTGCCGGCGAGAGCGACCGTACCGCGCTTGAGCACATCTGGACGCGGCCGACCTGCGAGGTCAACGGCATGTGGGGCGGCTATACGGGGGCCGGCTTCAAGACCGTGATCCCGTCCAAGGCGCAGGCAAAGATCTCCTTCCGTCTTGTCGGCGACCAGGAGCCTGAAAAGATCCGCGAAGCATTCCGCGCCTATGTGCGTTCGAAGATACCGGCGGATTGTTCCGTCGAATTCGCCGAGCACGGCGGCAGCCCGGCGATCCGCCTTGCCTTCGACAGCCCGGCACTGACCAAGGCGCGCAAGGTGCTAACGGACGAATGGAACGCGGAGGCCGCGCTGATCGGCTGCGGCGGCTCGATCCCGATCGTCGGCGATTTCAAGACCATGCTCGGCATGGATTCGCTTCTCATCGGCTTCGGCCTCGACGACGACCAGGTGCATTCGCCGAACGAGAAGTACAACCTTTCAAGCTTCCACGGCGGCATCCGCTCATGGGCGCGGGTGCTTGACGAGCTTTCGAAGGGATGACGGCGTCCATGCGTTCCATTTGCGTGTTCTGCGGCTCAAGCTTCGGCCGCTCCGACGAGTACAAGTCAGCAGCCGAAGCCATGGGGCGGGAAATCGCCGCCTCGGGCCGCAGGCTCGTCTACGGCGGGGCGAAGGTCGGGCTGATGGGGGCGGTGGCCGACGCCGCCGTCGCCCAGGGTGGCGAAGTCATCGGCGTTCTCCCGAAGGCCTTGCAGGAAAAGGAGCTGGCGCACGAAGGGCTTGCCGAGCTTCATGTCGTCGGCTCCATGCACGAACGCAAGGCGCTGATGGCCGACCTTTCCGACGCTTTCGTCTCGCTTCCGGGCGGGACGGGTACGATGGAAGAGCTTTTCGAGGTCTGGACGTGGGGCCAGCTCGGCTATCACGAAAAGCCCTGTGGGCTGCTCAATATCGGCGGCTATTACGACAACCTGCTCGCTTTCCTGCGCCATACGGTGACGCAGGAATTCGTGAAGCCGGAAATGCACGCAATGCTTCTGGTCGAAAACGACCCGAGGCGCATGATCGACGCCTTCGAGGCCTATGAGCCGCCGAAAACGCCCAAATGGATCAAGCGCGAAGAGACGTGAGAGATCACGCCAGCGTCAGCAGGCCGTTCAGGTCCTGCAGCACGGCGGCGGGTGCAAGGTCGGAATATTCATCCGGATTGCCGGTACGGTTGATCCAGACCGTGCGGAAGCCGAAGGCGGTCGCGCCTGCCACGTCCCACCGGTTGGAAGACTGGAAGGAGATGGCTTCGGGAAAGACGCGGAACTCCGTCGTCGCCATCTCGTAGACCTCCATGTTGGTCTTGTAGGTCTTCAGCGCATCCACCGACAGGACGGCGTCGAAAACCTCATCGAGGCCGGCGGCCTTTACGGCACCTTCCAGCATGGCGGGGCTGCCGTTCGAAAGAATCGCGAGTTTGGCGCCCCGGTCCTTCAAGCCTTTCAGGACGATGGGCACTTCCGGATAGCAGTCGAGCTGCCAATAGGCGTCAAGCAGCGTCTGGCGCATCGACTTGTCCGCCGTGCCGACCATGGCGAAGGCCGTGTCGAGCGCCTGCTCGGTCAAGGTCCAGAAATCCTGATACCGGTTCATCATCGCCCGGATCCAGGAATATTCGAGCTGCTTCTGCCGCCAAAGTTCCGACAGGCGCTGGGCATCGGGCCCGAGCCCTTCCGCGTTCTTGCGCACGGCGGCATGCACATCGAACAGCGTGCCGTAAGCATCGAACACATAAACGGAAATGGGCTTTGAAGGGGAAAGGGCCATGGTGCGCCTCTTGTTGTTTCTCGCAAGAACTCGCCGCAGAGAAAACAGCCAAGCGCGCGCGCCGTCAACCGGACTGAAAGGCGTTGGCCGCTTCGCCCTCAGCTTTCAGAAGGCGGGGGAAGCCTGATCGAGCCGTCTTCGCCCATCTCCCAGAAGGGGTTGTAGGCAATCTCCAGGAGGTGGCCGCCGGGTATGCGCACATAGCCTGAATATCCGCCCCAGAAGACCTTTTCCGGGCGTTTCACGACTTCCGCTCCTGCATCGACGGCTTTGGCGAAGGCAGCATCGACCTCCGCCTCGCTGCGGCCGTTCCAGGCAACGGAAAACGGAGCGAACCCGGACCCTTCTGGCGAGACTCCGGCATCCTTCGCAAGATCCTCGCGCCCGAAGAGACCGAGCACGCAGGAACCGGCCTGATAAAAGGCCACCTCGTCACTGTCGAAAGGCGTGGGGCGCCAGCCGAGGCCGTCTTCGAAGAAGCGCCTCGCCTCGGCCATATCGTCGACGCCGAGGGTGATGAGCGAAATTCTCTGTTCCATGGGATGCACCTTTGGCGATGTGAGCTCTGCGGGAAAATTTTTCCGGTTGTCGCTCCATGTATGTGAACATAACAGGAACATAATTGTCTAGCGGTATATTCATTCCGGATTTTTCATCCGATGTAGCAAAGGCTTGACCTTGAAGCGCTAACAGCGTTCGATCGCAGAAATTCACCAAAAAATATTCGGGAGAAGGAAATGGCCGAGTGGTCGACGACATGGACCTGGTTCGACGGCGCGTGGCATGAGGGCAATCCGCCTATCATGGGCCCGCGCACCCATGCCGCATGGCTCGGATCGAGCGTTTTCGACGGCGCAAGGGCCTTTGAGGGCGTGACGCCCGACCTCGACCTGCACTGCCAGCGCGTGAACGATTCCGCCGTTGCACTCGGCCTGAAAGCGACGAAATCCGTCGGCGAGATGATGGAACTGACGAGCGAGGGCCTTGGCAAATTCGGCCCCGGCACGCCCGTTTACATCAAGCCGATGTACTGGGCGGAAGGAGACGGCATCGGCACCATCGCCGGCGATCCGGAGACGACGCGCTTTTGCCTGTGCCTGTTCGAGGCGGCGATCGCGCCCAAGGACGCGTCGATGAGCGTCACGCTGTCGCCGTTCCGCCGTCCGACGATGGAATGCATGCCGGTGAACGCCAAGGCGGGCTGCCTTTATCCGAACAACGCGCGCGCCATCGTCGAGGCAAAGGCGCGCGGCTTCGACAATGCCATCGTGCTCGACATGCTGGGAAATGTCGCGGAACTGACGACCTCCAACGTCTTCATGGCGAAGGACGGGGTGGTGCATACGCCAGCTCCGAACGGAACCTTCCTGAACGGGATCACGCGCCAGCGGATCATCGGGCTTTTGCGCAAGTCCGGCGTGGAGGTGGTGGAGCGCACGCTCTCTTACCGCGAGTTCCAGGAGGCCGACGAGATCTTCTCCACCGGCAACTACAACAAGGTGGTGCCGATCAACCGGATCGAGACACGCGACCTGCAGCCGGGCCCCTTCGCCGCGCGCGCCCGCGAACTTTATTGGGAATTCGCCCACGGGTGAGGAGACTTACACTTTGGAGCGGATATTGGCCTCACCCCGGACCAGTGAGGCGAAGCCGAGCGCCGATCCGGGGCCTGCCCTCGGCCTGATCGGGGGGCCAGAAATCAGTTGCGGGCGAAGCCCGTACGAAACAGATTTTAAGTGCGCTTGCGCGCAGCAGATGCGCTGGATCCCGGTTCTCGCGATGCGCCAAAGCGCACGCGGACCGGGATGACGTTCTTCGTATATCGATGTTTTCCGCAAGACAGCTTCAAACCCGTTGATCGTCTCAGACAGTTTCAATCCCTCGGCAGATTGAACGTAAGCAACGTGGCGACGACCAGCGTCGCCACGGCGGCGAGCGAGGGAAGGGCGAAGCTTCCGGTCATTTCCGCGCCTATGCCGGCGGCCGTCGGGCCGAGCGCCTGGCCGAGGCCGAAAGACGACGTCATCAGCCCGAAGGAGCGCGCGGGGTTTGCGCGTGACATGCGCCGCGCCTCGACAAGGCCGACGCCGGTGATGCCGACGAATGTGCCGCCGAACAGGAAAGCGGCGACAAAGAAGGCAAGGGGCGCGGCACTTACCACCGTGAGCAGCACGGCGACGGCCTCCACCATGCAGGCGATCGCGAAAGCGCGCGAGTTGCCGATGCGGGCGGCGACCCTGCCCCAGAACCAGAGCGAGAAGGAGGCCGCGAAACCGACCATCGCCCAGACCGGTGCTTCAAGGTGGCGAAGGTGCGACGATCCGCGCAGGATGGTCGTCAAAAACGTGCCTGTGATGATGTAGCCGAAGCCGAAAAGCCCATAGGCGAGCGTGAGCTTCAAAAGGGCCGAGCGGTGCCTGCCGTTCGCGGTATCAACCGGGCGAGCGGGGGATGGTGCTGCTTTTTCCCGCGCGGGAACGAGGAATGCGATCAGCGCAACGGCGACAAGCGCGAGCGCGCCGCTCAGCAACCACATCGTGTCCCAGCCGGCCTGATGCGCCCCAAGCAAGCCGACGAGCCCGGCCGAAAGCATGATGCCGAAGCCGACACCCCCGAACTGGACGGCGACAAGCTCCGGCCGGCCCATCCGCGTCACCGGCTCGATGATGAGCGTTGCGGAGAAGACGAGAACAAGCGCGCTTGCAAGGCCTGCGATGAAACGGTCCACCGCAAGGTAGGTCAGGTCTCCACTCACCCCCATGCCGGCGGCTAGAAGCACGGTGAGCACGAGCCCTAAGAAGAACCAGCCACGCCCGTCGCCAAATGAAGGGAGCGCGGAAGCGCCAAGCGCGCCGATGAGATAGCCAAGATAATTGGCCGATGCGATGAAGCCGGCATCGGCGGTCGAAAGGGGAATGCCCTCGATCATGAAGGGCAGGATCGGTGTCAGCGCGAAGCGGCCGATGCCCATGGCAGTCGCCAGCGCCAGAAAGCCGGCCAGGGCAAGCAGAACGGGCGATCCCGGGGCTGGCTTCATGTTGGACATTTCTCCCTGACGGGCCGGAACATAATGCGGTTTTCAAGCGTTCAAAGGGTGAAGCACCGAAGCCGGAAAATAACAAGAAAAATATTTCCAAATTCCGATCCGCGGGCATTGCCGTAGAGTGGCGAGGCCCTTATGTTCGCGCTTGAAGGTTCCCCCACGAGACGGAAGTCTCGCGAATTTTTCATGAGACCATAACAGGAGGCGTCCGATGGCTTTCGAACTTCCCGATCTTCCCTATGCTTATGACGCGCTCGGGCCGTATATGTCGGCCGAGACGCTGGAGTACCACCACGACAAGCACCATCAGGCCTATGTCACCAACGGCAACAACCTGCTGAAGGACAGCGGCCTTGAGGGCAAGTCGCTCGAGGACGTCGTCAAGGAAAGCTACGGCAAGAACGCCGGGCTCTTCAACAACGCCGGCCAGCACTACAACCACATCCACTTCTGGAAATGGATGAAGCCGAACGGCGGCGGCAAGTCGCTGCCCGGCGGGCTGGCTTCGAAGATCGACTCCGACCTCGGCGGTTTCGACAAGTTCCGCGCCGACTTCATCAACGCCGGCGTTACACAGTTCGGCTCCGGCTGGGCATGGCTGGCGCTGAAGGACGGCAAGCTCGTCGTCATGAAGACGCCGAACGGCGAAAACCCGCTGGTGCATGGCGCAGCCCCGCTTCTGGGCTGCGATGTGTGGGAGCACTCCTACTACATCGACTACCGCAACGCGCGCCCGAAGTATCTGGAGGCCTGGTTCGACAGCCTCGTCAACTGGGAATACGTCGACGAGCTTTTGCAGGCCGCGTCGTAAGGCCGGCGAAACGAGAGCGAAATGCAAAAGGCGGGCCTGATGGCCCGCCTTTTTTTGGCGCCTGGGCTTGCGCCTCAGGCAGCATCCTGCTTACGGCCATTACGAACCACATCCAGGAAGCTCGTGACCTGGCCGCGCAATTGCTCGGATTTCCTGAAAAGTTCCTCCGCCGAATTCGCCACCAGCTCGGTGGACGACTGGATACCGCTTGTCGATTTGCCGATACCCGCAACGCCCTGGTCCACTTCCCTGGTGCCTTCGGCTACGTGAGCGATGCTGGAGGCGATTTCCTGGGTTGCAGCACTTTGCTGATGCGTGGCGGTCGCAACAGCGCCGGAAGCCTCGCGGATGGAGCCTATCGTCCTGCCGATCTCATGGATGGAGGAGGCGGCATCGCCGGTCGCCTTCTGGATCTGCGCGACCTGTGCGCTGATTTCCTGCGTGGCGTTCGCCGTCTGCCCCGCGAGTTGCTTGACCTCGTTCGCGACCACCGCGAAGCCCTTGCCGGCCTCGCCGGCGCGCGCGGATTCGATCGTCGCGTTGAGCGCGAGCAGGTTCGTCTGCTCCGCGATTTCCGAAATCAGGGTGACGACCTCGCCGATGCGATTGGCGGAGGAGACGAGCGCCTCGACCTGTTGGATCGTCTTCGACACCTGCTCGCCGGCGGACTCCGTTATCTGCGTCGACTGGTTGATCTGGCGATTGATCTCGCCCATGGAGGCGGCAAGCTCATCCGCCGCGCTCGATACGGTGATCACGCCGTCCGACGCGTTCCTGGTGGACTGGCCGATCGTCTGCGACAATGCGCCGGCCTCATCGGCAAGCGTGGCAAGGGACGATGCCGCTTCCCGAAGCTGCTCGGAAGTGGCGAAGACGCCGTCGACAACGTCCTTCGTCGTCGCCTCGAAGTCGCCGATCGCGCTGGCCATCGACGATGCCTTGCCGGCTTCAAGAACCTTGGCGGCTTCGCTTTCCTCCATCAGGCGCGAACGCTCCCGAGCGTTCTCCTTGAAGACTTCGAGCGCGGCGGCCATGGAGCCAAGCTCGTCCGCCCGTTCCCTGGCGGGGATCTCCGCCTCAAGATCGCCGCCGGCAAGCGAGCGCATCGAAGCGGTCATCCGCCCCAGAGGCCCCGTGAAGCCGCGAACCACGAACGCGGTCACAAGGATAAGGACAAGAGAGCCGAGGACCGTGCCGCCGATGACCAGTTTGCCGAGCATGGCGCCATTGGCAAGCTGACCGTCGATGAGCGTCTCGATTTCGAGGATCCCGCGAAGGTCGCCCAGCTTCCAGTCCGCTTTCGGCGTGTCGGGGTGGGAGTTGTGGCAATTCACGCAAGCGTCCGCGACCATCTTGTCGCCGATGCCGACCCGCAGGAAGTGCTGTCCGTCACGAATTTCTTCGCGGGAGAAAACCGCGTCCGGGTCTTTCTCGAGGGCTGCCCAGGCTTCCTGCTGGAAACCGTCGAGTTTACGGTCGCTTCGGTTCGGGAAGGGATACGGGCTGTAAAGGCGGATGCGGGTGTTTTCCTCGGCCAGCAACTCGCTGATATCGTGGATGAAGGTTGCCGGAAGAGGTATGCCGTCGCTTTCCGCCTTGTGGTCGATGGACGGGCTGACGCCGCCGTTGTCCAGCACCTTGGAAATCACGTTCTTCGTGTAGTAGCCGCGTATCGTCTTGAACTGGTTTGCGGTCTGGATTGCATTTCGCACCGCGTCTTCCTGCGTATTGCGGTCGATCATGTAGGGCAGGAAAAGCCAGACGGCGGCAAGTCCGACAAGTGCGATGATCGGTACAGGCAGGATCAACTGTCTTGCGACGCTGTTACGGACGAAGCCGGGCAGGAATGCATGCATGGCGGACCACCTCTCTCAAGCTTTCACTTAAAGAGTTGATCACGGCTGATAAAAAACGTGTTAATACACGAAAAAAGCGATCTGACGTTTCCAGCTTCTGTTAAGGACGATGGAAATCGTGCCGATTCGACCTGTATTTCCAAAGCGTCAACCGTAGCCCTTTGTGCAAGTGCGGCCCATGACCTGATCGATATAGCCTTCCATCAGGGTCAGGAAGGCCTCGCATTCGGCGCGCGTCTGGAAGCAGCCTTCGCGCCCGACGGAACGGCTCTTGTCGAAATCGAATTTCTTTCCGCCGATATTTCCGCGCCAGACGTTTGCCCCGCCGTAGGTCGCTGCGGCCGTCTTGCAGTCATATGGCGTGCCGTAGGTTTGGGGCACGTAATTTGCGTCATAAGTCGGCGCGAAGAGAATGTAGTCGAGAACTCCTCCCACGGTCGTCGGAGGGTTCGCCGAGTTGCAGCCGGCAGTGGCGAGGGCGAGCGACAGGGCGGAAGCGGCTGCGATTACGCGGAACATGATGAACCTCGAAGCGGTCGTTTGATTCACGGCGATCAATATCATCGTAAGTGCTTTGCGCATATTCCGCCATGCGCCGGATCGCGTATGGGGCGCAAATATTACGTCAGGTGAGACGCTCGTGTCGTGCCGGCTGGCGTGTTTAGGTTTGATCTGGATCAGCGACAAACACGCATTATTTTCATAATAATGAAACCAATAAACGAGCCGGATCGCCGGCCGAAAACTTCAGTGTGCACGGAGACTTCTCGATGACGACCAACATGGGCTCGACCGACCGTATAATCCGTATGGTCGCAGGGATTGCACTGGTGCTTTTAGCGGTGTTCGGGCCGGCGGGATCCGCATGGAACTGGATCGGCTGGATCGGCCTCGTGCCGATTGTAACCGCCCTGATCGGCTGGTGCCCGGCCTACAAGATTTTGGGCATCAAGACCTGCAAGAGCGCCTGAAGGCCCGAACAGAGACCTTTTGAAGGCGCAAGTGGCCGCTGTTATCGCGCCTTGCGGAATGTAAGGTCGACGGTGCCGATGGTGAGACCGTATTTGACGACACGTGCCGTATTGCGGACCACGCCCGGTTTCACGCGCGTCAGCGTGTCGTTGAAACGCAGCGCCACCGGCCCGTCCCTCGTTTCTACCTCGGCTGCGTAGGAAAACTTGAGATCGTTGCCGACGGTGCGAACGTTCGTCGGACTCAATACGTCCGAGCGCTGGCCGATATAGCGGTCTTGAGCAACCTTCTGGAAGAACCAGACCTTGGTGTCGCGCTCGCCATCGGCGTAACGGAAATCCTCCCGCAGGCGCAGGGTGAAGGTTTTCGGGTTCCAGGTGCCGGTCGTGACGACCGTGAATTCGCGCCTGACACCTGCAAAACGGCTTTCGAAAACGCCCTTGCCGACGGTCTTGCCGCGAAAGAACTCCTCAAGCTTCAGCGGCCCGGCGGAAGAAAAAGCCGCTTCACCGGACGCGGCAAGAACGAAGAAGCAGGCAAGAAAGGCAAGAGCGGCGCGGCGGAGCGGTATCATCGAACGACCTCCAATTGTTCGTCATTCGATCTACGCAGCCGCCGCGCCGCCGGATTGGCCGCGGCCTCAGGCCCTGTCGGCGACCTTTAACGCGAAGGCGTAATTCAGGGCGACTTCCTTCAGCCGGTCGAAGCGCCCGGATGCGCCGCCGTGGCCGGCCTCCATGTTGGTCTTCAGGTAAAGCGGCGTGTCGTTGGTCTTGAGTTCACGCAGCTTCGCCACCCATTTCGCCGGTTCCCAATAGGTCACGCGCGGGTCCGTCAACCCACCGACGGCGAGGATCGCCGGATAGGCCTTTGCGCTCACGTTGTCGTAAGGCGAATAGTTGGCGATATACTCGAACGCCGCCTTGTCGGTGATCGGATTGCCCCATTCCGGCCACTCCGGCGGGGTGAGGGGAAGCGTGTCGTCGAGCATGGTGTCTAGCACATCGACGAAGGGAACCTCGGCGATGAGGCCGCCGAATTTCTCCGGCGCCATATTGGCGACAGCGCCCATCAACATGCCGCCGGCGGACCCGCCCTGTGCCACGATCCTGTCCGGGGAGGTGAAGTTTTCCTTCGCCAGATAGTCGGCTGCGGCGATGAAATCGGTGAAGGTGTTCTTCTTCTTCTCCCGCCGGCCGTCGGCATACCAGCGGTAGCCCTTGTCCTTGCCGCCGCGAATATGCGCGATGGCGTAGACGAAGCCACGGTCGACGAGCGACAGGCAGTTGGTATTGAAGCTCGCCGGGATCGAGATGCCGTAGGAGCCGTAGCCGTATAGAAGGCAGGGAGCCGATCCGTCCAGCGGGGTATCCTTGCGGTAGAGCAGGGAAACCGGCACCGTTTCGCCATCGGCGGCGGGCGCATGCACGCGCCGGGTGACATAGTTGCCCGGTTCGTGGCCGGAGGGAACCTCCTGCTCCTTGCGAAGCACGCGTTCGCGGGTTTTCACGTCATAATCGTAGACGCGCGAGGGCGTCGTCATGGACGAATAGGTGAAGCGGATCGACGTCGTGTCGAATTCGTAACCGTCGGAAACGCCCAGCGAATAGGCTTCCTCGTCGAAGGCGATCGCGTGTTCCACACCGTCCGCAAGATGGCGGATGACGATACGCGGCAAGCCATCCTCGCGCTCAAGGCGCACCATGTGATCCTTGTAAAGCGTCATGGAAAGGATCAGCCGGCCCTGTTTGTGGGCGACGAGATCGGTCCAGTTTTCGCGCGACGGATCGCCAAGGGGGGCGGTGACGATCCGGAAATCTTCCGCATCGCCCGAATTCGTCAGGATGAAGAGCGTGTCGCCATTGTCGTCGAGCGAATATTCCTCTGCCTGGACGCGCGGGGCGACAAGGCGGGGCTCCGCCGTCGGATCGTCCGCCGGGATGAGGCGGATTTCCGAGGTTTCGTGGTCGTGGCTGTCGATGACGATGAAGCGGCCCGATTGCGTCTTTCCGACCCCCATGAAGAAGCCGGCGTCGGGCTCCTCGAAGACGAGTACGTCACTATCCGTGCCGGTGCCGACTTCGTGGCGGAAGAGCTTCGACGGGCGGTGGTTCTCGTCGAGACGGATGTAGAAGACGTAGCGCCCGTCCGCGGACCAGACACCGCCGCCGCCCGTATCCTCGATCACATCCGCGAGGTCTTCGCCGGTCGCAACATCGCGGATCCTGAGCGTGAAGAACTCCGATCCCTTGTCGTCATAGGCCCAGGCGAGCTTCGAATGGTCGGGTGAATGCATGGCACCGGCAAGCCGGAAGTAGGCCTTGCCTTCCGCTTCCCTGTCGCCGTCGATCATGACGGCCTCATCTCCGCCGTCGCGGGGCGTGCGCACGAGCCTGGGGTGCTGGCCGCCTTCCACGTAGCGGATGGCGTAGGCAAAAGGACCGTCGGGTGAGGGAACGGAGCTGTCGTCCTCCTTGATACGGCCCTTCATCTCGGCGAAGAGGGTTTCCTGAAGCGTTTGCGTGTCCGCCATGCCGGCGTCGAGCCAGGCGTTCTCGGCCTCCAGATAAGCGCGGATATCGGCATCGAGAACGGCGGGGTCGCGCATGACCTCCTGCCAGTTTTCGGCGCGTAGCCACGCGTAATCGTCGGTTTTGGGGATGCCGTGATATTCGGCGGTTACGGGGCGCTTTTCCGCGCGGGGGATATCTTTCCTGTCGAGCATGAACCCGAATTAGGGATTCCACCCGCCTTAGGCAAGCCGTGCGCGACCGGAGCGAGGGATTGTGAAGGTGGCCGGGCCCCTGTCAGGCCATGGCGGCGCGCGGCTTGCGGGTGTTGAAAAGCAGAAACGCCATGATGCCGATATTCAGGAAATTCCAGGCGATGCCGTTGAAGAAAGCGGCCTCATAAGAGCCCGTCAGGTCATAGATCAGGCCAGACAGCCAGCCACCGAGCGCCATGCCGAAGATCGTCGCCATGATGACGAAGCCAACCCTTTGTCCCGCTTCGCGCGCCGGCAGATACTCGCGCACGATGATGGCGTAGCTCGGCACGATGCCGCCTTGCGCAAGGCCGAAGACCAGCGACACGATATAGAGCGAGACCAGACCGTCGAACGGGAGATAGGCGAAAAGGGCAAGGCACTGCAGCACGGAGCCGAGAAGCAGCGTCTTTACGCCGCCTATCCTGTCGGCAAGGACGCCGGAGATGAGCCGGCTGACGATGCCGCCGGCAAGCATCAGCGACAGCATTTCCGCACCGCGCGCGACACCGTAGCCAAGGTCTACACAGAGCGCCACGATATGGACCTGCGGCATGGACATGGCCACGCAGCAGCCGATGCCTGCGATAGCGAGCATCATTTGAAGCGTGCGCGGGGAAAAGGATATCGACGCGACGGGGTTGAGGCGGACGGCGCCGCTCGGCGAAATGTCGATCTCTTCTTCCGGCAGGCGGCGGCGCAGGAGCAGGGCGAGCGGCACCATAAGGACGATACAGGCGACGCCGATGCCGAAATAGCTGTAACGCCAGCCACCCTCGACCATGCCCCACTGAATGAGCGTCGGCCAGATGGCGCCGGCCAGGTAATTGCCGCAGGCGGTCGCGGCGACCGCGATGCCGCGGCGCTTGTGGAACCAGTGCGAGACATCGGCGATCAGCGGGCCGAATGTCGCGGCGGTGCCGATGCCGATGAGCACGCCCTGGATGATCGCGAACTGCCAGATATCGCCGCTCACCGAGGCGAGCATGAAGCCCGCGCCAAGCGCGAAGGCCGCGCCGATCAATGGCGGCATGATGCCTAAACGGTCCACCCAGCGGCCCATGACGAGGTTGCCGAGCGCAAAGCCGATCATCGTCGCGGTGTAGGGAAGGGAGGCTTCCGCCCGCTCCACCCCGAACTCGGCCTGGACCGAAGGCAGCACAACCACCACGGCCCACATGCCCACACTGCCGACCGTCGACAGAAGGATTGCCACCGCCAGGCGGAACCAGGCATAGGGACCATCGACGAGGGGCGCCTGCGGCGCAGGGGCATGCGCTTGAACGGACAAGACAGTCTCCGAAGTGCAAGAAATGCCGGTAAATTGTCGGACAAAATCAATCGGGCTGAGGAACGTCCGACAACCCACGCCGGCTGTCAAGGAATTCGGCCCCGAGTTTCCGTACTCCACCGCGAAATTGAAGAACCAGTTCGGCAAAAAGAAAAGCGCCGGCAGGTGTGCCGGCGCTTTGGATGGTCGGACTGGCCGCCGTCGGATCAGCCGTCCTGGTCGAAGGTGAGCGCGTGACCGTTGATGCAGTAGCGCATGCCCGTCGGCCTCGGGCCGTCCGGGAAGACGTGGCCCAGATGTCCGTCGCAGCCCGAGCAGCGGATTTCGGTGCGGATCATGCCGTGGGAGGTGTCGCGCAGTTCCACCATCGCCTCGGACGAGGCGGGTTCGAAGAAGCTCGGCCAGCCGCAATGCGAATCGAACTTCGCGTTGGAGCGGAAAAGCTCCTGTCCGCAGCCCGCGCAGGAATAAAGTCCGGGCTTGTGGTTATCCAGGAAGGGACCGGTAAAGGGCCGCTCCGTGCCGGACTGGCGCAGGATGCGGTACTGATCGGGAGACAGGATCTCGCGCCATTCCTCGTCGGACTTGACGACTTTCGGCGTATTTTGTGTGTCGTTCATGGTGCCTCCTCGTGGGGAATACGATGCTTGAGATGGCAGAAGTAGCGAGCGCAGGCGCGACAGCAAGGGTGAAAACAGGCTCATGACGAAATCTTGAAATGAGGGAAGGGGATAACCGCGGATCTCCGGTTCAGCCGCAAGATTATCATGACTTCGCAACAGTGCCGTTCACTTGCGCGTTTGCGCCTTTCAGGCCTTGTAAGCGCAAAACCTTCCGGCCTGCTCTCAGGGCATGCGAAGTTGCGCGGAAAAGTCGTGTCTGCAATGAATGTCTTCCGGTATCCACTTGCCCGGGTTCGATCTCGTCTGTATGTCACCCGTGACTTCGCAATAACCGAACTATAAACAACAATAATCACAAGCGCCTCGATTCGGGGCGGACCTGAAAGCTTCCAGGGGGAGTCCATGCCACTTTCCGGACCCGAGGCGACCGTCTACGCCGTTCTGGCCCCATTCGCGGCTGCCGTGATCGCACCCCTTATGGTCCGGTTGTTCAAGCACAATGCGGCATGGCCGCTGGCGCTGGTGCCCGCTTTCGTCTTCCTGCACTTCGCAGGCTTCGTCGGCGCCATCGCGCATGGCGAAACCTTCACTCCGTCGCTTGACTGGGCGCCGACCTACGGCGTGACCCTGTCGTTCTACCTCGACGGCCTGTCGACGTTGTTCGCGCTTCTGATTTCCGGCATCGGCACCTTCATCATCCTCTACTCCGGGGGCTACCTGAAGGGGCACCCCCACCACGGGCGGTTCTTCTCCTTCATGTTCATGTTCATGGGTTCCATGCTGGGGCTCGTGACCGCCGACAACCTGATCACGCTCTTCGTTTTCTGGGAACTTACGTCGATCACCTCGTTCCTGCTGATCGGCTTCGACCACCTGCGAAGGGCATCGCGCCGGGCGGCGCTTCAGGCCCTCGTCGTCACCGGCGGCGGCGGGCTGGCGCTGCTTGCCGGCTTCCTGTTGATCATGTCGCTGACGGGCGAGGCCAATATGTCGGCTCTGCTCGCGGGCGAGGATATCCTGCGCCAGAGCCCGGCCTATGCGGCGGTGTTGATCCTGGTACTCGGCGGGGCCTTCACGAAATCGGCCCAGTTTCCGTTCCATTTCTGGCTCGCGAACGCCATGGAAGCGCCGACGCCCGTTTCCGCCTATCTGCATTCCGCGACCATGGTGAAGGCCGGCGTCTATCTCCTCATGCGCATGCAGCCCGTCCTCGGCGATACGCTGCTGTGGACGACGATCCTTCCCCTTTTCGGTGGCGTGACGCTCATTTTCGGAACGCTTCTGGCCGTGCGCCAGACCGACCTCAAGCTGATGCTCGCCTATACGACGGTCGCCTCGCTCGGCCTTCTCGTCATGCTGACGGGAACGAGCCTCGACAAGGCGATCGAGGGTGCGGCGCTTTATCTGCTCGCGCATTCGCTCTTCAAGGGTGCGCTCTTCATGGTCGCCGGCACGGTCGATCACGAGGCGGGCACGCGCGATATCACGCGGCTCGGCGGCTTGCGCGGAGCAATGCCCATCACCTTTGCCGCCGCCTGCCTTGCTTCGCTTTCCATGGCGGGCCTGCCGCCCTTCATCGGCTTCATCGCCAAGGAATATCTCTACGAAGGCATCTGGGAAGCGCCGAGCGGCGCGCTCGCGCTGACCGCGACCGCGGTGATCGGCAACGCCTTGATGCTGGTGATCGCGGCCGCCGTGGCCTTGAGACCGTTCACCGGCCAAAAGGCCGACACGCCCAAGCACGCCCACGAAGGGCCGATCCTGCTCTATGCCGGGCCTGTCGTCCTGTCCGTCACGGGGCTCGTCGCGGCGCTCGTCGCCCATACGACGGGCGAATATTTCGTCGGCCCGACGGTGAGTTCCATCATCGGCCGTTTCGAAGAAATAAACCTGCACCTGGTGCCGACGCACATCGGTGCGCCGCTTTATCTCTCCGTCGCAACCATCGTGCTCGGCGTCCTGCTTTACCTGAGGCTCGATGCCCTGCGGGCCATGATGGCAAACACGCTGACGGCGATCGGCTGGGGACCGGACAAGGGCTTCGACCAGGCGATTTCGGCAATCGTGCGGCTTGCGACGGCGGTCACGCGTTTCGTGCAGGCCGGCAAGCTGCAGGTCTATATGGTGATGACCTTCATCATCACGGCGCTTGCCCTTCTCGTGCCGACCTACCTTGCGGGTGCATGGCCGCAGAACTTCTCCGTACCGCAATTCCGCTTCTACGAGTGGGCGATCCTCGTCATCGCGGTCGCCGGTCTCATCGCCGTGCTGATCGCCAAGACGCGGCTCACGGCGATCGTTTCGCTCGGCATCCAGGGTTTCGCGGTCGCGGTTATCTTCATGCTTTTCGGCGCGCCCGACCTTTCCTTCACGCAGTTCATGGTCGAGACGCTGTCGGTCGTCATCCTTGCCCTCGTCATGACGCGGCTCAACCTGACGCCGCGCGACCACCGCAAGCTGGGCGATCAGCTGTTCGACGGTGCGATCGCGATCGCCGTCGGCTTCGGTTTCGCCACGGTGCTGATGCGCATCACGGAACTGCCGTTCGACCCGCGCCTGTCGGTCTTCTTCTCCGAATATGCCAATGCGATCGCCCACGGGCGAAACATCGTCAACGTGATCCTCGTCGACTTCCGCGGCATCGACACGCTGGGCGAGATTTCCGTCGTCATGGTGACCGGCCTCGCGGTGCTGGCGCTGATCCGCGTGAGGCCGAAGCGAAGACCGCTGGAGACAGGTGAAGACACCGGCCCCGCGAAAACCGAAGAGCCCAAGGAACTGGAGGCGGCGAAGTGAGAACGGTCATCTTCCGCACCATCGCCCCGTATCTTTCCGCGCTGATGGTGCTTTTCTCCGTCTTCGTGCTTCTGCGCGGCCACAATGCGCCGGGAGGCGGCTTCATCGGCGGGCTGATCGCGGCTTCGGCCTTCGCGATATTCGGTATCGCCTGCGGCGTGGCGGCGGTTCGCCGCGCGATCATCTTCCACCCGATGGCGCTTTCGGCCTTCGGGCTTTTCATCGCCGGTCTTTCCGGGCTACCCTCGCTTTTCCTGCGCCAGCCCTTCATGACCAGCCAGTGGTGGTACATCCACGCCTTCGGCGTCGAAATCCCGCTTTCGACGCCGCTTATCTTCGATATCGGCGTCTATTTCGTCGTGGTCGGCGCCATTTCGTCGATCGCCCTGGCGCTTGAGGAAAGGGAGAGCGACTGATGGAAGCGGGCCTTTCCGTGCTGATCGGTCTTTTCTTCGCCGTCAGCGTCTATCTGCTGATGTCGCGCCAGATCGTGCGCATCATGCTGGGTATCGCGATCCTTGGAAACGCGGTGAACCTCCTGATCTTCACCGCCGGCAGGCTGACGCGCGAGGTACCGCCGGTGATCCCGGAAGGGGCCCTCACGCCGCTCGAGCAGACGGCCAATCCGCTACCCCAGGCGCTGATCCTGACCGCGATCGTGATTTCCTTTTCCTTCTTCGCCTTCCTGCTCGTCCTTGCCTTCCGCTCCTATCAGGAGCTCGGCACGGACGACGCGAATGAAATGCGCGTGGCCGAGCCGGCCGGCGAACCCGCGCCGCCGCAAGGGTACTGAGCATGGCCGTCTCGAGCGAAAGCGTCGACATCTCCCACGCGATGGTCATCGCGCCGGTCTCCCCGGCGGACTGGCTGATCGTCGCGCCGTCGATCCTCACGATCCTGGGCGGCGCGATCTGCCTGATGTCGCGCAAGGACACGGCCGCACAGCCGCGCATCGGCGTCTTGTTCCTGATGCTGCTCGTGTTCGCGACAGGCGGGCTTTTCCTGCATGTGCTCGACAAGGGCGTCGTCACCATGGTCATGGGCCGCTGGCTGCCGCCTTTCGGCATCGCCTTCACGGCGGACCTGACGGGTGCGACCCTTGCCTTCGTGGCTTCGCTCGTGGCCTTTGCAGCCGGTGTCTACGGCATTGTCGACGTCGACGGCAGCGGGCGGCGCTACGGCTTCTATCCGTTCCTGCTTCTGCTAATGACCGGCGTGTGCGGCGCGTTTCTCACCGGCGACATCTTCAACCTTTATGTCTGGTTCGAGGTGCTGCTGATCGCCTCCTTCGGGCTCCTTGTCCTCGGCAACGAGCGGGCGCAGCTTGACGGCGCGGTGAAATACGCGCTCCTGAACATCATCGCCACGACGCTCTTCCTGCTGGCGACGGGCCTGCTCTACGGCCTTTACGGCACGCTCAACATGGCGGATATCGCCATCAAGACGCGCGAATTCGGCATCGACGGGCCGATGGCCACGATCGCGGTGCTCTATTTCCTGGCATTCGGGATGAAGGCGGCCGCGTTCCCGGTGAATTTCTGGCTGCCGGCGTCCTATCACACGCCGCGCATCGTGGTTTCGGCGGTCTTTGCGGGCCTTTTGACCAAGGTTGGCATATATGCGCTCCTGCGCATCTTCGTCGTGCTCATGCCGGAAGCGCGCTTCCAGCTTCAGGACCTGATCGCGCTGGTGGCCATCGCCACCATGCTGACCGGCGTTTTCGGCGCGCTCGCCCAGACGGACGTACGCAGGCTGTTCGGCTATCTCGTGATTTCCGGCATCGGATCCATGCTGGCCGGTCTTGCCATCGGCACGACGCCCGCGCTCGCCGGCACGATCTTCTATGCGATCCACTCCATCGTCGTCATGACCGCGCTTTACATGGCAGCCGGCGTGATGAACGCCATGGGCGGATCCTACTCCTTGCGTGAACTCGGCGGGCTTTACGCCGCAAGCCCGGCGTTCGCCGCCGTCTTCCTGGTGCTTGCCTTCGCGGTTGCAGGCCTGCCGCCGTTCTCCGGCTTCTGGCCGAAGGTCATCCTGGTCGAAGCCGCGATCACGACGGGCCGTGTTTGGATCGCCGCAAGCATCCTCGTGACAGGGCTCCTGACGTCGATCGCGGTCGGGCGCGTGTGGATCTTCGCCTTCTGGCGCGGCGGGCCGGAGGGCACGCCCGACGGTGCCGCCGAACCGGGAGCGCTGGCGGCGGCGCCGGGCCTTGCCCGCCCGGTGGTCTGGCTTCCGCTCGGCGTGCTGCTTGCGCTCGTCGTCTTCATGGGAATCGTGCCCGAGCCCATGTTCCAGGTCACGGGACGCGGGGCCACCACCATGGTCGATCCGATCGGCTACGTCCGCTCGGTCTTCGGAGACAGCCTATGACCGGTTTGTTTCTCATCAACATCCTGCTGTCGCTCGCCTGGGGCGCGGTGACGGGCAGCTTCGAAATCGTCAATCTCGGATTCGGCTTCGCGCTTGGCTCCGTGGCGCTTTATCTCATTCGCGAGCAAGTCGGCACGGGGGGGTATTTCTCGCGCTCCTACAAGGTGGTCAACCTCGCGCTCACCTTCATCTACGAACTCGTGCTTTCGGCTGTCAGGGTTGCGGCGATCGTGCTTCGGCCGCGCATCGACCTTGAACCCGGCATCATCGCCTATCCGCTGACGGTGGACCGGGATTTCGAAATAACGATGCTCGCCAACCTGATCACGCTGACGCCGGGCACGCTTTCGGTCGACGTATCGAACGACCGCAAGACGCTCTACGTCCACTGCATAGACGTGCCCGACCCGCAAGCGACGATCGACGACATCAAGAACGGGTTCGAGCGAAAGATCCTGGAGGCCTTCCGATGATCGAGATATTCGGATTTACCGGGTCCTTCCTGGACGTCTGCGTCAGGATCTCGCTGGTCCTTTTGAGCCTGTCCTTCTTTCTGATCGTCTTCCGCTTCGTGCGCGGGCCGTCGCTTCCGGACCGGATCGTGGCGCTCGACATGCTGGTGGCGGTCGGGATCGGCTTCATCGCCGCCATTGGCGTCCAGACCGATTATTATCTCTATATCGACATCGCCATCGCGCTCGGCCTCGTCGGCTTTCTGGCGACCGTCGCCTTCGCCCGTTTCGTGCTGAACCGCGGGCTTGCAGGCGATACGACGATCATGAACGAGGTTGGCGAAAGCGAAGCGCGCAGGGAGGCCGGGCAATGACCGTCGTTTACGAAACGTTCGTCGGGATCGTGCTCGTCATCGGCGCGCTTTTCTGTCTGATCGCCTCGATCGGGATCATCCGCCTGAAGGATGTCTATATGCGCATGCATGCTGCATCGAAAGCGGGGACGCTTGGCTCCGGGCTGATGCTCATCGTGCTTGCCGTCCACGCCCATCAATTGGATGTGATTACGCGCGCGATCGCCGGCGTGGTGTTCTTCCTGCTGACCGCGCCGGTTGCCGCGCACCTGCTGGCGAAGGCGGCCTACGAGGTTGGATACAAACCGTGTGCGGATACGAAAATTGATGATCTTGCCAAGGATGGAAAGGCGAAAGAGGCTGAATGAACGCTTTGCTGCGCAGGTTTATTCACAAACTCTAAAATTTTAGTCAGCATCCGATTCGCGGTGAATTTGCATCGAAAACAGGGTTACTCTCGATTGAATCGATCTGAAAGCCTTTAAAACTTCGAGTTCTTGATATCAATTTGAAGGATTTTTCCAAGATACCATCCGTAATCTACGATTTTCGGCTTGTTCCATGGAAATTGCTAATTTATATACGGGCCTTGAGTTTTGCCGGAATGAAACTTACGCATTCGATGAACAGGTTGATTGCCTGTATTTTCCTTCATTGAAAAAGCGAAGGCTTCATCAGGCCTGAATCGAAATGACACAAGTAGAAAAGACAGGTGAAAATATGAGCGACGCCGCTGCCGCCGATGACAATCTCATCGATCTCACGGCCGATATTGTTGCCGCCTATGTGAGCAACAACACCGTTGCATCCACGGATCTTGCCGGCCTCATCAACGAGGTTCATCAGGCGCTGCAGCGCACGAGCGGCAGTGTGACCGAACCCGAGCCGGAGCCGCTGAAGCCGGCCGTGCCGGTGAAGAAATCGGTGACGCCGGACTACATCGTCTGCCTGGAAGACGGCAAGAAGTTCAAGTCCCTGAAGCGCCACCTGCGTACGCATTACGACATGACGCCGGAAGAGTACCGCGAAAAGTGGGGCCTGCCGGCCGATTATCCGATGGTTGCGCCGAATTATGCGGCTGCACGCTCCGAACTTGCCAAGAAGATGGGCCTGGGCCAGCAGCGCAAGCGCGGCAAGTAAGCCTGGACAATTTTTGTTCGCAAATCAGCCGCCGTGCAGAAATGCACGGCGGTTTTTCTTTTCAAGAGCAGTTTTCCTCAAAGCCGCGATGCGAGCTTGCCCGCAATCTCGACCGCTTGGGCGAGCCCGATCAGCCTGTTTGCGTCGAACGTCCAGTGACCGGCGATGCCGCGCCGTCTCTCGGCGTCATGGGCACGCTGCAGAAGCACCTGATGGCGTATCAGCAGTTCTCCGTTGAGCGGCCGGTGCTCCAGTTCCCCATGAAGACCGGGGAGGAGCCTCTGTATCAGGCGCAGGTAAAGCGCGTGCCTTTCCTCATCGCTTAGACCGGCAAGAACATGTCCCGCCAAAACTGAATCGGATTTGGCGGTTTGGATATGCTCTGGCGGACAAGTGACGTTTTCCCGGCGGGCGTGCGTTCCATCGCTCATGCTCCGATTATCGCTCGGGTCGAGCGGACGGGAGTTTCGCGGCAATTGCAGATTTCGACAGGGTAGTTATCCCCGCCATGGCGGCATTGACATTACAATAGGAAAATAATCATATTTCACGCCATGGAGTTTAGGGCGATGCCGATTGCAATTACAGAGTGTAGCCGGAATCCGGAACGGGTTCATCACGATTGCGATATCCTGCCGATCATCGAAGGCTGCGTCATGGCCGTCTTCGAAGTTCCCCGTGAAGGATTGAGGATTTCCTCGCGGGGAAAAGCGGATGTCGCCTTTGCCCGTCAGGTCGCGATGTATCTCGCCCATGTGGTCGCGGGCCTGACGCTGACGGATGTCGGCAAGCGGTTCGGACGCGACCGGACGACAGCGGCCTATGCTTGCCGATTGATCGAGGACAGGCGCGACGACCCGGCGTTCGACCGGCGGCTTTCAGCGCTTGAAGCCGCGATCCAGTCCGGGTTTTCACGGTTGAGCGTGGCCGGCCGTGCCGGGCGGCAAGCAAATGGCTGAAGGCGGCGTCAACCTGCGCGCGGGCCGTTTGGACCGAATGGATCCGAAGACGGTCCGCCGTGTATTGAAACGGCTTGCGAGAGGGCCTCAGGTTTACGAATGCAACGGCGATGGCGACCGGCTGAACCCAACTTCATCCGCAGGCCCAGGCATTACCTTCGGTGCCGGCACGATTTCGGCACTGAAAGCCGCCGAGCTGCTGGAAGATGCCGGAGCGGGGAAAATACGCCTGTCCGCGTCAGGCAGGGCCTGGTTGAAACGGGCACTTTCCACCGAGGACGGTTTTCAGGAGCAGCATCAGGAACGAATTAGCCTGAAAGTCCGCGGGCGTGATGGCGCGAATGAGAGCGTGAGGGTCAACCTCAAGGAAAGCCCGCTAGCCTGGCTTCATTTCCGAAAGGCGCGCGATGGAAGGCCCATGGTGGACGCCCCGCAGTTCGAGGCTGGGGAACGGCTGCGCCGCGACCACGAATTCGGACAGATCCGCCCCGGCCTTGCAACGCAGGTCTGGGGCGCCCAAGCGAGGGGCGGGGGAAAAGCGGGAGGCGCAATCGATCTCAGCGATGCCGCGATGGATGCCCGCGACCGGGTGGAGCGGGCGCTAGAGGATGTCGGGCCGGAACTTTCCGGCGTTCTCGTCGACGTTTGTTGCTACCTCAAGGGTCTGGAAACCGTCGAACGCGAGCGCCGCTGGCCGGCCCGCTCGGCGAAAATCGTGCTGGCTTTGGGGCTGGACCGGCTTGCCCGGCACTACCGCTTGAAGGTTTGAGCCGGAAAATTTCGGATTACGCGGCGGCGAGCGCGGAGCGCGCGTCGTCGCGGATCTTCTGGACCATGGCCGTCAGCCCGTTCGAGCGTTGTGGCGTCAGGTGCTCGCGAAGCCCGATCTTCTTGAAGATCGCGTCGATATCCGTATCCAGGATCTCACTTGCGCTATGGCCTGAAAAGACGGCCAGAACGATCGCCACAAGCCCGCGCACGATATGCGCGTCGCTGTCGCCCTTGTAAGTGATCACCGGCTCGTTTTCGGCGTTGCGGCCGATCGAACGGGTGAGCCAGACCTGCGAGACGCATCCGCGCACCTTGTTTTCCTCGGTACGCGCATCGTCGGGAAACTCGGGAAGGGTGCGGCCAAGCTCGATGACATAGCGATAGCGATCTTCCCAGTCGTCCAGGAATTCGAAATTTTCCAGTATTTCGTCGAGAGACGTCGCCATGCCGCGCATTACCCTTTCAATTCACTCGCCAAGACATATAGCTTTCGCACGGCGCTATGCAAACCGTGCTCGACCTGGGCGGGCTTCACGTCAACGGGAAAAGAAAAGCGCCGCAAGCGGCAAGGGCATGGCCGCCTGCGGCGTGGCGGAAACCTCCGCCCAGTCGGGTTGCCAGCCGTTAAACGGCCGGGGCAAAGAACCTGATTACGCGCTGCGGTTCAGCGGCTTCGGTTGCGGCAGCGCCACAGGTGCCTCGGGCGCGACCTTCGCCGCTTCGGGCTCGAAAGAGGGGGAAACGGCAGGCAACGGAAGTGCCGGACCCACCCATTGCGGTGCCAGATCGTCAGCCGTCAGCGTCCCGGTACTGCCGGTCGTGAGCGTATTGTCCAGTGTTTCGGGCGAAGCGCCCTCATCGAGATATTCATAGACGAGACGGGCACTTTCGCGCGCCTTTGCGCCGAATGTCCTGAGCGCCTGACCCCCTGTTTCGCAGGCGTTCGGATTGCGCGTGCAGAAGGAGGAAATGTCGCTGACGGTCGATTGCGCGGCGCTCAATGCCTGCCAGGGCGAAACGCCGGCTGTGGCGTCGTCCTGCGAGCCGGTATCGATTGGAAGCAACAGGATGACGAGGCCGATCCAGAATGCCGTTCGAAGAAGGAAAAACATGATATGCCGCCCTTGAATTCAGTTTCGCGTCTTTGACCGGCTCCGCTCGTCCCTCGGCCGAGGCGGCGGTGCTCGTTATAGGCAGCACCATAGGCAGACATATCGAAAGACGAGGTTCGTCGCGGCAGTGCAATTCGATTCAAATACTTGGCGCATTTTTCGCAAATTCGATTCAAATTTTATTCGTATTCGAAACGATAAGGTTTCCATCCGTTAAATGAGGAAAATTGGGCAATTCCGCCCTTTGCGCGCCGGCTTCATCGTTCCTTAAGCCGTTGTTGTGACTATGGGTCAAAAGAATTTGGGCGACGAAGGCCCCAGATCGGATAGTCATGTTGCGCGTAACCGAAATCCTGAGGCCCGCAAACCGGGTGATCGACAGTCTGGTGCATCCCGATGCGGCAGGCGACCGGCGCGAGTTCGAACGGCACAGGGCGTTTATCCTCGCCAATCTCCTCGGGGGAATTGCCGCGCTCGTGCTTCTGCCGCTTGCGCTTGCCCTCGTCGGACCGATCACGCTTCCTGTAACGCTTGCGCTTGCCTGGCTGATCGCGCAAATCCCGGTTGCCATGTTCCTTTCGCGATCCGGCTCGATCGCCATGGCGCATCTGGCTTCGGCGCTTTTGTTCGCGAGTTTCATCGGCGCAATGGCAGCCCTTACGGGGGGAATTGAGTCCTTCGCGCTTCTGTGGCTGGCCATCGCGCCCCTGGAAGCGGCACTTTCGGGATCTCGAAAGGTGATCGGCATCGTCGCGGCAGCATCCGCGGCGATCGTCGCCGGGCTTGCGCTTGCAGATCCGCTCGCCCTTCCGCGTTTCGCATTTCCGGGTGCGGATATATCGAAGGCGGCGATGGAAGCGGTCACGGGGGCGGCCGCACTTGCCTATGCGGGCGTGCTTGCGCTCAGGATCGATTGGGACAACCGGCGGGGCCGCCAGCTTCTACGCGAGCGCGAAGCAAAATACTGGCTGGTCGCGGAGAATGTGACCGATGTCATCTCGCTCCACGCCGCCGACGGCTCGGTTCAGTTCGTTTCCCCTTCCGTGCAGTCCGTCGTCGGGGTGCGGCGGCGCGAAGTGATGGGCAAGGGGCTCTTCGCCCGCGTCCACGTGGCTGACAGGCCGGCGTTTCTCAAGGCGATTTCGGATGCGGCGATGTCCGGCGAGCCGGCAAATATCGAATTCCGGATTCGCCACAGCTCGCCGGGAACGCACGACGGGCACTGCGACTATCTCTGGCTGGAGATGAACGCACGCTCAGTGGAGCGTTCGGTCCCCGGCGTGGAAGGCGATGTCGTCGCCGTGTACCGCGACATTTCCGACCGCAAGGCGCATGAGGCGATGCTTGCCGAAGCGCGCGAGGAAGCGGAAGCGGCCAGCGCGGCCAAAACGAGGTTCCTGGCAAACGTAAGCCACGAATTGCGTACGCCGCTCAACGCGATCATCGGCTTTTCTGATCTTCTCAGAAATACGCCGCATCTGCTTCAGAACGCTGAAAAAAGCGGCGAATACATTGACCTTATCCACGATTCCGGCCGTCATCTCCTGCAGGTGGTGAACGACATTCTCGACATGTCGAAGATCGAGACGGGAAATTTCGATCTGGTCGTGGAGCCGTTCGACCTTGCCGAGACGATCGAGGCCTGCGTGCGCATGATGCGGGGCGAAGCCGACAAGAAGGACATCGAGCTCATCGCCGATGTTCCCAAGTCGCTTAGGGAGTTTTCCGCCGACAGCCGCGCCTGCAAGCAGATCCTGCTGAACCTGATTTCGAACGCGGTGAAATTCTCCGATGCCGGCAATACGGTCGTCGTCGCCGCCCACCGCGAGCGCGATCACCTCGTCATGCGCGTGCGCGACCGGGGCATCGGCATTGCCAGGGAAGATCTCGACCGGCTCGGCAAGCCGTTTTTCCAGGCGAATTCCGGCTATAACCGCGCGCATGAGGGAACCGGCCTCGGGCTTTCGGTCGTCAAGGGCCTCGCGGAACTTCATGGCGGCGATGTGGAGTTCGAAAGCCGGCTCGGCAAGGGCACGACAGTTTCCGTCCGGCTGCCCTGGACCGGCGCTGCGCACGAGGACAAATTGCCTCAGGAACAGCCTGCGCCGGCGCGCAAGATCGCGTAACGGGGAAAGCGTCCATGGCTCGCCGCACTGCGAATTCAAAGGCCCGCCCGAACCGGAAAAATCGATCTTCCGCCGATCTTGCGGATCAGATCGACGGGACGAATGCAAGGAGCATCGTCTTCGACAATCCGGTGATCGCCGGCGGATGGCTCGTCATGCTGTTGACGGTCGCCATCATTATCGCCAACGCGACCAGCTTCCAGTCCGAACCGCATCCGGCTCCGCTATTTTCCACGCGCGATGCAGCGCCGCTTGCGGCGGATCAAACGCAATCCTCGCGAGCCCCGGCCTATTCGCTGCTCGTTCACGATGCGCAACTGGAATTGCGCCGCCTCGGCTTCTACGAGGGGCTGCTCGACGGGATAAAGGGACCTGCGACCGACCGTGCCGTCAGGGCTTACCAGCGCTCGCGCTCCTTGTCCGACACGGGCAAGATTTCGGCGGCGCTCGTCGCCCGCCTCTCGCTCGACACGGGCGAGGCGAGCGGCGGACTGCCCAGCGGGGAAAGCGTGCCGGTGCCGCAAAGCGCTCCGACAACCTTAGGAACGCCGCTGCCGCCAGCCGACGTTCCGGTAAGCCCGGTCACGGGCTCCTCGGGAATTCCCAGGCCCGCGAGCCAGCCGGAAGGCGACAGGCGCATACTGCAGGCCCAGTCGATCCTTGCGGACCTCGGCTACGGCCCGGTCGCCGTCGACGGGCTGATGGGAGATGAAACGGCGAGCGCCATCCGCCGCTTCGAGCTTGATCGGGGGTTGCCGATCACCGGTTCGCTGAACGACCGGGTGAGCGAAGAGCTGGAGCGCATGAGCGGGCGCAAGCTAGTGGATCGATTTTGACATTTGATACCCATTCGCAGTTGGGCTCTCAATCAAATGTCAAAATCAAAAAAATCCACTATAAATAAATATTTAGCTAGTGGTTTTAACGATCCCAACATTTGCAGCCGAGCTTGCGGCAGGGAGATGCAAATGTTGGGATCAAACCGCTAGACGGCTGAACGCCGGAGCATCGCGGAGGAGACCGGTTTTTCTGTACGTATTGGCCTCCAGCTGAGCGCAGCTTGACCTATCACCGGCAGACAATCCGCGATAGACCTCGGTCCGCCATATTCATCGATTCTCGAAGCGGAGGTTGCGGTCGGCCATGCGGCTTACATCCGATTTCTGGGTGAGCGCACATGTGCGCCGCTGCCACAAGGAAGGCGCCTACGCCGTGGTGCGCAGGCGCGGCGCATTCGAAGCGGGTGCGATTTTCGTCGTGGTGGACCGGCTGGACGGCACATTCGACCTTTATGGGCCCGCCCCGCAATCGATGATGGAAGAGCACGGCTCCGGCGGGCGCGTGTTCGAAAAGCTGCTTGAAGGCGCGGATCAGGAAAAAATCGACGGGAAATTCGAGCGCGAGGCGCGTATCGACCCGGATTTCTGGATCGTCGAGATCGAGGACCGCGAGGGCCGGGCGTTTCTGGACAGCATCTGACGCAGGTGCCGCTTCACGGGTAAGCCGCTCATCCCGAATACGGGAAGCTGGCTGTAGCGCAGCACGATCGTGGCCTCGGGGTCAGCCGGTTTTGCGGCGGGTCTTGCGGGCGTTGGCCGGCAAGGCGGGGCGTGGCTTCGCTGCCGTTTCCGCACGTGCGGCGCCGGCGAACTGCGGCGCGTGAAGGGGTGTGGCCGGCTTGGCGTCGTCCAAAGGCAGGTCGTTATTCCATGCCGAAACGAGAATGGAGGCGGCCCGTGGCGTCAGCCTGTCGAAAAGCCGGAGCAGGCCGCGCAAATCGTCGAGCGAATGTTTGGCGCCGAAAAGACGCACGAGGATGCGGGCCGCGTCGTCGTCGTTCAGGCCAAGCGCACGAAGGCAAACGACAAGGGCTTCTCCTTGCGCGTCGTCGGCGATTTGTGCTGCGACATCCGGCGGGAGCGCCAATGCATAGGCCAGATGCGCCGCGAACGCGGCAACCCCGCCGGAAAGGGCGGCGGCGACCAGATCCTGAAGCACTGCCGGTTTGAAGGCAGTGTGCAGGGAGAGCGGCCTTTCCTTGCGCGCAAGCTCCGCCAGTGCACGGGTTTCGGCGGCGGCGATCGCCTCCATCCGCCCCGCATGGTCGAGATCCGGAAAGGATGAAAAGAGGAGGCTTGCCGGCAAGGCCTTTACCGCCGCGAGGTCCGGGGCAAGCCGCCGCAATATATCCGGCCGTTCCTCGAGAACGGAAAGGGCTTCGCTCGATACGGCCACGTCGGCACGGTTGAGGAGCGTTTCCAGGGTCTCGGCGTCAGCTGTGGCGAAAAGGGCGGTGACCACAGGCTCGGGAAGCGAAGGCCGTGAGGCGATGAGCCGGCGCAAGCCTTCCGGTCCACGCCCGGCGGCGGCTACGAGATCGCAGTCGCTCAATCCGTCGGACGCGGCAAGGATCGGAGCCGCGACCCGGGGGTCCTCATCCCGTGCAAGAGCGGAAAGCGTTTCCTGCGGAACCTGGGCAGCCCCGGCCAGAAGTTCGGAAATACGCCGCCGGCCCTCGAAATTGGTCTCCGGAAGGAGTTGGCGTGCAAGCTCGGCGAAGATCGCGCGCTCGCTCCTGTCGTGACTGTCCATCGAGACATAGAGTTCGCATGCCGCAAGCAATGTGCGGGACTTGCGCGAGTCGCCGGAACCTTCGGAAAGGGACACGACACTGTCCGAACTGATGCTTTTTTTCGACAAGGAAGACACCGGACCGATACGCGAGGAACTGGGTCACGACCATGTTGATTAGAATTGAAGCAAAACGATTAACGTTTCGTTAAAGCTAAAAGAGCGTTAATCGTAAAAATACAAGAGTTTGTAGAGGCTTGTCAGAATTTTATAATGTGTTGAACAGTCTTGTGCCGCCCAAATCATGGGCTCGGCCGCCCAATTTGATCAATGATTGCAGTCTTGAAGGCTTTGTCGTTAATCAACCGGAATTGATCCAGGTTTAATGCGCGGCCGTTCTCAATCAGATGTGACCGAATTATCACGGACAGTGCGCTATTTCTTTAGGTAACTTTAGCAAGGGCCGTCGTTAACACCCTGTTAACCCGGTTAAGCGCCAACTGATCGCAGGTGTCTTGTAGGGCGTCGCCTTCGACCGGGATCCCAAGCCCGGTTTTGCGATGGAGGATGCGATGGGTACCGTACTGAACTTTGCCGAAGCGCCGCGCCGCGCGGTCCGTCAAGGCAGGCCGGCTGGCGCCGATGGTGAGCGAAAAGGCGTCGTTGTGATCTTTCCCGGCATCCGTATGGAGCGGGAAGGGGTTGATTTGAGTGCCCGAATCGGGCGCAAGCTGGATCGTCAGCAGTCTGAGGAACGCGGCCCGGGCTTTCCGATTTAAACGCCGCGCGCGCCGGGGTGGGCCCTGCGCCTGAGCGACTGCTCGACGGAAGGCGGCGGAAACAGGAATGCGCGATCGGCGTGACAACAGGCTTGCGGCAAGAAGCGCGTCCATTGCCCGCTGGACAGGGTTCGCGGTATTCGCCGTCCTGAGTGCCTCGATATCTGGTTGCTCGCGCCCCACCGGGGATTTCGACCGGGCGAAACCTTCCGTCATCCACGATCAGGTGATGCCAGCGATCGGCTACGAAGCGGCGCATAACCGCCGTGAACCCGTCTCGCGTTTCAACCTTACCGATGACGAGCGTTTGCTGCGTGATCGCGGCTGGAGCCTGATCCGTCCTCCCAGTTCGGAAGACTGGATCGCCGGTTCGCAGGTCGAACTCATCCGCACGCGCATCCTGCCCGAAGCGGACCAGACGCTCGATCCGGGCCGCTACTACTCGTACCTGCGATCCGACCGATACGAGTCCAGCGATGCGCGCTACGACCGTGTTGCCGCGGACGCGCTGGGGGACGCTGAACTTGTCCTGCCGTTCTGCGAGGTCGCCGAACGTGTTGCCGCCGCCGATGAGGAGCGCTTGCGTGCGCTCGGCCGGCGAGATGTTTCCACAAAGGAAGAGCTGGCCGGAGCACAGGCGCGGGTCTGGGAAAACAAACGATACACCTCATGGGCGATGCTTTCGCTCCGGTATCGCCTGAAGTCATACCGCCACGCGATTGATGCGCTCGAGATCGAAACGCCGTCCGACGACAAGGTGTGGGACGCCAATATGGCGTGGAAGCGGCTTGCCGCGCAGATCGTCTTCCTGGAGAAGGGATGTACCGGCATCAACCGCTACGGGCAGGAAAGAGTGGTCAAGCAATCGCGCATCTACACGGGTTGGGGGCTTGAGCGCCCGGCAAGCAAGAAATAGGTCAATCGTATCGGCCCGGGGTGTTGAGTACTTCATTGGGCAAATTCGGACCGAACCCAGGTGCGAAGATAAAGCCTCGATAACTGATGAGTTTCACATCTATCGATAAAATAGGCATTGTAATATTTATCTTCAGTAATAGAGGAAATATTAGGCGTTGATTATAAGTTTATATATTGTATAATCGTTGAAAATGATGAATATGTGATTTATAAAATCAAGATAAAAACTGTGGATTATTGAGATATTAATTTTTAACATTGCGCCTTGCTCTTAAAATAAGTGATAAATATTTAGGCTGTTGTAAAAATATTATTAGAAAATAAAAATGATGCAAAAACTATTGAAATCAAGTTCGTTAGCTTTCCGTATATAATATCAAAGTATGAGAGAGGGTGTATTTCAAGTAAAAAACAGGAGTTATTCAAATGACTTTGGTAAGGGTGGATAATATTTCGGGGATCTCGCTTTTTTATGACAGGTTTAAAAGCGGTTCCTATGGTAATGAAGCGGTGGCAATGCGACCCTTTATTGATCAAAAATTTTTTGGAATTTGTGAAAAGGCCGTTGCCACGATACGCGATGCGCTAAGTAAAGGCGAGTACGAGATCAAGCAGATCTGGAGTGGCGGCGTTGGGCGGTCCGGCAATGGACGTTCCTACCATCATAAAAACAGGGCATTCGATTTGGATGCTTTGATATTCGCGGACAATACAAAATGGGTGGCAAATACATTCCCTGACCGCCCATATATCTATCTCGCTATCGAAGCATGTTTGCGAACGAAATTCGGAACGGTACTAAACTACGATTACAACAAGGCGCATGAAGACCATTTTCATTTCGACAATGGAACGACCGTAAGATTTAAACGTGAAGCGCGGAGTCATGTTCTGTTCCTGCAGCACACTTTGATGAAGTTATTTAATCAGGATATAGGAGAATCCGGCGCCGACGGGATTTTTGGGCCGGATACGGATGCCGCTTTGTCACGTGTTCGAAAGCAGATCAATATCGGCGGACTGTCAGGCAAACAAAACTGGCTCCGCTATCTCGAAGTATGCGCTGAAGTAGCGATTTTGAATGAAAAATCAATAGTATCGGTCGATGGTCCGTCCGCTTGAGCGGCTTGACGAAAATTCAAAGTTTCCGGCACACCGCCTCTTCGAGCGACGTCTCGATAACGCTTCGGCGCAGGGCATCGGGAATAAAGGCGCGCAGGAGTGCGAAACCCTCTTCGGCTTCGGTCTCGATGACGATCATGTCCTCAAGGTTTTCCGGCGGCTGCTCGCGCAGGCGGCTCAGCTGATCGGAAGTGAGCACCAGCATTGTCAGCCGCCCCGTGCCGGAGGTGCGATCGTTGAAGGAATAGATCGTCTCGCCACGGCGGTTGAAGAGCGCGAACGACCAGAAAGGGGCGGGTATCGTCGCTTCAAGGCGCACCGGCCCGGTTTCGAGCTGATACCGGCAGGCGGCATGCGTCATCGCCGGGTCGAGCATTGCCAGCGTCTCCGATCCGGCGGCTATCGGCGGCAGGCGTATGAAGCCTTCATCCGCGCCGAACCGGCCGATCCGCTCATAGGCGAGGTCGGGTACCTGGGCGGGAACGCCAAGAACCACCACGACGTGAATGATCCCCCCGATGAAAACACCGGCAAGTGTGAGCAGCCCCAGCCTGACAAGGTTTAGCGTCTTCATCGGCAACGCTCCCTGACGATGTCGGGCATATCGACGTTCGCGATGCCGGTTCCCGTTGTCAGCGGGGTATCGTAGAGCCGCAGCACGAAGACCAGACCGTCGGCGATCGGGGCGGTCGGAAGCCAGTTGCCGGGTCTTGCATAGGGGGCCGCGGTAATCTCGAAGCTGCCGTCGGGCCTGCGAAGGAGATGATGGCTGGAAAGGCCCGCACGTCCGGCAACGGTTGCGACCAGCCGGAATTCGCGGTTCATGGAGACCAGCGTCCACAGCCGGGATGGCGCGGTCTTGCCGAAAATGCGGTAGTCGCAGGCGGGGTCGAGAGGGCGGCCGGCGCTGTCGCTGTCTGCGAGGAAGGCAAGGCCCTCGCCGCCGGCGAGCGGTATGCGGCCTGTGCGTGCATACATGGCTGCCGAATACGGGTCGGCCTCAGGCGTGCCGGCATCGGGAAAGGCCTCCCACAGGCCAAGACGGAGCGCGCCGAAAAGTTCTCCCTTTTCAACCGAGAGATAGGCCGAACCGAGGCCGACGAAGAGGGCGACCAGGAGAACATAGGCCAGGGACGCGGCGCCAAGCCTGCGGGACGGCCGCAAGATCGCCGGACGCCTGTCCGGCGGCACCCATGTGGCTTCCGGGTTGAAGCTTTCGGTTGCGCTCACCTGGTCACCGTGCTCGTGTCGGTATCCGGGAATGCCGCGGCCCGCTGGCCGGGAAGCGCGGGAACGGAAATTTCCGAAAGCTTCTCGCCGATCTGCTTCAGGACGGCCATCGACTGCTCGCGCAAGAGCCGGGGCCGCGAACCGCCGGCATCGGGGTCGACTTTCGCCACTTCCGCCGCCTCGGGCTTCGTTTCCGCTTCCACGCCCGGAAGCGTCTTGAGCTCGATTCCCTGATGGGCGTATTCCATGATCGATTGCCAGGTCATCGCCGGAAGCGAGCCGCCGGTCATGCGGTTTGTGCGGGAAAAGTCGTCGTTGCCGAACCAGACGGCGGCCGCGTAGTTTCCGGTATAGCCTACGAACCAGGCATCCCTGTAGGCCTGGGTCGTTCCGGTCTTGCCCGCGGCGACGACACCTTCGATCTGCGCCCGGCGGCCCGTGCCGCGCTCGACCACATTGACGAGCACGTCGTTCATCTCCATCGCCGCTTTTTCCTGCAGGACGCGCTCGGGCGGGGGAGCTTCGCGATCATGCTCGTAGATGATATCCCCGCTGGAATTCTTCACCTCCTGGATCGCGAACACCTTGTTTCGCTTGCCGCCCGTGGCGAATGTGGAATAAGCGGCGGCCATATCGAGAACGCGAACCTCCGCCACGCCGAGGGGAAGCGCGCGGGTGATTTTCAGCTCGCTCGTGATGCCCATTTTATATGCGTTTTCAACGACCTTGTCCCTGCCAAGCGCTTGGGCGAGGCGCACGGGAACGGTGTTGATCGACTTCGTCAGCGCCGTCTTGAGCGTGACCGCTCCGCGATAGCGCCGGCCGTAGTTTCGCGGGCTCCAGCCGCCGATATTGATCGGAGCATCGGGTACGATCGACTTCGGTTCATACCCGTTCTGGAAGGCCGTGATATAAACGAAAGGCTTGAAGGAAGACCCCGGCTGGCGCAGCGCGTCGACCGCGCGATTGAACTGGCTGGCGCCATAGTTCTTGCCGCCGACCATCGCGCGAACCGCGCCGGAATCCGGCACAAGAACCGCTACCGCGCCTTCCTCCACGCCGTAGCGGTCCGAATACTCGCGAAGCGTGGAAAGCACCGCGCGCTCCGCCTGGCGTTGCAGGCCCGGATCGAGCGTTGTGCGCACGGTCACGATACGGTCTTGCGCGAGCGCCGGCTTCGTGCGGGCAAGCTCCTTCAACTGGTCGAAGGCGTAGTCGAGGAAGTGATCCGGCGCGCGCTCCTGGCTGCGGTCGACCGCGACGGCGGGATTGCGTCGCGCGCCGATAACCTGACCTTCGGTCATGAAACCGGCCTGCACCATGTTGGTCAGCACTTCGTTGGCGCGTGCGCGGGCGGCGGGAAGGTTGATATGCGGGGCGTATTTCGTCGGAGCCTTGAAGAGGCCCGCAAGCATCGCCGCTTCGGCCAGCGAAAGATCGCGCACGTTCTTGTTGAAATAGAACTTGGAAGCGGCTGTCACGCCGAAGGTTCCGCCGCCCATGTAGGCGCGGTCCAGGTAAAGCTTCAGGATCTCGCGCTTGGTGAGGTTCGCCTCCAGCCAAAGGGCCAGGAAGGCTTCCTTGATCTTGCGTTCCAGCGTGCGCTCGTTGGAAAGAAACAGGTTCTTGGCAAGCTGCTGGGTAAGCGAGGAGCCGCCCTGGACCACCGAGCGGGCGCGCACGTTTTCCACCATCGCGCGGAAGGTGCCGATCACGTCGATGCCGAAGTGATGGAAGAAGCGGCGATCCTCCGTGGCGAGCGCGGCCTTTATCATATGGTCGGGAATGTCTTCCAGCGGGACCGTGTCGTTGAGGATAATTCCGCGGTGGCCGACCTCGTTGCCGAAACGGTCGAGAAAGGTGACCGAAAAATCGTCGGTGGTTCTCCAGTCCGAGCGAGCCGTTTCCTCGAAGGCGGGTAACGCAAACGTGAGCATGACGATCAGTCCGCCGAGGCCGAACGTCAGGGCGTCGGACCCGAGTTCGGCACCCAGGCGCCCGACACCGCGTGCGCGAAATTTCCGCAAGAATGCCGAATAACCCTCAAGTCCGCGCCTCAGGGCGGTGAAGAACCGCCACAGGACCGTATCGACCCAAGCATCGGCCGAAAGCATGCCGCGGCGCAATTCACGCCATATCCGCACGGGGAATGAGGGTGGCTTGGAAGGCGGCAAATCTGGGTTTCCGCCGGTTTCAGGTCCTGAAGATCGCGTACTCAAGTTACTTGTGCCCGATTTCGCTCAACCGCATGGTCCCGCGAGGAACAACCCGCAATCCCCGCCGGCCCGAACCTCAATTATAATGGAATCGGATTGACCTTGCATCAAATGACAAGTACCGCCAAGCCCTTGAAAATTCCCGCAGGCGGAAAGACGTAGAGACAAGCGGTATATATCGTATGGCCAAGACGGTGAAGGGCGCGAAACCCGGCGATTTCTTCTGGAAGGCGAAGACGCTGGAAGAGATGGACGCCGCCGAGTGGGAAGCGCTCTGCGACGGATGCGGGCGCTGCTGCCTCAACAAGCTGGAAGACTGGGAAACCGGCGAGATTGCCTGGACGAGAATCGCCTGTACGCTGTTCGACGACGGCAGTTGCCGCTGCAAGAACTACGAAAAGCGCCATGAAACCGTACCGGATTGCGTGCCGCTGACGCCGGAATCCGTGAGACGGCTGCACTGGCTGCCCGTAACCTGCGCCTATCGCCTGATCGCGGAAGGGCGCGATCTCTACTGGTGGCACCCGCTTGTGTCGGGCTCGCCGGAAACGGTGCACGAGGCCGGAATATCGGTGCGCGGGCTTACGATCCCCGAGGACGGGATCGCCGTCGAGAATTATGAAGATTTCGTGATCGAAGCGCCTACGGAAGACTCGTTTAAATAATACCGGCTATACCCTGAGCCAAATGGTTAAAGGGGAGGAGCGGGCGCGCCACTGACCGGGCCGCCGGCTGCGAAATCTGTTGCATAAAACTATTCCGTGCATTTCGAAGCGAGCCCTAGATGCTTGATCTGGAGGTATCCACGGCGACGCTAACCGCCTTGTTCTCGGAATTCGAGGATGCGGTCTTCATCACCGACACCAACCGCAAGTTCGTCTATGTGAACGAAGCGGGCGAGCGGATGTTCGGTTATCCGGGCGATGAGATTATCGGCCAGGATCCGGGGTTTCTCTACGCTTCCGAAGACGATTACAACAAGGTCGGAAGCTGGCGGGTGAAGGCGAGGGAACTCAACGCCAGCGACCGCCTGCGCATGAAGGGCAAGCGCAAGAACGGCGAAATATTCATCGTCGACGGAACGAGCGGGCCCATGCGCAACGAACGCGGTGAAATCGCCGCGTTCGTCTACGTGCTGCGGGACATGAGCTGGCGGCGCAACCTGGAACGGGAAAAAGCATCGGCGCATGAGCAACTGGAAGTCGCGCTGGAATCCCTGAGCGAGGGCTTCGCCTATTTCGACGCCGACGACCGGCTGATCCTGTGCAACCAGCGCTACAAGGAAATCTACCCGAAATCCGCTCCCGCAATGGTGCAGGGCGCGCATTTCCGAGACATCCTTCGCTACGGCCTGGAGCGCGGCGAATACAATACCGGCGGCCTTTCGGACGAGGAATGGCTGGATGCAAGGCTTGCCGCGCACCAGAATCCGAAGCCCCATCCGGTCGAGCAGGAGCTTGACTGCGGGCGGTGGCTGCTCATCAACGAAAGGCGCACGAAAGACGGCGGCATCGCCGGCGTCCGCACGGATATCACGGCGATGAAACAGGCCGAGGCGCGGCTGAAGCAGGCGGAACTGCGCCTGAGAATCCTGAACGACAGCCTGCCGTGCTACATCGCCGAGCTTGCCCGCGACCGCACCTACCGAACGATCAACGAACTGGGAGCCTCGTGGCTGGGGCGCACGAGGGCGGAGCTGATCGGGCGCAAGGCTTCGGACTTCATGTCCGAAAACTTCCTGAAGACGGTGCTGCCCTACTACGAGGCGGCCTGCGCCGGCGAGGTGCAACGCTTCATCGCGCGCCTGCCCTATCCCGACGGCGTCACCCGCGACGTCGACCTCTGCTATACGCCGGATTTCAATGCCGAAGGCCAGGTGGAGGCGATATTCGTGTTCGCCACGGATGTCACGCATCTGAAGACCGTGGAACGCGTCCTGCAGGGCCTCTACCGTATCGCCTCAAGCAGGCAGCTCGACGCCCGGCAGAAAATCGGAGCGGTGCTGAAGCTGGGGGTGGACGCCTTCGACCTGCAAAACGGCCTCGTCGCGGCGATCGAAGGCAATGTCCACAAGATCGACCATGCCTTTGGCAGCTCCGAGCAATTCCGGCCGGGTGAGACGCGCGAGCTCAACACCACCTATTGCCGAAAGGTGGTCGAGACGGGCAAGCCCGTGACGGTGGAATTCGGCGGCTATAACGACTTTTCCCTGCATATGAACTACGAGGATCTGGGCCGGGAAAGCTACATCGGCGCTCCTCTCGTGGTGGATGGCGAGACATACGGCACGCTGTGCTTTTGTTCCGCAAGCCCGCGCGCCAAGCCGTTTTCCGATACGGACAAGGAAATCCTCCGGCTCCTGTCGGACTGGATCGCCCATGAAATCGGCCGCGACCGCGATTTTCGCCAGTTGCAGGAAGCGCAGGCCGAACTCCAGAGGCTGGCGACGACCGACGATCTGACAGGCGTTCTCAACCGGCGCGAATTCATCCGCCAGGCGGACAAGGAACTGGCGCGCACGCGCCACCTCGGCCGCCCGCTTACGGCCGCCGTCCTGGATGTCGATCACTTCAAGCAAATCAACGATACGCTCGGCCACGCCGCCGGCGACTACGCGCTCAAGGATATTGCCCGGGCACTCTCCGGCGAACTGGGGACGGACGGTCTTTTGGGCCGGATCGGCGGCGAGGAATTCTGCGCCGTACTGCCGAACCGCTCGCTCGAAGAAGCAGCCGAGGTGGCGGAGCGCCTGCGCAAGGCGGTGATGACCTGTCACCTGCCGGAAAGCGACGTTTGCGCGGCGCTCTCCATCAGCATCGGCGTCGCCAAGGCGCTGGAGTCCGACAGTTGCATCGCCGGCGCCATGAGCCGGGCGGATACCGCGCTCTACCAGGCCAAGCGCCAGGGACGAAACCGCGTCATCGTCGCCAATTCCGAAAACGTGGAAACCCTGCTCAAGCCCCTGCCGGTGAAAAACATGAACTGGGGGGAGTGAGGCAGGGGAGCAGGAAGCCGGCTTTCTGTTGGTCGCCGGTGCTGGAATATTCGATTGTAAAAAATGATTCTTGTTGACATATGTTAACAAATATCCGCTATAAAGGATATTGATTTGGGCAGGCCAAGGCACCCGAGCAAGGAAGTCGAAGCTGCGGTTGCCTATGCGGAGTCCCGTGGCTGGACATGGCGCAAGATGGGCCATTGGGGGCGTATGTTCTGCGCTTTCGCGGACCGGGAAGGCTGCCAGTGTGGTGGATTTGAAGTCCGTTTCAGAGCCGGCTCCGACCGATATAACGAACTTCAAATCCAAAACCACACTGGAAACATAGAGTTGCTAGTGTCCTGATCGAATCCGAAGTTCGTGCGGAGCTCGCTGCAAAATCCAACGAACTTCGGATTCGGGACACTAGATCGGCGTGAATGGCACACCAAGGAACGCCGCCAACCACGCGAAACAGATCATCAGGGCGGTAGACCGTTGTCCGCATAAGCCTTCGGAGCAGAACCATGATGAAGACTTATGAGTTCAGCATCGTCGCCTCCGGCCTTGACCCTTCCGCTGAATTTTTTGAAGCGCGGTTCTACGATGCCGGATGCGATGATGCACTCGTGTCCTTCCAGAAAGGGCACATCATCGTAGATTTCGCACGAGAGGCGGAGAATATCGACGACGCGATATCCTCGGCGGTCGATTGCGTGCGATCCGCCGGCGCAACGGTGGAACGGATCGAACCCGACCCGCTGGTGAACCTGTCCGATATTGCTGCGCGATGCGGCATGACGCGTGCGGCAATTACCCAATACGCCAAGGGCCAGCGCGGCAAGGGGTTCCCGGCGCCGGTCGCCCGCGTGACCTCAGAATCGCCACTGTGGGATTGGGCAGCTGTTGCGGGTTGGCTGAGGGGCAAGGGCAAGCTTTCGCCCGAAGCAGTGGCGGAAGCGGAAGGTGTGAAGCGGGCGAACGAGGGGATTGGACGGCAAAAGAATTGAGGGCGCTGATCGACCGGGAGGGGATACGTCCGGCAGCCGGAAGGGCGATCGAGAAAGGCCGGGGCCGGCGAAAACCGCCGGTATGAGGAATTCATTATGCCGGCGGTGTGCGGGCCGCCAGATTCCCGCCTGCGCGGGAATGACAGCATAGCGCGTTAGGCAATTGCCTGACGCAATTCCGCTTCAGGCACAAACAAAACACCGCTGCGGGACCTGGCAACTGTTGCGAATTGGCTGAGGGGCAAGGGCAAACTATCATCCGAGGCGGTTTCGGAAGCGGAGGGTGTGAAGCGGGCGAACGGGAAGATTGCGCGCTGAAAGCATCAAGGGCGGCCGGTTTCGCAGAATGGAATTGTTCTGTCGTTGTGGACGGTAATCGCTAAATCTCCCGCTCCAAATTTCTGCCCCCGTTGAAAACCCGAAGAATGGTTGCCCTGTCACCCGAAACGCTGAGAGCGGTAGTTAGCCGCCTGCGGAAGCTGGCAACACGCAGACCTGGCCGAATGTCTTCGCGCAGTTGCCCGCGTTCGGAAGCCGTTTCCAGAGTGAGGCGGTAATCTTCAATTCGCTCAATGTACGGCAGCGCGATATCCGGATCGGCTGCTGCCGCAATCCATTCATATAGTTCGACAAGATTGTCCCGCGCTTCCGGCGCGAAGAAGACTCGGCGTTTTCTCAACGATTCGCCTTGAGCTTTTCGGCATGGCGAGTGCGGATTTCGTCGAATGCATCTTTCGCCGGTACGGCGCGCTCAGGGTCCGCCCGCAAGGCGTCATAAGCGGCAGCGACATCTTCTCTGGGCCAGCGCTCTACAGCGGCATGACGCTCCTGAAGGGCGCGAAGTCCGGCCCTGACAACCTCGCTTGCGGAGCCGTAAAGGCCGGACTTCACGAGACTGTCGATATAGGCCGCATGCCGCGTCGGCAGGCTGATCGTGCGTTTTTCGATGCTGGACACGGCGCGACGCTCCTCCCGTGACCGTTATAGCGGACGTTATGAATAATTCACACCAACACGACTGAAAGCACGTTCTCAATCTTCCAACTGTGACATGGTCGGAGTTTACACGCATAGATACGCGCTATCTTGCTGGAATCAATTTGCGTAAAGAGTGTCTCGCAGAGTGCGATATGTTTGGCGCAGAAAATACAGAATATATTGCATATATTAATTGTAATCATCGTTTGAGAGATCGGTGGATTGTCAAAAATGCGAATACCTTAGGGAATAATGCGGTAATAGTATCGCGAGCACATTGTGAAGGCCTATGATTACATAGGGTTTCTGATCCGCATCGTTTGCTCGATCGGCACGAAGCATGCGGTGCGCTGCTTCTGTGGTGCTTTGGGCATCCGTCCAAGCATTCCGTCATGATATCTCTGGTCTGGCTTATTGTTAGGTGTTTTGCATGCACAAATTCTCCGAAGAGCAACTGCGGTGGTATTCAGCTATCGGCTATCTCACAACGTGCTGGGCAGCGGCGGAAACGACCCTGGATTCTATCATATCCGCCGTCGACGACGGTTTCGGCGGGAAGGATATCGAACCCAATCCGCCAATTTCCGTCAGTCAGAAGGGGGCTTACCTTCGAAAGGCATTCGGCGCCCACCCTGCTCTGCGCCCGCACTATGAACGCATGGACGAAGTGTTGCATGAAGCGGCGCGGCTGGCGGACATGCGACATTGGGCTGTCCATAACTCCCTGTTGGAGCGTCCGGAACTTGATGAAGACATGGCGGCTATATTCAAGTACGCGGGTGAGACGACATATCAACCGGATCGAAAATTCGCGTCGCCAAAAGAGATCGACAAAACCGCTCTGGACTGTGCCGTCCTGGCGTTGAACCTGTTTTACCTCGGCTGCGAGGCCGTCGGGATAATATCTGAAGACCATATGAGCAAAATCCCAGGCAATTACATGGGGTAGGGCGTGCCACCCTCCCACCGGTGAACGTAACGGCGATCCAGATTTTCAAGTCGTCGTCCAACTCTGAAGGCCTTTCACCTGGATGCATGGCGTTTCAGATGTTTTTGCCTTGTGGATTTATGTAGGAAAAAAATCCTTGACAGCGTGACGGTGTTTCGGTAGGGTTCTTGCACGGTCGGAAAACTGCGGCTGACAGGGTGCTCCGGAAGTGAGGGGCGCCGCTTGGCGGCGGCGGGTGAAGGCCGGGAGCAGGCCCAGACAGGCCGATATAGGAAAGAATTCAGGATACCATCGGTTCGAAAGGCCGGTGGTTTTTTCATTTGGGGAGGTGAGGATTGGGGGGAAGTCGTGAGCGCTGATTTGTTTCCCGGTTGCTCGGCACCGGGACGTAGCAGTTTTCATGTCTCATACTCAGTGTCGCCCCGGACAAGTGAAGCGCAAGCTGAACGCTGATCCGGGGACCAATCCGCTGCGTGAAATGTTTCGAATTATCAATGAATTCGCGGCATCGCCCCGCTGAAATCCTCATCGCCCCCGCATGTTGCACGGTGATTGGGCGCCGGGTCAGGCCCGGCGTGACGGCGGAGAGTGGGCGTGGCATGTGATGGGAGATCCCCGCCTTCGCGGGGATGACAATAGGGACGGGGATGACAATAGGGACGGAGATGACTGGTAGAGGCGGCACTGTTTGCGGCACAAGGTCCCCGCCTGCGCGGGGATGACAGGCGTTTAGAACCGCAACCAAAGCAGGATTACCGACATGACAAACGAAGGGAACGACGGCAGCACCGCCGCCGGCGGCGGGGAAACGCGTGCCGAAAAGCCGGCAAACCCGGCCGCCAGGCGAGGGGCGGGAAGGCCGCCGGGCGCAGGCGCGGGCAAGCCGGTGAAGCGGCCGGGGCCTGTTGCCTGGGACGAGGCGCGGCGCGACCACGAAACGCACGGGGTGAGCTTTACCGAAATCGCCGATCGCCTCGGCGTCGCCTACAAATCCGTCGCCGCGCGCGCGAAGGCCGACGGCTGGCTGGTGGGGGCGGACGCCCGTGCGATCCTGATCGCGGGCGATCCGCGACGGATGCGCCAGCTCGTCAACCGGCTTTACCGCGCCTTCGACGTGGAAATCGGCCGGCTGGAAAAGCGCCTTGGCCTGAGCGCGGGCGAAACCGCGCCGGAACCGGCGGAAGGGGCGGATGCCGTGGCGGAAGCGGAGAAAACGGCGCGCACGCTTTCAAGCCTTGCGCGCACGCTCGACACGCTGATCGAGCTGCGCTCGAGCCTGCCGGAAAGCGAAGAAGACAGCGGAAAGGGAGCGGATGACCTGCGCCAGGAGCTTGCGGAACGTCTTGAGCGGATCAGACGCGACGGCTGACCAATTCCTGAAGGATCTGTCGCACAAGGAGCTTGAATTCCTAAAGCACGACTGGCCGACATGGGCGCACGACCACCAGCTTCCCCCGCAAGGGCTCTGGCGGGTGTGGATGCTGCTGGGCGGGCGCGGCGCGGGCAAGACGCGCGCGGGTGCGGAATGGATACGCGCTATGGCGCTGGGCCATGGCTGGGCGACACGGCGGCCCGTCGGCCGGATCGCGCTGGTCGGCGAGACGATATCGGACGCCCGCGAGGTGATGGTGGAAGGGGTGTCGGGCATTCTTTCCGTCCATCCGAAAGCCGAGAGGCCGGAATGGCAACCTTCGCGCCGGCGGCTCGAATGGCCGAACGGGGCGGTGGCGCAGACCTTTTCATCCGAAGACCCGGAAAGCTTGCGCGGGCCGCAGTTCGACATCGCCTGGTGCGACGAACTCGCAAAATGGCGGCATGCGCGGGCGACCTACGACATGCTGCAATTTTCACTCAGGCTCGGCGACAACCCGCGCCAGCTCGTCACCACCACTCCACGGCCCGTGCCGCTGGTCAAAAGCCTGATGGGGGACGCCGATACCGCGCTTTCCCGCGCGCCGACGCGGAAAAACCGGGCAAACCTCGCGCCCGGCTTCCTGACAGCGCTGAAGCGTACATACGAGGGCACACGCCTGGGACGTCAGGAACTGGACGGCGAACTGGTGGAGGACAGGCCGGGCGCGCTCTGGTCCCGCGACATGCTGGAGCGCGCGCGCGTACAAGAAACGCCGGAGCTGAGACGCATCGTCGTGGCGGTGGACCCGCCCGCAAGCTCCAGCAAACGGTCCGACGCCTGCGGGATGATTGTGGCGGGACTGGCCGAAGACGGGCGGGCCTATGTGATTTCCGACCGGAGCCTGAAACGGGCAAGGCCGGCCGACTGGGGAAGGGCGGCGATTTCCGCATGGCGCATGTTCGAGGCCGATTGCCTGATCGCGGAAGTGAACCAGGGCGGGGAGATGGTGAGCGCGATCATCGCCGGGATCGACGCGGGCGTGCCCGTGAAGAGCGTGCATGCGACGCGCGGCAAGTGGCTGCGCGCGGAACCCGTCGCGCTGCTCTACGAACAGGGACAGGTGGCGCATGTGGGCGCCTTTCCGGAACTTGAAGACGAAATGGCGGATTTCGCGCCGGACGGGCTTTCCTCCGGCCACTCGCCCGACCGGCTCGACGCGCTGGTCTACGCGCTGTCCGATCTGATGCTGAATGAGCCTTCCGCCCCACGCATCCGGCGCGTGTGACTCTAATCCTTACGTTACTGAATCAATATCTTAGCTGGTTGAATCGGAATTTCAGCCGGTCCCGAAACCGTGAGCGAAATCATGATCTTGAAACGGCTTTTTGAATCGGTCGCGCGCCGGCCCGACGACACCAAAGCCTCCAGAACCGGGCCGCTGATCGCCCTGCAGGGCGCGGGCAGAGCGGTGTGGACGCCGCGCGACTATTCGGCGCTTGCGCGGGAAGGATACGCGAAGAACCCGGTCGTGAACCGGGCCGTGCGGCTGATCGCGGAAGCGGCCGGCAGCGTGCCGTGGATCGCCTATGACGGCGACAAGGAGACGGATGACCATCCGCTGCTTTCACTCCTTGCCGAGCCGAACCCGATGGCGAGCGGGCGCACGCTTCTGGAAGAGGTCTACGGCTATCTGCTGGTCGCGGGGAATGCGTACCTCGAGCTTGTGACGCTCGACGGCAACCCGCGCGAGCTTCACGCACTTCGCCCAGACCGGGTGAAGGTGGTGGCGGGAAGCGACGGCTGGCCAGCGGCTTATGACTATTCCGTGGCGGGACGGACCGTGCGTTTCACCCGAGAAGAAGGCGCGATATCGCCGGTCCTGCACCTCAAGGTGTTTCACCCCTTGAGCGATCACTACGGTTTCGCGCCGATAGAAGCCGCGCAAATGAGCCTCGACATCCATAACGCGGCGAGCGTGTGGAACAAGGCGCTGCTCGACAATGCCGCGCGGCCCTCCGGCGCGCTCGTCTACGGCGGGCCGGAGGGGGCGAACCTTTCCGACGAGCAGTTCGACCGGCTGAAGGCGGAACTGGAGGAGGGCTATCAGGGCGCGAAGAACGCCGGGCGTCCGCTTCTGCTCGAAGGCGGCCTCAACTGGAAGCCGATGGGCCTTGCGCCCAAGGAGATGGATTTCATCGAGGCGAAGAACCAGGCGGCGCGGGAAGTCGCGCTTTCCTTCGGCGTGCCGCCGATGCTGCTCGGCATTCCGGGCGACAACACCTACGCCAATTTCCAGGAGGCGAACCGGGCGTTCTGGCGCCAGACCGTGCTGCCGCTGGCCGCCAGAACCGCGGAGGCGGTGGCCCGCTGGCTTGGACCTGCCTATGGCGAGAAGCTGCGCCTTGAGCCAGACCCCGACCGGGTGGAGGCGCTTTCCACCGAGCGCGAGGCGCTTTGGCGGCGGGTGGAGGCTGCCAGCTTCCTCACCCGAAACGAAAAACGCGTGGCCGTCGGCTACGGCATCGACGACGAAGGAGAGGCGTGATGGAGGAGCTTTTCCGGGAAATCGGCGAGCGTGGGGATCTCGCCCATCTCGTCCTCTTCGTCTGGGCGTCCTCGGCAAGCACGCTTCTGGCGCTCACGCTTCGCGAGCTCATCGCCTCCAACCGGCGGTTCGACGATTTCGTGGCGGCAATCGCCAGGATCAACGGCCTTTTCGGAGGTTATGACAGGAAGGGGTGAGGGTGAAAATCTCCGAGCCTCAATTCGCTAACCGAAATTTACTGGCGCGCTGACGCGCGGCTTATGCGCTGGATCCCGGATCGGCGGTCGGCTTCGCCTTCCTTGTCCGGGATGACGTTCCCCACAAGCAAACCCAAGGAGAATGCCATGCCGCTGAAAGGCAGGGTGCTGCGTGCCCGCTTCGGGCACCGGGCCGTATTTTCGCGCTTCGCGATCACGCTCGAACAGCTTTTGAAAGAGCGCCCGGGCGCCGGGAGGCGGGCTGCGTGAGGCCGGCCGAAGGTTCCAACGGACGGATGGTGGAGGGATACGCGAGCCTCTTCGGCATTGCCGATGAGGGTGGCGATATCGTGCGCGCGGGCGCATTCCGCCGTTCCCTCAGACGTCGCGGAGCGGGGCGCGTGCGCATGCTCTGGCAGCACGACCCGGCACGGCCCGTGGGCGTGTGGGACGAGATCCGCGAGGATGCGCGCGGGCTATACGTTCGCGGGCGCCTCATCCCCGGCGTCGCGCAGGCCGAGGATGCGTTGAGGCTGATCGCGTCCGGCGCGCTCGACGGGCTTTCGATCGGCTTTCGGGCAAGGCGCGCGGTGAGGGACCCGCGCTCAGGCCTGCGCCGGCTTTACGAGATCGACCTTTGGGAAATCTCGCTCGTTACCTTCCCGCAACAGGACTTCGCACGGCTGACCAAATCCGGACCAGAGCATATCCCGCGAAACCCCGATCGGGTTTCGCGACATGGATATGCTCAAGGTTTTGGACTTGGAGCGAATTCTTGTCACGAACGCGCTCCCGCGTTCGTGGAAAGCGCTCTGACGCGAAGATTTTCACCCGCAATTTCCCTGGAGCACGGCGGCGGTTGTGTCCGCTCTGCTTCCCATTTCAAAAAGGCATGAGGACCACATGAACGGATACGACACGCATAGCCACCCCGAACCCTTCGAGACCAAGGCGGGACTGCCGGAAGCCGACATCCGCCGCGCGGTGGAGGACCTGCAGCGCACCTTCGAGGTCTACTGCGAGACGAACGATGATCGGCTCAGCGAAATCGAGACGCGCTCGGCAAGCGATACCGTGACCCGCGACAAGCTGGAGCGGATCGACGCAGCCCTCGACAAGCAGATGCGCAGGCTCGACGAGATCTCGCTGAAAGGCAGCCGCCCGCAGCGTGAGGCAGGCGGTGAGCGCATGAGTTCCACTGCCCAGATCGAGCACAAGTCCGCCTTCGAGACCTACGTGCGCTCAGGGCGGGAGGAAAACCTGAGGCCGCTGGAGGAAAAGGCGCTTTCGGTCGGCTCCGACCCGGACGGCGGCTATCTGGTGCCGGAAGAAACCGAATCCGAAATCCTGCGCCGTCTGGCGAGCGTTTCGCCGATCCGCGCGATCGCCGGAACGCGGCAGGTTTCGGCAAGCGTCTTCAAGAAGCCGTTCTCCATCGCCGGGCCGCAGACCGGCTGGGTGGGCGAGACGGCGGCGCGCCCGCAGACGACCGGCCCGACGCTTGCCGAACTCGCCTTCCCGACGATGGAGCTTTACGCCATGCCGGCGGCGACCGCGACGCTTCTTGAGGATGCGGCCGTCGATGTGGACGCCTGGATCGCCGAAGAGGTGGAAACCGCCTTCGCCGAACAGGAGGGCGCTGCCTTCGTCAATGGCGACGGGGCGAACAAGCCGCGCGGCTTCCTCGACTATCCGCAAGTGGATGAAAGCGCCTGGACGTGGGGCAACCTCGGCACGGTGTCGACCGGCGTGTCGGGCGCGTTTCCGGCGAGCGATCCTGCCGATGTGCTGATCGACCTGATCTATGCGCTGAAAAGCGGCTACCGGCAGAACGCACGCTTCGTCATGAACCGGCGCACGCAAGGGGCCGTGCGCAAGCTGAAGGACGGCGACGGCAACTACATATGGCAGCCGCCGGCCGCCGTCGGCCAGCCGGCGACGCTGATGACCTTCCCCGTAAGCGAAGCCGAAGACATGCCGGATATCGCGGCGGACGCGCCCGCGATCGCATTCGGCGATTTCCGGCGCGGCTACCTGATCGTGGACCGCACGGGCGTGCGCATCCTGCGCGATCCGTTCTCCGCCAAGCCCTACGTGCTGTTCTACACCACCAAGCGCGTGGGCGGCGGCGTGCAGGACTTCGACGCGATCAAGCTGCTGAGTTTCGCATTGTAAGGCGGGGATGAGGAGCGGGCTTCGCCCGCGACAGATGCGCTGGATCCCGGATCGGCGGTCAGCTTCGCTTCCCTGGTCCGGGATGACGTCCATCGGGACGATGGTTTTTATAAATTCACTGGAAATCACATGACATTCATCATCACGACGCCGCCGGCCGTGGAGCCGGTGACGCTCGACGACGCGCGGGCGCAGGTTCGCGTGACCTCCACGCAGGAAGACGATCTCCTGACCCGCCTGATCGAAACCGCGCGCCAGCATGTGGAGCGGACGATCCGGCGCGCCCTGATAACGCAAGGCTGGCGGCTTTACCTCGACGACTGGCCACCAGGGCGCGTGGTCCGCCTGCCTGTTACGCCGGTGCAATCGATCACCTCCGTAACGATGTTCGACGCGGATGGAATGCCGCTTGTACTCAACCTGGGCGACTACGATCTCGATGGCATAAGCGCGCCGGCACGGCTGAAGGTGATGGCAGGTGTCGGCGCAAGTTCCAGGATGCTCAACGGCATCGAGATCGATTTCACCGCAGGCTACGGCGATGCGGCGGCAAATGTTCCAGCTCCGCTCCGTCAGGCGATCCTGCTGCTTGTCGCGCATTGGTACGAGCACCGCGAAGCGGGTATCGATGCGGCGACCGCGAGCATTCCCTTCGGCTTCGACGCGCTGATCGCCGGTTACCGGGTTCCGCGCCTGTGACGGGGGCGAGGGGAGCCGCACGCTTCGACCGCGTAATGCGGCTGGAGCGGCCCATGAGGATCGAGGCGGGCGACGGCCATGCGGATCTGCAGTTCGAGGCGGCCGCCGATATATGGGTGGACCTTCGCCGGGCATCGCCGTCCGAACAGGCGAACGGCGGGCGCGTCGACGGCATCGTCACGCATCGCGCGACGATCCGCCCGCATGACGGTGTTGCCGGCGGCTGGCGCCTCGTAGAGGGGGCGCGGACGTTCCGCGTGCTCGCCGTCTCCGATATCGCGCGCCGCAAGGGCGCGATGGAGCTTATTCTGGAGGAGGAGGGGAGATGAGTGCAGCAAGTGCATTGCGGGCCGGCATCGTCACCGAGCTTCGAGGCGATGCGGTACTGACCGCGCTTCTTGGCGGGGCGAATGTTTTCGACGGCAGTCCGCGCGGGGCCGCACATCCGTTCGTCACGCTGGGGACGTTGGAAAGCGAGCCTCTCGACGGGGATATCGATGGCCCGACGGAACATCGGCTGGAGCTTTTCGTCTTCTCGCGCGCGGCGAGCCGGAGCGAGACTTTCGACGTTCTGGAGGCGATTCGTATGAGCCTGAACGGATCGGCCATTGCCCTCGGTGGCTACCGGCTTTCCAACCTCGAAATTCGCGACAGCCGCAGCGAGCGGCTTTCCGACGGGCGCACCTGGCGCGGGCGCCTGCGCCTGCGCGCAGTGACTGAACCCGAGTGAGCGGTGCCGGAATGAGCGCGGCGCAATTCGTTTCAACGGAAAGGATTTTCAAATGACGGCACAGAAGGGCAAGGACCTTCTTTTGAAATGCGACGCTGACGGGGCGGGAAATTTCGTGACCGTGGCCGGATTGCGGGCAAGGCGGATTTCGCTGAACGCAGGCGCGGTCGATGTGACGGACGCCGACAGTGCGGGGCGCTGGCGCGAACTGCTGGAAGGCGCGGGCACACGCTCGGCAAGCGTCTCGGGCTCAGGCATCTTCAAGGACGGGACTTCGGACGCGGCGGTGCGGGGTTTTTTCTTCGACGGCACGATCCGCAACTGGCAGGTAGTCGTGCCGGACTTCGGCACCATCGAAGGCCCGTTCCAGATCGCCGGGCTCGACTATGCCGGCGAGCACAATGGCGAAGTGACCTACGATCTCGCGCTGGAATCCGCCGGCGCTCTGACCTTCACGGGGGCTTGAGAAATGGCGAACCGGCTTAGAGGCGAAATCGAGGCTGTGCTCGACGGACGGCGCTGGACGCTGGTGCTTACACTTGGCGCATTGGCCGAACTGGAGGCGGCTTACGGCGCGCAGGACCTCAGCGCGCTGACCGAGCGGTTTTCGAGCGGAAGGCTGTCTGCAACGGACCTCACGAAGATCATCGGCGCGGGCCTTCGCGGGGCGGGAAATGCGGTCGATGACGAGCAGGTGTCAAGCATGGTTGCGCCCGGAGGCGCGGCGGGCTTCGCGGCTGTCGCTGCCGATCTTCTAACCGCGACATTCGGGGGTGCGGAGGAGGAGGATACCCCGCCGAGCCCTTTTTGAGTGCGGGGAACGGCCCGGCGCCCTTTCCCTGGAAGCTGCTGCTTTCGCTGTGCCTTGGCAAGCTCGGCTGGAGGCCCGGCGATTTCTGGGCCGCGACCCCGCGCGAAATCGCAAGCCTGATTAGCACGCCCGATGAGCGCATGCCGATTTCACGCGGCGTGCTGGACCGGCTGATGGACAGATATCCCGATGGAGGATGACAGATGCCCGACGACCCGGTGATCGTCGATATACCGACACGCGAGCTTGACGCCTTTTCAAGAAGGCTCGATGCGGCACGCGTGAACGCCGACGCGATATCCCGCTCGCTGCGCGGCGGATTGCGCGAGGCGCTTGCGGATGGCGTGAGGCTCGACGGCCTGTTTCGCTCGATCGCGCTCGGGCTTTCCTCGAACCTTCTCGACCGGGCGCTCCGGCCGATCGAACAGGGGCTGGGCGCGGGCCTTGCCAGGGCGTTTTCCGGCCTCGGGAACCTCGCCGCAGGCGGGATAGCGAATGTCTCTTCCGGGCCGCGCGTGACACCCTTCGCGAAAGGGGGAGTGATCGCCTCGCCGACGTTCTTTCCGGCCGGAAACGGCCTCGGCCTTGCCGGGGAAGCGGGGCCGGAAGCGGTGCTGCCGCTTCAGCGAGGGAGCAACGGCAGGCTGGGCGTTTCAGTGAACGGGGGAGAGGGGCGAAACCCGCCCATCGTCTTCAACATCGCGACGCGGGATGCGGAAAGTTTCATGCGCTCGCAAGCGCAGATATCGACAATGGTCGCCCGCGCCGTCGGACGGGGACGGCGCGGGCTGTGACGCCGGCTCTGAAGAGGAGGGGCTCAGGCGCCGACGTTCTGGCTCGTCGCGATCATCGCGGCGATTTCATCCTTCAGATGAAGACGCTGTTTCTTGAGGTCTTCGAGCACGTCGTCCGATGTCGGCTCGATCTCCGCCTCGATGCGGTGAATCTGCCGGTTGACCGAATGATATTCGTCGGCAAGGCGCGCGAAATGCTTGTTCGCGCCCTTGAGGGCATGGATGGCTTCCACCGCTTCGGGGAATTCTTCGTTCAATTCGTGCGGGACGTGGCTCATCGTCGTTTTGACCTCCATTCGTTGAGCCGAACTTGGCCGTATTCGTCCGCTCCTTCCTTGAGCGAAATCAAACAAGGGGAATTCTTCGATGACCGCAGGCTTTCTGGACGAATTGTTTCCGGCCGAAATCGCCTTCGGCGCGAGCGGCGGGCCGGAACGGCGCACGGATGTCGTGACCCTCGCCTCGGGCCGGGAAAAGCGAAATGCGCGCTGGGCGCACTCAAGACGCCGCTATGATGCCGGCACGGGCATCCGCTCGCTTCATGACCTTCAGGCCGTTCAGGCGTTCTTCGAGCGGGCAAGGGGCAGGCTCTACGGCTTCCGCTTCAAGGATCCTTTCGACAATTCAACCGCACAAGCGGGCGCGGAGGTTTCGCCGCTGGATTGCGAAATCGGCATGGGCGACGGGGCGGCGACGGCGTTTCAACTCGTGAAGGTGTATGGCGCGGGCACCAATATCTATGCCCGCGATATCTCGAGGCCGGTGCCGGGGTCTGTTCGTATTGTTGTCGACGGGGTGGAGCTGGGCGAAGGCGCGGATTTCACGCTGGATCAGGTAAGCGGCATAGTCACGCTCGCCGCGCCGCCCGCGGCAGGGACGCCGGTGACGGCGGGGTTCAAATTCGACGTGCCCGTGCGCTTCGATACCGACCGGCTGGAAATGAGCCTGACCCATTTCGAGGCGGGAAGGCTGCCGAGCGTTCCGCTGATCGAAATCCTCCCCACTGCCTGAGGTGTTTCCATGAAGACAATTCCCGAAGGTCTTGCCGCAAGGCTTGCCGGCGAGACGACGACGCTTGCCACTTGCTGGACCGTGACGCGCAAGGATGGAGCCGTTTTCGGCTTCACCGATCACGACAGGGCGCTGCTTCTCGGCGGAGTGAGCCACGAGCCGGGGCAGGGGCTGGAGACGGGAGCCGCCACGTCAGGGCCGGGCTTTGCCGCAGGCAGCGCTGAAGCGACGGGGTTTCTGTCTTCAGACGCGATATCGGCGGAAGATCTCGACGCCGGGCTCTGGGACGGGGCGAGCGTCGAGGTGACACGCGTCGACTGGAGGGCGCCCGAACATTCGCTGCTCCTGAGGAAGGCCGAGATCGGCGAAGTGCGCCGGACGGGTGCGACGTTTCAGGCGGAGCTTCGCTCGCTCGCCCATCACCTCGATCAGGCAAGAGGGCGCGTCTTCTCCCGTCTCTGCGATGCGGATCTGGGCGATGATCGCTGCATGGTGGACGTGAGCGATCCGGCCTATAGCGGCGATGGAACCGTGGCGGACGGCAGCGAGGCGGGACGCGTCAGGGTTTCAGGCCTTGGCGGATACGGGCCGAGCTGGTTTTCCGGCGGCCGGCTGACGCTTCTCGACGGGGCGCTGGCGGGAAGGTCTGTCGAGATCGTGGGCGACCGTGTGGAGGGAAGCGAACGGACGGTCGATCTTCTCCTACCGTTCGCGGAGGCCCCGGCAAGCGGAACGGCGGTGCGGCTGCAAGCGGGATGCGACAAACGCTACGGCACTTGTCGAGAAAAATTCGGCAACGGACTCAACTTTCAGGGCTTTCCGCATATGCCCGGAAACGACTTCGCGCTCGCCTATCCGGGCCGCGACACGGGCGAGAACGACGGCGGCCCCGTCGTTTCCTGAGCGAATTTTTCATCCGAAACAATCGATCGGAGTTCCGATGACCGAACGAGAGCGGATCGTCGCGCTGGCGCGCGACTGGATCGGCACGCCCTATCGCCACCAGGCAAGCTGCAAGGGGGCGGGCGCCGATTGCCTCGGCCTTATCCGCGGGCTCTGGCGCGAGCTTTACGGGCGCGAACCTGAAGCAATGCCGCCCTATGGCGCGGACTGGGCGGAAGCGGGGGGACGAGAAACCTTCCTCGAAGCGGCAAGGCGGCACATGCGCGAGGTCGATGTGCGGCAAGCGATGCCCGGCGACGTGCTTCTCTTCCGCTGGCGTGCAGGCGGGCCCGCGAAACACGCGGCGATCCTCGCCACGCCTGAAACCATCATCCACGCCTATGAGGGCGTATCCGTCGTCGAAAGCCCGCTCGTGCCCGCCTGGCGCAGACGGATCGCGGCGGCATTTTCCTTTCCGGGGGTGTTTTAATGGCAACGCTCGTTCTGACAGCCGCGGGTCAGGCGCTGGGCGCGGCCTTCGGCGGTTCCCTCGGTGCGGTTTTGGGCCAGGCTGCGGGCGCTGTCGCAGGAAGCGCGATCGACAGCGCGCTTTTCGGCGAAAGCCGAACGATCGAGGGCCGCAGGCTGGCCGATCTCGACGTGCAGGCGTCGAGCGAAGGCGCTTCGATCCCGCTCGTCTACGGGCGCGTGCGCCTTGCGGGCCAGGTGATCTGGGCGACGCGCTTCGAGGAAGAGGTGAGCGAGGAACGCCAGGGCGGCAAGGGCGGTGGCGGCGGGGCGAAAGTGAGGAGTTACCGCTATTTCGCGAATTTCGCCGTCGCGCTCGCGCAAGGCCTGGTAAGCCACATCGGCCGGGTGTGGGCAGACGGAAAGCCGCTCGATCTTTCGAACCTGACGTATCGCGTCTACCTCGGCACGGGGGACCAGCCCGCCGATCCGCTGATTGCTGCGAAGCAGGGCGAAACGCCGGCCTACCGCCACACGGCCTATGTGGTGTTCGAACGGTTGCCGCTGGAGCCCTTCGGCAACCGCCTGCCGCAGCTTTCCTTCGAGGTGATCCGCGCCGTCGAGCCGCTGGAGCCGATGGTGCGTGCGGTGAGCCTCATTCCCGGCGCGGGCGAATTCGTCTATGAGCCGGGGGAGGTGACGCGTACGCCCCGGCGCGGGGTAAGCGAGACGGAAAACCGGCATATCCTGCATGCGGACAGCAATTTCCTCGCCTCGCTGGACGAGTTGACGGCGCTTTGCCCGAACCTTGAAAGCGTGGCGCTGGTGGTGGCGTGGTTCGGTGACGATCTGCGCGCCGGGCAATGCACCATCCGCCCGAAGACGGAAAGCGCGGTCAAGACCACGCGCGGCGCGAGTTGGGCCGTCAGCGGCACCGGGCGGGCGCAGGCCGAAGTCGTGAGCCAGCAGGACGGACGCCCGGCCTATGGCGGTACGCCGTCGGACGCATCCGTCATCGCCGCGATAAAGGAGCTGAAAGGGCGGGGGCTTCGCGTCGTTCTCTATCCCTTCGTGCTGATGGACATCGCGCCCGGCAACGGCCTTCCAGACCCCTATGGCGGGCAGGAACAGGCCGCCTACCCCTGGCGGGGCAGGATCACGGGGGCGGATGGGCAGGCGGTGGCCGTGAATGAAATCGCGGCATTCGCCGGTAATGCATCGCCCGGTGATTTTCTCGTGCAGGCGTCGGGCGTCGGCTATTCGGGGCCGGTGGAGTGGAGCTATCGCCGTTTCATTCTCCATTGCGCGCATCTGGGACAGGCCGCGGGCGGCGTCGATGCCATGCTGATCGGCTCGGAAATGCGCGGGCTGACGCAGCTAAGTGACGATCTGGGCGGCTACCCCTTCGTGGATGCGCTTCGAACGCTCGCGGGCGACGTGCGCTCCGTCGTGGGAGCGGATACGAAGATTACCTATGCCGCCGACTGGAGCGAATACGCCAGCCATACGCCGGTGCCCGGCGACCTGCGTTTTCCGCTCGATCCGCTGTGGGCGGAGCCGGCGATCGATATTGTCGGCATCGACAACTACCTTCCGATCGCCGACCAGCGCGACGGCGGCGATCCGGACGGCAACTTCGATTCTTACGACCTCGAAGCGCTGCGCGGACACATCGCGGGCGGCGAGTATTTCGACTGGTTTTACGCAAACGATACAGACCGGAAGGCGGGCATCAGGACGCCGATCACGGATGGAGCCTACGGCAAGCCTTTCGTCTACAGGGCGAAGGACCTCGCCGGCTGGTGGGCGAATGCCCACTACGAGCGCACGGGCGGTCTGGAACATGCGATGCCGACGGACTGGGTCCCGCAGGCAAAGCCGATCTGGTTCACCGAGCTTGGCTTTCCCGCCGTCGACAAGGGCGCGAACCAGCCGAACGTCTTTCCCGACCCGAAATCGGCCGAAAGCGCACTGCCGTATTTTTCCACCGGCGCGCGCGACGACCTTTTGCAGCGCCGTGCGCTGGAAGCGCAATTAAGCTGGTGGAGCAACGGCCACCCGGACTTCGCGATGGGCGACAATCCCGTGTCGTCGGTCTATGGCGGGCCCATGGTCGATGCCGCCAATATCCATGTCTGGTCATGGGACGCACGGCCCTTTCCGGTGTTCCCGGCAAGCGGCGACGTCTGGGCGGACGGGGCGAACTGGCGTGCGGGCCACTGGCTGAACGGCAGGCTCGGCTCTGTATCGCTGAAGGGTCTTGCGGAAACCATCGCGCTTGATCTCGGTGTGCCGGACGATGTTCTGGAAGCCGAAAACGTCGGGGGAATTGTGGACGGGATCGCGGTTGCGGGACCGGCATCGCCCCGGCGCGTGATCGAACCGCTCAGCGCGGCATTCGGCGCGGTTGGCGCGGATCTTGGCCAGAGCGTCACGCTCGTCCCGGCATGGCGCCCCCCGGTTTCGGAAATCGGCGAGGACGACCTTGCCGATGCCGGACAGGACGAGCCAACGGTCGCGATCCTGCGAAATCACTCCAGCGACCTTGCATCGGAAATCCGTTTTGCCGCCCGCGACGCCTTGCGCGATCACAGGCGTTTCGTCGCGGCCTCGCGCCGCATTGAGGGCGAAGGCCGCCGTGTGGTGGAGACGGATACGGGCGCAGTCAGCGATGCCGAAACACTTGGCCGCCATGCCGAACAGGCGCTCGTGCGCCAATGGGCGGAGCGGGAGGAAATCCGCTTTGCGCTTTCGCCCCATCGCCTGGACGTCGAACCGGGCGATATCCTGGACCTTATGCCCTCTCAAGGAGCGGGAATCGCCCGTAGATTCACGCTGCGTGTGGAAGCGATCGAGGATGGGCCAGTGCGTCTTGTCACGGCAAGGAGCGTGAGCGCACCACCGGTGATCACCCATGAAACGCGCGAATTCGGGGGGCAGGGTCGTGTGACGCTTGCGCGATCCGGCCCGGCGGAGGTGATTATCGTCGATCTGCCGGCGCTCCCGGGCGGGCAGGATGACCACGCACCGCGTATTGCGGCGTTCGCTTCGCCATGGCCTGGTGGTCTCGCCGTCTACCGCGGCGCCAATACCGGGGGGCTTGCGCCTGCCGGACGAATCGAGCGGCCCGCGACCATGGGCGAGCTCGCGACGGACTTAAGCCCCGGACCGACGGGACGCTGGGACAATGTCTCGCAGGTCGAGATGGAGCTTTACGGCGGGATCCTTTCCTCACGGCCCGATATCGACGTGCTTGGCGGTGCGAACACGCTGGTGGCGATCCCCGAAAGTGGCGAGATCGAGATATTCCAGTTTCAGACCGCCGAACTGATTGGCGAGAGGCGCTACCGTCTGAGCCTGCTCCTGCGCGGTCAACTGGGCACGGAAGCGGGAGCAATGGAAGGATTGCCTGAGGGCGCACGCGTGGTGCTGCTCGATGATGCTTTCATTACCCTGCCGCTGTCGCTTGACCGACTGGGGCTGGAAGAAAGCTACCGGATCGTGCCGGAGGGTCAGCCGCTCGACGGGGCGGCGGCCGTTATGCTCGATCACGCGGCGTCGGGACGAGGCGTTCTGCCGCTGGATCCGGTGCATATCGCGGCCTATCGCGATACGGACGGCAAGGTGGTGTTTCGCTGGATCCGGCGAACGCGCATCGGCGGCGACGGCTGGATCGGCACCGACGTCCCGCTCGGCGAGGAACGCGAGGCCTACGAAATCGACCTCATGTCCGCAGCGGGCGAGGTTCTGGCGACCATGGAGACCGAGCGGTCCGAATTGCGCCTGGAACCGGAGGAGGAACTTTTGATATTCGGGGTCCCCCAATCGGTGTTCAACATCCGTATTTACCAGATATCGGGCGCGATCGGGCGCGGGCTACCCGGTGGGGCGGAGCTTCGGGTGTAGGGAAATCGCCTGATATCCGAACGAACTGTCGTTGCGATTGCCGATGTGTTCATGTGCTATTCATGCAACGTGTTGCAGGATCGCGCCCCATGAAGAGATATCCGAAACTCATCGCAGGCCTTCTTGCCGGGTTTATCGCCGTCGTTTCCGCGGGCGAGACGGCGTGGGCAGCGTGCCTCAACCAGTCCCAGGCGCGGCAGGCGGTGGCGAGCGGGCAGGCGCGCCCGCTTGGCGCGGTTTCGCGATCCGTGGGCGGCGAAATCGTGCGGGCCGACCTTTGCGAGCAGGGCGGACGTCTGGTCTATGTGCTATCCGTGCTTTCCGGCGGAAAGGTCACCAAGCGCGTCGTCGACGCCAAGAGCGGCCAGGCGCTGCGATAATCGGGCCCCTGAACGGAAGAATTCATGCGTATTCTCGTTGTCGAAGACGATCTCGATCTCAACCGCCAGCTTTGCGAGGCGCTGACCGAGGCGGGCTATGTGGTCGATCACGCCGAGGATGGAGAAGAAGGGCACTTCCTCGGCGATACGGAACCCTATGATGCCGTGATCCTCGATCTCGGGCTTCCCGTGCTCGACGGCCTGAGCGTGCTGGAGAACTGGCGCCGCGACGGCAAGACGATGCCCGTCCTGATCCTGACCGCGCGCGACAGATGGTCCGACAAGGTGGCCGGCATCGACGCAGGCGCGGACGACTATGTCGCAAAACCATTCCACATGGAGGAGGTGCTGGCGCGGGTGCGCGCGCTGGTGCGCCGGGCCGCGGGCCATGCCTCGAACGAAATCATCTGCGGGCCGCTGCGCCTGGACATCAAGGCGGGCAAGCTGACCAAGGATGGAGCGTCGGTCAAGCTGACGTCGCATGAATACCGGCTGATTTCCTATCTCATGCACCAGAAGGGGCGCGTGGTGTCCCGCACCGAGCTGATCGAGCATCTATACGACCAGGATTTCGACCGGGATTCCAATACGATCGAGGTTTTCGTGGGCCGTCTGAGGAAGAAGCTCGGCGGTGAGCTGATCGAAACGGTGCGCGGGCTCGGATACCGGCTCGGCAGCGAAAATGACTGAGGAAACGATATCGTCCGCCGCTGAAGAGGCGGGCAAGGCGAAGCCTCGGCAACGCTCGCTATCGGGCAGGCTGATCGCGGTGGCGACGATCTGGTCTGTGGTTGCGATCGCCGTTGCCGGCTTCATTCTCGTGACCCTTTACCGGCAGGCAAGCGAGAGCGCCTTCGACGAGCGGCTCGATGTTTATGTGAAAGCGATCATCGGCGATATGGCGGGCGGTGAGCCGGGAAAGCCGACGAGGCCCGACAACCTGGGGGAACCGCGCTTCGATCTGCCCGTTTCCGGCTGGTACTGGACGATCGTGGACGACAGGCAAGGCGCGGTCGTCTTCGCCTCGCTCTCGCTGTTCGGCGATGCGCTCGACCTGCCGGCGCTGCCGGCAAGCGGCGAAACGACGAGCGTGACCAGCGGGCCGGACGGCGAGGAAATCCGCATCCTGCAGCGGCGCATCACCTTCAATGACGAAGAGGTCTACCGGATCGCCGTGGCGGGTGCGACGAAGGAGCTGCGCGAACAGACCGCCGAATTCGCAGGGCAAGTCGCGCTGACGCTGACAGTCCTCGGGCTCGGGCTTGTCGGTGCGATTTTCCTGCAGGTGCGTGTCGGTTTGAGGCCATTGCGCGATCTCAGGCAGTCGCTTGCCAATGTCAGAAACGGCGATGCCGAATCCGTTGAAGAAGACCTTCCCAAGGAACTGGCTCCGCTCGCGATCGAGCTCAACGATCTCATCCGGTCCAACCGGGAAATCGTGGAGCGCGCGCGCACGCATGTCGGCAATCTCGCCCACGCGCTGAAGACGCCGCTGAGCGTGATCACCAACGAAGCGCGTGGGACAGACGGCCCTTTCGCCGCCAAGATGGCCGAACAGGCCGCCATCATGCGCACGCAGGTGGAGCATCACCTGGAACGCGCGCGCATGGCGGCACAGCGCCGCGTGATCGGTGTTTCCGCGGAAATCGAGCCGGTGGTTGCGCGCCTTGCAAGGGCGATGTCCAAGATCCACGCGGACAAGGACCTTGATATCGACTTCGAAGTGCCGAAGGGGATTCGGTTTCGAGGCGAGCAGCAGGACCTTGAAGAACTGATTGGCAATCTTCTGGATAACGCCTGCAAATGGTCGAATTCGCGCGTATGCGTGACCGTCAAGCCCGCTCCGGCGGCGGGCGAGGGCCGTGAGCGCGTGGAAATCGAGGTTTCCGACGACGGGCCGGGACTGACCGCGGAGCAGCGCAAGGAAGCCGTCAAAAGGGGACGCAGGCTCGACGAGACGGTGCCGGGCACCGGACTTGGCCTTTCGATCGTGGCCGATATCGCGCGAATCTACGGCGGGGCGCTTGAACTTGACGTTTCGGAACTCGGCGGACTGTCCGCACGGCTGATTTTGCCGATGGCCCAGGCCGCAGTGAGGATCTAACGTTTAGCGGCGTCGGAGGCCAAAATCGCACCTGAACAGAAGCATAGCGCAAGGAAGTGCCGCGCACTTTCGTGCATTTGCGCCGGTGAGGTCTCGTTTATCGGGCTTGCCCGACGAAACGTCCAATGGACGTTTCGCGAGCCGAACGCCCGAAGGGCAAGGGGTGATTTTGGCCCAACCCGTTCGGGCCGCCGGGAAAATGCGCCATCTTGTTGTCGCTCGGCGCCGAATATGCGTGGCATGTCCTTCCTCCTCCCTCCTAAACATGGCGCATTTGCATGACGGCGCTGCAAATCGTCAAATCCTCGCTGCGGCCTAGGTCACGGACCCATAAATAAGGTTGAAATGGTATGCGCGGATTTGTTCGCATACGAGGCGCAAGCCTGCAGGAAACCGTCTGGTTTTCAAAGGGTTGCAACGACGTTGCCGGGCAAATCCGCCATATCCTGAAAGGACGCGAAAACGGCTTTGACCTGCTGCGTCGAAGCGCTTGACCGGGTGGCAAACCCGCTCCACGCGCTTCTCCTTGCATTTCTTTGCCGTTTGTAGCGCCATTCCAGCCTTATTTATGGGTCCGTGACCTAGCCTTCTCCGCCGGAGCGACGCAGTTCAGCCACAAACTTGTGAGAAGCGAAACTTGCATTGCGCCTCTATTTCTGGTCTCTCAATCAGTCGAGTGCACGCTTGCGGCGTTATGTGATGCAATTCACTTCGGTTCCTGCCGGAATCAAGCCAAGGTCGTGAAATGAAGCGGACTAAACCTGTTGTTGCCTGTTTGCTCCTCAGCTTGCTCGCGGCATGTTCGAGCTCGCAAGGAACGGGAAGCTCCACCAACGACAGCGTTGTCGTCGGCGGATTGCTTGGCAATGCCTTTCGCGAAGAGCCGATCACCCAGAACGATGCCGACAGGGCGCTGGCCGACCTTGTGAAGACCGAAACGGGCGGCGCGCTGACGGATACCGACCGCCAGGCCGCGGCGACCGCGCTATACCGTGCGCTCAGCGCGCAGACCCCGGGCAAAACGATCGCCTGGGAGAACCGCTCTTCAGGTGCTTCGGGTGATGTGATCGCCGGTCCCGTCTATCAGGTCAACAACGTCGTCTGCCGCGACTATACGCATGTGGTCAGGGTCGGCGAGCGGGAAGACGCGGTGCGCGGATCGGCCTGCCGCGAAGAAGACGGTGCCTGGCAGCCCATAGTTTAATTCGTTATTGACGTTTCTGAAGAAATCGCGGATCGGATGCGCCCGTTTCTTCGGGCCTTCTCGTGCTGAATTTAGCCTTCGTTTCGAAGATTTGATTAAGCTTTTCTCGCCACAATGGCACCTTCGGCGCGATGCAGGCGCGGGCGATTTGCCCGGGAGCGGCAGCACCGGCCACGATCAGTGATTGAACTCGAAGCAACCGGGCATACCCGCATGGCCGAACGATCCGTTCTGGTTCACAAGATCCGCACCTATCTGGAAGCCCTCTCGCCAAGGGCGGTGGACATGCTCGTGCGTAATCTGGAGCAAAGCTGTGCGAAGGGGAACGAGGACAAGACCGTTCGACTGATCCTGGACGCCTGCCTGGAGCTTCTGCGCTCCGACAAGGAGGCGGTAAGCGGAGAGCCGCGCGCACAATGGCTGCAGCGGCTGTTCTTCCGTCCGGTCGAGGCGCTTCTTATCGACGAACTTCTGCCGCACAAGCAAAAGGGCAGGATCAACCGGTCCAGCCTCAACGGAATCTGGACACTGGTGGAACGCGACCTCGCCCCGGATGCCGTGACCGAGGCGCAGGCGAAGATCTTGAGCGAAGAAACCGGCGAAGCGGAAGCTGCGACGATCGCAGGAAGGCTCCGCGACAAGGTGACGCCGGAAATACGGAAGTTCCTGCAAGACACGACCGAAAATCCCAGATTCCGGCGGCAGATGGCCATGATCGTGGGAGGGGACAGGGCGTTTCAGGACCTGAGCGACCTGGTGGAGGCTTTCGAGGGGGAAGCCTGGTTCGTGCCCTTTCTGGATGCCCTGCCCGAGCGGTTGAGCGACTGGGAATGCAAGGGGGACGGGCCGACGGCAAAGCGCGTGCGCGCTGCAATGAATGAGAAAGGCGCGCATGCCGCGCTGATCGCTTCCGCCGTTTTGAGCCGCACCGACAACCCGGCAAGCCTTGCGACGCTGGCCTGCGGCCTTGCAGGGACAAACGACGAAAAGCGGCTGGCGGACAGCGCGTATTCCGCTTTCATCGACATGGTGCTTTCCGAAACCGAAAGACTGCACATCCTGGCGAGAAAGCCTTCCGCCGAGACGGGCATGGCATCGGCCGTGTCGCGCTATCACGAGGTCGTTCGCCAGCTTGAGCGGGATATGGAATTTTCCGGCGGAGGCGCCTGGCACAAGCGCCTGTCGGAGACGAGAAGGCAGTTTTCGGACCTCGTGAAGGGCGATCTTGAAAGCGCCATCCCGCGGGTGCGCCGGGCACTTGAAATTCCGCCAATGGGCGATGGCGGAAAGCCGACGGTCGACCGGGCGGCCGTCGACGATGCGCTGCGATCCCTTGAAACCCTGCAGATGATGCGCGGCGCCGCCGAAAGCTTCGCCGTCAACGAAGTAACCAAGCGCACGCGCCAGACCGTGGAGCAAACGCTGGAGATCATGACGCGCAGGCTCCTGTCGGATGCGGCGAAGGTGACGGAGGATAAAAGGGCGGTTCATATTGCCGCAGCGGATGTCGCAATCGAACTTTGCGAGAGCTATTTCGGCAAGGAATACGCCGATTTGCTGCGCCGCAGCCGGCGCATTGCCGCCGAAGGCGGGGAGGTCAAATCTGGACCGACGGAAAAGCCTGCGATAAAGAAGGTGGCGAAAGTCCCGGCTGGATGATAGCCGCGACCGCAGGTCACAGGTCGTGATCTGTTGCGAACAACAGCGCGACACTATCTATTCTGCCGATCATGATCATCTGGATTGTCTTTGCCATTCTGACCGCCATTGCGGCCCTTTCCGTTCTCGTGCCGATGGCACGGGAGCGCGCGCGCGATGGCGAGCAGCCATCGCACGACGCGCAGGTCTATCGCGCGCAACTCGGCGAAATCGACAAGGATCTCGAACGCGGTCTCATCGATGATGAGTCGGCTGAGGCCGCGCGCGCCGAAATCGCGCGCCGTCTGATAGCCGCCGCAAAGGCGTCCGAAGACAATGCGAAAGACCGGGCAGGCTCAAGCCGGGCCATCCGCCTTGCCCAGCTGGCGGCGATCGTATTCGTGCCGCTCGCCACGATCGGGCTTTACCTCGAACTGGGAACGCCGAACCTGCCGGACCAGCCGCTCGCGCAGCGCCTTGCGGCAAAGCCCACGCAGCAGGATCTGCCGCTTCTGGTCGCGCGCGTGGAAAACCACCTTGCCGACAATCCGCAGGACGGAACGGGCTGGGACGTGCTTGCCCCGGTCTATATGCGCATGGGCCGGGTAGCCGAAGCGGCCACGGCCTACAGAAACGCCATTCGCATTCTCGGTCCGACGGTCGAACGGCAATCAAACCTCGGCGAGGCGCTGACCATGGCGAACCAGGGTATCGTCAGCGCTGACGCACGGGCCGCTTTCGAACGCGCCGTGGAGATCGATGCGAGAGCGGTCAAGCCAAGGTTCTTTCTGGCGCTGGCGCTCGGTCAGGAGGGAAAGAACGACGAGGCGGCCGCGGCATGGCGTTCGATCCTTGACGAAGCGCAAGGCAATGAGCCCTGGATCCAGGCAGCTTTGAGCGAACTTGAAAAGGTCGGTGGCGAGCTGCCGCAGAAGTTTGCCCGCTCCGGCCCCTCGGCGGGCGATGTTGCCGCCGCGGGTCAGATGTCGGAAGCGGAACGGACGCAGATGATCGAAGGCATGGTGGCGGGCCTTGACGAGCGCTTGCGCTCCCAGGGCGGAGACGCCGAAGAATGGGTGCGCCTGATCCGCGCGTACTCCGTGCTCGGGCGCCAGGACAAGGCGGCGAAGACCTATGAGTTCGCCGCGTCCTCCTTCGAGGGCGACCCGGCGTCGATGGAGAAACTGGAAGCGGTTCGACAGGCGCTCGATATTGCGCCTGCGGGCAGTGCGGGAGACGCGCCGGCGAAACCGGAATGAAGAACAAGGCGGCCGCCGCCTCGAAATGAAAGCGGCGGAAGGCCCACGTGAACGGAAAGCGAAGCGATGACGCGCAAACAAAGACGACTGACCCTGATCGCTTCCGCCGGCACCGTGCTGGTGGTCGCCGCCGGACTTATCCTTTTCGCGCTTAACGATCAGATCGTCTTTTTCCAGAGCCCGACCGATATTGCGGCGAAATCCGTACCTGAGGGAACCCGCATCAGGCTTGGCGGGCTCGTCGAGGACGGCACGGTCGTAAAGGGCGACCACGGGGAGGTGCGCTTCAGTGTGACCGATACGGAAGCGAGCGTGCCTGTGATTTACATTGGACTTCTACCGGATCTCTTTCGCGAAGGGCAAGGCGTGGTCGCGGAAGGCATGATGGAGCCCGACGGGGTGTTTCATGCCGACAAGGTGCTTGCCAAGCACGACGAGAACTATATGCCCAAGGAAGTGGCGGAGGCGCTGAAGGACAAGGGCGTCTGGCAGGGCGAGAAAAAGGCCAACTGAGAAAACCGGCCGGAAGGGCAATAATGGGGAGTGACATCGGGCGATGATGGCGATGACCGTTGAATTCGGGCACTATGCCCTGGTGCTGGCCCTCGTTTTGTCGCTGGTGCAATCGTTCGTGCCCGTTTATGGCGCATTGAAGGGCGACGCGAGGCTGATGGCGGTCGCGGGGCCTGTCTCCGGCATGCTGTTCCTGCTGGTCGGGTTATCCTTCGCGGCATTGACGAGTGCCTATCTCGCTTCCGATTTCTCCGTCCAGAATGTTTATGAAAACTCCCATTCCCTGAAACCGCTGCTCTACAAGATCACCGGCGTTTGGGGAAACCACGAAGGATCGATGCTCCTGTGGGTGCTGATCCTCGTCTTCTTCGCCGCCCTCGTCGCAGCCTTCGGACGCAGCATGCCTGAAGCCCTGCGCGCCGCGGCGTTGGGCGTGCAGGGCTGGGTGACTTCCGCGTTCCTGCTTTTCATCCTGATCACATCGAACCCGTTCCTGCGTTTGCAGCCGGCACCCGCGGAGGGGCAGGACCTCAACCCGATCCTTCAGGACGTCGGCCTGGCGATCCATCCGCCGCTGCTCTACCTCGGCTACGTCGGATTTTCGATCACCTTCTCCTTCGCGGTGGCGGCCCTGATCCTCGGGCGGATCGATGCAGCCTGGGCGCGCTGGGTCAGGCCGTGGGCGCTGCTTGCCTGGATGTTCCTTACGCTTGGCATCGCCATGGGGTCCTACTGGGCTTACTACGAACTCGGCTGGGGCGGCTGGTGGTTCTGGGATCCGGTCGAAAACGCCTCGTTCATGCCCTGGCTCGCGGGAACCGCGCTATTGCATTCGGCGCTTGTCATGGAAAAGCGCAATGCGCTGAAGATCTGGACGATCCTGCTTGCGATCCTGACCTTCTCGCTGTCGCTGCTCGGAACCTTCCTCGTGCGCTCGGGCGTACTGACGAGCGTGCATGCATTCGCCACGGATCCCGCACGCGGCGTGTTCATTCTCGCAATCCTCTGCGTCTTCATTGGCGGCTCGCTTACCCTATATGCCTGGCGCGCTCCCATGCTGAAACAAGGTGGACTTTTCGCGCCAGTCAGCCGGGAGGGAGCGCTTGTCCTCAACAATCTGCTGTTGACGGCAGCTTGTGCGGCCGTCTTCGTCGGCACGCTTTATCCGCTGGCGCTGGAAGCCATTGCCGACGACAAGATTTCAGTCGGTCCGCCGTTCTTCAACCTGACGTTCGGACCGCTTATGATCCCGCTTTTGATCGCGGTTCCTTTCGGACCATATCTTGCCTGGAAGCGGGGCGACCTTCTGGCGGTAGCACAGAGACTTTGGATTGCCTTCGGGATCGCGATCCTTGCGGTGCTCGTCACCGCATGGCTTTCGGGCGCAGAGCGCATTCTCGCCGCGCCTGCCGTCGGACTGGCCGTTTGGGTGATCGCCGGATCGGTTTCGGAAATCCTGTCGCGCGCGCGCTTTCGCGATGTCGGCATCGCCACCGGCATGCGGCGGCTTGCCGGCCTGCCACGCTCCGCCTGGGGAACCGCGCTCGGCCATATGGGACTTGGCATCACTGCGCTCGGCATCGTTGTCACCAGCGCATTCCAGGCCGAGGCGATCCGCTCCGTGCAGCCCGACGACAACTTCGAACTTTCCGGTTACGAACTCATCTTCAAGGGCGTCGCCCCGAGGCGCGGCGCGAATTTCACCGAGGAAGTTGCCCATTTCGACGTTTATGCGGGCGGGGCCAAAGTGAGCGAACTGGAACCCACAAAGCGCCTTTATACGGCGCGGCGGATGCCGACGACGGAATCGGCGATCGCGACTTTCGGGTTCTCCCAGCTCTATGTTTCCATCGGCGAAGTGCGTGAAGATGGCGGAGTGGACTTGCGTGCCTATTACAAGCCGCTGGTGACGCTGATCTGGCTCGGGACGCTTGTCATGGCCGCAGGTGGAGCGGTTTCGTTGAGCGACCGGCGCCTGCGCGTCGGCGCGCCGAAACGAGCGCGTCAACAGGCCGCGCCTGCCGAATAGTTAGGACAGAAGATGGGAATGCGAGTTCCGGCTCTCCTCCTTGGCGCATTGCTTATGGTATTCGCCGCGAGCGGCGTTCGCGCCGTCGAACCTGATGAGGTGCTGGACGATCCGAAGCTGGAAATGCGCGCGCGCGAGCTTTCCGCGGAATTGCGCTGCATGGTCTGCCAGAACCAGTCGATCGACGATTCGGATGCGCCTTTGGCCAAGGATCTGCGCATACTGGTTCGCGAACGCCTGAAGGCGGGCGACAGCGACAGGCAAGTGCTGAACTATCTTGTCGACCGATACGGCGAGTTCGTGCTGCTGAAGCCCCGGCTTGCGCTTCACACGCTGTTTTTGTGGGGCCTGCCGCCGTTGGCGCTGCTTGGCGGCGGCCTGGCGATCTTCCTTGCCTGGAAGCGGCGAAAACGCGATAGCGGCGGGGAGGCGAAGCCGACGCCGCTGAGCGCGGACGAAGAACGCGAACTGAAACGCATTCTCGACGAAGGCGCCTCCTGAGCGGGGCCTGCACCGTTCACCAAACGGTGAGCGGGGTTGCGTCGCAATCGCAAAACGGCGTTCTTATCTGCGCTTGAAACCCAGAGCCAGCGTAAGAGGAAACGCCATGAGCGCGAAGCCCATCAGACTGACCTTCGAAGGCGCGCATGGCGCGGAATTGGCCGCAAGGCTCGATCTGCCGACTGGGGCGGTTGAAGCCTACGCGCTGTTTGCACATTGCTTCACCTGTTCGAAGGATGTGGCGGCGGCGCGAAAGATCGCGGAAGCGCTTACCCGGCGTGGCATTGCGGTGCTGCGCTTCGATTTCACGGGGCTTGGCGGTTCGGGCGGAGATTTCGGATCGACGAATTTCACCTCCAACCTCGAAGACCTCCGCCGTGCGGCGGATTACATGCGCGAGAAACTGGATGCGCCGAAGCTGCTGATTGGCCATTCGCTGGGGGGGGCGGCGATGCTTGCGGTCGCGCCCGACATTCCCGAGGCGAAGGCGGTCGCCACCATCGGCGCTCCGGCGGAAGCCGACCATGTCACGCACAATTTCGGCGCCAAGCTCGACGAAATCGAGAATGACGGGGAAGCGAAGGTGTCCCTCGCCGGGCGGGATTTCTGCATCCAGAAGCAGTTCATCGACGACTTGCGATCACATGACGTCGAAATGCGCGTGTCGCATCTGAAGAAGGCGCTTCTCGTGCTTCATGCGCCGCTCGACGATGTGGTCGGCATCGAAAACGCGACCAAGATCTTCGTCGCCGCGAAGCACCCCAAAAGCTTCGTTTCGCTCGATACCGCCGACCACCTTTTGAGCAATCAGCAGGATGCGGCCTACGCCGCGGATGTCATCGCGGCCTGGGCCGGACGTTACATCGAGTTGAAAGACGCCGCTGCCGATGCTGGCGAGGAAGGTGTGGTCGAGGTGCGCGAAACGGGGCTTGGCAAGTTCCAGGCGATGGTACAGGCCGGACCGCACAGGCTTCTTGCCGATGAGCCCGTTTCCGTCGGCGGCTTCGCCTCCGGACCCTCGCCATATGAATTCCTGTCGGCAGCGCTCGGCGCCTGCACCTCCATGACGCTTCGCATGTATGCGGACAGGAAGAACCTGCCGCTCGACCGCGTATCCGTTGAGATCAGTCATGCCAAGGTCCATGCGCAGGACTGCAGCGATTGCGCGGAAGACCTGCAGGATCGCGACGGAAAGATCGACAGGTTCGAGCGCCGAATCGCGTTCGAAGGCGATCTCGATGCCGATACACGCAAACGGCTTCTGGAAATCGCCGACAAATGCCCGGTTCACCGGACATTGGAAGCGGGAGCGGCGGTTGTGACGAAGGAAGCTGGCACAGCGGGAAATTGAGATCCCGGGTGGCGCCCGCCCACATTACGAAAGTTTAATCGGCCCGACAGGCGGCAGTAAGGCGGCCTCCTCCATATCAGGTTTGTCCGGTGTGGTTTCGCTCCCACGAAGCTGCATCGGACAACAGATTTCCTGACCTGACCTCTTGGAAGAGATCCGAATTCAAACGCCTGTTGGAGAACCGGACCATGACACTTTCCAATTCCAATGCCGCGAACAGCCTGAAGAAGCGCCGCAAGACGCTGCTGGCCGGGGCGGTGATCCTTGGCGCGGCTGGCGCCATGAGCGCGCAGACGATGATCCCGCAAGGGCTTGCTCTTGCCGATCCCGTTCGTGTCGACGCGCCGGCGCCGGCGAACTTCTCCGAGGTCGTCAAGGCCGTGCAGCCGGCGGTCGTCAGCGTCCGCGTCCGCTCCGAAGCGCGCACGCACATGATGACGTTCGATGGCCCTGAAGGCTTCGGCGGCATGCCGGGCTTCGAGGATCTGCCGAAGGACCATCCGCTTTACCGTTTCTTCCGCCGTTTCGGCGGTGAGGAACAGCAGCAGAAGCGCACACCGCAGCGCGAGCAGCAATCGCAGGGCTCGGGCTTCTTCATTTCCGACGACGGCTACCTGGTGACCAACCAGCACGTCGTCGACAACGGTTCCGAGTTCACGGTGGTAATGGATGATGGAACCGAATTCGACGCACGGCTGATCGGCGCGGACGATCGTACGGACCTTGCGCTTCTCAAGGTGGATGCCGATCGCAAATTCGAATATGTCGAATTCGCCGACGAGGCGCCGCAGGTCGGCGAATGGGTCGTCGCCATCGGCAACCCCTTCGGCCTCGGCGGCACGGTGACCGCGGGCATCGTCTCGGCACGCGGCCGAGACATCGGCGCCGGCCCCTATGACGACTTCATCCAGATCGACGCGCCTGTGAACCGGGGTAACTCCGGTGGCCCGGCCTTCAACGTGAAGGGCCAGGTGATCGGCGTCAACGCAGCTATCTTCTCGCCGTCTGGTGGCAATGTGGGTATTGCATTTGCCATCCCATCTTCGACCGCCAAAGACATCGTCGTTGACCTGAAGGACGACGGCACGGTGGTTCGCGGCTGGCTCGGCGTACACATTCAGCCGGTCTCGAAGGATATCGCCGAAAGCGTCGGCCTTGCCGAGGCGAGCGGCGCGATCGTTGCCGATGCCCAGGACAACAGCCCCGCGGAAAAGGCGGGCATCAAGAGCGGCGACACGATCCTCAAGGTCGACGGCAAGAAGGTGGAAGGCCCGCGCGAGCTGGCCAAGATGATCGCCGAATATGCCCCGGACTCGAAGGTGGACGTCACGGTCTGGCGCGATGGTGCGGAAAAGGACATTTCCGTGACGCTCGGCCGCCTTGCGGAACCTGAAAAGCGTGCGGACGCCGCCAAGCCGACCGGTGAGAAGACGGCCATCGTCGAAAGCCTCGGCGTCGAGCTTGCGCCGGCAAGCGAGATGGGTGCCGGTGAGGAAGGCGTGGTCGTGACCGACGTCGCACCGGACGGAGCTGCCGCGGAAAAGGGCCTCAAGACCGGCGACGTGATCCTTGAGGTCGCCGGATCGACGGTGAATACACCGGGCGATGTCGCGGAAGCGGTTGTCGCTGCCTCCGAGAAAGGCCGAAAAGCGGTGTTGCTGAGGGTCAAGAGCGACGAGACGGTGCGCTTCGTAGCACTCCCCGTCGACAAGTCCCGAGGCTAACTTGCAGGCGGCGGGCCCGGATCGACCCCCGGTCCGGGCCCGCCGC
>NZ_WUMV01000005.1 GCF_009826895.1 Stappia sediminis | reverse complement strand
CCCCCGGCCGCCAGGCGCCGCGCCTGGGTGCGGGGGGGCGCCCCCGGCCCCCCCCCGGGCCGGCCCCCCCCGCCATGTCGGTTGTTGACAATTGTCGCCCCGACGCAACCGGCCCACCCGGCGGCAGATCGAACTGCCGCCGGATTTTACGTTCCGGCCCCGCGCAAGCGCTTCATGAAATCACAAGGTTTCAAGGCAAGAAAGCGGGCTGGAGCTTGAATTTTGCAGCATATTCTTGATTTACGGAGCGAATTGCGCTTCGTGTGGATATGCTCCGTCAACCAGCGAGCAGACTCATGCGGATCCTGATCATCGAAGACGACAGGGAAGCTGCGGCCTATCTGGTCAAGGCGCTGAAAGAGGCTGGCCATGTGGTGGACCATGCCGCAGATGGCGAGGAAGGGTTCGAGCTTGCCCTCGACACCGACTACGACGTGCTGGTCGTGGACCGGATGCTGCCCAAACGCGACGGGCTGTCCGTCGTCTCGGAACTTCGCGAGCGCGACAACAATACGCCGGTGCTGATCCTGTCCGCCCTGAGCCAGGTCGACGACCGGGTCAAGGGACTTCGCGCGGGCGGTGACGACTATCTGCCCAAACCCTATGCGTTTTCCGAACTGCTGGCCCGGGTCGAGGCGCTTGGCCGAAGGACGAAGCAGGGCGCTCTGGAGACGAGTTACAGCGTCGGCGGGCTGACGCTCGACCGACTCAGCCACACGGTGCGCCGGGAGGGGCAGGAAATCCCGCTTCAGCCACGGGAATTCAAACTGCTTGAATATCTCATGCAGCACGCCGGCCAGGTGGTGACGCGGACAATGCTGCTTGAAAACGTCTGGGAATATCACTTCGATCCGCAGACGAACGTGATCGACGTGCATATTTCGCGGCTGAGGTCCAAGATCGACAAGGAGTTCGAAAAGCCGCTGCTTCACACGATCCGCGGGGCGGGATACTCGATACGTGACGGCGCTGGGTAAACTTCTTCGAACGACGGCGATCAAGCTCGCCGTGATGTATCTCGGCGTCCTTACCGCCGCATCCGCGGTGCTGCTCGTCTATGTATCCCAGCAAACGGCAAGCGTGATGCGCGACCAGATCGTTGAAACGGTCGACGCGGAGATTACCGGACTTTCCGATCAATACCGGATTGGCGGCATTCGCCGGCTGGTTGCCGCGGTGGACGCGCGCTCCCGCCAGCCGGGTGCAAGCCTCTACCTCGTGACGGATTTTGCCGGCAATTCGCTTGCCGGCAACATCCAGCAGCTTTCCTCCGCCGTCCTCGCCGAAGCCGACGGCCAGATACAGCGGGTGCGCTACACCCGGTTCGAGAACGAAAAATCCTACGAAGCCCTGGTGCGCGTGTTCGGGCTGACGGGGGGATATCGCATCCTCGTTGGCCGGGACCTTGCCGAACAGCAGTATTTCCGCGGCGTGCTGGCGGAATCACTACGCTACTGGCTTGTCGTCGTGGTGCTGCTCGGGCTACTCACCTGGGTTTTCGTCAGCCGGCGCGTTCTCAAGCGCATAGACGCCATGGCGGCGACGAGCAGGCGCATCATGAACGGTGACCTGAGCGAGCGTTTGCCGGTCGATGGCAGCGGTGACGAATTCGACCGCCTTGCGACGAGCCTCAATCAAATGCTGGAGCGCATCGAAGCGCTGCTTTACGGGCTGAAGGACGTTTCCGACAATATCGCGCATGATCTGAAAACGCCGCTGACGCGCATGCGCAATCGCGTCGAGAGCGCACTGCGCGAGAACACGGACGAAAACGGCGCCGGTGCGAGACAGGCGCTGGAAGCGACGATCGAGGATTGCGACTACCTGATCCGAACCTTCAACGCGCTCTTGCGGATCGCCCGGGTCGAGGCAGGGTCTTCCGACGCAGAGATGCACGACGTGAACCTGGGCGCCCTTGCTGGCGAGATCGCGGAGCTCTACGAGCCCCTGGCGGAGGACGAGGGCGCAACACTCGAACTCGGCCCCTCGCAGGATCTGACAGTGAGTGGAAACAGGGAGCTTCTTGCCCAGGCACTGGTCAATCTCACAGAAAATGCGCTCAAATACGGCAAGGATTCCGAGACGGGGATTGCCAGCGTCGTCATCGGCGTGGAACAAGACAAAGGCGAGGCATGTCTCTACGTGAGGGACAAGGGGGACGGGATAGGCGAAGCCGATCGCGACCGTGCCGCCCGCCGCTTCGTGAGGCTGGAGGCAAGCCGTTCCGAGCCGGGATCCGGCCTCGGCCTTTCCCTTGTGCAGGCGGTGGCGCACCTGCATCACGGGGAACTGGAGCTGAAAGACGGCGAACCCGGGCTCAAGGCCGTGTTGCGTTTGCCGCTCAAGGACGGCGCATCGGGGGTGAAGGAACATGAGGGATGAGCGCGCGCAACCGGCACAAGGGGCGGGAAAGCTTGCCGATCGTGTGACCATCATCCCGCCGACGCGCGATACCGAGAGCGGCGAGCGCCTGTTCGCGGACGCGCCGCTGATTGCCGCTTCCCCCGAAAAAATCCAAACGTTTTTGGCTGGCGTCTTCACCAACGCGCCATACCTGCGCGACATCGGCCTTGCCGACGAGGAGCGGTTGCTGGCGATCATGGACAGCGACCCGGTCGCGCTTTCACGCACGCTCGTCGAGAGCGCCAGGAACCTCAGGAGCGAAAACGAAGCGGACCTCATGGCGGAGTTGCGCAAGCTCAAGAAGGAACTTGCATTGACGCTGGCGCTTGCCGACATCGGCGGCGCGATTTCGCTCGATGACGTTACCGGAGGCCTGAGCCGATTTGCCGATGCCGCCCTCGACGCGGCTATCCGCTTCTGTCTTGACGACCTGACGCGGCGCGGGAAATTCGATCCGAAAGACCCGGATATGCCCGAAGCCGACAGCGGCTTCATCGTGCTCGCCATGGGCAAATACGGCGCCTTCGAGCTAAATTATTCTTCCGATATCGATCTGATTGCGCTTTACGATCCGGACAAGGCGCCGCTTGCGGGAAGTGCGGAGGCGCCGGTCGAGTTCGTCCGGCTGACAAAGCGTGTCGTGAAGATCCTGAGCGAGCGAACGGGCGATGGTTATGTCTTCCGTACGGATTTGCGGCTCAGGCCCGATCCCGGCGCGACGCCTCTTGCCATGGCCGTTCCGGCCGCCCTGGTCTACTACGAGAGCATGGGGCAGAACTGGGAGCGGGCCGCGCTCATCAAGGCGCGTGCCTGCGCGGGCGATATCCGGGCGGGGGAGGGGTTCTTGCGCGAGATCTCTCCCTTCATCTGGCGCAAGTACCTGGATTACGCGGCGATTTCCGATGTCCATTCGATCAAGCGGCAAATCCACGCCCAAAAGGGGCACGGGCGGATCGCGGTTGCCGGCCACAATGTGAAACTTGGACGTGGCGGCATCCGCGAGGTCGAGTTCTTCGCGCAAACACAGCAGCTGATCGCCGGCGGCCGCATTCCGGACCTGCGGGGAAAGCGAACGCTTGATACGCTTGGAAAACTTGCCGAACTCGGCTGGATCGAGGAAAGCGCGCGTGCCGAACTGGAGGAGGCGTATGTCTTCCTGCGCGCCGTCGAACACCGCATCCAGATGGTCAATGACGAGCAGACACATACGCTGCCTTCCGACGATGCGGGCCTTGCGCGGATAGGCGCGCTGATGGGCTTCGAGGACATCGCCGATTTCAAGGATGCAGTCAGGGCGCGGCTCGTCGCCGTTCAGGGCCACTATGCCGCGTTGTTCGAGGATGAGCCGGAGCTTGCCTCCGACCTCGGCAATCTCGTCTTCACCGGCGACGACGACGATCCCGGAACGCTGGAAACGCTGTCGCGCCTTGGCTTCAAACGGCCGCAAGATGCCTGCCGTATCATCAAGTCCTGGCATTTCGGGCGATATCCGGCTGTGCGCTCCACCAAGGCGCGCGAACGGCTCACCGAACTTCACCCTTTGCTGATCGACGCGCTGGCGCGCACGGACAACGCGGATCAGGCACTGATCGCCTTCGACGGCTTCTTGTCGAAGCTGCCGGCGGGGGTGCAGCTTTTTTCACTGCTGCGCTCCAATCCGCAGCTGTTGAACCTGCTGGCGACGGTGATGGGGGCCGCGCCACGGCTTGCGCAGGTCGTCTCTCGCCGCGTTCATGTGCTCGATGCGGTGCTCGATCCGGCATTTTTCGATGCGATGCCGCGCGCTGCCGAATTTCGGGCAGGGCTTGAACGAACACTCAAACTTGCGCGGTTTTATGAAGATGCACTCGACCGTGCGCGCATCTTCACGCAAGAACAGCAGTTCCTCATCGGCCTGCGGCTACTGTCGGATACGCTGAACGCCCTGCAGGTCGGCCACGCGCAGGCGCGGCTTGCCGAGGTGGTCGTACAGATGCTGATGGAGCGCGTCGTCGAGCACGTTGGCGAGACCCACGGCATGCTGCAGGGCGGCGACTATGCGATCGTCGCCATGGGCAAGCTCGGCGGGCGGGAAATGACGGCGTCCTCCGATCTCGATCTCATGCTGCTTTACGATTTCGACGAAGGCGTTCAGAAGACCGATGGTCAGCGCCCGCTGGAACCCGGTCCGTACTATATCCGCCTGACGCAACGTCTTGTCACCGCGCTTTCCGCCCCGACCGCCGAAGGCCAGCTCTATGACGTCGATTTTCGCCTGCGCCCGTCCGGAAACGCGGGGCCGCTGGCGACAAGGCTTTCAGCTTTCGAGGACTATCAGGCGAACCGCGCATGGACGTGGGAGCATATGGCGCTCACGCGGGCGCGGGTGATCGCGTCGTCGAGCGATGAATTTCGCGAAAAGATCGAAAGATCGATCTGCGACACGCTCTGCAAGCCACGCGATCTGGCGACCGTTGCGGGCGAGGTTGCCAGCATGCGTGCCCGCATCGAAAAGGAAAAGGGCACGAAAGACATCTGGGACCTGAAGCAGGTGGCCGGCGGGCTGGTCGATATCGAGTTCATCGCCCAGTATTTGCAGCTCGTTCATGCTGCTGCCTGCCCGGATATGCTGAACCAGACGACGGAAACCGCCCTTGGCAAGGCGGCGGAGGCCGGCGTGCTTGATCCGGGCGATGCCGAGGTGCTGGTGCCGGCGATCCGCATGTATCACGCGCTGACGCAGGTGCTGAGGCTTGCGATGGAGGGGGCCTTCAAACCGGAGGAAGCTCCGCGCGGCGTGATCGACCTTCTGGTGCGCGCGAGCGGCGAACCGGATTTCGCGCGGCTTCAGGCGAAGCTTGCAGACATGCAGGCAAGCGTAAGATCGACATTTGAAAAGATCGTCGGCCCCGTACGCGTCGAGGATTGATTTTCGGCGCCCGGTTTGGTGGCTTACGGGCGTCTGGCGCGAAAAACCCGTTTGTCTGCCGCTTGGCGGATGAAAAGGCCTGCTGCTGGCTCAGGCTTCTTCAGGGGCCGCTGCAGACTGGCCATCTGCCGGCGGCTGCCCGCTAACGGGAAGGCGCAGGTGAACGCGCGTGCCGACGCCTTCCTCGGACTGGATATCCATGCTGCCGCCATGCAGTTCCGTGAGCGAGCGGGCAATGGCGAGCCCGAGGCCGGATCCCTTGTGCGTCTTGGTGAACTGGTTTTCGACCTGCACGAACGGCTGGGCGAGCATCGGCACATGTTCGCGCGCTATGCCGATGCCAGTGTCGGTGACGACGACATCAAACGTCTCGTCCGTGCGTGATGCCTCGATCCTTACGGTGCCGCCATCCTGCGTGAATTTAACGCCGTTAGCCATGAGGTTGATAAGGATCTGCTTCAGCGCGCGGCGATCGCCGGAGAGCGTCAGGTCTTCATCGGCCTGCGCCTCGACGACGATGTGCTTTTCCTTCGCAGTCGGGGTGATGATGCGCGTGACTTCCTGAACGATCTCGCCAAGATCGACCTTTTCGCTCTTCAGCTCCATGCGGCCGGCTTCGATCTTCGACATGTCGAGAATGTCGTTGATCACATTCAGCAGATAGCGGCCGCTTTCGTGGATATCCTTGCAGTATTCCTGATATTTGTCGGAGCCGAGCTTGCCGAACATCTCCTGGTTCATGATCTCCGAAAAGCCGATGATCGCGTTGAGCGGCGTGCGAAGCTCGTGCGAGATATTGGCGAGGAATTCGGATTTCGCCTTGTTGGCATCCTCGGCGCGGGTCTTTTCTTCCGAATATTTCTCGGCCAGTTCGACAAGTTGCTGAGCCTGAACCTCGAGCTTCTGGCGCGACTGGCGAAGATCCGCGATCGTCGCGATTTGCCGCCTCTCGCTTTCCATCAGCTTTTCTTCGTGCCGCTTCAGCGCGGTGATATCCGTACCGACCGAGACGAACCCCCCGTCCTTGGTGCGGCGCTCTGAAATCTGAAGCCAGCGGCCATCCTCCAGCTGGGCTTCGTAGCTCGATGAAGCGTCGTTGATGGTCGCGCCGATCGCACTGGTATTGACGACGGGCTGGCGTGCCGTCGCCATTACCTGCGTATAGGGCGTGCCGGTGCGGATTAGGCTTGGCGGCAGGTCATGCAGTGTCTGATAGTTGGAATTGCACATGACGAGGCGGTTTTCGGAATCCCACAGCACGAAGGCTTCCGATATGGTCTCGATCGCATCGCGCAGGCGCAGGTCCGCGGTGCGGCTTTCCTCGGCGAGTTTCTTCTGTTCGGTAACGTCGATGCAAATGCCGATCAGGTGCGGTTCCGCAAGGCCGGGCTCCGACTGGACCTCCGCGCGGGCGCGCAGCCAGACCCAGCTGCCGTTGGCGTGGCGCATGCGGAACATGCGATCCACCGTGGTTTCACCGGTCTCAAGCAGCGTTTCGGCAAGTTCATAGAAATCGATGTCGTCGGGATGGGCGATCGCCGTGATCTCGGCAAAGCCCAGGATATCGTCGCGCGGTTCCTGGCCGAGCATTTCATAAAGCGACGCCGACCAGAAGATCCGCCCGCGCGACAGGTCCCAGTCGAACAGGCCGCATCGTCCGCGGTTGAGTGCGGCATCGATCCGCCCCCGTGTGGCGGCATAAATCTGGTCGGCCTGCTCGGCGCGGGTTGCCTGGGAAAAAAAGGCGTAGATCAGTACGATAAGAACCGCGGCGGTGCCGACGAAAAGGGTGACATTCGCCGAAACGTCGGCGCGCCAGTCAGCAAAAACGGCATCTTCCGCCTGGATCACCGCCACCATGCCGAGGCGCCCGGCCAGATGATGGACCGTGGCAAGGGCGGCGTTGTCCCTTCCCTCATGGATAGTGAGAACGCCCGCGCGTTCGCCGAAAACGGTGAGTGGCTGGCCGGCGCCGAGCAGCCCGGCCAGGGGCCGGCCTTCCAGCCCGGGCCGGATAGGCGCGCTCGCGACGATGGTGCCGTCCGCATCTGCAACGAAAATCTGCCGCCCGCCGCTGGTCGCGCGCGGAGGAAGATTGTCGGAGAGCGCCGTCTGCAAGGCCGTGGCGAAGCCAATGTCGGGCAATTCGCTTTCGGCAAGCGTAAGCCGCGCCGAAAGCGACGTTGCGATCATGGACAGGTCGTCCCGCGCACGCGTGGCGATTTCCTGATGGTCGTAGGAAATCGAAAGCGCCCGGTAGATGGCAAGCGAAGCGATGAATATAACCGACAGAGCCGGAATAAGACGGCGGAATAGCGGTTCCGACGCGAGGAGGCGGTGATAGGCCGGTTGCGCGAGAAGCCGAATATGCCCCGTTAGCGAGGCCGCGCCCTTCTGCCTTTTTATGAAGTCCGCGAATCGGCGCGCGGACGCGTTGGCAATATATGCCCGCGCCATCCTGTTGGCCCCCAAAGTGTTGATTTCCGCCGATGATTCGATACACGCCGCTCGTTCGAATCATTCACATTTGAATCTTATTCGAAGAGTCTGTCCAGTCCTTCGAAGGAAAAATTTGGTTAATGGAGCGTTAATTTCGCGGGATGTTGTGTGGCAGTATTGGCGCGGTTGAAAATGCCTGCCTTTCGTTATTGAAGCGATCTTTCCGCTATATCTTTGACGTCACGGGAAAGATCAGCCTTTTCCGCAACGCGACGAAGAGCATTTTCCGCAAGTTTACGACGTGTTGCCTCTAGGGCACGCCATGACCGAAATGCGGATAACAGCCTTGCGGCGACCTGCGGGTTCTTTTCGTCGAGCGCGAGTACCGTGTCGGCGACGAAGTCGAAGCCTGCCCCATCCGCACGGTTGAACTGTGTTTGGTTGCCGGTGGCGAATGCGCCGACGAGCGCACGCAGGCGATTGGGATTGGCGAATGAAAAAGCCGGATGCGCCGTCAGCGCCCGGACTTTTTCGAGCGCTTCCGGGTGCCCGTCGGTCGCCTGGACGGTGAGCCATTTGTCGATCGCGAGAGGGTGGGTGCTGTGACGCTCGTAGTAGGCGGCAAGCGCATCTTCCGCGCCTTCGAGGCGGGCATGAACAAGCTGCGTCAGGCCCGCCAGCCGGTCGGTCATATTGTCCGCTTTGGCGAAATGGTCGCGCACACGCTCGGCATCGCCGTCTGCGCCCGAGTGTGCCAGATATTCCAGAAGAGTGTTACGTAACGCGCGAACGCCCGCGGATGCGGCGTCGGGCGAATAAGGGCCGTCGATTTCAAGGCTTTCATAGAGCCGCGCGAAACTCGCTCCCTTTTCCCGTGCGATGGTCCTTCGCAGGTGGTTGCGGGCGGCCGCCACAGCGTCAGGATCGACATCGGAGCCGATCTCGCGGGCGATGTCGGCCTCTGCGGGCAGTTGCAGCGCCAAGGCGCGGAACGCGGGATCGAGGCTTTCATCTTCCGCAACCGTGCCGAGCGCGTGGACCAACAGTCCGTCGACTTCTATCGCGGCACCATCTCTTGCGGCTTCCATCCCTGCGGTGAGCGAGGACAACGCCACCGTCTGCAATGCCTGCCACCTGTTGAACGGATCGCCATCCCTTGCTGCAAGGTGCAGATAATCTTCTTCCGAAATGTCGCTTTCCAGAATTACGGGAGCGGAAAAGCCGCGGAGGAGCGAAGGGATCGGCCGCTCGTTGACGCCCGAAATCGTCACCTTGTGTTCCGGGGCCTGGAGCTTCAGGACATCGCCCTTCACTTCAACGCCGGAAACCGTCTCATAGGCAAGGTCCGAACCGTCTTCGCCGACGAGGGCGAAGCGGACCGGGATCGTCATCGGCTTCTTGTCGGCCTGGCGCGGCGTCGGCGGGACGGACTGGCTGAAGGAAAGCGTGAAGACCTTCGCCTTGCTGTCGTAATCCGATTTCACGGTGATCGTCGGCGTGCCGGCCTGCTCGTACCAGAGCGCGAACTGGTCGAGGTCTTCGTTCGAGGCATCGCGGAAACAATCGAGGAAGGCTTCGACAGTCGTCGCCCCGCCGTCGTGGCGCTCGAAAAAGAGGTCCATGCCAGCCCTGAACGCCTGTTCGCCCAGAAGCGTTTTGATCATGCGAACGACCTCCGCCCCCTTCTCATAGACGGTGGCGGTGTAGAAGTTGTTGATCTCCTGGTAAAAGCGCGGCCGCACGGGATGGGCAAGGGGACCCGCGTCTTCGGGGAACTGATGCGACTTCAAAAGGCGCACGTCGCTGATGCGTTTCACCGGCCTTGAGCGTTCGTCCGCCGAAAACTCCTGATCACGAAAAACCGTCAGGCCTTCCTTGAGGCAAAGCTGGAACCAGTCGCGGCAGGTGATCCGGTTGCCCGTCCAGTTATGGAAATATTCGTGGGCGATCACCGCCTCGATGTTGGCATAGTCCTGGTCGGTCGCGGTATCGGGATCGGCAAGGATGTATTTGTCGTTGAAGATATTGAGACCCTTGTTTTCCATCGCGCCCATGTTGAAGTCGGAAACGGCGACGATGTTGAAAACGTCGAGATCGTATTCTCGGCCGAAAGCCTTCTCGTCCCAGCGCATGGAACGCTTGAGCGAATCCATCGCCCAGCCGCATTGGTCCTCGTTGCCGTGCTCCACATAGATGCCAAGCTCTACCTCCCGCCCGGACGCCGTGGTGAATTCTCCCGGCACACGGGCAAGGTCGCCCGCGACCAGGGCGAACAGATAGGATGGCTTGGGATGGGGGTCGTGCCAGATCGCGAAGTGACGATCGGTGCCGGCGACGTCGCCGGTTTCGATAAGGTTGCCGTTTCCAAGCAGGACCGGAGCTTCGCCCTTCCGTGCCTCGATACGCGTCGAGTAAACGGCAAGAACGTCCGGCCTGTCGAGGAAGTAGGTGATGCGGCGGAAACCTTGCGCCTCGCACTGGGTGCAATATGTACCTTGCGAGCGGTAAAGGCCCATCAGCTTGGTATTGGCGTCGGGATCGAGTTCGGTTGAAATCTCAAGCACGAAAGGCTCTGACGGGGGGGCCGGAATTTCCAGGCGGTTCGGGCTCGCTTCGTAGTCCTGGAAGGTGAGGGCGGAGCCGTCGAGAAGCAGGCCTGTGAGCTTCAGGTCGTCGCCGTCCAGAACCAGTGCCGTTCCGGGGGCAGTGTTGTCGCCGCGCCGGATCGCAAGCCTTGCGCTGACGCGTGTCGCTTTCGGCGCGAGGCGAATGTTGAGGTCGACGCGGTCGATCGTATACGGGGCTGGCTGGTAGTCTTCCAGGCGTACACCGCCTGCGGTTTCGGTGCGCATTGTCGGTTTCCTGTCGGCAGCAGGTGCCTTGACCCGGGGGGCGGACAAATCCTGTTTCGATATTCGGGCGTCACGGGACAGATGACATTGATCCGTCTCATCCGCATAGCCAATTCAGCGTGAAAATTTGCGTATCCGCGGTCCTACGCGAGTGCGGCCAGCGATTTTGTAAGATCGCTGTCAGGCGAGGTGAGCGGGCCGATCACCGTGAAATGGTTGTCGTCGCTTCGAATATCGAGATGCGTCGTTACCCCGCCGCGGCCCCAGATGTCCGCGATCACGCGGGACTGTCGAAGATATTCCGACGACTCCGCCCCTCCGACGGCGGCGATCAATTCCGTGCCGCGCGGCGCGGACATCGCGATCGGCGAAAGTGCGATTGCCTCGGCCCGGTCCATTCCGAGTTTTTCGTTGACGGTCGTCTCGATGAGCGGCTGAAGATCGAACAGGCCGGACAAGGCAAGGCCCGCAGGCACCAGAAGCGGCGGCAGGCCGCGCTTCGTCCAGTCCGTTGCAAGCAGGGCTGCGGTCAGATGCCCTCCCGCCGAATGGCCGTATGCGAGTACCGGCTTTCTGTAACGCTCCCACAGGACGCCGACCAGGCTGCGCATTTCCTCCACGATGTCGCCGACCCTTACAGCCGGGCAAAGATCGTAGTTGGCGACCGCCACAGGAAGCCCGCGCGCGATCGGGCCGGCGGCCATATGCGAAAAGTATTTGCTGTCGAACGCCTGCCAGTAGCCGCCATGAATGAATAGGGCGACGGCGCGAGCGCCTTCCAATCCGCCTTCGGGTGTGAAGAAGTCGAATGTCGCGCGTGGCGACAACTCGTAGGAAATGTCGAGTTGGCCGTTGGCGGCATCGCGAAAGGCGGCGGCATCGCGCTGCCATCCGGCAATGATCTCGGGGTGCTCCGGCACCCGGGCCCGGTTGTTGTATTCGCTCTCGTAGTCGAGACCGCTCATATCGCCCTCTCATCGAATGTCTTACACCCTCTTAATGCCGATGGCGCCGCGGAAACAACCCGCGCTGCGCGGCCTGTTGTGAAAATAGGCCTGTCGCTCGGATTTGCCGGTGATGCTCGCGTTACGTCACAATTCGCATATATTGCGGCGGACGAAGAGGTGTTCGCGCGAATGAAAAGCAGGCGACGTCAGGCCGTAAGCGCCTTGAAGGACAAAAAGACAGGCCGGATGTCACTGGCCACCATCGTCGCGTCCGCATTTGGCGGGCTCGTCGCGGTGTCGATGCTGCTCGTACTTTATCTCGCTGTCATGGCGAACCGCGAAAACACGTTTTCACTTCTCAACGACAAGACCGTTTTGATCGTCCGCGCTCTCAAGGAAAGGGTGGAAAGCCACCTCGAACCGGTCGGGAAGTCGGTGGCGGCGCTGAAGCGCATGTTCGAGGATGGCGATATTTCCGGGGCGGATTTCAATCTCATGCGTCTTGCGCTTTCCGGCGCCATCCTGTCGAACCCCTCGATCGATGTCATCGTCTTTACCGACACGGAGCAGAATGAGTCGGGCATCTATCAGGATGAAAACGGCAAGCTATGGCCGTTTCGGCGCAATCCCACGCCCGAGATCGCCCAGCGCTACGTTCTGCCCAAGCTGGAGCCCGACGCCCCGCCCACCTGGGGGCCGCTCATCGAGTCTCAAGGGCGCGTCTACGCAAACGTTACCGTGCCCTTGGTGCGAGGGGGGAAGCTGGCGGGATATCTGACGGCTGCCGTCTCCACCGACGAGATCGGCAAGGCCGTGCAGGAACTCGATGAAGGCAGCGATGCCACGGTCTTCATCATTACGGATGAAGACACCGTCATCTCGCATTCCGATACGGATGACCTGCAGGCGGGCCGGAAGAAGGAAATCGTTCTGCCGACCACGATCGCCGATCTTGCCGATCCGGTATTGTTGCGGCTTTCCTCGACGCCGGTGATGGGGGACTTCAAGGCGGCGGAGGACGCGGGCGTCGATGTGCGCCGGATCGGAGACGGCCCCGAACATTCGAACTACATCGCCATGACGGCGACGATTTCGGGCTACAGCACCGAGCCCTGGCTGGTGGGAGAATATGTCAGGTCGACCAGCATTTCTCGCGAGGTGCATCGCCTGAGGGGATCGGCGATAATCGGGCTTGGCGCCGTTCTCCTTGCCTTTCTCGTCGCCGTGTGGCTGGCCCGCCGCTCCGCGCGGCCGCTTCGGGAAATTGCCGCGCGCGCCGAATATGTCGGAAAGCTCGATTTCGAGCAGGTCAACCCGCTGCCGCGCAGCCGCATACGCGAACTCGACCAGGTTTCACTTGCGTTCAACGCCATGGTGTCAGGCCTTCGGGCCATGAACACCTACGTGCCGCGCACGCTCTTCAACAAGCTCATGCGGCTTGGCTTCGATGGCGCCTCGAAGGCTCGCGAGGCGGAGCTGACATTCGTCTTTACGGACATCAGCGGCTTCACATCCCTTTCGGAAAAAATGTCGGCGGTGGAAACGGCGGACGTGCTGAATGCGCATTTCCGCCTTCTTGTGGAAGCCGCGGAAGAAGAAGGCGGTACGGTCGACAAGTTCATTGGCGATGGCATGCTCGCGTTCTGGGGCGCACCCGATGCACGGCCGGACCATGCCCAGGCCGCGCTGCGCGCCTGCCTGAAAATGGCGCACGCCCAGCACAAGGCGAATGAGGAAGCGATGCGGCTTGGCAAACCGGTGCTGAGGCTGCGTATCGGCGTTCACACCGGCACGGCGGTTGTAGGCAACGTCGGCGCGCACGACCGCTGGAACTACACAGTGGTCGGGGATGCGGTGAACACCTGCGAGCGGCTGCAGGCGCTCGGGCGCACGGTGGTGACGGAAGACGATACCGTTATCCTTGCCAGCGCAGACACGCTCGCTCGCATTCCGGGAATTACGGGCGTGGAGCCGGTCGGCGAACAGCATCTGCGTGGGCGCGAGGCGAATATCGAGGTCTGGCGCGTTCACTCGAACGCCTCCTGGCCGGCTGAAGGCCGCATATTCGCGCAAGGACAGCGCGGCGTAGCCTGACGGTTCCCACCTGCGCGCCGGGCGGTTTGCGCGGATGTCCGCCAACGGCGTCGCGGCGTTCAAAAATAACGTATCGTTACGAGGTCATTATCACTTTGTGATTTGACGTTTTGGCGGATAGTCTGAGGCGCGATCCGCAACGTGGACGGGGAACCCGCGGGACGGATTTGCTTCTTCGGGCTGGTCACCAGGGTCCGAAGTTCGTCTCTATTTGCAGCATGCTTCGAACGAACTTCGAATTCAAACAGGGTGGCGGCCTGGTTCGTGTTTCTAGTGTGGTTTTCGAGTTTGAAATACGCTTAGCAGACGGCTGCAAAGACAATGTGTATTTCAAATTCACCACCCTGGGTGCTTTCCCGTCGCGGCATGCGCCGCCGGGAGGAGGGCGGAGCAAGTGAATGTGCTGACGATCGACGGTCTGACCGTCGATTTCCAAACCGGGGAAGGCACGACGCGCGCGGTTGACAACGTGTCGTTTGCCGTGCCGCAGAACCGGACGGTCGCGCTGGTCGGAGAATCCGGGTCCGGCAAGACCGTGATTTCGCAGGCGATCATGGGGCTTCTGCCGAAGTCCGCCCGCATCGTCTCGGGAAAACTCGTCCTCCACGACCCCGATTCGCGTATAGAGCCGGTCGACATCGCACAGTTGGATCCCGCGGGCCCGCAGATGCGTGCAATTCGGGGAGATCGTGTCGCGATCATCTTCCAGGAGCCGATGACGTCGTTGTCGCCGCTTCACACGATTGGCGACCAGATCGGCGAGGCTGCCGAACTCCACCGCAACGTCGATGCGACGCAGGCGCGCGAGCTTACGCAGGAAATGCTGCGCCTCGTGCGTTTTCCAGATCCCAAACGCGCGCTCGATGCCTATCCGTTCGAGCTGTCGGGCGGCCTGCGCCAGCGCGCGATGATCGCCATGGCGATGATTTGCCGTCCCGCGCTTCTGATCGCGGACGAACCGACGACCGCGCTCGACGTTACGATCCAGGCTGAAATCCTCAAGCTCATAAAGGACGTGCAGCAGGAGTTGCATATGTCCGTCCTCGTCATCACGCATGATTTCGGCGTGGTGGCCAACATGGCCGACGAAGTGGTGGTTATCTACCATGGCCGGATCATGGAAAGAGGCGATGCGCGGTCGCTTTTCAAGACGCCGGGTCATTCGTATCTCAAGGCGTTGCTGCACGCCGTGCCGCGTTTCGACATGAAACCGGGGGAGCGTCTGGTGCCGATCCGCCCGATCGAGATGGAGGCGGGCGATCTGCTGACGGGCGGCGGGCGCAAGACCATCGCTGCAGGCAAGCCGCTCGTTCAGCTTCAGCACGTCTCCAAGAGCTTCCTGACCCGCAAGGGCAGCCTGTTTTCGTCCAAGGCACGGGAGTTTCTCGCGCTCGACGACATCAACCTCACGATCAATCGCGGGGAGTGCGTGGGCCTTGTCGGGGAATCGGGATCCGGCAAGACGACAACCGCCAAGGCGATCCTGCGCGCGCTGCCGATCGACGCAGGGCGAATTCTCTACGATCGCGGCGACGGTCCCGCCGATGTCGCCGAATTCGATCGCGAGAAGCTTCTGGACTATCGCCAGCGCGTGCAGCTCATCTTCCAGGATCCGTTTTCCTCGCTCAACCCCCGCATGACGGTGAACGACATCCTGTCCGAACCATTGCTCATCCACAAAATCGGCACGGCGGAAGAGCGGGCGGAACGCGTTCGCGAGCTGATGCGGCTCGTCGGTCTCGACCCGCGTTATCTGCGCCGCTATCCGCATTCTTTCTCCGGCGGGCAGCGCCAGCGTATCGGCATCGCCCGCGCGCTCGCGCTCAATCCGGAATTCATCCTTTGCGACGAGCCCACGTCGGCGCTCGATGTCTCGGTGCAGGCGCAGATCCTGAATCTTCTCAAGGATCTGAAGTCCGAATTCGGCCTGACCTATCTCTTCGTCAGCCACAATCTCGCGGTGGTCGACTATATCGCGGACCGGATCGCGGTGATGTGCCGCGGGCGCATAGTCGAAGTCGGTCCGACCCGGGAGGTCGTGGACAATCCGCTGCATCCCTACACCAAGGCGCTCTTGACGGCTGTGCCGGAACCCGACCTGGACGCTCGGCTCGATTTCGCGGAGCTTGATGCGAACAAGGCGTCGGAGCCTGCCCTGTGGCCGGAGCCCTATACATTGCGCGACGATGATGTGCCGCTGCTCGTCGAGGAAGAGCCCGGCCATTTCGTCTGCGCGCCTGCCTTTGCGAAAGAAACACACAAAACTGCATTGGAGGAGGCGGTTCTATGATCCGCGTCATCGGTCACTTTGCAGCCGGCGCCTTGCTGGCGGCGGCAATCGCGTTCCCGGCGGGAGCGCTGGAATTCAAGGAAACGCCTTCGCTTTCGGGGAGGGTGGGCAAGGACCTGCCGCCTGTCGGCGAGCGCGTGCCGCAGGAGCCTCTGGTGGTCGAACTGGAGGAGCGGGGAAGGAAGATAGGCAAGCCTGGCGGCGCCATCGACACGCTGATCGGCAGGGCCAAGGATGTTCGCCTCATCAACGTGTGGGGCTATGCGCGGCTTGTGGGATATACCGAGCAGCTGGAACTCAAGCCCGACATCCTTCGCGATGTGGAGGTGGAGGACGACAAGGTCTATACGCTGCACCTGAGGAAGGGCCACAAATGGTCGGACGGACATCCCTTCACGTCCGAGGATATCCGTTTCTGGTACGAGGATATCGCGACCAATCCGGACCTTCAGCCGTCCGGCCTGCCGCGTTTCATGCTTTCGGGAAATGAACCGCCGACGTTCGAGGTCGTCGACGAGACCACGGTGCGCTTTTCATGGGACGAGCCCAATCCGCTCTTCCTTCCAGAACTGGCCAAGTCGCGCCCGCCGTTCATCTACAGGCCGGCGCATTATCTGAAGCAGTTTCATGCCAAATACGCAGACCCCGCGAAGCTGAAAGCCATGGCAGAGGCGGAAAAGGTTCGCGGATGGGCGCCTCTCTTCAACAAGAAGGACGAGATGTACGACGCGATGAATGCGGATTTGCCGAGCCTGCAGCCGTGGGTACGAAAAAGCGGCGGCGAGGAAGGACGGCGGTTCGTGCTCGTCAGGAACCCCTATTACCACCGCGTCGATACGGCCGGACAGCAACTCCCCTATGTGGATGAAGTGATCATGACCGTTGCCGACGGCAAGATCATTCCCGCCAAGACGCAGGCGGGGGAGGTTCAGCTTCAGGCCAGGAATATCGGCTTTTCGGACATTACCGTGCTCAAGCAGGGCGAGGCCCAGTCGGGCTACAAGACCTATCTCTGGCCGATTTCAAAAGGCTCGGAGATATCGCTCCTGCCAAATCTCACGGTGAAGGACCCGGTGTGGCGGGATTTGAACCGCGATACGCGCTTCCGTCATGCGTTGTCCCTGGGCATCGATCGAGACCTAATAAACAAGGTGCTTTATTTCGGCTTCGGCAGGCCCGGCAATGACATCGTGCTGCCGCTAAGTCCGCTGTACGAGGATCATTACCGTACCGACTGGGCCGAATACGACCCGGAAAAGGCGAATGCCCTGCTGGATGAAATCGGCCTGACGAAGCGGCGCGGCGACGGTATCCGCCTGCTTCCCGACGGCCGTCCGCTCGAAATCATCGTCGAGACGGCGGGCGAGGACCAGACGCAGCTCGATGCGCTCGAACTCATCGCCGAGACGTGGAAGGGCATAGGCGTGAAGCTTTTTGCCAAGCCCAGCCAGCGCGACACGATCCGCGACCGGGCGATGTCGGGCGATCTCGTCATGTCCGTCTGGTCGGGGTTCGAGAACGGCATTCCGACGCCGGACATGCCGCCGGAGGATTATGCGCCGACGCAGGGGGTTTTCCTGTCCTGGGCGCTGTGGGGCGACTACTACGAGACGGATGGCAAGACGGGTGAAGAACCCGATTGGGCGCCGGCCGAACGCCTGATCGAGCTTTACAATTCCTGGCTCGTTTCCTCCTCTCGGGAAGCGCGTGAAAAGATCTGGAAGGAAATGCTTGATATTCACGCCAACGAGACGATCCATATCGGTCTCGTTTCGGAAGTGCGCCAGCCCGTCGTGGTCAAGGGGTTGGAGAATGTCCCAAAGGAAGGTATCTACGGCTGGGATCCGGGGGCGCACTTCGGAATACATCGCATGGACGAATTTTTCTTCCAGTAAAGCGTGAAACGCCCGCCTGGCGGGTGGCTTGCGCGACGATCCTAGGTCGTGGTGATGATTTTACGCTTTGCAGCGCCGTGGAGAAAATGCGTCAGATTTAGGAGTGAGGAGGAAGGACATGCCGGGCATATTCGACGACGAGCGACGACAAGATGGCGCATTTTCTCCACGGCCCAAGCGGGTTGGGCCAAAATCGCTCCTGAATGCGGCGCAAATGCTCGAAAGTAAACGACACTTCCTTGCGCTTTGCTTCTGTTCAGGAACGATTTTGGCCTCCAACGCTGCTAAACGTTAAATCCTCACCACGACCTAGGGACGTCTGGGTATGCTTTATTACATCGCGCGGCGGATCTTCACGATGATCCCGACGCTACTTGTGATCAGCTTCCTGACGTTCTTCATCATCGAGCTTCCCGCCGGCGACTACATCTCCAACCAGATCGCCGCGCTCAGGGCGACGGGGGAGAGCGCATCGATCGCCAAGCTTGAGTTCCTGCGCCAGGAATTCGCGCTCGATAAACCTTTTCTGGAGCGATATCTGATCTGGGTCGGGCTGTGGCCGGGCCCGCACGGTTTCGACGGCCTTATACAGGGCAACTGGGGCTGGTCGTTCGAGTTCGACCGCCCGGTGTCGCAGGTCGTCGGGCCGACGCTGCCGCTCACGATCATTCTCAATACCGCAACGATACTGTTCGTTTACGTTGTCTCATTCCCGATCGGCATTTATTCCGCGACGAGGCAATATTCCTGGGGCGACTACGGCTTCACGTTCCTGGGTTACATCGGGCTTGCCACGCCGAATTTTCTGCTCGGCCTTATAATGCTTTATTTCGCCAACCGCTGGTTCGGCCTGTCGGTCGGCGGGCTGATGGATCCGAAATATATCGGAGAGCCCTGGAGCGTCGATAAAGCGCTATCCGTGCTTGCGCATCTCATCGTGCCGACCATCGTCATCGGTACGTCGGGTACGGCGGCGATGATTCGCAGGTTGCGCGCAAACCTTCTCGACGAACTTCACAAGCAATATGTGACGACCGCGCGCGCGAAAGGCATGCGCGAAACGCATCTTCTGGTCAAATATCCGCTGCGGATGGCGCTCAATCCGTTTATCGCCGACATCGGCAACCTCATCCCCTCGCTCGTCTCGGGCTCAGTCATTGTTTCCGTTGTGCTCAACCTTCCGACGGTCGGGCCGATCCTGCTGAATGCCTTGCAGTCGCAGGACCAGTTCCTCTCCGGTTTCATCCTGCTATTCGTGGCGATCCTGACACTTCTGGGCATGCTCGTGTCCGATTTGCTTCTCGCCGTTCTCGACCCGCGCATTCGCCTCGGCGGAAGGGTCTCGTCATGAGCAGTGCGCGCGAGAAAGACGCCGCGACGGACATTGCCGATCCGGACTCCGGCCATTACGTCAATCCGGAGCCGTTCAACCCCGCGTCGGTGGAAATGCTGACACCGGAGCAGGAGCGCTACTATCAGGCGTCTCAATGGCAGATCATGTGGTGGAAATTCCGCCGCCACAAGATTGCGTTGTGGTCGGGCGTCATTCTGATCCTGTTCTATCTCAACGTCCCGTTTGCCGAGATTATCGCCCCCTATACGGCGAACGAGCGCTCCAACGACCACCTCTTCGCACCGCCCCAAAAGGTGCACTTTTTTCACGAAGGAGAATTCGTAGGCCCCTTCGTCTACGGCATGACATCGGAAATCGATATCGAGACGGTCAAATGGGTCTTCACCGAAGATCGTACCCAGGTCTATCCGATCCGCTTTTTCTGCCGGGGATCGGAGTATGATTTCTGGGGGCTCGTGCCGTGGAATTTCCATGTGATATGTCCAGCGAAAGGAGGCACGCTCTATCTCCTCGGCACGGACAGGTTGGGCCGGGACGTCTATTCCGGCCTGATTTACGGCGCGCGCCTGTCGTTGACCGTCGGCATCATCGGCGTGACGATATCCATCGTGCTTGGCATGTTTTTCGGCGGAATCGCAGGATATTTCGGCGGGCTCATAGATAGTGTCGTCCAGCGGATGATCGAGATTCTGCGCTCCCTGCCGGAGTTGCCGCTCTGGATGGCGCTATCCGCAGCCCTTCCCGTGACATGGTCGCCGGTTTGGATATACCTCGGGATTACGGTCATTCTCGGCCTGCTCGACTGGCCGGGGCTTGCGCGTGCGGTGCGCTCGAAGCTGCTGGCATTGCGCGAAGAGGAATATGCGCGAGCGGCCGTGTTGATGGGGGCAAAGCCGGGCCGCGTTATCCGCAAGCACCTTCTTCCCGGTTTCACAAGCCACATCATCGCCTCCGCCACACTTTCCATCCCGGCGATGATCCTGGGCGAAACGGCGCTTTCCTTCCTCAATCTCGGCCTGCGGCGGCCTGCGGTATCCTGGGGCGTGATGCTGAACGAGGCGCAGGACATCTCAGTCATCGTGGTCTATCCGTGGCTGATGGCGCCCGTCGTGCCGATCATTATCGTCGTTCTCGCCTTCAACTTCCTGGGTGACGGTTTGCGGGATGCCGCCGATCCCTACAAATGATCGCGCAAAAACGAATGCTGGAGCATTGAATGTCGAAAAACGCGAGCACGGCTGAAGGCTGGGACGAGGAGTATCGCGGCGGGCGCTGGGCTTTCCTGCGGGATCTTCCCGAAAGCGGGCGCTACGGCATTATCGGCATGTGGCTTTCGCTCAACCACTGCATGGACAATGTCCTGGATATCGGCTGCGGCGAAGGCCTTTTGTACGAACGCCTGCAGCCCATGGGCATCAAGCGTTATGTCGGCGTCGATCTTGCTCCGGCTGCATTTGAATTCGCCGACGTCGATCCGGCGGTCGCAAGCCTCAGGGCAGGGGACATGCATACCTTTACACCGCAAGAGGGAGAAACGTTTTCGGCGATCGTCTTCAATGAAGTGCTGCATTTCGCCGAAGACCCGACAGCCGTCATCGCGCGTTACGTTCCCTTCCTTGATGAAAACGGCGTCATGGCGATTTCCATGTATTCGCCGAAACGCCTGGATTCAGGCGCAAATCGGCTGATTGCGCGGATATGGGAAGCGACCGACAGGCCGGATTGGGAGGTTCTGGACGATTATCGCCTGACGTCGGACAGAAAAAGCGTCACCTGGCGGTTGAGGCTTGTGAAGCCGGTGCGCTGAAGGGCTTGCGCCGGGCCGGTGCGGACTTCGAGAGATACGGGCATTTGTGGCCCCGTTCGGCAAGCCTCAATCCAACGTCGCAGTCCATGCGGCAGCCCCCAAGACCTGGGCGAGCACCAACCAGGACAAAACAACAAGTACGGCGCCAGCGCGGCTGATCGGCCGTTCCGTGATCGCCGCCGAGCGGATGCGCAGTTCATGGATCACATCACAGGGTATCATCCTGACGACTAGCACCACGCCGAGCGGTACAATCAGCAAATCATCGAGATATCCGACGACGGGGATGAAGTCGGGTATCAGGTCGATGGGCGAGAGGGCATAGGCGGCAATCAGCGCGGCCGCTGCCTTTACGGACCAGTGCACGCGCCCGTGCCCGGCGGCGAGCCAAAGGACGATAACGTCGCGTTTGATGCCCTTCGCCCATGATTTCAATCGATCGAGCCGTCTCGACATTGGCTGACTGCCCTTTACGGCCATGATCCGATTTCGTGAGGAAAGCAGAAATAATATAATGATGTTGCGTATTTAATTCCAAATATGAATTCAGTACGGCAATGTCTTCCCAATCGGCGGCACCAGTTCCCGGACGGGCGGAATTTCCGCTCCTGGATGTCCTTGGATAATCGAGAAAAGTTCCATAAGAAATTCAAAACAGGCTTCGTCGTGGTCCAGATGGTGGGTCAGCAGGCCGACAGGTTCCGACGGCTCGTTTCGGCGGCGGGTGAGTTGCAAATCGTAGCGTAGTGCGGCGCAATGGTAGCCGATGAAGCTTCGTCCCTTCTTCCACTTGATGATGTCTACATGAGATTGAAGCTGGTGGCGCGAATAGGGGTGCATCCAGGTGAAGGTGGAAAGCCCCGATAGCCCCGCTTCGGGCAAGCGGCGCACGATCGCCGGCGCGATCCGGTTCCACGGCGGCACGAGAGTGGGGAGGAATTTGTCGCCGAAAAGCCGCCCGAGGATATCGTGCCCCTGCCTCAGTTCGGCGATGGCTTCATCCGGGTTACGCCGTGTGCCAAGCTCCGCCGCTTTCTCGCCCCTGTCCTTGCGTTGATGGTTCTGATGTTGAAAGCCATGCTGGAAGACGACCGCCTGCGGTTCTCTTTTAAGCTTATCGGCAAGTTCGGGCGTCGCGGCGGATGGGATCACGGCGAGCGCGACCTGCGCGTCGAATTTTCTTGCGATCTCGAGCAGACGTTCGAGCTCCGGCGTCGGTGCGGCGGCATCGTCGTCACGCCACCAGAAGCGCGCCTTCAGGCCGCGTTCGGCAAACCAGTCGAGGTGCGCCTGAAGCGTATCGCGGAAGAAGCGGAGTTCGGCCCTGCTCACGAAAAGCGCTCCTTCAGGTCGGAAAGAAGGATTTCGGCGCTAGCTTGCGCACCGCCAAGGCGCACCTGAAAGGGATTGCGCGGAAGCGCCAGAGCGTCGTCGAGCGCTGCCGCCAGCCCTTCCGGCGTCAGGGTCTTTTCCGGTATCACGACGGCGCAGCCTTTCGCCGCGAGAGCTTCGGCGCGTTGCTGCTGTTCCGTTTCCCTGATCTGGGCGAAGGGCACGAATACGGCCGGGATGCCGGCGTTCAGAATATCGAGCACGGTGTTATAGCCGGCCTGGCTGACCGAAGCCCGCGCCCGCTTCAAAAGCGAAGGGAAGTCGCGCCGAACGCGTTCGACGGCCACGTGAGCAGGGGCACGGCGCAGCAGCGTTTCCATAACGTCATCGGCTATGTCGTGGCCTGCGAGGATGCGCCATGTCGTATCCTCCGCGCGCCGGGAAAGGCTCGCCGCGTCGACCGCCGCCTCCAGAAGATGCTGGCCGACCGCGCCGCCTCCGCAGGAGACGATCACCTCGTCCTCGCCCAATCCTTCGGGCGCTTCCGGTGCATTCGCGCCACCCACGTAGCCCGTGTAACGCACGAGATGGTCGACGTCCTTCGCGAAGGGGAAACTTGCCTCAAGCTTCACGAACTCCGGGTCGGAGTGAACGAGGATCCGGTCGTAGGAGGCGAGTGCGCGTTTCGCCATCCATTCTTCCTTATGGATCTCCTGCTTGCGCACGAGAATGTCTCGGATCGATGTCGCGACGAAAGCCGGGCGCGGCAGCGATTTGGCAGCTTCCACCAGCGTGTCGAGTTCGAAGGCGAAGGGCCGCCGTCCGAAGGGGTAGGTTTCGGTCAGCAGAAGATCGAAATCCTCGCTCATGAATGCGTCGAGCGTGGCCTGACGCCGGGCAGCCCTCCAGTCGTCATCGATTTCTCGCCCGTCCGGCGTGACGAAGCGGTTGAAACGCGCATCGACGGTTCGCACCGGCGGAAGGTCCACGATGCGCAGGCCCGCGGTTTCGACCGTTTGCGGAATGCGGTTGCCGGTCGCCAGCGTCACTTCGACCCCACGGGCGGCAAGCGCACGCCCGATCGCCGAGGCGCGCACCACATGGCCGGTGCCAAGCAGGTGCTGGACATGGATGAAGGCCTTGAGACTCATGGCAAGCCGTTATCCCGCATGGCAAAGTTCCGCGAGGCTCGCTCGAGGATCGAATTCAAATGCGCCGTCCCAGCAGCAAGGTCGTGATCGGCCGCGACATGTCTGGATGCCGCCTCGGAGAGGCTTTCCCGCAATCCCGGTTCGCACAAGATTCGCCTCAGGTTTTGGGCGAGCGCTTTTGCGTCGCCTTCCGCAGACAGAAGCCCGGTGACGCCATCCTTGACGATGTCGGGCACGCCGAATGTCGCACCACCAGCAACCGCAAGGCCGCTCGCCTGGGCCTCCAGAAAGACGAAGCCGAAAGCTTCGCGAATGGCGGGCCAGACGAGCACGTCATGTGCCGCGTAGATGGCCGGCATGTCGCCGGCTTCGACGGCGCCGCGGTGGGACGTTCGATCCGCAGGGAACCAACTTAGGATCCGCTCCCTTGCCGGTCCGCCGCCGACGAGGGTGATCGTCCAGTCGAGGTCGGAGATATTTCCAAGAGCTTCGGCGAGGATGCGGTAGGAGCTTTCCTTGTCGCCCTCGCGCATCATGCCGACGGCAAGAAGGCGCGGCGTTGCGCCATCCGGCAAGGGTGCCCGCTCGGCCGCCCTGAAGGGAGCCGCGTCGAGGAACGGCGGCAGGATCGACAGCCGTTTCCCGTCCACAACGGCGCTCAGGCATTCAGCGTCCGCCCGGTGGAGAGCGGCCACCGCATCGGCGCGGTCCAAAGCCTTGTCGGCGGCGGCGAACCCGTAGGACCATTCTCCCGCCCGGCGTTTCGGCGCCCGGCTTGCTTCGACGACCGCGTAGGGAATGGAAAACCGGTCGGCAAGGTGAAGGCCGATCCAGTCCGGCGCCTTGTGATAAAGGTGATAGGTCAGAAAAATGTCCGGAACGGCGTTTTCCGCTACCCAATGGTCCGCAATCCGGTTGGCCTCAGCCAATGCTTCGCGCTCGACCGCTTTTTGATTTTCGATTCCGCCTTCGCGCCGCCAGGCGCGAAAATTAGTGGCGATTTCAATGTCGTGGCCTCCCGCCCGCAACGCCTTCACGATAAGGCGCGCCATTGTGCGCTCACCGGAGGGCACGGGGTCGTCGACGGATTTCATGGGCGTGGCGAGCGCGACTTTCATGGCGCTCACGGGAGATTGCGGAAGCGCTCGGCCAGAAAGTCGAGCCCGGGATCTGTCGCGAAGGCTTGCCGGACGTGTTCGCTCGCCGCCAGTCCGAGGCGCTTGCGGGTGTCCGGCGAACGGATGAGACGGTCCAGCGCCTGACCCAGCGCCTTCCTGTCGGCAGGCGGCACCAGCCAGCCGGTCTCTTCGTGGGTGATCAGTTCGGGGATTGCCGAAACATCGCTTGCAAGGCAGCAAAGCCCCAGCGCCTGCGCCTCCATCAATACGTTCGGCAGGCCGTCACGATCGCCCGATTTCGCGATTTTCGACGGCAGGACGAAAAGGTCGGCCGCTTCGGCGGCATTGATCACTTCCTCACGCGGCTGCGGCCCGCGCCATGTGATCCTGCCGTTGAGGCCAAGCGCATCTGCGCGCGATTTCAGCTTGTCGGCCAATTGTCCGCCGCCGATATGCTCGAAATGCCAGCGCAGATCGCCGGGCAGTTTCGCAAGGGCGGCGAGAAGATCGTCATAACCCTTTTTCTCCACAGCGCGACCGACGGAAAGAATGCGCACCTCGCCGCCCGTGCCGCCGTCGGCCGCGCGGGCCGCGCCGTTCGACTTCGCAAAGGGCGAGAAGTCGAGCCCGTGATAGACGAGCGACACCTTTCCGGGGTCAGCGGAAAGGGCGTTCAGGTAATCCGCGTTGGCGCGGGTGCAGGTCACGCCCCAGGCGGCATCGTCGATCTTCGTCCTGAGGTCCCATTCGGGTGTCGTCCAGATGTCCTTGGCGTGCGCGGAAAACGACCATTTGCGGCCAGAAAGATGCGCCGCATACCGCGCCACGGAACAGGGCGTGTGCAGGTAGTGGGTGTGGATCCACGAAACGTCTTCGGGCAGTTCGCGGGCCAGCACGCAGGCCTGTCCCCAGCGCCGGTGCCGTCCGGCGCTGTTGTCATGTTCAAGGTCGTCCTCGAACAGCGCGCGTGCCGCCTCGTAGGTCGGCTGGTCTTGCGCCCACTTGCGCGCCTCGGCAACCCGGGCCGGATCATCCTTCAGATATTCCGGCAGGTAGAGCACATCGGCTTTGATCCTGCGGTGCGTCTCGTGGATGTAAGGATCGTAAGGACGGCGCAGCGCGACGATCAACTGGCGGATGCCGCGCATTTCCAGCCCGAGAATTTCCTGCGCGATAAAGGTTTCTGAAAGGCGCGGATAGCCTTTGACGATGATGGCAATGCGGGACATGCGGCCTCGAACGCGAATACTGACAAGATCGAATAGCGCGCCGGCGCCGATGAGTTCAAGCGCCTTGCCGGTTTCGGCGTTTTGGCGTGGCGCTCTAGGAACCGGCGGCCAGCCGCCTTTCCCGGGTTGTTTCCTCCACCCGCGATCCGAGAATTCGTTCGACCTTGCAGCCGATATCGGTCAAGCCGCCAAGCAGGTTTTCGACCCCGGCATCGGAGGGCGGCGCGGAGCGGGGAAGCTCCACCAGCGCATTCAGCATCAGCTCGACATTCGGGTAATGGTCGATCGGCAACACCTTCAAAAGGCCGGTTTCCTCGGCGCGTATGGCGCGGATCGATTGTTCCCGGCGCGGGATGACGCGCGGGACGAGCAGCGTCGGCTTGTCGAACGACAGGATCTCGCAAAACGTGTTGTATCCGCCCATGCCGACGATCGCGATGGCGCCGTCCAGATAGGGTTCGATCGTCGGGATGAAGCGCACGACATGCACATCGCGAAGGTGCTCCGCGCGCGCCTGAAAGGATTCCACGGCGGAGGCGGACATGAAGGGACCGAGGACGATCAGCGCCGGAAACAGCGGCTGGGAGCGCGATTCGTAGGCGCGCATCACCCAATCGACGAGTTCCACGCCATCTCCGCCGCCGCCGGGGGTCACGAGGATATAGGGCTCGTCGTCGAAGGGCAGCGGTTCGGTGATCTTCGCGCCCATCGGCAATTCGCGGCGCAGGTATCCCGTGTAACTCGCCTTGTCGTGAACCTCGTCCGGCAGTCCGAGCCCCTCAAGCGGATTATGGAGGCCGGGAGGGCCGTAGATCCAGAGTTCGTCGTAAAGGTTCTTCAGCGCGGGATCGACATTCTTTCGCGTCCACTCCTCGCGCAGCACCGCCGGATCGTCCATGACATCGCGCAGGCCGAGCACGAGGCGCGTATTGCCTTTGGCTTTCAGCATCTCAAGGGTGGGAAGAATTTCGCCGCGCAGGCCGAGAGGCTCCTTGTCGACGATGAAGATATCCGGATCGAACACCTTGGCCGTGTGCTCGATGATGGAAGAGCGGATGGCCAGCGTATGGTCGATGTTGAGAGACAGGGACAGCGGCGTGTACTCGCCGTTCCTGAGCTTGATGACGCCGGGAATGCGGACGAAATCCACACGCGAGCGGAATTCGAAGCTGCCGATGATCGGGGATCCCGAAAGGATCAGCACCGACATGCCGGGAAAACGCTCGACAAGCGAATGGGCGATCGTGCGGCAGCGGCGCAGGTGGCCGAGACCAAACGAATCGTGGCTGTAAATCAGGACTTTAGGCGACGCTTCCGGCATTCAGCCCCGTTCTCATCTCGAGGAGATGAACCGGTCGGCCCCCGCCGGATCATCGAAACGCAACGTTATCTGTAGCCAGCCGGGCTCCGCCTTGCAAGGTCGGCCAATTTCGTAGTCATTACAGACAAGCCGCCCGGCAACCCGGCCGCTGCGATATATTGCGACCGGCAGGGCTGATGGCGGCCATCGCCGGGCGCCGAATACCGCGCTGGAGCAGCGGTTTGGAAAGCCATTTCAATAGATTGCTGGCATCGCGCAATTTCATCGTTAATATGGTCGGCGAACGCGCGCAGGAAAAACCCTTTATCGCCCGACAGACGATGGAAAAAAGCCTTTTCAAGTTCATCTGGCGATACAGCGCGCCTCAGCAGATGGTGATTCTCTTCATCACCGTCCTGTCCTATCCTGTCAGTTATATCCTTCTGGAGCTGCCCAAGCAGATTACCAACGACGCGATTCAGGGGTCGGATTTTCCGCGTGAATTCCTCGGCTTCGAATTCGACCAGATCGCCTATCTGGTGCTCTTGTGTATCGCGTTCCTTGGCCTCGTTGTCGTTTCCAACGGGCTGAAACTCGTTCTCAATATCTACAAAGGCAGGCTTGGCGAACGCATGCTGCGCCGCCTGCGGTTCGAGCTTTTCCAGCGGGTGCTGCGCTTCCGCCTGCCGCATTTCAAGAAGGTGAGCTCTGGCGAGATCATTCCCATGATCACGTCGGAGGTGGAGGACGTCGGCGGCTTCATCGGCGAAGCGATCGCGCTTCCCGCCTATCAGGGCGGCATGCTGGTCGTTCAGATCGGCTTCATCTTCATGCAGAACCCGCTTCTGGGCATAGCCGCGGTCTCGTCCTATCCCTTGCAGGCCTACATCATCCCGAAACTGCAGCGCAGGGTCGTGCTTCTGTCGCGCGAGCGGGTGAAGAACATCCGCGCGGTCGCGGACAAGGTGGGCGAAAGCATTACCGGCATTCCCGAAATCCACGCCAACGATGCCTCCGCCTGGCATTCGGCGGACCTTTCGGACCGGCTCTACACGAATTACCAGATCCGCTTCCAGATCTTCAACTGGAAGTATTTCATTAAGTTTCTCAATAATTTCCTCAATCAGCTGACGCCGTTCTTCTTCTATCTGATCGGCGGCTACCTGGTGATCGAGGGCGAGCTTTCCATCGGTGCGCTGCTGGCCGTCATCGCCGCCTACAAGGATCTCGCCGGGCCGTGGAAGGAACTGCTGGCCTATTACCAGATGGTGGCCGACGTCGACGTTAAGTACCAGACCGTCGTCGAAAATTTCGACCCGCCGGACATCTATCCGGTTTCCCGTATCACGTCGGACGAGATCGAGCCGCTGAATGGCGATATCGTGTTCAAGGACGTTTCCTTCTCGGGTGGCGCTGCGGGGCAGGAACTCTTCGACGTCTCGCTGAAGGTTTCGGAGGGTGCGGCCTGGGCGGTTGTCGGTCAGGACGGATCGGGCCGCTCGGAGCTTCTGCAGCTTGCCGCGGGCCTTCTCGGCCCGAACTCGGGCCGTGTGGAGATCGGCGAGCAGAACCTCGACAAGCTTCCCGAATCGGTGCTCGGCCGGGAGATCGCTTACGTGGGCGCGTCGGTGCACGTGTGGACCGGCACCGTTCGGGACAATCTCTATTATGGCCTGCGCCATCGTCCGATCCGTTCGCCGGAGCGCGTGGGCGAGGCGAAATCGGAATATGCCAAACGGCTTATGGAAGCGCGCGAAACGGCCAACCCGGAATACGATCTCGAAGCAGTGTGGGAAGACCTGGAAGCTGCCGGTGTTGCGGATCAGGAGGAACTTGACGGCAGGGCGCTGAACGTCATTCAGCTGATCGGGCTTTCCAACGACGTCTACCGGATGGGCCTGCAATCACGCCTCGATCCCAAGCGCGATGCGGACCTTGCCGAACGCATACTGGCGGTCAGGCATGCGCTTGCAGACAGGGTCGCGCAGGACAGCCAGGTGCATGGCCTCGTCGAGCTTTGGAATGTCGACCGCTTCAACCACAGTGCAACGCTGGTGGAAAACATCCTTTTCGCCGCGCCGGCCGATCCGACCAGGAGCTTCGACGATCTCGCCGGCGACAGGCAGGTCGTGGAATTTCTGGAGGAGACGAACCTCAAGCCTCAACTCGTCTCGATAGGGCTTCGCATCGCCGAAACGATGGTGGAACTCTTCTCGAACGTCAGCGGCGATTCCGGCCTGCTCGGGAATTATTCGTTCATCACGCTCGACGAACTGCCGGAGTTCGAGCGGATCGTGCGGGCCGGGCGCTCGGAAAACGAAAAGCTCGGTCTCAAGGATGCCGATCGGGAGCGGCTGATCGGGCTCGCCTTCAAGCTGATCCCCGCAAGGCATCGCCTCGGCGTCCTGAGCAAGGACATGGAGGAAAAGATCGTCAAGGCGCGCCACGTCTTCCGCGAACGCATCGAGAAGAACGGCAAGGGTTTCGTCACGTTCGACCCGAACCGGTACGTGCCGCCGATGACGATCGAGGGCAATCTCCTGTTCGGCCGGCCGCGCGTCGACAGGCGCGATGCGCGTGAGCGCATAGATCGGCTGATCCGTTCGCTGGTGGAGGAAATGGACCTGCGCCTGCCGATTACCCGCGCAGGGCTGGATTTCCATGTCGGCGTGTCGGGCTCGCGCCTTTCGGCCGGTCAGCGCCGGCGGGTCGCGCTTGCGCGTGCGCTGTTGAAGAACGCGTCCTACTTCGTCCTGGACGAAACCCTGACCGGCCTCAGCGACGAGGACAGGGAAGCGCGCAAGATCATCCGCGAGCAATTGCGGGGCCGTACGCTCTTGTTCGGAACCTCGAATATGGCCGTGGCGGAGGAATTTCCGCATAGTGTTGTTCTAACCCAGGGGAGGATTGTCGAAGCCAGGGAGGAGGAGCTTGCGGCGGCAAACTGACGCCGTGTGATAGACTTGAAAGGATGGCCTGCGGGAAGACTGGCCACAGGGAACGGAAAAGGAGGAAAAGTGACGCTGGAAACGGAAGTCGAAGCCCTGCGGCGCGTGCCGCTGTTCAGAGGTATCGACGAAACAAAACTGCGCCTGCTGGCCTTTATCAGCCAACGCGCGCGATATGCCGACGGCGAGCACCTTTGCAATCAGGGCGAGGAGGGCGACTGCGCCTTCATCATTCTGGATGGCGAGGCGGATGTGCGCGTCAATACGCCCGAGGGCGAGAAAGTCGTTGCGAAAGTCGGTCAATACGCGATCGTCGGCGAGATCGCCATTTTGTGCGACGTGCCGCGAACGGCGACACTGGTCGCCAACGGCGATATGGAGGTCTTAACGGTCTCGAAAGATGATTTCCTCAACTTGCTGAAAGAATTTCCGGAAGTTTCGCTTGAGGTGATGCGTACGCTGGCACAGCGTCTTGAAAGGACAACGCAGGACCTCGCGGCACTGAAGGCGGGCAATTCCGCGGCTTGAGCAGCGAAATTCCACGCAAGAAGATTGGAAGGCTAAGCTGGTGGCGCAGGATTTTTCGCTAAAGCTGTGGGGTGTGCGAGGCTCGACGCCGACGCCTGGCGCATCCACGCTGCGGTATGGCGGCGAGACGTCCTGTATGGAGCTTTGCGCCGGCGGCTCGCTCGTCCTGATCGATTGCGGGTCGGGGGCGCGAAACTTCGGCCGGGACCTGCATGCGTTTCCTCCGCGCCCATTCGACCTGCTTTTCACGCACACGCATCTCGATCACATCTGCGGGCTGCCGTTTTTCACACCCGCTTACGACGGGCGCTTTGAAATTTCCGCCTGGGCGGGCCATTTCGCCTCGGAAGGCGGCCTGGCGGACATCATCTGCCGCATCATGTCGCCACCGATCTTTCCCGTCGCCGCGAAATCGCTCAAGGCCGTCACCTTCAGGAATTTCAAGGCGGGCGCGGATATCCCGCGCGATGACGACCTGGTAATCCGCACGGTAAAGCTGAACCATCCGGGTGGAGCTTGCGGCTATCGGTTTGAATTAAAAGGGAAATCCATCTGTATCATCACCGATCACGAACATGGTGACAAGAAGATCGACGAAGGCGTGCGCCGCTTCGTGGAAGGCGCGGACGTGATGATCTACGACGCCATGTATACGGACGAGGAATACAAGCAGTTCGTCGGCTGGGGCCATTCGACCTGGCAAAAGGCGGTGGAACTCGCGCTCGATGCCAACGTCAAGACGCCGGTGCTTTTTCACCATGACCCGCGCCGCGACGACGACGCGCTCGATGAGATCGGCGAAGCGGCAAGGGCACGCCATCCCGGCACGCTGGTCGCGAGCGAGGGGATGGTTCTCTCTCCCTGAGCCGGTGGTATCCCCGGATCCGGTCACGATCGGTCAACAAGGCGTGACGCTGCGGCTTTGTATACTTGCGGCTTACCGTAAACGGCCCATCTTGCAGAAGGCTCGATAAATGGTCCCGCCGTTTCGGGCGGGCGTATGATCGTCGCTCCAAAGCGCTTTCCGGTCGGGTGGAAACACCCGATCGATAAGAAATCGCTTCAGATTCAAAAGCTTGAGCATATTCTTGCCGTTCAGTTTGGTTCAATCTGAACGGAATATGCTCCAGGAGGCTTGCGCACATATGGCCGAAATTGACGGCGGCATGAAATCGATCGTGAAAGCGGATGCGAGGTCTTCAGAGAGCGCGTCCCGCAGGACCTTGCGCTACATCCTGAGGGGAGGACCGACGGACGACGGCATTCCCTCGCGCGTGCGCGCGGAAATCGCGCTGCGCGAGGCCGCTGCGGAACGCCTGATCGGTTGGGTGCAGCTTGGCATCGTCGTGTTTTTCGCAACGCTTTACTCGATCGCGCCGAAAGCCGAGGGCGGTTCCGGCTTCAATTTCGTGCCGATCGCGCTTGCCGCATACTTCCTGTTTACGGTGCTGCGCCTTGGGCTTTCCTACAGGATGGTGCTGCCTGAGTGGTATCTCGTTACCTCGATCGTCGTCGATATCGCGCTCTTGTGCGGGCTCATCTTCTCGTTTCACATTCAGTATGCGCAGCATCCGGCGTTCTACCTCAAGGCGCCGACGCTGATGTATGTCTTCATCTTCATTTCGCTCAGGGCGCTGCGTTTCGACCCGAGGTTCGTCCTGACGACCGGGGCGATTGCGATCATCGGCTGGCTCATGCTGGTGGGATATGCGGTGGTCGGCGAAATGGGCGGCATGCACATCACCCGCAACTATGTCGAATACCTTACGTCGAATGCGATACTGATCGGCGCGGAACTGGACAAGACGATCATCATCCTAGGTGTTACGGCGATCCTGTCTTTCGCGCTCTATCGCGGGCGGCAGATGCTGTTCGATTCCATCCGCGATCATGCGGCGGCGGAGGATCTGCGGCGGTTTTTCGCTCCCGAGGTCGCCCGCTCGATTACCGATTCAGACAAGATGCCGAAAGCCGGCGAAGGCAAAATACGCAATGCCGCGATCCTGATCGTGGATGTGCGCTCCTTCACCTCCACGGCCGAAACCCTGCCGCCGCAGGTGGTTATGGAAACGCTTGCCAAATACCAGGAGGCCGTGCTGCCGGTGATCCAGGGCCACAACGGGCGTATCGACAAATTCCTGGGCGATGGCATCCTGGCGACCTTCGGGGCGGTGCAAAGAAGCGAGCGTTACGCAGCGGATGCTCTGAGGGCTGCGCGAGAGGCGGTTGCAGCCGTCGACGCGTTGAACGAGGAGTTCAAGGCGCTCGGCTGGCCGGGCGAACTGAAGGTGGGTGCGGCGGTCGCTTCCGGGTCGGTCACGGTCGGCGTAGTCGGTGCGAAAGACAGGCTGGAATTCACGGTCATCGGCAATCCCGTCAATCTGGCATCCAAGCTTGAAGACGCGAACAAGGCGCAGAACACGCGCGTTTTGACGGACGCGGAAACCTATCGCGTGGCCTGCGAGCAGGGTTTCGACGCGAAAGACCTTTCGACAAGGCGAAACGAGAGCGTGGCGGGATTGAATCACACCCTGGATCTTGTCGCGATCGCGTGACGGAAAACGCTTTGGCCGCACAATAGCCGTCACCTGTCCGTTCGGCGGGCTTGTGAGCCGCCGCGCCCGGGATTAGCTTCGGCGCAAGCTTTCAAATCAGAGCGCGTCCTGTTCGAACAGGATCGCGCGACGCGCTCTGTCCCTTTTTAGTCAGCATGTCCTTATCCCAAAACCGGTATCCACTTTTGGGGGACATGCTCCAGCGGAGGAAATTTCCATGAAGCTTGGGGCGGATATCGCCGCCGTCGTCACGGGCGGCTCGTCGGGGCTTGGCGAGGCGACGGCCCGCCGGCTCGCGGGCGAAGGCGTGAATGTCACGATTTTCGACATGAACGTGGAAAAGGGCGAGGCGGTTGCCAGGGATATCGGCGGGCTCTTCGTCGCGGTGGACGTGACCAGCGAGGACAGCGTGGTCTCCGGCTTCAAGGCGGCGCGCGACCGCTTCGGCCCCGAACGGATTCTGGTCAATTGCGCAGGCATCGCACCGGTCGCCAAGACCACATCGCGCGGCGAGCCGCACCCGATGGACATGTTCGAGAAGGTGATCGCCGTCAATCTGGTTGGTTCCTTCCGCTGCATTGCCCATTCGTCGACATCGATGGCGACGCTCGATCCGCTCACCGACGATGGCGAGCGCGGCGTGATCGTCTCGACCGCGTCCGTCGCGGCCTTCGACGGGCAGATAGGCCAGGTCGCTTACGCTGCGTCCAAGGGCGGTGTCGCGGCGATGACGCTGCCGGTGGCGCGCGATCTTTCGAGATCCGGCATTCGTGTCATGACGATCGCGCCGGGCACTTTCGAAACGCCGATGCTGATGGCGCTTTCGCAGGAGGTCAGGGATTCGCTCGGCCAGCAGGTGCCGTTCCCCTCCCGCCTCGGGCGGCCGGAGGAATATGCGCAGCTCGTCCAGTCGATCTGCGAGAATCCGATGCTGAACGGAGAGACGATCCGCCTCGACGGCGCGATCCGCATGGCGCCGCGATAATCGCGAAACGCAGGATTCGCAATCCCGAAGCCTCGCCATCTTGAGCGAATTCTTGTCACGAAAGCCATCCCGCTTTCGTGGAAAGCGCTTCGGCGGGGCTTTTTGCGTCGAGGAGAATTCCAGGCAGGCGAAAAGGATCGCTTTTCATGGCGATCTGCGTGACTTTCGATGCCTTCGTGAGAGATTGATTTGATTTTTAAGCTTTCCGCCCGATCATAAGGAGCCTGACGAAGGAGAGGCGGATGGCGCTTGGTGGAAAATTCCGAAAAGCGGTCGCAGGTGGAGTTATCCTCGCGAGCGCGCTTGGCGCAGCGGCGGAGTTATCCCCGGCCAGCGCTTGCCAGCTTGCACTGGTTCTTGCGATCGACGTTTCATCGAGCGTCGACAGCGAGGAATACCAACTCCAGTCAAGGGGCCTCGCCCGCGCATTGTCCGACGACGAAGTGAAGGACGCGATCCTTTCGACAGGCGGGATATGGCTCTCGAGCTTCGAATGGAGCGGGCGGCACAAGCATGTCGTGCAGGTCGACTGGGTGTTTCTCGACGATGGTGCGCTGATCGATGCGACGGCGGCGCGCCTTGCGAAAACGCAGCGCGCTTCGACCGAATTTCCGACCGCGCTCGGCTATGCGCTGGGCTACGCCTCGGTTCACCTTAAGAGGGTGCCGGAACCTTGTTTCCGCAAGGTCGTGGATGTTTCCGGCGACGGGGTGAACAATGAAGGCTTCGGGCCGGACAAGGCGTATAACGCCTTCGATTTCAGCGGTGTGACCGTGAACGGGCTGGTGGTGAAGGGGGCGGACCCGGACCCTGAGGAATACTACAGACGCGAGGTGAGGCGCGGTCCGGGAGCGTTCGTCGAGGTCGCTAGAGGCTATGGCGACTATACAAGGGCGATGAAGCGGAAATTGCTGCGCGAGATCAACGGCGGGGCTTTCGCCGATCTACGCTGGGGAGAAACGTTCGCGTTTCAGCGGCAGCCGTCAAGGCGAGAGCCCGCGGAATAGAGCCCGCCACGGTCGCGCGAGCGCGCGCCTTCGATAACCCGCGTCGTGGAAGAACAGTCTTCGGGCCTTGAGGGCGGGGGCAAGGGTGCGCCTGTGAGGCACGCCTCGTAGGCACGGTCGTAAAGGGCCTGCCACTCGGCGGGATCGACTGTTCCCAAGGCATCGAGCACGCCGATTGCGGCACCCGCCCTTGCGCCCCGCCGCGCGCCGCGCGGGCTCCAGCCATCCGGTCCGGGCCGACGGCCCGTCAAACCGCCGACGACCGCGCCGTCGATACCGCCTTCTATCGCGCCCGCCGACAGGTCGGCCCCGGCGACTGCGTGACGATCCGCATACGCCGCCGCCGGGGCATCGCATGCGCCGAGTTCCGGGACGGAGTCGGCAAATGACGGCGAATGCCTGCCCATGATCGCAAGGCCCAAAGGACCTGCGAGGACGGCTGCCATCGTCAATTTTTTCAAGGCGAGACGCATGTCGCGCTCCCGATTCGCCGGTTCGGACGGGCTCTTTGCAAAAAGAGCTGGAGACCGGCCGGTCATCCGGCCGCTTACGCCGCGACCGCAAAAACAAATCTCGCATCAAATGGTTACCAGCCTATCAAACCGAAGCGCGAGGCAGGCTTTTGCGTTCAAAAATGCCGGCCGCCGTGATTTACTCTGCCAACCCGCAGGCAAGGGCTTCACACAGGAATTATTTTAGGCTTAAACTAATTCCTGTCGAACAAGATGAAGCGCACCGGAAATCCGGGAGCGGGGGCACGGAATAACGCGCTCATAGAGGGGAGTGACAAAATGAAAAAGCTACTGACGGCAGCGGTAACGGCTGCCGCGCTGGGACTTTCGGGCATGTCCGCCCAGGCGGAAAGCCTGAAGATCGGCTTCCTCGCCACGCTGTCCGGCCCGCCAGCCGCCCTTGGCGAGCATATGCGCGACGGCTTCCTGCTCGGCGTCAAGGAAGCGGGCGGCAAGCTCGGCGGCCTCGATACCGAAGTGGTGATCGTCGACGACGAGCTGAAGCCGGATGTGGCGCGCACGAAGGTGCAGGGGCTGCTTGAGCGCGACAACGTGGACATTCTGGCCGGCGTCGTTTTCTCCAACGTGATGATGGCGATCTACAAGCCGGTCATCGAATCCGAGACGATCCTGATCAGCGGCAACGCCGGGCCGTCGCCGATCGCGGGCAAGGCCTGCTCGCCCTATTTCTTCTCCACCTCCTGGCAGAACGACCAGAACCACGAGGTGATGGGCGAATATGCCAAGGAACAGGGCTATGGCCGGGTGATCCTGATGGCGCCGAACTACCAGGCGGGCAAGGATTCCATCGCCGGCTTCAAGCGCCACTACGACGGCGAGGTGGTGGACGAAATCTACACCAAGCTCGGCCAGCTCGACTTTTCTGCCGAAATCGCGCGGATCGCGGACGCCAAGCCCGACGCCATCTTTACCTTCATGCCGGGCGGCATGGGCGTGAACCTCGTCAAACAATACGCGCAAGCCGGCCTCAAGGACACGATCCCCTTCCTTTCCGCCTTCACCGTGGACGAGACGACGTTGCCGGCAACCCAGGACCAGGCCGTCGGCCTCAAGTCCGGCTCGCAGTGGGCATCGACCCTCGACAATGCGGCGAACAAGCACTTCGTCGAAGCGTTCGAGAAGGAATACGGCTACGCTCCCTCGCTCTACGCCTCGCAAGGGTATGACGCGGCACGCCTCATCGACGGTGCGCTGAAGAAGGCCGGCGGCAAGGACAAGGAAGCGCTTATGGCAGCCCTTGCCGAAGCCCCCTTCGACAGCGTGCGCGGCGACTTCAAGTTCAACACCAACCACTTCCCCATTCAGGACTTCTACGTGGTGGAAGGCGCCAAGCGCGACGACGGCAAGTACGTCGTCAATGTCGTCGAGAAGGTTTTCGACGACCAGGGCGACGCCTACGCGGCCGATTGCCCGATGTAAGCAGACGACCAAGCGCGGGCCGGGGAGACGGACTCTCCGGCCCGGCTTTTTGTTTTTATCTGCGGCGAAGTGCTGCCGCGTGAGATACCTACCCAAGAGGCGAGCCCCGTGAGCATGACCCTGCTCGCCGTTCAAACACTGAACGGCCTACAGCTCGGCATTTTGCTGTTCCTGATCGCCGCCGGCCTGACGCTGGTTTTCGGCGTCATGGATTTCATCAACCTTGCCCACGGCGTGCAATACATGCTGGGCGCCTATCTGGCGGTCGCGGGCTACGGGCTTACAGGTTCCTTCTGGCTCGCCATGCTGCTCGCGCTTGCCGGTTCGCTGATCATCGGCCTCATTCTGGAGATGCTGGTGTTCCGCCACCTCTACGACCGAAGCCATCTCGACCAGGTGCTGGCGACATTCGGCGTGATCCTGTTCCTGAACGAAGGTGTGAAGGTGATCTGGGGTTCATCGCCGCTGACGCTGCCGGTCCCGGAAATCCTGTCCGGCTCGATCCCGATCAGCGACGGCTTGCTCTATCCCGTCTTCCGCATCGCGCTGATCGTCTCCGGCCTGGCGGTCGCCGCACTTCTCTATGTGCTCGTAAGCTGGACGCGCGTCGGCATGCTGGTGCGGGCGGGCGCGACGAACGCGCAGATGGTCTCCGCCCTCGGCGTCAACATCCGCAGGCTCTTCATGTTCGTCTTCGGCTTCGGCGCGATGCTGGCCGGTTTCGCCGGCATCATGGCGGCGCCCATTTTGGCGGTGGAACCGGGCATGGGCGACAACCTGCTGATCCTCGCTTTCGTCGTCATCGTGATTGGCGGCATCGGCTCGATCCGTGGCGCGTTCATGGCGGCGCTTATCGTGGGGCTCGTCGACACCATCGGGCGTTCGCTTGCGACCGACATCGCGCGACTGCTCTTCCCGCCCGCCGCGGCCAACGACGTCGGCCCCGCCGTTGCCTCCATGCTGATCTATATCCTGATGGCGGCCGTTCTCTTCTTCCGGCCGAGCGGCCTCTTCCCGGCGAGGGCGGGCTGATATGACGGCAGTAGCATCCGACAAGCAAGCTGTGGCGACGCCGATTTTCCGAGCGCGCGTTTTGCCGGCGATCATTCTCGCCGCATTCGCTCTTCTTCCGCCGCTTGCCATGGCGCTCGACGACAGTTTCCTCGTCTTCTTCGCGATCCGGGTGATGATCTTCGCGATCGCCGCCGTCAGCCTGGCGCTGATCCTCGGCTTCGGAGCGATGGTAAGCTTCGGGCACGCCGCCTATATCGGGCTCGGGGCCTATTGCGTCGGCATCCTCGCCGAAAACGGCATCTGGGAGTTTTACATAAGCCTGCCGGTGACGCTGCTCGTTTGCGGGCTCTTTGCGGCGGTCACAGGCGCGATCAGCCTGAAGACGCGCGGCGTCTATTTCATCATGATCACGCTCGCCTTCGGGCAAATGGCGTTTTTCACCGCGACCTCGCTTTCGGCCTATGGCGGCGACGACGGGCTGACGATCTGGGGGCGAACGGAGGTGTTCGGCTCCAGCGTGCTTTCCGACCGCACGACCTTCTACTACGTGGTGCTCGCCTTTCTCGCGGGCGCGTGGTGGCTGTGCGCGACGCTCGTCAATTCGCGTTTCGGGCGGGTGCTGCAAGGCGCGCGGCAAAGCGAGATGCGGCTGCAGGCGATCGGCATCGAGCCTTACACCTATCGCCTTGTCGCATTCGTGATCGCCGGCATGCTGGCCGGCATTTCCGGCGCGCTTCTCGCCAATGCGGCGGAGTTCGTCTCGCCCGCATACATGACCTGGCACCGCTCGGGCGACCTTATATTCATGGTGGTTCTTGGCGGGCTCGGCTCGTTCGCCGGTGCCGTTCTGGGGGCGACCGGCTATCTGGTGCTGGAAGAGGTGCTGTCGCATGTCACCGAGCATTGGCGGCTCATCTTCGGCCCGTTCCTGATCCTCGTCGTGCTGTTCGCGCGCGGCGGGCTGATGGGCCTCATTCCGGGAGGCAAGCGCCATGAGTGAGCCTATCCTGACGCTTGACGGGCTTGAAAAGAACTTCGGCGCACTAAGGGTGACCGACAAGGTCTCGCTCGACGTGCTGCCCGGCGAGATCCACGCCGTCATCGGGCCGAACGGGGCGGGCAAGACGACGCTGATCGGCCAGATCTCGGGCTCGCTTCGCCCGGATAAAGGGCGGATCGTCTTCGCCGGGCACGACGTCACGCAGCTTTCGATGGACAAGCGCGCGAGGGCGGGCCTTGCCCGCTCCTTCCAGATCACCACGATCCTGCCCGAATTCACCGCACGAGAGAATGTCGCGCTCGCCATTCAGGCGCGGCAGGGGCATTCGTTCCATTTCCTGAAGAACGTCTCGAAGGACGAAGCGCTGAACGCGGAAGCCGGGCGTTACCTGACCGACCTTGGCCTCGGCAACCGGGCGGACGTTCATGCGGGCGCGCTGTCGCACGGGGAAAAACGCTCGCTCGAAATCGCCATTGCGCTCGCAAGCGAGCCGAAGCTGCTGCTCCTCGACGAGCCGATGGCGGGCACGGGACGCGAGGAAACCGACCGGCTGGTCGAAATCCTCAACAGGCTGAAGGGCCGCTACGCGATGATGCTTGTCGAGCACGACATGAGCGCGGTCTTCGCGCTTGCCGACCGGATATCCGTGCTTGTCTACGGCGCGGTGGTGGCGACGGGAACGCCCGAGGAAATCCGCAACGACCCGAAGGTGCGCGAAGCCTATCTCGGCGAGGAGGCGGCATGAGCGCGCTTCTGGAAGTCTCCGGTCTTGAGGCGGGCTACGGTGAGGCGCAGGTGCTTTACGGCATGCGTTTCGCGGTCGGCGAGGGCGAGGTCGTCACGCTCATGGGCCGCAACGGCATGGGCAAGACGACGACGATCCGCACCATCATGGGGCTTTTGAAGCTGGAAGGCGGCAAGGTGGTCTTCTCCGGCGAGGACCTGACCAACGCGCCGCCCTACAGGATCGCGCAGGCGGGCATCGGGCTGGTGCCGGAAGGGCGGCAGATCTTCCCGACCCTCAGCGTGGAGGAGAACCTGATCGCCACCAGCGCCAACCGGCGGAACGCGAAGCCGGGCTGGACGCTTGAGCGGGTCTACGAGTTCTTTCCAAGGCTGAAGGAGCGGCGGAAAAACCTCGGCAATCAGCTTTCAGGCGGCGAACAGCAGATGCTTGCCATCGGCCGGGCGCTGATGACCAACCCGAAGCTTCTGATCCTGGATGAGGCGACGGAGGGGCTCGCCCCGCTGATCCGCGCCGAAATCTGGGCCTGCCTCGACCGGCTGAAGGGGGAGGGACAGTCGATCCTCGTCATCGACAAGAACATCGATGCGCTGGAAACGCTCGCCAACCGCCATGTGGTGGTGGAGAAGGGGCAGGTGGTGTGGACCGGCGACACGGATGCGCTGAAGGCCGACCGGGGCGTGCTTGAGAGGTATTTGAGCGTTTGAGGGAGCGCCTACACTAGTGTTTGTCATGCCCGCGGAGGCGGGCATCTCGCGCGGTATGGCCACGGAAAGCGGCGGGAGATCCCCGCCTTCGCGGGGATGACAGGGGGATCTTGGCAATAAACACCATCGTCAATACGACCCCCGGCGAACCGTTTCGGCCTTTTCCGCCCTTTCCCCCGCACTAAAAAACTGACAAAACACCGGGTCACGAAGGCCGGTGTCGATTTTCGCCGGCTTGCAGAGAAATACCGAGGTTTCGTCATGCCCCCTTATCGCTCCAGAACCACCACCCATGGCCGCAACATGGCCGGTGCGCGCGGACTTTGGCGCGCGACGGGCGTGAAGGACGGCGATTTCGGCAAGCCGATCATCGCCGTGGTGAACTCCTTCACCCAGTTCGTGCCGGGGCATGTGCACCTGAAGGACCTTGGCCAGATGGTCGCGCGCGAGATCGAGGCGGCGGGCGGCATCGCCAAGGAATTCAACACCATCGCCGTCGATGACGGCATCGCCATGGGCCACGATGGCATGCTCTATTCGCTGCCTTCGCGCGAGATCATCGCCGACAGCGTGGAATATATGGTCAACGCCCATTGCGCCGACGCGATGGTGTGCATTTCCAACTGCGACAAGATCACGCCCGGCATGCTGATGGCCGCGATGCGACTCAACATTCCCGCCGTCTTCGTTTCCGGCGGGCCGATGGAAGCGGGCAAGGTGAAGCTTGCCGGCAAGGAAAAGGCGCTCGACCTCGTCGACGCCATGGTGGCAGCCGCCGACGACAGCGTGTCCGACGAGGACGTGCAGACGATCGAACGCTCCGCCTGCCCGACCTGCGGTTCGTGCTCCGGCATGTTCACGGCGAACTCCATGAACTGCCTGACGGAGGCGCTGGGCCTTGCGCTTCCCGGCAACGGATCGACGCTGGCGACCCACGGCGACCGCAAGCGGCTCTTCATCGAGGCGGGGCACCTGATCGTCGATCTCGCCAAGCGCCATTACGAGCAGGACGACGAGAGCGTGCTGCCGCGCGCTATCGCCAACCGCCAGGCTTTCGCGAATGCCATGACGCTCGACATCGCCATGGGCGGCTCGACGAACACGGTGCTGCATCTTCTCGCTGCCGCACAGGAAGGCGAAATCGATTTCGACATGAGCGACATCGACAAGCTGTCGCGCAACGTACCGGTGCTCTGCAAGGTGGCGCCCTCGGTCGCGAACGTTCACATGGAAGACGTGCACCGCGCCGGCGGCATCATGGGTATCCTCGGCGAACTGGACCGGGCCGGGCTGATCGACACGTCGCTGCCGACGGTTCATTCCGAAACCATGAGCGATGCGCTCGACCGCTGGGACATCAAGCGCACGAATTCGGATACGGCGATCAACTTCTACCGGGCGGGGCCGGGCGGTATTCCGACGCAGGTCGCCTTTTCGCAGGATTGCCGCTACGACAGCGTGGACGACGACCGCGAGAGGGGCGTCATCCGCTCCAAGGAACACGCCTTCAGCCAGGACGGCGGGCTTGCCGTTCTCTTCGGCAATATCGCCGAGGAAGGCTGCATCGTGAAGACGGCGGGCGTCGACGACTCGATCCTGAAGTTTACGGGCAAGGCGAAGGTCTTCGAAAGCCAGGATTCGGCCGTGCGCGGCATCCTCGGCAATCAGGTTCAGGCGGGTGATGTAGTCGTCATCCGCTACGAGGGTCCGCGCGGCGGGCCGGGCATGCAGGAAATGCTCTATCCGACAAGCTACCTGAAATCGAAGAAGCTGGGCGCGGCCTGCGCGCTCGTCACCGACGGGCGGTTTTCCGGCGGCACCTCGGGGCTTTCCATCGGCCACGCTTCCCCGGAAGCGGCTGAAGGCGGGGCGATCGGACTTGTCGAGGAAGGCGACACGATCGAGATCGATATCCCGAACCGGACGATCAACCTTGCCATCTCCGACGAGGAACTGGCAAAGCGCCGCGCGGCGATGGAAGCGAAGGGCGATCAGGCCTGGAAACCGACCGAGCAGCGCACGCGCAAGGTGACGGCGGCGCTCAAGGCCTACGCCAAGCTGACGACGTCGGCGGCCAAGGGCGCTGTCCGCAAGGTGGACTGAGGGAAGGCGGATCACTTATCATTCCCCGTCTCCACGGGGACAAGCCCCGCGTAGGCGGGAATCTCGACGTGCATGACGGGAGATCCCTGCTTTCGCGGGGATGACAAGCTTATCTAGAGCGCTTTCCCTTCAGGTGGAATCACCTGTAGGATAAGAAATCGCTCCAGAATCAATACCTTGAGAATATTCTTGCCGTTCAGATCGGTTCAATCTGAACGGAATATGCTCTAGTGTCCAATCAGCGTGCTTACGTTCGCGGTCGACTTCAGGATATGCGCTTTTGCATGATCGGCTCACCGCCCTTAATGCGGCCCGTCTCTTGCCATCCACGCTTTGCATAGAAATCGGGAGTTGCCGCCGTTAGGAGAAGGCGCGCACATCCTTTAGCCGCAGCATACTCCTCAAGGTGACTTAGAAGGGCGCCTCCGCAGCCTCGCCCTCGTGCGACGTAAACCGTATAAAGGCTGGATACCCAGGGGCCAGGCTCATCCGTTGGATCTTCCTTTTCGACAATGCTTATTGTCGCGATCGGAACGCCGGTTGCAGAAATTGCGATCCAAATTACTGGCACGCCGTGCAGATTGCATCGCTGAGACACGCGCTCAATTGATGTCTCTAAGCTTGCGCCCTCACGCCGATACCCCCACTCGTCGTAAAGCCATTTTGCAACGACGGGAATGAATTGTGGGTAGTTTGCAAGGTTCTCAATGCGGAATTTCAGATTGGCAGCTGAAGATTTGCTCATTGTTTGGAGGGTAACTCACGACTTTAAATTACGATTTTTCCAGTGCGGCTTGATCAGCGAGCACTGGATGAAATCTAACATGGTTGCCCGGGTCTAGCCCCACTCTTGTCCAGTTAAAATTGCTCGCTGTTGGCGAGCCTGTTGAAAGGTTGGCCGATTTGGGATCATTTCTGGAACAAGACACGCTGCAAGGTCAATGATATCCGAATCCGGCGCACACGGCGCCGGACATTGGTAATCTCCATGCCTCATACCCGGAGTCGCCTCGGACTTGATCCGGGGCCTATTCCACATTGCCAAATGCATTGAAATATCAAGCAGTTAGCGGTAGTCATCTACTGTAATCAATGCCGCTCTTGCCTGTTGCACCGTGATTGGACGCCCGCTCAAGGCGGGCGCGACGGCGGAGTGTGGGCGAGTGCCATGCAAAAAAGCCCCAATGAGATATCTTTACCGAACAGCAGTGGGTCTAGCCCGGACAATACGTCTGAGATGGGATTTTCCCAATTGCATTTGGTGGCATATTGCTGACGGCAAGGCCGTTCAGTCCGCCGCGTCCCGCTCGATCCGCGCCTGATAGCAGTTGTTGGATGCCGAGCGCAGGTGGACGTAGGCGATTTCGGGCTTTTCCAGCAGTTCCTCCGCGTATTTGGAGACGTCCGCCGTCGGCACGATCCTGCCGGTGCCGTAGACGATGCGGTTGTCGGCACCGTAGCCGCGAACGTTCAGATGCTCCCAGCCGAGGAACATGTCCGGCGTATCTTCCGCGTCAGGATGGCGCTCGCAGTTTTCCGCGCAGAGGAAGATCGGCCCGACCTCCGCATAGGGTTGTGCCTCGTCAAACGGGCGGTGCGAGAGGATGAGCATCGGCTTTCCGTCCGCGATTTCCTTCAGGCAATGGCGGCAGGGCGCCTGACCGTCCGATACGCCTTTTTCCGGCACATGTCCGTTGGCATCCTTGCCTCCCTCGCGGTAGTGGCGGGCGATTTCGCTCGGCAATGCCTGAAAGCGGATCTTCGTCATGGGCGTCTCCTTCGTTTTTCGATGGAAACAGCCAGTATCGGGTGGAACAGGGCGTCGCGACCCGATTTGCGAGCGGAGGTTGACGGGTGGATTATTTCTCCTGCAATCTGAAGGCGAAAAAACTGGCTTTATTTGTTTCAGGATGTCTTAATGGAGGACTTTGCCGGCGTATGGAAGTCAATCTTCACAGCGTTGAAGGGACACCCCGAAGCGGTTTTTGGAGCGACCTGCCTGCTCGTCGGGGCAGCCTTGCTGTCGAGTGGCGTTAACGGCGTTCTTGCAGGCGGATTTCCACTATGCGTATACGTCATATATAATACACGCATGAAGTCGAAAGAGGCCCATGACCGGCGAATGGCCGAATTGAACGTTGAGAGCGTAGAAGCCCAAGAGGGGCGAGAGACGCTGAAGCGCATGCAACGGAGAATTGCCGGAAAGGTGGCGAGTGATGCCGATTGAATCGACGGACTTGCTTTGGTTTATCACTATGGCCAGTGCAGGGCTGGCGTTTGGGGCGATAATACGAAACCGCAGATTGGCGCTGCACAAGAGAGCGCATGAACTCAGGGCGGCTAAGCTCGTTCTTGAAGCCCACTATGATGCGGTCAATGCGATCGTTGACGATGAAGAAGTGCCAGTCGAGGCATTAAGGGCATTGGCGTTCCTGACTGAAGCGATTTCCTCGGAGGAAAAATCCCAAGCGTTTAAGCGCAAACTCCTGGATATCGACGCAAGAAACGAAACTGAAGGCCCGAAATGGTACGCTCAGTTCAAAGAGGTTGCATCGCGAAGGCCCGATCTGGCGGATAACTTCAACAAGGCCATTACCAGTGGTATCGCTGCAATGTTTACGCGGTGGCCGAATGGATGTCTCGACGTGGAGATTAGCATCGTCAATTTGGCGTCCGACGAAAAGAGGCGAGCCTTAATTGCGGATCGCCTCTCCAAATTCGGCAGAGGGGATGAGCCACACTTTCCGGATGGCGTGGCCGTCATCTAGATATATCGAAATGGTCGTATTTCAGAAAACCCCGCTTCAGCGGGGTTTTCAATGTCGTTACTCCGCCGCTTCGCGCATGGCCGGATTGTGGGTCTTGGGCTTGGCCTTCAGCTTCAGCTCGATCAGCTCCTCGCGGTCGCGCTCGGCATTCCGGAGGAGCTGCGCCTTGCCGGGTTCGTATTGGACCGGGGCGAAGATGCCGCTGACGCCGTATTCGCCCGCCGCACGCAGCGTGAAGGAGGGATCGGCCAGATGCGGACGTCCGAGCGCGATAAGATCCGCACGGCCTGCCGCCAGGATCGTGTTCGCCTGATCGGCGGATGTGATCGCGCCGACCGCCATTGTGGCGAGCCCGCCTTCGTTCCTGATCTGGTCGGCGTAAGGCGTCTGGAACATGCGCCCGTAAACCGGCGCGCTTTCCGGTGCCGTCTGGCCGGTGGAACAATCGACAAGGTCGGCACCCGCATCGGCAAAGGCTTCGGCGATCTTCACCGCATCGTCGCCGGTAATCCCGCCCTCGATCCAGTCGGTCGCGGAAATGCGGACCGACATAGGCTTGTCGTTCGGCCAAACCTCGCGCAGCGCCTTGAAAACCTCCAGCGGATAGCGCAGGCGGTTTTCGATCGACCCGCCGTATTCGTCCGTCCGCTTGTTGGTGACAGGCGACAGGAAGCTCGCCAGCAGATATCCGTGGGCCGAGTGAAGTTCCAGCATGTCGAAGCCACAGTCTATGCCGCGCTTCGCGGCGGCAATAAATTCGCTTTTCACCCGGTCCATGTCCTCGCGCGTCATTTCGCGCGGCACCTGGCTTTCGGGATAATAGGAAACCGCCGAGGCGGAGATAATCGGCCATGCCTCACCTTCCGGCAAAGGCTGGTCCATGCCTTCCCACATCAGCTTCGAGGCGCCCTTGCGGCCCGCGTGGCCGAGCTGGAGGCAGATCTTCGCCTTCGAATTCGCATGAACGAAATCGACGATCCGCGTCCAGGCGGCCTGTTGCTCGTCGTTCCAAAGCCCGGTGCAGCCGTGGGTGATGCGGGCGTCCGGCGCAACGCAGGTCATTTCGGTGAAGATGATGCCGGCCCCGCCAACGGCGCGTGCGCCGTAATGGACGAAGTGGAAATCGGTCGGCATGCCTTCCTTGGCGGAATACATGCACATGGGCGAGACGACGAAGCGGTTTTCAACCGTCATTCCGCGCATCCTGAACGGCTGGAAGGCGGGCGGCGCGGGGTTTTCGACATCCACATCGAAGCCCTGGGCGCGCACGGATTTGGCGAAGACCTGGCTTGCCTCCTTCACGAACTCCGGTGCGCGAAGCTCCAGATTGTCATAGGTGATCGCCTTTGAACGCGTCATCACGCCGAAGGAGAAGGTGACCGGATCCATCGGCCAGTAGCGCTTCACGTGCTCGAACCAGACGAGCGAAACATCCGCCGCGTGCTGGGTTTTCTCCACGTCCTCGCGGCGCGTCGCCTCGAAATCGGCAAGGGCGGCCTCGACCGTATCCTTGCGGCGGAAGCTTTCGTAAAGGGCGATTGCATCCTCCATCGCGAGCTTCGTGCCCGAGCCGATGGAGAAATGCGCCGTCGACTTCGCGTCGCCCAGAAGCACGACGTTGTCCATGGTCCAGCGCTTGTTGCGGATCATCGGGAACTGACGCCAGAGCGAACGGTTGATCATTAGCGGATGACCGTCGAGTTCCTCGGCGAAGACACCTTCGAGGAAACGGGCCGATTCTTCCTCCGACATGTCGCCGAGGCCGGCCTTGTCGAAGGTTTCGGGATCGGTTTCCAGCACCCAGGTCGAGCGGCCGGGCTCATACTGGTAAGTGTGGGCGATGAAAATGCCGTGCTCGGTCTCCTTGAAGTAGAACGTGAAGGCGTCTAGCGGCTTGGTGGAGCCCATCCAGGTGAACTTGTTGGGGCGAAGGTCGACCTGCGGCTGGAAATGCTCGCGATTCTGCTCGCGCACGAAGGAGTTGATGCCGTCGGCTGCGACGATGAGGTCGGCGCCCGCCAGTTCGTCGAGGCTCTTGATCTCGGTCTCGAAATCCATCTCGATGCCGAGTTCGCGGGCGCGGTCCTGCAGGAGCAGGAGAAGCGTGCGCCGGGAACAGCCGCAAAAGCCGTTGCCGCCGATCCGGTGAAGCGAACCCTTGAAGTGGATTTCGATGTCGTCCCAATAGGCGAAATTCTCGGTAATCGCCTTGTAGCTGGGAAGATCATACTCCTCGAACGTGTCGAGCGTCTGGTCGGAAAAGACCACGCCGAAGCCGAAGGTGTCATCCGGGCGGTTGCGCTCGATCACCCGGATGCGGGCGTTCGGCCGCTGCTTTTTCATGAGAATGGCGAAATAGAGCCCCGCCGGTCCGCCCCCGATCACTTCGATCCGCATCGGCCTTACCTCCTGCCTGTTCCGGGCCGGCAATCCGTTTTGCCGGCCTCGGTGCGCTTGCGTCCTTCTGCGAGATATTTTAAGCTTAAAATAATTCGTGACGCAACGGTGGGAAAAACACGTGGCCGCTTTACCCCTTCACGGACACCATGCGCTGGTCACCGGCGGTTCGCGCGGGATCGGCGTTTCGATCGCCAAACGCCTGGTTGGCGAGGGCGCGACGGTAACGATCCTCGGCCGCAACCAGACGCGGCTGGAGCAGGTCTCGCACGAGATCGGCGCGCATGGCTTCGTCTCCGCAGATGTGACCGACCGCGATGCGCTTCGAGCGGCTATCTCCGAGGCGGAGGACGTGCATGGGGGGGTGGCGATCCTCGTCAATAACGCTGGGGCGGCGGAAAGCGCGCCTTTCCTGAAAGCGCCGCCGGACCTTTTCCAGCGGATGCTGAGCGTCAACCTGGAAAGCGTTGTAACCGCGTCGCAGGCCGTGTTGCCGGGCATGATCGCCGAAGGCTATGGGCGGATCATCAATATCGCCTCGACCGCCGGGCTGAAGGGATACCGCTACGTGTCCGCCTATGTGGCGGCGAAACACGCGGTCGTTGGACTGACGCGCGCAATGGCGCTCGAGACCGCCGAAAAGGGCGTGACGGTGAACGCCATCTGCCCCGGTTTCGCCGATACCGATCTCCTGCGGGCAAGCGTTGAACGCATCGTGGAAAAGACCGGTCGCGCGGAGGCGGAGGTGATTTCGGAAATGGTGCGCGACAACCCGCAGAAGCGGCTGATCGAGCCGGAAGAGATCGCCGACACGGTCGCGTGGCTGGCAGGCGAAGGCGCGCGCAGCGTGACCGGCCAGTCGATCGCGATTGCTGGCGGCGAAGTGATGTGAGTCGAGCTTGATCGAGGTGAGCATGAGCGAGCGGGACGTAGCCGAGGCAATCGCAATCGACGCGGAAACGCGCACCCACGGCCATGGCGACCACAAGGACGAACTCAGGCTGTGGCTGAGGTTGCTGACCTGCACGAACCTGATCGAAGCCGAAATCCGCTCGCGGCTGCGCGAGCGCTTCAACGTCACGCTGCCGCGCTTCGACCTGATGGCGCAGCTTGAAAAGGCGCCTGACGGAATGACGCTCGGCGAGCTTTCACGGCGAATGATGGTTTCCGCCGGAAACGTCACCGGCCTTGTCGACCGGCTGGTGCAGGACGGGCTTCTGGAACGCCACGCAGCACCCGCCGACCGGCGCTCCTCCCTCGTCAAGCTGACGGCGAAGGGCCACGAAAGCTTCGCCACCATGGCGGAAGCCCACGGCGACTGGATCGGCGATTTTTTCAATCAACTGGACGACGGCGACATGGGCGAACTCATGCGCCTGCTGGGACGCACGAAAGCATCCGTGCGCCGGGCGATGGAACAAAGCGACGAGCAAGGAAACGAGGAATGAGCGAGCAGGCTGGCCTTTCAGGCGCCCGGGAAAGCTACGACATCACGCTGCCGGTCAGAAACTACACGCCGCGCCACTTCCTGCTGGAGGTGAAGGGCAAGACGGCGACCGTGACGCTGAACCGGCCCGAGCGCAAGAACCCGCTGACGTTCTCCTCCTACGCCGAGTTGCGCGACCTCTTCCGCGCGCTGCAGTTCGACGACGAGGTGAAGACCATCGTGATTACCGGAGCTGGCGGCAACTTCTGCTCCGGCGGAGACGTGTTCGAGATCATCCAGCCGCTGTTATCCCGCGACATGCCGGGGCTTTTGCAGTTCACGACGATGACGGGCGAACTGGTGAAGGCGATGCGCGCCTGCCCGCAGCCGATCATCGCCGCGATCGATGGCATATGCGTGGGAGCGGGCGCGATCATCGCCATGGCGTCCGACATGCGCATCGGCACCGCGAACGCCAAGGTCGCCTTTCTCTTCAACAAGGTGGGCCTTGCCGGATGCGACATGGGTGCCTGCGCGATCCTGCCCCGGATCATCGGCCAGGGACGGGCGTCGGAACTGCTTTACACCGGTCGCGTGATGAAGGGCGAGGAGGCGGAACGCTGGGGCTTCTTCAACCGGCTTGTTGAGACGGAAGCGGTGCTGGGCGAGGCGACAAAACTGGCCGAGGAGCTTTCGGCGGGGCCCACGTTCGGCAACGCCATGACCAAGCGCATGATGCATATGGAATGGGACATGTCTATCGACCAGGCCATCGAGGCCGAAGCACTGGCGCAGGCCGTTTGCATGAAGACGGAGGACTACCGGCGCGCTTTCGAAGCTTTCGCCAATAAAGAGACGCCGGTCTTCGAGGGGAACTGAGATGATCGACAACAGCTTCCTCAACTGGCCGTTTTTCGAAGAGCGCCACCGGGTGCTGGCGGCGGCCGTCGAACTCTGGGCACGCGAGAATGTCGGCGGGCTCGTCAGTCACCACGATATCGACGGGAGCTGTCGCAGGCTTGTGGAGGCAATGGGGCAGGCGGGCATCCTGAAACACGCCATCCCCGCTGCTTACGGCGGCGAGAGCGACACCCTCGACGTGCGTTCGCTCTGCATTGTCCGCGAAACGCTTGCCCGCTTCGACGGGCTTGCCGATTTCGCTTTCGCCATGCAGGGCCTCGGCACCGGGTCGATCTCGCTTTACGGCTCGGACGAATTGAAGGCGCACTACCTGCCGCCTGTCGGGCGGGGAGAGAAGATCGCCGCCTTCGCGCTGTCGGAACCCGAAGCGGGATCTGACGTCGCCGCCCTCGCGACGACGGCGGAGCCCGACGGGCCGGACCACGTCGTCATCGACGGCGAGAAAACCTGGATCTCGAACGGCGGGATTGCCGATCACTACGTCGTCTTCGCGCGAACGGGCGAGGCGCCGGGCGCGCGTGGGCTGACCGCCTTCGTCGTCGATGCCGATACGCCGGGGCTGACCGTGAAGGAGCGGATCGACACGATCGCCCCGCATCCGCTGGCGACGCTTTCCTTCAAGAACGTTCGCGTGCCGGCTTCCCATCAGCTTGGCAAGGGGGGCGAGGGCTTCAAGGTGGCGATGGCGACGCTCGACATCTTCCGCTCAACGGTCGGGGCGGCCGCGCTCGGTTTCGCACGCTCGGCCCTCGACGAGACGATCTGCCACACGATGACGCGCACGCTTTTCAACGCGCCGCTTTCCGACCTGCAAATGACGCAAGCGACGCTCGCCGACATGGTGGCCAAGGTGGATGCGGCGGCTCTGCTGGTCTACCGCGCCGCCTGGACGAAGGACCAGGGGGCCGAACGGGTCACGCGCGAGGCAGCGCTTGCCAAGCTCGTCGCGACCGAAAACGCACAGGAAGTGATCGATAGCGCCGTGCAGCTTCACGGCGGCAAGGGGGTGACCATCGGCTCCAAGCCGGAAGCGCTCTACCGCGAGATCAGGGCGCTTCGGATCTACGAGGGCGCATCTGAAATCCAGAAGGTGGTGATCGCGCGTCAGGCGGTCGCCGAGCACGCGGCGAGAAAAGCGAAGAAGATCGCGGCGGAATGAACAGCCGGGCATCCGTCCTCCCAGACCCGGGTGCCCGCACGACAGGAATATCGAGGGGTTCAGTGATGGCGAAATCAGCGCATGTGGATACATTCGCAGCCGACAACCTGCCGCCCAAGGACCAATGGCCGGACTTCATCAATCTCGACCGGCTGGGCTATCCGGAGAGGATGAACTGCGCCGTCGAACTGGTCGACCGCAACATCGTGGAAGGGCGCGGCGGCAAATATGCGGTGATCTCGAAGGACGTGCGCTGGACCTACACGGAGCTCGCGCACACGATCAACCGCATCGCGCATGTGCTGAGCGAGGACCATGGCCTGAAGCCCGGCAACCGGGTTCTTCTGCGCTTTCCCAACTCGCCGATGATGGTGGCCGTCTATTTCGCGGTGCTGAAGGCCGGCGGCATCGTGGTCGCGACCATGCCGCTCCTGCGCGCGAAGGAGCTTGTCGTGATCGCGCGAAAGGCCGAGATCGATCTCGCCGTCTGCGACCACCGCCTTGCCGAAGACATGGAAAAGACGCTTGCCCAGTCCGGTTTCCTGAAAACCGTGATCTATTCGGGAAGCGGCGAGCCGGACTCGCTTGAAGCGCAGATGGCTGAAAAGCCCGAAGACTTCGCGGCATGCGACACGGCCACGGACGATGTCTGCCTGCTCGGCTTCACGTCCGGCACGACGGGCGAGCCAAAGGCGACAATGCATTTCCACCGCGACATGCTGGCGATCTGCGACTGCTACTCGAAAGAAGTGCTGAAGCCGCAGCCGAGCGACGTCTTCATCGGCTCGCCGCCGCTCGCCTTCACCTTCGGCCTTGGCGGGCTGGTGCTCTTCCCCTTCCGCGCGGGCGCGACGGCCATTCTGCTGGAACGCGCCGGACCCGACGACCTGCTGGAGGCGATTCCCTTCTACAAGCCATCGGTGGTCTTCACCGCACCCACGGCCTACCGCGCGATCCTGCAGAAGCTCAACGGGGCGGATATCTCTTCGCTGCGCAAATGCGTTTCCGCCGGCGAAGCGCTGCCAAAGGCGACCTTCGAGGAATGGAAGGCGGCGACCGGCATCTCGATCATGGACGGCATCGGCGCGACCGAGATGCTGCATATCTTCATCGCGGCCCGGGAAGAGGAAATCCGCCCCGGCTCCACCGGCAAGCCGGTGCCCGGATACGAGGCGAGAGTGATCGACGAGAACGGCAACGACGTGCCGGACGGCACGCCCGGCCGCCTTGCCGTGCGCGGGCCGACAGGCTGCCGCTATCTCGCGGACGAGCGGCAGAAAAAATACGTTGAAAACGGCTGGAACGTCACCGGCGACACCTACATCCGCGACGAAGACGGCTACTTCTGGTATCAGGCGCGCTCCGACGACATGATCATCTCATCGGGCTACAACATCGCCGGGCCCGAGGTGGAAGGCGCGCTGCTGACCCACCCGGCGGTGGCGGAATGCGGCGTGGTCGGCAAGCCCGATCCCGACCGGGGGCAGATCGTGAAAGCCTACATCGTGCTGAAACCGGGCAACACCGGGGATGCCGCGCTCGTCAAGGAATTGCAGGATTTCGCCAAGGCGGAGCTTGCGCCCTACAAGTACCCGCGCGCGGTGGAGTTCGTCGACCGGCTTCCACGCACCGAAACCGGCAAGCTGCAGCGCTTCGCGCTTCGCACGATCGCAGCGGATGAGGCGGGCGACCGCGCCGCGTCCTGACGCTGTGGTTTCACAAGATGCAGATGTTTTTAAGGGAGTGACCGCCTTGAGCGTGACCGAGATTTCCACCGATAAGGATTCTGGCGCATCGAGCGGCCTTGAAACGCTTCTTCCCGAAGGATGGCCGAAGCCCAGAGGATACGCCAACGGCATGGCGGGCGAGGGGCGGATCGTGCTCACCGGAGGGCAGGTGGGCTGGACGCCTGACGGCGTGTTCTCACCCGACTTCATCGAGCAGGTGCGCCAGACGCTGGAAAACGTCGTCAAGGTGGTGGAGGCGGCCGGCGGACGGGCTGAACATATCGGACGGCTGACGTGGTACGTCACCGACATCGAGGCCTACCGCAATTCGCTGAAGGACCTCGGGCCGGCCTACCGCTCCGTGCTCGGGCGGCACTTCCCGTCAATGGCGGTGGTGCAGGTACTCTCGCTCGTCGAGCCGGAAGCGAAGGTGGAGATCGAGGGAACGGCGATCATCCCGAAGGGGTAAGGTGGTAGAGGAAGTTGACTTCCCCCCCCCCCCCCGCCGCTTGCCGCCCCCCCTCCCCCCCCCGGGGGGGGGGGGTTTTTTTTATTGGCTGGGTTTTTGTTTTGGTCTCCCC
>NZ_WUMV01000004.1 GCF_009826895.1 Stappia sediminis | reverse complement strand
GGGGAACGGGCCACCACCGGGAGGGGGAAGGGGGGAAGAGGAAGTAGCCTTCCCCCCCCCCGGGGGCGTCTCGCCCCAACCTCTCCCGCCAGGGGAGAGGTGTTTTTTTAAATGCGGCCTGATTTTGGATTCGGTCCACCCTCTCCCTTCAAGGGAGAGGGGTTCCGCGTGCGGCAATCGTTCGGGACAAACCAGAAACGTATTTGAATGCAGATAGTTGGGCGAGAACGCTGGGTCGATCAAACCTCTGCCTTCTCCCGCTTTTTCACCAGCTTCGTGATGACGTTGCGGATGATGCGGTGGCCGGCTTCCTGATCGAGCGACATGATCGATTCCGGATGGAACTGGACCGCCGCAATCGGCTCCGATGAATGCTCGAACGCCATGATGACGCCGTCGTCGGTGCGCGAGGTCACGCGGAAATCGCCTGTCAGCGTCGCCGGTTCTGCAAAGAGCGAGTGATAACGCCCGACGACGACAGGCGAGGCGAGACCTTCGAACAGCATGGAATCGCCTTCGAAGCCAATCGACGACGGTTTGCCGTGCATCGGCACGTCGAGCTGGCCGAGCTTCGCGCCGAAGCTTTCCGCCAGCGCCTGTAGCCCGAGGCATACGCCGAAGATCGGCAATGCCCGCGCGCGGGCCCGGCCTATGGTGGCCGCGCAATCGAAATCCTTCGGCGAGCCGGGTCCGGGCGAAAGCACCACGAGATCTGGCTTGACGTCCTCGAACACGCTGTCGGCGACGGGCGTGCGATAAGTGACGACGTCGGCCCCCGTCTGGCGGAAGTAATTGGCGAGCGTGTGGACGAAGCTGTCTTCATGGTCGATCAGAAGGATCTTCAGCCCTTCGCCGGGAAGCGGTTCGGCCTTCGCCTCCTCCGCCTGACGGGCGAGACCGGCCTCGCGCACGGCGGCGCGCATGGCTTCCGCCTTCAGCTCCGTCTCGGCTTCCTCATCCTCCGGAACGCTGTCGAACAGAAGGGTCGCGCCCGCCCGGATCTGGGCGACGCCGTCCTTGATGCGGACCGTGCGAAGGGTGAGGCCGGTGTTCATGTCGCCATTGAAAAGCATCGCGCCGATTGCGCCGCCGTACCAGGCGCGGGAGCTTTTCTCGTTGTCCTCGATGAACTGCATGGCCCAGCGTTTCGGCGCACCGGTGACCGTGACCGCCCAGGCGTGCGACAGGAAAGCGTCAAGCGCGTCCATGCCCTCGCGCAGCGTGCCCTCGATATGGTCCACCGTGTGGATGAGGCGCGAATACATCTCGATCTGCCGGCGCCCGATAACGCGCACCGAGCCCGGCTCGCAGATGCGGCTCTTGTCGTTGCGGTCAACATCGGAGCACATGGTAAGCTCCGCCTCGTCCTTCGCGGAATTCAGCAGCTTCCTGATCTGCGCCTCATCCTCTATCGCGTTTCGCCCGCGCCGGATGGTGCCCGAAATCGGGCAGGTCTCGATACGCCGCCCGCCGGTGACGCGAACGTACATTTCCGGGCTCGCGCCGACGAGATATTCGCCACCCCCAAGGTTGATGAAAAAGCCGTAGGGGCTGGGGTTGATCTCCTGCAGGCGGCGGGAGACGGCGGACGGCGGATTGGGGCAGCGCTCGTAGAAGGTCTGGCCGGGAACTGTTTCGAACAGGTCGCCACGGCGGAAATAATCCATTGCCTTGCGAACGAGACCGGCATATTCGCCAGGTTCGTGGTCGCCGCGGCCCGGATCCTCGTTGGCCGGCTGGTAATGGTGCTTTTCACCCTCGCGCGGCAGCCCTCGCGTCGATTTTCCGTCGACCTCAAAGTCATATTCGATCACATGGGCCTTTCGCCCGTAGTGGTCGACGATGAGGATCTCGTCAGGCAGGTAGAGCACAATGTCGCGCTGATCGTCGGGGCGGGGAAGCTTCTGTTCGATCGGCTCGAACTGGAAGGCGAGATCGTAGCCAAAGGCGCCATAAAGGCCGAGCTGGTCATCGTCGGAATAAAAATGGTCGATCAGCGCGCGAACGGCGGTGAAGGAAGAGGGCTGGCGCGAACGCTCTTCCTCGGCAAAGGGCTTGTCCGGCGTGCGAATCGTCAGGGAAACCGTGTCGCCATCGGCGGAAAAACGCGTGATGTCGGGATGGCTCTCGAAAACGCGTCTGATGGCGGGCAGCAGGACGCGGCCACGCTCGTTGAGCGCGCGGACCGTCACGTCGCGCGCCTTGGCCTCAAGCACCAGCGGCGGGTTGACGATGGCCATGTCCCAGCGGGTGTAGCGGCCGGGATATTCGTAGGACGAGGAGAAGACCGCTCCGCGCTCCGCGTCCAGCCGGTCCATCCAGGCCGACGTTCCCGCATCGTGATCGGCGGGGCGGCTGGAGCGGATGACGGTGACCCCGCCCCTGGTTTCGAATGTCTGCTCGGCCGAAAGCGGCATGTCTCACTCCCTCAAACTCGCCCCTGATGCCCGCATCCGGCCGGTTTCGCATACGAAAAAGCCGCCTGCGGGGTCCCGCGGCGGCCTTTCGAACCTTGACTAGACAAAGATCGCAAGATCATGGCCGCCCGTTTCAGGGACGCCACCACCAGTTACCGATCTTGATCATCGTCTTTTTCATAAGCGCCTGATTACCCCAAGGGGCGAACAAGCGCAACGCCGTTTGCGACGCTTTCAGCCAACAGGCCGCGCTCAGCGGCGGCCGGTCTTGGCGATCAGGCCTTCGCGCTGGGCAAGCTTGCGCGCAACCTTGCGGGCGCGGCGGACAGCTTCACCCTTCTTGCGGGCGCGGATCTCGGACGGCTTTTCATAGGAGCGGCGACGCTTCATCTCGCGATAAAGGCCTTCGCGCTGGAGCTTTTTCTTCAGGACCTTGAGGGCCTGGTCGACATTGTTGTCACGGACGAGAACTTGCAGGACTAGTCTCCTTTCCCGGGTTCGCAGTTTGCGCGGCATGCGCCGCAGGCGGCATATTCGGCGAATCACAGCCCTTTCGCGAAAAAGGCGCGATCCAAAACCGAAGAGTTCGGCTAACGAGCAAGAACAGATGCGATATCGTTCAATCGCTTCTGCCGGCTGGCGACTTGCGCGAAAGGCGTGGTCACGGGAGAAAGTCCGTGAAGGCGAGCAAGGCCAGGCCGAAACCTGTCGTGCCGGGCGGCGGACGCCCGGATCGTTGGGTTTATAAGGTCTTTGGCGGTTCGTTGCAACCTTGGAGGCAGCTGCGGAATGCGGGATGGTGCGGGCAACGGATTCCGACGAATTGTCTCAAGTTGCCAATTCACCCTCACCCTCACCCTCTCCCTTCAAGGGAGAGGGAAATCGCCCCGAACCGCCGACTGGATACAATTCGAAACTTTCAATCAAACAGATAGTGTTGCGCGAAGACAAGGATTGAAACGGATTGGCGCGAGCCAAGACCGGCAACGTGAGGGAGAAGATGCGCGCCTGGACATCGAGCCGGACGCGTATGATTACCAAAGCGGGAATGACAGCTTGGGGTTGGAGAAGTAGGTTGCAGGCGAGAAAATTCCGAAGAGACCCGCCCGCATGCATTTCCGCCACCCATACCTCGCCGACACGAAATTCGCCTGTTTCGCCCACCGCGGCGGTGGGCTGGAGCAGCCGGAAAACAGCCGCAAGGCTTTCGAGGCGGCAAGGGCGCTCGGCTACCGTTTCATCGAGATCGACGTGCAGGCGAGCAGAGACGGGGTGCTTGTCGTCTTCCACGACGACCACCTCGACGATCTGACGGACGGCGAGGGCACCGTCTCCGACCTGCCGATATCGGATTTGCTGCAGGCGAAGATCGGCGGAACCGAGCCGATGATGACGCTGGAAGAGGCGCTCATCGATTTTCCGGAGATGCGGTTCAACATCGACATAAAGACCGACCACGCGCTTCAACCGACGCTCGACCTGATGGAGAAGATGAACTGCCTCGACCGGGTGTGCCTTGCCTCGTTTTCCGACCAACGGCTCGATGCCGTGCGCCGGCATTTCGGCGACGCGGTGTGTTCCGGCGCGGGACCGAGGGACGTGCGCATTCTGAAATTCGGGTCGTGGGGGATTGCGGGCCGCGAAGTCGAAGCGCTCTGCGCGCAGGTGCCGGTGAAATACGGCCCGATCACGCTTCCCACGCGCCGCTTCGTCAAATATTGCAATGCGCGCGGGATCGCCGTGCATGTCTGGACCATCGACGAGGAAGACGAGATGCGCCGGCTGATCCGCGACGGCGTCAACGGCCTTATCACCGACCGGCCAACGCTTCTGAAAAAGATCGCGACGGAAGAAGGCGTGTGGGAGGGGCCGTGACCTAGGGTTCAGGTGAAGGCTCGGGTGCCGCGTTTTCCACAGGCGGAGCGGCAAGCGCCCTGTCGAGATGAACCGTCAACCGGTGCAGGTGATGCGCCATGCGCGACAGCCAGCGCATGGCATCAAGCCGCAGAATGGCTTCATCCGCTTCGACCTTGCGGTGAGCCGCCGAATTGAAGAGCCTTTCGCGAAAAAGGCGATTCTGGCGGACGAAGAGATCGTCCAGATTGGCAAGGCGCGTTTCCAGTTCTTCATCGCTGTCGGACGTTTCCAGAATGCGGGTATAGCCGCACAGAAGGCCGGCAAGGCGGCGAAGCCTGGAATCCTTCCTGAGTGTGCGAATTCGTTCGGTCTGCGTGAGCCGGTTCGTCATGCGCCCGAGATGATCGAGCGCGTGCATGCAATCGATATGACGGCGGTGGGGGGCCTGGATATCGTCGCCGGTTCTTATCTGTTCGATGTAGCCGCGCGTCGTCTGGACCGCATCGTCGATGATGCGAAGGCTCTCCTGATCGGGCGTTGCCATGCGCTTGGGGTCGAGCGTGCGCTCCAGCAGCTCCAGAACCGCGCGGGAGATGTCGCGCGCGGTTGCCGAAGCAGCGTCGACCGCCGCCTGGGGCTCGCTCAAAAGGCGCCTGTCCAGATGCGTGACGAGCGGGGGATGATGGTCCGGCACGAGCCTCTGCACCAGCCGGGCGAAGGGCCTGGCAAGGGGCAGCGCCAGCAACAGGCCAAGACAGTTGAACAGCGTGTGGAAGGCCACAAGGGTGATCTGGCCGTCGCCGATTTCACCCCCCTGAAGCGTGCTGGCGAGCGAGGCGTAAACCGGCAGCAGGAAATAGGCGATGACGCCGGTCACCACGTTGTAGACGATATGGGCGAAGGCGGTCTGGCGCATGGCGGCCGATCCGCCGACAGTGGCAAGGGCTGCGGTGAAGGTCGTGCCGACGTTCATGCCGATGACCATCGCAGCCGCCTGCGGAAGCGAAATCGCCCCGGCGCTGAGCGCCACGAGAGCCGTGGCGACGCCCGCGCTCGACGATTGGGTGATCATGGTGATGACCACACCGAGAAGCACGAGCTCCAGACGGCCCAAAACCGTATCGGGCGGAAAATCCGAGGGCGTGGCCATGCCTTCATAGGCGGACATCGCCTGCTGCATGGTGTCTATGCCGACGAAGAGGAGCCCGAAGCCGGCAAGTGCCCAGCCGGCATGGCACGCTTTGCCGCGGGCGAGGAAACGCATCAGCGCACCGACGAAGACCAGGGGGAGCGCGAGCAGGCCGATCTTCAGCTTGAAGCCGATGAGCGCGACGAGCCAACCGGTGATCGTGGTGCCGATGTTCGCCCCGAAAATGACGCCGAGCGCCTGCGGGAAGGTGAGAAGGCCAGCGCCGACGAAGCCGACGACCGTCACGGTGGTCGCGCTGGAGGACTGCAGGATCGCGGTGGTGACGGCGCCGGTGACCGCACCCGACGCCGGGCTTTTCGTGTAGCGGGCAAGAACGTTGCGCAAGGCGATGCCGGCAAGCCGGCGAAGCCCGTCCGTCATCATCGTCATGCCGACGAGAAAAAGGCCGACGCCGCCGAAAATCGTCAGCACATTCAAGATCATGCGTCAGCCCTTTCGATGGATGACCATCTGAGCGCGAATCCTTGCGGATAGTCGATACGTAATATCGACTATCCGTTGCGGAGCGACGTCGAGGCTTCTACGCTCGCCTCATGCTGGCCTATGTCCTCAAGCGCTCACTCAGCCTGTTCGCCACTCTCGCCGTCGCGACGGCGGTGGTGTTTGTCGTGCTGGAAGTGCTTCCGGGCGACCCCGCCGCGCTCATGCTGGGCGTGGAGGCGCGCGAAGATACGATTGCCGCCCTGCACCGCCAGCTCGGCCTCGACCAGCCAGCCCTGAGCCGGTACTTCACCTGGCTTGCGGGGATGATCACCGGCGATCTTGGCACGAGCTACACCTATTCCGTGCCGGTGTCCGAACTCGTGGGCGAGCGGCTTGCCGTCACATTGCCGCTGGCGCTGATGGCGCTTTTGCTGTCAGTGGTCATAGCCTTTCCCGTTGCCGTAGTCGCCGCGCGCAATCGGGGCAGGGCGGCGGATACGAGCATCATGGCGCTGACGCAGGTGGGAATCGCCGTGCCGAACTTCTGGTTCGCGATCCTGCTCGTCTATGTCTTCGCCGTTGCGTTGCGGCTCGTTCCCTCGGGCGGGTTTCCGGGCTGGAGCGCAGGCGCGGGCGCGGCGTTTCAGGCACTGATCCTGCCGGCGGTGGCGCTCGCCCTGCCGCAGGCATCCATCCTTGCGCGGGTGCTGAGATCCGCGCTCGTCGACACGCTGCACGAAGACTATATCCGCACCGCCCGCGCCAAGGGGCTGACGCGGCACGCCGCGCTTTGGCGGCATGCCGTGCGAAACGCGCTGATACCGGTTCTGACGATCCTGGGCTTGCAGTTTTCCTTCCTCATCGCCGGCACGATCATCATCGAGAACGTCTTCTATCTGCCGGGCATCGGACGCCTCGTCTTCCAGGCGATCACGCAGCGAGATCTGATCGTGGTCAAGAGCGTGGTCGTGCTGCTGGTCGCGTCCGTCGTCATCGTCACCTTCCTCGTCGATATCGCCTATGCGGCGGTCGACCCGCGCTTGAGGAGACGCTGATGGCGGCGATAACGCCCGCAAGCGTCGCCAGGGCGATGCGCGAGAACCGATCCTTCGCGGTGGGCGCGGCGATCACGGCGCTCGTGCTCCTTGCGGCAATCCTGTCGCTCGTCTGGACGCCTTATCCGATCGATCAGCTTTCCGTCGCCGACAAGCTGAAAGGCCCGTCCGCCGACCATCTGCTCGGCACCGACCACTATGGGCGCGACATCCTCTCCATGCTGATGATCGGCGCGCGAACGTCGATCGCGGTTGCGCTCGTCGCGGTCGGCATCGGCATCGTGATCGGCGTGCCGCTGGGTCTTCTGGGCGCGGCGCGCGGGGGATGGATCGACGAGGGCATAATGCGCTTCAACGACCTCGTCTTCGCGTTTCCGGCCCTTCTTTCGGCGGTGATGATTACGGCGATCTTCGGGCCCGGCGCGGTCAATGCGATTGTCGCAATCGGCATTTTCAACATTCCGGTCTTCGCCCGCGTGGCGCGCGGCGGGGCGCTTGCCTACAAGTCGCGCGAATTCGTGATGGCCGCCCAGGTCGCCGGCAAGGGACGGGTGCGGATCATCGCCGAACACATCCTGCCCAATATCGCCAACCTGCTGATCGTGCAGGGGACGATCCAGTTCTCGCTCGGCATCCTTGCCGAAGCGGGGCTTTCCTATGTCGGCCTCGGCGCGCAGCCGCCGGTCGCCACATGGGGGCGGATGCTGAACGAAGCCCAGACGATGATGGCCTTCGCGCCGCAGCTTGCGCTCTATCCGGGCCTCGCCATCGTCGCAACTGTGATGGGGCTGAACCTTCTCGGCGACGGCCTGCGCGACATCCTCGACCCGAAACTGAAACGAAGGGTCGGATAATGCCGCTGATCGCCGTGAACAGGCTCAATCTCGCCATCCATGACAAGCCGATCCTGAAGGGCGTTTCATTCAGGATCTCGCGGGGCGAAACGCTCGGCCTCGTCGGCGAAAGCGGCTCCGGCAAGTCTATGACGGCGCTCGCGATGATGCAGCTTCTGCCGCATGGCGCCGAAGCGAGCGGGGAGATCCGCTTTCGCAAGAAAGACGTTCTCCAGATGCCGGAAAGGGAGCTTTGCCGCATGCGCGGACGGCGCATCGGCATGGTGTTCCAGGAGCCGATGACGGCGCTCAACCCCGTCAAGACCATAGGCGCGCAGATATCCGAAAGCCTGATCTGGCATTTCCGCATTTCCAGGCGTGAGGCGCTAGACCGGGCGGGCGAACTCATGGAGCGCGTCGGCCTTCCCGTTTCGCGCTTTCCGCTGGAACGCTATCCGCACCAGCTTTCCGGCGGGCAGCGCCAGCGCGTTGTGATCGCCATGGCGATTGCCTGCAAGCCGAGGCTCCTGATCGCCGACGAACCGACGACGGCGCTCGACGTCACGATCCAGGCGCAGATCCTGGCGCTCATCAAGGAGATCGTGAAAAAGGACGACATGTCGCTGCTCCTTATCAGCCACGACCTTGCCGTCGTCGCCGACATGGCCGACAGGGTGGCGATCATGAAGGACGGCGAGATCGTGGAGTCCGGGCCGACGGGAAGCCTTTTCGAAAACCTCAGTCACCCCTATTCGCGCTCGCTTTTCGAAGCGTCGAACCACGTGCCGCAAAAACGGGTGAGGCCCGTACTCAGCATCGCGAGGCGGCGAACGGAACCGCTGGTGAAGGTTGAGGGGCTGGTGCGCAACTACGCGCTGCCGCGCCGCTCGCTGTTCAAGAAGCCACCGGTTTTTACCGCCGTCGACCGGGTTTCCTTCAACATATTGCCGGGGCAAAGCCTGGGGCTCGTCGGGGAATCGGGGTGCGGAAAATCGACGCTGGCGCGGGCGATCCTGGGGCTTGAGGAACCCAACGGAGGCAGCATTTCCGTTCTCGGACGCGATCCCTTCTCGGTCAGGGGCAAGGAGCGGGAGGAGGTGCACCGCTCGGTGCAGGTGGTGTTCCAGGACCCCTACGGCAGCTTCAACCCGCGCCACAAGATCGGCCGTGTCGTCGCCGAACCGCTGTTCCTGCTGCGCGGGGAAATCGACGAAGGCGAGAAGCGGCGGCGCGTGGAGCAGGCGCTTTCGAATGTCGGTCTTTCGCCGTTGGACATGGAGAAATATCCGCACGAGTTTTCCGGCGGCCAAAGGCAGCGGATCGCGATCGCGCGCGCGCTGGTGACCGAGCCGAGGCTGATCGTCGCCGACGAACCGGTTTCCGCGCTCGACGTTTCGATCCGCGCGCAGATCCTCGATCTTCTCGCCGATCTCAGGGACAAGCTCGGGCTCGCCTATCTGTTCATTTCGCACGATCTTTCGGTGGTGCGCGCAATCACCGACGAGGTCATGGTAATGAGTGCTGGAAAGATCGTGGAGCACGGGCCGACGGCACTGGTGTTCGACCATCCGCGCCATCCCTATACGAGGCTTCTGGTTTCCGCCGCACCCGACCTGAAAACGGCGATAAAGCGCCGGGCCAAGCGCGAGCGAAAGGCGGGGGTGATGGTAAAGGAAAAGACAGCCACAGGTGCGGGCGAAGAGGCGGGCGAGACATGACGAAACCGATGGGCAATGAGGAACTCGCACTTCGCCGGGAGGTTATTGAGACAGCCCGCGCCCTGCCGCGCGAGGGGCTGACGAAGGGAACTTCGGGCAATGTCAGCGCGAAGTGGCAAGACGGTTTCCTCATAACGCCTTCGGGCGTGCCCTATGACGCGCTCAGCGAAGACATGATCGTTCCGATGGACCTTGAAGGCGGCTACCGGGGCGACTTCCTGCCATCATCGGAGTGGCGCATGCACCTCGACATCTACCGGGCGAACGCGGCCGCAGGCGCGGTCGTCCATTGTCATAGCCCACGCGCGACGGCACTTTCCTGCCTGAGGCGGCCGATCCCCGCGTTCCACTATATGGTTGCGGTGGCCGGTGGCGACGTCATCGAATGCGCGGACTATGCGACCTTCGGGACGGCGGAGCTTTCGCAGAAGATGGTCGCCGCGCTTGGGGAGCGTCGCGCCTGCCTGCTGGCGAACCACGGGCAGATCGCATTCGGACCCTCGCTTGCCAAGGCTTTGTGGCTGGCAGGCGAGGTGGAGGCATTGGCCGACCAGTATATTTCGGCCCTGACAGCCGGCGAGCCGGCGCTCCTGCCGGCCGCTGAAATGGCGAAGGTTCTGAAGAAATTCGCAAGCTACGGCAAACAGGCAAGCGAGCTTGAAGACGGAACTCAGCCGGCGTTCGACATGCCGGTCAATCGAGGAGATTAAAAAGCGAATGCGGTTCGGAATCGACTGGGGCGGCACGAAGATGGAAGTCATCGCGCTGGATGCCGCCGGAAACGAGGCATATCGCAAGCGTGTGCCGACGCCGCGCGACGACTATGAGGGCTGCATCCGCACCGTTGTCGAACTGGTTGCGGCCGCGCAAGCCGAAACGGGCGTTGCAGGGACGGTGGGCCTCGGCATTCCGGGCTCGATCTCTCCTGCCACCGGGCTCGTCAAGAACGCCAATTCCACCTGGATGAACGGGAAGGCGCTCGATCACGATCTGGAGGCGGCGCTCGGGCGTCCGGTCAGGATAGAAAACGACGCCAACTGCCTTGCGGTTTCCGAGGCGACAGACGGGGCGGGCGCAGGCAAGCACATTGTGCACGCTATCATCATCGGCACGGGTTCGGGTTCGGGCATCGCCATCGATGGCAAGGCACATCGCGGTGCGAACGGCATCGGCGGCGAATGGGGCGGCATCGTGCTGCCCTTCCTGCGCGCGGACGAGTTTCCGGGCCCCGAATGCTGGCTCGGCCACCGCAACGCCATTGACATGCTGTGTTCGGGCACGGGCTTCGAATGGGACTACCGCGAAACAACGGGCCGTGACATTCGCGGACGCGAAATCATCGAGCGGATGCGCGCGGGCGAAGCGGAAGCCAAGGCCACTTACGAGCGTTATGTGAGCCGTCTTGCGCGCGCCATGGCGATGGTGGCAAACTTGTTGGATCCGGATGTTTTCGTGCTCGGCGGCGGCATGTCGAACGTCGACGAGCTTTATGCCGATCTGCCGGATGCCATGCGGCCTTTTGTCTTCTCCGACCAGTATGAAGTTCCGATCCATCGCGCGGTACACGGGGATTCTTCTGGCGTGCGCGGCGCGGCATGGCTTTGGAACGATTGACACTGGTGCAATCGGCCGATTGCAAGTCTGGGAAGTTACGAAGGGTAAACGCCAAGAACTGTGCTAAGTTGTTATTTTAGCACAGGAGGCATGCCTCATGAGCCGGGTTCACGTTACCTGCGTCCTTGCGCTCTCGCTGCTGCTGGCGCCTGGATCGACCCTATCGACATCCGCAATGCCCGCCGGAACCGCCTTTGCGGGCGGAATCACGTCTGTTGCGCCTGAAATGCCTGTTACGAAAATCCAATCTCGCCGGGGCGGCGGCCGTGCCTACCGTGGCGGTGGCGGCTACCGCGGCGGTGGGCGCTATTATCGTGGCGGCGGGAGGTCTTACCGTGGCGGCGGGAGGTCTTACCGTGGAGGCGGCGGATACTACCGCGGCGGCGGACGTCACTATGCCGGGCGCGGTTACCATCACGGGGGAAGATGGTACGGCCCGCGCTACCGCTACCGGCGGCCGGGCTTCACATATTTCTACGGTGGATGGTGGTATCCCTATATCTGGTGGGGAGCGCCCGCGCTCGCCTATGCGCCGCGCTACTACGCACAACCCGTCGTTCCGGCCTGCCAATACTGGAGCGACCGCTGCATCGCGAACTGGGGATACGCCAACCCGAACTACTACGGCTGCCTGCGCTATCACCGCTGCTACTGACGGCTTGCGAAAACCGGATCGGGTGACAGCTTCGCGACAGCTTGCGCGGATAAAAAGACGAGACCGGCGGCGGGAGAACGCCGGCCGTGGAGTGATTTCTTGTCGAGCGGACGATCCTGTCCGCGAAGACAAGAGCTTTATGCGGAGCGCAAGCTCCGTCATCATCGTCATGGGCAGGAGAGCTTGCGGGAACACTCCGCACCGCACTGCCCGAGGGAGGAAATCGTGAAGAAAATTCTGTCAGGGTCCGTCGCGACCCTTTTCGCCGCCTTTGCGCTGACCGGCTCGGCTTTTGCCTTCGAGCCGGGCAACACCGAATGCATCGCGCCCGCGAACCCGGGCGGCGGCTGGGACTTCACCTGCCGGCAGGTCGGCAAGACGCTCTACGACATCAAGGTCATCGGGAACCCGATGCAGGTCGTCAACATGGCCGGCGGCGGCGGCGGCGTGGCTTTCGCCGAAGTCGTGAACAAGCGCAATGACGACAACGACCTGATCGTGGCGGCATCCTCTGCCACCGCAACGCGCCTTGCGCAGGGCGCTTATCCCGGCTCCAGCATGGATCAGGTGCGTTGGCTCGGCACCGTCGGCGCCGACTACGGCGTGGTCGCCGTCGCCAAGGATTCGCCGATCAACACGCTTCCCGAGCTGCTCGACCAGATCAAGGCCGATCCTTCGTCCGTACCGGTCGCGGGCGGCTCCGCCGTTGGCGGCTGGGACCACCTCAAGGTGCTGATCGCCGCGCAGACGGCCGGCATCGACGTCAAGAAGGTCAAATACGTTGCCTTCGATGGCGGCGGCGAGGCGGTGACGCAGCTTCTCGGCGGTCACGTGAAGGCCTTCTCCGGCGATATTTCCGAGGCGAAGGGCTTCGTCGACTCAGGCGACATCAAGATCATCGCCGTTCTGGCTCCGGATCGCCTGCCGGGCGATTTCGACCAGTTCCCCACCGCCAAGGAGCAGGGTGTGGACGTGGTCGGCGCCAACTGGCGCGGCTTTTACGCCCCCGGCAAGATGTCGGACGATGCCTATAACTTCTGGTCCGATGCGATCAAGACCGTCTACGATTCCGACGAATGGAAGCAGGTCATGGCTCAGAACGGCCTGATGCCGCTGTCGCTTTCCGGCGAGGAATTCCAGGATTTCGTGGGCGAGCAGATCAACAAGGTCGAGACGCTTTCCAAGGAAATCGGCCTCATCAAGTAAGGCCCGATCCTGAAGCAACGGCCCGTGCGTCTCGCGCGGGCCGTTTTGCAACGCGCAACACGATTTGCTTGCGCGAACGGGTGATTGCACCCGAAACTCATTCTATCGGACAGAAGGAACGCGCCTTGCCGGCCCAGGCGGCTGCAGGGAAAGGGCGCGAGGGGGAGGCACGCCATGAGCGACAGGATCTTCGGGGTCGTCTGTCTGCTGCTAGCCGGATTCTACATATATTCCGCAAGCTCCATCGAACTGGGTTTCATCGAGACGCCGGTCGGCCCGCGCGCCTTTCCCTATATCATCGGTGCGGTCCTGGCCCTTGGCGGCCTCTATCCGATCTTCGTTCCCGACGAGCGGCCGGACTGGCCGGACATGCGCGGCGTCATCGAGATCGTCTTCGCCACCGCCGTGATGATCGCCTATGCGATGGTGCTTGAGGAATTCGGCTTCGTGATCTCAACGGCGATAGCGGCCGCACTTCTCGGCTGGCGCCTCGGCACGCCACCGCTGTGGGCCGCCATTTCCGGCGTGCTGATCTCCGTCGGCATCTATGTGATCTTCCATCTCATTCTCGGTCTGTCGCTGGCGCGCGGACCCTGGGGCTTTTAAGGGGACCGACCGATGGACGCGCTATTTTCGCTCGCCGACGGCTTTACCGTCGCACTTACGCTCCAGAACCTGCTGCTTGCGCTGCTCGGCTGTTTCCTCGGAACGATCATCGGCGCGCTGCCGGGCCTCGGGCCCTCCAACGGCGTGGCGATCCTGATCCCTCTCGCCTTTACGCTCGGCCTGCCGGCGACGCCGGCGCTGATCCTGCTGACAAGCGTCTATTACGGCGCGATGTACGGCGGCCGCATCTCGTCGATCCTGCTCAATATCCCGGGTGACGAGCCGGCGCTCATGACGACGCTCGACGGATATCCGATGGCGAAAAAGGGCCAGGCAGGCGAGGCGCTGGCGCTTTCGGGCATCGCGTCCTTCGTGGGCGCGTTCTTCGCCACCTGGGGGCTCGTATTCCTGGCGCCGCTTCTCGTGAGTGTGGCGCTTCTTTTCGGCCCGGCGGAATATTTCGCGCTCTTCACGCTCGCCTTCTGCACGCTCGGCGGCATCGCTTCGCGCAACCAGGCCAAGGCCGCGATCGCCGCGGCGCTCGGCATCGGGATTTCGACGATCGGCGTCGACCCCATGGCGGGCGTGCCGCGTTTCACCTTCAACGAGGTGCATCTTTACGACGGCATCGACTTCCTGATCGCGATTGTCGGTCTTTTCGCGATTTCCGAAGTGTTCCTGTTCCTGGAACATCGCGGCCAGGGCGAAGCGTCGAACGCGGACATGAAGCTTGGACGCGTGACGGCCCCGATGTCCATGGTGAAAGCCTGCGCGGGCGCGATGAGCCGCTCGACGGTGCTGGGCTTCCTCGCCGGCGTTCTGCCGGGCGCGGGCGCCTCGCTCGGATCCTTCATCTCCTACTCTATCGAAAAGCGGGTCTCCGACCGCAACAACACCTTCGGCACCGGCGACCCGCGCGGCGTGGCGGCTCCCGAAGCCGGCAACAACGCGGCCGCCGGCGGCGCGCTGGTGCCGATGCTGGCGCTGGGCGTTCCAGGCTCCGGCACGACCGCCGTGCTGCTTGCCATGCTGCTTGCGCTCAACATCACGCCCGGCCCGCTTCTTTTCCAGCAGAACCCTGACGTGGTCTGGGGCCTGATCGCGGCGCTCTTCATCGGTAACATCATGCTGCTATTGATGAATATCCCGCTCGTCAGCCTGTTCGTTCGCGTGCTCCTCATTCCGCCGCGATATCTGATGCCGGCGGTCGCCATGATCTCCTTCGTCGGGATCTACGGGATCTCGGGTTCGACGTTCGACCTGGTCGTTCTCGTCGGCTTCGGCGTTGCGGGCTACATCCTTCGCAAGCTCGACGTGCCGCTGGTGCCGGTGATCCTGGGGACGCTGCTTGGCGGCGAAATGGAGAAGAGCCTGCGCCGGGCCGTGCAGATCTCCGACGGCGACTGGTCGGTGCTGGTCGGATCGCCCCTTGCGATCGGGCTTTGGGCGTTCGCCATTCTCGGCTTCATCGCGCCGCTGATCGTCGGGCGCTACTTCAGGCCGAAGATCGCCGACAGCACGGCTGCAGAAGGCGCCGATCCGGATTAAGGACGTGACGCGGCATGCCGTCGACAAAACGGCATAAATACCTGCATACTCTGGTCACCCGAAGCTGAAGTTCGTCTCAGTTCCCGGCATGCTCTGAACGAACTTCAGCTTCAAAAGGGTGACTAGGGTCTGGACCTATAAAATTGATGCAAATGGCACCGGAAACGGCAAAGAGATGCAAGGAGAAGGGCGCGGAGCGGGTTGGCCACCCGTTCAAGCCCTTCGACGCGGCAGGTCAAAGCCGTTTCGGTGTCTGGAAGATATGGCCGATTTGTCCGGCTACGTTGTCGCAAGATCTGGAAAACCGGACGGTTTCCTGAGCTCTTGCTCCTCGTATCCAACCAAATCGGCTCATACCATTTCCGTCAATTTTATAGGTCCAGACCCTAGCAAATATATGTTTCCAGTGTGGTTTTCGAATTTGAAATACGCTCCGGAGACGGCTGCAGAAATGTGGCGTATTTCAAATTCACCACACTGGGTTAGTTTCTGTGAACTGACCGCGAGGTTGCCGCGCCGTGTCCAGTACTTCGTATAAATCCGGTTCCGAGAAAAAGCGCACCGGCGCGCTCACAAGGCGCGGTTTCGTGATCGGCCTGCCCTTCGCTCTCGCCGCCTGCCAGTCGCAGCGGCCGTCCACGTCGATCGCCAGTCTCGCGCCGCCGCAGTTTTTCGGCGGTGGCGGCGACGTCACATACGGCGGGTTCAACTATGCCTCTGCCTATGCGCCGATAAACGACAACGGTTTTCTGCTGCCGGCGATCCAGTACCAGAATTTCGACCCGGTATACCTTCGGCAATACGTGAGCTATCCCACGCAATACGAGCCCGGCACGATCGTGGTCGATCCGAGGTCGAAGTTTCTCTACCTCATCGAACCGGGCGGACAAGCGATCCGCTATGGTATCGGTGTGGGGCGCGAAGGTTTCGCATGGTCGGGCGAAGCGCGCGTCGGCTACAAGCGGGTGTGGCCAAAGTGGTTCCCGCCCGACGAGATGATCGCGCGCCAGCCGGAGCTTGCCAAATACGACGACGGCATGGACGGCAGCCCCGCCAACCCGATCGGAGCGCGCGGCCTTTACCTCTGGCAAGGCAACAAGGATACGCTTTACCGCATCCACGGCACGAACCAGCCCGAAAGCATAGGCACCAACGCCTCAAGCGGGTGTATACGCCTCTGGCAGCAGGATATCATCGACCTTTACGACCGCGTGCCGCTGGATGCCAAGGTCGTCGTGCTTGCCTGACGCGTAGCCCGGTTTCGGCGGCTATTCTTCCCAGTAGACTTCGGTCAGGTCGTTCGCCTGCACGGGCGCGTTTTCCCAAAGCCCCTTGAGCTTGGAGTTCCACACACCCGTCTTGGCAAGCTGGAAGAGGAAGCCGTTGACCGCATCGTCGGCAATCATCTTCTGCGCCTGTCGCATGAGCTCGTAACGCTTGACCGTATCGGTGGTGGCGTTGAGCTCACCGATGAGAGCGTCGAACTCCGGGTTGTCGTAGTTGAAGTAATAGCCGTCGCGCGCGTAGATATCGATATCGAGCGCTTCGGTGTGCGAGACGATCGTCAGGTCGTAATCCTTGCCCCTAAACACCTGCTCCAGCCACTGCGCCCATTCGAGCGGGATGATCTCAAGCTCTATGCCGACCTTCTTGAGATCGGAGACCAGGATTTCGCCGCCACGGCGGGCGTAGGAAGGCGGCGGCAGCTTCAGCGTCGCCTTGAATCCGTTTGGATATCCGGCCTCGGCAAGCAATTCCTTCGCGCGCTGCGGATCGTGTGGAGACAGACCCGTCAAATCGACATAGGCGGGGTGGTGAGGAGCGAAATGCGAACCGATCGGCGTGCCGAAGCCGAACATCGCGCCATCGATGATCGCCCGCCGGTCTATCGCGTAGGCAATGGCACGGCGCACGCGAAGATCGTCGAACGGCTTTCTGGCGTTGTTGGTGGCGAGGATGGTTTCGCCTTCGGTCGATCCGATGACCACGCTGAAACGCGGATCGGCCTCGAACTGGGGCAGGTTTTCAGGTGCGGGGTAGATCGGGAAACCGTCGACATCGCCGGCCATGAGGGCTGCGAGAGCGGCGGCGGCATCGCCAATGATCTTGATCGTGGCTTTCTGAAGCCTGGCAGGCTCGCCCCAGTATTCCGGGTTTTTGACCAGATCGATGCTGTCTCCCTTGGCCCAGCGGGAGAACCTGAACGGGCCCGTGCCGACCGGCTGCGACTTGTTGGTTTCAGCGGTTTCCGGCGCGACGATGACCGCATCGCCGGTGCCGAGCGTGAAGAGAAAATCGCCGGCAGGGCGCTTCAGCGTGATGCGCACGGTCAACGGGTCGACCGCCTCGACGTTTTCGATCACCTCGAACTTCGCCTTCTGCGCATTCACGGAATCCTCGCCGCGCGCGCGGTCGAGCGAGAAGACGACATCCTGCGCGTCAAAATCCGTGCCGTCGTGAAACTTCACGCCCTTATGCAGCTTGAATGTGTAGACCTTTCCGTCGTCCGAGATTTCCCAGCTTTCGGCAAGCGCCGGTTTGACCGTGCCGTCGCGGTCCACCTGGGTCAGGCCCTCGAAAAGGTTGATGAAGACGACCTCGTCGATCGCCGCAGCGGCACCTGCCGTGGGATCGAGATGCGGCGGCTCCAGGCGAACGCCGAGGACGACATCGGCGCGCGCGGCCTCAGCCGAAGATGCGCCGGCCAGGATGCCGCCGCCAATCGCTACGGCGGCCAGAATGGCTTTCAAGCTCCGGGTTAGTGTCGTCGCCATTTTATCGATCCCTCGTATTATTCGGCTTATGGGGTCTGGTGAGGAGACAGGAGCGCCAGCGTGGCGCGCGCCATGACCTTGGCGCTGTCGAGCATATCGTCGATGCCGACGAATTCGTCCGGGCGGTGGGCTATGTCCAGGATGCCCGGGCCATAGGCGATACAATCATGCAGATGGCCGATGCGGGCGATATGCTTCTGATCGTAAGTGCCTGGCGAGATAACATAATCCGGCTCGCGCGAAAGCACGTCCTCGATGCCCGCCGCTACCGCCCGGACAACCGGCGCTTCGCGATCCGTCATCGTGGGAAGCACTTCCAGAAGATCGCGGATCGAGTAGCTGAATCGCCCGCGCTCCGCCTTCAGGCTCTCCAGGATCGCGGTCACCTCGGCCTTCACCTCGTCAAGCTCTTCCTCGATCAGGAAGCGGCGGTCGATCACCATCCGGCAACTGTCGGGAACGCAAGGGGAGGGCAGTCCGTCGAAACCTTCGGGCTGGCCGCCGTGGATGGAGTTTATATTGAGGGTGGAGGAGCGCGCGCCTGCCGGCACGACCGGCATGTCTGTATGCTTCGCCGCAAGACGGGGGAAGAGCTCGCGCTCGAAGCGGTCCATCACCGCGCCCATATGGCGGACCGCGCAATCGCCGAGGAAGGGCATCGACCCGTGGGCGATGGAGCCATGCGTCTCGATCTCCGCCCACCAGACGCCGCGATGACCGAGGCAGATGCGCTCCTTGTTCAGCGGTTCGGGAATGATCACATGGTCGACGCGCGGCCTTGAGAAATATCCCTTCCCCGCCAGATATCCGACACCGCCGAGACCGCCGGATTCCTCATCCACCGTGCCGGAGATTTCGATCGCGCCAGGATAGTCGGGCTTCAGTTCCAGCAACGCCTCGACGGCGATGATGGAGGCGGCCAGGCCGCCCTTCATATCGCAGGCGCCGCGCCCGAATACCTTGCCGTCGCGCACGATGCCGGCGAACGGATCGACCGTCCAGCCATGGCCGGTTTCGACCACATCGATATGCGAATTGAAGTGAATGCATGGACCTGGACGACCACCCTCGCGCCGGGCAACGACATTCATGCGCGGGTAACGGGCGCTGTCGCCTGGCGTGTCCTCGCCCCGGATGAAGCTGACTTCGAAGCCGCGCCGCTTGAGCCGTGCGCCGATAAACTCCGCGCAGGGCTGGTAGGCATCACCCGGGGGGTTGATCGTGGGAAAGCGGATGAGATCCTGCGTCAACGCAACGATCTCCTCACGCTTGTCCTCTATGCGCTTGTCCAGCGCCTCGAGCATGCGCCCTCCAGAACCGCACGGCCTTGATTTGATTGTTCTAACGCAATGGTGCACCGATTTGGCCGCCAATGCCAACGCCATTCGTGAATGGCGAGGAAGAAGAATGTGCGCTTTTAAAGGGTTTAAGTAAGGCGCTACGTCAGCTACGACGAGATCATGAGAAGCGATGAGACTTCCGACGAAACGGCGAATCCTGCGAAAATCGCAAAGGCCGTGAATCGGGTGCGACTGACGGCTGTTGCCGCTGCACTCGTCGCCGCCGTCGCCGGGACTGCCAGCATAGGCTGGTGGTTTTTGCGCGAAGACGGCGCAGTGGAGCCGCAGACGAGCGCGCTTGAGGAGGATCGCGCGCCCCAGGCCGCCGATCCGCTGGGGGGACTGCCCGAAGATACACGAAGCCGGCTGACGGATCCGGTGCCCGACAGGCCGGATTTGTTCAAGCTCGTCTACGGCGGACACCCGCGCGACCTTTGTTCCGCGTTCAACCGGGTCGGCGTGCCGATGTCGGCCTGGACGCCGGATCCGCTCAAGGAGGGCGGCTGGCAGTGTTCCAGCGATCTGATCGCAGTTGGCGAGGAAAATGGCGAGGCAAAGCAAAGCACGATCTTCGTGAACCTGCGCGGCGGGGCCGAAGATCGCCTCGATTTTCTCAGGATCAAGATGAACGGGGACAACCCGGACACCCTTGGCGAGATCAAGGCCGCCACACGGGATGTGCTGGATCAGGTGGCGGGACGATACGGATGGGAATGGCCGCAATCGCTCTACGATGCGATTTCCAGGGCGGGGTCGGCTGAAATGAGCATCCGCGGCGCCGAGATAAAGGTGCGCCGCGAGCGTTCCGATCTCGTCAACGACGGCACGGATGTCGTCCGGCTGAACGTGGTGATCGATTTCCCGGACGGCGCCGGCTCCGCGAGGGGGGACGACTTTTCGCCCTTTGAATGGGAAAAGGGCGGGGAATGGGAAAAGTGCGGGCGCGAGACGCCGAAGGAATAACTTTGCTGCGGGTCGACCGCGGAATACCGGCATTCAGACCGAAAAAAAGCCCGGCAGGCTGACCGTCTGCCGGGCAAGTTCGCTCGCATTTCGATTCAGGATCTGGATGGGCTGGTCAGGGAGGACATCGAGCGCCCATAGGTTCGAAAGCTGATCAGGGCCTCAATCGATGCTGCCTGCGCCACTTTCGTCGTCTTCGGTATCCGGCGTCACGTCCAGCACGCGCGCGCGCATGGTGATCTCCACCTTCTCCTTGCAGCCGGACATGCAAGGCTCGCCATCCTTCAACGTTGCCGTGTCAGGCCGTGGGTCCTCGAAGAAGTTCTCTTCGTTCGGCAAATGGATGTCCGTGAAGTTTTCCTTCGACAGTTCGAATTCGTCATCGGTGACGACGTCGTTCATGTAGAGAAGGTAAGCGGTGATCGCGTAAACCTCGTCAGGCGTGAGCGACTGCGCCTCGCCGAAGGGCATGGCACGGTTGATATAATCGTAAACGGTCGAAAGATAAGGCCAGTAGGAGCCGATCGTCTTCACGGGACGGTCGCTGGAAAGCGTGTCCTGACCGCCCGCGAGCACCGGCCAGCGATCCACGCCCTCGCCGAAGTCGCCATGGCAGACGGCGCAGCGCTCGGCGAAGATCTCCTCGCCGTCGGCAACCGTGCCGCTGCCATCCGGCAGGCCCGTGCCGTCCGGGCGAACGTCGATATCCCATGCGGCGACTTCATCCTTCGTCGCTTCACGGCCAATACCGAACTTTTCGCCGGCCTGGGCCGTGGTCACGCCGATCGCCGCTGCGGCCAGAAGGGAGGTGAGCTTAAGAGACTTCGACATTTTCGACCTCCCCGCCGGACTTCACGTGCCAGGTCTGGATACCGTTGTTGTGGTAGATGGAGTTCGTGCCGCGCACCGCGCGAAGGGCATCCTTCGTCGGCTGGACAATGCCTTCGGAATCAATTGCGCGGGACTGAAGCAGCAGAGGCGAGCCGTCCCAGTCGAACTCGTAGTAGAACCGGTGCGCGGATTTATCGAAGCTCGGTCCGTCGATGCGGGCAGGGCGCCAGTTGCGCCCGCCGTCGAGCGATACGTCGACGCGGGTAATCGACCCGCGTCCCGACCAGGCGAGACCGGTGAGCACGGTGAACCCCTTGTCATGCAGGATCGGCGCTTGCGGCGAAGGGTTGGTGATCACCGACTTCACATCCATTTCCCAGGTGAAGCGGCGTGCCTTTCCGTTCGCCATGAGGTCGGTGTATTTCGACGTTTCCTCGCGGTGGTGCCAGGGCTCGTCGCCGACCTCGATCCGGCGCAGCCACTTGACCCACATGTTGCCTTCCCAGCCGGGAACAGCCAGACGGATTGGATACCCCTGCTCGGGACGAAGCGCCTCGCCGTTCATCTTGAAGGCGACGAGACAGTCATCGAGGGCCTTTTGAAGCGGGACCGAGCGCGTCATGCCGGCGGCATCCGCCCCTTCCGGCAGGAGCCACTTCGCATTGGTCTTGAGACCGGCCTCCTCCAGCAGGTATTTCAGCGGCACGCCCGTGTACATGACGTTGTGAATCATGCCGTGGGTGAACTGACAGCCGTTGAGCTGCGCGCCGCGCCACTCCATGCCGGAATTGGCTGCGCATTCGAGGAAATAGACCCGGTTTTCGCGCGGAAAGCGCATCAGATCCTGCATGGTGAAGACGAGTTCGCGATCCACCAGCCCGTTGATCATAAGGCGATGTTCGGCCGGGTCGACCTCGGCGATGCCCGCGTGGTGACGCTCGAAGCAAAGTCCGTTCGGCGTGATGATGCCGTCAAGCTGATGAAGCGGCGTGAAATTCACCGAAGACACCGGATCGGCGGTAAGCCACGCGACATTGCGGCGCACGACATCCGCCTCGAATTCGGAAGGGTGACCATATGGCCGTGCATCCACCCCGTCGCCCAGATATTGGTTCCAGTCCTTCTTCTCCAGGATCGCCGGATCGCCCTCTGCCGCGGCAGCACGCGCGGCAAGAGGGGCGGCGGCAAGAGCGCCGCCTATGGCGATGCCGGATTTCAGGAAGCCGCGGCGGGAGGGCGCGCGCAGCGTCTCGTCATTCTTCGTCATGGACGTTCACTCCCAGACCTTTGAACATATCATTACATTCGTTTTTGTGAATGTAAAGAATATGCCTGAACCTTCTTGTCCTTTTCCTCAGGACTGGACGATCTTCACCGACTGGTTTTCCTCTAGCGAGACCGTGCCGACACGCGTGATGTAGCTTTCGACGACATCCCAGATGGCCGGCCCCTCGGTTTCCTCGTTCACGCTGGCCCAGCCGGCGACGACGTAGTTTTTCGCCGGGTCGATAGCCTCGCCCGTCTTCAGGAGCGTCATTTCCGAAATGCGGCTGCCGATCGGCTTGTAAGTGTCGATCCGGTAACCCATGCCGCCGACGCGGACCATATCGCCGCCCTGCTGGTAATAGGGGTCGGTGTTGAAGAGGTTGTCGGCGACGTCTTCGAGAATGTCCTTCAGGAGCTTGCCGGACATTTCCGAGCGATAGGCGTTCGGATAGGTCATGCCGGTCGCGTTGAAGACATCCTCCACGGTGATGTCCTGGCCCGGGAGGAGGGATGTTCCCCAACGGAAACCGGGGGACAGCGCGATATCGGCCTCGCGCTCCTGCAACAGCGCCTGGCAGATCAGATCGTCGAAGGTGCCGTTGAAATTTCCGCGCCGATAAAGAAGGCTTTCGGTGGTGCCCAGAACCCGCTCGAGCTCGGCCTTGTGCGGCTCGCGCGTCGCATCGATCGCCGCCGTCATTTCCGCGTCCGGCGAAATCACATCCGAAAAGATCGGAATGAGCCGGTATTGATAGCCCTTCAGGCCGCCGTCGCGCACATCGAGATCGAGACGCGATACGAACTTGCCGTTGGACCCGGAAGCGATCAGCAAGGTATCGCCGACGACGACCGGCTCGGGCAATGCATCATGCGTGTGCCCGGTCAGGATGACGTCCACGCCGGAGATGCGGCCCGCAAGCTTTCGGTCCACGTCGAAGCCGTTGTGGGAGAGAAGCACGACAAGCTCCGCACCTTCCGCCCGCGCGGCATCCACATTCTCTTGCAGCACCTCTTCACGGATGCCGAAGGAGAGGGAAGGGAACATCCAGCCGGGATTTGCGATCGGCAGATAGGGGAAGGCCTGGCCGATAACGGCAACCTTGACGCCGCCACGCTCGAACATCTTCGTGTGTTCGTAGGCCGGCTCGTCCCATTCCGCATCGAAGATATTGGAGCCGAGGAAGGCGAAGGGAAGCTCGTCGACGATCTCGCGTACCCTATCCTCACCGTAGGTGAACTCCCAGTGCGCCGTCATCGCGTCGGGCCTGAGCAGGTTCATGAGCTCGACCATGTCGCCGCCATTGGTGTGGTGCGAGACATAGGAGCCCTGCCAGGTGTCGCCGCCGTCAAGCAGCAGCATGTTATCGCCGCGCGCGGCACGGATCGCCTTGACGACCGTTGCTACCCGGTCGAGCCCGCCCATGCGGCCGTAGGTGCCGGCAAGTGCCGTGAAATCTTCCGAGGTCAGGGCATAAGCCTCCGGCGAGCCGGGCTCGATATTGTAGAGCCTGAGGAAATCCGCTCCCGTCACATGCGGCGGCTTGCCCGCCGCTTCACCCACGCCAAGGTTGATCGACGGTTCGCGGAAGTAGATCGGCTTCACCTGCGCGTGGATATCGGTGATGTGGACGAGGGTGACGTTGCCGAAATCCTCAAAGTCGAGAAGCTGGTCCTGCGTCATCGACTGAGTTGCGGCGAACGCCGCGAACTTGCCCGTTCCGCCAAGCCCGAGAATGGCACTCGCGGCTACCGACGCCTGCAGGAACTCGCGCCTGGAAATCATGTTCGGCTCCCAATCAGGAATATCGTTCCCGCACGGCGGAAGCTTCAGCCGCGGGAATACGGTTCTGTTCTTGCAAGAGGCGATACCCGGCCGACCCCGTCCGCGCCGGCCGGGCGTCGTCGCTTCAGTTTCGGACCGACGGCGTTTCGACCGACAGGCCTTCGCCGCGGGAAGCGACATAGAGTTCGAGCGCGATGAATTCATCCGAACCGCGTTTGAAGGGCTCGGCGCGGACGTTTTCCATGCAGCCCTTGAAACGGCGGTGGATCGAGCCGAGCCCGCCCCATTTCAGGCGGTAAACGGGAAAGCCGTTGATTTGACCCTGGGAAAGATGGTCGGCCCGGATCATCTTGCCGAAATTCGCCTCATGGCAATTGGCACAGGCCATGTCGAGCTGGCCGACGCGGGTGTAGTAGAGATCCTTGCCCTTTTCCCACCACTCCTGCATCGGGCCGTCCGTCTGGACGCTTGTCGGCATGCCGCGCGACTGAAGGCCGACCAGCGCCGTCATCGCCAGCATTTCCTCGGATTCCCATTTCCAGGCATCCGCACCCATGCGATCGGTCCGGCAGGTGTTGATATGGTTTTCCAACGTCTGCGGCTTGCCGGCGGCTTCCGACCATTTCGGCATGTTGGCGCGCACGCCCTTCATGCCTTCCGACACATCGCCGTGACAGGACGCACAGGATTTGCCTTCCGAACCTTCGACAGTGTCCCACAGCTCCTCGCCCAGTGTGATCGCGGCAAAGCCCGGATTTTCAAAGTCATCCGCCTGAAGATCCTGGGTTTCGGACGTGCGGAAGCGCCAGCCGGAATAAAGCCGGTCGAAGGGGCTTCCCTCCGGCGCTGCCGCATCGGTGGCGATTTCCTCACCATCGATAATGAGTTTGTTGTCGTCCGGATCGGCCGCCGCAGCGCCCGACAGGGCTAGGGCGGCGCCCGATAGCAGTGCGATATTCTTCAAGACCTTGAACGGCATCGTTTCCTCCCGATCGAACCGGCAAGCCAAAAGCCCGCGGTTCACTTCACCTCGATCTTCTTCGTTTCCTCGTAGACGGAACCGTCGTCGTCGACCCAGGTGAACTTGAACTCGCCGCTTTCCGGCACCCTGGCCTTGAACTCGAAGTAGGGATTGGAGGAGACCGCCGGCTCGATATCGCAGGAAAAGACCGGCGTGCCGTTGAACTCGCACTTGAAGCTGTTGATGATCTGGCGCGGGATCAGGTTGCCCTCTTTGTCCCTGCGTTGGCCGGACTCCATCGGGTGGCTGATCAACGTCTTGATGGTGATGACCTCGCCGGCATTGGCCGACTTCGGGACCTTCACGCGGGGTTTCACGTTTGCCATTCGAATTCTCCTGAAAAAATCAGCCGCCGCAGCCGCCGATGGTGACCTTCACCGTTTTGCGGTCCATCGCGAAGGTGCCGTTGCTCATCTTTGCGACCGCGATCACGTCCTGCGTCTTGGCGAGGCGGATGCGGGTGGAGGCGAGCGCCTCGCCACTCATCGGCGTGAAATGGAAGGTGGCGACAGAGGCATTCGGGTTTCCATCCGCGACGATGAGCACCGCTTCGACGTAGTCGTCTTCGCTCATCGGGCTGTCGACGGTCACCTCGATCGGCACGGTGTTGCCGTTCTCGGCGATCTCGGGCGCGTCGAGAGTGAGCGCTCCTTCGCCGGCTTCCGCGCCGCCTGTGAATGCGTTGATAATGTCCTGGGCGTCATTGGCCGCAAGGACGGGAAACGAAAGCGACGTCGTCGCGGCGAATGCGGCGGAACCTGCCGCGAGCGCCATGATCTGGCGTCTGTTCAGCTCCATAACTGTTCTCCGTTTTTCAAATCGCAGCGGGTTCAGTCGCTCAGGGTCGTAAGATACGCGACCACATCCTCGACCTGCTGGGCACTAAGGATCGTCTTGCCCTGAAACTCCTCCATGGGCCGCGCACCATTCTCCAGCCGGTAGAAGGACGGCATGATGGTCTCGGGCCCGAAGACATTCTTGGAGTTGACGACAATGGCGCGAAGTTGCGACGGCTCGTAACGCGATGCTACGCCGTCAATCACCGGCCCGACGTCTCCGTGAAAGGGGAGTTCGGACATGTCGCTGTTTGCGTGGCAGGCCAGACAGTTGCCGAGCTTGCGGTCCGCGAAGACTTCGCGGCCGTTCGCAGGGTCGCCCGGCTGGCCGGTCAGGCTGTCCATCACTTCGATGTCGTCCTTGAAGACGACTTCGTCCGGAGCGATCTCCGCGGCACCTGCCGAAAGGATGCCGCCTGCCAGGAATGTCGCCGCGCATAGTGCGAACGTCGGCCTTACCCTCATCATTTTCCTCCACGAGACATTGATCGTCTTGTTTTGACCCAAGGTAACTGCATCGCGCTACTGAATACAATCAAAAATTCAAGAATATGAATAAGTAAATATATTGCAGTGCGAAATACGGGGCGATCTTGCCAGGATCACTGCTTGTGAAGCCTTTGATTATTCGCCTGTTTTTCCGTCGGCCTGCATTTCCTCAAGCTTGCGGGCATGGTACTTCTGGAAATGCTCTTCGCCCTCGTAGCCGCGTTCCTTCACCCACTGGAACATGTGCAGCGTCGTGCCTTTGCCGAAGGCGCCGGGCATGACCGATACGGCCGCGGCACCGGCATCCGTATCCTCGGGCACCTCTTCCGGCATGAACAGGATGGTAGGCGTATAGACGACGCGCCATCTACGTGCGGCCGTCTTTTCGGAAAGTTCTTCTCCGTCTACGTCGATAACTTCTTCGTCGCCGAAAAGATTGTATTGAACGACCATGTAGTTTTCGGAGATGAAATCCGCGATCGTCGGGTCGCTGAAGACCTCTTCATGCATTTTCCTGCAATAGGCACAGCCGCGCTGCTCGAAGATGATGGCAAGCCGCTTACCCGCATCCTTCGCCGCCTGGATGTCTTCGCCGACATCCTTGAAGGTTGTGGAGAACCATGGTTCCTTGTGCAGGCCATCCTCGCCGATTTCTGCGGCGATCACGACTGAAGTCATGGCGATGAATGCGCCGGCGAACAGAGCTGTCAATCGCATGTCTCACTCCTTTTGCGAACTCATCCAAGCGTTCCAAGGTCGGGGAAATATTCCAGAAGCAGGTAGGACATCGTCTGCATCGAGCCGGTGAGGAAAAGAAGGCCGGTAAGAACGAGTGCGCCTCCCATCACCTTCTCGACCATGCCCATGTGACGGCGGAAGCGCTTCATGACGTTCATGAAGGGTCCGGCGAAAAGGGCCGCGACGATGAAGGGAATGCCGATGCCGAGCGAATAGGCGAAAAGGAGGGAAGCGCCCTTGAACGCTTCCGCTTCACCCGCGGCGACAAACAAAATAGCGGCAAGCACAGGCCCGACGCACGGCGTCCAGCCAAAGGCGAAGGCCAGACCGACGACGAACGCGCCGATCAGGCCGACCGGTTTTTCCTTCGTCTGGAAACGGGCCTCGCGCGACAGGATACCAATCCTGAAGACCCCGAGGAAATGCAGGCCGAGGATCAGGATGATCGCGCCCGCCACATAGCCAAGCTCCGTCAGATGATCGACCACGAAGGATCCGATCAGCGACGCGCTGGCGCCAAGGCTGACAAAGACGGCGGAAAAGCCGAGGACGAAGGCGATCGCCGATGCAACGATCCGCCCGGAGTGGACGTCGCCGCCTTCTTCGCCGGTTAATGTCTGCAAGCTGACGCCGGCAAGAAAGCATAGATACGGCGGAACCAGCGGGAGCACGCACGGTGAGGCGAAGGAAATCAGCCCCGCCAGAAGCGCGCCCGCCCATGTCACGGACAGGTCCACGTCACGTTTCCTCCTAATACATTCACATATTATAATTTGTTTTTATATATCACGGGAACGTGGTAGGACAATCATGGAATTCATCGAGACTTCTACGGAGGGCATGCAATGGTGATTGGCAGGCTGATCAGCGCATTTTCGCTGTTCGCGATCTTGCTTGCCATGCCCGCAAAGGCTGCGGAACTCGTCATGTTCGAGCAGGCGGGATGCCACTGGTGCGCCGTATGGCACAAGGAAATCGGTCCGATCTACCCGAAGACGGAAGAGGGAAAAAGGTTCCCGCTTCGCCGCGTCGATATTCACACACGCGTGCCCGTTGACCTGAAGGCGGTTTCGAAAGGCTTCTACACGCCGACTTTCGTATTGCTGGACGATGGAAAGGAAATCGGCAGGATCCAGGGCTACCCCGGCGAAGATTTTTTCTGGGGCCTGCTTGGCCAAATGGTGCAAGACGCACTAAACAAGGGAGACGAAGCCTCGTAACCGAATGTGTTGAACGTCCCATGACAGATACGACCGTAAAAGAGCAGGGCGCGGCCTCGCGCGACATTGACGAGATGATCACCAGCGCGAAAGAAGCGACCGACTTCTTGAAGGCCCTTGCTCATGAGGGACGCCTGATCATTCTCTGCCGTCTGGCAGAAGGCGAATGCTCGGTTACGGAGTTCGAGGAGATGCTCTCCGCACGCCAGGCAGCCGTTTCCCAGCAATTGGCAAGGCTGAGGCTTGAAGGGATCGTCAAGACCCGGCGCGAGGGCAAGACCATCTATTATTCGCTGGCGGACGATCGCGCCCGCGAAATGATCCGCGTGATCTACAGCATGTTCTGCGCGAAGTAAGCCGCCATAATTCATTGGTACGTGTATGGATGTCCGTTGCACGTCATTCGCCGCCGGCAGTTCGAACTCGTAGACGATCGGTATTCGAACGATCTTGCCGTTGCGTATTTTTCTCCCTAGGTTTTCACACAATCGAAATATTGAATGGGAGGGGCCAATGGAAGAATGGTCGCCCGGAACGATAGCGGCGCTGGGCGGGTTCGCTGGCGGCTGCCTGTTGGGATTCGCTGCCCGCTGGGGCCGCTTCTGCACGCTGGGCGCGATCGAGGACGCCTGTTTCGGGGCCGATACTTCACGGCTCAGGATGTGGGGGCTGGCAATCGCGGTGGCCATCGCCGGTACCTATGGCCTCGATTTTTTCGGTTTCATCGATGTTTCGCAGTCCTTCTACATCGCCTCTCCGGTAACGGTGCTCGCCACCATCGTTGGCGGTTTGATGTTCGGCATAGGCATGGCGTTCGTCGGAACGTGCGGCTTCGGCACCCTGGCGCGGATCGGCGGGGGCGATCTCAAGTCCGTCGTAACCTTTCTCGTGATGGGCATAACTGCCTATGCCACGGTGCGCGGTGCGGGCGCTTATCTCAGGGTTGCCGCCTTTCCGGACCCGGGCCCGCGCGAAGTGCCGGCAAGCTTCGCCCATTCGGCCTCCGGCGTATTCGGTGGCCCCATCCACCTGTGGGCGCTGCTTTTTGCCGTAGTCCTTGCCGTCGTCTGCCTGGCAAATCCGATGTTCCGCGCACGGCGGCGCCTGATCGCCTCCGGCCTTCTGGTCGGGGCGGTGGTCACGTTCGGCTGGTTCGTGACGGGGTATCTCGCGCCCAACGACTTCGAAAGCTATCCGCTTGAGTCCTTCACGTTCTCCGCGCCTCTCGGCGAAGCGATCATGTATGTGATGGTGATGAGCGGCGCGACGCTGAAATTCGGCATCGGAGCCGTCTTCGGCGTCTTGGCGGGGGCTGCGGTCACGGCGCTCGTCCAGCGTTATTTCCGTTGGGAGGCCTGCGACGATGCGCGTGAAATGCGCCGGCAGATCATGGGCGGAATGCTCATGGGATTCGGCAGCGTAACGGCGCTGGGCTGCACAATAGGGCAGGGCGTGTCTGCGGCCTCCATGCTTGCCTGGTCGGCGCCGGTGGCGCTCGTGTCGATCTTCATCGGCGCTTACCTGGGCCTGCATATACTTGTGCGAGGCTCGGTTCTGGAACCGCTCAAGGATATTATTCTTCCGCTCTGGCACCGCTCCTGATACGGGCGCGCGCAGGCTTTGCGGGATGGCGATTTCGAAAGGCCGGCGGTCAAGCGGTTCTTTGTCGGGCATCCTTCGGGAAATCCTCCGGAAAAGCCGAATTGAACTTACACATATCGTCAGTTCCGATTCAGACTTGGCGTCATCCTCAGATGAAAGAATAAGGGAAAAAACGTCCCGCTTTGATTTTGGACAAATCGGGGCGCTGCAGCGTCGAATAATATGCGTATGTTTGAATGTGACGGCATGCAAGGAACTACGGCGTGGAAGCCTTTCTAACCTCCGATCTGATTTCGGATACGGCCAAGGCTGCAATAGGCGGGCTCGCGGTCGGGTCGATGTTCGGCTTCGCCGCACAACGGTCCGATTTCTGCCTGAGGGCAGCGACGATCGAGTTCTGGAATTTTAGGAACGGGCCACGGTTTCCAGTCTGGCTGGCCGTTTTCGGCTCGGCACTGCTTGCCGTCCAGCTTCTCGTTCGCAACGACATGCTGGACGAGGCTTCCGTGCGCCAGCTCTCGAACGCGGGCTCCATGTCGGGCGCGGTTGTCGGCGGGATGTTGTTTGGAACAGGCATGATTCTGGCGCGCGGCTGTGCAAGCCGCCTGCTGGTCCTTTCCGCCACCGGCAACATGCGCGCGCTCGTGACCGGGCTTCTGCTGACGGTCGTCGCTCAGGCCTCTTTGACGGGGGCACTTTCGCCTTTGCGGGAGGAAATCTCACGCTGGTGGATCGTCGATCCCGCAACGCGAAACCTCTCAGCACAGTTGCCGACGTTTTCAGGTGAACTCACGGGTCTTGCCATCGTCGTGCTGGCAATCGTTATCGCGTTTTCCCGCAAAATGCCGACATCGAAGCTTGTCTTCGGCGCGATCGTGGGCTTGAGCGTTGCCGCAGGTTGGGCGTTTACCTCTGCTCTTTCTGCGGTTGCCTTCGACCCGGTGCCCGTCGAAAGCATCACGTTTACAGGTCCCTCGGCCGATACTCTTATGGCGCTTATCAATACGCCCGACCTGCCTCTCAGCTTTGGTATCGGCCTTGTGCCCGGCGTCTTTGCCGGCTCCGCGCTTGCTGCCGCGACATCCGGCACGTTCAGGATCCAGAGCTTTTCGCCGGAAACCGGCATGGCGCGCTATCTCGCCGGAGCCATACTGATGGGGTTTGGCGGAATGCTTGCCGGAGGTTGTGCCGTCGGAGCGGGGATAACCGGCGGCTCGGTCCTGTCGCTGACGGCATGGGTCGCGCTTCTTGCCATGTGGCTTTCGGCGGGAGTGACCGACCGTCTCATGCGGTATCTGCCATCATCCGACCGGCTTTCCGCGTCCGCGCAGACAGAAACGGCAACAATTTAGAACGTTTTCCACGAATGCGGAATATGTTCAAGATATTGATTCCGGAGCGAATTCTTGTCACGAAAGCGATCCCGCTTTCGTGGAAAGCGCTCTAGATGACGCTAAGGGTCGCCATGGCGACGATGATGTAGCGGACCGTTTTGGCAATGGTCACAAGGACGAGGAAACTCCAAAGCGGTTCGCGCAGCACGCCTGCGGCAAGGGTCAATGGATCTCCGATGAAGGGAGCCCAGCTCATCAACAGGCTCCAGCGGCCCCAGCGGTGGTACCAGCCACTGGCGCGGTCAAGCATCTTTTCGGACACGGGAAACCAGCGCTTCTGGCGAAATCGCTCCACGCCGCGCCCGAGGATCCAATTCACCACCGAACCCAGCGTATTGCCGATGCTTGCGACGATGACGAGCAGCACCGTCGAATAGGCCGTCGTCGCGATCAGCCCGGTCAGCGCGATTTCCGACTGAGCGGGAAAGATCGTCGCAGCAGCGAAGGAGACAGCGAACAAGCCGCCGAATACACCCAGATCAATCATCGGCCAGTTTTGCCGTCACCCGTTGCTGCATACCCTCCTGTATGGAGGAGCTTTGAACGCGTTTCAGCACAAAATGACGTCACTCGACGGATTTATTGCGTGTCGGCCACATAGCGATATGCGGTGCCGGACTTCGCCACGCGGCCGAAGCCGGGAAAAGGCAAGTGAAAACCGATAATGCGGGTCTTCTCAAGAGCCAGCTTGTCCAGCAGAAGCTTGCGCATGGCGATGCCCTGTTCGGCGTCGTGATCGGCGCCATTCGGCCACTGCGGATGCTCAAAGGAGATGAAGGCATGCGTGATGGCGTCGCCCAGCACCAATACACTGTCCCCACCTTGCGCGATTTCGAAGGATATGTGCCCAGGCGTATGGCCATTGGTATCAAGTGCCAGAACGCCGGGAAGGATTTCGTCTCCTGGCTTGAAGCGGGTTACCCGATCCTCAATCGCTTCAAGCGAGCGTTTGGCGCCGACCGCGAAGGGCTTGCGGGCTTCAGGCAGCGTGTCGACGGTTGCCGGGTCCCACCAATAGTCCCATTCGGCGCTCGAGATCATCAGTTCCGCATCCGGAAACACCACGTCGTCGAAGTCGTCCAGAATGCCCCAGATGTGATCGGGGTGGGCGTGGGTGAAAACGACGTGGGTCACCTCCGACGGATCGAGCCCGATCTCGTCGAAGGCATCCATCGCCTTGCCCGCAGACGACATGAAGCGGGAACCCGAGCCGGCATCGAAAAGCACGGTGCGCTCGCCATCGCGAAAGAGCGTGAGATTGCAATCCGGTTCGGAGGTTGCGGTTGGAAGGCCGTGCGCTTTCAAAAGCGTTTCCAGCTCCTGCTTCGGCGCGTCGCCATACTGGAAATCAATGGGCAGGACCAGATGGCCGTCGCTTAACGTCTCTACGGTTGCTTCACCGAGCGTAAGCGTTTCTCGCGCGAAGGCCGGAAGAGGGAGGACCGGTGAAATCGCTCCGGCCGCGCCAAATGCGGCCATGCCTTTGGCGAATGCGCGCCGGGTAAGCTTCAGGCTATCGGTCATGACTTTCTCCCGAGAAATTATAAAATATGATTATTTGAATGTATTGTATATGGCAAGGGTATGAGAACGGCTTGGGGGAGGTTGATATGGAGGCACGGCGTCCGAGCGAGCCCGGACGCCGTTCAGGTCTCGAACTGCCGGAGACTACTTATTCGGCAGTGGTATGAAGTCCTCCGCATCACCCGGAACGGTGTCGAAACGCATCTGCTTCCAGTCTTCCTTCGCCTGGTCGATCCGCTCTTTTGACGAGGAGACGAAGTTCCACCAGATGTAGCGCGGGCCGTCCATCGGCTCGCCGCCGAGGAGCAGGAAGCGCGCGGGCGCATCGGCCTTGACCGTGATTGTGTCGCCGGGCTTGAAGACGAGAAGCTGGCCGGGGCCGAATTTGTCGCCGGAAATTTCGATCTCGCCGTCGACGGTATAGACCGCGCGTTCTTCGTGCGTGGCGTCAATCGGCATTCGTCCGCCGGCATTCAGCGTGATATCGGCATAGATCGTCTCGCTGGCGGTCGAAACCGGGGCCCGCGCCCCGTAAAGCTCGCCGGCGATCACGCGCGCCTCCGCTGCGCCGTCGGAAACGACGGGCAGGGCATGCAACCCGTGATGCTCGAAGGCGGGGGCCGTCTCTTCCATATGCTTCGGCAGGGCCACCCAACTCTGTATGCCGAAGATCTTGCGCTTCGTCTTCTTGCGCGCCGCATCCTCGCGCTCCGAATGAACGATGCCGTTGCCGGCAGTCATCCAGTTGAGTTCGCCAGGCCTGATGACCTGATCGGAGCCGAGGCTGTCGCGGTGGTGGATCTCGCCGTCGAAAAGATAGGTCACGGTCGCAAGCCCGATATGCGGATGCGGGCGAACGTCGATGCCGCCGGTTTCGAGAAACTCCGCCGGGCCCATCTGGTCGAAGAAGATGAACGGGCCAACCATCTGCCGCTTTGCCGAAGGCAGGGCGCGCCGCACTTCGAAGCCGCCAAGGTCGCGCGCACGCGGCACGATAAGCGTATCGATAACATCGCAAGCGCCCGCGTCTCCCGGGATGGGGTCGTTTCCAGGCATCCAGGTCATATCTCATCCTCCGGCGTCGCGGAATTTGCCGCGAAATGAATATCTTCCCGATTAGATATACCCGGAAAACATAACGTCCATTCGACGCAGCGTTCACCGCTTGCATGCGGCGCGAATCCTTGAAAATCTCCGCGAGCCCGATTATCGGCGCCAAAGCGTGATTTGAATGCTTTGACGAACGTTCGGAGCAGGTGTCCAAGCGCTGGGAAAGGCTGGCAGCCGATGAAGCCGAACGTTCTCCTGATCACAGCCGACCAGTGGCGTGGCGATTGTCTGGGAATTGCAGGTCACCCGGTTGTCAGGACACCGAATATCGACGCGCTCGCGGGCGAGGGGGTCTACTTCTCACGTCACTATTGTCAGGCGGCACCTTGTGCGCCGGCGAGAGCCTGCCTCTATACCGGCCTGTACCAAATGACGACGCGGGTGGTGCGCAACGGAACTCCGCTCGACGCAAGACACGATACGATCGCGCTGGCGGCGAGGCGTGCGGGCTACGACCCCACGCTTTTCGGCTATACGGATCAATCCGTCGACCCGCGCACCGTATCCGGTGACGATCCATGGCTCAGGACGTATGAGGGCATCTTGCCCGGAATGAGCGTGCGGGTGCGCGTGCCGGAAGACCATGGGCCATGGCTTTCATGGCTGGAGGCGAGGGGCAGGGCCCTGCCGACGCCGAAGCAGGACGCATGGCTGCCTGCCGATGGGAAAGCGGATCCGCCCTCCGGCAAGCCGCCAATCTATTCGGCGGAAGAAACCGAGACGGCCTTTCTCGTCGACGAATTTTCACGCTGGTTGTCGGAGCGCGGTTCCGGCCTCGATATTGGAAAGCCGTGGTTTGCGCACTTGAGCTTCATCCGCCCGCATCCGCCTTTCATCGTGCCCGAACCCTATGCATCCATGTACGACCCGAGCGACGGGCCCGACTTTCGCGGAGCGAAGTCGCCGTCGGGGGACGGAGAACTGCATCCTTTCCTGAAATATGCGATGGAAAAGCAGGAAAAGTGCGATTTCGTCCGGGGCGCCCGCGGCATGGTCGCGGATTGGGACGAGGCGGCGCGTCGTCAGATACGCGCGACATATTGGGGCATGGTCTCCGAGGTCGATGCGCAGATCGGACGGTTAATCGCCGTATTGAAAGCTTCAGGCGATTGGGAAAACACCATCATCGTGCTGACTTCCGACCATGGAGAGATGATGGGCGATCACAAGCTATTCTCGAAGCTCGGCTTCTACGATCAAAGCTTCCATATCCCGCTCATCGTCCGCGATCCGCGCAAACCGGGCACCCATGGCCGCAAGATCGACGCCTTTTCGGAATCGATCGACATCATGCCGACGCTGCTCGACATGATAGGCGCCAGGCCGATCAATTGGCTCGACGGGCGCTCCCTTACGCCCTTCCTCGACAGTGACGGGCCGCTCGACTGGCGCGATGCGGTGCACTGGGAATATGATTTTCGCGAGGTCGCGGAAGGAACCGCGCAGAGAAGGCTCGACCTCGATCTCGACGCCTGCAACATGGCTGTTATCCGCGATGAAAGCGTCAAATACGCGCATTTCGCGGGGCTGCCGCCGGTGCTTTTCGATCTTGCCGAAGATCCGGATGAGACGCGAAACGTTGCGGAGGATCCCGCTTACCTAACGGTACGCCTGCGGTATGCGGAAAAGCTTCTCGCGTGGCGGGCAAAGCATCTCGACCGCCGGTTGACCGGCATCGAACTGACGCCCGATGGGCCGGTGGATGCAAGGAACTGATGTTTCACGCCTTTTCGGGCTACCGCATATCGGCGTGACGAGCGACTTCCGCCCTGGCGAAAATCGCGAGAAGGAGAAAGGCCAACGCCGCGAATACAACCTTGAAACCCGTGCTTTCCGCAACAAAGCCGACTGCGGGCGGAGCGGCGAGAAGGCCGGAGTAGCCCATGGAGGTGACAAGGGAGAGCCCGATGCCCGGCGCGAGGCCAGGCAGGTTTCCGGCCGCCGAAAAGAGGATCGGCGCCATATTGGCTATACCGATGCCGCTTAACGCGAAGCCGGCGATAGCAAGTGCGGGATGGGGGGCAAGAGCTGCCGATAAAAGCCCGGCAAAGGCGATCAGCGCCGAGATGCGCAATGTTGAAACCGCGCCGAAACGATTGCGCAACGTGTCGCCCGCAAATCGTGTCGTCGCCATTGCGGCGGCGAACGCGCCGAAGGCGAGCGCGGATGTTGCTATGTCGGCTCCGAAAGCCTGTTTAAGGTAAAGGGCGCCCCAATCGAGCACGGCACCTTCCGGCACCATGGAAAAGAGCGCCATCAGGCCAACGAGATAGGGAAGCAGCGATTGCGGCAGGCGAACCGGATGCCTGGCCGAATTTTCGAGCGGCTTGTCTTCGAAGACGAGCGGCCAGACGGCAAGCGTCAGTGCGCCCGCAATCATCGTGACCGCCATGGCGTGCCACAGCGGCCCTGCGGCTTCGATCATCAGACCGCCGCCGGTTGCGCCGATAAAGCCGCCGAGGCTCCAGAAACCGTGGCAGGACGACATGATCGCGCGGCGAAGGTGCTGCTCCGCCGCCACCGCATTGGCATTCATCGCGATGTCCATCGCCCCGACGAAGCCGCCGAGCAGGAACAGGGCCGCCGCCGCAAGCGGAATATCAGGCGCCAGCGTCAACCAAAGGAGCGTCGGCGACAATGCGAGAGCGGCGAATTTCGCGGGCCTTGCGGAGCCGAAACGCGCGATCAACGGCCCCATGACCGGCATCATGGTCAAGGAGCCTATGCCGAAGGCGAGGATCATCAGCCCAAGCACGCCCTCGGAAATCGAGAGCCGAGCGGCAAGTCCGGGAATCTTCGGTGCCCAACTCCCCACGACGAAGCCGTTGATGAGAAAAAACGTTGAAACCGCCAATCGCTCGCGAGAAATGCGGGCGGAAAACCGTTGTGGATTTCTGATGCGTGTCATGAAACGCTGCCAGCGGATGAATTGCCTGAAATATGGTTGCCGCAGCAGAGCGTGGCTGTGCCATCAAGCAAGGGGAGGAGAACGACAGTCAGCCCCGATGGTTACGGATTCCCGCATCGGTAGCAAGCATCTTCGCGGCCCTTATGCTCGCGCCCGCGCTACTTGCGTATCAAATTCCGCGGCGATTTCCCGCGCGGGCCGTGGCCTGGCGAAGAGGTAACCTTGCGCGATCCCGACCCCGGCCGCTTCGACAGCCATGCGCTGTTCCGGCGTTTCGATGCCTTCGGCAACTGTCGACATGCCGAGTTCGCGGGCCAGTTCGGCGATTGTGCGGACGATCGCCGCCGATTTCCTGTCTTCCGTGATGGGATCGATGAAAATCTTGTCGATCTTGATCTTTGCGATGGGAAAGCGGGCAACGTAACCGAGCGAGGCATACCCCGTGCCGAAGTCGTCGAGGACGAGGCCGATGCCCATGTCGCGTAACTCTCCCATGGTTTGAAGGAGTTTGCGGCTTGATTCCAGAAAGAGCGATTCCGTGATTTCAAGATCAAGCCGCTCCGCCGGGAAGCCGGTTCGCGCGAGGGTATCGCGGATTTCCCGCAAAAGATGCGGATCCTGGAACTGAGGCGGGGATATATTCACGGCAAGGCGTAAGGGCGCACTCCAGCCGGCGGCGTCTTCGCAGGCCCGGCGGATCGACCAGCGGCCGATCTCCTCCACCAGTCCGCATTCCTCGGCGATGGCGATGAATTCCGTTGGCGGGATCATGCCAAGATGCGGATGATCCCAGCGCATGAGCGCTTCGACCCCGGCGAGCGAGCCGTCGGCCAGCGCGAATTGAGGCTGGTAGACGAGAGAAAGTTCCTCACGATCGATGGCGCGCCTCAGGTCGAGTTCAAGCATACGCCGGCGGATGAATTCGAATTCCATACCCGGTTTGAATTTCGCCCAGCGGTTGATGCCCGCGCGCTTGGCTTTCGAAAGCGCGGCTTGGCCCTGACGCAGCATGACATCCGCATCGGCTTCGTCGGCAGCGGAAAACGTGACGCCGACGTTGGCGCCCACGAGGACATGATTGCCCTTGAGGTCGAATATCGTGCTCAGGCAATCGATGATTTCGCCGGCCAGTCGGTCCGCCGCCTCCGCCCCGTCATTTGACGGCGCGAACAATGCGAAGGTTCCTGCTCCCAGATGGGATAATTCACCGCCCGGAACATTATCTTTCAGCCGCCTTGCCGCTGCAGCTACCAGCAAGTCGGTATAAATATGGCCGAGTGTTGCGCCAGTCGTCTCGAAACCGTCCAGCTCGACGGCAAACAGGGCAAGTCCCAAAGGGGGCGAACCAGCCGGCGATCTTCCGCTTGTCGCGACAGCCTCAAGGAACGCGCTGCGCGTCATGGCGCCGGATACCGGATCGAAACGGGCGAGATATTTCAGTCGGTCTTCGGCAAGCCGTTTCTCGGTGACATCGTTGAACGTCAGGCAGGCGATGTGATTTCGTTGCGTTCGCGTATCTGCGATCTCCGCCAGCGTGGAAGGTGTCGCGACATATTCTAGGACCCGCCGTTCTCCTCCGGGATGCTGCAGTGTGACCTCTCCCGACATGCTGCCTGCGTCCGGAGAACGCAGACACTGCCTTACCGCGTCCGCCAAGCCTTCGGGCAAGGCATCCGCGATGTGTTTTCCACTGAGCTTGCGATCCGAAACGGCGAGGATCCCGATCGCGGCGTTGCTTGCAGTTATGATCGTTTCCCTCCGGTCGACCACCAGAATTCCGGCCGAATTGTCTTCGATGACCCGGTTCAGGACGGTGCGGGTATTGCGGGTCTGGAGCTGTGCGGCAAGCAGCCTGAGCCGTTTGATGCCGAACTCCCGGAAAACGAGATAAAAGGCCAGCAAGCCAAGCCCGGTCAGCCATGCGGATGTGCTGACGCTAAAAGGGTAATACCGTTGCAGCGCGGCCGCGCCAGCTTCAATGCCGATTGCCAGGATAGCAATCGCGCTTAACCGGGACCGCAGCGGCTGACGTCTGATAGCGAGAAGGAGCCCCGCCGCAAGCACGAGTGCGGCAAGTTGCGGCAGCAAACCCGTATCGTGCAGCGTGCGTTGCTGCGAAATCGATTCCGCAGCCAGGACCTGAAGAAGGCTTCCCGGCAGGATCCCATGCACCGGCACCGGGAAGAGGTCGCGAAGTTCCAGCGCGCTCGCCCCGACGACGACCCTTTTTCCGGCCAATCGCACCGCCGGTACCTTGCCGCCAACCACATCCACGAAGGAAACCCGGTCGATCGCGGCGGGATCTATGCCGAAATCGATCGTGAAATCCGGGCCAAGCGAAAGGCTGTTGCCGGCCAGAAAAGCCGCCATGGAAGGAACCGGTTCGCCGTCGATTTTTCGTCCGAAATGTCCCTTCCAGACACGCCCGTCTGGCTCAAGCGAAACATTGACTTCGGCAAGCCAGGCATGTTCCTCCAGCTCCGGAATGGGCCTGTTGAAAACAAGGGCGTGATCCAGCTCGTTCCCGCTCGCCTTTTGCTGAAACGCGGCAAGAACGATCGTGCTGCCGGCATCGGCGATGCTCTTGGCGAAAACCGCGTCATTTTCGGGGTCGGACCTGGTGCTGAAGTCGATATCGAACGCGATCTCGGCAACCTGCATCTTGTCGAGGCGCGCGATCAGGTCTGCGTAGAAGCGGCGTGGCCAGGGCCAGACGCCGATTTCCTGAAGACTGCGCGCATCGATATCGATGAAAGCGATATCGCCCGAAGGAGCGCGCGAGGAGTACTTGAAACGGTTTTCCGCAAGAAAGGCATCAAGCGGGCGAAGAAAGCCCGCGGCTTCAAGCCAGATAACGGCTGCCAGCAAGCCGACGCAGGCTGCCAGGGAGCGCAGGGCTACTCTTTTTTTCATCAATCGTCGCCGCCGCCGCCACCGCGACCGCCGTTGCCTTTACCGTTGCCTTTTCCGTTCCCATTTCCTTTGCCTTTACGGTTGCCATTCCCCAGACCCGCATTTCCATTGCCGTCTGCATTGCCTCTTGGGTCGTAGCCTGCGGAATTCGACTTGCGGTTCCCTCTCGCAGTGTAGCCGGCCGAAGCCATGTCCTCGACCTGGGCGGCGTGAAGAGATGCGCCTGCGGCGAAGGAGGGGCTTTGCGCACGCCCTTTTCGGACAGAAGATTTCGGTCCCTTTCCGGAGAGAGAAAGACCTGGCGTCGACGCGGTGGCGCTGCCGGCGCGTTGGCCGGCACGAACTGCCGCAACATCGCCTGTCGCAAGATCGCTTACCTCGACAACGCCCCGGTCGACTTCTACGGCCGCTTGTCTTTGCCCGACTGACACCGTGAACCTCGTTCCCTTCACCACAGCGGCCAGATAAGGCGTTTCCACCTTGAAATGCGGTACGCCTCGTGTCTCGACATCGACAGATATTTCTCCGTTGCGCTGAAGCAGCGTGGTCTTGGTGTCGGTGGACTGGTATTTGGACAGGGCGAAGGCGGTGTCCGGCCCGACAAGGATACGCTCATCCCCCCGAGCAAGGATTGCGCGGCCATTTCCCTGGGTTGCAAGGGTGAAGCCGGGCTCCAGCACCATTCCCCGTTTTGCGCGGAAAGCCGCGACTTCGGGCGATACGAGAAAGACCCTTCCCGTTGCCTTCTTGATCACCCATTCAGCGGCCATCGCACCGGTTGATGCGCCGGCCGTCAAAACGGTAAGCAAGCACATGATAAAAGCGATAGACCTAAGCATTTTTCCCGCCAGCCCACAATTTCCAGTCGTGATTGTTTGCCTTCTTCAAGTGAATTTGCGGATGTTTTCATAATAATGACCTAACGGAAATTCTTTATGCATCGTCAGCAGCTTGGAAAAGTTTTTTACAGTAAATGCGCGATAAACAAGATACGGATAAATTTACGATCAGCTTTACGCCTATTCGAGATATCGCGTCTGAGACGACGACCGAAAGGCAACCGGCCCCGAACCTGAATCAGGTCGGAGCCGGTCGAACGAGTATACTTTTTCGCGGTTTTTGCGGTCAGGCTGCGCGCACGGTTTCCAGGAACCGGTCGATCTCTGACCGCAGCTTCTCCGACTGTTCCGACAGGCTGTCCGAAGACGAGAGAACTTGCGAAGCGGCCGAACCCGTCTGGCCCGCGGCGCGGGTTACGCCCGAGATATTGTCCGAGACTTCCGCCGAAGCCGCCGAAGCGTGCTGAATGTTGCGACTGATCTCCTGCGTCGCGATCGTCTGTTCCTCGACTGCGGAGGCAATGCCCGTGGCGATCTCGTCGATCGAGCGTATCGTCTTGGATATGTTTTCTATCGCCTGCACGCTGTCGGTCGTGGCAGTCTGGATACCATTGATCTGACCGCTGATCTCCTCGGTCGCCTTGGCCGTCTGGTCGGCAAGTTCCTTCACCTCCGCCGCGACAACCGCGAAGCCCTTGCCGGCATCGCCGGCGCGCGCCGCTTCGATCGTTGCGTTCAGGGCAAGCAAGTTCGTCTGGGCGGCAATGTCGTTGATAAGTTTTATGACGTCGCCGATGCGGTTTGCCGCTTCGTTGAGCTTCTGAACCTGGGCATTCGTTCGGTCCGCGTCTTCCACCGCCTTGCGGGCGATATCCGCGGAAGTTGAAACTTGCCGTCCGATCTCGTCTATCGAGGAAGAGAGCTCCTCGGTCGCGGAAGCGACGGTCTGAACGTTGCTGGAAGCCTGATCGGTCGCCGCCGCAACCGAAGTGGCCTGACGGCTCGTTTCTTCCGCCGTGGCGGACATGCTGCCGGCGGTGCCGCGAAGCTCCTCGGTGGCGTTTGCGACAGCGGCGAGCGATTGCGATACGTTTTGGTCAAAGCCGTTGATGGCGTCTTCCATCGCCTGCTGCCTTTTCGCCCGGCTTTGCTGGTCGCTCGCCTGGTCGCGTCGGAGGGCCTCCGCTTCAATGAGACTGTCCTTGAAGACCTGGACCGATTTCGCCATTTCGCCGACTTCGTCGGCTTGATCGGTGCCATGAACCGGTGTTTCGAGGTCGTTCCTTGCAAGACCGTACATGGCTTCGCTCAAACGACCGATGGGTCGGAGAATGCGATTGAACACCAGATAGGAAAGGCCGGCGAAGGCGATCACAACCGCGGCGATGGCGGTCAAAAGCATGTTTCTGAAAAAGGCGGCGCTCGAAAGCGCCGCGTCGATCGCGCCCTGCGTGCGCTTGTCCAGCAGGACGAAGAACTCGTCGATCGGCTGCATGATGTCAGCCTTGTAGGCATGATACTGCCTGGAGTGAACAAGCTCCTGGGCCAGCTTCGGATCTGGATCCTTCTTTGTCGTATATCCGCCGTTTCCGTCCTCGAATAGGCCTTTGACGGCGTTCATCGCCTTCACTTCAAGCTGGACTAGGCCATCGGAATTCGCTTGTGCCTGCTCCAGCTTCTCGAATTCCGCATCGGTAAAGCCTGCTTCCTTCATCAGGTCCAGCAACGGCATGGCTTCTGTGTCGGGGCGCGGCTTCCTGCCGACGGCCACAAAGTCCCAATAGATGCGGTGGTAGTCCTCCGGACGGGGCTTTGAGCCGTTCCGGATCGCGAGAATGTCCAGATACTGCTCTTCGTAGCTTGCATCACCCGTAACGACATAGGTGCGGCCGAGGCGGGTCAGGTCGTCGGAGCTTTGACGAAGCTCATCGGCCAGAAGATAAGATCTGTATCGGTTGTCATAGGCGTTGCGGACATCGTTCTGGGCATTGCCATACATCATCCAGGCGAAGCCGACGAAGGCAAGCGACAGGAGGGCAAAGATATTGGTGGCAATAAACAGTCGGGCGATCGGCCGCTTATTTCCTGATCGGGAATCGAGCGTCACGAGTTGGTCCTCTTGGATTGGGGATGCCGGTAATGGCATCGCTTGTTAAAAGTGGGCCAACCATCGCGGATTACGATAAATGCTTTATTATAAGTAGTTTCACGTATTTGTGAGCTGTGAAGGCCGGTTTAGCGGAAATGCATCCTGTCGCGTTCGACGCTTTCGACGATGAAATCCGCAACCGTGCGAATACGGCGCAATTCGCGCACGCTTTCGTGGATAACGAGCCAGTAGGTTCGCTGAATGGTCAACTCCGGCAGAACCTGTATCAGGCCGGGAACGCCGCGGGCGATGAAGGAGTGCAGGATGCCGATGCCGGCGCCGGCGCGAACCGCTTCGCTCTGGCCCAGGGAGGAAGCGATTTCGAACCGGGGCTGGAAGGCACGGTCCACTTCGTCTGCATAGGCGAGGGTTGCCGAATAGACGAGGTCCTCGACATAACCCACGAGAGCATGGTCCTTCAATGCGGCGGCCGATTTCGGTGCGCCCGCGGTTTCGAGGTAGGCGTGGGAGGCGAAGAGGCCGAGTTCGTAATCGACCAGCTTGCGCGCAACCAGCCGCCCATGCTCGGGCCGGTCGACCGTGATCGCCATGTCGGCCTCGCGACGCGATAGCGAGACGGCACGCGGCACCGGCACGAGTTGCAGTGTGAGGTCCGGATGGCGTGCGCAAAGTTCGCCAAGACGCGGCGCGAGATAAGCAACGCCAAACCCATCAGGCGCACCGAGGCGGACGGTCCCGGCAACGACTATATCCTCCTCGCCGATTTCCGCCCTGGCGGCGAGCATTTCGCCTTCGACCCTCTCGGCCGTTTCCAGGAATTTCTCGCCCGCCGAGGTAAGGACGCAACCCGTAGTCCGACGGTCCACGAGCTTTGCGGCGAGAGCTGCCTCCAACGCGCTCAAGCGGCGGGCAACGGTGGCGTGGTTCAATCCGATCCTGCGGGCGGCCGCCAGAAGTTGCCCGGAGCGGGCGACGGCAAGAAAGATCCTCAAGTCATCCCAGTTCATCTCGTCCGGCTTTCTGTGTTTTAGTCAGGTCTCGTTCAATTCAGTGAACTTATGCGACTATAAATTCCGCACAACGGATGCGCCAGATCGCGTGTTGCGCTCTACATTTATTAGAGGCACAAGGAAGCCGTTCCCAGCGAACGGATTTTCGGTTTCATCAATGCGCGCTGGCGCATGATCCATTGTCCGGCCGCCGAAACGCGCCGGAGGGAGGAAAGCGACATGAACATGATCGGTCATTTCATTGGCGGCAAGCACGTCGAAGGCAAGTCGGGCCGCTTTACCGACGTCTTCAACCCGGCAACGGGCGAAGTGCAGGCGAAGGTCGCGCTTGCCAACGAGGCGGAGCTCAACGAGGCGATCGCCAATGCGGCGGCTGCGCAGCCGGCCTGGGCCGCGACCAACCCGCAGCGCCGCGCACGCGTCCTGATGAAATTCGTCGACCTGCTCCACCGCGACATGGACAAGCTTGCCGAAGCCCTTTCCAGGGAGCATGGCAAGACGCTGCCAGACGCGAAGGGCGACGTGATCCGCGGTCTGGAAGTCGCCGAATTCTGCATCGGCGCGCCGCACCTGATGAAAGGCGAGTTTACCGAAGGCGCGGGCCCCGGCATCGATATGTATTCCATGCGCCAGCCGCTTGGCGTCGTCGCGGGTATCACGCCATTCAACTTCCCGGCCATGATCCCGATGTGGAAGTTTTGCCCGGCGATCGCCGCCGGCAACGCCTTCATCCTGAAACCGTCGGAGCGTGACCCATCCGTACCGATCATGCTGGCGGAACTGATGCTGGAGGCGGGGCTGCCTGAGGGAATTCTCAATGTCGTCAACGGCGACAAGGAAGCCGTCGATGGAATTCTCGATCACCCTGAGATCCAGGCCGTCGGCTTCGTCGGCTCCACGCCGATCGCGCAATACGTTTATTCGCGGGCAACCGCAAACGGCAAGCGCGCGCAATGCTTCGGCGGCGCCAAGAACCACATGATCATCATGCCGGATGCCGATCTCGACCAGGCGGCGGATGCTCTCGTCGGCGCTGGCTACGGTGCTGCAGGCGAGCGCTGCATGGCGGTTTCGGTCGCGGTGCCTGTGGGCGATGAGACGGCGAATGCGCTGATGGAGCGCCTCGTCCCGCGCGTGGAAAGCCTCAAGATCGGCCCCTATACCGCCGGCGACGATGTCGATTTCGGCCCGCTCGTCACGGGGCAGGCGCTTGAGCGCGTCAAGGGTCTCGTCGACCAGGGCGTGAAGGAAGGCGCGAAGCTTGCCGTCGACGGGCGCGGCTTTTCCATGCAGGGGTATGAAAACGGCTTCTTCATGGGCGGCTGCCTGTTCGACAACGTGACCAAGGACATGACGATCTACAAGGAAGAGATCTTCGGTCCGGTGCTCTCGGTGGTCCGCGCCAAGACCTATGACGAGGCCATCGACCTGCCGATGAGCCATGAATACGGCAACGGGGTTGCGATCTACACCCGTGACGGCGATACGGCGCGCGACTTCGCAAGCCGCATCAACATCGGCATGGTCGGTGTCAACGTGCCGATCCCGGTGCCGCTTGCCTATCACACCTTCGGCGGCTGGAAGCGTTCTGGCTTCGGCGACCTGAACCAGCACGGGCCAGACGCCTTCCGCTTCTACACCCGCACCAAGACCGTGACCTCGCGGTGGCCGTCCGGCGTGAAGGAAGGTGCGGAATTCGTCATTCCGACGATGCGCTGATATCGATCAGTCACTGCGAAATTCCCGGACGGCGGCGCTCATGCGCCGCCGTTTGATTTTGTACTCGGCATTCAACTGAACGGCGATTGCCAATTCCGGCGCGAGGCTGTTTCATCGGCATTCATGGGAGGGTTTCGATGAAATGGCTGATACCGCCTGTCCTCGTGGCGATACTTCTGGCGATGATGGTGGCCGTGGCTCGTTTCCTGCCGTTCGGGCCGCTTGTGCCGCCGCCCGCACACTGGGCCGGGCTCCTCGTCCTATTTGTCGGCATTGGCCTTCTTGCCGCAGGCAGCCGGCGTTTTTTCAGAGTGGGGACGGAAATCAACACCTTCCGCGAGCCGAAAATTCTCGTGACGGAAGGCGTATTCGCCTACAGTCGAAATCCGATGTATCTGGGTTTCCTTGTCCTGCTCATCGGGGCTGCGATCCTCATCAATTCTCCGCTCAATCTTGTGCTTGTCGTCGCGTTTTTCCTTGTCGCCAACAGTTGGTACATCCCCTTCGAAGAGGCGAATGCTAGGAGGGTTTTCGGACGGGCGTACGTCGAATATTGCAGCCGCGTGCGACGCTGGCTGTAAATGGCGTCTCGTTCGGATGAAATAAGCCGGCCACCTAATTGGCGGCCGGCTTGATTTTTTACGGTTGATGATGCGATCAGCCGTGACCTTCCAGCGCGGCAGCGCGCACATCGTCGGCTTTCTCGGCAATTGTCGCGATGTCGAAATCGGCCGGGTCCTGACCGAGGATAGTGATCATCGCCGTAACGGTATCTTCCGTGACGATGACGTTCTTGTCGGAAGCAAGACCCAGCGTGATCGCTATAAGGTCGATATCCACCGTGACGCCCGGCAGGGTCGTGATGCCGTTAATCGCATCGCGGAAGATCGCAAGGTTTTCCAACGGGGAATCCACGATGTAGGACGAGTAGAGATCCCAATCGCTTGCCAGAAGGTCGGCAAGTTCCTCTGCTGTCTTATTGTAGTATTCCGTGATTTCGGAAGGATAATCGCCACTCACCAGCTCTTGCCGGGCTCGGTCCAGAATGTTGCCCGGCGCGCGCGCGACGTTCAGCCTGCCAAGTTCGACTTCCGGGATGCCTTCGTCGGCCCAGACCGGCTGGCCACGGGATTCGTCGGGTTTGCCGTAGCGCGGTCCGCGTCCGTCGGAGTCTGCTTCTTCTCCCGATACATGGGCGGTGCCGCCGCCGCTCGCACCGCCTCCGCCGGAGTGCCCACCGCCGCCACTTGCGCCGCCGCCGCCGGAATGTCCTCCGCCGCCGCCGCCACTACCGTTGCCGCCTCCACCGGAGCCGCTGCCGCCGCCCCCGTGACCGCCTCCACCGCCGCCCTGCTGGGCATAGGCTTTGGTAACGCCGGTGCCGAATGCATGGTCAAGAACGACAGCCGTTCCCGACAGCAATGCGACGGCAAGAACCGACCGGCTGATGAAAACACCGTATTTGCTCATTACACTTCACTCCTTCCGCGAGTTGCAGTGAATCACCGCATTGTGTGAATGACGCTACGGCAGTTTTATGCGGGTTATTTTGACAAATATCAAATATTCGAAAATTATTATGTTAATTAAAATATGCATGATTTCATATGGTTAATGAGTTTGAGTGATTTACAATCGCTTTCACGCCAGTTTTGTTGCAAGCGCGCAACGCTTCAAGATTCCTCTGCGGAAAAATCTATAAATGTGAATGTTCGATATTGCGAATGTACGAGTTGCAGCTACGTTCGTGAATGAAAGATTCGTCTGGGGCGCATGTCGCGTCTCTTTGATCTCAGGGGCAATCATGAGTATTCGCAGTTACCTTTTCGCGGTGTTCTCCGCAGGAGCCGTCTTGGGAGGAATGGGGGCGGCGTCCGCCCAGGATGGATCCTCCATCTGGCCGACAGAGCTTTATTTTCGCGTCGAGGGTGGAGCAGCATGGCTTGCGGAAGATCGCGGAAACTGGGCCGGACCTGGCGGTACGGTTGTAACATATGACCTTGACGCCGATGGTGCATTCATCGGGAGCGCTGCGTTTGGCGCGCAATTTCATGATGGTGTGCGGGGCGATCTTTCGCTCAGTTATCTGAGCGAGGCGGATATTGATGCGAACTGGATTGCGCCGCTTCCGGGCCCGCATGCCGATATTGATGCAAGTGTCTCTACCTGGCTCATCATGGCAAATCTGTTCGTTGAGCCCTTGACGCTTGCGGGGTACGAAAGCCCGATCAAGCCATTCGTGACAGGTGGCATCGGCGTGGCTGTCAACGATATGGACGATTGGACACGGACAAACACGACTCTCGCTCCGCCGGATACCGTTCGTGAGTTTGAGGGCAAGACGAATACATCCTTCGCATGGTCCCTCGGCGGCGGTGTTTCCGCAGAAGTGGGGGATCTGTTCGGGACAGGTTCGCCGGTCGAGGTCGATCTGACGTATCGCTATACCGATGCCGGTGAGGCGAAGGGCGGTACGACGCCGACCGGGAACGGACAGCCAGCCACGACGGCCTTCAACTACGACAATACGTTCCACGCCGTCTCCATCGGCGTGAGAATTCCTTTCTCCACGCATTGATCGTCACTCGGTCGCGTTTGCACAAAGCCCCGGGGCAGCGATGCACCGGGGCTTATGCTTGTCCGTGATTGCACGACTATCCTTTTTGTGAGTTTGCAGCGCAGCATCGCTGCCCGTAGAGTCCTTCTCAAAATCGGTCCATGAATTCGGCAGGCGCGAATGCGCCCCTATGAGGAGGAAACTTGCCATGAGCCAGCGTGAAGTGGTGCTTCTTTCGGGTGTAAGAACGGCAATCGGGACGTTCGGCGGGGCGCTTAAGTCCATGCCGCCTTCGAAGCTTGGTGGAATGGTCGCCAAGGAGGCGATGTCACGCGCGGGCGTTGCGCCGGAAAAGATCGGCCATGTCGTCTATGGCCACGTGATCAACACCGAGCCGAAGGACATGTATCTCGCCCGCGTCGCGGCGGTTGAGGCCGGCATCCCGGTCGAAACGCCCGCGTTGACGCTGAACCGGCTTTGCGGGTCCGGGGCGCAGGCAATTGTTTCCGCCATGCAATCGGTCCTGCTTGGCGATGCGGATTTCGCGGTAGCGGGCGGAGCTGAATCCATGAGCCGCGGCCCGTTCATCGCACCTGGCGCGCGCTTTGGCGTGAAGATGGGCGATGCCGCGATGGTCGACATGATGATCGGCGCGCTGAACGATCCGTTCGGCGGCGGGCATATGGGCGTGACGGCGGAAAACGTCGCCGATGAATACAAGATCGATCGGTCCGCCCAAGACGAGCTGGCGCTTGAAAGCCAGCGCCGCGCGGCTGCCGCGATAGAGCAGGGGCGCTTCAAGGATCAGATACTGCCGCTCGAAATTACCGAGGGGCGCAAGACCTTTACCTTCGATACAGACGAGCATGTTCGCGGCGAGACGACGGCGGAAGGCCTTGCGGGTCTGCGCACGGTCTTCAAGAAAGACGGCTCCGTTACGGCGGGCAATGCGTCCGGCATCAATGACGGAGCGGCAGCCGTGGTGCTGGCGGATGCCGAAGCTGCCAAGGCCGCCGGCCACAAGCCGATGGCGAGGCTTCTCGGCTATGCCCATGCGGGCGTGGAGCCGAGCGTCATGGGCATTGGCCCTATCCCGGCAGTGCGCAAGCTTCTGGAGAAAACGGGCCTTTCGGCTTCGGATTTCGACGTGGTGGAGTCGAATGAGGCTTTCGCCGCCCAGGCCTGCGCCGTCATGCGCGAACTGGGGCTTGCCTCCGACAAGGTGAACCCGAACGGTGGAGCCATCGCTCTTGGTCACCCGATCGGGGCGACGGGCTGCATTCTCACCGTGAAGACGATGTATGAGCTGAAGCGCACCGGCGGGCGCTACGGCCTCGTCACCATGTGCATCGGCGGCGGTCAGGGCATTGCGCTGGCGTTGGAAAACCCTGACGCTGCATGAGCTGAAAAACCTCTATATCCTGCCTCATTCAGGGGGCGAATGCGTGAACCGCATTCGCCCCCGGCCTTTTCCGTTCCATATTCGGGTGAGAACGGGAAATGGAGCGCGACGTGTTTCGATTTGGCTTCGCATTAATTGTTCTCGGCGTCTCGGCAGGCCTCGCCCATGCCGAGCCGCCGACGCCGGTCTCAGAGTATTTTGCAGACCACCCTCTGGTCGGGAAAATATGGTCCGTTGAGGAACGGCGTTTCGTCACACCTGGCGACCTTGTGAGCGAGGCAGCCGAGAGCCGATACGTCCTGCTTGGCGAAATACATGACAATCCGGATCACCACGCCTTGCAAGCCTGGGTCGTTCGATCGATTGCCGAAAAGGGCCGCAGGCCCGCAGTGGTCTTCGAAATGATCTCCCAGGACATGCAGAACGATATAGACGCATACCTTGCGCTGGCGGACAGCAATTCGGAAGGGTTCGGCGCTGCTTTGCGATGGGAAGAGCGCGGTTGGCCTTCCTGGGAAACCTATAAGCCCGTTCTGGATGCGGCGATCACATTCGGACTGCCTGTTCGTGCCGGAGATGCGAACGTCAGGAGCCGCAAGGCGGTTGGCAAGGACGGTCTGATCGCGCTGGGAGAAGCCGAGGAGCAACGTCTTGGGCTCTCGGAAGAAGAAACCGATGCCGAACGCGAACTCGTCTCGAATATCCTTTTCGAAAGCCACTGCGGACTGGTGCCCAGGGAAAGCCTGAAGCCCATGGCGGATGTGCAGGCTTTCCGGGATGCGGCGCTGGCCGATGCCATGCTTGGCTCACCGGGCAATGGCGCTGCCCTGATCGCTGGTGGCGGGCATGCGAGGGACGATCTTGCAGTTCCGAAGTTCCTGAGGCGCAGAGGTGTGTCGGGAGACGAAATCCTGACCGTTGCTTTTCGCGAGGTCGAACCGGGCGAAGGGAAGGCAGCGGATTATCTCCCGCAAAGCGTCAATGAAACCAAGACGTTCGATTATCTCTGGTTCACACCGGTCTATGACCGGACCGACCACTGCGCGGACTTCAAAAAACGCTTTGGCGAAACCCCTAATTAGGCGGCGTCTGGCGACTTTCCGCGTCATTGGCAGGTTGTGGTGCGGAAATGGGTTTGAGAGCATCCGCGGTTTCCTGGCTTCGCTCGTGCGGGGCCGGTGAAAGAGGCTCCGTTCCGCCATCATCGTGCGAAGGTACCGCCGTCTGTGAGGCAGAAGCTGCTTTTTCAAGCGAACGTTGCCGTCTGACTTGCCCTCTGCGCCTCAGCCGTGCGCGCAGCCGGCGGTAGCGACGGCGCGAAAAATCGGCAATGTCGTCGCGCGAGAAAAAGAAAGGAAGGTTCGGTTCATCCGTTTCGATGTGCTCCACCGCAAGGCCGATATCGGTAATGCCATGCTCCTCGTCGATCTGGCGGACGATGAAATCTATGCTGCCGTAGGGCACGCGATCGGTCGGCTCGATATCGTCACCGAGTTCGCGGGTCATCAATTCGCGAATTGTCAGGCCCTGGTCGCCGGTAACGACCCTGAAGCCGTAGATTGCGCCGACATCGGCAAGCGGTGCATTGGGGTCCAGCTGAAAATCGCCGAACAGAGCCGGGTCGTGAGCGACTTCGGCAGGGGCTGCGAAAAGCGCATCGAGAACAGGCACCTGCCGGGCCGAGGTCAAAATGTAGATCTGGTCATTCGGCTGCGGGCGGCCGGCCTTTTGCACGCGGATGGAGCGACCTTCGCGCATGATGAGGACCGGTCGAGCCCAGCGGGGAATCCGGTCGCCGCGCGCCACCGCACTGTCAGGGTGCACACGGTAGGAGACGATTTCGTGATCGCTGCCGCCTGGAAGTTCGAGCTCCATTCGCTCCACCGGGCCGATGCGCGGCGGGACGATGAGCTTCAGCCAGCGTGCCATCGGCTTGATTGTCCAACCTTGCAGGACGAGCGAGGTAAGGACGATCAGGAAGGTGACATTGAAGATCGCCTGCGCATTCGGCAGGCCATGGATAAGTGGCAGGATCGCCAGCAGGATCGACACCGCGCCGCGCAACCCCACCCAGGAGACGAAGGCCGATTCCGACCGGGTGAAGCCGAAGGGAAGCAGGCAGATCCACACCGCAAACGGCCTTGCGACGAAGATCAAAGTGAGAGCGAGGGCAAGACCGGCAACCGCGACGTGACCGAATTGCGAAGGTGTCGCGAGGAGACCGAGCGTGACGAACATGCCGATCTGCCCAAGCCAGGTCATGCCGCCCTGAAAGCGCTTTAGTGCCGGTTGCTGGCGGATACGCACGTTGCCGCAAAGAATGCCGGCGACATATACGGCGAGAAATCCGCTGCCGCCGACCATCGATGTCGCTGCGAAGAGAACGAGAGCAAGCGCCAAGACGACGATGGGGTAGAGCGCCGGTTCGAGTTTGATGCGGTTGACGATCTGGACGATGACGTAGCCGCCCGCCAGACCGAATACGAAGCCGATGCCCATTTGCTGGATGAAAGCGATGGCAAGGGCGGATGCGGCCGCACCTTCGTCGAGGCCGGTGGTGACGAGCGAGACGAGCGTGAAGGTAAGGAAGATCGCCATCGGGTCGTTCGAGCCGGATTCGACTTCCAGTGTCGCTGATATCATTTCGCGCAGGTGAACGCCCCCGACACGAAGCAGGAAAAAGACGGCGGCGGCGTCCGTGGATCCGACGATCGCACCCAGGAGCAAGCCTTCCAACAGGCTCCAGCCGAAAAGAAGATGTGCCGCCGTGCCGACGATTGCCGCCGTCAATACGACGCCCGCGGTCGCAAGTGTGACCGCAGGCGCCGCGGCCATGCGCAGCGTGGAAAAGCGTGTTTCGAAACCGGAATCGAACAGGATGATCGCCAGCGCGATCGAGCCGATGAAATAGGCGGCGGATGCGTCGGCAAACTCGATCCCGCCCGGTCCGTCCTCACCCGCCGCGAGGCCGACGAGGAGAAAGACGAGCAGCAAGGGCGCGCCGACCCTGAAGCTGATGAGGCTCGTGAAAACGGAGACCGCCACCAGGCCCGCGGCGATCAGGATCACGAAATTGATCGTCTCAAGCATTGCCACTTAACGCCACACGAGATTCCCCACTGGAAGCTACGGTGTCGCTGAGTATAGCCAACACGGGGACAGGGTCAGCAATTCCCGGAAGATTGGCGGCTTTACGCCGCGACGAGGCGCTTTCGTACTCCGGCAGGCGTTTTTCCCGAGTTTTCCGGGTCGAAATGACTCCCGAAACGGTTGTTAAGGAAACGGGCTAGTGGAATTTCTTCCTGGCGAATGAAGCCGGCCCCGGAAAGCGAGCCGTCGCGAATCATGTCGAGCGTTGCGCAGATGCCGGCCGAGGTCGTAACCTGGATGGCGCTCCAGAGCTCTCCGTCCATATCCTTCGCCGTTACGCGGTAGACGGCGGAAATCTGTTCGCGCAAACCGCCGATGGTGCCCGAAGCCGTGATGAATACGAGCACGACATCCTGCTTGGTCACGGGAACTGCGGTTTCAAGCACGTCGCGCATCAGATCGCGCCGGTCACGCAGGCCCAGGTCCTGAAGAAGAAGGCGCATGATGTCGCGGTGCCCGGGATAGCGAACGGTAAGATAGCGAAGCGACCGCACCTTGCCGGATAGCGTTTCGGCCAGAGACCCGAGGCCGCCCGACGTATTGAACGCTTCGTAGTCGACACCGTCGAGCGAGAAGGTTTCGTATCCTTCCAGAGGTTGAACCATCGCCGGTTCACCGTCGACGATGGCTTCGCATGCATTGCAGTATTCGTTAATGAGTCCGTCCGTGGACCAGGTGAGATTGTATTTCAGCGCATTGGTCGGATAGCGGGGCAAGGCGCCTACACGCAGCGTCAGGCTATCGAGTTCATCGAAACGGGCCGCAAGATCATGACCGGCAATCGATACGAAGCCTGGCGCCAGGCCGCATTGCGGGGCGAAGGCCGTGCGGGACTTTGCCGCCAGCGCCTTTACCGCCTTCGTGGAGGCGACATCTTCGGTGAGGTCGAGATAATGCGCGCCGGCCCGTTTCGCTGCCCTGGCAATCGTCTCCGTCAAAAAGAAGGGGGCGGCGGAAAGAACCGCTTTCTTGTCTTGAAGCGCATCGACCAGTGCATTTTCGTTGGAGACGTCGACGGTTGCCGTCTTCACGCCGGGGCGGGTTACTGCGGCAAGGGCGAGCGCGTCGCGATCCGCGATCGTCACTTCATAGTCGCCGGCGCCGGTCAACAGCGAAGCGATCATACGGCCGATCTTTCCGGCTCCGACGATCAGCACGGGCCATGCGGTCATTCGATTTCTCCTCCTCAGAATCACCTGAGCAGAAGTGTACCTTTTGGTAGAGTCGCGGATTATCCAGCAAAATGCCGGAAACTGGATCGTGATAATAAGATTTGTCGGATGATCCGTCAGATTATCGGAACACTGCGCTCCACATCGTTTCCGCGGTCGAATTTTGAGGCAAGCACGATAGATGATCGCGATCGCCGCACGCCTGGAATTGCGGCTATTTCATCCAGCACCTCGTCGAGATCTTCAAGGCGTGGCGCTTCCACCCGCAGGAAAAGATCGAACTCGCCGGAAACGGTAAGGCAGGTGCGGATCTCGGGAAGCGTTTCCAGACGCTTGATCGTCTCCCGCACCTGCTGTTGCTCAACCGCGATCATGACAAGCGCATGCACGGCCTCGATCTCCGGCGTGCGCGACAAAAGCACGGTGTAGCCGCTTATGAGACCACAGGTCTCGAGCCGCGATATGCGCTCTTGAACCGTGGAGCGGGCGACCTTCAGCTTGCGCGCTATCTCCGATGTCGCCATTCGCGCGTTGGACTGCAGAAGCGCAACGAGGCGGCGGTCGAGATCGTCCTTGAAGTCGCGCATTCAAACAATCCGTCAGTTTGCCGGCTTTCCGGTAATCTGACAGGTCTACCCAATTTCGGCAACCGGCCGGCTACCCCAGAACATCGTAGAACATCCTGAGGCCCGTAAAGCCGAGGAACAACGCGAAGACGATCTTCAGCGCACGCGGGTTTATGGCGTGGGCGATGCGCGCGCCCCAGGGGGCAGACAGGGTTGACGCCGGGATTATCAGAAGGAAGCCGATAAGATTGACGTAACCGAGCGACCAGGAGGGCCGTCCTTCGACGCCGAGGCCGTAATAGATCGCGCCGATCGTACCCGGAACAGCGATGATGAGGCCGATTGCCGAGGCCGTGCCCACCGCCTTCCTGATCGGATATGAGAACAGGGTGAGGATCGGCACGCTCAACGTTCCCCCGCCGATGCCCATCATCACCGAAATACCGCCGATCAGGAGACCGAGAAGTTCTTTCAGGGGCGTGCCGGGAAGCTGACCGGCCAGCGCGATACCGTCTTTGCGGAAGATCATGTTGATCGCGACGAGTAGCGCGACGGTCGCGAAGATGAGCGAAAGCACCATGCCGCTGACGTTGCCGCCGATGATCGTGCCGGCGATGACGCCGACGGCAATGGGTATGCACCAGCGTTTCAGGAGGTCGAGGTCGACGCTGCCACGCTTGTAGTGGGCAAGGGCGGACGAAGTGCCCGTCGCAAGGATCGTGGCAAGCGACGTGCCGACCGCCACATGCATGACCACGTTCTCTCCAACGCCGAGTGCCGTGAGCATGTGATAAAGCACGGGCACGATGACGATGCCGCCACCAACGCCCAAGAGACCGGCGATGATGCCTGCGATCACACCCGTCGCAAGCAAGGCAATGCCGAGGATCAGGAGCGAACCAATCTCGAAATCGGCCAAGGCGACAACCTTTCAGGATAAGAAAATCGCCCGGTAGGGCGAGGAGGACAGGGATACCGCGGCTGGCGTTGGCGGTTGCGATTAACCTCGCACATTCAGTCACCAACCTGCGGTTACCGGCAACGAGAGGCGACAAGGTATCCTATTCGCGCAGTGCACCTGTCAACATGGTACGGATGTCACGAGCGCACGGGATGCGGGCAAAGCACTTTTTCCGCTGCGGAAATGAAGCCTGTTCATTCCGTGTCGACGATCGTCAGCACGTCGGCGGGAACGAGCGCGCGCTGGTTTTTCGATAGTGAAGCGTCGGTGACGATCATCGAAGTATCGATGACGTTGCAGAAACGCACAAAACCGCGTTTGCCGAACTTGCTTGCATCCGCAAGCACCACGAGGTCGGTGGCAAGGGCTCCGACATCGCGTTTCAAGTGAGCCTCTTCGGGCCTGATGTCGTATATGCCGCCCTGAGACAGGTCGATTGCGGCGGCTGTGAAGACTGCAGTATCGAGCTGGAAATTCCGGATGAACGAAACCGCTTCCGGCCCATAAACGGCATTGTCGTCATGATCGACTTCGCCAGGCGCGATAATGAGGCGAATGCCTTTGTGCCGGCCGAGGATATGCGCAATTTCCAGCGAATTGGTGACGACGGTGAGCCCGCGCGCATAGGCAAGTTCACGGGCAAGAAAGCAATTGGTCGTACCCCCGTCCAGAAAGATGCGCGAACCTTCGCGAATGCTGCGCGCATATGCCTGCACGATCTTGCGCTTGGCGTCGGCCCCTTCCTCCAGGCGGCTGATGAAAGGGCCTTCGCTCGCATCGGTGATGAGCGTAACACCACCATGGACGCGGCGCGCCTTCCCGGCCTTGTCGAGTTTCTTGATATCCCGGCGGATCGTTTCATCCGAAACGCCAAGCTCGCTCGCGAGCTGTGTAATCGCGCAGAACTGGCGCGTCTTGAGCGACGACAGGATGTACTCGTGCCGGCGGTTCTGTTTCATCGGCGATTGTCCTTTTCGGGAATTCGTACCGAAGGACCCAAGGCGGGGCAAATCAAACCACAGTTCGGGCGAGCGTTTCAGCTTTTGGCTGTGCGGAATTTCCGCGCAAAAAGCCGCGCGATATGGGGCATGGCCACGCCCGACATGATGACCGCGATCGCCACGATATCGACGGGTCGAACGACTGTGCCAAGCAGGATAACCGAAGCAAATGTCCCGATTGCCGGCGCCAGGGAGACATAGAGCGAAACCCAGGCGGCTTGTATGCGCGACAGCGCCAGATTGAATGCCAGAAAGTTCACGACCGTCATGATGAGGACGAGATAGGAAAGGGACCAGAAAGCGCCCGGCTCGCTTGCCACATCAAGCCGAAAGCCCGTCCAAACGGTAAGGCAGCTTGTCGCGAATGCAGCTCCCGTCACCTGGAGGGTTGCCGTCTGATACCAGGGTACCGCGCCACGGTTGAGAAAACGGCCGACGACATGGCTGCCGGCGGCAAACAAGACCCCGATGAAGACCAGTACATTGCCGGTCATGTCGCTGGCGCCTATCGACTCCCTGTTCGCCGTGATTATCAAAAGCCCCGCAAAGCTGATGAAGCCGCCTGCCACGAATGTCCACGGCAAAGGCTCCTTGAGCACGATACGCGCAAGCACGGGCCCAAGCAGGGGCACGAGCCCCCATATCAGCGAGACGCTGACACCGTCCGTTCTCGCCGCACCGAAAAGGCCGAACGCGAGCACCATTCCAGGCGCCATCGTCCCCCAGCAGAAGGAAACGAGTGCGCGCTTGTTGAGACGCGGAAGCTGCCCGCGCAGCGCGAGACCCACCCAAAGAATAACCGCCGCCCCTACGAATTGAAGCATGAGGATGGATGCCGGATTGGCGACGCCGGTCAGGCTTTTTTGAACGATAAGCCCGCTCGACCACACTGTGATGGAGAGGAACTGGGCCAGATGGCCGACATAGGGAGTTTCCGGAAGGCGCATGGAACCGCAGCGGAAGAGGGGGCTGTTCGTAATACTTATATCTTATATAAGAGATAGAGCTTCACGTCCACGGAGGCGGCAATGGAATCGGTCATCATAACGGGTGCGGCAGGCGGCATAGGCCGGGAGACCGTGAAGGCGCTGGCATCTGCCGAGCGGCATATCGTCTGTGTCGATATTTCGGATGAAGCGTTGGCGCCACTGCGGCAGATAGCGAGTAATCTTGCCGGCGAGTTTTCCTTCGTCCCATCCCGAATGGAGGATGTGGCCGCCTGCAGGAAAGTCGTGGCCGATGCCGGAGACCAGGTCTCGGGACTCGTGCATCTTGCCGGTGTTTTCGAGGCGGATCCGCAGGCGATCGACGACATGGGCGTCTACGAGCGCGCGATCCGGCATAATCTTACAAACGGTTATATGGTGGCGAATGCCGTCATGGAAAAGGCGTCGAAAGGCAGGGCAGGGGCGATGGTCTTCACCTCTTCGCTCGCCTTTCGCCGCGGCTCCTGGGAACATGTACCTTATGCTGCAGCCAAGGGCGGTCTCGTGGGGATGACGCGGGCCATGTCACGCCGCTTCGCGCCCGATTGGCGGGTGAACGCAATTGCGCCCGGCCTCATCAACACAGGCATGCCCGCGAAACTCATCGCGGAGCGTGGCCTTGAACGGGTAACGCGCGAAATTCCTATGAAACGGCTTGGTGAACCTTCGGAAGTCGCAAGCGCGATCGCCTTTCTCATGGGGTCTTCCTCCTCATACGTGACGGGGCAGTGCATCAACATCGATGGGGGCATCATCAATTCTTGAGGCGGATTCGAACGATTGGCCGGGAGGGCGAAAGGCCGGCGAAAGTCTCGCCGCGCTTTAATCTTGTAAAAGATATAAGACCTGTTAATGTCGATAGACCAAAACGCGGTCGCTTGCAAAATCGGGCGGGTTTCGGCAGTCAGCCGGCATGCGGCGGATGATGCTTCTTGCGCCTTGGCCTTGGGAGGAGACCAAAGCTCGATGCAGGCAACACGCGCTCTCATTGAATTTCTCGGCCGTATCAACGGTGGCATCGGGCGTGCCGGAGTATTTGCCTCGGCCTGCTTTATCGCGCTGATGACGCTCTTTGTTATCGCCGGCGTGTTTTTCCGTTACGTACTCAACAATTCGCTGAGCTGGGTTGAGGACGTTTCCCTGATCCTTATGGTAACGACAGCCTTTATGGTCGCGCCGTTCGCCTATCGTTCGGGCGGCAATGTGGCAATTGAAATGCTTGTCGAGATGCTGCCGCACAAGGTGCTGCGCGCGATACGCATCGCGATCAATATTCTCGTTTTGTGGATCATATATCGCTACTTCTTCGAAAGCCTGCAGCTCGTCCAGCGCGGCTTCGCCATCCGCGTGAACACCGTGCCGATCGCTTGGGCGTGGCCGTACATGGCCGTGCCCGTCGCATTTTTCGCCATGGCGCTTGTCGGCTTCGAGTTGATCCTGCGCGACCTCTGGGCGCTTCTGGGGGGCGGCGAAGCGCTAGACCTGCCGCATCACGCCCCGCAAGAACCGGAATAGGAGTACGTTCGTGTCGCTCGCCTATTTCTGGATATTCTTCGTCCTGCTCGCGGTTGGAATGCCGGTTGTCTTCGCGCTGCTTGTCGCGCCGGGCCTTTCGCTCGTCATCGACGGCAAGGATCAGCTTTTCTTCTCAAAGCTTCTCAGCACCGTATACACGGGCATGTACTCCTTCCCTCTGATGGCAGTGCCCTTCTTCATCCTCGCCGGCGAGTTGATGAATTCGGGCGGAATCACCCGCTCGATCGTCCGCTTCTCTGAATCGATGATCGGTCATGTCCGCGGCGGGCTAGCTCAGGTGAATATCCTGTCGTCGATCCTTTTCGCCGGTCTTTCGGGATCTGCGGTGGCCGATACCTCGGCACTCGGCAAGATGCTGATCCCGGCAATGGAACAGAACGGCTATTCGCGCCGTTTCGCTGCCGCGATCACGGCCGCGTCTTCCGTCATCGGGCCAATAATTCCACCATCCGGGATCATGGTGCTCTACGCCTTCGTCATGAACGTGTCGGTGGCAGGACTTTTCCTTGCGGGCTTCGCGCCGGGCCTGATGATCGGTCTCGGCCTGATGACGCTCACTTCCTATTTCTCGCGCGTGCGCAACTATCCGGTCGCCGCTAGAAAATCGACCTGGCGGGAGCGTTCGGTCTCGTTTCTGGAAACCTTCCCGGCGCTGCTGACGCCGGTCCTGCTGCTCGGTGGAATCCTTTCCGGTATCTACACGCCCACCGAAGCGGCGGCGATCGCGGCTTTATATGCGGTGTTCGCGGCGACGCTTCTCAAGCTTGACCTGTGGGAACGCTTCATTTCGGACACAGCCCATGCCTATATCCATGTCGGCCCGCTGACGCTGCTATTATTCGCAGGCTTTACCGAACATGTCGGCTTCAAGCTGTTCGCCGTGCTTGCCGTCGGCTGGGTTGCTGTGGCGGAAGTTTTCTGGCGGCTCGTCGTCGCAAGGAACCGCAAGACCCCCCGGCGCCTATCCGCGGACGCCTATGACACTCCGTTCAAGGCGGATCTGAGCCGGGCGGCGGGCGAAACGGTGCAAAGGTTGCCGGTCGTTTTGAAAAATACGGCCATTCAGTCGGGCATCATCCTGTTGCTTGTGGGGGCTGCTGTTACGTTCGGCTGGATGGTGACCGTCTCCGGCCTTGCGCGCGAAGCTGCCCGGCTGATCCAGGGCGTGTCCGACAACCCCTACATTCTTCTGTTTTTGGTGAATATCCTGCTTTTCGTGGTCGGCATGTTTCTGGATGCGGGCCCCGCCATCCTGATCCTGGGTCCCGTTCTCGGGCCGATCATGACGCAGATCGGCATCGATCCGCTGCATTTCGCCATTGTGATGTGCGTGAACGTGACCGTTGGACTTGCGACACCGCCCATGGGGCTTGTGCTGTTTGTTGCGTCCTCGGTGGCGCAGGAAAAGGTGGAACGGATCGTTCAGGCAATCTGGCCGTTCCTGCTCGTGGAGGTGGTCGTGATCTTCCTTATTACCTATTTCCCGAGCCTTTCCATGACATTGCCGGCGCTTGCCGGTTTTGCGAGATGCCCGGACGGGGCAAGCCTCTGTTCCCTCGTTGTCGGGGGACTGGGACAGTGAGTGGTCAATATTCTACGGGAGGAAAAGCAATGCTCTTGAAGAAACTGCTGGCATCCGCAGGCGCCGTTGCGCTCGGAGTAGGCGTTACCTTGGGCGCAGTGTCCACAGCCCAGGCGGCCGATTACACCATCAAGGTCGCGTTCCTCGGCTCGCCGGAGGATGAGGATTACGACGGTTCAATGGTCTTCAAGGACTATGTGGAAAGCCGTTCGAACGGGCGTGCGGAAGTCCAGATCTACCCTTCCGGCCAGTTCTGCGGCAACGAGAAGGAATGCCTCGACAACCTGCAGGCAGGCACGCTTGAGGTCTATATCACGACGATCGGCGGTTTCGGCAATGTCTACGGTCCAGGCCAGGTCCTCGACCTTCCCTATATGTTTGCGAACGATCGTGTGGCCGAATGCGTTTTCGACGGTCCCTTCGTAAATGACTTGCGCAAGGGCGTGCTTGCAGAAGGCATCCCGATGCGCCTGATGGTCGTCTCCAATACCGGTGGATGGCGAAATTTCGGCACCACAACGAAGCTTGTGAAGAACCCGGGTGATCTTCAGGGGCTTAAAATTCGCACGATTCCGGCTGAAATCCAGCAGGAACTCGTCCGCCAACTGGGCGGGAACCCGACAGCCGTCGCATGGCCGGAGGTCTATACCTCGCTTGCAACGGGTGTCGTGGAAGGCACGAAGAACGGCATCACCGACATAATGAACATGAAGTTCCCGGAAGCAGGGTTGAAGAACCTCACGCTCGACGGCCACGCCTATATGGGCGCCTTGTGGTGGTACTCTGAGCCGGCCTGGCAGCAGCTTCCCGAAGATCTTCGCCGCATCGTCTTCGACGGCATGAACCATCTGAAGACGGTGACGCGCGCCTTCCCCATGCGCCGCTCCATCGAGGCGTATGAGAAGTTCAAGGAAGAAGGCGGCACCATCTATGTGCCGACGCCGGAGGAAAAGAAGCAGTTCCAGGAAGCTTCAAGCGGCATGCGCGGCTGGTATACCGAGCAGTTCGGCAGCGAATGGCTCGATAAGCTCGATGCTGCAGTGGCCCAATGCGAGTCCACCGTCGCGGACGAATTCGCCGCAGCCAACCAATAACAACCTCCCTGGCTTGAAATGCGGGCGGCAAGACGTGCCGCCCGCATTTCGTCCGAAGGCTTCAATCCCGCTTTTTGATAAGACTCTAATCTTGTATCTTATATAAGAATTGATAGTCTGCGGGCAGTAGGTCGGAGCCGCATGAAAATGACGAGCGTCTTGTGCGCAGGTGTCGCCGTGATCGATTTCGTGCTGTCGATCGACGAGATGCCGCGGAGGGCAGAGAAGTATCGCGCGAAGGACGCCGCAATTGTCGGCGGCGGCTGCGCCGCAAATTCCGCTGTCGCCGTGGCACGGCTCGGCGGCGAGGCGTTTCTCGCCTCAAGACTTGGTGCGGACGCGGTTGGCGACATGATCATCGCCGATATTGAAGCGGAAGGCGTGGATTGTCGTTTGGCGAGGCGTTTTGAGGGTAACCGGTCGTCGTTCTCCTCGATTTTGGTGGACCGCAATGGTGAGCGTCAGATTGTCAATTTTCGAGATGAAACACTGGATCGCGACGCAAGTTGGCTTGAACAGGCGGAATTGCCAGATTTCGATGTCGCGCTTGCCGACACGCGCTGGCCGGAGGGCGCGGAAGCGCTGATGCGCGTGGCCCGTCTGCGCGGGAAGCCGGCGATCATGGATGTCGAAGCGCCGGTGGAGATCGCGATGTCCGCGCTCAAGACTGCGACCCATCTGGCCTTTTCCGAGCAGGGGCTGCGTGAGTTTTCCGGCAAGGCCGACGTTGTTTCCGGCCTTTACCATGCCCTTGATGCCGCCCCCGACGCATTCATCTGCGTGACGCAGGGAGAAGACGGCGTGAGCTGGATCGAGGGCAGCGATGTCCGCCATGAGCCCGGTTTCCAGGTGGCTGTCGCCGATACGCTGGGAGCGGGCGATATCTGGCATGGCGCCTTCGCGCTCGCGCTTGGCGAGGGGCGAGCGGAAATCGAGGCAATGCGGTTTGCCAATGCGGCCGCCGCCATCAAATGCACCCGCTTCGGCGGGCGGTCGGGCGCGCCGAAACGCGCCGAGGTGGAAGAGTTCTTGAGGGAAAGATCATGATCGAGCTTACACCCGGCAAGCTTTGGGGCCTGAGGCGCATGGCGGATGCCGGCGGCCGCTTCAAGATGACGGCGGTCGATCAACGCCCGCCGATCAAGAACCCGATTGCAAAGCACTACGGCCTTGATGAAGCGCCCTATGGGGATGTCGCGGGTTTCAAGGCGCTTTTGATCGAAACGTTGCAGTGGGACAGTTCGGCCCTCCTGCTCGACCCGCATTACGCCGTTCCGCAGGCAATTGATATTCTCTCTCCTGAAAAAGGGCTGATCGTCACTCTGGAAGACTCCATTTTCAAGGAAACCGAAGCCGGGCGTCTGTCGAGCGAGATCGACAACTGGTCGGTGGAGAAAATCAAGCGTATGGGCGGGGATGCGGTGAAGGTCCTTGCCTGGTATCGCCCCGACGCGGGAGAGGCCGTCAATCGCCATCAGCAGGATTTCGTGAAGCGCATTGGCGAGGCATGTAGCCGATACGATATTCCCTTCGTCTTCGAGCTTCTGGTCTATCCGCTTGCCAAGGATGCCGACCAGACGAAGGACTACGTGGAGATGAAGGGCAAGAAAACGGACGATGTCCTGAAATCCGTTGAGGAATTCGCCAAGCCTGCCTATGGAGTCGATCTTTTCAAGCTGGAAAGCCCGCTGAACGCGAGCGATGTCCCGGGCGTCGGCGGCGAAGGTTGGGAAGACGCTCAGGCCGCTTTCGATGAAATGGGCAGGCTTGCGGGCCGGCCCTGGGTCATGCTTTCGGCAGGAGCCGGCAAAGGGGCGTTCCGCAACATCCTGACCCATGCCTACAGGGCCGGCGCGAGCGGCTATCTCGCAGGCCGCGCGATCTGGCTCGACGCTTTCTCTCATTTCCCGGATTGGGAGAGAATGCGCTCCGAACTGAAGGGCGAAGGCACGGCTTACATGCGCGATCTGAACGCGCTGACGGACGCCGAGGCGGCGCCTTTTGCCGCTCACACCTGCTATGGCGATGAAGGAGCCCGGTTCCGGCCGGCGGACGCTTCCTTCCGAAGCGGATATTCGGGGTTCTGACGATGGCGCGCATCGGTATCCTGCCGCTTGGGCGGCCGACGTTCGATGTTCCATTCGCCGAGGAAAATCTTGCGCGTATGCTTGCGGCGCTCGAGGCATCGGGGCACGAGATCGTGGGTCCGGGAGAGCTTTTGTTCGATGCTCCGGCGGCGCGAATTGCCGTCGAGGCGCTCAAAGCGGAAAAGCCCGAGCAGATCCTGATCCTGCAGGTCACCTTCACCGACGCCTCGATAACAGTGGAAATCGCGAATGGCTTCGATGTTCCACTTTCCATATGGGCAATCCCCGAACCCAGGGTCGGCGAAAGGCTCAGGCTCAACTCTTTCTGCGGGCTCAATCTCGCGGGCCATGCTCTCGGGCTGAACGGAAGGGCCTTTTCCTATCTCTACGCCACCCCGGATTCGGAAGATATCGGGGCAGCAATCGATGAGCTTCTGGTGGGCAGGCGTGTTTCCGAACCTGTGCCGATGGTGCGCTTCGAACCGGGGACCGGCGCCGGCGCCGGGGCCGTTGCGGCTCTTCGCGGCGCGCGCATCGGACGCATCGGTGCGCCGCCGGAAGGTTTCGACACGTGCCTTTATGACCCGGCGAAGCTCAAGGCACTTGCGAATGTAAGCGTGGAGGAGATGAATCTCGATACGCTCTTTTCTGGCGCAAAAGCTGTAAGCGATGAAGAGGCTGCTGGCGTGCGGGCGGCGGCTGCAGCCATAGCCGGCAACCTCGACGATGTAGATCAGGGCGAGCTCGATAGATCGCTCAGGCTCAAAGCGGCGATCGAAGAGATCAAGGCGAGGGGCCGTTTCGATGCTTTCGCGATCCGCTGTTGGCCGGAAACCTTTACCGAATATGGCGGAGCGGTCTGCGGCCCCGTCTCGATGATGGGGGAGGCGCGGGTTCCTTGCGCCTGCGAGGCGGATGTCTATGGCGCGCTGACAACACTGCTCCTGCAGCGCATTTCGGATGCGCCGGCCTTCCTCGCCGATCTCGTCGACCTTGACGAGGAGGACGACACGGGCGTTGTCTGGCACTGCGGACAAGCGCCGATGTCGATGGCTGATCCCGATACGAGGATCGATGCCACGATCCACACCAACCGCAAGATGCCGCTCCTCTTCGAATTTCCGTTGAAGCCCGGGCGCGTCACCTTCTTCCGCATTTCGCAGGCGAGGGGTGAGACTTTTGCCGTCATCGGCGGCGGAGAGATGCTGAAACGCCCTATGGCCTTTACCGGCACGTCCGGGGTCGTGCGCTTCGATTCCGGCTCGAAAACCGTTCTCGAACGCGTCATGGGAGCCGCGCTCGAACATCATATGGCGCTCGTTTATGGAGACCACCGCGATGCTCTCGCAGAAGCCGCCGGCGCACTCGGCATCCCCGTCCTCACGCTCTGAGAACGATCTTAAGCCCGTGCGCTATGCCATCATCGGCTCAGGTATGATGGGGCACGAGCACATCCGCAACATCGCGCTCCTTGCGGGTGCGAGCGTCTCTGCCGTTGCCGATCCGGATGAGGGCATGCGCCTGACCGCGCGCGATCTTGCGGGGGCGGGGTGCGCGGCTTTTGCCGATTACCGGGAGATGCTATCTGCAGCGGAATTCGATGCGCTCCTGATCGCAAGCCCCAATCACACGCATATCGACGTCCTGTCGGATGTGATGCGCCTCGACAAGCCGATCCTCGTTGAAAAGCCTCTCTGCACGACACTCGCAGACTGCAGAAAGGTACTGGCCATGCAGGAGGCGCGGTCGGCGCCTTTATGGGTGGCAATGGAATATCGCTATATGCCACCGGTCCAGCGACTTCTGAAAGAGCTGCGCGATGGCACAGCGGGGAACTTGAAGATGATCTCCATCCGCGAGCATCGGTTTCCCTTTCTCAGCAAGGTAGGCGACTGGAACCGCTTCAATTCGAAGACAGGCGGCACGCTTGTCGAAAAATGTTGCCACTTCTTCGATCTCATGCGGCTGATCGCCGAAAGCGAGCCCGTTCGCGTTTATGCATCGGGCGGTGTCGACGTCAATTTCCTCGATGAGGAATACCCTGAAGGCCGCCCGGACATTCTCGACAATGCCTTCGTCGTGGTCGATTTCGCGAATGGTGTGCGCGCAATGCTGGACCTTTGCATGTTCGCCGAAGGTTCCTATTGGCAGGAAATCATTTCCGCCACGGGCGATAGGGCGCGTGTGGATGCATTTATTCCCGGGCCTTCCCGTTTCTCGCCCGATGGGCGGGAGCGGCATTCGGAAATTGCCATATCGCCACGCGCGACAAAGCGGGAAATCCGAGAAGAAGTCGAGGTCGACGAGGCGGTACTTGCGGCGGGCGACCACCACGGCTCGACCTATTTCCAGCACGCGAAATTCATTGACCTCGTGCGCCATGGCGGCGTGCCCGAAGTCTCATTGGACGACGGGTTGAAAGCAGTGATGATTGGCGCTGCGGCGGAAGAAAGCGCACGCACGCACAGGGCTGTGGAGTTTTAAAGGTTACTTGAGGTCGGAAATATAGTGAGCCCGCTCGGTAAGGCAGCGGGAGATGCGAAGCTCAACGGGTTTGCGCTCCAGATCGAAGGCGATGCGGTTTATCCTTAGCAGCGGTGCGCCTGCCTTGCAGCCAAGGTGCTTTGCATCCTCCGCACCCGCCGTAATCGCTTTCACCCGCTCCGTCCCGCTGCCGATCGTGAGACCCCAGCGTTCCGAATAAAGCCGGTAGACATTATTCGGGATCTCGCCGAGCTTCTCGAACCCTGGAAATCGCTTTGCGGGCAGGGTGATGTATTCGACGATAAGCGGATCGTCGTCCAGATAGCGTACCCGCTCGATCCGCCATACGGATGATGTGGGGCTGATCGCAAGATCGCGCGCCTCTTCCTTGGTCGCCCGTTCCTTCGACCAGGAAAGTACCTTTGATGTGGGGAAAGAGCGTTCGCCCGTGTCCGGCACAATCCGAAAGAACTGGAAAAGGATCCTGCTTTCTTCCGGAGCGGCGACGTAGGTGCCATGACCCTGGCGGCGCACAAGCAGGTTTTCCGCCGTCATCGAGTTAAGCGCCTTGCGGATTGTCCCCTGGCTAACCCCGATTTCGCGTGCGAGTTCCATCTCGGAGGGAATGAGTTGGCCCGGCTGCCAGGATCCTTCGATAAGCCGGCGAACCAGGCTCTCCTTAACCTGAAGGTAGAGCGGGCGAAAGCCGAATGCCCGTTCCGCCGAAGTGTCTGCCATTTCCATCAGCCCCAAATCAATCCCGAGCTTCATTTTTAGCCCATCGATATTGACATAGCTAGGATTTTATATCTTATGTCTTATACAAGACTTATCATGTTCGCAGCTTGCTCAATATAGCATTCGGGAGGTTTCCATGGAGGCACCGCATCTGCTTGTGCACGAGCATGCCGACAATGTCGGCGTGGTTGTTGTCGAAGGCCTTACGGCGGGAACGAA